>CAVQJN010000002.1:0-2226485 GCA_963712855.1 Thermoanaerobaculia bacterium
GCGGGGCTCGCTCCGCCGTCCCGTTTCGCGGCGGCGGAGCTCTTCGAGCACTTCGGGCGCCCCGAAGCCTGGGAGGTCTTCGCCGACGTGGCCCCCGCCCTCGCCGAGTGGTCGCGCTCGTCGGTGCGCCTCGCCGTGATCTCCAACTGGGACGAGCGCTTGCCGAAGTTGCTCGCCGGCCTCGGTCTCGCCGACTCGTTCGAGAGGATCATCTATTCGCAGGCGGTAGGGGTGGAGAAGCCGCATCCGGCAATCTTCGAGAAGGCTCTCGAGAGCCTCGGCATCGCGCCCGAGGCCGTGTTGCACGTCGGCGACCGGCGCCTCGACGACGTCGAGGGCGCGCAAGCCGTGGGCATGCACGGGTGGCTGCTCGATCGTGCCGGGCGAGGCGACGTCACGAGCCTGGTCGAGGTCGCAGAGCGCGTCGCCGGGCTCGCATAGACTGCCGGCCGTGAGTGCGACGGCATCGACGGACGGGCGAGCGGGAGCGCTGGCGCGCCGCGCCGCGCGGTTCGTTGCGGTCGCGGCGACGCTCGTTCTCGCCGGTTGCCCGGCGGCGCCGTCCCGGAACGCGAAGCAGGCCCCGCCGATCGAAGAGGTCCGCGCCGCTCCGGACGCCCAGGCTTCGCTCGCCGGCGACACGGTGGCGGCGCCGGTTCCCCGCGCAGGAGCCGTGGCGGGGAGCCTGCCCGCGGACTTTCCACGCGACGTGCCCCTGCCCCGCCCTTCGAGCCTGGTCGATTTCGGTCCGCGGTCGGTGACCCTCGAAATCGAAGGCAGTCTCGAGGCGACCCGACGGAGCTACGAGGCGTCGCTTGCGCGAGCCGGCTACGCGGTGCGCGCCGACGGCTCCTGGCGCCGTGGAACGCGCGCGCTCCGGGTCACCTACGGCGACCACGGAGGAGCCACCCGGGTCGAGATCGAGATCCTCGGCCGTTCCTGAGGCGATGTCCTTCGAGACTCTCGACGCGGCGGCTGTGGCGCGCGCCCTGGCGTTGGTGGCGACGTCGCCCGATGACGTCGCCGACGTCTATCTGGAGGAGCGGTTGACGGCCGAGCTGCCGGCCGCGGACGAGATGGTGGGCTTTCGGACCCGCCACGAGTCCGGTCTCGCGGCGCGGCTGGTGCGCGGAGATCGAGCGTGGCTGGCGTCGCGCGACGCGCTCTCCGGTCACGACTTGGCGGAAGCGTTGCGCGGGGTGGCGCGGACCCTGCCGCAGACGCTTCCCGAGCCCAGATCGCTCGCCCCCTCCGAACCGCTCCCCGAGGCTCCGTTCGCCGATCTGGCCGCCTTCCCGGGCCGGCTCGAACGCGCCCTGCGACGCCGCCTGGTGGGTTTTCCCATGCGCGTCGCGGTGCGTTGGCATCAGCGGACGGTGCAAGTCGTGGGTCTGCGCACGACGTCGCCGGCCGAGCGGGAGAGCTTCGCCGATGTCGAGGTGCGATTGCCGTGGGGTCGTTGCGGCGCATTGGTGGCACGGCTCGACGACGCGGCGGCCGAGCAACTCACCGAACGATTGGTGGTGCGCTTCCGGGCGCGCGAGGCCGCGCCGCCCGCGGCGGGCCATCCGCCGATCGTGTTGCAGCCCACGGCGGCGGCGGTGGCGCTGCACGAATGCGTGGCCCACGCCCTCGAGGCCGATCTGCTGGCGCGCACCGGCAACCCGGCGGCGGCCGAGGGCGTGACCCTGGGCGCCGCCGAGCTCGACGTGTTGGACGATCCGTCCTCGGCGCCGCCGAATGTCGCTCGCACCGTGGACGACGAGGGCCTTCCAGTGGTGCGCCGTTGGCTGCTGCGCGGCGGCCAGGTCGTCCAGCCGATCGCGGATCTGCGCGCCTCGCGGCGCTGGCCCGAGCTCCTGCCGGGCTCCGGATTTCGCGCCGACCGCCACGCGCCGCCGCTGCCACGCAGCCACCATCTGGAGGTCCTGGGGCGTGACCTCACGCTGGAGCGTCTCTTTGCCCTGGCCGAGGGAGGTCTGTTGGTGAGCGAGATCGACGCCGGTGCTCTCGACGCGGCGAACGGCCGCTTCGAGCTCGAAGTCGCGGGCGCGCGCCGCATCGTCGCGGGCGCCGCCGGCGACACGGTCGGGCGCTTTCGTCTGCGCGGCCGGCTGAGCGATCTGCTCGGTGGCGTGGTCGGCGTCGGCGCGCAACGCGAAGTCGCGGGCGCCGGCTGGTGCGCGAAGGGGGGGCAACGCAAGGCGGTGTGGGCCACCGTGCCGGCGCTAGGGGTGGTGGGTCTCGAGGTGGTGGGGTGAGCGAGGCGCTGGGAACGCGCGGCAGCGATCTGTTGCGGCGCGCGGCCCGCCGGCTGGGCGGCGAGCTCGAGGTCTACGAGAAGCGGGGACGGAGCCGCACCTACCTGCGCGATCCGGAGGGCGAGAGCGTGGTGCAATCGGTCGAGGCCGGCTGGGCGCTGCGCGGCGGCGACGCCCGGCGCTCCTGGTTTCTGGCGGGCAGCGGCGATCTGCCGAGCGAGCCCAGACCCTCGGAGGCCACCGCGCACCCGCTCCGGCTCCCCCCGTCGCTCGAGGTCCCGACCTCATCGGCGCCGCGCGGTCTCGACGCTCCGCTGGCATCGGAAGCCGAAGGCATGGCGCTGCTCTCCGGCATCGCGCGCGAGCTGGCCCGCGAGCTCCCGGATGCCGAGCTGATCAGCCTGCGCCTCGACGAGGGCGCGAGCGAGTCGATGCTGGGCTCGACCCGGGGGGTCTCGGCGCGGGTGCGCGCACGCTCGGCGGTGCTTCGTGCCGAGGCCATCCGCGGGGGGGCGCGCGTGGAAGCGCAATTCCTCGCGCACGCGGCGTCGGAGCTCAAGCCGCTCGCGCTCGCCCGCCGGCTGGCGGATCGCCTGACCGCCCTCGGCGGGAAGGAGGAGCCACCCGGCGGCGCCACGCTGCTTCTGGCTCCGCCGCTGGCGGCCCGCCTGCTCGAGGCGCTCGCTCCCTGGCTGGTCGGCACGGGTGCCCGCCGCCGTCTCGCGGATCGACTCGACGACGAAGGCGGGCTCGCCGGTGATGCGGTCTCGATCGTCGACGACGGATCACATGCCGAGGGTGTGCTGGCTGCGCCTTTCGACGGTGAGGGCGTGCCCTGCCGCGAGCGCACGCTGGTCGCGGCGGGGCGTTTCGAGCGGGCGCTCGAAGCCTGGTGGGAGCTCGAAGACCCGGCCGTGGCGTCGGGTTGCAGCTTGCGGCCGGGCTGGCGCGACCTGCCGCGCCGCGGACCGACCCAGATCTTCTTCGCGCCGGCGCCGCGCATCACGGTCGGCGAGCTGGTCGAGCAGGGGGACGCGGTGGCCTATCTGCTCGCCGCGGAGGGGGGAGTCCGCCTGGCCGCCGACCGCGATCGTTTCACCGTGCCGGTTTCGGCCCTCGCGCTGACCTCGGGGCGCGCCTCGGGCGGCCTCGGCCGCTGCCGGTTGCGCGGCAGCCTGTTCGAATGGTTGCGGGGCATTCTGGCGCTGGGGCGCGATCTGGCTTTCGTGCCCGGCGTGGGGCTCTACGGCTCTCCGAGCCTGCTCGTACGGGGTCTCGAGCTGGTGGCGGAGGAGAGCTCGCCGGCGAAGCCCGGCTGACTCAACCCCCGACCGCGAAGCGGGTGGCGTCCACCGGCACGAGGGAGCTGTCGATCTGACCGGTCGAACGGGCCGATGCCTGGTAGGCGCCTCCTGGAATGACGTAGGAGGGTGCCGGCATCGCGTTGCTGCGGGTCGAATCGGCGGGAGCGGGGAGACCACCCCCCCGTGCCCCGGAAGCCATTCCGGGAGCCATGTAGGGCCGCCCGCGACGGGGTGTGCGCGACCGCACGCCGGGTGGTTGCGCCTGGTTCACGGTGCCGCTGTCGAGCGACGAAGCATCCAGCACCTGCGGGGGCGGTGGCGGGGACTCCATCGCTTGGACCTCGTCCTTCGAGCGGGCTTCTGCGGGGCGAGGGGGAGCGTTGTAGGACCGCGCGTAGCCCCCGTTCTCCGCCGACGGAGCGAGAGACGCCGGAGGTTGCGGCGTCTTCGCGGCCGGAGCGGGCTCGGTGGGCTGCGCCGCGGGGGGAGCGACCAGATCGGCCTGCTTGGCGATCGTCCTCACCTGCGCATAGACGCGGCTCGGTCCCGGAGGAACCTCGCGTTGCCAGTCGAGCAGTTGGGCGGCGAGCGCTTGCCGGTTGCCGACGACATTCGGATTGCGGTCGGGATCGGCGAGACGGGGATCGAGCTGGAACGCGCGCGAGTAGTAGCCGCGGGCGCGGCGCAGCCGATGCCAGCGCGAGTAGACGACGCCGAGGTAATAGTCGGCGTTGGCGAAATCCGGATCGATCGACAGCGCCTGCAGGAACTCGCTCCGGGCCTTTCGGCCTCGGCCCTGGTCGAGCAGGAGGAGGCCGAGGTTGTAGTGCGCCGTGGCGCTCTTCGGGTCGTCGGCGAGCGCCTGCCGGTAAGCCGCGGTGGCCGCCGTGGCATCCCCAGCGAGCGCCAGCAGGTTGCCGAGGTCGTTCTGCACGTCGGCGTCGCTGGGGTTCGCCGCGGCGCGCTCCTGCTGCTCGGCGAGCGCCCGCGCCAACGGATCTTCCGCGGCGGGCTCGGCGGCGATGGCGAGCAGAGCGACGCTGGCTGTGGCGACGGCGAGGCGAAGTGGACGCCACGGGCTCGGTGATCGACGCGTCGTCACGAGGAGCCTCCGGCCAGCGGCTTGGCCTTGAGCTTGAGCTTGCCTTCTTCTTGCACGACTCGAAAGAGTACCGCCTCCGAACCCGTCTTGGTACGGATCTGCATCACCTGCCGGGCGATGTAGGTGCGGAAGGTGTCGAGTTCGAACTTCGCTCCGGCGCCGGCCGTCGCGAGACCGCCCCAGAGAGCTTCCACCGCGTCGTCGTCGGGCTGCGCGCCGAGGACGATGCCGGCGCGCGGATCGTACTCCAGTCGTTGCCTCGTTGGGGGCGGGGTTGGCGTCACGGCTCCACGCCCCTCCTCCCGCTCGCGCAGGCGCCGACCGAAGAGCTCGGAAAGCGTGTTGAAGCGGGCCTCCAGCCCCGAAAGGCGGAACTGATCGGCAGCGCTCCGCATCGTGCCATCCTGGGCCAACCGGAAATCGTGATGGATCTGGTTGCGCAGTTCCTCGGGCGGGAAGGGAAGGGCCCCGTTGAAATAGCGCTCGATGTCGATCCGGAACCGTTCGACCCGTTTCTGGATACGATCGATCAGGGCATGGATCGAGTCCGCAGAAGCGCCTTCCGGCGCGGCGGCTCCGGGTGGGTGGTCCGGGCGGGTCACTGCGGCGCTGGCCGGCGCCTGGAATCCAAGGGGCGGATCGGGGATTCGACGATTCAACGAGCGCAGATCTCCTAGAATGTCGGCTGATCTTATGGCGACGGCTTCGACCTTCGATCCGCGTCGGCGCTTGCCGGCCGTCGACCGCCTGCTCGCCGAACCGCGGGTGGTGGCCTTGGCCCGAGTCTACGGGCGGGAGGCGTTGCTCGTCCAGGCGCGCCACCTGCTCGACGAGGTGCGAGGGCGTCTCGCCCAGGGGGATGTCGCCGAACTGGAGCGCGAGATCGCCGCCCTGCCGGAAACGCTCGAGCGTCGCCTGGTCGCCCGGCTGGGGAGACTCCCGGCACGGGTTCTCAACGCCACCGGCGTTTTTCTACACACCAACCTGGGGCGGGCGCCCCTGCCCCGCGACGTGGCCCGCCGAGTGGGCGATCTGCTCGACGCGGCGTGCGATCTCGAAATCGACCTCGACTCCGGGCGCCGTGGCGATCGCCTGCATCGCATCGCGGCCCTGATCGAGACGCTGACCGGCGCCGAAGCGGCCCTGGTGGTCAACAACAATGCCGCGGCCCTCGTCCTGGTGCTCGCGGCGGTCGCGGGTGGACGCGAGGTCGTGGTTTCCCGCGGCGAGCTCGTCGAGATCGGAGACTCGTTCCGCATCCCGGAGATCCTCGGCGCCGCGGGCGCCCGGCTGGTGGAGGTCGGCTCGACCAACCGCACCCACCGGCGCGACTACGAGGCCGCGATGGGACCCGAGACCGCCTTGCTGCTCAAAGTCCATCCCAGCAACTATCGGCTCGAAGGCTTCGTCGCTTCGGTTCCGGTCGCGGAGTTGGCGGAGCTCGGCCGGGCAGCCGCTGTGCCGGTCCTGGTCGACGAGGGCAGCGGACTTCTGCGTCCTCATGCGGCGCCTCAGCTCGGCCGCCACGCCAGCATCCGGGAGCTGCTCGAGATGGGGGCGGATCTGGTGTGCGGAAGCGGCGACAAATTGCTCGGCGGCCCGCAGGCCGGCCTCCTGGCCGGCCGCCGCGAGCTCATAGCGCGCTGCCGGCGCCACCCGCTCTACCGGGCGTTGCGCATCGGCCGCTCGGTCGCGGTGGAGCTCGACGCGGTGCTCCGGCTCCATCTGACGGGCACGCCGTTGCCGCTCGATCGCATGTGGCCGGACGCCGCTGGGCATCGGGCGCGTCTCGAAGGGTTGGCGAGCGCGACCGGCGGCACGATCATTCCCTGCGAGGGGTTCCTCGGCGGGGGCGCGGCGCCCGGCGAGCCGCTGCCGGGCGAGGCGGTCAGCCTGCCGGGCGACGAAGCGCTGGCGCGGCGTCTCCGTTCGGGCACGCCGCCGATGGTCGGCTATCTGCGAGAGGACCGTCTGATCCTCGATCTGCGCACCGTCGAGCCGGATGACGACGCGGTGCTGATCGCCGCGGTCCGCGCTGCGGTCTTCGGCTGAGGCACCATGGCTCGCATCCTGGTGATCGAAGACCGCGACTCGTTGCGTCGCATGCTCGAACGCGCGCTCGCCGACGAGGGGCACGAGGTGGTGAGTGAGCCCGACGCCCCGCAAGGCATGGCTCGCGTGGCGGACGAGGAGCCGTTCGACCTCGTCTTGACGGACCTGAAGCTGCCGCGCGGCAGCGGTCTCGACGTGCTGCGCGCGGCGCGCCGCAGCCAGCCCACCGTGCCGGTGGTCGTGATGACGGGCTTCGGCACCGTGCCGCTCGCCGTCGAAGCGATGAAAGGCGGCGCCGCCGACTTCCTGGAGAAGCCCGTCGACCTCGAGGCCCTGTTCGGGCTGGTGCGCAGCCTGGTCGACGAGACGCTGGCGCCGGAGTCGTTCGCGGTGCCCGGGGGCGCGCCGATCGTCGGCCGCCATCCCCGGTTGCGGACCGCCCTGCGGCTGCTCGAGAGGGTGGCTCCTTCCGAGACCACCGTGCTTCTGACCGGCGAGAGCGGCACCGGCAAGGAGCTCTTCGCGCGGGCGCTACATGCCCTCTCGCCGCGCGCGAGAGGCCCATTCGTGGCGGTCAATTGCGCGGCCATCCCGGAGACCCTGGTGGAGAGCGAGCTCTTCGGTCACGAGAAGGGCTCGTTTACCGGCGCCGACCGGCGGCGCAGCGGGCGCTTCGAGATGGCGCACGGCGGGACGCTCTTTCTCGACGAGGTCGGCGAGTTGCCGATCGCGGTGCAGGCCAAGATCCTGCGGGTGCTCGACGACAAGCGCTACGAGCGCGTCGGCGGGGGTGCGTCCCTGCAGAGCGACGCCCGCCTCGTCGCGGCCACCAACCGCGAGCTCTCGACGCTGGTCGAACAGGGGCGCTTTCGCTCCGATCTGCTCTTTCGACTCGAGATCTTTCCGATCGCGCTGCCGTCCTTGGCGGAGCGCCGCGACGACATTCCCCTGCTGGTGCGCCATCTGCTGGCGCTCCTGGCGAGCCGCCATCGGGCCCCGGCGCCCCGGGTGAGCGCGAACGCGCTGCGGCGGCTCGCCGCGGCGCCCTGGCCCGGCAACGTGCGACAGCTCGCCAACGTGATGGAGCGCGCGATCATCCTCCACCCCGGTGACGAGATCGGCGTGGACGAGATCGAAGGGCTCCTGGACGCGCGCGAGACCCTGGACGAACGTCATCGCCTCTTGGCCGCGCTCGCCGAGGCGAACGGCGACAAGAAGCTCGCCGCCGAGCGGCTCGGCATCGGCTACCGGACGTTGCTCCGGAAGGTCCGGGAACACGATCTGGAAGGCTTTCCCAAGTACCGGCAATAGTCGCCCGGGGACACGCAAAAGGGCCGGTCTCTCGGACCGGCCCCGGTGCGTTCGAACCTGCCGCGCGGCTCAGCGGCTGGGGGGCGGCTCGTCGTCGGCCGAATCGGCCGGAGGCTCTTCCTGGTAGGTGGGCGCGGCGATGGGCGGCGGCGTTTCTTCCACGGTCGCGTCCTGGTCGCCGGTGGTCGCCGGCGGGGTGCCTTCCTGGTTGTTGAGGTCCGGCTTGCGCATCTCGTAACCGCGTCCCGCCAGGCTGAACTTGATCGACGTGAAGTCGGTCAGGCCGGGGATCTCGGCGCGAAAGTTGGCGGACTGGCCGGGCGCGATCGACGCCTGGTTGATCTGACCGTCCACCGTCGCCAACAGTCCGCCGTCGACCCCGTAAACCGCCATCATTATCGACGGCCCGATGATGTTCGACGTGCCATCGTTGCGAATGGTGCCGAAGATGGTCGCGCTGTCGCCGTTCGGGTTGACACCCTTGTCCCACGACACCACCTCGAGCGGCGACGAGGGAGCGTCGGTCTTCTTGGTCGAATCCTGATCTGCGCTCTCGTCGCCCTCGGGGCTGAGCATGGGCGGGATGTCCTTCTCGGTGATGCGCAGGATGGGCTCGCCCGCCGGCTCCCGCGCGGCGCTCGCCGCCGGCTGCTCGTGCTCCGCCTCGACGGCCTGCGCGGTGGCGAGCTTCGACCGCTCGAGATCGACCTGATCGGTCCGCATCGACGAGAGCGTGCCGCTGGGCGAAGTGAAAACGACCAGCCGCCCCTGGACCTTCCACGGTCCCTTGGTCTCGACCCGGGCGCCGTCGGGGGTCACCAGGATGTCGGCGTGGAGCGCGGCGCCGGCTGTGGTGAGCACCGCCGCAGCGAGCGAGAACTGAACCCATCGTTTCACCGTCAATACTCCTTCCAGTCATGTCCATTCAGGCATACCGGGACCGGCGCGATGAACACGACTCCAGTGTCGGAACGGATGGTCCTGATGTCGAGGGAGTAGTTGGCGAACCGGCAGGTTGGGCCCAGCAACTTCTTGAGGTCCGCATTGATCTGCGCCAGCTCGCTGGTCCACTGGTCTGCGTTGGTCGTCGATCCGGCTGATGGCGGGTTCTTGGTACCGCTGGGCTCGACGTAGGGCTGGGTCGTGAACGTGGGCGCCACGGTGTATCGAGCTCGCGTGCTCGAGCCCGCCGGAATGGCATAACCGGCAGTCGTGACGGTATTCACGACGAAGATCTTACTCTCTCCGCCGAAAGCGCAAGTCCCTGCAGTTTCCGATTCGACCGGCGAGAAGACGGTGAAGAAGCTCACTCCAGAGAGTGTCGAGGCTTCCGTGATGAGCTTGTCGCTGGCATCCAGGGTGAGGTACCAACCCGCCAGCTTGTCGGCGACCGCACCATAGAGGTAATTCGCGACCGGTGTCGTGTTGTCGTTTGGATCGATCGCGGGGAAATAGCTCTCCACCAGCGGGTAGGAGCAACTGGCGCACGTCGCGTTCATGGAGTCCATGACGCCGTCTCGGTTCGTGTCCTGCCAGTTCTGGTCGACGAGCGCGTAGAAACGGCCTCCGACTCCGGTGACGGACCAGAGGTTCCATCGGTTGCCGGTGCCGAACAAGAGCGCTGTCGCGCGCATCTTCGGCACGTAGACCGCATCGATCTCGAGGTAGATGGGCCTTCCATCGGTCGAGAACACCTGGAAAGGATCAAGTGCCCCGGCGTCGACGGTGCCGGCGCCGGTCTGCGGGTCGACGATACGCCCAGTCAATGGGTCCGTCGAAAAGGGACCGTCTCCCAGTTCGACCTTGTAAACGTAGCCGGCGGTCGTGCCGAAGTAGAGAGTATCCACGTAGCCGTTCGCGTTGAAATCCACTGCGGTGACGTCAGAGGGCACTGCGCCGACGATCGGATGTCCGACTGCACCGGCGCCCGTCCCCCCGCGTTTGTAAAGCAGGCGGCCTGTTTCGATGTCCACAATGTAGAGCCAGTTTCCCGTCGTATCGGCCGCAGAGTTGCTCGGGCTCGGAGAGACGCCTCCGCCGAAAATGGCGACGAAGCGGTCCTCGGGCAAGTTCACGTCCGAGCATTCGCCATTGCACACCGACATACGGACGATCACCGGCCGACTCCAGCTATTCGCCATGTCGGCCTGGCCGTTCGCGTCGTCGTCCGTCCAAGGAACGCCGTTCTCGTCAGGATCCCGGAACTCCCACTTCAACGCTGGAAACGGTAGCAATCCGCATCCCGTCCCGCCGTCCGCGCACGACGGCACGTAGGAGGGAGTGCCTGCAAGGGCTCTTGGGACGTTGTCCGACGAACCAATCGCGTCTGGCTGGGTGATGTCGAGCGAGAAGATCCCCGGGCCGCCCTCACGATAGCTTCCGATCAGGACGGTTCGCCACTCACGATTGACGCAGGTTGGACTCACCAGGCCCGTCACGGGATCCACACCGGGAGCGGGGTCGATGAACACGTCGCCGACGCGTACCGAACCGTCAATTCCATATTGCGAGGAGAGCTCACTGATGGTCGACAGTTCCTTGACGACCGGCATCATCTGGTTTGGGATGAATGAGAACAGCTCCCTTCCGGTGCCGAAGTTGTACTCACCCTTGATGCCGGTGCCGGCGAGAGCTGAGGCGCCGGGTGTGCTGTTGGGAACGGAATCCAGCTTGCAATACGGGCCCTGCCCGGCGTTGGACGGATTCCGCGCACCGCTGTCGGCGCCGAACGTACCGCCGTCATAGGCGTGGAGCTGGCCGTCGTCCGAGCCGAAGAAGACCATGACGCGTCTACAGAGGTTCTTGTCGGAAAAATATTGATAGGAGAGGCTCGGCCCGCGCTGCTCAGTCTCGGCGACGGTCTGTCCGCACAGTGGCATATTCCAGAAGAGATTCTTGCTGAAGTACTCGAAGTCATTCGGTGGGTTCACGACGATCGGATTGGAATGGAAGATGTCGCCGAGCACGTATTGAACGTGGAATGGATTCGCGGAATCGAGAGGGTTGTCTATCTCGCCCTGCTTCTGCTCGAGCGTGAACTCGACGACGTCCGCGATCGTGTTTCGGTTGTCGGTCGATCCGACTGTTCCCGGGGTTGAGATGGGTAGGTTCCATGCGTATTCGAAATTGGCCTGTTCCAGAGGATTGATCTGCGGGTCCTGAGGAAAGCGGAAGTACTGCCGCTTGCCGCTCACGGTCGTGCTATCCGGGAGGCCGAAATAGATGCGACGCTGGTCCGGGTCGGTACCGACCTTGAGCGTCGAGTTGTTGAAGCGTGTGATGTCGCTTTCGAGAGGCGTCTGCAGGAGGAAGCCTCGCGGCGTGTAGCCCGATCCGTCCGTATTCCACGCAGGTTGCGAATCGCCGGCATCCCAAGCCCAACAGCCTGAAACGATGAAGGGGGAAGTGTCGCTGCATTCCGGCGAACGCATGGGGAGACCGGTCGTCGGGTCGACGGGCAGAGGTTTGAGGAAGGAGTCGAGGCGGCCCGGCCAGATGGCCTCGCCGTTGAGAGGAGTGAAGCTCGAGAGGTAGATCTTGTCGAAGATGTTCGTCTGGACCGTAGGCACGGCGGCGGAGGCGAAGGCCACGGTCGATTCCTGGATCTCGCCGAGAATCTTGGTGAGGGAGTCCACGAGCTCCTGTTTGTTCTGCGGATAGATGGGATCCCCGCTACCGCCGTTCTTGGCCATGCAGGTGAGCTTGTTGCCCGAAGTGTTCTGGACGCCGAACGCGATGACGTAGGTCGTGATGTCGTCGAGGGCGTGCATCGATGCGGTGAAAGAGCAGGGGTCGCGTCCAGGGCAGGTGTCGTCGCCGTCGGTGACGACGAGCAGGAACTTCTTACGACACTGCCAGCTCGGGTCCTGAGCTGCGGCGATGTCAGACCAGCCGGTGCTGTGTGGGCATGTGCCGTTCTCGCAACCCCGGAACCACGAGCGAATGTCGGCCAGCGCGTAGCCCAAGGGCGTGGAACCGTTTGGCAGCAGCGGACGTTGGGCTTCGTTCTTCAACCGCAGGTAGGACTGGCCGGACGACGGCTGGCTATTGAGGTAAGTTGCGTTCGCGAAGGCTTCGGGATCCGTCGCGGGGTCGCCTCCATTCAAACGAGGCGCGAGCCGGTTCAGGATGGCCGACTTGTTGTCGGAATTCCAGTCGAGCGGCAGGACGTCACCCACCGTGAAGTAGTGGTCGTTCGCGGTGCCCGGCGGGTCGTAGGTCGTTCCCGTCGTGGGATAGCGAAGATCGTATCCCCCATAGACGTCGTTGTTCGTATCGTCGTTCGGATCCCATCCTCCGCAGGTATTGCTGGCGTCCGACCAGACGACGCCGTCGTATCCACCCTCTGACGAATTCCGGCTCACGGTATAGTCCCACTTCACGAAATCGCCCTGAAGGTCGTACTGGATGGTCTTGTCGCCGCCGGAGAGCAGCGTATACTCGGCGTGTCGCCCCGAACCGTTGTCGCATTTGTCGCTCGGGTTGTTGCTGGGGGAGCCAGTGCAGCGATAGACCAGGAATCGCAGCGACATCGTGGGGTCGCCGAGCGTCTGGGAGACTCCGGACGGGTTTTCCACCTCGACCCGATAGACTTGGTTGCTGTCGCGAATGAAGTAGACGACCCCTTCGTTCTGGGCCTCGCCAAGCTTGGGCAGGCGCCGGACTTTGGTCATCTCCCAGACGTCGTTGGTGTCCGCCGCGTCGTTGCCGTTGGCGTAACAGCCGATGTTGCCGTCTCCACCGCCGCGGGCACAGCCGAAGGTCGCGCCTAAGACCTCGTCGCTTCCGGCGCTCGGGAACTGGGCGCCGCTGTTGAGTGTGACAAAGCCGCCCGATTGCGTCGCCGAGACCCGGTAAAGCCACTCCTTGTGCTGAACCCGCAGCGAGTCCTGGTTGTAGGTCGCTAAGCCATAGTGGATGCCGTTGATCTTCTGGATGACCTCGTACAGGGCCTCCTTCGCCTGCCGGAACTTCGAAGCGGGGTCGTCGCCGTCGCGTGGCACCGGACAGTCGCCGTTCGGGCAAAGATAGGAGCAGACGCCCGTCGCGACTTGTTGCGCCGTGCACTTCGGCGCCCAGTTCATCGAGCCCGAAGTGTCGAGGAGGATCATGACGTAAGCGTCCCCCACAGAAGTGCGAAGAAGCTGACGGTCGCCGACCTGGGCGGGTGCTGGAGAACTGGCGAATAGGATGGCCGCCAAAGCTGAGCAGAGAGCGGTGACGCAGCGAACCCCATGCCTTTGTGGGTGGATCATGGCGAGTATCTCCTCGGCTCGTGCCTAAAACTTGATCATCTCGAGGCCCGGCTTGCGCGGATCCTCTGTAGTGACGCCGGGATCGAAGGTCCTCACGGATTCTTCGACCACCAGCCTCTGTCGAGGATAGGTGAGCAGGAACTGGGAGAGGCGCTTACTCGCCTGAGGCGCGATGGCCGAGCCGGCACCGATGCGCTGATCCTGGGCGTTGAAAGCATAGTCGATGGCGACCATCTCGTCGCCACCCATGTTCTGGGTGCACAGCGGACAGGGCCCGTCGTGCACGGGAAAGAAGGCGGAGAGATCCGTCTGCTGCCAGTTTTGTGAACCGAGGACCGTGGTCGACGCGACGGAGACCGCGCGGCTCCGGCCGAGGCCGGCCATGCCGAGCGCGATCTCGATCTGGAGTCCCGATTCGGCGCCGTAGAGCACCCGCGTGGCGCTCTTCTCCGCACCACCGATCTGCGCCTCGGTCTGGGTGACCACCACGAGCGAGAGCCCGATCGCGGTCAACACGAGCAGAGCCAGGAGCACGAAGAGATAAGCGCTGCCGCGCTCGGTGCTGGGCGCTTCGGACTTCGGGACGCGAGGTGTGGAGCGATTCATCAGAGATTCCTCGGGTAGACCACGGTCGTGAGCACCCGGTGCCGGTGCTTGAGCGCATCGCCGGCCTTGAAGAAGGCGTTCGTGGGCGCGGCGTTGTAGTTGTGGTCCTCGATCCAGTCGGCGCCTCCGGAGGCGTCGTTGCTGAAATTGGCGGCCGAGTAGGTCGGATCGGCCCGGGCGGTGCGCGCCACGGTGGTGATGCGCACGAAGTAGAGCTTGGCTGGGAGATCGGCGGCGTCACTCACGTAGAAGGTGTCGGCGGGCACGTCTCCGGTGTCGTTGTAGAGCCAATCGTCGTGCGCCCGGTCTCCGGTCGGCGGCGCTTCGTAGAGCTCGTCGTCGGGCCCTACGGCGTTGTCGTCATACTGGAAGTAGCCGGTGCCGGGCGAGCAGCCCGACCCGCAGGCGCTCGAGTAGGGCGTGTCGATGCCGAGCGCGACCTGCAGGTCGATGATGTTGTCGGCGAGATCGACCTTGAAGTTGGCCGTGTCCCCGAGATAGGGCAGCTCGGTGCCGGGCTCGAAGCGCGCTTCCGTCAAGCGGGGGCGCAATCCGGACGCCGGGTCGCCGGGAATCTCGTAGTCCTTGCGAACGTAGAAGCGATACTCCTCCAGAGAACAGGCCAGAAGACTCGCGAAATGGTCCGGGAAGGGGCGCACGCCCGCGGTGCCGGGATTGAGCGGCGACAGGGTGTCGAGCTTCAGCGTCAGGGTCGCGGTGCTGGGATCGGATGCAGTGCCGGTCGTCGACACGCCCACGATGTCGGCGACCCCCCAGGTGCTTCGGCCTTCGGGACTGACCATGACGAGCTTTCCCTTCACAGCTGCGTCGGCCGGGTAGGCGTTGATCGCGTCCATGAGCGAGCCCAGGGGCTGGTGGATCTGGGTCGCGCTGGGATCGTCTCGGGCGCTGATCAAGAGCGTCGCCTGATTGGAATTGCTCGGGTCGATGGTGAAGGAATCGACGTTGGTCACGTACATCGAGGAGGAGAAGCAGCCCCGGACGGTCAGGATGTCCGTGTCGTCGAGAGCCAGCGGGGAGGTGTTGTCTCCACGCGCGATGTAGCGGTCGTTGCCGGTGACGTTGTCGCGCACTTCGATGCCGATGCCCTGCAGCTGGACCGTTTCGTTGGCCGGCGGGCTCGGATCGAAGACCGCGGCCGGCGCCAGGTCGGGCGGCAGACCGCCCCGCCCCGCCTCGCGCAGCATCCGCGCGATGTCGTACTGGGCGACGCGCAGCGACTGCTGCATGTCGGTGACCTGGAGCTGCACGCGGGCGATCCGGTTGTGGACGTCGAAGGCGATCGCGGCGCCGATCAGGATCTCGATGGCGATCAGCATCGCGATGACCAGCTCGACGAGCGAGAACCCCGCCTGCCGTTGACGCTTCTTCTGCGGTCGTGACTTCATGGTCATGTCGTCCTTCAATTACTCTTCACCGCGACGATGTGGTACGCGGGAACTCCGTTGGTCAGCAGCGAGTTCAGACCCCGCCGATCGTAGATGTCCAGGCGCACCCGCTTCAGCGCCACCAAGCTGGACTGGGTGGAGCCGTCGAGTGGCGTATCGAGCGTGTTGTTGCCGTCGAGGTCGCTGATCGAGAACTGGTCGAGCACGGTCATGCGCAGATATCGAGGCCGATTGTTCCTGTTCAGCGTATAGGTCGTCGCATCGACCCAGGTGTGGCTCGTGGCGAGGTAGAACTCGCTCTTCGACAGGGTCGTCGATCCGATCGGAATCGTGTTGTTCGCGTCGTTGAACGGCAGCGAGAGCTGGCCGTCGAGCTCGTCGGTCGCCGCGTTACTCTGCATGGTGGCGTCGTTGCCCTGGACGTTGTTGAGCATCGACTGGGAGATCAGGGGTAGCACGCCGAGCACCACGATGAGCAGGATGAGCGCGGCCACCATCCCCTCGATGAGAGAGAAGCCGGCTTCGGATCGGGAACGTGTTGCGGTTCGAGGTCGCATGGTCGAGATCCTCCCTGTCGCGGGTGCCGCGTCAGGCGTTGCGAGACATCGTGCTCTTCCTTGGAGAGCAAAGCGCATACCGGCTCCGGGATCGCCCGCTGGCGTTCTCGTAACTCTCTCTTTCGGAAGGCGTTGGCGACGTCGAAAGAGGATCGGCCTGGGCGGGCTCTAGGCTCGTTCAGTTACCTAATGTAGCAGAAGTGTCGGTCGGGAGTTGGACCTCGACGATCGTCCCGCCCCCTTCCCGGTCGCTCGCCGCGACGGAGCCTCCATGCAGGAGGAAGATGCGGCGCGCCAGCGCCAAGCCGAGCCCCACGCCTCCCGGCTGGCCGGAGACGAAGGGCTCGAAGAGCCGGGAACGCAGCGCCGCCGGAATGCCGGGTCCGCGGTCGGCGATGCGGATTCGCAGACCCGGTGCGGCCACCTCGAGGTCGATTTCGACCGGGCCCGGGCGGCCGGCGGCGCGCTCGGCGCGGGCGGCGTTCGAGATGAGGTTGCGGAAGGCGCGCGCCAGCAGCTGCGCATCGCCGGTCAGGGTCGCCGGCCCCTGGCTCGCGCGCACCTCGACGGTGACGCCGCCCAGGGCCGGGTCGTGCGCCGCCTCGCGCAGGAGCTCCACGAGGTCGAGCGCTTCGACGCGTCCGCTGCCGGGGCGGGCGAAGGCGAGGAAGTCCTCCACCACGCGGCCGAGCTGGCGACTCTCGCGGTCGAGCTCGGCGAGGCATTCGACGGCCGATTCGGGCAACTCCTGGCGGTGCGCGATATCGATCCAGCCACGCATCGTGGCAACGCTGTTGCGCATCTCGTGGGCCACCCCCGCGGCGAGCTCGCCCAGCTGAGCGACCACCTCGCCCAGCCGCTCGCGGGTGTGTCGGCGCTCGCTCTCGGACAGGTCCTCGAGCGCCCGATCGAAGGTGGCGACCAGGAAACCGGCTTCGTCGAGGCTGGGATCGAGCGCCCCATCGGAGGCCAAGCGGGCCCGCTCGAGCAGGGTCCGGTAAGGGCGGGTCACGGCGCGAAAGAAGAGCCCGACGACGATCGCGGCGGCGAGCGCCAGTCCGATGACGAGCGGCGTCAGGAGCGCCACCGTGCGCCGCTCCGCCGCCAGCGTGTCGGCGGCGAGCGCGACCCGCGCATAGCGCCGCGCGCCGCCGACCTCGAACGGCGCCGCGGCAACGACGAACGGCGCCCCGGCACGGCGCGGACCGATCGCCTCGGGTGCCGCGGCGAGCAGCGCGCCCAGCCGGTCGGACGCCATGTCCAAAGCGGGCGCGGCGCTCAGGTTTTGCAGAACGTGGCCGCCCGAGTCGAGCAGGGCGGCGTGGGCATCGGGAGGCAAGAGAGCGGCGAGATCGCCGCGTTGGCCCGCGCCGGACTCCGCGGCTTGGCCAGCGAGGTGGCGGGCCAGCGCCAGGGCTTCGCCTTCGCGCTCGATCTCGAGCCGGGTCACCGCCCCGCGGTAGAGAACGAGGGTCGCGCCGGCGAGCGCCACGAAGAGGGCCAGCGCGGCGGTGAGGAGGATCGGCGCTTCGCGCCACAAGCCCGGCCGGGGGCTCGCCGCGCTCACAACGGCCGGCCCAGATAGAACGCGATCAGCGCGGGTCCGGCAAAGAGCGCGACCAGTCCGCCCGCCGCCAGGAAGACGCCGAACGGCAGCTTCGCGGAGAACGAGCCGCGGCGCGCCGCCACGAGCGCGAGGCCGACGAGCGATCCGGCCAGGGTGCCGACCACCAGCGTCACGATGACGCCGGAAAACCCGAGGAACGCTCCCACGGCGGCGAGCATCTTCACGTCGCCGAGCCCCATCCCTTCGACTCCGCGCAGAAGCTCCCACGCTCCCGCCACCGTCAAGAGGATTCCGGCGCCGGCCAGCGCGCCGACCAGACCGCGGCTCAGCGAGCCTCCGGGCACGAGGAGCTGCGACGCGAGCCCGAGCGCGATGCCCGGCAGGGTCAGTTTGTCTGGGAGCAGGAAATGGTCGAAGTCGATCGCGCCGAGGGCGAGGAGCAACGCCGCCAGGAGAGCCGCCGCGACGGCGCCCCAGCCGGGTCCGAAGCGCAGCACCGCGCCGACGAAGGCGAGCGCCGTCGCGGCCTCGAAGACCGGATAACGCCACGAGATCGCCGCGCCGCAGTCCCGGCACCGGCCGCGCAAGAGCAGCCAGGAGAGGATCGGCAGGTTGTCGAACCAGCGGATCTTCGAGCCGCACGCCGGACAGCTCGAGGGCGGTAGCACGGTGGAGATGCCGAGCGGGAGACGGTGGATCAGGACGTTCAGGTAGCTCCCGGCGATCAAGCCGAAGAGTCCCGCAGCGACGATCCAGAATTCGGTGGGAGCCACGCCGCGGCGGATTGTACGACGCGCTTCTAGCGCGCGAGGCGGCGCGACCGTGAGGCGGCGAGCGCGAGCCCGGCCAGGGCGGCGAGCGAGAGGGCGCCGCCCACCCGCACCCAGGGGTCGCGGTAGCGGAGCTTCACCCGCCGCGCCCCCGCCGGAACCGGAACCGCGAGGTAGCCGGCCGCGGTGTCGAACACCGGCAGCGCCTCGCCAGCGGAGACGGCGCTCCAATCGGCGTCCCAGGTCGTGGCGATGACCAGGAGCGTCTCGTTGCCGTCGCCGAGCGCCAGATCCATCGTGTCGCCGAGGTCGGAGACCACGGCCAGAGTGCGTCCGGTGTCGAAGCGCTGCGGATATTCGTCCGCCGGCGCGATCAAGAACTCGCGGCGCGCCAGCGGCAGACCGGCGTCGAGCGCCGCCGCGAGCGCGCTCGCCGAATCGTCGAAATAGTCGGCCTCCTGGACCATACGCAGGGGTGGCAACGTCTCGGCGAGCGCGTCGAGCCGGGCGGGCAGTGGCCGTGCCTCACCCGAACGGAGGGCGCGGACGAGCTCGGCGGGCGTTCGCGGCTCGATCGTCTCGGTGACGCCCCACGCTCCCGCGAAGCGCCGGAAGAGAGTCGGGTCGGCGGCGCGCGCCAGCCGCCGCGCCGTTTCCTCGGCGCGTCTCGCCGGAGCGGTATAGGTCACCGCATAGTCGCGCGACAGGGCGTAGCTCAGGCCCCAGTTCACGCCGCTCGCCGGGTCGAGCCGATCGAGAGCCGCTTCGATGGGCAGCGCCAGTCCACCGCCGGGTCGCGAGAGGGGGGGCAACCGGAGGTCGTCGGCACGCGACCAGAGCCGGCCCGGCGTCGCGAGCGCCTGGCGCGCGAGCGGAGGTGGATCGAGATAGGCGGCGATGGGCAGGGTCGACACGAGCGGCCGGGCCAGCGGCACGAGCTCGCAGGCGGCGAGAACGATCCAACCGGTGGCGAGCGCGCGCGATCCGAACCGTGAGCGTCGCGTCGCCACGGCGAGGAGGGTCAGCGCGACGGCGATCGAGAGCCCGAGCAACGCCTGGGACCGGTAGAAGGCGAGCCCGCGGGCCAGCTCGGCGGGGGTGGCGGAGGCGCCCGCGTGGGTGGCCAGGAACGAGGTCAGCTTTGCGGGTCCGAGATAGAGGTAAGCCGCGATCGCCGACTGGAGCGCGAGAACCGCGACGGCGAACCGCTCCAGCCACCGCGCCGGACGTGGGTCGCCCGCCTCGCGCGCCGCGAGGAGTCGTTCGAGCGCCAGCGCCGCCGTGAGCGCCAGCGCGGCGCCGGTCAGATAGAAGAACTTTTCGGGAAAGCGCACCGCCGAGAACGGCGGACCGAGGGCGCGCAGCGCCGGCAGCAGCGGCAGATGACGACCGAGCGCCAACGCGGCGCCTCCGAGCGCCAGGCCGGCCAGGGCGCCGCGGCGTGGAATGCCACCCCGCAGCCAGCCGAGCAGCGCGAGCAACAGCACCGCCATGCCGGGGGCGAGCACGAGAACGAACGGGAAGTCGCGGTCCTCGATCCCCCAGCCGAACCAGAGACCCTGCCCGACCCGGGACGGGTCGCCGAGCAGGTGCGGCACCAGAAGTTCGCCGAGCCGCACCGGCGGCAGCGACCACTCGAGAGCCCGCGCGGGCGCCAGCCCCGCCGCGCGCGACGATTCGGTCAAGCGGACCCAGGCGGGCAGAAGCTGCACGCCGGCGAGCGTCGCGGCGAGCAGGGCGGCGGCCACCGCGCGGCCGAGCGCCGGACGGAGCGCGTGGCGGTCGCGGAAGAGGAAGAAGGCGACTCCGACGACGAGACCGGTCAGCGTCACCGGCTCGCCGTTGAGGAGCGCCGCGGCGCCGACGAGCCCGAGCGCGACGCTGGCGCGCCGGGCCTCGCGTCCGCGTTCGGCGGTGGCCACCCGATCGGCGGCGAGCATCGCCCAGGGGAGCCACGCGGCGCCCGACAGATGGCCGAGCGCGTGAACGAGAGAAACAAACGAGCCGCCGGCTGCGAAGCCGAGCGCGGCGAGCGATGCCGCCTCGGGCCGCGCGCCGAGCCGGCGCGCCAGCAGGTAGGCGCCCAGCGCGGCGAGCGCCACGTGGAGGAGCGCCACCAGCCCGAGCGAGCGCACGGCGCCGACCAGGAACGCCAGCCAGGTGGGGGATACCAGGCGGCATAGCTCGGGTCGGAGAGGATCGGCTGACCGCCGCCGATCCAGGGGTTCCATTCGGGCAGACCGTGTGCCGCGAGCCGCACCAGGCTGGCGCGCAGGGGCAGAAAGAACTGCGCCACGTCGCGCGTCGCGAGGGCGCGTCCCGGATCCACGAGGGCGCCCCAGACGAAGAGGATCGCGAGCACCGACACGACCGGCGGCAGGAGTCGCCGCCAGTCGAAGCGGCTCTCGATCAATGCTTGGCTCCGCCGCCGACCAGCGCCTCGACGAGCCGCTTCATGCGCGCCACGCCGGCGTCGAACGCCCGCACGGAAATCCGCTCGTCGGGTCCGTGCACCCGCCGCAGGTCGAGCGCTTCGAGCTCGAAAGGCGAGATGCCGTAGGCGGCGATGCCGCGCTGGCGGAAATAGCGCGAGTCGGTGATCCCGGGGATCATCACGGGCACGAGCGGTGCTCCGCCGGCCAGCGTCGATGCGAAGGTGTCCCAGACTTCGCCGGAGGCCGGTGAAGGCTTCGTCCGCGGCCCCGGCGGGAGCAGCACGCGGATCTTGATGCGCGGACCGACCGCCTCGCGCAGCGCGTCGAGATAGGCGTCCTCGTCGGTATCGGGAAGCAGGCGGATGTCGAGCCGCGCCTCGGCGCTCGGCGCCACCACGTTCACGCGGTCGCTGGCGGTGAGGCGCGTCACCTGCAGCGTGTCGAGGAGCAGGCCGTCGAAGGCGGGAGGCAGGTTCCGCGACGGCCGCCCGTCGGGGCCGAGCGCGGAGGCCGGGTCGTGGGCGAAGCTCGCCATCGTCGGATCGACCCGCCCGAGCGCGGCGAGGAATGCTGCCGCCGCCGGCTGCAACCGCCAGGCGGGCGGCCGGTCGATCAGCTTGGCGAGGGCGCGGATCAACTGGTGGGCGGCGCTGTCCGGATTGAGGCTCGAGGCGTGGCCGGGGCGTCCATGGGCGGTGAGCTCGAGCCAGAGCGCCCGCTTCTGCGCGACCTCGACCCCCCAGAAGAGCGTCCGCCCGAGGACCGTCCGGTTGAGGCCCCCCTCGTCGAGGGCCGCCTCGACGTTGGTGAAGAGCTCGGGATGATGCACGAAGAGCCAGCCGAGCCCCTCGCCGCCGCCGCTCTCCTCGTCGGCGACCGCCAGATAGAGGAGTCCGCGGCGGCGCACCGGCTGCTTGGCGGCATCGAGCAGCGCGGCGAGCTCGGCGATGCCGAGGCTCTTGTCGTCGATGGCGCCCCGGGCCACGATCTCGCCGTCGACGATCCGCGCGGCGAACGGCGCCGCGGTCCACCCTTCGCCGGGCGGCACCACGTCGAGGTGGTGAAGCAGCACGATCGTCTTGCCGCCGGCCACGGTCGGCGCCAGCCGGGCGGCGAGGCTGGTACGTCCGCTGGCGGTGACGAAACGCTCGACCGCGAATCCCCGTTCCTGGAGGAGCTTCGCGAGGTAGGCGGCGGCGGCGCCCTCCCGCCCGGGCGGATTCGAGCTGTCGATACGCAGGTAGTCGACCAGCCAGCGCGCCTCGCGCGACAGGTCGACCGCCCCAGCGGGCGAAGTGGCCAGCCAGAGGGCGAGCGCGACAGCGAACAGGCGGAGCGGCGAGCGCATGGTCGGAGAGGCGCCGAGTCTACGACCTGAGCCGGACGAGCGGCACGACGCCTCGACACGACGGGGACGACTGGGCAAGAAAGAGAGCGCCGCGGTGAAGAACCGCGGCGCTCGGGACCTGCGAAAGCGTTGGGGCCGTCTTACGAGCTGGCGGCGCCGCTCGGCCAGCGGACGAAGAATCCGTCGGCCCAGATCATGTCCTGGTCGTAGTCGGTCGGAATGAACGGACCGACCGTGTAGGTCAAGCTGCTCAGGTCGGTCAGGTCGCCGTTACGACCGCCCGATCCGATCGCGATGACCTGCGAGGAGAGCGGATTACCGCTCCAGTTATAGGCGTACGAGTAGCGCCAACCGTCGACGCGCGGCACGTCCTGCAGGTAGAAGAAGGTGGTCGACGGATGGAGCGTCGCCACCATGCCCGCGTAGCCCAGCGACGACGAGTAAAGGCTGCCGTCGAAGGTCTCGGCGCCGGCGGCGCCGGCCGAGGCGACGTCGGTCACCCACGACAGGAACGCGGTGCCGGTGTTGCGCATGTCGGCCATGGTTCGCTTCTGCTTCGCCTTCTGAAGGGCGTCGATCAGGTTCGGGATCAGGATGGCGGCGATGATGCCGATGATCGCCACCACGATCAGGAGCTCGATCAAGGTGAAGCCCTTCTGGCGGTTCCGGAGTCGGTTAAGCATTCTTCCCTCCTTCACCCCTTCCAGGGTCCTTTCCCACGGTCGATTCCGCAGGTAATCCATCCGATTGTCCAAGCACGTACGGTGCCAGACGAGAAACTATTGATTATAAAGTAGTTAGTCGGATCATCATGCACTGAACTGTCAACGGCTGACAGACAGAGTGACGATTTGCGTCACTCCGTGAGCCGCTGCACGGCCTGTCCGTAGAGCCGGATGCCGACCCGATAGGCGGGCAGCTGCATGCGTTCGTTGGCGCGCGCGATCTGCACGGTGTCGAAGACCACGACCGGGAAAGGCGAGAAACCGTAAGTCCGGATCCCGGCGCGGCGAAAGAACCGCGCGTCGGTCATCGCCCAGGGAAGGAAGTAGGGCCCGACGTCGACCTCCGGATAATCGGCCTGGATCGTGGCCACGATGCCACGGAACTCGGGACTGTCGAGCGGTGAGGCGGGACCCCAGTCTTCGACCTCGGGGGCGCCGGTGGTGAAGCCGCGCAGCTTCCACGCTGGCAGCAGGCGTCGTGTCTCTGTCAACGGGTCGCTACCCGGCAGCACATGCACCCAGACGTAGATCCGCCACTCGCCATCGTCGTCCTGGAAGGGTGTCCCCGACCAGACCTCGTTGCGGAAGAGCGCCTGGAGAAAGGGCGTCAGATCGTCGAAGCGATCGCGCTCGCGCGGAATCCGGCTCGGCTCGGCGAGGAGCTCGCGCAGCGACGTGCGGTCCCGGGAGCGCCCGTAGGAAGCGAGGAAATCGCGCACCGCCGGCGCGACCTCGGGCACCGGGTCGCCCTTGCCGCTCGCCGACAGGTAGCGGACCAGCGCTCTCAGGTCGGCGAGGTTGCGCGCGCAGACGCTCACCCGCACGAAGCGCTTCTGGTCGAACTCGATGCCCCAGTACTTGACCTTCGAGGGGTTGGTGGCCTCCACCACACCGCCTTCGGTCAGCACCGTCCCCATGCGGGCGACGAGCTCCGGATGCTCCGCCAGGATCCACCGCGTACCCGTGTCGCTACCCAGCTCTTCGCCCGAGGTCTGGAGGAAGAGGATCGAGCGTTTGGGTCGCTTGCCCGAGCGTGCCACGTCGATCGTCGCCAGCAGCTCGGCGATGGTCAGACTCTTCATGTCATACATGCCGCGGCCGTAGATCCAGGGGCCTTCGATCACGCCGGCGAAGGGGGGGTATTTCCAGCCGCGGCTCTCGATCGCCCGTTCGACGTCGAGATGGCCGTGCAGCACCAGCGCCTTGGGATCGTCGCCGTCGACGAAGGCCCAGAGATTGGCGCGCCGATCGCTGAACCGCTCGATGGTCGAGCGGATGCCGGCGGCACCGAGCTGGGCGGCGAGAAACTCGGCGCCCGCCACCTCGTTCGCGTGCGGCTCGCTGGTGTCGATGCGCACGTAGTCGCGCAGCAGACGGACCTCGGGATAGTCCAGGTAGTTGATGCCCTCGATCTCCGCCTGCTCGTGGCGGATCAGGGCGTAGCTGCCGGGCGAGATCGGTCTCGAGAAGTGGGCGAGCAGCCAGGCGGTCAGCGCCACCGCGGCGAACGCCACCCAGAGCGCGACTCGGGCACTCGTGCGAACCGCGCTGGCGATCGGACCACGGGGGGTGGGAGACATCGGCGGGCGAGAAAATACCATCCACGATCCGCCCCGCACCATGCGCGGAAGCGGATGCGGGGAGCCCCGATCGCACGGTCGGGAGGCGTCCGGTCTGCAACTGGAGCCAGGGGAACCCAGCGAGGCGTCGGGATTCTTTGCGGAAAGAAAGAGCGCCGCGGTGAGGAACCGCGGCGCTCGGAACCTGCGGAGACGAAACGGCGGTCTTAGCTCGTGGCGGCACCGCTCGGCCAGCGGACGAAGAAGCCGTCGGCCCAGAAGATGTCCTGGTCGTAGTCGGTCGGAACGAACGGGCCGATCGTGAACTGCTCGGATTCTCCGGGCGTGCCGTCACGGCCAAAAGAGCCGATAAAGATCACCTGCGAGGCGAGCGGATTGCCGCTCCAGGCGTAGTAGTAGGAGTTCTTCCATCCGTCGACCCTCGGCACGTCCTGCAGGTAGAAGAAGGTGGACGACGGATGGAGCGTCGCCTCCATTCCCGCGTAGCCCAGCGACGACGCGTAGAGGGTGGCGTCGAAGGTTTCGGCACCGGCGGCGCCGGCCGAAGCGACGTCGGTCACCCAGGACATGAACGCCGTGCCGACGTTGCGCATGTCGGCCATGCTTCGCTTCTGTTTCGCTTTCTGCAAGGCGTCGATCAGGTTCGGGATCAGGATGGCGGCGATGATGCCGATGATCGCCACCACGATCAGGAGCTCGATCAGGGTGAAGCCCTTCTGGCGGTTCCGGAGTCGCTGCAACATGATGCCCCCCTTTCGACCCTTCCGGGTCTCTATCCGCGACGGAATCGGCGGAATGGTTTTCCGCGCATGAAGCAGGTTCGATGCCAGTTGACTAAGTCTTCTATCTACAGTGGTATGAGTTCTCGTTGCACAGTAAAGGTGTTAAATTTTTACAGTGGCTCTGCAAAAAATTAACACTTTTCGGTGAGTCGCCTTGCGGCAAGGCGTCGGCCGAGAGAACCTGGAACGCGACCCGGCATTGCGTCGGGGGTCGCCTCGCGAGCTTCGATCTCGCCTCCACGGGCGGCGCGCTCCGGCGCTCCGAGGCATCTCGTGTAGTGTCGGAGTCGTGCCCGGCGCCCAGATCGTCGACTCCGCGCGCGCCGTGGAGCGGCACCGTCGCCGCGCGATCGTGGCGCTCGCCGGCCTGCCGGCGCTGGCCCTGTTCCTGGCCGAGCGCTGGGTGTTCGGCGACTGGCGCGGCTTTCCGCTCGACGACGCCTGGATTCATCTCGAGTTCGCCCGCAACCTCGCGCACGGCGCGGGCCTGGCCTTCAACCCGGGCGCGCGGGTGGCCGGCTCGACGGCGCCTCTCTGGACGGCGCTGCTCGCGATCCTGGCCGTGCTTCCGGGATCGCTCGCCGCCTGGACCAAGCTGGCGGGGCTCGCGGCGCACGTCGCGACCCTCGTCGCGACCTACCGGCTGGGGCGTGCGCTCGACCTTACGCCACGTCGCACCGCGCTCGCCGTGGCGCTGGTCGGGGCGACCGACTGGCTGGTTTTCGCCGCTCCCTCGGGGATGGAAGTGGGACTCTTCGCGGCGCTCTCCCTGGCCGCCATGGCCCGCCAGATCACCGAGCGGCGCGAGCCCGGTCGCCCCCCCGTCGCGTTCCTGCTCTGCGCCCTCGCCGCGCTGGCACGCCCGGAGGGGCTGCTCTTGCTCCTCCTGGCGGCGCTCGATCGCGCGGTCACGGCGGATGGCACGGGATGGCGAGTCGATCCTCGTGGAATCCGTTCGGCGGCGCTCGGCCTGGCCGTGGCCGCGACGATGCTGGTTCCGGTCGGGCTCGCCTTCACCGCGCTCTCGGGCTCGCCCTGGCCGACGACGCTCGCCGCGAAGTCGCCCGGGCCGGCCGAGCTGGTGCCGCAGCTCCGCCACCTCGCCCAGGTGTTCGAGCTCCTGTTCGCCTCGCAGGCTCTGCCGACGCTCCTCGCGGCGGCGGGCGCGGTGGAGCTGCTGCAGCGCCCGGCAGCCGGCCCGAGCGGTCGCTCCTGGCGCGGCCTCCTGCCGGCCCTCTGGCTGATCGCGCTGCCGCTCGCCGGGTCGGCCCTGACCGCCCCGGGACGCGGACTGGCGGCGGGCAACTTCGGGCGCTACTACTTCCCGCTCCTCCCGGTGGTCGTCCTGCTCGGTGTTCTGGGCCTCGCGCCGCTCTCGTTCGCGCGGCTGCGCGAGCTTCGAGTCGGCGCACGTCTGCGACTGCCCATCGGCGTGGCCGCCGTCACGTTGCTGGTCGGATTGCCGCTCTTGCGCACGGTGCACGGGGCGTCGCTCTACCTGCAGGCGCGCGCCAACCTCGCGGAGAGCGATCTCGCGGCCGCGCATTGGCTCGCGGCCCACGTCCCGCCCGATGCCGTGGTCGCGGCGGTCGACATCGGAGCGCTGCGCTACGAGCTGCCCAATCCGATCCTCGACCTGGCCGGCATCGCGCAGCCCGGGCTGGTGCGCTTCCTCGAGCGCGCGCGGCGCGAGCAGGGTCTCGACTGGCAGCGCGCCCTGCTCGTCTGGATCGAACGCCGCCGGCCGGACTATGTGGTCGTCTATCCGGCCTGGTTTCCTCTCCTCGAGCGGGATCCGCGGCGCTTTCCCGCCCTCGCCCGGTTTAGGATTCACGGCAACATCGCGATGGCGGGCGACCAGTTGGTCGTCTACGCCACTCCCTGGACCCGAAAGGACCCTGCGCCGTGACCTCCGTGACTTCCGTTCCTTATCTCGATCTTTCCCGCCTCCGCGCGCGGATCGCCGAACCGCTCGCCGAGCGGTGGGACCGCATCCTCGCCGACAACGCCTTCATCCTCGGACCCGAGGTGAAGGAATTCGAAAACGCCTTCGCCGCCTTTCTCGGCGCCCGCGCCGTGGTCGGCGTGGGCAACGGTACCGACGCGCTCACCGTCGCGCTGCGCGCCTTCGACCTGGCGCCCGGCGACGAGGTGCTGGTGCCGGCGTTCAGCTTCTTCGCCACCGCCGAGGCGGTGGTGCTGGCCGGCGGGCGGCCGGTCTTTTGCGACATCGATCCGGCCACCTACAACCTCGATCCCGCCGAGCTCGAACGCCGGGTCTCGCCACGCGCCCGCGCGGTGGTCGGCGTCCATCTCTACGGCCGCGCCTTCGACGCCGACGCGATCGGTCGCTTCTGCAAGACGCATGGTCTGCGCCTGGTCGAAGACGCCGCGCAGGCGCACGGTGCGCGCTACGCCGGCCGCCGGGTCGGCACGCTGGGCGACCTCGCGGCGTGGAGCTTCTATCCGACCAAGAACCTGGGCGCGTTCGGCGACGCCGGCGCGGTGTCGGGCATGGACGAGGAGTTGATGAAGAGAGTCCACCGGCTCGCCAACCATGGCCAGAGTGCGCGCTACCACCACGAGGAAGTCGGCACCAACTCGCGGCTGGACGCGTTGCAGGCGGCGGTGCTCAATCTGCGTCTGGCGACCCTGGAAGAGGACAACGCGGCGCGCCGCCGCTGGGGCGCGCTCTACCGCGCGGGGCTCGAAGGAGTGGGCGATCTGCGCTTCCCGGCCGACCGTCCCGAGGACGAGCCGGTCTTCCACCAGATGACCGTCGCGACCGCGCGCCGCGACGAGCTGCAGAAATACCTCGCCGGGCGCGGGGTCGGCTCGTCGGTGCACTACCCTTCGCCGCTGCACCGTCAACCGGCGCTCGCGGCGCTGCTCGGCGAGCCGCCCGAGCTGCCGCACGCCGAGCGTGCGGCGCGCGAGGTGCTCTGCTTGCCGATGTTCGCCGAGCTCACCGAGAGCGAGGTGCTGGCGGCCGTCGAGGCGGTCCGCGCGTTCTACGGAGCTCCCGCCTGAAACGATGAGCGAGCGCGTCGACCCCGCGCCGGAGAGACGCGACCGGAGCTGGCTCGGGGTGGCGCTCGCCGTCGCGGCGCTGGTGCGCGTCGCGCATTGGGCGGCCGTGCGAACGGCCGCCTTCGTCGGCCAACCGGCGCTCGACTCGGCGGAGTACGCGCGCTGGGCGCACGCCATCGCGGCGGGAAGCTGGCTCGGTGGAGCGCCCTTCTTCCAGGCGCCGCTCTACCCGTATCTTCTGGCGCTGGTCTTCCGCGCCGGTGGCGGGCTCGACACCGTCTATCTCCTGCAGATCGCTTGCGCGGTCGCCGCGCTCGCCCTGCTCGCGGTGGCCGCGGACCGGCTGCTCGGGCCACCGCACGGCGCGGTGGCGGCGGCGCTCGGCGCGCTCTATCTGCCGGCCGTCTTCCACGACGTCCTGCTGGTCAAGGAGAGCCTCGCCACCTCCCTCGTCGCGGTCGTGCTCTGGGCCTTGGTGCGGGCCCGCGAACGCCGCTCCGAGCTCGCCTGGCTCGGGGTCGGTGCGCTGATCGGTCTGCTCGCCCTCTTGCGGGAGAACACGCTGCTGGTCGCGTTCTTCCTCGTGCCCCTGGTTTTCGCGCGAGGAGACCGGAGGGGCACCGCGCGGCGGTTCGCGGCGCTCGTCCTCGGCATGGCGTTGCCGCTCGCGCCGGTAGCGCTGCGCAACGCGGCGCTCGGCGGCGGTTTCCTGCCGACCACCTCTCAGGGCGGGGTCAATTTCTGGATCGGCAACAACCCGCACGCCGACGGCACCTACCGGCCGCTCGTTCCCGGCAAGCAGATCCCGGCCTACGAGCGGAGCGAGGCACGACGTCTGGCGGAGCAGGCGGTCGGCCACCCGCTCGACGGCGCCGCGGTGTCGCGCTACTGGCTCTCTCGCGCGCTCGGCTGGGCGGAGTCTGATCCCCTCGCCTTCGGGCGGCTGCAACTCCACAAGCTGCGTCTCTACTTCTCCCCCTACGAGTGGCCCGACGCGGTCGACTATTACTGGATGAAGACGATCTCGCGCCCACTCGCGCTGCCGGGCTTGGAATGGGGCGCCCTGGTGCCGCTCGCGGCGCTGGGGCTGCTCCTGGCGCGCCGGCGCTGGAGGGAGCTGGCCCCGGTGCTGCTCTTCGAGCTCGGCTGGCTGCTCTCGACGGTCGCCTTCTTCCTCTTCGCGAGGTACCGGCTCCCCGCCGCGCCCGGCCTCTGGATCCTGGCCGCGGTGCCTTTCGTGGCGCTCGGCCGCGCCTGGCGGCGCGGCGCCTGGGGAGCCGCGGCGGTCGGCGCGCTCGGCGTGGCCTTGCTCTGGGCGTGGCCGCACCTGGCCGGCTTCGCGCCGCGCTGGGACCTGGTGGATTTCAACCGCGGGCGCCTCGCCCAGGAACATGGCGAGACGAAGCTGGCGCGGATCTACTACCAGCAGGCGCTGCGCGCTGCCCCGCGCGCCTTCCTGCCGCGCCTCGACCTCGGGACGATCGCGGCGCGCGAGCGCGACTACGCGACGGCGGCGCGCTGGTTCGCCGAAGCCGTCGAGCTCCAGCCCGACTCCGACGACGCCCACGCCGATCTGGGCGCGGCGCTGCTGGCGAGCGGCAACCTGAGTGCGGCGTCGTCGGAAGCTCGAGCGCGCCCTGGAGCTCAACCCTCGCAACATGGTGGCGTTGCAGAACCGGGCGGTGCTGGCTCTCAAGCGCGGCGACCTGCCCGCGGCGCGGGCCGACCTCGAGCGGGAGCTGGAGCTGGACCCGAGCGCCGCCACGGCCCGCCTGCTGCTGGATCGTTTGCGCGGTGGCCCACCGCGTTGAGACGGCGCCTTCAGTCGGCGGGCTAGAGTAGCCGGCCAGTGAAGCTTCGCAAGTCGATGGCATTCGTCGCGGCCGTACTCGCAGGCGCGCTCTTCGTTGGGCTCGCTTTGACGCGGCGGCTCAATTTCGACGAAGCGCTAGCGCTCCGTGCGGGATGGCTGGACTTGGCCCACATCCCCGCCGAGCCCGCGTTTCTGATGCCGTGGACGCTGTTCGCGGGCGCGGTCGGGCACCGATCGCCGATCCGGGAACGGTCTTGCGTGTCCTTCGCGGGACGGTGGCTGCGGGCGTGATCCTCGCCTTCGTCGGCGCCGCACGGGCGGCCGGTCTCGGAGTCGGCGCGGGCGCGATAGCGGCCTGGCTGGCGCTCGCCAGCGCCAGCTTCGCGACCCACGGCCTCGAGTTCCGGGACGGCGCCGGTGATCCTGATCTTCTTCTGGTGGCTTATGGGCTCATCGCGAAAGGAAAGCTCCGCCCGGGGCGCTTGGTGTGGTGGTCGGGCTCCTGCGCTACCCGCACTCATCTCAAGGGTGCGTACTTCGCGCTCGGCGTCGTGGCGCTCGTCCTCTTCCTGTCCCGGCGGCCAGGCCACGACGCGCGAAGGCTCGCTGGCGGCGCGGCGTTGGCGATCGCCGCATGGACGGCCCTCTGACGGGCTCGGCCTGCTGCCGCGCTTCGCTTCCAGCCTGGCCGCCTTCTACCGGCTCGCCGAGGGGAGCGTCCGCGTGCCGCTCACCGAGACGATGGGTCCGGTGTTGCGCCGCGATCTCGCGTGGTGGCTCTATCTCGCTGCGCTCGTCGTGCACCTGCTGGGCACCGCTCGGAGATGCACGATCCGCGGGAGGTCGCCTTGCTCGGCCTCGCGGCGCTCGGCGTCGTCTTCTGGATCCTGCACCCCCACGCGTGGGCCTATCTCGCCGCTCTGCCGACCCCATTCCTCGCCTTGGCGGCGGCGCGCGCGGTGAGCCCTCGGGCTCCGGAAGTTGATCGTCCCGGCGCTCGCCGCAGCGCTCGGCCTCGCGCTCCAGTTCGCCGCTGGCTCGCCGCCGCCGATGGACCACCTCCGTGCCGCCGCGGCCGCGCCGATGGCTCCGGAGGTCGCCCTCTTGCGCGCCGTGCGCCGGCACCTCTCGCCCGCGGATCGCGTGCTCGATCCGTCGGGCATGCTTTACTCCGCGTCACCTTGCACGGCGCAATGATACTTGCACGGGCTCGACGTCTCCTCGGATCGAGCGGGAAGCTGGATGGGGGCACCGACGATGGGCATCCCACGCAGTGCACCCTAGCGTTGAACTCCTATCGCTTGGCCGTGTTGCCGGAGCAGACCGCCGGGAGCTCGCGCGGACTTCGGACCCCTCGCGAGCGGGCTCGCGGTGCGGCGCGGCAGGCCGCGCGAGCCCAGTTGGGCGACGCTCCCGGGCGATGGTCGCGCTGGAGAGCTTCTGGTGAAAGTCTTAGGATTGGTTCGCTCGCGAAAGAGCCGTGGGCTGAGCGATGATTGCTCCGCTCTTGATCCATGAGAGGTGTCATGGCAGATCTGGAACTCTCGGTGGTAATGCCCTGTCTCAACGAAGACAAGACAGTTGGTGTCTGCGTCGACAAGGCTGCCTCTACAACGCGCCGACTCGGCGTCTCGGGTGAGGTCGTCGTTGTCGACAATGGTTCTACCGACCGCAGCGTCGAAATCGCAGAGGCCCACGGGGTCGGGTTGTGCATCACGAGCTAAGGGTTACGGAAATGCGCTACGTCGCGGATTCGAGGAGGCACGGGGCCGCTATATCGTCATGGCGGATTGCGACGATAGCTATGATCTGACCGATCTGGGGCGGTTTCTAGTCAAATTGCGCGAGGGAAACGAGCTCGTCATGGGAAATCGTCTCAAGGGCGAGATCAAGCCTGGGGCAATGAAGTGGCTTCATCGTTGGGTCGGCAATCCCCTTCTCAGCTGGTTTCTCAACGCTTCTTTTCATACGGGCGTGGGTGATAGTCATGTGGGATGCGGGGATTCACAAAGGATGCCCCGGCGTATCAATCTGCGCATGCCAGGCATGGAACTCGCAAGTGAGTTGGTTATCAAGAGTTCAGTTGCGGCTTGTGCATTACGGAGATCCCAGTTGACGCTGTCGCCGGACGGACGGGATCGTCCTCCCCATCTGCGCAGCTTCCGCGATGGCTGGCGGCACCTCCGCTTCATGCTCATGTGCAGTCCCGGTGCGCTCTTTGTGGTCCCGGGTCTCCTACTCGTGGCGGTCGGATTGACGTCGATCCCGGCCGTGGTCCTGGCTGGCTACGGCGTGTTCACAAATATCCTCGGTCCTAACTTTATGTTTACCGCAGCGATGATCGCGCTGGTCGGCTATCAACTCCTGATCTTTGGGCTCTTGGCCAAGCTCTACGCGCACCAGATTGATCCGGTATTTCGTGATCCATTAGTTCGAACGCTTTCACGCTCGGTTTCGCTCGATCGGGGCGTCATCGCCGGCCTGTTGCTCGCCCTTGCCGGCTTGCTAGTCGGCCTCCCGACGTTGACTGAATGGGCGATACACCGCACCGTGTCCGATCCCGGAGCGTGGATCCTTGCTCTGGCTCTCGGGGCGATGGGACTTGAAGCCGTGTTCGCGTCGTTCTTGGTGGCATCTTTGATCTCTCACGTGAAAGCAAGCGTGAGGGTAGTGGCGCCGACGCGGCTGATGGGAGTCGGGGCCCGCGCCAAAGGGTGGGTCGCAAGGTAGCCGGATTTCTTTTCGCCACCTATTTCTTACGTATGTTTCTACGGGTCCGGGTCGGATAGACATCATTGATGGTCAGGTCCGGTTCGACGTAGCGCAGAGTTGGGTTTCACCTGGGCACCCGTTCCTGCGGGACCCGGCCCTCGCAAAGTATGCACTCCGCGGGGTTGGCGGCTTCTATTCGCCGTATAACGCAGGCGCGTCGGTGGCAGCGATTCCCTTCGTCTGGTTGGGTGGTCTGCTGGGCGACCCGAGTGGCGAGGTCCGTCGCTTCCTCTTTTCGTTCACATCCGGAGCGTTCGCAGCCCTTCTCTGCGTCACGCTATTCTTGTTTCTACAAGACCTTGGTTTTTCCAGGTGGGCTAGTATCGGATGGTCGATGGTCGCCGGCGTTTGTTCGTACCTGTGGCCGCTCGCGGTTTCCGTATTTGACCAGGCGAGCATGCATTTTTCGTAGTGCTGGCCCTTTTCTTGGCATATCCAGCGGCAAGAAGAGGTTCCACAGTTGCGGCACGGGGAGTGGGCTCAGTCTCGGGGCCTTACCCAACTACCAAGAGAGCTACCTGATCATTGTTCCTGGTTTCGTGCTCCCACTTCTCTTGAGTGGCCCAGAGGCGACGCCCCTGACCGAGTGGCGGGCGCGCTCTCTATTCGTCGCGTCGACTGATCTTGTTCTTTGTTGGTGTATTTTAATTGGGTTGGCCGCGTGGTTCGAGTTCAATCAGTGGAGGTTCGGAGTTCCATACCTGCCCAATCGATTCAAGGTTGGCTTGATGACCCGCCCCTCTTTGGGAACCCGATCATTGGCTTTCTGAGTTTGTTGTTGAGCCCGGGAAAGAGCGTATTTCTTGACGATCCCGTGCTGATCTTGGGAATTGGGGGCTGGGGTTCCTTCCGACGAGATTTCCAGGTATCGCATGGGCGATTCTGGTAGTAAGCGTGTCCCAGCTGCTCTTCGTCTCGTGTCTGACGTTCTTCGGCAGCGACTGGGCGTGGGGGCCACGCTATCTGTTGCCCGTATTGTCGCTATGGATCCTAGCTGCCGCCGCGCGGTTTCAGGGGGCTGCGGGGCGGGTTCGCCGACTCGCAAAGGTATTGATTCTGGCGGGTCTCGCCGTTCAAGCGATGGGAGTTAGCCTCGACCAGCACAGGTTCTTCGATCAGCGAGATCTACGGGATTTTTCTGGTACGTGGATCCCTGGTATCATCTTCAAGCACTCCGCATTCTTTGCCAGGCCCGTGGAGCTCGTAGATGTGATCAACAAGGGGATTTCCAAACAAGCAACGGGATTCGTGCCGAGTCCATACCCAAGGCTGGTGACCTATTGCGTCTTCGGGCCTCGCGACTTCCATCTGGCGAGCACTTGGATGCGGCGCTACCGTGTGTTCTCTTTCCCCGGCCCTGGCCGCTCTGGGGTCTTTGGCTCCCCGACGAGCTGAAGCCACCGGCTCCTCCGGAGTTGGGTCTCTTCCTGTTCCTGTTGGCGCTGACCAGTGGCGGCTTCTTGACGCGCCACCTTCGCGAAGGGGGCGAGGCGTGATGGCGACGTCTTCCAGCTCGCTCCACGTGAGGCCCTACGCGTCTTCGCTGGGCTTGAGATGACGAGTGAACACGAGGACTTACTTCGAGACTGGCCCGTTCGGCGGCGTGAGCACAGGGTCTCCGACGAGTGCATTTGGCGAGCAACGCTGCGGGGCGACTCACGAAGAATGCTAGTGCCGGCTCAAAGGCATTGACTATGAAGGCACTTGATCGCACTCTCCAGCGATGGCGGATCCGGGTGGCGGCCCAATGGATCGCGCCGAATTCCAGGGTGCTTGACGTTGGTTGCTTTGATTCCGCGCTCTTTGAGAGCCTTGGCTCAAAGCTGCGATAGGGTATCGTGTTGGATCCCCTACGGAAAGCATCCGTCTCAGGTTCCAGGTGGGAGCTGCGGCCCGGGAGGCTGCCTGGACCTCACGATCTTTCGGGAGAATTTGATGCGATCACGATGTTGGCAGTCTCGAGCAATTCCAGAACACGACCTGGATCCGCTTGCCAGAGAGTGCGCTCGTCTGCTTGCCCTAGGCGGTCGGCTCATCCTCACCGTCCCAGAAGCTAGGGTAGATCTGGTTCTTGCTTGGTTCAGTCGACTGCGTCTGATCGATGGGATGTCCCTAGAGGAGCATCATGGATTTTCACCCTCGATCACTCCGGGCATCTTTGAACCATATGGCTTGACTCTGGAAAAGCATCGCCACTTTCAGGCCGGTTTCAACAACCTCTTCGTCTTCGTGAGGAGATAGAAATTCAGATATCTGCTTATCCCGGCTGCCGCGCGGGGCGGACACCCCTCGCAAGCGGGAAACGCAGGTGTCCAAAGATCGACTACCTTACGCGCGGCGCCGCCGCGCTGCTCCTAGCATCAGCCGGCATCGCCCTTGTTGGCTCTCTTGGTGGGTGCGGGTCCACACCGCCCAGAGGCAATCATTTCGATTGTGATGGTACGGCGCGAAGAGACCACGTTGAGTCCTGTGGTTCTTCTCTTCCCAATACTCCGACCCTCAGTCGGCTTTCGAAAAAAGGCACGGTGTTCTGTGGCATGGTGGCTCCTGGAAGTTGGACACTCCCGGTTCATGCGTCGATCTTCACGGGAAAGTTGCCCGTCGAACACGGGGCCGACTTTCGCCCGGGCATATCCATCCCAGGCATACCTGACCTTTCTGTAGGCCCGCTTCCAGAAGGCATCCCAACGCTCGCGGAAATTCTCAAGGAGCATGGGTATCAGACGGCGCTTGTTTCCGGAAACCCTGTGTTGCACCCGGCTTTGGGACTAGCCAGGGGGTCCGACTATGTCGATGTGGCCCCGCTCATGGCGGGTTGCGAGCGCGCGTTGCCCCCCGTGTGGCGAGATTTCTCAGCGGGGCGCACTCGACCCGAAGAGACCGCTGTTCTTGTTTGTGAACATCATTCTCGCTCACGAGCCTTACCAGCCAGCACCCCGAGGCATCGCATGGGCGAGGCAAGTTCCATTCTTGATAGAGCTTGGCGGAAAGCCGATAGACAGACCCCTCATCTTCCGCTTCTACACCAACAGACTCGGAGCAGCGGAAGAAGGATTCCTTCGAGACATTCATAGCGCCTATTCCTGGGGTGTATTTGAAGCGGACGCAGATCTGGGCGCGATACTCGACGAGCTTGCCAACTCAGGCTGGCTTGGAACTGCGTCGAGCCTGATCGTTACGTCCGATCATGGGGAGATGCTTGGAGAGGGGCGTCAACTTTCACACGGGCGAACGGTTGCGCCCGAGGACCTCCATGTCTTCGCGCTTGTCAAGGCCAGGGGATTCGCTCCGGGTGTCCGGGTCGATGCTCTGACTCGAAGTCAGGATCTCTTCGAGACGGTGCGACAGGTTGCCGGGATCCCTCTGGATGCGCCGACTCGGTGGCTCCGCAGCCTGACGCAACTGGATCCCGGCCGTATTGCTGTGTCATGGAGCGAACCGGACCCGTCCTGGGTGGCGGCAACAGGAGGGGTTGCGGGTCACGATCGACTCTTCGCGGCGGAGAGCAAAGAGGGGAGAGCAACCTGGTCGTCAAGTAAAGGTCTCCATGATGACTACGGCAGGCCAGACGCATTGCGAATCTTGAACAAGCTGACGCAGCGGCTTTCTCTGATACCACTTCGGCCTTCTCAACGCGATTCCAGGGAGATTCCGAAAACTCTGGTCGACGATTTGCGCGCGCTTGGCTACCTCAAGTAAAGGCCAGGTCAAGGTGCACAGGCGCGTCCTTAGGCGATCAGTGACTGGACTCGCTGGCTATGGCCGCGTCCTCGCAGGGCGCGCGAGGTATTGCCGTTGTGCCAGGAGATGTGCCTGGCAGGCGCTCATGAGGCGTTGCAGACTTCCTGATTCATTCAGGCCGGAACTCCTCGCACGGCGGTACGCCGAACGAAGTCGCCTTGAATCGGTCTGAATCTGGAGCTTCTGACTAAGGGGGATTTCTGCTTCTCCAGTTCCAGCCCACATGTAGTCGCGAAGCAGTCGGGGGTCTCGGTAGAGCGACGCCCAGCCGGTCCACGGTCCGTTGAAGTGAATGAACGTGGGCTTGACGACATTGAAGACATATTCATGAAAGGCATTCGGGCGGAACGGAAGCTCTCTTGCAATCGAGGCATCGCAAAGGCCGGCAAGATCGATTACGCGGGTCCGTGAGTGCAGGAAGGCGCCACCAATGCTGGGTACAAGCATAGATGCATTTTCAATGTGCATTGCGTTTGCTACGCAGTCCATCCCTCTTCCGAATACGGTTTCAATCAATGACAGGGGAACTGTCGGGCTCGAGGCGAAACACCGGGACCTGACACCAAAATTGACTGCGCTTAAGGAAGTCGCGGCGGCGAGAGTGGCCAGCAGCAACGCTGCCACAGAGCGCCGGGCTAATCCTTGGGAATGGGTCGAGACCAACCAGCAAGTCTCATAGAGCATGACTGACAGGAGCGGAAAGAACGGAGTTGCAAACCGATATTCTGGCATCCAGTCGGCCGGGAGAAGTACATATGACATCGCGGCAATTCCGAGGTACGCCGCGATCATGGCGAGATACGTGTTCCAGGCGCGCCTGCGTGCTACGAAGAGAATTGCTGCGAGCAGAACGAGTGCGAGGGGCGTGGTGGCTGGGCCCCATGCAGCTCGAAAGAGGCCCTCCCACTTTTCAGGGTTCAATAGATACCGGGAGCTTGTGCCGCGCTTTGCGAAGTACGTGTTCGGTAACCAATAGCCAAAGTACACTCTTCGCGCGACGACGTAAGCGAGAATCGGGACAATGAGGGACGCGAAGAATGCAGAGAATTTTCGGCGGCTAGGTCGCGGAGTGTTTGGTACTGCGAAGCGGCAGATGACATATCCAATCGGTATGGCAAAGCAGTAGAGGACAGCATCGGGTCGCGTCAAGGCTGTGAAGGCCGCCGAGGAGCCTGCGAGGAGGGCCGGCTTACGTCGCGCGGCTCGCTTTGAACAAAACGGCATGCGGCGGAGAGGCTTGCGACGACCAATGCGAAGAGAAGAGAGTTCTCGAGACCGCTAGAGGTCCAAACGACGAAAGGTGTGCACACAATAATCGACAGGGTGAAGAGAATGATCCAAGAGAATGCCATTCCTTGGCGCTCCGCTTCACTCCAGAGGGTGCGCAGGCCTACCAGCGCGAATGCTGCTGAGAGTATCTTCGGAGTCCATACCTCATCAAAGAGGTGAAGCCGGAAGAACGGAGTGAGGAGCAGTGTCCACAACGGATTGCTGAATCCCTCAACTGGGGCGGCTCCCGGTTGAGATACAAGGCCGGCACCCGCGGCGAGATTCCTCGCGTAGGCGAAGCTAATCCAGCATCGTCCACGATCCAGCTTCCGAACGTGGCAAAGTGAACAACGAAGAGGCTGGCGACGACGACGAAGGAGAGCGTTCGAAGTAATGATGTCTTGCGGATCTGCGGCGCGCCGATGTCCATTGATTCTATGAAGTGCGTCGCGGAGTTGACCTTCGGGCCCGGCCGATGCTTTCTAGCGCGCTTGTCGTGATGCCGCTTGGCTTCAAGACTGCAGACATGCGAGGTTGGAAGGGGCTCATCCTCGCGGAGGGATGTCTCAGATCAGGTGGTGTGCAATCCTAACCGATAGAGGCGCTGGTTCGGTAGGCCGCAGATTCGATCGCGGTCTGGGGTTTGATCCTTCCGACAGGCTTGTGCTGTCAGTCCGGACGACAAGTCTGCTTTTCCCGCCCGTATAGCTGTGCCAGTGAACTAGTAGAATTGGGCTTTCTCTTGAACCTGAAACCGAGAAGCGGATGTCGTTGGACCGTCAGCGTATGCGTCATGTTCCGATGAAGCGGGCCTTGAGCTTTGCTTGGTGGGTACTTGCAGCAGCAATCCTCGTTCTTTCTCTTGGGCCCTTCATGATGGTGCGTTTTCCGCCCGCCCTCGACCTGGCGCAACAATCGGCGCAAATTCGGCTATTCGGTGAGGCGTGGGGAATCCCGGGGTACCCATATGAGATCCAGTGGCTGAATCCCAACAAATTGTCTTATCCCATCCTGGCGGTGGGCATGTGGATCGGCGGTACGCAATGGGGCCCGCGACTGGGCTTACTCGGCTGCGGGATTGTGTTCGTTGGATCGCTCCTCTGGCTGGCGAAGCGCCTCGGACGCCCGCTGGAGCACGCTGCGTTGGCGAGCGTATTCCTCTACTCGGCGTGCTACTACGCGGGTCTTCTCAATTTTCTGGTCGGGGCGCTTCCTTTCGCACTCTGGGTGGGAGAGATCGGCGGGCAGGATCGGGAGGGACCCGAGCTCAGGCGGTTCGCACGGTTGTTCGGCATCGCGCTCCTGCTCTATCTCTCACATGCTCTCTGGCTCGCGATCGCGGGGCTGATGCTCCTTTTCCCCGGTGCCCGTTGCCGCCGGGCGCGTACGCTATGGCTCGGCGGGCTTGCCCTCACGCCCTTCCTCCTGGCGACCCTGGTCTGGTACGCGGGGTTGGCGGATCGTCGATGGGGGCTCCAGGCGAAGTACTACATCCCCCCACTGCAGCGGTAGCTACGGGTGGACCGCTGGTCCTATTGGGCCTTGGGCGGTCTGCGGGGTCCGTGGGAATCGGTGCTCCTCCTGGCGCTCGTGGCTTGGGCGGTCTGGACCCTGCGGCCGGCGAACCCTAAGCGAAAAGAGGGTGACGCTTGGCTGGCGCGATTGGCCCTTCTCTTCTGGGCGCTGACCTGGGTCGTGCCTGACACGCTGGGCGACACAACGCTCTTTTCGCAGAGGTGGATGCCCTGGGCATGCATCATGGGTCTGCTCGCCCTTCCTCCGGCGGGCGTCGCGAGGCGCTGGCGACTTGGCGCCGCCATCGCTGTCGTTGCTTCACAGGCCATCGTGACGAGCTACTTCTGGCATCGCTTCGATCGCCTGGAGATGAGCGGTTTTCGGGAATGCTTGGCCGCTGTCCCCGACCACTCGCGGTTGCTCGAGCTCGACTTCGTGCGCTTCAGCCCGACGATCCGGATGCGGCTCGGACCCACGTTCCAGATGGCTGCCTACGCGCAGCTCGACCGGGACGTGACGCTGGGATACTCGTTCGCGGACGCTCCGACCTCCCTGGTCGTCTTCAAGCACGGGGACTGGCCCTGGCCCTGGACTCGAATGCTGGAGCTGCGCCCCAGCTCCTGCAGCCGGGAGACCTAGACTACTTCGACTACATCCTGCTGCACGCCCACGAAAGTACGCGACGTCTAATCGGCGATCGGATCGGACGCTTGAAAGCCGTCGCCGGACACGACAGCTGGTGGCTTTATCGGGTAGGCCCCCACGCCCATTAGGTCGCACGGGTCTGGACGCGGGTCCTGGTCGTTCGTCTCCCGCCGTTCGAGAGTTCTAGGATAAGCGCTTTCGGCGAGAGGTCGCGAAGCGGATGACGATGCAAATGGCGGAAGCCTCCACGGACCTCGGACGGGTTCGCACCACCGGCGGTCGATTCGAGATCGTTCTGGTGACCCTAGCGCTCGTCTTTCTGCTCGTCGGCCCGAGCCTCGTTGCCCGGCTTCCCCCGGTTCTCGACTTGCCGCAGCAGTCCGCGCAGATCCGGCTCTTCGATCAGGCTTGGAGCACCCGGATGGGCTCTATCGAATCCAGTGGACGACGCCCAACAAGCTCTCCTACCCGATCCTCGCGCTCGGGTTGGCAGTCGGGGGCGTGGAGTGGGGGCCGCGGCTCGGGCTGCTCGGCTGCGAGCTCTTCTTCGTGGCCGGGATTTTCTATCTGGCTTGGCGGCTCCGGCGGCCTATGGAGTATGCGCTGCTGGCCTCGGTCTTCCTCTTCTCGTCCTGCTACTACGGCGGATTCTTCAACTTCCTCGTCGGAGCGTTTCCGTTCGCGCTCTGGCTGGGTGAGATCGGTGGGCCACCGCGCGACGAGCGCGCGCTTCTGCGTTATCTGCGGCTCTTTCTCGTCGCGCTGCTGCTCTATCTCTCGCACGCGCTCTGGCTGGCGATGGCCGGACTCGTGCTCCTCGTGCCGGGGGCGCGGCGTGAGCGTTGGCGAACGTTCTGGCTCGGCGGTTTCGCGCTGCTGCCCTTCGTGCTCTCGACCTGGGTCTGGATGAGCGAACTCCACGACCGCCGCTGGGCGCAGCCGGCGCACTACTGGATGACCCCCTGGCAGCGTCTCTCCGACGGGCACACCTGGGTGACCTTCCTGCTCGGTGGCTTGAAGGGATCGTGGGAAGGGATTCTCATCTTGATAATCGCGGCGGTCGCGCTCTTCGCCCTGCGGCCTGGGAGCCGCACGAGGTCCGGGTGGGATGGATGGTTGGCCGCGTTGGCGATCACGCTCGGGCTGCTCGCGTTCCTGCTGCCTGACATTTACGGCGACACGACGTTGCTCTCCCGCCGTTTCGCTCCCTGGGCGGCGATCTGCGCGCTGCTCGCGTTGCCGCCGCTCGGCTTGCGAAAGCGCTGGTGCGCCGCGGTCATCCTCGTACCCGTTCTCGCGCACGCGTTCGTCACGACGCGAGACTGGCGAGAGTTCGACCATGTCGAGATGGGTGGCTTCCCGAAGGCGTTGGCCGCGGTGCCCGACGGTTCGCGGCTGCTCGAGCTCGACTTCCTGGGCGAGAGCCCGGTCTTCTGGATCCGCCCCTATTTCCAGATGGCCGCCTATGCGCAGCTCGATCGCAAGGTCACCCTTGGCTACTCGTTCGCGGATACGCCCAGCTCGCTGGTCGTCTTTCGGAAGGGCGACTGGCCGTGGCCTTGGACGCGGGGGCTCGAGCTCAGGCCAGAGCGCGTTTTGCGCTCCGATCTCGATCATTTCGATTTCGTCTTGCTGCACGTGGAGGCGGAATACCAGTACGGGATGAGCGCGAAGATCGGACGTCTCGCGGCGGTGGCCGGGGGAGGCGACTGGTGGCTCTACCGGGTCACGCCATGGACTCCGAAGTCGCTGAGGGACAATGCGGTGTTCGAGCCGACGGTGGGGCTCCTTCGGCCGTGAGGGACGAGGCGCCGACTCGGTGGACGCTCGGCGACCGGAGCAGCGAGGGGCACTCGCCGCTCTCTCGCGCCGCGGCGCTGCTGCTGCTCCTAGCCTTCGCGGCGCTCATCCTGGCGCCGCTCTTCGCGTCCCGCTATCCGCCGATCCTCGACCTGCCGCAGCAGACCGCGCAGGTCCGCCTCTTTTCCCAGGCTTGGCACCACCCGGACGGGCCCTACGCGATCCAGTGGACGACGCCCAACAAACTCTCCTATCCGATCCTGGCGCTCGGGTTGGCGCTGGGCGGCACGACCTGGGGGCCGCGGCTGGGACTGCTCGGTTGCAGCCTGGTCTTCGTCGGCTCGTTCTTCTGGCTGGCGCGGCGGCTCGGCCGCCCGCTCGAGCAGGCGGCGCTCGCCGGGGTGTTTCTCTATTCGGCCTGCTACTACGGCGGGTTCTTCAACTCGCTGATCGGGGCGCTGCCGTTCGTCGTCTGGCTCGGCGAGCTCGGTGGGCCGCCACGCGAAGAGCGGGCGCCGGTTCGTTGGGCGCGCCTCTCGCTCGTCGCCTGGGCGATGTACCTGACCCACGTGCTCTGGTTGCCGGCGGCCGGCGTGGTGCTGCTGATTCCGATGGCGCGGCGCGAGCGCTGGCGCAACCTAGTGCTCGGCGGCTTGGCGCTCCTGCCGCCGGTCGCCGCCACCGCGCTCTGGTACCACTCGCTGAGCGACGCGCGCTGGAACCTGCACGTCGTCTACTGGCGGCCGTTCTGGGATCGCGTGACGACGGTCGGCGAGTGGGCGAGCTGGACCTTCGGCGGCATCATCGGCGATTGGGAATCGTGGCTGCTTCTGCTCGTCGGGCTCTGGGCGCTCTTCTGCCTGCTGCCGATCGGGCGGCGGCGGGCGCGCGGCGATCTCTGGTTGGGCGGCGTGGCGCTCACGCTCGTGCTCGTCTCGTGGACGCTGCCCGACATTCTGGGCGACACGGTGCTCGTCTCGCGGCGCTGGTTCTCGCTCGCGGCGGGGCTGGGGCTGCTGGCGCTGCCGGCGGCGCGGGCGCCGCGGGCACTGCGCTACCTGCTGGTGGCCGCGCTGATCACCTCCCAGACCTGGGTCACTACCGGGCTCTGGCGGGACTTCGGGCGCCAGTGGATGCCCGGGTTCACCGAGAGCCTGGCCGCGCTGCCCGATGGCGCGCGTCTGCTCGAGCTCGATTTCGAACGTCTGGCCTGGCCGCTGCGCGTGCAGCCCTTCTTCCAGATGGCCGCCTATGCCCAGCTCGACCGTCACGTGACGCTCGGCTACTCGTTCGCCGACACGCCGAGCGCGATGGTCGTCTTCAAGCTCTCCAACTGGCCCTGGCCCTGGACGCGCGCCCTGGAGCTCTACCCGGACGCGCGCGCCCGGCCGATCTCGGCTACTTCGATTACGTGCTGCTTCACGCGACGCCCCAGGATCGCGCCGCGCAGGTCAAACGGCTGGGGCGGCTCGAGGAGGTTGCGGGAAAGAAGGACTGGCGGCTCTACAGGGTGAGCGCGGCTCCGGTGCCGAAAGCGCTCGCGCCGCCTCAGGTCCAGTAGATCAACGCCACGACGGTCGCCGCCCAGAGCGCCATGTTGATGAGGAAGGGCGGGTCGAGGAGGATCGCCTCGGTCGGATTGCGCAAGCTCGGGCGTTGGTAGAGCAGGTAGAGGAAGCGGAAGATCCCGAACAACACCATCGGCAGCGTGGCGACCAGATAGGGCGTGCCCAGGCGCGCGGCGGTCTCCGGCGCCACGGCATAGAGTGCGTAGCCGACGACCGTCGAAGCGGTGACCACGTTGATCATCTGGTCGAGGAAGGGCGTGCTGTAGTGCTCGAGGACCTTGCGCTGGTGGGCGGCGCCGTCGGCGAGCAGGGTGAGCTCGTGGCGGCGCTTGGCGAAGGCGAGGAAGAGGGCGAGGAAGCTCGTGCACAGCACCAACCAGCTCGACACCGAGACCGCGATCGCCACGGCGCCGGCCAGCACCCGCAGCACGAAGCCGGCCGCGATCGACATCACGTCGAGGATGACGACATGCTTGAGCGCCATCGAGTAGAGCAGGTTGAGGCCCACGTAACCCGCCGCCAGGGCGGCGAAGCCGCGCCCCAGCGCCAGCGCGCCGGTCAGCGCGCCGCCGCCGAGCAGCACGGCCGCGGCGCCGGCCACGACCGGCGACAGCTCGCCGGCGGCGATCGGGCGGCGGCGCTTGAGAGGATGCAGCCGGTCCTCTTCCCGGTCGCGCAGGTCGTTGACCAGGTAGACGGCGCTCGCCGCCGCGCAGAAGACCGCGAAGGCGCCGAACGCGCGCCCGATCAGGCGCGGGTCGCCGAGGCGGTGGGCGAAGACCAGCGGCGCCAGGACGAAGGCGTTCTTCGACCACTGGCTCGGCCGTAGGGACCGGACGAGAGCGAGGAGCATGCGGGGAATCTTAAGCGACGGGCGGCGCGGACCGGTTCTGCTGGTCGCTCTGGTGGTGGTTTTGTGGGCGATCCTGGCGGCGCCCTTCGCGCTCGGCGAGCGCACCCTGGTGCTGCGCGACGTCTTCTCGACCCACCTGCCGCTCAAGTGGTTCGGTGCCCACGAGCTCGCCTCGGGACGTATCCCCGTCTTCAATCCGACCTGGGCGCTCGGCCAGCCGTTCTCCGGCAATCCGAACGCGCTTCCCTTCTATCCCGGCAACCTGCTTTATCTGATGTTGCCCTTCTGGGTGGCGTTCAATCTCCATTACTTCCTGCACTGGCTGCTCGCATTCTTCACGATGCGCGCGCTGGCCCGTGCGCTCGGGCAGAGCGCCACCGCGGCGGTGCTGGCGGGGATCGCGTACGCGGGTTCGGGCTACCTCTTTTCGTGCATGAACTTCTACAACCTGCTGACCGTCGCGGCCTGGATGCCACTCGTGCTGGCGGGCCTGGTGCGCGGCGGCAGGCGGGGTGGGCTGGTGGCCGGCCTGGCGGCGGGCATGGTGCTGCTCGGAGGCGAGCCGGTCACCGCCGCGCTGGCGGCGCCGCTGGCGCTGATGGCGGCCTTCGGCGGCCGGCCCTGGCGCAGGGGTCTGATCCTTCTAACCGTCGCGGCCGGGCTGGGTCTGCTGGTCGCCGCGCCGCAGATCGTGGCGTCGCTGCGCGTCGTGCCGGCCAGCTATCGCGCGGCGCACGGGATCGATCTCGGGCTGGTGACCACCAATCCGATCAAGCCGGTCCTGCTGCTCGAGCTCCTGCTCCCCCTGCCCTGGGGAACCCCGGCGCCGCCGCCCTTCTCCTACTGGGCGACGAAAGTCTTTCCCTTTCCGCCCTACATCGTGTCGCTCCATCTCGGCGTGGTGGCCGCGGTGCTCTTGCTCGTGGGCTTCGCGAAGTCGCGCCGCTGGGTGCTGGCGAGCGGCGGAGCGCTCCTCGTGGGCTGGTTGCTGAGCCTCTCCGCCACGGTGACGACGGCGGTGACGCTGGGGCTCTTCCGCTATCCGCAGAAACTGATCTTCCCGTTCACGCTGGCTGCCGCGGTGGCGGCGGGATTCGGGCTCGACGCGGTGCGCGAGCGCCCCCGCGCCGGACGTCCGATCGCGCTCGCGGGCGCGGTCGTCGGCGTCATCGCCCTCGCCCTGGCGGTCGAGCGCAGCGCGTTCGCGGCCTGGCTCGGGCGAACCTTCGGACCGGAGGCGGCGCCGCCGCTGCTCCATACCCAGGCGATGGTCTGGGTGGTCGGCCTGCTGCTCGCGGCGGGTCTGCTCGGCGCGGCCGGCTGGGCCGTGGCGCGGGGTCGGGTCGGCTGGTTGCCGGTCCTCGAGCTGGTCGGTCTCGTGCCGCTGCTCGGTCTCTTGCCGTCGGATGCCGTGGCCACCTATCGCGAGCCACCCCGCTTCGCGCGCGAGGTGAAAGCGAGCCGCGGCGTCGTCTCGCTGACCGGGGTCTATCCGGCCTGGGAGGATCGGCCGCCCTACCGTCTGCAAGCCCAGGGCGTGGTGGTGCGGCGGCGCATCGACCGCGAGTTGCTCGAGCCCGGCTTCGCGATCGAGGCCGGGCTCGCTTCGCCGTTGGCGCCCGACCTCGAGGGGCTGACCCAGCCGCTGCAGGTCTACCTGAGCCACAACCTGGCGTTGGCGCGCTGGCCGGAACGGGTGCGCTGGTTGCGCCGCCTGGGCGTGGGCGCGCTGGTGCGCGACGGCAACGGCGCGCCGAGCGGTCTCGCGGTGGTCGACCAGGAGGTCAACTCCGGGGTGCGCGCGCAACTTCTGGAGGTGCCGAATCCACGCTCGTTCGTCTTCCGGCCGCGCGCGGTGCGCTGGGCGAAGACGCCGCTCGCCGCCTGGTTGGCGGTGGCGCGCGGCGAGCTTCGCCGACGACGAGGCGATGAGCTCGAGCCGGGTGAGCCAGGGAGCAGACGGGTCGGTGCAGCTCCTCGCCGCGACGCCCGACCGGATCGATCTCGAGGTCGAGGGGGACGGCGGGTTGATCGGGGTGCTGCGCGCCTGGCAGCCGCTCTGGCGTGCCGAGCTCGAAGACGGCACGCGGCTCCCGACCCCGACCGTCGATCTCGTGCTGCTCGGGGTCGACGTGCCACCGGGGCGGCACCACGTGCGCCTCTGGGTGCCCGCGACTTCCGAGCACCTGGCGTTGGGCATCGCCCTTCTGACCGTCCTCCTGGCGCTCGTCGCGCTGGTCGCGCTCCGGAGCGTCGAGTGAGACGCTTCCTCGCCCTCTGGGTGGCGCCGACCCTGGCCCTGCTCGCCGTCGTGGTGGTGCCGCTCGCGAGCGGCGCGCGCACCCTGTTGCTGCGCGACGTGATGAACACCCATCTCCTGTTGCGCACCTATCTCGCGGAGGCTTGGCGCGCCGGCCATCTGCTGCCCCTGATCGACCCGCTGCGGGCCGGCGGCCAGGGCCTGCTCGGCAACCCGAACGCGGTGCCGCTCTACCCCGACAACCTGCTGCTCTTCGTCGGCTCGACGCTCTGGCAGCTCAACGCGCACTTCTGGCTGCACTGGCTGGTGGCGTTGGGCGCCGCCTTCTGGCTGGGCCGCGAGTGGGGGCTCGAACGGCGCGGCGCGATGGCGGCCGCGGTCGCCTACGCCTTCTCGGGCTACTTCGTCTCGCAACTCAACTTCTACAACGCGGTGGCCGGCGTGGCGCTGGCGCCGGCGCTGGCGGCGGCATTGCTGGCGGCGGCGCGGCCGGTGCGACGGGGCCGCAGCCTGGCGCTCTTCGGCGCCATCTGGGCGCTCGAGCTGCTGGCCGGCGATCCGGTCGTCGCGGCGATCGCGCTCGGCTCGGCGCTGGCCCTCGCGCTGTCGTGTCGCGAACGGGCCCCGTGGGGCGGCGCCGCCCTGGCCCTCGTCGCCGGGACGCTGGTGGCGGCGCCGCAGCTGGTCGAGCTGGCGCGGCTGCTGCCCGGCTCGTACCGCGGCTTCTGGGGGTACGAAGCGGCGCACCAGGGCGTCGCCTCGCCGCGCCCGGCGGCGTTGCTCGACCTCGTGCTGCCGCTCTTTTTCGGCCGTCCGAACTTCGGCGAGTCGTGGGGCAATGGTTACTTCGGAGGATTTCCGGCGCTCTACTTCTCGCTCGCACCCGGACTCGTCGCGATGAGCCTCGCGTGGCTCGGCGGACGGGTCGGACGGGGAGCGGAGCGCCGCGAACGGTGGGCGGTCGTGTTGGTGGGTACGGCCCTGCTCTTCGGGTTCACGGGTGGTGTCGTGGGCACCCTGCTCGGCCACCTGCCCGGCGGGACGCTCTTTCGCTATCCGGTCAAGTTCGTGCTGCCAGGCATGCTGGCGCTCGCCCTGCTCGCCGGCCGGGGGCTCGAACGGGCTCTGACCGAGCCCGCGGCGGCGCGGCGGCTGCCGCGTCTGCTGGTCCTCCTGCTCGGCGTCGAGCTGGTGCTCTTCCTCGTCTTCGCGGTGCCGGGCAACGCACTCGAAGGGGTCTTCCGGCGTGTCTTCGCGCGGGGTCTCGACGAGACCGGGTACCTGGCCCACCGGTTCATCTGGGTCGGCACGGCGCTGCTTCAGATCGCCACCCTCCTGGTGGCGATCCTGGCGGTGCGCTGGCTCGCCCGCGGCCGTCACGCGGCGGCGGCGCTACTCCTGCCGCTGCAGGTGGCCTCGCAGCTCTGGCTCTTCCAGACGATGCTGCCGACCGACCAGGCGTCCTACTATGCGCGCCGCCCGCCGCTCCTCGACCTCGTGCCGCACGACGCGGTGGTGACCCACGGGCGGTTCGGCGATCTGTTCGGCACCGGCTACTTCACGACCGGGCCCTATCCCGACCAGCGCTTCTTCTGGCGCGAGCGGCGCGCCCACGACGAGCTCTACGGTGCCTCGGGGCTGGCGGCCGGTCTCCACTTCGAGTTCGACAGCTCACCCGAGGGGCTCGACTCCTTCCTGGTCGAGGCGATCGGCCAGGCGATGCGCAACTATCGCGACCCGTGGCGGCTGCAGATCCTGCGCGCCACCGGAGTCGATCGACTGCTGCTCGATCGGGCGCTGGAGGGTCCGGGGCTCGACGCGATGCCGTTCGAAGCCGGAAGGGGCGATCCGCCGATGCGCGTCTATCACCTCGACGGCGCGCTGCCGGCCGTGGCGCTGCCCGGCGACGTCGTCTTCGCACCCAACGTCAACCGGGCGATCGAGAGGGTCCTCGATCCGACCTTCGATCCGCGTCAGAAGGCGGTGGTCGCCGGAGCCGGGGAGAGCCGCGTCGCGCCGCCAGGGAGCGCGCGCATCGTGCGTCAGAAGCCCGCGGAGGAGTGGATCGAGGCCGACTCGCAGGGCGGGGGAGTTCTGGTGGTGCGCCGCGCCTGGCTCCCGATCTGGCGCGTGGAGGTGGATGGGAAGCCCGCCAAGCCGGTTGTCGCGAATCTCACCCGTCTCGCGGTCGGCCTGCCGCCTGGACCCCACGAGGTGCGTTTCTTCGTCTCGCGCACGCCGCTGAAGCTCGCTCTGGCGGGCTCGCTGATCGGCCTCCTGGGGCTGGTCGCGATGGCGCGCCGACGGCCGAGCGGCGTGCCGCCCGGTGCTAGCATCGCCGCTTCTTCATGACGGCCCCCAAGGCGCGGAAATTCCACAAGGTCCTGATCGCCAACCGCGGCGAGATCGCGGTACGGGTGATCCGCGCCCTCCGCGAGCTCGACATCCGGAGCGCCGTCATCTACTCCGACGCGGACCGTGACTCGTGGGCGGTTCTGTTCGCCGACGAGGCCTACCGGATCGGCCCGGCGCCGGCCGCGGAGAGCTACCTGAAGATGGAAGCGATCGTCGAGCTCGCGGTCGAGATCGGCGCCGACGCGATTCATCCGGGCTACGGATTCCTCTCCGAGCGCGCCGAGTTCTCGGCCCTCTGCCGTGAGCGCGGGGTGACCTTCATCGGTCCCTCGCCCGAGGCGATCGCGGCGATGGGCTCGAAGGTCGAGGCGCGGCGGCGCATGATCGCCGCCGGCGTGCCGGTGGTGCCGGGCTCGGAGGGAGCGCTCGACGACGTCGCGGCGGCGCGCGAGGTCGCGTCCCGGGTCGGCTATCCGGTGATCCTCAAGGCCTCGGCGGGCGGTGGCGGCAAAGGGATGCGGGTGGTGCGCGCCGAGTCCGAGCTCGGCGAGGCGTACCGCCTGGCGCGCGCCGAAGCCCAGGCCGCTTTCGGCGACGATGCGATCTTTCTGGAGAAGTACATCGAGGAGCCGCGTCACATCGAGATCCAGGTGCTGGGCGATCTGCACGGCAAGGTGGTGTCGCTCGGCGAACGTGAGTGCTCCCTGCAGCGGCGTCACCAGAAGGTGGTGGAGGAGGCGCCGTCGACGGTGGTGACGCCCGAGCTGCGCCGCCGCATCGGCGACGCGGCGGTGGCGGCGGCGAGCGCGGTGGGCTACGCCAACGCCGGCACCTGCGAGTTCCTCTACGCCGCCGACGGCTCGTTCTACTTTCTCGAAATGAACACCCGGCTTCAGGTCGAGCACCCGGTGACCGAGCTGGTGACCGGGCTCGATCTGGTGGTCGCCCAGCTCGCGGTGGCGCAGGGCGAGCCGCTCGGTCCCGAGTTCGACGACATCACGCCGCGCGGCCACGCGATCGAGCTGCGCCTCTACGCCGAGGATCCCTACCGCAACTTCGCACCCTCGCCGGGGCGCATCCAATGGCTGCGTTTGCCGCAAGGACCGGGCGTACGCAACGATGCCGGCGTCTTCACCGGCAGCGAGATCTCGATCTACTACGATCCGATGATCGCCAAGCTGATCGTCTGGGGGCGCGACCGTGAGGAGGCGCTGCAGCGCCTGGGCCGGGCGCTCGCCGAGGTGCGGATCGAGGGCATCCGGACCAACCTGCCGCTCTTCGAGGTGCTGCTCGCCGACGACGATTTCCGCGCCGCGCGCTTCGACATCGGCTGGCTCGACCGCCGGCTCGGCGCCGGCGAGCTGCTGGCGGTCGACCGTACGGCGGGCTCCGATCTCCCGATCCTGGCGGCGTCGATCGCGCACTTCGAGCGCGCCCAACGCACCGCGGCGGTGGGCAGCGGGCCATCGCATCGCGCGCGGTGGCGCGAGGCGGCGCGCAGCAGCATCCTCGGAGGCTCGCGGTGGAGCTGATCGCCCGGGTCGGGGAACGTACCGAGCGTGTCTCCATCGAGCGCGACGACGCGGGCTTCCGGATCCGGATCGGCGAGCGCGGCTACCACGTCGACGCGCGCCTGATCGGACCGTTCGTGCGCAGTCTGGTGGTCGACGGTGCGAGCCACGAGGCGGCGGTCTTCCGCGCCGGCGAGGACGCCTGGAACGTCGGCTGGGAGGGGCGCACGACGCGCGTCGAGCTGGTCGATCCGCTGACCCATCTCGCCGAGGAAGCGCGCGCCGGTTCGGGCCACCCCGGCAAGCGCACGATCGCCGCGTACATGTCGGGGCGGGTGGTGAAGATCGAAGTGGCGGTGGGCGACTCCGTCGAGGCCGGTCAGCCGCTGGTCGTTCTCGAGGCCATGAAGATGCAGAACGAGATCCAGGCCGAGCGCGCCGGGGTGGTGCGGGTGGTGCACGTGACCGCCGGCCAGACGGTCGAAGGCGGCGATCCGCTGCTCGACCTCGAGTGAGCGCCGCGGCGACGCCGTGATGTCGAGACGCCGGTTCCGCCTTGACCCGTTCGAAATCCTGACGTACTCCCTGACCCTGGCGATCGTGGTCGCCCTGCGCGTCCACGGCCTGCGCGTCGGGAGGCAGGCCGCCTTTCATACCTTCGGGCCGATGTTCGCGAGTCTGCCGCGCGTCTTCGTCATGGGCGTCGTGTTGCAGGGGCTCGGTCTGCTCCTCGCGTGGCGCTCGCCGCGCGGTTGGCTGCGCGCCGTCGCGCGCCCGCAATCGCTGTTTCTCTGGCTACGCGTCTGGTTGGCCGCCATGGCCATGACCTTCGCCTATACCTGGCTCAAGGTCTGCGTGCCGCTGCTTCGCTCGACGGCGCTCGATCCGCTGTTCTGGCGGCTCGACCGGGCGCTGCATTTCGGTTTTTCGCCGTCGATCTTCGCGACCCAGCTGGCTCACGGCACGCTCCTGGTGCCGCTGCTCGACCGCTGGTACGGGATCTGGGTGAGCGTCGTGATCGCGACGCTCGCCTACGTCTTCTTCTCGCCCGACCTCGCGGCGCGGCGCAATTTCGCCTTCGCCTGCGCGGTGCTCTGGCTCGGCGGCGCGTTTCTCTACTGGGCGCTGCCCGCGGTCGGGCCCTGCTTCACGGCACCCGAGGTCTTCACGGCCCTGGCGGCCCGGATGCCCCACGCGCTGGCGGGCCAGGGCGAGCTGTGGCGCAACTACCTGACCATGATCGCCGGACGGAGTGGCGACCTCTACCGGTTCAATCCCTATCTCGGGGTCGCCGCGATGCCGTCGTTGCACGTCGGGGCGCACTGGATGTTCGCGCTCTGGTCGCGACGCCACGCGCCGCGTCTCTTCCTGCCCTTCGCGCTGGCGACTCTGCTGACCTTCTTCGCGTCGCTGGTGACCGGTTGGCACTATGCGATCGACGGCTACGCGGGGATGCTGCTCGCCTGGCTGGCGGTGCGGCTCGCGGAGCGTTTCGAGCCGGCGCCGAGCGCCCTCGCCACCGCTCCGGGGACGACTCCGGAAGCGGGCGTGCCGATCCCCGCCGCCTGAACGGCCGCCGCCGGATCGGCTCTCGCGTCACCGGCGCGGTCTCCGCCCGCTAGACTTCTCCTCGTATGGCCCGTCCCACCCCCTTCGACGAGCTCTCTCCACGCCTCGCGGAAAGCCCGATTTTCCGGGCGCTGCGCGCCGCCGTGGAGGGGGGCCGTGGCGTGGCGACGCGGCTGCCGGTGGGGGCCGCGGCGTGGGTCGCGGATCTGCTGGCCGGAGAGCTGGCGGCGCCGCTGTTGGTCGTCGTGCCGCACGAGGCGGACGCTCGGGCGTGGCTCGAGGGCCTGCGTCTCAGCGCGGGCGAAGAGGCGGGGGCGTCCTTCCCGGCGCCGTCGCTGTCGCCCTATCAGGAGGTCGACGCCTCGCTCGGTGTCCGCGCCGAGGAGGTCGTGGCGCTCGACCGCGCCACGCGTGGGCTGGCGCGCGCCGTGGTGACGACTCCACGAGCGCTCTTCCGCCGTCTCCCCACGAATCCGCGCGCCGGATGGCTGACCCTCGCGCGGGGTGCCGAGGTGGAGCCCGACGCGCTCGCCGAGCGCCTCGTCGGCCTCGGTTACCGGCGCTCGGACCTGGTGGGCGAGGTCGGCGACTTCGCGGTGCGCGGCGGCGTCTTCGATCTCTGGCCGCCTGGCGAATCCGAGCCGGTGCGGCTCGACCTGTTCGGAACCGAGGTCGAGAGCCTGCGCGTCTTCGATCCCGACTCGCAGCGCTCCGCGGAGGAGCTTCGAGGGATCCAGATCCTGCCGCTCGAGCTCTTCCCGGCCGGCGCCGAGGAGGCCCGGCAACTCGGCGAGCTGCTCGGCGCGCTGATCGCCGAGGACGCCGATTTCGAGGCCGCGGAGCATCTCGGCGCGCTGGCGGAGGGACGCGGCTTCCCGGGCTGGGAGAACTTCCTGCCGCTCGCCGCCGCCGAGACCCGCACCTTGGCCGAGGCGATCCCCGGCGCGCGCGTGGTCGTGGTCGATCCGGCGGCGGTCGCGGGCGAGATCGAACGCCATGCGGACCGCCTGGCGACGGAGCTCGACGCGCGTCGCGAGCATCACCGCTTCGCCGTGGCGCCGGAGCTCGTCGAGCACCCGGCGGCGACGGTCCGGACGCTGGTCGACTCCGCGGTCCTGGCGATCGATCCGCTCGGCGGCGCCGGGGCGATCGATTTCGGGGCCACCCCGACCGAGCTCTTCCACGGTCAGCTGGCGCGTTTCCCGCGCGAGGTCGAGAGCGCTCGGGCGCGCGGCGAGCACCTCTACGTCGTCGCGCCGCGGGAGCGCTTCGCGGCGTTCGAGGAGTTGCTCGAAGGGCGGGAGATCGCGCGCGGACGCGACGGCGTCGAGCTGGTGGCCGGCGAGCTCGAGCGCGGCTTCCGCTTGCCGGCCGTGCGCGCGGCGTTTTACGGCGAGTCGCAGCTGGTGGCGCGCGCGGCGCCGGCGGGGCGTCGGGCGCGGGTCCGCTTCGGACCCTTCGTGACCGGTCTACGGGATCTGCGGGTGGGCGACTACGTGGTGCACGCCGACCATGGCATCGGGCAGTTCGTCGGCCTGCGCACGGTGGCCTCGGGAGGGCCGGAGACCCCTCTGCCGCCCACCCTGCGCGGCGCCGTGGCGGCAGTGGCGCCGGAGAGCGAAGCGCTGGAGATCGCCTACGCCGGCGCCAAACGTCTCTTCGTGCCGATCGACCGTCTGCATCTGGTCCAGAAGTACGGCGGCATCGAAGGCATCGCGCCGCGCCTCGACCAGTTGGGGGGCTCGTCGTGGAGCCGCACCAAGGCGCGGGTCAAGCGGGCGCTGCGCGACATGGCCGACGAGTTGCTCAAGCTCTACGCCGAGCGTCAGCTCGCCCGCGCCCCGATCCTGGCCGGCGACACCGACCTCGAACGCCAGTTCGTCGCCGCCTTTCCGTACGAGGAGACGCCCGACCAGGCGGAAGCCATCGCGACCATCTTCACCGACCTCGAGCAGGCGCGTCCGATGGATCGACTGCTGGTCGGCGACGTCGGATTCGGCAAGACCGAGGTGGCGATGCGGGCCGCCTTCCTTGCCGTCGATTCCGGCTACCAGGTGGCCATCCTGGCGCCGACCACGATCCTCGCGGACCAGCACCTGGAGACCTTCCAGCAGCGTTTCGAGGGTTTCGCCGTCACCGTCGAGCGCATCTCGCGGCTGCGCACCGGGCGCGATCTCTCCGAGCTCCGCGAGCGCATCGCCGAGGGCAAGGTCGACATCGTGATCGGAACCCACCGCATGCTCTCGCAGGACATCGCGTTTCGCAGATTGGGTCTCCTGGTGGTCGACGAGGAGCAGCGCTTCGGAGTCGCGCAGAAGGAGCGCTTGAAGCAGTTCAAGCGCGACGTCCACGTGCTGGCGATGACCGCGACCCCGCTGCCGCGCACTCTCCAGATGTCGCTCGCCGGGGTGCGCGACATCTCGGTCATCGAAACGCCGCCCAAGGACCGTCTCGCGGTCGAGACCGCCGTGCTGCCCTACTCGGACGATCTGGTGCGCGAGGCGATCGAGTTCGAGCTCGGGCGGGGCGGTCAGGTCTACTACGTCTACAATCGCGTCGGGTCGATCGACGAGCAAGCGGCGCGGTTACGCAAACTGGTGCCCGATCTGCGCATCGTGGTCGGCCACGGTCAGCTCGAGGAGCGTGAGCTCTACCGCCGGATGCATGCCTTCACCGCGCGCCAGTACGATCTGTTGCTCGCCACCACGATCATCGAGAACGGCATCGACATCCCCTCGGTCAACACCATGCTCGTGCACCGCGCCGACCGCTTCGGCCTCGCCCAGCTCTACCAGCTGCGCGGCCGGGTGGGGCGGAGCCGCGAGCTGGGCTACTGCTACCTGCTGGTGCCTTCGGACCGTGCGCTGTCGCTCGACGCGCGCAAGCGGCTCGAGGCGCTGCGCGAGTTCACCGAGCTCGGGGCCGGCTTTCGCATCGCGGCGCGCGACCTCGAGATCCGCGGCGCCGGCAACCTGCTCGGCGCCGCGCAGAGCGGCCACATCACGGAGCTCGGTATCGAGACCTACCTGCGCATGCTCGAAGAGACGGTGCGTGAGCTGCGCGGCGACGCGGTCGAGGAGGGACCATCGGCGACTCTCGACCTGCCGGTTCCGATGTCGATCCCGCGCAGCTACATTCGCGACGAGAACCTGCGTATGGAGGTCTACCGGAAGCTGGCGGCGGCGGAAGCGTCGCGCGAGGATCTGCTGGCCGAGCTGTCGGACCGGTTCGGGCGCCCACCCGCGGCGGTCGAGATGCTGCTCGACGTGGCGGCGCTCAAGCGTCAGGCGGAGCAGCTCCGCATCCAGGCGATCTCGGCGGGGGGCGGCAGGCTCACCATACGCCTGCGCCGCGACGCGCGGGTCGACGTGGATCGCCTGATCCGCTTGGTTTCGGAGCGGCCGGGGGCGAGCTTCAGTCCGTCGGGTGTGCTCACGGTGGGGCTCGACGGCGGCAGCGTCCTTGCGGTGGCGCGCGGCCTGTTGACGGAGCTCGCGACTTGAGACGCGGGCTCGTGCTCGCGCTGGTGTTTCTCGTGGCGCTCGTCGGCTGTGCTCGTCGCGCGCCGCTGCCGGGGCCCGACGTGCTCGGACGGGTCGGCGGCCAGGACGTTCCCTACGCCGCGTTCTCGGGTTATCTGCGCGACAGTCTGGGCGAGTCGGAGGGCGGGCTCGAGAGCGAAGCGCTCTCTGGACTGCTCGACCAGTTCCTGACCGAACGCCTGGTCGTCCGTCTGGCGGTGGACCGGCAGTTGGTCCGCGTGACCGCGCCGCCGTCGCGCGCGGTCGCCGCGTTGCTCGCCGCGGAGCCGGCGCCCCCTCTGGCCGAGAGTGCCGTGGCCGCTTACTACGCGGCGCACCGGAAGGACTTCCTGGTACCGGTGCGGGTGGAGCTGCGCTCGATCCGCAGCGACGATCGCGCCACCGTCGAGCGAGCCCGCCGCGAAATCCGCGCGGGGAGCGATTTCGCCACGGTGGCGCGCCGACTCTCGTCCGATTCGACCGCGGAGCGGGGCGGGGAGCAGGGAAGCTTCTCGCGCGACGAGCTTCCCCCAGATCTCGCCAAGGTGGTCTTCGCGCTCGCGCCCGGCGAGCTCTCCGGGATCGTGCCGACCGGAGACGGCTTCCAGCTCTTCCAGGTGACGGCCAAGCTTCCGGAGCACGAACGGCCGCTCGCCGAGGTGCGCGAGGAGATCCTGCGCCGGCTGGGCGGTGCGCGCGCCGACCGCGCATACGCTCGGCTCGTGAGCGAAGCGCGGAGCCGGTATGCTGTGCAGGTGTTCGACCGCAATCTCCCTTTCGTCTACCACGGTGAGTTTCCCGTCTCGAGGCCGTATGAGAATCGCTAGAGTCGCCGTCGTCGCCCTGCTGGTGGCCGCGCCGTTGCTGGCCGAGGAGGTCGACCAGGTCGTCCTCCGGGTCAATGACCGCATCGTCACCCTGGAGGACTACCTGACCAGCCGGGACGCGCGCATCGACGCGATCACGAAGGCGCCCGACCTGAGCGCCGAGGATCGCCAGAAGATGATCGCCGAGAGCGGCCAGGCGGCGATGCGCGAGCTCTACGAGGAGGCGCTCGTGATGTCGCGCGCGGATCAGCTCCACATCACCGCGTCGCCGTCCGAGATCGACCGGGCGATCGACCAGACGAAGCATCGCTACGGGCTCGACGACGACCAGCAGTTCGCGCAGGCGCTCGCCCAGTCGGGTATGACGCTCGATCAGTATCGCCAGCGCCTGGCGCGCAACATCCTCTACGACGAGGTTCTGCAAAAGGAAGTGCGGCCGAAGGTGAAGGTCGACGACGAGATGGTGGTGCGCTACTACCACGAGCACCCGAAGGAGTTCGCGGTGCCCGAGCAGCGTCACGTCGAGGAGGCGATCGTGCGCTCGGCGGCCGCCGAGCCGAGCGCCGACGAGCGCGTGCTGGCCGCCAAGATCCGCGACGGGTTGCTCGATGGCAAACGGGTCGCCGAGGTGGTCAAGGCGCTCGGCGCCGAGGACAAGGTGATCGTGCTCGACCACGACTGGATCGAGCGCGGGACGCTCGACAAGCCGCTCGAGACCGCCGTCTGGGAGCTCGGCAACGACGGCACCGCCGGTCCGCTCGAAGGGCGCGGTGGCCTGCACATCCTGCACGTGGTCGACATTCGTCCGGCCAGCGAGAAGCCGCTCGAGGACGTGCGCGAGCAGGTTCGCCTCAAGCTGCAACAGCAGCAGTTCAATCTCCACAGCAAGGAGTTCCTGGACAATCTCGCGGCGAGTGCCTACATCGTGGAGCACATCCCGGCGGCGGCGAAGGGTTACCGCGACGCGTCGATCGGGGTGCGCGATCCGTTGCGTGAGCTGCTGCGCGGCGACGCGAAGAGCGGTCCCGCGAAGAAATCCCTCGCGGGCCCGGCGACGTCCGCGCCGGCCCCCACGGCGGAGGAAAGCGGCTCCGCGACGCCCCCACCCGGGGCGTAAAAATAGCGTAAAGAAACCAGCCCGGCGCGCCTCGACCCGGGGCTGAAGACCGCTCTCGTCGTGCTTCCGCGATACCCCCTGTCGGGGGAGTGGTAAAAAATGGACAAATGTGGGAAATGACTCTAGACTCTGGACATTCAACTCCTGAGCGAGCGGGAGCCGAGGATGTTTCGGGGCAGCACGGTCGCAACCATCGATGAGAAAGGGCGCTTCAAAGTCCCGACGGGCTTTCGGCGCTACCTGGAGGAGCGTTTCGGCGGCGAGTTCTTCGTGACCTCGGTGACCGGCGATCGGGCGCTCGTCTACCCGATCCCCGTTTGGGAGGAGATCGAGGCCAAGCTCGGCACGATTCCCTCGACCGATCCGGTGCGTCAGCGCTATCTCGAGCGGGTGAGCTACTTCGGCTCCCAGGTGGCGCTCGACAAGCAGGGCCGCTTGCTCGTGCCGGTCGTGCTGCGCGAGCGCGCGGGTATGAACGGCGAGGTCGTGGTGCACGCCCTGATCGATCATCTGGAGCTCTGGAACCGCGAACGCTTCGAGCGGCGGCTCGAGGAGCAGCCCTTCACCGACGACGACTTCCGAGCGCTCTCCGAGCGCGGGATCTGAGAGCGGAGCGGAGTTGGATGACGCTCATCTGCCCGTCCTCCGTGACTCCGCCGTGGATTGGCTCGCGGCGCGGCGCGGCGGGCTGTTCGTCGACGCCACGCTCGGTCTCGGCGGTCACGCCGCCGCGATCCTCGACGCCTCGCCGCGGACGCGCCTGGTGGGCGTCGACCGCGATCCGGACGCGCGCCGGATCGCCGCCGAGCGACTGGCGCCGTTCGGCGAGCGCGTCGAGATCGTGTCCGGCGACTTCCGCGACCTCGCGACGCTCCTGGCGGGTCGTCGGGTGGCCGGCGTGCTGGCGGATCTCGGAGTCTCGTCCCTGCAGCTCGACCGCGCGGAGCGCGGATTCTCTTTTCGCCGCCGGGGTCCTCTCGACATGCGCATGAGTCGCGCCGGAGAGACCGCGGCGGAGCTGGTCAACCGATCGACGGAGGCCGAGTTGGAGACCATCTTCCGTGAGTATGGAGAAGAGCCCGATGCGCGGCGCGTGGCCCGCGCGATCGTCGGGTCGCGCGCACGCCGACCCTTCTCGACGACCGACGAGCTTGCCGAAGTGGTGCGCGGCGCCAGACGGCAGCGGCGCGGTCACGAGCGTATCGATCCGGCGACGCGCGTCTTCCAGGCGCTGCGCATCGCGGTCAACGACGAGCTGGACGCCGTCGAACGACTGATCGGCTCCGCGGTGGAGTTGCTCGAGCGCGACGGCCGCCTGGTGGTGATCTCGTATCACTCGCTCGAGGACCGTGTGGTCAAGCACCGGATGCGCGAGCTGGCGCGCGGCGAGGTCGATCCGGTCACCGGTCGCACGCGCTCCGAAACGCGGGTGCTCGAGGTCCTCACCAAGAAGCCGATCACGCCCTCGGCGGACGAAGTGGAGCGCAACCCGCGCTCGCGGTCGGCGCGGCTGCGCGCCGCTAGGAGACTCTGAGCTCTTGCACGGCGCCTACACGGTCCGTCGACCGGTCGTCAACGCGTACCTGGTCCGGGAGAGGGACCGGCGGCGTCTGCGTGAGCTTGCCTGGGTGGTGGTCGTCGTCGTGCCGCTCGGCGCGGCGCTGCTCGCCTACACCTGGCTGCAGCTCGAGACGTTGCGGGCCGGCTATCGCATCGAGACGCTGGAGCGGCGATCCCACGAGCTGAGCCAGGTCGAACGTCAGCTGCGTCTCGAGGCGGCCCATCTTTCGCACCCCGAGAACCTGGCGCGCCGCGCGCAGGACGAGCTGGGACTCGTGCCGCCGAAGGTCGAGCAGGTCATCTTCCTCGAGGAGATGCGGTGAAGCGACGCCTGCTGCTGTTCGCGATCGGCGTCGCGCTCTGGGTCGTCGCCATCGGCGGTCGCCTGTGGAGCCTGCAGGTGGTGCGGCACGACGAGTTCGTGCACCGCGCCGAGCGTCAGCAGCAGCGCGTGGTCGAGCTCGATCCTCCGCGCGGCACGATCTACGACGCCAACGGCCGCGAGCTCGCCGTGTCGTTGGAGGTGGACTCGGCCTTCGCGGTGCCGCACGAGGTGGGTGACGTGACCGCCGCCGCGAAACGACTCGCGCGGGTTCTCGACGTGGACCGGGCCAGGCTCGAGCGTCAGCTGTCGAGCGACCGTGAGTTCGTGTGGGTGGCGCGCAAGCTCGACCCGCCCGTGGCCCGCGCGGTCAAGGCGTTGGCCATCCCGGGCATCTATTTCCTCGACGAGAGCAAGCGTTATTACCCGATGCGCGAGCTCGCGGCGCAAGTGCTCGGTTACGTGGGCACCGACAACCAGGGTCTGGCGGGGCTCGAGGCGCTCTACGACAAGGCGGTGGCCGGCAAGCCGGGACGCCGCACGGTGCTGCGCGACGCGCGCCGCGGGCTGGCGGTGCCGCCCGATCTGCCGTCGGCGGCAGCGGTGGCAGGCGCCGACCTCCACCTGACTCTCGACGCCACGCTGCAGGAGATCGTCGAGGAAGAGCTCGACGCGACGGCCGCTTCGTACCACGTCAAGAGCGGCAGCGTCGTGGTGCTCGACCCCTGGACGGGCGCCGTGTTGGCGATGGCGTCGTGGCCGACCTTCGATCCCAACCGCTTCCGCGAGGCCTCGGCCGCGGCGCGCCGCGACCGGCCGGTGCAAGACGCTTACGAGCCCGGCTCGACGTTCAAGATGGTCACCGTCTCGGCGGCGCTCGAGCAGAGCGTCGTGGCGCCGAGCGATCTCATCGATTGCGAGATGGGGGGCATCACGCTGGCCGGCGTGCGAATCAAGGACCACAAGGCGTTCGGCCGCCTGTCGGTCGCGCAGATCATCCAGAAGTCCTCGAACGTCGGCGCGATCAAGATCGCGCTGCGCATCCCGACCCGCGATTACTACGACACGATCCGCGCCTTCGGCTTCGGCGCCCAGACCGGCGTCGATCTGCCCGGCGAAAGTCCGGGTCTGTTGATGCCGCTCGACCGCTGGCCGGGCCTCGCCAAGGCCTACATCGCGTTCGGCCAAGGAATCTCGGTGACGCCGCTGCAGCTCGCCGTGGCCTTCGCGGCGATCGCCAACGGCGGCGAGCTCATCGAGCCCTACGTCGTCCAGTCGATCGGCAGCGGCGCGGAGCGGCGCGATCTCCACCCGCAACCGATTCTGCGTGGCCGGCCGGTGTCGGCGCATACGGTCGCCGTGGTCCAGCAACTGCTCGCTGCGGTGGCGGAGCCGGGAGGAACCGCGCCGGTGGCCTCGAATCCCGGCTATCCGGCGGCCGGCAAGACGGGTACGGCACAGGTGGCGGAGCCCGGGCGTGGCTATTCGCCTGACCGTTTCGTGGCCAGCTTCGCCGGCTGGGCACCGCGCGACCATCCGCAGTTCGTGGCGGTCGTGGTGCTCGACGATCCGCACGGCGACTATCACGGCGGCAGCGTGGCGGCTCCGGTGTTCGGAGCCATCGCACGGCGGGCACTGATTGCGCGCGATGTGCGCCCGGAGCGCCAGCCCCCGGAGCGCTGGCCGTTCCAGCCGACGGAGCGGAGCGAGCAGGCGGGCACGATGACGGCGGAAGCCGACCCGGGCGACGGGGCCGTGGACAAGCCCGTGGCAACGCCGGCGGGGACGCTGCCCGACCTGGCGGGACGGACCGCGCGCCAGGCGGTCGCGGAGACGACCCAGCTGGCCCTGGTGCCGATCCTGCGTGGTCGCGGCGTGGTGGTGCGGCAGAACCCGCCTCCGGGGACTCCTCTGCCCGCCCGCGGATCGCGCGTGGAGATCGATCTCGCGCAGCGAGGAGCGGACGGATGAAGCTCTCCGAGCTCACACGCGGCCTGCCGCTCTCTGGAGACCTCGGGAAGGATCCCGAGGTCTTCGGCGTTCGTCACGACTCCCGATTCGTCACTCCAGGGGAACTCTTCGTCGCCTGGCGTGGGGCCCGCTTCGACGGCGCGAGCTTCGCCGCCGACGCCGTGATGCGCGGTGCCGTGGCGGTGCTCGCCGACCACCGGCCGGCCGAGCGGGGCGCCGCCGCGGGTGTGCCCTGGCTGGTCGCCGAGTCGCCGCGTGCGCTGCTCGCCGCGCTCGCGGCGCCCGTCTACGGACACCCGGATCGCGCCCTCCGGATGATCGGTGTCACCGGCACCAACGGCAAGTCGACCGTGGTCGAGCTCTCGTGCGCCATCTGCGACGCGGCGGGACTTCCGGCCGGCCGCATCGGAACCCTGGGAGCGCGTTTCCCCGGCCTCGAGACGACGCCGACCGATCGCACGACGCCGGAGGCGAGCGACATCTTCCGCATGCTCGCGACGATGGCGCGGCTCGGCGCCAAGGCGGCCGCGATGGAGGTCTCGTCGCATGCCCTGGTGCAGGGACGGGTCGACGGAATCGAGTTCGACGTGGGCGTGTTCACCAATCTGACCCGCGATCACTTCGACTTCCACACCGACTTCGAGGACTACTTCGCGGCGAAGTCGAGACTGTTCGATCAGCTCAAGCCGGCCGGGCGCGCGGTGATTCATCTCGACGACCCCTACGGTGCGCGCTTGGCGGCGCGGATTCCGGACGCGATCGGATTCGGCGCCAGCGCCGCGGTGGCGCCGGCCGGGCTGCGTCTCGACGCGTGCGGCGTGCACGGCCGGGTCGCGACGCCACGCGGGGCGTTCGACCTCGAGTCGCCGCTGCTGGGCCGCTACAACCTCGAGAACCTCCTCGCCGCGGTCGGCGTCGGCGAGGCGCTCGAGCTGCCCCACGAGGCGGTGGCGTCGGGCATCGCGGCGACCCGCCCCTTGCCGGGCCGCATGGAGCCGGTCGCGGAGGGTCAGGAGTTCCTGGCGGTGGTCGATTTCGCGCACACGCCGGCCGCGCTCGAGGCGGCGATCCGCTCGCTCAAGGAGCTTCTCCGGCGCCAAGGTCGTGCTCGTCTTCGGGTGCGGCGGCGACAAGGACAAGGGCAAGCGGGGACCGATGGGGCGACTTGCAGGGACGCTGGCCGACCTGCCGATCGTCACCTCCGACAACCCGCGCAGCGAAGATCCGCTCGCCATCATCGCGGCGGTGGAGGAGGGTCTGCGGGCGTCGGGCAACCGGAGCTATCGGGTGGTGCCGGATCGCGCCGAAGCGATCCGGCGCGCCGTCGCGGTGGCGGCGGGGGACGGATGGGCGATCCTCCTGGCCGGCAAGGGACACGAGCAAGACCAGATCGTGGGCGATCGGCGAATTCCCTTTTCGGATCGCGGCGAGCTCGAGCGGGCGCTCACCGAGCTCGCCGACCCGGGGACGGGGGACTGACGATGCTCCTCCAGCTCCTCTACCCGCTGCACGAGCGCTTCGCGGTGTTCAACGTGGTGCGTTACCTGACCTTCCGCACCGCGGCCGCGACGGTGACCGCACTCCTGCTGTCGCTTCTCTGCGGCCCCTGGTTCGTGCGCACCCTGCGCCGTCTGTCGGTCGGCCAGAACGTGCGCGATGTCGGCCCGCAGAGCCATCTGGTGAAGGCCGGCACGCCGACCATGGGCGGGCTCCTGATCCTCTTCGCCTGGCTCGTCGCGACGCTGCTCTGGGCGAACCTCACCAACCCCTACGTCTGGCTGGCGATCGAGGTCAGCGCGGGATTCGGATTGATCGGCTTCGCGGACGACCTGTTGAAGGTGCGGCGCAAGCGCAACCTCGGCCTCACCGCGCGCTCGAAGATGCTGCTCCAGATCCTGGTGGCCGGCGCGGCCGGAGTGGCGCTGCCGCTGCTGCCGGCCGCCCAACCGTTCTCGCGCACCTTGGCCTTTCCCTTCTTCAAGGACCTGGTAGTGGATCTCGGCGCGCTCTACGTGCCGTTCGTCGTCTTCGTCCTGGTGGGCTCGTCGAACGCGGTGAATCTGACCGACGGGCTCGATGGCCTGGCGATCGGCGCCGCCGGCATCGCCGCCGGGACCTACGCGATCTTCTGCTACGTGGCGGGCAACCGCATCGTGGCGGGCTACCTGCAGCTCCCTTCGATCCCTGGAGTGGGTGAAGTGACCATCTTTTGCGGCGCCCTGGTCGGCGCGGCGCTCGGCTTCCTCTGGTTCAACGCCCACCCGGCCGAGGTCTTCATGGGCGACGTCGGCTCGCTGGCCCTGGGCGGCGGCATCGCCATCGTCGCGGTGATGGCCAAGCAGGAGATCCTGTTGGCGCTGGTCGGTGGGCTGTTCGTCATGGAAGCGCTCTCGGTCATCGTCCAGGTCGGCTCGTTCAAGCTGCGCGGCAAGCGCGTCTTCCGGATGGCGCCGCTCCACCACCATTTCGAGCTTCTCCGGCTGGGCCGAGCCGAAGATCATCGTTCGTTTCTGGATCCTGGCGTTGCTCTTCTCGCTCGCCGCGCTCTCCACCCTCAAGCTCCGATGAACGCGACCTCCTCCTCCGAACGCTGGCGGCGCGCCTACGTCCTGGGCCTCGGGCTCTCGGGCACGGCGGCGGCGCGCCTGTTGCGTTCCCGCGGGGTGGCGGTCGTCGCGTCCGACCGCTGCCGAGCGGACGAGTTGGACCTCGAGAGCCTGGCCGGGGACGAAGGCGTGGAGCTCCGTCTGGGACGCGACGACGGGCCGCTCCCCGAAGGCCTGGACGGAGTCGTCGTGAGCCCCGGCGTCGCGCCCGCGCACCCGATCCTGGTCGCGGCGCGCGCGGCCGGGTTGCCGATCCTGGCCGAAGTCGAGCTCGCTTTCCGGTGGCTCGAGGGCACAGTGGTGGCGATCACCGGCTCGAACGGCAAGTCGACCACCACCGCGCTCGCCGGAGCCCTGATCGCCGGCACGGGACGCGCGGTCGAGGTGTGCGGCAACATCGGCGCGCCACTGGCCGGGGTGGTGGACGGAGCGCCGGGACGGATCTTCGTGGTCGAGCTGTCGAGCTTCCAGCTCGAGGCGGTCGACCGCTTCCACGCGCGGGCCGCCGCGCTGCTCAACCTCTCGCCCGACCATCTCGACCGGCACGGCGACCTCGCCGGCTATCTGGCGGCGAAGCGGCGCGTCTTCCGCAACCAGACCTCCGACGACGTGGCGGTCTTGAACGGCGACGAGCCCGAGGTCGCGGCCACGCCGGTCGGCGGGCGGCGACGCCTCTTCTCGCGCCTCGCACGGGTCGCGGACGGCTGCTGTCTCGACGGCGACAGGGTCGTCGAACGAGCACCGGGTGAAGCGGATCGCGAGCTCTTCCGGATCGAGGACGTGCCGCTGCCCGGGCCGCACAACCTGGAGAACGCGATGGCGGCCGCCCTGCTCGCCCGCGCGGTCGGCGTCGTGCCCGAGACGATCGCGCCGGCGCTGCGTGTTTTTCAGGGTCTGCCGCATCGGCTCGAACGGGTCGCCGAGCGCGCTGGCGTCGTCTTCTACGACGATTCGAAGGGCACCAACGTGGCGGCCACCGCGCGCTCGCTGGAGGGTTTTCCCGACCGCAACGTGCACGTCATTCTGGGCGGCCGCAACAAGGGCGCCGATTTCCGCTACCTGCGCGAGGTGGTGGCGCGCAAGGTGAAGCGCGCCTATCTGATCGGCGAATCGGCCGGCGAGCTCGCCACGGCGCTCGCCGGCGCCACCGAGCTCTCGGCGAGCGGCACGCTCGCGGCTGCGCTCACCGAAGCCGCCGAGCGCGCCCGGGCGGGCGAAGCGGTGGTCCTGTCGCCGGCCTGCGCGAGCTTCGACCAGTTTCGCAACTACGCCGACCGGGGTGAGCAATTCCAACGTTTGGCCGCGCAGCTCGCCGCGGCGACGACGCGAGGAGGGGGCCATGGCCAAGAAGCTGGCCTTTGATCGCGTGCTCTTCACCGTCGTGGTGGTGCTGGTCGGGCTCGGCCTCGTGATGGTCTATTCGGCCAGCGCGCCGATGGCGCGCGCGGAAGGCAAGGCGGTGAACCCCTTCCTGGTCCGTCAGCTGATCGCCGCGGTCGTCGGCTTCACGGCGATGCTCACCCTCATGCACCTCGACTACCGGCGCCTCAAGGATCGCCGCGTCGTCTACACGCTCATCGCCGGAGTCGTCGGCCTGCTGGTGTTGGTCCTGTTCGCGCCCGAGCTCGATGCGACCCGACGCTGGCTCTTCTTCGCCGGCGTCTCGGTGCAGCCCTCGGAGCTGGCCAAGCTGGCCCTGGTTCCGTTCGTCGCCTTCCACCTCGATCGCAAGCTCGACCGCGTGAACACGCGCGAGCTGCTCCTCCCGGTGGGCGTCGCCACCGGCCTGTTGGCCGGCTTGGTGGTGCTCGAGCCCGACCTCGGCACGGCGCTGATGCTGGTCGCGACGGCGGCGATGCTGCTCTTCCTCGGCGGTCTCGCGTGGCGCTATCTGGCCGGCGGTATTGCGCTGGCCGTTCCGGCGGTCGCGCTGCTCGTCGCCCTCGAGCCCTACCGGCGAGCGCGCCTGTTCGCCTTCCTGCACCCCGAACGAGATCCGCTGGGAAGCGGCTTCCAGGCCCTGCAGTCGCTCATCGCGGTGGGCTCGGGTGGGGTGACCGGGTTGGGGCCGGGCAACAGCATCCAGAAGCTCTATTTCCTGCCCTATCCGCACTCCGACTTCATCTTCGCCATCGTGGCGGAGGAGCTCGGCATGATCGGCGCCGGCATCGTGCTGGCGCTCTTCGCGACGCTCTTCTGGAGAGGCGTGCGAGCCGGCTGGCGGGCGCCCGATCGCTTCGGCCGTTTCCTCGGCTGGGGCTTCGCTGGATTGCTCAGCGTGCAGGCGCTGATCAACATCTCGGTCGCGTTGGCGTTGCTCCCCACCAAGGGGATTCCGCTGCCATTCCTCTCATACGGCGGCTCGTCGCTGGTGGTCTCGCTGGCGGCCTGCGGCATCCTGCTCAACGTTTCTCAACATGGCGGATGAGAACCGTGCACCCGTCTCCATCGCGCCGTTGGCGCTGCTCGCCGGTGGGGGCTCCGGCGGGCACGTCTTTCCCGCGCTCGCGGTGGGCGACGAACTGGCGCGCCGGGGGTGGCGGGTGAGCTTCGCGGGCAATCCCCAGGGCATGGAGGCGAGCCTGGTGGAGGCTCGTGGCCTCGAGTTCGTGCCGCTCGCCTCGCGTCCCCTGGTCGGTCGCGGACCGGCCGCTCGGGTGCGGGCCCTCGAGACCCTGGCCCGTTCGGCCCGTTCGGCCCGCCGTTGGATCCGCACGAGTCACGTGCGGGTGGTGGTCGGCACGGGCGGTTACGCGTCGGCGCCGGCGGTGGTCGGTGCCCGTTGGGCGGGCTGTCCCGCGCTGCTGGTGGAACCCAACGCGCGCTGCGGTGTCGCCAACCGGTGGCTCTCCCGCTTCGCGAGCGCCGCGGCCACGGCGTACGAAGAGACGGGTCACGGCTTGCGCTGCCCGAGCTTCGTCGCCGGCGTGCCGGTGCGCGACGCGTTCTTCGAGGTGCCCGACCTCCTCTCGGACGCCCCGCCACGGTTGCTCGTGCTCGGCGGCAGTCAGGGATCGCGACGGCTCAATCTCCTGTTGCCGCAGGCGGTCGAGTCGGCGCTCGAGTCGATTCCCGGTTTGCGGGTGATCCACCAATGCGGAGCGAAGAACCTCGACGAGGCGCGCGCGGGCTGGCGCGCGGCCGGCGAGGCGGCCCGGACGGCGGCCGAGGTCGTGCCTTTCGTCGACGACGTGGCGGCCGCCTTGCGCACCGCCAGTCTCGTGGTCTCGCGGGCCGGCGCCATCACCCTGGCGGAGATCTGTGCCGCCGGACGGCCTTCGATCCTGGTGCCGCTGGCGCTCGCCGGGGGGCATCAGGAGCACAACGCGCGGCAGCTCGCGGAGCACGGCGCGGCGCGTCTGTTGAGCGAGAGCGACGCGACTCCCGAGGCGTTGGCGGAGCTGCTCGTCGAGATCCTCCGAGACCCGGCGGGTCGGATCGAAGTGGCCAAGCGGGCCCGCGGCCTGGCGCGACCCGGCGCCGCGGCGACGATCGCCGACCGCGCCGAGAAGCTGGCGGGAGTCGGGCCATGACGCGGCCTCTCTTCGTTGGTCTGCGCCACGCCCACTTCGTGGGCATCGGGGGCGCCGGAATGAGCGGGATCGCCGAGGTTCTGGCCCAGTACGAGATCCAGGTCTCGGGGTGCGACCGCGCGGCGAGCGAAACGACCGAGAGGCTGGCGCGGCTCGGCATCGCGGTCGCGCAGGGGCACTCGGCCGGGCATCTCGACGGAGTCGACCTGGTGGTCGTCTCCTCCGCGATCGAGCCGACCAATCCGGAAGTGGTGGCGGCCCACGAGCGGGGCATCCCGGTGGTGCGGCGGGCCGAAATGCTGGCCGAGCTGATGCGCCTGAAGTACGGCATCGCGGTGGCGGGCACCCACGGCAAGACCACGACGACGTCGCTGGTCGGCGCCATCCTGGTGGAGGCGGGGCTCGACCCGACGGTGATCGTGGGCGGGCGGCTGCGCGTTTCCGGAACCGGAGCGCGACTCGGCCAGAGCGACTACATGGTGGTCGAGGCCGACGAATACGATCGCAGCTTCCTCTCGCTCGCGCCGATCGTCGCCGTGGTGACCTCGGTCGACCGCGATCACCTCGACACTTACGAGGATCTGGGCGAAATCCGTGACGCGTTCGTCGCTTTCGCCAGCCGGGTTCCCTTCTTCGGCCAGATTCTCCTGTGCGCCGACGATCCGAACGCGCGCGAGCTCCTGCCACGGCTCGCCGAGCGGCGGGTGGTGACCTACGGCCTGGACGGCGATTGGGACCTGGTCGCACGGTCGCTCGAGAGCGACTCGGCGGGCAGCCGCTTCACGGTCCATCAGCGCAAGAGCGAGGAGGTCGGCCGGGTCGCCATCCCGTTGCCGGGTCTGCACAACGTGCGCAACGCGCTGGCGGCGATCGGAGTCGGTCTGGCGCTCGGCATTCCGTTCAGCAAGATCACCAGCGCGCTGGCTGCTTTCACCGGCGTGCACCGCCGTTTCGAGCGACTCGGCACCTTCCACGGCGCCGAGGTGGTCGACGACTACGCGCACCATCCGACCGAAGTCGCGGCGACCCTCGCAGCGGCGCGCCAGGTCTATCCGCGGCGTACCCTGCACGCCGTCTTCCAACCGCACCTGTTCTCCCGCACCCGTGACATGGCGACGGAGTTCGGGCGCGCCCTGCTGGCCGCCGACCGGGTGATCGTGACCGACGTCTATGCGTCGCGCGAGAAGCCGATTCCGGGTGTCAGCGGCGAGCTGGTGGCGCAGGCGGCCCGGGCGGCCGGGCACCCCCGCGTCGACAGCTGCAAGAGCTGGCAGGAGGCGCGAGCGCTGCTCGAAGGGGTCGACGAGGGGGATGTCGTCCTCACCCTCGGCGCCGGCGACGTCTACCGGCTCGGCGAGCAGCTGGCGGCGGAGGAGCGCTCGTGACAGCGCGCGACGCGTTCGCCTTCGAGGGCAAAGTGCTCCCCTTCCGGCGGCGCAGTGCCGCGGTGCGGGTGCGGCGGCGCAATCCGTGGCTCGCTCTGCTGGGACCGTTCCTGCAGGCCCTCGTGCTCGTCGGGACACCGATCGCGCTCGGGCTCTGGCTCTTCTCGTCCCCCAGCTTCGCGCTCGCGCACGTCGAGGTGAAGGGCAACCAACGCGTCGATGCGCGGTGGCTCGACCGGACGCTCGCGCCGCTCGGTGGCTCGAATCTGTTCGAGCTCTCGATTCCGCTGGTCCAGAGACTGATCGGCGTCAACCCCTGGATCGCTCAGGTGACGGTCGAGAAACGTCTCCCGAACACCCTCCGTCTCGCGGTGATCGAACGCCGCCCGGCGGCGCTCCTGCGCACCGTCGACGGGCTCTCGGTGCTCGACGCCGACGGCAAGGTGATCGCGCCCTGGCAGCCGAATCTGGGGGCGGAGAACCTGCTTCTCGTGAGCGTGGGCACGACGAGTGAGGTCGACCTCTCCGGAGCCCTCGCGGTGGCGGGCGAGCTCGGACGGGTCGAGCCCGACTGGGCCGCAACCTTGTCCGAAGTCGAGGTGTTGTCGGACGACGACTTCCGGCTCTATCTCGGGGCGCTCCCCTTTCCACTCGCGGTGCGGGCCGGCACGCTCGCGGCGCGTCTGCCCGTTCTGCGCTCGCTCCTGCCGGAGCTCGAGCGCCGCTATCCGGGGCTCGCCTCGGTCGATCTCCGTTTCGAACGACGCATCGTTTTTCAACCTGTGGTAGAGAGGTCCTGAGCATGGCCAAACCAGACGAATACGTGGTGGGTATCGACGTCGGCTCCTCGAAGGTCGCGGTGCTGATCGGCAAGCGCGACGAGAAAGGAGGTCTCGAGGTGGCGGGGCGCGGTCAGGCGCCGAACCGCGGCACCCGGCGCGGCAACATCGTCAATCTCGAGGCGACCGTCGAGGCGCTCAAGGCGGCGAGCGAGGAAGCCGAGGTGATGGCCGGAGTCGAGATCTCGCGCGCCTGGGTGGGCATCGCCGGCGCCGATGTGCGATCGGTCAACGTGCGCGGCATGGTGTCGGTGGCGCGTAAGGACCGCGAGATCACGCGAGCCGACATCCAGCGGGTACTCGAGGCCGCGCAGTCGGCCGCGCTGCCCTCCGACCGCGAGATCCTGCACTCCCTGCCCCAGGAGTTCGTGGTCGACGAGCAGGGGGGCATCGCCGATCCGCTCGGCATGCTGGGCTCGCGCCTCGAGGTGCAGGCTCACCTGGTGACCGGGCAGACGGCGCGCTCGCGGACCCTGCTGACCTGCGTGAACCGGGCCGGGATCGAGGTCGCGGAGATGGTGTTCGAGCCCCTGGCCACCGCCGAGACGGTGCTCACACCCGACGAGAAGGACCTCGGCGTGCTGCTTCTCGATATCGGAGCCGGAACCTGCGGTTGGTCGCTCTTCGAGGACGGCGAGCCTCGCCACTCCGGCGTGCTGCCGATCGGCGCCGGCCACTTCACGAACGACCTCGCGATGGTGTTGCGTACGCCCTATGCGGAGGCGGAACGGATCAAGCTCAAGGACGGTTGCTGCCTCGGCACGATGATCGACGAGGAGGCAGGCATCTCGGTGCCGGCGGTGGCCGGCGGCGCGCCGCGCATCGTGCCGCGTGGCGAGATCTGCGAGATTCTCGAGCCGCGCGCCGAGGAGATGCTGAGCCTGCTGCGCGTCGAGCTCTCCCACGGCGGCTGGGACGGCGGCCTGCGAGGCGGCGTCGTGCTGACCGGCGGCGGCGCCCAGCTCGACGGCCTGCAGGAGCTCGCCGCCCAGGTCCTCGACACCAGCGTGCGCTGCGGCCTGCCGAACGGCCTGGGCGGTCTGGTCGACGTCCTGACCTCGCCCAACTGGTCGACCGCTGCCGGCCTGTTGCGCTGGGCGGTCGTTTCCGAACAGTCCGCGACGCGCCCCGCGCGCCGCTCCACATTCCGGATGAAGAACCTGGTCGGCAGCTTGAGAAACGTCTTCAGCGACCTTCTCTGAGCCCAGCCAACAGACCGAAGGAGAATGCGACCATGATCCTTTTCGACGACGAACAGCCGACCCAGACGGGAACGAGCTACCAGCCGACTCCCGGAGCGGTGCCGGCCAAGATCAAGGTGATCGGGGTGGGCGGAGGCGGCGGCAACGCGGTCAACCGCATGATTGCCTCCAACCTGCGCGGCATCGAGTTCATCGCTGCCAACACCGACGTTCAGGCGCTTTCGAAGTGCAAGGCGCCGTGCAAGATGCAGCTCGGGTCCCAGATCACGCGCGGGCTCGGCGCCGGCGCGGATCCAGAGATCGGCCGGAAGGCCGCACTCGAGGACACCGACAAGATCCTCGAACTGCTCGACGGCGCGGACATGATCTTCCTGACCGCCGGCATGGGCGGCGGCACCGGCACCGGTGCGATGCCGATTCTGGCTTCGCTGGCCGCCGAGATCGGCGCTCTGACCGTGGCCGTGGTGACCAAGCCGTTCGGTTTCGAGGGGCGCCGCCGGATGGCCCACGCCGAGCACGGCATCGAGGAGCTGCGCGGCGCGGTCGACACCCTGATCACGATCCCGAACGAGCGTCTGCTCTCCTTCGTGGAGCGCGGCACGCCGCTCGCCGAGGCTTTTCGGGTCGCCGACGACGTGCTGCGCCAAGCCGTGCAGGGGATCTCTGACCTGATCACGGTGCCGGGCGAGGTCAACGTCGACTTCGCCGACGTCAAGGCGATCATGAGTGGCATGGGCATGGCGCTGATGGGCACCGGCATCGCCAAGGGCGAGAACCGGTCGCTCGAGGCGGCGCAACGTGCGATCAGCTCGCCGCTTCTCGAGGAGACCTCGATCGAGGGCGCCAAGGGCGTCCTGATCAACATCTCGGGAGGCCGCGACCTGACCCTCTACGAGGTCGCCGAGGCGGCGAAGATCATCTCGGCGGCGGTCGATCAGGAGGCCAACATCATCACCGGCATGGTGATCGACGAGACGCTCGAGGAGGAGATGAAGGTCACCGTGATCGCCACCGGCTTCCGCTACGCGGGCGAGGTCGCGGCCGCGGCCTCGGCGCCGCAGGCGTACGTGCCGCAGAACGCCTTCTCGCGCGAGCCGCTGCGCAGCCCGGCCCCGGCGCCGTCACGTCCCACGCCGCCGGAGCCGGCTCCCGCCCAGACGGCGAGTCACGAGAAGGTCCCTTTCTACAAGAAGGTGCTGGCCGGCTCGACGCGCTCCGACGATCCGAACGGCTTCGGCCCCAACTGGTCGAACGTCGACGATTACGACATCCCCACCATCCTGCGCAAGCAGATGGACTGAGGAGCGCCGCGTCTCGCGGCACGGCGACGGAGCGCGGGAGCGCCCCCTGCTAGGCTTTCCTCATGCCGGGCGAGAGGGAGTCGGAGCGCTTCTGGTGGCGTGCGGCGGGAGGGGTATTGGTGGCGATCTACCTATCGCTCTACCCGGCGCAGTTCGCGCTCGACTGGCTGCGGGCGCGAGATCTTCTCCGTCTCTCGCTGCTCGCCGTGGCTCTCCTGGTGGTCGTCGCCGTCGCGACGTGGATGGTCCGCCGGCACGCCGCGTGGCGCGAGTGGCTGGTGCTCGTCCTCGCGGGACTCCTCTACGGCGCCTACGCGGCGCGCATGTCGATCGTGCAGGAGCGCTTCCACCTGGTGGATTACGGGCTGCTGGCGGTGCTCCTCCGGCAGGCGCTGATCGCGCGCGAGTCCCGCCACTTGGATGCGAATCCGTGGCGAAGGCACTGGCTGCCGGAGCTCGGCGCGATCGGACTCGCGACCGCGTGCGGCTGGGTGGACGAGCTCATTCAGGCCGTGCTGCCCAACCGCCGCTACGACATCCGTGACGTGGGAACCAACGCGCTTGCCGCCACTTTCGCCGTGACGACGTTCGCGGCGCTCGCCGCGGCGCGTCGCCGAGGCGATCGTAGAGAGGTCGGCCGATGAACGAGCGCGACGCTCTGTTGCGTCTCGCGGTGGCCGCCCTGGGTGGGCTGGCGGTGGGTATCGAACGGGAGTGGTCGGCGCGCCAGGAGAAGGATCACTCCCGTTTCGGGGGCGTCCGCACGTTCCTGCTGCTCGGCCTGCTCGGCGGGCTCTCCACCGTGATCGGGCAACGCGCGGGTTGGTGGGTCGGGGTGCTGCCGGCGGCGGCAGGCCTCGTCCTGATCGCGACGGCCTACGTGGTGTCGGCCTGGCGCGGAACCATCGACGCCACGACCGAGGTGGCCGGGGCGGTGGTGATCGGTGCTGGCCTCATGTCGGGTCTCGGCGAAATCGTGCTGGCGAGCGCGGTCTTCGCCTCGACGGCGCTCGTGCTGGCCGAGAAGAGCCGCATGCACGCCGCGGTGGAGCGCATCCGCTCGCAGGAGCTCGCCGCGGCGGCACGCTTCGCGGTGCTGGCTCTCGTCGTGTTGCCGCTCCTGCCCGGCCAGCCGATACCCTGGCTCGCCGGCATCGCGCCGCAGAAGCTCTGGGGGATCGTGCTGCTGTTCGCCGGCCTCTCGTTCGCCGGGTATCTGGCGCTGCGCGCTGCCGGACCGGGACGCGGCTACGGGATCGCCGGCCTGCTCGGCGGCGTGATCTCCTCGACAGCGGTCACCCTCAACTTCGCCCGCGAGAGCCGTTCCAATCGCACCACGGCGCCGCAACTGGCGGCCGGCGCGCTGGCCGCCTCGGCGGTGCTGCCGCTGCGGGTCGGAGTGCTCTCCGCGGTGCTCAATCGGGAAGTCGCGCTCGCGCTGTTGCCCGCCTTGTTGGCGCCGCTCTTATTCGGCGTGCTCACGGTGGCGCGGGCGTTCAAGCGGGTTCCCGAGGGTTCGGAGGTGCGGGAGGACTTGTTGCCCACCCACCCTCTGCGGCTCGGTTCGGCGATCCAGATGACGCTCTTCTTTGCCCTCGTTCTGGTGGTGCTGGGCGCGGTGCGCGACCGCATCGGCACCGAGGGACTGCTCGGTAGCTCGGCGCTGCTCGGCCTGACCGACCTCGACGCCCTGACGTATTCGATGAATCGCCTCGCCAGCGCCGGAACGGCGGTGACCGTGGCGGCCGACGCGTTGCTCGTCGGCATGATCGCGAACTCCGTGTTCAAGGGAGTTGCTGCGCTGGTCGTCGGACGCGGCCGCTTTCGCCTCTACTGCGGCGTTGGCCTGGCCATCTATATCCTCCTCTTCGCCCTCGGATTCCTGCTGGTTTGAGCTCCGGCACGGCGAACGACATTCCGACTCCGGTGCCGGGAGCCGGGCCACGGCCGCTCGACGGCGTGGTGGTTCTCGAGCTGGGGCAGATCCTCGCCGGGCCTTTCGCGGGAGAGATCCTGGCGGCCTTCGGCGCCGAGGTCATCAAGGTCGAGCCGCCCGACGGCGGCGATCCGATCCGCGGCTGGCGCGGCCTCGATCCGGACGACGGCACCTCACTCTGGTGGCGCTCCCTCGGCCGCAACAAGCGGGCGGTGGCGATCGACCTCGCGACGCCGCGCGGCCAGGAGTTGGCGCGCCGGCTGGCGGCTCAGGCGGACGTGCTGATCGAGAACTTCCGGCCCGGCACCCTCGAGAAGTGGGGGCTGGATCCGGAAAGTCTCTGGACGGCGAACCCGGCGCTCATCGTGGCGAGGGTGTCGGGGTTCGGTCAGACGGGTCCCTACGCGAATCGTCCCGGCTACGCTTCGGTCTGCGAGGCTTTCGGTGGGCTGCGTCATCTGACCGGCACGCCGGGCGAGGTCGCGGTACGCTCGAATCTCTCGCTCGGCGATTCGCTCGCCGGGCTCCACGCGGCGCTCGGCATCCTGCTCGCGTTGCGGGCTCGCGACGCCGATCCCGAGCGGCGCGGTCAGGTGGTCGACGCGTCGATTTTCGAGGCGGTCTTCCACCTCCTCGAGAGCACGGTGCCGGAATACGCGCGGTTGGGCGTGGTGCGCGGGCCGTCGGGATCCACCATCACCGGGATCGTGCCTTCGAACGCCTATCCCTGCCGCGACGGCCGCCCGGTCGTCGTCGGCGCCAACAACACCGCCAACTATCGACGCTTGATGAACGTGGTCGGACGCCCCGACCTGGGCGACGACCCGAGCCTGGCGACCAATCCGGGGCGGGTGGCGCGTCAGGTCGAGATCGACCGCGCGATCGCGGACTGGACCGCGCAGCGCGACGCCGCCGAGGTGGTCGCTCGACTGGCGGAGGCGGTGGTGCCGGTCTCGACGATGTACACCGTGGCCGACATGTTCGCCGATCCGCAGTACCGGGCGCGGGACCTTTTCGAACGGGTCGAGACGAACGGCCGCGAGTGGACCCTCGGTGCCACCGCGCCGCGCCTCTCGCGCACTCCGGCGCGCACGGAGTGGGCCGGGCGCGGGCTCGGCGAGGACACGCGTGAAATCTTGAGCTCGCGTCTCGGCCTGTCCTTGGCCGAGATCGAGGAGCTCGCGGCGGCGGGGGTGATCGCGACCGGAAGCGAGCCGGGCGACGCGAGCGGCTAGACCGCCGGGCCGTGGAAGTCGGGGCCCGGGTGCGCGGCCGCGAGCGCGGGCTCGAGCGAGTCGATACCCCGTGCCTTCCGGTAGGCCGCGAGCCCGGCGGCGAAAGCGTCGACGGCGCGCACCAGATCCTCACGCTTGAGTACGTAGGCGATCCGCACCTCGTCGCGCCCGAGTCCGGGCGTGGCGTAGAAGCCCGGCGCGGGCGCCACCATGACCGTCGTGCCCTGGTGCTCGAAATCAGCCAGCAGGAAGCGTGCGAACTCGTCGGCGTCGTCGATCGGTAGCCGGGCGACGAAGTAGAAGGCGCCCTCCGGCTTGCGCAGGAAGACGCCCGGGATCTGGGTCAGCCCGTCGAAGAGCACGTCGCGCCGCGCCTGGTACTCGGTGCGGACCGCCGCGTAGTAGTCGGGGCCGATCTCCGGGATGCCGGTCGCCATGAGCTGCGCGAGGCCGGGCGGCGAGAGGCGGCCCTGCGCCATCCTCAGGCAGGCCTGGTAGACGTCGGCGTTGCGGGTCGCCAGGCAGCCGAGGCGGATACCGCAGGCGCTGAAGCGCTTGGAGAGCGAGTCGACCAGGATGACCTGGTCCTCGTAGCCGGCCAGCGAGAGCGCCGAGATGGCCGTCTTGCCGTCGTAGACGAACTCCCGGTAGACCTCGTCGGAGATCAGGAAGAGCCCGTGGTCGCGGCAGAACTCCGCCACCATCTCGAGCTCCTCGCGGCGCAGCACGGTGCCGGTCGGGTTGTTCGGATTGCACAGCAGGACGAGCTTGGTGCGCGGCGTCAGGGCACGTTCCCAGGCGTCGCGCGGCGGTAGGTGGAAACCGTCCTCGCCGCGGGTGGTCAGCGGCACGAGGCGCACCCCGGCCATCGTCGCGTAGGAGTTGTAGTTCGTGTAGTAGGGCTCGCAGACCAACGCCTCGTCGCCGTCGGAGGTGGTGGCGAAGATCGCGAAGAGAATGGCTTCGCTTCCCGCCGTGGTGGCGAGAAGCTCGCCGAGCGAGAGCTCGAGCCCGAGGTTCGCGTAGTAGCCCTGCAACGCCGAAAGGTACTCCGGGGTGCCGCCGGAAGGCGTGTAGGCGATCACGCGATCGACCTGAGCGAGCTTGGAGCGCAGGGCGGCCGGCGTCTCGAGATCCGGCTGCCCGATATTGAGATGGAAGACGTGCACGCCGCGCCGTTTCGCCTCGTCGGCGACCGGCATCAGCCGGCGGATCGGCGAGGCGGGCATGGCGCGGCCGCGGTTGGAGACCAGAGGTCGCATGGGGGAATTCTACGCCGCTTCGCGCATTCCTTCCGATCGCCCGCTTCCCGCGTCCACCGTGGCCCCTGATAGGGTTCGCTCGTTCATGAAGAAAAGACCTCCGGCACGGTATTTGGGAGGAGTGTTGCTGGGCGTCGCCGGGTGGCTCATGGCCTGCGGCGGTGCGAGGCCGGCCGCTCCGGCGAAGTCGGCCACGCGGCCAAACGTGCTCATCGTCGAGCTGGACGCCTGCCGGGCCGACAAGGTCAGCGCCTACGGCTTCGATCGGCCGACCACCCCGGCGCTCGACGCCCTCGCGGCAGATCCCGACGGGGTCCTCTACGAGTGGGAGCTCGTGCAGGCGCCGCACACCAAGGCCTCGACCGCGAGCCTGTTCAGTGGCGTCTACGTTTTCCAGCACGGCGTTTTCACGCGCGACGATCTGACCAAGGTGCTGGCGACCGGCGGCCACTATGGGGGGCGCACGCTGGCCGAGGCCTATCCGACCCTGGCCGAGACGTTCAAGTCGGGCGGGTACCGGACTTACGCCCATCCGCGGATCGGCCACCTGACCGCGAAGGCCGGTTTCGCGCAGGGCTTCGACGAGTATCTCGACCCGGCGAGGCATCGCAATCAGTGGCGCGAGGAGGCCTACGTGGACGCCGTCGTGAAATTCCTCTCGGCTTCCACCCAACCGGGCTTCGCATACATCCACGTGATCGGTTGCCACAACGCGTTTCCACCCATCAAGCGCGATCCGGACTACATGCGCCGCTACGGCGCCGGATTCGATCAGGAGGCTCTGGCCGCCCGCGGCATCGATCCGGGAAAGCGGGCGTTCAAGTGGGCCATTCGGACGGGTCGGCTCAAGCTCGATCCGGAGGCGGTGCGATTCGTTCACACCGTCTATGAGTCGGTTCTGAATCGGGTCGACCGGGTGGTGGTGGCGCGCGCGGTCGACGCGCTACGTCGCGCCGGACTCTATGATCGGACCCTCCTCGTCGTCTCCGCCGACCATGGCGAGGAGCTTTACGATCACGGCAGCTACGCACATGGCCACGCGGTCTGGAACGAAGTGATCCACGTGCCGTTGATCGTCAAGTTTCCGCGCGGGGGCCGTCCGGCCGGGCTGCCCCACCGCGTCTCGCGAGTCACCCAGTCGATCGACCTCTATCCGGGCCTGGTCGGCTACGCGGGCATCCGAGCGCCGGACGGGATCGCCGGACACGACCTGTTCGATCCCGCCGCGCGGCCGGAAATCGCCCTATCGGAGGCGCCGGGAAGCTGGGCGCTGGTCGAGTTCCCGCTCAAGGCGATCGTCTACACGGAGAAGCACCGCGCCGCCCTCTACGACCTGACGGCCGATCCGCACGAGCTGCACGATCTCGCGGCCGCCCGCCCCGACGACCTGCGCCGCCTGGTGCACCTCGGCGAGGGGATGATGAAAGTGATGCCGCGCGTCGGTGCGAGCCAGCCGATGACCGACCAGAAGCTCGACGCGGAGACGATCCGGCAGCTCCGCAGCCTGGGCTACATTCACTAGGGGCGCTTTCGGGTGTCGAGCGCCTCGATAGCGGGCGAGCTGACCTCGAGGTGGTGGACGGTGACACCGCTCGGCGTCGGCGACGACCCGCGTCGGCCGACGCCGCTACGTGGGAGGATCTCGCTATGAAACAAGTCGCTCCACTGCCGGCGGCGGCCCGGCGGGACGCTCAGACGGTGACCGCGGCGGGTGAGAGCACCGCGCAACTGCCCGACGGCATGACGTTTTGCGACGTGACGACGCACGTTGACGATCGTGGCCAGGTCTGTGAAATGTTCGATCCGCGGTGGGCCTGGCACCCGGCACCCCTCGTCTTCTCCTACCTGTTCACGGTGCGGCCCGGATGGGTGAAGGGCTGGGGGATGCACTTGGAGCACGAGGACCGCTACTTCCTCGTGCACGGGGAGATGGAGGTCGTGCTCTTCGACGATCGCGAGAGCTCGCCCACCCGAGGGCTGGTCAGCAAGGTCTATCTGTCGGAGTTCCGACGGCGGCTGGTGAATGTTCCTGCCGGGGTCTGGCACGCCGACCACAACGTCGGCAGCGTGGACTGTCTGGTCGTCAACTTTCCGACGATCCCCTACGACCACGCCGCCCCGGACAAGTACCGCCTACCGCTCGACAACGACTACATCCCCCATCGGTTCGAGGGCGTCAAGGGTTGGTGACGGCGGGCGGCTCGGTTTCCCGACGCCGTCTTTCCCAGGCTTCGTAGGCCGCCAGCACCTCATCGTCGAGGCGGCCGAGGCGGAGCTGTTGCGCGTCCGGGTCGAGCGCGAAGCGCCGCAGCCGCCTGGCCGGGGACTTCGCGAAGGCGCGGGCCAACGCGCCTGCCTCCTCGCGAACGCGCTCGCGTGCGGCCGCGATTCCGGCCGGAGTGAGGTCCACGGCCGGTCGGAGGGACAACGTCTCCGGCCACTTGTTCAAAATGCGCTGTCGGTTGCGCAGGGTGAGGAACTCCCGAAACCCGGAGCTCGTGCTCGAGCCCCGACGGTGGACGACGCGCGACTCCGGTGCGAGCAGCACGGTCCTTCCGACGGAGCGGATCGCCAGGCAGAGATCGACGTCGACGTAGTAACCGGGGTGGAGCCGCTCGTCGAGACCGCCGACCGAGTCGAATACGTTGCTACGGACGACGGTCGCGGCGGTGCCGCCGTAATCGATCGGCTCCACGGCGTCGAATGACTCGATCGGAGGCGGGTCTCCAGAGGGCCAGGGCACGGTCGTCCAACCCTCGCGCCAGAGGAGCGATCCCGCGCTCTGCAAGGAGCCTCCGGGATCGAGCACCAAGCTCGAGACGGCGCCCGCGTCCGGATGACGGGCGAGCGCGGCGGCGATCGGGGGAAACCAGCCGGGCTCGATGCGAGAGTCGTCATGCAGGAGAGCGAGCAGATGGCCCCTGGCGGCGTGACGGGCGCGGTTGTAGCCGCCGGCGACGCCGAGGTTGACCGGGGAGTCCAGGACGAGGAGCGGCTCGTGCCGCTTCGCCACGACCGCCTTCACCTCGGGAGTCGCGCGGCTCAGGACGACGATCGTCTCTCTCGTCAAGTTCGAAGGCAGATTCCGCAGGAGCGCGTCGAGCGCCTCGACGAGGCTCGCCGCCTGGCTCGTGGTGACGATCAGCAGCGAGAGCTCGGGGGCGTCGGGCGAGCCGGCACGCATGGCATCCCGCTCGAGGCCTAACTGCGGGTCGAGCCGATCTGCACGAAGGCGCCGTCGCTATCGAGGCGGCGGAATTCCTCCGCCTTCTCCTCGAGGCCAGCCTCGATCGCCTCGCCCGAGGTCAATCCCTTCTCGTCGGCGAACTCGCGGAGCTGCTGGGTGAGCTTCCATCGAGCAGAAGTGCGGGCCGCACATCGAACAGAAGTGGGCGGTCTTGGCACCCTCCTGGGGCAGCGTTGCGTCGTGGTACGCGCGCGCCGTCTCGGGGTCGAGGGAGAGATCGAACTGATCCTCCCAGCGGAACTCGAAGCGCGCCTTCGACAGCGCGTCGTCACGCTCCTGGGCGCCGGGCAGGCCCTTGGCGAGGTCGGCGGCATGGGCCGCGATCTTGTAGGCGATCACGCCCTGCTTCACGTCCTCCTTGTCGGGAAGACCCAGGTGCTCCTTCGGCGTCACGTAGCAGAGCAGCGCCGTGCCGTACCAGGCGATCATCGCGGCACCGATCGCCGAGGTGATGTGGTCGTAGCCCGGCGCGATATCGGTGACCAGGGGGCCGAGGGTGTAGAAGGGGGCCTCCTTGCAGATCCGTTGCTCGCGCTCGACGTTCTCCTGGATGAGGTGCATCGGGATGTGGCCCGGCCCTTCGATCATCACCTGGCAGTCGTGGCGCCAAGCGATCTCGGTGAGCTCTCCCAGGGTGTCGAGCTCGGCGAACTGGGCGGCGTCGTTGGCGTCGGCGATCGAGCCGGGGCGCAGGCCGTCTCCGAGCGAGAAGGTGACGTCGTAGCGTCGCAACAGCTCGCAGATCGCCTCGAAGTGGGTGTAGAGGAAATTCTCCTCGTGGTGTGCCAGGCACCACTTGGCGAGGATCGAGCCGCCGCGCGACACGATCCCGGTCACCCGCTGCGCGGTCAGTGGGATGTACTTCAGCCGCACGCCGGCGTGGATCGTGAAGTAGTCGACGCCCTGTTCGCATTGCTCCTCGAGGGTGCGCATGAAGACGTCGATGTTCAAATCCTCGGCCTTTCCCTGGACCTTCTCGAGCGCCTGATAGATCGGCACCGTGCCGATGGGAACCGTCGCGTTGCGAACGATCGCCTCGCGGGTCTCGTGGATCTGTTTGCCGGTCGAGAGGTCCATCACCGTGTCGGCGCCCCAGCGAACCGCCCAGGCGAGCTTTTCGACCTCTTCGGGGATCGAGGAGCTCACCGCCGAGTTGCCGATGTTGGCGTTGATCTTGGTCTTGAAGCGCTTGCCGATCACCATCGGCGCGAGCTCGGGGTGGCGGATGTTGGCCGGAATGATGGCGCGGCCGCGCGCGACCTCCGAGCGCACCAGCTCGACATCGACGCGCTCGGCCGCCGCGATGTAACGCATTTCTTCGGTGACCACGCCGGCGCGGGCGTAGCGGAGCTGGGTCGGCGCCGCGTCGCCGGAGCGCGCGTCGAGCCACGCCCGGCGGATCAGGGGCACGCCGTAGTAGTTGGTTGGGAGCTGGACCATCGCCGTTCCTCCGCCGGTCTGAACCGGATCAGGTACCAAGGGTGTGATCTCAGCCCGGCGCGACACGCTCCCGTCGGACACCCCTCGCGATGTGCGTCAGGATATGGCGATCGCCCGCGGGGCGCAACCGACCCCGCCGGCGCGCCGCGGGCCGACCTCAGTCGCGCGGGTCGGTGGCGTCGTCGACCAGCAGGCCGAGCAGGTCCGAAGTGGTCAGAATGCCGACCACCTTTTTGTCGCGGGTGACGAGAAGCCGGTGCAGATGCGAGTGGATCAACTTCTCGGCGACCTGGGAGATCGGCGCCTCCTCGTCGACGGCGAAGATACGCGGCGTCATGATCTCGCCGACCGTGGCGTCGGACTCGGCGACGCGAAGTCCCGCCAGGTCCTCGGGGTTGAACTTCTCTTCCCAGCTCCGCACGTAGTAGTCGGCTTCGGGGTGGTCGATGACCGCTTGGTCGCGGCCGGTGAACGAGGCGGCGACGTCGGTCAGCGAGACGACGCCGATCAGGCGTCCCTCGGAATCCTCGACCGGGGCTCCGGAGATCTCGCTGTCGATCAGGAACTCGGCGAGCTCGGCGACGCTCCACTCGTCGCGCACCGTGATCACTTCGGAATTCATGACATCTTTGGCGACCAGGGCTCTCATGACGACCTCCCGGATCGGGGCCGGCTTGAGCGCCGGCACGAAGAGGCTAGCGCGCCCGCATCACGAGCGCCACCGTACGGCGGGGTAGGGGTCAGAGGCGCAACTTGGCGAAGCGTCGCTTGCCCACCTTGACCAGATAGGGCTCGGAGCGACTCGCCAGGGTCGCGCGGGGATCTCCCGCGCGCTCGCCGTCGATCGACACGGCACCCTGGTCGACGAGACGTCGTGCCTCGTTCTTGGACGCGACGAGCGTCGCCTCGACGAGCAGCTCCACCAGGGAGAGACTCGAGTCGAGGGCCAGTTCGGGGATCTCGTCGGGCGCGCCACCGGACGAAAAGACGCGTTCGAACTCCTCCTCGGCCTTGCGAGCCGCGTCTTCGCCATGGAACTGCGTCACCAGGTGACGGGCGAGCTCCTGCTTGACCTTCTTCGGATGGAGCTCCCCCGCTCGCGACCGCACGCTTGCGTTGCTGAATCTCGCGCTCGTCGAGGTCGGTCAGCAGGAGCAGCCAGTCCCACATCAGAGCGTCCGGGATCGACATTGTCTTGCCGTAGATCTCCTGCGGCGGATCCTCGACCGCGATGGCGTTGCCTAGCGACTTGGACATCTTCTCGTGGCCGTCGAGGCCGACCAGGAGCGGTACCGTGAGGCAGACCTGCGGCTCCAGTCCCTCGTCGCGCATCAGGTCGCGTCCGACCAGGAGGTTGAAGATCTGGTCGTGGCCGCCGAGCTCGACGTCGCAGCCCACGTCGTGGCGCTTCGCCATCTCGATCGAGTCCTTTGCCTGGACGAGCGGATAGAGCAGCTCGTGGATCGAGATCGGCTGGTGACTCTCCCAGCGGGTACGGAAGTCCTCGCGCTCCATCATGCGGGCGAGTGTCCACCTGCCGGCCAGGCGAATCAGCCCCTCGGCGCCCATCGGGCCGAGCCACTCGCTGTTGTAGCGCACCACGGTCCGGTCGCGGTCGAGGATCTTGTGGACCTGCCTCGCGTAGGTCTCCGCGTTGGCGGCGAGCTCGTCGCGGGTGAGCTGCGGCCGGGTCGCCTTCTTGCCGGTCGGGTCGCCGATCATGCCGGTGAAATCGCCGATCAGGAAGATGACCCGATGGCCGAAGCGCTGGAAGTGCGCCATCTTGCGCAGCAACACGGTGTGGCCGAGATGCAGATCGGGCGCGGAGGGATCGAAACCCGCCTTGACGGAGAGGGGCTTGCCGGAGGCGCGAGAGCGCTCGAGCTTGCGCCGCAGGTCCTCCTCGGACACGAGATCGACCACGCCGCGCGCGAGCAGGGTCATCTGCTCGTCGACGGATGGGAATGTGGGGCTCATCGAGCGCCGGAGATTAACAGAGGGATCAGCGCCCGCCGCCCGGAGGCGCGATGGGCGGCAGCCGCCAGCTGGTCAGCGCTTGGCGCCGCGCGTCGGCCTCGTGCATGGCCTGCGGCGTCGGGCCCTGGTGGCCCGCCAGCGGCCGCAGCGCGGAGAGTTGGATCCGAGCGCCGTGATCTTCGGTCCGCGTGTAGGCCGGGACCGTGCCGCTCGCCGGATCGGGACGCTCGGCCCCGGGCAGGTCGCCCAGCGAGCTCGGGAAATCGCCGCCGAGGCTCGCCCGGCGAGCGAGGCCGACCGTGAGCCCAGCGAGCTGCTCGATGGCCGCGTCGACCTGCAGCTTGCGCAACCCGTCGAGAAGGGTGGGAAGGAGCCGGTCGCGCACGGTGGGTAGCGGCGCAGTCGGATCGAGCCAACGGCGCAACTTGCTGAAGCTCGATTCGGCGAGCTCGCGGTCCGGCGGCCAACTCGCCTGAGGACGGCGGGCGAGTCCGGCGAGGCGCCCCCAGCTCACCAGATAGCCGGCGATCACGTGGCCTTCGCTCCACGGCCAGAGCAGGGCTTCCGCGCGCTCGCGGAACGAGCCGGCCGGCGGCGCGGCGAAGGGACGTTCCAACATGGCCGCGCCGAAGACCGCCTCGCCGTGCGCGATCTCGGCCGGGCCGGGCAGGCGGGCGAGCTCGGTGAGCTGGAGTTCCGCCCGAGCGAGCCCTTCACCGGTCATGCCGCGAGCGAGGGCGTGGCGAAGCAGGTCGAGCTGGATCTCCTCGGCCGCGCCGCCGAGCAGACCGAAGAACGCCACCGGTTCGCGGCGCAGGACGCGGGTGATGCCGTGCAGGGTCGCGAGGTCGGCGTCCAGGCGCCGATCGTCGCCGCTCGCGATAGCTTCCCGGCCGTCTGCCGAGACCAGTTGGGCGGCCCATAACCAACCGGCGAGCGCGAAGCGCTCCGCGCCGCCGTGGAAGAGATCCGGGCGCGGACCGAAGCTCGATTGGGCCAGAGCTGCGGCCGCGCGCAGGCGGGCGAGCGCGGCGGCCTGCCGGGTGGTCAACAGCCGGACCGCCGTGAGGTCATCCGTGCTCGGCGGCGTCAGACGGCGCACCCGTCGGATCAACGTGTTCTCGTCCGGATTGAGCGTGAGGCTGTGAATGGCCCCCGCGAGGGCGCGGGCGGCGTTCTGGTCGTCCGGTATCGAGGGCGCCGCGAGGCTCGCGGGATCGAGTGGCCCGACCGCGCGCTCGAAGCGCGCCCGTTCGCGCGCCAGCACCCACCCGCCGAGGGATTTCCCGGCGACGATGCGAGCCGCGACGAGACTCAGGAGGACCCCGATCAGAAGGAGCGTTCGGCGCGCGGCGCGCCGCATCAGAGCTGTTTCCTCGGGCGGCGACGGGGGTTCACGAAGGCGCTCTCGACGGAGCGGCCGCAACCGGCCAGAGGATCGCGGAGGCTCAGCTCGACCAGACCGGCGGAGATGGAGCCGACCACGAAGCTTCCGGGCGGAGCTCGATTTCGCCGAGCAGGCGGGCGTCGCCGGCCAGGGTCCAACGGCTCGGCGCGGAACCGACCGTCTCGCCAGCCACCTCGAGCGTGAAACCGCCGCGGGTGAGCGCGCGCACCGGAAGGCGGTTCAGGCTGAGCTGCAGGCCCACCGCCACGGAAGCCAGCACGCCCGTGCCGCACGCCAGGGTCTCCGCCTCCACGCCGCGCTCGAAGCTTCGTACTTCGGCGCGATGAAGGTCCGGAAAACGGACGAAGTCGACGTTGGTGCCGGCCGGCGCGAAGTGCTCGTGGCGACGCAGCAGCGCGCCGAGACGCGCCACCGGGCAACTCTCGAGACTTTCCGGCCAGACGACCACGAAGTGTGGCACGCCGACGGTCACGGACCAGCCCTCCACGCGGGTGTTCTCGATGGCGAGCTCGACCCGGCGCGGCAGACCGTGGGGAGCCGGCAGCTCGAGGGCGATCTCCGTGGCGCCGACGGCCCGGGCGCGGAGCGGCCCGGCGCCGGTCTCGATCGTGACCTCATCCTGCCCCCAGCCCCGATCGAGCGCCAGCCGGGCCGCGCAGCGGGTGCCGTTGATGCACAGAGCGGCGGGTCGGCCGTCGGCGTTCCAGTACTTCATCTCGACCGGCCCGGAGTCCCGGCGGCGGATCGCGAAGACGCCATCCGCCCCCAGCGAGAGTCCGCGCGCACACCAGGCGACGATCTCCTCGCGGGTGGGATCGCGTTCCGGCTGGACGAGCGCGAGGAAGTCGTTTCCTCCTCCCGACGCGACGAAGACGCGATTCATCGCAACAGGGTCTGTGCCGGCTTGCTGGGCGGCGAGAAGTTGCCCGCCCGATCGACGGCGAGCACCCGGTAGTGCAGCTCGATCCCGCGTGGCGCGCCGCGGTCGGTCTGTTCCTGCGCGAGCACCGGTGTCGCATTGAGACGATGGAATTTCCCGCTCCCCTCGGCGCGCTCGATCAGGTAGCCGGCCAAGTCCGAATCCGGGCTTCCCTCCCACACCAGTTGCACTTCGTTGCCGAGCACCACGGCATGGAGCTCGCTGGGCGGCGCAGGCGGGAAGATGTCGCGATAGTCGACCTCACGCTCCACCGTCGGCGTGCTCTCGATGGGCGGTTCCATGGAAGCGAGCGTGAGCACGGTATAGATGTACCGGTTGCCATAGACGGCGGAGGAGTCGAAGAAGTCGGCCGAGTCGCAGGTCAGAGTGACCAGGGGGTGGGTTCCCCAGCCCGGCTCGGTGGCGCTGCGCCGGTAGATGGCGTATCCGTTGGCTACCGTGACGCGCGACCAGGAGAGCGCGATTCCCGCCCGCCTCGCCTCGACCACCAGGTTGTCGGGCGCCGGCGGGGGCGGTGTCGGTACCAGGCCGACGCCGTTGGACCAGGGCGAGATGTCGCCCTTGGTCGCCTTCGTGCGGACGGCGAAGATAGTGGCCTGCGGCAGGCTCGCGGTGGTGGAGGGCGCGGCGGACGTCGACAGGGTGGCCTCGCCCGGGGTCTTGGTCGCGGCGGCGGGAGGCGTCGTCGCCGCCGGGACCGGCAAGGCCGCGGCGGCCGCCGGAGCGGTGGGCAGAGTGACCGGGAGTCGGATCCGGATCTTGCCACCCGCCACCGCCGCGTCGAGATCCGCGCCGGTCAGCTCGAGGACCGGCTTGGCGAGCGCATCGAGGTCGGTCTCGACCACCTTGACGGCTGTGCCCGGGGGCGGTGCGGTGCGCTGGAGCTCGTAGACGGTCGCCGATTCGAGGCCCGGCAGCGGGAGGCCGGCCACCGTGGAGGCCGGGTAGGAGAACTCGAGCAGGAACTCCATGCCCCGCTGCCGTACCGTGAGGTCCTTGGCCGGCTGCGGGATGGTGCGCGGGCGCGGCGCGGGCGCGCCCTGCTTGCCGCAGCCGAGCCAGAGAGTCAAGGGGGCGAGCAGGACGAGAGCGACGGTGGCGCGACGCAAGCGATCAGAGGACATAGCGGGAAAGGTCCTGGTTCTCGACCAACTCGGAGAGGGTTCGGTCGACGAAATCGGCGTCGATCACGAGATCGACGCCCTCCATCTCCGAAGCATTGAACGAGACTTCCTCGAGCAGACGCTCGAGCAGGGTGGCGAGGCGCCGCGCGCCGATGTTCTCGGTGGCGCGGTTGACCTCGGCGGCGAGTCGCGCCAGCTCGGCGACGGCATCCGGACGGAATTCGACGTGGAGCCCTTCGGTGCCGAGGAGCGCGGAGTACTGCTTGGTGAGCGCGTTTTCGGGCTCGGTCAGAATGCGGACGAAGTCGTCCTCGGTGAGCGCCTCGAGCTCGACCCGGATGGGGAAGCGCCCCTGCATCTCCGGAATGAGATCGGCGGGCTTGGCGACGTGGAATGCGCCGGCCGCCACGAACAAGACGTGGTCGGTGCGCACCGGCCCGTACTTCGTCGCCACCGTGGTCCCCTCGACGATCGGCAGGAGGTCGCGCTGCACGCCTTCGCGAGAAACGTCCGGCCCCTGACCGCGTTCGCGTCCGGCGATCTTGTCGATCTCGTCGAGGAAGACGAGGCCGGTCTCTTCGACCCGCCGGCGGGCTTCGCGCGCCACCTGCTGGCGGTCGATCAGCTTCTCGGCCTCTTCGGCTTCCAGCACGACGCGCGCGTCGGCGACGCTCATCTTCTCCTTGCGGCGGCGCGAGAACAGGCCCGGCATCATGTCCTTCAGGTTGAGGCCGACTTCTTCGACGCCCTGCGGCGTGAACATCTCGAGGCTCGGCGCCGCCGACTCCTCGATCTCGATCTCGACCTCACGGCTGTCGAGGGTGCCGGCACGCAGGCGCTCGCGCATCTTGGTGCGAGTCTCGGCGAGGTCCTCGACGGGTGGCGTCGCGGTATAGCCGGCAGGCTGGGGGAGCAGAATCGAGAGCAGCCGCTCCTCGGCGCGCTGGCGAGCCGGCGCGGCGACCTCGTGGCGCATCTCCTCGCGGACCAGCGCCACCGCGATCTCGGTCAGATCGCGGATCATCGACTCGCAGTCGCGGCCCATGTAGCCGACCTCGGTGAACTTGGATGCCTCCACCTTGAGAAAAGGCGCCCGGGCGAGCCGCGCCAAGCGGCGCGCCAGCTCGGTCTTGCCCACCCCGGTAGGCCCGATCATCAGAATGTTCTTGGGCATCACCTCTTCAGCGAGATCGGGTGGCAGGCGTTGGCGCCGCCAGCGGTTGCGCAGCGCGATCGCGAGGGCGCGTTTGGCGGCGGGTTGCCCGATCACGTAGCGGTCGAGCTCGGCCACGATCTGGCGCGGCGTCAGGTCCTCGAGCGCCTCCGGCTGGCGGGCCGCCGGCATCACGGCGTCAGAGCTCCTCGACCGTGAGCCGGTCGTTCGTATAGATGCAGAGCTCCGCGGCGATTTTCATCGATTGGACGGCGATCTCGCGGGCGCCGAGCGAGGTGTGGCGCAGCAGCGCGCGCGCCGCGGCGAGCGCGAAGTTGCCGCCCGAACCGATGGCCAGCACGCCGTCGTCATCGGGCTGTAGCAGGTCGCCCTGGCCGGAGACCAGGAAGCTGCGCTCCCGGTCGGCGGTGAGCACGACGGCGTCGAGCTGACGCATCGCGCGATCGGTGCGCCAGTCTTTGGCCAACTCCACGACGGCGCGCTCGAGATTCTGGTTGGCTTCCTCGAGCTTGGTTTCGAGGCGGGTGAAGAGAGCCAGGCCGTCGGCCGCTCCACCGGCGAAGCCGACCAGAATGCGGCCCTTGCCGGCGCGCCGGACCTTGGCCGCGCCCTGCTTGACGACCGCGTTGCCGAGCGTGACCTGTCCGTCCGAGACCATGACGACGGCGCCGTCGCGGCGCACGAGAAGCACCGTCGTGGCGTGGAAGTTCGACATCGGGCGGATCCTATCAACGGCCCTCGCGCCGCGGCCGGACCGAGGTGCTCAGGCTTCGCCGTCGTCGAGCGCGAGGAGCGCCGTCCCGGCGAGGGGCAGGAAGAGCCGAAAGATCGTCCCCCGGTCGACCTCCGAATCGACCGCCAGGCCGCCGCGGTGACGGCGCACGATGCCGACCACGGAGGCGAGTCCCAAGCCACGACCCTGCGGTTTGGTGGTGAAAAACGGCTCCCAGAGCCGGTTGCGGGTCGCTTCGTTCATGCCGGGGCCGTCGTCCTCGATCTCCAGGAGGACGACCGGGCCGGGCGTGACGTGCTCTCTCAGGTCGAGCGCCGTGGCGAACGTCTCGTCGAGCCCGAGCGGGCGCGCCCGCACGCAGATGGTGCCGCCGTGCGCGGCGAGCGCGTCGCGCGCGTTGGCGACCAGGTTCAAGACGACTTGGCGTAGTTGACCCTCGTCCCCGGCGACCGCCGGCAGCGGGCCCGCGATCTCCGTGCGAAGTGAGATCTCCTTCGGCAGCACCGGCTCGAGAAGGCCCGCGACCTCGACGATGAGCTCGTCGAGCGCCACCGCGCGAGGCTGAAAATGACCCCGTCCCGACACCACCAGGAGCTGATCGACGAGTTGGGCGGCGCGCTCCGCGGCGGTCTGCACCGTCTCGACCTGGGAGCGCAGCGGGGAGTCCGGCGCCAGCTTGCGCAGCAAGAGCTCGGCGTGACCGAGGATCGGGGTCAACAGGTTGCCGAAGTCGTGCGCCATGCCGCCGGCCAGCAGGCCGATCGATTCCAGCCGCTCACCGCGCCGCAGCGCCTCTTCGCTGCGCCGCTGATCGGTGACGTCGAGGGATACGCCGAGGATCTGACGGACACGCCCGTCCTCGTCGCATAGAAACGGCGTGTTGAGGCTATGGAACCAGCGCCACTCGCCGCTGCGCGCCCGCAGCCGGAAGTCGACCGTGTCGACGGCTCCTTCGGCGACCCCGCTCCAGCGGTGGTCGCGCTCGAGCGCCGGTGAGTAGTCGTCGGGATGGCAGAGCTTGTCGAACGGGTAGGGCGCCAGCGCGCGCGCTTCCTCCGTCGAGTAGCCGAGCGCGAGCGGCACCGAGCGATTGATGTAGATGTCGTGGCCGATCTCGTAGTCGTAGACGAAGATGAAGTACGGGGAGAGCTCGGCGATGCGATGGAGCATGCGGGCGAGCTCGGCCGCCGCGCGGCGCTCGTCCTCGCGCTCGGTGACCTCGACCAGGAAAGCGAGCACGGCGGGGCGCCCTTGCCAGGAGCTCGGCATGGAGTGCGCCTCGACCCAGCGCGTCGCGCCCGTGGCGTCGACGAGGCGGAAGGTGTGACGGCGCTCCTCTGTGTCCCCGGCCAACCGGCGTTCGTAGCGGTCGATGAGGGCCGCCCGATCGTCCGGATGCACGAGCTCGAAGAAGGCCAGGGAGAGAAGGTCCGAGCGGGATCGCGCGGTGAGCGCTTCCGCGGCGCGGTTGACCAGTTTGAAACGGCCGTCTTGGGCCAGGACGATGGCTTCCGGCGCACTCTCGAAAGCGCGCCGGTACTGCGTTTCCGCGCCACCGTCGGCGCCCAAGTCCCCGGCCACGCGAGCCGGCGGTGCCGGATCCCGACCCATGCGGTCCTCCTTCCAGGGAGCAGCCGGCAGGTTAGCAGGCTCAGGTTTTGGAAGCGAGAGTTCCCGCCTCACCGAGGCGTCGTTGGAGCGCTCTCACGAGGCGTTCGAGGCCAGCCGGTGCATCGCGCAGGAAGAGGGTCGGCTCGGCGAGCTCGAGCTCCAGCAAGATCGGGCTCCCGTCGGCGTCTCGCACCAGATCGACCCGAGCGTAGAGCAGATCGCGCGGCCCCGCCGCGGCGAGGACGCGGCGAGCCGCCTCCAGCTCGTCGTCCACGGCCTGGACGGGAGTCCCCTCGGGCAAACCGGCCCAGCGGCCACCGAGCGTGAGCGCGTTTTTGCGGATCGCATGCGAAAACTCGCCGTCGAGGAAGACGAGGCAGCGCTCACCGTAGTTCTCGACGCTTTTCAGAAAGGGCTGCACGAGGAGGTCGCGCTCGGCCAGCAGTCGATCGACGACCGGCTGGGCCGCGGCGAGATCGGCCCGCGCGACGCGATGCGTCTCCCACGAGTCCGCTGACACCGCGGGCTTGATCACCAGGTCGAGCCATCCGCGCTCGGCCGCCAGGGTCCCGAGATCGACCCGACTGCCGTGCCGCAGCAGCGCGGTCCCGACGACCGGTGCCCCGCGCGCGGCGAGCTCCAGCAGGTAGCCTTTGTGGAGATTCCAACGCAGCGCGGCCAAGGGGTTGAGCAGTCGAGTCGTGGCCGCGACCCGTTCGGCCCAGGCGATGAACTCCGGATAGCGCAGGTGGTAGTCCCAAGGATTGCGCAGCAGGACGATACGCGCCGCGGCCCAGTCGAAGCCGGGCGCGTCCCAAGCCGCGATCGCGACGTTCAGGCCCCGCTCGCGCAGGGCCTCCGCCAGCGGCCGGTCGTCGGGGTCGAGATCGGGAAGACCGGCGTGGGTGACGAGGACGATGTCGAAAGCGCTCACGGGGCTCCCTTCTGCGGAGCGTCACGCTCGAGCAACAGGATCGTCGGCGCGATCTTGTCGAGATTGGTCCGCGCCCCCGAGAGGTCCAGCCACCGGTAGCGGTGCCCCTCGAATCGCCGGAGGACATGGTAGCCGGCGCGGCCCGCCGCGATGCGTTCCACGAGGTCGCGCTGGACCTCGGTCGGAGGGCGGGAGAGGCTCAGGGAGACGAGGAGACGTCCCCACGAAGGGGGATTGGGCCGAAAGAGGCGAGTGCCCGCCCAGGTCGGACGTGCGCTCCCGAACGGCGCGAGATGATCCTCGTTCGCGAGCGCCAGCACGGCGGATGGAGTGATGCCGCGTTCGGCGACCCACTGGGCGACCCGATCCCGGGAATCTCCGAGCAGCGCGAGATCGACTTCCACGGCTCGCGCCCCACTCCAGACCAGCACCGAGATGGCCAACGCCGCGGGGAGCCACTTCGGGGACGGCCGTCGGCGCCACAAGGCCTCCCAACCCTCTCCGGCGAGCAGGGCGACCGAGACGAAGGTCGGCAAGAGGAATCGGTCGTAGTTCCATCCCACGAACAGCCAGATCGTGACGACATAGGTCAGATTCGCGACCAGGTGGGGAAGATGCGGTCGACGTCGAACCCGCCGCCGCGCCAGGACGACGAGTCCGATCAGCGCGAGCGCCATAGCGGGCAGACCCGCGACGAAGAAGAGGTTGCGGGACACCTGCGCGAGCTCGGCCGACTTGCCCGCGAGCGTGGAGCTGAATTCGACCCACTCCGGATGATGGCTCGGCGGCCGATGGCTGGGGAAGAGGTAGGAAAGGAAGAAGAGCGGTCGCCGCAAGGCTTCGGTGTGCCAGGGAAAGACGTAGAAGACGACGAGCGCGGCGAGGCCGACGAGCCAGGCCGTCCAGAGGCGGGAGAGAATCGCGTGCCGCCAGCGCTGGCGCGCCGTCAGCTCGGGCGGCAGTTGGTGGCGGAGCCGGAGAGCGGCCAGAAAAGGTATCGCGGCGAAGAGCGGAACCGCTTCCTCCTTGATCACCGACGCGGCCGCGGCGAGCACCGCGAACGCGCACCAGTGCGCCAGCGTCGGACGCTCGAGAGCGCGGTCGAGCAGCAAGAAGCTGCCGACGACGGCGCAGAGCAGCAGGGAATCGACGTTGGCCGTCTTGGCGTAGTAGACGACCACCGGGCTCGCGGCCCAGAGCGCTCCCGCCAACCAGGCGCCGCTCGCCAGACCAAGCCGGCGGCCGAGCAGGACCAGCAGCCCGACGGTGAGCAGGGCCGCGAGAAGGCTCTCCCCGCGTGCGATGAGGGCCAACCGGCGGGCATCGACCGCGTCGAGCGGCTGGTTCTCGAGGTGGATCCAGGGTGCCGCCGGCCAGGCCAGGAGGTTGTAGGCGAGTGGCGCGTAGCGTTGCGACCAGGCCGTGGAAAGGGGATGGGCCAGGACGTTGTTCAGCGGCGCGGGAGTGAGCTCGTCGGGCGCCAGGCTCCGCATGCCCCGCAGGCCCCAGTCGAGCGGAACGGCGAACAGGATCAACGTGCAGATGCCGAGCAGGAGAGCAAGGCTGCTGGAACGGAGCCGTGAACCGGGCGAACGCATCGGCGAGAGATCAGCCCCCACGAGCGCGCGGGTGGGCATCCCGGTAGACGGTCAGAAGGCGGTCGATGTCGACGTGGGTGTAACGCTGAGTGGTGGCGAGCGAGCTGTGACCGAGCAGTTCCTGGATGGCGCGCAAGTCGGCGCCCCGTTCGAGCAGATGGGTGGCGAAGCTGTGGCGCAGCGTGTGTGGATGCACACCCTGGGCGAGGGCTGCTGCGGCGACCCAACGGTCGAGGATGCGGCGCACCGAACGGTCGGTCAGCCGGCCACCGCGCCGGTTGCGGAAAACTGCGAGCGCTGCGGCGTCCTGGCGCGGCGGCAAACCGCGCCACGCGGCGCGCCAGTCGAGGAGGGCGATCCGCGCCGGCTGGCCGAACGGAACCATGCGCTCCTTGCCGCCCTTGCCGACCACCCTCAGAACGCGCTCCTCGAGGTCGAGGTCGTCCCAATCGAGCCCCACCAGCTCGGAAACCCGCAGGCCAGTCGCGTAGAGGAGCTCGAGGATCGCGCGATCGCGGCGGGCGGTGAAGTCGTCTCCCGTGGGCGCCTCGATCAACGTCTCGACCTCGCCCGGGCGCAGGTGCCGAGGCAGCGTTTTGGGCGCCTTGGGTGTGCGCAGTCGGGCTGCCGGATCGGCGGCGAGCTCCCCGACCCGGCACGACCATCGGAAGAAGGCGCGCAGCGCCGCGACGGCCCGTCCCTGGGTTCGGCGGCCGACCCCGCGGCCGGCGAGCGCGGCGAGGAAGGACCGCAGGGCCACCGCGTCGACCTCCTCGGCACGCAGCTCCGTCGATGGCCGGTCGAGGTATTCGGCGAAGAAGACGAGGAAGCCCTCGAGGTCGCTCCGGTAGGCGCGCAGGGTGTGGGGCGAGAGCGCGCGCTCGTGCGCCAGGTAGTCGAGAAAGCGCTCGATCAGATCCCGCATCGCCCTCTCCACGCCGCGAGATCCGCGAGAGCGCGAGCCGCGTAGGCTGCGCGGCGTTGCCGTTTGGGCGGCTCGGGGTCGAGCGGCACGAACAGACCGTAGTTGACATTGGCCGGCTGAAAGCGATCCGCATCGGAGGCCGTGAGATGGCGCGCCAGGGCGCCGAGCGCGGTGGTCGGCGGCGCCGGCTCCACCCGGCCGTCGCGGCGCTCGAGCAGCAGGTAGAGCGCCGCCGCCAGACCGGTGGCGGCCGACTCGAGATAGCCCTCCACGCCGGTGATCTGTCCGGCCAGGCGGACGCGCGGCTCGGCGCGCAGGCGATAGCTCGCGTCGAGGCAGCGCGGTGAGTTGACGAATGTGTTGCGGTGCACCTGGCCGAGCCGGGTGAACTCGGCCGTGGCGAAGCCGGGGATCATCCGGAACACTCGCTTCTGCTCCGGCCACTTCATGCGCGACTGGAATCCGACCAGGTTGTAGCACTCGCTGGCCAGGCTCTCGTGTCGTAGCTGCACGACCGCCCAGGGACGCTTACCGTCGGGCGCGGTGAGGCCCACCGGTTTCATCGGACCGAAGCGCAGGGTGTCGACGCCGCGACGGGCCATTTCTTCGATCGGCAGGCAGCCCTCGAAGAAGAGATTCTGCTCGAAATCGTGCAGCGGCGTGACCTCGGCCTCGACGATCGCGCGATGAAAGGCGGCGTAGGCTTCCCGATCCATCGGCGCGTTGAGGTAGTCGTCGCCACCCCCTTTGCCGTAGCGTGACGCCGCGAAGAGTTGAGATCGATCGAGCGTCTCGCCGTCGACGATCGGAGCGATCGAGTCGTAGAAATAGAGATGCTCGCCGCCGCAGAGGCGGGCGAGGAGAGCGGAGAGCGCGGGCGAGGTGAGCGGACCGGTCGCCAGAACCACGTCCCCGGCTTCGGGCAGCTCGGTGACCTCTTCGCGCCGCACCTCGACGTCCGGAAGCGCGGCGAGGCGCGCCGTGATCGCTTCGGCGAAGCGGTCGCGATCGACCGCCAGCGCACCGCCCGCGGGCACCGCGTGCTCCCGTGCCGTCGCGATGACGAGAGAGCCGAGGGCTTCCATCTCCCGCTTGAGCAGGCCGGCGGCGTGCTCCGGGTCGTCGCTACGCAGGGAGTTCGAGCAGACCAACTCGGCGAACCGGCCGGTCGAATGGGCCGGCGTCGAGCGCTCGGGGCGCATCTCGTGAAGCACCACGGGAAGACCCCGCGTCGCGAGCTGAAAGGCGCACTCGCTGCCGGCCAAGCCGGCGCCGACGACGTGCACGGGCGGGGTCACGCGAGAATTCTCCCATGGTCGAGCCGCGCGGGAGCGGGCGGCGACCGGCCGACGGATCGTCAGCCGCGCTGGGTGCGTGCCGCGATCGCCTGCAAGGTCCGCAGCTGACGGATCCGTCCGACGAACGCGAGGAGGCCCCCGATCAAGGCGACGTAGACGCCGCCCCAGACGAGCTGCACGAGGGGCTTGCGGGTCACGTCGAGCGACAGCCTCGCGGGCGTGCCGCCGCTCGCCGCCGCGGCGCCGATGCCGCCGAAGATCAGGCGCACCGTGCCGGCGCTGGCGTTGATCCCGGCGAGCGCGATCTGGCCGCCGCCCGGCAGCTCCGAGGGTGGGAACTCGGCGTCGCCGCCCGGCGTGAAGCGATAGACCGGTTCGATGCGTTCCGTCTTGCCGTCGCGCGTGACGTCGATCTGGGCGGCGATGGTCACCAGCTTGCCGGCCGCCATGTTGGCCAGTGCGTTGCCGTTCTTCTCGAGATCGAAGCCCGCGAAATGAACCTGGAGGTCGCCGATCTCCCCCTGCTCCCCCTTGCGGAGCTCCAGCTGCGAGAACTGGGCGGCCGGCTGGCCCGGGTCGTACTCGAGCGGCGAGACGTAGAGGTCGGAAGTGAGCGCGGTCTGGATGTCCGGGTTCACCATCAGCTGCCGGGTGCGCTGGTTGACGAAGATCTTCGGATAAGCCATCCAGGTGCGTCCGCCCGGTTCGACGACCGCCACCTCGGCGCGCTCCTTGGTCTCGCCGGAGCGGGGCAGGAAGCGCGTGAAGGTCATCTTCAGATCGCCGACCTTGACCTGCTTGCCCTGGATGAGGGTGAGCTTGACGCTCTGATCGTAGGCCGAAGAGGCGAGCACGCCGATGAAGAGAATGGAGATCCCGACATGCGCGAGGTAGCCGCCCCCCGACGTCCAGCCGCCTGCCCGCGTCTTGAGCACGAACTTCTGCAGATTGTTGGTGAGCGCCGTGACCGCGAGGCCGATGAAGACCAGGTGCATCGGATTGCGCACCTGCAGCACGACGGCCGCCAGGATGGCGCCGAGTCCGAGCAGCGCTCCGGGAGCGATCTTGCGCAGCAGCTCCTTGGGCGCCGTCTCCCCCTTCCAGGTCAGGAAGGGCACCAGGGAGAGGAGGAACGCGACCAGGATCGCGAGCGGGAAGTTGACGCGGTTGTAGAACGAAGGTCCGACCTGCGAAGGCTGCGCCCCGAAGCGGGTGAGCAGCGGCGCCGAGGTCCCGATCGTCACCGCGAAGGCGCAGATCAGGATCGTCGTCGCGGCGAGGGTCAGGAAGGTCCCGCGCGAGAGCGGCGGATCCTCGTTCGGCTTGGTCTCGACCGAACGCAACCGGGTCGCGAGCAGCCAGACCGCGAGGGCGATGAAGACGGCCATCAGCGCGATCAGCCAGCCCGAGATGCCGAGATCGACGAAGCTGTGCACGGAGAAGTCGGCGAGGACGCCGGAGCGGGTCAGGAAGGTGCCGTAGAGAACCGAGATGAAGACCAACGACGCCAGCACCAGATTGACCCGCCGGAAGCGCCCGCGGGTGCGCTCGAAATAGAGCCCGTGCACCAGCGCGGTGCCGAAGAGCCAGGGGATGAGCGAGGCATTCTCGACGGGATCCCAGCCCCAGTAACCGCCCCAGCCGAGCGTCTTGTAGGCCCAATAGCCGCCCAGCAAGATTGCGCAGCCGAGCACCAGGAAGCCCGCCAGCGCCCACGGGAAAGCACGCGCGGCCCACTCGGAAGTATCCCGGTTGAGCAAGGCCGACATCGCGAACGCGAAGGGCACCGCCGCGAGTGCGTAGCCGATGAACATGATCGGCGGATGGATCACCATCCAGTTGTCCTGCAGCAGCGGATTCAGGCCCTGGCCGTCGATCGGCGTCCGGTTGAGCATCAGGAAGGGGCTCTCGCGCACCAGGATGAACAGAATGCCGAGTTGGACCAGCGTGAAGATGCCCATCACCGACGCTTCCTGCTTGCCGGCGGCCTTGATCAGCGGGACGCCGAGCAGCGACCCCCAGAGCAGCCAGAGCAGGAAGCTCCCCTTCTGGCCCGCCCAGAAGGCACCGAGTTGGAACCGGACGGGAAGGTCGAGCCCGGAGTACTGGTAGACGTAGTCGATCCTGAAGTCACGCCGCGCCAAGAGGATGAGCATCACGACCGCGCAGAGCGCGATCGAGAGCGCGAACATGCGGTAGGCGCGCCGCGCGAAGGCACGCGCCGACTCGTCGCCGCGCGCCAGATCGACGTAGCCCCAGAGCGCCGCCAGCGCGAACGCCACCGCGCACCAGAGCGTTGCCGCTCCGGGCAGGTAGAGATTCGCGAAAGCGCTCATGAGCCGTAGCTCTTCACTTCTGCGCCCTGGTACTTCGACGGGCACTTGACCAGCAGCTTCTGCGCCTGGAACTCCTTGCTGCCGGCGTCCCAGCTACCGATCGCCACGATCGAGATCGCGTCCTGGAAGTTGGCCGGCCGGAGTCCGTGGTAGGCGACCGGCAGCGAGGCGCCCGATTTGGGATCGAGGAGCGCGAAGTGGAGCGACATCGCGGTCTCGTCGTAGCGCGTGCTCGGTTTGTCCAGCGCCCCCGCGACCTGGACGACCTGGTTCGCTTGGCGCGCCGCGTCGAACGACACGTAAGGCGTCAGGTTGCTGCGGAAGGTGGTGAAGGCGAAGCCGGCGAAGCCGGCCAGCAAGGCGATTCCGACGACGGTCCAAGCGCGACGACTCATTTTTCTCGCTCCAGTTCTCGGAGTCTCCGGTCCAGCCGGAAGACCCATAGGAAAAGGCCGGTCCAGATGACGAGGTTGACTCCAGTGACCCACCAAGGACCGCCCATCTCAGCCCTCCTCGAGGCGCCGCGCCGCGATCGCGGCGATCCGACAGCGTAGCGCGTGCATCCAATAGAAGAGAACGGTGAAACCCAATGAGCTAGCTAACAACACGATCAGCATGCGGGATTCCACCTTCACCTTGGCCTGAGCGTTGATCACCGGCTCGGGGTGCAGGGTGAAGCCGAGCCGCGGCAGGACGAAGTAGAGGAAAGGCGCCACGATCAGCCCGAGCACCGCGTAGGCGGCCGAGAGCCGGGCCCGCGAATGCTCGTCCGCCACCGCCTGGCGCAGCGCCAGATAGGCGGCGTAGTAGAGCAGCGCGACCACGATGGCGCTCTCGCGCGGGTCCCAGTTCCACCACGAGCCCCACATGATGCGCGCCCAGATCGCGCCGGTGACGGTGGCCAGGAAGGCGAAGACCTGGCCGAGCTCCACCGCCGCGGCCGCCGAGCGATCGAGGCGCGGCTCCCGGCTGCCCGCCAAGTAGCGTGCGCTCTGCACGCCCGCGGTCATGAAGGCCACGAAGGAGACCCAGGCCATTGGCACGTGAAAGAAGAGGATGCGGCTCGATTCCCCCTTGAAGCCCATGGCCAGGGGGGCCCAATGGAACGCGGCCACGATGACCACGACCATCCAAAGCCAGAGGATCCAGGGAAGTGCGCGCTTCATGGATTCCAGATCGCCGGGAACAGCAGGAACCCGGCCACCACGATCGAAGCATCATACAGGAGAAGCATTTGGAGCAGCCCCGTCCCGAGGGTGGGGCCGAAGGCCCCCCGGCTGGCAGCCACGGCCAACGCCAACGCGGGAAGCAGGATGGGCAGCGCCAGCACCGCGAAGAGCGTCGAAGCGCCCCGCCCCTGCGCCACGATCGCGGCGAGCAGCGTGGTCGCCGCGGCGATCGCCAAGCCCCCGCCCGCGAGCGCCGCGATCAGCACGCTGGGCCGTTGGACCCTGAGGTCGAAGAGCACGATCGCCAGTGGCGTGACCAGGATTTCCAGCGCGGCGACCAACGTGACGACGTGGGCGAGCTTGCCGGCGAACAGCGCCGAGGGGCGCGCCGCGAGACGCAAGGCGATGGCGGTCCGGCTCTCCTCCTCGTGCACGAAGACGCGCGGCAGACCGGCCGCCGCCGCGAAGAGGAGGATCAGCCAGACCAGCACCGGAACGACGCGTGCCGCCTGCACCGGATCGTTGCCGATCGGACCGAGAACGAGGCTCGCGACGATCATGGTGGTGACCGCGAACAGGCCGAGCGTGGCCACCGCGTGGCGGGTGCGCAGCTCGCACCGCCAGTCCTTGGCGAAGACCGCCGTCGCCTCAGCCGCCCAGCCGGAGCTCACTCGTCACCGCCGGTAGCGTGATCGTGGCCGGGCTCGCCACCACGGCGAGCGCGCCCCCCGCGAGGCGCTCCTCGAGCAGCGCGCGGGTCGTCGCCTCGCCCGCCGCGTCGAAGTTCTGGAAGGGTTCGTCGAGCAGCATGAGGGCGGGGTCGTGGAGCAGCGCGTAAGCCCAGCGCAGCCGTTGCCGCATGCCGGACGAGAACGCGTGGAAGGGACGCTCGGGAGGCAGCCCGAGCCGTTCGAGCAGCGGCTCCCCGGTGTCGGGAGGAAGGCCGCGCAAGCGCGCGAACAGGCGCAGATTCTCGCGGCCCGAGAGCTCGTCGTAGAAGGCCAGGTCGGGCGCCAGATAGCCGATCCTGCGGCGCCGCTGGTCGAGCGAGAGCTCACGCCCACGCTCCGTTGCCCGGATCTCTCCGCGGTCGGCGCGCAGCAGGCCCGCCAGGCAGCGCAGGAGAGTGGATTTCCCGCAGCCGTTGGGGCCCCGGACCGACAGCACGCCGCCCGATTCGACCACGCCGGAGGCTCCGACCAGCACCTTGAGGGTGCCGAAGCGGCGCGACAGGCCGGAAAACTCGAGTTGGGAGAGGTCCACCGCGGGGAGCCTAACCGAAGCGCGCCGACCGGCGCTCGGCATAGCATCGGTCCATGACGAGATCCGGCACCGCGAAGATGGCTCTGCTCACGGTTCTCTCGCTGGCGCCGATCCTCGCGGCTTGCGGCGGCGCGCGGCGTCCGGCCGTGCCGCCGAGCGCGCCCGCCAGGGCCGCCGCCGACCCCGACCTTGAGAGCCGTGCCCTCCTGCTGCTGCTCGAGGATCGCCGCATGTACGAATCCGGCGTGCTCGAGTCGATGCTCGGCGGTTCGATCGAGGTTCGCCGCGCCCTCGCGGTGGCCCTCGGCCGGATCGGCGATGCGCGTGGCCGCAGTCTTCTCCAAGGCCTGCTGATCGACAACGACGTCGAGGTGCGGCGCGCGGCCGCTTTCGCGCTCGGCCAGCTCGGCGTGCCGGAAGCCGTCGGCGCGCTCCGGGTGGCGGCGGTCGATGACGATCCCGAGGTCGGTGCGCTGGCCGTCGAGGCGCTCGGCAAGTTGGGCGCGCCGCTCGCCGAAGTGCGCCGCGTGCTCGCCGCGCTCGCTCCCGAGGTGGCGTGGCGCCGGTTGGCGCCTTTCCTCTTCCGCTTCAAGGAGCCGGCGACGGTGGAAGCGGCCCGCCAGGCGCTGGCCTCGCAGGATGTCGTGGTGCGGCGTGGCGCCGCTTACGCGCTCGGCCGGGAAGCGCGTCCGGAATCCCTGCCGGCGCTGCGTGAGCTGCTCGGCGACTCGGATCCTTTCGTGCGCGCGCTCGCGGCGCGGGGCGTCGGTCAGGTGGGTGGGATCGAGGATCTGGCGCGCCTGCTGCCGCTGCTCGACGATCCGGCCGTCTCGCCGCGCGTCCAGGCGATGCGCGCCGGTACGGCCATTCTGGGGCGTGTCCAGGCGTTGCCGCCGCTTGGTTGGGGCGAGAAACTGGCCATCTCGTTCGCCGATCCGCGTCCCGGCATTCGTGCCGCGGCGCTGGAGGCCGCGGCCCGGTTCCTGCCGAATCCCAAGCTCGAACAGGCCTTGCGCGCGAGCTGGGCCAAGGGCGAGACACGGGAGCGTGAGCTGGCTCTCGCCGCCCTGGTGGCCGGCCGGGTGGCCGACGCCGGGCAGCTCGTGGCGGTCGCGGCGGAGAGTCCCGAGCGGACCTTGCGCGCTCAGGCGGCGACGGCCTGTGGTGGGCTCGGCGATCATGAGCTGGCGCTCCGCTTGGTCGGCGACCGTGAGCCCCTCGTGCGCGTCGCGGCGCTGGGTGCCCTGAAGACGCTCGGCGAGACATCGGCTCTCTTCTCGGCCCTCGACGACCGCGATCCCACCGTGCGCGCGACCGCCCTCGAAGCGCTCGCCGACTCGCCCGAGCTGCCCACCGCGCGGGTTGCCGCGATGATCGACGCAGCCCGTACCGACGGCGCCCAGAACGATGTTCGCCGCACCGGGATCGAGGTGCTCGCGGCGCGCGCCAAGGCGCACCCCCAACGCGACCGGGCGCCCGTGGTGACCGCTCTCCAAGAGCTCGCCTCGGATTCCGACTGGTTGGTGCGACGGGCCGCGGCGGACGCCCTGGCGGGACTCGGGGAGCCGCGTCCGGCGATCGGACCGGTCGAGACCGGCCGAAATCTCGAGATCTACCGGCAGATCCTGGCCGAGACCGCGACGCCCCGCTACGTGGCTCTCGAGACGACGCGCGGCCGCCTGGTGGTCGAGCTCGCGTGCCCCGAGGCGCCGCTCACCTGCCTCTCTTTCCTCCAGCTGGCCCGCCAGCACTTCTTCGACGGCACGCTCTGGCACCGCGTCGTCCCCGACTTCGTCGTTCAAGGGGGCGATCCGCGCGGCGACGGATGGGGTGGCCCCGGCTATTCGCTGCGCGACGAGAATAACCCTCTGCGCTACGACCGGGGGGCACTCGGCATGGCCCTCTCGGGTCCCGACACGGGGGGGAGCCAGTTCTTCCTCACCCTCTCGCCCCAACCCCATCTCGACGGCGGCTACACCGTCTTCGGTCATCTGGTGGAAGGGGACGGCGTGCTCGACCAGATTCGCCAGGGGGACCGGCTGAACCGGGCGGTCGAGGTCCCTGCGCCAGCGGGCGCCGCGGTCCGATAGGATTCGGCCCCTTCCCGCCCGGACTCCATCCCGGAGGGCCCCGGGACCGGCTCCGAACCCCCGAAAAGGGCCGATCCGGTCACCCGGCTGCAACCCGGCGGCAGGGAAACGCGTACTTCGCCATGCCGCACGAGCCCGACCCCAAGACGGACGAAGAGCTGGTGCGGTCGGTCCTGGCCGGGGACCGGGAGCGCTTCGCCGAGCTGGTCCGGCGCTACCAAACGCGGTTGGTCAACTATCTCTTCCGCATGGTGCGCAATGCCGACGACGCTCAGGATCTGGCCCAGGAGGTGTTCGTTCGCGTGTATCAGGCTCTCGATCGCTTCGATCCGCAATACCGCTTCTCGACCTGGCTCTTCCGGGTCGGGCAGAACGCGGCGATCGACCAGATCCGGCGTCGCCGCTTTCGTATGGTGCCGATCGGACGGACCGGCACGGAGCGCGAAGACGGCGGGCGAGAGCTCGAGCTTCCGGCGAACGATCCCTCGGCGCTCGACGGTCTGGAGGCGCGGGAGCGGGATGCCGCCGTGCGCGTGGCGATCGATGGTCTCCCCTGGGAATATCGTGAGCTGATCGTGCTGCGACACTACGGCGAGCTCGCCTACGACGAGATCGCTCAGCTCAAGGGAATGCCGCTCGGGACGGTGAAAAACAAGCTCTTCCGGGCTCGCCAGATGCTCAAGGTGACCCTGGGAGCGGAAAGCTGATGGCGGGAGTCATGGATCTGCACGAACGCTACCGGGAGTGGATCGAGCTCGAGCTCGACGAGCAGCTCGGCGACGTCGAGGCCGAGGAGTTGGCGATGCATTTGGCCGGCTGCGCCGCCTGTCGGCGCGAGCGCGATGCGTCGGCGCGGCTCTTCGCGCGTCTCGACTCGGCACGTCTCGCCGTACGACCACGCTTCGCCATGGAGGTCCTGGCCGCCCTCGAGCCCGCGCCGTGGGAAGCGAGGGCGCCACGCAGCTGGAAGCTTCCGGTGGCCGTGTTGACGGCGGTGGGCGGTCTGGCGGCGGTGCTGTTTGGGCTGGGCGCGGCGGGCTTTCAGCCGCAAGGCGGGTCGAGCGGTGCCTTGGCAGCGCTGCTCGACCTCTTCCGGGCCGCGCTGGTCGCCGGCAGTGGCCTGGCGAGCGCCTCCTGGGGAGCCGCGGGCGAGGCACTCGGTGCCTGGCTCGGCCGCTCGACGCTGAATTGGGGCGCTGCGGCAATGCTGGCGCTCGGCGCCGATTACCTGCTCGTCCGTCTGCTGCGCTCGCGCTCCGCCGCGGCCGGGGAATCGGCCCGCCGCGACGCATCCCACTGACCGTGCTCGCGCTCACCCTCGTTCTCGCGCTGGCCGCGCCCGCCTCGGGGGCCGGTGGAGCCAGTGCCTTGCAGCTGGAGTCGGGGGCGGTGGCACGTCACCAGCTGGTCGCGGTCGGCCGGGATGTCGTGGTCGACGGCCAGGCGCTCGCGGGAGTCACCGCGATCCAGGGCTCGGCCCGCATCTCGGGCAGCGTGGCGGGCGATGTGACGGTGCTGGGAGGCGATGTGACGCTCGCGGGGAGCGCCGATGTCGGAGGCGACGTGCACGTGCTCGGCGGTCGTCTCACGGTGGCGCCAGGGGCGCGCATCGAAGGCAGCTCGGTCGCCTATCCCACCTTTTCACGCGCCGGCCTGACCCTCCTCGAGGGCCCCAGTTTGGGGCTTCCGGCCAGCTCTCCGGTGGTGCTGGCGGCGAAGCTCGGCCTCGTCGCGGCTTGGTTAGCCCTGTCGCTGGTCCTTTTCGTCCTCGCCGGGCGGCCTCTCCTCGCCGCCTCCGAGGAGATTCGCCGCGAGCCGATGCTCTGCTTCGTCACCGGCCTGGTCGGCGTCCTGGCCGCGCTGCTGACCGCGTTGCTGCTCGCCGCCGTGCTCCCGTCGCCGCTCTCGCTTCCCCTGCTCGCCCTGGTCGTCTTCGCGGCGCTCGCCGCGAAACTGTGGGGCACCGTGGCGGCCTTCCATATCGTCGGACGAACCCTGCTCGGCGCAATCCTGCACCGCCGCCGGCCGGTCCTGCACGAAGCCCTGGTGGGCGTCCTTCTGCTCGGCCTGCTCAAGCTGGTGCCCTATCTCGGGATCGCGGTCTGGACGGCCACGACGCTGGTGGGAGTCGGCGCGGCGCTGCGCACCCGATTCGGTCACGTCGAAGGCTGGATCGACTCCCGTGCGGCCCTGACTCCGGGCGCCCTCTGACCCTGGCGCTTTGCTTGACCCTTCGCGCCGCGAGTTCGTAGGCTCGCCGGGGAAGGAAGGAGTGAGCGTGACAACCGAGATTCGCACGATCGGTGTCGTTGGCGCCGGGACGATGGGCAACGGCATCGCGCAGGTGGCCGCCACCTCGGGCTTCGCGACCGTGATGGTCGACGTGGTCGAGGCGGCTCTCCAGCACGGCCGGGCGGCGGTCGACAAGAGCCTCGACAAGCTGGTGTCGAAGGGCAAGCTCACCGAAGCGGCGCGCGAGGAGGCGCGGGGTCGTCTACGGACGGCGACGTCTCTCGACGCGGTGGCGGAGGCGGACCTCGTGGTCGAGGCGGTCGTCGAGCGCTTCGACGTGAAGCGCCAGGTCTTCGCCGAGCTCGACCGGCTGCTCGGGGAGGGGGCCATCCTGGCGTCCAATACCTCTTCGATCTCGATCACCAAGCTGGCCGCGCAGACGAACCGGCCGGAGAGCGTCATCGGCATGCACTTCATGAACCCGGTGCCGCTCATGCAGCTGGTCGAGATCATTCGCGGCCTGCAGACCTCGCAAGGGACCTACGATCGGATCGAGGCCATCTCACGGCGGCTCGGCAAGACGCCGGTCGAGGTCCGCGACTCGCCCGGCTTCGTCTCCAACCGGGTGCTCATGCCGATGATCAACGAGGCGGTGTTCTGCCTCTGGGAGAGCGTCGGCGAGCCGGCCGCGATCGACGACGTGATGAAGCTCGGCATGAACCACCCGATGGGACCGCTCGCCCTGGCGGATCTGATCGGCCTCGACGTCTGTCTCGACATCCTGCGCGTCCTCGAACAGGGGTTGGGCGAGGACAAGTACCGTCCCTGCCCATTACTCGTGAAGATGGTGGACGCGGGTTATCTCGGCCGCAAGAGCGGTCGCGGCTTCTATGACTACTCCGCCGCGCGCGGCTGAGGGGCGCGCCGAGAGCGGGTCGGGCAGCGTCATCCTCTGCCAGTCCTGTGGCGCCCCCAATCCGGGGGACCGGGATCTCTGTGAGCGCTGTCACCAGAAGCTCCTGGTGCTCTCCGGCCCGCCGAGCGAGGAAGCGCAGGAGATCACCGGCGAGCAGGAGGCCGACTTCTCGCTCGACGAGCACCTGCTCGAGCGCGTCTCCATCCTCGAAGAGGCGGTGAAGCGCACCGCCGAGAGCGTGACCCGGCTCGCGGCGACGGCGCAGAAGCAGGAGAAGAACCTGCTGGTCAGCCAGACCGGATTCGCGACCTTGCGCGAACTGCTCGAGCGGCAGCGCCTGATCGGTCGGGAGGAGTGGGCGGATCTCTGGCGTTCCAAGATGGAATATCAACTGCAGGCGCTCGAGAAGCGGGAGCGCTTCGTGGCGGTCAAGGATCGCATCGTCGCATTGTTCAGCGGCGAGCGCCGGCAGAGCTTCGTCGAGCACCTCGAAGACGCCGAGTACGCGCTCTTCGCCTTCGACGTCGAGCGCGCCCGGGCGAGCCTCGAACAGGCTTTCCGGCTGGATGGCGACAACTACGAGCTGGCGCTCCTGCTCGGCGAGACGGCGTTCAACGAGGGCGACACCGAATCGGCTCTGACCTATTTCGCGCGGGTGCTCGAGGTCAAGCCGGATCAGTTCGAGGCCCTGGTCTTCTCCGGAGTCATCTGCCACGAGAGCGACCACCCGTCGCAGGCCGAGGACCTCCTGCGCCAAGCGGTGCGCCTCTATCCTGACGCCTTCCTGCCCCACTTCAGCCTCGGGGCGGTCTACGCGGCGCAGGGCGAAATGCGGCGCGCGGTGGCGCACCTCGAGCAGGCCTGCGAGATCGATCCGGTGCCGCAGGCGCTCTTCATGCTCGGTAACTGTCATTTCGAGATGGGACGGCCGAGCGAGTCGGTCAAGCGTCTCTCCGAGGCGGTGCGGCTCGACCCGGCCTTCGAGGAAGCTCATTACCTGCTCGGTCTCGCGTACCTCGAGAAGCACTGGAACCGCAAGGCGCTGGCCTCGTTTCGCGAGGCCCAACGGCTCAATCCGCGCCGCATGCGCTACCAGGATCTGGTGCAATTCCTCTCCGGACGGGAGGGCGTTCCCCTGCCCGCGGTCGGCGAGCCGGCCGCCGAGTTGATGGCGAAAGCCGAGGCTCACGCGGAGCGGGGCGAAGCCGACAAGGCGATCGCGACGTGCAAGCGAGCGATCGCGCTCGAGCCGGCGAGCTCCACCCTGCGCATGTCCTACGCGATGGTTTGCTTGTCGTTGGGCCGTACGAAGGAGCTCGAGGCGGCGTCGCGCGCGGTGCTCGAGCTCGAGCCCGGCGAGATGCTGCGTGCCACCGCCTCGGCGGCCCTGATCGCGGCTCTGCGCGGCGAAGGCAAGTTTCGCGAGGGTAACCGGATCGGCAAGGCGCTCCTGGCCGAAGCGGAGTCGAGCTTCGCGCGAACCATCGCCTACTACGAGCTCGCCTACAACCTGGCCGAGATGGAGGAGGAGCTGGACGAAGCGCTCGACCTCGCGCGGGCGGCGCTCGACCTGGCACCCGACGAGCTCAAGCAGTTTCCACTCGCGGTCCTCGGTTGGGTGCACTACAAGCGCAAGGAGCTCGACCAGGCGGTGGATTGTCTCGAGCGCTCGAACGAGCTTGGCGCTTCGTCGACCACCCTCACCCATCTCGGCATGGCGTTGCTCGCCGCCGGGGAGGAAGAACGGGCACGCGACGCTTTCGGGCGGGCGCGCCGGCTCGAGCCCCGCGTGGGCGCGCTCGAGGAGAAGATGATGGAGTGCATGAAGGACTCGGCGCGCCTGTTCGAGAGAGTGCGCAGAAAGCCCAAGCAATGATTCGTTGGAGCCGGTATTACCTGCATACGACGCGCGAGGTGCCGAACGACGCGGAGGTGGTGTCGCACCAGTTGATGGTGCGGGCTGGAATGATCCGCAAGGCCGCGGCCGGTATCTACAGCTACCTGCCGGTCGGTTGGCGGAGCTTCGCCAAGCTGATGGCGATCGTACGCCGCGAGATGAATGCTGCCGACGCGGTCGAGCTCAACATGCCGGCCGTCCAGCCGGCCGAGCTCTGGCAGGAGTCGGGGCGTTGGAAGAAGTATGGCAAGGAGCTGCTGCGCATCCGCGACCGCCACGAGCGCGACTTCTGTTTCGGTCCGACCCACGAAGAGGTGGTCACGGACATCGTGCGGCGCGACGTCAAGAGCTACCGTCAGCTCCCCTTCACGCTCTACCAGATCCAGGACAAGTTCCGCGACGAGATCCGGCCGCGCTTCGGCCTGATGCGGGGGCGCGAGTTCCTGATGAAGGACGCCTACTCCTTCCACGCCACGACGGAGAGCCTCGACGAGGGCTACGAGGCGATGCGGGCCGCTTACTGCCGGATCTTCGAGGCCTGCCAGCTCGACTACACGATGGTAGAGGCCGACACGGGAACGATCGGGGGCTCGTCGTCGCACGAATTCATGGTCACGGCGACGACTGGCGAGAGCGCCGTTCTTCACTGCCCGTCCTGCGGCTACGGCGCCAACCAGGAGAAAGCGGAGCGCGGAGCCTGGCCGGCGATCGGCACGCCCGGGACGCGAGCGCTGGAGAAGCGCGAGACCCCGGGCAAGACGTCGGTCCAGGAAGTGGCCGAGTTCCTCGGTGAGCCGATCGAGAGCTTCGTCAAGACGCTGATCTACGAGACCGACGAAGGCGAGCTCGTGGTGGTGGCGATCCGCGGAGACCGCGAAGTCAACGAGGTCAAGCTCCTCAACGCCCTCCCCGACGCGATCCACGTGCGTCTCGCGCCGGAGGAACGGGTTCGCGAGCTCACCGGCGCCCCTCCGGGCTTCGCGGGGCCGGTGGGGCTGGGCCATGCGGGCCGCCTGCTCGCCGACCCTTCGGTCGAGCACTCGTCGGGCTTCGTCTGCGGGGCGAACGACGCCGACGCCCATTACCTGGGCGCGGAGTGGGAGCGTGACGTCGAGCTGCGCCCGAGTGGCGGGACCTCGCGCTCGTCGTCGCGGGGGACCCCTGCCCGAGCTGCGGCACGCCGCTTCTTCTCTCGCGTGGCATCGAGGTCGGGCACATCTTCAAACTGGGCGCCAAGTACGCGGAGCCGATGCAGTGCACGTTCAGCGACGAGCGCGGCGAGCTCGCCGCCATGGTGATGGGGTGTTACGGGCTCGGCATCGGGCGTACCGTCGCCGCGGCGATCGAACAGAACCACGACGACGACGGCATCGTCTGGCCGCTGCCACTGGCTCCTTTCGAAATCGAAGTGATCGCCTTGACGCCGAACGATCCCGCGGCGATGGGAGCCGCCGAAGCGCTGGCTTCCGAGCTCGCGGGTCGCGGCTTCGAAGTGCTGCTGGACGACCGCGACGAGCGCCCGGGAGTCAAGTTCAAGGACGCCGATCTGGTGGGCATTCCGGCGCGGGCGGTGGTGGGGGGCAAATCGTTCGCGGCCGGTGAGGTCGAGCTCTCTCTGCGCCGCGACCGCGAGAAGATGCGCGTCCCGATCGCCGAGGGCGCGGTGAAGCTCGCCGAGCTGGTCGATTCCCTGCGCTGACGGCGAGCGTCGTCCGAACGGGCTGGCTCAGTTCGGCGGCTGTCCGCCCGGTGCCGGCTTCGCGACCGTGAGGCGCAAGCTGCGGATCCGGTTGCCCTGCACGTCGAGAACTTCGAGCTCGAGCGGGCCGACCCCGACCCGGTCCCCGACCCGCGGTCGCCGGCCGAGCTCCGAGAGGACGACGCCTCCGATCGTGTCCTCGTCGCGATCGGAGATCTCGAGCTCGAGCTCGTCTTCGAGATCGACCACCAGCATCGCGCCCGAGACCTGGTAGACGCCGTCCCCCTTGGCGACCAGCTCGGGTTTCTCGAAGTCGAATTCGTCCTGGATCGGCCCCACGATCTCCTCGATCACGTTCTCGAGGGTGACGATCCCGGCGACGCCGCCGTATTCGTCGATGACCGCGGCGAGATGCAGCCGCTCGGCGCGCATGCGGGCGAGCAGCATGTCGAGCGGTGTCGTCTCGGGCACGAATTGGACCGGCCGGGCGACGTTGGCGAGGTCCTCCGGCATGGTCGCGGCACGGAAGAGATCCTTGATGTGGACGATTCCGAGGACCTTGTCGAGGTCCCCCTCGCAGAGCGGAAAGCGGGTGTGGCCGCTGGTGCGCGCCAGCTCGAGGTTCTGAGCGAGGCTGCGTTGGGTCGACAGGTAGACAACGTCGGCGCGCGGCACCATGACCTGGCGCGCGACCCGCTCGGAGAGCTCGAGCACGTTCTCGAGCAGATCGCGCTTGTGGTCCGAGATGCGCACCGCGCGGCGCGAGGCGAGAAGCAGGCGCAGCTCGTCCTCGCTGTGCGGATGGGCGTGCTCGCTCGGTCCCGCGAAGCCCATCGCGCGCAACAAGCCGTTCGCGGCGCGGTGCATGACCCAGGTGACCGGCAGCGAGATCCGCGAAAAGAGGTAGAGAGGCACCGCGACCCAGGTCGAGGTGCCCTCGGGCCGGCGAATGGCGACCGACTTCGGCAGCAGCTCGCCGAAGACGATGTGGAACATGCTGACGATGACGAACGCTACCGCGAGGCTGATCGAGTGGACGAGGGTCTCGGTGGCGCCGGGAACGAGCAGGATCGCCGGCCGGAGGATCTCCGCCAGAGCCGGCTCGCCGACCCACCCGAGGCCGATCGAGGCCAGGGTGACGCCGAGCTGGGTGGTCGGCAGGTAGGCCTCGAGGTTGCGCAGCATGTGGGCGGCCAGCTTGGCGCGGCGCTCCCCCAGCCGCACCCGTGGCTCGAGCTGGGTGAGGCGCACCTTGGCGAGGGCGAACTCCGCGGCGACGAAGAAGCCGTTGACGGCGATCAGGACGATCGCCAGCACCACTCCGGCCCAGGGGCTGAGATTCATGATCGTGGAAGGGCCGCTCGGAGCGGCCGGCGTCTACCGGACATCGAAGGAACGCGCAGTCTATCGGATGGCGGCTCGGATGGCGGCGTTCAGCCGCCGAGCTGCGCGAGCGCTTGGCGGGCCTGGGCGATGTCGGCGCCGTACTTGTCGCGCGGAGCCCGTTCGACGAAGCTGCGCAGCGCCTGGCGGGCGGTGGCCCGGTCACCCGCGTGCGCGGCGACCAGTCCGAGGTTGAACAGCGCCTGGAACTGATTGGGATCGAGAGCGATGGTGTGCTTCCAGGCGTCGATGGCGGCGTGCGCCCCTTCGAGTTGGTAGAGCGCCACCCCGAGCGTGTTCCAGGCGTCCACCAGGTGGTCGTCGAGCTTGAGGGCGTGCTCGAGCTCGGCGCGCGCCTCCGGAGCGCGCTGCAGCCGCAGCAGCACGATTCCGAGCGCCTCGTGGAGCTTGGGCAGCTTGTCGTCGAGCGCCTGCGCCTGTTGGAGGGTCCGCAGGGCTCCCGCGTTGTCGCCGGAGTCGGACTGCGCCAAGCCGTAGGCCACCAGCGTCGGAGCTCCTCCGTCCTTCACGAAAGGAGAAAGGAGGTCCAGCGCCGCAGCCGGCTCGCCATGTTCGAGGTGCCCGAGCGCCAGCCGGTCCGCCATGCGCTCCGTCAAGCGGTCGGCTCGCCGCGCCTCCTCGACGATGCGATCCGCCTTGCTTTCCTCACCTTCGGCGACCGCGATCTGGAAGAGCAGATCGCCGGCCTCCTTGGGAAGAGCGCTGCGCACCGTCTCGGCCAGCTTTCTGGCGTCGTCGTAGTGCTTGAGCTGCACTTGCTCCTCGGCGATCGTCACCGCGAGGTCCGTGCTGCCGCCCGACAGCTCGAGCGCCTGTTTGGCCGCCGCGACAGCCTCCTCGTCCTTCCCCTGCTTGTTCAGCGCGTGCCTGAGGAGCATCCACATGTCATACATCTTGGGATTCTGGGCCAAGACGGCGCGGAGGTTCTTCTCCGCGTCTCCCCACTTCTCGGCGCTGACGGCCTCGATCGCCTGCTCAATCGGGTGAAGCAGACTGCGTTGCGATCGGGGATCGGGCAACTTGGTCTCGGAGCTGTTGAGCGCCGGTCCCGAGATGTAGCCGAGCGAGGCCAGCTTGGCTGCGGTCTCCGCGTCGACCGACTGCGGTGCGGCGAGGGGGCGATTGTCGCGCGCCACGACGGCGCGCAATCTCGCCAGCTCCCGCCGGTGATCCAGAAGGACGTTGTGCAGCTGAGCGGGATCCGTCGTGAGGTCGAAGAGCTCGGGCGTCGGTCCGTCGATGAGCGACCATTTCGCGTCGTAGGCTGCTTCGAGATCACTCCAGCCATAATGCAGGCGCGGGTAATAGGTCTCCGCGTAGATCTCGCGCGCGGGATCCGGCGCGGCGAAGAGCGAGCGACCGTCGAACTTCGCCTGATTGGCCACACCCGTGAGCGCGACCACGGTCGGAGCGACGTCGAGGAGGCCCACGGGATCAGCCTGGCGAGTGCCGGCGCGCGCCCGGCCGGGGAGTTTCACGATCATCGGAACGTGAAGCGTGCTGCGGTAGAGCATGACTCCGTGGTGACCTTCCCCGTGGTCTCCCAGACCCTCCCCATGATCGCCCACCAGCAGAATGAGCGCATGGTCATAGAGCCCCAGAGTCCGGAGATCGTCGAGAAAGGCGCCGACAGCCGCGTCGGCGGTGGCGATCTCGGCGTCGTAGGGGGAGTCGGGGTAGCGGCTCTTGAAGGGCTCAGCCGGGTTCCACGGGGTGTGTGGATCGTAGAGGTGGAGAAAAAGGAAGAAAGGTTTCTGCGTGTGTTGGCGGAGCCACGCCTCGGCGAGCTTCTCGGTCACGGCTCCCGGCCGCTGCGCGCTGTCGAGAGGCGCCCCCTTCTCCCAGTGGATGTCACAGTCGTAGGTTTGGAAGCCCGAAGAGATTCCCGTGTCGGGGCGCAAGACGAAGGTAGAGACGAAGCCTGCAGTCGCGTAACCGGAAGCGGAGAGGATCTCGGGGAGGTCGGGATGTGCCTTGCCGTCGAAGCTGTAGCCGACGTTGTCTCGCACCCCATGGTGCGAGGGGAGCAAGCCGGACATCATGGTGGTGTGCGAAGGCAGAGTGAGCGGTACCTGGCTGTACGCGTTCTCGAACACGATCCCGTCCCGAGCCAGGCTGTCGATGGCGGGTGTCGCGACCTTGTTATAGCCCCAGGGTGGCAGGTGATCGGCGCGCAGGGTATCGATTGAGATCAGAATGACGGGAGCATCTCGGTAGGGGCCAAGGCGTCCTCCGCGGTGACACCCCGCGAGAAGGGAGCCGAGTGCGAGCGCCGCTCCGAGGGCCGACCGAATAGCTCGCTGCCTCACCGAGAACCCTCGCGTCCGAGTTGGCTCAGCGCTGCCCGCGCCTTGGCGAGCTCCTCCCCGAAACGGTCCGGCGGGGCGCTGCCGACGAAGCGCTGGAACGCCTCTCGAGCGGTTCGTCGATCTCCGATGTTGGTGGCCACGAGGCCGAGATTGTAAAGCGAATCGTAGAGGGTGGGATCGAGATTCACCGCCTTCTTCCAAGCCTCGATTGCGGCCTTGGGCCCCTCGGTCCGATAGAGCGCCACGCCGAGCGTGTTCCAGGCCGTGGCCAGGCGGGGGTTGAGGTCGAGGGCGCGGCGCAGCAGGTCGCGGGCACGCTCGGGTTGGCCGAGCCGCAGCTCGGCCGTCCCCTGAGCCTCGAGGATCCGCGGATCGGTGGGGGCGAGCTTCAGCGCCCGGTCGAGCACCGCGAGGGCCTGTTCCTGCTCGCCGCTGTCCGATAGCGCGGAGCCATAGACACGCAACGTATCGGGGTCGTCGTCGGCGGTGAGGGGGCGCAGCACCTCGACAGCTTGCCGGGCGCGCCCGAGCTCGGCCAGGGTCATTCCGAGCTGGAGGGCGATGGAGTTCTTGGTCCGCGCCTTCGTCAATCCGTCGCGCAGGACCGCGACCGCCTCGTCGCCGCGCTCGAGCTGGCGCAGCGCGAGCGCCAGCTCTTCGTAGGCTTCGCCGAAATCGGGGTGACGCGCGATGAGGTCACGCGCCTTGCGGATCGATTCCTGATACCGCCCCTCCGAATAGAGCCCGATGAGGTCGTGCAGCTCGTGGTCGGCGTCGATCAGGCGCTTGGGGTCGTCCTCGGGGCCGTAGGTCGCCCGCGGCTCGGCCGTCCCGGTCACGTAGCCGAGACTGCGCAGCCGCATGGCCTCTTCGCTGGTCGGTTGATGACGGTCCACGGGCGGCCAGGTCCCCGCTGGAATCTCGCCGCGCAACGTCTTCGCCTCGGCGGCGTCGGTGGAGACCAGGTTGTTCTCCTCGTGCGGGTCCTTGGGCAGATCGTAGAGCTCGGGAATGGGAAGGTCGATGTACTTGTGGTCGTTCTGCAGCATGCCGCGCAGCGGCGCCCAGCCCCTGTTGAGCGCCGTCGAGAGCGCTTCGAAGTAGCTCGTCTCCCCGGGCGGCGGCGGATCGAGAAGGGAAGCTCCGGGGAGACGATGGGGCGGCCGGACGCCGAGGCGCTCGAGAATCGTCGGCACGATGTCGATGTGCCGGGCCGGCCGATCGTCCCGCCGCGCGGGCACGCCGGGACCCCAGAGAACGAGCGGCACGTGCAGGGTTGCCTCGTAGGCGAACAGACCGTGGGTCAGCTCGCCGTGCTCACCGAGCGATTCGCCATGGTCCGCGGTGACGACGATCAGCGCCGGCCTCTGCTTGCCGTCGAGATGAGGCTCCAGCAGCGGAGTGAGGAAGAAATCCACCGCCGCGACCTCGCCGAGGTAGAGATGCCCCCGGTAGCGGGTGTCGAAAGGCTCAGGTGGAGCGTAGGGAGCATGCGGGTCATAGACGTGCACCCACATGAAGCGCGGCTGGTCGGCATGTGCTTTCCACCAGGCGAGCGCCGACGAGACCACCACGTCGCCGCGGCGCTCGGGCATCACGAAACGTGCATCCTCGGTGCCGATCGGATAGGAGTCGTCGTAGACATCGAAGCCGTGCGCGAGGCCGAAGCGGCGATCGAGGGGAAAGGCGCCCACGAACGCGCCGGTCGCGTAGCCGGCATCGTGCAGCATCGTCGCCAGAGTGGGCGTCGAGGGGTCGAGCGTGAACCCCGAGTTGTCGCGCACGCCATGCTGGAACGGATAGAGGCCGGTCAGGATGTTGGTGTGCGACGGCAGGGTCACGACGTTGTGGGCGTGGGCGTCGGTGAAGACGGTACCGGTGGCGGCGAGACGGTCGAGGGTCGGGGTCTTGACGATCGGGTTCCCGGTGAAGCCGAGGGCGTCGGCGCGCAGGGTGTCGATGGTCACGAGCAGGACATCCGGGCGAGCGGGCGAGCTCGGGCCGGGTTCCTTCGTGCGCGAGGCGGGCGCCGCTTGCGCGCTCGGCTCGGACGAGGAACGCGAGCATCCCGCGCCCAGCGCGAGGGCGAGCGCCCCGGCCGCCGCGAGGGACCGTCTCCAGCCGATGGGTCGTGGATCCATGCTCACAGCTTGGCGAGGGCGGGGTCGCCGGGGAATCTCTGACGCGCCCTCTCGAGCAGTCGTTGGGCCGTGGCGGGGTCGCCGAGCACCCGCATGCTGCGAATCGCCGCGGCCACCGCCGCGGGCGAGTTCGGATTGTTGGCCAGCAGGGTCTCAAGCACGCGTCCCGCCTCGTCGGGATGCTCGGAGGCGACGAGGAGAGCAGCCAGGCGGGAGTAGGCGCGCGGGTCCCAGGGAAAGCGGTCGATCTCGGCGCGAAACGCCTGGACCGCGTCGTCGAGCCGTCCCTGACGCGCGAAGATGTCGCCGCGCGCCAGGTAGAGACCGGAATACTTGGGCTGCTCCGGCCCCAGGATCTTGAGCGCCTGATCGGTCATCGCGAGCGCCTCGTCGAGCCGTCCCTGGTCACGATAGACGTCGGCCAGGACCAGCATCGGCGAGACCTTCGTGCCGCCGGCCTCGATCGCCTGCTTGGCCTCGCGCTCGGCGGTGGCGTAGTCCTTCTTCTTCTCCGCCACGTTGGCGAGCAACGTGTGGGCCTGCGTCGGGCTCGCATCCACGGCCAGGTGGGCATACTGCGTCGCCTCGTCGAGCTTTCCCTGTTCCAGCAGGAGCGTTCCCATGGAGATCGCGAGATGGGGCGTACCGCCACTGAGCTCCATCGCCTTACGGTAGGCGGCGAGCCCCTGGTCGAGCTGGCCGAGCCGCGAGTAGGAGAGCCCGAGGAGATCCCACGCGTCCACCATCTTCGGGTTCTCCTCGCTCAGCGCCTTGGCCAGCTCGACGGCGCGCGCGAAGTCCTGCTTCGAGACCGCCTCGAGAGCCGCGCTGTAGTCGCGTAGTGAGTGGATCTTCGACTTGGGATCCGGCAAGGGTCCCTCGTCGGTCGACCCGCTGCTGCCGCCGAGATACCCGAGTGCCGACAACCTGGCGACCGTCTCGGCATCCTCGGCCATGGGCGTGTTGAGAGGCCGGGCGAGCTTGCGGTCGCTCTCGAGTAGGGACGCGAACTCTCGGCGTTCGGACGAGCGGAGGTTGTCGTTCTCGCCCGGATCTTTCGCGAGGTCGTAGAGCTCGGAATCGGGTCCGAAAATGCCGTGATAGTCCCCGTCGATCACCGATGTCAGCTCGTTCCAACCGAGGTGGAGACGGGGATAGTAAGTCTCGGAGAAGATCGGCCGAGCTTCGCCCTCGGCGAGCGAGAAGACGGACTGTCCGGCCAGCCCCGGAGGCGTCGGCAACCCGACCAGGCCGGTGATCGTAGGGAAGAGGTCGACCAGCTCGACGGGTGTCGACACGCGTTGGCCTCCCCGCGCGCCGCCGGGCAGCTTGATCATGAACGGCACCTGGAGCGCGTCGCGGTAGAGCAGGATGCCGTGCTCGGGCTCACCGTGCTCGCCGAGCCCCTCGCCGTGATCGGAGACCAGCGCCACGATGGCCTTGTCCCAGACTCCGATCTTCCGGAGCTCGGACTCGAGATCTCCGAAGCAGCGGTCGGCGGCCGCGATCTCGCCGTCGTAAGGGTTGTTGAAACGCGCCCGAAGGTCGGCCGGCGGGTCGTAGGGCGAATGGGGCTCGTAGAAGTGGATGAAGAAGAAGAACGGCTTGGCCGCGGCGTCGCGCAGCCACTCTCGGGAGGCCGCCAGGGTCTCGGTGCAAGGGCGCTGGCTCTGGCCGATCGACTCGTTGATGCGCAGCTCGATGTCCCCAGCGTAGAAGTCGAAGCCCTGCGCGATTCCGGTTTCCTTGCGCAGAACGAACGCCGACACCGCCCCCCCGGTCGCGTAGCCGGCGTCCTGGAGGAGTTTTGGAAGGTCGGCGTGGTCGCCGAGCTTGAGCCGATAGCCGAGGTTGTCCCGAACCCCGTTCTCGCCCGGGAGCAGTCCCGTGAGCATGGAGGCGTGGGAGGGCAGGGTGAGGGGCACGTGGCTGTAGGCGCGCTCGAAGAGCACGCTCTGCTTGGCGAAAGCCGAGATCGCCGGGGTCTGTCCCTGCGAGTAGCCGTAGGCCGGCACGTGATCGGAGCGCAGGGTGTCGATCGAGACCAGCACCACGGGGGCCTTCGGGAAGGGACCGACCGACCCGTTCTCTCCGGAGGGCCGGCAGCCGATGGTGGCGGCGAGCGCGGCGAACAAGAGCAGTCGTGGGTCGAGCAGCCGATGGCGCATCCGAGTCATCTTCCCCCTCGTTCGCCGAGCTGCGCGAGCAGGCCGCGCGCTCGCGCCCGGTCTGCGTCCTGAACGCCACTCGAGAGAGCGAGATAGCGCTGGAGAGCCTGGCGGGCGAGGGCGCGGTCGCCGAGCCGGGCGGCGACGAAACCGAGATTGTACAGAGCGTCGGCATTCTCGGGGTCGAGCCGCGCGGCCCGCTTCCATGCCTCGACCGCGCCCGCCGGCGAACCCGATCGATAGCGGGCCACGCCGAGCGAGCTCCAGGCCGAAGCCCGGTCGGGCGCCGCCCGGGCCGCTGCCTCGAGGGCGTCCAATCCCTGGTCGACGTGGTCGAGCCGTAACGCCACGACGCCGAAGTTCTCGAGAACGTCCGGCGCGCTCGGAGCGGCCTGCCGGGCGCGCTGGAGGAGGGCGAAGCCGTCGCTGGCGCGCCCGGTATCGGCCAGCGCGAGGCCTAACAGAGCCAACGTCGCCGGGTCGGCGTCGGTGGCGTGGGGCTCGAGCAGCGCGACGGCCTGGTTCGGGTGTCCGCTCGCGGCGAGTCGGCGGGCTCGCTCGCGCAGGATCGAGAGGCCGGCCGCGCCCTCGTCGATGGCCGCCTGGGTCCAGCGTTGCACGGCGGCTTTGTCGCCGCGTCGCTGGGCGATCTCGACCAGGGCTTGATAGGCGCGCCGAGGGTCGTCCCGGCGGACGCTCGTCGCCAGCTTTTCGGCCTCGTCGAGCTCTCCTTTTTGGACCAGCATCTGCGCCAGTTCCAGGAGGATCGAAGGGTGGGGATCGCCGGCGACGGCGCGGCGCAGCGTGGCGATCGCGTCGTCTAGATGACCGAGATGAAGCTCGGCGCGGGCGATGAAAGGGAGCGCTTCGACCATGCCCGGGTTGTCGGTGAGCAACTGCTGAAGCTCCACCAGGGCGCGCCGGGAATCCCCTTGGGCGTCGGCCTGGATCGCATCCTCGAATCGCCCGAGGGCACCCACGCGATCGCGCGGGTTGGGCAGCGGGCCGCTCGTGGCGTGGGCGTTGGCGCCCAGGTAGCCGAGCGCGGCGAGCTTGGCGATGGCCTCGGAGTCCGCCGCCGCCGAGCTCTCGGGCGGCCGATCGAGCTTGGCGAGCTCGCCGACTCGGCGCGCGACGAAACTCCGTCTCTGTGAAGCGAGATCTTGGTGCTCGTGCGGATCCCGCTCGAGGTCGTAGAGCTCGGGTCGCGGTCCGGCGATCGTTGCGTAGCGCCGATCGACGAGAGCGGAGAGCTGACTCCAGCCGAGCCTCAGGCGGGGATACCAGGTCTCGATATAGATCGGCGAACAGTCGGGATCCCGGTCGCGACCGAAAATCGACCTGCCGTCCATCGCGGGGTCGGGCTTCTCCCCGACCAGACCGAGCAGCGTCGGCGCGAGGTCGACGAGACTGACGGGGCCCGCGAGGACTTTGCCGCGCCGGGCCTCGCCGGGAAGCTTCACGATCCACGGAACGCGGACCGTTTCTTCGTAGAGCAGCACCCCGTGGCGCAGCTCGCCGTGGTCTCCGAGTCCCTCTCCGTGATCGGACACCAGCATAATGATGGCGTCGTCATAGCGGCCCAGCCGCTTCAGCTCCGCGACCAGCGATCCCACGACGGCATCCGCGGTGGCCACTTCCCCGTCGTAGGGGTCGGGGAGATCGCTAGCGAAGGGTTGTGGCGGGTCATAGGGTGCGTGGGGCTCGAACAAGTGCAGGAATAGAAAGAAGGGCTTGTCGTCGACCGTGCGCAGCCAGGTCTCGGCGCGCTGAAGCGTGTCGGCTCCGCGACGCTGCTCGCCCTGGGCACCGCCGCTGCCGAGGTCGTCGTCGTAGACCTGGAAGCAGCTCCCGAGGCCGGTGGCGCCGCGCAGCATCCAGGCGGAGACGAAGGCGCCGGTCGAATAGCCGTGCGCGGCGAGCTCCTTGGGGAAACAGGGATGGGACGCGGCCGAGAAAGTGAATCCGATGTTGTCGCGCACACCGTGGTCCGGGGGCAGCTGACCCGAGAAGATGGTGACGTGCGAGGGCAGCGTCATGGGGTAGGCGGTATAGGCGCGCTCGACGCGAATGCCGTCGGCGGCCAGGGCGTCGATGGCCGGGGTACGGCCCGGCTTGTACCCGTAAGCGGGGAGACGGTCGGCGCGCAGGGTGTCGATGGAGATCAGCACCACGGGAGCGCCGGGGTGTGAAGGCGGCAGGTCGGCGCCGCACGACCACGCGGCGGCGCCGACGAGAGCCGACAGGGCGAGGGCGAACCCGGCCCGGCGGGGCGGCTCTAGAGCGACTTCAGGAACTCCTTGCAATCGCCGGCGTAATGGCTGTTGGGGTCGAGCTCCAAGACCTTCTGGAAGTCCGCCTTGGCTTCCGCCGTCTTGCCACTCGCGATGTAGGCGAGCCCCCGGTAGTAGTAGCCGTCCGGCCAGTCGGGCTTGGCCGCCACGACCTGCTGGAACTTCGCGAGCGCATCTTCGAGCTTATTGTCGTTGTAGGCGTTGATCCCGAGGTTCAGGAGCGTGTTGGGATCGAGCGCCGTTCCTTCGGGGAGCTTCGCCATGTACTGCTGTGCCTCGTCGTCGCGATGCAACACGATCAGGCGGTCGACGAGCAGCTTGAGCGACGGCTCGTCGTCGGGCTTGAGCTCGAGCGCGCTCTTCAAGGTGTCGACGGCGCCCGCGTCATCGCCTTCGATCATCTGGCAGGTCGCGATTCGCCGGAGGACGATGACCTTGTTATCGCCTTCGAACATCGGCAGCGCCTTCTCGTACTGGGCATGCGCCTCGGCGGCCTTGTGCTGCTGCAGCAGGGCGTCTCCGGCATCGATCTCCTTCTGCGCGGCGGCGAGCTTGGGATCTTGCTTGGGCACGACCGAGGCGAGGGTTCGCAAACTGATCTGAAGAAGTGGATTCGGCTGAAATTCGTTGACGTGGATGGAACCCTCGCTGGGGACATAGCCTTTCGCCTCGATCTTGACCGTCCAGTCTCCCCCGAGGAGGCCCAGAAACCCCCAGCGCCCCTTTTTGTCCGTGGTGAGCGGTTTGGGTCCCTGATCCGGCTGATTGGCGAGCCTTAGGGTCACCGTCGCATCTTTGACGGGCTTCTTGGATGCGTCGTCCGTGACGACGCCATTGACGCGGCCTCGTCCCGTCCAGTCCTGGGCGGCGCTGGGGGCGGTCGAAGCGATGACGAGTAGGAGCCCGAGGGGGGCAAGGATCGGCGCCAAGCGCATGGGAATCTCCTTCTGGGCAAGTCGACGGCCGGAGGTGCCCGGCCGCTCTGGTCGCTCAGTTTAGCGTTGGCGCAGGCGAAAAAAAAACCGCCGGGGAGAACCCCGGCGGTCGAAGACTACGGAGAGACGGTTGGCTCAGTTGAAGCTGAACGTCGCTCCGAGACGGAAGATCCGCGGACTCAGCACCTCGTAGACCCAGTTGGACTGGCTGCCGTTGGTGTTGTTGGATCCGCCACTGATGTTGGTGCCGTCGATCCGGAGCTGCCGCTGCAGCACCGTGTTGGCGTTGAGGGCGTTGAAGCAATCCACCCCCAGCGTCAGACCGAAGCGGTCGAACTTGAACTCCTTCTCGACACGCAGGTCCAGCACGTTCACGTTGTCGAGCTTGTAATCGTCCGGACGGTTGACCGCCAGAACGTTCGTGTTGGTGGAGTTCGTGAAGCCGCTCCGCTTGGCGCGGTACATGAAGTACGGATTGGCGTACCCCTCGTGGCCGTTGACGGCGGCCGCGACGTTGAAGCCCCACGCCCGGTCCGGAGCCACCTGATACATCCCGTTGATCGAGTACGACCAGGTGCTCGAGATACAGACGTTGCCTTTGGCGCCCGAGCCGGTGCCCACGCAGGTGAGCACTCGGTCGCCGTTCTTGTTGCCGCCGCCCGTGAACTGCTGCGGGTCGATGATGGCGCTCGACGGGACGTCCCATGTCCAGTCGTTCCAGCTGAAGTTGCCACGCATCATCCAGTTGTTCGACAACCGCTTGTTGGCGGTCAGCGAGACCGACTTGTAGGTCTGACCGCGGTCCGAATTCTCGAGAATCGTGCCGCCGCGCGACATGACCCCGGAACGCAGGCTGTAGGTATTCACGGTCGTCGTCTTGCCGTCGGGGAGAGTGACATTGTAGGTGTTGCCGACCACGAAATCGCTACGGGTTGCCTTGCGGCCGAGCGAGCCCACGTTGGCGGCCGAGTACGGATCACCGTCGAACACCAGCTCCGTGTACTGCAGCATGTTCTTGTTCTTCCGGTAGGTCGCCGTCAAGCCGACCACGAACTCCGGCAACAAGGAATGCTCCACGCCGACGACCAACTCGTCCGAATACGGAGCACTCAGATTCTTGGCGATCGTATTCGAAACGATCAGGTGCCCCGGATCGGCAGGGTTGTAGTTGGGGCTCTGGCCGGAAATGCCTCCGAGCTCGCCCGGATCCAGCACGCCGTTGTGGTTGTAATCGTAAGTGTAGAGACCGACATACGGCGCCGGGTAGATCGGGTAGGCCTGGCTGAACACCGAGAAGCCCGAGAGCTGATCCACGAAGCGCGAGTAGCTGGCCCGCAGGATGGTCTTCTTCTCCGCTCCCAGGGCGTAGGTGAGCCCGAGGCGCGGCGAGAAGTCCTTCCAGTTGTCGAACCCGGGGCTGCCGCCGGGATCGCTATAACCCGGCACCAGAGCGGGATAGGCAGCCGGGCCCTTGGCGACGCCAGCCAGAAGCGCGCCGCCCTGGTCGTCGTAGCGGAGGCCGACGTTCAAGGTCAGATTGCCGGCCGTCATCGTGTCCTGCACGTAGGCGTTCTTGTACTTGACGTCGTAGTTCAGAGCGCCCTGCGCGTAGGCGTACGTGTAGTAGAGACTACCCCCGTAGGTGAGGTCGGTGCCGTTGCCCGGCCAGGTGGTCAGCGACTTGACCGTGGCCTTGCGGTAGCTGGCTCCGAACTTCAGCTCGTGGTTCAGGTTGCCCGTCGTCAAGAAGTAGGAACCGTCGACTTTGTACTGGTCTTCCGGACGAATCGAGAAGTAGTCGATGTAGCTGCCGTTGGCCGACCACTTGCCGGTACCGAGATCGAGGCTCATGCCGGCGCCACCGCCCGTCGAACCCAGATTGACGGCCAGGCCGCCCTCGGGCGCCAGGTGGAAGCCGCCGTCGGACTCCGCGTACATCGCGGTGAGGAAGAAGTTCGACCCGAAGATGTGGGTGTCCTCGATCTTGGCGATCGTCGGCCGCTTGTTGAAGAAGCCGAAGACGTTCGGATCCGCGGCGTCGCCACTCTGATCCCAGGTGGTCGACGGCGGACGGGTCGGACCCGCGTTGCGGCCGATCTTCGACTTGCCGTTCTTCGAATAGAAGAAGGTGGCCGAGTTGTTCTGCGTGACCTGCCAGTTCACCTTGCCGTTCCAGGTGTCGAGATCGGTCTTGTCCGGATAGCCGTCGACCGTCAACAGGTCGACCTTCTGCTTGCCGTACGAGCCCCAGATCCACAACTTGTCCTTGAGGATCGGACCGCCGACGTCGGCGCCGTAGTCCTCGACCTGAACGATCTGGTTGCCCTGCGAGAAAGCGGGCTGGGCGTGGAAGCCGTTCCAGGCACCAGCCTTGCCGAAGTCGCCCGCGCTCGGGCTGAATCCCGCCTGCCAACTGTCCTTGTCCTCGAGGTAGCGGCCCGAGGCGCGCCACTCGTTGGTGCCGCGCTTGGTCACCATGTTCATGCCCACGCCGCCGGTGCGCTGCGTCGCGTCGCCGCCGCCGGTCGTGACCTGCATCTCCTCGAAGGCGCCGAAGTCGTAGTACGACGGCGAGCTGCCGATCGCGCCGACGTCCGTGATCTCCACGCCGTCGACCGACCAGGTCGAGTTGGTGCCCGGATCGCCGCCACCGGTGTAGGTGGACTGCTGGCCGCTCTCGTTGCCGCCCACGTTCACGCGGTCGACGAGAACGCCCGGGGTCGACTGCAGGATGACCCAGGGGTCACGCGCGGTCGGGATCTTCTCGAGCTCGGTCTGGTTGACCGTGGCTCCGGTCGAGACCTTGCGGGTGTCGAGCAAGGGCGACTCGGCGGTGATCGTGATGGTCTCCGAAACCGCCTGGTTCATGGTCAGCTCGAGGGTCGTGTTGCGACCGACGCTGACCACCACCTGCTCGTAGACCACGGGGCTGAAGCCCTCGAGGGTGCCCTGCAACTTGTAGGTTCCCGGGGGAAGCCCCAGGTAGCGGAACAAGCCCTGGGCGTCCGTGGTCGTGACCGCCGGAGCGCCGCCGCCGGTCATCGTCATCGTGACGCCCGGCAGGGGCTGAGACTTTTCGTCCTTGACCGTGCCGTAGACGTTACCGCTCTGAGCCTGCGCGAAGAGCACCGCGCTCGACGCGAACAGGAGAGCGAACGCCGCGACACGCTGGATATTTCGCAGCCAATTCATTGATTTAGAAACCTCCATCCTTGGGTTGACACAAGACTGCAACAGAACAATGTCGATGGTTATCCGTGACTCCTCGAGCGGTTCCGGTCACCTCCTTTCGAGTCTCGGGTCACGACAGACCCATTTTTGGGACGCATCGAGTTGTCAATGGGATGAGCAAGCCCGATACCAGCACGAGCGGACTTTCGGTTCCGCAGCCCAACTGCGGAGCCTGCAAGCACTTTTGCGTCTCGGCTCGAGTCGCTGCACTATACCAATTCGTCCCTGGGAAGCGGGAATTCGTCCCTCTGGATTCAAATTTCCGGATTAGCGAGCCAGGACGAGCCGTCCCGAACGACCCGATTTCGGAGGGCGAGAGGCGCTGGCGAGGTTGCACTGAGCGTCACTGACCGACACACTAGACCGCTATGGCCCCGTCGCGGCTCATCGTGCTTCTCGCTGCCGCGGGCGTTTGCGCGTGCACGAGCTATCCGACCTTCGACTCCACCGCTTATCTACGCCAACAGCTCGAGCAGCGCCTCGGAGCGCCGGGCGCCGCGACGGTCGAGATTCCGTTCGCCCTCGACCGTGACATCCTCGATTATCTGTCGAGGCATCTGAAGCCGAGCGGGACCGAGACTCGTCGCGCCGCCGACATCACCGATTTCGTCTTCTCCAATCTCGACTTGAAGTATCGGCTGCGTCCGACTCGCGACGCCATCGGAACCTTTCGCGCCCGGGAGGGAAACTGCCTCTCTTTTGTGAACCTCTTCGTCGGCATCGCGCGAGCCAATCGGCTGAACGCTTTCTACGTCGAAGTGGTCGACGCGCAACGGTGGAGCCGGCTGCGCGGATTCGTGCTCAGCCAGGGACACATCGTGGCCGGATTGAACGTCGACGGCAAGCTTCGGACCTACGATTTCCTGCCTTATTCCGCGAAGGCGTACCGCGATTTCAGGCCGATCGATGACATCACGGCGACCGCGCATTTCTACAACAACCTGGGAGCCGAAGCGCTGATCGACGGGGATCTCGCCACCGCCACGCGCTACATCGAGCTGGCGAGCCGGATCGCTCCGGATTTTCCGAAGGCCATCAACAATCTCGGGGTTTGCCGTGCGCGGGCGGGAAGGAACGAGGAGGCGGAGCGGATCTATCTGCGCGGCCTCCAGGTCGACCCCGACAACGGGCCGATTCTCTCGAACCTGTTGCGCCTCTATCAGGAGACGGGCCGTAAGGCCGAGGTCGGCCAACTCCTGGCCCGTCTCGAGAGCTTGAAGATCTCCAATCCCTTCTACTACGTCTACCGGGGGGAGGATGCGCTCGCCGATGGGGACCTCCAGGGCGCTCTCCAGTACATGGTGGAAGCGCTGCGGCGTGATTCGGAGCTGCCCGAGGTGCACGTCGGCTTGGCGGAGGTCTACCTGGCGGCGGGCGACCTCGATCGAGCGCGTTACCATGTCCAGCGAGCCTTGAAGCTCGACGCGACCCATCCGGAGGCACGCCGGTTGCTGGCGTTGTTGAGTCCATGAACATACGCCGCGCGGTCCCGCTTCTCGCCCTGCTGCTGACCGCACCCGCCGCGCATTCGGCGGCCAAGACACCCCAGTTCTCCGGCAGCGTTCAGGTGATCGAGGTCGAGGTTCCCGTCGAGGTGCGGGACCGCGAGGGGAATCCGGTCCGCGACTTGACTCGGAAGGATTTCAAGCTCTACGACCAGGGCAGGCAGCGACCGATCGAGCACCTTCAGGTCGTCGACCTGAAGGCGGCGGCGATCGGCGACTCCGCAGGCGAGGCGGCCAACCCCGCGTCCGAGGCGGCGCGAGAGCATCCACGCCATCTTCTCCTGCTCTTCGACCTGACCTTCTCGAACCCGATCGCGATCACCCGGGCGCGCACCGCCGCCCGGGAGGTCGTGCTCAAGTCGTTGCAGCCCAGCGACCTCGTGGCGGTGGCCACGTTCTCGATCGAGACCGGACCGCGGATGCTCGTGACCTTCACGCCGGATCGAGCGCAGGTGGCGCGCGCCCTCGACAGCCTGTCGTTCGACCGCTCGGCCCGGTACCGGGCGAACGATCCATTGCGCTTCCTGGCGCCGTTTACGCCCGGCTCGGCGCCGGATCAGACCGCGGACAAGGGTTCGGAGAGCTCCGACCTGCGCCAGGAAATTCAGCAGGTCACGACCGAGAACAACCAGATCATCGCCGAGAACGTCGAGCGGGAGGCACGCCGCTACGACAGCGGGCGCATCGTCAGCTGGACCCGACAGCTCGGCCAGTTGGCTCGCTTCCTGGCCGCGATTCCGGGTCGCAAGCAGGTGGTGCTGTTCTCCGAGGGGTTCGACAGCCGTCTCCTCCTGGGGCGCAGTGACCTGGCCGATCTGCAGAACGGGCAAGACGCCCAAAACGCGGAGTTCGGAGAAATCTGGCGGGTGGACAACAACATGCGATTCGGCAATACGGCGCTGTTGGCGGACGCGAGTGATCTGGTCGAGCAGTTGCGACGCGCCGACTGCGCCGTCGACGCGGTGGACATCGGAGGGCTGCGCACCGCAGGTGCCCATCTGCCCAGCGGGCGCAGCCGCGGCCAGGACGGGCTCTTCTATCTCGCCAACGAGAGTGGCGGCCAGCTGTTCACCCAAGGGAACGACCTGGCCGCGCAGATGCGGGCGGCGCTCGACCGTAGCGCGGTGAGCTACCTGCTTACCTTCCAGGCGGAGGACGTGCCGCTCGACGGCGCGTGGCGCAGGTTACGGGTCGAGTTGGTCGATCGCCGAGGGTTGCGCGTGGTCGCGCGCCCCGGCTGGTACGCGCCACGTCCCTACCAGCAGCTGAACCCGTTCGAGCGCGACTTGCTCGCCGCGGACGCGATTGCCCTCGCTGAGCCGAAGAAGGAGATCGGAGTCTCGGTGCTGGCCGCTCCGTTTCGCGCCACCGACGAGCTGGCCTACGTGCCGGTGATCGTCGAGATCGACGGCAAGAGCTTGCTCGGGCCCTCGAACGAGAAGCGCGAGATCGATCTCTATTCCTATGCCACCGACAAGCAAGGGGAATTCAAGGCGTTTTTTCATCGCGAGCTGACCATCGATGCGAGCCGCGGCGCCGACGCGTTGGTCACCGGCGGAATCAAGTACTACGGTCACCTGGTGCTGACGCCCGACGATTACGACATTCGGGTCCTGGTGCGCGACGAGCTGACCGGACGACTTGGCGCGACGGTGGTGCGGATCCGGATTCCCGACTACTCCAAGGACCAACCCACCCTCCTGCAGCCCCTCTTCTTCGACTCGCCTGGGCATTGGAATCTGGTGCGCGAGCGCACCTCCAGCGACAGCAGCGGGACGGTGATCTATCCCTTCGTGGTCGGCGGCGAGCCCTTCGTTCCCCAAGCGGGTCCGACCTTTCGCCCCGGCGAACATCCGAAGATGTGCATCGCGGGCTACAATCTCGACGGCAAGAATCTGCGACTGGAAGGCGCGTGGATGACTCCCGATGGGGAGCGGCCCTTCACGCTCGCGACGGAAGCGCGACCGACCGGGATCGACACCTACCGTCAATGGCTCACCCACCTCGATCTGACTGGCCTCGCGGCGGGTGAGCACAAGTTCAGGCTCGCGATCGTGGACGGAGCGTCGGGTCGCGCCCTTGCAACCGCAACCGGCTCACTGCGTATCGAAGGATGAAGATGCCACCGTAGCGCAACCCGTAGCGAGAGGAGTTTCGTCATGTTTCGATTCCTGCGTTCACCCCTGGTCTGGGCCCTCGCCCTCGCGGCCGTATGCACCGCGGCCGTGCTTGCACAGCGGGCCCATTTCGGCGGCGAGGAGAACGTCGTCGCCGTCGAGATTCCCGTCCAGGTATTGGTCGACGGCAAGCCCGTGCAGGGCCTGACACGCGACAACTTCGAGGTTCTGGCCGGCCGAAAGCAGCAAACGATCACCGGCTTCGATGTCGTCGACCTCTCGATGGCGGCCACCGCGAAGGGCAAGGAGGTCGCGATCAACCCCGAGGTACCGGCGGCCGGGCGACGACACTTCCTGTTGCTCTTCGATCTCACGAATTCGGAGCCGTCCGCGGTTTCGCGGGCGCGCGACGCCGCGAAACATCTGGTCCTCGATTCGCTGCATCCGACGGATCTGGTGGGCGTGGCCACGTGGAGCTACACCAAGGGGCCCCGTCTGATCCTCGGCTTCACCACCGACCGGAAGCAGATCGAGATGGCGATCGAGACCCTCGGCGTGGTGGACATCCGCCATCGGGCGTCCGATCCCCTGGGCCTTCTACTGGCGGATATCGAACGGAGCGGCCCGAGCACGACCCCGAACGAAGGCTCGACTCGGGGGGTCGGCAGCTCCGAGAAGGAGGAGATCTTCCTCGAGAACCTCCAGGATGCCGTGCGGTCGGAACGCTCCTCGGCGCGGCAGGTCAAGGCCAGCGAAGTCGCCGCCCTGACCAAGGGCTTCGCGTCTCTGGCCGAGCTGCATGTCGAACGTCCTCGGACGCAAGTACGTCGTGCTGCTCTCGCAGGGCTTCGACTCCTCGCTCGTCACCGGTTCGGCGGACACCCAGGTTCAACAAGAGGCGGCCCGTCAGTCCGAATCGGGACAGATCTGGAACATCAACTCGAATGAACGTTTCGGCAACACGCACACCGCGAATCAGCTCGAGGACATGCTGAACATGTTCCGGCGCGCCGACTGTTCGATCCAATCCGTGGACATCGGCGGGCTCGCCGCGGGCGGCAGCGCCGGAGGCTTCGTTCAGCCGTCGGGGCGCGAGACCTTGCTGACCATGGCGCGCGACACCGGTGGGCAGCTCTACGAGAATTTCAACAATCTCGGCGAAGCCATGAGCGAGATGCTCGAGGCCACCAGCGTGACTTACGTGCTGACCATTCAGCCGCAGGACCTCAAGCTCGACGGCAAGTATCACGACATCAAGGTCAAGCTGGTGAATGGACCGTCGCACGCCGAGCTGGTTCACCGGCCCGGCTTCTACGCGCCACTGCCCTTCGAGGCACGGAGCGGAGCCGAGCGGCAGATCGACACCGCGCAGCTCCTGCTGACCGGACAGCCGGGTGGGGATCTCGCCGCTGGCGTGGTTGCCACGGCCTTCCGGGGCGAGGGCGATCGCATGCATGTCCCGGTCGTCGTCGAAGTCGACGGTCCTTCTCTCGCGATGTCGCGCGACAAGCAGAACGCCATTCCGGTCGCCATCTACGCCTACGCCTTCGACCCGGCGGGCGGCGTGATCGACTACGTCGCGCAGAACCTGATGCTCGACTACAAGCAGATCGGCGCTCGCTTGCAGAAAGAGCCTCTGAAGTTCGTCGGCGACCTGCGCCTGCCGGCCGGGAGCTACACCCTGCGCACTCTCGTCCGGGTCGGGGATCAGGGAATCTACTGGTTGGGTGACACGCCGCTCGACGTGCCCAAGTTCGCGCCCGGCGATCTCGAGGTCGGGGAGCCGCTCTTCCCGCAAGCCATGACTCGGGGCTTGGTGGTGAGGTCGTCCACGAGCGCCGAGAAGACGAAGGGCCTGCCGTTTCCCTTCGTGCTCGGGCCGCAGCAGTACTTCCTTCCGGATGCCATGCCGGTTCTGCCGCCCACCGGCGGGACGCAGGTCTGCGTCAATGTCTATGGTCTGGCGAACGGCGACGCGAAGATTCTTGGTGCGCTGGTTGGTCCGGACGGCCACGAGCTGCCGGGGGCGGAGGTCAAGGTCGTCAAACGGCTGCCCAGCGATCAGCCCGGGTTGCAGCGGGTGGAGCTCTCGATCCAGGCGGGAGGCGCACCCGCGGGTCCGTACACCTTGCGCGTCACGGTGCAGCAGGGGGATCGCAGCGCGACCAGCGTCGCGCCGCTTCGTGTCGGCGCCTGATGCAGCGGGGGAGCGGGCGCGGCTGCGCCTGAAAGCGGGGCGCGAGCGCCCGCTTCGCGATGGCCACCCGTGGGTCTTCTCCGGTGCCGTCGCCGAGGAAGCGGGGCCGCCCGACGCAGCCCTGGCCGAGGTCGTCGACGCGCGGGGGCAGTCCGTCGGCTTCGGCTTCTACAGCCCGGGGTCGCGCATCCGCGTGCGACTCCTGCCGGATCGACCTCGTTCCGTCGACGCGGCCTATTTCGGGGAGCGGATCGACGAGGCGCTGGCGTTGCGCCGGCGCGTTCTCGGGCCCCTGACGGACGGCTACCGGATCTTGAACGCCGAGGGCGACGGGGTGCCGGCTTGGACGGTGGACCGGTTCGGCCCGGTGCTCGTCTCTCAGATCACCTCGGCCGGCCTGGAGCGGCTACGCCACGTCGCCTACGACGCGCTCGCCGAACGCTTTCCGGAGGTTGCCATTCTCCATCGGGGCGCCGTCGCCGCGCGGCGCAGCGAGGACGTCTCCATGATCGACGAATGGATTCGCGGCGATCGGCCGGCGGGCGAGATCTGGTTCCAGGAGAACGGCCTGCGTTTCTGCGCCGAGGTGGAGGGGGGCCAGAAGACGGGCTTCTACTGCGACCAACGGGAGAATCGGGCTCGGGTCGAGGCCTTCGCCGGAGGGGTCTCCGTGTTGGACCTGTTCGCCCACAGCGGAGGGTTCTCGCTCTATGCCTTGCGCGGCGGCGCTCGCCGGGTAGTTCTCGTGGAATCCGCGCGGCGGCTGCTCGCCACCGCTCAGCGTCAGATCGAGGCCAACAGCCTCGATCCGGGGCGCGCGGAGGCGGTCGAGGCGGACGTGTTCGCGGACCTGCGCGAGCGCCGCGAGCAGTTCGGCATCGTGGTCTGTGATCCCCCGCCTCTGGCGCGGCGGCGGGCGGATCTCGGCCGCGCGGCGCGCGCCTACAAGGATCTCAACCGGTTGGCGCTGGCTCGCGTCGAGCCGGGTGGATTCCTGATGACCTTCAGTTGCTCGGGAGCGGTCGACCGCAAGCTCTTCCGCCAGATTCTCTTCGCGGCGGCCGCGGAGGCCGGGGTGCGCTTGCAGTTGCTCGCTCCCCTGGCGGCCGCGCCCGACCATCCGGTCTCCGTGGCGCACCTCGAAGGGGAGTACCTCAAGGGGTGGTTCGCACGGGTGGCGGGCGAGGGCTCCCGGCCTGCCGGACTGGCGTAGGCGACAAGAAAAGGGCCGCCCGGGAATCCCCGAGCGGCCCAAAGTCACCTTCCGATGGAAGGTCAGTTGAAGCTGAACGTCGCTCCCACTCGGAAGATCCGCGGGCTCAGCACCTCGTAGACCCAATTCGACTCCTTGCCGTTGGTGTTGTTGGAGCCGCCACTGATGTTGGTGCCGTCGATCCGGAGCTGCCGCTGCAGCACCGTGTTGGCGTTGAGGGCGTTGAAGCAATCCACCCCCAGCGTCAGACCGAAGCGGTCGAACTTGAACTCCTTCTCGACACGCAGGTCCAGCACGTTCACGTTGTCGAGCTTGTAATCGTCCGGACGGTTGACCGCCAGGAGGTTCGTGTTGGTGGTGTTCGTGAAGCCGCTCCGCTTGGCGCGGTACATGAAGTACGGATTGGCGTACCCCTCGTGGCCATTGACGGCGGCCGCGACGTTGAAGCCCCACGCCCGGTCCGGAGCCACCTGGTACATGCCGTTGATCGAGTACGACCAGGTGCTCGAGATACAGACGTTGCCTTTGGCGCCCGAGCCGGTGCCGACGCAGGTGAGGACCCGGTCGCCATCCCGGTTGCCACCGCCGGTGAACTGCTGCGGGTTGATGATGGAGCCCGACGGGACGTCCCATGTCCAGTCGTTCCAGCTGAAGTTGCCGCGCATCATCCAGTTGTTCGACAACCGCTTGTTGGCGGTCAGCGAGACCGACTTGTAGGTCTGACCGCGGTCCGAGTTCTCGAGAATCGTGCCGCCGCGCGACATGACCCCGGGACGCAGGCTGTAGGTGCTCACGGTCGTCGTCTTGCCGTCGGGGAGAGTGACATTGTAGGTGTTGCCGACCACGAAGTCGTTGCGGGTCGCCTTGCGACCCAGGATGGCGGCGTTGGCGGCCGTGTACGGATCGCCGTCGAACACCAGCTCCGTGTACTGGAGCATGTTCTTGTTCTTCCGGTACGTCGCGTTCACGCCGACCACGAACTCAGGCAGCAGGGAATGCTCGACGCCGATGATGAGCTCGTCACTGTACGGTGCGCTCAGATTCTTGGCGATCGTATTCGTGGGGGCGAGGTGTGCGGGGTCGTTCGGGTTCCAGTTGGGGCTATGGCCGGAAATGCCTCCGAGCTCGCCCGGATCCAGCACGCCGTTGTGGTTGTAATCGTACGTGTAGAGACCGACGTACGGCGCCGGGTAGATCGGGTAAGCCTGACTGAACACGGAGAAGCCCGAGAGCTGATCCACGAAGCGCGAGTAGCTGGCCCGCAGGATGGTCTTCTTCTCCGCTCCCAGGGCGTAGGTGAGCCCGAGGCGCGGCGAGAAGTCCTTCCAGTTGTCGAACCCGGGGCTGCCGCCGGGATCGCTATAACCCGGCACCAGTGCGGCATAGGCAGCCGGGGCCTTGGCGACGCCGGCCAGAAGCGCGCCGCCCTGGTCGTCGTAGCGCAGGCCGACGTTCAAGGTCAGATTGCCGGCCGTCATCGTGTCCTGCACGTAGGCGTTCTTGTACTTGACGTCGTAGTTCAGAGCGCCCTGCGCGTAGGCATACGTGTAGTAAAGATCGCCCCCATAGGTGAGGTCGGTGCCGTTGCCCGGCCAGGTGGTCAGCGACTTGACCGTGGCCTTGCGGTAGCTGGCTCCGAACTTCAGCTCGTGGTTCAGGTTGCCCGTCGTCAAGAAGTAGGAACCGTCGAGCTTGTACTGGTCCTCGGGGCGGAGCGAGAAGTAGTCGATGTAGCTGCCGTTGGCCGACCACTTGCCGGTACCGAGATCGAGGCTCATGCCGGCACCGTTGCCCGTCGAGCCCAGATTGACGGCCAGGCCGCCCTCGGGCGCCAGGTGGAAGCCGCCGTCGGACTCCGCGTACATCGCCGTGAGGAAGAAGTTCGACCCGAAGATGTGGGTGTCCTCGATCTTGGCGATCGTCGGACGCTTGTTGAAGAAGCCGAAGACGTTCGGGTCGGCCTTGTAGCCGGTCTGGTCCCACGTGGTGCTCGGGGGACGCGTCGGCGCCGCGTTCCGGCCGATCTTGCTCTTCTCGTTGTTCGAGTAGAAGAAGGTGGCCGAGTTGTTCTGCGTGACCTGCCAGTTCAACTTGCCGTTCCAGGTGTCGAGATCGGTCTTGTCCGGATAGTTGTCGACCGTCAACAGGTCGACCTTCTGCTTGCCGTAGGAACCCCAGATCCACAACTTGTCCTTGAGGATCGGACCGCCGACGTCGGCGCCGTAGTCCTCGACCTTCACGATCTGGTTGCCCTGCGAGAAGGCAGGCTGGGCGCGGAAGCCGTTCCAGGCACCAGCCTTGCCGAAGTCGCCCGCGCTCGGGCTGAAGCTCGACTGCCAGCTGTTCTTGTCCTCGAGGTAGCGGCCCGAGGCGCGCCACTCGTTGGTGCCGCGCTTGGTCACCATGTTCATGCCCACGCCGCCGGTGCGCTGCGTCGCGTCGCCGCCGCCGGTCGTGACCTGCATCTCCTCGAAGGCGCCGAAGTCGTAGTACGCCGGCGAGCTGCCGATCGCGCCGACGTCCGTGATCTCCACGCCGTCGACCGACCAGGTCGAGTTCGTGCCCGGATCGCCGCCGCCGGTGTAGGTGGACTGCTGGCCGCTCTCGTTGCCGCCCACGTTCACGCGGTCGACGAGCACGCCCGGGGTCGACTGCAGGATGACCCAGGGGTCACGCGCGGTCGGGATCTTCTCGAGCTCGGTCTGGCTGACCGTGGCTCCTTCCGAGACCTTGCGGGTGTCGAGCAAGGGGGACTCGGCGGTGATCGTGATGGTCTCCGAGACGGCCTGGTTCATGGTCAGCTCGAGGGTCGTGTTGCGACCGACGTTGACCACCACCTGCTCGTAGACCACGGGGCTGAAGCCCTCGAGGGTGCCCTGCAGCTTGTAGGTTCCCGGGGCGAGGCCCAGGTAACGGAACAAACCTTGCGCGTCCGTGGTCGTGACCATCGGAGCGCCACCGCCGGTCATCGTCATCGTCACGCCCGGCAAAGGCTGAGCCTTGTCGTCCTTGACCGTGCCGTAGACGTTACCGCTTTGAGCCTGCGCGAAGATGGCCGAGCTCGTGACTCCGAGAATCGCGAGGGCCAGCGCGAAGGCTTTCATGCCGTCGCTTCGTTTCATCCTGCTCTCCTTTCAGCTCCTCCGTGGAGCATGAGCGTGCTTGCTGAGAGCGCAACCGGGATGCCTCCGGAGGCGAAAACGAGCCAGGGAGTGCTGGGACGTGCGAGGCAGAGGCGGCGGGTCGCCTCCGCGTGCCGGAATGTGTCGCCGTCGATCCGGTACCGACGGACCCGGAGGCGGGACGAATCCGTTCGCTTGAATCGACGGGACGTCGTCGTGGCCGGCTGGAAGCAGGAGTTCCGAGCGGCTGAAAACGCGGGCGAGCGGGATGGTCAGCCGGCCGCACGTCTCGTCCCGAATCGAACAGGCCAGAAGTCCGGTGCGGGGGATTCAAGCGAACGGATTCAAGCCTCGGGTGGCGATCGGACGGATTGGAGGTTTCGCGCGACGGCTGATCAGTCGCCTTCGCGGTTGCGGCCCACCGCCTGCTCGAACCGCTCTTTGTAGCTGCGACTCATGGTCAGCCGGGCTCCCGTGTCGAGCAGGACGGCGTAATCGCCGCCCGGCAGGCGCTGCAACTCCCGCACCCGATCGAGATTGACGATGACCGAGCGGTGAATGCGCAGGAAGCGATGGGGATCGAGCAACTCCTCGAGAGCGCCGATCTTCTGCCGGACCAGGTGCCGTTCGTCGTCCAGGTGGAGCCGCACGTAGTTGCCTTCGGCGCCGATCCAATGCACCTCGTCGAGGTTGACGAACGAAATGCGGCCTGGATTTCTCACCAAAACGCGCTCGAGATAGTGATTCCGCGGAGCGAGCTCGTCGAGCAGGGCGCGGAGCCGCCGGTCGATCTCGCCGGTGTCACTGCCCGCGACCTGTTCCCGTGCCCTCTCGATGGCCTCGTGGAGGCGATCTGCGTCGATCGGCTTGAGCACGTAGTCGAGGGCATGCACCTGGAAGGCTTCCACCGCGTACTGGTCGAAAGCCGTGACGAAGATCACCGGCGGCCGAATCTCGTCGGGCAGCGTGCGCAGAAGCGCGAATCCGTCTTCCTGTGGCATCTGGATGTCGAGCAACAGCAAGTTGGGGCGCTCCGCGGCGATCACCTGGGCGGCCTCGCGCGCCGAGCTGCATTCGGCGACGACTTCGACGCCGGCCTCGGAAGTCAACAATCTGCGCAAGCGGCGGCGAGCCAGCGGCTCGTCGTCGACGATCAGCACCCTCAGCTTCTTGTCCATACGATCTCCGTGGCCAGGTCGGCGGCTTCATCAAGGACAAACTCCGTGGGAACGCGCAGCGGAAGCGTCAGCGCGACACGGAATCGGTTTGGGACGTCGGCCGGTCCGGCGAGCAGAGAGACCGGGTTGCGTCCATAGAAATGGTCGAGACGCCTGCGCGTCGCCTGAAGTCCGGCCGTCGAAGGCTCGACGCTCATACCGGTGACATGGGCCGCGGTGTCGTTCTCGATCCGCAAGCTCAGTGACTCACCGCCGACGGTCGCTTCGACGACGAGCTCGCCGCCCTTCTCCAAGCGGCCGATTCCGTGCACGATCGCGTTGTCGAGCAGAGGCTGCAGGACCAGGCAGGGCACCTCGGCCGTCAGCGCGTCCGGCTCCACGTCGATCCGCCAGCGCAACCGATCACCCCACCGGACTTGCTCGATCTCCAGGTATCGACGTACGAAATCGAGCTCGTCGCGGAGTGGAATGAGCTGATCGGGAGTGGTCTCCAGCAGGGTTCGAAGCAGCGACGACAGACGCAGCACGAGACGTTCCGCCTCGTCGGGATCCAGGTAGAGCATCTCGGTGATGGAGCTCAAGGCATTGAACAGGAAGTGTGGCTGGAGTTGAAGTCGAAGTGTCTCGAGACGCAGCTTCGCGAGCTGTTCGACGAGCCGCGCGTTGTGCAGGCTCTCACGGCGGAAGCGCCGGTACCAGCCCAGGCTCTCGTCGGCGAACATCACCAGGAGCGCGGTGAGTAGATCGAAATGAAAGTTGAATCGCAGGGTGTGCGTCAAGGCCCTGCCATAGGCGTCGAGCAGCGAGTGAGAGTGAACTTGCGTGGTGAGCAGGAACACGAAGATCGCGGAATGGAGAACCGAGAAGAGGACGGCCAGGAGGACCTTGACGCCGAGGTGCGTCCAGCGGCGGCGTCGCCCCCAAGGAACGAGTCGCGAGAGCCGAACGAGCGGCATCGCGAGGGCGGCCCAGATGGCGTAGCTTCCGAAGTTGAGACCCAGTGCGCGGCTCCAGTGCTCGGCACCCCGGGTGGCCCGATTGGCGGTCACGATCCAGCTGGCGCTGAAGACGGCGACGACGAGCCAGATGACTCCCCACTTGGCGAGCTTGGGGGCACCTGAGACGAGGCGTTCGCGAATCCGAGTCCAGCTCGTCACGCGGGTGCTCCCGCAGTGCCTCTCGGAAGGAGCTGATGAGCAAGGATGTCGCCGCTCTCCGCCGAGTCTTCGGTTGTCGCGCGGGCGCCCTCGAGCGGGAAGCTCGATGCGCGCGCGGTATCGCGGTTCGCCCGGCAGGTAGCCATACTCGAAGAGAGCTCGGGAGCCGAAGATCTGGCGAAGGCGTGCCGCGGTGTTGGCCAGGCCGACGCCCCCGCCTGGATGGCGCGACGTGGCGGGCGCGTCTTGGGCGGGTGCGTCGTTGAGCACCTCGAGCAGGATCTGCGACGGGCCGCGCACGGCGCGCACCACGATACGACCGCCCGCATGGAGACGGCCGATACCGTGCCTCACCGCGTTCTCGACCAACGGCTGGAGCACCAGGGCAGGCACCCGGGATTCGGCGATCTCCGGGTCGAGCTCGAGCTCGACGGCGAGGCGGTCCTGAAAGCGCACCTTCTCGACCTCCAGATAGCGCTCCAGGAATTCGATCTCCTCGCGCAACGGCACGACGTGGTCGCTGGCGGTCTTCAAGGCGGTGCGCAGAAGGCCGGAGAGACGCAGGGTCATGCGCTCGGCCGCCGCCAGGTCCTCGTGCATGAGTTCGGCGATCGAATTGAGCGTGTTGAAGAGGAAGTGGGGATGGAGCTGCATCCTGAGCGCCGCCAATCGCGCTTCGGTGAGCTGATGCTCGAGCCGCGTGGAGGCGAGCTGTTGCTCGCGCACGCGGCGCGAGTAGGCGAGGGCCTCGCCTCCGAGGACGATGAGCCAGTAGAGGAGGAGGTTCAGGTGGAAGAACACGGGCAACGTCAGGTCGAGGTCCCACGCGAAAAAAGTCCAGCCCCAGATCCGGCTGGCCACGCCGAGCAGGCCACTGAGGAGAGCCAGGTGAAGGGGTGCGACGATCAGGCTTGCGGCGGCGTGGACATAAAGATTTCGACGGTGTCGTCCGTCGAGCGGGAAGCGTCGGCGCAGGGCCTCGATGGCGAAGGAGAGGAATCCCCAGAGCAAGAAGCTCGGCAGGTTCCAGGCGACCGCGATCAGCCAGGAACGCGCATCGGCGGGAGAGGCGCCCCCGCGCTGGACCGACCGGCTGGTGAAAAACAGCGCAATGACCAGCCAGAACCCGACCCAGGCGAGCCACGTCGACCCCCGCGCGCGGGAGGTCTTCATGGGGCTACTCTACCCACGACGGCCCGCACAGTTGATGATTTATGGGGCGATAGGTCGTTCAACGGTGGCATGGCGTGTCAGAACGTGGCGGGTCGTTCATCGGACTTTCTGGTAGCCGGGCCGAAGCGAGGCTCGAGCTGAGCGCGCGGACCGCTCGCGCGGGGTGGCCGCCAGTTCTTCCACCAGATCGGCCGCCCGGGGGATGACGACCGCGCGGTCGTAGCATTTCCGCACCCGTTCGCGACCGGCGTCTCCGAAACGGGCCCGCTGCGCTCCCGAGTCCAGCAGGGCCGAGAGCGCCCGCGACCACTCCTCGGGGCTGGTGGCCCAGTATCCGGTCTCGTCGGGCGCCACGACGTCTCGGTTCGCGCCCACCGGCGAGGCGACACAGGGCAGAGCCGCCGCCATGTACTGGAGCAACTTGAAGGCGCACTTGCCGCGGCTCCAGTCGTCGTCGGAGAGCGGCATGACCCCGATGCCGGCCGAGAGCAACGCGGGGATCTCGCCCGCGGATGACCAGAGGCGGCGCTCGATCGGGATCTCCGGCCAGTCCGGGAACGCCGAGGAGACGATGCGCAGGCGTAGCTCGTGTCCGGCGGCGGCGAGGCGGGCCAGCGGCTCGCGCAGCGGCGCCAGGTGAGGGAGGTTCTCGGGCAGCCCGGTCCAGACCACGGTCAGTCCCGACCGCCCGACCGACGCGCGCGAGGCATAGGACGCCAAGTCGACCGAGGTCGGGATGATTTCCACGGCGCGGGAGTGGCGGGCGGCGTGCGCGGCCAGGAACGGGTTCCCCGCCAGCACGAGTCGCGCGACGCGGCAGCTCGACGCGAACTTGTGCTGGCGCAGCCGGGAGTGGCGGGGCCGGTCGCCGGTGCCGCGTGGCTTGCCGAGCCAGATCGCGTCGTCGAAATCGAACACGACCCGCCGGGTCAACGCGGCGAGCAACGGCGCCTCGAAGAGGGCCAGGTTGATCTTGCCGAGGATCAGCACGTCGGAGCCGCGCAGCGCCCTTCGCCGCGCGAGGATCCTCCGCAGGTAGCGTCCCTTGGGAATCCGCTCGATCGACGTCTCCCAGCCGCGCCGCTCGAGCTCGTGGGCGAGCGGCGCCAGGCGATGACGGAACGAAGGCAGGGCCGGATCGTAGGTCCAGAACAGGGCGCGTAGTGTCACGGCGGGGAATTCCCGTGAGGCGAATCGGCCGAGCGCACCCGGATCCAAGCGCCGAGGACGGAGCCGAGCGGGATGTCCGCCAGAGCGTTCATCCGCTGCCAGGTCAGGGGATCGGCGGGCCAGGCCTCGCTCGGCCGGGCCGCGACGAGCTCGATCGGCGTCGATCCGCGGGGTGCCACGCGCCGCGGGTCGGCCATCCCGAGCAGCACCACGAGCGGGCATCCCACCGCGGCGGCGAGATGCGCCGGCCCGCTATCGAGGCTGACGCAGGAGTCAGCGACCGCGAGCAGCGCCAGCAGGCGCCCCAGCGGCAAGTCGCCCGAGGTGTCGATCACCCGTGGGTCGGAGCAGGCGCGAGCCAGCGCGGCGATGCCAGGACGGTCGGCGGCCGTGCCGGAGAGCAAGATGGCCGCGTCGGGCAATTTCTCCAGGATCGCGCGCGCGAGCTCCGCCCAGCGCGCGGTCGGCCAGCGCCCCCGGTTGGCGCGCCGGCTGGTGACGTGGAACACGACGAGAGGGCGTGATCCGAGCCCGAGCCGGTCCCTCCAGGCGAGGAAGTCCGCGCTCTCGGCCACGGTCGGAGGCAGGCAGGGGGATCTCGCCGGGTCGCTCTCTGACCCCCGGGCCGGCCCGAGCCGGTCGAGGAACGCGGTGGACACGCGATCGAGGAAGTCGAGGGTGTGCTCGAGCGCGCCGCGTTCGAGAGCGGACGCGTCGAAGACCTCCGCAGAGGACATGCCGCCACGGCGCAACAGCCGCAGGAGGGGCGCCCGGGCGCTCTCGACGGTCTCGATCAAGCAGACCGGCGACGGACCCCGGTGCCTCAGCCAGCGCACCAGCTCCCACTGCTCGGGCGCCAGCAGGTAAGGGGTCCGCCGACCGCGCGCGATCCAGATCTCGCCGACTTCGGGGAGTCGAGCCAACAAGTCGCGCGCTCCAGGCGTGCCGGCGAGAAGATCGACGGGCCGTCCGGTCTCCTTCCCGAGCCGCTCCATCAAGACGGACAGTTGCACCATGTCGCCGAGCGACCCGAAGCGGACCACGAGCGGAGGAGAAGTCATGGGCGGAAGCGCGATTGTGGCGTCTCGAAAGGGAGATGTCGAGCGCGACGCGGGCCGGCTCGGTGGCCCGTCGAGGCTTCATCACCTTGCTGGGTCCGCCTTGACGCCCTTTCGAAGCCCTTGCTACAGTCCGCGCCTTCGAGCAGCCGGCGATCGGCGGTGCGGCTTGCGCAGGCCCGTAGCTCAGTTGGTTAGAGCGCTTCGTTGACATCGAAGAGGTCGGTGGTTCGAGTCCACTCGGGCCTACCAGCTCACCGCAGAAGACCGGACGATCGCGACATGAAGCCGCAAAGGCGCTTAGCTCAGCTGGTTAGAGCGCTACCTTCACACGGTAGAGGTCCTCGGTTCGAGTCCGAGAGCGCCTACCAGACGTCTCCCCGAGCTCGGCCCAGCCGCTGAGGGCTGGCAGCCGCGCATCCGTTCACGCCGTTTTGTTCCTCGATCCCGAGATGTCCACTTCGGAAATCGTCCTGACCCTTCCCGACGGCTCCGAGCGCCACCTGCCCGCGGGCACCACGCCGCTCGACGTCGCCACGGGCATCGGACCGCGACTGGCCCGCGATGCCGTGGGTGCCGAGCTCGACGGCAAGCTGGTCGATCTGCGCCAGCCTCTCGAGCGGAGCGGTGCCTTTCGGGTGCTCACGGGCAAGAGCCCCGAAGCGGGAACTTTCGTGCGCCACTCGGCCGAGCACGTGCTCGCCGACGCGGTGACCCGCCTGTGGCCCGAGGCGCTCTACGACGCCGGACGCAAGGACCACAGCGAAAAATTTCAGTATGACTTCCGCTTTCCGCGCGCCTTCACGCCCGAGGACCTGGCGGCGATCGAGGCGAAGATGGGCGAAATTCTCGCCGAGGACGCGGCTTTCGAGCGGGTCGAGGTCTCCCGAGAAGAGGCCGAGGAGCTCTTCCGCGAGCTCGGCAGCGACTTGAAGCTCGAACGGCTACGCGACATTCCCGCGGGCGAGACCATCACGCTCTACAAGCACGGTCGCTTCGTCGACCTGTGCCGGGGTCCCCACGTCCAACGGGCGTCGCAGATTGGGGCCGTCAAGCTGCTGGAGTCCTCGGGCGTCTACTTCAGGGGCGACGAGTCGAACGAGCGGCTGCAACGCATCTATGGAACCGCCTTCACGACGGCCGGCGAGCTGGCGGCCTACGAGAAGGCGCTCGAGGAGGCGCGGGCCCGCGACCACCGGCGGCTGGGATCGGAGCTCGACCTGTTCAGCTTCGATCCGCTGGCACCGGCCTCGCCCTTCTTCCATCCGAAGGGGGCGGTGGTCTACAACGAGCTGATCGGCTACGTGCGCGAGCTCAACCAGGCCAACGGCTACGGCGAAGTCGTGACGCCACAGATCCTCGACGTCGAGCTCTGGCGAACCTCGGGTCACTTGGCGCACTACCGCGACAACATGTTCTTCACCGAGGTCGACGAGCGCCAGTTCGCGGTCAAGCCGATGAATTGCCCGACCCACTGCCTGATCTACCAGACCCGCAAGCGCTCGTACCGCGACCTGCCGATCCGCTACGCCGACTTCGGACGGCTGCACCGCTACGAGCGCTCGGGAGTGACTTCGGGGCTGACGCGGGTGCGCTCCTTCAGCCAGGACGACGCCCACGTCTTCTGTACCGACGAGCAGGTCGAAGCGGAGGTGCTGCGGGCCGTCGACATCATCCTCGGCATCTTTCGCACGTTCGCGTTCAGCGACGTGGAGATCGCCATCGGAACGCGGCCGGACAAGCGCGTCGGATCGGACGAGCAGTGGGACGTCGCCGAGGGCGGATTGCGCCACGCCCTTGATGGCCATGGTCTGCCGTACTCGATCAATGTGGGTGACGGCGCGTTTTACGGCCCCAAGATCGACTTCCGCGTGCGCGATGCGATCGGTCGCCCTTGGCAGCTCGGCACGGTGCAGCTCGACTATCAGCTGCCGGGACGCTTCGGACTCGAATACGTGGCCGCCGACGGCTCGTTCCGTCCACCGGTGATGATCCATCGCGCCATGCTGGGCTCGATCGAGCGCTTCTTCGGCATCCTGATCGAGCACACCGCGGGGGCGTTTCCTCTCTGGCTGGCGCCGGTACAGGCGAAGGTGATCCCGGTCTCCGAGAAAGCGCTCGACTACGCGCGCGACATCGCGGGGTTGCTCGGCGCGCGCTCCTTGCGGGTCGAGCTCGACGACTCGAACGAGAAGCTGGGCTACAAGATCCGCCATGCGCAACTCGAGAAGGTGCCCTTCATGCTGGTCGTGGGGGAGAAGGAACAGGCCGCCCGAACCGTGGCGGTGCGTCTGCGCAACGGGGTCGAGCGCCAGGGCCTCGCCCTGGATCAATTCGTGGATTGGCTGGCCGGGCGAGCCGCCGAGCGTGAAGAGGCTTTGCCGGATCCGCAGGATCTCGGCTAGACTTCCGTCGCTTTTGATGGCGCGGCGAGAGATCGGACGGCGCCTGGACGGTCCGGGCGAGCGCGGGAAATGCGGTCTCCGAGAAACGGCGAAAGGGGGAGCAGCGCATCGACAAGACGGCACGCATCAACGAGGCGATCCGCATTCGTGAGGTTCGCCTGATCGACTCCGACGGCGGCCAGGTCGGAGTTGTTCCCACCGAGCAGGCGTTGCGCATGGCGCGCGAACAGGGCTATGACCTGGTCGAAGTCGCTCCGGCGGCGCGCCCCCCGGTCTGCCGAATCATGGATTTCGGCAAGTTCCGGTATCAGCAGAAGAAGAAGGCGCAAGAGTCGCGCAAGAAGCAGAAGCAGTACGAGGTCAAGGAAGTCAAGTTCCGCCCCAACATCGACGGGCACGACTATGACGTCAAGCTTCGTCGCGCGGTGCGATTCCTGGGCGAGGGCGACAAGGTGAAGGCGACCGTGCAGTTCCGCGGCCGCGAGATGTCGAAGCCCGACCTCGGTTTGAGATTGTTGAAACGGTTCGCCGTCGACATCGGCGAGCAGGGGATCCAAGAAGGATCCGCCGAAATGTCCGGAAATCGGATGCACTTGATCTTCGGCCCCAACAAGAAGCCGGCGCCCTCCAAGAAGCCGGCCTCCGCTTCGGGTAACGGCCCGACGACGGAAAACTGAGAGGAGAGCTCTCGTGGCTCAAAAGAGAAAGACCCACCGCGGCGCCAAGAAGCGCTTCAAGCTGACGGCGACGGGCAAGGTGATGCGCCACAAGTCGATGAAGCGCCACATCCTGACCAAGAAGACGCGCAGCCGGAAGCGTCGCTTGCGCCAGGAGGTCGAGCAGCTCGGCAAGCTCGGCCGCGCGGTCAAGTTGCTGATTTCGTAGTTTCCGATTCATTCTCCGCCGGCGCCGGAACGGACCTGTCCGGCACGGCGGAAGTCGCGCCGCCGCTTCGCGGGGCGCGGCCTGGGCCATCCCACCCTAGGTGGGGTGAGACAACGAGGTTCGAAAATGCCCCGCGCCAAGCGTGGTCCCAAGCGCGTTCACAAGCGCAAGAAGATCCTGAAGCAGGCCAGCGGCTACTTCGGCGTCAAGTCGAACGCCTACCGCATGGCCAAACAGGCGGTCGAGCGGGCCGGCAAGTTCGCCACTCGCGACCGACGCGCCAAGAAGCGTAGCTTCCGCTCGCTCTGGATCGTGCGTATCAACGCGGCGGTTCACGAGCATGGACTCTCCTACAACCGCTTCATCGCCGGCTTGCGACTCGCCGGCTGCACGCTCGACCGCAAGGTCCTGGCCCAGATGGCGGCGTCGGAGGACAAGAAGCCGTTCGCCAACCTGGTCGACCTGGCTCGTCAGGCGCTCGACAAGCAGGTTCCGGCCAGCGCCGCCAAGGCCTGAGCGCGGTGGGCAGCGCGGGCACGAGCTCCGACGCCGCGGTTCCGACCCCCGACGAGCTCGAGCGCCTGGCCGGGGAGGCCGAGACCGCGATCGCGGCGGCCGCCGACCACGCGGCCTGGGAGGCGCTGCGCGTCGAGTGGGCGGGAGCCAAGAACGGGCGGCTCAAGAGCATCCAGGCGCTCATTCCCCGAGCCGCTGACAAGCGGGCTTTCGGTCGCGCGTTCAATCAACTCAAGGTGAGGGTCGAGGCGGCGCTCGAGACGGCACGCGTCGAGGTCGAACGGCGTCGGGACGAAGATTTTCACCGAGCCGAGAGACTCGACGTCACGCTGCCCGGCCGGCGGCCGGTGCTCGGCGCGCTGCATCCGATCACGCGGGTCATGCTCCAGATCGAGGAGATCTTCCGAGGGCTCGGCTACAGCGTGGCCGAGGGACCGGAGATCGAGGACGACCGCCACAACTTCGAGCTCTTGAACTTCCCCGCCGATCACCCGGCGCGCGACGCCCAGGACACGCTCTTCCTCGCCGACGGCCGGCTGCTGCGCACCCACACCTCACCGGTCCAGATTCGCACGATGCTGGCGCGGCGGCCGCCGATCCGGGTCATTTGCCCGGGGCGCGTCTATCGGAACGACAACGACCTGCGCCACTCCCCCATGTTCCACCAGGTGGAGGGGTTGTGCGTGGCCGAGGGCATCACGCTCGGCGGCCTCAAGGGGACGCTCGAGGCGTTCGTGAGCCAGCTCTTCCGGCCGGAGACCCGGATCCGCCTGCGGCCGAGCTTCTTCCCTTTCACCGAGCCGTCGTGCGAGGTCGACATCAGCTGCCAGCTCTGTGGCGGTAGCGGCTGCGCGACCTGCTCGGGCACGGGATGGATGGAGATCCTGGGCGCCGGCATGGTCGACCCGCGGGTGCTCGAGAACTGCGGCATCGACCCCGACCGCTACTCCGGATTCGCATTTGGACTCGGCATCGACCGGGTGGCGATGAACCAGTGGGGCATCCCCAACATCCGGTCGCTCTTCGAGAACGACGAGCGCCTGCTGCGCCAGGTGCGGGGCTGAGCCAGGATCGACGATGGAATTCCTCCTCTCCTGGCTTCACGACTACGTCGATCTAGGTGGTCTCTTCACCCTTCGGCGGCAGGCCGATGGGACCCTCGACGGATTCGTCTCACGAAACGAGGCTTTCCAACTAGGCAACGAACTGACTGAGATCGGACTGGCGGTCGAGGGCTATCCGATCGCGATGGTCGGTTCACAGCGCCTGGACCAGGAGCAGAAGATCGAAGTCGACGTCACCTCGAATCGGCCCGATGTGATGTGCCACCTCGGTCTGGCCCGTGAGCTGGCGGTGGCGCTGAATGTGCCGCTGCGCCGCCCCGAGGTCCCCTTCTATGGAAGCCTGTCCGGCGACGGTAAGAGCGGCAAGGTCCTGCTCGAGGATCCGCGAGGCTGCCCCCGTTACGTGGCCCGCCGGATCCGTGGCGTGAAGGTCGGACCCTCGCCGGAGTGGTTGCGGCGCCGCCTCGAAGCGCTCGGCATGCGCTCGATCAACAACGTCGTCGACGCGACCAATTTCGTGCTCTGGGAGATGGGGCAGCCGCTCCACGCCTTCGATCTGGCCAAAGTCCAGAGTGGCGAGATCCGGGTCCGCCGGGCCCGTGCGGGAGAGCGACTGATGACTCTGGACGGCGTCGAGCGCGAGCTCGATCCGGAGATCCTGGTCATCGCCGACCCCGAGCGCGCCATCGGCCTGGCCGGCATCATGGGGGGACTCGAGAGCGAGGTCACGGAGGCGACCACCGACCTGCTCCTCGAGAGCGCGCACTTCGATCGTCGGCGGATCCGCATCGGCGCCAAGCGGTTGGGAGGACTCCACACCGACGCCTCGCACCGCTTCGAGCGGGGCGCCGACTTCGGCGTTTGCGACGAAGCCTCCCGCCGCTGCGCGGCCCTGATCGTCGAGCTGGCCGGAGGTGAGGTGGACGATCCGGCGGTCGACGCCGTGTCCCAGCCAGAGATCGGCGTCGATTGGGAGCTCGACGCCGCGGCGCTCGAGCGCTTCGCGGGCACGGCGGTGGGAGACGACGAAGTCGAGCGGATTCTCGGTGGATTGGGGTTCACGCCGGAGCGCCTCGCGGAGCGACGCTGGCGGGGCACGGTCCCGAGCTGGCGATCGGTCGACTTCGAGCCACGGCGGAACGCCGCGGGCGAGCGCGGTAAGGTGGCCTATCCCCAGGATCTCTACGAGGAAGTGATGCGCCATGTCGGTTTCGATCGCATCCCGGCCACCCTGCCGGCGCTCGGCGGAATCGACGAGGGAGCGAACCCCGGACATGACCGACGCACCCGGATCCGTCGCGCGCTGGCCGGCTTCGGATTCGCGGAAGCGATCCACTTCGCTTTTCAGGACGAGGCGAGCGACGAGGGATTGCCGCGGCTCGCGGATGGCGGTGCGGCTCTGCGGCTGGCCAATCCGCTCTCCGAGCGCTACGCCGTGATGCGCCGCTCACTGGTGCCGAATCTGGTCGACAGCGCCGAGTTCAATGCGCGGCGCGATGCCGCCGGGGTGCGTCTCTTCGAGCTCGGTCACCTCTTCCCTGGAGATGGAGATCGGGAGATCTCGGCCGTGGCGCTGGTGGCCGGAGGCGAGTCGGAATCTCCCTGGGACCGCTGGCCCGAGATCGATCTTCTGAACGTCAAGGGGGCTGTCGAGGCGCTCTTGGTCGAGCTTGGAGCGTCGGTGCCGGCGGTTCGGCCAGCGGAGCTGCCGGGGCTGTCGCCCGGTACCGGAGGCGAGTGGATCGGCGCATCGGGCGAGCCGCTGGGATGGTTCGGGCGCATCGCCAGCGCGGACACGCCGTTTCCTCTCTTCGCCGCCGAGATGCGTCTCGATCGGGTGCCGCTCGGCGAGACCCGCCGCGCCGTCGTGCCGCCACCCCGCTTGCCGGGGATCTCGGTCGACTTCACCCTGACCCACTCGCTGGCGGTCACTTGGAGCGAGCTCGCGCGGGCGATTCGCGGGCGCCCGGACGATCTGCGGGTCAGCTTTCGGCTCAAGGCACGGTACGAAGGCCAAGGCATGCCGGAGGGGGCGGTCGCGACCACGATCACCTTCGACTACAACGGAGGGGACCGCACCCTCACCCAGGAAGAGGTCAACGATCGTCAAGCCGCGCTCTCGAGCGAGCTCGAGCGTCACTTCGCGGTCGCCCGGGAGGAGAAACCATGAGCTCCGAATTCCTCGACGACCTGGAGACGCGGGTCGGTGAGGCGGCCCAGCGGCTGGCCTCGCTCGGCGAACGCAACGCCGAGCTCGAGCGGCGTGTCACCGAGTTGGAGGGACAGCTGGCCTCGGCGGGCGACCCGCCCGAGGCCGGGCACGACGCCGAGCGAGACGAGTTGCGCCGTCGCGTCGAAGCGCTCGTCGAACAGCTCGAGAGCCTGCTCGAGCCCTGAGACCCCCGGGCCGGGTCCCGACCCGGTGGTATAGTTTCGCCTGGAAACGCACCGGTTTCCGGACCTTCCGGAAGGGATCAGCGGGTGAGCGAAGACGAGGAGCCCACGACGACCGAGGTCGAGATTTTCGGGGCCACCTACGTCATCCGTGGAGGGCAGAAGCCGGAGTACTTGACAGAGCTTGCCGTCGAAGTCGACCGCCGCATGCGCGAGCTGGCCGGGCATTCGAACAATTCGAATCCCGGTCGGTTGGCGATCCTGGCGGCGCTCAACTTGGCGGATGAGCTGTCCCGTAGCCTGAAGTCGTGGGACGGGGAACGGGGCGAGATCGAAGCGCGGGTCAACCAGCTCGCGGCGACGCTCGAACAGGCGCTCGGAGACGGGCGTCCGGTCAAGCGGAAGTCGCGGACGGCGATGAAGCATTGAGGCTCGGGGAACCCCCTGGGCGGAGCGTGATGAGTCGATGTTCATTAGAACCAACTTAGTTGCCTCGGGAGTCCAAATTCTGCGAGCCCGTGCCTGCCCGGCTTCGACCGGGACGCTGAAGACTCGTCGTGAGGACACCCACCTGACGCGTTTCAGGTTCTAGAGCGCTAGGCTCGCACGTCTGCTCGGGGGGAACTCCACTCTCCTCCGACCCGAACTCCTTCTCTCCCTTCTCCTCTCCCGGGGGAAGAGCGCATGACATCGATCCTTGTGATCGCAGGCGGTTTGGCGGTCGCTGTCGCGATCGTGCTGTTCGGTTGGCTCGGGGTGCGCCGTCGCACCGCGGCGGAGCTGGCCGACGCCCGGCGGCGTGCCGAGCATCTGCTCGAGGATGCGCGGCGCGAAGGCGAAAACAAGGTCCGTGAGGCGGAGCTGGCCGCGAAGGAGAAGCTGCTGGCGGCGCGCAGCGAGTTCGAGAGCGCCTCCCGTAAGCGGCGCCAGGAGCTCGAAGCGCTCGAGAAGCGGGTCGATCAGAAAGAGGACACCCTCGGCAAGCGGCTCGACGAATTGGCAGGGCGCGATCGGGATCTGGACGCCCGGGAAAAGGATCTGACAGCGCGAGAGCGCAAGACCGCGGAGAGCGAGAGCGAGCTCGCGCGGATGGTCGAGGAGCAACGGGGCCGCCTCGAGCACGTGGCGGGGCTGACCGCGCAGCAGGCGCGCGAAGAGCTCGTGCGGTCGCTCGAGAACGAAGCCCGGCTCGAAGCCGCCGGCATGGTGAAGCGGCTCGAAGACGAGGCGCGGGAGCAGGCCGACCGCAAGGCGCACTGGCTGATGGGCCTGGCGGTGCAACGTCTGGCTTCCGATTTCGTCTCCGAGACCACCGTGTCGGTCGTCGAGCTGCCGAGCGACGAGATGAAGGGCCGCATCATCGGCCGGGAAGGGCGCAACATCCGCGCCCTGGAGATGGCCACCGGGGTTGACCTGATCGTCGACGACACTCCCGAGGCCGTCATCCTCTCCGGGTTCGACCCCTTCCGGCGCGAAATCGCGCGGATCGCCCTCGAGCGCCTGATCTCCGACGGCCGCATCCACCCGGCACGCATCGAGGAGGTTGTCGAGAAGGTCAAGGGGGAGTTCGACCAACGCATTTCCGAAGAAGGCGAGGCGGCGCTCCTCGAGCTCAAGATCCCGGTCATGCATCCCGAGCTGGTCAAGCTGCTCGGACGCCTGCGCTATCGCACCAGCTACGGACAAAACGTGCTCAACCATTCGAAGGAAGTCGCGTTCCTTGCCGCCACCATGGCCGCCGAGCTCAAAGCCAACGTCCAGGTCGCCAAGCGAGCCGGACTGCTGCACGACATCGGCAAGGCCATCGATCGCGAGGTCGAAGGAACTCACCTCGAACTCGGCATCGAGCTGCTGCGCAAGTACGGCGAGACCGAGGAGGTCGTGCACGCCATGGCCTGTCACCACGGCGACTACGATCCGAAGACGCTGGAGGCGGTGCTGGTCACCTCGGCCGACGCGCTGTCGGCGGCTCGCCCGGGGGCGCGCAGGGAGGTGCTCGAGAGCTACGTGAAACGGCTCGAAAATCTCGAAGCGATCGCCAGCTCGTTCAAGGGTGTCGAGAAGAGCTTCGCCATCCAGGCGGGGCGGGAGATCCGGGTCATCGTCGATTCGGGCAAGCTGGGCGACGAACAGGCGCTCTGGCTGTCCAAGGACATCGCTCGCAAGATCGAACAGGAGCTGACCTACCCGGGGCAGATTCGCGTGACGGTGATCCGCGAGATGCGGGCCGTCGAGATCGCGCGATGAAGCTGCTCTTCGTCGGCGACGTGATCGGAAAGCCCGGCCGAAAGGCTTTGGCCCGCCTCTTGCCGCGCCTGATCGACACTCACCGCGCCGACTACGTGATCGTCAACGTGGAGAACGCGGCCGGTGGCTTCGGAGTGACGTCCGACGTTCTGGCGGAGCTCCTCCGGCTGCCGATCGACTGCATGACGACGGGCAACCATATTTGGGACAAGAAGGAGAGCTCCGAGCTGCTCTCCCAAGAGCCGCGGCTGCTGCGCCCGGCCAACTATCCCGAGGGCAACGCGGGCAGTGGGTTGCACCTGGGCGAGACCGCGGCCGGGGTTCCCGTCGCGACCGTGAATCTCGAGGGGCAGGTCTTCATGCGCCAGCTCGATTCCCCCTTTCGGGCCGCCGACCGGCTGCGCGCGGAGATCGGCGAACGGGCGCGCGTCATCGTGGTCGACTTCCACGCCGAAGCGACCTCGGAGAAGCAGGCCATGGGCATCTATCTCGACGGTCGGGTGTCGGTGGTGCTGGGAACGCACACCCACGTGCCGACGGCCGACGAGCGAGTCCTGCCGAATGGCACCGCCTTTCTCACCGACGTCGGCATGACCGGCCCCTATGAAGGCGTGATCGGATTTCGCGCCGATCGGGTGCTGTCCCGCTTCCTGCTCCAGACGCCGATGAGCTTCGAGGTTGCCAAGCGCGACGTGCGCTTGGCGGGAGTGGTGATCGACATCGACGAGTCGAGCGGCCGAGCCCGATCGATCGAACGCCTGCTGGTAGCCGACGCGGAGGGATAACGATGGCCAGGCTGACCCTCGAACAGCTCAAGGCGGCGCCGGGGCGCCAGCCACTCTCGGTCATCGTCACGACCTTCAACGAGGAGGTCAACGTCGGCGATTGCATCGAATCCGTGTTGTGGGCGGACGAGATCCTGCTCGTCGACTCCTTCTCCACCGACGCCACGCTGGAGATCGCGCGCCGCTACCCGGTGGAGATCCTGCAACGCGAATACTTCGGATCGGCGGCGCAGAAGAACTGGGCTCTCGACCGGGTCCGCAACGAGTGGGTCCTGATCATCGACGCCGATGAACGGGTGACGCCGAAGCTGGCCCTCGAGGTCCTGGATGTGCTGGCCCGGCAGCCGACCGCCAATGGGTTCTACATCCGCCGTGAGAACGTCTTCATCGATCGGGTCATTCGGCACTCGGGCTGGTCCACGGACAAGGTGGTGCGGCTCTTCCGCCGTGACAAGGGGCGATACCCCAACCGGCGGGTTCACGCCGACCTGGAGATCGAGGGCCCGGTGCCGGTACTCCGCAACGCCTTCCTCCACTACACCTTCCGCACCTTCGACCAGTACTTCCCGAAGTTCTTGAACTACGCCGAGTGGGGCGCTGCCCAGGCCTACCGGGACGATCGCAAGGCGGGTCTGGTGGAGATCCTGTTGCGCCCCTGGTGGAGGTTCATCCGCACGTACTTTCTCCAGCTCGGGCTGCTCGACGGGATGCACGGATTCGTGCTTTGCACGCTGCAGTCTTTCGGCGTCTTTCTCAAGTACGCGCGCCTTTGGGAATACCGGATTCGCGAGAGGCGCGGCGAGACGATCGGCCTGCCGCCCTTCGACGAGAGCACCTCGACCTGGCGGCTGCCCGAGAGCGAGTAGTCGCGCTCAGGGCGCCGGAGGGGGCCGGGAGGTGAGCAGCACGTAGCCGCCTTCCCATGGATCGGCTTCGCGCGCCACCTCGACTAGAGGCAGAGGCGGGTCGATCTTCTCCAGATCGTCCGTGTCCGCGAACAGCCAGATCCTGCCGGGCCGGTGTACGAACGCACGCAGGTCGGCCTCGTCTGCGAGCTCGACGGAGAAGCGCCTCGTGTAGACGAGAAAGCCGGCCTCGAGGTGACTCCAGATCGCGTAGGGCTCTCCCGGGTGCGCCAGCTCGACCAGTCGCCGCGCCAACGGGCGGGTCGACTTCGCGGGGTCGAAGCGAGGCGCGACGGCGAGCGCGGCGATCGCCAGGATGGTGCCGAGTCCGACCAGGTAGGCGCCAGCGAGGGCACGAACTCGAGACTGCCGGGCCGCGAGGAGGGCCAACTGGGAAGCGACCGCCCAGATCAGGGCGAGCGCCAGGAGGACGGCGGGAAGCGCCACTCCGAGCTCCCGTAGGCGACCGAGCTGCGTCTGGATCCGAGTCGCCCAGTGACCAGGAGGATGTCGCACCAACCACCAGGCGAGGATCGGAAGCGCGGTCGAGATCACGGCGAGGAGGGCGGCTGGAACCGTCAGAAAAGCGCGCCAACGCCGCCCCGCCGCCTCGATCTCGGAGCAAGCCACGGCGATGACGAGGGCGAGCGCGGGATAGATCGGCAGGATATAGACCGTGCGCTTGGCGGGAGAGAGACTGAAGAAGACGAGCAACGTGAGAGCCCACGAAAGTGCCCAGATGAAGGCGATTCGGTCGCGACCGCTCGAGCGGCGCCAGCCGATCCAGAGCGCCCCTGGAAGGAACAGGGACCAGGGAAAGAAGTCGGCCGGCAGCACCGTCAGGTAGTAGTACCAAGGACGATGGTGTTCCCATGGTCTGAGAAACCGGGTCACGGTCTGGTGGAACGTGATCGTGTGGAAATACTCACCGCCTCCGATGAGCGCCGCGGGGATCAGCCACGCGAGCACGATTCCCAGCCAGATCAGGAGGCCGCGTCCGATGCGCAACTCGCGAAGCAGCGGCCGGCGCCCGGTCGTCCAGGCAAATACGGCGATCCCGGCGAGGGGGAGAAGGCCCACCGGTCCCTTGGTGAGGGTGGCCAGGGCCGAGCAGACGTAGATTCCCAAGTACCGCTCGGGCCGCCGGTCGACGAAACCGGCGACGAAACGATGCATCGCCGCCACGAAGAGCGCGAGCAATGTCATGTCGATCTGTCCGACCCGGCCTTGCCAGAGAAACTTGGTGGTGCTGGCCAGCACCAGCGTCGCCACCCAGGCGGCCCGATGGTCGAGCAGCCGACGGGCGAGATCGAAGAGCAGCAGGAGGGTGGCGATGGCAGCCAGGACCGAAGGCAGTCGCGCTGCCCATTCGACGGGCACCTTCGGGATCGCGGCCAGAGCGCCGATCTCCCAGAAGAAGAGGGGCGGCTTTTCGGAGTAGATTCGGCCGTTGAGATGGGGCACGAACCAGTGGCCCGAATGCACCATCTCGAGCCCCACCTCGGCATAACGAGGCTCGTCGGGATTCCAGAGATCGTGACTGCCGAGTCCCGGCAGGAAGAGCAAGAGACCGAGGGCGACCAGAGCCAGTCGCTCGCCCACGGTCAAGAAGCTGTGCTCCCGGTGAGCGTCGGGCGTTGCCGGTAGATGAGCCAGACGTTGCGCAGGTAGATCAACAGTCCGCCGGCCTGGCCGGCGATGAAGACCGGATCGCGGCGATGGATCGCGTACGCCAGGAGCACCGCGCCACCGCAGATCGAGAAGAACCAGAAGGCGTTCGGCAACACGCTCCGCTTCTTGCGCTCCGAGGCCAGCCACTGGACGAAGAAGCGGAGAAAGAAGAAGCCTTGGCCGCCGAAGCCCACGATCTGCCAGACGGTATCGAATCTCATTCGATGATCTCCTCGTCATTGTGCGGGTCGAGCCAGCGGGTTCGCATCCAGCGCACCGCGAAGAGGTCCGCCAGCGCCCGGAAAAGCCGGTTGCCGATGCCGTAATTCGCCACCCCGTGCAGGCGCGGGCGATGGCGCACCGGGATCTCCGTCACCCGGGCCCCGTTCCAGCGCACCAGGGTCGGCAGGAATCGATGCATGCCGCGGAACATGGGCAGGCGGGGCAGAAACTCGGCGCGGTAGGCCTTGAGCGAGCATCCGACATCGGTGATCGACTCGTCGGTCGCCCAGTTCCGGACCCCGTTGGCGATGCGCGAGGACATCCTGCGGACCCAGGTGTCCCGGCGGTCGACGCGGATGCCGGAGACGACGTCCCAACCCTCTTCCAGCTCGGCCAGCAGGCGCGGAATGTCGGCGGGATCGTTCTGCAGGTCGGCGTCGAGGGTCACCACGATCGGGGCCCGGGCGCGGTGAAATCCGCTCGCCAGGGCGGCCGACTGGCCGGCATTCCGGCGGTGGTGGAGCACCCGCACGCGGGGCTCCTCGGCGCGCAGCTGGCGCATGACCTCCAGGGTCGTGTCGGTGGAGCCGTCGTCCACCAGGAGGAGCTCCCAGTGCTTCGTGACCGGATCGAGCGCTCGCCGGATCTCCTCCACCAGCTGGGGAAGGTTCTCCTCCTCGTTGAACGCAGGTACGACGAGCGACAGGGCCGGAGAGGACACGTGCGGAAGACCACCGAAAAATGAAGGCGGCCGACGCTATCACGCGCCCGGAGGGCTTCCGGGCGCTTGGCGTCGCCGGACGCCTCCCCGTAGGATCTCGCGATGCCTGCACGCAACTCGTCCTTCACCGCCTTCGCGGAACGTCCCCGGCTCGGCTTGCTGCTCGGAGGGCTGGTGGTCTGGATTCTGGTCACTCTCGTGGTCAGTACGTTCCTGACGCCGCCGGTCTTCTCTCTGGTCGATCACCTCGCGCCGGGCCGCTTCCCGTTTCAGCGCGTCTTCCGGCGCGTTGCGCTCGCCGCCGCACTCGTTTTTCTCGTCGTCTGGTTGCGCCGCGCGGGCATTCGACGATTCGCCGACGTGGGCCTCGGGTGGTCTCCGGGACGCTGGCGGGTGATTCTGATCAACGCCGCCGTTGCCGCGCTCGTCTTCGGCGGCTTGGTCGCGCTCGACGCGGCACTCGGCGTCCGGATCTGGATCGCCCGTCCACCGCTCACGAAGCTGCTCCAGTTCGTGATCGCGGCGGCGGCCATCGCGCTCCTCGAGGAGGGCCTCTGCCGGGGCGCTCTCCTGTTCCCTTTCGGACGCTTCACGGGAGCGCGCTTCCTGGTGGCCGCGACCGCCGTCTCGGCGGTCTACTCGCTGGCTCATTACGCACGCGGCTCGGGTCGCACGGGCTCCACCGACTGGCGGGCGGCCTGGGGAATCTGGGCTTCCGTACCCGAGGGCGCGATGCATTTCCGTGCGGCGCTGGTGGGCCTCTTCTTGGCGGGGTTCTTCCTCTACCTCTATGCCTGGCGACAAGGCCACGCCTGGGGAGCGATCGGCCTGCACGCGGGCGCGGTGCTGGGCCTCCAGGTGATGGGCGCGCTGACCGATCCACTGCCCGGCGCGAGTTCGTACTTTCTCGCCAACGGGTTGCTGCCGGGCTGGGGCGTCTCGGTCGGCCTCGCGGTGGGCATCGCGATCCTGGCGCGGCGGCCGCCGCGTCCGTTCGGCGACGGTCCCGCCTAGCAGGCCTTCAGTCCGACCAGGACTTCCAGGGAGCCGCGCCCGAGCGCCAGAGCTCGTTGAGGTGCAACCAGTCGCGGTAAGTGTCCATGGGGTGCCAGAAGCCCTCGTGGACGAACACCGAGAGTTGGCCGTCACGGGCCAGCTTCTGGAGCGGCTCGAGCTCGAGAAAGACGCCCGGATCGTCGCCCAGATAGTCGAAGACCTCGCGCTCGAAGACGAAGAAGCCGCCCGAGACCACTCCTTCCGCCACGGTGGGCTTTTCGTTGAACTCGACCACCCGGCCGGCGTCGACCCTCATCTCGCCGTAGCGCGAGGTCGGATGGACTCCCGTGACCGTGGCGATGCGCCCGGAAGCGCGGTGGAAGGCGAGCAGCGCGTCGAGATCGACCGTACCGACGGCGTCGCCGTAGGTGAACAGGAACGTCTGCGTGTCGACGTACCTCTCGACCAGCTTCAAGCGGCCCCCGGTCCCCGAGTTGGCGCCCGTCTCGGCGCAAGTCACCCGCCAATCCTCCTCGCCGACCTGATTGTGGAAGCGCACCGCGGGCGGGTCCCCCTTCATCGCGACCGTGAAGTCGCGGCGCATCTCGTGATAGCGCAGGAAGTACTGCTTGATCACCCAGCCTTTGTAGCCGAGACAGAGCACGAAGCGCTCGAACCCGCGGGCGCCATAGAGCTTGAGGATGTGCCAGAGGATCGGCTGCTCGCCGATCTCGACCATCGGCTTGGGTACGTTCTCGGTGTGCTCTCGCAGCCGGGTGCCCTGGCCGCCGCAGAGGATCACAACCGGCAGGTCGCGGTTGGCAGGTCGTTTCTCGTGGGCCATCGGCCCGCGAGCTTAACGCGTCGCGGCCAGGGCCGGCGAGCGCCGGCGCCACGCGCGCTCGCCGCCGGCCCGGCGCGCGGCGCGGCGCAGCTGCTTGCCGAGCCGTGCCGCGCTGCGGAAGAGCGCCGGCACCTGCGACCGGTACGCGAGGATCGCCTGCCGTCGGCGCTCGAGAAGCTCGGGCGTCAGCGCGAGCACGTCGCTCGTCCAGGCGTGCGTCGGCCCGAGCGCGCGGCGCAGCGCGAACCACTTCCATTCGACGTAGGGAAAGTCTTCGTAGAACGCGACCGCGCGTTCGCAGCGTTCGGCCGCCCGGCGCGCCAGCACGTGGTCGACGTGTCCGCCGATGGCGAGCGGGGCCAGCACCAGGGCCGTCGCCGGCGCGTCATCGATGCGTGCCGCGATCTCGTTCGCCAGCTCGTCGTCTTCGGGCGCCGGCGGACCGAAGAGCGATCCGAGCGTCGGGTAGAGGGGGGCACCGGCCGCGTCGACGCGGTAGAGCGCGTCGGGCAGGTCCCAATGATCGGCCTCGGCGTCGAGGCGGCGACATGCCTCCTCGTCCTCGCGCCGCCGCGCCGCCATCACTTCTCCCGGCGGCAGGGCCCAGGTCCGACGCAGCTTGACCGCCAGCGGATTGGCCGGCTCGACCGGGTCGTCGGCAGCGAACAGGGTCGCGATCCGCACCCGGCCGCCGGCGGCCGTGGTGGCGGCGATACGCCCGCCGCACGACAGCACGCCGTCGTCGAGGTGGGGCGAGAGAACCAGCAGGTCGAGGAGCACGCTCATCTCTGAATGCGCTCGGCCAGGTCGGGGCGAAAGCGCTCGAGTATCGCGATCGCGGCATGGCGATAGTTCGATCGGAACTGATCACGCGTGTGGACGGCGCGAGCTTGGTTCCAGGCCCGGACCGCCATCTCGCGCAGCCTTTCAGCCGGTCGGGCGGCGAGCTCGCGCACCGCGGCGCGGATCGTGTCGACTCCGGCGTCGGGGAGCAACACGCCATAGGTGGGGTCGAGGTCGACGCTGGCCTCGGCGGTCAGCAGCGGAATGAGGCCGACATGCATGGCGGTGATGGCGCTGCCGCCGCCGCCTTCCGAGCAGGAGGGAAAAACCATGCCGAGGTTGCGCCTCGCCATCTCCGTCATCTTCGGCGTGGCGACATCGACCCAGCCCAGTGCGTGGATGTTCGGCGTCCGGTAGAGCTCGCGCTCGTAGGCGTCGACGAAGTCGGGTTCGCGATCCAGCGGTGCCGCCACCTCGAGCTCCAACTCGGGCGCGCCGGCGAACGCCTCGAGCACCCGGTCGAGCCCCTTGTGCACGAAGCCGACGCCGCCGAACCAGACGAAGCTCGAGCGACGGGCGTCGAAGTCCTGGTTGGCGGGCGACGGGTAGGTGAACGGATTCGACAGCGGCACTCGGTAGAGCGGTTTGCCGAAGGGTTCGTAGCTCGCGAGGGTCCACGCGTTGCCGAGCACCACCGCACAATCGGCGCTCTCGATTCCCCGGTTCTCGCCCACCAGTCGAGTGCGAGAGAGGTGGATGCCGCGGCGCTCCTCGAGCTCGCGCAGACGCCTGAGCTGAGCGGCGTCGTTGACCCGCCAGTGCGCCGTCTCGGCATGGAAGACCTTGACGCAGTCGGCCCCGACGCACGGCGCCAGCCGCTCGAGATTGTGCCGCGGGTCGATCAGCAGGTCGTAATGGTGCACCGGCTCGAAGCGTGTGTTCGTCCAGTGGAGGACGTCGACGGCGAAGCCGAGCCGGGAGAGCTCGTGGCCCATTGCCCAGGACTCCCAGTAGTGGGTGTGCGAGTGGGGAATCGGGCGGCCGGCGGGCGCCAGGAAGGGATCGACAATGTACGAGAGCAACGCCCGACCGATCGGCTCGGGGGCGCGAGCGGGAAGATGCGCCACTTTCTCGTCGATCCGGCGGAACTTCCGGGAGACGCGCTGGAGAAGACGCGTGGCGCGGCCGGGAAGACTGCGGAGCCGCATGTGAGGCGCGAAACGCTAGCACAACGTCGTGCCGCCGTTGGGTCCGGGAGCGCGCTGGGTTAAGCTCGCCCGGCTTGCCGACAGAGAGAATTCTCGTCACCGGTGCGACCGGATTCCTAGGCGGCGCCCTGGTGCGCCGCCTGATGGCGGATCAGCGTGACGTGGTGGCGGTCCGCCGCGGCGAGCTTCCCTCCGAATCCTCCTCCGGTCCGCGCTGGCGGCGCGCCGACCTCGCCGACGCCGCGGCCGTGCAGGCGCTCGTCGCCGAAGTCGAGCCGACGCTCGTCTTCCACCTGGCGAGCTGGGTCTCGGGGCGCCGCGAGCTCGACGCTGTCCTGCCGGCCTTGCGCGACATCTTGACCGGAACCGTGAACCTGCTGACCGCGACGACCCGGAGCGGCTGCGGCCGGGTCGTGCTGGCGGGTTCGATGGAGGAGCCCGATCCCGGCGCGGCACCGGGCTCGCCCTATGCGGCGGCGAAGAGCGCCGCGACGACCTACGCACGACTCTTCGAGACGCTCTACGGAGCGCCCCTCGTGACCGCCCGCATCTTCATGGCCTACGGTCCGGGTCAGCGCGACGCGACCAAGCTCGTGCCCGCGTCGATCCACGCCGCGCTGGCGGGCGAGCGGCCGCGGATCAGCTCGGGACGCCGCCGCGTGGACTGGATCTACGTCGACGACGTCGTCGAGGGGCTCGTTGCTCTGGGCGCGGCTCCCGGCATCGAGGGTGAAACGCTGGACCTCGGTAGCGGCGAGCTGGTGAGTGTCCGCGATGTGGTGGAGCGAATCTGCCGGAGCTGCGGCAGCGCCGGACCCGCGGTCGGCGCGCTCCCGGACCGGCCGCGCGAGGTCGAGCGCCGCGCCGACGTGGAGCGGACCGCGCAACGGATCGGATTCCGGCCCCGGGTCGGCTTGGACGAAGGCCTGGAGCGAACGATCGACGCGCAGCGCGCCACGCTCTCGCGTCCCTCTTCCTGAAGGCCGAAGCCGCTCAGCTCTCGGTGGCGCTGAAGAATTCCTTGAACTCGCGCCGATGGCGCAGGAAGGTCCATCCGAGGGTCACCAGCGCCGCCACGCTGGTGGTCGCGAGGCGCCACCAGACGTCGTCGGGCGCCGCCCACCAGGCGAGGCCGAAGGGAACGACCGGCACCAGGTAGACCTCGGTGAGATCACGCACCAGGCGGCGCATCTCACCTCGGTCGGCGGCCCGCCAGAGCACCCAGAAGATGACCGGCGCGCCGAGCGGCAGGAAGTTCGCCCACGCCATGCCGAACGGCGAGCCGAGCCAGCCGCAGAAGACGAAGCCGCCGACCACGAGCCCGACCAGCTGAAGAGCGAGCGACAGCAACCGGGCACAGTCGAGGTGGCGCGCGATGAGGAGCTCGCCGCCGAAGCGCCCGAGGGGATCCACCAACGGCGCGAAGGCGAGCAACGCCAGGTAAGGCGCGCCGCCGAGGAACAACTTGCCGCCCAGGAGCTCGGTCACCAGACGCGCGTTGGCCGACAGGAAGAAAGCGACGGGGACCTCGATGGCGAGGAAGAGGACCGTACCGAGCCGGTAGGCGCGCCACTGCTCCCGCGGATCGGCACGGAAGGCCACGAATGCAGGGTAGAGGCTGCGCGCGATCGGCTCGCGCAGAATGCGAAAGACCAGAAAGGCGTAGGCGTAGCCGAAGGCATAGAGCCCCAGGGCGGTGCGGCCGAACAGTCCACCGACGATGAAGCTGTCGGCGTAGATCACGCCCGCGGTCAGCATCCAGACGCCGGCGAGCGGCAGGCTGTGGCCGACCAGGCGCGCATTGGCACCCGGCTCGTAGTGGAGATCGAGCTCCTTGCGTCCGTGGCGCCAGAGCTCGAGGGCATACATCGCCTGGGCAGCGATCTGGGCCTCCACGAACGACCAGAAGCTGTGGCCGGAGTGGGCGGCGACGAGCACCACGGCGCAATAGGTGAACGCACGCAACAGCTCCGCCGAGAGGGTGCGCTCGATGCGCAGCTTGGCTTCGTAACCCGCCAGGGCGACGGCCGAGATGCCCTCGAGCAGCATGTAGACGAGCATCACCCGCAACCCGAGCACGAGCTCGGGTCCCGAACCCCGCATGGCCAGAGCCAGCCAGGGCGCACTGACGAAGAGCCCTCCGGCGAGCGCCGACCCCCAGCCGATCTCGATCGCCAGCACGTTGCCGAGTGGCACCGGCCGCAGACGCAGGACGTGATTGGTCAGCCCGAGGTCGCGGCAGCAGGCGAGGATCAGGAAGGCCGGCTCGAGCCAGTTCCAGACCCCCATCTCCGAGGGCGGCACCCAGCGCCGCACCACGATGTGGGTCACCTGAATGGCGAGAATGCGGACGAGCTGCGCGCCGGTCGCCGCCGAGCCGGAGCGCAGCAGGCCGCGCACGGTTCCGAGTCGACCCGTCAATGCGATCCGGGCGGAACGATCTCGACCTGGCGTCGCAGCTCGCCTCCCGGGTGGCGATCCGCGAACCAGGCGATGCGCTCGCGCACCCCGTCGAGGACCAACTCGTAGGTGCCGGGACGCTTCGGAGTGTCGATCTCGAAGAGCAGCGTCGTCTCACCGCCCGGCGGAACATCGGTTTCGAGGAGCGAGCGGGCGCCCTCCCAGACGACCGGCTTGCCCGTCTCGTCGAGCCAATGGTAGGCGAAAGCGACCTGGGAGCCGCCGGTGGCGCGCCAGATGCCCGAGCTCGCGTTGCGTACCTTGCCCTGGAAGGTCACGATGCGGCCGGCCGGCATCGAAGCCGGCACGGGCATGTCGATCCAGTCGACGCGGTAGACGTCCGCTTCGAGCTCGTCCGCTTCGCCGAGGTAGGTGACCACGGCGCCGACCAGCACCGTGAGCTCGGAGTCCTCCCAATCCGGCACCGCGACGCCCTCGTGCGGGGCCTCCCGGTGCGCCTCCGGTCCCTTCTTGCTCGCCCGGAAGCGCACCGTCTCCGTGTGCCAGACCTGGCGGTCGGCGTGGACGATCAAGGGATAGGCGTAGTAGCCGCCCCCGCTGTCGCTGGTTTCGTACCGGCCGGCGCCCGGTTGGAGCACGATCCGCGTGACATTGCCCGGCGGCTTCGCGCTGGCGAAGGAGGCTTCCTTCCGGTCAGCGCCCAGAGTCACCCGGACCCGGTTGGGCGCGATCATCGTCGAGATCTCGAGCTCGGGTCGATGAAGCGGCTCGAGGGTGCGCAGCTCGAGCTCCACCCGCTGGCCGCCCACCACCCAGAGCGCGTCGCCCACCGGCCGGAAGAGATCGGCCCGTCCAAAAATCCAGCTTTCCCCCGGCCCGGCCGCGCCGCGATATCCGGGGATGGCGCCCTCGAGCGTGCGCTCGAGCGGGAAGAAGCGAAACGGGGCGTTGCGCACGTGGGCCTGCAAGGTCGGCGACGGGACCATGGCGCCGTACGGGGTGAAGACGATCGGGCCGACGAAGAGCCCACCCAGCAGATAGCCGGCCAGGGTCACCCAGGACGGGCCGATTCGGGTGACCAGGAAGAGGAAGCCCGGTAGGGCGTTGACGTAATAGCGGTTGCCGATGAACCCACCGCCGCCGTGCCAGTTGAACCAGATGAAGGTCAGGAAGAAGAAAGCGACCCCGGCCTGACAGGCGAGCAGCAGCCAGCGTTCCGCCGAGCGGCGGCCGTAGACGAGGAAGAGCAGCAGCGAGACGAAGGTGAAGGGCGCATAGAGGAAGAGTCCGGTGTGGCGCCCGACGAGGAAGTAGAGCGAGTTGGCGGCCAGATGCTTGTCGGTCCGGAACGACGAGAAGATCCACGACCAGGAGTTCGCCTCGCCGGTCTCGGGGCTCGGCGGCGGCAGCTCGGGCAGCGCGGGCATCTGATCGAAGCGGTCGACCGACACGCCGGCGCGCTCCACGCCGAGGTAGGCCGAAGGGTGCCCCATCAGGGCGATCGAGCCGGCGCAGACCAAAAGGCCGGCCACCACCGCGCCGGCCGCCCAGGTCGCGGCGCCGGCCAGACCGCGGCGCCGCCAGGCGAGCCAGAAGACCGGCAGGCCGAGCAGGGCGAGAATCGGCTTGTTGTAGGCCGCCAGGATCAGGACCGCACCCGAGAAGGCGGGCCTCGTCGCGGGATTCCAGACCCGGGACCAGAGCGCGCCCCAACGGGTCCTGCGCGGCGCCGCCTCGCCGCTCGTGAAGCCGAGGTAGAGGCAGGCGGTGACCGAGCTGAGGCAGAGCACCTCGGTGTGCAACCAGAAGACGTAGGCGAAGGCGTTCGAGAGCAGGAAGAAGCCCGCCGAGTAGAGCAGCGCGAGACCGTCCGGGTTGAACTGGCGTAAGTAGAGGGCGCCGAGCCAGACCGCGAGCAGGATCAGCGCCATGTTGAACGAGATGAATCCGTTGGCGCCGAACAGGGCCACGGCCGGCGCGACCAGCAGCGAGACCAGGTACGGCTTGCCGAAGTAGACGGTCTTCCAGCCGTCGTCGGAGGCGAGGATCAGGTTCTTGGTGGTGTTGTACGGAAATTCGACGCCCAGCCGCTGGATGTCTCGCACGTCGCAGCGCAAGTCGAAGTCGTGGGCCAGCGAGAGCGCCATCAGGTAGTAGGCGGGCTCATCCGACTTGAGGATCATCGGCATGCCGGGCTTGGCGATCGTCAGAGGGAAGACGACCAGGAAGAGAGTCAGGGCGAGAAAGACCGAGCGGACGGTGCGGGACATGCGATCGGCGGAGTCTAGCGCGCCGGTGGCGATCCTTTCGCCGCGCGGAGGGCCTGCGATAGGCTGTCTCGACGGTCGCGATCGGGCCCCGGCGGGCGAGAGACGATCCGACGTCGGACTCCCCGGTGAAGAACCTCATATCCCTCACGCTCGGCTCGGCCCTCCTGTTTCTGGCCGGCTGTGGACCGAGCCGCCCGAAGCCCCCGCACGGCGTCCTGATCCTGCTCGTCGACGCCCTGCGCTACGACCACGTCGGCCTCGACGGCGCGAAGATTCCGGTGACCCCGGAAATCGACAAGATCGGGCCCGAGAGCGCCCTGTTCCGCGAGGCCTACGCACAAGCGAGCTGGACGCGGCCGAGCGTGCCGTCGCTACTCACTGGCCTCTATCCGACCGAGCATGGTCTGGGAGATTTCATCCGGGCTGGCGCGAAGGTCGAGGGACGCGCCCTCTCGCCCAAGGTGACCACCCTCGCCGAGGGCATGAAGGCGGCGGGCTACCGCACCGCGTTGGTCGGTTACCAGTTTCAGCTCTCGCCGCGTTTCGGCCTGACCCAGGGATTCGACTTCTACAACAACAACACCCAGGGCGGCAGTCGGATCGATAACCGGTTTCTCGGCTGGCTCGACGAGAAGCCGAAACAGCCCTTCTTCGCCTATCTGCACTATCTGGACATCCATTGGCCCTACTGTCCGCCGGCGGCGACCTTCGGCAAGTTCGGCCCGACCGAAGGCGTGATCGACTTCTGTGCGCACTGGCGCAAGCTGCGCGAGCAGATCCACGCGGGCGAGGTCGTTTTCACGCCCGAGGACAAGAAGGCTCTGGCCGGCCGCTACGGCGAGGAGATGCTGGCCCTCGACGGCGAGATCGGGCGCCTCTTCCAGGCGCTTCGGGAGCGTCACCTCTGGGACGACACGTTGATCGTCCTCACCGCCGACCACGGCGAAGAGCTGGCCGAGCGCGGCGGCATCGAGCACGGCCAGTCGATGCACGAGGAGCTCCTGCACGTGCCCTTCGTCTGGAAGCTGCCCAAATCGTGGCGACGGATGCGGGGCCACGATATCGACGCGCTGATCGAGACGCGCTCCCTGACGCCGACCCTCTTCGACCTGGTGGGGCAGCCGATTCCGCCGGAGGTTTCGGCACCCTCGCTGCTGCCCTGGCTCGACGGGCGGCCGCCGGCCAAGGCGCCCTACGAGTACGTCGCCGCCGAAGCGAACGGCATGCTCTCGATCCGCACCACACGCTGGCACCTGATCTACACGCCCGCGAAGGACAGCTGGGAGCTCTACGACATCGTCGCCGATCCCCAGGAGCTCATCAACGTCGCGACGAGCCAGCCGCAGGCGCTCGATCAGATGAAGGACCTGCTGCGTCGCTGGCGAGCCGGAATGCACCCGATCGGCGCCCAGGCGATGACTCTCGACAAAGCAACCGAAGAAGGTCTGCGCTCGCTCGGATACCTGAACTAGAACGTGATCGCAGCGATGCGGGACGCCCTCGGACGCTCGGTCGGCAATCGCGCTTGGCCCTGGTTTTTCGCCGGCGTGGCGGTGGTGCTGCTGATCTCGCTCGCCACCCTGCGCGACCGTTTCGGCGCGCTGCGCGGCGACGAGGGCACGTTCACCGCGATGGCGGCGAGCCTGGCGCGCGACGGCGACCTTGCGTTCGGTTCCGCGGACGCTGCGTGGGCACGCCAGTGGCCGGGCGGTGCCACGACGGTGATCCTCGAGCGCACCGGGCGTGGCATCACCTACTCGAAGCCGATCCTCTATCCGCTCCTCGTCGCACCGTTCTATTGGCTCGTCGGACCCTGGGCCTTCTATCTGGTGAACGCTCTGGCGCTCGGCGCGGCCCTGCTCGTCGCCCGCGCCACCCTGCGCTGGCGTCCGGGCGGAGAGCGGGCGAGCGAGGTGGTGGTCGCTTTCGCGTTGGCCTCGACGGTGGCGCCCTATGTCGGCTGGCGAATGACCGAGTCGCTCCAGGTCGCGCTCGCGACGGCGGGATTGGCGCTCACGCTCCGGCGGCTGGTGGGTGGCGCGACCTCGGAGCCGGACGGGGCATGGCTCACCTGGCCGGAAATGGCCGGCGCCCTTCTGCTCGGCCTTCTCGCGGCGCTACGCGAGCCCAACGGCGCCGTCGCGCTGGTCCCGGTCCTCGCAGCGCTCGCCGCGCGCCGCTTCCGGCGAGCGGCGGGTCTCGGCACGATCTCCGCCGCGACCTATTTGGCTGTGCTGGCGCTCACTTTCGCGCTGACCGGCGCTGCGAACCCCTACAAAGCGGAGCGCTCCACCTTCGACGCGGCGAGCGGCTATCCGGCCGGCCCCGATGCGGCGCTCGCGCTCGCCCAATTCGACGAGCCGAGCTTTCTGCGCACCTCGGATCTCGGGCTGGTGCCGCGGCTGGAGCCGCGGCGTTCGCTCTACGCCGCGTTCTACTTCTTCGTTGGCCGGCACAGCGGGATCTTGATCTATTTCCCGATCGTGCTCGCGCTGCTGCTCGCGGCGCGGTCCGGAGTCGACCGTGTGGGATGGTCGGCGCTGGCCGGATTCGGATTGATGGCGATCTTCTATCTCGTCTGGTGGCCGAGCAACTACTTCGGCGGTGAGACCTGTCTCGGCAACCGCTACCAGCTCGCGGCGTTACCCTGTCTCCTCTTCTTTCCGCACCGGCTGCCGACCCGTCGCGAGCTCGGCGTGACCTGGCTCGTCGCGCTGCTGGTGGGCGGCTCGGCGCTCGTCTCGGTGGCGCGAACCCGGAGCCTCGATCCGACGAGTCAGAACCACGCCTACGCCGGCATCTTCCGCCTGTTGCCCTACGAGTCCGTGGCTTCCGGGATCGACGGGCGACGAGATCGGTACTGGGCGAGAGACTTCATCCGCTTCGTGGACCCCTACGCGCACGCCGACGGCGAGAGTTTCGACCTCGTGGCGGGAGCGCCGCCCGCCGAGCTCGAGGTGGCGACCGAGTGGCCGGGCGACGAGATGCGCTGGCTGGTGATCGCCGACGCTCCCAACGCCCGCCTGACGATCTCCGATTGGCTCTCGACCCGCCGCTATCGCCTCACGCCACATGCCGCGGGCTCTGGCGGGCCGGTCACCGACGAACCGTCTCCGGCCTGGCGGGTGCACGGCTTCTGGTGGCCGCCGCCGCGGCTCTATCACGCTCGGCTCCTCCGCTTGTCGCTGCGCACCGCGGATGGCCGGGCCGCGTCGGCGCGGGTGCGCTATCTGGGGCGTGAGACGATCCCCACCCATTTCGCCCGTGACGCGAGCCCGATCGAGCTGCCGGAGAGCGCCCGGGCTGGGAGCACGGCCCGCTTCCCGGTCGAGCTCGTCAACCGGGGCGATTGGACCTGGCGGAGCGAGGACTCTCTACCGGTCCTCGTCGCGTCGCGCCTGCGACCGCTCGATGCCCCGGGACCGACGCTCGAGGCGCGAACTCCGTTGCCCCGTGCGGTGCGGGCCGGGGAGTCGGTGCGCATGGAGGTTCCGCTCCGTTGGCCGGACCGCGCGGGGCGCTACGAGGTGACGCTCGACCTGGTCCTCGAGGATGTCGCGTGGTTCGGCGATCGAACCGGCTCGCCGCTCGCGCACGGCGTGGTCAGCGTCGTCGCGGCGGCGTCCGGAGCGTCTCCGGCCACGGCAGGGCCACCCGCGCCGAACTCTCCTCGAGATCGAACAACGCCTCCGGCGCCGGACGGCTCGCGAGCGCCAGGATCCGAATCTCGAGCGGCGCGCCGCCGCGCACCAGATCTTTCGCCACCAGCGTCGCCGGCACGAACCGCGGGCCGGCGAGCCACGAAGTGAACTCGACCAACCGGCGGACTCGGCCGCGTTCGTCGAGCAACTCGGCGCGCAGCGGTCGCGCGGTCGAACGGCGCACGACCCAGCGCAGGCGTGGCCCGGGCGGGTGGGCCGCTGCGCCGTCCAGCTCGAAGGTCGCCTGGTCGCCGGCCGTGGTGACCGCGACGATCGGCAGGCGCGAGGGCCGCAACGCGAAGAGCTCGTCGAGCGCCGCGCTGCCGGCCGGTGCCAGGGCGGGCGAGAGACGCACCGGATCGCGGGCGCCGGGAGCGAGGAAGAAGTAGTCGCCGTCGCGCCGCAGAACGAACTTGCCGCGATCCTTCGCGGCCAGGAAGCGGATCAGCGTGCGGGCGTCGCCGCGCCGCCACAGCTCGAGCGGGACGGGATCTCCGGCCGGCCCGCGTCGCACCACGATCTCGGCTCGCAACTCCTCCGGCGCCTGGGCGAACGGGTCGCTCGCGGCGAGCAACCGTTCGAGGGCTGGGGTGACGCCGTGCAGCGGCGCGGCGAGCACGAACAGCAGGGTGGCAAGGGCGAGACGCACGGCGTTCAGACGTGCCCGAGCGCGTCGACGATGGCGATCCGCGTGGCGCGCAGGATGGGCGCCAGCGAGGCGACGACGAGCACCACGATCATGAGCGCCGTCGCGGCGCCGAAAGCTACCGGCACGAAAGCCAGGCGGAGATCGATCGGGTCGACGGCGCCCGGAGGGGGCGGCATGTGGAGGCCCGCGGCGTTGATCGCTGCGATCGCCACCGCGCCGAGCACGCAGCCCACGAGGCCGCCGAGGGCGCCCAGCCACGCGGCCTCACCGAGCAACAGGGCGGCGATCTGGGCCGGCGTGGTGCCGATGGCACGCAGTGTGCCGAGCTCGCGCAGGCGCTCGAACACGGTCATCACCAGAGTGTTGGACGCCGCGAGCACGACGAGCACCAGGACGATCGCTCCCAGGAAGAGGAAGATCGCGCGGTAGAGCGCCCGCACCTGGCCGTAGAAAGGCGCGCGCTTCGTCCACGGCGTGACCGCGAGCCGTGGCTCGCGTCCGGCCAGGAGCTCGCGCAGCCGCGCGCCGACCTCGGCCGTGCGCGCCGTCTCGTCGAGAGTCACCAGAAGGTCCGAGACGCGCGCGGTCTGGGCGAGCCGCGTCGCGGAGGCGAGAGGGAGCTTGAGCATGCGGCCGTCCAGCTCGGCGACGCCCGTCGTGTAGATGCCGGCGACCCGGACGTCGAGAGCATTGAGCATGCCGTCGGCATCACTCGTGACCAGAGTCACGCGCGCCCCCGGCTGCACGCCGAGCGACTCGGCCAGCCCGGGCGTCAGGAGCACCGTGTCCTTGCCGGGAGCGGGTGCGCCGTCGGCGAGCAGGCGGCCGGCCCGCAGCTTGGTGGTGAAGCCCATCGCGCGCTCGCGAGCGGGCTCGACGCCGACCCCGACGAAAGAGACCGACCCGCCGGCGGCGGTCTGGGCGAGGCCCATCACGTGGAGGTTGGCGCCGACGGCGACGACGTGGGGAACCTTCTCGATCTCGTCGCGCAGCTTCCGCCAATCGTCGATCCCTTCCCCGGCCGGCCGGTCGAGCGACGCCGGACCACGCTTCTCCACGGCGTCGGCGCGGGCCACCTCGAGATGGCCGAGGCCGCCGTGGATCATCGCTTCGCGCAGCCCGTCGAAAGAGAAGCGCACGAAACCGGCGGTCAGGACCAGCGCCGCGGTGCCGCTCGCCACGACCGCGATCGACAACGCGGTGCGGCGCCGGTTGCGGGTCAGATTGCGGAGCGCCAGGAGCAGGTAGCTCAAGCGGCCTCCGGAGACCGGACGTCGGCGGCGACGCGTCCGTCGTGAAGCTCCACCCGGCGCGGGGCGCGGGCCAGCAGCGCCGGGTCGTGGGTGGCCACGACCAGCGTGGTGCCGTGGGTCCGGTTGAGCGCGAAGAGGAGCTCGAGAATCCCCGCCGCGGTCGTCGAATCGAGGTTGCCGGTCGGCTCGTCGGCGATCAGCGCGGCGGGCGCGTGGACGAGCGCGCGGGCGATCGCGACCCGTTGCCGCTCGCCGCCCGAGAGACGGTCGGGCCGATGCGCGAGCCGCTCGCCGAGCCCGACTGCGGCGAGCATCTCGGTGGCGCGGCGCCGGCGCTCCTGGCGCGCGACGCCGTCGATCCAGAGCGGGTACTCGACGTTCTCGAGGGCGCTCAGCACCGGGACCAGATGAAATGCCTGGAAGACGAAGCCCAGCCGGCGCCGGCGCCACAGGGTGCGCTCGCGCTCGGAGAGGGTTGCCGCGTCGCGCCCTTCGATCCGGAGCTCACCCGAGTCGGGCCGGTCGAGCAAGCCGAGCAGATGGAGCAGCGTCGACTTGCCGCTCCCGGAAGGTCCGGCGACGAGCACGATCTCTCCCGGGTCGATTCGGAGGTCGATGCCGGCGAGGGCCCGGATCTCGCTCGAGCCGAGCCGGAACTGTCGGGTCAGGGCACGCGCCTCGAAGACCGGACCGGAACCCGGGCGGGCGGTGGCTGAGGCGATCGGTTCGCGGGCGCTGGTCACCGGCGCATTCTAGAGGGCGAACCGTCGGGCCGTGGCGGCACGCCGGTCGAATAGAATCCCGGCCCGATTCCCGTGAAGCTCGATCCCCATGCCGTCGTGACACGCTCCGGGCGATGAGCGCATCGTTCCCGTGCCGGCGCTGCGGCGCGGCAGTCCCCATTCCGGACGCCGCGCGGCGCGACCCGGCGGCCACCCTGATCTGCCCGGCCTGCGGCCAGCGTTACGCACGGCGCAAGCCGGCGGGGGGTGGCTCGATCGCCCCGGCCACCGGCGGAGCGTTCACGTCGGGAGCGCCGGTCGCCAAGTCCGCGCAGTCCGACGGCGCCGCGCCGACTCCGGCTCAGGCGCCGACCCGGAGCCTGCCTGCCGCGGCGGATCGGACGGCGACGTTCGAAGACGGCGCATTCGTCGCCAACCGCTACCGGGTGGTGCGCTTCATCGCGCGCGGCGGCATGGGCGAGGTCTACGAGGCGGAGGATCTGGAACTGCGCTGCCGGGTGGCGCTCAAGACGGTGCACGCGGGCGCCAGCGGCGAGAGCGGCGCGATCGAGCGCCTGAAGCGCGAGATCCAGCTGGCGCGGCGGGTCACCCATCCGAACGTCTGCCGGATCTTCGACGTCGGCTTCCACTCCGTCACGGTGGACGCGCCGCCCCTGGTCTTCCTGACCATGGAGCTGCTCGAAGGAGAGACTCTCGCGGCGCGCTTGCGTCGCGCCGGCCGCATGTCCACGGCGACCGCACTCCCGATCGTGCGGCAGCTCACCGGAGCGCTGCAGGCGGCGCACGACGTCGGGGTCGTGCATCGCGACTTCAAGAGCGAGAACGTCTTTCTGGTTCCGGGCCGCGACGGCGAGCGCGCGGTGGTCACCGACTTCGGTATCGCCCGCGGAGGGGACGATGGGTTCGGCATCACCCTGACCTCGACCGGCAACGCCATCGGGACGCCCGCCTACATGGCGCCCGAGCAGATCTCGGGGGGCGAGATCGGTTCGGCGGTCGACCAGTATGCGCTCGGCGTGGTGATGTTCGAAATGGTGACCGGCGAGCTCCCCTTCCGCGGCGAAAACGCGCTCCAGACCGCGGCGCGCCGGTTGACCGAGCCGCCGCCCTCTCCTCGCCAATGGCAGCCGGAGCTCGACCCCCTCTGGGAGGCAGCCATTTTGCGTTGCCTGGCGCGCCGGCCCGAGGAGCGCTTCCGGGACGTGGCGGGAGTGGCGCGGGCGCTGGCGGGTGAGGCGAGCGTGGCGGGCGCCGCATCGCCCGCGGTCGACGAGGCGGCCGGGGCCGCCTCTCCGCCGGCCACGCCGGCAGTCGTCCAGTCGGAGCCCCACGAGATCGCCGAACCGGCGCGCGCACGCCGCGTGCTCTCGCCCGCCGAGCGACGCAAGCGGTGGCTCGCGGCGCTGCTCCTGGTGGCCTTGGCCGGCGCGTCGGCGTGGGCTTGGGTGCGGGTGCGCGCGATCCGGCAACGGCTCGCCGTCGAGGCGCCCGTCGCGGCCCGCCGCTCGGTGGCGGTGCTCGGCCTGCGGAACCTGGCCGGACGGGCGGACGCGGCGTGGCTCTCCACGGCGCTCGCCGAGATGCTCGACACGGAGCTCGGCCAGGGCCGGACGCTGCGCGTGATTCCCGGAGAGGACGTGAGCCAGGCGCTCGCCGATCTCGGGCTCGGCGCGGCCTCGGCGCTGCCCGTCGAAGCGCGCGCGCGGTTGCGCCGCCGCCTCGGCGCGGACTATCTGGTCACCGGCGGCTACACGGTGCTCGCCGACGGCGACGCCTTGCGTCTCGACCTGCGGCTCGAGGACGCGCGATCGAGCGAGACGTTGACCACGATCGCCGAGAGCGGCCGCGAGAGTCAGCTGTTCGATCTCGTGGCGCGGGCCGGAGGATCGCTGCGCTCGGCCCTGGGCGCCGGCGAAGCGCGCGCGAGCAAGCCCGCCCTGCCCACCTCGCCCGTGGCGGCGAAGCTCTACGCGGAGGGCATCGACGCCCTGCGCCACTTCGATCCCCGGCAAGGCCGGCAGCTGCTCGAAGAGGCAGTCGCCGCCGACCCGGACAATGCCCTCGCCCATTCGGCTCTGGCCACCGCGCTCGGCAGTCTCGGCTACTCCGCGCGGGCCGAGCAGGAGGCAAGCCGGGCTCGGGAGCTGGCGACGGAGCTTCCCGACGAAGAGCGTCTGGTGGTGGAAGCGCGCTATTTCGAGGCGGCCGGCGATTGGGGAACGGCGGCCTCGAACTGGGCGCGTCTCTGGTCCGCCTATCCCGACAACGTCGATTACGGTCTGCGCGTCGCCGCCTGCCGCACCCGCGCGGGCCAGGCGGATCAGGCGCTGGCGGCGGCGCTCGCGCTGCGCAACCTGCCGGCTCCGGAGAACGAGGATCCGCGCATCGATCTCGCCGAGGCCTCGGCGTCCGGCGCGCTCTCGAACTTCCGCCGCCAGGCCGAAGCGGCCGAGCGCGCGGCGACCCACGCCGAGGCGCGGGGCGCCCCGCTGCTGGTCGCGGAAGCCCTGGTCTCACGGGCCTGGGCGCTGCGCAACCTCGGGCGCGGCGCCGAAGGGCGCGCCGCGGCCGAGCGGGCGCGCGACCTCTACCAACAAGCCGGGGATCGCGCCGGCGTGGCCACGGCCGAGGGTGTGCGCGGAGCGATCCTGCTCGACCTCGGCTCGCTCGACGCGGCGCGGGACGCCTACCAGCAGGCCCTCTCGATCTCGCGCGAGCTCGGCGATCGGGGGGGCGAAGCGCGGGCGCTCAACAATCTGGCGGTGCTGGCGCGCAGCCGCGGCGAGCTCGACGCGGCGCGACAGAGCTACGAGCGGGTGCTTGCGATCACCACCGAGACCGGCGATCGGGTGGGCGCCGCGGTGGCGGCGAACAACCTGGCCTCGATCCTGGCTGACCTGGGGGAGTTCGAGGAGGCCTCCAAGCGGGCCCGCGAGGCGATCGACGCAGCGCGCGCGAGCGGCGACAAGTCGGGGCTCGCGGCGGCGCTCGGCAATCTCGGCGCGGTGGAGCGTCGGCAGGGGGACCTGACCGCTGCGGAGCGCGACTGGGGCGAATCGCTGGCGTTGCGGCGCGAGACCGGTCAGCGGCCGGGCGAGGCCGGAGCGCTCTGCGGACTCGCCCAGACGCTGCTCGAACATGGCCAGCTCGACGCGGCGGCGACACGTTTTGCCGACGCGGCGGCGCTGGCGCGCGAGCTCGGCGCCAGGAGCGCCCTGGCCACCGCGCTCTCCGGGCAGGGCGAGGTGGCGGCGCGACACGACGACACGACGGCGGCGCGCAACGCTTTCAACGAAGCCCTCTCCCTCAGGCGCACGATCGGAGAAGCTCGGCGGAGTCGCCCGGGCGCGGCTCGAGCTGGCGCGGCTCGACCTCGAAGCGCGGCCTGGCGTGGTTGCGGACCTGGCACGCGAGCTGCTCGCCGGGACGGCGAGCAGCCGGTCGCCGGACCTCGAGGCAACGGCTCGCACCCTGCTCGGTGAAGCGCTGCTCGCGACCGGTGACGCGGCGGGCGCGGCGACGGCGCTCACCGCGCCCGACCTCGCAGGCAAGCTCGGGTTGGCGACGAGCTTCGAGTGGCGCCTGGCGCGGGCGCGGCTGGAGCAAGCCACCGGCAAGACGCTCGATGCCCGGACCCGGGTCGCGGCGGTGCGCGACGAGGCGAAGGCGGCGGGCTTCCTAGGCGCCGAGCTGGAGGCCGAGCTGCTGGATGCCCGGTGGACGGGCGGCGCGAGCCTGACCGAGATCGCCAGCCGAGCGCGGACCGCCGGTTTCCTTGCTCTCGCGCGGCGCGCCACGGCGTCACCGGGCGCGTGAGGAACGGGAGAATGCGCCGGGAAACGCTAGGATCGGACCGATGAGCGAATCGACGTCCTCGATCGCGTCGCCGGCCATCGGCGAGCTCGACCCCAAGATGCTCTTCACCGAGCTGCACCGCGGGGTCCTCGGACAGGACCGGGCGCTCCGCTTCGTGGCGGTCGCGGTGCACAAGCACGTGCTCGGCAAGGTGGCGGGAAACATCCTCCTGATCGGCTCGTCGGGAACCGGCAAGACGACCATCATGAACAATCTGCAGCGCCTCTACGACACGGTGCCAGGGCTCGAGGACTTCCGCGCCGTCACCATTCTCAACGCCAACCTGCTGGTCGACGCCGACCGCACCGAGTTCCGCGGCGAGCGCCTGCTGGCCGCGGTCGAGCAGCGTGCCCGCGCGGTGGTCGGCGAGCGGCCGAGCTTCGCCGAGCTCACCCACGCCATGGGGCGCGCCACCGTCTGCGTCGACGAAATCGACAAGATGGCGACTCTCGTGGCCGGCCGGCCGAACCCGGTCGGCGTGGTCCTGCAGCAAGGACTCCTCACGCTCATGGAGGGCGAGAAGCTCACCTACCGGCTGCGCGCCTGGGAAGACGGCGAGGAGCGTGAGCGCACCGTGGAGATCGACACGCGCGGCATGATGTTCGTCTGCGGCGGCGCCTTCGAGGGGCTCTACGATCAGGTCTACTTCCGGGTCACCAAGGCGGGATCGGGTGAGCGTTTGAAGACCGAGGCGGTCAAGGCCGCGGACGGCAGCGTGCGGCTCGAGACCCGTTTCTCGCTCGCCGAATATCTGAAGATGAAGGATCTGTTCGATTTCGGCATGGTGCCGCAGTTCCTGGCCCGGTTCGACAAGGTCGTGGTGCTGAACGATCTCGGCCGCGAGATTCTCGAGCGCATCCTGCTCGAGGCGATCGATTCGCCGCTGATGCGCAGCCGCGCCTACTTCGAAGCCCTCGGCATCGAGCTCGAGATCGAGCCCCTGGCCGCGGCCCTGGTGTCCGAGCGCGCGGCGCTCGAGAACCGCACCGGTGCGCGGGCGCTACGCGACGTCTTCTCCGAGATCGTCAATCCGCTCGAGTTCGACCCCAACCACGATCGGGCGGTCGAGGAGCGCGGCGGCCGCCGCGTCATCCGCATCGACGCCGAGCGGGTCCGCAAGGTGCTGCGCTGAGGCCCTGAGCAGCTGACTCGAATCATCGAAAGTCGCTGGAAAGTCCAGGAGCTTCGACTTTTTGGGCAGCTTCTTCCCTACGCATGGCGCTGAGACTATGGGGGCTGTGGTAAGAAGGTCTTCCAAACTGTGTTTCCAGTAATCGAGGCGCCGCTCTTCGATGGCTCTTCATCCTGATTTCCCACGCTCTCCCTACGAGATCCTGCGGCCGGACCAGCGCTGGTTTCCGGCCGACGAGGCGCTGAGGACGACGGCGCGGGACAAGCTCCTGCCGCCACTCGTCGACCGCATCCGGAAAGAGGTCGCGACGTGGCGTGAGGCGGCGTACGCTGGCGCGTCCCCCACCTCGCGGGCGCTACTCTCCTGGTGGTTCGAGCGCGAGCACTACCTGGCCGACGCCGACGGCACCGACACTCTCTTCCGCTACTACTTCGCCCAGCGCGAGTCGGTCGAGTCGGTCATTTGGCTTCACGACGTGCGGAAGGCCCGCGACAAGTTCGACCTTCTGCGCTTCGACGCCTCGGGCCGGGTCTCGGCCGGGATGTTTGACGAGGAGTGGACACGCTACGTCGTCAAGATGGCGACCGGCTCCGGTAAGACGAAGGTGCTCTCGCTCCTGCTCGCCTGGAGCTATTTTCACAAACTATACGAGCCTGAATCGCCGCTAGCCCGCAACTTCCTGGTCATCGCGCCCAACATCATCGTCCTCGACCGACTGCGTCAGGATTTCGACGGGCTCCGCATCTTCTTCAAAGACCCGGTCGTTCCCGACAACGGCTACGATGGGCGGAGCTGGCGCGACGATTTCCAGGCGACGCTCCATATTCAGGACGAGGTGCGCGTCGTCCGGCCTACCGGGAACATCTTCCTCACGAACATCCATCGCGTGTTCCTTGGCGAGACGCAGGAGCCCTCCCTGGAAGACGAGGACCTCCGGGACTACTTCCTGGCTCCGTTCGGCCCCAAGCCGGTCGGCAAGACGACGGATAGCCGGACCGATCTCGGCGAGATCGTGCGCGAGGTCGACGAGCTCGTCGTCTTCAACGACGAGGCGCACCACATCCACGACGCCCACCTCGCCTGGTTCAAGAGCATCCAGGACATCCACCATCGGATGCTGCAGCGCGACCGGGCGCTGTCGCTCCAGTTGGATCTCACGGCGACGCCTCGCCACGACAACGGCGCCATTTTCGTCCAGACCGTCGCCGACTATCCGCTCGTCGAGGCGATCCACCAGAACGTCGTCAAGCATCCGGTGCTCCCCGACGAGGCCAGCCGCTCGCGTCTGCAGGAGCCACCGAGCGCCATCTTCACCGAGCGCTACGCCGACTACCTGAACCTCGGCATCGAGGAGTGGCGGAAGGCCGATGCCGAGCACCGCGCCCTCGGCAAGAAGGCCGTGCTCTTCGTCATGGTCGACGACACGCGCAATTGCGACGAGGTCGGCGAGTACCTGCCGACGATCTGCCCGGAGCTCGAGGACGCCGTTCTGGTCATCCACACCAAGAGGAACGGCGAGATCTCGGAGGCCGCGACCGGCAAGAGTAAGGAGGAGCTCGAGAGGTTGCGGCGCCAATCGAACGAGATCGACACCTGGGGCAGCCCGTTCCGGGCGATCGTCTCAGTGCTCGTGTTGAAGGAGGGCTGGGACGTCCGCAACGTCACCACTATCGTCGGCCTGCGCGCCTACAGCTCGAAGAGCTACATCCTGCCCGAGCAGACGCTCGGCCGTGGGCTGCGCCGCATGTACTTCGGTACCGACGCCCGCGAGACGGTTTCGGTCCTCGGCACGCCGGCGTTCATGGAGTTTGTCGAATCGATTCAGACCGAAGGCGTGACTCTCGAGCACGTTCCCATGGGGCACGGCGTTGAAGGACCGGGTTCCCTGATCGTGGAGATCGACCCCGAGAAGGCGAAGGAGCCGGAAGCCCTCGAGATCGAGATCCCGCGCCTCTCACGCCGCTTTCACCGCGAGTTCAAGAACCTCGACCAGCTGCGACCCACGGAGTTCCGCAACCCCCGCCTCCTGTTGAAGCCGTTCACCGAGGCCGAGACGCGGGAGATCGTCTTCAAGACGATGCTGGAGGGCGAGATCGACCACACAATTCAGCTCGACGGCGCCGGGCCCGCCGACTATCGCTCGGTGATCGCGTTCTTCGCGCGGCAGCTGCTCAAGGAGCTCCGGCTGGTCCCGACCGAGACGGCCGGCCGCAATGTGTCGGGCTACCAGACGCTCTACGGCAAGGTGAAGGAGTTCGTCCACGAGCACCTCTTCGAGGCGAGCCCGGTCGACCTTGCGGACCCCGTGGTTCTGCGCAATCTCTCCGAACCCGAGGCGGGGAAGATCCTGTTCGATGCATTCAAGGCGGCGATCAATGCCCTGACGGTCGAGCAGCATGGGTCGGTGCGGGTCGAGGATCGGATCCGACTCCGAGAGATGCGCCCTTTCCGGACCGACCCGCGCGCCTACTTCCAGCCGAAGAGGTCGCTGCAGAACAAGATCGTCGGCGAACCGAAGGCGGGCGGCTTCGAGCTCGAGTTCGCGAGCTTCCTGGACTCGACTCCGGGGGTAGCGAGCTTCGCCAAGAACTACTTCGCGGTGGGCTTCCAGCTCGACTACGTGAAAGCGAACGGCGACCTGTCCAACTACGTCCCCGATTTCCTCGTCAAGAGCGAGGCTGGCACCGTCTACGTGATCGAGACCAAGGGGCGCGAGGAGATCGACCTGCCGCAGAAGATGGCTCGCCTGCGCCAGTGGTGTGCCGACGCGACGGAGGCCAGCCACGCCGCCGGCGGCCCGCCGTACCGCTTCGTCTACGTCGACCAGAAGGGATTCGAGGCCCACCGGCCGAAGAGCTTCCAGGGGCTGGTGGACTCATTCCGGGAGTACCAGGAGTGAGCTCCGACCCGCTTCTCCAGCCCGGCGGCGAGCTGGTCCTCTATCAGGCCGAGGACGGCCGGACGCGGATCCAGTGCCGCTTCGACCGGGGCACGATCTGGCTCACCCAGGCGCAAATCGCGGATCTCTTCCAAACCTCGGTCCAGAACGTCAACCGGCACATTCTGAACGTCTTATCTGAGGGCGAGCTGAACGCCGAGGCAACTATCAAGGATTACTTGATGGTTCGTTCCGAGAAGGGGCGGGGGGTTCGTCGTGCCATCAAGCACTACCGCCTGGAGATGATCTTAGCCGTGGGCTACCGGGTCCGTTCGGACCGGGGCACGCTTTTCCGTCAATGGGCCACTGCTCGCCTGTCGGAGTTTCTGCAGAAGGGATTCGTTCTCGACGACGAGCGGCTCAAGAATCCCCCCGAGGCTGGCGCACCCGACTACTTCGACGAGCTGCTGGAGCGGATCCGCGACATCCGCGCCAGCGAGAAGCGGCTCTACCTCAAGGTCCGCGACATCTTTGCGCTGGCCGCCGACTACCGTCCGGACAGTCGCGAGACGCACGAGTTCTTCCGGATCATCCAGAACAAGCTCCACTGGGCCGCAACCGGCAAGACGGCCGCCGAGCTGATCACCGATCGCGCAGACCACCACAAGCCGAACATGGGCCTGACCTCCTGGAAGGGCGCCAAGGTGCGCCGCGCCGACGTCACGGTGGCGAAGAACTATCTCGACGCGCGGGAGATCGCCGAGCTGAACCGGATCGTAACCATGTACCTGGATTTCGCCGAGGACCAGGCCGAGCGGCGACGGGTGCTCTACATGAGCGACTGGCGGGAGAAGCTCGACGCCTTCCTCGAGTTCAATGAGCGCGAAGTGTTGACCAACCCCGGGCGGGTCGCGAAGGAGGTCGCCGACCGTCTCGCGCTCGACGAGTACGAGAAGTTTCACGCGCGCCAGCTCGCTGCCGAGGCCGAAACCGACGAGCGCGCGTTCGATGAAGCCATCAAGCGGCTCCCCGACCGCACCAAGAACCGCGAACCGAAGGACTGACGAGAATGGCGAAAGGCGCAGCCTACGACCTCTCCGACGCCGAGAAGCGGGACCTGATCGCACTGATCCAGGCCGGCAAGCCGCTGCCCGAGAAATACCGCTTCCTACTCTTCGAGGACAAGCGCGAGGTGGAGCTGGTCTGGAACGGCAAGACCCGCGACGTCTGCACGACGGTGCTCCCCTTCCAGAGCCTCGAGCACGTCGACGAGCCGCGCCAGGAGTCAGATGAGAAGCGCGAGGCCCAGTTCGGCCTCTTCGATACCCGCGGCCGCCAGATCAAGGGGTGGACGAACAAGCTGATCTGGGGCGACAACCGCCTGATCCTCTCGTCGCTCAAGAGCGGCCCCCTGCGCGAGCAGATCGAGGAGGCCGGCGGCCTCAAGCTCATCTACATCGACCCCCCCTTCGACGTCGGCGCCGACTTTTCGATGGACATCGAAGTCGGCGGCGAGACCTTCCACAAAGAGCCCAACCTCCTCGAACAAATTGCCTACCGCGACACCTGGGGCCACGGCGTGGACAGCTTCATCAGCATGATCTACGAGCGACTGATCCTGATGCGGGACCTGCTCTCTGCTGAAGCCAGCATCTTTGTTCACATCGGACCGCAGGTAGAAGCACTTCTTCGGCTAGCGATGGATGAGGTGTTTGGCCAGAACAATTTTCAGAACAACATTCGATGGCGGCGAATGTCTGTCAGTGGATTCAAGGGTAAGCAGAAGCTGCCTTTCAATCATGAGACCCTGCTCCTCTATACGCGGTCTGAACGATTCACATACAACGCAATTCATGCCGAATATTCAGAAGAGTACAAGACGCGATTCCGGTACAAAGATGTCGACGGCAGACTCTTTCGGGCGGATCAGAATCTCGGTACAGCTACCAGCCCAGAGACCATCGAGCGAATGAAGGCAGCGAACCTCCTGCATGAGGGAGCAAGTGGCAAGTTGTACCGAAAACAATATCTGGATGAACTTCCAGGCGTACTCTTGGACGACATCTGGATCGACGTCCCATGGGTCACCGCAGGCGAAGAAAGGATTGCGTACCCTACGCAAAAGCCCGAAGCGCTATTGGAGCGCGTGATCTCGCTCTCGAGCAACGCAGGCGACCTCGTCGCAGATTTCTTCTGTGGTTCCGGCACCTCAGCAGCGGTAGCCGAGAAACTTGGTCGGAAATGGATATGTGCCGATCTCGGCAAGTTCGCTATCCACACGACGAGGAAGCGAATGATCCAGGTGCAGCGGGAAGCTCAAAGCGGCCGGGCAGGATTTCCGGGCGTTCGAGGTGTTGAATCTGGGGCGGTACGAGAGGCAGGCGTATCTGCACGTGGGGGGTAGGTTGACACGGGAGCACCGGGAGGAGGCGCTGGCGCGGAAGGAGCGGGAGTTCTGCGATCTGATCCTCCGGGCATACAAGGCCGAGCCCCTCAAGGAAACTTCTTTCTTCCACGGCAAGACGGCGGGGCGGCTCGTGGTCGTTGGGCCGATCAATCTGCCGGTCGGGCGGCTGTTCGTCGAGGAGATCATCACCGAGAGCCGCAAGCTCGGCGTGACGCGAGTCGATCTGCTCGCCTTCGAGTTCGAGATGGGGCTCTTCCCCGCTGTGCTCGCCGAGGCCAAGGCGAAAGGGATCGACCTGGCACCCAAGTACATCCCGCTCGAGGTCTTCGACAAGCGCGCCGTCGACAAGGGGCAGGTTGTGTTCTTCGACATCGCCTTTGTCGAGGCCACGCCCCGGCACGACCCGAAGGACAAGCTCACAATCTCCGTCGAGCTCACCGACTACTCCGTTTTCTACAGCCAGGGGCAGGCCGACGACCTGATCAGGTCGATCAAGGACGAGAAGAACGGCGTCGTGCTGGAGAACGGGAAGCTCGTCAAGGTGAACAAGGACAAGAACGGCGTCGCCACCCGCGAGGTCCTCACCAGAAAATGGACCGACTGGGTCGACTACTGGGCGGTCGACTTCGACTACGAGAGCCGCAAGGAGATCATCCGCAAACCGAAAGACTTCGGGCTCGAGCCCGCCGAAGAGATCGCCGAGCCCGACAGCCCGAAAATCGTCGAGTACGAGGAAGTCTGGACCGGCGGCTACCTCTTCGAGAACGAGTGGCAAAGCTTCCGCACCCGCAAGAGCCGCGACCTCGAGCTCGTCTCCGCCCTCCACACCTACGACCGCCCCGCCCGCTACATCGTCGCCGTCAAGGTCATCGACATCTTCGGGAACGACACGATGACGCTGGTACCGGTGCGAATCGGCTAAGCCCGCCAGCCCGTTAGTTCGTTTCAATCGCCGCCTATCAAGCAAGCGGTTTCCTCGAGCCAGGCGTCTTTGCGGCTCAGTGCACGATCTGCGGCCACCAAGCTAAACACCCTGCCCATAGCTATTTAGCTGCATAGTAGCAGTGACAGACCTAGGGTACGGTACGTACCGTTTGTACGGTGTAGCACGTACAGCGCAACGTTCGGACACGCGTGCACGGTGTCAATGTGGTACCATGCGTTCGCGGTTCGATTTTAAGGAGTCCCTAGATGACTGAGATTACGAAGGCGCGACAGCTGGCCAGTGAACTGGTGAGAGCTAAAGGAGCTGGCGGTGGATCAGCTGATGCAGGACCATCTGGTTGATCACAAGGCCACGCTCGAAGTCCTCGAGTCGGCCCGGGAGATCGCGAATCGACTCCGCCCCCCTGAGGAGACCGAGGCCGCATTCGCCCGCCCGGCGGAGCGCCGGCCGGATCCACAGGCAGGCGGGGAGGAGGCCGGCCCAGAAGCTGGAACGATCTTCTTTACCGAAGGCGAGGAGTTGGTGAAGCAGGGGCCCCGCCGATCTGGGGAGGGTACGTACCGTCAGCGGGCCTCACGCGAGGCTGTCGAGGAGATCTTGTCGCGGATCAACACGATCCGGCAGGAGAAGCCGGAGTTTGGAGCCGTTGACGTGCACCGCCATCTGCAGAGGCCACAGTACTGGACCTACTTGGTAATTGGGGCGCTGGAGCAGGCGGCTCTGATCGCCAGCCCCCGCAGAGGGACCTACAGATTTGAGGCGCCAGAGAGAAGCCTCAGCACCAGCACTTTGTGGAAGGCGCTTCAAGAGCAAAAGCCGTCGAAAGGAGGTGATAGGTGATGGCACGGAAATACAAGCCGGGAGAAGTCGCGCCCGCATCGGCGCAGTACGGCATCGTTGGCCCCCGCGGCGGAAACACGGGTGAAGAGCGCACCGTTCCGAAGGGACACATCTTGCCCCCGACTCCGCAAGCCGGGCAGTCGTACGTGATTTCGGATCGCACGAAGAACAAGAGCGGAAAGCACTGATGTGCGGGCAGGAATCCCAGGTCGCCGGCGTCAGCCGGCCGGCCTGGGATTCCTCCATCGGCATCCACCAGTGTTGCTTCGATCTCCGATCTCACCAGGCACCCCGCCGGCGTCTGCCAGCGTGGCCATCTTCTTGGAGCTCGCCGTGCCACGAATCTCCCTCAACGAATTCATCGACTTTTCTCTCAGGAATGGGCCCCAGCGCCTCAATTTCGTCCAGAAGTTGAAAGGCCGGCCCGGTTACTCTCCGGCCTTCGACTTCTGGAAGAAGCTGCGAGACGCGATCGTAGCCCTTCATCGGGCGGGCGCCACTGAAAGTCGCCCACTTAGCTCTGTCCTCGTCGGCCTTACGGACGAGAAAAAGGCGCGCCTTTACCCCGCAGCTCTCAATGGCTACAAGCGGTTTCTGCGGAAGGTCAAGGGCAGAACGTGGGTGGAGCCCAGCCAGTCGTTGTGGATCCATAGCGGACTCGAAGTGAGGATCAAGCCGGAAATTGCTTTTGGGCCACCAGGAAACCCGACTGTCGCCAAGCTGCACTTCAAGAAGGAGCGGATATCGCGCCGCCGTGTTGAGTTGAGTTCCTTTCTCATGCGTGTGTCGCTCGGCTCCGGGTACAGCCCAGACGCAGAATTCGGCGTCCTAGATGTCGCGAAGGGTGCCTTCGTCTCATCGAACGAGAATCTGGAAAGGCTCCCCTATCTGCTGGAAGCGGAGGCCGGCGCTTTCGTGTCGCTCTGGCACGCTCTCGACTGAGCGACCTCGGCATTTATCGATCGCGACTTGTACCCCTCCCCTTCGCCCGGCGCCTACTCCTTGCCAGGGAGAAGGCACGATTAGCGGATCCCGAGCGGCACTCGGAGATCAGTTGGCGCTCTCGTGCAGGTCGATCCAGACCTGGCGCGAATCGGAGGAGACCAGCACCCGGTCGCGCTCGATGCGCTCGACGACGAAGCCGTCCACGATCTCGCCGACTCCGGCCAGCCGGCCGTTCAGGTAGGCGAGCGGCGCCACCTGCGACCACGCGATCCCGCCCAGCCGCAACACCTTGCCGTCGTCGTGCTTCAGCAGGCGGAGCACGTGTTCGGGCGCGGCGGCGTGGGGTTTCTCCGGACGCGCCGGTGCCGAGTCCGCTCCACTCTGCCGAGGCGGTGTCTCGTGCGGCCGCCTCGCATCGGCCATCGAAGCCGGGGGGAGCGCAGTGGACGTCGCGGCCTCGTCTGTCGCGGCCGACTTCCGCCCTGGAAGGTCGGTCCCCTTCTTGGGCAGCTTCTGGCCGGAAGTCGCCGCGGGAGCCGCGGCGGTGGCGGATGCGCGCGGCGTCGGAGGCGAGTGGAAATGCCTTCCCGGGCTTCGGCCCCACCAGATGGCCACCGCGACGAGCGCCGCCGCGAGCACGCCCAGTCCACCGAGGAGCGGCGCGCGGCTCGGGCGCCGGGCGCGGTAAGGCTGGCCGCTGCCGGCGAGCTTGGGCGGCAGACCCTTCTCGCGCGCCGCCCGCGCCGCCGCCTCGCGCTCGGCACGCTCGAGGGCCTCGCGCACCAGGCTCACGCGATCCTCCCTTCGAGCTCGCGGACGGCGCGCCTCACATGGTGGGCGGCGAGCTCGTCGCTCCCCTCCGCGTAGCCGGCGAGCAACGCCGTGTCGCAGACCGCGTTGATCAGGCGCGGCACGCCACGCGAGTAGTGGTGGATCTTGCGAATCGCCCAGGGCGTGAAGGTCGGGTGTCCGTTGCCTCCCGCCACCTGTAGCCGCCACTGCACGTAGAGCTCGGTCTCCTCGCGCGACAGCGGCTTCAGGTGGTACCGCACCATGATGCGCTGGCGGAGCTGGCGGAGCTCCGGCCGGTCGAGCATCTCCAGCTCCGGCTGGCCGAGCAAGACGATCTGGAGCAGCTTCTGGCGGTCGGTCTCGAGGTTCGAGAGCAACCGCACCTGTTCGAGCAGCTCGGGCGAGAGGTCCTGTGCCTCGTCGATGAACAGCACCACATCGTGACCGAGCGGCACCTGGGCGAGCAGGAACTCGTTGAGCTGCTCGAGGTAGAGCGCCCGGTCGGCGCGCCCCGCCGGCTCGATCCCGAGCTCGGTCAGGATGGTGCGGAAGAGCTGCGGGCTCGACAGCACCGGGTTGAGGATCAACGCGGTGCGGTAGCCCGGACCGAGCTGTGCGAGCACCGCCCGGCAGAGGGTCGTCTTACCGGCGCCCACCTCGCCGGTGAGCTGGATGAACCCCTTGCGCTCGCGGATGCCGTAGAGCAGATGCTCGAGCGCGTCCCGGTGGCGTTCCGAGAGGTAGAGGAAGCGCGGGTCGGGAGTCAGCGAGAAGGGCGCTTCGCGCAGCCCGTAATACTCGAGGTACATCGTGCCCCGAGCCTAGCGCCGATCTTCCGCCCGCGCGCGCCTCACGGGGACGTGACGGACAGCTCGCGGGCCAGGAAGTCCGCGGTGGCGTGGTAGGCGGTGAGCCAGCTCCGGTGGAGCAGGAAGCCGTGGATCTCGTCCGGGAAGACGAGCGTCTCGAACCGCACCCCCTGCTTGCGCAACGCCTCGGCGAGGCGGATCGTCTCCACGAACGGAACGTTGTGGTCGTCGTCACCCTGGATCAGCAGCACCGGCGAGCGCCAGGTGGCGATATCCGACAGCGGCGAGGCGCGCCAGGCGCGGTCGAGCATCGCCGCGGTGTCGAGATAGGTGCGCGTGAAGGGCGGGTCGGGGAACTCGAGGTTCCAGTCGTGCACGCCGTGGAAGTCGACGCCCGCCTTGAACAGATCGGACGCGCGCGCGAGGGCGAGGGCGGTCAGATAGCCGCCGTAGGAGCCTCCCCAGATGCCGATTCGCGCGCCGTCCACCCCCGGCAGCGATTTGAGATAGAGCGCGCCGCCCAGGACGTCTCGGAACTCCGTGGCGCCGTCCTCGCCGATTCCCGTCGCCTCGCGGAAGGCGAGCCCGTAACCGATTCCGGAGCGATAGTTGACCGATAGCACCACGAAGCCGTGCGCGACCAGGTACTGATTGAGCGCGTAGGCGCCGGAGTAGTAGTCCATCGGATGGAAGGCGGCATACATCTGGCGCGGCGGGCCGCCGTGGACGAAGATCACGCCGGGCCGCTTGGTCGCCCCGGCATCGGCGGGCGCGAACAGTTGGCCGTGGATCGCGAGCCCGTCGGTCGCCGTGAAGACGACGTTACGCGGGGTCACCAGCTCGGTGGCCGGGAAGTCGGTGGCGACTTCGCCGGGGCGCAGCGGACGGGTTGCGCCGGAGCCGTCGCGCAGCATCGCGGTGAGCGGCTGCCGCGCCGCGGACTCGAGCCAGGCGAGCGCCCCGCCAGCGAGCGGCGTGGGGTAGAACTCGAACTTCTCGTCGCCGGCGTCGAGCCGTTCGGTCGGCCCTCCCGCGGCGGCGACCCGTTCCAGCCGGCGCCCGTCGAGGTCGCCCTCGTTGCAGGTGAAGTCGAAGGTCTTGCCGTCCGGCGCCAGGGTCGCGTGCTCGACCTCGAACTTGCCCGGCGTCAGGTCGACGGCGGCGCCTCCCGCCGCGGGAATCGACACGAGGTGATTCCAGCCGCTCTTCTCCCAGGGGAAGACCAACCGGCCGTCGGCCGTCCACCAGAGATTCGTCTCCTGGGTCTCGAAGAAGTGGAAGACGCTGCCGTCGCCCGGCGCGGCAAGAAAGACTTCGTGCCCCTTGCCGGTCGCCGGGTCCGCGACCCGGATCGACCAAGGTTGGCCGGTGCGGCGCGCGACGAAGGCCGGTAGCTTGTGGCGCGCCGCGAGACGCACGAAGGCGATGGCCTTGCCGTCGGGCGACCAGGCGGGCGCGAGATCGCGGTCGACGCCCGGGTCGAGCCAGACGACATGTTGCGCGGCCGCGTCGAGCACGCCGACGAAGGCGTGGGTCTGGCGATGGCTGACGAAGGCGATCGCCGCGCCATCGGGCGAGAAGCGGGGGCCGCCCTGCTCGCCCTTCAAATGGGTGAGCTGCGCGGCGCTGGCCTTCTTGCCGAGGCCGATCGCCCAGAGCTGGCCGCCGCGCACGAAAACGACCCGGTCGCCGCGCGGCGAGACGGCGGGCTCGCCCCCCTCGCCGAGGGCGCGCGCGGGGTGCTTGCCGCTCGCCTCGGCGTACCAGACGGTGGCTTTCGCGCCGGCCGGGTTCGAGGTTGGATTGGTCTTCGGAGCACCTCCCTCGTCGCCGCCACGCACGAAGACGACCGCGCTCCGGTCGGGCGACCAGGCGAGCTGCGAGAGCTCGAGCCCGTCGTCGTTCGGAAAGTCGGCCACCCGCCGCGCTTTCCACGCGGGCGCCTCGGCGGTCCAGACGCTGCGCGCCCCGCGCTCGTTCTCGAGCCAGGCGAGGGCGTGGCCGTCGGGCGAGGCGAGGGGCGAGGACGGGAAGGCGGGCGCGAGCAGGTTCTCGATCGTGACCTCGGCGGCCGCCGCACCGGCGGCGAGCAGCAGGGTGACCGAGAGAATGGCGAATCGGCGCTTTCTCATGGGGGGAGCTCCTCTCGCGAGCGATTCTCGCACGCCGGGTTGCGCCGCCGCGGCGCGTCTCGCTACGCTCCGGGGGACCGCGAGAAATGGAGAGAGACATGGATCGAGCCGCCGCATGGGAGATCGTCACGGAGAGCGTCCAGGCGCCGGGACTGCGCCGTCACATGGTGGCGGTCGAAGCGGCGATGCGTGCCTACGCTGCGAAGCTCGGCCAGGATCCGGACCTCTGGGGTCTCGCCGGCCTGCTGCACGATTACGACTGGGAGATCCATCCGACCCTCGAGAGCCATCCGAAGGAAGGCATTCCGCTCCTCGTCGAACGCGGCTGCCCGCCCGAGGTCGTGCAGGCGGTCCTCGCCCACAATCCCGAGGGCACGCACGTGGAAGCCGTTTCGGCGCTCGACTACGCATTGCGCGCCTGCGACGAGATCACGGGCCTGGTGATCGCCGCGGCGCTCGTGCGGCCGAGCAAGGACGTGCGCGACGTGGCCCTCAAGTCGATCAAGAAGCGCTGGAAGGAGCGCGCCTTCGCGGCCGGCGTCAACCGGGAAGAGGTGGAGCGCGCCACCGCCGACTTCTCGGCCGCCGCCTTCGACGGCAAGCTCGAGCTCTGGACGCACGTCGAGAACGTGCTCGCGGCGATGCAGGGCGTGGCCGCCGAGCTCGAGCTCGACGGCCGATTGGCGCGGCCGGCCTGAGGTCCGCGGCGGCCGCTCGTTCGTCGTCAGCTCGACGAGCGATCCGGCGGCGGCACCAGCGCTTCGCGTACGGCTTTCGAAACCGCCGCGGCGCGCGTGTGGACGTGGAGCTTCTCGTAGACGTGCCGCACATGGGTGTCGACGGTGTGGCGGCTGACCCCGAGTCGTCCGGCGATCTGGGACAGCGTCGAGCCTTCCACGAGCAATTCGAGAATCTCGCGCTCGCGCGGCGAGAGGCCGTAGTCGCCGCGCGGCGGCACGCGTCCGGCCAGGAGATCGAGCACGCGCCCGGCGATGAAGGCGTTCATCGGCGCCGCGCCCTGACGCACCGCCCGGATCGCCGCCAGCACCTCCTCGCCCGACGACGGCTTGAGCAGGTAGCCGGAAGCGCCCGCGCAGACGGCTTCGAAGACCCGCTCGTGGTCCTCGTGCACGGTGAGCATGACGATGCGCGCTTCGGGGTGGAGCCGCTTGAGCTCGCGCACGCCCTCGATGCCGCTCATGCCGGGCAATCCGATGTCCATGAGCACGATCTCGGGCGATCGCAGCCGGGTCGCGGCCAGAGCCTCCTCGCAGCGCACCCCGGCGAACACGCACTCGAGGTCGGGCTCGCCGTCGATCAAGCCCAGCAGCGAGGTGCGCAACAGCGTGTTGTCCTCGACGATCCAGACCGCCGTGGGGGGGGCCGAAGCCATGGCCTCAGGATGCCTCCGGGGAAGCGCCGGCGCCATCCCGCGCTCGCGTGAGGGGCAGGACGAGGCGCACGGCCGTGCCGCCATTCCGCGCCGACTCCACATGGCAGTCACCGCCGGCCTGTCGAGCGCGGTAGGTGAGGCTTCTCAGGCCGTGTCCAGCCACCACGCTCTGCGGGTCGAAGCCGACGCCGTCGTCGCGCACCTCGAGCTCGAGACGCGAGCCGCGGCGGGAGAGGCGGATCTCGACATGGGTCGCCGCGGCGTGGCGCGCGATGTTGTGGACCGCCTCCTTGAAGGTGAGGAAGAGAACCCGTCGCGTCTCCATGTCGAGACCCTGGGCCGCCGCCGCCTCGTCGAGGTCGACCCGCAGCTCCACCTCGGGCAGCAGGCGCCGCGCCGTCGCCCGCATGCGTTCGGCCAGGTCGTCCGCGCGGTCGTGACCGGGGAAGACGTACCAGACGATGTCGCGCGTGGTCTCGGCGAGGGTTCGCGCGGTGCGGCCGATCTCTTCGAGGTGGGGCGCGAGCTCGGCGGTCGTCGCGGCGTTGCGGCGCAACGTGTCGCTCGCCAGCGCGATTCCGGAGAGCTCGCTCGCCACGTCGTCGTGCAGGTCGCTGGCGATCCTCATGCGCAGCGTCTCGAGCGCCCGGCGATGTCGCAACCGCCAGAGGTAGAGGGCGGCCGACGCGAGGAGGACCAGGGCGAGCACCGCGAGGCGGAACTCGGTCGTCTGCCAGAAAGGGGGCTCGACGCGCACCGCAACGGCGAGACCGGGCCGGCTCCACACCCCATCCTCGTTGCTGCCGCGCAGGAGGAGGCGATAGGCGCCCGGCGCGAGGCCCGCGAGGGTGACGAAGCGGCGCCCGCCGGTATCGATCCAGTCGGGATCGAGCTTCTCCAGGCGATACGCATAGCGGTTGCGGCGGGGATTGACGAACGAGAGGGCGACGAACCCCACGGTCAACGCGTGGTCGCGCGCCGAGAGGACGACGCGCGGATGGGCGTCGAGCGGCAGCCGACGGACCCCGTCCTGGCCGGAGATCTCGATCCGGGTGAGAGCGAGATTCGGAGGCGTGGTGTCGCGGTGAATCTCCCGCGGAGCGAACAGGGTGAGACCCGACATGCCGCCGAATGCGACCAGGTCGCCGCTCGCGCAGGCGGCGTGGCGATTGAGCTCCACGTTGCCGAGGCCATCTCCGGGATCGAAGCGACGCACCTCGAATCCGGCGGGCGAGACCGCGACCCGGGCCAATCCTCGATTGGTGCCCACCCAGAGGCGGCCGTCCCGATCCCGGGTGAGGCTCGCGACGACGTCGCCCGGCAGCCCTTGGGCGACGCCGATCCGGGTCCGTTCGCCGTGCGGCCCGAAGCGAAGCAGACCTTCGCCGGTCGCCAGCCAGAGCGCGTCGTCGTCCTCGAGCAGATCGTAGACGGTGTTGTCGTGCGGCATTTCGCGGCCGGGAACGAGTCGATGGACCTCGCCGGTCGCCGGATCGACGATCAGGGGCTCGGCTTGGGTCCCGACCGCGAGCCGGCCGTCGGAGAGCGGCCGGACCACCACGACGTCGGGTTGCTCGGCGCCGCCATGCTCGTCGCCGAGCCGGAAGAGCGCGCCGTGGCGCTTCGTCACGTCGTAGCGGACGAGCCCCTGCGTGGTACCGAGCCAGAGCAGGTCTTCGCCGGCCGGGGCGACGAAGTTCACCCGTCTCAGGAGGTCGGTCCTCAGGACCGCGAGCGGCCAAGCCGAGAAGCGGCCGCTCGCGAAGTCGAGAGAGCAGAGGCCGGCCTCTGTTCCGATCCAGAGCCGGCGGTGGGTCGGCGCCAACGCCCAGATGACGTCGTCGCACAGGCTGCCGACGTCACCGCGGGCATGTCGTCGCCGGTCGACGACGCCCGAGCGGGGATCGAAGAGCGCCAGACCGCCGCCATAGGTGCCGAGCCAGAGACGGCCATCACTGGCCTGCACGACGGCCGAGACGGGGCTGGCGGGAAGACTGGAGGAGTCCTCCGAGAGGTGACGGTAGAAATGAAACGGCTTGCGCATCGGGTCGGAACGGAAGAAGCCGCCCAAGGTGCCGACCAGCAAGCCCCCCCAACGATCGCGAGCCACCGTCAGGCTATAGCCACTCAGCGCGCTCTCGCGCGCCGGGTCGACGTCGACCCGGCGCGTGTGGACGCCGTCGTTGCGGTACAACCCCATGCTGGTGGCTGTCCAGAGCGTGCCGTCGTCGTCTTCGTGGAAGTCCCACGTGAGCTCCCCGACCGGTCCGGGACAGCCCGGTTGCAGCGTCCCGTTCTCGTCGATGCGCGCGGGGCAGCGGCCGTCGAGCCAGGGCCGGCCCTGCCGATCGACGTGCAGGGTCACCGGCAGCTCCCAGCCGCTGCCGATGGCATGACGTTCCACCACGCGGCCGCCGGCGATCCGGTGGAGGGTCGCCACGTTGCGCTGGCTCTCCGACGAGGTGAGCACCCAGAGATCGTCGCCGTGCACCTCGACCGCCTGCACGAAACGGTGGTCGAGCCCTCCGGCGCGGCCCGCCGGCAGGACGGATCGGAAGCGGCGGCGCTGCCGATCGGCCGCGAGGAGGCCCCGGCTGGTCGCCACCCAGAGAGTTCCGTCCGGCGCCAGGGCGAGGTCGTTGGCGGCGGCCCCCTCCAGACCCGCCAACGGAATGCGTTGCAGATGGTTCCGCACCGGATCGAGGTGATCGAGCCCGCCGTTGCTGCCGATCCAGATCGTGCCGTCGAGATCCTCCAGGAGCGAAGAGATGGTGCTTCCGGAGAGGGAGTCGGAGCGGTCCGGATCGTGCCGCAGCGTGAGCACCTCGACGCCGTCCCAGCGGTTGAGACCGTCGTGGGTGCCCAGCCAGAAGAAGCCGCGCCGGTCCTGCAGCACCGCGGTGACCGAATCGTGGGAGAGGCCCTGCTCGACGCCGAGGTGACGGAACACGAGAGGCCGGGGAAGAAACTCCGACGGGGTCGAGTTGTCGGCCCGGCCCGCCGCGGCGGCCAGCAGGAGAAGGACGAGCCACCCCCGTGCACCGGAGCACCGGGGGCGAGAACCTGCCGCGTTCTTCGTCCGTCCGAGACGAGTCAGAGTGGCCGCGATGTTAACGCGGCGGGGCCAGTTGGCCGCTGCCTGGCCACACCAGGTGGAGCCATCGCCGCGCTACGGCTTGGGCAGGATCCGCAGGTGGGCAGGCAGCACGTGGTCCCACGGCAGCTCGTGCACCGGCAGCGAGCTCGCGGTGAGCGGCGCGGAACCCTGTGAGCAGGAGCCGCCGCCGGTACCGCCGACCTGGGAACTCCAGCAGGCGAGGTTGCCGCCCTCGAAGTTGTCGACGAAGATCGTGTTGTCGGCTACCGGCGGCGAAGCACCGAATGCCGAAAGGTAGATCCCGGTGTCGATCAGGTTGTCGGTTCGGTCAGCGAGGATCAGCGTCATGTGATTGTTGGTGGAGCCCGGGGTCAAACCGGTGATCGCCAAGTTGACGTGCGGCTCGACTCCGCTTCCATTGTTGGCCATCAGCGCACCGTTGAACTGAGTGCCCGAGGCTGCATCGAAGCCGGAATTCGCCACCGTGAAGACATCGCCGTTGGCCATCGCGACATTGCTTCCATTGACGAAGAGCGCGAAGCAGTCGACCAGCGAGGGAATGCCGTCGAAAGTCGGATACTCGTCCGAGGCGAACGCGACGGTGAGGGCGAGGGTGTCGACGCCGGCGTCAACCGTGAACGTGAGATCGAGCTGGGTCACGTCCTTGTGTGTGCCGGGACAGACCGTGGAGAACAGGGTCTCCTGCGCTGCAGTGGCGGAGCTGGAATACGAGAAGGAGAGACAGTCCAAAGTCGTTGTGCAGGGCGTGGTGTTGCTCGCCGTCCCGTCATCGGCGACGTCGCCGGTCGAGAGCACGATGCCGCCCTTGGGCAGGCCGTAGGTGTCGGGCGAGGTCGTGATCGTGAAAACGCCGCTCGACATCTCGCCCGAGGGACCGGTGCCGGGCGAGCTGAGCGTGGCATTGGTGACCGTGATGCCGGCGCCGCTGCCGCCGACCAGGGCGTTGGCCAGGGTCGTCGCGTCGGCGGAGCGGGTGATGTGGATATCGGCGTGCGCCGGGGCGGCGGCCGCTAGAATGCCGGCCGCGAAGAGCCAGCCGAGGAGACGCGAATGTCGAAGGAAACCCATGTGAAACCCCCACGGGAGATGGTAGGAGCCTCCGTACCGGCGGCCACCACCCGACCGGGGGGTCTAGGAGCCCTCCACTGAGCGGGGCGCGACCCGGCGACGCCCCCGGGCGACGGCGCGCAACCCACTCCGGAAGCTGGAGTTGGCTCGGGGCCGCGGCCGTGTTGGCGGTCGTTTCCACGGCCTTCGCCTGCGCGCCGGTGCGCCTGGCGCGGGTGGAGAGCGCGCCGGTCGGCGGGCTGGCGACGCCGATCGCGCTCGACCTGCCGGCGCTCCCCGACGCTCCGGTCCGCAACGTCGTGCTGCTGGTTGGCGACGGCATGGGGCTGGCCCAAGTCGCAGCGGCCCGCTTGCGCGCTTTCGGAACGGATGGGCATTTCACCTGGGAGCGCTTTCCGGTGGTGGGGCTCGTCGACACACGGCCTTCCGGCGGCCTGGTGACCAAGTCCGATGCGGCGGCGACGGCGTTCGCGTGCGGCGTCAAGACGACCAACGGTCACGTCGGCACCGCGCCGGACGGACGTACGCTGCGCAGCGTCCTCGAAGCGGCGCGAGACGCCGGCGACGCCACGGGCGTGCTCACGACCAGCCAGGTCTACGACGCGACGCCGGCCGCCTTCTACGCGCACGTGGTAAGACGCCACGACGACGTTCGGATCCTCGATCAGCTCGAGAAGGCGGGGCTCGACTTCGTCGCCGGCGGTGGCCGGAGCGAGTTCCTCCCCAATGCGCGCGACGGAGTGCGGAGCGACGCCCGCGACCTGCTCGACGAGGCCCGTGCGCGGGGCGTCGGCGTGGTGACCGACCCGGCCGCTCTCGCGAAGGCCGGGCGGCTGCCGCTCTGGGCGATCTTCCCGGGTTCGACGCTCGGCGAGAAGCCGGCCCATCCCACGGTCGGCGAGATGACCGCGAAAGCGCTCGAGCTGCTCTCCGCCGAGGCGGCGCGGCGCGGCAAGGGCTTCTTTCTGATGGCTGAGGAGGAGGGGACGGACACGGCGGGCCACGCGCGCAGCCTCGAGCGCCTGGCGCGCGCCGTGGTTCATCTCGACGCGGCGGTGGCCGACGCGGCGCGCTTCGCGGCCCGCGACGGACACACCCTGGTCCTGGTGCTCGCGGACCACTCGACCGGTGGGCTGGTGGTCGATCAGAGCTCCACCGCGCGGCGCCTGCGGGTGGTCTGGGCATCCCATGAGCACGGCGGCGAGCCGGTGCCTCTGTGGGCCTACGGCCCGGCCGGCGCCGCGGCGCGCTTCGCGGGCAGCCTCGACAATACCGACGTGGCGCACCGGCTCAGGGAGATCCTCGGCCTCGACGGAGGTCCGTCATGAAACCGTTCGGCCACGCTTGGCGCGACGACTGGGCGCTCGATCCGGCGGTCACTTACCTCAACCACGGCACCGTGGGCGCGCCGCCCCGCCGCATCCTCGCCGAGCAGCAGCGGCTACGCGACGAGATCGAGCGCCAGCCGTCGCGCTTCCTGCTGCGCGAGCTGACCGCGGTGCGGGTCGGCGTACCGCCGGAGAATCCGCCCCGTCTGCGGGTGGCGGCCGCGGCGGTCGCGCGGTTCTTCGGGGCGCGGGGCGAGGATCTGGTGTTCGTGGACAACGCGACGACCGGCGTGAACGCCGTCCTGCGTTCGCTCGCCTTCTCGCCCGGCGACGAGATCCTGATCTCGGATCACGTCTACGGGGCGGTCGCCAACACGGCGCGCTTCGTGGCGCGGCGCCAGGGCGCGCGGGTGCGGACCGTCGAGCTGCCTTACCCGGCTCCGAGCGCGGAGTCGATCGCCGGCGCGTTCGAGGCGGGAATCACGGCGGCGACGAAGCTCGTCATCGTCGACCACATCACCTCCGAGACGGCGCTGCTCTTTCCGGTGGCGGAGATCGCGGCGCGCTGCAGGGCGCGTGGGATCCCGCTGCTCGTCGACGGCGCGCACGCCCCGGGATCGATCGTCCTCGACATTCCGGCGCTGGGCGCCGACTGGTACGTCGCCAACCTCCACAAGTGGGCCTGGACGCCGCGTTCGAGTGGCTTCCTGTGGGCGGCGCCCGGGCGCCAGCGCGACCTCCATCCGGCGGTGATCTCCTGGGGGCTCGACCAAGCCTGGACGACGGAGTTCGACCTCGTCGGAACGCGCGACCCGACGCCGCATCTCGTCGCGCCGGCGGCGCTGGCGCTGCTCGAGGAGGTCGGATTCGAAGCGGTTCGGCGCTGGAATCACGAGTTGGTCTGGGACGCGGCGCGCCGGCTCGGCGAGCGGTGGGGGACCCGTTTCCAAGTTCCCGAATCGATGGTGCCGACCATGGTCACGCTACCCCTGCCGCCGGAGCTGGGCTCGACCGTCGAGGAAGCGGCGCGCCTGCGCGACGCGCTGCTCGACGAGGACGGCATCGAGGTCAACGTGAGCGCCCGCCTCGGGCACCTCTGGGTGCGTGTCGCGGCGCAGATCTACAACGAGCTCGCCGACATCGACCGGTTGGGGGAAGCCGTCGAGCGGCGCGCGGGGAGGGCCACGAGATGAAACGTCTGCTCTTGTTCTCGAATTCGACCAACCACGATGCCGGCTATCTCGACCACGGGATGGACGAATTGCTCAATTTCCTCGGACCGGTGCGGAGGATCCTCTTCGTGCCGTTCGCGCTCGCCGACCGGACGGGATACACGGCGCGCTTCCGGGCCCGGCTCGAGAAGGCGGGCGCCGAGGTGGACGAGCTCATGGCCGATTCCACCGGCGCGCGGCGTATCGCGACCGCCGAGGCGGTGTTCGTGGGCGGCGGCAACACCTTCCGGCTGCTCGCCACCTTCCAGGAGAGCCACCTGATGGGGCCGCTGCGTGAGCGGGTGCTCTCCGGAATGCCTTACCTGGGTGCCTCGGCGGGGACCAATCTCGCCGGTCCGACCATCCGTACCACCAACGACATGCCGATCGTCGAGCCGCGCACCTTCGACGCGCTCGAACTGGTGCCCTTCCAGATCAATCCTCACTACGTCGATCCGGATCCCGGCTCGACCCACATGGGCGAGACGCGCGAGCTGCGCATCCGCGAGTACCTCGAAGAGAACGACCGCGTCGTCGTGGGACTGCGCGAGGGCGCCTGGATTCGCGTCGAGGGGGAGCGGGCGACGCTCGGCGGCGCCCGCGGCGCGCGGATCTTCCGGCGCGGTGCCTCGCCCGAGGAGCGGGCTCCGGGCGCCTCGCTCGACGACCTCCGGTCCGCTCAGTAACTCAGTAGCGGTCGGCCCGGAAGGGAGTGGGATCGAAGCTCGGCTTCTCGCCGCTCATCAGCTCGGCGAGCAGGCGGCCGCTGCCGGGTCCCGTCTTGAGCCCCGTCATCTGGTGGCCGGTGGCGAGCCAGACGTTGGCCAGCCCGCGCGCCCGGCCGATCATCGGCAAACCGTCGGGGGTGCAGGGGCGCAGACCGCGCCAGAGCTCGACGACCGGCAACGGGTCGGGCAGGTCGAGCATGCCGCGCGCGCCGCGTACGATCGAGTTGACCCGCCGGCGGGTGATCGAGAGATCTTCGTCGACCAGCTCGAGGGTGCCCGAGATGCGCAGTTGGTCGGCATGCGGATTGATTGCCAGCTTGCGCTCGGCGAGCATCAGCGAGCGCACCGGGTGGTGCTCCAGCCGGGGCACCAGCAGGGTGTAGCCCTTGGCGCCGAGCACCGGCACGTTCAGGCCGAGCTTGGCGCCGAAGCGTTTCGACCAGGCGCCGGTCGCGATCACGATCTGGTCGGCGGCGACGCGGCCGCGCGTCGTGGCGAGGGTGCCGGCGCGCCCGTTACTGATCTCGACGCCGAAGACCTCCGCATCCTCGAGCAGCCGCGCGCCGGCCTGCTCGGCGTCTCCCGCCAGCGCCGCGACCGCGCGGTAGGGCACGCAGTGCGCGTCCTCGGGATAGAAGACGGCACCCACCTGATCTCCGATCACGGCGGGCTCGCGCTCGCGCACTTGCTCGGAGCTCCAAAGCTCGAATGGGACGCCGCTCTTTGACACCAGCTCGGCGTTGCCGCGCCCGGCGGCGAAAGACTTCTCGCTTTCGTAGATGGCGAGCAGACCGGCCCGTTCGAAGCCGAAGTCGTCGCTACCGTTGGCGGAGAGCTCTTGCCAGGCGTCGACGCTCCAACGGCAGATCTCGACCAGGGCGCGGGTGCCGCGTTCGAAGCGCTCCCGCTTCGTGGCGGCGAGGAAACGGATCAGCCACGTCGCCAAGCCGAGGTCGAAGCGGGGCTGGATGTAGAAGGGGCTCTCCGGATCGAAGAGCCACTTGGTGGCCTTCCAGACGAGACCCGGAGCGGGCAGCGGGACGGCGAGCGACGGAGTGAGCCAACCGGCGTTGCCGTAAGAGCAGGCGTGACCGATGCGGTCGCGCTCGAGGACGATCACCGCGGCGCCGCGCCGCGCGAGCTCGCGGGCGACGGCGAGGCCGATCACGCCGCCGCCCACGATGGCGACGTCGGATTTCAGTTCAGTTGCGAAGTCTGAGGTAGAGGTCATGGCGAGAATGCAGCCTATCGAAGCCGCGGCGAGCGATCCCCCTCACTCCGGGTGGGTGGAGCCGCTCACAGCGATCCACCTCGGCGGTTGCTAGGTTCGTTCTCGCCCTCATCCCCCCCATCCTTGGGTGGCATCGGGTGGGAGGGCCGGCAGCCACCGGCGAGAGCGCGAGACAAACCCTCCTCCTCCTCCTCGGGATCGCGTTCTGGGTGGCTTCCTCTCCGGCCCTCCCAGCTTCCTTCTTCTTCCGTCGGAGGGGTTTCGAGATCAGTGGCCGCGTGCCACGCTGCGCGCCGCGATGCGGTCGATCCAACCCGGAGCGACCAGGCGCGCGTAGCGGCCCAGCCGGCCGCGCCGCGACAGGATCGCCAGCCGCCGGCGTGAGCGCGCCGCTGCGAGGATGGCGTGTGCGCACGCGGCGGTGGTCATGAGCTTCGACTCGCGCATCGGGGAGTGACCGAGCGGGGCGCCATCGGGTCCGATCGAGCGGCGATGGATCTCCGAGACGACGAAATCGGGACAGACCAGGGTCACCGTCACGCCGCTGCCCGCGAGCTCGACCCGCAGCGAGTCGAAGAAACCGTGCAGGGCGTGCTTCGTGGCGGCGTAACCGCTGCGCGTCGGCACGCCGGTCAGCGCGGTCAGGCTCGACACCACCACGATCCGCCCGCGCGAACGTTCGAGATCGGCGAGCGCGTAGTAGGTGAGCCAGACCGGCCCCAGGTAGTTGACCCGCATGAGCTGCTCGAAGACGGCCGGGTCCGCGAGCTCGTCGACCCGCGACCACATCGACTGGCCGGCATTGAGCAGCAGGACGTCGATCGCGCCGAAGCGCTCGCGGACGCGCTCGACGAGCTCCCGGCAGGCCGCCTGATCGCCGACGTCGGCGGGCATCACCTCGACTTCGGCGCCGAGCTCGCGGCAACGCGTGGCGACCTCATCGAGGCGCGCCGTGTCGCGTGCCGCGAGGGCCAGGCGGGGCCGCTCGGGCGCGAGCTGCAGGGCGAGCTCGCGCCCGATGCCGCTCGATGCGCCGGTCAGCAGGATCGTCCGGTCACGGAACGCGGAGTCTCGGCCCATGGACGGGATCCTAGCGCCGCGCTGCCCTGCAGTAGGCTCCCGCCCGTGAACCTGCCGAAGTCGTGGCCGCGTTGGATCGCCGCGGCGCTCCTCGCGGTGGGAGTCGTCGCGCTCGCCGCGGCTCTCCTGCAGGCGCGCTCCCGCCCGCGGGTGCTCTACGAGGACGAACGCGAGTACGTGGCGGCGGCCTCGAACGTCGCCTCGTCGGCGACCCTCGCGTTCTCGCCGCCCGGCGCGGCGGTGCGGCCCGGTGCCTTTCGGGAACCGGGCTATCCGGTTCTGCTCGCGGCCGCCTGGCGTCTCGCCGGAGCGCCGGTTCCCAGCTCGCCGGCCGCCGTGGAGAGGTTCTTCGAAACGCCGCGCCTCGTCCGCGCCACCTACAGCCTCAACCTCCTCCTGCTTGCGCTGGCCGCGGCCGCGGGCGGCTGGGCCGTGGCGCGGCTCGGGGGACCGGCCGCCGGTTCGTTGGCCTTCGCTCTCGTTGCGGCCAGCCCGGCGCTGCATCGCGCGCTCTCGGAGGTGATGTCGGAGAACGCGGCGGCGGCGCACTACGCGCTGGTGGGAGCCGTGCTGGTGGCGGTGGCTCAGCGGCGGCGCGGCGCGACCTTGGCCGCCGGCCTCACGGTGGGGCTCCTGCCTCTGGTGCGCGCCGAGGGAGCGCTCCTCGTTCCCGTGACCGCCGCGCTCTGGTACGCGACCCGCGAGAGAGCGCGGACCCGACGGTTCGGCGCCGCGCTGGTCCTCTGCTGCGCGATGCTCCTGCCGGCTCTCGCCTGGACGGCGCGCAACGCGATCGAGCTCGGACATTGGACGCTCGGCGATCGCGGCGGGCTCGCGCTGGCGGTGCGCGCCGAGCTCGACCGCGAGGTCGGCGAGGTCGGAGGGCTACCGGCGGCGCTGGCCTGGACGCCCCTCGAGGCGGCCCACCGGGCCGCCCGGCGCCTGGCGCCGCGCGCCGACTTTCTCGACTACCGCTGGACCGGCCCCGGCAACTTCTTCACCCGGACACTGCGCGGCTGGGTCGCGGCGCGCGCGCTGCCGGGCGTCGCGCCGCTCGACGTCGACGCCTGGTTCGGCCACCGGGCCCTGGGCGAGTTCGTACGCCATCCGCTCGACCATTCTCGAGCCGGCCTCGCCGTGGGGTGGCGGGGCCTCTTCGCGGAGCGCTCCCCGGCTTGGGCTTGGCCCTTCGACCTCAGGCTGGCGATCGGGTTGCTGCTCCTCGTCGCGGTGGTCTGGACTCTGCTCGACGCCGTGCGGCGGAGGGATCCGCCGACCTTCGCGTGGCTCGTGCCGCTCCTCGTCCTCGGCGCGTTCCACGTCGCGGCGACGGAGTTCCTGCCGCGCTACGGGATCCCGTTGCTGCCGATCGCCTGGGGCGCCGTGGCTCTGCGCCTGGCGGGCCGGCGGAGCGGAGTCGCCGCGACGGGTTGACCTCCCGACTCCTTCATGCTTTCATTCGGTTCCTCGGATGAAAGCGAACGCCGCCCCGACCGAAACGCTGCTCGCCCGGCTCGGCTCCCTGGCCGACCCGGCCCGGCTTCGCCTCTTGGCGCTGCTGGCGGATCAGGAGCTCGGCGTGGGCGAGCTCGCCGAGATCACCCAGCTGCCGCAGTCGAGCGTCTCGCGCCATCTGAAACAGCTCGCCGGGCTCGGCTGGGTGGTGGCGCGCAGCGAGAGGACCGCGAATCTCTACCGGATGGCGAACGGAGAGCTTCCGGAAAGCGCCCGCCGCCTCTGGGAGCTGACCCGTGACGAGATCGCCGGCTGGAGCGCCTTGCGTCACGACCGCTTGCGTCTCGAGCGCCGGCTGGCCGAGCGCGCGACCGACGCGCGCTCCTTCTTCGCCGGTGTCGCCGCGCAGTGGGAGAGCCTGCGCGCCGAGCTCTACGGCCGCCGGTTCACGGAAGCGGCGATCGCGGCGCTGCTGCCGCGTGACTGGGTGGTGGCCGACCTGGCGTGCGGGGCCGGCGACGTCACGGTCCGTCTGGCGCCGCGAGTGGCCAAGGTCGTCGCCGTGGACGATTCGCCGGAGATGCTGGCCGCGGCGCGCCGCCGGGCTCGTGGCCTCGCCAACGTCCAGCTCAAGCGCGGCGACCTCGCGGCGCTGCCGATCGCCGACCGAAGTTGCGACGCGGCTCTCCTGCTGCTTGCTCTGAGTCACCTCGATGATCCGGCGGCGGCGCTCGCCGAGATGCACCGGATCCTCGTGCCGGGAGGCTGCGCGGTGGTGGTCGATCTGCTTCGCCACGATCGCGACGAGTTCCGCCGCGCGATGGGACAACGGCGCAACGGCTTCGACGAGCACGAGCTGGCGAGCCTGCTCGCCGAGGCCGGCTTCGAGACGCCGGACTGCGCGCCGCTGCCGCCCGAGCCCGAGGCCAAGGGCCCCGCGCTCCTCCTCGCCACCGGAATCAAGAGAGCGAAGGCAACGCCCGGAAAGCCGGCTCCGAAGCGACCTTCCTCGCGAGACCAGCGATGATCCTCCGTGGTCTCGAATCGACTTCAGCGCGATGGCTCGTCCCGCACCGACCCGGCCAGAGACCTTCCGTGGAGGGAAGAGCCATCGGCTCACCCGATCCGGAGGTCTCGCGGCGGCGAAGGCGGAGAGCCTTTTCCTTCCATGGAAGTTTTTCGTTTCTGAAGTCTTCCGTTTTCATGCCGACCGATCAGAAAGGAAGTTGAAATGTCTACCGTAGCTGCCGAGAAGAAGCTCGAGTTCGATGTCAAGGACCTCTCGCTCGCCGAGTGGGGAAGGAAGGAGATCCGTCTCGCGGAGCAGGAGATGCCCGGCCTGATGGCGGTGCGCGAGGAGTACGCGGCCGCGCGGCCACTGGCCGGCCAGCGCCTCATGGGATCGCTTCACATGACGATCCAGACCGCGGTGCTGATCGAGACGCTGCGCGCCCTCGGCGCCGAGGTGCGCTGGGTGTCCTGCAACATCTTCTCCACCCAGGACCACGCCGCCGCGGCGGTGGTGGTGGGCCCCGACGGCACGGTCGACGATCCGCGGGGCGTGCCGGTCTTCGCCTACAAGGGGGAGTCGCTCGAGGAGTACTGGAACTTCACCTCGCGGGCGCTCGACTTCGGCGACGGCCTCGGGCCGAACCAGATCGTCGATGACGGAGGCGACGCCACGCTGCTCGTGCACAAGGGCTACGAGTACGAGAAGAAGGGGAGCGTCCCCGATCCCTCGACCGCCGACAACGAGGAGCTCGCGGTGGTGTTGGCGCTGCTCGCCCGGATTCAGCGGGAGGATCCGGACCGTTGGCGGCGCATCGTGCCCGAGTTGCGCGGCGTCTCCGAGGAGACGACCACCGGCGTACACCGCCTCTACGAGATGGAGCGCGCGGGCACGCTGCTCTTCCCGGCGATCAACGTCAACGACTCGGTGACCAAGTCGAAGTTCGACAACCTCTACGGTTGCCGCCACTCGATCGTCGACGGCTTGAACCGCGCGACCGACGTCATGCTGGCCGGCAAGGTTGCGGTGGTGTGCGGTTACGGCGAAGTCGGCAAGGGGTGCGCGCAGGCGCTGCGCGGCCAGGGCGCGCGGGTGATCGTCACCGAGATCGATCCGATCTGCGCCCTCCAGGCCTCGATGGAGGGCTACGAGGTGGCCACGGTCGAGGAGGTGGTCGAGACGGCCGACGTTTTCGTCACCGCGACCGGTTGCTTCAACGTCATCACGGCTCAGCACATGGCGCGCATGAAGGACAAAGCGATCGTCGGCAACATCGGGCACTTCGACAACGAGATCGACATGGCGGGCCTCGGAAAGATCTCGGGTATTCGCAAGGTCAACATCAAGCCGCAGTACGACGAGTGGGTCTTCCCCGACGGCCACGCGGTTCTCATCCTGGCGGAGGGTCGCCTGCTCAACCTCGGTTGCGCCACCGGCCATCCCTCCTTCGTCATGTCGTGCAGCTTCGCGAACCAGGTCCTGGCTCAGGTCGACCTGGTTCAGAACGGCGCGAAGTACGACAACAAGGTCTTCGTGCTGCCGAAGAAGCTCGACGAGAAGGTGGCGCGCCTGCACCTCGACAAGCTCGGCATCAAGTTGACCGAGCTGACCCGCAAGCAGGCCGACTACCTCGGCCTCGCCGTCGAAGGCCCCTACAAGCCGGACCACTATCGCTACTGAGTGAGCGTTGCATCTCGTCCCGGCGCGCCTGGCGTCGGGACGGAAGCTTTCGGGGGCGGACCGTCCGGTCCGCCCCTTTTTCGTTGGCTGGCACCGCCCCAACGGTCGGGGTGCGCGCGCTCCGCCATTGGTAATGTGAAGCTCAGCAGTCCGAGCGACAGCGAGCCGCCGCGTGCGGCTCTTTTCGATAAGAGGCGGAGATGGATCCGGAGACTCCTCTCGAGGAACGCGTTCGGCAGCTCGAGCAATCGGTCCGCGACTTGACGACGCGGTTCGAGTCCTTGACCTCGGCGCCCGGCGCCGGCCCGGCGGTGGAGCGGGCGACCGCTGCTCCGGCGGCGGCGCCGCCCCAGGAAGCGTCGGCGCTCGAGCGATGGCGCGGCGTCCCGGCCGCCATCGGACGCACCTGCCTGGTGGTCGGCGGCGCCTTCCTGTTCCGATCGCTGACCGAGTCTGGAGCGGTGACGAACGCGGTCGGCGTGGCCCTCGGGATCCTCTACGCGCTCATCTGGCTCTACCTGGCCGATCGCGCCGCGGCGCGCGGCGAGCACTTGAGCGGCACGTTCCACGCCCTGGCCAGCGCGCTGATCGTCTTCCCGCTCCTGTTCGAGGCGACGACCCGGTTCGATCTCCTGACCCCGCCGGCCGCTGCGTTGGCCCTCACCGTGGCGACCGCGCTGGGTCTCGCGGTGGCCTGGCGGCGCGACTTCCACAGCGTGGCGTGGATCACCGCGCTGGCGGCGCTCGGGGTTGGCGTCCTGCTTCTCTTTCGCACCCGGGCCGTCCTCACCTACACGCTCGATCTGTTGGCGCTCGGGGTCGGTTCGCTGATCCTCGCCTATCGGCGCGGGTGGCGAGGTCAGCGGTGGATGGTCGCCCTGGCGCTCGACGCGCTCGTGCTCCTGCTCGGTGCGCTGATGCTGGTCGGCGAGGCGCCGCCGCCCTGGCTCGAGAGAGGTGCGGTGCTCACGGCGCAGATCGGTGTCCTGGTCCTCTACCTGGGAGCGTTCGTGCTGCGCCTGCTCTTCCAGGGCCGGCACGTCACGCCGTTCGCCGTCGTTCAGACGGCGCTCGTCCTGTTGCTCGGCTTCGAAGGCTCCCTCCACGTCGCCCAGGGAGAGCTACGCGGCGGCATCGCCGTCGCCGCCCTCGCGTTCGCGTCCTTCCTGCACGTCGTCCTGGCGCGTCGATCGGAGCGGATCTGGGGCCACGGCGTGGCGCTCGCTTACTTCGCCTCGGTCGCCACCTTCCTGGCGGCCGAAGGGGTGCGCGTGCTGCTGCCGGGCGGCATCTACCCGGTCGTCTGGATGCTCGGCGCGACGCTGCTCGCGGCCCTGTCGCTGGCCGAGCCGCGGCCGATCCTGCAGGTGCACGCGGCGCTCCTGACGCTCGCCGCGGCCCTGGCGTCGGGGCTTCTGCGGGCGGCCTTCTACGCGCTGGCGGCCGCTGCGCAGAGTCCTTGGCCCGAGTGGTCGGTAAGCATCCTGGCGCCGCTGGCCCTCGTGGTGACGACACTGGTTCTGCTGGAACGCGGCGCGGAAGGAGACTCCGCCCGGCTTCTCGCCGGCGCGGCGCGTCTGACCGTCCTGGTCGTGGCGCTCGTCGGAGCGGGCGGTGGGCTGATCCGTCTCCTGGCCGGCGAGGTGGCCGGGGCGCCCGGCGCGGGCGCCGGACCCGGGCATCTCGCGGTCTTGCGGAGCGCAGTCCTGGCCGGTGCGGCGGTCGCCCTGGCGGGATGGCGGGCGCTCGGTGGCCGGCCCGAGCTGACCCGGCTCGCCGCGGGCATCTTGGTCCTGGGCGGCCTCAAGCTGGCGGTGGAAGACTTGCGGGTCGGCAGCGCCGGCACGCTGGTGTTCAGCTTGGCGCTCTACGGGCTCGCTCTTCTCGTCGCACCGGCGTTGATGCGTCGTGGGCGCGACGCCGCTTCACCTTCGCCGGCCAGCGACTGAGAGGTTCGATCGCCTCTTGTCGTATGTTGACGGGTCATGGGCCATCCGATCCGCACCGGCCCGCCGCCGGTCTGGCTGCTCTTCGACGGCTACTGCGGCCTGTGCGACGGATTCGTCCGCTGGCTGGTGCGGCGTGACCGCGGGCGAAGCCTGCGCTACGGAGCCCTCCAGGGCGCAGCCGCGGCGAGCGTGCGGCGGCGCCATCCCGACCTTCCCGACGCCGACGAGACCCTGGTCCTGGTCGAAGGGCCCGCGACGCCGGACGAGAGGTATCGGGTGCGCTCGGCGGCGGTGCTCGCGGTGCTCGCCCGGCTCGGTCCCGGATGGCGGGTCGCGGCGGCGTTGGCCCGGCTGGTGCCCCACCCGTTGCGCGACGCGGTCTATCGTTTCGTCGCGCGCCGGCGCGCCCGCTGGTTCGGCCGGCTCGATGCCTGCCGCGTCCCGACTCCGGAAGAGCGGGCGCTCTTCCTCGAGTGAGCCGCCGGGAAGGCGGCACCCCTTTTGCTACGATCCTTCGGCGATGACGCGGAAGCGGGCCATGTACAAGATCGTCTTCCAGACGCAGGGTCAGGTGGTCGAGCTCTACGCGCGCCACGTCACCCAGGGCGGCCTTTTCGGCTTCGTCGAGGTCGAGGAGCTGGTTTTCGGGGCGCGCTCGGAGCTGGTCGTCGATCCGGCCGAGGAAGGGCTGCGCAACGAGTACGGCGCGGCCAAGCGACTCTTCCTCCCCCTCCACGCGATCCTTCGCATCGAGGAAGTCGAGCGCGAAGGGACGGCCCGAGTCCGTCCGGCCAAGCCGGAGTCCGGCATCGTCACGCCGTTCCCGGTGCCGGTCTGGAGTCCCGGCAAGGGCCCCGGCCAGAGCTGAGCCCCCAGGCCCGGGGGAAGCAACCGAACCGTCTTCCGATCGTAGAAACGAGCGTGCGCGCGATGGCAGAGCTGTCTGAGAATCTGATCCGGCTTCGCGGCATCCACAAGAGCTACTGGCTGGGCGAGAATCGCCTGCACGTGCTCAAGGGGATCGATCTCGACGTGGCCGCCGGCGAGCTCATTTCGATCATGGGCGCGTCGGGTTCCGGCAAATCGACCCTGATGAACATTCTCGGTCTGCTCGACCGCTACGACGAAGGGCAGTACCTGCTCGACGGCGAGGACATGAAGGACCTCTCGGAGACCCGTGCGGCACTGTTGCGCAGCCGCTTCATCGGTTTCGTCTTCCAGTCGTTCCATCTGATTCCGTTCAAGACCGCGATCGAAAACGTCGCGCTGCCGCTCTATTACCAGGGCGTGCCGCGCCGCAAGCGCAACGTGATGGCAGCCGAGTACCTGGAGCGCGTCGGGCTGGGCGATCGCGGCGCCCACCTGCCGCGCGAGCTCTCCGGCGGCCAGCAACAGCGTGTCGCCATCGCGCGTGCCCTGGTCACCCAGCCGAAGGTGTTGCTCGCCGACGAGCCGACCGGAGCGCTCGACTCGCAGACGTCCTACGAGATCCTCAAGGTCCTCCAGGACGTGCAGGCCGACGGCGTGTCGGTGATCATCATCACCCACGAGCGCGATATCGCCGGGATGTCTGACCGGATCATCCACCTGGTCGACGGCCAGATCGATTGGGATCGCGCCATCCAGCGCCACGATCCGGCCGCGGAGATCGGTGCTGCGGCGCCCAGCGAGCTCGACGCGGTCGCCGCGGCCGCGGCCGCCGCCGCGCAGTCCGGGAGCGCCAGCTGATGGACTTCGACACCTGGCAGGAGATCTTCGACACCCTGCGGAGCAACAAGCTGCGCACCGTGCTGACCGGCTTCGCGGTCGCCTGGGGAATCTTCATGCTGATCGTGCTGCTGGGCTCCGGCCAGGGCCTCGCCCACGGCATCGAGTACCAGTTTCGGGACGACGCGGTAAACAGCATCCGGGTCTCCGGCGGCCAGACGACCAAGGCCTACAAGGGTCTCCAGCCCGGTCGCCGGATCCAGTTCGTCAACGAGGACTACAAGGACGTGACGACACGGATCAAGGGCGTCGAGTACTCCTCGGCCCGTTACTGGATCTTCGGCAACCAGCAGGTGAACTACAAGAACGAGTGGGGAAGCTTCACGATCCAGGCGGTGCACCCCGGACACCAGAAGATCGAGGAGACCAAGGTTCTGCAGGGGCGCTACATCAACCCGATCGATATCCGGCAGTTCCGCAAGGTGGCGTTGATCGGCGTGCTGGTCAAGGACGCCCTGTTCCACGATGCGCCGGCGATCGGCAAGGAGATCCGCATCAACGGCATCGCCTTCCAGGTGGTCGGGGTGTTCGACGACGAGGGGTCGGAATCCGAACGCGAGCGCATCTACCTGCCGATCACCACCGCCCAGCGCACCTTCAACGGCTCCAACAAGATCAACCAGATCCTCTACACGACCGGTGCCGCGTCCGTCGCCCAGGCCGACCGGATGGCCGTCAAGACGCGCGACATCCTGGCCGTCAACCACACCTTCGACCCCGATGATCCGCGCGCCGTCTTCCTGCGCAACAACCTCGACACCTTCGAGCGCTTCGCCAACTTGATGACCGGCATCCGCATCTTCGTCTGGATCGTCGGCATCGGCACGCTGATCGCCGGCGTGGTCGGGGTGTCGAACATCATGCTGGTCGCGGTCAAGGAGCGCACCAAGGAGATCGGCATCCGCAAGGCGATCGGCGCCACGCCGGCCTCGGTGATCGGCCTGGTGCTCAAGGAGTCGGTTCTCATCACGTCGGTCGCCGGTTATCTCGGCCTGGTGCTCGGCGTCGCGGTGCTGCAGGGCGTGTCGGCGCTGCTGCCCCCCGACGCGACGTTCTTCCGCAACCCGCAAGTCGATTTGAGCACCGCCGTCGCCGCGACGGCGCTGCTCGTCCTCGCCGGCGCCATCGCCGGGTTCTTCCCGGCCCGCCGGGCGGCGATGGTCAAGCCGGTCACGGCGTTGCGCGAGGAGTGAGCGGAGGCGCCATGTTCGACCTCGACCATTGGCAGGAGATCGCGGCCGCGCTGGCCAGGAACCGTCTGCGTACCTTCCTGACCGCGTTCGGCGTCTTCTGGGGCATCTTCCTGCTGGTCATCCTGCTCGGCTCCGGCAACGGCCTGTCGAACGGCGTGATGTCGGGCTTCTCCGGCATGGCGACCAACAGCCTCTTCGTCTGGGGGATGCGCACCTCGAAACCCTACGGCGGACTCGACGCCGGCCGTGAGATCGACTTCACGAACGAAGACACGGCGGCCCTGCGGCGCCAAGTGCCCGAAGCGCAGGTGATCGCGCCGCGGCTGCAACTCGGCGGTCATCGTGCCGGTGCGACCGTGCGGCGCGGCGCCGAAGAGAGCGCCTTCTCGATCATGGGCGACTACCCGGAAATCTTCACCATCCAGTCGATGGTGCTCGACCGGGGCCGCTTGCTCGACCACCTCGACCTCGTCGACAAGCGCAAGGTGGCGGTGATCGGCACCCAGGTCGTCGACACCCTGTTCAAGAAGGGCGAGAACCCGATCGACCAGGCGATCGAGATCAACGGCGTCTGGTTCAAGGTCATCGGCGTCTTCCGATCGCGGCAGAGTGGCGACCAGGGCGAGCACGACTCGCAGACCATCTACGTGCCGTTCACCACCTTCCAGCAGGCGTTCAACGCCGGCGACAAGGTGCACTGGTACGCGATCACTGCACGCCCGGACGTGGCGGCCTCTGTGGTCGAGACCAAGGTGCTCGACTTGCTGCGGGCGCGCCACAAGGTGGCGCCCGACGACCGGAGGGGCATCGGCTCGTTCAATCTGGAGAAGCGCTTCGGGCAGATCCAGGGCTTGTTCGGCGGCATTCAGATCCTGATGTGGATCGTCGGCCTCGGGACTCTCTCCGCCGGAGCCATCGGGGTGTCGAACATCATGCTCATCGTGGTCCGCGAACGCACCCAGGAGATCGGTCTGCGCCGCGCGATCGGCGCGACGCCCTGGAAGGTGATGGTTCAGATCGTGGTCGAGGCGGTCATCCTGACCGCCGTGGCCGGGCTCATCGGACTGTGCGCCGGGGTCGGCGTCATGGAGCTCGTCTCACAGGCGCTGGCGCACGGCGCCGGCGGTGGGCGCACGATGTTCATCGCTCCGGGCGTCTCTTTCTCCGACGCCATGGTGGCGCTCGCCATTCTGATCGCAACCGGCACCATCGCGGGCTTCATTCCCGCCCAGCGCGCCATCGGCGTCTCACCCGTCGTCGCGCTGCACTCTGAATAGCCGCCGCATCCGAAGTCGAGTCGTGGAGGTTTCATGAAGAAGTTTTTCGGCATCGTCCTGGGTCTCGTGCTCGCCGTCGTGGTGGTGGGCACGATGGTTTTTCTCTACAAGAAGTCGCACAAGAAGCCGATCGTCTACTCGACGGCGAGCCCGGTGCGCACCGATATCGTCGAGAAGACGGTGGCGACCGGCTCGGTGGTGCCGCGCGAGGAGGTCGCGATCAAGCCCCTCGTCTCCGGCATCATCGAGGAGCTCGACGTGCAGGAGGGCGACGCGGTGAAGAAGGGCGACCCGGTGGCGAAGGTGCGGGTGATCCCCGACATGAGCCGTCTCTCCGACGCCGACTCGCGGGTCAAGAAGGCCGAGATCGCGCTCGCCGACGCGAAGCGCAACCTCGGCCGGCAGAAGGACCTCTTCGCCGAGGGCACGGTGGCGCGCGCGGCCCTGGATTCCGCCCAGGTGGTGGCAGACGACGCCCAGGAAGAGCTCGAGGCCGCCCAGAGCGGCCTCGAGATCATCCGCACCGGCACTAGCGAGCGGGTCGCCAGCGCGGCCACCACCCTGGTGCGGTCGACCATCTCCGGCATGGTGCTCGAGGTTCCGGTCAAGGTCGGCAACTCGGTCATTCAGGCGAACAACTTCAACGACGGCACGACCATCGCCTCGGTCGCCAACATGGGCGACATGATCTTCGACGGCAAGGTGGACGAGAGCGAGGTGGGCAAGATTCGCGCCGGCATGGATCTCGAGCTCACGGTGGGGGCGTTGCCGGACAAGAAGATCCAGGCCAAGCTCGAGCACATCGCCCCCAAGGGCAAGGAAGAGAACGGCGCCATCCAGTTCGAGATCAAGGCCGCCGTCGAGCCCCAGCCCGACCTCTTCCTACGCGCCAACTACAGCGCCAACGCCGACATCGTGCTCGAGCGGGCCGATCACGTGCTCGCCATCGACGAAGGGCTGCTGCAGTTCGACGGCGGCAAGCCCTATGTCGAGGTCGAAACGGCGCCGCAGAAGTTCGAGCGTCGCGACGTGGTGACCGGTCTCTCGGACGGCATCCAGATCGAGATCAAGTCGGGTCTCTCCGAGAGCGACAAGGTCAAGAACCCCAACACCGATCTGCAGAAGGCGGCCGCGCCCGCAAATTGAGCCGGCGCCTTCCGGCTCAAGTCCCGGGTCGGTTTCGGCGGCCGAGCCGGCGGAGCAACGCGCCAACCGGCAAGGTGGTGAGCACGTCGCCGGCCTCGAGCCCGGCGCGACGCGCCACGTCGACGCCGAAGCGCAGCAGCTCGAGCTCCGAGGTGGAATGCGAGTCGGTCGAGAGAACGAGCTTCGCCCCCATCTCCTTGGCCTCGCGCGCGTGGACATCGTCGAGATCGAGGCGGTGCGGGTGGGCATTGATCTCGAGCGCCACGCCGTGCCGGACGCACGCCGCGATCACCGCCCGCAGGTCGATCTCGTAGGGCTCGCGCTCCTGGATCAGACGGCCGGTCGGATGCCCGAGGATGTGCACGAGCCCGCTCTCGATTGCGCGAATGACCCGGCGGGTCATCTCGTCGCGGGGCAAGCTCATGTAGCTGTGCACGCTCGCCACCACGACGTCGAGCTCGCGGAGCGTCTCGTCGGCGAGGTCGAGCGAGCCGTCGCGCAGGATGTCGACCTCGACGCCGGCGAGAACCCGCAGGCCCGGTACTCGCGCGGCCCGCAGCTGGCGGGCGTGGGCGAGCATCTCGCGGTCGGTCAGGCCGCCGGCGACGCGTACCGCGCGCGAGTGCTCGGTGATCGCGATGTACTTGCGGCCGAGCGCTTTCGCCGCTCGCGCCATCTCGGTGATCGAATTCCGCCCGTCGCTCGCCGTGGTGTGCATCTGCAAGTCGCCGCGCAGATCGTCGAGGGTCAGGAGATCCGGCAGGCGACCGCGGCGCGCCAGCTCGATCTCGCCCCGGTTCTCGCGCAGCTCGGGAGGGATCCACGCCGCGCCGATCAAGTCGTAGATCTCCTCCTCCGTGCGGCCGGCGACCCGGCGCTCGCCCCGGAAGGCCCCGTATTCGCTGACCTTGTAGCCCTTCTCCCTGGTCAGGGTGCGCAGCGCGACGACGTGCTCCCTGGAGCCCGTGAAGTACTGGAGGGCGGCGCCGAAGACCGCGTCGCGGACGATTCGCAGGTCGACCTGCAAGCCGTTGCGCAAGCGCACCTGGACGCGCGTCGTGCCTTCGGCGGTGACCTCCTCGACGGCGTCGAAGGCGACGAAGGCTCGCGCTGCCTTGGTTGGGGAGGTGGAGCTGACCAGCAGGTCGAGATCCCCGACGGTCTCCTTGCGGCGCCGGTAGCTGCCGGCGACTTCGACCCGCTGAACCCCCTGCACGGCGGCCAGATGCTCGCGCAGCGCCTCGGCGAGAGGCTCGACCTCGGCGAGCAGGAAGCGCCCGCTGCGTCGACGAAAGACCGCGATGCCATGGCGCATTTTCTCGACGCTGCGCGTTCCGAATCCGGTCAGCCTCCGCACCTCGCCGCGCGCGATCGCGCGCTCGAGGTCGGCCAGGCTGCGCACGCCAAGCTCCGCGTGGAGCTGGTGGAGCTTCTTGGGACCGAGTCCGGGAATGCCGAGCAAGGCGGAGAGCTCAGCCGGAATCTGCCGCCGCACCTTGGCGAGTTGGTGGAGCGTCCCGGTCTTCAGCATCTCGACGATCTTGGCGGCGAGGCTTTCGCCGATACCGGGCAATTCGACGAGCGCCTCGACATCACCCTCGGCGGCCAGCTCGGCGACCGGGCGGGTCAGGCTACGCAGAGCCTGGGCGCCGTTGCGGTAGGCGCGCACCCGGAACGGATTCGCCCCCTCGATCTCGAGAGCGTCGCCGAGCTCATCCAGGGCGGTGGCGATCTCGACGTTGGAGACGGCTCGGTGGTGCCCCTCGTGCGGTGCGCCCGGACCCCTCATGGACCGAGGCTACGCTCGCGGGATCCGCGGCGGGCAGCTCTGTTGGGGTGGGGAGGCGCCCTGCCTCGCCAACCGGGGCGGGAAGGAAGCCCACCCCGCCGGGCATGTTCGTTCCCATGAGCGGGATCTACGGTGATCTCGCGCGCACCTCGTGACGAGGGAGGCAGGCGATGTTGCAAGACCGCGAAGACGCCGCCCGCCGCCTGGCCGGACGCTTTTCCGGCTACCGTGGGCGCCACCCCCTGATCCTCGCCATGCCGGCGGCGCGATGATCGGTCGCGACCCGCTCCTGTTCGCCCTCGGCTCGAGTCCGGAGCTCGGGACCCGCGTCGCGGCGCTTCTCGGAGCGCCGGTCGCCGCTTACGAGGAGCGTGATTTCGAGGACGGCGAGTCGTTCCGGCGACCGCTCTCGAGCGTGCGGGGCCGCGACGTCTACGTGCTGCAGTCGTTGGCCGGGGGCTCCCGCACCAGTCCTCACGACGAGCTGTGCGGGTTGCTCTTCTTCCTCGGCGCGCTGCGTGACGCGGGCGCCGGCCGGGTGAACGCCGTCGTCCCCTACCTTTGCTACACGCGCCAGGAGCGCAAGACGAGGTCGCGCGATCCGGTGACCTCGCGCTACGTGGCGTCGCTCTTCGAGGCGGTCGGCTGCGATCGGGTCGTGACGCTCGACGTGCACGACCTGGCGGCATTTCAGAACGCCTTCCGCTGTCGGACCGAACACCTGGAGGCGCGCTCGCTGTTCGTGGACCATTTCGCCGCCCGGCTGCCGGGCCGGCAGGTGGCGGTCGTCTCCCCGGACGTGGGTGGCTACAAGCGCGCCGAGCGCTTCCGCCGGGATCTCACCGAGGCCCTCGGCCGGGAGGTCGGAATGGTCTTCGTCGAGAAGAGCCGCACCGAGACGGGCCTCGTCGGAGGGGCGGTCGTCGGCGATTTGAAGGGCCGCGTCGCGATCCTCTACGACGATCTGATCGCCACCGGAGCGACCCTCGTCCGCACGGCCCGAGCGTGCCGCGAGCGGGGCGCGGTCGAGGTTCACGCCGCGGCGACCCACGGGCTGTTCGCCGGCGGAGCGCCGGCGCTCTTCGCGAGCCGGGACCTGGCCGACCTGGTGGTGACGAGCAGCGTGCCCCTGCAGCGGAGCTGGAAGGTTCCGGCGGGCCGCGTCGAAGTGCTCGACCTCGCTCCGCTGCTCGCGTCCACGATCCGGTGCCTGCACGAGGAGGGCTCACTGTCCGATTTGCTCGAACCGACGCGCTGAGGCGCTCGGGCCGAGCCGCGTTCTGCGACGAAGAGAGGAGGTTCCCATGATCTTCAGGGATCGAGAGGAGGCGGCCTTTCGGCTGGCCGAGAAACTCGCGGAGTACCGCGGCCAGAACCCTTTGATCCTCGCGGTGCCGCGCGGCGCGCTGCCGATGGGAAAGATCCTGGCCGACGCCCTCGAGGGGGAGCTCGACGTCGTGCTGGTGCGCAAGCTCGGTGCACCTGGCAATCCCGAGTACGCGATCGGCGCGGTCGACGAGACGGGATCGGTCACCCTGCGCACCGCCGCCTGGTACGAGCACGTGGCCCAGGAGTACCTCGATGCGGAGATCGGGCGTCAGCTCGCGCGTCTTCGCGAGCGGCGGGAGCGCTACACGCCGGGCCGCGGCTCGACCGACGCTCGGGGCCGCGTGGTGATCGTGGTCGACGAGGGCATCGCGACCGGCGCGACGCTGCGGGCGGCCCTCACCCTGGTGCGGCGACAACGTCCCACGCGGCTCGTCGCCGCAGTGGGTGTGGCGCCCCGTGAATCGCTGGTCGAGATCGAGGGGCTCGCCGACGAGCTGGTCTGTCTATCGACGCCGAGTCCGTTCTTCGCCGTGGGGCAGTTCTACGGCGATTTCCGTCAGGTCGAGGACGACGAGGCGGTTTCGATTCTGCGTTCGCGGGCCGGGGTGCTGCGCGAGGGAGCGTGACGCGACTCGTCCGCCCGCTCGTCGACGAGCGCGACGGCCGGACGCCCGGGTTCCTCTCTTCAGGCGACGGCGATCGTCGGCCGCAGCCGTTGGACCGCGCGGGCGAGCTGGAGCGGCGCCGCGGGCGCGCGTCCGAAGACCTGAGCGCACGGATGGCCCCGTTCCAGGCAGCTCACGATCCGTTCGGTCATGCCCACATCGACCCAGCCGCAAGGCGGTGCCACCATCAACTCGATCTCCCGCGCGCAGTTGCGCAGCACGTCCTGCGAGAAATCCACCGCGGGCAGCTCACGATAGAGCTCCGACAGCCTGCCGGAGCGTACGCTGGCGAAGCGGCGGAAGGTCTCGGCGACCTCCGGTTGATGGGTGTTGAAGATCTCCAGCAGCGCGTTGACGTGGGCGGCGAGGAGGAAGGTGTGGATCACGGCTCCGCGGTCCAATAGAGCCGGCAGCTCTTCCGCAGTCGGCTTCTCGACGAACTCCGCGACGGCGCGTTTGCGCCGGTTGGCGGAGTCCGGCACCAGCCATCCATAGCCCTGTTCCGGACCGCGCGGTGTGGCGCCGACCGCGACCAGACGCTTCGGTTTCTTGCGCGCCAGCTCACAAGCATCGCGCAGCGTCACCGCCAACGACCATTCGTTCTCGACGAAGTGGTCCGACGGCACCACCAGCACCACGGCGTCGCGATCACGTCGCCAGATTTCTCGCGTGGCGAGGAGCACGGCGTTCGCGGTGCCGCGGTTGGCGGGCTGGGCGAGGATGTTCTCGCGCCGGAGGCTCCGGCAGATCGCGCCGCCACCAGTGACGCTGGTGAGCGCAGACGGCGCCCATGACCCGTTCCGCCGGCGAGATGCGCAGCGCGCGCGCCAGCGCCAGACGCGCGAGAGAGGTCGGTCCGGTGAGCGAGCAGAACTGTTTGGGCAGCAGCGTGCCAGAGGCGAGCAGCGTCAGGTCACGCAATCGTGCCCCGCTGCCCCCGGCGAGCAGGATCGTCCAAAGTTGACCGGGGTGCATGGAGATCTCCTCAGTTGAGCACGAAGGTCACGGCGAGATGGACACGGTAGGAGACGATGTTGCCCTTCTCCACGCGCACCTTCTGTTCCTTCACCCACGCTCCACGGACGTTCTCGAGGCTGTCGGTGGCACGGCGGATTCCCTGTTGAATGGCGTCCTCGAAGCTCTGCTTCGATTCGGAGCTGATTTCGACGATCTTGGCGACGGACATGATGAGCTTCCTCTCTCCTGGACCAGATGTCTGGCTCTTCATTCCACGGCCGACAACGTGCTGGCCTGCGGCCCCTGGTCGTCGGCTTCCTCGTGGAATCGGACTTCCGTACCGAGCCTCAGAAGATCGAACCTGCCCAGCACGCGATTGCGGTGAAAGTGGACTTCTCGGCCTTCCGGAGTGGCTGGAGGCAGCTACCGCTGCCGTGGCCGAACAGGACGAGCGCAAGAGCTTGGGGCGGCAGGATCAGCTCGCCATGCAGGTCGCCGTCCGGAGTGGGAATCCGGACCGTCCGGCCTTCCAAGAGGAGCTGCTCGACGTTCATAGAACCTCCTCGGCATCGTGGTCCCGACCGAGGCTGCTACCGCACGTTCACCCTAGTCGCGAACGGCTGCGGGCGCACCGGCCTGGCGGGTGAGTGCCGCTCCCACCCGGAGGAGCGGTGAGGGGCATGGTGAGGATTTCCGGAGAAAGTGCCCACCCGCTCGGGTATGGGGCGCGTGGATCACCGGAGCTACCCTCATGGTCCCTGGCGCCGCCACGTCGCCGGCGCCGTGTCGAGCCGAATGGCGTATCGAGGGAGGTCCAATGTCTCGCAGGCAAGTGGTCATCATGGGAGCCGCAGGGCGCGACTTCCACAATTTCAATGTGCTCTTCCGTGGCCACGACGATGTCGAAGTCGTGGCTTTCACCGCGGCTCAGATTCCCGACATCGAGGGACGCCGCTACCCGGGCGTGCTGGCCGGGGACCTCTATCCCGAAGGCATCCCGATCCACGCCGAAAGCGAGCTCGAGTCGATCGTGCGCGAGCGCGGGATCGACGAGGTCTGGTTCTCCTACTCCGACCTCGCACACGTCGACGTCATGCACAAGGCCTCACGCGTCATCGCCTGGGGCGCCTCCTTCGTGCTCGCCTCGGTGACTCGAACCATGCTGCGCTCGACCAAGCCGGTCATCGCGGTGACCGCGGTGCGTACCGGGGTCGGCAAGTCGCAGACCACGCGTTACCTGCTGGCGATCCTCAAGAAGCTCGGCAAGCGGGTGGTGGCAGTGCGCCATCCGATGCCGTACGGTGACCTCGCCGAGCAGATTTGTCAGCGCTTCGCCACTTACGAGGATCTCGACCGCCATCACTGCACGATCGAGGAGCGCGAGGAGTACGAGCCGCACATCGACCACGGCTTCGTGGTCTATGCCGGAGTCGACTACGAGAGGATTCTGCGCGAGGCGGAGAAGGAAGCCGACGTCATCCTCTGGGACGGCGGCAACAACGACACGCCGTTCTACGCGCCGGACCTCCAGATCACGCTGGTCGATCCCCACCGTCCGGGCCACGAAGCGACCTACTACCCGGGCGAGACCAACGTGCTCATGTCGGACATCTTGCTGATCAACAAGGTGCAGACGGCGGATCCGGAGAAAGTGGCCGAAGTCGAGGCGAGCTGCCGGCGGATCAACCCGCGCGCCCGCATCCTGCGCTGCGCCTCCGATATCCAGGTCTCCGATCCGGCCGCGATCCGCGGCAAGCGGGTGCTCGTGGTCGAGGACGGCCCGACCCTCACCCACGGCGGGATGAGCTACGGCGCCGGCTGGCTCGCGGCGCAGAGCGCCGGCGCGGCCGAGATCGTCGACCCGACTCCCTACGCGGTGGGTTCGATCGCGGCGACCTACGCCAAGTACCCGAACGCGCACGGCATCCTGCCGGCGATGGGTTACGGCGAGAAGCAGATCGAGGAGCTCGAAGCAACCATCCGCGCGACCCCCGCCGACGTGGTGGTGGAGGGCACGCCGATCGACCTGGCGCGCGTCCTGAAGTCGGACAAGCCGATCGTCAACGTGACTTACGAGCTGGTCGAGCTCGAGCCCGGAACGCTCGCGGAAGCGGTGCGCACCGTCGTCGCCTGACGACGCGGCTCAGGCGTCGGGTTCGTCGGCCGGGGCGGGCGTCTGTTCCTCGACGCTCTCGCCGGCCGGCAGCTCGCGCGGCGAGAGGTCGATCGGCTCGGGTTCCGCGAAGGCGTGGCTCGAGGAGGCGCCCAGCTGCTCGAGCCGCCGTCCCTGCGGCAGCACGCGGCCGACCAGCGACCCGGTGGCTTGGTTGTAGCCGCGGATCGCTTGCGAGAGACCGCGCCCGACCCCGGCGAAGTGCTCGGTGAAAACGCGCACCCGGTCGTGGAGCTCGCGCGCCGCCGCCGCGATCTCGCGTGCATTGACGGCCAGCGACTCCTGGCGCCATCCGTACGCCACCGATTTCAGGAGCGCCACCAGGGTCGTCGGCGTGGCGAGGACGACGCTCTCGGTGAAGGCATCCTCGATCAGCGCCGGGTCCTGCTCGAGGGCCGCCGAGAAGAAGGTCTCGCCGGGCAGGAAAAGCACCACGAAATCGGGCGCGTTCTCGAACTGGCTCCAGTAGCTCTTGGCGGCCAGCTTGCGCACGTGCTCTCGCACCTGCCGCGCGTGATCGATCAGGTGGCGGCGGCGCTCGTCTTCGTCGCGCGCCTCGACCGCCTCGAGGTAGGCCGCGAGCGGCGCCTTGGCGTCGATCACCACCTGCCGGTTGCCGGGCAGCTGCACGACGAGGTCGGGGCGCTGCAGGGCCTCGCCCGCCGTGGTCGTCTTCTGCTCGACGAAATCGACGTGGTCGACCATGCCGGCGAGCTCGACGGCACGCTTCAGGTGCATCTCGCCCCAGCGGCCGCGCACCTGGGGAGCGCGCAGCGCCTTCACCAGATTGCCGGTCTCGAGCTGCAGCCGCTCCTGGGTGCCGAGCATGCTCTTGACCTGCTCGCCCAGGCTGCCGTACGCCTCCTGCCGGCTTTTCTCGAGCTCGCGCAGGCCCTGCTCGTAGCGCGCGAGTTGCTCGCGCATCGGCGCGACCATGCCCTCGATCGCCTGCTTGCGCTGCTCGAGATCGCCCTGCGCGGAGGTCTGCAGCTTCTCGAAGCTCTGCTTGGCGAGGCGCAGGAACGACTCGGCGTTGGCGTCGAGGGCGCGGCTGGCCAGGTTCGCGAACGCGTCGGAGAGCTTCTTCTCCGCCTCGCCGAGCAGGGCCACCTTCTCGTCGCTCCGCCGTCGTTCCTCCTCGAGGCGGGTCTCCGCCTCGACCAGGCGCGCCCGCAGGTCGACCTCGCGGGCGGCGAACTCGGTGGCGGCCTGAGCCCGCGTCGCGGCAACCACCTGCTCGACCCGGCGGGAGGCGAGGATCCGGTTCAGCACGTATCCGGCGAGGGCGCCCAGGGCGACCATCAGCAGGGCGAGAGTGAAGTTGGTGAAGAACACGATCGAGTGGGCCTTCCTTTCCGAGGCTTGACGGCACGAGGCGGCTCGCGGGATTCTCTCACTCCGTACCCATGACCGCGCCGAGCTCCGAACTGTCGTTGCTGCGCCACGCCCTGGCCACGGTGGCATACCGCGGCGGCAAGGCCGTGCGCGGCGCTCCCGAGTCCTTCGCCGAGTTCCGGGTCGCGGCGGGCACCCGCACCCCGCTCGAGATCCTCGCCCACGTCGGCGACCTCTTCGATTGGGCGCTCCACCTGGCCGAGGGGGAGCACGTCTGGCAGAGGCTCGACGCCGATCTCCTGGGCCCGCGAGGTCGAGCGCTTCTTCGCCCGCCTGGCGGCCTTCGACGCGCGGCTGGGGTCGGGCCGGCCGCTCGGACATCCCCCGACCCGTCTCTTCCAGGGGCCGGTGGCCGATGCCCTCGCCCACGTCGGGCAACTCGCCATGCTGCGCCGCCTGGCCGGGGCGCCGGTGCGCGGCGAGAATTACTTCAAAGCCGAGATCGCCACGGGCCGCGTGGGCCCGGATCAGGCGGCGCCGCGCCGCGAATTCGATTGAACGTTCCGCGACGGGTCGGCATCCGTCTTGCTCGGAGATCCGAAATGCGTCAACTCGCCTTGCTGTGCGCTCTTTCTCTGCTCATCGGTCCCGCCACCTTGGGCGCTCAGGAGGCCCCGAGCGCCAGCTTCGGCGAGGAGGTCGAAGTCCGGGTGGTCAACGTCGACGTCCAGGTCACGGACGCCGACGGCGTGCCGATCGACAACCTGCAGAAGAAGGATTTCGAGCTTCTGGTCGACGGCAAGCCGGTTCCGATCTCGAATTTCGCGACCGCGTCGCGGCCGCTGACCGCGCCCGCAGTGACGCCGCCGTCCGCCCCGGAGGCCGCTCCCGAGCCGGCCGCGAGCGAGCCCGAGGCCGCCGCGCCTCACCCGCGCCTGATCGTCTGGCTGGACGACCTGCACCTGATTCCGGCCCACCGCAACCGCGTCCTCAAGGAGCTGGCTAGCCTCCTGGAGGATCAGGAAAAGCTCGGTGTCGACGTCGGGATCATGCGATTCGATCGCTCGGTCCAGTTGCTGCGCGCGCCGGGCGACCGCAGCCGGCCGATCGACCGGGTGCTCGCCGAGGAGGCGCGGCGTACCGCATCCGGCATTCTCGGCTATTCGGCGCATCAGCTCGTCTTCGAGCAGATCGAGAATCTCTACGGTCAGTGGAAGTGTAAGTACACAGCGGAGATGGAAGAGGCCGTGCGGCGCTATGCGGTGCCGCTCCGCAACGACGTGCTGTCGAGCTACGAGGCGCTCAAGAATATGGTCGCCGGACTGGCAGGGCTGCCGGGGCGCCGCGCCGTCCTCTACGTGGCCGATTCCCTACCCATGGAGCCCGGCCAGGACGCCTACCTGTTCATCGACCAGCTCTGCCCGCGAGGCGGACAGGGGCTCTCACCGGGCCGCCAGATCGAGAACCTCGCGATTCGCCTCCACGAAGTGAGCGCTGCGGCCAACGCGGCGGGAGTCTCCTTCTACAGTTATCAGGCGGGAGGGCTCCCGGTGCCAAGCGACGCCAGCAGCTTTACCGGCGGGTTGGACGCGGGAAACGCGATGATCGCGCGCGCCAATGACCAGAATTCCTTCCAAACCCTCGCATCGGATACCGGTGGCCGGGCGCTCATCAACTCGAACCACGTCGAGCCCCTCGTCGAGCAGATGGCGGACGACTGGTCGAACTACTATTCGCTCGGTTTCACGCCGAGCGGCCCGGCCGACGGCAAGCAGCACCACATCGAGGTGCGGGTGAAGCGCGCCGGTGTCAAGGTGCGCCATCGCGAAACCTTCCTCGACCGGCCGGCCGGCGCGGCGCGGACGGATCGCCTTCTGGCGCTGCTCCAGTTCGGCACCGGCGGAGAGAATCCGCTCGATATCCAGGTCGAGGTCGCGAAGCTGAAGCCGGTGGGCAAGAAGGACACGATCGAGCTGCCCTTGCGGATTCTCGTCCCGGCCGGAAAGCTGGTCTTCATGCCCGGCCGGTCGGGCGCGGCCCGTCTCGAAGTGGCTGTCGCGGTGAGCGACGACCGGGGCCGCATGGCCCCGATCCAGCGCCGCGCCCTCTCGATCACCCGCGCCAAGCTGGCGAAGGATCTCGACACGGTCGTCCTGCGCATTCCTTTCGACCTGACGGTTCGCCGCGGTCCCACCAACCTGGCCATCTCGGTGCGCGACGTGGTCGGCGACACCACGTCCTTTCTCGAGCACTCGCTCGATCTGCGCTAGCCGGTCGGCGCGGGATCGATCGCCAGGAGGACCTTGCCCGAGGTCTCGCGGGCCTCGAGGCGGCGATGCGCCAGCGCGGCGTCCTCGAGCCGGTGGATCCGGTCGATCGTGACCTCCAGTTTGTCCTCGGCCGCGAGCGTCGAGAGGTCACGCCAGCGCTCCGCGAGCTCGATCGGGTCGCGTACGTAGTCGGCGAGGGTCGCCGAGACCAGGGTGCGGCTGCCCAGTGCCGGGCGCGGCGAAACCGGCTCGATCAGGCCGCTTGATTGCCCGAAGGCGACCAGGGTGCCGCGGATCCGGGTGGCCCGCACCGAGCCGCTGAACGTCGCCTGTCCCACCGAGTCGAGCACCAGGTCGCAGCCCCGGCCGCCGGTCAGGCGCAGCGCTTCTTCGGCGAAGTCGAGCTCGGTGTAGCGGATCGGATGGTCGCACCCTGCCGCGCGGGCGCGCGCCGCCTTGTCCTCCGTCGAAACCGTGCCGAGCACCGTGGCGCCGGCGCGCTTGGCGAGCTGCACGGCGAGCAGCCCGACGCCGCCTGCCGCGGCGTGCACGAGGACGACCTCGCCGCGCTTCACGCGGCCGATCGTGCGGACGAGGTAGTGCGCCGTCAGGCCTTGCAGCGGCAGCGCCGCCGCCGTCGCGCTGGTCAGCGCCGCGGGCACCGGCAGGGCGCGCAGCGCCGGCAGCACGACCTTCTCGGCGTAGCCGGTCGGAGCGTCGAAGAAAGCGATCCGGTCGCCGATGGCGAGGTGCGCCACGCCGGCTCCCAGCGCGTCGATCCGCCCGCAGCCCTCGCGGCCGGCGATCCGCGGCAGCTTGGCGACCGGATAGAGCCCGGTGCGGTTGTAGACGTCGATGAAGTTGACCCCGGCGTACTCGACCGCGACCCTCACCTCGCCCGCGGCCGGCTTGGGACCGTCGACGGCGTCGAGCTCGAGCACCTCGGGTCCGCCGGTGCGATGGAAGCGTACGGCACGCATGCCTCCATCCTACTCGCCGCCCGCGGTCTCGGGGCCTAGGGCACGAGAATGGCGGACCCTTGGAGACGCCCCTCGCGCAGCGCCGCCAACGCCTCGTTGGCCGCGGCGAGAGAAAGAGCTCGACCTGGGGGCGGAGCGGGATCTCGGCCGCGAGAGGGAGGAATTCGTCGCCGTCGCGGCGCGTCAGGTTGGCCACCGAGCGCACCTGGCGCTCGCCCCAGAGGATCTCGTAGGGGAAGGCCGGAATGTCGCTCATGTGGATCCCGGCGCAAACCACGACGCCGCCTTTGCGCACCGCGCGCAGCGCGGCCGGCACGAGCGGGCCGACCGGAGCGAAGATGAGCGCGGCGTCGAGCGGCGTCGGGGGCATCTCGTCGGAGCCTCCCGCCCACCCGCAGCCGAGGGCGAGCGCGAAGCGCTGTCCCTCCTCGTCGCCCGGACGGGTGAACGCGAAGACCTCGCGCCCCTGATGCATCGCCACCTGGGCGAGCAGGTGAGCTGCGGCGCCGAAGCCGTAGAAACCGAGCCGCAGCCCGCCGCCGGCGAGACGGAGCGAGCGGTAGCCGATCAGGCCCGCGCAGAGCAGCGGTGCCGCGGCCTCGTCGGGAAAGTGCTCGGGAATCGGGAAGCAGAACTTCGCAGCGGCGGTCACTTTCTCGGCGTATCCGCCGTCACGGGTGTAGCCGGTGAAGACCGGCGCGTCGCACAGATTCTCCTCGCTGCGCCGGCAGAACTCACAGACCCCGCACGCTCCGCCCAGCCAGGGAACCCCGACCCGCTCGCCGAGCGCGAACTCGCTCACTCCTGCGCCGAGCTTTTCGATCGTGCCGACGATCTGATGTCCGGGCACGAGCGGCAGCTTGGGCTCGGTGAGCTCGCCGTCGACGATGTGCAGGTCGGTCCGGCAGACTGCGCACGCCCGCACCGCGAGCCGGACCTCGCCCGCCGCCGGCTCCGGCTCGGGGAGCTCCGCGAGCCGCAGCGGCTCGCCCACCCGCTCGAAGACCATCGCGCGCATCGTCAAGCCATCGCGGCGGAGGAGATCTCGGGGTGGGCTTTCAGGAAGGCGACCAGGATGTGGAGGTAGTCGGCGAGACGGGGGCAGCGGATGCCGAGGGCACCCAGGTCGCGGTCGGCGTTCGTGGTGTCGTAGAAGGTCGGGTGGGCGAAGTAGTCGAGCGCGTTGGCGGGGATGCCGGTCAGGCGGGCGACCCCCGGAACCCACCGGGTCGCTCCCTTGGCGATGGCGAGCGGCATCGGAATTCGCACGATGCTCCGCGCTGTCGCCTCGCCCATCATCCGGATCGTTTCGTCGATGGTCGGCGGATCGGGGTCCGCCAGCTGGTAGCAGACGCCATTCGAAGCGGGCTGGGTGGAGAGCGCGGCGATTGCGCCGACGACGAAATCGCGCGGCACCAGGTTGACGCGCAGCCGTTCGGCTCCGGGGGGAACGGGCAGCAGGGCGACCGAGGGTTGCTTGAGCAGCCAACGGAGGATGAAGTAGGGGCCGTCGTACTTCTGCGTCTCGCCGCTCCGCGAATCGCCGACCACGATGCCGGGGCGATAGATCGTCACCGGTAGGCCCTCTTCCTGGCGCGCCCGCACCTCGATCTCGGCGAGGTACTTGGTCTCCTCGTAGAAGTTGCTGAACGACTGCCCCCTCTCGAGGTCGCTCTCGCGGAAGATTCCCGGATGCTTGCCCGAGACGTAGCATGTCGAGACATATTGCAGGCGTTCGAGCTGGCCGCACCGCGCCGCGAAGTCGAGCAGGTGCCGGGTTCCCTCGACGTTGACGCGCAGCGCCAGCGGACGTGTCACCGAGAGGTCGTAAACCGCCGCCAGATGGAAGATCTCGCGGACGCCGCGCGTCACGCGGCCCGGCGATTGGAGGCCGAGGTCGGGCGCCGTGATGTCCCCCTCGACCAGGCTCACCCGCTTGTGGGCGCGCGGCTCGGCGGCCTCGATTTCCTCGAGGCGTCGAGCCGCGAGGTCGGCGAACTTGGCCTGGACGAGGCAGACCACGCGGTCTTCGCGGCGGGCCTCGTCGGAGCGCGCCAGGATGCGGCGCACCAGCTCGGAGCCGAGAAAGCCGGGAAAGCCGGTGAGCAGGACGTCGGCCATCAGCGGATCCCGGGAAGCCGGCGCGCCGCCTTGAGCGCGCCCGTGAACCAGCGCGCGAACACGGAGGCCGGCACGCCCTTGGGCGCCGCGATCGGCAGGCCGCGCTGCACGGTGACGTTCTGCGACTCGGTGTACTTGAGGAGGCCCTCGGCGCCGTGGCGGCGGCCGAGCCCCGAGTCCTTGAAGCCGCCCATCGGCGCCCCGATCGAGCCCCAGCCGGCGACGTAGGTCTCGTTGATCGTCACCGTGCCGCACTCCAGGCGGGTCGCCATGCGACGGGCCAGCTCGGTGTCGCGCGTCCAGATCGAAGCGTTGAGGCCGTAGCGCGAGTCGTTGGCGCGCTCGATCGCTTCGTGGTTCGAGGCGACCGGGTAGACGGCGACGACGGGACCGAAGGTCTCCTCGGAGTGGAGCAGCGCCTCCGGCGTCACGCCGGTCAGGATGGTCGGCTCGAAGACGAGCGGGCCGATCTCGGGGCGGGGACGGCCGCCGTGCGCCAGCCGGGCGCCCTTGGCGAGCGCGTCGGCGACGTGCGCCTGGACGGTGGCGAGCTGCTTCTCCGAGGTGAGCGTACCGACGTCATAGCTCCAGCCGAGCCCGACCCCGAGGCGGATCTCGCGGGATCCGGCGAGGAACTTGTCGAGGAACGCGTCGTGGATCGCCTCGTGCACGTAGAGGCGCTCGGTCGAGACGCAGAGCTGGCCGGCCGAGGCGAAGCAACCGCGCACCGCGCCACCGGCGGCCAGAGCGAGATCGGCGTCGGCGAGCACCAGCATCGGATTCTTGCCCCCGAGCTCGAGCGAGCAGCCGATCAACCGCTCCCCCGCCGCCCGGGCGATGCCGCGTCCGGTCGCCGTCGAGCCGGTGAATTGCACGTAGTCGACCGCGCGGAGGAGCGGCGGTCCGAGCTCCGGGCCGGGTCCGCAGACGACCTGGTAGAGATCCTCCGGCAGGCCGCACTCGACGAGCCGATCGACCGCCCAGAGGGTGGTGAAAGGAGTTTGCGAGTCGGGCTTCTCGAGCACCGCGTTGCCGGCCAGCAGAGCCGGGATGGCGTCGGTGACCCCCATCGAGAGCGGATAGTTCCAGGGCGCGATGATGCCCACCAGGCCCTTCGGGTGACGGTACTCGCGGGTCTCGGTGAGCCCGGGCACGAGGCCCTGGCGCGACTTCGGCGACAGCAGCGCCGCGGCTTGGCCCGCGTAATAGCGCGACACGATGGCGACGTCACCGACCTCTTCGAAGGCGTGAAAGCGCGCCTTGCCGCTCTCGAGCTGGATGAGGTCGAGCGCTTCTTCCTGGCGGTCGAGGACCAGGTCGTGAAAACGCCGGAAGACCTTGGCGCGGCGCGCGAAGCTCCATTCGGCCCACGCGGCCTGGGCGCGCCGGGCGCGTTCGGCCGCGCGGGCGACGTCCGCGGCGGTCGAGCGCGGCACCTCGCCGATCGGCTCGAGATCGAATGGCGAGCGCACCAGCAGACGCTCCGCGCTCGTCGCGGCGACGCGGGCCGCCAGCTCGGGCAGCCGCTTCAGATGGTCGGGTCGGGGAATCGGGCTCGGACGGCTCGGCGCGGCGACGGACATGGCGGAAGCCTCCCACCCGCCCCGCCGGACGTCAAGCTGCGGCAAAGATCATGCCGCAGCGCGGCAGTCCGCTACTCGGCGCCGCCGAACGAGCGCTCGAAGAGCGCGGCGATCGCGGCGCGGCCGGCGTCGGTCAGGTTGCGGGTGCCGGTGCCGGCGAACGTCTTGCCGCCGATCCTCGGCTCGTCGGGCTCCCAATGGTTGTTGCGCCAGACGAACCAGCCGTCGCGGGCCTGGTCGAAGACCCAGAGCTCGCGGTTGAAAAGCTTGGCCAGCTCGACCGCCCAGCCGGTGCCGCCCTTGACCGTATCGTCGGCCTGGATCCAGCCGACGACGAAGACCTGGTAGGCCTCGTTGACCAGATAGAAGAGTGACTGCACGACGCTGCGGATGCGTCCCGGCTGATGGTACGTCCGGCCCATGCGCCGGCTCACGATCTCCATCGACACGTCGCCCTTGGCGAGCTCCTCGGGCGCCAGCACCCGCACGTTGACCGGCCATTCCATGTCGTGGCCCTCGAACGAGAGGGTCTGCTGCTCGATTCCCCACTCCTTGGCGGTCTGGCCGAACTCGGCCTCGGCGCCCTTGTGGCCGCCGGAGATCAGGGTGGGTCGGTTGGCGTTGGTCATCGTGCGGGCTCCTCGGGTGGGTCAGCAATCTAGCGCCCGGTGAGGCTCGGCGCGGGGGCGCATTCTACAAGGAGCGTCGGAACCCGCGCTCCTTCGAGAAGCAACCAGGAGTCGCGGCGCGCCGTTTCGCGAGAAGGAGTATCCACCAGTGCCTCTCAGATCGAGGGCCGGGGCGGGGGGGAAAGAGCCGCTGGCGAGATGGGGGCCCCACGCGAGATCGAGGGCGGGTGGGAGGGGAGCTTCGCGAGCTTGGGGCGAGCCAAGGCTCCTTCCCCGCCGCCCCGGCCCACGGAATGCCGGGCTCAGCGGGCGCCAGCCCCTACACGGCCTCGAACTTACCCAGCACCTCGAGCACGAAGTCAACGTCCTTGTCGGTGTGATCGGCCGAGAGCTGGAAACGGATCGTCTCGTCGCCCTTGGGAACGACCGGGAAGTTGAGTCCGGTCGCGAGGACGCCGTGCGCGCGCAGGTGCTTGACGAGCGCCACCGTCTTCGCGGTGTCGCGCACGAAGAGCGGCACCACCGGATGTTCGCCCGGCAACGTCTCGAGGCCGAGCCGCCCGAGGCCGTCGCGAAAACGCTTCGTCACCGCGCGCAAATGGGCGATGAGCTCCATCCCCTGGGTGCCGTCCAGGATGTCGATGGCGCGCATCGCCGCCGCCGCCTCGGCGGGCGTGATCGGGTTCGAGTAGATGTACATCGGCGCGGTCTCGCGCAGATAGTCGATCATCGTCGCCGGGCCGACGGCATAGCCGCCGTTGACGCCGAACGCCTTACCGAGCGTGCCCACCAGAACGTCGGCCTGGCCCGCCACGCCGAGCTGCTCCTCGGTGCCGCGCCCGGTCGGGCCGTAGGCGCCCACGCCGTGCGAGTCGTCGACGATCGTGACCACGTTCTCCGGGAACTCCATGTCGTGCCGCTTCGCCACCGCGAAAAGCTGGTCGAGCGGCGCGTGGTCGCCGCGCATCGAGAAAATGCCGTCGGTCACCACCAGCGCCCGCTTGCACGAGCCCGCCACCTCGCCGAGCTTGGCCTCGAAATCCGCCATGTCGTTGTGCTTGTAGACACGCTTGTCCTTGGGGCGCGCCAGACGGATCGCGTTGATGATGCAGTTGTGGTTGAGCTCGTCGGAGACGATCGCGGTTTCGGGGGTGACGAAGGGCACGAAGGTGCCGATCATCGTGGCGTACGCGGAGCTGAAGATCAGCGCCGCCTCGCGACCGTGGAAGGTCGCCAGCTTGGCCTCGAGCTCGACGTGCGGCAGATAGGTGCCGCTGATGAAGCGCACCGCGCCGGGTCCGGCGCCGTATTGGCGTGACGCCTCTTCCTCGGCGGCAACGACCTCGGCGCGCAGGTTCATGCCGAGGTAGTTGTTGGCGTTCATCTTGAGGAAGCGCTGGCCGCTTTCTCCGGCGAGGAGATAGCGTGGGCCGTAACCGTCGGCGGCGGGGACCACGCCGACGATCACCGCTTCGAACCGCTTCGGGTTGCCGCGCGCGTCGAGCGCGGCGAGCTCCGTCTTCAGGGCGTCGACGAATCGATCGTGGGGCATGCCCGCGATCCTAGCAACGCGGCTAGCCGGCGGCGAGCTTGATGCGTAGCTTGGCGAGCATGTCCGTCACCATCGCGGCGAGGTCGTACTCATGGCGCCAGCCCCACTCTTCGCGCGCCGCGGAATCGTCGATCGATTGCGGCCAGGAGTCGGCGATCGACTGGCGGACCGGATCGACCCGGTATTCGAGCCGGAACTCGGGCAGGTGCTTGCGGATCTCGGCCGCGAGCTCCTCCGGCGTGAAGCTCATCGCGGTGAGGTTGAAGGCGTTGCGATGACTGAGGCGCGCCGGGTCGGCGTCCATCAGCTCGCGCATGGCGCGGATCGCGTCGGGCATGTACATCATGTCGATGCGCGTATCCGGGCCGAGGAAGCACTCGTAGCGGCCGTGGCGCAAGGCGTCGTAGAAGATCGCCACCGCGTAGTCGGTGGTGCCGCCGCCGGGCAGGGCGGCATAGGAGACCAGACCGGGGAAGCGCAGCCCGCGAACGTCAACCTCGAAACGGCGCGCGTAGTAGTCGCCCAGCAGCTCGCCTGCGACCTTGGTGACGCCGTAGATCGTGCTCGGACGCTGGATCGTGTCCTGCGGGGTCGCGACGCGCGGCGTCGAGGGGCCGAAGGCGGCGATGGAGCTCGGGAAGAAGACCGCGGCCCGGTTCGCCCGCGCCACCTCGAGCACCCGGTAGAAACCGCCCAGATTGAGATCCCAGGCGACTTGCGGACGCTCTTCGGAGGTTGCGGAAAGGAGCGCCGCCAGGTGGTAGATGGTGCCCACATCGTGGCGTCGCGCGAGCTCTTGGAGCTGCCGCGAGTTGGTGACGTCGACGAGCTCGAAGGGGCCATGGGTCGCGGCGCCTGCCGGCGGCATGCGAACGTCGGAGGCGATCACGGCGTCCTCGCCGTGACGGGCCCGCAGCGCCGGAACGAGCTCCGAGCCGATCTGTCCGAGGGCGCCGGTGACGAGGATTCGTCGCATGGAGTCGAGCTCTCCGGAGTGGGTTCTCGTGCTTCGACCTTCAGCGGCCGACCGAGCCGGATCGTACCGGGTTCGCGCGCAGGAAATCGAGCAGCAGCCGGTTCACCTGTCCGGGCTCCTCGTGCTGGACCCAATGCCCGGCGCCCGCGATCGGATGGATCTCGACCTCGCGGCAGAGCGCCGCGGAGGGCTCCACGAGCTCCCGGCCGAGCGCCACGTCGTCGAGCCCCCAGAGAATGCGGACCGGCGGTTCGACCCGGAGGGTAGGGGGCCGGGGCGCGGGACGACGCAGCGCCGCGCGATACCAGGCGAGCATCGCGGTCAAGGCGCCGGGAATCGCGGCGGCTGCGGCGTAGACATCGAGCTCCGTCTCCGTGAAGGTGCCCGGGCGGCTCGTCTTGACCATCATGCGGCGCAACGCGCGGTAGCCGGAGGCGCGCAGCTTGCGCTCGGGAAACCAGGGAAGCTGGAAGTAGGCCATATAGCGGCTGCGCCGTCGCTGCTCGGGGCTCCGCCGGAGAACCCGCCGGAAGGCCGCCGGATGCGGCGCGTTCAGGATCGCCAGCCGCTCGATGCGCTCGGGGTGGAGGAGCGCCGCCCACCAGGCGACGACGCCTCCCCAGTCGTGGGCGACGACGGGGTGGGGTTCCGGTCCGAGGACGTCGAGCAGAGCGGCGACGTCGCCGGCCAGCCGATCGAGCCGATAGGCCCCGAGACCTCGCGGCTTGGCGCTCCGGTGGTAGCCGCGCAGATCGGGGGCCACGGCCCGGTAGCCGGCCGCGACCAGAGCGGGGATCTGGCGGCGCCAGCTCCACCAGAGCTCGGGAAATCCATGCAGCAGGAGAACCGGGGGCGCGGCCGGCGGTCCCACCTCGACGACGTGCAAGCGGACCTCCGGAGCGACCGGAACGAAGCGGCTTCGGGCGCCGGCGGGCAGGGGGGCGGCAGAAAGATCGTCCACGATCGGGCGAGGCTAGCGCGACTCGTGGTCGCGCGGGGTGGTCGGCGACCCGGCCGGGCCGGGGCTCAGATGGGCTGGCGGAAGCGGACCCAGCGCTGGCAGACCTCGCGCAGGCGCTCGGCGTCTTCGGTCGCCAGGGCCTCGGTGACGAAGCGGTCGATCTCGCGGCGGTCCTTGCCGGCGCGGCGCATCGCCTGCCGGATGGCAGCGGCGACGGCCCACCGGTTGTGGCTGCGAACCGCCACCTCGACATCGGGGTAGACGGGCATGGATTCGACCATTTGCATCGTGTCCTCGACAGGTACTACAGGCGAGGGCGAAAAATGTTACGTGGGGCGGCGCGGCGAGCCGCGCCCGAGGTTCAGAAGAAGCCGAGCTGGAGGCGGGCGGCGTCGCTCATCATGCTCTGGTTCCACGGGGGATCGAAGACCACCTCGACCTCCGCCTTCTCGACCTCGGGGAGCCGCTCGACCTTCTGCTGGACGTCGAGCGCCAGGACGTCGCCCATGCCGCAGCCCGGCGCCGTGAGGGTCATCTTGATGGTCACTTTCGAGCGCCCCGCGCTCTCCCCAGGCTCGACCCGACAGTCATAGACGAGCCCGAGCTCCACGATGTCGACCGGGATCTCGGGGTCGTAGCAGGTACGCAGGGCGGCCCAGACACGATCCTCGAGGGGTTGCGCCGCGGCCGCGGCGGAGTCCTCGGGAGGCGGGGCGTCGAGCCCCAAGGCGTCGAAATTCTCGGGGTCGACGCGGAAGAGGCCGCCAAAATCGGCCGTGACGGTCACCGAGCCGCCCAGGGTCTGCAGCACCCGGACCTTCGTTCCCTCCGGCAGGTTGGTCCGATAGCCATGCGGGATCACGATCGCCGAGCAATCGCGGGAAAGGACCACTTCCTGAGATTCGGTGCGCGCCTCCATCTCGTGAAAAATATAGCGCATCGGTCGAGAGAACGGGCCGACGCCGGATTGGCGAAGGCCCCGGCGCGCTCCGATAGAATGCACGGCGGCGTGTCCGCCGCATTCCGCCCCGGAGGAAAATCCAACCCATGCGTCTTCTCGTCACCGGCCACCACGGCTACATCGGATCGGTCTTCCTTCCCCTCGCCGAAGCCGAGGGTCACGACCTCGTGGCGCTCGACAACGACCTGTTCGAGCGCTGCACCTTCGGCGGCGAGCCGCCGCGCGGCTCCTGGAAGAGCCTGCGTCGCGACATCCGCGACCTGACGCGGGCCGATCTCGAGGGCTTCGACGCCGTGGTGCACCTCGCCGCGCTGTCGAACGATCCGCTCGGCGACCTCAACCCGGAGCTCACCTACGAGATCAATCTCGATGCCTCGCGCCGGGTGGCCGAGCTGGCCAAGCAGGCCGGCGTCGAGCGCTTCGTCTTCTCCTCGTCGTGCAGCAACTACGGTGCCTCCGGCACCACGGTGCTGGACGAGGAAGCTGAGCTTCGCCCGCTGACCCCCTACGCGATCTCGAAGGTGAAGCTCGAGCAGGAGCTCACGGCGTTGGCCGACGACGACTTCTCGCCGGTCTTCCTGCGCAATGCCACGGCCTACGGGATCTCGCCGCGCCTGCGCATCGACATCGTGCTCAACAATCTGGTCGGCTGGGGCGCCACCACCGGCAAGATCGTGCTGATGAGCGACGGCAGCCCCTGGCGGCCGATCGTGCACGTCGAGGACATCGCCCGCGCGATGCTGGCGGCGCTCGCGGCGCCCCGCGAGGTGATCCACGCGCAGGCGTTCAACATCGTGCCCGAGGGGGAGAATTACCGGATCCGCGAGCTCGCCGAGATCGTCGCCGAGACCCTCCCCGGCTGCGTCGTGACGCTCGCCCCCGACGCCGCTCCGGACGCCCGCAACTACCGGGTGAGCGGCGCCAAGTTCCTCGCCGCGTTGCCCGACTTCCGCTATCTCTGGACCGCCCGCAAGGGGGCCCGCCAGATCGCCGACGCGTATCGCGACGCGGCGTTGACGTTCGAGCAGTTCGACGGCCCGCGTTTCAAACGGCTCGGCTGGTTGAAGCGCCTGCTGGCTTCGGGCGAGCTGGCCGCCGACCTGCGTTGGAACGCGGCGGTCGACGCCGCGACGCCGGCGCCGTGAGCGGCGCGGGTCCGGCCCGCCTGGTGCCGCTCGGCACCAACGGCTACTTTCCGTCGCAGGGGCGCGGCACGATGAGCTTTCTCGTCGCGGCGCCGGGCGTGGCGCTGCTGCTCGACGCCGGCACCGGCGTGGCGCGACTGGGCGAGGCCCCGGTCGCGGCGCTGCTTTCGAGCGTCGAGACGGTCGACCTGCTGCTCAGTCACTACCATCTCGATCACGTGGTGGGGATCTCTTATCTGCCGGCCCTCCTCGCCGGGCATCGGCTGCGCATCTTCGCGCCGGCGCCACCGCTCACCGCGGGCGGCAGCGAGGCGCTCGACCGTCTGCTCTCGCCGCCGCTCTTTCCGCTGCCCTTCCATCGCTGGCCGATTCCGGTCGAGGTGGTCCCCTACGGTGGTCCCGAGCTCAGCGTGGGGCCGTTCAGGGTGCGGGTGCGGCGCCAGAAGCATCCCGGCGGCTCGGTCGGCATGCGGCTCGACGACACGCTCGCCTATGTCACCGACACGATCCTCGATCCGGCAACGATCGAGCTGGTGCGCGGCGTCGACACGCTGCTGCACGAGGTCTGGCTCGACGACGTGGAGGCGGCACGGACGAACGTCGCGCAGTCCGGCCACTCGTCGGCGAGCGCGGTCGCCGAGCTGGCGCACGAGGCGGGCGTCGGGCGCCTGATCCCGATTCACCATCATCCGCGCCGGGACGCGGCGGCCCTGGATCGCATGGCCGCCGAGATGGCGACGCGGGCCGGCTGCCCGGTGGAGCTGCCCAGCGAAGGCCGCGCGATCGAGCTCGGGGTGCGATGAGAAGAAGCGCCCTCGCCGCGTTCGTTCTCGCCGTCGTGGCGTGCAGCCGTCCGTCCGTTCCGCTACCTCCCTTTCGGGTGCCGTTGTCGGAATACGCGGCCGCGGCGCGGGCCGAGACCGAGACCGATGCGCTCGACATCGGAGCCCCGTCGGGCCGCGCCGCGCTCTGGAGCGGTTGGGGACCGAACGAGAAGAGCCCCGTGGGGAGCTTCGCCTGGGGGGGTGACGCCGGGTCGCGGATCCGTCTCGAGGTGGTCGAGCCGCGCACTCGCCGCCTCACCCTCGAGGGCTGGTCGTACCCGTTCGGCGACGACCCGCCCCAGGAGGTGACGCTACAGCTCAACGGCCACGAGGTCGCGCGGCGGGTGCTCTCGCCGCGTCCGGGCTCGTTCGAGGTCCTGATCCCCGAGCGCTTCTGGCGGCCGGGAGAAAATTTTCTCGACCTCGCCTATCGGCGCCATGACGAGAAGACGGGTGAGCATCCCTGGGCCGCCGCCTGGGCGAGCCTCCGGTTCGCGGACGCCCGGAGCGAGGAAACCAGGCCACCGCGCTTCGAGCCCCAGCGCGGCGAGTTCGTGCTGCCGGCGCGCACCGCGATGGATTGGGCGCTCGAGCTGCCCGGCGGCTCCTGGTTGGCCTGGGACCGTCTCGAGACGACGGGCACCGCGCGCCTCCTGATCACGGTCCGCGACGGGGACTCGACGCATTCCCACCAGATGGCCCGGTCGGGCGGACGGGTTCGACTGACTCCCGATGGCGCCCCGCACCGGATCGTCGATTTCTCGCTGCGCGCGGTCGGCAAGACCGGCGTCGTGCGGGTGCGGGACGCACGCCTGCATCTGCCGCTCGAGCCGCACGGCAACCCGACGGGCGGGTCGGCCGCTCCGGGCTCGGCCGCGACCCAGCCCAACATCGTCGTCTACCTGATCGACGCGCTCCGCGCGGATCACCTCGGTTGCTACGGCTACTCTCGCCCGACCTCGCCCGCGATCGACCGCTTCGCCGCCGGCGCCACGCGCTGGATCGAAGGTCGCGCGCAAGCTTCTTGGACTCGTCCCGCCGTCGCCACCATCCTGACCGGCCTCTACCCGATCACCCACCGCGTGGAACGGGTGCACGACCGTTTGCCGAAGCACTTCGAAACGGCCGCCGAGCGATTGGCGGCGGCCGGCTACGAGTCCGCCATGTTCACCACCAACGGCAACACGAGCGCGCAATTCGGTTTCGATCAGGGCTGGTCGACCTTCGTTTATCTCCATGAACGACGGCGCACGCCCGAGCTCCACGTCCAGTCGCCCGAGCTCAACCGCAAGGCCATCGAGTGGCTCGATCGCCGAGACCGTGGGAAACCCTTCTTCCTCTTCCTCCACTCGACCGATCCGCACGACCCCTATACGCCCCGCGCGTCGACCATCAAGAAGGTCATCGGAGAGCCGGTCGACCGCAGCCTCGGTCTCACCGCCGCGATCGACCAGCTCGAGTCGCTCACGCCGGCCCAGGCGCGGGCGCGCCGGCACGACCTCGTGGCGCTCTACGATTCCGAGATCGCGCAGAACGACGCGAGCTTCGGCGAGCTGTTGCGCGCCCTTTCTCATCGCCATCTGGACCGCTCCACGGCGATCCTCCTGCTCGCGGACCACGGCGAGGAATTCCTGGATCACGGACGCTGGCGGCACGGTTGGACGCTCTACGACGAAGTGCTCCGCGTCCCGATGATTCTGCGTCTGCCGGGCGGCGAGGGCCGCGGGCTGGTACTGCCCGGCCCAGCCGAGGAGATCGACGTCGTGCCGACCCTGATGGACCTGGCCGGGCTCCCGCCTTCGGAGAAGCTCCCCGGTCGGAGTCTCTTGCCGGAGATCCGGGGCCGGCGGCCCCCCATCCGCAGCTCCTTCGCCTGGCTCCATCGTCCGAACATCGCGCTCGCCTCCGTCGAGCGTGAGCAGTGGAAGCTCATTCGCAACGACGTCGATTGGCTGCCGCCGCTCGGCAAGCCTCCCTTCGAGCTCTATGCCTTGGGAAGCGATCCGGCAGAGCACCGGGACCTGGCCGTCGAGCGGCCGATTCGTTGGCTCTGGCTGCAGGGTCAGCTGGGCGACGTCTTCGCGCGCTTCGGCTCCCATGCGCAAGCGGAGAAGACGGAGCTCGATCCCGAGTTGGAGAAGGCCCTCCGCGCGCTCGGCTATCTGTGAACCGTGCGTATTTCGATAAGTTCACGCCCTTGTACAACCAGGGTATCGAGAAGGGGGATCTCCTGAGGTTTGTCCGATGTCTCGACGTCGTGCTGCGTTGCGGGCTCCTGGTCGGGTTGCTCGAGGGTTGCGCGGCGCCGCGTCAGCCCCTTCCTCCGCACACGATTGACCTCGCGGATCTGGCCGCGACCGCCCATCGGATCGTCGAGACCGATTCGATCGACATCGGGACGCCGGCGGCACGGAGTCATCTCTGGACGGGCTGGGGACCGGACGAGACCAATCCGCGAATGACCTTCAGCTGGGGCGGTGGCAGAACGTCGCTCTTGAGCTTCGACGTGGTCGAGCCGCGCGAGCGTCACCTGCGGCTGCGCGGCTGGTCTTATCCCTTCGCCGACGAGCCGCCGCAGGAGGTCGAGCTACGGGTCAACGGACACGAGCTGGCGCGGCGGCCGCTCGGTCCCGCTCCATCCACGATCGAGCTCGACCTGCCGGGAGATTTCATCGCGGCCGGCGAGAACTTTCTCGAGCTGCGCTACCGTCGTTTCGACGAGCAGTCCGACGTCACGCCCTGGGCGGTGGGCTGGGACGGTCTGCGATTCGATCGCGGCAAGGCGAAGCCTGCCGTTTCGCCGCGCATCGATCCCGTGACGGGAGGCGCGGAGCTGCCCGCCCGCACGGCCCTCGAGTGGGCCCTCGATCTACCGGGCGGGAGCTGGCTCGCCTGGAAGGGAGTCGAGCGCCGACGCGGCGCCGAGCTCGAGGTCGCGGTGCGCGACCGGGCCGGCGAGCACGCGCGACGGTACGGCTCCGGGGCGGGAGAATTGCGACTGACTCGTGATGGCGCGCCGCGAGCGCTCACCGGCGTCGCGCTCCGGGCGCTCGGCTCGGAGGGCAGCGTGCGCGTCGTGGGCCTCACCCTCCATCTGCCCGCGGCGCCGCGGCCGCCGAGCTCGGCGCCATCCGCGCCGGCGAGCGCCCACCAGAGCTCGCCCGGTGCGCCCTCGCGTCCCAGTATCGTCATCTACCTGATCGACACGCTGCGTGCCGATCGCTTGGGATGCTACGGCTACGCGCGCCCGACTTCGCCGGCCATCGATCGCTTCGCCGCCGAGAGCGTGCGGTGGAGCGAGGCCCGGGCCCAGGCCTCGTGGACCCGGCCGGCCGTCGCCACGGTGCTGACCGGCCTCTACCCGATCACCCATGGTGCCGAGCGCTCGGCAGATCGGCTGCCGAAGCGCGTCGAGATGATCTCCGAGATGTTCCAGAAGGCCGGGTACGAAACGGCCATGGTGACGAGCAATGGCAACGTGGCCCCGCTCTTCGGCTTCGACCAGGGCTGGGACGTGTTTCGATATCTCCGCGAGCGGCCGAAGACCCCGGAGATTCACGTGCAGTCCGACGAGGTCAATCGGACCGTCTTCGAATGGCTCGCCCGGCGCGAGACGGACAGGCCCTTCCTGCTCTTCGTCCACACGACCGACCCGCACGATCCGTATACGCCCCGGCCGCGGTACCGCAAGTTGCTCGCCGCCGACGTCACCGATCCCGCGGTCGGACTGCGCGACGACATGCATGCCGTCGAACATATGCCCCTGGCCCTTCAGCCGGCCCATCGGCATGAGCTCTCGGAGCTCTACGACGCCGAGATCGCCGGCAACGACGCGAGCTTCGGGCGTCTGGTCGAACGTCTCGGCCATCTGGGCCTCGCGGACGACACCGCGATCCTGCTGATCGCCGACCACGGCGAGGAGTTCTTCGAGCACGGTGGCTGGACCCATGGTCGGACGCTCTACGAAGAGATGCTGCGTATTCCGATGGTGCTGCGCTTGCCTCATCGGCGCTTCGCAGGAACCGTACTCCCCGGCCCCGCTCAGCAGATCGACGTGGTGCCGACGCTGCTTCATCTGGCCGGGCTACCGGTGCCCGCCGATCTGCCGGGCCGGAACCTGCTCGTCGATCTCGAGCCGGGTCAAGGCGGACCGCTGGAGGAGCCCTCGTTCGCCTGGTTGCATCGCAACGTCCTGGCGCTTTCGTCGGTGAAGCGGTCGGGCTGGAAGCTCATCCACAACGAGGCTTGGCGGGGACCGCTCGGGAGACCCCCTTACGAGCTCTACTCGCTCGCCAGCGATCCGGGAGAGCAGCACGACCTGACGCGCCGCCTTCCGTTGCGTCGCCTCGAGCTCGCGGGCCAGTTGCAGGCGGCGCTGCGTCGCTTCCGTTCGCTCTTGCCGTCCGAGCGCACCGTGATCAACCCGGAGCTCGAAAAGACGCTCCACGCGCTCGGCTATCTCTGAGCGCGGGCCAGGGTCTCCGGGGTGCCGATGTCCAGGAGGCGGGCTTCGGGGACGGCGAGGGTCTGGATCTCGATGCCCTCGGCGAGCGCGGCGGCGAGCACGTCACCGACCTCGGGCTCGCGGCCGAGGCGGGCCGAGCGGGGCCGGAACTCGGCGCACCAACGGGTCAGGAACTTGGTGAAGCGGGGGGTCCAGAGGGCGAAGGCCCAGGTCCACTTGAGGTCGGTCTCTTGCGGCTTGGACTCGATCCGCTTGACCCGGCCGCGCGCGTCGATATCGACGAGGTCCGACGTTTCGGGACGCTCACAGGGCGCCAGGGCGAGCGCGACGTCGGTCTGAGTGCGCTCGCGGTGGCGTACCAGGCGGGCGAGCAGATCGCGCGGCTGGACCAGGATGTCGGGGAAGCCGAGCGCCGCCAGCCGATCGCCCAGGAAGGGTTCGGCGCGGGCGAGCGTGAAGGGCACGCCGCGGGTCGGCTCGATCACCCGGTAGGCGAGCTCGAGACCGAACTCCGTGCCGTCACCGAGCCGCCTGGCGACGTCCCATTTGCCCTGGCGGAGCAACACCAGGACGTGGTGGACGCCGGCGAGGCGAAAGTTGTCGAGCAGGTCCTGACAGGCGAGGCGCGAGCCCTCCGCGCCGGCCGCGACGGGGAGGATTTCCTTGCTCGGTCCGCGCCGTCTTCCCAGACGCTTGGCGCGTCCGGCGGCGGGAAAGAGGCCCCAGATTTCGCGCATGTTTCGCTGGCTCCCGGCCGATCCTCTGCTACCCTACCGCAGCTCCTCCCACGGCGATGCTCGACCATCTGCAAGAAGACACGCGGCGCCTGCGCGAGATCAAGCGCAAGGGCTTTCCCTGGTACGTCCTCGAGTCGCTGCTCTTCGAGACCGGCTACCAGGCGGTCGTACTGCACCGGATGGCGCACTGGTTCAAGCGCCGCCGGATCCCGGTGCTCGGTCCGGCGATCGCGCGCTGGAACCAGTTCGTCACCGGAGTGGACATCGCCCCGGCGGCCGAGATCGGGCCCGGGCTGCGGATCGCGCACGGCTCCGGCATCGTGGTCGGCAACGGAGTGCGGATCGGACGCGAGTGTCTGCTGATGCAGAACGTCACGCTCGGCGCTCCCACCACCGCGCGGCGCGAGGACATGCCGGTGATCGGCGACCGGGTGACTCTCGGGGCGGGGTGCGCGGTGATCGGCCGGGTGACGGTCGGGGACGACTGCTTCATCGGCGCTCACGCGCTGGTGACCGAAGACGTGCCGGCGGCGACGAAAGTGCTGGCGCGCTCCGGCGTCGAGATGCGTCCGCAGGGCCCCAAGCCCGACCCGACGGCCTGAAACTCAGCGGGGAGCCAGGAGCTCGGCCTCGACGAGCGCGGCGACAGCCTCGCGGATCCGTTCCACCGCGAGGCCGGAGCGCTCGGCGATCGTCAGGATGTCGTTCTCCCCGTCGCTCAGGTTGAGCGTCCAGAGGAGCGCGAGCTCCCGCTCGCGACCCGCGTCGTCGCCGCCGATCGCGCGATAGAGGCCGCGGCGACCGAGCTGCGGCTCGCACTGCGGATTCCGGTTGACGTAGACCTCGCGCGTCTCGAGCTCGTCGACCACCGCGCGAAAGGCGGCGAGCGAGCGCTCGAGCTGCTCGGGCCGCACGAAGTCGAGATCGTCGGCGTCGGTGTGGTATTCGGGATAACGCCCCCAAGGCGTTCGAGTGAGCGAGCCGACCGCCAGATCGATGCCGGGCGAGTCGTACTGACGCTCGTCGTAGCCGAACGGAACGAAGCGCTCGACCTCCACCGCCTCGCCGAGCCGGGCGAGGGCGCGCGGCACCGCAGAGTCGATCGGCGCCGTCGCGCGGCGGGTCCGCTTGTAATGAAAGCGGCCGGCGTCGCCGAGGCCGGCCGCGACCAGACCATGACGGATCTTCTTCCGTTCGGCGGAATGGGTCGCCAACCAGGCGATCGCTCCGATCGTCCCCGGCGCGAAGAGGAATCGGTAGGAGAGACGGCGCCGCGGTCGCGCCGTCAGTTCGGCGGCGAGCGCCGTCATCACCACCATCCCGGAGAGATTGTCGTTCGCCATCTGCGGGTGACAGCAGTGGGTGGAGAAGAGCACTTCCTCCTCGCGCTCGCCGGCCAACACGACTTCGCCCCAGTTGAGCTCGCCGGCGACATGCTCGGCGTCGATCTCGACCCGGTAGTCGCCGTCGGCGAGACCGTCGACGACTCGTCGCGGCAGGCAGAATCCCCAGTTCTCCGTGTAGTAGCTGGTCCGGTAGGGAATGCGGTCCGGCCGGTCCGGGAGCGAGAAGAGATGGGGGCGCAGCTCGCCGAGCGGCACCGCGCCGCGGAATCCGGCGCTGAAGTTGAGCACCTGCAAGTTCTGTCGCGCAGCGTCCACGACGGTGTCGCCGTTGGGGGCGACCAGGCGGGCGCTCCGGAAGACCCACTCTCTCGGCACTTCCCAGTCGAAGACCGGGGTGCCCGACGGGACACCGCCGATCGTGAGCGGCGCGTGCTCGGCCAGAATGGCGAGGCTCTCGCGCACGCCGGGTCCGGTGATCGAGCGCGGAATGGGGTAGAGCCGCGCCGCGAGGGCGTGCAGCGCGGCGCCGGTCGAGAGCGGGCTCGTCATGGTCGGCGTCGCAGTCTAGCTCTCGGGCGGCTCCCCGGCGGTCGCGAACGGCGGCCACTCGAGGTCGCGCGGCGCGATCACGCGCACCGGTTCGGGCCAGGTGATCGCGAACGCGGGGTCGTCGAAGCGCGCCCCCCGAGCGGCTTCTGGAGCGTAGGGCCGGGACATCGCGTAGTGGACCTCGCAGTCGTCCTCGAGAGTCAGGAAGCCGTGCGCGCAGCCGGCCGGGATGTAGATCGAGTTGAGCGTCTCGGCGCCGAGCTCGAGCGCGGCGTGGCGCCTGAAGGTCGGAGAGTCGGAGCGCAGATCGACCGCGACGTCGAAGATCCGTCCGCGCACGCAACGCACCAGCTTCGCCTCGGCGAGCGGCGCGGCCTGCCAATGCAGCCCTCGTAACGTGCCGCGCCGCGCGGTCGTCGAGAGATTCATCTGCGCGATCCGGGTGTCGAGCCCGAGCTCGCCGAGCTCGCGGGTACAAAACGTGCGGGCAAAACGGCCCCGCTCGTCGACGTGCGGCTCGATGTCGATTCGATAGACGCCCGCGAGCTCGAGGGCGGTGAGCTTCACGGCAGGACGCTCACCTCGGGGATCGCCACCACGAAGCGCCCGCCCCACTCGCGCACCGCCGCCATCTGTTCGGCGATCTCGTCGCGCAGGTTCCAGGGAAGGATCAACACGTAGTCGGGGCGGGTCTCGAAGACCCGCTCGGGCGCCAGGATCGGCAGCCGCGTGCCGGGCAGGAACCTGCCCTGCTTGTGCGGGCTCCGATCGACGGTGTAGTCGAGGAAGTCGCTCCGCACGCCGCAATAGTTGAGCAGCGTGTTGCCCTTGGCCGGCGCACCGTAGCCGACGATCGAGCGCCCGGCCCGCTTCGCCTCGATGAGGAAGCTCAGCAGCTTCCGCTTCGTCTCGCGCACCCGCTCCGCGAACGCCTCGTAGTAGGCGCGGCTCTCGAGACCGCGGGCGCGCTCGCGCTCTAGGAGCTCGCCGACCCGCGGCCCGACCGGCTGCGCGCCCTCGCCGCTGCGCTGCGCGTAGACCCGCAGCGAGCCGCCGTGCGTCGCCAACTCCTCGACGTCGAAGAGCTCGAGGTCGTGCTCGGCGAAGACCCGTTGCACCGCGACGAACGAGAAGTAGGAGAAGTGCTCGTGGTAGATGGTGTCGAACTGATTCTCGTCGACGAGGCGCAGGAGGTGCGGAAACTCCATCGTCAGGACGCCGCGCGGCGCGAGAAGTCGGGCGAGACCCGCGACGAAGTCGTTGAGGTCGGGCACGTGCGCCAGCACGTTGTTGCCGAGCAACAGGTCGGCGTGCACGCCCCGGCCGACCAGATCGTCCGCCGCTGCGCGGCCGAAGAAACGCACCTCGGTCGGAATACCGAGCTTCCCGCGCCGCCGCGGCGACGTTCGCCGCCGGTTCGATGCCGAGCACGGGAACGCCGCGCTCCTGGAAGTGGCGCAGCAGGTAGCCGTCGTTGGAGGCGATCTCGACGACCTGGTGACCGGCGCCGAAGCCGAAGCGCTCGATCATCGCCGCGGCGTAACGCCGCGCGTGCTCGACCCAACTCGTCGAATAGGAGGAGAAGTAGGCGTAGTCGCTGAAGATCTCCTCCGGGCTCGCCGCCTCGGGAAGCTGGCAGAGCCAGCAGCTCTCGCAGACCCGCACGACGAGGGGATAGAAGCGTTCAGCGCGGTCGAGATCGTCGCGCGACAGGTAGGAGTTCGCGAGGGGCGAGCTTCCGAGATCGGCGAAGATCAGATCGAGCGATGCGCCGCAGAAACGGCAGCGTTCGCCAGGATTCGAATGCGGGGCCACGGAAGTCGTCATGAGGCGAGGGGCTGCGCCGCCGGGGCGAGCGAGCGGGAATCGTATCAGCGATATGCTTGCCGGCCCGGGAGGGATTCGATGTCCGTCGACGCTGAGCTGCTCGAGATTCTGGTCTGTCCCAAGAGCCACGGCCGGCTCGTTCCGGTCGAGCTGCCGGACGACGTGCGGCAACGCCTGGTGGCGAAGTACAAGGAGCATTTCCGAGAAGAGGATCCGGTCATCGAGGAAGGGCTCTATTGCGCGGAATCCAGCTTGGTCTATCCGATCGTCTCGGGCATTCCCGTGCTGCTGGTCGACGAAGCCCTTCCGGCCTCCGAGATCGGACGCTGACCGCGGCATCTTCCTGACGTGCGCGCCGCCTCGTCGAAACGGTGGGCGCCCCCGGTGGCGGTCGGGGAGCGGGCTCGTTTCGCGCTCTACGCCGCGCATCTGCTGACCGACTGGGCGATTTCGCTCTCGGATTCCCTGCTCGCGGTCGCGGTGATCGCGCAGATGGCGGTGGGCCGCGCGGCGTGGTCGGTGCCGCCCAAGGCGCGACCGCCGCTCCGCCTCGCCGGCGTCTACCTCTTGCTTCTGATGGCGGCGGTCGCCGCTTCGGAGAATCCGCTGGGTAGCCTCCACGCGCTGACCGAGATCTTCAGCTTCGCGACCTTCGGGCTCGCCCTGGTGCTGGCGCGCGGCGAGCCACGAGTGAGGTGGCTCGTCGACACGCTGATCCTGGTCGCGACCGGGGTCGCGGTCTGGGGCCTCATGCAACTCCTGCAGGGTTACGGAGAGCTCGAGCACCGCATCCGCGGCCCGTTCTCTCACTACATGACCTTCGCGGGCTTTCTCCTCGTCGTCGACATGTTCCTGGTGGCGAGAATGCTGGTGCGGCGCCCGCCGGAGGAAGGATCGAGTCCGTCGGCGCTGCTCGACCGGAGCTGGGTTTCCTGGATCTGTCTCGTGACGATCAGCGTGGCACTGGTCGGCAGCCTGACCCGCAGCGCGATGGTGGCGCTGGTGATCGCCCTGGTCGTGCTGGTGACCGCGTCTCGCCCGCGCCTGCTGCTGCTCGCGCCGGTCGTGGTGGCGGCCGGTCTGGTGATCACTCCCGTGCCCGTCGTGGCGCGGGTGCTGTCGATCGGCGATCTCTCCGATGTTTCGAACTACGACCGGCTCTGCATGGCCGAGGCGGGATTCCGGATGATCGGGGAAAGGCCGCTGCTCGGCCTCGGGCCGGACCAGGTAAAAGAGCTCTATCCGCTCTATCGCCATCCCACGGCGCCGCGCCTGCTGGTGCCGCACCTCCACGACGCCTATCTCGAGATGGCGGCGGAGCGTGGCATCCCCGAGCTCGCCGTCTTCCTCGCCCTGATCGGCTCCGCGCTGCTCGCCGCTGGGCGTGGGTATCGGCGCGGCGGACCTGCTGCGGATCTCTATCTGGGCGTCGTGGGAGCGCTGGTCGGTTTTGCCATCGCGGCGCTGTTCGAGGACAACTGGGGAGACACCGAAGTCAAGCGGGTGGTGATGCTGACGCTGGCGATTCCCTTCTGCCTCGGCGCGACGGACGAGGCGTCCGATGCGGAGCCGCCGGGCGAGGGCGAGGCGGTGGAGGAAGCGCCGGCCGGCTCAGTTGCCGGGTAGAGAAGCGACCCAGTCGGACCACTCCGCGAGCGCCAGGAGTCCGAACAGCCCGCGCGCATGGTCGGCGCGTCGAGCCCGGTGCGCGGCCAACAGGTCCAAGGCGCCCTTCGGGTCGATCCCGAGAGCCGCGAGCGCGCTCCCGCCCAATCTCTCCTCCGCCCAGCCGGCGAGCTCGCCGCGCAGCCACTTCGCCATCGGCACCGAGAGCCCGCGCTTGCGCCGGTAGACGATCTCGCGTCGCACGTAGCGCAGCGCGTAGCGCTTGAGAAGAGGCTTGGTCTCGAGGCCGCTCACCCGAGCCTTCCGCGGCAGGTGCGCGGCAAGCTCCATGACCGCGACGTCGAGAAACGGTGCGCGCAGCTCGAGGCCCGCCTGCATGCTCGCCCGGTCGGCCTTGGTGAGCAAGCCTTCGGCGAGCGAGGTCTCCAGATCGAAGGATTGAACGAGCGCCAACGGATCGGACCAGTCCTCGTCGGTCTCGGGCAGCGGCGGCGGCTCGACGCCGAGCCCCGGGAAGAGGGCCGGCGAGAGGTTGGCGTTCCAGACCGCATGGCGGGCGAGCGGTGGCAGGCCCTCGCCCTCGACGAAGCGGCGCAAGAGGTACGAGATCGTGACTTTCTTCTCGGAGGGAGGCAAGCCGCGGGCGAGACGGGCGAGCCGACGGCGCAAGAAGGCCGGCAGGCGCTCGTAACGCTGGGCGAGCCCCAGACCGAAATAGGTCGGGTAGCCTCCGAAGAGCTCGTCGCCTCCTTCGCCGACCAGGACGACCTTGGCCTGCTCGGCGGCCCGCTGCGAGAGCAGCGCGGCCGGCACCCAGGCCGGATCGCCGAGCGGCTCGCCGCTGGCGCGCACCAGGCGCGGCAGGGTGCGCGGGACGTCCGCGCTCTCCATCCAGACGACTGCGGGCGCGAGACCGAGCGATGCCGCGACGCGCTCCGCCCAGCTTCCTTCGTCGAAGCTGGTCTCGCGGAAACGAACGGTGAACGAGGCGATCGGCTCGTGGGGACGAACCGCACGCAACACGGCGGCGACCAGGGAGGAGTCGAGGCCGCCCGAGAGAAAGACTCCGAGCGGCGTTTCGACATCGCTCTGGCGGGTGATGGCCTGTCGAAAAGCGCGGTCGAGCTCTTCCTCGCCGACCGTCCGGTCGCGCGCCGAGGGCGACCGCCAGCGCCAGTAGCGGTGACGCCGGCTCCCCGCCGCATCGATCTCGACCCATTCCGCGGGGCGCACCTTCTCGACCCCGACGAACGGCGTGCGAGGCGCCGGGAAGGTCCCGAACTGGAGGTAGTGGGCGATGGCGCGGCGGTCGACTTCGCGCGGCGCTCCCGCGACCGCGAGGGCGGCGAGTTCGGAGGCGAAGAGCACCGTCGGGCCGCGGCGGGTGAAGTAGAGGGGCTTCTCGCCCGCCCGGTCACGCGCCAGCAACACGCGCTGGCGGGAGCCGTCCCACACCGCGAGCGCGAAGGAGCCCACCAACTTCTCGACGAAGGCCGGTCCGAGCTCGAGGTAGAGACCGGGAATCACCGCCACGTCGGTCGCCCCCCGCACCGTGCGGCCGCGTGCGGCGAGCCAGGCGCGCAGTTCGCGATGGTTGTCGATCTCGCCGTTGCAGACCGCGGTGACCCCCGCGGACCGGTCGACCAGCGGTTGGCGGCCCGAGTCGAGTCCTCGGATGGCGAGGCGGGAAGCGCCCAGCGCGCCGGCGGCAACGGTCTCCAACGCGGCATCGTCGGGTCCGCGATGGGCGAGCAGGGCGAGCATCGCGCGCACCCGTTCCACGGGCTCTCCCATGGAAGGATTGCCGGCCGACGGATCGACGGTCAGAACACCGCAGATGCCGCACATCTCAGCGGGGATCTTCGCTCGCCGGCAGCTCCAACAGCCACCAGCCGGGCACCGGCTCGGAGAGCTCGAGGCCGCGCTCCTCCGCTTCTCCGGCGAGATCGGCGTGCCCGGTCTCGGAGGCGATCACGAGCGCCGGCCGATCGAGCTGGGCCGACCAAGCGTCGAAGCGATCGAGCGAGGTCTCGACCGGCGGCCAGACCCCGCTTCGGGCGGCCTGGTAAAGCACGTAGTTGCTGGCCAGCGTGCCCGGCTCCGACCGTCTCTCGACGATGCGCAGCGGCGCCCGGCGGTAGAAGACCAGCGACGGCGGAAAGCAGCCGTAACAGGCCAGGTCGGCGTCGGGTCGCGCGGCGAGAGCCCGCGCCACGGCCCGCGCGGACCGTGCGTTGGCGTAAGCGGAGAGCGCGCCGCTGCCCAGGGTCAGCAGAGCGACCGGGAAGATCGCGAAGGCGGCGACGGCGAGCCGCGAGCTGCGCCGCATGGCCGCCAGGAGCGCGACGACCGCGACCACTGCGAAGGTCGCGGCGAGCCCGGCCAGGTGGGGCGCCAGGGCCGTCGCGCTGCCGAGGGTAAAGGGCCTTGCGAGCGCGCTGCCCGTCCGCTGCGCCACCACCAGGCCGCCGGCGAGCGCGCCGGCGAGGCCGGCCAGCGCCACGACGCCGTGCCAGAGCGCGCGGGCCGCGGCGCCATGCGGCGCGACGAGGGCGCGTTCGAGAAGGTGGGCGACCAGCGCGGCCAGCGCCACGATGCCGGTCAGGATGTACATCGGCTGCTTCGAATGCGAGAGCGAGAAGAACAGGAAGACCGCCCCCGCCCAAGCGATGAAGAGGCGGTCGCAGCGTCGCCACCCGGAGCGGCGTCGCCAGCCGATCCAGCCCGCCTCGGGCACCAGCAGGCTCCACGCGAAGAGTCCAGCGATCGCCACCGGCAGGTAGTAGTAGAACGGCTGCACCCGGTGGAACGAATTGGTCGTCAATCGGTGGAAGGTCTCCTCGATCAGCCCGTAGCGCAGGAAATCGGGTCGCACCGCCACGGTGCCCAGGAACCAGGGCAGGACGAGAGCGAGAAAGACCACAACGCCGAGCGGCCGGACCAGGAAGCGGGCCTCCCAGCGGCCGCGCACCCACCGCCGATAGAGCACCACGACGAGCAGCGGCACCACCATGCCGACCGGTCCCTTGAGCATCGTCGCGACGCCGGCGGCGGCGGCCGACAGGGCGTGCCAAAGCCGAGACCTGGCGCGCGAGCTCGCGGCTTCGGCCTCCTCGGCGAGAGCGGCGGCGAAGATGGCTCCGCTCACGAAGAATCCGAGCGTGGCGTCGAAGATGACCAATCGAGAGAAGGCAAAGACGAGCGGCGCGGTTCCGGCGACCAGCACCGCCATCGCGGCCTCACGCTCGCCGGCGCGCGGCCGCAGATACGCGAAGAGCAGCACCAGGGTCCCCAGGCCGAACAGCGCCGAGGGGAGGCGGGCGGCGAGCTCGGTTGCTCCGAATGCCCGGATCGAGGTCGCCACCAGGGCGAAGTAGAGGGGGGGCTTGTCCAGATAGTCGACCCCGTCCAGGGTCGGCACCAGGGAGTAGCCTTGGACCGCCATCTCGCGGCCTACCTCGGCGTTGCGACCTTCGTCCGGATCCATCAACGGCAGGGAGCCCAGGTGAGCGAAGACGACGAAGGCGGCGACCGCGAAGGCGGCCCACGCCGGCGCACGTGAAGCGGGCACGGCGCGCACACTACCGGGCGCCCCGGAGCCGGTCAACCGCGCGGCGGACGCGCCGAGCCCTGTGCTAGCGTCGCCACGGTCGTGTCGCCGCGCTTCGATGTCCCTTCCCGAAAAAGCTCTCGACCGTTGAGTGGGCGCGAGTTTTCCGCGTTTCTGGACGAGGTGCGGCCGGCGATCGAGCACCAACTCGACGCTCTCCTGCCGCCTTCCGACGGGTCCACGGGGAGGCTCGCCGAGGCGATGCGCTACAGCGTCTTTGCGGGAGGCAAACGCCTGCGCCCTGCCCTGGTCCTGGCGGCGGGCGAGCTCTGGGGAGCGGAGCGGGAGCGGCTGCTGCCGGCGGCGGCGGCGCTCGAGCTCATCCACACCTACAGCCTGGTCCACGACGACCTGCCGGCCCTCGACAACGACGAGCTGCGGCGCGGCCGGCCCACCGTGCATCGGGCCTTCGACGAAGCCACGGCCGTCCTGGTCGGCGACGCGCTCCTGACCCTCGGCCTGACGACCCTGGCGGCACGGCCGGAAGCCCTGCCGGGGGAGGTCAGAGCGCGCGCGGTCGCTCTGGTGGGAGAGGCGATCGGCACCTCGGGCATGATCGGCGGTCAGGTCGAGGACCTCGCCGTCGAACGGCGGTGGCCGGCCGACCCGGCCGCCGCCCTCGAGCGCATCCATCTCGGCAAGACCGCGGCGCTGATCTCCGCCTGCCTGCGACTGGGTGGGCTCTACGCCGACGTCGATCCGGAGACCGACCGCGGGCTCGGCGAGCTCGGGCGCGGCCTCGGGCTGCTCTTCCAGGTGCGCGACGACCTGCTCGACGTCGAGGGGACGAGCGGCGAGCTGGGCAAGACGCCGGGCAAGGACGCCCGGGCGGCCAAGCTGACGTTTCCGGCTCTCTTCGGGGTGGAGCGGAGCCGGGGGCGCCTCGACGAGCTCGCCGACCGCTGCCGGAGCTTGGCCGAGGGGCTGGCCCCCGATGCTAAACTGTTGACTTCATTAGCCGCATTCCTGGCGCAGAGGAACTCCTGAACATGTCCATTCTCGATCGCGTCCACACTCCCGTCGACCTGCGCCGACTCGATCGCTCCGAGCTCGAGCCGCTGGCCGACGAGTTGCGCGAAGAGATCGTCAACGTGGTTTCGAAGACGGGGGGCCATTTCTCGTCCAACCTGGGGTCGGTCGAGTTGACGATCGCGCTCCACTACATTTTCGACACGCCGCGCGATCTGCTGGTCTGGGACGTCGGCCATCAGACCTATCCGCACAAGATCCTCACCGGCCGCCGCGAGCGCATGCACACGCTCCGGCAGTACGGCGGGCTGTCGGGATTCTGCCTGCGCCAGGAATCGGAGTACGACGTCATCGCGGCGGGCCACGCGTCGACTTCGATCTCGGCGGCCCTCGGTCTCGCCGTGGCGCGCGACCTGCGCGGCGAATCGCACCACGTGGTGGCGATCATCGGCGACGGCTCGATGACCGCCGGCATGGCTTTCGAGGCGATGAACCAGGCGGGTCACATCGGCAATCGGATGATCGTGGTGCTGAACGACAACTCGATGTCGATCTCACCGTCGGTCGGCGCGCTCACCCAGTACCTCGAGGCCGTGATGGCGGGGCGCCACTACGCCAAGCTCAAGGACGACATCAAGGCGATCCTGCACCGCCTGCCCGGGATCGGCGATCCGATGCTCGAAGTGGCGAAAGGTCTCGAAGAAGGCATTCGTCAGGTGTTCACTCCGGGAACCCTCTTCGAAGAGCTCGGCTTCCGTTACTTCGGTCCGGTCAACGGACACTCGGTGCCCGCGCTGCTCGAGGTGTTCGAGAAGGCGAAGGAAGTGGAAGGCCCGGTGCTGGTGCACGCCATCACCAAAAAGGGCAAGGGCTACAAGTTCGCGGAAGACGAGCCCGTGCAGTACCACGGCCCCTCGCCCTTCGACCCGGTGGCTGGGATTCAGAAGAAGAAGTCCACGTCGGCGCCGACCTACACTTCGGTCTTCGGCAAGGCGATCCTGAAGCTCGCCGAGCACGACCCGAGAGTCGTCGCGATCACCGCGTCGATGCCCGACGGGACCGGCCTCGTGCCGTTCGCCGAGAAGTTCCCCGACCGTTTCCTCAATACCGGCATCGCGGAGCAGCATTCGGTGACCCTGGCTTCGGGCCTGGCGCTCGGCGGCAGCCGACCGGTGGTGGCGATCTATTCGAGCTTCCTGCAACGCGGCTTCGACCAGATCTTCCACGACGTCTGCCTGATGGACACGCCGGTCGTCTTCGCGCTCGATCGCGGCGGTATCGCCGGCAACGACGGCTGGACCCACCACGGGTTGTTCGACTTCGCCTATCTGCGGATCTTCCCGCACACCATCGTCATGGCGCCGAAGGACGAGAACGAGCTCCAGCACATGCTGGCGACGGCGCTCGAGCAACAGCATCCGACCGCGTTGCGCTATCCGCGCGGCGCCGGGGTGGGCGTGCCGCTCGACGCCGAGTTCCGGCAGCTGCCGATCGGCAAGGCGGAGGTGCTGCGGCGCGGCCGTCACGGCGTCGTGTGGGCGATTGGCGCCATGGTCTATCCGGCCATGGAGGCGGTGGACCGACTGGCCAAGGAGGGCCTGGAGGTCGGCCTGGTCAACGCGCGCTTCGTCAAACCGCTCGACCGCGAGCTGCTCAAGGCGCAGCTCGAGCAGCTCGGCCTGCCGGGCGCCAAGCTGGTGACCGTCGAAGAGCACATGGTCGCCGGTGGATTCGGCGCCGCGATGCTCGAGACGATTTCGGAGATGGAGCTCTCCGGCGTCGAGACGATGATCGTGGGCGTGCCGGACCGGTTCGTGCCGCACGGCAAGCAGGAAGTCCTCCGCAAGGTCCTGGGTCTCGACGCCGAGTCGCTGTTCTTCCGCTTCCGGACGTTCTTCGGAGCGGGGGCCCAGAGCAAGGCGAGAGACCGGAAGTCTCCCTTGACTTCTGCGCGAGGCTGAGCGCGCCGCTTCGGCCGCGTCCGCCGCGCGACCGGGCGACCCCGTCGGATGTCGGAGAGTGAAGGCTCGAGTCGCCAGACGATGAACCCGCCGGGAGTCTCGGTCGGCGCACCGCGCTCGAGGGCGGGCCGCGTCCTCGGCCGCGTCGCGATCGGCCTCGTCCTCGTCGGCGCCTTCGCCCTGCGGCTCGTCTTCGGCTGGCCAGCGCCCCACGCTGGTCGCCAGGTCGACGAGTACTACTCGCTCGAAAACGCGGAAGCGCTCCTGCGCATCGGGACGTTCCATCCTGTCAACGCGTTTCATCCGAGCCTCTCCTTTCTTCCCCAGACCCTCGTTCTCGCGGCGTTGGAGCGTTGCGGTTGCGTCCGTTTGGGGACCGGATCCAGCCGGATCCTCAAGCCTTCCGCCGGCTGGTCACCGGAGAGCATTCCCCGGTTGAGCTCGAAGAACGGCATCCTGCCCCGGCCGCGCCTGACCGATCTCGCTTTCCGCGGTTGCCGGATCTTCCAGGCGCTGCTCGGGATGCTGACCGTCGGCTTGACCTTCGTGCTCGGCCGCCGCCTCTTCTCGCCCGCGGTCGGCGGCCTCGCGGCGCTGTGGGTCGCGGTGGCTCCCTGGTCGATCTGGGCGGGTGGCACCTGCAATGAGGACGCCGGTTTCGCGCTCGGCTTTCTCGCCAGCGCGCTCGCCACCGCATGGTGCGTCGAGGCGCCGACGCTGCGCCGTTTCCTGGTCACGGGCGGAGTTCTGGGACTGGCCCTCTCGACCAAGTTCAACGCGGCGCCGGTCGTCCTGCCGATCACCGCCTGGGTGGCGTGGCGATGGCGCGAGTGGCGGCGGTTCCTTCCCTTCCTGGTCGCGGCGGGAGCGATGACGCTCGCCACGTTCGCACTGCTCAACGTGCATCTCCTGCGCGATCCGCAGATGTTGCAGCGCGATTTCGGACAGACTCTCCGCGACTACGGGCAAAAGGCGGATGTGCAGAGCCACTCGCGCTTCGGCGTCGCGACCGACGCACTGCTCTCCCCGCTGGATGACAACTTTCTCGGTCCAGCCGCGGGGGCGCTGGCTCTCGTCGGATGCGTGCTCTGGATCCTGGATCTGCGCCGACGCGATCCCGGGTCTCGAGGAGCGAGCGCCGCGGCCCTGGGATTCGTGCCCGCGTACGCGGGCGCCTACGCGCTCTCCACCGGCAACGTCTCGGACCACAACTGGCTTCCGATGGTGCCGATCTTCGCGGTCGCGGCGGCGGTCGCGGCGACCGCCGCGCTCCGCCTCGGGCTCAGACGGTCGGGTTGGACCGGCAAGCTCGTGGGAGTCACGGCGGCGGGCGTGGCGCTTCTCGCCCTGGCGTGGTCCATGTGGAACGGCTTCGAGTTCGACTATTCGCTCCTGGTGCCGACCACGCTGCAGCGCGCCGAGACTCTGCTCGAGGCGAAGTGCGAAACACCGGCACGGGTCGGGCTCGCGGCGCCGGAAGAGCGGGATGACTACAGCTTCGGAGATCACCTCTACTGCGTCCGGCTGGTTCGTCTCCCGCCGGGGGAGGCGATTCCGGAGGCGCGAAAGCGGTTGCTCGATGGCTGGATCCTGGTCGGGGATCGTGAAACCGTGGAACCCGCCGGCGCGACCGTGGACGTCGTACGTCCGGCGCCGTTCCGCCTGCGCGGACCGCGGTTGCGCGCGGTCTGGCGGCCTTGGCGGCCGGCCGGGACGGAGGTCGTCGAGAACCTGCTGGTGGGTCGGGGACCCGGGAAGTTCGACTTCTCCCGGCCGCCCGCGCCCCGGTCTCCGGCCCGCTTCGCGTCCGTGCGTCTGCGGCCCCGCCGATGGCTGAATGGCCGCGACGAATGCTGGTTGCGCTCGCGCTCGCGTTTCCGCATCGCGCTGAGCGCGCCGCGTCGCGGGGGTCACCCCAGCCGCAAGTTCCCCAAGGTCATGGTGAGTGAACGTTTCTCGGACGCGGAAGCGGATTCGCTCGAGGTGATCTGTCGATCCGAGCTCGGAGCCTTGCCGGGTTTTCAACCGGTGGTCGAAATCGTGAGCTGGCTCCCTCCCGGAGAGGTCCCTCGGGCGGTGCCGCGACGTTAGACTCTTCGCCGCCATGACCCGTGCCGCGGAGACCCGCCGTCTGGACACCCTGCTCGTCGAGCGGGGGCTGTTCGAGTCGCGGGAGAAGGCACGTCGTTCGGTGATGGCGGGGCTGATCGAGGTCGAGGGCAGGCGGATCGACAAGCCGGGGACGGCGATCGCGCGGCAAGCGGAGCTGCGCGTGATCGCGCCCGCCGAGCCGTTCGTGTCGCGTGGCGGACGCAAGCTGGCGGCGGCGCTCGACCATTTCGCGCTCGACCCGGCGGGCCTCGCGTGCCTCGACGTGGGCGCTTCGACGGGCGGCTTCACCGATTGCCTGCTCTCGCGCGGCGCCCGCCGCGTGACGGCGCTCGACGTCGGCTACGGGCTCATCGACGCGCGCTTGCGCGCCGATCCCCGGGTCGAGGTGATCGAGCGGGTCAACGCGCGCCACCTCGCGGTTGATGCCTTCCCGGCGCCCTTCGATCTCGTGGTCGTCGACGTTTCGTTCATCTCGGTCGTCAAGGTGGTTCCCGCCCTGCTGGCCCATCTGTTGCCCGGTGGACGGCTGCTCGTCCTCGTCAAGCCGCAGTTCGAGGTCGGTCGCGCGGCGGTCGGTCGCGGTGGCATCGTGCGCGACGAGCAGACGCGCGTGGCGGTCGTCGCCGAGCGGGCCCGCGAGCTCGCGGCGCTCGGTCCGGATCTCGTGGGGACGTTCGATTCGCCGGTCGCCGGCACGCGGGGCAACCGGGAGGCCTTCGCACTCCTGAGAGCCCCGCGGGAGGAGCACTCTTGAAGGACGCCTTCCAGGTCATCGGCGTGGTGGCGAAGGAGGACGCGGCGGCGGTCGCCGTGGCGCGCGAGCTGGCCGTCTGGCTGGAACGACGGGATCATGAGGTGCGCGTGGACGAAACGACCCGTGCGGCGATCGCGCGCCCCGACCTTCCGGTGCTCGTTCCAGGTGAGCCGTGCGATCTGGTGCTGGTATTGGGTGGGGATGGGACCATCCTCTCGGTGGCCCGCCGCTACGCGGGCGGCCCGCCGATCCTCGGCGTCAATCTGGGCCACCTGGGCTATCTCGCCGAGGTGCCGCGCGAGGACCTCTATCCGGCGCTGCTCGAGGTCCTGGCCGGGCGTTACGAGCCTCGAGGCACGCTCCTTGCTCGAAGTCGAGCTCGAACGGCCAGGCGGGGACACCCTTCGTTTTCTGGCCCTCAACGATGCCGTGATCGCCAAGACCGCCCTCTCCCGCATCATCGAGCTGTCGCTGAGCGTGGACGGTCGACGGGTCTCGCGCTACCGGGCCGACGGGCTGGTCATCTCGACACCGACCGGCTCGACGGCTTACAACCTCTCCGCGGGCGGACCGATTCTGCATCCCGAGCTCGCGGTGACGGTGCTGACACCGATCTGCCCCCACACGCTGACCCTGCGCCCTCTGGTGGTTCCCGACCAGAGCCGGATCGAAGCCCGATTGGAGACCGAGTCCGACGGCGTCTATCTCACGATCGATGGACAGGAGGGAGCCGCGGTCGGGCTCGGAGACCGGGTGCGCGTCTGCCGCCACGCCCGCACGGTCCATCTCCTGAGGACCTCGCAACGACGCTCCATCTTCGAGGGCCTGCGCAGCAAGCTGCACTGGGGAGAGTAAGAGATGCGTCCAGGGCCGTGGCGCCGCTTCGTGGTGCGCCCGCTCGTCTGGTTCGTTGTCCTCGTCGCGATCGGGGTGCTCGGGCTGCGCGTCTTCCTGTCGAGCGGACTGGCCCGCGAGCGCGCCCGTCAGATGATCTCGGCGCGCTTGAGCGAAGCGCTCGCCCGCCGCGTCGAGCTCGGGGGCGTCGATTTCGAGCTCCTGCCGCTGCGCCTCGTCGTGTACGACCTGGTGGTGGCGGGAGACGCGCGCAGCAAGCGCCCATTCCTGCACCTCGCGAAAGGGGAGATCGAAGCGGACCTGGGGTCCTGGCGCGCGCCCCACCTCGAGCTGCGTCACGTCGCGCTCGATGGACTCCAGATCGATCTCGAGTTTCGTGCCGACGGCTCCAACAACCTGCCGAAGCTACGCGGCGGCGGCGGGACGGGCGGTTTCGTCGTGCGTATCGACGAGCTCAGTGTCGATCGCGGCGAAGTGCATGTCGGCGAGGAGACGGCGCCGTTCGCGCTCGACGCCGAGGCGGTCTTGGCGCGTTTCGTCGGTCTCGAGGGAGGCATTCTCGACGGTCGGGTCGTCGCGCAACAGGTCCGACTCGCGTTGCCGGAGGCCCGGCCCACGGTGGTCGCGGTGGCGGGCCGGGTGCGCATCGGCAACTCGAAGATCGAGATCCTGCGCGCGCGGCTCTCGGCGCCTGACCTGAGCGCCTCGGCTCAGGGCACGATTGCTCTGAACCGGCCGGTCCAGATCGCGCTCACGACCCAGGTCGATACCTCGAGTGCGTGGCTCGACCGGGTCGGCTGGCTGCATGGCGAGATCGGTGGCCGGGCGCATTTCACGGGCACGGTGGGCTGGAAGCCAGGCGCGTTTCACTTCGCGGGCGAGGCGACCTCGCCGCGGCTCGATATCGTCGGCTTCGAGCTCACGGATCTGAACAGTCGTGTGACGGGCGACGCCAAGCGGATCACGGCCGAGATCGACAGTGCCCGCTGGGCGGACGGCGCGGTGAATGGACGTTTCGCCGTCGGGATCGCCAAGCACTTTCCCGCGGAGCTCGACCTGAACGTGGACGGTGCGGCAATCGATCCGGTCCTGGCCCGTTTCGGGGTACCGGTGCGTCACCTGCGCGGCCGACTCTTCGGACCTTTCGTCTACCGATTCGACCTCGATCGCGCCGAGCGAGGCGTTGGGCATGGAGAGCTGACCATCACGGCCCCCGCGGCGGCGGGCGGGCCCGCGGCGAACGGCCACGTCCGCGTGACGCTGGCCGACGGCACGGTCGTGCTGCCCGATTTCTCGTGGAGCGCTTCCGGCCAGAGTGTCGAAGGGACGGGCAGCTATGAGCTCCCGACCCGGCGCGGCCGCTTCGACCTGCGGGTGGCGAGCGAGGACGTGGGCCGGCTCACCGGTCTGCTCCCGTTTCTCGAGCCGGGGCAGATCTGGTTGCCGACCGCGGGGACGGCGGAGCTCGGAGTGGGGGTGGACCTCGACGGGGAGAGGGTGCGCGCGGAAGTCGACCTGGCGGGTGCCGCGCTGGTGGCGCCGGGAATTCGGGCCGCGCGGGCGCGCGGACACCTGGTGGCGACCCTCGATCGACTGGAGATCACGCGTCTCGACCTCGAGCGGAACAACGCCGAGCTGCAACTCTCCGGGATCGTCCCGTTGACTTCGGGCGCGGGCGCTCCGGCGCTCGCGCTCGAGCTGGTCGCGACCCGTTGGCCGGTCGGCGATGCCAAGCCCTGGCTGCCGTTCGATCTACCGCTCGCCGGACCGATGAGTGGCACGCTGCGCCTCGCGGGCTCGCTCGACGCGTTGCGCGGATCTCTGGCCGGCTCGATCATGCCGGTCGAAGTCGAGGGGCTGGCGGGACAACGGCTGGACGCGAAGCTCTCGTGGGACGACGATCGCCTGCGAGTCGACGCGGCGCACCTGCAGCTCGAGGCCGGCGGGGTCGAGGCCAGCGGTACGCTGCGCTTCGCCGACGAAGGGCTGGACTTCCGTCTCGAATCGCCGGGGTTGGCGCTCGGACGGGCGCCGTTGGCATCCCTCGGCGGCGAGTCCCTGGCCGGCACGCTCGGACTCTCGGCGCGGGTCGGAGGCACGCTCCAGAAGCCGCGCCTCGAGCTCTCCGGCGGCTCGACCGACGCGACGCTGTTTGGCGAGAAGCTTGCTCCCGAGCGGCAGCCGCACCTGGAGGCGACTTGGCTGGACGGCGAGCTGGCGACGAACCTCGAGCTGCCCGGAGTCCTCGAGCTGCGCGGTGGCGGCCGACTCGAAGTCAACCATGCGGCCCAGCTCCACTTCACGCTGGCGAGCCCGTCGCTCGGGACTCTGGCGTCGCTCGCGGCGCGCAGCCCGCTCGAGGGCCTGGACGGGTCGCTCGCGGCACGCCTCGACCTCGACTGGCCGCAAGGGGCGTCCCCGCGCGCCCGTCTCGAGGTGCCGAGCGCCGAGTTCCGCTGGCACGACGTCCAGTTCCGGACCCGCGAGCCGATCGTGGTGCGTCTGGAGAACGGCGAGATCCAGATCGACAGCGTCTATCTGGCGACGGATAGCGACGACGACGAGATCTTCCTGGGCGGCCGCGTGCGGTTGGTCGACGATCCGGAGCTCGCGCTTCACCTGCAGGCCGACCTCGGTGCGGCTCGACTGGGGCCCTGGCTCGGCGATCTCGACCTCGGCGGCCGGCTGACCCTGCTCGCCAATCTGGGCGGCACGGCGTCCCATCCCGCGCTCAACGGTGAGGGGCAATGGAGCGACGGGCATTGGATCCCGCCGGTGGTACCGCACTCGCTCGAGCACGCCAGCGCGCTGGTGCTCTTCTATCCGAACGCCGTCGTGCTCGATCATCTGGCGGGCAACTTCGCGGGTGGCACGATCGCCGCCAGCGGCCGTGTCGATCTCGCGGCGGGGGGGGTGGGGAGCTACCACCTGGAGGCGGCGGCGCGCCGCTTCACGCTCCGCTGGCCGCTCGGCTGGCAGCTGCGTGGGGATGCCGACCTGACCCTGCTATCGACTCCGGCCGGACGCCAACTGGTCGGCCAAGCGCAGCTCGACCGGGTCTACTACGTGCAGGACATCGACCTCTCTCCGGCCCAGCTGCTCCAGCGTCTGCTGGCGCGCAGCCGGGTGGTCGTGCCGGAGACCAACGAATTCCTCGCCTCGACGGCCCTCAACGTCGCGCTGCGCGCGCCCCACTCGGTCCGGGTGCGCAACAACGTGGCCGACCTGACCGCGAGCGCCGATCTGGCGGTGCGAGGCACCCTGGCTCAGCCGGTGCTGTTCGGGGAAGTGCGGGCGGATCCCAGCGGCAAGGTCATCTACGCGGGAAACACCTACCAGTTGGACCGCGGCGTCCTGACCTTCGCCAATCCGAGCCGCATCGATCCGTTCATGGACATCGTGGTCCGCACCCGGGTCGATCAGTACGACGTGACGGTCGACGTGGCGGGACCGCTGTCGCGGCCCCTCACCACCTTCGCGTCCGATCCGCCGCTGCCCGACCTCGAGATCCTGGGTCTCCTGACGACCGGCGCGGCGGTCGACTCGTCGACTTTCGGCACGCTCACCTCGAGTCAGCTCGGCAGCCAGAGCAGCGTCGGCGCCGAAGCGCTGCTCTACGGTCAAGCGGCCTCGCTGGTCGGGGCGAGGGTCGGTAAGCTGTTCGGTTTCGATCAAGTGCGGGTCGAGCCGCTGACCACCGGCGACACCGTGTCGGCGGCGCGCGTCACGGTGGGCAAACGTCTCTCGCGCAAGGTCTTCGTGACCTATTCCTACGATCCCTCCTCGACCGCGCAGCAGATCCTGCAGGTCGAATGGCGGCTGAGCGACCAGCTCGTTCTGGTCATGACGCAGAACGGCAACGAGTCCTACTCGGTCGATGCTCGCTGGGAGTCGAGGTTCTGAGCGTCCGCCGGGGTGCCCTCGTCGCGCTCGTCGCGCTTCTGGCGCCGCCGCTCGGCGCCGCGGCGGCGTCATCGCCCCTGGTGCGCCGGGTGGTCGTCCGGAGCGAAGTGCCGGTCGACATGTCGGAGATCGAGGCCCTCATCGCGATCCGGGTCGGGGAACCGTTCGACGCCGAGCTGGTGCGACGGACTCTGCGCAACCTGCGCCTGAGCGGCCGGGCGTCGGAGGTCGAGGCCCTGCGCGAAGATCTACCGGACGGCGTCGAGATCGATCTGGTGCTGCGCCCGGACATCGGAGTGGATTCGGTCAAGATCGAGGGCGACAGTGGTCTTCCCGCCGCCGAGCTGCTCGCCACGGTGCCGCAGAAGGCTGGTCAGCCGTTGCGCGAGGACCGGGTGGTGCGCGGGGTCTACCGGATCGAAGAGCGCCTCGCCGCGGCGGGCTGGTTGAGCGCCGTCGCGCACGTCGAGGTGAGCGAGGCGAACCCGGCGCGCCAGGTCGAAGTGCGCTACCGGATCACGAGTGGCCCACGGACCGCGATCGGCCAGGTGAGCTTCGTCGGGCTCGGCCCGGTGAGCGCGAAGGCGGCCCTGGTCGCGTTGCGGTCGAAGCCGGGAGGTCCCTATCGCTCCGCCATGGTCCGCGAGGACGCCGACCGCTTGACCCGCTTCCTGGTCAGCAACGAGTACCGGCTCTGCGAGGTCTCGGAGGCCCGGGTGACGAGTCATGGGACCGAACACTCGGTTGATCTGGAGTGGAAGGTGTCGCTCGGCCCGCGCTTCGAGTTCGAGCTGGTGGGCGCCGACCGCAAGAGCTTCGAGAAGCACGACCTGCTGCCGTTTCTCGGCGACTCGGGATTCGACGAAGCGCTCCTCCAGCAGTCGATGGCGCAGATTCGCCGCTACTACCAGGAGCGCGGCCACTACAGGGTGGAGGTGCGCGAGCAGCGCAGCGAGGACGAAGGGGTGCTGCACCTCCGGTTGGATGTCGTCCCCGGCCCGCGCTTCGTGCTCGACGAGGTGAAGTTCGAGGGTAACCAGACGTTCACGGACGACCGCCTTCAACGGCTGTTGAGCACCGCACCACGCCGCATGCTGCAGCTCGAGCGCGGCCGGCTGGTCGACGAGGAGCTCAACGAGGATCTCTCCAACCTGCGTTCCTTCTACGCCTTGCAGGGGTTCGACCGGGCGCGCATCGGGCCGCCGCGGATCGAGGACAAGCGGGGCAACCGGCTGCGCCTCGTCATTCCGATCGAAGAGGGACCGCGGCGCCTGGTGGGCAGCGTGGAGATCGCAGGTCTGCACGCGCTCGACCCCGCCAAGGTGGCCCAGTCGTTGCTGCTCAAGCCGGGCGGTCCCTATCATCGGCTGCTCGTCGAGTCGGGCGTCGACGAAATTCGCCGTCGATTGGAGCGCCTCGGATATCGCACGCCGCTGGTCGAGCCGGAGACGACCTGGGACGACAGTCAACGGTTGGCCGCGGTGCGCTTCCAGGTGCTCGAAGGAGAGCGTTCGTCGATCGAGGCGGTGATCGTGCGCGGCAACACGCGGACGCGCACCTCGGTCATTCGTCACTTCGTCGGCCTGCGCCCGGGCGATCCGATTTCGACCGAACGCCTGCTCACCGCGCAGCAGGCGCTCTACCGGCTCGGGATCTTCTCGCGCGTTCAGATCAGCGTTCCGACGACCGACGCGGAGTTCGCGGCGCACGAAGTCCTGGTCGAGGTCGAGGAGGGCAAGGCGCGCTCGGTCGCCTATGGCGCGGGTTACGACTCGGAGAGCGGAGCGCGCGGCCTGCTGCGATTCTCGAACTCCGACCTCTGGGGGCGCGCCGACACGGTGCAGCTCGACGCCATCGTGGGGCAACGCAACCAGCTCTATCGCGCGCTGATCAGTCAGCCGTATATCGGTGACTGGCCGGCCCAGATCAAGGGCACGATCTACCGGCAGATCGAGAATCGTCCGACCTTCGACGTGCGGCGGAAGGGCCTGCAGGTCGGCGTCGAACGGACGTTCGGCAAGCTGCGGCTCGGTCTCTACTACGACTACCGGATCGTCGACCTCGAGACCAGCGAGCCGACCATGGTGATTCCGCGCGAGAGCCGCAACGCCCGGGTGGCCAGCGTCACTCCCACCCTGCTCTGGGATCATCGCAACGACCCGGTCGATCCGAGCCGGGGCTGGAGCGGTCTCTTTCAGGTCGAGCGCGCTTTTCCGGTGCTCGCCGCCGATTCGGCGTTCGCCAAGCTGTTCAGCCAGTGGACCGGTTACCTGCCGCTCGGCCGGGCCGGAGTGGTCGCATCCTCGCTGCGCGGCGGCTGGATCCGTCCGATCGCGGAGCCGGTCGACCCCACCCTGAGCAAGATCGACGCGGTGCCCGCGGCGGAGCTCTTCTACGCCGGCGGTCGCACGACCCACCGCGCCTTCGCCCGCGACGAGCTCGGAATTCCCGGTCAGACCCTCTTCGTCGAACCGGGCAAGAATCCGGTGCCGCTGGGTGGCGGCGTGCTCGCCCTGCTCAACCTCGAGTGGCGCTTCCCGGTGGCCGGGGCGCTGGGGGGTGATCTCTTCGTCGACGGCGGCAACGTCTGGCGCGAAGTTTCCGACTTCCGCGCCTCGGAGGCCCGTTGGGGAGCTGGGCTCGGAATCCGCTATGCCTCGCCGATCGGCCCGCTGCGGGTGGAGATCGGATGGAAGATCCACCGCAAGCCGTACGAGGACGGCTACGTCGCCTTCATCAGCCTCGGCAATGCCTTTTGAGCATACGGTGTCCGGTTTGACCCTCGGCGAGAGCGACGGCTAGACTGCCCGTGCGCCGGAGCCGCGATTCTCCTCAAGCCGGCGCCACCGCATGACCCCCTTCACGCCGACCCTCCCAGAGCCCCCCTTCGTCACGGTCGAGAGCGCCATCGAGCGCTTTCGACGGGGCGAGCTGGTGATTCTGGTCGACGACGAGGACCGCGAGAACGAGGGAGATCTGGCGATCGCCGCCGAACACGTGAGCGCGGACGTCGTCAACTTCATGGCGACCCACGGCCGCGGGCTGATCTGTCTCGCCATGACCGAGGAACGCTGCGACGCGCTCGACCTGCCGCTCATGGTGCGCGACAACACCTCGCCCTTCGGCACCGCGTTCACGGTCTCGATCGAGGCGCGGGGCAAGATCACGACCGGCATCTCGGCGGCCGACCGCGCGGCCACGATCCGGACCGCGGTCGATCCCGCGACCGGCCCGGAGGATCTCCTACGGCCCGGCCATATCTTCCCGCTGCGCGCCCGGCGCGGCGGGGTGCTCAAGCGGGCCGGGCAGACCGAGGCCTCGGTCGATCTGGCGCGTCTCTCGGGTCTCCGGCCGGCGGCCGTGATCTGCGAGATCATGAAGGCCGACGGCACCATGGCGCGGGTCCCCGATCTGGTGGAGTTCGCCCGCGCCCACGATCTCGCGATCCTCACGGTCTCCGGTTTGATCCGCCACCGGCTGCGCACCGAAAGCATCGTGCAGCGCGTCGCGGCGCCGCGGCTGCCGACCGCATGGGGCGATTTCCGCGCCTTCGCCTACCGTGCGGAGTCGACCGGCGAGGAACACCTGGCCCTGGTGCTCGGCGAGGTCGGCGGCGACGAGCCGGTGCTGGTCCGGGTGCACAGCCAATGTCTGACCGGCGACGTCTTCGTCTCCACGCGCTGCGATTGCGGAATCCAGCTCGAGATGGCGCTCGAGCGCATCTCGGAGGCGGGCCGCGGAGTGCTCGTCTACCTGCTCCAGGAGGGCCGCGGCATCGGCCTGATCAACAAGCTCCGCGCCTACGAGCTCCAGGACCAGGGCCACGACACGGTCGAGGCGAACGAACGGTTGGGCTTCGCGGCCGACCAGCGCGACTACGGTGTCGGCGCCCAGATGCTCCTCGATCTGGGCGTTCGCCGGATGCGGCTGATGACCAACAACCCGGGCAAGTACGTCGCCCTGGCCGGCTACGGCCTCGAAATCGTCGAGCGCGTCCCCCTGGAAGTCCCCCCCACCGACACCACCCGCAATTACCTGCGCACCAAGCGGGAGAAGCTGGGGCACCTGCTGCGGTTGGTCTGAGGCGGCAGACTTCAGGCATCGCCGGACTTTTCGTCCTCGAGTGAGAGCTGGTCACGCAGCGTCGTCGAGAGGCGCGCCGCATGAAGGCGTGGTACTCCGAGAGCGCGGTCGGGAGCACTTGTCGGCAGGCGCGCCCACTCGACGAGGCGCGGCGTGGTGGTGGCGATGGAGCGCTCGCTGAGCACGAACTCTCTCGCGCGCACGGCAACTTCTTTCGGTAGGTCGGGGTCGCGCGCGAGGCGCAGGAAACAGTCGGCGAGCGCACGAGAGTCTCCCGGAGGATAGGTCAGCGCGAGACGCCTCGTCTCGAGTGTGCGCCCGAGTTCCGAGACGGGGCTCGTGACGACTGGGATGCCTCGCATCATCCAACGGAGAGAGCGGTTCTGACCGCCGAGTTCGCGCTCCGGGAGCCCGAGCTCCGGGACCACGCCGCAGAGAGCTCGATCCTCGATCTCGCGGAGCTCGTCGCCACCCACCCAGCCGGCGAGACGGATCCGGCGCCGGAGAGTGTCGGGAAACGTCTCGACATCCTCCGAGAACCGCTGCCAGGGTTGCTCGAGGAAGCCCGGAAGGGCACCTCCCGTGGCGACGAAATCGAACGATGGCTCGGCAGCGAGAGCGGCGCGGAGCGCGTCGACCAGCGTGCGACGGTCAACCCAGGAATTGAATCCACCGCTGAACAGGATCGTCGATTTCCGTACTCCCGCTTCCGGCGTCGCTACGGGCGGCAGCACAAATGGAGATTCCGGCACGACCGCGACGAAGTCTTCTTCCACTGTTTCCTGGTTGAGCCGGCCGAGGATACCCAGCTGTCCCAGGAGCGCGTGTCGCTGCGCCTTGGAGACGACGGAAAAGCGATCCCCTCGCCGGGCGCACCAGACCAGCATCCAAAGGGCGTCGAAGATCGGGTCGCTGCTCTGCTTGGCCCGGGCATGAGACTGGCCTTCGGCAATCGGATCCCCATTGAGATCGACCCAGAGCGGAGCATCGCTTCCGCATTGCGCCAACAGGTACGAGGCATAGGTGGATGCGCCGATGAGGGCGCGAGGCTCCGTCTCTCCGACCCACGTCCGAACGAGCTGCTCGGCATGCTCGGCCGATGTCGGAAGGTGCCGCACGTTCATGTTTCCGACCTCGGCACCCGGCGCCTCGGCATGGTCTTTCTCGAGCTGGACGAGGGCGAGCTCGACATCGAGTCCCGCATCGTGAAGCGCTTTGCCGAACTGCCAGGCGCGAAGACCGGAGGCTGTTTGAAAACGGGCTCGGTCGCCCGGCAGGGCGCCGATCCCGAGGACCAGGAGGCGGCTCATGGGGCTGTGATCCTAGACCCACTCTGGGGAGCCCGTCCGGACTCTTCCATCTTCGAGAGGTCGAAGACCGAGACACCGACCGATTCGGTGGGACGCAGTCCTGTACGATGCCGCAGATAATTCACGCAGCCCTCGTAGTCGAACCGATCACGGCGCCATTTCTCCTCGCGCAACCAGGGCACCTCGAACTCGGGATCTCGGTGCAGGACGATGAATCGGACCCCACGCCGTCTCATTCCACTTAGATCGCTCAGCGCGACGAAGCGCGAGAGACGAAAGCCCTCCGAACCGTCCGGAGGGAGCTCCCGGGTGTCCGCCGCCGTGCACGAGCCGCGCTCGACCCCGAGATAGACCTCGTGGCCGTGCAGCCGCTGATAGTAGGGGTAGGGGGTCTTGAGGTATCCGTTGTACGGCACCTCGAGAATCGCGAATCGCCCACGCCTCGCCGTGACCTCTCGGTAGGCTGGGGGAAGCTTGGAAATTGCATCGACCAGGGTCGAAGGCGGCGCGAACATCGCTTGAAAGAGCTTGGTGGATCGAAAATTATCGGGCGAGCCTGTGCAGACCGAAAGTCTTGGAACCCAGACGATCGCGACCAGCGCGAGCATCGAGCCGCCGAGCAAGGCTCTGCGAATTCTCGAGCGTCCAGCAGCTCGGTCGAGAGCAATGCACGCGACTGCACAGAGAGCCACGATGCTCGGCAATTGATAACGGGCACTGACGAGAAGCGATGAAAGCCCGCGCGGGCGCACCGATAGGAGAAAGAGCAGCTGGACCAGGATTGCGCTGACGATCGTGAGGCGAAGGCGAGGTTGGGGCGCGCTCGGTGCTAGAAGAAAGACCGCCGCAATGCCGACCAGACCCCACGAAAGCGCCGTCGAGCCGAAAGCGAGACCGAAACTGAAACCCGCGGTCACTGACGCCGCGCTGAAGGGCGAGCTCTCCAGCTTCGAGCTCAAGTTCGAGAAGCCGAGTACGATCGGAGGGACGAGCACGATCGACAACATGAAGACCGCGAGGACGCCTGTTCGAAGCACCTCCTTGGGCCTCCTGCCCGCGATCGTCGGCTCGCGATGAAAGACCGCGAAGCACCCGGCGAAGACCACGGGGGCGAGGAGGAACGGGACGTAGACTGGCATCGACCAGCCGACGAGCACCACGACGGCGAGCCAGATGCCGAGCTCGCGCGCGGCTCCTCCTTCCAGCCACTCGTGGAAGGCGAACAGGCTCGCGGTCGCGAGTGGGCCAGCGAAGACATAGGGCCGCGCCGTGCGTGAGTAGTAAACGAGCAGCGGCGAGACGAGCAGGAGAATGTCGATGAGCAGCGCCGGCGAGGAACCGAATCGTCGTCTGATGAGGCGATGAAGAAAGAGAATCGAAAGGAGTCCGGACAGGGCGAACGGATACCAGAGGATCCGATCATCAAGTAGGCCTCCGAGCGCCAGGAGCTTGAGCAGAAGGGCGATCGGAACGGAACGGTCAGCCGGACCGAGACCGCTGGCCAGGCCTAGAAGTCCGAGACGGTGTACGTCGAATAGAACGTGCCACTCGTCATGGAAGGGTGCCTGTCCGGCGAGAGCCGAGAAGCGCAGCCAAGTCCCAGCGAGCAATGCGGCGCCCGCGGCAAGCAGAAGCCAGAGGTCCGAGGCAGGCTTGTTCTCAGTGGAGATAACCAAGCGCCTCAAGGCTCTTGATGGTCGCCTCGTCCAGCTTGGTCTTGGGCCCCGATGAGCCGTGCAAGAGGCGTTTCCGCAGCTCCAGGTTGCGGGTCCGCAGCCGGGTCAATGTCTGAGCGAGGCGCGTCAGTTCGTTCGGTGAGGAGGCCGCCAGATCCTTCTTCTCATGCGGATCCGAGCGCAGGTCGAACAGCTGCCTGGAGCCGTCTGGCAACTGGACGAGCTTTTCGCCGTGGAGAATCAGCGCTTGCTTCATGATCGTCGGAAGATCGGTCTTGGGATCTGTCCCCAGAACTTTCTCCGCGAGAATGTAGCCTGGCAGGGAGCCGTCCGTCGTCTCGCGTAGATAGGGCGCCAGCGAGACTCCCTGGCCGGTGCGCAGCGGAGGCACGCCCAGAAGATCGAGCAGGGTCGGCGCGAGGTTGACGAGACTGACCCGAGCTGTCTCGACGGCTCCTGCGCCGACGCCGTCTGGATGCCGAATGATGAACGGTACGTGGAGGCATTCCTCGTACACCTGATCGTGCAGGAAGTGGCCGTGTTCGTGGAATTCCTCGCCATGGTCGGAGACCAGGACGATGAGGACGCGCTGCGAAAGCCGGCCCACGGCGTCCAGTAATCGGCCGATCTCGTCGTCCGCCTCGCGAATCTTGCCGTCGTAGAGAGCTTGGATTTTCGCCAGGTCTTCGGAGTTCGAGGGATCCACGTGGTTCCAGAACAGCCTTCGCTTCTCGCCGAAGTCCGACGAAGTGAGCATCGACTCGAACGCCTGCTTGTTCGAGATGACCGAGCCCTTGTAGTCCGGCATCCAGAGGCGATCGTACGGGGGGTCCGGCAGGTAGGGGTCGTGTGTTCGGTAGGTGTGGAAGAAGAGGAAGAATCTCTCGCGCGGCTGCAGTCTCTCGTCGGCCAGCCAGGCGAGAGCCGGCTTCACATCGCTGAAGGTCGCCTTGTAGCTGTCGAAGCCGCGGCCGAACCCGTAAGGGGCCGAGACGTTGCCGCCACCGTGGAACCCGACGCAATGAAAGCCGGATTCGCTGAGCCTCTCGGGAAGGGTCTCGATTCGGGGGTCGAGACCGACCGCTTGTGTGGCGTCCATCACGTTTTGTACGCCGTGCACGGACGGATAGTCCGCCGTGAACATCGACATGTGCGAGTCCGCGGTGTGGTAGCAGGCGCTGTACGCTCTCGCGAATCGGACGCCTTCACGGGCCAGAGCGTCGATGTGCGGTGAGGTCGCACGCGAATAGCCATAACTACCGAGATGATCCGCGCGCAGCGTGTCGATCGAGATCAGGACGAGACTGCAATCAGGGCAGGCCAGGTTCACGCTCGGATGGGAGGCGGCGGGCCGACAAGCGGCAAGGCCGGAAGCCACGAGCAGCAGGGGAATCAGTGCCCATGGCCGAAGCCGTTTAGGGAGTTCCGATGCTCAAGCCGCGTCGATCTTCACACGAGGGGAAGAACTCTGCAATCGCGAAAGAAAGAAGAAAGGCGGACCGTTGCCGATCCGCCTTCCCGATTCGACAGCTGATGCCTGGACGGCGTCAGCGATAGGACTCGAACTCGTCGAATAGATAGGAACCGCTGGTCGCGTTGCTGCCCTGTCCGGCCAGGGATCCGAAGCGAATGTTGTCGACGTGCAGATTCTGCGTCGCCAGACTGTTCACGGACTGAACGCCGCTCGAGCTCGGAGCGATGCGCTGGAGGGTGAGGGTACCGTCCGGGCTGCCATCGTTCGTGGCGGCGGTGTACTCCAACTGGAGCTGGACCCACTTGTTCGGGGCGCCCTGACCCACGATGAAGACGCCGGGTCCCGGGGTATATCCGAGCGTGTCGGTCTTGTACCAGGTGTTGATGCGCCACGAGTTGTCCACATCGTTGCGCTTGAGGAAGATCAGGATGTGCTGGCCGTTTGTCGCATCGCCGATACCCCCGATGCGAATCGCCTTGTTCGCGACCAGGGACAGCGTGTAAGGGTTGACCCAGAACTTGATCTTGTAGTGCGTTTCACCACTCGGACTGTCGTCTTCGACGTAGACGTTCCCCGAGTTGCCTCCGGAGAAGTTGATCGAAGCGGTATGGCCCGTGGTGTCGCTGGTGGTGTTCGGATTGGAGATCACCGTGAGCGAGTTGGCCGCGAATGCCGCGGTGGCTGTCGCGGCGAGGCCCAACGCGAGCGCGAATGTGAACTTCCTCATGGGACTATCCTCCGTTATGGGCTTGGGTCCGAAACGGGATGATCCCGAGCCGGCCGCGGATTGCTCTCGTTTCTCGAAGACCGCGAATTCCGGTCGTTATTCCCACCTCTGAAAGCCGCCAGGAAGTCGCCGCAGGCCACCCGTCCACTGCGCCGATGCTCGGTTCAAGTACCTAATTTCAATGAAGATAGCCGAGGGCTTCGAGGCTTTTCCGGAGCTCATGGTCCTCCTTGAGCGGGTCGACTTCTCCTCCCGGGCAGAGGCCGCGGAACTCCGCAGAAACGCGGATGTTGGGCCCACGCGTGACCTCCACCTCCCGTCCGCAGAGCGCGGCGAGCTCGAGGAGCGCGGAGGTCGACCGGTCTTGATCCTCGATGCGCAGGTTCAGGCTGGGATCGGGCCAGGAGAGCCGAATCGAGCCGCTCCCTCCGGCGGGCAGTCGGACCTCGAGTCTGCCGGGCCCGCTGAGGCGGAAGCACCCGAAGCAGGGGCGGACCGCCCATTTCAGCGTCTTGAGTCTGAATCCGTCGCTGAGGAGCACCGCGTGGGCAGGCGAAGTGGAGGGATTCGAAATGTGCAGGTAGAGACCCCGGATGTCGGGAAGCGAGAGGAGCTTGAGCGCTTGACGGGTGAGTCGACCGAATCCGGCCGGCACGCCGGACCCGGACATGGGTGAGCTCTCGGCTGGGTCCCGATCAAGGGAAAAGGCTTGCTCGATCAGGGACGAGCCGGCGAAGGCGTCGTCGCGGACGATCAGCTTGTCTGGGCCACGCCTCACGGCGAGACCTTGAGCCGTCTCCGGAGCATAGGAGTAGACGGAATCTTCCTCGGGCAACCCCTTCAGCTGGTCCCGCAGGGCTCCGAGCAGCGCAGGTCGCCGTTCGCTGTCGCCCTCCGTGGTGCCGGCGATCTTGGCGATCGTCATGAAGATACGTTCCGAGCTCACGGGGCGCTCGACCCTCTCACCCAGGGGCTTGTATCCCGGAGCGCTGACCAGGAGTGGCACATGGAGGTTGGTCTCGAATAGGAAACCGTGACCCCACAACTCGTCTTCCCCCAGAGCTTCCCCATGGTCCGCGGTGAAGATGATCGAGGTGGGGCGCGAATCGGCGTTCCCACGACTGAGCCGCTCGAGCAGTGTTCCGACCAGGTCGTCCATGCGGGCGACGGCGCTGTCGTAGAAGGAACCGGCGAGGGCGAACCGCGCCGGTTCGAGGTCCCAATGCCGTACCCCGACCTGCACCTCGGGCGCGCGAAGGCGAAGGAGTGCAAACGGGTCGAGGGGCAATGTCGGGCTGTCCGACGCATCTTCACCCGACGCGGAGGAAGCTTCGCCGAAGCGGTTACGTGGCCAGATCTTGGTCCGCGGATCCCCCCGCCAGTCGCTCCAGCGCGACAGGTATTCGGAGCGGGGATAGTACGGTCCGTGAACTTCGTAGGTGTGCAGGAATAGAAAGACAGGCCAGTCGCGGTATCGGTCGAGCCAGCGCTCGACGCGGGAGAGGGTGTCGGGCAGTTCGCCGTCAGGGGGCGCTTCGCCGCGCGGCCAGTAGTGGAAGCGATCGAACCCCTGGGCGAAGCCATAATCCGGATGGACGTAGCCGCCCCCGGTGGCGGCCAAGGTCAGGTATCCAGCTGATCTCAAGCGCTCCGCAATGGTCTCGAATCCCCGCGCTAGCGGCGTCCCGTCGTAGGCGCCGTGCAGGAGAACGGGCAGTCCGGTCAGCATGGTGGCGTGCGAAGGAAGCGTCGACGCGGCCGCGGACTCGGCGTGGTCGAAGATGACCGCATGTCGCGCGGCCCATTTCGAGAGGCGCGGCGTGGTGGGCCGGTCGTAGCCATAGAGCGACATCCGATCGGCGCGCAGCGTGTCGATCGAGATCAGGACAATCAAGGGTGCACGGGTTATGCGCACCGGCAGCTCGAGGGGGTTCGAGACCAGGAGGGGTATCCCGTCGGCTCCGTCGGCGCAGCTGTTCACGAGGCGAATCTCGCGTCCGGTCTCGCCTGGATCGACTCGCAGACGCATGTCGCGCCAAGTTCGCGCTACGGGAGAATCCAGGTTGGAGACCGTCTGCCGTTCGGTGAGCTTCGATCCTTGGTAGACCTCGAGTGTCGTGGAGGCGACAGCCCAGTCCGGGAGCCCGACGCCGAAGTCGAACCGGACCGGGTCCTCGAAACGGATTGGAAAGCTCCTCGAAGAGCCGCACGGCAAGAGAAACGCGTTCCTCATCTCGTGGTCGAGCTCCGCACGAAGAGCGTGGCGGGCGAGCTCCCGGATCTTCGACGTGGAGGCGGACCGCTTGACCCAACTGGGCGCACCGACATCAACGGTGGATCCCGGAGCGCTGGCGACCAGCATCTCCAACCGGGAGACGACTCCGGTCCAGGCGGGATCAGTGCGCAGGTCGAGTCTCACCCGCACGGCCTGGCCGCTGGCCTGGCGAGCGACGCGCTGGATCATCGAGTGGGTCCGGGTAGCTCCGTCGAGGGAGGAGGTGATCCAGGTCAACTTGACGAAGCCTGGGAAGACGAGCCCGCGGGTGTCGATCTCGAGCACGTCCGCGCGCTCGGCCGGGAAGCCTGAACGTCCCAGGACCACCGGAAGATTCCGCAGGCGAAGTCCCCGAGGAGTCCGTTGCACAGAGCCTTGCTCCACGTGCCAGCGTTCGATCTCCGCGACCCCGGGGCGAGAATCTGGATCGACCGTCCGGCTCTCGCTGACCGATTCCCAGGTGAGCTCGCGAGTTGCCTCCTCGGCGGGTAGGGCGTGGACGACGCCGGCATTCCGCGCGGTGAGACCCGCTCGCTGACCACAGGAGCACAGGCCAAGCAGAAGCAAGGGCGCCAACCAGTACGACGTCGAGTGATGCAGCTGGCGGACGGGCGGAGCCATCTTCCCGTCCAGGATGGCGGGCGCGGGGGAGCGCGTGCTGCAGGTAGGGTGCCGGAGTGAGCGGTCAGCGATCATGCCCAGGGGCGAACTCGAAGAGAGTGTACCTTCGGACCGGTTGCGGCGTTGCGGGGGCGGGCCCGCGCCTCGGGATCCAAGGGTCGCTCGAAATGGGCGGCCAGCGCCGCACGGCGAGAATCGTATGGGAACAGGTTAGCATCCAAACGTCCCGAAGGCTCGGGATACTCCATTGGTCATGAGCCCGATCCGCCTTGCCGCGCCCGCTCGAATCGCCGTCGCGGCGATCCTCTGTTGGGCGATGGCGGGTTGTCACCGCCAGGCTCGAGACGTGGTGCTGATCTCGCTCGATACCGTCCGAGCGGACATCTTCTCGGAAGCGCTCCGGCAGGCGCCCGAGCTCCGAGCCTGGGTGTCCTCCAGCCGGACCTTCGACCGCGCCTTCGCGCCGACTCCGTTCACTCTTTCTTCCCACATGACCGTCTTCACGGGCCTCGCTCCGTGGATCCACGGAGTCAATCATGCCGACTTGGCTCTGTCTTCGCGTATCGAGACCCTGCCCGAGATCCTGCACCGGAAGGGATATCGGACAGTCGGAGTCGCGAACTCGCCCTGGCTCGACGGCTCGTTCGGCTTCGCGCGCGGCTTCGATTCCTACCGAGTGCTTCCGACCATGCTGCACGCCGCTCCGGAGGTGACGCGACTCGCGATGGAGGAAGTCCACCAAGTCTCGAAAAGCGATCCCCTATTCCTCTTCTTGCACTTCTATGACGCCCACTCCGACACGACGGAAGACGGCAACGTCTTGCCGTACTTCAGCCCCTCGCCTGACCCCTCGAGAACGGACGCGCAACGGGATCAGCAGGAGTTTTGTGACGCAAAAGGCCGCTGCGCCACCGATTATCTGCTTGCAGCCGACCTCGAGGGACGCCAAGTCTCGCCGTCCAAGGTCGAAGCGATCAAACAGCTCTATACGCGCGGTGTCGTGAGCCTGGAGCGGGACGTCGGCATGCTGCTCCGGACTTTCGAGAGCGATCCTCGGATGAGCCGTGCGCTCGTCATCCTCTTCGCCGATCACGGTGAGGAATTCCGCGAGCATGGAAGGTTTCTCCATTCCCAGGTCTATCTCGAGAGCACCCGGGTCCCGCTCGTCGTGCACGGCGGCGGACCGCCCGGGCACTCGACGACACCGGTCGAATTGTCGGACATCTTTCGCACCGTTGTGGACGCTTCGACGACGGTAGCTCCAAACTCTCAGATGGGCGGCGTGGACCTGTTGAGCGAGCGTCCGGGCGCCGGCCAGGATCGCAGCCTGCTATCCCGCGACAAGCTTCACGAGAAGGTTTGGGCGGTGAGGCATGGCGATTGGGCGATGGTTTGGGACGGCAGAATCGGACGCGGGATGCTTTTCGATGACCAGCGAGATTCCTTGGAGAAGAGGAACCTGGCCCCCGACCAACCGCAGGTTGCCGCCGCGCTCATGAAAGAGCTGCGCAGCCGGATGACGGTCGAGCTGCGAGAGGCGCGACGCTTCCCCCCGAAGCCCGAGAAGGGGACGCTGAGCGCCGCGGAGATCGCTCGCTTACGCGCCTTGGGCTATCTCCACTGAGGTCTCGGCGAGGACGTACAGTTCGAGCACATCGAGGGTCCGCGGAATTCAGAGATAGCCGAGGCTCCTGAGCTGGTGGGCGGTTTCCGGGTCCGGCTCTGGGCGCTTCTGGGCATGTGCCAAGACCTCGCGCGAGCGGAGCGCACCGAGGGAGCGCAGGAGCCTGCGGACGGTATCCGGGGACCGAGACGCCAGATCGGTGGTCTCCATGGGATCGACCGCGAGATCGAAGAGCTGAGGGTGAGCCGCGTCGATGGCCGGAAAGAGGAGTTTGTAGCCCCCGGAGCGGAAGAAGCTGCCTTGCGTGCTGTCTCCTGCGACAACTCCGGGCGAACGGGAGAAGAGGTCGATCCCGTCAGTGTCTTTAGGGGTAGGCAGGTGGAGCAGCGCTAGGGTGGTCGCCAGGATGTCGACCGTGGAAACGGGCTCGTTGACCGCTCCTGGACCGAGGCCCGGCGCGAGAATGAACAGTGGCACCGCGACCTGGTCCTGGTAGAGCGGATGGCCGTGCGAGAAGAAGAAGCCGTGATCGCCGGCCATGGCTTCTCCGTGGTCGGCCGTGACGATCAACACCGAGCCCGGCAGCTGGCGAGCGACGGTCGGCTCGCGAAGAAACTCGCCGACCGCGCGATCGAGGTCCCGGATCTCGCCCGCGTAGTTGCGGGAGTAGGTGCGGCTGTCGTGGGAGGGCTCCCGAACCGCCTGCTGGTAGGAAGGGATACAGCCGAAGCCGCCGTCGTGCTGAGGCGGGCAGAGCGGCGTTTCGGTCGGCCCGGTGAAAGCGGAGACGTCCCACGGAGAGACCGCGTCGGCCGGCGGTCGGTAGGGTCCATGGGGCTCGAATAAATGCAGCCAGAGGAATCGGGGTCGGTCCGGTCTCGAATGACGGAGAAACCGAAGGGCGCGTGCGAAGACCTGTCGCGCCCGGGCTTTTGGCTCGTCCGCCTGCGGTGGCACGACCTCGAAGCTCTGAAATCCGCGCCCGAACCCGTATCGGGCTGCGAGCACCGGGTTCGCTACGAAGCCGGCGGTCTGGTAGCCGGCATCGGCCAGGTCCGTGGCCAGGGTCTCGATCGAGGGGGGCAGCAGATTCCGATTTCCGAGCACGCCGGTGCGAAATGGCAGGAGTCCCGTGAGGATGCCCGCGATGCCGGGCGACGTTTCGCTGGCGACCGAGCTCGCGGAGGTGAACACGACGCCTTTGGCCGCGAGCTCTGAGAGGTTCGGGGTGAGCGGCGTCCCGGCCACGTTCGCACCGAAGTCGCTGGCCCTCATGGCATCGATGGTGATCAGCAGGAGGTCCGGGTGGTGTGGGGCCGGTGAGCAGCCGAACAAGGGGAGCCCAATCACGACGAGCGCGACGAGCGCGTAGAGCCTCTCGGTTGCGGACACGCCGGCAAACTATCGCTTTCGATGCGGGTACCTCAATGCGACATGGCCTTCGTGAAGCCTGGGCTCCAGAAACCGTCGCCGCCAAACGGCCCCCCGAAGCCCGCAAAGGCCGATACTATTTCGAGCCGTGTCTTCCGGTCGTCCGTCGCGTATTCGGGCTGCCCGCTCAGCGGCGGTCGGCTTGGCCTTCCTCGCCACCCTCTCCGTTGTTCTCGCGATGGGGTGCCGTTCCGAGCACCACCACCCCCGGCTGATCCTGCTCGTCGGGATCGACACCTTGCGTGCCGACCATCTGGGAATCTATGGCTACCCCAAACCCACCTCGCCGAACATCGACGCGCTGAGTCGGCGGGGTGTGGTCTTCGATCGGGCCTTCTCGACCTCCAGCTGGACGGTGCCGGCGGTCGCGAGCGTGCTGACCTCCAGGTATCCCTCGGAGCACGGCGCGGGGGAGCCCGGCGAGATCAAGAATCTAGGCAAGGATGTGCCGACTCAGATTCGCGCCGGACTCCCGATGCTCGCGGAGGCGTTTCGACGAGCCGGCTTCTCGACGGCCCTCTTCTCCGCGAACCCGTTCCTCTACGGTCGCTTCCGCGACGGTTTCGACGTGGCGTCCGTCGAGCGCGAGGATGGCGAGAAGACAGTGGATCGAGCTTTGGCCTGGCTCGCCACGGACGACTCGAGACCCCGCTTCCTCTACGTCCATCTGATGGACGTCCACCCGCCGAATCGATTCTCGGCCCAGGATGCGGCGCTGTTTCGCACCCGCATGGGGGTGGTTCCGTCCTTGGCGGATGGTGATTGGCACGGCGGCTGGGATTGGCCGAAAGATGTGGACGACCCACACGCGGAGGAGCTCCGTGAGGTGCGCGTCGCGGCTTATGACGCCGCCATCCGCTACGACGATTTCCAGGTAGGGCGACTGTTGAGTGCGATCGCGGCGCGAGGTCTGCTCCGCGACACGCTGGTGCTTCTCTTCGCGGACCACGGAGAGGAGTTCTGGGACCACGCGGCGAAAGAGCACTCCTGGGGCGACGACCCACGAGGCCTCTACGGAGTCGGACATGGACAGACTCTCTTCGACGAGCTCCTGCACGTTCCGCTCGTCGTGGCGGGCCCGAACGTCTCTCGCGGCGTGCGCTCGGAATGTCTCGCTGACCTGCTCGACATCGCGCCGACTCTCGCGGCCGGCGGCGGAGTGGACCCCGAAGCCGGATGGCGAGGCATCGATTTGGCCACCTTGCCGCGTGCCACGGCGGAATGCCGTCCTCGTCTCCTCTTTGCGTCCTCGCCGGCGTACGGACCGTCGAGCGTGGCGGTGTTGATGGGACCGCTGAAGCTCTACCGGCGCGGACATCGGGCCGACCTGCTCTTCGATCTCAGGTCGGACCCCGGAGAGCGCGACGATCTGGCGTCCAGCCGTCCTCCGTGGGGGGAGCGCCTGCGCCGTCTCGCCGGCACCTATCAGAGCTCGGCGCTGCCGATGGGGCCCGCGTCGAAGATCGAGGATCCCGCCTTGCTGCGCTCCCTTCGCGCGCTGGGTTACTTGTGATGAGGGATCCCATCGAAACGTCGCTCGAGGTGAGCCCGTCCGAAGGTGGTGACGCCGTCGGCAGCGGATCGAACGCCCCGAAGCTGAGCGTGATCGTGCCGGCGCGGCGGGGCGGTGCCCTGCTCGAGAGAGTCGCGTGCTCCGTGCTTCGACAGCGCACGGCGCTCCCGTTCGAGCTCTGGATCATCGATTCGGGCTCTTCGCCGAACGAGCTCGAGCGCCTCCGCGAGCTGGGAGCATGCGTGAAGTCGATCTCTCCTGAGTCATTCGACCACGGCGCGACACGGGATCTGGGTGCGAACCTTGCCAGCGGCGAGGTCTTGGTGTTCCTCAACCAGGACGCGCTTCCGGTCGACGAGTTCTGGTTGGAGAGGCTGGTGGCGCCTTTCTTCTCTCCTCGATCGGCGGTGGCGGTCCAGGGAGGCATTCGCGAGTTTCCCGTGGACCTGCTCGCGGAGCTCGGTAGGCGTCGATTCTTCTGGGATTCGTGCGGGCCGCGCTTCTATTTCACCAGCGAGAGCAGGGCCTGGATTGCACGCCATCACGGGATCGGTTTCTCGACGATCAATTGTGCGCTCGCGCGCTCCGCGTGGCGCGAGCTGCCCTTCGGCCGGACACCGATCCTGGAGGACAAGAAGTGGCAGGCGGCCGCGATGGCGCGTGGCTGGAGAATCGAGGAGGCACCCGCGGCCGCGGTCTGGCACACCCACGACTACGGTTTTCCGGGCCTCCTGCGCCGCTGCTCGAGCGAAGGTTTCGGCTGGCGTCTCGTTGGCGAGCGCTACCCGCTGCGAACGGCGCTCTCGGACATGGCGCAGCGCGGGGTCTGGAAGCAGTGGCGCGCCGGTCTCCGATCCGCGGAGATCCGGCGTCCTTCCGAGTTCTTGTTTCCGGTCGTCCGCCCGCTGGCGCTCTGGTGGGGGAACCAGTGGGCGCGCCGGACCCGCGCATGAGCCTCGCGGCCGCCCCGGCGTCGACACGAATCTCGACGTGGACGCTGCGTCACCGTGGCCGACGGGTCTGGATATTGGGAGGGATCGCCGCTCTCCATCTCCTGCTGGCGCTGACCGCGGAGCAGGGCCGGGTGGGCAGGTCGCTCCATTTCCCGAATATCGACGCGGCGGCGGTTCTTGGAGACGTCTGGCAGTGGCGTCATGGCGTGGTGGCGATGCGGGACTTCGGTTCCGAACTCGGTCCGTTGGCGCAGGCAGTCGCGGCGGGAGGGGCGTCGCTGGTGCCGCCGGAGCGCCTCCTGGCGTCTTATCCCGCGATCCGACTCGTATTTCGCTTGCTCGGCGCCGCCGCTTTGCTCGCGATCTTCACGCTATCGCCCGCTCCGGACTGGGCGCTGCTGCTTCTCGGGGGAGCCTCGCTCGCCATCGGGCCGAGCGGGCGTTGGACGAGCTATCGGGCTTTGCTGGCCTTGGCTGTCGCCGTGCTCGCCGGGCGGTTGATCGATTCGTCGGAAAGCTCACTGCCGTGGCGCCAGCTGGCGCTGGTCGCGGGAGCGTGGCTCGCAGTGGAGTCTTCTCGCCCGATTTTTCTCTCTATCTCCTCGCCGCAGTCGCGGCGACGCCGCTCGCGTTGCTGGCGACGTCCGCCCGCGGGAGGATGAGTCCCGCGATGGGAACGCGGAGGGCGCTCGGGCTCGTCGCCGCCTGGTTCGTCGCGAACTTTCTCGTCGCGGTCTGGTTCGTCACCTCGGCGCGGCAGGCAAAGCCTCTCTTCGCGTCGCACTTGCTGACCCTGCGCATGATGGCCAGCTATGGCGAGACGGTAGGGTTGCCCTGGGCGCTCGGATCTGGGCGCTCACTGCTGCTGGTGGTTGCGGTGGCGGGCACGCTCGGATTCGGCGTTTGGGCGGTGAGGCGACGCGACCTGTCGGCCCGTCGAGCCGAGACGGTCGCGGTGTTGTTGTTCTCCCTGGCGGCGCTTCGCGGGGCGATGCTGCGCAGCGACCTTCGCCACATCGCGCTCGGCGTCATGCCGCTTCTGCTGGCGCTGCTCTGGGTGGTTCCGGAGTCGAAGGCCGGCCGAATCGCCTGGGGCGCGGTGTTGACGCTCTGGGTCGCTGGCTGGCCCCTTTCGTGGGGGCTCCTTACAGCGAATCGTCTCGTCGAAGGACGATCCGTAGGGCCGATCGCGGCCATCGAGGCGGACCTGGCGGCGGGTCCCGCGAAAGTCGACCGGGCGGAGCTTCAGTCCACCGCGACGGGATTGCCACGCTACGTGGCGGCGTACCCATACGACAATCGGGTGGGCGCGATTCTCGATCGACAGCTCGTGACTCCTATCCATCAGGTCCACGCGGCTCATACGCTCGGACTGCAGCGCGAGTTCGTCGGCGAGCTCGACCGTCTGGGTTCGGAGTTGGCGGTCGTCCTCGCCCCCGATGGCCTCGGCGCCTGGTCCTTCGACGGGGGCCAGACGCCAACCCGATCGCCGCTGATCTTTCGCTATCTGCTGGAGCACTTCGTCCGCTCTCCTGAGCGACTGCTCGACGGGTGCTGTGTCGTGCTCCGAAGGTCCCCCGGCGTCCGGCAGCTCATCCTCGCGCCGGTCGCCTACGTGGCGCGGCCGCAGGGTCGCGCGCTGAGGATCGAGGTAACGGAGCCGATGCCCTGCCCGCTCTACAGCCTGCGCGTCCGCCTGCACTACCCTTGGACCCGCGTCCTGGGCTGGCCGGCTCCGGTCCGGCTGGTGGCGAGGTTCGGTTCTCACCGGATCGCGAATAGCCGCATTCCGAGGCTAAATGGTGACGGGAGCTTCGAGACCTTCCTGGCGGCCGCCCGTCCGGAGGAACTCGTGCGCCTGTTCGATCGCGAAGCGCGGCCCAGTGCTCGTCGAGTGGACTCGTTCCGCTTGGTGCCCGAATCGGGAGGAGCATTCGGCGTCGCCGCGGATCGCGTCGAAGTCGACGCCGTGGCTTGCGTTTCGGGAGCACTGGAGTCGTCGCCCCGGTCTGCGGAGACGCGACGTTGATTCCCCTGCGCAAGGCGGCGGTTCATTTCGGCAACCGGCCGGGCTCCGGAGCCCCCGGGCCGAGGTCCTACGCCCGCGAGGCCGACGGGCGGGAGCATCCGAGGTGAGGCTGTCCGAGCGAGGTGCGAGGCGTCTCGTCTTGCTCGCGGGGCTTTTCCTTGGGCTCTGTTGGGCACTTCTCGTCTCGCCGGTGCCGGCGGGCGACAAGTTCCACATCGCGGCGGATCGCATGGCCTACGAGGGGCACGCGTGGCTCTTCCACCTTGGGAAGATCGTGGACCGAGACTTCTCCGCGGCGTGGGGTCCGATTCCACAAGTTCTGGCCCGCTTCGCGGTCGCGCTGCGAAGCGCCCACGATTTCACCGGTGCGGGCCCCATGATCTATTTTGTCTTCCGGGCCGCTGGAGTCGTCACCCTCGTCGGGTGGGTGTGGTTGCTTCCGCTGGTGAAGTGGTGGCAGGCCCTGCTTCCTCTGTTCGCCTTCGCATGGACCATCCAGGGTTCGGGGCACGCCGTATTCCGGGTCGGTGCGGGTCTCGTCGCGTTGCGGCTGGCAGCGGCCGCGCTGCATTGCCGGCCGGAGGCGGCGCGGGGACGCACGCTCATCGCGGCGAGCGCCTTGGTGCTGGCGAGCCTCTGCTCCGTCGAGATTGCCGTCTTTGCGTCCTTCGCGATCGGCGTCGGCTGTCTGCTTCTCATGATCGGCGCCGGAGGATCGGACGGACGGACAGCGCTCGCACGCGCCGGCGCTATCTTTCTGGAGGCAACGCTCGGCTGGGGCGCCTTGTTGATCCTCAGTTTCGTGACGGCGGTGCATCGAGGGCAGGGGCTGTTCGTTCCCCTGCAGAGGGTTTTCGAGCGCGCGACGACGTATTCCCTCGTGTTCGGCAAGCGCTGGGCGGCGGGAGAGGAGTCCCTGGTCGTCTGGGCTCTGCTCCTGGTACTGGCGGTGGTGGCGAGCTGGCGAGCGCTTCGCGCCAAGGACGATCCTCTTCGCTTCGACTACGTGCTCCTGATGCCGTTCGCGATCGCCTTTCTGAAGACGGCGATGACGCGCAGCGACCGAGGCCATATCGCTGCCGGGCTCCTGGCTCTGCTGGCTCTGTTGGCGCTCCTGCCGGCGAGCCGAGCGCGGCGGCCGTTGATTCGCGGTCTCGAGATGGTGGCCCTGGGCTGCGGGCTGTTGGCGTGGCCGACTCCGACGCTGCCGACCGTCCTCTTCCATCTCGGGTCGTCGGATCCGGTGTCCGCGTGGCGCGAGCTCCGAGAGCAGATGCCCGACCCCGAGCTCCTTCCAAATGAACTTCTGGCTGCGGCCTCTGGGCGCACTGGGCCGGTCTTCGTCTTTCCCCTCCAGATCGCTCTGGCTGCCGCGATGAACAGGGAACTGGTCGCGCCGTTCGATCAAGCCTACGGCGCGGCGACGATCTCCATGCAGAATGGCCTGGTGAGCCGGCTGCGCGCCGCGCGCCCGGATCTCGAAGTCGTCTATGGTCTCGATGGTCTTCCGACCTGGCGCGTGGACCGTGTTCAATCGATCACCCGTTCTCCCGAGATTGCCCGTTACCTTCTCTCGGATTTCGAGCGGAACCCGCGACGGATCTTCGATAGGGGGTTTCTCCTCCTGTCGCGCCGCGCTGTGCCCCGACGACTGCGATGGGAGGAGCTCGACGTGCGGTCACGAAGGCAGACGCGGGGAAAGTACACGGTCGAGCTCTCACCGACCGCTTCCTGTCCGCTGATGCAGATCGAGATGAGGCTCGATTACCCCGCCTGGCGGTGGATCGGCTGGTCGGGCGGCGTCTGGCTCAGAGCCTCGCGCAAGGGAGTGCGGGTCTTTCGGACCCGCGTCGTTCCTCTGCAAACGGGCCGGCCCTTCAGGACGCTGGCCAGCCCTCTCCGGGGCGAGGACTTCGCTAGGCTCTTCGATGACGGGGCGCCCCCTCACGGCCAAGGCGTCGACCGACTCGACCTCGAGGCGGAAGCGTGCGGGCCATTCTGCGTTCCACCTCGAGCGATCCAAGTGTTGGGTGTCGAATGTCTGCGATGAGCCCGGTGGAAGCACCGTCGGTGGTCGCCGATGGAGTCGCGCGAGGCGGCGGCGCTCCCTCCGTCGAGATGGGACGAGGATGATCCGAGAAGCCGGGTGTCCGTTGCAATGGACCGTGGCGGTGTGCACGGCGGGTGGCAAGAGAGACTTGCTGCCCGCGTTGGCGAGCGTCGGCGCTCAGGTGTCTCGCCTACCCCGGGAACTGCTGGTTGTCGACAACGCTCCCGGACGGGGATCCGGGCTGAGCGAGCACGACGTCGCGACGGTCGATGGGCTGCGTGCGCGCTTGCTCCGCGAGACGACGCTCGGTCTCTCGGTCAGTCGCAACCGCGCCATCCACCATGCCCGCGGCGCCTGGATCGCTTTTCTCGACGACGACGCCGAAGCTCTTCCCGGCTGGCTCGAGGCGTACGAGGAAGCGTTTTCCGACCCGACGGTGCTTTCGGCCGGCGGTCCCGTGGAGCCGGTCTTCGGTGGTCCGCTTCCGGATTGGCTGACCGACGACTACCTTCCTTACCTGACCGTCTGGAACCTCGGCCCCGAGCCGCTCGACCTCCGCTACAACGAGCTGCCCCGTGGCGCCAACGTCGCCTACCGGCGCGAGGCCTTCGAGCGGGTGGGCGAGTTCGACACCCACCTCGGGCGGCGTGGCCGGTCGTTGCGTTCCTGCGAGGAGATCGAGCTCGGCCTGCGGCTCGAGCGGAGCGGTGGGCGGACGGTCTACGTTCCGGGCGCGCGGGTTCGCCATCGGGTCGACGTGAGCCGGCTGACCCCCGAATGGATGCGGTCGCGGTTCGCGGCGCAGGGTTTCTCGGAGGCGATCATCGATTGGAAGCATGGCGGATTCGCGAGACTGAGGAAGGGGTTCTCCGAGCGCCGGCGCGCCCTGGGCTGGGTGGAAGGGTCGGAAGCAGGCGACTCCTTGCGCGCCCACTGCGAGCGTGCGGCGAGCCGGAGCTATCGAAGAGGGGCCCTTTACGCGCTCGTCGCGGTGTCGCGGTGGAACCCGCCGAGGGCCGGCTGAACCCGTTCCCTGGGTGAATCGCGGGCCAGGTTCCCGGAATTCCGAGAAATCTTCGCGAACCAGACTAAGATACCGGCCCAAACCCCTTGACGTTCGCGTCGAGCCTGCACTATCCTTAGCAGCCGACGCGGCCGACTGCTAACAGCCCGGCCGCTGGGTCCGAGGCCCTCTCGGCCCGAAAAATCGAACGAAGGAGGAACGCAACGTGAACATTCGACCCCTGCACGACCGCGTCGTCGTCAAGCGCATCGAGCAGACTGAGCAGGTTCGCGGCGGGATCATCATTCCCGATACCGCCAAGGAGAAGCCGCAGGAGGCCGAGGTTGTCGCCGTCGGCCCCGGCAAGATCAACGACGATGGCAAGCGCTCGCCGATGGACGTCAAGAAGGGCGACCGCATCCTGATCGGCAAGTACTCCGGCTCCGAAATCAAGATCGACGAGGAGGAGCTGGTCATCGTTCGCGAGGACGAGATCCTCGCCGTCCTCGACAAGAAGTAAGCGAACACTAGAGACCACGGAGGAAATCCGAAAATGGCAGCCAAGATCATCACTTACTCCGAGGAGGCGCGCGGCGCCATCCTCAAGGGAGTCAACAAACTCGCCGATGCGGTCAAGGTGACCCTCGGCCCCAAGGGCAGGAACGTCGTCATCGAGAAGAAGTTCGGATCGCCGACCATCACCAAGGACGGCGTCACCGTCGCCAAGGAGATCGAGCTCAACGATCCGCTCGAGAACATGGGCGCGCAGATGGTGCGCGAGGTCGCTTCGAAGACCTCCGACGTGGCCGGTGACGGCACCACCACCGCCACCGTGCTGGCGCAGGCGATCTACCGCGAGGGCGCCAAGAACGTCACCGCGGGCGCCAACCCGATGGAGCTCAAGCGCGGCATCGAGCTCGCCGTCAAGGCCGCCATCGAGTCGATCGACAAGATGGCCAAGCCCGTCGAAGGCTCCGAGATTTCGCACGTCGGCACCATCTCGGCCAACAACGACGAGGAGATCGGCAAGATCATCGCCGAGGCCATGGAGAAGGTCGGCAAGGACGGCGTGATCACGGTCGAGGAGAACCGCGGCATCGAAACGACCCTCGAGGTCGTCGAGGGCATGCAGTTCGACCGTGGCTACCTCTCGCCCTACTTCGTGACCGACGCCGAGCGCATGGAAACGGTGCTCGAAGGGGCCCGCATCCTGCTCTTCGAGAAGAAGGTCAGCTCGATGAAGGACCTCCTGCCGATCCTCGAGCAGGTTGCCCGCCAGAGCAAGCCGCTCATGATCCTCGCCGAGGACGTCGAGGGCGAGGCGCTGGCCACCCTGGTGGTCAACAAGCTGCGCGGCACGCTGCAGATCTGCGCCGTCAAGGCGCCGGGCTTCGGCGACCGCAGGAAGGCGATGCTCGAGGACATCGGCATCCTGACCGGCGGCAAGTTGATCTCCGAGGACCTCGGTATCAAGCTCGAGAACGTGAAGTGGGAAGACCTCGGTGAGGCGAAGAAGATCGTCATCACCAAGGACGACACCACGATCGTGACCGACACCGACGACAAGAAGCGCCGCGAGGCGATCGCCGGCCGGGTCAAGCAGATCCGGGCGCAGATCGAGGAGACCACCTCGGACTATGACCGCGAGAAGCTGCAGGAGCGGCTGGCCAAGCTGGTCGGTGGCGTGGCGGTGATCAAGGTCGGCGCCGCGACGGAGACCGAGATGAAGGAGCGCAAGGCGCGGGTCGAGGACGCGATGCACGCGACCAAGGCCGCGGTCGAGGAGGGCATCGTCGCCGGTGGCGGCGTCGCCCTGGTGCGCGCCATCGCCGCGATCGAGGGAGTGAAGGCGACCGGCGACGTGGCGGTCGGCGTGAAGATCGTGCGCCGGGCGCTCGAGGAGCCCTGCCGTCAAATCGCCCAGAACGCGGGCGAGGAGGGCTCAGTGGTCGTCCGTCAGGTGCTCGCCGAGAAGGGCAACGTCGGCTACAACGCGGCGCTCAACAAGTACGAGGATCTGGTCAAGGCCGGCGTCATCGACCCGGCGAAGGTGACCAAGACGGCCCTCGTCAACGCCTCGTCGATCGCCGGTCTCATGCTCACCACCGAGGCCATGATCAGCGAGATCAAGGAGAAGGACAAGGGCTCTGCGATGCCCGGTGGCCCGGGCGGCATGGGCGGCATGGGCGGCATGTACTGAGTCGTCGTCGGCGCGGGGTCGGTACGACACCGTGTCCGTCGTGAGCAGGATCGAAGGGCCGGCCGTCAGGCCGGCCCTTTCTTCATCTGCTCAGCCGTCCGTCTCTTCCGTCGTGCCGGCGGGGATCCAGGTGGTCTTCGGCGGTGACGGGCTCGTGCGAGCGGGCCGCGGTGGCAGGGGACCGCCGCTTACGCCAGCCCGCCACGATCCTCCAGCCGAGCAGAAGAGCCAGGACGGCGGCATACTCGAGCGGTTTATGGACGTCCGATTTGACCAGCCAGTAGTAGTGCACCACGCCGAGCACGGCGGCCGCGTAGACGGCCTGGTGGAGCCGCTGCCAGCGCTTGCCACCGAGCCGCCGGATCCACCCTCGGGTCGAGGTGACGGCGAGCGGAATCAGCAGGACGAACGCCGTGAAGCCGACCGTGATGTAGCGGCGCTTGAGGACGTCCGCCCACATCTCGGAGAAGGCGAAGAAGTGGTCGAGCACCACCCAGGAAAGAAAGTGGAGGGTGGCGTAGAAGAAGGCGTAGAGGCCCAGCAGACGCCGGTAGCGGACGAGCAGCGGCAAGTGCAGGAGCTTGCGGAGCGGCGTGACGGCGAGCGTGATGAGCAGGAAGCGCAGCGTCCAGTCGCCGAACCAGTGCTCGACGAATTCGATCGGATTGGCCGTCACGTCGTGACGAAGCACCCGCCCGCCCAGCAGACCGAGCGGCACCAGACAGACCAGGAAGACGACGACCTTCGTCCACCGGCTCGCGAGGAGCGAATCGATCCGGCGCACGCTCAGAAGTTCTTGCGCAGGTCCATGCCCTGGTACATCGAAGCCACCTGATCTTCGTAGCCGTTGAACATCAGGGTCGGCCGGCGGAAGAACTCGCCCAGGCGGCGCTCCGTCTTCTGGCTCCAGCGCGGGTGATCCACGCTCGGATTGACGTTGGAGTAGAAGCCGTATTCGTGAGGGTTCGTTAGGTTCCAGGTGGCCGGCGGCTGCTTCTTGACGAGACGGATCCTGACCAGCGACTTGATGCTCTTGAACCCATACTTCCAGGGCACGACCAGCCGCACCGGCGCGCCGTCCTGCTTGGGGAGCGTTTCCCCGTACATGCCCACGGTGAGAAGCGCCAGGGGGTTCATCGCCTCGTCGAGGCGCAGACCCTCCACGTAGGGAAAGTCGATCCCGGCGCGGCGGGCGAGGGGCATCTGCTTGACGTCGTAGAAGGATTGGAAGGCGACGTACTTCGCTTTGGCGGTCGGTTCGACGAGCCGGAGCAGGTGGCTCAGCGGGTAGCCGATCCAGGGCACCACGATCGACCACGCCTCGACGCAGCGGTGGCGATAGATCCGCTCCTCGAGCGGAGCGAGCTCGAGGAGCTCGTCCATCGTGAAGGCGCGCGGCTTGGCGACCTCGCCTTCGACCGAAACCGACCAAGGAGAGATACGCAGGCTTCCCGCGTTGCGCGAAGGGTCGCTCTTGTCGGTTCCGAACTCGTAGAAGTTGTTGTAGGAGGTGACGTCGCCTTTCGGCGTGACCGTCTCCTTCGTGTCGCCCGCCCACTTGCGCAGTCCAGTCAGGGGAAGGGTGTCCGTCGAGGCCGGAAGCCCGGCCGACAAAGCGGCGATGGGTCCGCCGCCGAGCAGCACGCCGCCGCCGGCGGCGAGCATCCCGTGGATCAGCTTTCTGCGGTTCAGATAGATGCTCTTCGGCGTCACGTCGGATGCGTCGAGATCCCAGGGCCGCTTGTCCTTCACGTCAGACTCCCTCGCCAGCCATCCTATCGGTGGGCGGGATCCCGAGCCGCTCGAGCGCCGCGCTCACGGCTCGTCCCTGCTATCTGTACGTCGGCGGACGCGCGGCGGATTGGCGGCTTGGACGCGCCGCCCGCGCGCCTCAATCCTCGACAAAGACCACCCCGGCGCTCGTGCCCGCCATCTCCTCCTCGGTCTCGTTCACGCCGTGGCTCAGGCGCGGCAGCTTGCGGCCGAGCCAGCCCTGGAGATGCTCCATGTAGACATAGAAGACGGGCGTGATGTAGAGCGTCAGAAGCTGCGAGAAGACCAGTCCGCCGACCACCGCGAGACCGAGTGGGCGGCGCGACTCGGCGCCGGTCCCGAGACCGAGCGCGATCGGCAGGGTGCCCACGAAGGCGGCCATGGTGGTCATCATGATCGGCCGGAAGCGGACCAGGCAGGCCTCGTGGATGGCCTCGGTCGGAGCGAGCCCCCGTTTGCGGCCCTCGATCGCGAAGTCGACCATCATGATGCCGTTCTTCTTGACCAGACCGACCAACATGATCAGACCGACGAATGCGTAGAGCGACAACTCGACGTTGAAGATCAAGAGCGTGACCAGGGCGCCGAAGCCGGCCAGCGGCAACGCCGACAGGATCGTCACCGGGTGGATGAAGCTCTCGTAGAGAATGCCGAGCACCAGGTAGATCACCAGAACGGCCAGCAGCAACAGCATGCCGAGTCCCGCGCTCGACGACTGGAACGCCTGCGCGGTGCCCTGGAAGCTGGTCGAGACACTGGCCGGCAGGATCTGCCGCGCCTCACGCTCCACCTCGCCCACCGCCTGGCTCAGCGCGACGCCCGGCTGGGTGTTGAAGGAGATCGTTACCGAAGGGAGCTGGCCGGAATGGTTCACGGTCAGCGGCCCGACGTCGAGACGGGCGTGGGTCACCGCCGAGAGCGGCACCAATCTGCCGTTGGTCGAGCGCACGTAGAGCAGACCGAGCGACTCCTGGTTGAGCTGGAAGTGGGGCGCCAATTCGAGGATGACCTGGTACTGGTTCTCCGGCGCGTAGATGTCGGAGACCCGGCGGGTCCCGTAGGCGGAGTAGAGCGCCTCCTCGATCTGCAGCGCCGAAACGCCGAGCGCGGCGGCGCGGTCGCGGTCGATGTCGATCACCACCTGGGGGTTCTTGATCTGCAGGTCGGAGGTCACGTCCTGCAAGTCGGGCAGCGTCGCGAGCTTGGCCTCGAGCTTCTGCGAAGCGGCGTAGAGCTCGCTCGTGTCGGTTCCCTGGAGCGCGAACTGATACTGACTCTTCGAGAGGTGACCGCCGATCCGGATCGGCGGCGGGTTCTGCATGTAGACCTCGATGCCGGGGACGCGGGCGAGCTTGGGCCGCAGCTCCTGGATCGTCTCGTCCACCGAGTCGGCGCGCTCGTTGCGCGGCTTCAAGTGCATGAACATCATGCCTTGTGAGCTCGATCCGCGGCCGACGAAGCTCATGAACTTGAGGACGTTCGGATCGCGGCGCACGATCTCGCCGGCCTCGAGCTGCAACTTCTTCATGGTGTCGAACGAAGTTCCCTCGGCGGCCTGCGTGAACGAGAAGATGGAGCCCGCGTCCTCGCTCGGCAGGAAGCCCTTGGGGATCGCCACGAAGAGGTAGAGGGTGATCGCGAAGATCAGGCCGAGCACGCCCATCGTCGCTCCGCGGTGCCGCAGCACGGCGTCGAGCGTGCGCCCGTAGAAGCCGAGCGTGCGGTCGAAGACCCGTTCGGAGGCCTGGTAGAAGCGGCCATGCTGCTCGCCCGCCTTGTGGGGACGGAGGAAGCGGCTGCACATCATCGGCGTCAGCGAGAGCGACACGAAGCCCGAGATCAGCACCGCCACGGCGATGGTGACCGCGAACTCGTGGAAGAGCTTGCCGAGGATCCCGCCCATGAAGAGCACCGGAATGAACACCGCGGCGAGCGACAGGGTCATCGAGAGGATCGTGAAGCCGATCTCGCGCGAGCCGTTCAGCGCGGCTTGGAAGGGTTTCTCGCCATGCTCCATGCGACGCACGATGTTCTCGAGCATGACGATGGCGTCGTCGACCACGAAGCCCACCGACAGGGTCAGCGCCATCAGCGAGAGGTTGTCGAGGCTGTAGCCGAGCAACGCCATGGCGGCGAAGGTGCCGACGATCGAGAGCGGCAGGGCGAGCGCCGGGATCAGGGTCGCCGAGACGTTGCGCAGGAAGAGGAAGATCACCAGCACGACCAGCATGAGCGCCAGGTAGAGGGTGAACTTCACGTCGTGCACCGAGTCCTGGATGCTCTCCGAGCGGTCGAAGAGCACGCCGAGCTCGACCGAGCCCGGAAGCAGGGAGCGGAAGCTGGGCAGCAGCGACCGCACCGCGCTCGCCACCTCGACCGTGTTGGTGCCGGGCTGCCGCAGGACGGCGAGGATCATCGCCCGGCGCTGGCCCTCGGCGTTGCCGAACCAGGCGCCGGAACGGGTGTTCTCGACGCTGTCGAGCACCTTGCCCACGTCTTGCAGCCGCAGCGGCTTGCCGTTGCGGTACGCGACCACGAGCGGCCGGTAGGCGGCCGCGTCGGTGAGCTGCCCCTGGGCGTCGACCGTCAGCTCCTGCCGTGGACCCGCGAGCACGCCGCTCGGCAGATTGACGTTGCCTTTCTGGATCGCCTGGGTGACTTCGTCGATCCCGAGGTCGTGGGCGGCCAGAGCCTTGGGGTCGAGCTGAATGCGCACCGCGTATTTCTGCGAGCCATAGACCGAGACCTGGGCGACGCCGGTCACCATCGAGATGCGCTGCGCCATCATGACCTCGGCGTACTCGTCGAGGGTCGACAGCGGCAAAGTGTCGGAAGTCAGCACCAGGTAGAGGATCGGCGAGGCCGCGGGGTTGACCTTGCGGAAGGTCGGCGGCGACGGCATGTCGGGCGGCAGCTGGCGACTGGCCGCCGAGATCGCGGCCTGAACGTCCTGCGCCGCCGAGTCGAGATTGCGGCTCAGGTTGAACTGCAGCGTGACGTTGGTGGAGCCGAGCGCCGACGAGGAGGTCATCGAGTCGAGGCCGTCGATGGTCGAGAACTGCTTCTCGAGCGGTGTCGCCACCGAGGACGCCATGGTGTCGGGGCTGGCGCCGGGCAGCGACGCCGAGACCTGGATGGTCGGGAAGTCGACGTTCGGGAGGTCGCTCACCGGCAGCGACTTGTAGCCCATCAGGCCGAACATCAGGATGGCCGACATGACCAGCGTGGTCATGACCGGCCGGCGAATGAAGATCTCGGAGATGTTCATCGGCGAGCCCCTGCGCGCTCGGCGCCCGTGAGACGTTGCATTACGAAGCTCCCGAAGTCGACGGTGCCGCGCTCGGCTGCTTGATCTCGACCTTGGCGCCCGGATAGAGACGCAGCTGCCCGCCCGTGACCACCGTCTCGCCGTCTTCGAGCCCTTGAGCGATGACGGTGTGGTCGCCCGAGATCGGGCCGACCTTGACCGGTCTGACCTCCACCGTGTCGTCGGATTTCACCACGTAGACGTAGGTGCCCTCTTGGCCCGTCTGCACCGCGGCGCTCGGGGCGACCACCGCGTCGTGGAGCGTCGAAAGGGTCAGCGCGATCTGCACGAACTCGCCCGGCCAGAAGGTGCGTTCCCGGTTGGGCAGGGTCGCCTTGAGACCGATCGTCCCCGAGGACGGGTCGACGGTGTTGTCGATGAAGGAGAGCTCGCCCTCGCGCGCCGAAGCCGTCTCGTCGGTGGTGCGGACCGAGACCGGCAGCGGATCGGTGGCGTCATGGCGGCGGATTTCGGAGAGCAGCTGCTGTGGCACCGCGAAAGCGACCCGGATGGGCTCCATCTGTTGGATGACCACCATCGCCGTGTCGGCGTTGGCCTTGATCAGGTTGCCGGCGTAGACCTGCAGGCTGCCGGTGCGGCCGTCGAGCGGCGAGCGGATCGTGCAGTAGCCCAGGTTGAGCTGGGCGGTCTGGACGGCGGCCTGGTCGGCCTTCACCGTCGCCGCCATGGCCGCCGCGTTCGAGCGCTTGCCCTCGTAGTCCTCCTGGGTCACGTATTCTTGCTTCACCAGCCCGGCGTAACGCGCGGCGTCGGCGGCCGCGTTTTCGGCCAGCGCCTGGTCGCGCTTGAGCTGTGCCTCGGATGCCGCGAGCGCGGCCTGGTAAGGGCGCGGATCGATCGTGAACAGCAGGTCGCCGCGCCGCACGTCCTGGCCCTCGGTGAAGTGGACCTGGGTGAGGATGCCGCCGACCTGGGATCGGATGCCCACGTTGCTCATCGCCTCGACGGTGCCCATGCCCTGCCAGTCGACCGGCACCGTGGTGCGATGGGTCGATGCGGTGGTGACCAACACGGGGGGCGCGGCAGGCGCCTCCGTCTTCGACGAGCAGCCCGCCGCGAAACCGGCGAGCATCAGGCTAGCTCCGAGCAGCGTGAGATAGCGAGCCGTGCCGCGGGAGCGGCGCGACGAAAGGATAGTCATGGTTGCCTCGTTTCGGTCTTTGAATCGTCCGCGTTCGGTGGCGTGAGCGCGCCGACGTCGTGTTGGAGCTGCGCCATGGCCAGGAACCAGGCGGCTCGTGCCTGAATCTCCTGGGCGCGCGCGTTGGCCACGGCGCTCTGGGCGGTGAGCGAGTCGAGAATGCTGCCGACCCCCGCCTTGTAGCGTCCGCTCGCCACGTTGGCGGACTGCTCGGCGCTGGCCAACAGAGCGTGGCTGGTGATGATCTGTTGGGCGGCCGACTGCAGGTCGTAGTACGCGGTCCAGACTTGGAGCATCACCTGTTGCACCAGACTCTCGAGCGACGCGTCCTGCATGGCCGCCTCGGCCCGCGCTTTGGCGATCTTGTTGCGACGATCGAAGCCGGTGAACAGCGGGATGTCGAGCGCGAGCTGGGCCTGATAGCTGTTCGTCGGAGTGACCTGGGAGAGGGTCGGATAGTAGAGGCGTCCTCCGCTTGCCGACAGGGCCAGCGAAGGAAGCCCGTCCGAGCGCGCCTTGCGGACGCGCTGCTGGGCCGCCAGCGTCTGGGCGCGCGCGGCCTGGAGGTCCGGCCGGTCGGCCAGCGCCTGCTCGAGGAGCTCCTGAACCTGCTTCGCGGTGGCGCCGGGGCGGGTGACTTCCGGCAGCTCCCCGAGTTGGACATCGACGTCGGGGCGGACGCCGACGGCGGTCGCCAGGGCGCCGCGCAGCGACTTCATCTGACCTTCGAGCTGGACCTGCGTGAGCTCCTGCTGGGTGAGCGCGGTTTTGGCCTGGAGGACGTCGGCGATCGTCGCGACGCCGGCCGCGCGCCGCTCTTCTGCGGCGGCGAGATTGGCCTCCGCCTCGCGGATCGAGTCGGCGAGGGCCCGGTGTTGCGCGGCGGCGCCCAGGTACTGGTAGTAAGCCTGCTCGACCGTGAGGACGACGCTCTGGAGCTCCGCGTTGTGCGACCAGTCGGCGGCCAGCAGGGAGTCCCGCGCGTCCCCGATGTCGGCATGGCGGCCGCCAAAATCGAGCAGCAGCCAGGAGATCGTCGCCGACGGACCGTAGGTCGTCTCCAGGAAGTTGAAGCCGGTGCCGGAGGCCGATCCCCGCTTGACGCGGGTGAGGTCGGCGGTGAGATCGAGCCGCGGATAGAGCGTCGCGCGGCGGCTGCCGAGCTCCGCCGCCGCCGCCTTGGCGGCGAACCAGCTCTGGCGGGTAAGTGGGCTGTTGCTCAGGGCCAGGTCGAGGATCTGGCCGAGCGAGACCTTCATGCCCCGCATCTCGTCGGGCAGATCGTGCAGGGCGGGCAGCTCGACGGGCGGGAGCTTGGCCGCGGCCGGCGGGGTCCAGGGCCGGGCGGGCGACTCGGGGACGGACGACGGCGGCGCCGCCAGGGCGACGCCGGCGACGAGGAACGCGGCGGCGCAGAGACTCGACGCGCGCGATCGCAGGAGCTCAGGTGACGGCATGAGAAACATCTCTCCGATTCGAGGAGTCATGGGGTTGCGGAGAACGGGATTCGAGCTCGCGGATCGCCGCGGCGCTGAAGCGCACGACGTGCCCGACGAACTCGGTCAGCTCGAAGGCGGGCCCACCTTCCGCCCCTTTCTTCGAGGCGACGAGATGCTGCAGGTTGCGAACGTGGAGGAGTTGCCCGATGACCGACTGCACGCAGAGCGCGACGGTGTCGGCGTCGAGGCGCGGGCCGAGGCGCCGCAGTCCGCGCGCCAGGGCGTCGCGGGTCGGCTGCACGACCTGGCTCGCGAACAGATCGGGCGGCAGCCGGGGGTCGAGCATCTCGCGCAGGTAGAGACGGATCCAGAGCCGTCCGCCGTCGGTGGCCACGAAGGGTTCGAGAAACGCGTTCGCGAAACCGCGCAGCAGATCCTCGAGGCTCGCCGCGGGCCCCTCGGCCAGCGTCCGGTCGACGGCGTCGAGCCGGCTCGTGCGCAGCGCCTTCAGACGGCGCTCGAAGACGGCGCGATAGAGATTCGTCTTGCTGCCGAAGTGATAGTTGACGGCCGCCAGATTGGAGCTCGCCTGGTGGGTGATCTGGCGCACCGAGGTGGCGGGGAATCCCTTCTCGGCGAACAGCCGCTCAGCGGTGTCGAGCAGGCGCGCCCGCGTTTGACAGGAGCTCTCGGTCGGGTCGAGCGGGCGCGAGAGGTGGGTCGGGAGCGTGGGCACGGGTCGCGCAGAGTATCAAACGTTCGTTTGAACGGAGAGCGAAATGGCCCGTGGCCCGGACTCGGACCCGCTCACTCGTGCCGCAGTGCTTCGATGGGATCGAGCGCGGCCGCCTGGCGCGCCGGGTAGAGACCGAAGAAGAGTCCCACCGCGCTCGAGAAGCCGAGCGCCAGAGCCAGCGCCGAGGGAGACACGGCGACGCTCCAGCCGGTCAGCCGCCCCACCAGGGTGGCCGAGCCGAGGCCGAGCCCCGCCCCCACCGCGCCCCCGACCAGGCTCAGCACCAGGCTCTCGACCAGGAACTGCAGCAGGATGTCGCGCCCCCGCGCGCCGACCGCGAGGCGCAGGCCGATCTCACGGGTGCGCTCGCTCACCGAGACCAGGAGGATGTTCATGATTCCGATGCCGCCGACGACCAGCGAGACGCTCGCAATGGCGGCGAGCAGCAGGGTCATCACGTTGGTCGTCTCCTGCGAGGTGGCGGCGAGATCGGACTGGTCGCGCACCGTGAAGTCCTCGTCCTCCCAGTCCGCCAACTTGTGGGACTCGCGCAGGATCGACTTGATCTCGTTCTCGGCTTCGGGCACGTCACCGGGCGAGGAGGTGCTGACCAGGATCTGGCCGATGAACTGACGACCGTGCAGGCGTGTCTGGATCGTCGTGTAGGGCGCCAGCACGACGTCGTCCTGGTCGTTGCCGTCGGCTGTCTGCCCCTTCTTCGCGAGCACGCCGATCACCTTGAACGGCACGTCGCGCAGCCGCACCTCGCGCCCCACCGCGTCGCCGTCGGGAAAGAGCGCGTCGGCCACCGTGCGGCCGAGCACCGCCACCTTGCGGATCGCCCGCTGATCGGCGACGTCGAAGAAGGTGCCGCTCTCGACTCCCCACGCCCGGATGAGCGGGTACTCGGTCGAGACCCCCATGATCGGTGCGCGCCAGTTGCCGGCGCCGCCGACGATCTGCGAAAAGGTCATCACGACCGGCGAAACCGCCGAGAGCACGAAGCCTTCGCGTTGCAGCTTCTCGGCGTCCGCGACGGTGAGCCGGTTGAACGACCCGGCGCCCTGCGAGAAACCGCCCCGGCTGGTGGCGCCTGGGGTGATGACGATCAAGTTGGTCCCCAGGCTTTCGACCCGCTGCCGGATCTCGCTGCGCGCGCCCTCGCCGATCGCCACCATCAGGATGACTGCACCGACCCCGATGATGATGCCGAGCATGGTCAGGAACGAGCGCAGCTTGTGGCGCAGGATGCTCTCGCCCGCCACGCGCACCAGTCGCGAAGCTCTCATGCCGGGGTCTCCATGGCCGCGAGGTCGGCGGCGGCCGAGGCCCGCGCCGCGATCGGCTCGTCCCGGATGACCCGGCCGTCGCGCAGCTCGACGACGCGCGACGCATAGTTGGCGATGTCGGACTCGTGGGTCACCATGACGAGGGTGAGCCCCTCCCGATTGAGCTCCTGGAGGAGCGCCATGATCTCCACCGAGGTGTGGCTGTCGAGATTCCCGGTGGGCTCGTCGGCGAGCAGGATCGAGGGCTTGGTGACCAGGGCGCGGGCGATCGCGACGCGCTGTTGCTGACCGCCCGAGAGCTCGGAGGGGCGGTGCTCCATGCGGTCGACGAGCCCGACCCGGGTCAGGGCTTCGCGCGCCAGCGCCTTGAGGTCGAGGTCACGCCCGGTGCGGTCGTAGAAGAGAGGCAGCTCGACGTTCTCGACCGCGGTGGAGCGGGAGAGCAGGTTGAATCCCTGGAAGACGAAGCCGATCTCGCGATTGCGCACGTCGGCGAGCTCGTCGCGGGTCAGCTCATCGACCCGACGCCCATCGAGATCGTAGGTCCCCGAGGTCGGCCGGTCGAGGCAACCGAGCAGGTTCATCAGGGTCGACTTGCCGGATCCCGAGGCGCCCATGACGGCGACCATCTCGCCGCGCGCGATGTCGAGATCGACGCCGTTCAGCGCCGCCACGTCGATGCCGCCCAGGTGGTAGACCCTGGCGAGCTCGCGCACCCGGATACGCGGCGCCGCTTCGGCGGGCGGCCGCCCGGCGGGCTCCATGCTCAGAATCCGCCCGGTCGCCGGGGGCCGGCGCTGCCCTGGGGCTGGAAGGGGTTGGTGCCTGCGGCGGAACCGCCCGAGATCACCCCGATGATCACCTGCATGCCAGCGCTCAGTCCTTCGCCCGACACCTGGGTGCGCTGGCCATCGGTCAGGCCCTCTTCGACCCGAATGCGTCGCGGCTCGCCTTTCTCGTCGAGCGTCCACAGGGCGGGAGGCAGAGCGCGCCCCGCCGAGCGGCCGTTGGCGCCGCTTCCCGCGCCGGTTGAGCCGCCCGCCGCGCCGGCGACTGGACGCGCCCCGGCGGAAGGGGCGGCGGAAGTGGCGCCGGCCTCTCGAGGGCGCTCGCCAGCCGCGGCTTCGGAGCGCGTCCGCAAGGCGGCGAGCATCTCGGCGGTCGGCCGGAAGCGCAGCGCGGTGTTGGGCACCACGAAGACGTTCTCGGCCTTCGCCACCAGGAACTCGCAGGTGGCGGTCATGCCGGGCAGGATCGGTTTGTCCGCCGGGTCGACGTCGATCACCGCCGTGTAGGTCACCACGTTCTCCTGCACCTTGGACTGCAGCCGGACCTGCCGCACCTTGCCGGTGAAGCGCTCGTCGCTGTAGGCCTGCACGGTGAAGCTGACGCTCTGTCCGGGCTCGACCTGATGGATATCGCTCTCGTCCACGTCGGCGAGGATCTGCATCTGCGAGAGATCGGCGATCTGGAAGAGGCTGGGCGCGGAGAGACTCGCGGCGACGGTCTGCCCCACGTCGACATAACGTTGCACGACGGAGCCGGAGATGGGCGAGTAGACGGTGGCGTAGCTCAAGTTGCGCTGTGCCCGCGCGAGGCCGTCCTGGGCCGCCTGCACGGCGGCACGGGCCGAATCGAGCGCGTTCGAAGCCTGGTCGAGATCGCCCTGCGCGACCACGCCTTCGGCCTGCAGCTTGAGGTTGCGGTCGTACTGGCGTTGCGCCTGCGCGAGATCCGACTTCGCCTTGGCGAGCTGAGCCCCCGACTCCCGCACCGCGATCTTGAGCACGGTGTCGTCGAGGCGGGCCAGGAGCTGCCCCTTCTCGACCCGTTCGTTGAAGTCGGCGTCGAGCTCCGAGATGATGCCGGAGACCTGGGTCCCGACCTCGACGGTGTGCACGGAGCTCAACGAGCCGGTGGCCGTCACGACCTGCTCGATGTCGCCCCGTTCGACGGTCGCGAAGCGATACTGCACGGATTCGCGGGCGCCATAGGCCCGGTAGATCAGAACCGCACCGACGACGACCAAAAGGCCGATCGCGGCGACGATGAGCTTGCGCATCTCGAAACTCCCGGGCGGCGGCTTGCCGCACCTGAACCGGACGCGGACTGTACCGCGCCCTCCTGGAACCAGCGGGACCGGCCGCTCCTGCGCCGCGGCGTCCCGAGGCGGTCCCCAACCAGGACCGGACGGGCCCAGAGAGGGCTTGGGAGCTGCCGGGGCTCGTGAGAAGCTTCGCGGACCGCGCACCCCGGGGGCGGCAGCCCCGCCAAGTGACGCGCGTCTCACGACGAGGAGAAGGCGTGGTTCCAGCGAGCGAAACGCCGGCGGGCAGTGGAGCGTCCGGCGCCGCGACCCCGAATGACGGCACCGGGATGCGAGTTTCCAGGCGGCTCTCGGGCTGGCTGCTCGTGCTCGGTCTGGCGCTGCTCTTCTTCGTCGAGCTCGGACACCTGCCGCTGCTCGATCCGGACGAAGGGCGCTACGCGGAGATCCCGCGCGAGATGCTGGCGAGCGGCGACTGGATCGTGCCACGGCTCGACGGCGTGCTCTATTTCGAGAAGCCGCCCCTCTACTACTGGCTGAACGCGATCTCGATCGAGGTCGGGGGAATGGGAGAGTGGTCGAGCCGTTTCTGGAGCGCGCTCTTCGGGCTCGCCGGAACCGGGCTCGCATTCGTACTCGCGAGAAGCGCCGGCCGGGGCGCGAGCGGGCGCGCCGCCGCCCTGGTGCTCGGGACTTCGCCGCTCTACCTCGTGCTGGCCCGGCTCAACACCATCGACATGACGCTGAGCTTCTTCATCAGCGCGGCGCTGACCTGCTTCTGGCTGGCGCACGACCGCGAGCCGGGACCACGCGCCCGTCTCCTCTGGTACGGAGGCTTCGCCGGCGCGGCGCTCGCGGTGTTGACCAAGGGCTTGGTCGGCCTGCTGATCCCCGGCGCGGTGGCCGGGCTGTTCATCCTGGTGACCGGCCAGTGGGCGATCCTTCGTCGCGTACCCTGGTTTCGTGCCACGGCGCTCTTCCTCGTCCTGGCGGTGCCGTGGCACCTCGCGGTCGGGGCTCGCCATCCCGATTTCTACTGGTTCTACTTCGTGCACGAGCACTTCTTGCGCTACGCGACGATGACCTCGCATCGCTGGAAGCCGTTCTGGTTCTTCGTGCCGATCGTCCTAGGAGGAATGCTTCCCTGGTCGGCCCAGCTCGCGGCGGCGGCGAAGCTCGGATTCCGGACCCGCGGCCAGCGCTCTCGACGCGCCACGGCGCCGCTCTTCCTGGCGATCTGGGCGGGTTTCGTGCTGGTCTTCTTCTCGCTCTCCAAGTCGAAGCTGGTGCCGTACGTGCTGCCTGCCCTGCTGCCGCTCGCGGTGCTCGTCGACCTGGCGCTGGTCGAGGCGCGCTCCGCGAGGTCGCGTCCGCACGGCTGGGCGAGCTGGGGGGGCCTCGCGGGATCGTGCCTGGTCGGGGGAATCGCCCTCCTCGTGAGTGGCGCGGCGCTCGGCTGGATTCCCCGCGTGGCGCGCGAGGCCGCGGTGCCGGTGGCACTGGTTCCCCTCGCGATCGGGACGGCGTTCCTGGCCATTCTCGCGGGCATCTCCTGGGCGGGGTGGCGGACCCATCGCGCCTACGCGGCGAGCTTCGCGGCCGCGGCGGGCCTGCTGGGTTGTCTGCTCCTCGCCACCCCGGTGATCGGCCGGCAGCCCTCGGCCAAGCAACTCGCCGCCTACTTGCGGCCACGCCTCGCGGCCGCCGACGAGCTCGCGTCCTTCGACGCCTATCCGCAGAGCCTGCCGGCCTATCTCGGTCGCGAGATCACCGTTGTCGATTACCAGGGAGAGCTCGAGTTCGGCATCTCCCACCTCTCGGCGGCGGAGCGCGCGCGCCGCTTCCCGAGCGTGGACGATTTCCGGCGCCACTGGATCTCCGCGCGGCGGGTCTTTCTGGTGACCGATCCCAAGGGCCTCGGCCATCTGCGCGCAGCCGGCATCGACCCCGGCCCGGTTCTGGCGCGAGAAGGCAAGCTCGAGCTCTACTCCAACGCGGAAAGCGAGCCTTGAAGGCGCTGGCCGGAAACCCGCTCCTGCGCCGGGCGCTCTTCGGCCTGGTGCTGACCGTCGTCTGTTTCGTCGGCCTGGGGCGCAGCCTGTGGACCCCGGACGAGCCGCGCGAAGCCGAGATCAGCCGCGAGATGTACCTGCACCCGACGGTGATCCCCACCCTCGACGCGGCGCGTTTCTACGAGAAGCCGCCGCTCTACTACTGGACCGTGGCCGCGATCTTCGCGCTCGCCGGCGGGCCGACCATCGCCGGCGCGCGCGCGGTCAGCGCCGCGGCCGGTCTCCTCACCCTGCTGGTGATCTACCTGTGGGGGAGCCGCGCCGTCTCGCGCCGCGCCGGCGCGGCGGCGGCGCTCATGCTGGCGACCAGCGTCACCTTCTTCATGACCACCCACTGGGTGCTCATCGATCCGCTCTTGATGCTCTTCTGCGCGCTCGCCGCCTGGGGCGGCTGGGAGCTCGTCGCGCGGCGGGGGCGCTTCGGTTTCGCGGCCCTCTACCTCGGTCTCGCGGCGGCACTCTGGACGAAGGGGCTGGTGGGACCGGTGCTGATCGGCGGGGGGCTGGCGGTCGACGCCTTCTTCCAGCGGCGGGATGGCGTGTGGCGCCGCCTCCGGCCGCTGGCGGGGCTGAGCGTGCTCGCCGTCGCGCTGCTCGCGCTGGTGGCGGCCATCTTTCTCGAAGGAGGGCGGGAGGCGCTCTGGCAGTGGGCTTGGGTCAACCACGTCGAGCGCTTCGTGAAGCCCCAGGGGACCTACCACGACCAGCCCGTGTACTATTACGCCTCGGCTCTGCCGGTGGCGTTGCTCCCCTGGCTGGTGCCGTTTCTCGATCTCTTCACCAAGTCCTACTGGGCCGCCGCGGCACCCACCGCCCGACTCCGGCGCTACTGCGCGAGTCTGTGCGGCGTCGGGCTGCTGGTGTTGACGGCCTCGGCCACCAAACGCGAAAACTACCTCCTTCCTCTGCTGGCGCCCCTCTTCGTGATGATGAGCCTCGCGGTCGTCGATCGACTCGCCCAACCGGCCCGGCTGCCCGCCCTCGGCTGGTGGCGGGTCGGGGAATGGATCCAGGCGGCATTCTCCGCGCTCGTGGTGCTCTTGCCGGGCGTGGCGGCGATCCTCTACGCCCGCGAGGCGGTACCGCCGGCGCTCGTGATGATCGCGCTGGCGCTGCCGTTGGCGGTCGGCCTGCTCGTCGCGACGGCGCAGCGCCGCCGCGGCCTCGCGGCCGCTCTGGCCGGCATTTCCGGGGTCGTTCTGGTGGTGGGTGGCCTCGCGGTGACGCGGTCGGTTCTGGAGCCCCAGAAGGACTTCACACCCTTCGTCCGGTATGTCGACCGAACCCTGCCGTCCGGCTCGCCGGTGGACACGATCGGCGCCGACGAGACCCTCTCCGGTATCGTTCCGTTCTTGAGTGGGCGCCGGGTGATCGACCACGAGCCGCGAGCCTTCGCCGCGCCGGGCGAGCCCGCGGCGCTTCCCTCTTTCCTGCTCGTGCAGCGCAAGCGGGGACGGCCGGACGCGGTGCCCGGCCTCGAGGCCCACTACCGGCCCCTGCGCACTTTCGGCCAGGGCCGGGTGCTCACCCTCTGGCAGCTACGGCAACCTTGAACCCATTGCTCCCCGGAACCGCGACCTTCTCGCCATGAATCGACCCTTCACTCGCCGCGACGCTTTCTTGCCGTTTTCGAAGCCGACCATCCGTCAGGTGGAGATCGACGAGGTGGTCGACACCTTGAAGTCCGGCTGGATCACCACCGGGCCCAAGGCGGAGCGTTTCGAACAGGATTTCGCGCGCATCGCCGAGTCCGAGATCGTGTTGGCCCTCTCGTCGGCGACCGCCGGCCTCCACATCGGCATGTTGGCGCTCGATCTGAAGCCGGGCGACGAGGTCGTGACCACGCCCATGACCTGGACGGCGACCGTCAACATGATCGAGGTCGCCGGCGCGCGTCCGGTCTTCGTCGACGTGCATCGCGACACCCTCCAGATCGACGAGCGCCAGCTCGAGGCGGCGATCACCGAACGGACGGTCGGCATCCTGCCGGTGCACTACGCCGGCGCGCCTTCGCACATGGACCCGATCCTCGACGTGGCGGAACGGCATGGCCTCTGGGTCTTCGAAGACGCGGCGCACGGCGTGGGGATGCGCTATGGCGGACGTCACGTCGGCAACTTCGGCAAGCTGGGCGTCTTCTCGTTTCATCCGATCAAGAACGTGACGACGATCGAGGGCGGCGTGCTGACCCTGGCCGATCCCGAGCTGGCCCGCCGACTGCGGGCGCTGCGCTTCCACGGGCTCGAGAAGTCGGCCTGGAACCGCTACGCCGAGGGCGGGACGCCCCAGGTCGAAGTCGTGATGCCCGGCTTCAAGTACAACTTCACCGACGTGCAGGCGGCGATCGGCATTCACCAGCTCGCCGCGCTCGAAGAGTTCAACGCGCGGCGCACCGAGCTCGCGGCGCTCTACCATGAGCTCTTCGCCGAGATCCCCGAGATCGAGCGCCCCGGCGTTCCCGCTTACGACCACCTTCACACCTGGCATCTCTACGTGATCAAAGTGCTCGACTCGGCCGGCCTGTCGCGCGACGCGTTCATGGCGGCGTTGAAAGCGCGCAACGTGGGAACCGGGCTCCACTTTCGGGCCGTGCACACGCAGCCTTACTACGCCGGCAAGTACCCCGAGTGGATCGGCAACCTGCCGCAGGCCGAATTCGCGTCCGACCGGATCTGCTCGCTGCCGCTCTTCCCGGCGATGAGCGAGGACGACGTGCGCTACGTGGTCGAGGCGGTCCAGGACGTGCTGGCCCACGAACGAGGTCGGAGCTGAGCCGGTGAGCGATCCCGAAGTCTCTCTGATCATTCCGGTCTACGACGAGGAGGCCAACCTCCCCGAGCTGCTCGACCGGGTGGGGAAGGTGGCGGCCGAGCTCGGCCGTTCCTGCGAGATCGTGCTGGTCAACGACGGGAGCCACGACCGCTCGCTCGAGCTGTTGCGCCAGGCGGCGACCGAGCGCCCGCGGCTCGTGGTCGTCGACCTCAACCGCAACTACGGCCAGCACGCCGCGGTGTTCGCCGGTTTCGAGGCGGCGCGCGGGGAGATCCTGGTCACCCTCGACGCCGATCTGCAGAACCCCCCCGAAGAGATCCCCAAGCTGGTCGCCAAGATGGAGGAGGGCTACGACGTGGTGGGCAGCGTGCGAATGGCCCGCGAGGACACGTTCTTCCGCCGCTTCGCCTCGCGCCTGGTCAACAAGCTCACGGCGCGCATCATCGGCGGCAAGCTGCACGACTACGGCTGCATGCTGCGCGCCTATCGCCGGCCGGTGGTCGAGGCCTTGGCGAGCTCGGGCGAGGTGGCGACCTTCATTCCGGTGCTCGCGGAGCTCTTCGCCGGCCGGGTGACCGAGGTCGATGTCGCCCACCGCGAGCGCAGCCACGGCGAGAGCAAGTACAACCTCTGGAAGCTCATCAAGCTCGAGTTCGATCTGTTGACCAGCTTCAGCGTCCTGCCGCTACGGGCCACCATGGCGATCGGCGCCGGGACCGCGGCGCTCTCGCTCCTGGTCGGTGCGGTGCTGCTCGGCGGCCGGCTCGTGATGGGCCGGGAGTGGGCGGTGAGCGGCGTCTTCACGCTCTTCGCCTTTCTGTTCGCGCTGCTCGGCGTGATGCTGTTCGCGGTCGGCATGCTCGGCGAATACGTGGGGCGGATCTACGTCAGCGTGCGCCACCGGCCGCGCTACGTGGTGCGCGAGGTGGTGCGCAGCGGCGCGGGGACCGAGCCGTGAAAGCGGTCGTCTTCGGCTACCACGAGATGGGCTGCCTCGGTCTCGAGGCGCTCGTCGCCCACGGCTTCGACGTGACCGCGGTCTTCACCCACCGCGACGATCCGCGCGAGGAGGTCTGGTGGCGATCGCTCGCCGACCGCGCCCGAAGCCACGGCGTTCCACTCTTCTTCCCGGAGAGCCCGCAGGACGCCGTCGTGCACGAGCGCATCGCCGCCGCCGAGCCCGACTTCATCTTCTCCTTCTATTACCGCCACATGATTCCGGACGCGATCCTGGGTCTGGCGCGCCGCGGCGCCTTCAATCTGCACGGCTCCCTCTTGCCCAGCTATCGCGGCCGCGCGCCGGTGAACTGGGTTCTGGTCCACGGCGAGCGGGAAACCGGCGTGTCGCTGCACCAGATGGTCACCAAGCCGGACGCTGGCGACCTGATCGACCAGGAGCGGGTGGAGATCGCGCCTCTCGACACCGCCTTCACGCTCTTTGGCAAGCTCGAAGCGGCGGCGCGCCGGGTGCTCGATCGCGCCCTGCCGGCGCTCGCCGCCGGCACCGCCCGGCCGCGCCCGCTCGATCTCGCGGCCGGCTCGTATTTCGGCGGCCGCAAGCCGGCCGACGGCGAGATCGACTGGAGCTGGAGCGGTCAGCGCATCTTCGATCTGGTGCGCGCGGTGACCCATCCCTATCCGGGCGCGTTCGCCTCGTTCGCGGGCAAGAAGCTCTTCGTCTGGTGGGCGCTGCCCCTCTCGACCCGGCCCGAAGCCGCGGCGGGCACCGTCCTGGCCGTCGAGCCCGACGGCGTGGTGGTCGCCGCCGGCGAGGGCGCTCTCCGTCTCGTCACCATTCAATTCACCGGCCAGCCCGAGCTGCCGGCCGCCGCCCTCGCGCCGGTCGCCGGCCTCGAGCCCGGCGCCCGATTCGATACTCCGGAGCACTCCTCATGAAAGTCCTGATCCTCGGCGTCAACGGATTCATCGGCAACGCGCTCGTCAAGCGCATCCTCGACACCACCGACTGGGAGGTCTTCGGCATGGACCTCGCCCAGACCAAGCTCGAGCACTCGCTCGGCAACCCGCGCTTCACCTTCCTGGCCGGTGACATCTCGATCAGCCGCGAATGGATCGAGTACCACATCAAGATGTCGGACGTGGTGCTTCCCCTGGTGGCGATCGCCACGCCGGCCACTTACGTGAAGGCGCCGCTCAGCGTCTTCGAGCTCGACTTCGAGGAGAACCTGCGCATCGTCCGGCAGTGCGTCAAATACGGCAAGCGGCTCGTCTTCCCGTCGACCTCCGAGGTCTACGGCATGTGCGCGGATCCGGAGTTCGACGAGGATTCGAGTCCGCTCGTCTACGGACCGATCTCGAAGTCGCGCTGGATCTACGCCTGCTCGAAACAGCTCATGGACCGGGTCATCGCGGCCTTCGGACAGCAGCAGGGTCTCCAGTACACCTGCTTCCGGCCGTTCAACTGGGTCGGCCCGAAGCTCGACGACATCGACGCGGCGAAGGAGGGCTCGTCGCGCGTGGTCACCCAGTTCGTGATCGACCTGATGCGTGGGCAGCCGATCCGGCTGGTCGACGGCGGCCGTCAGAAGCGCTGCTTCACCTTCCTCTCGGACGGCATCGACGCCCTGATGAAGATCATCGAGAACCCGGGCGGGGTGTGCGACGGCGAGATCTTCAACGTCGGCAATCCGGCCAACGAGTGTTCGGTGCGCGAGCTCGCCGAGCGGTTGACCCGGATCTACCGGGCCCGCCGCGCCGATATCCCCGGCTACGTCGAGCCGCGTTCGGAAGAGACCCGCGCCGAGAGCTACTTCGGAAAGGGTTATCAGGACATCCAGAGCCGCAAGCCCTCGATCGCCAAGGCGAAGCGTCTGCTCGGCTGGGCACCGGCGACCGACCTCGACACGGCGCTCGACCGGACCTTCGACGCCTTCCTGGAGGATTGGAAGCGCGAAGTCGCGGCGCGGTGAGGCGGTGAGCTCCGGCCAGCGGCTCGGCCTGCGGGTCGACGTCGACACCCACGAGGGGATGCGTGACGGCGTGCCGCGGCTCTGCGAGGTTTTCGCCGCGGCCGGCGTGCACGCGACCTTCTATCTCTCGATGGGTCCCGATCGTTCCGGGCTCGCCGTGCTGAACGCCCTTCGGCCCGGCTTCCTGCGCAAGATGCGGCGCACGGGCGCCGCGCGCGTCTATGGCTGGCGCACGATCCTCTCGGGGACGCTGCTGCCGGCGCGCCCGATCGCGACCGCCTTCCCCGAAATCGCCCGACGGGTGCGCGAAGAGGGACACGAGCCCGGCGTCCACGCCTGGGAGCACCGCCACTGGCAGGACCGGGTGCTCGGCTGGAGCGCCGCCAAGATTTCACGCGAGCTCGACCGGGGCTATCGGGCGTTCCTCGAAGTCTTCGACGAACCGCCCAGGACCTATGCGGCGCCCGCCTGGCTGAGCTGCGAGGCGGCGCTCCGGCATCAAGAGACCTACGCGCTCGACGACGCCAGCGACTGCCGCGGCACCGAGCCCTTCCTCCCCGCCTTCGGCGACGACGTGCTCACCACTCCCCAGGTGCCCGCCACGTTGCCGACCCTCGACGAAGCGCTCGGTGAGACGCACCGGGAAGCGGCCCGCTATTTCGCCGATCTCTTCGCCCAGCTGCCGGCCGACGGTTGGCCGGTGCTGACCGTCCACGCCGAGCTCGAGGGGGGCCCTACGCGGCCGACTTCGCCGCCTTTCTCGCCGCGGCGCGCCAGCAGGGCATTCGCTGCATGCCGCTCGGGGAGCTGCTCGCGGAGCGCCGTGCGCTGGGTCCGCTGCCGGTCTGCGCACTGCGCCACGCCCCGGTGGCGGGGCGTCACGGCGTCGTGCTGATGCAGGGGGAACGGCGCGATTGAAGCCGGCGCGCGGCCGTTTCCCCGGCCGCGAGTAAGATCCGCCTCGGTGATCCACAGATTCGGGCCGTTCGAGGCCGACCCGGAGCGCTACGAGCTGCGCCGGGAGGGGCGCGGAGTCTCCGTCGAGCCGCAGGTGCTCGACCTGATCCTCTTCCTGTGCGAGCACGGCGGCCTGGTCACCAAGGACGAGCTCGTCGCGAGCGTCTGGAAAGGGCGCTTCATTACCGATGCCGCCGTCGCACGGGCCGTGCAGAAGGCGCGCCGGGTGCTCGATGACGACGCGCAGGCGCCGCGCTACATCGAGACGGTGCACGGCCGCGGCTACCGCTTCGTGGGTGCATCGAATGCAGAGACCCTCGGTTCGTCCGTCGAGGCTTCGCCGCCTCCCCCAGGCGGTGACGAAAGGATGGAGAGCTCTTCATGGAGCCCGCGAAGCCCTGTGCCGGCGGCGCGGACCTGGTTGCTGGCGATCGCCGGACTCGTCGTTCTGGTGCTCGCGCTGTGGATCGGTCGGAGCGAGAGCGCGCCGCGCGGCGCCGCGGAAGTGGCGCCGAACCCTCCGCTGTCTCCCGAGCGCCGAGCCGTTCTGGTGCTCGCTCCGGGCAATTTGGGACCCCGTGCCGAGGACGCCTGGCTCGCAACGGCGCTGCAGGAGCTGATCGCCGCCGAGCTCGCGCAGTCGACCGACCTGCGGCTGTTGGCGCGCGAAGGGACGGCAACTCTCACCGCCGAGCTCGCGCTCCCCGCGAGCGGCTCGCTCTCGCCGGCGAGCGTCGCGGCGGTGCGCGCTCGCACCGGCGCGACGGCGATCGTCGCCGGCAGCTACCTCACGGGCGTCGGCGACGACGCGAATCGCCTTCGCGTGGATGTCGCGCTCTACGACGCCAAGAGCGGCGAAACGCTCTCCAGCTGGAGCGGCGAGCGCCCGTTGAGCAGCCTCTCGACCGCGGCGGCCGAGATCGCGGGCCGCTTTCGCCGCGACTTCAATGCGGCACCCGCCGGCGCATCGAGCACGCGGGCCGAGACGGCTCTCCCGGCTGATCTCGAGTCGGCGCGCCAGTTCTCGCTCGGATTGGCCGCGCTCCGGGCCGGCGACCCGGCGACCGCGCTCCCCCTGCTGCGGGGTGTCGTCGCCTCCTCGCCCCGGTTCGCCCTCGGATACTCGGTCGAGGCGCGCATCCTGCGCGAGCTCGGAGAGGAATCGAAGGCGCGTGCGGCCGCGGCGAAGGCGGTGGCGCTCGCCTCCGGCCTGCCGCGGCAGGAGCGGCTCGAGATCGAAGGCGGAGCGGCGGCGCTCTCGGGAGAGTGGCGGGGAGCCGCCGAGGCCTACACCGCGCTCTGGAAGTTCTATCCGGACGAGCTCGACTACGGACTCGCATTGGCGGAAGCGCAGACGGCTCTCGGCCGCGCTGACGAAGCGGCCGTGACGGTGGAGGCGTTGCGGCAGTCGACGGCGCCGGACCGACCCGAGCCGCGCATCGACCTCGCGGCGGCGGCGGTCGCGGGCCTGGGCGGCGACGGTGCGCGACAGCGGGAGCTGGCGGCCGCGGCGGCGGCGGAGGCCTCGGCGCAGGGATCGCGGCATCTCGAGGCGCAGGCGCTGCTCGAGGAGGGACTCGCCTGGATGCGGCAAGGTGAAGCCGGGCGCGCGATCGAGAGCTTCACGGCCGCGCGGCAGCGCTTCGAGCGGATGGGTGACGCCAACGGCGTCGCGACGGCGATCCAGCGCACGGCCTCCGTCGTCTACCATCAGGGACAGCTCGACGACGCGGAGCGCATGAACCGTGAGGCTCTGCTCCGGTTCGATACGGCGGGCCGCCGCGGCGCCGCCGCGGTATGCACGATGAACCTGGCGCTGATCGCGGGCGACCGGGGCGATGTCGCGACCGCCGAGAAGTTGCTGCTCGACGCGAGGGGAGTCTTCCGCGAGCTGGGCGACCGCGAGAACTCCCAGCGCACGCTCTTCAACCTCATCTCGATGCGATACGGGCAGGGCGACGCGGCCGGCGCCATGCAACTGGCGCAGGAGGGGCTCCAGATGACGCGCCAGGAGTCCGATCGCGGCGGCCAGGCCGAGTTTCTCTTCCGCATGGGCGAGATCGAGATCCTGCGCGGCCGGCTGGCGGACGCGGCGGACGATCTCGAGCGCGCGCTGGCAGTCTTCCGGGAGCTCGGCAGCCTGCGCAGCGAGGCCTCGGCTCTCAATGCGCTCGGCTCGGTGCGCTCGCGCCAGGGGCGCCTCGAGGAGGCCGCGCGCATGACCGGAGAGGCGCTCGACCGTTTCCGCCGGCTCGGCGATGCCTACGGCGTCGCGGATGCGCTCAATCGCACCGCCAACACCCGTTACGCGCAGGGGCGCTTCGCGGACGCGCTCGACCTGCACAGGAAATCGCTCGACGCCTACCAAGGAATCCACCATCGCTTCGGGGTTGGCGTCGTCCACTACGGCATCGCGACCGACCTGCTGGCGGCCGGCGAGCCGACGCAGGCCGTGCCCGAATTCGAGCTCGCGCTGACGACTTTTCGGGATCTCGGCAACCATCCTTTCGCCGCCGAAGCGTTGCGCTCGCTCGCCGAGGTCGACATCGCGCGCGGGGACTTCGACCGCGCCCGGAAGCGGCTCGACGAAGCCGAGACGCTGCTCGCCGACCGGCCGATGGCAGAGATCGAGATCGCGTGCGATCGCACGAGCGCTCAGTTGCTGCTCGAGTCGGGCGATGCCGCTGGCGCGGAGGCGCTGGCCCGCCGCTTGCTGCCGAAGTTCGCCGCCGCCGACCAGGCGGGCGAGGAAGCGGGTCTGCGCGATCTCCTCGCGTCGGCGCTGCTCGAGCAGGGCCGGGTCGAGGAGGCCAGGACCGCTGTCGGTCGCGCGCTGGAGTTGACCCAGGGCTCCGAGCAAGCCGCTCTTCGCGTCGGTATCGAGATCACCGCGGTGCGGGTGCTCTCGGCGTCCGGGGAGGGGGAGACGGCTGCCGCGCGACTCGATCTGGCCGCCGACCGGGCCCGCGAGCTCGGCCTGGTGGTGCGTGGGCTCGAAGCCGATCTGGCGAGAGCCGAGTTGCTCGGCCGCGCCGGCGACGCGGCCGAAGCGCGGGTGCAGCTGGCAGCGGTCTCGCGCGCCGCCCAGGCCCACGGGCTGGGCATGCTGGTGCGCCGGGCCGCCCGGCTCGGCGCCTGAGCTCTCGAGAACCCGGCATCGCAGAGAGCAGTGGAGGTCAGGAACCGGTCGAGGCCCGGTCGGGGCTCGGTCGAGACCCTGCACCCGTCGTCGAGATCTCCTCCACCACGAACCGGAAAGGGATTCCGGGCTCGTTCGATGGGGGGAGCAGCGATGAGATCAGCACGAGTCTTGTTGGCGGCGACGGCGGTTCTGACGGCGGTGGCGTTCGGGGCCGGGCCAGCGCGAGCGCAGGATGGGACGGCCGAGTTCGACGTCCTCTGGGAATCGGGGGATCCCCTCCCGGGAGCCGAGATCAGGGTCTACCAGGACGAGGAGGTCCAGGGCGCGATCATCCACGCCAACGAGCGTGGCCATGCCTCGACCCAGCTACCGCCCGGCACCTATTCGGCGGTGGTCACCGGCTCGAACCACTACAAGGAATCGAAGACCTTCACCGTGCGGCCGGGAGCGACGACTCATGTGACCTTCCAGCGGCTTCCGCCCTATAACGCGGTCGGACCGCCGCTGATGGTCGGGCTCGGTTTCATCTATGACCACTCGCCCGACCTGGTCGGTACCGCGTTCTACGATCGCCGGCAGGACATCGTGAATGGAACCGCGGGACCGGTGCAGAACCGGGATCCCGGGACCCGTCTCCAGAACCGGACGCACGACTTCGACGTCAAGACCAACGTCTGGGCGGCCGACGTGGCGATCCCCCTGTTCGTGCCGAAGCGCGACTCGACGGTCGTCATCCGTCCCTTCGTGCCCTACCTCACGCTCACCGGCGGCCGCGCCGACCTCGAGTTCGGTGACGAGACGAACAGCCTCGGCACGACGGTGCTCTACAAGGGCGATGTCTATGTCTACGGCGCAGGCGTCGGCTTCACCTGGGATTTCAGCCCCGACTGCCGCTGGTTCGGCACCGGCGAGATCGGCTTCCTGACCTCCCAGAAGGGCAGCGTGAGCCGTACCCCGGGTGCGACCTCGTCGACCGGTGACGTGACCCGCGAGCGCTACACCCTCGAGCTCGGCGGCTCGCGTGCTCAGTTGGGGGCCGGTTATGACTTCGGGAGTTGGGCGCTCACCGGCGGGCTGCGCTACCAGCGGCGGACCGTCGACCTCGACGCCAAGGTCGATGTCGACTTCTCGCAGGCGGCGGGCACTCCCTACCTGTCGAAGTTCTCCTCCGGCAGCCACCACCGCGACTCGACGCTCGAGGCGGTCGCCGGCGTCGACTGGCGATTCGGGAAGAGCCGTCTGTTCGGCCGCGTCCAAGGGGCGACCGATGGCGACACCGAATCGCTCTTCTGCCGCCTGACCTACCGTTTCGGGCGGCGCTGAGGGGGAGGGACACGATGAACGGGATCGCGCCGTCGTCGTCGGCGCCCGGGGGCGTCGTCGCCCGGATCAGGGCCCGGTGGCGGGTCCCGCTCCTCGTCCTGCTCGCGCTCGGCTGGGCGGCCGCGGCGGCGGCCCAGCAGCAGGGAGAGCAACGCGCTGACGTCTGGGATCTGGGCCGTCACGAGAGCGGCCGACGCCTGACCACCTCGGTCTCGGCGGAGAACTCCTGCCGGGGCCGCCATGACTTCGAGATCCGCATCGAAGGAGACGCGCGACGCTACCTGTCGATCGTCGGCGATCCGGTGCTGCGCGGCATCGACCCGGGCGAGACCAAGTCTGCGCCTGCAGTCATCGATCTCACCGACCTGCCGCCCGGCAATTACTTCGAGGGGCGGGTGGTCATACGCTGCCTCCGCTGCCCGGAGACCTGCAAGCAGGACTACCAGACGCTCGCGACCCGACTCGTGGTCACCGGCCATGCGGCTCCCCGGGGTGGCTCGGGGGTCGCGATCGCTCCGGGCGACGTCCCGGGCGGCACGCGCCCGCGCTGTCCGGCGGCCCAGGAATGCAAGGAGCTCTATCGCCTCGCGCGCGAGGCGGACGAGCGCGCCGCGGCCGCCAGCGCCAAGGCGCAGGAGGACGAGGAGCTGCAGGAGCAGAGAAACCAGGACGCCGACCGCCTCGACGAGCAGGCGAGGCGCGAGCGGCAGGACGCCGACAAACATCGCGACGATGCCAAGTCCTACCGCCAGCTCGCCGCCGACGCGCGCGCCAGCGCGGCCCAGAACCGGCGTCGCGCCGCCGCCGCCGCTCCGGGTAGCACCTATTGGCGGGAATCGAACGAGGCGGCTGCGACCGACGATGCGCTGGCGACGCGCCGGGACGCCGATGCGGCGGAGAACGAAGCGCGGGCTCGCGATCTGGAGGAGCTCGCGCGGCAGATCGAGCAACGCGCCGAGGCTCTCCGCGACACGGCGCGAAAGTCTCGCGCAGCGGCGGACGAGGCCGCGCTCGCCGCCGACGCCGCCTGGAAAGCTTTCTGGGATTGCATCGATCGCGCGCGAGCGCAGTGCCAGCCCGAGTCAGAAGCGGGCGGGAGCCGGACGCATTCGGCGCCGGCGGACGGAGGACCACCGCCCGGAACGTCGGGCTCGGGTGGCACCAAGGCTCCGCCACCGGTGCAGCCGCCGTCGAGCCCCCCGCCGTCGAGTGGAGGTACGACGCCGCCTGCACCTCCGCGGAAGCCGGGAGGCGTCTATCTCGGCATGCGAGAGGCGGTTGTTTGCAAGTGGAACACCTTCCGGCCGGAGAGCCAACCGCTCGACCCGCGGACGAAGAAGACCCCCGAGGGCGAGGTCTCGTCCGAGACGGGTCCCACGGTCTTCGTCAACGGCGTGCAGGCGACCCGCGTGCTCGAGATGGACGATCCTTCGATCATCGAATTCAAGTTCGATCTCGTCGAAGGACACACGAGAAGCGCCACCGGTTTCTCCTATCACTGCATGGCGCCGGGAACGGTGGTCGTGAAGTACCGGCGCACGACCGACCTGCAGCACTGGGAGTGGCGCTGGGTGCGGATCGTCTGCCGCGATTCCTACGGTTGGCTCTGGGAGTGATCGACATGAAACGAGGAGTCACTTTGCTACTGGTGCTCGCTTGCGCCGGCGCGGCGGGTGCGCAGGACCCGGTCGGCCAGTTCGGCGACTGGTGGAACCAGAGTTCGCTGGAGGCCGGTCGGACTTACGGGACCACGCTCTCGGTGGTGAACGAAGACTGCGCGGGCTACCACGACTTCGAGGTCAGCCTCGACGACGAGGCCAAGAAGTACTTCCGCCTGCAGAAGGACCCGGTGGTGCGCGACCTCGGGGAAGGGACCTGGGGCAAGGTGCTGGTTCTGATCGATCTGCGCCAGGTCCCTCCAGGCGGCTACGAGCGCGGCCACTTCATCATCCGCTGCCTCAACTGCCCGCCGAAGTGTCACCAGACCTATCGACAGCTCCGGGCCACGTTCGCGGTGTCCGCGGTTCCGGGCCTGCCTCCCGCTCCGGGCGAACATGGAGAGCCGCTCGAGAAGGTGCCGCAGGTGATCGACATCGGCGAGCCCAAGCCGACCCATCCCAACGAGCCCGCCAAACCGGAAGCGCCGAAGCCTCTGGGAGGGTTCGTTGCGGGGAATGCCGGCGAGCCCCTCGAGTTCTCGAAGAAGCCGGCCAAGCGCTGCGGCCCGGACGTGACGTCCGCCTTCCTGGATGCGGTCCGCCGCCTGCGGCGAAGGGTGGAACGGCTACCGGCCGGCGAGCGTGCCGGCGCCGGGTTCGACTTCTGGAAGCGCAACTTCCCCTGGCCGCTGGAGAAACCCGACCCGCCGACCTGCAAACCCACGGGAGAGGCCTGCCTCGGGACCGTGACTCTGTTCGAAGTTTGCACGGCGTCGATCGTCCCGGAGTGGATGCTGGAGGGGCTGCTCAAGGCGCTCCTCGACCCCGAAGAAGCGCGCGCCAGGACACGAGAAACTCTGCCCCCGGGCGCGGGCGCGGATGGTGAGCTCTACAAGGCTTCGTTCGACTTTGGCGTCGCTCTGGCCGACGTGACCGCTGAAGCGGCGAAGGGTTCCGCCTCCCCGTCCTTCGCGGAGCGCGCGCTGGTGGCATTCCGTTCGGTCGGCGCGGTGCCAGGGATGGCGTTCCATTCGCGCTGGATTCTCTGCGATACCTGTGGAGATCCGGCGCGCTTCGGCGAGGACTGCACGCTTCGCGACTGGCGACTCGCAGGAGGGGGCGTGGCGTCGCCCGTCGAGTAGAGCGGCTCAGTCGCCCTTGCGCCCGATCTGGACGAATTCGAAGCCGAAGCGTCCCTTGACGCAGAGGTTGCCTTGGGTGACCGGGTTCTCGAGGGGCGAGGTCACCTTGACGATGCGGTCGTCCTGGGCGTGGATGGTCAGCGTGCAACCGACGCCACAATAGGCGCAGATGGTGTCGGTCGCCGTCTGACTCGATTCGTTCCACGCTCCGGCCGCGCGCAGGTCGAACTCGGGCTTGGCCATCAGCGCGCCGGTCGGGCAGACCGCGATGCAGTTGCCGCAGTAGACGCATGCCGAATCCGGTAGCGGCACGTCGCGCTCGGTCGAGATGTGGGCGTCGAAGCCGCGCCCTGCGACCGCGATGGCGAAAGTATTCTGGGCGTCCACTCCGCACGCCTCCACGCACTTGTAGCAGAGCACGCACTTGGCGTAGTCGCGAACGTAGAGGTCGTTGTCGACCTTGACCGGCTGGGCGACCGTCGCGCCCTCGCCGAAGCGTTCCGGATCGGCGCCGTAGGCCTTCATCCAGCGATCGAGCTCGGGAGCGGTCGACAGGTCGACCGACGAGCCCAGGAGCTCGAGCACCAGCTTGCGCGCCAGCCGGACCCGCGCGCTGTCGGTGTGGATCTTCATCCCGGCTTCGGCGCGGCGCGAGCAGGCCGGCACCAGGACGCGCGCTCCTTCGAGCTCGACGACGCAGATGCGGCAGGCGTTGACCGGGTGCAGGGTCTCGAGGAAGCAGAGCGTCGGTACCTCGACACCCGAGGCGCGGCAGGCGTCGAGAATCGTCGCCCCGGTGGGAACTTTGACCGCTCGCCCGTCGACATTCAGCTCGAGCTGGGGCGGCGTGGGCCGCTCCGGCGCCCGCGGCACCTCGCTCGGCGGCGGCGGCGGCGTGAACCAGATGGCGTCGGTCGTCACGGGTTCCGAGCTTACTCCAAACCTCTCGCGGGTCTGCTTCGGCCCCTCTCTTGAGGGAGTGGCCGACACCACCCCGACGCGCGTTGCCGGGTCGGTGGGCTGGCGCGAGAGTGACCGTCAGAAGCGGAGGTACCGCTATGGCCTCGATTCAGACGATCCTCTGTCCCGTCGACTTTTCCCCGGCGACGCCGCGTCAGATGGCGCTCGCCACCGACTTGGCGCGAGTGCTCGGGTCGCGTCTGGTCGTTCACCACAATCTCGAGAAGCTCCCTCCCGGGGCGGGAGTGGGCTGGATGTGGGCGGAGTCGCATAGCGGCAGTCCCTCCCAAGCGGACGGCGAGCAGCGCCTCCGGGACCTGCTCGCCCAGATCCCCGAGGGGATCGAGATCGAGGCCAAGATCACCCATGGGTCGCCCACTGCGTCGGTCCTGGCGGTCGTCGAGCTGGTGGCGGCCGACCTCGTGATCCTGACCACCCACGGCAACGATTCCGAACACCATGCGTCGGTGACGGAGCAGGTCCTCGAGGAGGCGCGCTGCGCGGTGCTGGTCCTTCACGAGACGACGGTCGACGGCGAGGAACGACCCTTCGCCGGGGCCGCCACGCGTCGCCAGATCGTTCTCGTGCCGACCGACCTGACGGCCGGCTCGCGCCCGGCGGTGGAGTTCGCCTTCGAGCTGGCGCGGGCCCTGCCCATCGAGCTCCATCTCCTGCACGTGGCGGCGGCCAGCCACGCGGCGGAAATGGACGGTTCCGCGTGGGAGACGGGCGTGCTGCGCCAGCTCGCCGAACAGGCCCCGAACGATCTCGACGGACGCGTGGTCGTTCACGTCGCTTGCGGGGACCCCTCCCACATGATCGCTCGAGAGGCGGCGCGATTGAAGAGCTGCTGCATCGTCATGGGCGAGCACACGCGGGCGCCGCTCCGTCGTTGGCTGACCCGCGACACCTCCCTCGCCGTGCTGCACGAGGCCTGCTGTCCGGTCTGGTACGTGCCCGGCCAGGCGGCCTGAAGCTCAGGAAGAGGAAGTCGCCGGGAAGGGGTCGAAGCGTGCCAGGGCGCTCTCGATCGCGGTGACGGCCGTCTGGCCGAGGCCGCAGATCGAAGCGTCGCGCATCGCCTGGGCAAGCTCTTTGTAGAGCGCGAGCTCGCCTTCGCGCGAACCGTTCGTCGAGCCGGCGCGCAGGCGGCGCAGCAGCTCCTCCTGCCGCACCGTGCCGACCCGGCAGGGCACGCACTGGCCGCAGGACTCGTGGCGGAAGAACGACGCGATGGCCAGCAGCGCGTCGCCGAGGTCCGCTGTCTCGTCGTAGACCATCACCACGCCCGATCCCAGCGTCGCGCCGATCGTCCGGGTGCCCTCGAAGGTCAACGGAGTGGTCCGCGCGTCGGGCCCGACGAACATCCCGGCGGCGCCGCCCAGCAGCACCGCGCGCAGCTCGCCGTTCCCGGCGACTCCCCCCGCCAGGTCCAGGAGCTCGCCGAGCGTGGCGCCGAACGGCAACTCGTAGAGGCCGGGCCGCGCCACCCGGCCGGAGACGCAGAACAGCTTGGGTCCGGTCGAGCTTCCACTGCCGATCGCCGCATAGTCGGCCCCCCCGTCGAGCACGATCCGGGGGATCGAAGCGAGGGTCTCGACGTTGTTCACCAGGGTCGGCTGGCCGAACAGCCCGACCTCGACCGGGAAGGGCGGCTTCGAGCGCGGCTCGCCACGGAAGCCCTCGATCGAGTTGAAGAGCGCCGTCTCCTCGCCGCAGATGTAGGCCCCGGCGCCGCGCCGGATCTCGACGTCGAAGGCGAAGCCGGAGCCGGCGACATCCGCTCCGAGCAGCCCCGCCGCGCGCGCCTGGTCGATGGCTCCCGAGAGGCGCTCCCAGGCCAGCGGGTACTCGCCACGCAGATAGACGAAGCCACGCGAGCAGCCGGTGGCGAACGCCGCGATGGTCATCGCCTCGAGGATCGCGAACGGATCCTCCTCGAGCAGCACCCGGTCCTTGAAGGTCCCGGGTTCCGACTCGTCGGCGTTGCAGACCAGGTAGCGGGAGCTCGCCCTTCGCCCGTCGCACCGCATCCCACTTGCGGCCGGTGGGGAAGGCGGCTCCGCCGCGACCCGACCAGCTTCGCGGCGGTGACTTCCGCGATGACCGCCTCCGGCCCCAGATCGATCGCCCGGGTCAGCGCTGCATAGCCGCCCGAACCGCGATACGCCTCGAGTGAAGCCGGATCCACGACGCCGACCCGCTTCAGCAGTCGCAGCGCAGGATCGCCGGCCTGCGGCACCGAGGTCTGCGTCGAGCCCGTTCCCTTCTCGGGATCCGAAGAAGCTTCCATTGCAGGGAAAGACTTCGGGTCGATGAGCGCGGTGACCAGATCGTCTGTCGAGGCGAGGGGAGCCAGGACTCGCGCGGAGGGTTGCTTGCCGGCGGCGACGGCGAGCGCCGCCGGGGCGCGCTCACACTGGCCGAGGCAGGGGCTGCGCAGCCAGGTCGTCGAGCCGTCGGCCGAGGGCGTGCCCTCGGCGCCGTGCGTTCTCTCGAGTTGCGCGCAGATCTCGCCCGAGCCCGCGAGGCGGCAGGCGAGGTCGTCGCAGACATGGACGACGCGCTTGGGTCGCGGCTCGGTCGCCAGCAGGTGGTAGAAGCTGACGACCCCCCAGATCTCCGCCGGCGGCACGTCGAGGCGCTTCGAGATGTAGTTGAGCGCGCCCTCGCTCACCCAGCCGACCCGGTCCTGCACCGCGTGCAAGGCGGGCAGCAACTGGTCGCGGCGCGCCGCGGCGGCGAGACCGCCGACCCCTGTCCGTCCGTCGCGTTCCGTGGCTCGCGTGCCCCCGTCCCAGCGGCTCTTGGGCGAGCCCAGGAGCGCGTCGACCGCCGCACGCTCCTCGGCGGTCGCCTCGGCGCCCTCGATTCGAAGATCCATCTCAGCCCGCTCCCACGGGTTCGATGCACACCGCCGCGGCCTTGAACTCGGCGGTTCCGGAGCGCGGATCGGTGGCGTCGATGGTGAGCAGGTTGGTGGCCACCTGCTCGGGGAAGTGGAAGGTCATGAAGGTCAGGCCGGGGCGCAGGCCGTCGTCGATGTGGACCGGCGCGACGACCTCGCCGCGCCGCGAGCGCACCCGCACCTCGTCGCCCTCGCCCACTCCGTACTTGGCGGCGTCCTCGGGCGACAGGTCGAGGGTCTCGCCGCGCCGCCGAGGATAGTTGTAGCGGCCGCTCTGCACGCCGGTGTTGAAGTCCTCGAGCCGCCGGCCGGTGGTGAGTCGCACCGGGTACTCGTCGTCGAGCCGCTCGACCGGCGGGTCGTGCTCGACCACGGTGAAGGGCGCTCGCGGTCCCTTGCAGGGGCGTTCCCAGAGGCGGCTGTGCAGAAAGAGCGAGCCCGGATGGTTTTCGTCGGGACAGGGCCACTGCAAACCGCCCAGCTCCTCCAGCCGCGCGTAGCTCATCCCGGCATGGGCCGGCGAAACGCGACGCAGCTCGTCCCAGCAGCGCTCGGCGTCGGGCGCGCCCCAGTCGTGGCCGAGCCGCTTGGCGAGCTCGAAGAGGATCGCCAGGTCGTCCCGCGCCCCTGCGGGCGGCGCCATCGCGCGGCGCACCCGCTGGACGCGGCGCTCGCTCGAGGTGACGGTGCCCTCGGATTCGCACCAGCCGGCCGCGGCGGGCAGCACGACGTCGGCGAGCTCGGCGGTGGCGGTGAGGAACATGTCCTGCGCCACCATGAACTCGAGGCCTTCGAGCAGCCGCCGGCAGCGATGCTGGTCGGCCTCCGAGCGCAAGGGGTTCTCGCCGAGCACGAAGAGGGAACGCAGCTCGCCGCGCTCCATGGCGTCGAACATCGCCGAGATGTGCCAGCCCTTCTCGGGCGGAATGGACACCCCCCACTCGCGCTCGAACTTCTCGCGCAACGGCGCGTTCTCGACATGCTGGAAGCCGGCCAGCCGGTCGGGCAGCGCGCCCATGTCGCCGCCCCCCTGCACGTTGTTCTGGCCGCGCAGCGGCACGAGTCCCGAGCCGAACCGTCCGATGTGCCCGGTCAGCAACGAGAGATTGATCAGCGACAAGACGTTGTCGACCGCGTTGTGGTGCTCGGTGATGCCGAGCGTCCAGCAGAGCTGCGCGGTCTTGGCGGTGGCGTAGGTGTGGGCGATCTCGCGGATGACCGCAGCCGGGACGCCGGTCTCGCGCTCGCCGCGTTCGAGCGTCCAGGGTTCGACCGAGGCGCGGTAGGCGTCGATGCCCGTCGTCGCGTTCTCGATGAACTCACGGTTCTCGAGCCCGGCGGCGAGGATCTCGCGCGCCACCGTGTTCGAGAGCGCGATGTCCGAGCCCACGTCGAGCCCCGCCCAGAGGTGCGCCCAGCGCGCCGAGCTGGTGCGCCGCGGGTCGATCGAGATCAGCTTGGCGCCCTGCGGAGATCGCCGCAGGCCCTTCAGCAGGTGATGGAAGAAGATCGGGTGGGTCTCGCGCGCGTTCGAGCCCCACAGCAGGATGCACTCCGTCTCCTCGATCTCCACGTAGGAGCTCGTTCCGCCTCCCGCTCCGAACACCGTCGCCAGACCGGCGACGCTAGGGGCGTGTCAAGTGCGGTTACAGCTGTCGACGTTGTTCGAGCCCATCACCACGCGAGCGAACTTGCCGGCGGCGAAGTTCACTTCGTTGGTGGCCTTCGAGCAGCTGAACATGCCGAAGGACTTCGGGCCGTGCGCGTCGCGGACGGCGCGCAATCCCGCAGCGGTGCGAGCCAAGGCTTCGTCCCAGGTGGCGGGCCGCAACTCCGCGCCGCGGGCGTCCCGAACGAGAGGGGTCGTCAAACGCGCTCGTGGATCCATATTGCCTAAATTAGCACGCGGTCGCGCGCCAGGGGTCGCCGCGCGGCAGCGCGCGCCATAGGATTGGGAGCTGTGAGAAAGGGTGGGATGAAAGAACCATGAGCAGAGAATCCACGGTACGTCCGATCACCGAGGTCGCGCGCGATCTCGGAATTCGTGAAGAGCATCTCGTTCTCTATGGCAGCGACAAGGCCAAGGTCCGTCTCGAGGCGCGGGCGGCATCCGGTCGCGCGCCGGGCAAGTTGATCCTGGTGTCGGCGATCACCCCGACGCCGGCGGGGGAGGGCAAGACCACCGTCTCGATCGGTCTCGCCCAGGGCCTGGCCAAGATCGGCAAGCGGGTCGCCCTGGCGTTGCGCGAGCCATCGCTCGGCCCGACCTTCGGAGTGAAGGGGGGCGCGACCGGCGGCGGGGCCTCGGTCGTCGTGCCGACCGAAGACATCAACCTGCATTTCACCGGCGATTTCCACGCCATCTCGGCGGCCAACAACATGCTGGCCGCGATGCTCGACAACCATCTGCAACAGGGCAACGCGCTCGGAATCGACGTCCGGCGCGTCTTCTGGCGCCGGGTGGTGGATCTCAACGACCGCGCGCTGAGGAACGTGGTGCTCGGGCTGGGCGGCGCCGCGCACGGGGTGCCGCGCGAGAGCGGCTTCGACATCACGCCGGCCTCCGAGATCATGGCGGCGCTCTGCCTGGCCGACGACGCGGACGACCTGCGCGCCCGGCTGGGCCGCCTGATCGTGGCGCTCGACCAGAAGGGCGAGCCGGTGACCGCGACGGACCTGAAGGCGGTCGGCACCCTGATGGTGTTGCTCAAGGACGCGGTGATGCCCAACCTGGTGCAGACCTGCGAAGGCGTGCCGGCGTTCATCCACGGCGGCCCGTTCGCCAATATCGCACACGGCTGCAACTCGGTGCTGGCGACCAAGATGGCGCTCGCGCATGCCGACTGGACGGTCACCGAGGCCGGTTTCGGCTCCGACCTCGGCGCCGAGAAGTTCCTCGACATCAAGTGCGGCTACGCCGGTCTCGACCCGGCGGCCATGGTGCTCGTGGCCACCGTGCGGGCGCTCAAGCGGCACGGCGGCGTGGCCGACAAGTCGAAGTTCGGCGTTCCCGATCCCGCGGCGGTGGAGCGCGGGCTGCCCAACCTGCGCAAGCACGTCGAGAACGCGAAGCGCTACGGCCTCGTGCCGGTGGTGGCGATCAACCGCTTCGATACCGACAGCGACGAGGAGATCGCCGTCATCGCGCGCGCCTGCGCCGAGATGGAGGTGCCTTCGGCGGTCGCCGAGATCTTCGCGCGCGGCGGCGAGGGGGGCCGGGCCCTCGCGGAGGCCGTGGTCGCGCAAGCGGCGCGCAAGAGTGTCCCGTTCAAGCCGCTCTACGACTGGAAGCGCCCGATTCCCGAGAAGATCGAGACGATCGCCAAGCAGGTTTACGGGGCGCGCTCGGTGACCCTCTCGAAGCTCGCGCTACGCGACCTCAAGCTGATCGAGAAGCTCGGCTACGGCGAGCTCCCGATCTGCATGGCGAAGACCCAGAGCTCGCTCTCCGACGACCCCCAGAAGATCAATCGTCCGGAGAACTTCGACGTCACCGTGCGCGGCCTGGTGCTCGCCGCGGGCGCCGGCTTCGTGGTGGCGATGCTCGGCGACATCATCCGCATGCCCGGGCTGCCGCCGGTGCCGCAGGCGGAGAAGATGGACTGGGTCGACGGCCACGTCGAGGGTCTGCTCGGCGGCTGATCGCGCGTCGATCGGAACCTATCCGACCGCCCGGCGCGGCAAGCTCGAGCGTGGGGTGGGCGACGGCGCTCATGCGATGGCCGCCTTGCGAACGGCGGCTCCATCGTGGAGCATGCGGGCCAGGGCCGTGGCGATGCGCGCCAAGGGAACCGGTTTGACGAGGTGCTCGTCGGCGCCGCATCGCCGGCTCTCGACCTCGACCGCGGCGTCGGCGAGACCGCTCAGGACGAGCATCTGGATTCCGGGTTGGATCTCGCGGGCCCGGCGCAGGAGGGCGAGGCTACGTGTGGACTCGTCTTCGCCGAAGCCGAGGTCGGTGAGCAGGAGGTCGAAGCGTTCCGTCTCGAGCAGCCTGGAGGCTTCACCCTGGTCAGACACCGCGGTGACCTGATAGCCGAGATAGCTCAGGAAATGAGTCAGCAGCTTGAGCATTGGCGGTTCGTCCTCGACCAGCAGGAGGCGAAGCGCGTTCGAGGGCGCGTGGATGGGAAGGGGTGTGCTGCGCATGGCTCGGGTCTCCTTTCGGATCATCGGCAAGACGATCCGGAAACGCGTGTCGGCATTGGTCTCGTCGATCCGCGGCCGCGCGGCGTTGCGGGTAGAATTCGCGCATGGTTCAAGCGCGGTTGCTGTGCGTCGACGACGACGAGTCGCAGCGCAAGATGATGGCGACGTACCTGCGCGCGCGTGGGCACCTGGTCGACGAGGCGGGCACGGCCGAAGCGGCGATCGCCCAGTACCGGAGTCAGAGCCCCGACCTCGTGGTGCTCGACTACGCGCTGCCGGATGGCGACGGTCTGAGCGTGCTGACGACCCTGCGCGAGCTCGACAGCGAGGTCACGGTGATCATGGCGACCGGCCATGGCGACGTGGAGCTGGCCGTCGAGGCGATGCGTGCCGGGGCCGAGAACTTCCTGGTCAAACCGCTCTCGATGGTGGCTCTCGACACGGTGGTCGATCGGGCCCTCGACCGCCGGCGGGTGCGCCGCCGCCATCTCGCCGGGCGCGCCTCGTGGGAGCGCCGCAAGGTGGAGCCGTTCCGCGGCCGCTCGGCGGTGATCCGGGCGCTGGAGCGCGACGCCAAGGTGGCGGCGCGGGCCGAGAGTCCGGTGCTCCTGATCGGCGAGACCGGGAGCGGCAAGGGACTGGTTGCCCACTGGCTGCATGACGAGAGCCCGCGCGCCGACGAGGCGTTCGTGGACCTCAACTGCGCGGGCCTGCCGCGCGATCTGCTGGAAAGCGAGCTCTTCGGCCATGCCCGGGGTGCCTTCACCGGCGCGGTCACGAACAAGGTGGGTCTGATCGAGACGGCGCACCGGGGCACCCTCTTTCTCGACGAGATCGGGGACCTCGACCTCACGGTGCAACCCAAGTTGCTGAAGGTGCTCGAGCAGAAGACCTTTCGCCGGGTCGGCGAGGTCCAGGAGCGGCGCGCCGAGACGCGCCTGGTGGCGGCGACCAACCGCGACCTCGCCGAGGCGATGGCGGAAGGCACGTTCCGGTCCGATCTCTATTACCGGCTCAATACCTTCGTGCTCCGCCTGCCGCCGCTGCGCGAGCACCGCGAGGACATCCCGCAGCTCGTCGAGGACCTGATGGAGCGGCTCTGCGACGAGGTGGGGCGCCAGGTGACCCTCTCTCCCGAGGCGATGGAGGCGCTCGTCGCCCAGGACTGGCCGGGCAACGTGCGCGAGCTGCGCAACGTGCTCGAACGGGCGATCCTGGTGGCCGCCGGGCCGGTCGTCGAGCCGCGCGATCTCAATCTGGTCGCGGCCCCGGCGGCCGTGACCGCGGCGGATCCCGGCGGAAGGGAGCCCGAGCCCATCGCGACCCTGGCCGAGCTCGAGCGCCGGGCCGTGGAACGCACCCTGGCCCATACCCGGGGCAGCGTCCCGGCAGCCGCCAAGCTGCTCGACGTGCCGCGCAGCACCCTCTACAGCAAGGTCCGGCTGCTCGGTCTCAATCCGCGCGATTTCGCGAACGGAGACCGTGAGTCGAGATGACTTGGCGGAGAGCGGGTGCGGGCGCATGATCGAAGGTGTCCCCCGAAAGGGTTCAGCCCTCTTTCATCGCAACGGTGATGCCATCCGCGATGGGTCGATAAATCAATGGATCACAAGGTTTAGCTCGGACATTTCGAGGAGTCGTGGTTCCCGAATCCGGATCCTGGACGAATGGGCCCGGCCTCTCGGCTCTCCCTCGGACGGATGCGGCCGGTGAACGCCCCGCGATCCCACGACCCGCTCTTGAACGCCTTCCTCGGCACGCCGAGCGATGACGCGGCGCGCCGCGAGCTCGGGGTGTTGCTCGACGAGAACGCGGCGCCGCTCCTCTGGAAGATCTTCCGGCGACAGCTCGGGCGGCGCCGCACCGGCTTCGACGAAGCCGAGCTCGAAGACCTCCACGCGGCGACGCTCCTCAAACTCCAGATCCAATTGGCGGGCGCTCGGCGGGGGGAGCGTGAGCCCCCGGCGAGCTTTCTCGACTACGTGGCGACGACCGGCTTCAACGCGGTGGCGGGCCTCCTCCTGGCGAGCCAGCCCGTCCGCACCCGGTTGCGCGACCGGGTCCGCTACGTCCTGCGGCGTGAGGACGCGGTCGCGGCCTGGAGCGGCACGGGCCGCGACGCGCTGTGCGGGCTCGCCGCCGCCCGGGGCGAGGCCCCGGTGGCGATCGAGGCGCGCGAGCTGGCCGCCATCGTCCGGACGGTCCTGGCGCGCACCGGGTCCGGCTGGGGGGAGTTTCCGCGGCTGGTGCGGGGCGTGTTGGACCGGCTCGAGGGACCCTGCCGGCTGGAGGACCTGGTGGACGCTCTTTTTCAGGCGCTCGGGCTCGTGGAGGTCGTCACGGTCTCGACCACCGCGGCGGCCGACCCGGCGGGATCCCGCCCGCCGGCCCAGGCGGAGCCGGTCGAGCCCGAGCTCTCGACGCTCGACCGCATGGCCCTCGCCGAGGCGGTCAGGACCCTCTGGCGGGAGATCGTCGAGCTCCCCGAGAACCAGCGGATCGCGCTGCTCGTCAACTTGCGCGGATCGGGCGGCGAGAGTCTCGTCGACGTGCTGCTGGCCAGCCGGGTGGTCGATCACGCCGGGCTGGCGGCCGCGCTGCGGCTGAGCCCGGCGGAGCTCCACGATCTGCTGCCCCAGCTCCCGCGCGACGACCTCTGGATCGCCGAGCGGCTCGGGCTGACCCGCCAGCAGGTGATCAATCTGCGCAAGAGCGCCCGCCTGCGGCTGGCCCGGCATCTGCGCGGCCACCTTCCGGGCCTGGGATGATGGGGCCGGATTCCCCGTCTTCACCGGCGAAGAGGTCCGGATGAACCGTCCCCTGAGCCCCCAGAAGCCCAGCCCCGACGCCCGCGAGGTCTCGCTCGACGGCGGCGCGCGTCTGCTGCGTGAGTTCGCGCATCTGCTCGGCGACGCCGAGCGCGAGCTCGACGCGGTCGATTTCGAGGAGCTCGCGGCGGCGGTCGAGGATCGCCTGGAGGTGGGTCAACGGGAAGTCTGGGAGGAGCGCCTGGCGCGCGATCCCGAGCTGACCCGGCGGGCGGCCGAGCTCGCCCGCTTCCGCGCCGTGCTCGATGCGCCGCGTCCGGTTCACGTGCTGCCGTTCCGGCGGCCGATGACGCGGCCCGGCCTCATGTTCACGGCGGGCGCGGCGGCGGCCACGCTCCTCGTCGCCCTGCTGCTCCACTTCGCCGCTCCCCAGCCCTCGAGGCTCCGCGCGCAGCGCGCGCATCGCTCCGCCACCGCGGACCGACCATGTCCTGTTCACGGACGGCTTCGAGAAAGGCAATACCGCGCGCTGGAGCGGCACGACGGATGGCCCTCGCGGCTGAGCCGCTGCGGCCGCCGGCGCGGCCCCTCGCGCCTCTCTTTCCCTTGATTCAGGCCTGACGCTGAGACGCCGTGCGCGCGGCTGCCAGGGCGGCGCCGCAGAGGGCGGCCAGGGTGATCGCGACGGCCGGCATGGTGAGGCCGAAATCGGCGAGCTCCTGCAGTCCGACCGCGGCGAGCGCGCCCAGAGCGGCCAGCGCCGCCGCGCGGTCCTCGCTGCGCACGCCCTCCCGCCAGCCGCGCCCGAGCCCCCGCAGGAGAACCCAGAGGCCGGCCGCGAAGATCGCGAATCCCACCAGGCCCGTGGTCGCCACGAGCTCCAACCAGTCATTGTGGGCGTGCCACCAGACATCGGACAGACCGGTGCTCTGGACGAGAGGAAACGCGGCGCGGAAAGCGCCCAGCCCGATACCGGTCAGGGGTGCGTGCCGCCAGAGATCGAAGGTGCGCCCCATGGCGACGAGACGGGCGTCGGCGCTCCCGGTCGCGCCCACCGAAGTGTCCAGCAGTCGCCCGAAGCCCGCCTGAAAACCATAGAGACCGACCGCCACGACGGCGGCCGCCAGCGCGGCTGCCGTGGCGATGGCCACGCCGCGGCTCCGTTCGTGGCGCGCCACCAGGGCGAGCTGCACCAGACAGCCGGCCGCCGCCGCCAACAGGCCGGCGCGCGAACCGGTGAAGGCCAGCCCGACGAAGAGCGCGATCCAGACCAGCCCGGGAAGCGCGATCTGCCGCAGCCGGGTCTCGAGATCGGCTTCGCGGCCGGCGCGGCGAAAGCTCCACCAGATCCAGGCGAAAACCACCGCGACGAGGATCGCGAGGTAGGTCGCCAGATGGTTGGCGTTGACGAAGGTGCCGCGCAGGCGGTTGGTCGGCCCCGGAATGCGGATGCCCCACAGGATGTCGGAGCGCGCGAACCACTGCTGGGCGCCGAAGACCACCTGGAAGAGCCCGGCCGCGACGAGACCGCCGAGCAACACCCGGCGCGACCGCCGCGACCGGCCAGCCGCGGCGCCGGCCAGCAGCGCGCCGACCGGAGTCAGCCAATCGACGATCGCCGAGCGCGTGGCGCCGGGCGCGTAGGAGAGCGCGAGGGGCCGATCCGCCGCGCGCTCGGTCCAGGCGGCGTTCTGGGTGGCGAGGCGCGCCCGCTCCGGCGCGATCCGCGCCACCAGCGAAGCCGGCAGCGGCACGGTCTGCAGCCAACCGAACGCGGCCAGCGCGACCAGCGCCCAGGCCACCCTCCGGGTCGCGCGCCCGATCGCCGCCGCCCCGGCGAGCGCCAACAGCAGGGCCGCCACCAACCAGACGGCGACGGCGAGGATCGCCGAGGCGTGCGGTGTCACGCCGCCGAACGGAAGCGGGACGAGCACCAGCAGCAGCGCGAGGGGAGCCGCCCGTAACGCCGGGTGACTTAAGATGTCGCCTTCGATCCCGGCAGGCAGCCGGAGCCCTGACCACCATCCGGCCGCGCCGCGGGCGCGCGCCCGCGAAAGGAATCGCAGATGCGAAGCGCCCTCCGCCCTGGTCTCGTCGCGCTCTGGATCGCGGCTGTCGGGTGCCCGATGTGGGGTCAAGGCGGCCAATATATCGTTCCCGGAACAATGGGCGCGCCGACCGTCGAGCCGCGCGAAGCGTTCGAGAACGCGCTCCGTCAGGCGCGCTGGCACCTCGGTCCCCTGCGGCTGGATCCCTGGATGGGATTGCGCGAGATCGCCTGGGTCGATCCGGGAAGCGGACAGAAGGGTGACCTGACGGCGACGGTGGGCGCCGGCCTGCACGCCTACCTGCCGACCGGCGCGCGCGGCATCCTGGCGGCCCACATCCTGCCCGAGTACACCTGGTGGCGCGACCACAAGGACGCGCGACACCTGGCCGGACGAGAGGGGATCGGCTATTTCCTCTACGGCAACCGGCTGGCCGTCGCCCTGACCGCCACGACGAGTGATCTCACCGGCCTGGCGACCTCGGCGGTGGACCAGCGCGCCCGCATCAAGAATCACCAATACGAAGGCAAGGTGGAGATTCCGGTCGCTTCCCACCTCTCGCTGTTCGGACGGGCGGGTTTCACCAACTTCTCGGCGCAGGATCCCGGATTGGGAACGGGTGTGGACTTCTCGGTGCTCGACCGGCGCGACAGCTGGCAGGACGGCGGTGTGCGCTGGTGGCTGACCCCGCACATCTCGCTCGGCGCCGGCGCCGGCCGCACCAAGTCCGACTTCGCCTCCGACTCGACCCGCGACCGCTCGAACGACGGCTCGAGCTGGTTCGGCGAGCTCCAGTGGAGGCGGGCCCACACCAACGCCGCGGTGACGGTGCGTCACGAGCGCCGCACGCCGGCCGCTGGCTCCACCTTCCAGCGCTTCGAGGGTTACACCGGCAGCGGGCGAGTCGGCTGGAGCCCCCCCGGTCGCTTCCGCTTCGCGGTCTACGGGTTGCGTGACCTCAGCTACTCGGTGCAAGAAGCGGCTGCCGAGTACGTCGATCGCCGCACCGGTGGCGAGATCGGTCTGGCGCTCGGCCGCGGCGGCAGCCTCGCGGTCTTCCGCGAGCAGGGTCAGCGCGACTTCCGGGGCGTGCAACCGAACGAGGACGTGACCTCGACCGGAGCGCGTTTCCAGCTCACCCTCTTTCGCGCGCTCCGGCTCGGTGTCCACGCGCTGCGCACCCGCACCAGCTCGCCGCTCGGCGCCCGGACCTACTCCCAGGTCGGCTTCGAGATCGTCTACCACGGCGGGTCCGGCGGTGGCGGGACCTGGTATTGATGATCCGACTCGACGCGGAGCGCGTCGCCGAGCTGTTCTAAGATGACGAGGCAGGTCACCGCTCCCGTGCTCGCATCCTCCCGTTTCTCCCGCTTGGCTCTGGCGTTGCTGGCGACGGCCGCGCTCGCCACCGCCGCGTGGGCGCAGGACTCGCCGACCGCGTCGAGCTATCGCCTCGGCCCCAAGGACCGGGTGCGGATCAAGGTCTTCGAGGTGCCGGAGCTCAACGTGGACGGACGGATCACCGAGACGGGGACGATCATCCTGCCGCTGATCGGCGAGGTGCCGGCGGCCGGCCTCACCGATCGGGAGCTCGCGGCGAAGCTCAAGGAGCTCCTCGAGTCCAAGTACGTCAACCACGCCACGGTGAGCGTCGAAGTGCTCGAGATGCGCTCCCGGCCGATCTCGGTGATCGGCGCGGTGCAGCGGCCGGGCGCCCTCGACTTTCCGGGCCGGTGGACATTGCTCGACGCGCTCGCCGCGGCGGGCGGGCTGGCCGCCGATCACGGGGACGTGATCTACGTGCTGCGGCGGGCCCAGAACGGGCTCTCCGATCAGCTCTCCATCCGGGTCGACGACCTGATGGAGAAGGGCCTCCCGGAAGCGAACATCCCGATCAACGCCAACGACCTGATCAACGTGCCGGCGCGGGTGCAGATCTCGATCTACTGTCTTGGCCAGGTCGGCTCGCCGGGCGCCCAGACCTTCCAGAGCACCGATCGCGTCACCCTGCTGGCCGTCCTCTCTCGCGCCGGGGGCTTGACCGATCGAGCTTCCAAGAAGATCCTCATCCGCCATCGCCAGGGCGATTCGCTCACCGGCGAGACGGTGGTCGACTACAAGCGCCTCCTGGCCGGCAAGGAGCCCGATCCGGTGCTCCACGCCGGCGACGTGGTGATCGTCAAGGAGTCCTTCTTCTGATGAACGACCCGCTCCGTCCCGGCGCCGCCACCGACCCCTTCGCCGCCTTCGCAGGCGAGGGCGAGAGCGAGTTCCAACTCGGCGACTACCTGCGCATCCTCGCCAACCGGTGGACGTTGATCGTCCTGATCGTGCTGCTGGCGACCGCCTTCGCGATGCTGCGCTACCTGATGACTCCGAAGGAGTACCGGGCCACCGCGCTCATCCAGATCGAGCGCAAGATGTCGGTGTCGCTCACCGGCATCCAGGACGCGATGCTCGAGAACTGGTGGAACTCCGAGTACTACCCGACCCAGTACCGGTTGCTGGCGAGCCGTGGGCTCGCCGAGCGCGTGGTGCTCGACCTGCGGCTCGATCAGAACCCGGACTTCAACCCGGGCGGCGCGAGCCGGGCGGCCGGTGCCGCGACCTCCGAGGCCGACGAAGCGGCGCTCGGCGGTCTCGCGCAGCGCCTGCTCGGTGGCCTCGACATCCAACCGCTCCAGAGCACCCAGCTCGTCAACGTCTCCTACGTCAGCCATTCGCCCGAGCTGGCGGCGAAGGTGGCCAACGGGGTCGTCGACGCCTACATCGACTGGGGCATCGAGACGCGCACCACGGTGGCGGGCAAGGCCGCCAACTTCTACGCGCAGCAGATCGATTCGTTGAAGCAGGAGATCGGCGACAAGGAGCGCCAGCTCCAGGCCTACGGCCGGCGCACCGACATCGTCTCGCTCGATCCCTCGACCAACGTGGTGATGAAGCGGCTCGAAGCGCTCAACCAGGACTACATCCAGGCGATCTCGAGCCGCATCGACCTCGAGGTGCGGATGCGCGAGCTCGACGGCGCCTCGGCCGACCGCGCCGCCGAGCTGGTCGACAACCCGCTCGTCGCCAAGCAACGGTCCGACCTGCACGACATGGAGCGCGACTACGCGACCAAGCTCAACCTCTACAAGCCCGAGTGGCCGGCCATGGTCGAGCTCAAGACGCGCATCGACCAGGCCCGCCAGAATCTCACGACGGTCGCCAGCCAGGAGCTGATCCGCGAACGGGCGACGGCGCACGCCGACTACGACACCGCGTTGCGCAAGGAGAAGTCGCTCGCCCAGGAGCTCGATCAGGTGAAGGCCGAGAACCGCCAGCTGTCGAGCGATTCGGTCGAGTACAGCAACCTGCAGATCGAGATCACCACCAAGCGGGCGCTGCTCGACGAGCTGCTGCGCAAGCAGTCGGAGACCGACGTGAGCTCGCGCCTCCAGGCGACCCGCGAATCGAACGTGCGGGTGGTCGACAAGGCCCTCGTGCCGGGTGGACCCTTCCGGCCGTCGCTCTCGCGCAGCCTCTCGATGGGCCTGGGGGGCGGCACGGCCGGCGGCGTCGCGCTGGTGCTGTTGCTCTACTACATGGACCGCACCCTCAAGTCGACCGACGAGGTGGAGCGGCTGCTCGGCCTGCCGCTCCTCGCGACGGTGCCCGACGTGACCCAGGGCAAGCGCGGTTCGCTGCTCGGCCGATACGGCTACGGGTATGGCTACGGCTACGGTTACGGAGCGAAACGCGAGTCCGGCTCCCACAAGGTGGCGCGCGGCAAGGGGAGAGGGAAGTCGGCGTCGAGCGAAGACGCGGTTCAGATCGAGCTCCTGCCGCACCATCGCCCCCGCTTGGCCGCCTCGGAGGCCTACCGCTCGCTGCGCACCGCGCTCCTCCTGTCGACCGCGGATGAGCTCAAAGTCGTCGCGGTCACTTCGGCGATTCCGGGCGAAGGCAAGACCTCGACCGCGACCAACCTCGCCGTGGTGCTCTCGCAATTGCCGCGCCGCGTGCTGCTGGTGGACGGCGACCTGCGCAAGCCGCGCCTCCACGAAGTCTTCGGCGGCACCAACCGGGCCGGCCTGGTCAACTACCTCACCACCCACGACGCGCCGATGGAGGACGTGGTCTTCCAGTCGCGGGTGCCGAATCTCTGGATCTGTCCCTCGGGCCCCATCCCCCCGAACCCGTCGGAGCTCCTCGCCTCGGAGCGCATGCGCGAGTTCGCGGCCTGGGCGCGCGAGCGGTTCGACTTCGTCATCTTCGATTCCGCTCCGGCCCTCGCGGTCACCGACGCGATCATCCTCGGCGGTTGCGCCGACGGCGTGGTGCTCTGCCTGCGGGCCGGCTACGTGCAGAAGAAGGACGCGCGCCTGTGCCGCGACCGCCTGGTGCAGTCCGATCTCCACATGCTCGGCGTGGTGCTCAACTGCGACCACGGGATGGAGGGCTCCTACCGGGGCCGCTACAAAGGCGGTTACGCCTACGAGGCCTACGGCGGCGGCGACGAGGCGACGAGGATCGAGAAGGCGACCGCTTCGTGATCGACCTGCACGCCCACATCCTGCCCGGCGTCGACGACGGCGCCGAGAGTCTCGAGGAATCCGTCGAGCTCTGCCGCATGGCGGCGCGCGACGGCTGCACCCATCTGGTCGCCACGCCCCACCGGCGGCGCGACGAGTGGCCGGACACGCCGCGGGCCGAGCTCGAGGCGTTGCTGCGCCGGGTGCAGGCGGAGTGCGGCCCGGTGCCGCGCCTGCTGCTCGGCGGCGAGATCCGGGTGGACTCCGAGTTGGCCCGCGAGCTCGACGCCGGCGACGGCTCGATCCTGGCGCTCGGCGAGTCGCGGTCGCTGCTCCTCGAGCTCGAGCCGCGCGGTTTCGGTCCCGATCCCCTGAGCGTGGTCGAGGATCTCGCGCGGCGTGGCCGGCGGGCGATCCTCGTCCACCCCGAGCTCACCCCCGCGCTGCGCGGCGACCTCGATCTCCTCGCGACCCTGGTGACGGCCGGCGCGCTCTTGCAGGTCACCGCGGCGAGCGTCAGCGGCGAGTTCGGACGCGCGCCGCGGGCGGTGGTCGAGGAGCTCTTCGACGCCGGGCTGGTGCACCTGGTGGCGAGCGACGCGCACCGTCCCCAATGGCGTCCGACCGGCCTGTCGCGAGCGCGCGAGGCGGTGGCTCGCCGCTGGGGCGAGGAAGTGGCCGAGGCGGTGACGACGAGCAACCCGCGAGCGGTGCTCGAAGATCGCGATCTCGCCGCGCTCGATGCGAGGGCGTCGGCGTGATGGGCTCGATGAGCTTTCGTCCGGCCCTCGCTGTCGCGCTCGGTCTCGTGCTCGGCCTCACCGCGGCTCACGCCGCCGTGGATCCCTTTTACACGGACCGCGAGCGCGACGCGCGCGCGGCGCTGGTGCGTGGCGATCCTTCCGAGGCGGCGCGGCTCTTCCACATCGCCTGCTTCGGGATGCTCGAGGAGCCGGAGCAGTTGGGGAGCTGCCTGGTCCGGCTCGGCGTGGCGGAAGCCAAGGCCCAGGACAGTGACGGCTTCGACGAGACCTTCCGGCGCATCGTGTCGATCGAGGATCGATTCCAGGCCTACACGAAAGCTGACGTCGACGCCTCCGAGCGCCGCGCTTTCGCGGCGGCGGCGGCCGATCTGCTCGAACCGGAAGAGCTCCGACTCCTGCCCGCGGTGGCGCGCGCGGCCGAGCAGGCGCGCGCCCAGGAGCTCGCGGCGCTGGCGCCACGCGACCGGATCGCGCGCCTCGAAAAACTGGCCGAGAAGAATCCGCACGACGCCCGCTGGCCGATCCAGTTGGCGCGCGCCGAGCTCGAGCGCGGCGCGCCGAAGGCGGCGCTCTCCCGGCTCGACGGCGTGAACGCCACCGATCCGGCGGACAGCCACGCGATCGCCAACCTGCGCGGCCTCGCCGACGCCCGGCTCGAGCGCTGCAAGGACGCGCTGACCGCCTTCGGCGCCGGAGCTCCCGATGCGACGGCGGCAACCGCCGCCGCTTACGTCGGATGTCTGCACGACCGGAAACGCGACGAGGACGCGAGACGCTTCGTCGCCTCGTTGTCGCCGGCCCTGCTCGACGATCCGGCGGTGAGCGCGGCGGTGGGCGAGTTGCCGCAGGTGAAGGCGCCCGAGGATTCCGACGCGACGCCCGCGACCGAGCCGGGGCCGGTCGCCGCCCGTCCCGAAGGCAACCCGGCCGCGAACCCGGCCACCAACCCGCCTGCCAGCCTGGAAACGGAAGCTGCCGCGGCGGGCTCGACGGAATCGAGCGCCCCGCCGCCCGCCACGGACCCCGTGAGCGCTCCCCCGCCCGCCGCGGCTGCCTCCAGCGCTCCGCCGCCGGTAGCACCACGCAGCGCCGGGGAGGAGGCCGAGGTCGAGCTCGCCCGCCGAGCGCTGGGCACCGCGACCTCACGGGCCGATCTCGACGCCGCCATCGCCGAGCTCTCGCCGGTCGCCGAAGGGCGCCCCGACGACGCCGAGGTGCAGACGGTCCTCGCCACCCTCGCCTATCGGACCTCGAATTGGGGGTTGTGCGCGCGCAGCTTCTCCCGCTCCGGTCCCGCGGCGGCCGATCCGCCGCTCTCCCGCTTCTACCGCGCGGTCTGTCTCTACGAGATCGGCGACCGTCCGGGCGCGGTCCGCGCGCTCGGCGACGCGGGCGACCGGATCAAGCGGACCCCGTTCGTCGACGCCTACCTGAAGCGCATCCTCGGCTCCGGAGCGCCGGGTGGGCCGCCTTGACCACGATCTACCTCTATCGGGTACACTGTTCAGAAGCGGCAACAATCGGGGGGCGTTCGCATTGAAGATCTCCAGCGCAGCACTCGTTCTCGCGGCCATTACTGGCATCGCTGCGGTCGCGGCACCGATGGCGGCGCAGACGATCACCATCGCGCCGCTGGCCTGCCTGCCGGCCGGCGACAATGCGCCGGTCACCGTGCAGATCGACCCGCCGCCGCCGGCGGAGGTCCACGTGCGCCTCTTCTTCCGGCGCCTGAGCCTCCAGGTGGAAGATTTCTACGACGTCGACATGGTCCCGACCGGGGGCGGCAACTACTGGGCGGTCTTCCCGCAGCCCGAGAAGAGCAAGATTCAGCGCAAGGACCTCAAGAACGCCGCTTCCGACCAGGACCTCTGGGCGCAGTGGTGGAAAGCCAAGGAGGCCTCGGCGGACCGCGACCCGAACCGCGACCTCGACGATCAGGTGATCCGCGAGAAGGCGAGCCTGGGCAAGCTCGAGAAGCGCGACTGGATGAACGCCGAAGACGACGCGACCCTCGAGCGCTATCTGGAAGGGCAGCAGTACGAGCCCGCCGAGTACTACGTCGCCCTGATCGATCCCTCGGGCCACGAGATCACCCGCTCTCCACAGCAGGCCGTGCCGGTGACCGACGACTGCCGCGTGGCGCTCACCCCGCAGCAGCTCGGCGAGGCCAAGAACCTGACGGTCGGCGAGACGGCGCGCTGGCAGGCCGGCAAGCCGGTCTTCCACTGGGAGTGCTCGGGAATCGTCACCCGCCGCGATCCGCAAGAAGTCCTGCGCGCCGACGCCGCCTGTCGCGCCTGCGTGGTCGGCTGGTGGCCGATGGCCACCGCGGCCGGCGCCCTCGGCGTCGTCGTCGTGACCGACCACCAACCGCCGGAAGTCTCTCCGTCGCGTCCCTGAAGCGACACTCGGCCAGAGCTCTCCGTAGTGCGACCCGTTCCCCGGCACACGCCGGGATCGAAGGGTCGACGACCGCCCGCCGGAACGGCACCGCACCGTGATCGAAGAGCTGGTCCACGCTTCGGCCAACCTCCGCCTCGACGGCGGGGGAGCGGCCCACCTCGGTCGTACGATCGGGCGCGCCATAAGGCGCTACGCGTCGCGCCGGGGACTGCGCTTTCGCGGTCTCCACCTTCCGGAGTCGGATGGGCACCCGGCCCTCGACGGATACGTCTGCTGCGGAGGCAGCCAGACACGTTTCGCTCTGGCGCTCGCCTCCCTTCAGGTCGGCCGATCCGAAAAACGCGCTCTGGTCTTCGATCATCCCGGTCCGGCGCGGGTCCAGGCGCGGCTGCCGCGCTGGGCGCGCAGCCCCTACCTGGTCTTCCTGCTCGGCGTGGAGGTCTGGCACGAGCTGGCCGTCGATTTGCGCAGAGCCCTGCAGGGAGCCCGGCGCCTGGTCTCGATCTCCCGAACGACGCTTGAGATGGCGAAGCCCTTCCTTCCGGACGCCGTGCACCCGGTCGTGGTGTATCCAGGCCTCGAAGGAGCTTCCACTGGAGGTCTCGTCGACGCGGCGAAGCTCGCGCGAGCGGGCGCGGGTTTCGTCCTGACGGTCGCGCGGATGTCGTCGAGCGAGCGCTACAAGGGACACGACGAGCTCCTGGACGCTTGGCCCCGTCTTGTCGCGCGCCAGGCAGACGCGAAGCTGGTCCTCGTGGGGGAGGGCGACGACCGCGCGCGCCTGGAGCAGGAGGCGCGTGCCGCGGGGCTTTCGGATCACGTCGACTTCGCGGGATACGTCGATCCGGCGACGCTCGGTGAGCTCTACCGTCGCGCCGCCCTGGTCGCCATGCCGTCGAGAGGCGAGGGGTTCGGCCTCACGTTTCTCGAGGCGATGGCGAATGCCAAGCCCGGTCTCGCCCTGACAGGTACCGCCCCCGCCGAGATTCTGGTCGACGGCGAATCCGGACGCTTGGTCGCGCCCGGCGATCGCGAGGCTCTCGTCGAGGCCCTGGCCGGGATGCTGGCCGACCCGCGGCGATCAGCCGAGATGGGTCGAGCCGGCCGGTCTCGTTACGAGCGCGAGTTCACCTTCGACGCGTTCGAGCACCGGCTGGAGCCCGTCCTCGATGCGCTGCTCGACGGGGCCGCGAGCTGACATGTGCGGGATCGCCGGGATGCTTCGCCTCGGACCTCGGGCTCCCGAGCTGCCGCTCGACGAGCTGGCGCGCATCGACGCCGCGTTGGCGCGCCGTGGACCCGACGGCCGCGCCGCGTGGAAATCACCCAGCGGTGAAGTCGCGCTGGCCCACCGCCGGCTCGCGATCCTGGACCTCACTCCAGCCGCGGAGCAGCCCATGCGTTCGCGCGACGGCCGCTTCGTCCTGGTTTACAACGGCGAGATCTACAACTTCCGGGCGCTGCGGCGAGAGCTGCTCGCCGCGGGGGCGGAGCTCCGCTCGGAGAGCGACAGCGAAGTGCTCCTCGAGCTCCTGGCGCGACAGGGCACGAACGCGCTCTCGAAGCTGCGCGGCATGTACGCGTTCGCGTTCTGGGACGAGCGGCGCCGCGAGCTTCTCCTGGCCCGCGACCCGTATGGCATCAAGCCGCTCTACTACTCGACGGAAGGAGGCCTGCTGCGCTTCGCCTCCCAGGTGAAGGCGCTCGAGGCGGGAGGCGCATTGCCTCTAGCGATCGATGCGGCCGCGGTCGCCGGCTTTCTCTCCTGGGGCGCGGTGCCCGAACCGTTGACCCTGCGTCGCGCGATCCGCGCGCTGCCGGCGGGCCATATCCTGCGCGCCTCGGATGAAGGCGTCCGATGCGAGCCCCTTCCTTACAACCCGTCCGACGAGATGCCCGCGGACGCGACCGAGGCGATCCGGGAGAGCGTCGAAGCGCACCTTGTGTCGGACGTCCCCGTCGCCGTCTTCCTCTCGGCGGGCCTCGATTCGGCGCTGGTCGCCGCCCTGGCCAAGCGCGCGGTGTCGGAGCGACCGGAGCGACTGGAGCCACCGACCGCCCTGACGCTGACTTGGGCCGAAGCTCGCGGCACCGGGCGCGACGAGGAGCCCCTCGCTCGTGCCACCGCGCAGGCGCTCGGCCTCCGCCATATCGTGCGAGAGATCTCCGGGGAGGAAGTGCGCGCGGCGCTGCCCGAGATCCTGGCCGCGATGGACCAGCCCTCGATCGACGGATTCAACACCTGGCTGGTGGCCCGGCTGGCGCGCGAGGAGGGCTTCAAGGTGGCGCTGTCGGGTCTCGGCGGCGACGAGATCTTCGGAGGCTATCCGTCCTTCCGCGACGTTCCCGCCTGGCACCGGCGCGCCCGCCGGCTGGCCGGGATTCCGGGTGCCCGGACTCTCACGTCCGGGCTGCTCGCCATGGCCTCTTCGGGCCGGCCCAAGGCGCGCGGCCTGCTGCGTCACGCCGGCTCGCTGGCCGGCGCCTACTTCCTGCGCCGCGGTCTCTTCCTCCCCGAGGAGATCCGCCGGATGCGCATCGGAACGGGAAACGACGAGCAGCTGCCTCTCGCCGGCGCCTTCGATCCGGTCCTGGACGCCTGGCAGGGCCTCTCGGAGGGTATCCTCGGCCCGCTCGACGGGCTGCTCCGCGATCCTTGGCGCGCCGTCCACCGCATGGAATCGACGATCTACTTGCGCCGCCAACTGCTCCGCGACGCCGACTGGGCCGGCATGGCGCACGGCGTCGAGATTCGGGTTCCGTTGGTGGACGCGCGGCTGCGGCTGGCGCTCGAAGCGAGGAGCTTCGAGCCGGCGCGTTCGGGTGGGAAGCGGCTCCTGATGCGCGACCTCACGCTCGATCTGCCGCCCGGCCTCTATGCGCGGTCGAAGTCTGGTTTTCAGTTGCCTCTCGCGGCATGGCTCGAGCCCGAGCGCGAAGCCAAGGAGAGCCCGGTGGGACAGCAGTCCCGTCGCCTCGCCGAGCTGGTGCTCGGGCAGTGCGGCGTGGCGATCGAGAAGGCGGCATGATTCACGGGGTCCTCTCGATCTCGAACGCCCCGATACCGGTGAGCGCCCCGCGGTCGCGACGGTGGCCGGATTCGGGGCGAGGATCCGTGGCAGGCACGCTGACCCGCGCGCCCATTCAGCGAGGAACCGCAGGATGAAGACGATACTGATTACCGGGGGGGCCGGATTCATCGGCTCCAACGCGACGAAACGCTTCCTCGAGAAGGGCGACCGGGTCGTGGTCTTGGACGACCTTTCTCGCTCGGGCTCGGCGGAGAACCTCGAGTGGCTGCGCGGCATCGGGACCTTTGCCTTCGAGGAGTGCGATGTCCGCGACGCCGCCAAGACGGCCGAGGTCGTTCGCCGTCATCGGCCGGCCGCGCTGATCCACCTCGCGGGGCAGGTCGCCGTGACCACCTCGGTCGCGGACCCGAGATCCGATTTCGAGATCAATGCCCTGGGAACCCTCAACGTCCTCGAAGCGGTTCGCCTGGAGAGCCCCGACACGATCGTGGTGAACGCTTCGACGAACAAGGTCTACGGCAAGGCGGAGAACCTGGTCGTCGAGGAGCGCGGCGGACGGTGGTCGTTCCGCGACCTCGTCGACGGAGTCTCCGAAGCACAGCCGCTCGATTTCCATTCGCCGTACGGCTGTTCGAAGGGTGTCGCCGATCAGTACACGATCGACTACTCGCGGATCTACGGACTCCGGACGCTTTGTTTCCGGCAGAGTTGCATCTACGGCACCCGGCAGATGGGGGTCGAAGACCAGGGCTGGGTAGCGTGGTTCACGATCGCCGCGGTCTTGGGACTTCCCATCTCGATCTACGGCGACGGTCGCCAGGTGCGGGATCTTCTCTGGGTCGACGACCTGATCGACCTGTACCAGGCCGGAATCGCCGGTGCGGAGAAGGGCGTGACGGGCGCCTTCAACGTCGGCGGCGGCTCCGCCAACACGCTCTCGCTACTCGAGCTGCTCGCCAAGCTGGAGGCGATCACCGGCCGTGCGCTCGCCCCCCGCTTCGAACCCTGGCGGCCCGGCGACCAGAAGGTCTTCGTGGGCGATTCGACCAGGGCGACCCGCCGGCTCGGCTGGAGCCCGCGGACCTCGGTGGACGAGGGATTGGAGCGACTCGCCGCCTGGGTCACCGAGCAGCGGTCGCTCTTCGAGAGGCTCTACCCGAGACGTGACTGAATCCCGAGGGACCGCGGCGGAGAACGCGAACGCGGAAGGCGTTCCGGACGGAGCCGGCACGACTCGGCCCCGTCTCCTCGTCGTCGCGCCATCGGCCTATCCGCTCGGCGGTGTGGCGACTTGGCTCGACGGCCTCGTGCCGGGGCTGCGGAAGAACGGCTGGAACGTCCAGGTCGCGTTGCTCGCGGGCGACCACCATGACGTCGGCCGCTATCTCGAACGGCATCCGCTGGGCAAGGTCTCGAGGGTCGCCAATCCCGGCGGCAGTGCGGCGGGCCGCCGCCGCGCGCTCGCGCGGACGATCCTCGCGTCCGGCGCCGATCTCGTGCTCTCCGTCAACGTGGGGGATATCGAGGACGCGCTCGATCAGGTCCGCCGGCGCGGCGCGGCGAAGGTCCGCTTGATCACGACGCAGCATGGTCTGCAACGAGACTTCTACGATCACCTCCGTTCGCGCGCGGACCTCATCGATGGCGTGGTGGTGACCAACCGGCTCGGCGTCGAGCTCGCCACCGACTACGCGGGGCTCGAGCGGAAGCGGGTGGCGTACGCACCCTACGGCGTCGAGCTCGAGCTCGCTCCGGCGCCGCGCCGCGAGAGCGCCGCGCTCCGGATCGCCTGGGTCGGTCGCCTGGATCAGGCTCAGAAGCGGGTGGCCGATCTCGTCGGCATCGCCGCGCATCTGACGGAGAAAGGGGTCGATTTTCGACTCCTGGTGGCGGGGGGGGGGCCCGAGCGGGAGCGTTTCGAAGAGCAGATGACCGCCGCGGGCCTCGCGCCGCGCGCCGAGCTTCTCGGCGAGGTCCCGCCCGACCAGGTGCGTTCACGTGTCTACGACCGGAGCGACGCGCTGATCGTGACTTCGAGCTGGGAGACCGGTCCCATCGTGGCCTGGGAGGCCCTCGCGGCGGGTCTCGCCGTGGCCAGCTCGCGCTATCTGGGCAGCGGGCGTGAAGCGGCTTTGCGCGACGGCGAGACGGCCCTGCTCTTCGACGTCGGGGACGCCTCGGGCGCCGCCGAGCAGGTGGCCCGGTTGCGCGACCCGGCATTGAGGAAGCGGCTCGTCGAAGCGGGCCGGGCGGAAGTGCGCACCCGATATTCCATGGCGGCCAGCCACTCCGCTTGGGACGCGGCGCTCCTGCGCCTCTCGCGACAACCCGCGCGGCCTCCGCGCCGGGTCCCTTCGACGCCCCCAACTTCGGGCCGACTCGATCGTTGGCTGGGTGCCGAAGTCGCGCAGACCCTTCGCGAACAGCTGAGGATTCGCCACGATCAACCTTCGGCGGGGGCCGAGTGGCCACACGTACTCTGTTCCCAGGGCGACGGATCCGAGTTTTTCCGCCGCGCCGCCGCGCTCGATCGGGTGGCGGTTCCAGGCCTCCCGGGCACCCGGCCATGACCCCCCGAGTCTCCGTTCTCGTTCCGGCTCACGATGACGGACCCTTTCTGGACGCCAACCTGAGGTCCCTCGCCGAACAGACCTGTTCGGACTTCGAGGCCGTGGTCGCCGACGACGCGAGCACCGACGACACCCCACAGATCGCCCGCGCCTGGGCGGCCCGCGACCCGCGCTTCCGCCTCGACCGGATCGAGACCAACATTGGCATGAATCGCAACTGGAACCGCGCCCTCGCCGCAGCGGCCGGTGAGCTGGTGATCAAGCTCGACGCGGACGACGCGATGTCGCCGCGAGCGCTAGAGTTTCTGGTCGCCGAGTTCGACCTCACGCCCGACCTCCTCTACGCCGCATGTCGGACGCTCGACTGCGATCTCGATCTCCAGCCGCTCGGCCCGTTCCGGGGCGACGAAGCGTTGCGTCTCCATGGCCTCGACCCCGAAACGCGACACCTACGGCGGGGTCTCGAGTGGCTCCGTATCTGCTTCGATGACATCCAACCCTGGACCTCCGATGCTCAGATGTACCGGCGCAGCGATCTCTTAGACCTCGGCGGCTGGGAAACAAGTCTGATGGTGTCGGATACGGACCTCATCTTGCGCGCCCTTTCGCTCGATCGACGGGTCGCACACGTTCCAGAGTTCGGTGTCCTCTATCGCCGTCGAGAGGACTCCTCGAGCCACCGCGAACACGCCTCCGGAGCCGCCCGCCTCGAGCTCAACATGATCGCCCTACGCGCGCTGCACGCGGCCGCGCCCCGCCTCCACCCCTGGGGCCGGGCGCTGCGCCAGAACTGGTGGCGGATCTGGCGGCGGTTCCTCGATGATCGCAACGCGCAATCGATCTGGGAGACGTTGCCCGCCGCGCGTCGGGCCGCCCTTGAGGACCTCCAGCGCGAGACGCTACGTCTGCCGCCGCCGCTGATGGTTCGCCTCGAAGGGACGATGCGCCGGCGCGCCTGGCGGGCTCGCCAAGTGTTGCGTGGGGGCGCGACCTCCGGGGAGGGGCGGTGAGCACTCCGGCCGTCTCCGTCGTGATGGGTGTGCGCGACGGCGCGGCATCGCTGGAGGAGACGCTCGCCAGCGTCCTCGAGCCGCCGGGCCCAGAGATCGAGGCGATCGTCGTCGACGACGGCTCGACGGATCGCACGGGCGATCTGCTGCGACGCCTCGCGGCGCTCGATCCCCGCCTCCGCCCCGTCGAGCAACCGCCGGCCGGACTGACCGCGGCCCTGGTCCGCGGCTGCTCCCTGGCGCGCGGCCGCTACATCGCCCGCCTCGACGCCGGCGACCGCTCCCTGCCGGGTCGCATCTCCCGCCTGGCGGCACGCCTCGACGCCGAGCCCGAGCTGGTCCTCGTGTCGGGAGGGACGCGCTTCGTGGCTCCCCGGCGGGAGGTTCTCTACGAGATTTCGCAAGACGACGACGCGGCCCGTGGCGGCCTCTCGGCGACGCGCCCGGACGATCTGCGGGGTCCCTCCATACACGGCTGCGTGATGTTCCGGCGCTCGGCCTACGAGCGGGTGGGCGGATACCGTGACGCCTTCCGGGTCGCTCAGGACCTCGACCTCTGGCTGCGTCTCGACGAGGTGGGGCAAGTCGGCGCGGTACCGGAGGTCCTCTACGAGGCGCGGCTCGGCTTCGAGTCGATCAGCGCGCTGAAGCGCGACCTCCAGCTCGCCGGTGCCCGGTTGGCTTTCGAAGCACGACGCCGGCGCGCGGCAGGGCGAAGCGAGGCGGATCTGCTGGAGAAGGCCGAGGCCGCGACGGCCAAACCGGTGCGGAACCCCGGTCGGCGCCGTGCCGCGGCGGCCTACTTCTTCGGCAGCTGTCTGCTGGCGAAGGATCGAACCGCCGCGCATCGCTACTTCACCCAGGCCATCCGCGAGAGTCCGTCGATGATCCGTGCCTGGGTGCGCTGGCTGAGGAGCCTCGGGTGAGCGTTTCGGTCGTGATTCCGACGTTCGGACGCGAGACGGTGCTCCTGGCAACTCTCGAGCAGCTCCTGGCGCTGGCGCGTCCCGCCGACCAGATCGTGGTCGTCGACCAGACCCACCGTCACGAGGCGGAGACGGCGCGGCGCCTCGCAGAGTGGTCGGCGGCAGGCCGGATTCTCTGGCGCCGCCGGGCGCGACCCTCGATCCCCGGGGCGATGAACGAAGGGCTCCTCGCGGCGACGGGTGCCCGGGTACTCTTTCTCGACGACGACGTCGAGCTGTGGGGGGACATCGTCGCCGCGCACGAAAGCGCCGCGGCTTCCGACCGGACCTCGCTCGTCGCGGGACAGGTTCTGCAACCGGGTGAGAATCCCGAGCCGCTCACGGGCGCGAGATTCGCGTTTCGGTCTTCTTCGGCGCAGAGAATCGGCGAGTTCATGGCCGGGAACTTCTCGGTCGATCGCGCGCGAGCGCTGGCGATCGGCGGTTTCGACGAGAGCTTCGTCGGCGCGGCCTACCGTTTCGAGCGCGATTTCGCGGAGCGGTGGCTCGCCGCGGGCGGCTCCATCCGATTCGAACCGGCGGCGAGCATCCGCCACCTGCGCGCCCCCGCGGGTGGAACGCGCAGTTTCGGCGTGGCCGGTCGGACGTGGCATGCTGGTCACTCCGTGGGCGAGTATTACTACCTCTTGCGACACCGCCCGCCGGGCGGCTGGCGCACGTTCCTGAGCCGCCCCCTGGGCGAGATCTGCAGTCGCCACCACCTGCGGCACCCCTGGTGGATTCCGGTCACCCTCGCGGTGGAGCTGGCCGGCATGGCCCGCGCCACGATGCTCGCTCTCGGACCGCCCCGTCTGCTGCCCGGCCGGCCCGCTCCGGGCGATCCGTGCTGATCGCCGCCGTCATCGCCGCCGTCGGCATCCTGGTCGGGATGTTCGATTGGCGGAAGGGACTCCTCGTCTGTCTGGTGGTCGGGTTCGTGCAGGATCCCTTGCGCAAGATCACCCCGGGCCAGCCGGTCGGTTTCGTGGTGCTGGCCGGGGCGATCTTCGTGGGCTGCTCGCTGGGCTTCCTGCTCGACCAGGGCGGCACGGGCATGCGGGCGTTCTTCCGCTGGTACCCGAAGCTGCGCGCGCCGATGGCCGCGTTCGTCGGGATCGTGCTCTGGGCGAGCCTCCTGACCGTCGTGAAGACCGGCAGCCTGATCCTCGCCGGGATCGGCCTGCTCTCCTACGCGAGCCCTTTCGTGGCGCTCTTTCTCGGCCAGCGCTTCTGCACGACGGCCCGCCGGGTGGGCCAGTGGCAGAAGGTCTACCTCGCCGGAGCCCTAACCGCCGGCGCCACCATTCTCATGGCGTTCGTCGGCATACAGTCTCCTCTCTTTCAGGGGATGGGCGTCGAGCTGGTTTTCGGCGCCGGCGGCGAGGTGGACATGGTGACCGGCATCATGCGCAGCTCCGAGATCGCCGCCTGGCATGCCGCCACCGCCGCCTGCCTGGTGGTCATCTGGATCGTCGCGCACCGGCGCCTGAGGGCGGTCGTCGTCGGCTCCGCGGTTACCCTGGCGCTGGTGCTCGCGGTCATCCTGACGGGCCGCAGGAAGACCCTCGGCGAGATGCTGGTCTTCCTCGCCATCTTCGCCTTCCTCCTGCTGCGCTCGCGCGGCAGCGCGACGCGCCTCGTCCGGATCGCCGCCGCCCTCGGCATCGCCGGCGGCGCGCTCCTCCTGCTGCGCTCCGACAACCGGCTCGACACACGCTGGAATCCCTATCTCGAAAGGAGCGCGTCGGTCATCTCCGACGCGCCCCAGCGACTCCAGGAGATGACGATCGACACCTTCCGCTGGGTGATCGCCCGCAACGGGTTCTTCGGCAGTGGGGCGGGAACCGGGGCGCAGGGCGCCCAGTACTTCGGGGGCGGTTCGCATCTGGTGGGAGGCAGCGCCGAAGGCGGTCTCGGCCGCGTGCTCGCGGAGCTCGGCGTCCCGGGACTCCTGATCATCCTCTGGCTGACCGGCGCGGTGGCGGCGGAGCTCTGGAGAGTCGCCAAGATCCTGCCCCGGGTGGCCCCGCAACACTCCGTCCGCTTCTTCGGCCTGTTCGCCCTGCTTCCCGCGAACGCCGCCGTCTTCCTGACCGCCCACACGATCTTCGGCGATCCTTTCGTGCTGATCGTGATGGGATTCATCGTCAGCTCGGCGCTGTCGTTCCCACAGATCGTTCTCGGAGAGCGGCGGCAGGCGGAAATCCGCCGGCAGGCGCGGGAGCGCGCCTTCGAGTTGCGGGAGGTCGGCTCGCCCGCGTGAAGCTCCTCGCTCTCGCAACCCATCCGATCCAGTATCAGATCCCCTGGTTCCGCGCCCTCGCGGCCCGGGCGGAGCTCGATCTGGTGGTCGCCTTCGCGCACCTGCCGACCTCCAGCCAGCAGGGCGTCGGCTTCGGCGTCTCCTTCGACTGGGACCTGCCCTTGCTCGAGGGCTACCGTTGGCTGCGCCTCGAGCTGGCCAACCGGCGGCCCGACCTCGACCGCTTCCGTGGCCTGCGAGCGCGCCAGATCGGAACCCGCATCGCAGACGAGGCGCCGGATGCGTTGCTGGTCACCGGCTGGAACTCCTGGGTCCTCGTGCAAGGCGTCGAAGCGGCCCGCCGCCGGCGGATCCCGGTGGTCATGCGCGGGGAGTCGAACGACCTGCGGCCGCGCCGCGCCGCGGTGCGCTGGCTGCAGCGGCGCCTGGTCGCGCGAGCCGCCGCCCATCTCGCCATCGGCCGCGCCAATCGCGCCTTCCTCGAGGCCCGCGGCGTGCCCGCGGAGCGGCTCTTCGATGCCCCCTACTTCGTGGACAACGCGCGCTTCGCGGCGGCGGCCGGCCGCGAGCGGGGCGAGCGGGAGCGGCGGCGGGCGGACTGGGGAATCGAGGCCGGAGCAACCGTGCTGCTCTTCGCCGGCAAGCTGGTCGCCAAGAAGCGTCCGCTCGACCTGCTGGCCGCCTTCGAGCGCTCGCCGGCCCTGCGCGAAGGCGCCATCCTGCTGGTCGTCGGCGACGGTCCGCTCCGCCCGGAGCTCGAGCGGCGGGCCCGGTCGCGTGCGCTTCCGGTCCGCTTCGCGGGCTTTCTCAACCAGACCGCGATGCCGCGCGCCTACGCGGCCGCCGACCTGCTGGTCCTGCCGTCCGACGCCGGCGAGACCTGGGGCCTGGTGGTGAACGAGGCCATGGCGAGCGGCCTGCCGGCGCTGGTCTCGGATCGCGTGGGGTGCGCCGCCGACCTCGTCGAGGAGGGTGTCACGGGTTGGACCTACCCGTGCGGCCGCGTCGAAGCCCTGGCGGCGGCGCTCGAGCACGCGATCGCGGACCTCTCCCGCCTGCGCGGCGCCGGCGAGGCGGCGCGGGAGTGGGTCTCGAGCCGGTTCACGGTCGAGCGCTCCGTCGAGGCGACGCTCGCCGCGCTGCATTTCGCGACCCGGGGCCGGCCGCGATGAGGATCCTCCACTGCGTGCCGAGCTACCTCCCCGCCTGGCGCTACGGCGGGCCGATCCGCTCGGTACACGGGCTGGCGCGGGCGCAGGCCGCCGCGGGGCACGCGGTCGAGGTCTTCACCACCGACGCCGACGGTTCCGGCCGCCTCGACGTGCCCAACGACCGCCCGGTCGATCGCGACGGCGTCGCCGTCCACTACTTCCGGCTCGGCGTGCCGGCGCGGATCTACCGGTCTCCGGCAATGCGGCGGGCGCTCGCCGAACGGGTGGGGGAGTTTGATGTCGTCCACCTCCACTCGGTCTTCCTCTGGCCGACCCTCGCCGGCGCGCGCGCCGCCCGGCAGGCGGGCGTTTCCTACGTCGTCTCGCCGCGAGGAATGCTGGTCGACGAGCTGATCCGGCGCCGTGGCGCGCTGCGCAAGCGCCTCTGGATCCGCCTCTTCGATCGCCGGACGCTGGGGGAAGCGGCGGCGATCCACCTGACGAGCGCGGCGGAGCGGCGGGAATTCGAGCGGCTCGGGCTGGCGCTGGCGCCGCTGTACGTCGTGCCGAACGGCGTCAATCCTTCCGGAGACGACGAACCGGTCGACGCCGCGATGCTGGCCCGGGTGGATGCGGCGACGGCGGGGGGCGACTATCTCCTCTTCCTCGGCCGGCTCGACGTGAAGAAGAGGCTCCCCCTGTTGCTCGAGGCCGTCTCCCGGGTGGATGGCTTGCGCCTGGTGGTGGCGGGGAACGACGAAACCGGTCTGCGTTCCGCCCTGGAGCGCCGCGCCGCCGAGCTCGGCCTGGCGGCGCGCGTGGCCTGGGCCGGCGAGGTGCGCGGCGCGGCGAAGTCGCGGCTGCTCGCCGGCGCCCGGGCCCTGGCGCTCCTCTCGACCTCGGAGAACTTCGGCAACGTGGTGCTCGAGAGTCTGGCGCAAGCGCGGCCGGTGCTGGTGACGCGCGGCGTGGGGGTTGCGGACCTGGTCGAGGAGAGCGGCAGCGGCTGGATCGTCGACGCGGACCCCGCGGCGGTGGCCGCGGCGCTGCGGGAGCTGCTCGCGAACCCCGCCGCGGCCGATGAGATGGGCCGCCGGGGGCGGTCGTTCGTCGAACGGGACCTCGGGTGGGAGAAGATGGCCGAACGCATGGACGAGGTCTACCGCGCGGCGCGCGCCGGACGCGCCCGGGGGGATTGAGTTGCACGAGGCGATTACTCCCCTGCTCATCACCCTCGACGAGATGCCGAATCTCGAGCGCACGTTCGCCGCGCTTTCCTGGGCGCGCTCCATTGTCGTAGTGGACAGCGGTTCGACAGACGGTACTCGTGAGTGGTTGGACAGTGACGCCAGAGTTCGTGTGCTCACGCGCGCGTTCGACGACCACACGAATCAGTGGCGGTACGGCCTGGATTCTGGGTCGATCGAGACCGAGTGGGTTCTGGCCCTCGACGCCGACCATGTCATGTCACATGCGCTCATCGAGGAGCTCGGGCGCTTGAGCCCTGCACCGAAGGTCGGAGGATTTCTGGCGAGATTCGTCTACTGCATCGAGGGTCACCCGCTGCGGAGCAGTCTCTATCCATCGCGGATGGTCCTGGCTCGCCGGGAGACTGCGCGCTTCGAGCAGGACGGTCACACGCAGAGACTGACGTGCGGCGGATCGGTCGAGAGGCTTACCGCTCCGATCCTCCACGATGACCGAAAGCCACGCGCACGGTGGCTATCCGAGCAGGCGCGCTATGCCGCCGCTGAGGCCGGGAAGCTGCTTACGGCCCAACCGGCCGAGCTCCCCGCTGCCGACCGGCTGCGCCGCCTCGGCTGGGTCGCCCCCTGGCTGGTGCCGCTCTGGTGCCTGCTGATGAAGGGTGGCCTGCTCGACGGCCGCGCCGGTTGGGTCTACGCCGGCGAGCGCGCGGTAGCGGAGTGGCTGCTGGCGCTGGAGCTATGGAGTCGGCGGATGGCGCAACGGGCGCCGACGGGGAAGGGCCGGTCACTATGAGTAGCCGGATTCTCGTGCTGAGCGATCCAGTGATCGATAAGCCGCCGAACGAGGCGAGGGGAGGCTTCCGCGTTGAAGTCGCCCTGGTCGCAGCATCTCTTCTCTCGGGTTGTGCGCTGTTGTGGGCGACCCGGTCGGGGCTCGGCCTGACGACCGACTCGATGGTCTATCTCGGAGGCGCCCGGAGCCTGCTTCACGGCACGGGCTTTCGCGACCAGGGCGGAGACTGGATCTCCCACTACCCGCCTCTCTACTCCCTCGTCGTGGCGTTGCTCGGGAGGGCGGGCTTCAATCTCCTGGAGGCGTCGAGGTGGTTGAACGCGGTGCTGCTGGGCGTGACGACCCTCTTCACCGGGAGGCTCGCTTCGAGGATCGACGACTCTCGTCTCGTCGCCATCCTCGCCGCGCTGTCCGTCGGACTCTCGATCGCGATGCTCAACGTGCACCGCTATTTCCTGTCGGAACCGATGTTCCTGGCCCTCACGGTCACCTCGGGAGCGGTGCTGGCCGAGAGTTGGCGGCGGGGCTCCGCTCGGAAGCTCGCGCTGGGCTGCCTGCTCGTTGGCCTGTCGTACCTGACCCGCTATGTGGGGTTGGTCAATATTGCCTGCTGTTCCTTCTTGCTCATCGCGTTCGCTTGGCAGCGGCGGATCTCGTTGCGGGCGGTCGCCGCGGGAGGCGCGATATTGATGGCCGGGCCGATCGCGTTCGCGGGCGTGGCTCTGAGCCATGGCGGGGGAATGAGCGATCGAACGTTGGGCTGGCATCCGGTCCAGGCGGCGCAACTGACCGCGGCCGCGCGCGCCATCGGGCTCTGGGTTGGCCCCGGCCGCCTTCCGTCGACTCTCCTCGTCGGATTGGGGGCGGGCGTGCTGGGGACTCTCGTGGCGTGGGGAGCGGTCCCGAGGTGGCGGCGATCGGGCGGGCGCGGCGCGGGGAACTGGACATCGGCCGAGGGAATCGCGTTCGCCTGCGCCCTATACACGTTCGCTTACCTGGCTGCCGTTGTCGCCTCGATTTGTCTCTTCGATTCGGGGACACCTCTGGACGAGAGGATCCTGTCGCCGGTGTACGTGCCGCTGCTGCTTCTCGCGGTCTTCGTCGCGACACGAGAGCGACCGACGGCGGGAGCGACTGCCCTGCGCAGAAGGAGGATCCGGCTGGTCGTACTCACGATCGTAGCGGCCCTGAGTCTCGGGAGAGGCGTCAAGTGGATGGCGCAAGCCGGGGCGTACGCACCCGGCTTCGCGAACCGCGACTGGAGTCGCTCGGAGACCATCGCTTGGCTGCGGTCTCATGCCGGTGGCCGCCCGATCGTGAGCAACTTTCCACGGCTCGTCTCGTTCGTATCGAACCAAAGCGCTCGGTGGCTCCCTGCGGCCTACGACTACACGGGCCGCGCTCCGAACCCTCGCCTGGAGTCCGAGCTCCGCCAGTTGAGGCACGACGTCTCCGCAGGCGCGTTGGTCGTCTTCCTCGAGAAGCACGTGCCGTCGCGCCCGCTCCTCGTGTCGCGCCAGCAGGTCTTGACGGTCCTTTCGGATTTTCCGGTCCGGCAGTTCGAAGACGGCTGCGTGATTGGAGATGACGGACCCGGCCCCGTCGGTGGCGAAGCGACGAGATGAGCATCCTCGGCCTCTCCGCCTACCACGCCGACGCCGCCGCGGCAGCCGTCGTCGACGGCCGTTTCGTCGCTGGCGTCGAAGAGGAGCGCTTTCGCCGCGTCAAGCACTGGGCCGGCTTCCCCGAGCAGGCGCTGCGCTGGTGCGTCGACGAGGCGGTGGGGGGCGATCCACGGGAGGTGGAGCTGTTCGCTGTCGCCCGTCGGCCCCGCGCCTACCTGGTGCGCAAGGCGTGGCTGGCGCTGACCCATCCGCGCAGCCTGCCGCGGGCGGCGGGGCGGCTGCGCAACCTCATGCAGATCGAGGCAATGGCCGGCCGTGTCGGCACGGCTCTCGGCCTCGAGAAATCACCGCGCCTGCTGCCGGTCGAGCACCACTTGGCCCACCTCGCCTCGGCCTTCTTCTGCTCCCCTTTCGAGGACGCCGCCTGTCTTTCGGTCGACGGCTTCGGCGACTTCGTCTCGACGATGATCGCCCACGGCCGCGGCAACCGGATCGACGTTCTCGACCGGGTGACCTTCCCGCATTCGCTGGGCGTCTTCTACTCGGCGATGACCCAGTACCTCGGCTTCCTCGGCTTCGGCGACGAGTACAAGGTGATGGGGCTCGCGGCCTACGGCGAGCCACGCTTTACCCGCGAGCTCGACCAGCTCGTGCCGGCGCGCGAGGACGGCACCTTCCGGCTCGACCTGCGCTTCTTCCGGCACCTCTCGGAGGGGGTCGAGATGACCTGGGAGGAGGGCGCGCCCGAGCAGGGGCTCCTCTTCACGCCGGCGCTCGAACAGCTCCTGGGTCCCGCCCGGCGCCGCGACGAGGAGCTCGACCAGCGCCACAAGGACCTCGCCGCCTCGATGCAGGCGGTCTACGAGGAGCGCTTCTTCGCGCTGGTGCGCCGCACGCTCGCCGACACCGGCTCGCGGAAGCTGGCGCTCGCCGGCGGCTGCGCCCTCAACTCGCTCGCCAACGGCAAGCTCTTCGACCGCACGGACGTCGAGGACGTCTTCATCCAGTCCGCCGCCGGGGACTCCGGCACCTCGCTCGGCGCCGCCCTCTGGGCGCACCACGTCGCCCTTGGCCAGCCGCGCGACGGCTGGGTGATGGAGCATTCGCACTGGGGGCCGGCCTACGACGAAGCGGCTGTGCGAGCAGCGCTGGCGGCGGGGATCCCGGGCTCGGAGGGGCGCGACGGCCGCTGTGGGGATCTAGAGATCCGCACCGCGCCCGACGAGGAGACGCTCTGCCGCGAGACCGCGGCGGCGATCGCGCGCGGCGAGGTCGTGGGCTGGTACCAGGGGCGGTCGGAGTGGGGCCCGCGTGCGCTCGGCAACCGCTCGATCCTCGCCGATCCCCGCCGCGCCGACATGAAGGAGATCCTGAACCTCAAGATCAAGCGCCGCGAGTCGTTCCGCCCCTTCGCCCCGTCGATCCTCGGGGAGAGGACGGGTGAGTGGTTCACCGAGAGTTATCCCGACCCCTTCATGCTGAAGGTCTACCCGATCCGTCCGGAAAAGCGGCCGGATATTCCAGCGGTTGCTCACGCGGACGGAACTGGCCGCCTGCAGACCGTCTCGGAGCGCTCGAATCCGCTCTACGCGACGCTGATTCGCGCCTTCGAGTCGGAGACCGGCGTGCCGATCCTGCTCAACACGTCGTTCAACGAGAACGAACCGATCGTGAACACGCCGGCCGAAGCGTTGGGCTGCTTCTTGCGGACGAGAATGGACCGGCTGGTATTCGGAAACGTGATCGTCGACCGGAAAAGCGACGCCGATCCCGGCGAGTAGCGCAACCAATCCTGCCCAGCGGCTCTACCGAGCCTGCCGCAACCGGGATCGTGCCCTGGGCGCAGCGAAGAGGCCAAGGTGAAACGGTCCAATGAGTGAGGAGCAAGAGATTTCTCGGGGCTCGCCTGAGCCAGTGCCGGTTCAGGAGGCGCTCGCGCTCTCGGCCTGCATACCGACACGGAACTCCATCGACCGTATCGGACGGACGCTGATGGCGATCGAAGCGGGACCGAGCGAGATGGCGCCCGGAGCGTGCGAGCCGCTCGTGGCGGACAACGCGTCGGACGAGGGCGCCCGCTCTGCGGTTGGCGCCGGATGGAGAGCGCTGGGCGATACCGTCGCTCTGGGATTGACCTGCTCCACGAGCTGTTTCAGGTGGGCATCTCACAGGAGCGGATCCAGCTTCTCCTTGACCCATCAACTCACTAGGCAGAGACGGGGCCGGACGAGTGCTCTAGAGCAAGCGCGCAATTCGTTCAACCAGCTCGCGATAGCGCCGGCCGGTCGCGACGTCGTCCCGCCAGCAAGTCTTTGCATTCTCACGCATGGTCACGAGGCGCTCGCGAATCGCCTGGATGGCGGAGTTGACCTCCCTGCTCGACTCGACGAGGATGCCGCAGTCATATCGCTCGAGGAACTGGAAGCTCGGCTGTCGGCTGGCGATCACCGGCACACCCATGGCGAGGCACATGCAGAGCCGGTTGGAGCTTGTGCCCATGTGCTGGAACTGAGGAGCAGGATTCCGGTAGACGGCCATGCCAATGTCGAATGCTGCGGCCTGCGACCAGGCTTCTCGCCAGCCGAGGCGGCGGGTCTCGACATGGATGCGATCTGAGTCTCGCAGGCGCTCTAACAGGAATCTCGTCATTTCGTCTGCGCCGAGTGGCTGCACGACGGCGTGGAGACGAGGCGACGCTTGGACCGCTTCGATGAGCCAGTCGGCCCCGGAGGAGAGATTGAAGCCACCCGAGAGCCCGACCACCACCCCGCCCGGCGGGACTCCCCACCGGCGGCGTTGTTCCTCGCGGTCCACCGGCGCCGGCGGCTCGACGAAGCCGCCGGGGTAGACAAAGACTTCACTCTTTGGCGCCAATTCCGCGTACTCGCGAAGCAAGTCGATCCGGCTCGGGTCGTTGACGATCCGGATCGCGGCACGGCGGATAGCCCAGCGACAGAGCTTCTTCCACGATTCGCGCGCGTCACCGCGATAGCTCCCCGACTTGATCTCGTCGACCAGGGCGATCGACGGGCGGCGATGGATCGCACTCAGGATCCCAACGACCGCCAGGGGGTCTTCGGCCGTCCCGGAAAAGAGCGAATATCGTCGCCACGACGGGTGCCAGCCGTTGCGTGAGAGCCACCGGTAGCCGTATTCGACGGAGAAGGTTGCGACTTCGCCTCCGTAGCCGTGCGGAAAGTGGCCGTCGCCGGGTGCGAAGAGGTCCACGGCCAGGCCAGCGGACTGGTAGGCGCGTACCAGCGCGCCATTGGGCGGAGAGTCTGCAAGCTCGGGCACCAGCAGAAAGTGCGCGGCGCGTCGAGCGTTCATCGTCATACCCGGCGCCACGTCAGAGCGCCACCGGTTCGCGGTCACGCTTCCTGGCCCCGGGCACCACGAGGCGGCCGGCTCTGTAGTCCGCCAGGAACGCCAGAGTGTAATCGCGCACGTATTGACGTGGAAAGTTGCGCCGCGACGCCGAACAGTCGTCGCCCGCTTCGCTTCTCGGGATGCGGTCGTACCAGTTGTGGTAGTGCGTGACGACGCCGTTGATGCTGTAGAAATTGCCAAGCCCGTACCGGAGGTACGCGAGCTCCCCACTCCAGACCGGGGCGCCTGGATAAGGGCCGTAACGGCTTTCTGGCAAGCGCTCCGACGGTTGCACGTCCATGGCGGTCCAAGACAATCCTGCCGCACCGAGACGTTTAGGCAGGTGGTGAGTGATGTGTGGAGCGTCGAAGTCGAGCCCGTGTCGGGCATAGGGCAACCCGTGCCACCGTCGCCAGAGAAGCCTCTCTAGACGCTTCGCTCGCTCGCGATGAAGGAGCAGGAACGAGCTTTCGGGCATTCCGAGCCCGAACGGCCGGCTGAAGGGCCCGCAGCCGACGTCCTCGGGCGAGACGAGCGCTGTTTCCTCTTCGCTGAAGGGTGCGGCGCAGAGTTCGAACCAATTCTCGGAGAGCATGAGGACATCGGCGTGAGTGAGAAGCACGTACTCCTCACTCGCCAGCTGCCACAAGCGATCGAGTGCCTCCGCTTGGCTGCACGTGCGGGAGAAGAGTTCCGCGCCGGTCGACTCCACGATGCCTCGCGTCCCGTCCGTCGATTCGTTGTCCCACACGACAATGCGAAGAGGCACGCTCGTCAAGCGGCGCCATGCATCGATCGCATGGCCAATGAAGAGCTCACTGTTCCACGTCGTGATGCCGACAAAGAGAAGGGGCTTCATCGATGGTTCCATATCGAGCGGGAAGGCTCCCCGGGCAGGGGCGTCTTGCTAGTACTGTCGAAAGACCCCGTCACGAGCTGGCGGCCCCGGGATTGGGCTTTGACCGCAGCAGCCGGGCAGCAATGGAGCGAAGGTTGTGCACGGTGAGACAAGAGCAGGGAAAGTATCGAAGCACTCTCATTCCCTCGCGATATCTCTGGCAAAGCGGATTCTCGGTGCGGCAGCGACTCAATGCAAAGTCGAGCTTGTCAGAGATCACGCGCCGTAGGAAGGTGCGCTGATGCTCTTAGCCGCTCCACTTGTCCCTCCGCAGGGATTAGCGCAGGGATTTCATGGGGCCTCAATAGTGTCGAAGCGCGGGTCGACTGATGTTCCCGTCGGGTCGGTGTATTGCCACGGCGAGTGCCCCCTGCATGACCTGCCCCCCTTCCGACCGCCACATCTGGTGTTTCCCCCTGTTAACTCTCATGGGTGAGTGCAGTCTCGACCATCCTCAGAAGTCGATTCAGGTCGACGGTTACGTCATCGCCTTGGTGAGCCCAATTCGGGTTCGATTCGCGCTCGCCGTTTCCCAGGATGCAATGGTACTTGTGCCCAGCAGCCCTAGCGAGGTGTGCGAAAGTCCGCGCCTGGTATCGAGGCGGAAGAATTTCCATGACCGTCACGCCGGGCGAGGAGAAGACGAGATTGCTGAGCTCGGCTCCATGGAGACCAACGACGACAGTTGCTCGCGAAAATGCGGCAATCTGCTCAGCAAAAGTCAGGCGCCCCGGCTCGATCGCTTGGAATCCAAGCTTCTCTAGGGCCGCGGAGACCTCGCCATCGTTCAGGAGTCTTCTCCGCGACGTAGCACCCCGCCGTACGTAGAGTCGCGACCCCGGTGATTTCCTTTCGATCCGTTGGGCGTTCGGAATAAGCCGTGCCCTCAGGCCTTCTACGACCCACTCGTGCAGGTGCAGGAAGGAATTCGGAAAATCAGGGATCAGTAGACGACTCGCCCGGACGAAACGATGTCTTTGAGCGGGTATGTATTGTGCCTCGTTGTAGCTAAGAAGCGCGAGGCTCTCAGTCTGGAAATGAAGAGAGGTTTCAGAATAAATGAAATCGTACTGATATCCGGTCCACTCGGCGATCAGGAGCCTCGGGAGCACGTCGAACAGCCAGTGATAGTAGTTGGTTTGATACGCTGGCGCACACACCAAAGAAAGTACCGAACTCGGAACATTCAAGATCCGGGGCAGCAAGGTGGCGTTGTTGGCCTCGAAAGCGGGAGAGTTGTCGAGCCACCGCTGGGCGTCCGTCGCCCCGGGAAGATCGAAAGACAGCTCTTTCACGAGCCGCCCGCGCTGATCGAGAACTGCGCCAAAGGCTGAAGCAACTGCTGGGCTCAGTACCCATGCAGAGACCGGCGCCGACTGTCTACCTAAGCGTGACCGAATATCAAGTCGTACTAAAGAAGAGGGGAGGGATTCTGCAATCCCCCCGGCAAGGCCGAAGAGCGGCAGCCTCAAACGCGTTGGTGCGGCGTAAACCAAGCGGCGGGCGAGCCACCGGCGAGCGAGGGAGAGCATCGTCTTGAGCATCCTCTTCAGTCCACGGAGCTGCTCAACGGCTATTGCCGGTAGAAGATCAGCAGCGATTCATCAGCGCTCTCGTCGCACGCCCTGCCCTGCCCCCCCCACGAAGTGGCCAGTGTGCCCCCTCCTATGGGTCCTAGTTGCGGTGGTGGGTCACATGGAAACGTCAACTAAGTAGTTCCACTCGCGCTACGCAATACGGATTGAGATTCATGGATCTCCGTCGTCGGGTGCGTGGCCTGAAGCGCCGATCTCGTCGGGGCTCTTCTGCGCCGGTATGAACAAACTCACCAAAGCCCGCCGTAGGCGTCCAAGGGTCATCCGCTGTGTCAAAAAGGCAGCCCAGATTCGATAGAGGAGGCGCAACGCTGCGGGTACCTCCCCTACGTTTTGGGCAACTGACCGATAGCGAACGGCCTTGAGATATCGCACCTTGCGTCGATGCTTGCCGCGAGTGTATGCGTCGAACCCGTTGAGCATGAAGATGCGCGCTTTGTCAAAGGCTACTCCTCGGAACCAGAGATCGCGCGAGGCGGCACCCCCTGGATTCCGATAGACCGACATGATCTCTGGCAAGGTAGCCACCCGCCCTTGATCGCTGAGTAGCTGCTGCAGTGAATTGTCCAGGCAGCGATTTCTCTCGTCGAGGAGGTATGCGGGAGGCGGATCCGGTAGTGAGCGGCGAAAGCAAAGACTTGATGTATGCAAGTACGAACCATCGCCGAGAAAGTCCGCACCCTCGGTTATCGTCCTTATGCGCTCAGAGGGCAGATTGCCAAGTGTGTTGCCCGCAGAGTCGTGGAGCGCGACTCGGTGCCCACAGAGGACCGCCCCAGTCCGCTCGAGAATTTCGAACTGCCGATGAAGCTTGAGCTCGTCAGTCCAATAGTCGTCCCCCTCAAGCAGTGCGACGTACTTCCCGTGTGCCGAGATGTAGGTCTTCCAGAAGTTGCGGTGCATGCCGAGGTTGCCGGGCCGCCGGCAGTAGTTGATGACAAACTCACCCTTATAACCCTCGATGATTTCTGCTAGCAGTTCGGAGCTTCCGTCGGTAGAGCAGTCGTCGCCGATCAGGATCTCCAGAGGCTCTACGAATTTCTGACTGAGGACGCTTTCGAGCGCCTGCTGAACGAAAGGGGCGTGGTTGTAGACAATGAACAGAACGCTGATGGCGGGGTTTGGAACAGACTGCGACCGTGTCATCAGACTCAGTCGAAGGCGGATCCGATGCGCTCGGCAACAATTGCCTGCACAGGTGCATCGACATCGTGACCCATCGGTAGGCAGAGGACGCGGCGGGAGGCGTCTTCCGCCACGGGCATGGAGCAGGTTTCGATATAGGGGAGGGTGTTCAGCGACGGATAGAAGTACCGGCGAGGATAGATGTCGGCGGCGTTCATCCCATCGCGGGCTCGAAGGAGTGTGGCCTCGTCCGGGAAGAGGACGGGATAGTAGGCAAAATTCGGACTGAGCTCTGGCGCCCAGGCGATGGATCGCACACCTAATCCGCTCAGCAGCTTGTCGTAGCGAGCCGCGCGGGCGCGCCTGTCGGCGATGACTTCCCGGATGTGGGGAAGCACGGCGAGGCCCATCGCGGCATGGAGTTCACTCATCTTGCCATTGATGCCCAGGCCCCAGAATTCCTCGTGGCCGCGATGGCCGAAGTTGCGAAGAGAAGCGATTCGCTTGGCGAGCGGGTCGCTTGATGTAACAAGAGCACCGCCCTCCCCCGTATGGAAGAGTTTCGTGGCGTGGAAGCTCAGTATCGATACATCTCCATACGTTGAAAGCCCGCGATTTCTGTAAGAGGCTCCAAAAGTATGAGCGGCATCAAAGATAAGAGGAATTCTGCGCCGCCGAGCCGTCTCTTCGAGTCGCTCGATAGCGCAGGCGTTGCCGTAGACGTGTGTTGCAAGAATGGCCGTAGTGGCCACCGAGCACGCTTGGTCCACCAGATCGGGATCAATACACAGGGAGTCGGGCTCTATGTCGGCATAGACGGGCCTGCAATTTTCCCAGACGAGGCTGGATGTCGTCGCGACATAGGAGAAGGGCGTCGTAACGACTTCAGCGTGGAGGTCGAGGGCCTTTATGGCAATTTGAAGAGCCAGAGTGCCGCTTGAAATGAGGAATACATGCCGGGCACCCAGGTAGTCGCAGATCTGATGCTCGAGCTTTTCTAGAAGCGGCCCGTGGTTCGTGACGATTCCTGACTGCCATATGTCTCTTAGGTAAGACACGAAGTCGTCGAAAGGTGGCAAATAAGTCTTCGTTACGTTGATCAATTCAAGACGTCCCATCGGAAGATTGCCAACCTGATGGGCGGCGACCAACGACCTTCGAGGCGGGTCCTACCGCGGTTACATTACTCTCGAGCGAACTGATAACCGTGCTGCCGGCTCCTATCCTCGTCCATGCGCCAACCGTGAGTTTCTCAGTCACCACTGCTCGGGCGCCGACGAGGCAGCCTTCGCCGAGGCGAACGTTTCCAGATAGGATCGCTCCAGGAAAGACAGACACGAAATCACCCAATGAGGTGTCGTGGCCAATGACGCAATTCTGCGAGATGTGGGAGTGAGCTCCGATCGATACATTGCTGGATAGACGGGTTCCCGCCATGACCACGGATCCGTGAGCAATAGAGATTCGTGGCGTGGTCGTCGCTGAAGGGTGTACCAGAGTTGCGAAGCTCGCGCCGACCTGCACGGCGCGCTTCGCAATCTGGAAGCGCTGCTCGGGAGCCCCGATTCCTATTAGCAGATGCACCTCGGAAGCATGGGCAGAGATCCAGTCCAGGCCACCGAGAACCGGGTACCCGATTACATGGTCAGTCTCGGATCCATAGCCGGAATCGAGAAGAAATCCTTCGAAATCATAAGGCTGGCCATCCGCCCGACATGCCTCGAAGACATCGAAGATATCGCGGGCATGACCGCCGGTGCCGAAGATAGCTAGGAGGCGGTGCCTACGGGCCATTTGATAGCCGTGGGACTGCATAGCGGCTCAACCGCACAGAAGAACATGGAAGGATCATATATAAGGCCGTTCGACCCTGCTTGCGCCCCCAAGGGTCTTGAGTTGGGGCGGCGAAGACCCCCGCCTCAAGCGCTACTGCTCGAGAAGTTAGTTCCAGTTCTCCGTCGGGAATTCTCGCCTATGCCAAGATCGTTCATCCGAGGATTTCGGACTCGGCTTCGTGCCCGCTGGGACCGAGTCGAAGAGGGTGCTTCTGCAGGGATCCGCCGGCTTCGACACCACGGCGCAAGGCGACTTCTGATCTTCGACGATGCGTTTCCGCATCCAGCTTCGGGCTTTCGACTCGCTGAATTCGCCGCATATCTCGGTCGGTATGGCCGGGCTCGTGTGTATTCGTCGGGCAGAGCGCTACGTCTTCTGGGCGAGACTCGCTCTGTGCGAGCGCTAGCCGAGCGCTTCGGGGACCTCCGGCCAGAATTCAAGGGCCGAATTAGCGACGGTGAGCCCAAGTGGCTGTTCTCCCCTTGCTTCTCCTACGGAGTCTTTCTCTGCAACGCCCGAGTGCTAGTCCAGCAGGCCGAACGGAGAAGATTTCCATTCGCCTTTACCCTCTATCCGGGCGGCGGCTTTCTGCTCGATAACGAAGCAAGTGACGACACGCTGAGAAGGATCTTCAGCTCACCCGAGTTCAGGAAAGTGATCGTGACGCAGAAGCTTACTCGCGACTACATTCTGTCCAAGAAGCTCTGCGGTGAAGAGAACATTGAATTCATATTCGGAGTCGTCGTGCCGTCTCCACTGCTCGACTCGTGCGTAGCATCTCGTCACGACAGCGCTTCCGACGGGGGGCCTTTCCAGATCTGCTTTGCTGCCCATAAGTACATGCCTGGGGGCCGCGACAAAGGGTACGATGTGTTCGTCGATTTCGCTAGAGAACTGTCGAGGCGGATGCGGGAGTTGCGTTTTCACGTCATTGGAGGTTGGGCCGAATCGGACGGAGATTTCGGCGCGGCTCGAGAGCGCGTTCAGTTTCATGGCCCTCTGGCATCGAACGATATGGCCGCCGTATTTAACCGGATGGATCTGATTGTCGCGCCAAACGCACCGTTTCAGTTGGCGAAAGGGGCATTTGACGGATTTCCCACTGGTTGCTGTACGGAGGCCGCCTTGTGCGGCGTCGCCGTTTTTGCTACGGATCCGCTTGGCCTGAATTCAGCGTTCAAGAATCACGACGAGATCGTCATTGTGCCAAGGGACGCGATCGAGATCGCGGACGAGGTTGAGTCGTACTGCAGGGATCCGGAGAGGCTCCGCCGCCTCGCGACCAAGGGCAGAGAGGCGTTTGCACGAGTCTATTCACCCGAGTCTCAACTGGAGCCGAGATTTTCGATCTTAGATCGATACTTGTCGCGATGAATGACTCGAAAGGCACTTGCGCAAGGTCATAGGTCAGCTGCGCTTCGCGATGGCGCGAGTGTCCGCCTTTCGTCGGTCATCGGGGGAAAGGGGGTCAAGGACACTCCTGTGCAATCAGCTCAGTGTGCCACTCAAGTTCCGGGCGCACCACGCCGGTCCACTTGCCGTGCCATGCGAGTCGCGGTTCGGGGACGTCAAGTACCAGGAATCGGAGCAAGTTGTCAGCACCGAAAATCAGATTCGTCTGGTCGCGAACGATATAGGCGCCGATCCGGTAGCTTCCCGAATTGAGCAGGTGCGGAGGAACCGTGCAACTCGACCTGAAGAGCGCCTTCGGCATTTGCCTGCCGAACCAGGATACCTCGCGCAGAGGGATCGTATTGAAGACGATTTGGCCGTGTTCATCGAGCAGCTGGAGACTGACGTGAAGACGTGCTCCGTCAATTAGGTTCCAGTACTCGATGACAATTTCCACTGGTGAGTCCCGCCGTATCTCCTCCGGAGAATTCCCTTGAGAAGGTCTTACAAGCGCGCTTCGGAGCCTTACTTGATGATCTCCCGGCGCTTCGTCCGGCGAATCCCAGTAACAGTGGGTCTCGGAGCGGATGTTGTGATTCAGGTATGACGAGACGACGTCGCTTGTAAAGCCGCTCGCATGCTCGGCGCCCCTCTCTAGCCAAAGTGCTCGGCTACAAAGTGCCTGAATCGCGGTCAAATTGTGACTCACGAAAAGCACGGTTCTGCCCCCGGAACGAACCTCTTTCATCTTTGCAAGGCATTTTTCCTGGAAGCTGGCATCGCCGACCGCCAATACCTCGTCCACGACCAGGATGTCCGGATCAAGATGGGCGGCGACTGCGAACGCGAGTCGCACATACATCCCGCTCGAATAACGCTTGACTGGAGTGTCGAGGAACTTGTCGACCTCAGCGAAGGCGACGATCTCGTCGAATTTTCGAGCGATCTCGCGGCGGGTCATGCCGAGGATGGCGCCGTTCAGGTAGATGTTCTCGCGGCCCGTGAGCTCAGGGTGGAAGCCGGTGCCGACCTCGAGCAGGCTGGCTAGGCGGCCACGGATCTCGATGCGGCCTCGTGTCGGGTCGGTGATGCGGGAGAGGATCTTCAGCAGGGTCGACTTGCCGGCTCCGTTCTTGCCGATGATCCCCAGCACCTCCCCCGGCTCGATCTCGAAGCCCACCTCGCGCAGGGCCCAGAAGCGCTCGTCGCCGAGCGTCCGTCGAGCACGTTGGCGCAGCGTATGGAACGGCGCCCGCACGAACTCGCTCAGGACGTCGTAGAGCGTCTCCCGCGAGTGGGACGGACCGCCGATCCGGTACTCCTTCCAGAGATCGTCGACGCGGATCGAAGGAGTCATCAGATGACGTCCGCGAAGCGACGCTCGACCCGCTCGAAATAGGCGATGCCCAGCGCGAAGAGCGTCACGGAAGTGGCGGCCGAAATGCCGAGAGCCGTCAGGTCGAACGGCCGGTTGAGGAAGGCGGAGCGGAAGCCTTCGACCAGTCCGGCCATCGGGTTGAGGTACAAGACCCAGCGCCATCGTTCCGGGATCATCGAGGAGGGATAGATCACCGGCGTGACATACATCCAGATCTGGATGACGAAGGGAAGCAGGTGGGTGACGTCGCGGTACGAGGCCGTCATGGCGGACGCCAGAGTCCCTACCCCGAGCGCCGTGAAGACGACGGCGACGAGGAGCAGGGGCGCGAAGAGGAGGCCGGAGCCGAAGTGCACCCGGTAGATCGCCATGAGAGCGAGAAGCACGCCGGTCGAGACGAGGAGATCGACCAGCGGCGCGCCGATCGCCGAGAGCGGCACGATCAGTCGCGGGAAATAGACCTTGCTGATGAGACCCGCGGAGCCAACGAGCGAAGACCCGGACGATTGCAGGGCGGTCGCGAAGAACGTCCAGGGGAGGAGGCCCGCGTAGACGAACACGGCGTAGGGGTAGCCGTCGGACGGCAACTTCGCCAGGCGGCCGAAGACGACCGTGAAGATCACCATCGTCAGCAGGGGCCGGATGATCGCCCACGAGGCGCCCAGGATCGTCTGCTTGTAGCGCACCCGGACGTCGCGGCCGGCGAGGACCCAGAGCAGCTCGCGGAACGCCCAGAGCTCGCGCAGATCGAGCAGGCGCCAGCCCCGAATGGGCTCGATGACGGTCAGCGGGCGTTCGTCGGGAAGTGAAGGCTGGAGCGAATCGGCGATGGGCGCGGACATGCGGGAGTCGAGGCGAAAGAGCCTAGCAGAGCGAACGCCTCGGCCCGGTCCGGGTCTGTGCGATCCTTCGCGGGTCCGATGTCCGCTTCAGCTTCCCCACTTCGGGTCCTGGCGCTCTGCTGCGACGGCCCGCCTCAACGCCACTTCCTGGCGAGGTTGCAGCGTCGGCACGCTCTCGTCGGCGTCGTTCTCCAGGCCACGCCCGGCGCGCGGGGCACGCTCGGCGCGCGGGTCCGCCGGTATCTCCACCCGGGGAGGTTGCTCCGGCACCTGGTCGCGCGCCGGATCTGCCGGTCGAACGACCGGCGGACCGAGCCGTTGCGGCGCCAGCTCTTCGATCTCGAGGGTGGGCCACCCGGGCTGCCCAGTGGTTGCCCGATCCTGCGAGTGGAGGACGTCAACGCCGCGGAGAGCGTCGCGTTGGCCGCCGACTGCGGCGCGGACGTCGTCTGCGTCAACGGCACCAACCTGCTGCGGGCGCCGATGCTCGACCTCGCCGACCGCTTCCGGCTCGGGATCGTCAACCTCCACACGGGACTGTCGCCCTATACCCGCGGCGGCAACTGCAACCTCTGGGCGCTCGACGAGGGGCACCCGGAGTGGGTGGGGGTGACGATCCATCACATCGATCCGGGGATCGACAGTGGCGACCTCATCCTCACGCGCCAGGTTCCACTGCGGGAAGACGACCTCTTCGAGGGCATTCATGCGCGCGCGTTCCGGCTCGGCTTCGACCTGATGTTCGAGGCGCTCCGGCAGCTCGACGAAGGGCGCGCCGAGCGGGTGCCGCAATGGGAGGAGGGGAAGCTCTATCTGCGCCGCACCGGTTACGTCTACGAGCCCTGGGTGAGGGTGCGGGTCAACCGCAAGCTGGCGAGCGGCCTGGTGGCGCGCTACCACGCGCGCCAACGGGAGATCGATGCGGGCGTGCGCCAGATCGGGGAGCTTTAGGCGTGAACGGCATGACACGGCTCGCCAACCGGCTGCTCGATCTCGCTTTCCTGCCGCTTCTCGAGCCCTACTGGCGGCGGCGCCTGCGAGGCCAGGTCCTCTGCCTGCTTTACCACCGGGTCGACCAGGCTGGTCGCCAGCCATTCCTCGATGCCGGGGGCTCGCCCGTCGTGTCGCCGGCGGGGCTCGAACGCGATGTGGCGTTCTGGGTTGGCCGTGGGGCCCGTTTCGTCACCTTTCGCGATCTTCGGGACGGCCGGCTGCCCGGGGTCGACGAGGTGGGCGTCGCGGTCTGCTTCGACGATGGCTTCGCCGACACCTACCGGCAGGGGCTCCCGGTGCTGGAACGCCACGGCGTCGCCGGGACGGTCTTCCAGATCACCTCGATCGTCGGCAGCCGGCGCCTTCTCTGGGAGCATCGGCTCTACCGGGCGCTCTTCGATGGACATGCCCGGGAGCCGCTTCTTCGGCGGGCGCGCGAGGTGCTGGAAGACGAGTCGCTGGCGGAGCGGGAGATCCTCGATCATCTGCGCTTCCGGCTCGGCCGGGCCGCCCTCGCCTCGCTGCTCGAAGAAGTCGGCGAAATCGACGGGGAGGCGGAGCTGGCCGGCGCGATCTATCCCGACGAGAGCACGCTGCGAGCCGCGGCGGGCCGGGGACACGAGATCGGCAGCCACGGCCACGAGCACCGGGCGCGCGGGACCCTGAGCGGCGACGAGTTCGAGCTCGAGCTGACCCGGTCGCGCGACGAGCTGGCGGCCATCCTGGGCTCTCCGCCCGAGGCCTACTCGCACCCCTTCGGCGAACACGAGCCCGACGATCCCGAGCGGCTGCGCTGTCACTACCGTCAGGCGGCGATCGTCGACCCGCGGCCGATCAGCCAGGGCGACTCCCCGTTCGAGCTGCCGCGCTGCAGTTGGCCGGGGCCGGCCCGCAACCGCCTCCGCTGGCGACGCTGGCTGCTCACCGGACGGATTTGAGCCACGAGCGCGATACGATCTCCGTCTCTCGTATGCCGCCGGATGACATCGCTCCCGACGCCCCCATCTACGTGGCCGGCCATCGCGGCCTGGTGGGCTCGGCGATCCTGCGCCGGCTCGAGCGGGAGGGCTATCGGAATCTGCTGACCGTCGGGCGCGAGGAGGTCGATCTGCGCGACCAGACGGCCGTGCGGCGCTGGTTCGAGGCCCACCGGCCCGAGTACGTCTTCCTGGTCGCCGGCACCGTCGGTGGCATCCAAGCCAACTCGACCCGGCCGGCGGAGTTTCTCTACGACAACCTGATGATCCACGGCACGGTGGTCGAGGCGGCGAAGCGGACCGGGGTGCGGCGGCTGCTCTACCTCGGTTCCTCCTGCATCTACCCGCGGGCGGCCAGCCAGCCGATCGGTGAGGAGGAGCTCCTGACCGGACCTCTCGAGCCGACCAACGAAGGCTACGCGATCGCCAAGATCGCCGGCATCAAGCTCTGTCAGTCGTACCGTCGACAGTACGGTTGCGACTTCATCTCGGCGATGCCGACCAACCTCTACGGCCCGAACGACAACTTCGATCTCCAGAGCTCCCACGTGTTGCCGGCGCTGATCCGCAAGTTCCACGACGCGCGCGCCGACGGGCGGGGGGAGGTCGTGATCTGGGGCACCGGCACGCCGAAGCGGGAGTTCTTGCACGTCGACGATCTCGCCGACGCCTGTCTCTTCCTGATGCGGCGCTACGACGACGACGAGCACATCAACGTGGGAACCGGTGAGGATCTCAGCATCCGCGAGCTGGCGGAGACGATCCGGGAGGTCGTCGCGCCCGGTGTCGAGCTCCGCTTCGACACCTCGAAGCCCGATGGCATGCCACGCAAGCTGCTCGACGTCTCGCGCCTGCACACGCTCGGCTGGCGGCACCGGATCGGCTTGCGTGAAGGCATCGAGTCCACTTACCGCTGGTTCACCGAGCATGCCGGGAGCGCGCGCGGGGTCGACGCCGTAGCGCGTGCCGGCTGAATCGGACGACCGGCGCATCTCCGGCGTGGGCGCTCTCGATCCTCTGCGACGTCTGGTCCCGGCGCCGCTGAAGCGCGCGCTCAAGCGCCGCCTCGGCCTGCCGGAGACCCGTCTGCACCCCGACTGGGAGCTGCTGCGCCGCATCGGGCCGGTCGAGGAGCCGCACGTGATCCTCGACGTGGGCGCCCACACCGGCTGGTTCTTCCACTGCTGGCGCGACTGGTGCCCGCAGGCGGAAGTCCATGCCTTCGAGCCGACCCCGGAGAGCTTCGAGCGCTGTCGCGCCGGCTACGGGCAGGAGCCGCGGACCCATGTCGTACCGATGGCGGTCGGCTCGGAGGTCGGCACGGCGCGCCTCCGGCTCCTGTCGGCATCGCGGGTCTCGAACTCGCTGCTCGATCCCGACCGCGAGGCCTGGCGTTCGATCGCGTACGAAGCGGGCGAGGTCTCGACGGTCGAGGTGCCGGTGACGACACTCGATATCTACTGCGCCGAGCAGGCGATCAACCGCATCCATCTGCTCAAGATCGACGTCCAGGGCTACGAGCTCGAGGTGCTGCGGGGCGCCGCGGCGACTCTGCCCCGGGTGGATCATGTCTTCGTCGAGTCGGCGATCCGACGGCTCTACGAGGGCGCCCCCCGCTTTTCGGAGGTCTTCGAGCACCTCGCCGACGCGGGATTCGACCTCATCGGCCTTCGTGCCTGGCACGGTGGGAACCAGACGCTGGTCGAGAGCGATCTCCTCTTCCGGCGGCGCGCCCTCTCGCCGCCCGTCCCGACGGCGGGCGTCCGCATCTACGAGAGCAGCTAGTCGGGGGCCGCCGCCGGTGGAGCTCGAGAGGAACGGCCCGGGTCCGGACAATCGATCCGATCTGCCGAGGCTGGGCATCTCGATCGTCATTTCCGGGCACAACCGCGAGCGGCGGATCGGGCGCGCTTTGCGCTGCCTTCAAATGACACTGTGCCTAGGAGGAGGCTGAGGTGCCGGGCGAACCGCAGCGGAGCCTGAACGTCGAGGGCCTCGTGTCGGTCGTCGTCCCCGTGTTCAATCGGCCGAGGATGCTCGTCGAGGCGGTCGACAGCGCGCTGCAGCAGACCTATCCCGCGGTCGAGGTGGTGATCGTTGACGATGCGTCGAGCGATGACACCCCCTCCATCGCCACGGCCCTCACACGGCGCGAGCCGGATCGGGTGCGGGTGCTGCGGCACGAGAGCAACCGGGGGCCGGGAGCCAGCCGGGAGACGGGACGGGTCGCCGCCTCCGGTGAGTTCCTGCAATACCTGGACAGCGACGACCTGCTGCTTCCGCGCAAGCTCGAGTTGCAGGTGAAGCTGCTGCGGGACGATCCAGAGGTCGACATCGCGTATGGCTGGACGCGGCGACGAGCGTCCCATGGGACGCTGGAGGAGCAACCGACCCGTGGAACGGGGGAGGTCGTCGAGCGCCTCTTCCCGCGACTTCTGGAGGGGCGCCTCTGGATCACGGCGACGCCGCTGTTGCGGAGGAGCTCGACGGACAAGGTCGGCCCCTGGCCATCGCTCCGCCGGGACGAAGACTGGCTCTATGAGGCGCGGCTCGGCGCGGCGGGCGTGCGCTTGGCGGCCGTCCCCGATTGGGTGGCCGAGCACCGGGCGCACGGTGGCGTGCACGCCGGTCGGATCGATTGGCGCGATCGCGACGCGCTCTCGGCGAGGGCCTCCGTCCATCGCGAGGTGTATCGCTTGGCGACCCGCGCCGGCGTCGCTCCCAGTGCGCCCGAGATGGCGCACTTCGCCCGCTCACTCTTCCATCTGGCCAGGAGATGCAGCGCGGCGGGCCTGTCGCAGGATGCGCAGCGGCTCCTCGATCTGGCGCGCTCGATTTCGATCTCTCGAGGCAACTCGGGATGGGATCTTCGAATCTTCCGTTTCCTCTCCGCGACGGTCGGCTGGCGTGCCGCTGGCCGGATGAGCGAACTGTTGGATCGACTGCGAAGCGGGCCGTGACCCGCTTCCTCTCCCTCTGCGACTGGCTTCCCCCCGATTTCGGGGCGGTGGGGCAGTACGCGCTGACGGAGGCGCGGGAGCGGGCGGCCGCGGGGGAGTCGGTGACCCTGGTGGGTCTCTCCTCGACCCGGGCCGCGGACTCGGACGAGGCGGTGGGGCAGGGGCACCTGCGGGTGATTCGGGTGCGCCGTCCGCTCTATGACAAGGCCCGTTTCGTCCGCCGGCTGCTCTGGACCTGGATGACCAACACCCGCCTCGTCTGGGCGGCGCGGCGGGAGCTGCGGCGGGCCGACGAGGTGCTGTTCACCGGCAGCCCGCCACTGCTCATCCACTGGCTGGTGCCGCTCAATGTCCTCTTCCGCCGCAAGCTCACCTACCGGATCAGCGATTTCCACCCCGAGTGCCTGATCGCGGAGCTCGGGCACGAGACGCTGCTGCTCCGACTCGTGCGCAACTGGACCCACCGGTTGCGCCGTCGGGTCGATCGCTTCGAGGCGTTGGGCGAAGATCAGAAGCGGCGCCTGATCGAGCGGGGGATTCCCGCGGAGCGGATCACGATCCGGCGCAGCGGCAGCCCGGTCGCGGTGGATCCGTCGGCACCGCCGCTGGCACGGCCGGCCGACCTCGCCGGTCGGGCGGTGTTGCTCTATTCCGGCAACTTCGGGGTCGCCCACGACGATGCGACCTTCCTCGATGGATATGCGCTCCATCACTCTCAGGGGAGTGGCCGGGTGGCGCTCTGGCTCAACGCCACCGGCGCGAAGGCGGACCGGGTCGAGGCACGGCTGCGCGAGCTCGGGCTGACGGTCCACCGCTCGCTTCCCGTGCCGCTCTCCGAGCTGGCCCGGCTCCTGGTGACGCCGGACGCCCACCTGATCACGCTGCGCGACGAGTTCGTGGGCTACGTGCTGCCGTCGAAGGTCTATGGCTGCATCGACTCGGGGAAGCCGGTGCTCTACATCGGCTCGGAGGAGAGCGACGTGGATCGGCTCTGCCACGAGCGGCTGACGACGGAGAGCTACCTGCGGGTCGCGGTGGGCGACGCCTCCGGAGTGGCGGATGCGCTCGAGCGGCTTGCGGACCGGACGCATTCCGTTTCTTCCCGTTCGGGGTAGGGAATCCGACCTCCCCTTCTGGAAATCGGCGAATGGCGTTAGGGTCCTCGGGTTTCCTGACGACGATGAAGCCCGACGCGTCCTTCGATTTCCTCGTCCTGTGTGCCGGCGCGGCGCTGTTGGCCGGCGTGTTGACGAGCGTCCTGGTGCCACCGATGGTCTGGGCGGCGCGGCTGGTGGGCGCGATCGACCATCCGGACGAGCGCAAGCCCCGGGCGCGCTCGTTGCCGCGGCTGGGTGGCGTGGCGATGGCGATCGGCATCGCGGCCGCTTGCGGGGTGGGGGTGGTGGCGCGTTGGTCGGTCTGGAGCCGGGTGATCCCGCGCCAGGAGATCGCGGCGCTGCTCTTCGGCGTTCTGCTGGTCTTCCTGGTCGGGGTGGCGGACGACCTGGTCGGCACGTCGCCCTGGCAGAAGTTCCTGGTTCAGATCCTCGCCGCCTGGCTGGTCGTGCGGGTGGGCTGGGCCTTCGAGGTGGTGCGCTTGCCGGTCGTGGGGCGGATCGACCTCGGGATCTGGGGGCCGCTGCTCTCGATCGTCTGGGTGGTGGGGGTCACCAACGCGATCAACCTGCTCGACGGGCTCGACGGCCTGGCGGGCGGCATCGCCGCGATCGTGGCGACCAGCCTGCTCGCCTACTCGATCGTGCAGCACAACCAGGCCACCGCGATCCTGCTCGCCGCGGTCGTGGGCGCCTGCCTCGGCTTCCTCTGGCACAACTGGGAGCCGGCCAAAGTCTTCATGGGCGACAGCGGCTCGCTCACCCTCGGCTATCTCTTCGGCGCGCTGACCCTCCACTCGTCGATCAAGGCGCCGGCCGCGGTGGCGATCCTGGTGCCCATCCTGGCGCTCGGGCTGCCGGTGATCGACACCCTGCTGGTCATGGTGGTGCGCTTCGGGGAAGGGCGCGGGCGTCCGCTCGGGCGCCGGGTGATACGCATGTTCGCGGCCGATCGCGGGCACCTGCACCATCGCCTGGAGAACCTGGTGAAACGGCGCCAGCGCATCGTGCCTTTGCTCTACGTGGTCGTGCTGGTTTTCTGCCTGGGGGCGCTCGTCGTCGCGCTTTCGGGTGAGGGAGCGCTCGGCTTGGCGCTGCTCGCGATCGAGTTCCTGGTCGTGCTGGTCATGCGGCGAATGGGACTGGCGGCCGGAGCGCGCCGTCTGGCCGACGAGCAGCGGGCCGAGGTGAGGGAGACCCTCCCCTGGTACCGGCCCCCCGAGAGCGGCGAGCCGGTCGAGGATGCGGGCGAGGCCGCGGTCACTCCAGAGTCGTCGTCGCGGGCGCCGGCGGGGGACCTGACAATCCCCTGAGCTCGGCGAGGTGAGGGCCGGCCTCGGCCTCGACCGGAAAGCGCGCCTCGGTCGCGCCCGTTTCGACCGCCAACGGCGCGAGATCTCGTCCATCCCACTGCAGCACCACCAGCGTCGCCCGTGACATGGGCTGCTGGAAGCTCACCACCAGCCCGTGCCCCGGCGCCGCCGCCACCAGCCCGAGCGACGGGATGCCGTGGCGCCAGGTCCACTCCGGCGCCTCCCAGCGCATCCGCTCGAGCGGTGGGGCGTCGGGAGAAGGATGGATGTCGGCGCACGAGCGGGCCAGCAGGAGGTAGCTCGCCCGCTGGTGGAAGAGGCGGTTCACCTGGGCGATCTCGGCGCAGGCGGTCGCCGTGTCGCCCTTGGCCAAGTGGCGCTTGGCGGTCAGCATGAGATAAGGCGCCCAGAGCTCGCTCCAGAGCGAGTTCGAGCGCCGCGCCAGGCATCTCGGCGCGGCTGTCGTCCCCGGCCGCGCGGGCCGCGAAGGCGGCGATGTCGGAGGGCAGCGTGCCGCCCGCGCTCGAGGCCATCCGGTCGAAGGCGTCGGGCGAAAAGGGACAGTCGCGGAGCAGGCAGAGCGGCCGCGCCCAGCCCACCCAGCGCGCCGCCGCCTCGGCCATCTTGGGCGGCACCGGGCCGGCCGGCCGCTCGAGGAAGGCGCGCTCGACCAGGGGAGCGAACTCCAGATCGACCGGCGCCTGGGCGGCGAGCTCGCTCAGCGTTTGCGAGCGATCGGCCGCGCTCGTGGCGGCGAGGCGCTGGGCGTCGTCGCGCAGCCGGGCTCGGCGCGCTCGTCCGTAGAACTGGACGGCGCTCGCCAGATCGCCGGCGCGATAGGCCACCTGGTAGAGACTCGACCAGGCCTGCGGCGTGTCGGGGAGGAGCTCCGCCGCCTGCTCGGGCGAGCCGGCGATCTGGATCCAGCGGCCGATCATGCGCGAAAAGAAGAAGGGGTCGGTGAAGGCGTCCTCGAGCATCGGCACGACCCGGCTCCGCTTGGCGGGGCTCAACGCTCCCCAGACCTCGAGGTAGGCGGCGGCGAGGAAACGGCTCGGCAGGGGTGAGCCGGGCGCCCGGTCGCGCGCCGCCTGCGAGCGGTGCCTCCCAGTCCCGGTAGCCGGAGAAGAGCCGGGGATCGCGCCGCCGCAGGCGCAGCACGGCGGTGGCGGCGCCGTCCACCAGGGCCGCTTCCCAGCTCGCGGGAAGCTCGACCTGCGCTTCGCGGGCCAACTCGCGTGCCGCTTCGAGGCGGGCTTCGCCGGCCGGCGACGAGAAGCTCGGAGCGCGCGGTGAGCTCGCGATCGAGGAGCGCGCGCGCCAGGACGAGGCGTTGCTCGCCGGGATCGGATTGGCGAGCCAGGTTCTTGGCCAGGGTGTCGAGCGCCGCGCGATCGAGACCGAGCTGGCCGGCGCGGGCGACGAGCGCGGCGCGATCGTGCCTGGCGCTCCGCCAGGTCCCGTAGCTGAAGGCGGCGGCGCCCAGGGCCACGAGCGCGAGAATCCAGCCCCAGCGGGCTATCGGGGGGAGCTTCCCAGGATCGGGCGGCGCGGCCATGTTTTGAGAGGGCTCGGAGAGGAGCGGCGAGAAGCTCGGAAGTGCGCGGGCAGTGTAGCAGCCGCCCGGTGCGTGCTAGCCTCGCCGGCTCGCTCATGTCCCCTGCCGCCGGTCCCTCGCCCGTCCTGCCGCTCGCCTGGACGCTCGGCGTGGCGGCGCTCCTGCTCGGCCCCGTGCCGGCGCCCCTCGCGTCGACGGCGCAAGAGGTCTTCGGCGGCCTGCCGTTCGACAAGCTCGTCCATGTGGCGCTCTTCGCCGGGCTCGCCTTCGCCTGGTGGAGTTGGAGCGCGCGCGGCCGCGGCACCATCACCCAGAGGCCGCTCCAGCTCCGGCCGCGGCCGGGACGGCTCGTTCTGGGGGCGCTCCTGGTCGCCTACGGCGGCGCGCTCGAGCTCATCCAGCCCTTCTTCGCGCGCGACGCGGAGTGGGGGGACTGGGCGGCCGACGCGGTGGGCGTGGTTCTCGTCCTGGTGCTCTTCCGCCGGCGCTCGCCTTTGACTCCGAAGCGCGGCGTCGAGTACCGTCGCTCGTCGTGAAAGTCCTCGAACATCTCGAGCGGGCCGCCGAGCCCCCGATCAGCTTCGAGATCATCCCGCCCCTGCGCGGCGGGACGGTCGGCGCGCTGCTGCGGCTCATCGACGACCTGATGCGCTACGAACCGCCGTTCATCGACATCACGAGCCACGCGGCGGAAGTGATCTACGAAGAGACGGCGGACAGCATCCGGCGGCGCGTCAAGCGCAAGCGGCCCGGCACGATCGGAGTCTGCGCGCTGATCCAGAACAAGTACCAGATCGACGCGGTGCCGCACGTGCTCTGCCACGGCTTCACGCGCGAGGAGACCGAGGACTTCCTGATCGAGCTGCGCTACCTCGGCATCGACAATGTGCTGGCGGTGCGCGGCGACGAGAGCGGCTACCAGAAGCCGCTGCGCGACGGCAAGACGGCCAACGAGTTCGCCTCGGACCTGGTGGGCCAGATCGCCGACATGAACCGGGGTCACTACCTGCAGTCGGACCTGCTCGACGCCGAGCCGTCGGCCTTTTGCATCGGGACGGGCGGCTATCCCGAGAAGCACTTCGAGGCGCCGAATCTCGAGACGGACATCCGCCATACGCGCGAGAAGATCGACGCCGGAGCGAGCTACATCGTCACCCAGATGTTCTTCGAGAACCGGAGCTACTTCGATTACGTGGAGCTCTGCCGCAAGGCCGGGATCGAGGTGCCGATCATCCCGGGGCTCAAGATCCTGTCGAGCCGCGCCCAGGTGACCTCGATTCCGCGCACCTTCCACGTCGACCTGCCGGCGGCGCTGACCGACGCGGCGGCGCGGGTGCCGGACGAAAAGGTGGTCGAGGTCGGCGTGGAGTGGGCGCTCGGCCAGGCGCGCGAGCTCCTGGAGCACGGCGTGCCGGCGCTCCACTTCTACGTCATGCAGAGCGCCCGCTCGGTCGGCCTGCTCCTCGACGCGCTGGGCCGCCGGCGCAAGAACGTCGGCGCCTCTCCGCGCTGACGCTTCGTCTCGATCCGCTCCGTCTTTGACCGTCTCGCGCGGCGTGGGATAACCTGCGCCCGCATTCGGAGCGGTCCGGCTTGTTCGGACTCGGCAACCTGGGACGGACACCCAAGGTGCCCTCCCGCGATCTCCCGAAAGAGAGCGAGCGGGGATGCGGCCCTCCCGAGCCGATCGGGAGCGGCAATCGACTGTCCGAGCGCGACCCGCTTCCGAACGCATTGGGAGCGGGTCTTTGCGTTCCCGGGCTCTGGAACGAGCCGACGAGCTGACGAACTGACGAGCTGACGAGCCCGGGGGGGGGACTCGAAGATGGCGACGAAGACCGACCTGCCGACTCCGGCGGCGCCCGCCGATCTCGACGCGCGGGCGCAGGCGCTCTACGAGGCGCTCGAGGAGCGCCTCCTGGTGCTCGACGGGGCGACCGGCACGATGTTGCAGTCCTACGACCTCTCCGCCGCCGACTTCGGCGGACTGGAGCTCGAGGGGTGCAACGAGCACCTCTGCGTGACCCGGCCCGACGTGGTGCGGGGCGTCTCCGAGCGCTATCTCGCCGCCGGCGCGGACATCGTCGAGACGAACTCGTTCGGCGGCACGCCGCTGGTGCTCGCCGAGTACGGCCTGGCCGACCAGGCCTTCGAACACAACCGGCTCGCCGCCGCGCTGGCCCGCGAGGCCTGCACGACGTTCGACGCGCCCGGACGCCTGCGCTTCGTCGCCGGTTCGATGGGACCCACCACCAAGGCGATCTCGGTCACCGGCGGCGTGACCTTCGAAGAGCTGATCGAGCACTTTCGCGTGCAGGCGCTCGGGCTCATGGCCGGCGGCGCCGACTACCTGCTGGTCGAGACCTGCCAGGACACCCGCAACGTCAAGGCGGCGCTGCTCGGCGTCGAGCAGGCGTTCGCGGCGAGCGGCTGGCGGATTCCGGTCGCCGTCTCGGCGACCATCGAGTCGACCGGCACGATGCTGGCGGGCCAGGACGCCGAGGCGCTCGCCGTCTCGCTGGCGCACGCCGATCTGCTCTACGTCGGCTTGAACTGCGCGACCGGACCGGAGCTGATGAGCGATCATCTGCGCACCCTCTCCGAGCTCTGCCGCACCCGCATCGCCTGCGTGCCGAACGCCGGGCTGCCCGACGAGGAGGGGCGTTACCACGAGGGGCCGCAGGTCTTCCGCGAGGTCTTCGGGCGCTTCCTCGATGCCGGATGGCTCAACCTGGTGGGCGGCTGCTGCGGCACGACGGGCGAGCACGTGGCGGCGCTCGCCGCGCTCGTCGAGGGGCGGCGTCCGCGCCCGATTCCGCACCACCAGCGCGCCTTCGTCTCGGGGCTCGAGGCGGTCGAGCTGGTGCCCGAGAACCGGCCGCTCCTGGTCGGCGAGCGCACCAACGTGCTCGGCTCGCGGAAGTTCAAGCAGCTCGTGGCGGCGGGCGACTTCGAGGCGGCGGCCGAGGTCGGACGTGCCCAGGTGCGTGGCGGCGCGCAGGTGATCGACGTCTGCCTGCAGGATCCCGACCGCGACGAGATCGCCGACGTCGAGGCCTTCCTCGCCAAGCTGGTGCGGGTGGTCAAGGCGCCGCTGATGATCGATTCGACCGACGCCCGGGTGATGGAGCGGGCGCTCACCTGGTGCCAGGGCAAGTCGGTCTTGAACTCGATCAACCTCGAGGACGGGCGGGCGCGCTTCGAGAGCGTCGTGCCGCTCGGCAAGCGCTTCGGCGCCGCCTACGTGGTCGGCCTGATCGACGAGCAGGGGATGGCGGTCACGGTGGAACGCAAGGTCGAGGTGGCGCGGCGCAGCCAGGCGATCCTGGTCGAGGAGATGGGCGTGCCGGAGGAGGACCTCTGGTTCGATCCTCTGGTCTTCCCCTGCGGCACCGGAGACGAGACCTACCTCGGCTCCGCCGCGGCGACGATCGAAGGGGTGCGCGCGGTCAAGGCCGAGCTCCCCTTCGCCAAGACGATCCTCGGCATCTCGAACGTCTCCTTCGGCCTGCCGCCGGCCGGGCGCGAGGTGCTGAACTCGGTCTTCCTCTTCCACGCGACCCAGGCGGGGCTCGACGCGGCGATCGTCAACACCGAACGGCTGGCGCGCTACGCGGAGATCCCGGAGGAGGAGCGCTTGCTGGCCGAGGCGCTGATCTTCCTCACGCCGGGTGACCGCGCGGCGGGCGACGCGGCGGTGGCGGCGTTCACCGCCCACTTCCGCGGCCGCGAGGTCGGACAGACGAAGACCCGCCTGGCCGACCTGCCGCTCGAGGAGCGGCTGGCGCGCGCCGTGGTCGAAGGGACGAAGGAGGGGCTGATCGAGAACCTCGACCTGGCCCTCGCCGATCCGCGCTGGCCGGCGCCGCTCGACGTCATCAACGGACCGCTGATGACCGGCATGGCGGAGGTCGGACGGCTCTTCAACGACAACCGGCTGATCGTCGCCGAGGTGCTGCAGTCGGCCGAGGTGATGAAGGCGGCGGTGACCCACCTGGAGCGCTTCATGGAGCGCAGCGATGGGACGGGGGGCTCGAGCCGCGGCAAGGTGATCCTCGCGACGGTGAAGGGAGACGTGCACGACATCGGCAAGAACCTGGTCGAGATCGTGCTCGCGAACAACGGCTTCGAGGTGGTGAACCTCGGCATCAAGGTGCCGTCGGAGCGGCTCATCCAGGCGGTGCGCGAGCACCGGCCGGACGTCATCGGCCTCTCCGGTCTGCTGGTCAAGAGCGCCCAGCAGATGGTGGCGACGGCCGGCGACTTCAAGGCGGTGGGGATCGACGCGCCGCTGGTGGTGGGGGGCGCGGCGCTCACCCGCCGCTTCACCCACCGCAAGATCGCGCCCGAGTACGGGGCGCTCTGCACCTACGCCAGGGACGCCATGCATGGCCTGTCGCTGGTCGAGCGGCTGACCGATCCGGCCAAGCGGCCGGAGCTCGAACGCGAGATCGCCGAGCTCGCCGCCCACGACAACCGGGACGCCGAGCCGGTGCGCGCCGACGACGCCTTCGACGCCCGCCCGCGCCGCTCGCTGGTGCGCCGCGACGTCGAGGTGCCGCGGCCGCCCGATCTGGAGCGCCATGTCGCCGAGCTCGACCTCGATCGGGTCTGGGCGCTGCTCAATCCGCAGATGGTCTACGGCAAGCATCTGGGAATGAAGGGCGTGGTGCGACGGCTGGCCGCGCAGGGAGACGAGAAGTACCGCAAGCTCGAAGCGGTCGTCGAAGAGCTCCAGGCGCTCGGCCGCGCCGGCGCCCTGCACGCGCGCGCGGTCTGGCGATTCTTCCCGGCCCGGGTCGATCCGCCTGGGGGCGAGCGCTTGCGCCTGCTCGATCCGGAGACCGGCGAGCCGGCGGCCGAGTGGGAGTTCCCCCGCCAGCGCGGCGCGGAGGGCCTGGCGATTCCCGACTACGTGCTCGACGGCGACCACGTGGCGCTCTTCGTCACCACCGCCGGCGAGGGGGTGCGCGAGCGGGTCGAGGCCTGGAAGCGGGAGGGCGAGTATCTGAAGAGCCACGCCTTCGCCGCGCTGGCGCTCGAAACGGCGGAGGCGGCCGCGGAGTGGCTGCACGGGGAGCTGCGGAAGGACTGGGGCTTTGCCGATCCGCCCGGGCTCACTCCCGAAGACCGCTTCGCCGCCCGCTACCGGGGCAAGCGCTACAGCTTCGGCTACCCGGCCTGCCCCGACCTGGCGGGCCAGCGCGCCCTCTTCGCGGCCCTGCGCCCGGAGGAGATCGGCGTCCACCTGACCGAGGGGGACATGATGGATCCCGAAGCCTCGGTCTCGGCCCTCGTCGTCCACCACCCGGACGCGCGCTACTTCGGGGTCTAGGGCCGCGCTTCGGAGCGCGATCCGCTCTCGCTTAGAATGCATCGATGATTCGAGCCAACCGTGTCGAGAGGGTGCGATTCGCCGCCGTCGCGCTCCCGCTCCTGGTCGCGACCGGCTGGCGGATCGGCCGGCGCGCGCGCCGGCTCCCCTTGGACGAGCTGGTCGCCGAGCTGCGCGCCCCCCGGCGCCACAGACTTTCGCCGGCGCTCGCCCGGCCGGAGTTGCTCGCCGGGACGGTCGAACGTTGCCTCCCCTGGTTGCCGCCGCGCCGTTTCGGGCCCTGCTTGCGCCGCGCGCTCCTCCTGCTCGACCTCTGGTCGCGCTGCGGTCTCCAGCCGATGCTCCACCTCGGATTCCGCCCCGGCGCCGCCGAGCTCCGCGGCCATGCTTGGCTGACCGCCCGCTCCGCCGACGGCGGCACGTTGCGGGTTTCCGGACCGCTCGAGTTCCAGCCAACGTTCGAGCTCTGAGCGGCGCGGCGATGAACTTCGCTGCATCGTTCCTGCGCGAGCCCGATCTCTTCCCCCGGCGGTCTGCCGGCGAACGTTGGGGAGATGGGGAGCTCCGGGTCGACGTCGTCGGCGGCCCCTACCGCTTCGCCGGGCTCTCGGAGGAGCAGGCGGCGTTTCTCGAACGTCACTTCCGCGCGGTCCGGCTCGAGGGCCAGGGCGCGGAGGACGTCCCGATTCGTGCTTTCCGAGTCGGTGGTGACGAGCTCCTGCCGATCGTCGAGCCCGGCTGGGAGCTGCGGATGGACCTCGACGCGGATACCGACGCCCTGCGCTTCGCCTCGCGCGGCTTCTTCGGACGGCTCGACTGGCGCCCTGCGCTGGCGGCGTCGGTCTGGTTGCCCGATGGCGACGGGGAGTCCTGGCTCGGCATCTTCGAGAACGCCCTGCGGCTCGCGGCCGCTTACCGGCTCCTCGAGCGGGGCGGGCTCTTGCTGCATTCGGCAGGTGTCGTCGCGGCGGGCGGGGCCTGGGTCTTCGTCGGCCGTTCGGGCGCCGGCAAGTCGACGCTCGCACGGACGGCGGCCGCGCGCGGGTTCGAGGTGCTTTCGGACGAGCTCAACGCGATCGAGCTCCGCGACGGCGAGTTGGTGGCGGAGAGGATTCCCTTCTCGGGAGACTTCGGCCGCGACGTGCGGCCCCGCGCCATGCTGCCGCTCGCGGGACTGTTCGCGCTCCGGCAGGCGCCGGCGACCCGCATTGAACCGCTCTCGAGCGCCGCCGCCGCCGCCGAGCTCGCGGCCTGCTCGCCGTTCGTCAACGCCGATCCCGCGCGCTCGGAGCGACTGCTCGAGGTCGCTGGCGAGCTCGCGCGTCGCGCCCGGGTGCGGGAGCTCGGCTGCACGTCCGACGGGAGCGTCTGGGATACACTCGTGTCTATCCCATGAGCGAGCTGCGGACGACCTATCGCCGGGCGCCGGACGTGCGCTACCGGATCCTGGACGGCGAGGCGGTGGTGCTCCGGCAGCGTGCCTCCGAGGTGCTGGGACTGGACCCGGTGGGCTCGCGGGTGCTCGACCTCTGCGACGGCACGCGCGGGATCGACGCGCTGGTCGACGCGCTCGCCGCGGAGTTCGACGCGCCGCGGGAGACTCTGGCCCGCGACATCGAGGAGTTCCTCGACGAGCTGGCGCGGATCGGCGTCGTCGAGCCGGCGGCCGGGAGCGCGGGTTGACCTCGTTCGCCGACCGCGTCAGCCGTTTCTGGCGGGACAACCAGCTCTTCGCGGTGCTGATCGAGCTGACCTACCGCTGCAACCTCGACTGCGTCTTCTGCTACAACGATCTCGGCCGGAGCGGCCGGGCGCTGGTGCTCGACGACTACCGGCGGCTGCTCGACGAGCTGGCCGAGCTCGGGGCGCTCCACGTCGCGCTGACGGGCGGCGAGCCGCTCGCCCACCCGGACTTCTTCGCGATCGGCGCCGCGGCGCGCGAGCGCGGCTTCGTGGTGCGGGTCAAGTCAAACGGCCACGCGCTGCGCGGACGTCTCGCCCGTCGCTTGCGGGACGAGGTCGATCCGTTCCTCGTCGAGATCAGCCTGCACGGCGCCCAGGGATCGACCCACGACCGCCAGACGCGTGTCCCCGGCAGCTTCGAGCGTCTGATGGCGAACCTCGTAGAGCTCTGCGAGCTCGGGCTCCGGGTGCAGCTCAACTCGACCCTGACCGCTTGGAACGAGACAGAGATCGAACCGATGCACGCGCTCGCGGACGCGCTCGGCCTGCCGCTCCACGTCGATCCGGAGGTCACGCCGCGCGACGACGGCGACCGCTCGCCGCTCACGATCGCGCCGTCGGCCGAGGGGATCGCGCGCCTCGTCGTGCTGCAGACCGAGCGCGCGGCGCGCGCCGGCGGGGCGGCGGCGGGCAAGGCGGAGCTGCCGACGCCCACGGGCGCTGCCGTCGCCCGCAAGCACTGCGGTGCCGGCTCGTCGCACCTGACCATCGATCCCTACGGCGAGGTCTATCCCTGCGTGCAGTGGCGGGTGAGCGTCGGCAACGTCCACGAGCGCCTGCTCCGCGAGATCTGGGCGGGGGGCACGGGGCTCGACGCGGTCCGCAGCGCCGAGGGGGAGGTCCACGACCGGATCGCCGCTCTCGGACCGGTGGGCCGGAGCATCGGCTTCTGCCCCGGGATCGCTCACCAGGAGACTGGCGACCCGGCGGCACTCTATGGCGCGGCGCGGCTCCGCCGCGACCTCCATGTCCGGATGGCCGAGCGTGCGGGACACCCGGCGCTCCCGGTGATTTCCTAGCTCAGGAAGAAACGACGAGCGTACAGCCGCCGACGCCACCGAATGCCTTGCCCGGCGAGCAGACGGCGGCGACGCTTTCGATCGGCTCGCGGAAGAGAATTCTCGGCCGGCTGTAGAGCTTCTTCGTCCGCCCGGCGGGTGCGGCGTCACCCGCGGGCGGACGGGAATTGTGTTCGGTTGGTGTCATCTTGGGGGATTCTGTCAGATTCTGACAGTTATTCGATCGGTCCGGGGGTGCCGCCGCTGGTCGGCACCGGCGGCGGCACCTGGAGCCGCGTCGCCGGGTCGCCGAGCAGCACGTAGAGCGAGGCGAACACGCCGTCGCCGCCGCCCTGGCGGTAGCGCTGCAGAGCCACGAGGAGCAGGTCACCGAGACGCTGGTCGGGGCTGTGGAAGGCTTCGTCGGCGAGCGCCTTGCCGAGCGCCAGCGCCTGGATCGACTTCGACTGTCCCGCGGGCGCCCAGACCGCGATCGCGCCGCCGCTCGCCGAGCGAGTCAGATCGGCGCCGAGCGACGGGATGCCGGCGAGCTCGTAGCGGTTGATCGAGCAGGTCATCGCGGTGAACAGCGGCGTGCGGCCGAGGTTGGTGAGCGTCGGCACATCGTCGGTGGTCAGCAGTCCCTCGTCGGCGAGCCGGTTGACGCCGCCGTGGCCGAAGTAGTCGAGGAATCCGAGGCCGGTCTGGAACGAGCCGAGAAGCTCGGTGCGCGTCTCGCCGGTACCCAGGGCGCCGAGGTCGATACGGTCGACACTCAGGTCGGGCGAGAGCCGCGGCTGCACCTGGTCGCCGTCGTGGGCGAAGTCGGTGTCGGGGCCCGAGCCGTTGTCGGTGAGCAGCACCGCGGCGCGGTTCGACGCCTGGGCGCCCGCGTCCTCGTAGGCCGCGAGCTTCTGGAGGTAGCCGTCGAGCTCCGCGGCGTCGGCCACCGGGATGCGGCCGACCGCCATTTCGGGGAAGCCGTCACCGTTCACGTCGCCGAGCCGCGCGTCGGTCGCCACGACCCCCGAATCGGTGGACTGCAGGTCGGGCGGGATGAGGTTGCCGCCCAGGCCGAGCCGGTCGCGCAGATCGTAGGTCCCGCCGCCCACCAGCACGACGTAGCGCGGGCGTGTCGTCCAGTGTGCGTAGGCGTCGGCAAGGAAGCGCGCGATCGCCCGCGGGTCCTGGACCCCGGACGAGTAGTGGTCGTAGATCGTGTCGGTGGAGACGACCATCGTCGAGAGACCCTGCCCCGCGCGGCGGTCCGCGAGCTCGGCGGCGCCAGCGGCGAGCTCGCGCGGCGCAATGACCACGTAGGCCGCGCCGGACAGCCGGTCGAGCGCGGCGGCGCCGAAGTCCGCTTCGACCGACGCCGGCGGGTGCGCCGCGGCCAAGGAGGAAGCGAGGTAGCGGCGGCCGGAGAGGGCGTCCTGGAATCCCAGCGAAGTCGTGGCGTCGGGCTGGGTCGCCTCGGAGGCGCCGACGAGCCGGGTCGCGCGATCCGGAGCGGTCACGTCGAGCAGCAGCAGATCGGACGTGTCGAAGCCGGAGACGCTCATCGCCGCGCCTCCCCGCGCGGGTCGGATGTCGAAGCCGGACACGCTTACCGTCGGGCCTTCCGACAGGGGTTGGATGTGGCCCTCGGGTCGGCGACCGTGGATCGGCGGCATCCCGCTGCCCGCCGGGCCGCTCGAGAAGAGAAGGACGTCGCCGGAGGCCCGGAGCGCGCGCCGGTAGTGGAGCGTGAAGCCGTCGAGGAAGACGGTCGAGTAGGGAGCTCCGTCGCCGGTCGTCCCCTGAAGCTCCACGACGTTGCCGTCGGGGAGCAGATCCTCGGCCGGCACGTCGAGGGTTCCAGTCTCGGGCGTGAGGCCGGTCCAGGAGAGGGTGCCTAGGGCGTGGCCGTTCAGCAGCACGTCGACTTGGTGCTCGTCCTCGACGCCGGTCGTCGAATAGCCGAAGAGGCGAACGTCGAGCCGCGCGGGCGCGGAGACGTCGACGTCAGGCGCCGTGAGGGTGAACTCCTTGACGTCGGGATTCGCCTCTGCGGTTGCCAGGTAGTCCCAGAACCAGAGATCCGAGGCGGGATCGAGGGGCAGGGTCAGCAGAGCGAAGCTGTCCTGCTCCGTGTCCACGGCGTCGTCGAAGCTGCCCGGCGATCGTCCGATCGACGCCGGCCCGACGCTCCGGACGTCCATCGGGCGGCCGGCCGCGAGCGCGGCCCGGTAGACGTTGTCCTGCTCGAGGCCGTCGCGCGGTCCGACTCCGACGAAGTAGAGCGCCGATCCGTCGTCGGCCGCGGTCCAGCCGACCGGATTGCCGTGCTCCGTGAGCGCGATGCCGCCACGCTGGAGGGCGCTCTCGACGGCGCTCTGCGGCACTTCGAAGGCGGCCGCGAGGCTGGCGGCGTCCACCCGGACGAGCACCGGGCCGGGCTCGGCGACGTGGATCGCGGCGCGCGGGCCGAGGCGTCCAGGGACGGGCGGGCCGAAGCTCGGCGAGGCCGCCGCCTGGCGAAGGTCGGCTCGGCGCTCTCTGCGCGCGGCGCGCAGGCGGACGAGCTCCGACGCCGGCGCCGGAGTCGCGCGGCGCGCGATGTCGCCGCTGTCGAGGTCCCAAGCAGGCTCGGACACGGAGAGGTTCAGGGGGGCGGCGACGTCGTGGCTCGACTCGGTGACCGGCGGGGTTGCCGGGAAGGGACCGTAGCTGTTCGACTTGCCGCTCGACTCGACCTCGAGGAGCGAATAGGTGCTCGCCTCGCTCCCGCCCGGGTCGACGACGCGGTAGGTCGCCCCGGCCAAGGCGCGTGGGTCCGCGGGCACGAGATCCGGCGTCACGAGCCTCCATCTCCCCGCTTCCAGTCGATAGAGGTAAAAGCCGCTCGTCCCGTCCTCGGTCGTCGTCGTCCACTCCACCGCCCGTCCGCCGCGGTCGTCGAAGCTGTGGAAGGAGGTCACGAGCGCCCGGGTGAGGTTGTTTGACTGCACGGTGACGTTGCAGATCGGTCCGAGGGTGTTGGTGGCTCGGGATTGGGAGGCGTTCTGGGTCTGGTCCAAGAACTGCGCACGGGTGCCGGAGGCCACAGAGAAGCTCGTGTTGAGGCTCGGCGTGCGCGTGACGTTGATGGTCTGGCCCGCCGACGTCGGAGTGACGTCGAGATCGTAGACGAACAGACAGGTGGTGCCGCCGGAGACGGCGCCGGGAGTCCAGATGATGTTGCCGGATGTGGCGCCTCCGGAGGGCTGCGAGGCGACCGTGCCGCAGTTGGTGGCCGCGCTACCGCCCACGTAGAGGACCCGTCCGTCGCCGGGCAGCGCTCCGACCACGACGCGGCTCGAAGAGGTGAGCGTCGAGTAGCTGCTGTCGAAGGTGATCTGGCGACCGCTCGGGATCGGGTTGACGAGCCGGATCGTCACCGTGACCCGGCTGGTCTGGCCCGAATGAGGAGGATTGGGTCCCGTCTTCGCGGTGACCGTCTGGTCGAGGTAAGGCTTCGCCGGCGGCGCTGGCGTGCCCGGGGAGCTGTTGGCCGCGTCGGTTCCTAAATAGGTCCGGAAGATGTGGAACTGCGGATCGGAATCGGGATTCGAGGTCGGTGGATTGGCGCCCACGGATGACGTTCCGAAGTAGATGTTGGCGTAGTTGCCGTTCTCGCCGGCGCCATTCGTATAAGTGTGGATCGAGAGGTTGGCGCGCCAGATTCCGAAGCCGGTGTCGAAGTTGTTATTGGAGCTCCGCCAGTCGGTGAAATTGTTGCGCGTCCACGCGTTGTTGCCGGAGAGCAAGCCGCTCGCGATGTCCTGGAGGCGCGTGCCGGTGTTGATCGAGGTGTTGTTGTCCTGCGTCCAGAGCTGAATTTCCCCGTACGACCCGAGATCGCCGGTGCCGTTGTCCGTGTCGTAGTCGAAATCGTTCTCGTTGCCGCCGCAGCCTTTGACGACCCAGGGATAGAGGAAGTAGTCGCGGCTGTTCGGGCCGGTGGCGCTGGGGTTCACCCCGAGCTGGGTGTGGGTGTCGTAGTAGACGTTGAGCTCCCGCGCCTCCGAGGCTCTCGTCCCCGTCGTCGGCGCGGATTCCGAGTGCGTTCAGGTCGTTCCCGCCCCCCGTCTCGTCGACGGTCAGCTCCCAGTGGCCGTGGGCCACCGCATTCGACGATCCAAACGCGAGCGTCGCGGTCCGCCAGTTGGCGCTTGAGCCAAGAGTGAAGTTGGCTGTCCCGCTCGCGCCCGCCGCCGCCTGCGTGCCCTCCGCGCCGGCCGAGCCCACAGGATCGGTGACGGTAACGTTGAACCGGCTGGTCAGGCCTCCGGGTGTCGTGATGGACGCCGCGGATCCCACCGCGGCGAAGCGAAGCACGATGGAGTGCGCGGGGGCGGTCACGCTCGGTGCCGAGGGCGCGGTGCTCGTACCCGTGCTCGCGCCGGAGACCGGCGTGCCGGACGAGCCGCTGTAGCGGAGGACCGCTCCGATGCCCTGCCGGGTCGTCGCTCCCCAATTGAAGAGCACGGAGGTGTCGCCGGCCTGCGCGGTGCGCGTGTAGATCTCCATCCGGCAGGTCGCCGGCGCGCCGGGGCAATTCCCCTCGTTCTGGAGTGTCCAGCCGGTCGGCGTCGTGACGTCGCTCGCCGCGGCGTCGAGGACGATCGAACCGATGAGAAGGTCGCCCACGGTCCCCGAGGGGATCGCGACGCTGAGCGAAGTCCCGCCGCCGCCCGTCTTGGCGCCACCCCCGAGCGCCAGTGTGACGGCGCGCCAGTGCCGATACGGGCTCACGAAGGCATAGGTGCCTGTAGGTCCGCTGGAAACCTGGGTGCCCTCCGCGCCCACGGAAGTCAAGTCGGAATATCCAGAAACGTCGAGCTGCACGTTGTAGCGCTCGGTGAGCCCCGCATCCGTGACGGTTGTGTTGTCGCCGACCCCGGCGAATCGCAGGATCACGGAGTTGGCGGAGCTCGCGGTGATGCTCGGCGCCAAGGGCGCGGCGCCGGAGCCGGAGCTGCCGTCCACGTCGATCGACGTCGCGCCCCTGTAGCAGAGGACGGCTCCGATTGCCGAGTAGTTTCCGGTCCAGGTGAAAGTCACATTGTCCGCGCTCGTCCCCGAGGCAGTTCTCGTGTAGACGCCCATCTCACAGGGACCGCCATAAACAAAGCCGCCTGTTCCACACGCTCCGTCGTCCTGGAGCGTCCAACCGGTAATCGGGTTCGGGGTCGTCGCGGCGTTGATGAGCACCACGGCGACGAGGACATCGCCTGTCGAGGTGCCTGCAGGAGCCGTGACGAGAACGCTCGTTGTGGCCACGGTCGTCGTATTCGTGTTCGAGTTGATGAACGTCGGGGTGCCGCCGGTTCCGGCGGGCGTGGTGGCCGTGTTCGAGCCGACGAAGGTGGGATACGTAGTCACCGTGCTGCTGTCGTAGAGGTTCAGCCAATTGCCGTCGGCGCCTGACGGGCCAGCGGAGTTGCCGGTCATGGTGGCGACGCTTGCGCCCGAAGGATCGTAGAGCGTGTAGTTGGCGGTGGTGTCCCAGCTCCCGCCCCGCTGCCGGTCCCGGCCGAGGTCGGCCTCGCCGGGCCCCCCCGCTCCGACGTCGGCGTCGAAGAGCTGGACCCGGAGGCGGCTGAGCCCGGGCGGCACCTCGATGAAGTAGTGGTAGGGCGCGCCGAGTCCCGGGTTGCTGGAGGCGATGTAGTCGCCGTCGGCGCTTCCGGCGCTGCTACCCTGCGGCATGAAGAGCCCGCTCGTGCCGGTCGAGCTCGCGTGGAGCGGGGAGACCAGCAGAAACGCGGTGAGCCCGCTGACGACCGCGCAGCGGAGGTGTTTCGTCAAGCGGTTGGAGGAAGCACGAACCGGTTCGAGAGGGGTCATGGTCGGTCTAGGGTCAGGATGAAGGAGAGAAGCTAACACGAGCCCCCCCGCGAAGCCAACCTTTGATGGGACAGGTCGCGAACCGCTCGCCTGCGCATCGACTCGGATAGTGGCACGCCCCTTGCCCTCTACGGGTTCTGAACTGCAGGAAAGGGGAACCGAACCATGCGCTACACAACTCGCTCGACCGCCTTCGCAGCCGCCGTCCTCCTGACCGCGACCGGTGTCGCCGCCCAGGCTGCGACGCTCTCCGTCTCGCCTGGTAATTGCGACGATGTTTCCGGCAATCCCGCCTACTGCCTGATCGGCGCGGCGATCCAAGCTGCCAGCGCTGGCGACACGATCCGCGTCGCCGCCAGTGACTATCCGGAAAACCTCTTTATCGACAAGAGTTTGACGCTCCTCGGTCCGAACGCTGGGCTGTGCGGACGGAGCGCCTCCGACGCCGCCGCGGTCAATCCGTCACGCGTCCAGGAAGCGCGTCTCGCGTCGTGGGATGGCGCCGCGATTCGGCTGGCGGAGGGAGTTTCGGACGTGACGATCGACGGTTTCGCGATCGTTGCGCAGGGAGTCATGGGTGTAGCCCTCGACTCGACTTCGGATCTTCCGTCGTCCAGAATCCGGATTCTGAACAACGTCTTCGAGACTTCGAACCAAACCCTGGTGCACGTCGCCGGGGCTCCGGCGAGCGACTGGGAGATCGGCTGCAACTACGCGACCTCTTGGCAGGGGGTGGAGACGTCCGCAGTCGAAGTGACCGGCGCGACGATGTCGACGAGCCGGATCCACGACAACTCGATCCAGGGCACCTGGTCCTCCGGCTCGGCCGCGTTCACCCTGGATCGCGCCCAGCAGGTCTACGTGCGCGGCAATCGAATCGGACAGCTCACCGGCGCGGCAATCCGCGTCGGCGGCGGCTCGGGCGCGCTTTGGATCGAGGGCAACGAGATCTTCAACACGAACCAGGGCCTGCTGGTCGAGACGGGTAGCGACGATCCCGAGGCAACCGATATCGGCAGCATCATCTTCGAGCGGAACCAGCTGACCAACCTCACCTCGCGCGGGCTCGATCTCGTTCCCGGCACCGGGGTCGCCTATCCCGGAGCCCTGGTCGGCAAGCTCATCGTGCAAGACAACGGGTACCAGGAGCTTCTCCGGGCTCCTGGCGGGGAACGGGGGCCTGGTGAGGTTCCTCTACGACGCACAGGCCGGCGCCCCGGGAGCCTTGCATGTCTACCGCAACATCGTTCTGGTCACGTCGGGCGGCGGCGCGGAGGCTCCGCAGCATGAAAGCGTTCCGCGCTCCTCGATGATCAACGATGCGGCCATGGGCGGTGGTCACGCCGTCGAGATCGGCGGACAGGTGCCGGCCGACGTCCAGATGGACGACAATCAGTTGTTCGGCCTCGACGCGCCCGAGGGCGGCGTCGTCACTCCCCCGACGGCAGTGATGATCGTGACCGACAGCACGCGGCCCGAATGGCTCCAGGCGAAGGGGAACCTCACCGCGAAGTGCAACAGCCTCTGGGGGTTCGGCGACGGCGTCGCGGTGCGCAACGCCGAGTCGGGCGAGCTGGACAGCTTGTCCGCGACGGTGACGACCCACTTCTGCCACAACAACATCGAGGCGCAGTATGGTTACGGCTTCGACTACTCTTCCGCCGCGGGCGCCTACCCGATCACGGCGACGAACAACTGGTGGGGATGTGCCTCCGGACCCGGCAACCCGGGCTGCGCGGAGGTCTCGGGTGCGGTCGACACCAGCTCGCACCTGACCGTTCCGACGAACTGCGAGGCGTCCCCCCTGTTCGCCGACGGATTCGAGATCGGTTCGACGGACCGTTGGAACTCCGCGCCCGCGAACTAGGGCATGTTAACACTAAGTGATATCGTAGCGGCATGGAGATCACGGCCGCACAGTTCAGACGCATCGAGCCCATTCTTCCGGTGCAGCGCGGGAACGTCAGCCTCAGCAACTTGCAAGTGATCAACGCGATCTTGTACGTCGCGGAGCACGGTTGCAAGTGGCGCGGCTTGCCGAAGCGCTTTGGAAACTGGCACACGGTCTACACTCGAATGAACCGCTGGGCAAAAGCTGGAGTGCTGGATCGCCTGTTCGAAGAGATGCAGCGCCATCAGCTGGTTCGGATCAAGATCGAAGCGGTCAGCCTGGATAGCACGATCGTCAAGGTGCATCCCGACGGCACGGGTGCTCTAAAAAAAACGGCCGGCAAGCCATCGAAAAATCCCGCGGCGGATGGACCACCAAGATTCATATGGTTGCCGCGGATGCTCGGTGTGCCATTGCGTTCTCCCTGACGGAGGGGCAAGCCCATGATGCTCCTGCGGGTCGCGAGTTGCTCCGCACTTTGCCGGAGCTACCGAAGCGATGTCGACTCATCATGGATCGGGCCTACGAGGGCCTCGAAACCCGGCAACTCGCCTTGGATCTGGACCTTATCCCTGTTGTGCCGCCCAAGATCACACGCCCCCATCCTTGGTCCTACAGCAAGACCTGGTACCGTCGCCGCAATGAAATCGAGCGCCTGTTTCGAAGACTCAAGGGCTTTCGTCGCATCTTCAGCCGATTCGACAAGCTCGACGTCATGTTCATGGCCTTCCTATGCTTTGCGCTCGTCGTAGAATCTCTTCGGTAGTGTTAACAGGCCCTAGTCGTTGCACGGTCGAGCGAGACCGTCGGGGGCGGCTGGGCTACGGCTCAGCCGCCCCACCTTTTCTTGCCGTCCGAAATGCCTGCCGAGCCTTTCCCAGGAGCTCGAGAGGGCGCCGAAGAAACGCGAGAAAAGGATGCGTTCTGGCAGGTGGTGCGCCTTCCTCGACTCGCAGCGCGGCGGGTCTGAATGCGCGCGCCAGGAGCACGAGGCGCGCGCGCAGGAGACCGTGCTCGCTGAGAGGCGATTCGAGCCAGCGTAGCTTGAGCCCCGCGCGGTACGCGTCGTTGAGCGCGCAGGCCACGAAGTGCCGGGCCAGCAGAGAGCTCGCTCGATCGCCCGGAGTGGGAACGAGCAACGGATCCTCGCCCTCCGCCAACCGCCGGGCAAGACGCCGGGCGGCGCCGATCTCCTCGGCGGAGAGATCGGCGCGAAGCCATGGCCGCGGAAGGTCGAGCTCGGGCCTGTCGGCGCCTAGGTCGATAAGGTCTCCGGGCAGGAGCCAGCCGGCGTAGTGCGATGACAGGCCGTGCTGAGCCAGCGCGTGGACCAGGGCGTGCGCGACCAACGCAGAACGGGTGGGAACACGGAGCGGCGCGATGCCGGGAACACCGTCCCGCACCACGAGACCCTCCCGGCAAAAATCTTCCCAGGTCGCCGAGTGGACTCCGTCGAGACGCAGTCCCGGAACATGGACGTGAAGCTCAACGACGGCGCCGCACGGGTGCTGGAGGGCCGGGAGCTGATGTTCGTAGCGGTGCGCCCCGGAGTCCGTGAAGCCCTTGCTCCTGAGCTCTCGGTAGAAAGCTGCTGCGGCGGCGCGCGGCACCAAGAGATCGAGATCGACGCTGGGTCGGCTTCCGGCTGCGGCATAGCCCGCGAGAACCAGAGCGCGTCCCTTCAAGGCGATCGGCTCGACGCCGACTTTCGCGGCGCCATCTGACATGAGCCTTAGACCTTCCTCGTGCCGGAGTTCCCGAGCCTCGGCGAGCGCTCTTTCGCGTTGCAAACAGCTCGCGGCTTCGGTGCCGAGGCCCTGAGCCACGCGCTCGAGATCGCAACGGGCGGCGATTCGCGGCAGCAGACCGAAGCGCTTCGCGAGGCTCAGGGCCGCCGGCGGATCGGGGCGCGTGCTCCCAAGCTCGGCCTGCGCGAAGGCGGCGACGAGCACCCAGCGCAGCTCGGCGCTTCCTGGAAGGGGCGGCGGGCGGAAGCGAAATTCGTCCGGACGCGCTCCGCGGGACCCACGAAGAGAGAATAGGGACACAGGCCCAGATGCTACGCCGCCCGCGCCACGAATTCAGAAGAGAGTCTGCGCCGGAGCCTCTCTGCCCGAGGGGCCGGGATGCCAAACACGAAGGGCGCCGGTCCCAAACCGAAGGACGGCCCGCGACGAAGAGCCAAGAGCTCAGGCCGCAACCCCGCGGCAAGCCACCCCGCGCCGCGTCGCCCAGACGTCGCCGAGCCGGACGAGCTCCGCGGCGTCGAGAAGGCTCTCGGCGAGCGGAAAGAGCACCACCTCTTCCTTGGCGAAGTGGTCGCGTGCCGTCGAGATCGCGTGCACCAGATCGCGCCGCGCGCTCGCCTCGTCCTCCGCGTCGCGCAAGCTGGCCAGAAAGCCGTCGATCGCCTCGTGCTCGGCGCGCATCGCGGCGACCGGACCGCCGCCCGGCATCCGTGCATCGAGCGTCGTGAACAGGAGCTCGTCCTCGATCTCGGCGTGCGACAGCAGCGCCGCGTCGAGGAACCGCCCGGCCTGAATCAGGCCGGCCAGATCCCATTGCGCCGCCGAGCTTTCGCAGTGATCGAAGAGGGCGTAAAGTGCTGCGTGTTCGCCGTAGAGCGCGTCGGTGATCTTCATGCGATCTCTCCTTCGCGCAAGACCATACGGGCCACCCTGGCGGGCGGGTATGAGCCCCGTCATACGCGGGGCGCTCGGCTCCCGCTAGATTGTTACCCTGACTTGGACGTACGGCGCGCTCAGAGGGGGGAACGCCATGCTGACGCTAGAAGCTCTTCGCACCAATCCGGGATTGCTCAAGCTCGACCTCTACTGCAAGGGGGCGCGGCTCGACGAGTCGTGCTTCATCGAAGAGGACGGAGGCCGCAAGATCCTGCGTACCCGCGCCGGCCTCGGCAGCGGCCTCGAAGTCATCCTGCCTTCGGGGTTGTGGACCAACGTCCCGGTCAGCGAAAGCTTCGCGCAGCGCTCGCCTTTCTCCGTGCATCGCGAACGCGGCAAGTACGAGCTGCGCTACCAGGATCGCTTCGTCGCGAACCTGAACCTCTCGCCGCGCCCCTCCTGGTACGAGAGGGAGACGACTTCCGGCAAGCCGATGACCCGCATCGGCACCCTCCAGGGCACCTACCTCGGCATCTATCAGGCCAAAGTCTGCGAGTACTGGACGCAGAAGCCGGACAAGGTCAACTGCAAGTTCTGCTCGGTCGGCTTGAACCTCGGCGTCGACGACGCCGACGAGAAGTCGGTCGACGAAGTCATGGAAGTCGTGCGCGCGGCGCGCCGCGAATCCGGCATCACCTACGTCGACTTCAACACCGGCCACTACGAAGGCGACACCTACCTCGACATCCTCGAGCCCTACATCCTGCGCATCAAGCAGGAGCTCGGGATCCTGGTCGGCGTGCAGACTCCGCCGCACCGCGACCTCAAGCGCTACGACCACCTGCGCGAGATCGGCGTCAACCGGGTCTCGTTCTGCTTCGAGATCTTCGACCACGCGATCTTCGAGGAGATCTGCCCCGGCAAGCACACCGAGTACGGGCTCGACTTCTACCTCGAGGCGACCCGTTACTGCGCGGCGCTGTCCAACAAGGGACCCGCCGACGAGCCGTGGGTCACCAACGGCGAGATCATCGCCGGCCTCGAGCCCCCGGAGTCCTCGATCGCCGCCATCGACTGGATCACCTCGGTCGGCGCCGTGCCGACGGTCTGCGTCTTCCGTCCCCTGGTCGGCACCGACCTCGAAGATCGTGAGCCGCCGGAGACCGAGGAGATGATCCCGGTCTTCCGCCGCCTCTACGAAGCGTGCATGGAGCATGGCCTGCCGATCGGCCTGGCGCCCAACATCCACGTCTCGCTGGTCATGCTGCCCGAGGAATGCGCCTGGCTCTCCAACAAGCGCTACCTCTGGCAGAGCGCCAAGCTCGCGGTCATGAAGCGCGTCTTCGGTCGCCAGTTCGAGCGCAAGCTGCGGCGCACCGAGGGACTCGCCTCCTCCGCCGGCGCGGCCTGACCGCTTCGTTCGTTCCCCCAGTCTTCGGGTCACGGGCTCTCGCGTAGGATCGAGGGCGTGGGGACACCCGTCGAAACCGCGCTCGCCGCGGTCGGCATGTACCGGCGGCTCGACGCCGAGGACCGGCGTCGTCTGGCCGAGGTCTCGATTCTGCGCGAGTACGAGAAAGGCGAGGAGATCTTCTCGGAGGGCGACCCGGCGGCGGCGTTCTACGTCGTCGTCGAGGGGCGCGTGAAGGTCCTCAAGTCGACCCCGACCGGCAGGGAGATCATCCTCGAGATCTTCGGCGCCGGCGATCCGCTCGGCTCGGTGATGGCTTACGAGGGGAAACCCTTCCCGGCCAGCGCCCGCGCCCTCGAGCCGACCCGCTGCGTGGTGACGCCGCGCGAGAGCTTCTTCCGGCTGCTCGGCGAGCACCCCTCGCTGGTGCGCGGCCTGCTCTCCGGGCTGACGATGCGACTGGTCGAGCTCACCAACCGGCTCGCCAACCTCTCCGGCGCCCGGGTCGAGGAGCGCATCGCGCGCCTCTTCCTGCAGAAGATGGAGGAGCTCGGGCGGGAAGAGCGCGGCGGCGTCTTCGTGCCCCTCGCCCTGTCGCGTCAGGAGATCGCAGATCTGGCCGGCACGACCATCGAGACCGCCATCCGGGTGATGAGCCGCTGGGGCAAGAGCGATCTGGTGCGCACCGAGGAGGAGGGCTTCCTGGTCCTCGACCGGGGCGCTATCGAACACCTCGCCGGGCTCGGCTGAGCTCTACATCGAAGCGTCCTGCACGATCTTCCAGCCGCCGTGGGCGTCGCGGTGGAAGACGAGCAGGGTCGAGCCCGCCGACTCTGGCTTGTCGGGATAGCGCAGGCTCCAGTGCGCGACGACCGAGACGGCGAGGGGCGCGGCGCCGGGCGCGGACTGGACGGGGCGGACCTCCCGGATCTCGAGCTTCAGGGTGCCCATCGCGTGGCGGTCCGGGTAGCGCTTCCGATAACGGGCCAGCACCTCGGCGCGGCCGTGGGTGATGCCCGAGGGCGAGACGAAGGTCGCGTCCTCTGCGTAGGAAGCGCAGAACGCTTCGAGGTCGCCCCGGTTCCAGGCGGCGGAGTCCCCGTCGAGACGTTGCTGGAGCTCGGCGCGCAGGGCGTCGTTGGCGGGCGACACCCGCTTCAGAAGGGCGCGGTCGTCGGCGCGCGCGGTGCAGGTGAGCGACAGCGCGACCAGGGCGACCAACAGCGACATTCGGCGTCGGTTCAAGGAATTCTCCTCTAGAGGAAGTAGAGCGTCTCGTCGATCCGTGGGCGCTTCGAGCGCGCCGCCGCGAGCTGCTTCTTGATCGAGAAGTACTCCGAGAGATCCTCGTCGCCCTCCTCGCCGCCGCCGAACTCCTCTTCGAGCGCGTCGGGATCCTCGCCGCGGTCGAGGCGGTCGAGCATGTCCTTCATCCGCGGTCCCGCCTCGAGACCGGTGAGGTCGGTGAAGCGGCGCAACATGTGCGACATCTGGCGCGGGTCGGGCTCGGCGTTCTCGTCGTCGAGGCCCTCGAACTCCGACGCCATCGCCTCCATGGCGCGCTCCATCCGCTCGTCGTCGATCCCGGCGAAGAGATCGTCCTCGGGACCGCCCTCGCCTTCGCCCTCTCCTTCCGTCTTGGCGCGCTTCAGCGTGGCGAAGCGCGACGGCCGCCGGCCGAGCTCCGGCCGCCCGCACTTGGGGCAGGCCGGGCTCGCCTCGGTATCGACCGTCGCCGAGAAGAAGCTGTAGACCGTGTTGCAGTCCGGACAGTAGAACTCGTAGATCGGCATCGCGCCGCCGATTCTACGGGTTCGCTGCCCCCTTCGACCCCGGCGCCGGCGGCACCACGAGCTTCGCCGGCGGATGCTTCGCGAGTTGGTCCAGGAGGTAGGCGACGGCGCGCTCGAGCGATGGATCACGGCCGGCCGCCATCGCATCGGGTGTGTCGATCACCTCCATGTCCGGCTTCACGCCCTCGCCCTCGACCGCCCAGTGTCCGTCCTTGGTCAGGAAACGGAACTCGGGCGTCGAGATCGCGCCGCCATCGAGCAGCGATGGGTTCCCTGACAGCCCGATCAGACCGCCCCAGGTCGTGGTGCCGATGAGCGGCCCCATGCCGAGCTCGCGGAAGTAGTAGGGAAAGGCGTCGCCGCCCGAGCCCGCCTGGCCGTTGACGAGGCAGGCCTTGGGACCCGGGTTGACGAAGCCCGGCGTGGTGTTGGGCTGCAGGCCGCGCTGCACCCAGTAGTTGAGCAGCGGCCGGTGGAGCAGCTCGATCATCCGGTCGGGGATGAAGCCGCCGCCGTTGTAGCGGTCGTCGAGAATCAACGCTTCCTTCGCTGCCTGCGGGTAGAAGTTCTCGAACAGCGACCGGTTGCCCTCGACCGCGGTGTTGGGCAGGTGAATGTAGCCGATCTTGCCGTCCGACGCCTTCTCGACGTAGGCCTCACGGCTCGCCACCCAGTCGAGGTAGCGCAGCTCCTGCTCGCTGTGGATCGTCTTGACGCGCTCGGCGTGAGCGCCCTGGTCGCTCGGCGCGTCGTTCACCGTCAAGGTGACCACCTGATCGGCCTTGTTCTGGAGCAGGCGGTAGAAGTTGTCCACTCCCTTCGTCGTCCGGCCGTCCACCGCCAGGATGAAATCGCCGACGTGCACGTTGACGCCCGGCTCGGTGAGCGGCGAGCGGCGGTCCTCGTGCCAGTTCTCGCCCGGGAAGATCTTGGTGATGCGGAAATAGCCCGAAGGATCGGCCGCCACCTCGGCGCCGAGCAGTCCGTTCTCACGCCGCATCGCGGGACCGTCGGGCGAGGGGGAGACGTAGACGTGGCCGGAGCCGACCTCGCCCGCGACCTCGCTGAAGACATAGTCGAGATCGTTGCGGTCGGCGACGAACGGGATGAGCTCGCCATATCTCTCCCGGACTCCCTGCCAATCGACCCCGTTCATGCCCGGGTCGTAGTACCAGTCGCGCAGGGTGCGCCAGGCGTCGACGAACATCTCCGCCCACTCGGCTCGCGGCTCGATCCGCATCTCGAGCTGGTCGAGCGCCAGCTTTCCGTCGCCCGGCTTCTGCCCCGGCTTCGCCGCGACGATGCCGTAGCTCTCGCCCTGGTGATAGAGCACATGGCTGCCGTCCTCGGAGAGCGCGTAGTTGCCGATGCCCTCGAGAATCGTTTCGGCTTTGCGCGCCTCGAGATCGTAGAGCTCGAGCTTGGTCTCGCCGGGCCGGCCGGTGAGATAGAGAACACCCTGGTCGTTGGCGGCCAGCGACCGGTAGTCGTCGGAGGGGCCGGGGATGGCGCGCACCCGCGATTCGAAGCCGGCGACGTCGATCTTGACGGTGACCGGCGCGGTGCTTTCGCCGGCGGCGCTCTTCTCGCCCTCCTTCGCCTTCTCTGCCTTCTTGGTCGCGGCCTTTCCGACCGCCATGCCCTTGCCGCCCTTGAGCGGCTTCTGTGGCGCGACGAGCGCGTCCTGGGCGAGCTTCATCTCCTCCTCGTCGCTCTTCGGCAGGAAGAGCGCCGGTTCGTCGGCGGCGAGCAGGCCGACGTAGACGCGGGTCGGATGGGTATAGAGGTAGTTGAACTCGAAGCCGCTGAAGGTCAGATTGAAGTCGCGGTTGGAGAGGAAGTAGAGGTAGCGCCCCTTGGGATCGAACACCGGATTGCCGTCGCTCGCCCAGCCGGAGGTGAGCTGGAACGTCTTGGCCTGGTCGAGCGAGTAGACCCAGATCGCGGAGAGCTTGGTGGCGCTCGACTCCTTCGAATAGGCGATCCAGCGGCTGTCGGGCGACCAGCGGTAGTCGGTGATGTCGCTCAGGTACGCATGATCGAGATCGGTCTCGCGGCCGCTGGTGACGTCGACGACGCGCAGCCGCTCCTTCTTGTCGGAGTAGACGAGTTTCTTCGAGTCGGGCGACCAGAGGGGCGGGTAGCGCCAGGTGTCGCCATCGGTGGTGATGCGGCGCTCGTCGCCCGAGCCGTCGCTCTTGCGCACATAGATCTCGTACTCGCCGCTGCGATCCGAGAGGTAGGCGACCCAGACCCCGTCGGGCGACCAGGCGGGAGAGATCTCGCGCACCCCCGGCGTGTTCGTCAGGTCGCGGATCTCGCCCTCCTTGGCGGGGACGGTGAAGATGTCGCCGCGCGCCTCGAAGACGGCGCGCTTGCCGGAGGGCGACAGGTCGGCCGACTGGATGTCCTCGGTGACGTTCTTGAAGTAGGGCAGGGTCTGCGGCAGGTCGCCGGAGACGTGGATCGGCACCCGCTCGTCCTGGCCCGTCGTGAGGTCGTAGCGGTAGACGTAGCCGCCGTTCTCGAAGACGATCGAGCCCGCGTTGGCGCTCGGCCAGAGGACGTCCCAGCGGTCGAAGTCGGTGACTTGCCGCTTCTGCTGCGTCGTCAGGTCGTCCGCCCAGAGGTTGAGCTTCTGGTTCGCCCCCCGGTCGGAGGTGAAGTAGATCGTGTCGCCGACCCACATCGGCTGATTGTCGGTGCCGTCGTAGTCGGTCAGCCGCTGGGCGGTCTTCTTCTCGAGATCGAAGGTCCAGACATCCTGCGCGTTGCCGCCGTGGTAGCGCTTCCAGGTCCGGAATTCGCGCATGTCGGGGTTGAAGACGAAGCGCTTGCCGTCGGGCGAGAAGCCGCCGCCGGCGCCCTTGGCGAGCGGCAACGGGGTCTCCATGCCGCCGGCGAGCGGCACGACGTAGGGGCGTCCGATGCGCTCGCTCCAGGGGACCCGCCGGGCGACGAAGAGGACATCCTTGCCGTCGGGCGTCCAGCCGAGCACCTGGTTGTCCATGCCGCCGCGCGGCGGCATCGGACCGACGTCGTTGTGGAAGGTGAGCTGGCGCGCCGTGCCGCCCGCGGCGGGAATCACCCAGACCTGGGTCGTGCCGCCCATGTTGCCGGTGAAGGCGATCCAGCGACCGTCGGGCGAGAAGCGCGGGAAGGCCTCCTCCCCCGGATCGGAGGTCAACCGGTGCGCCTCGCCCCCGGCGATCGGCACCGTCCAGATGTCCCCCGCGTAGACGAAGGCGATCTGGGTCGCCGAGACGGTCGGATAGCGCAGCAGCCGGGTGAGCTCCGGCGAATCCGCCGCCGGCGCCACCGCCGGCAGGCCGAGGACGAGAACGAGGATCGAGACGGCGACGTGACGAAGAGTCGAACGCACGGCGGCTCCTTTCGGAGAGAGGGTTCTGGGCTCCCAGGGCGAACACGCACGGTGGGCGCGAGCTCGAAGCGTATCGCGTGCCACGGAGGGAGATACGAATGAGGCGTCTCCAGGTTCGCCGGTCGAGAAGCTTCGCCTGCGGGCAGGAATCTCGTCTTCCGCCTAGAATCTACGCGTGAGTTGCCACCTCGAGATCGAGGTCTCGCCGAACGGAGTGGGTGCTCTCCATGAGTGAAGGCCGACGAGTGCTCGCGGTGGGCCTCGATGCGGAGCTGCGCGCAGCCCTGTCGCCGGCCCTCGGAAGGGCGGAGTTCGATCTCAACCAGGTGCCCGAGGTGCCGAGCGCCGTGGAGCTGGCGAGGCTGATCGCCTTCGACGTCATCCTGATCGGCTTCGCGGGGTCCGTAGGCGCGGTCGAGGACCTGATCTCGGCTGCGCGGAAGCCGGGCTCGCCGAGCGAGCACTCGAAGCTGCTGCTCTTCGCGCGCCCCGCGCAGCTCGCCGCCGCCGAATCGCTGCTGGGCCGGGGTGTCGACGAGGTCTTCTCGAGAGTCCGGCCGCCGCTCGAGATGCAGACGGCGATCCTGCGCCTGCTCCGGGTGCGGCCCCGTCTTTCGACCCGGGTCATGGCGCGGCTCACCGTGAGGCTCGGAACCGGGTCGCAGCAGTTCCTCTGTCAGACGCGGAACCTCTCCGGCACCGGCATGCTGGCCGTCACCGACAATCAGTTCCCCGTCGGGACGCGGGTTCGATTCGTGCTCGGTCTTCCGGAGAGTCCGCACGGCGTGGAAGGCAACGCGGAGGTCGTGCGCCTCGCGGTGGAACCGAGCGATCCGGTCACCGGTCTGGGTCTGCGGTTCCTGGACTTTCGCATCGGAGACGAGAAAGAGCTGATCCAGTTCCTGGCGCGACACGCCACTTGACCGCGGGCGAACCCCAACGTCTGCTGTTCCGAGCATGGTGAGCTCTGCTCGCTCTTCGCGCGGAGCCCCGGTGTTACGCTTCGCGACGCCGCGCGCGCGAAGCTTCTCGACGAAAGGTTTTCCATGGCGGATCTGGACGGAATCCAGGAGAGCAAGCAATTTCACGCCGACGTTCCGCAGCGGACGGACGGCTTCTTTCTGAAGGGCTCGGCGCACCAGGACTGGGGGCTCAAGAACCGCCTGGCGCGCATCTTCGATCCGCGGTCCGGGCACACCGTGATGTTGGCCTTCGACCACGGTTACTTCCAGGGGCCGACCACGGGGCTCGAGCGCATCGATCTCTCGATCGTGCCGTTGATTCCTTACGCGGACACCCTGATGCTGACCCGCGGCATCCTGCGCAGCGTGATCCCGCCGGCGGCGACGAAGGCGATCGTGTTGCGCGCCTCGGGCGGTCCGAGCGTTCTCAAGGAGCTCTCGGACGAGGAGATTGCGGTCGACATCGAGGACGCGATCCGGTTGAACGCGGCGGCGCTCGCGGTGCAGGTTTTCGTGGGCGGCGAGCACGAGACGAAGTCGATCCACAACATGACGCGGCTGGTCGATCGGGGGACGCGCTACGGCATCCCGGTGCTGGCGGTGACGGCGGTGGGCAAGGAGATGGCGCGCGACGCCAAGTACTTCCGGCTGGCGACGCGGATGTGCGCCGAGCTGGGGGCGCACTACGTCAAGACCTACTACATCGAGGAAGGCTTCGAGACGGTCACCTCGTGCTGCCCGGTGCCGATCGTGATCGCTGGCGGGAAGAAGCGGCCGGAGCGCGACGCGCTCGAGATGGCCGCCAATGCGATCGCGCGCGGGGCTTCGGGGGTCGACATGGGGCGCAACATCTTCCAGTCGGACTCGCCGACCGCGATGATCCAGGCGGTGCGGGCCGTGGTGCACGACGGGGAGACGCCCGAGCGGGCGTTCGAGCTCTACCAGACGATGAGGAGTCAGCAGACGCCTTAGGCGGGTCGTGCACGGAGCCGCCGCGGCGCGGGGAGGATCCCCACGAGCTGCGGGCGGGCTCCCCCGCGCTCTGTTTGGCTCCCCCATCCGCCCGCCCTTTTTGCGCGGCGGGGCCCTCCGCCTCTTCGCTCGTCGGGATCCTCCCCGCGCCGCGGCTACCGTTGCGCTGACTTGCCTCCCAGGCTGTCGATAGACTCCAGCGTCATGTTCGAGACATCACGGATGAAATGGATGATCGGTGGGCTGTGCGCGTTGCTCGCGGCGGGATCGCTCGCGGCGGCGGAGGACAGCGCCGGGAAGAAGCCCAGGGATGAGGCCAAGCGGGCCGAGAGCGTGAAGCCGGCGCCGGCAGCGGCGATCACGCACCACAAGATCACGCTCGACGGCAAGACGATTCCCTACACGGCGACGGCGGGGACGATCGATCTCGAGAACGACAAGAACGAGGCGATCGGGCGGATGTTCTACGTCGCCTATACCCAGGAGGGGGTCAGCGACGCGACGACGCGGCCGGTGACTTTCTGTTACAACGGCGGGCCGGGCTCGTCGACGCTCTGGCTGGAGATGGGATCGTTCGGTCCGGTGCGGGTGGACGCGGCGGACGCCGAGCCGACGCCGCCGCCTCCGTACAAGATCGAGGCGAATCCGGAGAGTCTGCTCGACGTCACGGACCTGGTCTTCATCGACGCAATGGGGACGGGGTACTCGCGGATCGTCGGCAAAGGGAAGCCGAAGGACTTCTACGGCACGGACGCCGATATCGCGGCCTTCGGGCAGTTCATCGAGCGCTGGGTGGGGAACAACAAGCGCTGGAACTCGCCGAAGTTCCTGCTCGGCGAGTCGTACGGGACGACCCGGAACGCGGGGCTCCTCGCCTGGCTGCAGCGCCAGGGAATGGCCTTCAACGGAGCGGTGATGATTTCGTCGTACCTGAATGCCTACGACGATTTCAACGGGCCGCCTTTCTCGAATGACCTGCCCTACGAGCTCTACCTGCCGACCATGGCGGCGACCGCCTGGTACCACGGCAAGCTGGATCCGAAGCCGGCGGACCTCGATGCCTTCTTGAAGGAAGTGCGCGGGTTCGCGCTCGGGGAGTACGCGGCGGCGCTGGCCAAGGGGAGCCATCTGGGGCCGGCGGAGCGCGACGCGGTGGCGGCGAAGCTCCACGAGTACACGGCGATGCCGGAGGATTTCCTGCGCCAGGCGAACTTGCGGATCGATCCGTCGCGTTTCGAGAAGGAGTTGTTGCGCGGCGAGCGGCGCACGATCGGACGACTCGACGCGCGCTACCTCGGCATCGACCACGACGCGGCGGGCGAGTATCCGGAAGGGGACGCCTCGGACGCGGCATTCGCGGCGGCCTTCGTGGCGGCGTGGAACAGCTACTCGCGGGGCGACCTCGCCTACACGACCGACGATCTCTACAAGCCGACCAACTATCCGGAGGTGGGCCGCGACTGGGACGATCACCACGGCGGCGGCCGCTTCGGCCGCGGGGCGCCGATGCCGGACGTGGCGGAGGATCTGCGGCGGGCGCTATCGGCGAACCCGGGGCTCAAGGTCTTCTTCGCCAACGGCTATTTCGACTTCGCGACGCCGTTCTTCGAGACCGAGTACACGGTCTCGCACATGGGGCTCGATCCGGCGCTCGAGAAGAATCTCACCTGGGGCTACTACCCCTCCGGCCACATGATCTACATCCATCCGCCGGCGCGGCAGGCGCTCAAGCAGGATCTCGCGAAGTTCTACGCGGCGGCGACGACGCGCTGAGGGGACGGAGTTGGCGCCCTTCGGGCTGGGCATTCCGTGGGTCCGGTATGCGTCTACAGCTTCCTCGGTGGATCTTCGAAGTTCCATCTGAGCGGAAGATGTAGCCGCATCCCGGCCCCTCGGGCAGAGAGGCTCTCACGCACACTTCGATTCGAAACGAACGCGTGTCGCGAAGAGTGGTAGCCCGCTAGTGGGGGCTCGCCGCGTTCAACCGCCCTCGCCGTCGGCGTGATGCGCGCCGCCCACCGCCTGCGCCAGCGGGCGGAACTGCAGCGCGTAGAAGAGCTCGAGGTAGCGGCGCGAGCCGGCGCGCTCGAGGTCGCTCATGAAGCGCCAGAAGCCGTAGGTGCGGGCGAAGGTCATCAGGCGCTCGGCGTGCAGCTTCCAGGTGTAGCGGCGTTCGACCCGCTCGATGGCGGCACGTGAGACTTCGTCCCAGCGCTCCGGGGTCTTGGCGCACTCGGCCAGGAAGCGCGACATCTTCTGGGCCGCCTCCTCGCCTCGTGTCGGGTCGATGTGGAAACCGGACTTGCCGTCCTCGATGATTTCGAGCGGCCCGCCGAAGCAGGTGGCGAAGGTCGGCAGGCCGGTCGCCATCGCCTCGATCACGGTGAGTCCGAAGGCCTCGAAGAGGGCCGGTTGCACGAAGGCGCCGCGGCGGTCGGCGACCTCGCGGTAGAGCTCGCCGGTGAGCGTCTTGTCGAGCTGCATGCCGAGCCAGCGCACCTGGCCGTCCAGGTGGAGCTCGTCGAACAGGGAGTGCAGGCGCTCGATCTCGGCGCGCTCCTCGGCATCGGCGCTCTCCTCCGTCTTCACGTGGCCGGCGACGATCAACAGATTGGCCTGCTCGCGCAAGCTCTCGTCGTGCCCGTACCAGGAGACCAGGCCGGTGAGGTTCTTGATGTGGTCGAGCCGCGAGAGGCTGAAGAGCAGCGGCTTGTCGGGCTCTTCGATCACGCCGCGCGCATCGGGGCGTTCGGCGCCGAACACCATCTCCTCGATCTCGCCGCGGAACGAGTCGGTCCTCCGCTCGCTCTCGGAGTAGGGAAAGAAGACGCGCGGGTCGGCGCCCGGCGAGACCACGTTGAAGCGACCGTCATAGACGTCGACGCCGCGTAGCACGCGGTAGAGGCCGGGCAGCGTGAAGATGGAGTGGCTCTCGTACTGGCCGACCGTGTCGGAGGTTCCGGCGATCTCCTGGTACGTCGAGGCGAGCACGAAGTCGGCGCTGTTCATCGCGATCAGGTCGGCGGTGAACTGGACGGCGAAGTGGTGGGTCGCGTCGAGGTCCTTCCAATAGAGATCGGAGAGCAGGTACTTCGACTTCTCGAGGGCGTGCGCGATGGTGCATTGGGTGACCCCGAGCCGCCGGGCCAGCAGCGTCGCCACCAAATTGCCGTCCGAGTAGTTGCCGATCAGCAGATCCGGGCGTCCGCCGAGCTCGGCAAGAACCTCGCGCTCGGCGTCTTCGGCGAAGCGCTCCAGGAAGGGCCAGATCTCGAAGCGCGACATCCACCGGGGTAGCACCTCCCCTTTGTCGTTGCGGAAGGGCACCCGCAGGATCGCCGCGTGATCGGTGCCGGCGATCGACTCGCGACGCTGGTCGCAGGTGGTGCCGTCCGCCTCGGGGATCTGCCGCGTCACGACGAGGATCCGTGGCTCGACGTCGACGCCCTGTTCGCTCAGGCGGCGTCGCATCTCGTACTCGAGCGCCCGGACCTGGTCGAGGATGTAGACCACCTGGCCGCCGGTGTCGGGGCGGCCGAGCACGTCGGACTGCGCGAACCAGCCATGCGGCGAGAGGATGACGACCGAGAAGACCATCGGGATGCGGGCCAGGAAGCGCTCGACGGTCTCGTGGTCCGGTGCTTCGAGCAGGTCGGCCAGCAGCTGCAGCGTCTCGCGCGCGAGGCCGGCGGTGCGCCCCCAGCCGGGCTGCAGGCCGAGGGCTCGCAACCTGGGCGCGAAGTCGTCCCACGGCGCGTCGTCCTGGTCCGAGAGCTCTTCCAGGGCATCGCGCACCGCGTGGCGCAGCTCGTCGACCGTGCGCACCCGGTCGCTCACCATGAGCTGTTGGCCGTCGGCGTGGTGGAGGCGCAGGAACTCGAGGAGCCGCCGGTCGCCGTCGCCGTTGGCGCGGAAGAGTCGGCTGGACAGGGTCCGGCTCAGGAACTCGGCGCCCCGCCCGATCGAGCGCGCCTCGGTCATGCGCGGCATTTCGCGCAGGAACGGCGTGAGGTCGAAGGCGGGCAGGAAGGGATCGCCCGCCCGCCCGAGGATCAGCCCTTCCTTGAAACGCAGGAAGCTCTCGACGTCGAGCGGCTCGATGTAGCCGCTGTCGGCCTGGCCCTCAACGTGGAGCCACTCGCCGATCCGCGGCCGCACCGCGAACACCACCCGCCGCCCGTCGGTCGCCGCCTCCTGGGCGTGCGCGATCATGCGGGCGAGCGGCGTGTCGGCGAAATCGGGGTGGTGCTCGACCTCCTCGGCCAGGGCGCGCCGCAGATCGGTGTGGAGCAGGAAGGGGCGTGGCGCTCCGGCCAGGCGGCGCAGGAACGGAGTGGCTCGCGCCCCCTTCTCACGCGACCAGGTCCGCAGGTCGTTCATCAACATCTCGGCTCGGCTCCGGATCTCCTCCATGCTCACTTCCTTCCCACTCCGGCCGGTGCCGGTTTCGTTTTCGTCTCCGCGCGAGTGCTCGCCGCCGCGGCTGCTCCTTCGAGGAGGCCGAACTCGCGCAAACCTTCGAGGATGCCGCCGGCGTGAGGGGCTTGCGCGAAGTAGACCAGCGGCGTCTCGGCGAGGTCCGCGATTTCCTCGGCGTGGTTGCCGACCACGACCGCTGGCGTCGCTCCGGTCAGCAGGTCACGGTCGTTCCCCGAATCGCCGGCGACGACGATGTTGGCCAGGTCGATTCCCCAGCGCTGCGCCACCCAGCGTAGCGCCATCCCTTTGGAGCAGCGGATCGGCAGGACGTCGAGGAAACGGCCGTGCGAATAGACCAGGTTGGCGTGCAACCCGCTCCGCCGCAGCAGACGGCGCAGGGCGCCGAGCTTGGGAATCTCGTCGCTGTCGAGATAGAAGCTCAACTTGTGGCGGCCCTGCTCGGCCTCGGGCTGCAGCTCCACCTGGTCGCCCAGCTCTCCGGTCAGCAGGTCGCGGATCTCGTCGGGCCGCCATCGGTAGTCGAGGCGGCGCGACCACTGGTGGTCGGGAATGTGGCGCGATCCGTAGTGGATCTCGGAGCCCACCGAGGTGATCCAGACATCGACGCCGCGCACGTGCCACTCCTTGAGGACCTGCGCCGCGCTGGCGAGGCGCCGGCCGGTCGCGACACCGAGCCCCCAGCCCTGCGCGGTGAGCCGGCGCAGGAGCTCGCGCAGCTTCTCGGGATCGCCGATCAGCGTGCCGTCGATGTCGCTCACCAGTAGCCGCTCGCGGAGGGTCAGCAACGGCGGCTTGGCGCGCCGGCGATGCGCCTCGGGCACCAGCTGGGCGACGCGGTCGAGGTAGCTGTCGACGTGGCTCGACCAGCGGTAGTGGCGCCGCGCACCCTCGATGCCGCTCCGCGAGCGCTCCCGCCAGAGCTTGGCGCCGGAGAGACTCTCGACGAGCGCCTCGATCAGCGCGTCGACGTCGGTGGGGTCGATCAGCTGGCCGTTGCCGCAGGCGGCGAGGATGTCGCGGGGTCCGCCGTCGTTGGTGGCCACGACCGGCAGACCGCTCGCCGCCGCCTCGACGAGGGTGAGACCGAACGGCTCGGTGAGCGCCGGATTGACGAAGACGCCGTGGCGCTGCGCGGCCAGTCGGTAGAGGTCGGGAACGTCCTCGGCCCGGTGTTGCTTCGGGTAGGCCACGGTGCCGTAGAGGTCGTATCGGTCGATGGCGAGGAGCAGCCGGGTGAGCTCGCGGCGAGGCTCGCGCTTCATCTCCTCGACATCGTCGCGGGTCCCGGCGACGAGCGCAAGGTTGGCGAGCTCGCGCAGGCGCGCGCTGCGGCCGAACGCTTCGACGAGCACGCTCAGGTTCTTGCGCGGGTCGGGGCGCGCCAGCGCGAGCACCAGCGGTTTGTCGGGCTGGTCGAGGAAGCGGTCGATGGCGGCCGCGATCGGCGGCTCCGGCTCGTCAGGGCGCGGCGGCCGGAAACGCGACAGATCGGTGCCGGGAGGAATCACCGCGATGCGCTTGGGACGATGGTTCTCGTAGAGCGCGTACTGCTCCTCGACCTCTTGGCGGGTGCTGGCGACGATCAGCCGTGCGTGGTCGAGCGCGGTTTCCTCGGCTTCGATGCGCCGCGCGATGTGGAAGCGCTCCTCGATCTCCTCGTCGGACCAGTCTTGCTCGCGCAAGCGCTCGCGTTTGACGCGACCGAGCGAGTGCCCGGTATGCACCAGCGGCGCGCCGAGCAAGCTCTCGAGCGCCGCGCCGACATATCCGGCGTCGGCGTAGTGGCTGTGCAGGACGTCCGGCAGCCGGCGCAGGCGGCGGAGGTAGCCCAGGATGCGGTCGGCGAACAGATCGAGGTAGGGCCACAGGCTCTCTTTGCGCAGGTAGCGCCGGGGTCCGAACTCGAGGCGCACGATGTGGGCTCCCGGAGCGAGCTCCTCCTCCGGCCGGGCGTAGTCGGGATCGACGTGTGGATCTTCGATCCGCCGGGTGACGAGATCGACCCGCTCGACCCGCTCGTCGGCGGCCAGGGCCCGCGCCAGCTCGACCACGTAGGTCGTCTGCCCGCCCGTATCGGCGTCGCTGCCGAGCTCCATGTCGTGGCCGCGCACCAGACCGTGGGGGTTGATCATCAGGATGAAGAGGCCGCTCACGTGGGTACTTCCTCCCAGGCAGCGCGGTAGCGCTCGTAGAAGGAGAGGTCGCGCGGCGTCGCGCCGCGCAGCCCGCAGACCGCGTCGGCGAGCTCGACCCCATGAGTCAGGGCGCGCTGGTCGGACCAGCCGGCGAGCACGCCGGCGATGAGCGCGGCGGCAAGTGCATCGCCGGCCCCGACCGTGTCGACCACCCGGACGTCGGGCCCGTCGCCCGGGCGCGCCCGGGCGCTCTCGCCGTCGGCGGAGTAGATCCAGGCGCCGCGATCGCCCCAGGTCACGACGAGGCGATCGACCTCCAGGCGATGGCGCAGCTCCATGGCCTCGCCGGCGAGCGACTTCGCGTCCGGATCGTGCTCCCGCTCGAGCAGGCGAGCCAGCTCGTGGTGGTTCACTTTCAACCAGGCGGCGCCGTGCGCCAGCTCGAGCGCACGTTCGAGCGGCGTCCAGGGCGGACGCAGATTCACGTCGACGAAGCGGGGCACGTCGAGCCGCGCGCGGAGTCGGCGAGGGTCTGTCGGGAGGTCTCGGCGCGCGTCGCCAGGACGCCGTGGTAGAGGAGCGCCGGGGTCGTCCGGTCGACGACGGCGAAGGCGGGCGGCGACGCGATCGCGTCCCAAGCCCGGTCGTTCAGGATGTCGAAGCTCGGCTCGCCGTCGGTGAAGCGGACGTCCACCGCGCCGGTGGACCGTTGGGTGTCGAGCTGCAGGCCGGCGGTGTCGATCTGGTGGCGATCGAGGGCCGCGCGGACGTCGGCGCCCGCGGGATCCGCGCCGACGCGGCTCACCAGCAGCGGATCGGCGCCCAGCCCGGCCAGATGGACGGCCACGTTGAGCGGAGCCCCTCCGAGCCGCCGCTCGCCATCCGGAAACCGATCGAAGAGGACCTCGCCGAAGACGACGGGTCGACGGCGGGTCACCCCGACCCGCCTCCTCTCGCCGCGAGACGCGCCACGGGCGCGTCGGCTCGGAGATGGGCCCTCGACGACGGCAGAGTGCGTACGGAGCGTCGATTGCGCATCGGTTTCACCTTATCGAATCGGGCTCGAGGGGGCTGTGGTAGCGCGCCGCGCGCGACACGCGAAGTGAGGAGATCCCGCAGCCGCGGCGCGATACGCGGGCATTGCGCAGCCGGCGTCGGCCATCTGATCGGCGCCTCGCTCGCAGGCTGAGCGCGCACGGGCTTGAGCCGCTACCCTCGGCGGGTCAGAATGCCGGCGGAGGTCCGACCATGTTCAAGCGTCGTCTCGGCCGCGCGGCCGTCCTGGTGCCGCTGTTGCTCGCCGCTTCGCTGACCGCTCAGCCGCCCGCCGACTCCGCGGGCTCGCCCGCCGAGCGTTTCGACCAGTTGGTTCAGCGCGAGTGGCGGTGGCGCTTGAAGGAGTTTCCGACCTTCGCCACCTCGGTCGGGGTGCACACGTACGACGACAAGCTCGCTGACGCTTCGCCGGCGGCCGACGCCCGTCGTGACGAGGAGACGCGTGGCTTCCTCGGCGAGCTCCACGCGATCGATCCCAAGCGGCTCTCGGAGTCCGATCAGATCGACTACGCGATGTTCGAGCGCCAGCTCCAGGAGCGGGTCGATTCGTACCGGTTCGGCGAGGACCTGCTGACCCTCAACGCGGATTCGGGCTTCCACACCAGCTTCACGCTGCTCTACATGGGGCTCTCGTTCGTCACCCCACAGGACTACGAGAACTACCTCGCCCGTCTCGAGGCCTTCCCGGTCTGGATGGACCAGCACATCGCGCTCATGCGCGAGGGCCTGAAGCGCGGCATCACGATCCCCAGGGCGACCCTCGACGGGATCGACACGACGATCCGTCCCCTGGTCGACGTGGCGCCGGAGAAGCATCCGGTCTACACGCCATTCACGAAGTTCCCCGCGACCTTTCCCGAGCCGCTCAAGGCGGATCTGGCGCGCCGCGCGCGCGCCGTCGTGGCGACGAAGATCATCCCTGGCTACGCGAAGTTCCTCGAGTTCATGGACAAGGAGTACGTGCCGGGCTGCCGCGACACCCTGGCCGCGACGGCGCTTCCCGACGGCCAGGCCTATTACCGCTTCCTGATCCGTGAGTACACGACCCTCGACATGACGCCGGAGCAGATCCACCAGCTCGGTCTCTCCGAGGTGGCGAAGATCCGCCAGAAGATGGACGACGTCATCAAGTCGACGGGATTCCAGGGGAGCTTCGCGGACTTCCTGCACTTCCTGCGCACCGATCCGCGCTTCTACGCCAAGACGCCGCTCGAGCTGCTCAAGGACGCCGCCTGGATCGCGAAGGAAATGGACGGCAAGCTGCCCAAGTACTTCGGTCACCTGCCGCGGCAACCTTACGGCGTCATGCCGGTGCCGGCGCAGCTGGCGCCCAAGTACACCTCGGGACGCTACTCGGGCTCGCCCAAGGATTCGACCGAGCCGGGGTGGCTCTGGATCAATACCTATGCGCTCGACAAGCGGCCGCTCTACAACCTGCCGTCCCTGGTCCTCCACGAGTCGGTGCCGGGCCACCACCTGCAGGGCGCGCTGGCGGAAGAGGCCGAGAACGTGCGCCCCTTCAGGCGCTATGACTACATTTCTGCGTTCGGCGAGGGCTGGGGGCTCTACTCCGAGTACCTGGGCGACGAAGCGGGCTTCTACGAGGATCCTTACGATCGCTTCGGCTACCTCGGCTGGCAAGCCTGGCGGGCCTGCCGGCTGGTGGTCGACACGGGGCTGCACGCGATGGGGTGGACCCGACAGCAGGCGATCGACTACCTCGCGCAAAACACCTCGCTGCCGCTCGTCGAGGCGACGACCGAAGTCGACCGTTACATCTCCTGGCCGGGTCAGGCGCTCTCCTACTACATCGGCTACCTGAAGATTCGCGAGCTGCGAGCGCGCGCGGCACAGAAGCTCGGCACCCGGTTCGACCTGCGGGCTTTCCACGACGAAGTGCTCAAGAACGGCTCGGTGCCATTGCCGGTGCTCGAGCGGACGATCGACGACTGGATCGCAGCCCGGAATTCCGCGCCAGCGCCATGATCGGACCGCCGAACGTTCCCGCGGCCGCCGACGCGGTGGCGCGGGTCACCGACAAGGCCGACTCCGTGCTGAGCCGCACCCTGTTCTCGATCGGCGGTACCCCGGTGTCGTCGGCGACGCTGATCACGGTCGGTGTCGTTCTGCTGCTGACTCTTCTCGTGGCCAAGCTGGCCGAGCGAGTCGTCGTGCGCTTGCTGCGCACGCGCGGCAAGGCGGGCGAGGGCGAGATCAAGGCGATCAAACGCGTCGTGCGCTACGTCACCTGGCTGGCCGGGGCGACGTTCGCTCTGTCGGCCGCGGGAATCAATCTCACGGCGCTCTTCGCCGCCGGCGCCCTGTTCGCGGTGGCGATCGGCTTCGCGATGCAGAACATCGCGGAGAACTTCGTCTCCGGCGTCATCCTCCTGCTCGAGCGCGCGATCAAGCCGGGCGACGTGCTCGAGCTCGACGGCCACATGGTCCGGGTGGCCCACATGGGGATCCGCACCACCATCGCTCGCACCCTCGACGACGAGGACCTGGTCGTACCCAACAGCAAGCTGGTCCAGAGCTCGGTCAAGAATTACACCCTGCGCGATCCGCACTATCGCGTGCGAGCCCGCATCGGCGTCTCCTACTCGTCCGACCTGGAGGTGGTGAAGGCCGCGCTCGAGCGTGCGGCGGCCGCCATGGAGTGGCGGCTCGAGGGAATGGTGCCGCGGGTGTTGCTGCTCGAGTTCGGCGCCTCTTCCGTCGACTGGGAGGTCTCGGTCTGGACCGACGATCCCTGGCGGCTGCGCTCTCGACGTTCGGAGCTCCTGCTGGCGGCCTGGAGTACCCTCCACGAGGCGTCGATCACGATCGCCTTCCCGCAGCTCGATGTCCATCTCGACGCTGCGCTCGTCAGGGCGCTGGACCGGTGCGAACCCTCGCGCCGGGGCGAACGGACCGACTCGGACGACAGCGAGGTGGAAGGCTGAGCTTCCCCGGATCCCGGTGCGGTTCGAAGACGGACCGCGGATGGCTCGGGCGGCTCTCCCGCCGAGCCACCCGCGATTGGGTTATCGTGCGCGACCCATGAAGGTGAGGGACTCAGTCGCCAACAGCGATCCCGAGCGGCAGGTCGCCGGCGGGCACGGTTTCGGCACGGCGCCGGTCTTCCTGGCGTCGATCAGCACCATCCTCGGCGCCGTTCTCTTCCTGCGCTTCGGCTACGCCGTCGCCAACGTCGGCATGGTCGGCACGCTGATGATCGTCCTGCTCGGTCACCTGGTGACCATGCCGACGGCGCTCGCCATCTCGGAGATCGCCACCAATCGCAAGGTCGAAGGTGGCGGCGCCTACTTCATCATCTCGCGCTCGTTCGGGCGCACCATCGGCGCCTCGATCGGCGTGGCGCTCTATTTCTCGCAGGCGATCTCCATCGCCTTCTACATGATCGCCTTTGCGGAATCCTTTCGCCCGCTATCCGGCTGGTTCGAGGCCTGGAGCGGAATGGCCTTCGATCCCCGTTTCGTCTCGCTGCCCGCGACCGGCCTGCTGATCCTGTTGGTGCTGGTCCGCGGCGCCAACGTCGGGGTGCGCTTTTTGTGGGTGGTCTGCGGGGTTCTCGCGGTCTCCCTGGTCATGTTCTTCGCCGGTCACGCGGTGCCGGGAGCGGCGGGCGGCGACCTCGTTATTTTCCACGGCGTGGCGGGCAGCGATCCCTTCATGCTGGTGTTCGCGATCATTTTCCCGGCCTTCACCGGCATGGCGGCCGGTGTCGGGCTGTCGGGAGATCTGCGCAATCCGCGCGTCTCGATCCCGCTCGGCACCATGGCCGCGACGGTGGTGGGCTTCGTGGTCTACCTCGGCGTGGTGGTGAAGCTGGCGTTGGCGGCCCCCGGCCCGGTGCTCGCTGGGGACCCGCTGGTGATGTCGCAGATCGCCGTTTGGGGTCCGATCATCCCCATCGGCCTCGCCAGCGCGACGCTGTCGTCGGCGGTGGGATCGATTCTGGTGGCTCCCAGAACCTTGCAGGCGCTGGGCGGCGACCGCATCGCGCCCACCCGGGCCGTGAACCGCTTCCTGTCGACCGGTATCGGCGCCGCCAACGAGCCGCGCAACGCGACGCTGATCACCGCGCTGCTGGCGGTGGCGACGGTGGCGGTGGGCTCGATCGACTTCGTCGCCCGCATCGTGTCGATGTTCTTCATGGTCACTTACGGCTCGCTCTGCGCGATCAGCTTTCTCGAGCATTTCGCGGCGCGTCCGAGTTATCGGCCGAGCTTCCGCTCCAAGTGGTATTTGAGCCTGATCGGCGCGGTCCTCTCGCTGCTGCTGATGTTCCAGATGGATCCCGGCTACGCGGTGCTGGCGATCGTCTTGATGGTGGGCATCTATTGGTGGCTGCGGCGCAGCCAGGGAGGCGCCAACGATCTGGCGGAGATCTTCCGCAGCGTCATGACGCAGACGACGCGTCATTTCCTGGTGCAGCTCCAGCGCACCTCGTTCGGAACGGGCGGTACCGAGTGGCGGCCCAACGTGATCGCGGTGGGCGACCGGACTTTCGAGCGCGCGGCGCCGCTGCAGCTCCTGACCTGGCTCTGCCGGCGGCAAGGTTTCGGAACCTACATGCACCTGATGCGTGGACGGCTCGATGGCGGCACCTACGCCGAGAGCGAGCGCGTGGTGCCGCGCCTGGTCGAGTTGACCGAGGCCCGCCGCGGCGCCCTGGTGGTGGATACCCTGGTCTCGCCGTCGCTGCGCTCCGCGCTCGCGCAGGCCTTCCAGATGCCGAGCGTCACCGGGCGGCGCTTCAACGCGACGCTCTTCGAGTTCACGCCCGGCGACCCGGAAACCCGCCTGGCCGAGCTGATCGACGGCTGCGGTCTGGCCTGGCAGGCGCGGATCAGTCCGATGGTGCTGCGTCACGGCGAGCGATTCTTCGGCAGCCGCCGGAGCGTCCATCTCTGGCTCACCTGGCACGACTTCGACAACGCGCCGCTGATGATCCTGCTCGCCTACATCCTGCTCGGGCACCCCGACTGGAGCGATGCCGAGCTCCGGATCAACGCCGCCTTTCCGGTCGCCGACGTGGCGCGCGAGCGAGCCCGCCTGGTCGAGCTCATCCGCGAGGGCCGATTGCCGATCAGTCTCAAGAACCTGCGCATCATTCCGACCGACGATGCGGTGGAGTTCGACAAGCTGGTGGAGGCGCGATCCGCCGCGGCCGATCTCGTGATCGTCGGGTTCAACAGTGACCGGTTGGCCCTCAAGGGAAGCTCGCTTCTCGAGCGTTTTCCAGCCCTCGGCGACGTTTTGCTGGTGTCCGCCGCGGAGCGGATCGTGATCGAGTGAACGTGCCCCCTGGCGTGCTCGCGAGCCTTGAATGGGAAGATAGGGCGTCATGAGCGATGCACTGCGAGTCGCCGCCTTGCAATACTTCATCCGCCCCGTGCGCTCCTTCGAGGCTTTCGCCGAGCAGGTGAGCGCGCTGGTGGCCACCGCCGCGGATTACAAGGCGCGGCTGGTCGTCTTTCCCGAATACTTCACGGTTCAGCTCCTGACGCTCGGCGATATCTACCGGCCGATCATTGAGCAGGTGCATGATCTGGCCGGGCAGGTGCCACGTTTCCAGGAGCTGATGGAGGAGCTGGCGCGACGCTACCGGATGTACATCGTGGCGGGATCGATTCCGGGGCACGGCGACAAAGGCGAGCTGCACAACGACTGCCACGTCTTCGGCCCGAATGGCGATCGCGCCTTCCAAGGCAAGTTGCACATGACGCGCTGGGAGAGCGAAGAGTGGAAGGTGGCGCCGCGCCAGCGGCTGCACCTCTTCTCGACGGATTTTGGACGGATGGCGGTAGCCATCTGTTACGACGTGGAGTTCCCGGAGATCGCGCGCGCCGCCGCGCGCACGGGCTGCGAGCTGCTGGTGGTGCCGAGCTGCACGGACGACCGGAACGGCTTCCTCCGGGTGCGCTACTGCGCGCAGGCCCGCGCGATCGAGAATCAGATGTACGTGGTTCACGCCTGCACGGTGGGGTCGCTGCCGACCGTTCCGGCGGTCTCGCTGAATTACGGTCAGGCGTCGATCCTGACCCCGTGCGATTTCCGATTCTCGCGCGACGGCATCCTCGCCGAGGGCCAGGTCAACTCCGAGATGATGGTTCTGGGCGATCTCGACCTCGACCAATTGCGCGACTCGCGGGAGCGCGGCACGGTGCTGCCATTGCGTGACAGCCGGTCGACCGCCGAAGTGATCGCCGATCTCGACGAGGTTCATCTCTGAGCGCCGACCGGAGAGTCCGCTTCGAAGTTCGCAACCCCGGTCGCGAGGATTTTCCGGGAATGATCGGGCTCTGCGAGAAGGTCTATCCCGAGAGCCCGCCCTGGACCGTCGAGCAACTCGCCAGCCACCTGCGGGTCTTTCCGGAGGGGCAGTTCGTCATCGAGGATCACCTGACCGGCAAGATCGTCGGCATGTCGTCGTCGCTCATCGTGCGCTGGGACGACTACGCCTTCGGCGCGAATTGGCGGGAGATGACCGACAAGGGTTTGTTCACCAACCATGACCCGGTGGGCGGTCGCACTCTCTATGGCGCCGAGGTGATGGTGGATCCCGAGATGCAGCGCAAGGGGCTCGGCAAGAAGCTCTACGTGGCGCGGCGCGAGCTGGTGCGACGGCTTGGGTTGCGCCGGATTCGGGCTGGCGCGCGGTTGCGTGGTTATCACCGCTTCGCAAGTCGGATGAGCGTGGAGGAGTACGTCCAGTCGGTGGTTCGTGGCGAGCACCGGGATCCGACCCTCACCTTCCAGTTGCGCGAGGGCTTCGAGGTCGTCGCCGTGGTGCACTCCTACCTGATGCACGACCCGGAGAGCCTCGGCTACGCCGCGGTGATCGAGTGGCTCAATCCCGATGTGGCGCTACCCGAGGACTCGGCGGGGCGCGACCCCCGGTTCGAGCGGCCGACGAGCTCGGTGAGCGCGCTGCGCGTCCGCTACCGGCTGCGCATCGCGGCCGGCGAGGATCCCACGGTTCGGGCGGCCCAGCTCGCCCGTGAGCAGAGCATCGAGATCGCGGCGGGTGGGGCTCCGGAAGAGGTGGAGGCGCGGGCGATCGGCCGCGTCGAGCGGTTCGAGACGGATGGGGCGGGAGCCGCCGCGGTCGAGATCGCGTACCCGCTCGAGACGATCGGTGGCGAGCTTCTGCAACTGCTCAACGTGCTGTGGGGCAACGTTTCGCTGCAGACCGGAGTGCGCGTCGAATCGGTCCTCTGGCCGGCGGCGCTCCTGGAGCGGCTTCCCGGCCCCGCTTTCGGCGTCGCGGGCCTGCGCGAGCTGTGCGGCGGTTTCGGACGTCCGCTCGCGGCGACCGCGCTGAAACCGCTCGGCCTCTCGGCCGGGGAGCTGGCGCGCCGGGCGGCGACCTGCGCCCTGGCCGGAATCGATCTGATCAAGGACGATCACGGAATCGGCGATCAGGACTGGTCGCCCTTCCGCGAGCGCGTGCTGCGGGTGAGCGAGTGGGTGGCGCGTGCCAACCGCAGGAGCGGAGGCTCGACGCTCTACGTGCCCAACCTCACCGGTCCGGTCGATCGCCTCGGCGAGCGCCTCGAGACGCTCGCGCGAAGCCGGAGCGCGTGCCGCCCTGGTGGCGCCGGCGCTGCTCGGCTTCGACGCGGTGCGGAGCCTCGCGGAGAGCTCGGGAGTGGCGCTGGTCGCCCACCCTGCGTTCGCCGGCTCGCTCGCTGGCCGTGAGCACGGTCTCGCGCCGGCGTTGCTGTTCGGCGACCTCTTTCGACTCTGTGGCGCCGACGCGGTGGTCTTTCCCAACGCCGGTGGACGGTTTCCCTGGACCTACGAGGAGTGTCGCGGCATCGAGGCCCGCCTCGGCGCGCCGCTCGGGCGGTTGCGCCCAGCCTTTCTGATGCTCGGCGGAGGCGTCGACCGCGCGCGGCTCGAGGCCTGGATCCCGCGCTATGGTCCGGACGTCGTCTGGTTGATCGGCGGCAGCCTCTACGCGCGCCCCGACCTCGAGGCCGCGGCGCGCGAGATGGCGGAGACGGTGCGGCGGACGCCGCCGGGGGAGCGAGCGGGATGAGATCGAGAGTGTTGCGCGGCGAAGGACTGCGCTGGCCGGCGGTCCCCGTCCAGGCCTATCAGCGGGACGGCGCGGCGGCCTCCGCCAGCTTCTGTGAAGTCGACCGGCGGGTTCTGCTCGGCGCCGCGGTGGGTGACGAGCTGGCGTTCGAGCTGCGCTACTTCGAGGTCGCGCCCGGCGGCTGGAGCAGCTTCGAACGTCATCGTCATCCGCACGCGGTCGTCGTGCTGCGCGGCCGTGGCGAGGTGCGACTCGGTGACGTGAGGCATCCGTTGGCTCCTTTCGACGTCGTCTACGTGGCGCCGGAAGATCCCCACCAGTTCCGCGCCGCGCCGAACGAGCCGCTCGGCATCCTGTGCGTCGTGGACCACGAGCGCGACCGCCCGGAGGAGCTCCCGGAGGACTGATCGCGCGGGGGTCGCGACCCGTGACTCCGGGCTTTCGTTGCGCGCCATTCTGGTGGACCGGCCGGCCGAGGGAGATGCGGCGGTGCGCTCAGCGATTCAGGATGGCGTCGAGCTCGTCGAGGGCGCGGGGGTCGTCGGACTGGGCGAGCCAGAAGAGAGCCTGGCGCCGCACGTCCGCGAAGCGCGTGGTGCGCAGGATATTCGTCAACCGTGGCGCGGCGTCGTCGAGCTGCGACAGCGCGAAGACCGCCTGCTCGCGAAGCTTGCGATCAGCGTCGTGCGAGATGACGTCGCCAATCCACGCCGCGGCGCGCGGGTCCTGGGTCTGGGCGAGCCAGAAGAGGGCTTGGCCCCGCCTCTCGAGGTCGCCCGTCCGTCCGAGACTCGCGAGACGCTCGGCCGCCGAGGGGGCGGCGTGGTAGGCGAGCGCGGCGAGGGCGCTCTCGCGGACGTCGCGAGGGTTCTTCGTGTCGCGGGTCCAACGCTCCACCAGATCGAGGCTCCGCTCGGGCTCGACGCCGGCGATCTCGACGAGCGCGCGGCCGGCGCCGTCGATCGGACAGCGCGCGCCCACCGCGAGCAGACGGACGGGCCGCCCGCCGTCGATCTCGACGAAGATCCGCAGCTCCCGTGGGGCCGCCGGGTCGCGCCAGCGGTTGCTCGTTCCCCAGCCTCGCTCGCGCCCGGCAAGCGAACATCCGCGATCTCGGCCGTCGTCGAGCCCGAAGCAGCAGACGTTCGCGGCCTCGGGAGTCCCGGCGACGCTCCAGGCGACCCACTCCGGTCCGCGGCCGAGGCCGGCGATGACGGGGGCCGGATCGGCGGCGCGGCGGGTCTCGATCCGGGCGTCGTGGATCGACTGCGCCAGAGCCCCGGTGGCGAGGCCGGCGCCGAGCGCGAGCCCGGCGAGTGTCAGTGCGCCGGCGCGATTCACGACTTCTCTCCGAGCAGCTCCTTGATCAGCGATTCCGACTCGGGGCTGTCGATGAGCGAGAGCACCTGCACGATCTTGCGCTTGAGCTCGGGGTCCTTCTCCTGCCGGAAGAGGGTGACCAACGAGCGCGCGTCGTCGGAAATCAGGAACGCATTGAGGACCCGCTCGCGAACGGCGCGGTCCTTCTCCGCGCCATAGAGGGCGCGCAGTTGCTCTCCCGCGGCGGGGCCGCCGGCGATACCGATCGCCTCGATCGCCTTGCCGCGCAGCTTCGGATCGGGGTCGGTGCGAGCCACCTTGGCGAGCGCGGTCACGTCGCCCGCCACGCCGAGCGATCCGAGGATCTTGCCGCGCAGCGCGGGATCCTTCTCGCTGTCGTAGAGGGCCGAGAGCTCGCGCGACGCGTCCATGGCGCCGAGCTCGTCGATCGCCTTGGCGCGCAGCGCCGGGTCGGGTTCCGAGCGGGCAGCGTCGAGGATCGGGGCGCTCTGGCCGGCGATCAGCCAGGCTTCGAGCACTGCGTTCTTGACTTGGGGCGACGCGTCCTTCCAGATGCCGGAGAGGGCCGCGAGGTCCTCCTTGCCTCCCGCGATGCCGAGGTCGCGTACTGCGGCGACCCGCAGCTCGGCCGGATCGCCGCGCCGCACGATGTCGAGCAGGATCTCCCGGGCCCGCGGCGAGTCACTCTGCGAGAGCACGAAGAGGGCGCGCTGCTTGAGCTTCAGCGGATGGTCGCCAGCCAGGAAGCGCTCGAGGATCGGCACCGCCTTGGCCGGCTCGACCTGCATCAGGCCGTCGATGGCGTAGAGCTGGAGGTCCTGATCCTCGGACGTGGCGCTCGCGGAGCCGGAGCTGCTCGTGGCCACGCCCGGGGAGGAATCGGCGGTGGCCGAGGAGGTCGAGCGTGGTCCCCGCAGGTCGATCTCGAGGGCTCGCGCGTCGTCGAGCCAGGAGCCTTGGGGTCGGTGCGCTGGAGCGTGGCGAGGGTGGTCAGGGCGTCCGCGCGGCGGCCCAGCTTGGACTCCGTCCAGGCCTTCCAGTAGAGCGCGGCGTCGGCCTCGGAGCCCTTCTGGTCGGCGATCGCCGAGAAGATCTGGAGGGCGTCGGACCAACGCTCGTCGGCCAGGGCGCGCTGGCCGGCGCGGTAGCGCTCGGAGCGCGAGCTGTCCGGGTCGGGGAGCGCGGCGGCGTGGGCCGGGGGCGGCACCGAGAACGAGGCGGCGGTGAGGGTCAGCGCGAGGGAGAACAGGATGCGGCGCACGGTTCGATTCATGATGGATCTCCGGTCAGAGGTCGGCGGTCTGGAGTCGGGAGCCGACGACGCGCACTTTGAAGAGCAGGTCGCGTTCGTCGATACGGTGTTGGAGGGCGCGCACGTCGCCCTCGGCGGGCGCGTTGGCGAGCTCGACGAGAAGCGGGTCGAGCTCATCGAGCAGTGCCACGATGCGGCGTTGGCCGGCCCGTGCCGCCGCCTGGCGGTAGAGCCGGTTCGAGGCGAGGAGCGAAACGGCCCAGCGCCGCTCGTCGGTCAGGTTCTGGTCGGCGGGGGCGTGGGAGAGATCGGTCAAGAGGAGCGAGGAGCTCTCGAGGTGGCCGGCCACCGAGGCGAGCAGCAGACGCTCCCGCTGGGCGGCGGAGAAGGGACGCTCGGCCGCGGCCAGGGTGGGCGGCGGCGTCGCGGAACGCTGCCCCAGCAGGAACGCTCCCGCGACGGCCGCGAGCAGGAGCGCCGCCAGGGTGGCGAATCGCCAGGCACTCCGCTGAAAGACGTCGCCGGCGCGCGAGCGCTTCGCTGGCGCGTCGAGCCGCGGCCGCAGCCGCGCCCAGATCCGCTCTTCGATGCCGGCGCGCGGCTCGGGCTCGACGGTCTCGGTGAAGGCGGCGAGATCACGGCGCAGGGCCTCGAAGCGTTCTCTGAGGTCGGCTCGCGCGGCCAGGTCGTGCTCGAGCTCGTCGCCCCGCGGGTGCTCCCGGTAGAGATGCAGGATCAGATCCTCGTCATGCCAGTTCTTCACGGCGGACCTCCGTCCACGCGGCGAGCGAACGGCGCAGCTTGCGCACCGCGCGGAAGATGGATTGCTTGGTGGCGTTGTCGCGCTTGCCGAGGGCGCGGCTGATCTCGGCGATCGAGCAGCCCTCGACGTGACGCATCACGAAGGCGGTGCGCTCGGCCGGCGACAGGGCGGCGAGCGCCCGCCGGGCTGCCCGTCCCGCCTGGGCGGAGGCGGTGAGGCGGTCGGGGGAGGGCTCGGTGCTCGCCGGAACGAGGGTGAGCGGCCCATCCTCGCTCTCGACCGCCAGGGGGCTCTCGCGGCGCGAGCGTCGCAGTTCGTCGATCGCGGCGTTGGCGGCGATGCTGTGGAGCCAGGGGGCGAAGCTCCTGGCGTTCGTCGAATCTGCGGATCGCCCGGAAGGCGCGCAGGAGGGCTTCCTGAACGACGTCCTCGGCCCGTTCCGGATTGCCGAGGATCCGCATGGCCAGCCGGTAGAGCGACCGGGAGTGGAGCCGCACGACGACGGCGAAGGCGTCGGGATCCCCGGCACGGGTGCGGCGGATGGCGGTCTGTTCTTCCTCGGTCACGTGGCGTCCTCGTCATCAAGAGGTACGGACCCGTGCCGCGGACGTTAGCCGGAAGTCACCGGAAAAGGTGGGGTGGGGCGCGAAATCGCGGGCCGGGCGGCCCGCCGGACCTCAGCCCGTGGTCTCGGCGAGCTCGCTCTCGACGCGCTCCCAGTCCGCCATCAGCGTCTCGACCTTGGCGGCGAGGCTCTTCTGTTCGCTTTCGAGCTTGCGCACCTCGCCGGGAGGTGTCTTGTCGAAGAATCCGGGATTGCAGAACAGCTCCGAGATGTCGTGCACGCGCTGCTCGGCGCGGTCGATCTCGGCGGTCAGGCGGTCGCGATCGCGTTCGAGCTGCTTGGTGCGCTTGGCTTCGGCGGCCGTGGCGCCGGGCTTGTCGTGGCGGGCCGCTTGCGCTTTCTCCCGTTTCTTCTGTTGGCGCAGGCGCGCCAGCACCGCGTCGGCATCGAGGTGGTCGTCGCCCAGCCGTTCGAGATACTCGTCGTAGGTCCCCTGGAAGTCGCGAATCCCCTGGGGTGTGATCTCGAGGATCCGGTCGGCGAGCCGCGAGACGAACCAGCGGTCGTGGCTCACGAAGACGAGCGTTCCGTCGTATTTCTCGAGCCCTTTGACCAGGGCTTCGATCGCCTCGAGGTCGAGGTGGTTGGTGGGCTCGTCGAGCACCAGGACGTTGGGCTCGGTCACCGAGAGCTTGGCGAAGACCAGGCGCGCGCCTTCGCCGCCGGAGAGGGCGCGCAGGGGCTTCTCGACCTCGTCGCCCGAGAAGAGCATCTCGGCGAGCTTGCCGCGCACGAAGCCGATCGGCTCGCCGGGGACGAGCTCCCAGAGCCACGCTTCGACCGATTGCTCGCTCTCCCCGAGCTGCTCGCGGTGGTCCTGGGCGAAATAGCCGGGATGGGTTTCGTAGCCCCATTCGATGGTGCCGGCGTCAGGCTCCACGAGGCCCATGGCGATCTTCAGCAGGGTCGACTTGCCGATCCCGTTGGGACCGAGGATCGCCAACCGGTCGCCGCGGTGGATGGTGAGCGAGACGTCCCTGAGCACCTCGTTCTCGCCGTAGGCCTTCGAGATCCCCGCGACCTCGAGTACCTGCTTGCCGGAGGGCCGCCGCGGATGGAACTTGAAGTTCGGGTAGCGGCGTGAGCTCTGGGGGAGCTTCTCGATCACGATGCGCTCCATGAGCTTCATCTTGCTCTTGGCCTGGCGCGCCTTGGTGGCCTTGGCCCGGAACCGGTCGATGAACTCCTTGTGGTGCGCGATCTCCTCCTCGCGCTTCTCGATCTCGGATTCCTTGCGCTCGCGCTCCTCGACCTTGGCTTCGGCGAAGAAGGAGTAGTCCCCCTTGTAGAGGGTGATGGTCGCGTAGTCGACGTCGAGGGTGTGGGTCGCGACGTTGTCGAGAAAGCGGTGGTCGTGCGAGATCACGAGCGCACACCCTTTGTAGGTCGAGAGGAACTTCTCGAGCCAGCGGATCGAGAGGATGTCGAGGTGGTTGGTCGGCTCGTCGAGGAGCAGGACGTCGGGATCGGCGGCCAGCGTCTGGGCGAGCAGCACGCGCAGCTTGAAGCCGCCCGAGAGCATCCGCATCGGCTGGCGATGCACGGCGCTCGGGATGCCCAGGCCTTCGAGCACCTCGCCGGCGCGCGCCTCGAGCGCGTAGCCGTCGCTCCTCAGGATGAAGTCCTCGACGTCGCCGTAGCGCTCGTGGTCGAACTCGTCCGGCGGCGCGGCGAGCAGGCGCTCGCGCTCGACCAGCGCCGCCCAGACGTCGTGCTTGCCCATCATCGCGACCTCGAGGATGGGATCGTTTTCGTAGCGGAAGTGATCCTGCTGCAGGAAGCCGATGCGGGCCCGCTTGGGGATGTTGATCTCGCCGTCGGAGGGCATCTCCTCGCCGGCCAGGATGCGCAGAAAAGTCGACTTGCCCGACCCGTTCGCTCCGACGAGCCCGTAGCGGCAGCCGTCGTTGAGCTGCAGCGAGACCCCTTCGAAGAGCGTGTCGGCCCCGAAGGCCTTTCCTAGATTGATGACCGAAATCACAGCGGCGGAAGAGCTTATCAGCGCTCGACGGGTGCGCGAAGCGCCTTCCGGCGAGCCGCTCGGCAGGCGAGACGGCAACCCGGGCCGGGGTGGCGAAGTGGAGCCGCTTCGTCCGCGGGCCCGGAATCGAGTAGCCTTTCGAGAGACCGGGCGAACCGATGAACGCGGACGAAGAGCATCTCCAGCTGCTTGCGATCTTCCACTACATCGTGGCGGCGCTGGCGGGTCTGTTTTCGCTCTTCCCCGTGTACCATTTCTTCCTCGGGTTGCGCATGCTGGCTGGGCACCTCGTGCGCGGAAGGGCGCCCGACCCGTTCACGGCCATCATGGGGTGGATGTTCGTCTTCTTCGCCGGGTTCGCAATGATCTGCGGCATGGCCTACGCGGTCTCGATGGCCGTCGCGGCGGCGAACCTCACGCAACGCCGCCACTACACCTTCTGCCTCGTGATGGCGTGCATCTCGTGCCTCCTCATGCCGGTCGGCACCATCCTGGGAGTGCTGACCATCATCGTGCTCCTCCGGCCATCGGTACGGCAGCGCTTCGGCGTGCCGAACGCCGTGCCCCCTCCGCGCCCTTCCTCGGACGGGGCGGCGTAGCCGCGTGTCGGTGAGGAACCGATGATTCCGGCGCGCGAGGCGCTCGAGCTCCTGCGCGAAGGCAACCGGCGGTTCGTCGCCGGCTCGCCGCGCGCCGACGCCCTGGTGCGCGAGGCGCGGCGGCAGCAGTTGGTCGAAGGGCAGGCGCCGTTCGCAGTGATCCTCGGTTGCGCGGATTCGCGGGTGCCCGTCGAGATCATCTTCGACCAGGGGCTCGGCGACCTCTTCGTGATCCGGGTGGCGGGCAACATCGTGGCTCCGTCGCTGGTCGGCAGCGTCGAATTCGCGGTGGAGAAATTCGGCACCCGCCTGGTCGTCGTGCTCGGTCACTCCCGCTGCGGGGCGGTGACCGCGACCGTCGAAGAGCTGGCGCGACCCGGCGGCGTCGGTTCCCCGAACCTCCGCTCGATCGTCGAGCGCATTCGGCCGGCCGTGGAGGAGCTCGTGGCCGCGGACACCGGTGACGATCGAGACGCGCTGATCCACCGGGCGGTGCGCGCCAACGTGCGGGCCTCGGTCGGCCAGCTGCGGCACGGCTCGCGCATTCTCGAGGAGAAGATGGGGTCCGGCGAGCTCTGGGTGGTGGGCGCGGAGTATTCGCTCGAAAGCGGAGCCGTCGAGCCGTTCGACGGGGTCCCGGCGATTTGATCGGTGCTGTCGAGAAGATAGTGGGGCGGATCATGGCGAGATTGAAGTCCCCGGCGAGGGAAGCGGTCTTGGCGGCGCTCTCCACGATCATCGCCTTGCTTGCAGGCATCGAGTGGCTCGGCGAGAAGCTCCGGGTGGTGCACGTGCTCACTCTGGTCCTGCTTGGAATGAGCGCTGGCATGGCCGCGGCGCGAGCGGTCTCGGAGGCGAAGGCGCGGCGCCGCCAGCGGGCGCTCGGAACGCCCGGCGTGGAGGTCGGCTCGACGCCAGCGAAGAGTTCGGAATAGTGGCGCGCTCGACCCGCTACATCGCCTTCCTCCGCGCCATCAACGTGGGCGGACACACGGTGAAGATGGATCGGCTGCGCGAGCTTTTTTCCGGACTGGGCCTCGCTTCGGTGGCGACTTTCATCGCCAGCGGCAACGTGATCTTCGAGTCGGCAGCGAAGCGTGTCGAGGCCCTGACCCCGAAGATCGAGCGCGCGCTGCACGCCGAGCTGGGCTACGAAGTCGCGACGTTCCTGCGCACCTTCGAGGAGGTCGGCGCCATCGCTGCGTACGAGCCCTTCTCGCACGCCGAGATCGAGGCCGCGCCCGGGCTGAACGTCGGCTTTCTCGAGAGGGCCCTCACCCGTGAGGAGCGGAAGCGCCTCTCGGACCTCGAGAGCGCCGTCGACAAGTTCCACGTCGCTGGACGCGAGGTCTACTGGCTCTGCCGGGTGCGCCAGAGCGAGTCGAAGTTCACCAACGCCGCGTTCGAGCGCGCCCTCGGTGTACGAGCCACCTTTCGAGGCATCAAGACCGTCCGCCGCCTGGCAGCCAAGTACCCGCCTCGGGTGGGCTGAGCGGGGCGTCCGGAAACCTCTTGCCGCTCGGGCGCGGGAGCGCTCCGGAAGCGCTAGGCTCCGCGCCGATGCTGGAGCGATTGGACAGGACTTTCGGCAGGTGGAACCGAGCCACCGTCACCGCGATGGCGTTTCTCCTCTTGGCTGGAGTCGGCGCGCTGGACCTCGCGAGCGGCTACGAGCTTTCGGTCTCCGTGTTCTATCTCGCCCCGATCGCGCTCGGCAGCTGGTACGGCGGACGGCGATCGGGCGTCTTCCTCTGCGCCGCATCGGCGGCGACCTGGCTCTTCGTCGACCTGCGATCCGGTCACCCATACAGCCATCGGTTGATTCCGTATTGGAACGCCCTCGTGCGGCTCGGCTTCTTCGCCGCGACGAGCGCCCTGCTGATCGTTCTGCGGCGCCATCTCGCGAGCGAGCACGAGCTGGCGCGCACCGACGGCCTGACCGGGGCGCTGAACGGACGTGCGTTCGCGGAGGTCTGCGACCACCAATTGGATCTCGCCCGTCGCCAGAGGCGGGCGGTCACGGTCGCCTACGTCGATCTCGACGACTTCAAGTCGATTAACGACACGCTCGGTCACGCCGAGGGAGATCGAGTTCTGCGTACCGTGGCGGACGCGCTCAGAGCTCGTCTTCGGGAGACGGATGGCATCGGACGTCTCGGCGGCGACGAATTCGCGTTGCTCTTGCCCGACACGGCGCGGTCGGGCGCGGAGAGGTTGCTCGGCGACGTGCGGCAGCATCTCCGGGAGACGTTTCGGGAGCGCGACTGGGCGATCGGCGCGAGCATCGGTGCCATCGTCCTGCCGCAAGGCGGGGCTCCAGCCACGAGCTCGTGCACCTCGCGGATTCCCTCATGTACGAGGTCAAGCGCGCGGGCAAGGGCGAGATCTCGGTGCGTGAGCATGCGCCGCGCTCCGCTGCCGGCTGAAACGGCGGCGCGACTTCCGGATCGCCGGCGACCGGCCGAGCTGCGGCTATCCCTCGGCGTGGATCCCCAGCAGCGGCGCCAGCTCTCGCAGCTTGGCCTGGACGCGCCGGGCGTTGTCGGGTCCCATCCGGAGGAGAAGCTTCTCGACGCTCGGGCGCTCCTCGATCGAGTGGTCGGCCCAGGCGAAGACGGCTCCCTGGAAGACGAGCGGGAACGGGCCGTCGCTCACGGGTACCGCGAGCAGACGGTCGACGGCGCGCGCCAGGGCGTCGTCGAAGCCGCTTCGCGGGTCGCCGACCTCCGTGTAGGCCGCGTCGAAGAGCGGATGCAGGCGGTGGAAGAGGGCTGCCGTGCCCGCATCGTCGAGGGATTCGAACACCTGCGTCGCGGTGTCGTAGCGATGGAAGCTCGCCGGGTCGATGGCGTAGCCGGCGTCCGTCTTGCGCACCCGGAAGGCCTCGTGCGGCGTCAGGAAGCGGAGATGACTCGTTGGGCTCGTTCCCTCGGCGACGTTGACGACGCTCGCCACGAAGCGGCGCGCCAGATCGTCGTTGACCAGCCAGCCGGCGAGCTCGGGCCGGGCCGAGAGCTTGGCGACGAGATCGCGCACCAGGGCGTCGCTGGCGCCGAGCTCCGGGAGTTGGGGCGTCGCGGCGGGCGCCTCGGGCGGCTGCGCCGCGGGGGTGCTGGGTGCGGCGGTCACCGGGGGCGGAGGCGGAGTCCGATGCCGGTACCAGTACCAGCCGCCGATCGCCACCAGCACGATCGCGACCAGGGCGACCACAAGAACGACGTTCGAGTCTTCGCGCGGCGGCTCGGGGTCCGTGTAGATCGGACGCGTTGCATCCGGAGGCTCGTAGCGGGGTCCGTCCGCGGGGGGCATGGCGCGCTCCTTTCCGGTCGATCGGCCGCGCACCCGCGCGGCGATGGCGCGCACTGTACCGGACGCGCTGCGATCGATACAGTCGGCCACCGAATGGTGAAGTCCGACCCGCCAGATTTCTCGCCTCTCGCGGAGCGCTACGCGCGCGGTCGGCCGACCTATCCGCGCGAGCTCTCATTCGTGGCTCGCCGGCCTGGTCGACCGCCACGAGCTGGCTTGGGATTGCGGGACCGGCAGCGGTCAGGCGGCGCGCGACCTGGTGGAGCGCTTCACCCGCGTGGTGGCGACCGACCTGAGCGCGGAGCAGCTCCGTTTCGCGCCGGCGCACCCACGGATCGAGTACCGGGTGGCGGCGGCCGAGGCGAGCGGTCTCGCGGCGTCGTCGGTCGATCTGGCGACGGTCGCCGCGGCGGCGCACTGGTTCGACCTGCCGGCGTTCGGCGCCGAGGTCCGCCGGGTCGTGCGGCCGGGCGGCGTGCTCGCCGTCTGGACCTACCACGCGGGCACGGCGGATCCGCCGATCGACCGCCTGATCCACCACTTCTACTGGGATCTAATCCAGCCGTACTTCGCGCCGGGGGCCGAGCTCGTCGACGAGCACTACCGAACGCTCGTGCTGCCGGGCGAGCCGATCGCGGCGCCCGAGTTCGCCATCACGGGGCGAAGGACCCGCGACGACCTGATCGCCAATCTCGAAAGCTGGAGTGGCGTGGCGCGCTACCGGCAGATGCGTGGCGAGGATCCGATCGACCGGGTGCGTGATCAGATCGACCGCGTCTGGGGCGACCAGCCCGAGCGCGCGATCGAGATCCGCTGGCCCCTCTTCCTGCGCATCCAGCGACTCTGACCGCCCGTCCGTCGCGAGGAGCTCAGCTCGCTTTCAAGGCCTGCTTCACGCGCTCGGGCGTCATCGGCAGGCGATAGAGCCGCGCACCCGTGGCGTCGAAGACGGCGTTGGCGACGACTCCTCCCATCGAGACGATCGCCGGCTCGCCGCCGCCTTGCGGCGCCAGCTCGTCGTTGCGGACGAGGACGGTCTCGATGCGCGGCATCCAGGAGAAACGCGGCAGGGCGTAGGTGTCGAAGTTGCGGTCGAGGATCTTGCCTTCCTGGAAGCGCAGCTCCTCGGCCAGGACATAGCCGAGGCCCATCGCGACACAGCCTTCCATCTGCATCTTGGCCCCCTCGGGGCTGACCACGATGCCCATGTCCTGGGCGCAGACGACCCGCTTCACGCGGATCTTCCCGGTCGCGCGGTCGACCTCGACTTCGGCAGCGAGGGCGACGTAGGTGCCGGCGTCGACCCCGCAGGCGAGGCCTCGTCCGGCGCCGCCCGGCGCCTTGCCTGGCTTCCAGCCGAATGCATCGGCGGCGGCGCGCAGGACCCGCTTCATCCGCTCGTCGGCGAGATTGCGCAGCCGGAACTCGAGTGGATCGATCCCGGCCGCGGCCGCCATCACGTCGATCTGCGACTCGCGTGCGAAGACGTTCATATTCGCGCCGGGCGCGCGCCAGGGGCCGACCGCGAAGGGGTGGAGGCTGGCGCCCTGGCGCTGCTCGTTGCGGCCCATCCGGCCGCCGGCCGCGCGCAGGCGGACGTTCGGGATGTCGTAGAACACGTCAGTCGAGCGCTCGCCGGCGGCGTAGACGTCGTAGCTCCAGAGGGAGATCTTGCCGTCGCCGTCGATCGCCGAGGTGATGTCGACCACCGCAGCGGGATCGAACGTGTCGAAGAAGAACTCCTCCTCGCGGGTCCACTCCACCTGCACCGGCCGGCCGGTCTCGCGGGCCAGCCGAGCCGCCTCGATTGCCTGCTGGTGGGCGCTCTTGCCGCCGAACCCGCCGCCGACGTAGGGGGTGATGACGCGCACCTTGTCCTTGGCGAAGCCGAGCGCCTCGGCGACGTCGTCGCGGGTCGGGAAGGGCGTCTGGGTGGACGCCCAGACGGTCATCTTGCCGTCGACGAGCTCGGCCACCGCGGTGTGGGGCTCGATCGGCGCATGCGCCACGTAGCCCTTGTGGAACGTGCCGGTGAAGACCTGCGCGGCCTTCTCTCGCGCCGCCTCGGGATCGCCCCGGCGATCGACCTCGCGCGGGGTGGCCGAGGCGACGAGATGCGCGAAGACCGAGTCCTGGTCGTAGCCCGGCTGCGGGATCTTCCAGGTGGCGTGGAGTGCGGCGAGCGCCGCCGCGGCGGCCTCGGGCTCGGCATGCAGGGTGGCGACCAGGTCGCCCTTTTTCACCACCGTCACGCCGGGCAGCTTCTCCGCCGCCGACGTGTCGAGGCCGGTTCGCGTCGCGCCGTGCGCCGGTGGGCGCAGGAGGCGCGCGTAGAGCATGTTGGGCCGCCGGAGGTCCCCCGTGTACAGGGCACGTCCCGTCACCTTGTCGCGCGCGTCGAAGCGCTCGGGCGAGCGTCCCATGATTTGGAACTCCTTGACCTTTCGCAACACCGCCTTCTCGCCGACCAGGCGTGAGATGCGCTTGCCCTGGGCGAGCTCGCCATAGGTGACGCGACGGGACGAGTCTCCGGCGACCGAGACGACGCCGTCGGCGATCACGAGCTGGTCGCGCGCCACGCCGAGCTTCTTGGCGGCGAGCCCGGTCAGCACCGCGCGCCCTTCGGCGGCGGCGGCGCGCAGGGCGGGTCCGAACATCCGGGTGCTGAGCGAGCCGAAGGTCCCCATGTCCCAGGGACAGCGGTCCGTGTCGCCCATCACCATCTCGATCGAGCCGAGCGCGGCGCCGAGCTCGTCGGCCGCCATCTGGGCGAGCGACGTCATGATGCCCTGGCCCATCTCGATCTTGCCCACGAAGACGGTCACCCGGCCGTCCGGCGAGATCAGCAAATAGGCGTTCAGGTCTTCCGGGTAGACGCGGCGACCCTGGGCGAGGAGCTCCTCGGGTCCCAAGGCGACGAAGACGACGATGCCGCCGCCGACCAGACGCAGGAAAGTCCGGCGATCCATACCCCGACGCGCGGTCATGACGCACCTCCGCGTCCCGCCGCGACCTGTTCGATTGCGGCCAGGATCCGTTGGTGGGCGCCGCAACGGCAGAGGTGACCTTCCATGCCCTCGACGATCTGCTCGCGAGTGGCGTGCGGTTGGCGGCGCAGCAGCGCATGGGCCGCCAGGATCATGCCGGAGGTGCAATAGCCGCACTGGAAGCCGCCGTGCTCGGCGAAAGCCTGCTGGAGGGGGTGGAGGCGCTCGCCGCTGGCCAGTCCCTCGATGGTGACGACCGCCTTGCCGTCGACGGCGGCGAGCGGCGTCACGCAGGAGTGGACGACCTCGCCGTCTACGAGCACGGTGCAGGCTCCGCAGAAGCCCTCGCCGCAGCCGTACTTCGCGCCGGTCAAGCCGAGCTCGGTGCGCAGCACCCAGAGCAGCTTGCGGCGGCCGTCGAGCTCGAGCTGGGTCGGTTTCCCGTTCAGGTTGAAACGGATCGGCGTCGTCATCCCCATCTCCTTCTCGAACGTTCGCGACGGAACACGAAGACGTGCGGAATGGTGACGCGACCGATCGGGAGGCGTCACCGCCCCGAGAGGTGGGTGAAGCGTACCGCTTCCCCCGCATCCGGCGCCGGTTCAGTCCAGCTCGCACCGCCGAGCCACGAGGCGTGAGATGGCCGGAGAGGTGAGAGACTCGAACCATGCCGTCCGCCGGCGTCCTCCTCGTCATCGTCATGGCCAGCGTCCTCGGGGCGGCCTACTGGGTCTACGGCAAGCGGGTGGGCCGAATGGGATTCATGCTGAGCGGCGCGGCGCTCTGCTTCTATCCCTATTTCGTCAGCGGGCTCTGGGTGGTGGTTCTGGTCGGCCTGGGCCTGGCCGCGGTGCCGTTCGTGCTCGACTTCTAGCGGTATGAATCGGGCTCGCTTGACATCAACTGTTTAAACATCTATTGTTCGGACATGGCGGGACGAATCCTCGACGAGATCAAGCAGACCAAGCCTTTTCCGAGCTCACGCGAAGAGGCTCTGGTCAGTCTGATGCGCACTGCCGCGGTGCTCGACCACGCGCTCGGCGAGGCCCTTCGACCCTTCGGTTTGACGCACACCCAGTACAACGTGCTGCGGATCTTGCGCGGGGCCGGAGAGGACGGATTGTGCGGTCGCGAAGTGGGGGAGCGACTGATCGCCCGGGTGCCCGACGTCCCCCGCCTGCTCGAACGGATGGCGGATCAGGGTTTGGTGCGTCGCGACCGCGACCGCTCCGACCGCCGCCACGTGACGGCGCGCCTCACCGAGAAGGGCAGACGCTTGCTGGCCCGGGCCACGGCCCAACTGGCAAGCTTCGGCAAGGTCCGATTCGACGCGCTCGACGAACGCCAGACGGCCGAGCTCATCGAGTTGCTGGACGCGATTCGTGCGGGCAGCTGAAATATTTTTTCGCATATGTATGGTTAGACATACGATGGCATAACTTTCACTAGGGGAGCAGATCATGTCCGATACCTCGACTCTTTCCTCCACCGCCGCTCTCGCGAGCGGCTTGCTCGTCGCCCGGCTCGCGCTGGGCCTGGCCATGGCTTCCCATGGGGCCCAGAAGCTGTTCGGCTGGTTCGGCGGCTACGGGCTGGCCGGAACGGGCGGTTTCTTCGAATCGATCGGATTCCGCCCGGGCCGTTTTTTCGCCGTCTCCGCGGGACTGACGGGAGCTCCTGGCCGGACTGCTCACCGCGCTCGGACTGCTCGGGCCGACCGGGCCGGCGCTCATGGTTCTCGTGATGGTCGTGGCGATGGCGAGTGTCCACGCCCCGCACGGCTTCTTCGCCGCGCACAACGGAATCGAAATGCCGTTCATCTACGCCGCCGGCGCGCTCGCGCTCGCTTTTGCCGGGCCGGGCCTCTACTCGGCCGACGCGTTGCTCGGGCTCGGCTTCCTGTCGACTCCGACGGTGGCCTGGGCGGCCGTTGGAGTGGCGCTGGTCGCGGCGTTGCTCAACCTCTCGCTGCGCCACGCGAGCCCGCGAGCCCAGGTCCACGCGGCGTCCTGATGCCGGGGCGGGGAGCGGGCGCTGCGCCGCCTGCCCCCCGTGGATGTTCTACGATGGCTCTTCCGATTCGATTCCGATGTGAGGGAGAGCGACATGATCAGGACCCGTTCGATGTGGGTGACCCTCGGGGCGCTGCTGCTGGCGGCCGCTCCGGGAGTCGCCACGACCCAGTCGGCGAAAGTTGGACCCGTCACGCTTCGGGTCGACCTGCGGGACGCCGCGCGCAAGCTGTTTCACGTTCGGATGAGCCTGCCGGTACGCCCCGGAGCGCTGACCCTCTACTACCCGAAGTGGATTCCAGGCGAGCACTCGCCGAGCGGGCCGCTCGAGAATCTGGCGGGCCTCCAGCTCACCACGGACGGCAAGCCCGTCGCCTGGCGACGTGACCTCACCGACATGTTCGCGTTGCACGTCGAGGTGCCCGCCGGGGCGCGGACCCTCGAGGCCGCTTTCGATTTCCTCTCCCCCACCGCGGGCGGAGCCTTCGGACAGAGCGTCTCCGCGACCCGGGATCTCGTGAGCCTGGAGTGGAACCAGGTGCTGCTCTACCCGGCGGGCTCTCCCTCGCGGGAGATCACCTTCGAGCCGACGGTGATCTTGCCCGCAGGCTGGCGTTGCGCGACGGCGCTCGAAACGCTCGCCGATCAGGCGGGCGAGATCCGGTTCGGCCCGGTGTCGCTCGCCACGCTGGTCGATTCCCCGCTCCTGGCGGGACGATATTTTCGCGAAGTCGCACTGGCCTCCAAGCCGGATCGGCCCGTCTATCTGGACATGGTGGCGGACCGGCCGGAAGAGCTCGAGCTGAGCGCGGATCAGGTGCAGAAGTTCCGCGACCTGGTGACCCAGGCCAAGCTCCTGTTCGGCGCCGAGCACTACGACCACTATCGATTCCTCCTCGTCCTCTCCGACGACACGGGGCACTTCGGCCTCGAGCACCACCGCTCGAGCGACGACCGCACCGGTGGCGAGTTCCTCACCGACGGCGACGCCTTTCTGCTCTCGGCGGGCTTGCTGCCGCACGAGTACGTCCATTCCTGGAACGGCAAGTACCGGCGACCGGCGGACCTCTGGACGCCGGACTTCAACACCGTTCCGATGCGCGACGACTTGCTGTGGGTCTACGAGGGACTGACCACCTATCTGGGCGATGTGCTGACGGCGCGCAGCGGGCTGCGCAGCGCCGCCGGCTATCTGGACGCGCTCGCGGCGAGCGCCGCCGACATGGATCACCGGTCCGGACGCGCTTGGCGGCCGCTCCAGGACACGGCGGACGAAGCGCAGATTCTCTACTTCGCGCCCCACGCCTGGCAGAGCTGGCGCCGCCGCACCGACTTCTACGCGGAGGGTGAGCTCATCTGGCTCGACGTGGACACCAAGCTGCGCGAGCTCACGCACGATCGGAGATCGCTGGACGATTTCGCGCGCCTCTTCTACGGAACGGAAGACGGAAGCTGGGTCACCAAGACCTACACCTTCGACGACGTGGTGGCGGCGCTCGGCCGGGTGGCGCCTTTCGACTGGGCGTCGTTCCTGCGCACGCGGCTGGACGCGAAGCGGGAGCATGCGCCCCTGGACGGAATCGTCCGGGGCGGCTACCAGCTCGTCTACGGGGACCAGCCCTCGGCCTACACGACGGCGCAAGAGAAGCGGCGCAAGATCGAGGACCTCGAATACTCGCTCGGACTCACCGTGAGCACCGATCCCAAGAGCAGCGGCCGCATCGATGACGTGCTCTGGAACGGGCCTGCCTTCGCGAGCGGACTGGCGCCGGGAATGAACCTCGTCGCCGTCGACGGGCGCGCCTTCGGACCGGAGATCCTGAAGAGCGCGGTGACAGCCGCGCGCACGAGCTCCCGGCCGATCGAGCTTCTGGTGCGTGATCAGGACTTCTACCGGACCTACTCGATCGACGATCACGACGGGCCGCGCTACCCGCGTCTCGAACGACGGGAAGCGACGCCCGCTTTCCTGGACGAGATCATCGCTCCGCGACAGTGACGCGCGGCGCGGAGCGACGGCTGAAAGAGGGCCGCCGTGGTAGCCTCGGTCGATAACACGAAACTCCCGCGCCGCGCGCGGAGTGAACGAAAGGACCCGAAAGGAGGGCACCATCGCCGTCCAACTGATCATCGAAAATCTGAGTGACACCACCACCGAGAGTGATCTCATCGCGCTCTTCTCCGGCGTTGGCCGGGTGCGCGACGTTCGCCTGCCCACCGATCGCTCGACCGGCGAAGCCAAGGGGTTCGCCTACCTGGCCCTGGCCAGCGAAGCCGGCGCCGCGCGCGCCCTCGAACGTCTCAACGGCTACAGCCTCGACGGCTCCGAAATTCAGGTCCGCCTCGCCGACGAGAGCGGAGGCCGGCACCACGGGGGAATGAACGGCAAGCTCTGGGGCGCGGGACATCCTGGCTCCCGCCCGAAGGGAAGCCGCCGCGGCGTGCGACGCCGCAAGCGGGGCCTCTGATCTCCACGCGCCGCGTCGCCGGCGCCGTCTGAACCAAAGGTCGTTTCCCCCGGCCGCCGCGCGGCCGCGAGTGCTACGCTTGCGCGTTGCAAGTGCGCTCGAAGACGATCACGCCATCATCCGGAATTCCGGTTCCCCAGCCGCCCCTGGAGTCCGCACGGACTCCGTGGGAGTTGGTGCTCGGATTTGTCCTCCTGGGCGCCTTCTTGGCGGCGGTCAGCATTCTCTTCTCGGCCGATCGTGCCGAGATCGCCATCTTCGTCTTCGCATACGCGGTGGCGGCGAGCTTGTCCTGGGCCGCCTTTCGGCGTGGCAGCCGCGAACACCAGCGCGCTCTGTGGCAGGCGGAGCGCCGCCTTCTGGCGGTCTTCGAGCAAGCCAACGAGGGCATCTTTCTGGTCGATCCCGATCGAACGCTGGCTTCGGTCAACGCCCGTTTGCGCGGCTTGCTGGGCTATGCACGGGGCGACCTCGTGGGGCGGCCCGCGAACGAATTGATCTCGCCGGCCGACCTCGAGCGCGATCCTCTGCATTGGCAGGAGTTGGTCGATCGCGGCACGATCATCGGCCGGCGGCCGTTGCTGCGCAAGGACGGTTCGACGGTCGCGACCGAGATCACGCTCCTGCGGATCCCGGGCGGCCGGTATCTCGGCACCGTCCGCGATCTCAGCGAGCAATTGGCGACGGAGGTTCGGCGTCAGCAGACCCGCCGGATCGCCCGGCTGGGAAGCTGGGAGTGGGAGCCGGAGAGCGGCAAGGTGATCTGGGACGAGCAGACCTTTCTGCTGCTCGGCTACAACCCGGCCCGCGACGAAGCGTCGCAGGAGCGCCTTCTGGAGCGGATCCATCCGGAGGATCTCCCGGCCTTGGAGCAGGCGATCCGTCAGCTACTGAACGACGAGTCGGCGCTCGATCTGGAGGTCCGGGCCGTGCACGAGAATGGCAACGTGCGCTGGCTGCACGTCGTCGCCGAAGTGCTCCGCAACCTGGTGGGGAAGCCCGAACGGGTGATCGGCGTGCTCCAGGACCTCACCCAGCGGCGCGAGTCCGAAGCCGCGCTGGCGGGCACCCGGCTGCAGCTCGCCGAGGCTCAGAACATGGAGGCGATCGCTCGCCTCGCGGCGGGGGTTTCCCACGACATCAACAACATCGCCGGCGTGATCCTGGGCAATGCCGAGCTCGCCGAGCTGACGATCGAGCCGGACCATCCGGCGCGCGAGTCGTTGAGCGAGATCCGCATCGCCGCGATGCGGGCCGGCAACCTGACCCGTCAGCTCCAAGCCTTCTCGCGCCGCCAGGCGCCTCAAGTCGGAGTCCTCGACGTCGCCTCCTCGATCGGCGAGGCTCGCCGCCTGATCGAGGCCGTGCTCGGCAGCCGGGTTCGCCTCGAGCTCGACCTGGCCGAGGACACCGGTGAGATCCTCGCCGATTCCGTGCAGCTCACCCAGGTCCTGATCAACCTGGCGGCCAACGCGCGTGACGCCTTGTCGGATCGGGGCCGGCTCGCCATCCGGAGCCGCGCCGTGGTGCTCGACGCCGCTTTCGCACGGAGCCGGGCTCCGCTCAGCGCCGGCGCGGCGGTGCGCCTCGAGGTCGAGGACGACGGATGCGGCATGAACGCCGAGGCGCTGGCGCACTGCTTCGAACCCTTCTTCACCACCAAGGGGCCGGCCCTCGGAACCGGGCTCGGCCTGTCGACGGCGCGCGCGATCGTCGAATCGATGGGTGGTCAGATCGACGCCGCGAGCGAGCCGGGGCGGGGCACCTGCTTCTCGATCTGGCTGCCCCGTGCCGCTTCCGGGGCGACCGCGGCGACGGCGTCCGAGCCGGCTGGGGCGCCCCCGCGAGTGCGCGGCTCGGGCGAGGTCGTGCTGGTGGTGGACGATGTCGATGCGATGCGCGAAGTCGTCTGCAACATGCTGAACGGCCTCGGCTACCGATCCATTTCGCTGGCGAACGCCGAGGCGGCTCTGGAATTGCTCGAGAGTCGGGGCGAGGAGATCCGCCTGTTGCTCACCGACATCGTGATGGGCAGCATGGACGGGCGTGAGCTCGCCCGGCAGGCGCTCGACAAGCGGCCCGATCTGCCGGTGCTCTTCATGACCGGCTACGCCGATTTGCCGACCGGCGGCCGGCCGCTCGACATTGACCCGGAACGTCTGCTCGAGAAGCCGTTCACCACCGGCGATCTCGGGCGCCGCATCGCGGCGGCGCTGAGCGCTTCCGCTGTCGGGCCGGCGCTCGAAGCGGCGTCGTCCGAGGCGGCCGGTCCGCCGCAGTCCTGATCCTCAGAAGCTCATGCCCACCGAGACCCGGAAGCTGCGCGCCGGCAGCAGGTAGTACTGGGCGTCGCCGAGCTCGCTCTCGGCCACCGGCGGTCGTTGGTCGGTGAGGTTGTAACCGTCGATCGCGACCTCCCAGCGGTCGAGCCGGTATCCGAGTCCCGCGTCCAGGGTGTCGTAGGCACCGGCGAGCGCGGTGTTGCGCTTGTTCAGATAGCGCTCGCCGACGTGGCTCCAGGTCGCATGTCCGGTGACGCCGCTCTCCGGCGACCAGGCGAGCCCGAGCGCCGCCAGCCGGTCGGGCGACATCTCGAGGTGGTGGCCCCGGAGCTGGGTCGGGACGCCGTCGAGGTTGGTCACGTAGTCGCGGAACTTCGACGAATGCGCGGCGAAGGAGCCCTCGAGAGACAGCGCTTCGACGATCCGCCAGCGACCCTCGAGCTCGACGCCGGTGAAGCGTTGCTGACCCGCGTTCTCGATCGCCGGCAAACCGTTCACGATCGTCGCGACGACGAGGTTGTCGAAGTCCATGCGGAACGTGCTGGCCTGCCAGGTCAGACGCCCGCCCAGGTGCGATCCCTTGACGCCGCCCTCCACGGTTCGGGCCGTCTCGGGGCGGAGGATCTCTCCCTCGGCCTCGGGACCGAAATCCACCGCGGCGGGCTTGAAGGCGTTCTTGTAGTCGGCGAAGAGCCATAGGGCCTGATCCGGGGCATGCCAGACGAGGTAGCTCGCGCCGACGCTTCCCGAGAGCCGGGTGAACGAGCGGGAGTCGGAGCTGCGCTCCGCCCCGCCGTCGCCGGCGTCGCCCGGACCGACCTCGCCGTCCTGGCTCTCGTGGGTCTGGTTGAGGCGCAGCCCGGCGTCGACCAGCCAGCGCGGCGCGAGCTTCCAGATCGCTTGAAGATACGCGCCGGCGAAGACCCGTTTGTCCTCGAGCGACGGGCGCTCGTCGATCTGGATGCCGCGGCTCGACGGAGCCCCCACGCCGCTCGGGTCGACGGAGTACTCGAAGTTGTTGCTGTCGGCCGTGCCCTTGCCGGCGAGCACGTCGAGACCGCCGACCAGAGAGAGCGTGGGATCGGGCTGCCAAGCCAGGTGCGAGTCGAAGTAGAGGTCGTTGCCGCTGAAGCTCTGGCGGTAGCCGTCCGCGTTGGACGCTCCCGGCGGCACCACGAACTCGGGACGCAGGAACCCCCGGATCGTCTGGCGGGTCGAGTGGGTGACCGCCAGGGTGGTCGTCCAGTCGCCGAGGTCGAGCTCGCGGTCGTAACCGATCACGAAATGGAATCGGTTCTGGTCGAGCTTGGCGTCGCGCGGGTTCTGATTGGCGTCGAGAGGCACCAGATCGGTCAGCGACGAGCCGATTCGCGGATGGGGACTCGCCGGATCCTGGCGTAGCGCCGTGAGATCGAGGCCCAGGCGCAGGTGGCCGCCGTCGGCGGTCTCCCGCGCTCCACTCCACAGCACGTGGCCGCGCCGGAAGCCGGCCCGATCGTCGCGGAACCCGACGTCGTCGTAGCCGGCCGAGATCGATTGCTGGAGCTTGCCGGTCCCGACGAGCGGGGCCGTGACCGCGGCGCCGAAGCTGCCGTAGCTGCCACCCCAGGCACGCGCCGTCGCCGGCGTGTCGGCCGGCTTGCGGTGGATGATCTGGATCACGCCGACGAACGAGGTCGCGCCGTAGAGCACCGGCGCGGCGCCGCGCAGCACTTCGATGCGATCGACGTTGGTGAGGTCGAGCGTCGCGAGATCGGGATTGAAGGCCCCGCCCCACGGCACTCCGTCGACGACCAGCAGGAAGGCGTCGAACTCCCGCAGGCCCATGAGCTCGGGCACCGACGAGGCCGGACCTCCATCGCCGCCGGGGCCGACCGAGATACCGGTGGCGAGTTGGAGCGCGCCGGCGAGGTCGGTGACGCCGCGCGCCGCGAGCTCGCTGCCCGGAATGACGGTCACCGAGGCCGGCACGTCGAGCACGTCCTCGGGCACCCGGGTGGCGGTGACCTGAATGGTTTCGGAGATCTCGGGAGTGCCCGAGGAGGTCTGCGCGCCGACGACCGTGGCGGTGGCGACGGCGAGAATCAGCAGGCTGGCAAGACGACGCATGGGAGTCCTCGATGAAGCGTTCCGACTTGAACGAGTGGGCGGCGCGGCCATGGGCCGGGCCGGCGATCGACGCGGAGGCGGCTCTGCAGGCGCCGCCGCCTGCTCACTCGTTCCGGCGGCCGTGCAGCGCCAGGCGGTCGACGCCGGCGCGATCGAGGAGGGAGCTCGCCGGAAACGAGATCGGGGCGACCTCGTCGGCGAAGCGGGGAACGACCTTCCGGAGCAGGGCGGCGCCCGCGCTCGGCGACCTCTCGTCGAGCGTCGCGGCCGCCGAACGGTCGACGGCGGGCGCCACGATCGGGGCGAAGCCGGACCGTTCGGGCGCCCGGTAGTGGACGAACGCGCTGCCGTCGCGCGGGCCATCGACCCATTCGGTGACTCCGCCGCCGCCGGGACGCGCCGCCTCGCCGCGCGCCGGGGCGAGGCGCGCCGGAGCGGCGGGAAGCCAGCTCGAGCGCGGCGCGACGACCAGCTCGAACGGGGCCAGGTACTCGAGCTCGTGTCGCTCGTCGCCGAAGCGCAACAGGAGCCGGGCATGCCGGGAAGGGATGTCGGGCAGGGTCACCTCGACCCGGTTCAGCCGCCGGTCGAGGTGAGGGGTCAGACGAGCCGTCCAGGTCGCCCCGTCGTCGAGGGAAAGGAAGGCCTCCCACTCCTCGAAGCGGGTGCTCCGGTCTCGGGCTCTCCATTCGAGAGTCAGCTCGTCGCCGGCCCGGAGCACGCCGCCGGGACGCGGCGACACGATGTGGACGGCGTCCGAGGGCAAGCTTTCCGCGGCGACGGGTGTCGCGCAGACGGCGAGGAGCAGGGCCAGGACCGGAAGGCGTCGAAGCATGATCTCGGCCCGGGACCCTAACAGGATGCCCGTTCGTCTGTGTCAGGCTCGGCGCGCATGGTGGGGACGGCTCAGGAGGATGAACGAAGCCAGATCCCGGAAGGTTTCACCACCCGCTTCGCGCCGGCGCCGACCGGCTACCTCCACCTCGGACATGTCGCCAGCGCCCTCTGGGTCTGGGGTCTGGCGGGCGCGCGCGGGGGCCGCGTGCTACTGCGCGTCGAGGACCACGATCGCACGCGCTGTCGACCCGAGTTCGAACAGGCCTTGCACGAGGACCTCGAGTGGCTCGGCCTGGTCGCCGACGCGCCGCCGGTCCGGCAGAGCGACCGGACCGCGATCTACGAACGGGCCCTCTCCGGCCTCGCGGAGCGCGGTCTCGTCTACGTCTGCCGGTGCACCCGCAGCGAGATCCGCGCTGCCGGCGGATCCGCTGCAGAGATTCGCTACCCGGGGACCTGCCGCGATCTCGGACTGGCGTCCGACGTCTCGCCGATGCGCCGCATCCGCCTCGCGCGGGAGGAGCTCCGCTTCCACGACGAGAGGATGGGATCGCTGACTCAGGTGCCCGCCGAGCAGTGCGGCGATCTGCTGGCACGCGACCGCGACCGCTGTTGGACCTATCAGTTCGCGGTCACGGTCGACGATCTGGAGCAGGGAATCGACCTCGTCATCCGGGGCGTCGACCTGCTCGCCTCCACGGGGCGGCAGATTCAGCTCGCGCGACTCCTCGGGCGCTCTACTCCGCCGCGATATCTCCACCACGAGCTGATCCGCCGTGCAGACGGCAGCAAGCTGTCGAAGGCCAATCGGGACGAGAGCGTACGCGACCTCCGCGGGGCAGGGTGGTCGCCGGCCCGCGTGCTCGGTGCCGCGGCGCGTGCCGTCGGGCTGTCGGATCGAGGCGGCGAGCTGACGCCGGCCGACCTGGCCGACCTGATCGGCTCGCGACTCGTGCCCGGCTAGTCGCTCGGCGTGCGCTCTGGCACCGGGGTTCGATCCGGCAAGTGCACGACGCGCTGCGGGAAGGGGATCTCGATCCCCTCGGCGTCAAAGCGCTCCTTGATCCGTTTGACGAACGAGTGCACGAGCACGAACCGGTCGGTCATGGCGCGGGAGCGCAGGATGACATTGAAGTTGATCGACGAGTCGCCGAAGGTATGGAAGCGGACCAGCGGCTCGAAGGTCGAATCGGCGATCTCGGTGTTCTCGCCGATCACCGCGTGGGCGACCTCGATGCATATCTCCTCGACCCGCCGCAGATCGGAGTCGTAGGCGACCCCCATGGCGATGACGACCGACTGCGGATGCTCCGGCATCGAATAGTTGAGCAGTCGCATGTCGGAAATCCGGGCGTTGGGCACGATCACCAGGTTGTTGGCGAGTTGTCGCAATTTGGTGGTGCGCCAAGAGATGTCGATGACCTCGCCCTGCGTGCCGTCCTCCAGTTCGATGAAGTCGCCGATCCGGATCGGTTTCGACATGGAGAGATGGATCCCTGCGAAGAAATTCGAGAGGGTGGGCTGGAGGGCGAGGCCGATCGCCAGCGATCCGATCCCGAGCGCGGTGAGGAGCGGGGTGATCTCGAAACCGGCGCTCTGGATCGCCCAGATGAGGCCAAACAGCACGACGCCGATCCGCGTCGCCTTGGCGACCAGGCTGGGCTGCGCCGGCTCTCCGCTCGATGCGGGCTCGGCGAGCGCGAACCAGCGTCCGACGAAGCGCGAGCCTGCGAGCGTCAGCGTGACCAGGAGCAGGAATGCGACGACGTGCTCCAGCCGCGAGCGCAGCACGTCCTCGAGATGCGGGGCCATGCCGAGCACGGTGTAGAGCCCGAGCAGGACGACGAACGGGAACCAGAGACTGCCGGTGGCCGCGAGGAGCACGTCGTCGGCACGCGTCCGGGTGCGCTCCGCTAGCTTGCGGAGCCGGCGGAAGAACACCGCCTTGGCGAGCCATCCGAGCAAGACCGCGCCCACCAGGACGGCGAGCGAAGGCGCCCAGCCGTCGAGCAAGCGGTTGATTTCGTTGAACCAGATGCTCATGCTGACCGCAGACCTATCGGCCCGGGCCCGGTCCTGTCAAGATAAATCTCGGCGGTGCGCGATCACTGCGTCCTGCGAAACCGGAGGCCGAGCATGAGAACGGATTACACCTGGACCGGGATCCTGCTGCGCATCGTGGCCGCGCTGGCGCTGGTCCTGGTCACCTTCAATCCCAGCGGGATCTCCTATTTTCACTGGGTCACCGGCGGCACCGCGAAGATCACCGCGTTCCAGGTGGTCTGCGGATTGCTGCTGGTCTCGGGGTGGTTGCTCTACGCGCGGGCGGCGATCCAGTCGCTGGGCCGCATCGGACTCCTGCTCACCGCGGCCGTGCTTGCCGCGCTCGTCTGGTGGCTGGTGTCGCTCGGGGTCGTCCACCTCGATCGTCCGGGCACCCTGCCCTGGGTCCTCCTGCTGGCCCTCGGCTTCCTGCTCGGCTTCGGCCTCTCCTGGTCCCTCTTGCGCAAGCGCCTCACCGGCCAGGTCGACGTCGACGAGTTGCCGCAACCGTGAGACGCCTCGTCGAGAGAGCCGTCCGCCTCCCGTAACCCCGTCCGCTCCAGCCCGATCCGGCTCCGGGGCCGGACCGGGCTGCGGGCTCTCTTCAGCGGGTCGGCGCCGCCAACTTCGCCGTCATCGCGTCGATCGCTCCCCGCGCCGAGTCGAGAAGCTTCGCGAGAGCGACGATCTGCGTGTTCGCCTCGTCCCAATGTCGCGTCTCGATCGCCTCGCGCACCGCCGGCAAGGTCTTCACTCCGTAGCCCGTGTACTGCCCCGGCGCGTAGATCTCGTGCCGGTACCAGGGTCGCCCCGGCAGTCCGGCATTCGAGGTCAGCCGGTGCTCGAAGCCGCGCAGGAAGTCGTTGAGCTCGCCGCGCTGCTCTGCCGAGAGTCCGCGTTCGATCGCCGCCGCGCGTGCCGTCTCGAAGGCGTCGGCCGACGTCTCGAGCGCTGCCGCGGCGTTGTCCAGCGGCGCGAACTCGAGGTAGGGCACCGGTCCGAGCGCCGGCGGCGGCACGAACGTCTCCTGCGGGTCGGCGACGAGCTGCAACGTCTTGTCGGCGAGCAGCCGATCGCGCTCGGCCGACTCGGCGCGCATCGTCTCGGTCAATTTCTCGACATCCTTCACGTAGCCCGCGATCACCTCCGCCGGACGATCCAGCGTGAACGGCAGCACGTCGGCGTCGGCGAGCCGCAGGGTCATCCGTCCTCCGACCTTGGAGGTCGTCGCCACGTAGGCGAAGTCGGGGTCTCCGAAGCGGATGTAGTGATCGAACGAGTCGTAGATCGAGTGATATTGCCCGTACTGATCCTCGCCGCCGAAGTCGAGATTGAGCGACGCGATCCCGAGGTGCTGCAGGAAGGGCGTGTAGTCCGATCCCGAGCCGAGCGCGCCGATGCGCAGGTCGGCGGTCTGGCGCAGACGCTGCCGCGCCGGGTCGTTCGAAGCACGCTCGATCTCGAGCGCCCGGGTGCGCTCGAACAGCGGCACCTGGGTCTCCGGATCCATCACCTCGCGGGCGACCTGGTTCACGAAGTGCTCCAGCGAGTGCGATCCGGCGACCGAGAAGTAGCCGCGCAGGATGGTGTCGGTGTTGACGTAGGCGACCGCCTTGGCCTGCAGCTCCGCGCCGTGCTCCTCGGCCCACTCGGTCGAACCGAGAAGGCCCGGCTCCTCGCCGTCCCAGGCCGCGTAGACGAGGGTCCGCTTGGGATGCCAGCCGCTTTTCACGAGCTCTCCGACCGCTTTCGCCTCGCCCATCAGGGCGACCAGGCCGGAGACCGGATCGGTGGCGCCGTTCACCCAGGCGTCCTGATGGTTGCCACGCACCACCCATTCGTCGGGCAGGGTGGAGCCCGGCAGCTTGGCGATCACGTCGTAGAGCGGCTTCAGGCTCCAGTCGAAGGCGACCTTGAGGTGCACTCGGGCCGGGCCCGGACCGAGGTGATAGGGCAGCGGAAGGTCGCCGCGCCAGCTCTCCGGCGCCATCGGCCCGGTGAGGGCGCGGAGCAGCGGCTCGGCGTCGCCGTAGGAGATCGGTAGCACGGGGATCCTGGTCAGCACCTTGACCTCGGAGAGCGGCAACCGCTTCGCGTCGGCGGTCGCGGCCACGCCGGGGGTCAGCGGATCGCCCGAGTAGATGGGCATATCGGCTACCGAGCCGCGCTGCACGGAGTCGCGGCTCCGCCAGCCGCCCTTGGGATAGACGTCGCCGTCGAAATAGCCGTCGCCCGAGGGATCCGAGAAGATGATGCAGCCGATCGCCCCGCGCTCCGCCGCGACCTTGGGCTTGATGCCGCGCCACGATCCTCCGTAGCGCGCCAGGACGATCTTCCCCTTGACGTCGATGCCGTGCTCCGCGAGCTCGTCGTAGTCGCGCGGCAGGCCCTGATTGACGTAGACGAGCTCGCCCGACACGTCGCCGTCGATCGAGTAGGCGTTGTAGGTGGGCAGCTGTTCCTTCTTCTGCCCCGACGTCCGGTCCTCGGGCAGGGTCGGCTCCTCGAGCTTGGCGCGGTAGCGCGTCGGCGCGGTCATCTCGAGCAGCCGGACCTTCGGGGTCGGGAAGAGCACCTGGTAGGTCGAGATCGAGGCGTCGTAGCCCCAGCTCGCGAACAGATCGCGCAGCCACTCCGCGTTCGACTTGTCCCAGGGCGAGCCGACGTGGTGCGGGTGGGCGCTCAAGCGCTCCATCCAGGCGCGCTCCTCGGCGGGGGAGACCGCGGCGTCGAGCCGCGCCTCCACCGATCGCTGGGCCGCCGCGTCGGCGGCGCTGAAGCCGAGCATCGGCGGCGGCGCCGGATTGGGCGACTGGGCGAGCGCGGGTGCCAGCGAGAGGCTCAACGCCACGAGCGCGAGGGGGGCGGCGGGTCGACGGAAGCTCGAGATCATGCGACAGGCTCCTTTCCGAAACCGCTGCATCCTACACGCGGCCTGTCGCGCCCGGCCGCGCCGAGCTAGGCTAGGAGGATGAGCACGCCGGAGGAACGTCTTCGCATCGCCGTTTCGGTACGGGAGGAGCTGCTGTGCGCGCTTCTCGAGGCGTGGGAGAGCGCCGGAACCAGTGGCCTGTGTGCCGAGGGGCGGTGGGAGGTGGCGCTCGAGGCGGCACGCCACCTCGACCTGGACCGGGTCGCGGAGGGCGCGGCCGCACCGACGTCTCCCCGTCCACGATCCCGGGCGAGCGACCTCTCGTAGACTGGGCGGATGGCGAGTTTCAACTCCTGGCTGGGCCTGCTCCCGGGTGAAGAGGCGAACGAGTTCGTGCTGGATAGCCGGCCCGAGCACGAAGTGGCCCCGGATACCCTTCATTTCGCCGTCCTCGCGACGCTCGGCGAAGTCGCCGCCGCGTCGTCGATCGGAGTTCCCGTGGTTCCCGTTGCGGTGCAGGTGCAGCTTCTCTCGCGCGCCCGTCCAGGGCGCCTCGTGGCCTCCGGCGCGCTGCTCAAGCGGGGGAGCCGGATGGCCTTCGCGCGGGGAGAAGTGCGCCAGACGGGCAAGCTGGTCGCCGCCGTCGAAGTGACCTTCGCGCTGGTCTGAGCCCTTCGCTCGCCGCGCCTCCGCCTTGCCGAGAAAGAGCCGCCGAAAGCGCCGCCCGAGCGGGCCCCTGGGAACGCTGACGCTGTTGCTGCGGCGCCACGACTGGCGGCTGGCCAAGCTCTTCGTCGGCCTCGGCGCGCTCCTCGTGATCGCGCTGGCGTGGAGCGTCTGGCCCTACTGGCGGCTCTCTCGCCAGTTCGAATCGTTGCCCACCGTCCAGCCGTCGCGTCTCTACGGCGAATCGTTTCGGATCGCGCTCGGCGAACCGCTCGATCTGTCGCGCCTGGTCGAGAGACTGCGACATCTCTCGTATCGCCCGGCCGGCCCGGGTGGGCTGCTGCCCGGCACCTTTCGGGCCGAGGCGGATCGGGTGCTGGTTGCGCGACGCCGGTTCCGCGCCGCGCGAGGGGACGACGGCGGCGGCCTGATGGTGGTGGAGATCGTCGGCGGACGCGTCGCGCGCCTCCTCGTCGACGAGCGCAAGGTGGGGGAGGCGCGCCTCGACCCGCCGCTTCTCGCCACCTTCTACGGTCCCGAGCTGCTCGAGGTTCGCCCGACTCCGCTGGGCGAGATCCCCACCGAGGCGGTGCGCGCCATCCTGGCGGCCGAGGATGCGTCGTTCTTCGAACACCCGGGCATCTCACCGAGCGGCATTCTGCGTGCCCTCTGGATCGACCTGCGCGCCGGCGGAGTGCGGCAGGGAGGCTCGACCATCACCCAGCAACTGGCCAAGAACCTCTACCTGAGCCAGGAGCGGCGAATGAGCCGCAAGGTGCGCGAGGCGGTGCTGGCGTTGATGCTCGAGTGGCGCTACTCGAAACGCCAGATCCTCGAGGCCTACCTCAACCAGATCTTCTGGGGGCGGAGCGGCTCGGCGAACCTGATCGGCTTCGGCGCCGCGGCGTGGGCCTACTTCGGCAAGACGCCGGGCGAGCTCGATCTCGCCGATGGCGCCTTGCTGGCCGGGATGATCCCGGCGCCCGCCGACTACTCACCCGCCCGCCATCCCGAGGTGGCGCGGCAGCGCCGCGACCGGGTGCTGGACCGCATGGTCGAGCTCGCTTGGATCACCCGCGCGACCGCCGATGCCGCGAAGCAGGAGCCGCTGCCGACCCGCGAAGTGTCGCTCTCGACCAAGCTCGCGCCGTACTATGCGGACGCCGCGTCGTCGGAGGTCAAGCGACGCTGGAGTGTCGACGAGCTCGCCGACCGGGGTCTCTCGATCTACGGCACGCTCGATCTCGAGGATCAGCTCGCCGCGGAGCAGGCGGTCGCCCAGGGAGTCGGCGAGCTCGAGAAGGCGAGTCGCCAGGTGCGCCGCAAGGCCGGGGATTTCCAGGCGCTCCTGGTCTCGGTGGATCCGGCGACCGGCGCGGTGCGCGCCTACGTGGGCGGGCGCGACTACCGGAAGAGCCAGTTCGACCGGGTCGGGTCGGCCAGGCGCCAGGCCGGCAGCGCGTTCAAGCCGATCGTCTTCGCGACCGCGTTCGAGTCGGGCGTCGCGACGCCCGCGACGATGCTCGAGGACGAGCCGCTCGAGGTGCAGTCGGGGGGGGAGGTCTGGGCGCCGCGCAACGATGACGGGCAATACCGGGGCTGGGTCACGGCTCGCACCGCGCTCGAGAAGAGCCTCAACGTGCCGACCGCGCGCCTGGCGCTGCAGACCGGGCTCGATCAGGTCGTGGCGATGGCGCGCGCTTTCGGCATCGCGACGCGACTCAAGCCCTTCCCGTCGGTCGCGCTGGGCGCTTTCGCGGTGACCCCGATCGAACTCCTGACCGCATACGCCACGCTCGCCGACCGCGGGGTGCGTCCGCCGGTGCATCTGGTGGACGCGGTCGACGACGCCGCGGGGCACGCTCTGGCCGGGGAGAGCCTGCCGGCGCCACGCGCCGCCTGCTCGCCCCAGACCGCTTACCTCGTGACCGCGCTTCTGCAGGGGGTGCTCGACTACGGAACCGGCGTGCGCGCCCGCGCCCTCGGCCTCGCCGATCCGCTGGCGGGCAAGACCGGTACCAGCAACGATGCGCGGGACAACTGGTTCGCGGGCTTTTCTCCGCGCCGCGCGGCGCTCGTCTGGGTCGGCTTCGACGACAACTCGCCGACTCCCTTCGAGGGCGCGCGGGCGGCGCTGCCGATCTGGACCCGGTTCATGCTCGCGGTGCGACCGCCCGGCGGCTACCCGCGCTTCGCGGCGCCGAGCGGCATCCAGGTTGTGCTGATCGATCCCGCGACCGGCGAGCTCGCCACCGATCGCTGCCCCGAAGTGCTGGCCGAGGCTTTCGAGGAGGGGCACATCCCGAGCGCGGTCTGCCATCTGCACGGCGGCTGGCGGGCCCAGCCGATCGACCCCGGCGTGCGTGCCGAGCGCGACGCCAAGCACGGCAGCCTGCGCGCCTGGCTGCGCCGTCTGTTCGGCCGCGACAAGAATCCTTCTCCGCCGGGCCCCGCCGCCCCCACCGGCCCGCCGCCCTGAGGCGGCTCCACGCGCCGAGCGCGAGCGGCTTCTGTCGCACCGCGCGAGCGCTGGGCTCCCCTGTGGCACCCGAAGTTCTGCTTCCCGCTCGAGCCGAGTGGCGGTCTCGGCCTCCCGAATCCGTATCCATAGGGAGAGGCCGCTGACGGAAGGCCGGCTGGTGGGGACGACCCGACACCTACCCGTCGCGCCGTTTTCTTTCTCCCGATCTGCGAGCACTCCGTCCTGAAGGGAGGGGAGATGAAGGCACAGAATCGCATCACGCCGCTCACCGCCGGCCTGCTGATCGGTGCTGCCGCTTCGGCGCAGACGGTCCTGAACAGCGTCGGCGACGACCTCTGGATCGACGGCCCCGCGATCGTCGAGCCGGGCACCAATCAGACCTATCCCGATGTCGCGGTCGATAACGACAGGCGCTCGATCTTCGTCTGGGAGGCGGACTTCGCCTCGGGCGGCGACAGCTGGGACATCTTCGCGCGCCAGTTCGACGTCGACGGCAACCCGCTGCAGGATCCGATCTTCGTCAACTCGTACACCTCCGACGCCCAGAACCAGCCGCGGGTCGCAGTTGCCGCCAACGACTCCTTCCTGGTGATCTGGCAGAGCTCGGAGTACGACGCCGACGTCGGCGTGAACCGGTTCTGGGTTCGCAGCCAAGCCTTCGACTCGACCGGATCACCGGTCGGCAGCGAAGCGCTCCTCAGCACGCTGTCGAGCGGCGAGGCGACGGACGTCAACGCCGATGTCGCGGCGCTACGTGGCGGCGGCTACGTCGTCGCCTGGCGCAGTCGCAACTCCACCGGTACCGATTCGAGCTTCAACATCCAGGCGCGCCGGGTCTCGGCGGCGGGCGTTCCGCAGGGATCGCAGTTCCAGGTCAACTCCGCGACCAACCAGGCCGAGAAGGAGCCCGCGGTGGTCGAGCTCGCAGACGGCGGATTCCTCGTCGTCTGGATCAATCCCGAGGTCAGTGGCCGGCGTTTCGACGCTTCGGGCAGTGCCGTTGGCGGAGACTTCCAGATCAACACCAACGCCGCCGGCGGGGAATCCGATCCCGATGCGGTGCTCGGATGGGACGGCCGCGTGCTGGTGGTCTGGCGCGACGACGAGGGCATCGCGAAGAGCGGCGAGATCGACGGCCGGCTGTTCGACGCCGATCTCGGCGCGCTCGGCGACGACTTTCGCATCAACACCCTGACCGACGGCCTGCAAGACAACGTCCGCGCCGGTGACTACGGTCCGCTCGGCTTCCTGGTCGCGTGGCAGAGCGCCACCACCAACGGAAACGACGCGAACCCGGCGAGCATTCAGTCGCGCATCGTCACTGGCGACGACAGCTTTCTCGCCGATCAGTCGCAGCTCAACACGTTCACCACCGGCACGCAGGAAACTCCCGGCGTCGGCGGCTGGTACGGTCGCGCCGCTGTCGCCTGGCGCAGCGCCGGGAATTCGGAGACGCCCGGTGACGTCATCACTGGTGATCTCTGGGAAGACTGTCTGTTCTGCGACGATCTCGAGTGGGGTTCGACCTGGCGCTGGTCGAGCACGGTTTCGCCCTGACCGGCGGCCGAGCTCAGGCCGGAGCGAGCTCGCGCTGCAGCCAGAGCTTGCCCTTCTTCCAGTCGCGCTGCACGGTGCGCAGCGGGACGGAGAGCGCCGCGGCCGTCTCCTGATCGGTCAGGCCGCCGAAGTAGCGGCACTCGAAAACCCGGGTCAGTCGCGGATTGAGTGAGCCCAGACGCTCGAGTGCATCGTCGAGAGTGACCAGCCATTCGATCTGACCCGCAATGCCGACCTGCACCTGATCGAGCGAGACCGCCGGCGCTCCGTCGCCGCGCTTCAAGGCCGAGCGTGCCCGCGCGTAGTCGACCAGGATCTGGCGCATCGCGCGTGCGGCGACGCCGTAGAAATGCGAGCGGTCATTGAACGTCGCACGCGTCTGATCGACGAGTTTGAGGTAGGCCTCGTGCACGAGAGCCGTGGTGTCGAGCGTCGCGTTGCGCCGCCGGCCTGCGAGCTGACGGTGCGCGATCCGGCGCAAGTCGTCGTAAACCAACGCCACGAGCTCGTCGAACGCTCGTGGCTCGCCGTCTCGGTACGCCAGCAGCAAGTCCGTGATCTCGCCTCTTTCTGGGGGCGACGTGTCCTCGGGTGGCCTTTCGGAAGCCAAGATCTATTGAGTCTACTGCGCCCGACTCAGTCGAAACTCGCACCCCCTTCCAGCCGATCGTTGATCTTCCGGGCGAGGGCGAGCCGGCGATCGTCGGCGGGCAGGCACCGCGTGAGCACCGGCAGCGCCTTCACGAGCTCGGCTCGCGCGTCCTCGTCGCGACCGGTGGAGACCATCCATCGCGCTCGTTCCAGCTCGGTCTCAGCGACTTTCCACGAGTCAGGCGGAAGCGCCGAGCGACGAATATCCAGCGCCTCGTCGAACAGCGGCCGGGCTTCGTCGTAGCGGCCACGATCGACGAGGATCGAGCCCAACGCCATCGCCGACGCCGCCAGATGCAGCGGCGGCACGGCGAGTCCGCGCTGCGCGTCGAGCGCTCGACGCGCCATCGGCTCTGCTTCTTCGAGGCGGTGGAGCTCGCGCAGATTCCCTGCGAGCAACGACCGGACGCGCGCGGTCGCCGCGTGGTTTTCGCCGACGAGCCCGATCAGACGACGAAGCGCGAGGCGATAGAGCCGCTCCGAGATCTCGAGCTCGCCGCTCTCCCGTCGCAGCGAGGCGAGATTGATCTCGGCGGCAAGACGGTGGAAATCGTTTTCGTCCATGCTTTCGCTAGCGATCGCCGCCGCGCGCTCGATGTAAGGCGCCGCCTCGGCGAAGGCACCGCGGTCCATCAGCAGTCGGCCGAGGCTGCTCAGCGCATCCACGAGACTCGGGTGGCGCGGGCTCAGCACGCGCTCCTTGATCGCCAGCGCCTCGCGGTAGAGCTTCTCGGCGCGATCGAGCTTCCCCGCCAGGTGGAGGCGCAACGCCAGATTCGAGCGCAGCGTCGCCGTCTGCGGGTGATTCCTGCCGATCGTCCGCTCGGCGATCTCGAGCGCCTGGGTGAGGAGATCCATCGCCTCGTCGCGGCGGCCGAGGGCGTCGACGGTAACCGAAAGATTGTTGAGCTCGGCGCCGACGGCGAAGTTCGGCTCGGGCGACAGTTCCCGCAATATCGACAACGACTCCCGATGGCGCTGCTCGGCGATTTCGTAGTCGCCGCGCTTCGTCGCCAACAGACCGAGATTCTGCAGCGTCGTCGCGACCTCGCGCGATCGCGGACCGCGCCGCCGCCGAAAGATGACGAGGGCACTCTCGAAGCTCCGCTCCGCTCTCGCAAGCTCGCCCTTCGCCTGCTGCACCTCGCCGAGAAACGCCAGGGCAGAAGCGTAGGAAGCCGAAGCGCGGCCGGGGCCCGAAGCCGCGGCAGTCAAAGCCTCTCGCGTCAGCTCTTCGGTCCGGCCGGCGACGCCCTGCCCGAGGTAGGCGCGACCGAGAGTGACCAACAATCGAGCCCGCAGACGCGGATCATCGGTCAGCTCGGCGCGTACTCGCTCGACGCCACGATCCAGCAGATCGCGGAGTGACATGCCGCGCTCTTCTCCGGCGAACGGGTCGGCGTCCTCGAACAGATCGCTCAGCAAACCGGCTACACGCTCGGAGCGGCGAGCCTCGTCCCGGGTTCTTCCGGCCTGCCAGAGGACGATGCCGACACTAACGAAAAGTCCGAGCGCGACCAGTGCCGCGGTGGCGACCCCCAGTCGATGCCGTGAGACGAACTTGCGTCCCGAGTACCACCATGTCATCGGGCGCGCCGAGACCGGCCGGCCGGCGAGATGGCGCCGAAGATCCGCCGCAAACGTCTCGACGGTTGCATAGCGCTCGCCCGGATCCTTGCGCAGCGCCTTGGCGAGGATGTTGTCGAGGTCGCCGCGCAGACGAGTTGCCCAAGGCACCGCCTCGACTCGGCTCGAGGCGTCGCCCGCTGCGAGCGGCTGCGCCGCCGCGCTCGCCAGGTGCGGTATCTGTTCGCGGACGAGCCGCTCGGCTTCGCCGGCGCTGAGACCGCCGAGTGCGTATGGGGAGCGCCCGCTCAGCATCCGGTAGAGCACGACGCCGAGCGAGTAGACGTCGCTTGCCGCCGATACCGGCCGATTGGCCACCTGCTCCGGCGATGCGTAATCGAGCGTTCGTGGCTGGAATTGCGTCTTCGCCGCCCGCGAGGCGTCTGAATCCACGGGAGCCATCGACTTGGCGATTCCGAAGTCGAGGAGCTTCACTTCGCCCGATTCCGTCACCAGGATATTGCCGGGCTTCAGGTCGCGATGCACGACCATGTTCTGGTGAGCGAACTGGACCGCGCCACACACCTTCAGGAAGAGCTCGATGCGCGCGCGCAGTCCGAGGCGCTGCCGCCGGCAGTAGACGTCGATCGGGGCTCCTTCGACGAGCTCCATCACCAGGTACGGACGGCCGTCTCTCGTGACCCCGCCGTCGAGGAGTCTCCCGATGCCGGGATGCTCGAGGTCCGCCAGGATCTGGCGCTCGGCGACGAATCGCCGCTCGGCCTCGGGACTGGCGACCGCCGACGACATCAACTTGACGGCAACCCGCTTGTCGAATTGGCGGTCGGCCCGTTGGGCGAGATAGACGATCCCCATGCCGCCGCGACCGAGCACCTCCAAAAGCCGGTACGAACCGACCGACTTCTCGGCGGGCAGGTCCGGATCGTTGGCCGTCAGATCGTGCTCGAGTCCGGCCACCAGATCGGGCACGATCTCGCCCAATGGGCGGTCGAAGGCTCCGCTCTCGCCGCTCGGGCTTGCCAGAAGGCGCTCGACTTCCTCGCGCAGCAGCTCATCGTCGCCGCAGAGCTGGTCGAGTGCCGCCTCGATCTCGATCGGGTTCTCGAGCTCGAGAACCCGATCGAGGACCGCCTCGACTCGCGACCAGGGGACGCGATCGGCCCCGGTAGGTTCCGTCATCAGGAAACCCGAACCTACCAGCTTCGGCCGCGCCCGCGGCGCCGGCTACGATCCGGTCGCGATCGGCTTCTGGCCCGCCCTATGGAGCTTCTTGTCGAGCGTGCGGTGCCTGTGGGTATGGCGGCTCCTCCGGGCGGTCGACACCGAGGAGGATGGCCTCGCGACCGCCTTCCTCAGTTGGCGTGGTGGAACCAGACAGCGGCGTCGCGCCAATTTCGCCACCAGCTCTTGGGTCGCGGCAACGGTAGCGCGTCGATCCAGCGCCACAGGGGCGCGTCCACTCCGGCGATCGCATCCGGGCTCACTCCGGCCGGCGGCGGGAAGAGTTGCGCGGCCCGCTCGAGCAGCGCAGCTCTTCGATTCCCGGGAGCCCTGCTCGCCAGGACCAGGAGCGTGAAGACGTCGCGCGGCCGCGCGACGGCGAGGAAGTCGAGCGCCGGAGCCTCGCCCGCTGATCGGCTTTCGAGATTGCGCACGCCTTCGCGAAAGCGCGGCTTGGCGTCGTCGAAGACCGCGACCCGCGGCGTTGTGCCCGGCGCCATCTCGGCCGAAGCTCCGGCCGGGATCAGGGCCTCGCCGAAGGCATTGTCGAGCTGCACCCAACCCGTCTCGACATGCACCCGGGTCACTCCAGAGGGCTCGACTCGGAGGTCGAACTCGCATCCGAGGTCGATCACCTCGCCCGCTGGGGTACGGACGACGAAGGAGCCGGACGGCGCCCACAAGTGGACCTGGAGCCGGCCGTGGTCGAGCTTCAGACGATGGCGATTCGAGGAGGTCGCTCGCAACGTCAGGTCGCTTCCGCCCTTCACTTCCATCACGCCGATCCTGCCGATCCAGACACGGGCGCGGTCGGCCGCGGAGAGACGCATCTCGCGGCCGACCGGCAAGCTGTCGCGCCTCGACTCGCCGTGCGTCGAGAGGATGACGTTCCAAGGCTTCCCGCCCGGCCAGGTCCAGTGGTAAGCGGCGACGCCGGCCAATGCCAAGACTGCCAGGGCGGCAGCGAGCACGACGCGCTGGGACCATCGCGCCGTGCGGGAGGAACGATGTTTCGGCAGAGAGAGCGCAGCGGGCCGAGGCTGGAACCGGAGGGTGGCGAGGACCCCTTCGAGCGTCGCCACGTCGGCGTCCGGCTCGGCGGCGGCAGGATCCCAGAGATATTCGGCGGAGACGAGATCACCTCGGTCGGTCATGAGCGCGCTCCCAATCGTTGGCGCAGCATCTTGAAGCCCCGGTGAAGATTGACTCGCACGGAGCCTGGAGTGAGACCGGTCAGAGCGGCGATCTCGGGGCCGGTGTGTCCTTCGACGAGCCGCAAGACGAGAGTCTCCCGGTACGCTTCGGGGAGCGCGCGAATCTCGGCCAAGACCTCGCGTGCCTCGAGCGTAGCGGTCTGCCTCTCGTGGTCGGCTAGCGTCTCGTCGAGCTCTTCGTTCCGCCGCATCGCGCGCAGGTGATCGGTGGCGCGACGGCGCGCGATCGTCGCCAGCCAGCTTGGAAAGGCCGCCGGTTCACGCAGGGACCGTAGCTTTCTCCAGGCATGGGCAAACACCTCTTGCGTCAGGTCGGCGGCGTCCTCCGGCGGCAGGCGGGTGAGCAGCAGGGCGTGGACCAGGCGCCCGAATCGGCGATAGAGCACGGCGAAGGAGTCCACGTCGCCACGCCGCGCCGCAGCGACGAGCGCCGTGGAATCGGGCTCATCAGGGGTCACGGCGCCGGACTCAGAAGTCGGGACGGGGTTTGAGCTTCACGAAGAAACTCACTTGTGCGACGCCATGCTCCATGTGAACGCGCCGGACGTTGCCGAACCGGCCGGTGGCGGACTCCGCCTTCTCCCGTTCGCTCAACAGAGGATCGTCCGCGAAACGGAGTGATGGCGCCCATTGCCTTCCCCAGGTCGCACTCTCGAAGCTGAAGTGGATGTGCGCTGGCTCGTGGCGGCCGGGGTAGGGGCCAGGGCGAATGGTGTGCAGCTCGAATCTGCCGTCTGCGTCGGTCTCCGCCCAGCCGTGCAATCGCCAGATCCGTTGCGGCCGCGAAGTGTCGAAGTAGAGGCCATCGCGGCCGGTCTGATAGGCGAAGACGATCACGCCGGCGGCCGGAGTGGTCCCGTCGGGGGCGAACACCCGGCCCTTGACGACCAGAGGCACGCCGGGCTCATCGGGCGAGGCGATGCGACCGACCGGTCCGAGGTCGGCCGGTCGCTCTGCCTGCGCACGTTGCCACATGCGCAGCCAGTCCGGATCGGCCGCTGCGCCACTCCGGGTCGGAGCCAGAGCCGCGAAGATCAAGAGCAATCGAAGGCATCCCCAAAATCGAGCCATTGCCATACTGGACTGGACGGTGCGGTGGCCGGGACCGTTAACGGGAGGTGGGCAAAAGGTGCGACGCCGCGAGCGGGGTCCGGTCGCGCCCGCCGACCCAGACCCGCTAGGAGCCGACCTCGATCGGCTTCTGGCCCGCCCGGCGGAGCTTCTTGTTGAGCGCCGCGAGGTCGGTGGTCGACAGGCGTTGCCAGGCGGCGAGCGTCGAGTCGACCATCGGTCCGAGCTTGGCGAAGCCCTCCCGGGCGTCAGGGGACGGGGCGGCGTCGGCGCCGTCGACCACCTGCTGGAGGTCGCCCAGGGCGCCGGAGAGCCAGCGCAGGCTCTCGATTCGCTTGGGCGGGAACGCCCAGGCATTGGCCGGATTGGTGGTCGGCTCGAAGCCGGAAAGCGCGGAGAGATCGACCTGGAAGGCGTCGAGCGCGGCGGCGAGGCGCCCCTTGGCGTCGGCCCGGCGCTCCGAGAGCTGGCGCTGCACCTGGCCGGCGGCCTTCGACGCTTCGGCAATGCGTGCGGAAAGCGCCTCGACGCGACGCGCGAGCTCGAACTGGTCCCGGTACGCGGCGGCGTCGAGCTTCACCCGCGGGTCGGGCGCCACAGTGAGGGTGCGGTCGAGGGTCTTCCCGTCGACGGTCAGGGACACCGTGTAGTCGCCGGGCGGTGCCCAGACGCCACCGCCGCGGAACGGATTGCCACCGCGTAGCGCGGGCGGGGGCGCGTAGCGCAGCGGCCAGACGAAGCGGTGCATTCCGGAGGTCGACTCGAGATGCGACGGCGGCATGAACCATTGCGGCGCCATGTGCAGGTGGGCGACGTCGGGACGCTGCACCGGTTCGGCGCTCGAATAGTGCTCGACGAGCTGGCCCGCGCCGTCCCGGATGTCGAGCGTCACCGGGCCTTGTGGCGCCTTCGCCAGCGTGTAGTCGATCCAAGCGCCAGCCGGGGGATTGGGCGCCATCGGCTCGTCCTTGGGCATCGGCGTGCCGGTGAAGCCGGCGAAGCGCGTCCGGTAGGCCCGGGCCGGCTGGAAGAGCCAGGCGGGCGCGGCAGCGACGTCGGCGGTGAGCTGACGGAGCGGCGTCGCATCGTCGAGGATCCAGATGCCGCGCCCGTGGGTCGCGATCACGAGGTCCGTGTCATGCACCACCAGGTCGCGCACCGAAGTGACGGGCAGGTTGAGCTGTAGCGACTGCCAGTGGTCGCCATCGTCGAACGAGACCTCGACGCCCTCTTCGGTCGCGGCGTAGAGGAGCCCGCGCCGCGCCGGATCTTCGCGCACCGCGTTGACGAAGTGTCCGTCGGGGATGCCCTCGACCACGAGCTGCCAGCTCTTGCCGCCGTCGCGTGTCCGGTAGACGTAGGGAGCGCGGTCGTCGAGGCGATGCCGGTCGACTGCGATGTACGCGGTTTCGGCGTCGAAGTGGGAGGGCTCGATGATGCCGACCTTCGACCACGGGGTCAGCGCCTCGGGCGTCACGTTCTCCCAATGCGCGCCGTCGTCGCGGGTCCGCCAGACCAGGCCGTCGTCGGTCCCCGCCCAGAGGTCGTGATCCGCGAGGTACGAGGGCGCGAGCGAGTAGACGACGCCGCGGCGTGGGCCCAGGCCGAGATCGTGGGTGGCACTCGTCGGATCGAGGTTCGCGGGGGCGCCCGGCGCCTCGCGCGTCAGGTCGGGGCTGATGATCGTCCAGTGCTCGCCGCCATCGGCGGTGCGGAAGATCCGCTGGCGCGCGAAGTAGAGGACGTGTGGATCCTTGGGCGAGAAGGCGAGCGGCAGGGTCCAGACGTTGCGCCACTGGTCCGGATACGCGACGGTAGGGTCGATCGAGCGGGTCTGCTCGGTGCGCAGATCGAGCTTCTCGACCGTGCCACCGTAGATGGTTTCGGGATCGAGCGGGTCGGCGATCACGTTCTGGGCCTCGCCTCCGACCGTGACCTCCTTGAACTGTTCGAGCGTGATGCCGTCGTAGGTGTTGGTGCGGCTCGGCAGGCCGATCGCTCCCGAATCCTGCTGCGGTCCGTAGACCCAGTAGGGGAACCGATTGTCGGTCGAGACGTGATAGAGCTGCGCGGTCGGCTGGTTGTACCAGGAGCTCCAGCTCTTGCCCCCGTCGACGCTCACGAGCGTTCCCTGGTCGGAGCCGAGGACGCGACTCTGCGGATGCTCGGGATCGATCCAAAGGGTGTGGTAGTCGTCGCCGGTCATGTCGCCAAGGTCCGGCACGAAGGTCTTGCCACCGTCGCCCGAGCGCAGGACGATGGTGTTGCAGACCCAGACCACATCCGCGTCCCTGGGCTCCACTGCAAGGCCGCCGAAGTACCAGCCACGCTGCCAGATACGAATGTCGGAGCTGGTCCGCGTCCAATGCGCGCCTCCGTCGTCGGAACGATAGAGACCGCCGTCCTCGGCGTCGACCAGCGCGTAGACGCGGCTCGGATCACTCGGTGCCACCGCGATGCCGATCCTGCCGGGCGCCGCCGGAAAGCCGTCGCCGGTCAGGTGGGTCCAGTGAGCACCGCCGTCGGTCGACTTGTAGAGGCCCGAGCCGGGACCGTTCGAAGGCGGATAGATGTTCCAGGGGGTGCGCCGGGTCTGCCAGAGCGATGCATAGACGACGTCCGGGTGGCCGGGCTCGAGCACCACGTCGATGGCCCCCGTGTTCTCGTCCGGTCCGAGCACCTTCGTCCAGGTGGCGCCGCCGTCGGTCGTCTTGTAGAGGCCGCGCTCGGCGTTCGGGCCGTACGGATGGCCCAACGCGGCGACGTAGGCCACCGCGGCGTCGCGCGGGTCGATCTGGATTCGAGCGATCTGCTGCGAGTCCTCGAGTCCGACGAAGCGCCAGCTCTTGCCGCCGTCGACGGATTTGTAGACGCCGTGGCCCTGGGCGATGTCGGAGCGCATGTCGGCCTCGCCCGTGCCGACGTAGATCACCTTGGGGTCCGACGGCGCGACGGCGAGCGCTCCGATCGTGCCGACGGGCACGGAGTCGAAGATCGGCCGCCAAGTGCGGCCGGCGTTGGTGCTCTCCCAGACGCCGCCGTTGACCGAGCCGAAGTAGAAGTGGTTCGGTTCCCCCGGCACGCCCGAGACTGCGAGCACGCGGCCGCCGCGGAACGGTCCGATCATCCGCCAGTGGAGATCCTGGAAGAGGGCCGGGTCCATCGGCGCGGCGAGGGCGGGGGCGGCGACGAGCAGGAGCGAGGCGATGAAGCGGCGCGAGAGCATCGTGATCTCCCAGGGAGTGGTTGGGGCTCGAATCGGCGGTCCGACCCGTCGATTCTAGGACGGCGAGCCCCTCTCCGCCGAGTCGGCTAAGCTCGTTCGCGTCATTTTCCGCGACGAAAGGCAACGATGTCGATCCTGATCCTGGTCACCGGTGGAACGTTCGACAAGGAATACGACGAGCTCACGGGCCATCTCGCCTTCGACGAGACACACGTGCCGCAGATGCTCACACTGGGGCGCTGCAAGCTCGATGTCGAGGTCGAAAGGGCACGGCTCATGGATTCGCTCGACATGACCGACGACGACCGCGCCGCCATCGCCGCGGCGTGCGTGGGCGCCGCGCAAACGAAGATCGTCGTCACCCATGGTACGGACACCATGGTGGAGACCGCGCGCGTCGTCGCCCGCGCGGTCACGGGGACCGGCAAGACCGTGATCTTCACCGGGGCGATGATCCCGTTCGCTTTCGGGAAGCTCCGACGGCCTGTTCAACCTCGGCAGCGCGCTCTCGTTCGCCCAGGCCCTGCCCCCCGGGGTCTACGTCGCCATGAATGGGCGTTACTTCCCCTGGGATCGCTGCCGCAAGAACCGCGAGCTCGGCATCTTCGAGAGTCTGGGCTAGGCGCCGGCAGCTCCGGGAGCGGTCGGCACGCCCGGCACCCTTTCCCGATCCGTTTCGTCCCATTCCGGTCCCCGTCGGGCCCCCCGCTACCCGGCCGCGCGGGTGGCTCGCCCCTCCGCCGGGTGTTGGTTCGCGAGACCGGCTGCCGCACCATGTCGAGCGGGGAACCACGGGCCGCGCTCACGCGCGTCCGCGCGGTCTCTCCACGCAACAAGGTCTCACCAGGAGGTCCGACGATGCGTCCATCCGTTCCCGCACAGCCCCCCACGGCACCCCGCGCGGCGTCCGATACCCGCCGCAAGATCGACGACGAGCACGCGCACCTCAACGAGATGCTCGAGGTGCTCACCCACACCACCGACCTCGAACGGGTCAAGGCGTTGTTGGGCGAGCTCTCCACCTTCCTGCGGCAGCACTTCGAGACCGAGGAGGGCCCGCAGGGCATGCACGAGATCGTGGGCGAGCAGGCGAGCCACCGCCTGCCGAACCTCCAGCGTCTGATCGAAGAGCACCGCCGCCTGCTCGTCCAGGCCGAGCAGCTCCGTATCGAGGTCTGCGATTGCCTGGACGGTCCGGTGCGACGCGTGCTGGCCGGCGTGTCCAGCCTCGCGGCGACCCTGCGGCGCCACGAGGCCGAGGAAGAAGAGTTGTTCGGCGAGGCCTTTTACAGCGACATCGGCGGACACGCCTGAGCCGCGCCAGGAGAGGAGAGAACATGGCCCGAAGCGAGGTTACCGTCGAGGACGCGCCACCCCGGACGCGCGTCTCGATTCCTGAACAGATCGTCGAGATCGTCTCCGACTCGGGCGAAGGCGCCCAGAAGGCGGGACAGACCTTTGGGACCGTTTGCGCCAGGCTCGGCAATGGCGTCTGGACGGTCGAGATCATTCCCGCCGAGATCAAGCCGCCCGCCCGCTCGCGGGCCGGCGCCTCGGGGATCCGGGTGCGCTTCGCCAGCCGGCCGGTGACCAACCGGGGCGAGCACGCCGACCTGGTGGTGGCGTTCAACGAGCAGGTGCTCTACGGTCGTCTCAACAATGGCGCCTATCGGCCCGGCACCGTCGTGCTGCTCGAGAACAAGTGGGCCGAGGATCCGCAGGAAGAGATCCGCGATCAGTACCTGAGCGCGGTCGAGGAGTTTCGGGCGCGGGGCCTCGAGGTCGTCGAGCTGGCGCTCGAGAAGGCCTGCCTCGAGGTGGTGCCCGACGCGCGGGTCGGCAAGAACATGTTCGTGGTCGGCATGTTGTGCGAGATCTACGGCCGCGATCTCGCCAAGGCGCTCGACGAGGTGGAGGCGGTGTTCGGCCGCAAGGGACCGGAGGTCGTGGCGACCAATCAGGAGCTGGTGCGCCGCGGCGCCGAATTCGCGAGCCGCAGCCTGCCCTATGCCTGGAACGTTCCGGCGCAGCCCGCGGCGGGCACCCAAATGGTCATGAACGGTAATCAGGCGCTCGGTCTCGGCATCCTCGCGGCGGGCATCGAGGTGGTGGCCATGTATCCGATCACGCCGGCCACCTCGGTCTCGCACTACCTTGGACGCTCGTTCCCGCGGGTCGGCGGCTTTCTCCATCAGGCCGAGGACGAGATCGCCGCGGTCGGCTTCGCGATCGGCGCCAGTTACGCGGGCAAGACCGCCTGCACGATCACCTCGGGCCCGGGCCTGGCGCTCAAGACCGAGTTCCTCGGCTTCGCGGTGATGGCCGAGATCCCGCTCGTGGTCATCGTCGTCCAACGCGGCGGGCCGTCCACCGGGCTGCCGACGAAGGTCGAGCAGGGAGACCTGCTGGCGGCGCTCTACGGCGAGCCCGGCGACACGCCCAAGATCGTGCTCGCGCCGGCGACGATCGAGGAATGCTTCCACTTCGTCGTCCTGGCGCGGCGCCTTGCCGAAGAGTTCCGCACCCCGGTCCTGGTGCTCACCGACGCCAACCTGGCAACCGGCGTCTCGTCGTTCCCGCGTCCCACCCTCGATCCGGAATGGATCGCGCCGGAGGTCGACCAGACCCCCTGGCCGGAGGGCCTGGCGGCGTTCGACTGGGATCCGGAGACCGGGCTCTCGGCGCGGCCGGTCCCGGGCCAACGTGGCGGTGAGTATGTGGTGACCGGCCTGGCCCACACCCGCCAGGGAAAGGTCGCCTACGACTCGACATCGAATCAGGAAGGCTGCGACATGCGGAGCCGCAAGCTGGCTGCCCTCTCGCGATCCCTCGTGCCGCCGGTGCCGCACGGCGCCGAGGAGGGTGATCTCCTGGTCGTCGGTTGGGGCTCGACGCTGGGCGCCATCGAAGAGGCGGTCGACGAGCTGCGGGCCGAGGGGCTCGCGGTGGCGTCGCTCCACCTCCGGTTCCTGTCGCCGCTCGAACCTGGTCTGGAGGAAATCTTCGCGCGCTTCGAACGGGTCATGACGGTCGAGATGAACTACAGCGACGCGCCCGACGCGCCGCTCATCACGCCCGCCAACCGCCGGCGCGCTCAGCTCGCGCACTTGTTGCGCGAGCGCATGGCGCAAGACATCGACTGCTGGTCCGCGGTGGGCGGCCGGCCGTTCGGGCCCGGCGAGATCGCGCAGGTGGTGCGGGCGCGGCTCGGCGCTGCGGCGCCCGAGCAGAAGAGAGGAGCAGCGTGATGTTCGGTCTTTCCGAAGATTGGTCTCTCGACGTTCCCGAGCGCTACTTCACGCTCGAGAACTACGACGGCGGGGTGGCTCGCTGGTGCCCGGGCTGTGGCGATTTCGCGGTGCTCTCGGCGGTGCAGCGCATCGTGCGCGACGCCCAGATCCCGCCCGAGAAGCTCGCCATGATCTCGGGCATCGGTTGCTCGTCGCGATTCCCCCACTACATGCACGCCTACGGCTTCCACGGGCTGCACGGCCGCGCGCTGCCGGTGGCCTGCGGAGTCAAATCGCGGCGTCCCGACCTCCATGTCTGGGTGGCGACCGGCGATGGCGACTGCTGCTCGATCGGGGCTGGCCATTGGGTGCACGCGGCGCGCTACAACATGGACATGGTCGTGATGGTGTTCGACAACAGCGTCTACGGGTTGACCAAGAAGCAGACGTCGCCCACCACGCCGCTCGGCTTCCCGACCAACACCCACCCGGGCGGCGCCGTCCTGCCGCCGATCAACGTCGCCCGGACGACGCTCGGCTTTCCCAACGTCTCGTTCGTGGCGCGCACCGTCGACTGGAATCCGCTGCACCTCTATCAGACCCTGCTCACCGCTTCACGGCACAAGGGCACGAGCTTCGTCCACGTGCTGCAACGGTGCCCGACCTACACGCCGAACATCTTCGACGAGTGGCGGCAGAACCCGGACCTCACGTCGCTGCTGGTCCATCCGGACGGCATCGAGGCCGACGACTCGATTCGCCGCATGTACAAGAATCAGGTCGAACACGATCCGAGCGACCTCTCCGAGGCGCTACGGCTGGCGTCGCTGGGCGAGGGCAAGCTGGCGATCGGCCTGCTCTATCGCAATCCCGAGGCGCCGTGCTACGACGAGCTCTCGATCGCCGGCCTCGGAACGGCGCGCGAGAAGAAGCTCGCCGCGATCGAGCGCGAGCTCGACCGCTTCGCCATCTGAGCGGGAGGAGAGACTGGCCGTGAACGAAACTTCGACCCTCCCTGGTGCCAAGAGGGACGCCGCGCCTCCGGCGGCGGACCGTTCGTATCTCGAGGCCTGGCGGCGCTTCCACTTCGGCGATCCGGCGAGCGGGCTCGCGGAGACGCGGATCGATCTGGTGCCCGCGGCGCTGGCGTCGTTGCGTGGCGTCACGCTGCGCACTGGCTGGCCGCTCGTCGTGGAGCCGCACGGTACCGGCGAGGCGATGACCCAGCCGCTTGGGAATTGGCTCGCGGCGGCGGCGGAAGGCGCCGCGCCCCCGCGCTCGCTGGCCGACAACTTGCGACGCCTCGAGCTACGAGTCGCCGAGGCGCTGAACGGCTCCACGAGGCCGGCGCGAGTCGTCCTCCAGGAGGCGGCCGGCCGGGTTGCGGAGGAGCTCGCGCTGCCGGCCGAGGAGGGCGCGGCTTTTCTCGCCGGCGCGCAACGCCTCGTCGAGGCGCTGTCGCCCGAAGCGCGACTGGTCGGCCTCGCTCCGAGCGCCGTCGGAGCGTTGCTCGAGTCGGCCGCCCGTGGCCGCCTGAACACCGCCCGGCGCGGCTTCGCGGCCGAGCTCCAGGATCTGGTTGCCACCGTCGACGCGCTCCTCGAGATCGATCGCGCGCGGCGTCCGGATGCCCAGCCGCCGGAGGAGAAGGTCGAGCGCATGGGGGCTCTGGGCTCCCGCTTCGTGGATCCCGATCGACTCTCCGGCGTCGTCGGCCGGCGTCGCCAGGGCGCAGCCATGCCCGAGGCGCGACGCGTTCGTCTGGAGGAAGCGCGCCGTCGCCTGGCGGAGCTCGACGCCGCCGCCGTGGCGCCACTCTGGGTGGCCGCGTTGGGTGACGACGTCGAGCCGAACGAGAACGTGCGGCTGGCGGCCGATCCGTGTAGCGAGGCGGCCGCCCGGTTCGACGAACGGGCCGAGTCGATCGCGACCGTCGTGCGGGCGGCTCGCATCGTGCGTCTGGAAGCGGCCGGCGCCTTCGACCCGGGCCGCCACCTTCCCGGGCTCGACCGGCTCGACTGGCGTTCGTTCACCGACGCCGAGTTGGCGCTCGTCCCGCCGGTCCTGGCGCGTCTGCGCGCCGCGGACCTGCTCGACGGCGCGATGCCGGGCCTGTTGCGTCTGCTCCTCTCCGGCCGCCCGGTGCATGTCGTGGTGAGCCAGGGGAGCGGCGAGGGAGCGGGCACGCCGATCCACCTCGAGCCGGCTTACCTGGGCATCGGACTGCGGGAGATCTACGTCCATCAGGGGTCGCTGGCCCGGCCGGCGGCGCTCGTGACCGGCTTCGCGCGCGCCCTCGCGGGATGCCGTCCGGCGCTGCACGTGATCGACCTTCCGCCGAACGGGGAGAGCGGTCTCGACCCCTTCCTGGTCGCCGCGGCGCGGGTCTCCGGCCGGGTCGCCCCGGTCTTCCGCTACGAGCCGGAGGCAGGCGCGAGCTGGGCCCGCCGCCTGCGCTTCGAGGACAATCCGGAGCCCGCCGCCGACTGGCCACGAGAGGGATCGGCCGAGCCGAGCAACGGCGATGCGGGAACGCCGTTCACCTTCGCCGACGCCGCACTGCTCGATCCCGTCTGGCGCGGCCAGTTCGCGCCGGTCCACGGCGAGTCCGAGGACCTGGTCGGGATGGCCGACTGGCTCGCCCTGCCGCTCGAGGACGCCGCCCGCAAGCTACCCACGATCGTCGCCGTCGCCCGCGACGGTTCGTCGGTGCGCCTCGTCGTCTCGCGCGCCCTGGCGCTCGCCACCCGCGACCGGTTGAGCTTCTGGCGGACCCTGGAAGAGCTCGCGGGGGTTCGCAACGAGCACGTGGAGGAGGCGGCCACCCGCGCTCGTCGAGAGGCGGAAGAGCGTGCCGCGCGCGAACGCGAGCAGCTCTTGGAGGCCCACGGTGCGGAGCTCGAAAGAGTGCGCGCCGAGGCCGACGCGGCCGCGGTCGATCACCTCGTCTCGGCGCTTTTCGATGTCGAGGCCACGGCCGAGCGAGCCCTCCCGCCGGCGCGTCCGAAAGCGAGCCCGACCGCCCAGCCGGCCGCGCAGCCGCCGGGCGCGACCCCGGCGGTCCAGCCGGTGGCGGGTGAGCCTGCGGCGCCGGAGGCCGCGGCGGCGGCCGAAGCGGAAGAGGCCTGGGTCGACACCGCCCTGTGCACGAGCTGCGACGAGTGCACCCGCAAGTACCCGGCGATCTTCGCCTACAACGGCGACAAGCAGGCCTACGTGAAGAGTCCGCGCGGCGGTACCTTCCGCGATCTCGTGCAGGCCGCCGAGGTCTGCACCGCCAAGGTCATCCACCCCGGCACGCCGTGGAACCCCGCCGAGCCCGGGCTCGAAGAGCTCGTCGCGCGGGCCGAGCGGTTCTCCTGACGGAACCCGCGATGACCGGAATCTTCGCCGCGATCGCCATCCTCGCCGCGCTCGGAATGCTCTTCGGGTTGCTGCTGGCGTTGGCGAACCGCTTTCTCAAAGTGGACGAGGATCCGCGCATCGACGAGGTCGAGAAGCGGCTGCCGGGATCGAATTGCGGCGCCTGTGGTCAGCCCGGCTGCCGCGGTCTCGCGGAGCGCATCGTGGCCGGCCTCGAGCCGCCCTCGCGCTGTACCGTCTCTTCGCCGGCGGGGCTCGAATCGATCGCCGATCTGCTGGGCGTGGACGTGGGGGCCGCGGAGAAACGGGTCGCGCGCGTGCACTGCGGCGGCGGTCTCGGCCGGGCGCGCCAACTGGCGAGCTACGAAGGATTCGAGAGCTGCAGCGCGGCCCACCTGGTCGGCGGTGGCGGGCTCGACTGCTCTTGGGGCTGCCTCGGCCTCGCCGATTGCGTGGGCGCCTGCACCTTCGACGCGATGTGGATGAATGGCGCCCGACTGCCGGTCGTCGACGTCGAGAAGTGCACCGCGTGCGGCGATTGCGTGGAGGCCTGTCCGCGCGACCTGATCGACCTGATGCCGCTCTCGCACCACCTGGTCGTGCAGTGCAAGGCGCCGCTCGCCGCCGAGGCGGCGCGGCGCCTCTGCACGGCGGCGTGCGACGCGTGCGGACGTTGCGCGTCGGACGCCGCGCCCGGATTGATCACGATGTCGGGCAACCTGCCGGTGGTCGACTACGCGGCGGGAGGGCCCGCCGAGCCGCGCGCCACGTTCCGCTGTCCGAGCGGCGCCATTCGCTGGGTGGACGGGGCGCAGTTCACGGAGGACGTGGCCTTCGCCACCCCGAGCCGCGAGAGGAGAGTCGCGCATGGCTGAGCGCACCAAGGAGCCCGAGGACCGGGCGGGCCGCGAGCGCGGCGCGCGATCCGTGCGCCCGTCGGGAGCACTGCCGAAGCTGCGCCGCTGGTGGGCCGGTGGTCGCGAAGAGCAGCCGCTCGCCGGAACGCCGGGGGTCTGGAGCGGGCTCGGAGCGCTGACCGCGGTCGAGCGTGCCGCGGACTCGCGGCTGGTCACCGGTCATGCACTCGCCGGGCGCGAGGAACTTGCCGGGGCGCAGTCGGGTGGACCTGCCTTGGCGCTCGGCCTGGCGCTCGGCGGGGTGCGGGTCGCGCTCTACCTGGAGGGCGACGAGGTCGCCCGCGCGACGGCGGTGATCGGCGAGGCGGTGCGTCGTCGGGCTCCCCTGGTCGTCGTGGCGGTCGATGCCGACTTGGCGCTCGTGGCACTGGCCGAGGCTGGCGCCGCGGTCTTGGTGCCCGGAGACGTGCAAGAGACGGCCGACCTCGCGCTGGTCGCCCGGCGGGTGGCGGAGGAAGAGCTCGTCCCCGTGGTGGTGGCGCTGGCGGGCCGCGCGCTCGCCTTCGCGCTCCAGAGCGCGCGGATGGCGACTCCGGAGGCGCTTCGCGATCGGCTCGGATCCCCGGCCGACGTGGTGCACGCGGCGTCGACGGCCCAAAGAGTGCTGCTGGGCGAGCATCGCCGGCGCGCCCCGCGCTGGCATGACGCCGGCCGTCCGCTGCGGCTCGGCGACGAGCCGAGCACGCTTGCCGCACCGGCGGTCGACCGCTCGCGGAGAGTCTTCTTCGCCGATCCGCTCGAGGCTCGCCTCGACCAGGCGATGAGCGATGTCGGAGCCGACACCGGGCGGCCTCTCGTGCCGCTCGGCGGGCGCCCGCTCGGCGCCGGTGGCGCTGGAATCGTCGCGATGGGACCGGACGCGCGCCTCGCTGAAGCGGTGGTGCGGGCCGAGCGCGGGCCCGGCCCGCGCGTCGATGTGATCGCGGTGCGGCGCTTCGCGCCATTTCCGACCGACACGCTCGCCGCCCTGCTGCGCGCCAACAGCCGGCTGGCCGTGCTCGAGCGCGAATCGACGGTGGGCGCAGGCGGCGCCCTGGGCATCACCCTGCGAGCCGCCCTGGCCGGCACCGAATGCAGGCCGGCTCTCACCCGGCTGCTCCTCGCCGGTGCGGAGACACCGCTGCGGGCGGAGGATCTCGCCTGGGCCTCCCGCCGCTTCGTGGAGGGCGCGCTGCCGGGCTGCTTCGTGCTCGGCGCGGCGGGTGCCACGAGCTCCGGAGAGGATCCCCGGTCTCAGGCTCTGTTCGACGAGCTGCGGCGGGATTATCCGGCGCTCGCGCAGCCCGGAAGCTCCGTTCCCTCCGCCGCTCGATTTGCGCGCCCCGGGCAGCGTGACCCTCGCGCTCGCGCGCCGTGATCGCCACGCCGGGTTGGCCGCCGAGGTCGCGCACCTCTTGCACGCGTCGCTGGGAGGCGAGGTGCGAGCCTGGTGGGGTGGCGCCGCGAGCGCCGCGGGGCGCGAGGCGATCGACGTCGTCACCTGGTCGCCCGAGCCGTTGGCCTGCGCCAGCGCACCGGAGCTGGCCGACCTGCGATGGACGGCGCCTGAACCGGAAGACGAGCTGGCGAGCGAGCGGGCGCTCGGCGCCATCCTCGCCAGCGTGGTCGTGAAGTTGGGCTCCGAGTTGCCGGAGCGTCGCCTGCGTGCCGCCCGCGAGAGGCGGCTCGCGGCGCTCGACCCGGCAACGCGCTCGGCTCGTCTGGAGGCGTTCTTGAAAGGGTTCACGGCCGGTCCGCCGAGCGCCGTCGCCGAGAGGGCGCGCATCGAGGATTCGGGCGAGCCGCTCGCGGCGGCCCTGGAGGTTGGCTCGAGCGCGGTCGGTCTCGGCGATCCGCAGCGCTTCTGGAGCGCCGTCGGTCTGGCGGTACGGGCCGGACGCGACCGGAAGCTGCTGCCGGATCCCATCCTGGCGGTGGGTGCGACGCCGCCGCTCTCGGCCCCGCTCGCCGCCATCGCGGCGGGGCGAGTCGAGATCGATCCGCGACGCTGCACCGGTTGCGGTGCTTGCTGGACCGCGTGTCCGCATGGCGCCATCGAGGCTCGCGCGCTCGCTCCGGCGACATTGCTCGAAGCGGCCCTTGCCCGCACGGGTTCCACCGCCGAACCGCTGCGCCGATTCGCCGGCAAGCTGGCGGCGCGCTTTGCGATCGAGCTCGACGCCGAGCAGGGCGGTCACGCCGACGAGCGCCTGCTCGCCGCCGGCGGGGCGGTCCTGGCTGACGCGAAGCTGGCCGGCGAGCGGTTGACCTTGGCGCGCGGTGCGCTCGCCGCAGTCGCCACGACCCTCGGCGGCATGCCGATGCTCCCCTTCCAAGGCGTGCACGACCTCGCCGAGCGCCTGGTGCTGGCGGTCGATCCCGATCGCTGCACGGATTGCGGTCTCTGTCTGCCGCTCTGCGAGCCGGAGGCGGCAACGCGGGTCGAGCGCGACGGGGAGGCGCTGGCGAACGCCCGTCGAGTGGCGCGCGCCGTGACGCGGCTTCCCGCGTCGCCGGAGGCCGCGCTCGAAAGGTTGCGCCAACCGATCGGTAGCTTGGCGGCGGCGCTCCTCGACCCGGCGGCGACGCGGCCGCTGGCCGGCTTCGACTCGGCGTCCGCCGGCTCCGGATCGCGCTTGGCGGTGCGTCAGGCGCTGGCCGTGGCGGCGCGACACTTGGCGTCGCGTCGCGACGAAATCCGCGGTCGCGTGTCCGAACTACGGAATCGGCTGGCTGCCGAGGTGCGGGCCGAGCTGGCGGGCGCGTTGCCCGACCGCGACCTCGGAGCGCTCGCCGAAGGACTCGAGAGACTCGAGCGTCCGGCCGTCGATCTGGCGGAGCTCGGCGAGCGGCTCGGCGGGGCGGTGAACGCGGAACGAGTCGACGTGGCGCGCTTGCGCCACCTGGTCGATGCCGCGCGGGCGGTCCACGACCTCGCGGCGCAGCTCGAGGGCGCCCCGGAGCAGCCGGCCCGAGCGCCTTTCGCGATCGTGGTCGGACCCGGTCCGGCGCTCGGCTGGGCGCGTCGCTTTCCCGACAATCCCTTCGCGGTGCCCGCCGCGGTGGCCGGCGAAGCGCCCCTCGCGTTGGCGCGCGGGCTCGCGCTCGCCGAGGCCGACCGCGCGGTCGCCGAGTGCCGGGCGCTACGCCGGGCCGCGCTGGAGCTCGACCGCCCGGCCGAGGCGGCGGCGCAGGGCGAGCTGGAGTGGAAGGACCTCGACGCCGCCGAGCGCTCGCTGGCGACGCCCCTCATCGTCCTGGTCGACGAACGGCGCCAGGAACCGGAATTCGTGGATGCCCTCGAGATCCTGGCCGGCGATCTGCCGGTCGCGATCCTGGGACTGACGCCGCCGCCGCGCGACGGCGTCTCCGCCTGGAGCGCCCTCGCCTGGGCGGCACCGGGCGGTTGGGTCGCGCACGCGACGATCGCGGCGGCCGATCCGCTGGACGAGGTCTGGAGCGGCTTCGCCGCGGCGAGCCGTGGCGCGCTCGTGCGTTGCCTGGCTCCGGACGCGAGCTTGGACGGCATTGGACGGGAAGAGATCTGGAAAGTCGCTCGGGGGGCGGTGGAGGCCCGTGTGTTCCCCCTCGGCTGTCGCGATGCGGCAGCCCACGCCACCGCCACCGCCCCCCGGGTCGACCCACTCGCCGAAGCCGACGAGCGGGAACGGCTTCATGCCGCCGAGCTCGCCGAGCTCACGAGCCGCCATCGCGAGGAGCTCGGACAACTCGCCGAGGAGACCCGCCGCGAGCTCGCCGAACGGGCGCGGGCGCGGCTGCTCGAGCTCGCGGCACGCCATCGGGAGGACCGTGGGGTGGAGGAGCAGAGAGCGTCGTGAGCGTCGCCGAGGTCCAGCGGATGGCGCGTACGTTCCGGCACGGCATCCACCCGCACGAGAGCAAGGAAGCCACGGCTCACCTGCCGATCGAGCGCATGCCGTTCGTGGGCCGCTACGTGGTGCCGCTGGCCCAGCACGCCGGAGCGCCCGCGCGCGCCGAAGTCGCGGTCGGCGACCGGGTCGCGCGCGGACAGCGCATCGCGGGTCCGGGCGGCTTCGTGTCGGCGACCCTGCACGCGCCGGTGACCGGCCGCGTCGTCGCCATCGCCCCGCGCCCCCACCCCACCGGCAAGTTGGTCGAAGCGATCGAGATCGAAGTCGATCCCTGGTCGGCGCAACGCCTCCCGGCCGGCGAGCCGCTCGATCCGGTGGCGCTCGACAACGCGGCGTTCGTCGCGGCGCTCCAGGAGGGCGGCCTGGTCGGCATGGGAGGCGCGGCCTTTCCCACCCACGTCAAGTACAAGCTTCCCGAAGGCCGCAAGGTCGATCGGCTGGTCGTCAACGGCTGCGAGTGCGAGCCCTTTCTGACTTCCGACCACCGCCTGATGGTCGAACGCGCCGACGACGTGGTGCGCGGCGCCGCGATCGCCGCCGCCCAGCTCGGCGTCTCCGAGACGGTCTTCGGCGTCGAGCTCAACAAGCCCGACGCGATCCAGGCGCTCGCCGATGCGGTGGCGCGGCTCGGCGCGGCCGGAACGTCGATGCGGGTCGCGCCGCTCGCGGTCAAGTATCCGCAGGGCGCCGAAAAGATGCTGATCCGCGCCGTCTACGCGATCGAGGTGCCGAGCGGCAAGCTGCCGCTCGATGTCGGCATCGTGGTCAACAACGTCGCCACCATGACCGCGATCGCCGACTGGTTCGACCGCCGATGGCCGCTCATCGAGCGCGTCGTGACCGTGGCCGGCCCCGGAGTGCGGCGACCCGCCAACCTGTTGGTTCCGGTGGGCACGCCGGTGCGCGCGGTGCTCGAGCACTGCGGCGGACTCGACGAGGAGACTCGCGAAGTGGTGATGGGCGGTCCGATGATGGGGATGCCGCTGGCCAGCCTCGACGTGCCGGTTCTCAAGGGAACCTCGGGTCTGCTCGCCTTCACCGACGAGGAAGCGCGCCTGCCCACCGAGTACACCTGCATCAAGTGCGGGCGCTGCGTCGAGGCCTGTCCACAGTTCCTCAACCCGTCCCGGCTCGGCCGCCTGGCGCGCGCCGGGCGCTGGGAGGAACTGGTCGGTTACCACGCGCTCGATTGCGTGGAATGCGGGTCGTGCAGTTACGCTTGTCCGTCGGGGATTCCGATCGTGCAGCTGATTCGCGTCGCCAAGGGGAAGCTGCGGGAGCTCGCCGCCGCCGAGGCCAAGAAGTGAACAAGGCCGCCTCGCCCCGGCTGGTCGTCCAGCCGGCGCCCTTCCTTCGTCCGACCGTCACCACGCCCCGCATCATGGGCGACGTGCTGGTGTCGCTGGTTCCCCCTCTGGTCGCCGCGGTGCTCTTCTTCGGGCTCTCGGCGCTACTGGTCGTCGCGACCGCGACGGTATCCTGCGTCGCCACGGAATGGTGGCTCGGGGGCAAGCCGCGCGGGCGCACGCTGGGCGACCTCTCGGCGGTTCTGACCGGGCTGCTGCTCGGTCTCGTCCTGCCGCCCTCGATCCCACTCTGGATGGCGGCGCTGGGCGGCTTCGTGGCGATGGCGCTCGGCAAGATGGCGTGGGGCGGGCTGGGGCACAACCTGTTCAATCCGGCGCTGGTCGGGCGCGCCTTCTTGCAGGCCGCGTTTCCGATCGCGATCACGACCTGGGTGCCGCCAGCCGGACCGGGAGCGCTTTACCGGGGCAACCTCGCGCTGCCGTTCATGCACGCTCCGGTCGACGCGGTCACCGCGGCGACACCGCTCGGCCAGATGAAGTTCCAGGCGATCCACACGCCGCTCGCGCAGCTGCTCGGGGGACGGGTGAGCGGGTCGATCGGTGAGACGAGCGCCCTGGCGATCCTGCTGGGGCTCGGTTACCTGCTGGCGCGGCGGGCCTGCGATTGGAGAATTCCGGCCGCGATGCTGCTCTCCGCCGGCGCGTTCGCGGAGCTCGTCCACCAGCTCGCCCCGGCGCGCTACGCGGGCGGGCTGTTCGCCATCCTCTCCGGGGGGATGCTCTTCGGCGCGGTTTACATGGCGACCGATCCGGTGACGTCGCCCATCTCGCCGCGCGGCGCCTGGCTGTTCGGCATGGGGGCGGGCGCCCTGGTTGTGTTGATCCGTTTCTGGGGCGGGCTTCCGGAAGGCGTCATGTACGCGATTCTGTTGATGAACGCGGTGACGCCCCTGATCGATCGGGTGTTGCAGCCGCGCGCTTTCGGCTATGGACGGGCGGCGGGGAGGAAGCCGTGAGCTCGAACCCGGGACGCGAGGGTCTGCGTCTGGTCGGAACGCTCGCGGTGGCGGGTCTGCTCTCGGGCATCGCGATCGTCGCCGCCTATCGGCTCACCCTGCCCCGCATCACGGCCAACGAGGAGGCAGCGCTCCAGCGCGCGGTCTTCGAAGTGTTGCCCGGCGCGGCGCGGATGGAGCGTCTGGTCTGGGACGGCCAGCAGCTGACCTTGCCGGCGGCCGGCAAGGGGAGGGAAGGAGACTCCATCTATGTCGGCTATGCCGCCGACGGTGCGCTGGTGGGTTACGCGATCCCGGCCGCGGGACCGGGGTTCCAGGACACCATCAAGCTCCTCTACGGTCTCGACCCCACGGGTAGGAAGATGGTCGGCATGACGGTGCTCGAGAGCCGCGAGACGCCGGGTCTCGGCGATCGCATCTACAAGGACGCGCACTTCGTGGCCGAGTTTCGCGACCTCGTCGTCGAACCGGTCATCGTGCTGGTCAAGGGGCACGGCGAAGCGCCCAACGACGTCGACGCGATCACCGGATCGACCATCTCGTCGCGCGCCGTGGTGAACATCCTGAACCACGCCGACCAGATCTGGCGGCCTCGCCTGCCACCGCCGGGAACGCCGCCACCGAGCGCCCAGGGGGCTCCGGCGAAGACGTTGGTGCCGCCCGACGTCGAGCGGGGCGGCCCGGTGCCGGGCGGCAAGCCGGGAGGACCGGGATGAGCGAACCCGGCAGCTTCCGCTTCGAGCTCTCGAAGGGCATCGCGCGCGAGAACCCGATCTTCGTCCAGGTGCTCGGACTCTGCCCGTCGATGGCGGTCACCAACTCGGCCGTCAACGGCGTGGCGATGGGTCTGGCGACGCTGTTCGTGCTCACGATGTCGAGCCTCCTGGTCTCGGCGCTGCGCAAGAGCATTCCCCCGCAGGTCCGCATCTCGACCTACATCGTCGTGATCGCGACGTTCGTGACCGTGGCCGACTTCATTCTGCAGGCGCTGGCGCCCAACGTGCATCGCGAGCTCGGCGCCTTCATCGCGCTGATCGTCGTGAACTGCATCATCCTCGGGCGCGCCGAGGCCTTCGCGTCGCGCAACCCGGTCAAGCTCGCGGTCGCCGACGCGCTCGGCATGGGCTTCGGCTTCACCCTCGCCCTGGCGCTCATCGGCTCGATCCGCGAGCTGCTGGGCAAGGGGTCGCTGTTCGGCGTCTCGCTGTTCGGTCCGCACTACGAGCCCTGGGTCATCATGATCCTGCCGCCGGGCGGCTTCCTGGTGATGGGCGTGCTGCTGCTCGTCTTCGCGCGCGTCGCCGAGTCGCGCCAACACGCCGCCGAGCGGCTGCGCGCGGAGGGGAGAGCATGAACGCCGGCCTGGTATCGATCTTCGTCAGCGCGCTGTTGATCAACAACTTCACGCTCTCCTACTTCCTCGGGTTGTGTCCTTTCTTCGGCGTCTCGAAGCGCATCGAGACGGCCTTCCGGCTCGGCATGGCGAACGTCTTCGTCATGGTGATCACCTCGCTCGCGGCCTGGGCGCTCGATCGCTTCGTGCTCGTGCACGCGCCCTACCTCTCGTTGATCGCCTTCATCCTGGTAATCGCGAGCACGGTGCAGTTCGTGGAGATGGTGATCAAGAAGACCTTGCCGGCGCTCTTTCGGGCGCTCGGCATCTACCTGCCCCTGATCACGACGAACTGCGCGATCCTCGCCCTGGCGCTCTTCCAGACGAGCCGCAACTACGGCCTCCTGCAGGGTCTCGTCTTCGCGCTCGGCGCCGGGCTCGGGCTCACCCTGGCGTTGGTCCTGATGGCCGGCCTGCGCGAGGAGGCGGAGCTGTCGAGCATTCCGGCCCTGCTGCGCGGCACCGCGATGAGCTTCCTGATCGCCGGCATTCTGTCGCTCGCCTTCATGGGCTTCGCCGGACTGTTCGGAGGCTCGTGATGATGAACGAGATGCTGGCGATCGTGGCGTTGGCTGCGCTGTGCGCCGGCTGGGTGGTGCTGCAACGCTGGATCGCGCGCCACGACCCCGGAAACCCTGGCGTGGCGCGGGAGTGCGACGGCACCTGTGGGAGTTGCCGTGGTCCCTGCGAACGCTGAGGGGAGCAAGCGCTCACGCCGCATGCTGGCGACGGCGGCCGGACTGGCCTTCGTCGGGTTGCTGGCCTGGTTGTTCATCTCCGAGCGCAGCGGTGAGTTCCGCGCCTTCGACGGCGAGGCGATGGCGACCCGCTGGCGCATCGAGCTACCCGACCGAGCGGGCGCGGCGACCGCCGCGGAGGAGAGCCTTCAGCTCCTGCGGAGGCTCGATCTCGAGCTCTCGGAGTGGAAGCCCGGCTCGCCCCTCTCGGCAGTGAACCGGGCGGCGGGCCGGACTCCCGTCGCCGTCCCGGAAGGGCTCTTCGACCTGGTCCGCCGGTCGCTCGAGATCGGACGTCAAACCGACGGCGCCTTCGACGTCTCGTGGGCGGCGCTCTGGGGCCTCTGGGACTTTCGCTCGAGCCACCCGGTACTGCCGAGCGCGGCCGCGGTCGCCGGGCGCGCGCGCCTGGTCGACTACCGGACGGTCGAGCTCGACCCGGCCCGGCGCACCATCTTCCTGCCGCGCGCCGGCATGCAACTCGGCCTGGGCGGGGTCGGCAAAGGCTACGCGCTCGGTCGCGTCGCGACGCTTCTCGCCGCGCGCGGCTTCGATGATTTCCTCCTCGTCGGTGGAGGTCAGGTACTGGCTCGAGGCAACCACGGCGGCCGTCCCTGGCGGGTGGGGATTCGCGACCCGCGCGGCGCTCCCGACGACTACTTCGCGACCGTGGAGCTCGACGACGCGTCGCTCTCGACTTCCGCCGACGACGAGAGCTACTTCGTCGTCGATGGAGTGCGCTACCAGCACATCCTCGACCCGCGCACCGGCTGGCCGGCTCGCGGGCTACGCAGCGCAACCGTGCTGGATCGCGATCCGACGCTGGCCGATGCGCTGTCCACGGCGGTCATGGTGTTGGGACGCGACCGGGGGCTCGAGGTGGCGAGGCGGCTCGGCGCGCAGGCGCTCGTCGTGGACGATCATGGCGAGGTGGGCGCGACGCCAGGATTCGAAGCGCGGATCCGGCGCCTCCACGCGCCGGTGAGATCCTCCGACTAACGAGATGTCCGCGTTCTTCCCCAGTGCAGGTCGAGCGTTCCGGCCGCCTGGGCGGCCAGGATGTCGTGGGGCACCGCGCGCTTCCAGTTGCGTCCCGGCTCCACCCCGAGAGCGGCATCGCGTCCGGTCTGCTTGACGGCGTAGAGCGCCTGGTCGGCGAGGCGCAGCGATTCCTGCCAGCCAGTCCCATTGGCCACGTCGAAAGGGTAGGCGACGTAGCCGAGCGAAGCCGTGCACGAGATCGCGCCAATGACCGGCGACGGCTCGTACGGGGGCTGGGCGACCGCTTGGCGCAGCCGCGCCGCGAAGCCCGCCCACTCCTCGCGCGGCAGATCGCGAGCCACGATCAGGAACTCCTCGCCGCCCCAGCGCACTGCGACGTCGGAGATGCGGGTCGCGTGGCGAACCCGCTCGGCGGCCTCGATCAGGATCTGGTCGCCGACTTCGTGTCCGTGCAGGTCGTTGATCGACTTGAAGCCGTCGATGTCGAGCAGGAAGAAGACCAACCGGGCCTCCGGCGCCGCTCCTGCGGTCGCCGCGGACCACTCCGTGTCGACGCGCGCGACCTCGGTGGCGAAGAACTCCCAGGCGAAGCGCCGATTGCGCAATCCGGTGAGCGGATCGGTGAGCACGAGCTGGCCGAGCTCCTCGTTCTTGCGCTTGAGCTCGGCCCGACTCGCCGCGAGCTCGCGGGTGCGCTCGGCGACGGCTCCCTCGAGCGTGGCGCGACGAGCCCGGCCACGGCGGGTTCGCCAACGATCGAGCGCCAGCCCGATCAGAACGGCGAGGAGAGCCGCGAACAGGCGGGCGGACATGGTCTGCCACCAGGGCGGGCGAACCTCGAAACCGAAGCGCGCCGGCTTCCCCCAGTCGCCACCGCCGCGGCGGGCCGCCACCTCGAAGGCGTACTTGCCGGCCGGCAGCGCGCCGTAGCGAACCGAATGCTGGGCGGTGACCACGGGCTCGGCGTCGACGCCGAGCAGGCGATAGCGGAACTCGAGCTCCTTGGCGGCGCGGAACGTGCGGGCGCCGAAGTCGACGCCGAGGTTGCGGGCCGAATAGGGAACGACCGGCGTCGCGGCGGGGTCATAGCGGATCGATCCGAGCGAGAAGGAGAGAATACGCGCGGCGGGCGCCGGTCGGGTCGCGAGGTCCTCGCTCGACAAGCGCGCGGCCACGGCGCCGCGCGGCGTCCCGATCCATGCGGTGCCGTCGGGATCGGCATGAAAGGCGTTCGCGCAGAGGCTCGCGCTGAACATTCCGTCGCCACGTCCGAAATTGGCGAAGCGATCGCCGACTCGGACCGAGATCCCGCGGGTGGTGCCGACCCAGATCCGACCGAGCGCGTCCGTGCGCACGAACGCGACCTGATCGTGGCGCAGTCCGTTGGAGCGCGAGAATTGGCGGAACTGCGGCTTGCCCCCCGTCCATTTCATCTCCGAGACACCGTGCGCGTCGCGATAGCCGATCCAGAGCGCGCCGTCGCCGGCTTCCGCCACCGAGGTGACGTAGTCGTCCAGAAGTCCGTCGGCGGTCGTGACGCGACGCCACGTCCCGTTCTCGAGGCGCGCCAGGCCGTAGCATCCGGCCGCCCAGAGCACCCCCGAGCGGTCGCGAAGCAGATCGGAGAAGGTCTCGGCGGGCTGCGGCCGCGGGCTGGCGGTGCCTTCTCCGGGCACGCTGGCGGGGGCGAAGAGAATCTGGGCGGCCGAGCCGGCGCCGTGCCAGAGGCCGTCGCTGGTGGCCAGCCAGACGTCCGAGCCCGGGCCGAGCGAGATGGCGTTGATCGACAGGTCGTCGGGGAACTTCTGGCGGCTGCCGACATCGACGACGTGACCGTCGCGGTCGAGGTGCGCGAGCGCGCCTTCGATGAGGCCGATCCAGAGCCCCCCCGCGTCGTCGGCGGCGAGCGAGAGGACGTCGTCGCCCGGCAGTCCGTGCGGGCGGTCGTAGACGCTCAGCGTCAACTCGTCGGGGGATGCGACCACGAGACCGGCCTGGGTGCCGACGGCGAGCCTCCCGTCGCTCGTCCGGGTGATTGCCCAGACCACGTCGTTCGGCAGGCCGGTCCGGCGGGTCCAGGCGACGAAGCGGTCGCGTCCCAACCAACGCGCCAGGCCCGCGTGAGCGGTACCGATCCAGAGCGATCCTTCGTGATCTTCCATCACGGAGGAAATGTCGTCGCCCGGCAGTCCCTGCGCCGTGCCGATGCGCTGCCAACGCCCTTGAACGAACGAAAAGAGGCCGTCGTCGCTGGTTGCCCAGAGGACCCCGCGATGATCGACGAGCAGCGCGGCCGGGCCGGTCGCCTGGGGAAGGCCGGGCTCGGCATGGATGGATCCGTCCGCGGTGTCGAGTCGCACGAGGCCGCCAGCCTGGCGAATCCAGAGGTTGCCGTAGCGATCGGCGAGCAGGGCCCGGGTGGCGAGCGACGGCAGGCCTTCTTGGCGCCCGTAGCGTTCGAGCTCCTTGCCGTGCCAACGCACCAGGCCGAAGGTTCCGGCGAACCAGAGATCGCCGGCGGTGCGCTCGAACGCGATGGCGGTGACCACCTCGTTTCCCGGCAGCTCGAAGATGCGCTCGCAGCCGAGGAGCGAACAGCGGAAGACGCCGCCCGCGGCGCCCGCGATCAGGCGGCCGTCTCCGTCGAGGGCGAGCGCCTGGACCGGTTCTCCGGCTCGCGCACCGGGGAGGGCCACGGCGGAGAACCTGCCGCCCCCCAGGCGCGCGAGGCCTTTCAGAGTCGCGGCCCAGATCGATCCCTCCTGATCCTGGGCGAGCGCGAAGACCACGGGCGAGGGCAGGCCCTGGCCCCTGCCGTAGATCCGAAAACGATCCCCGTCGAACCGCTCGACGCCCTCTTGCGTCGCGACCCAGACGTTCCCCGCGCGATCCTCGATGAGGTCCGTCGTCGAGAGCGACGAAAGGCCCTGCTCGAGGCCATAGATCTCGAAGGAGAGCTCGACGGGTCCGCGTGGGCGGACCTCCTGGGCCAAAGCCGCGCCGGCCAGAGTGCCCGCGAGCAGTAGGCTCCGGAGGAAGCGGCGGGTTGAAGGCATGAAGGCGCTTAGGATACCCCGCGATGAGCGAACGCGACGTGGCGAATACAGGTTCCGATCGAAATCGTCTTGGACGGGTGCTGCAGGCGCTCCATCCGGAGCTCTCGTTCAGCCGGGCGAAGCGCGCCATCCTCCAGGGACAGGTGCGGGTCGACGGCGAGCTACGGCGGGACCCGGGTCTCTGGGTGGAGCCGGGCCAGTCGGTCGTCTGGGAGCGCGACCGCCCTGTCCAGCGGACGCCGGAAGCGTTACGCGTCGAGCTCCTGCAGGCCGACAGCGAGGTGGCGGTCTGCGTGAAGCCGGCCGGTCTCCTCTCGATGCCGACCCCGGAGCGCGAGAAGGACACCCTGCTCTCGCGGCTCGCGTTGGCGGTCAAACGCAAGACGGGCCGGCGGCCCTTCCTCGCGGTCGTGCACCGGCTCGACCGGGACACTTCGGGGCTGGTGGTCTTCGCGACCAGCCGGCCGGCGCAAGCGTCACTCCAGGCCCAGTTGCTGGACCGCTCGATGTCGCGGATCTACGACGCCGTGGTCGCCGGGCGGGTGGAGGGAGAGGCGGGAACTTTCGGCCAGGCGCTGGTCGGCGACGGGCTGAAGCGGCGACGCTGGGTGGTGCGGCCGGGCGAGGCGGGCAAGATGGCGGTCACCCACTGGCGGGTGGTCGAGCGGTTGCGCGGCGCGACGCGGCTGCGGGTTTCGCTCGAAACCGGTCGCACCCACCAGATCCGCATCCACTTCGCGGCGGCGGGTCATCCGGTGCTCGGGGAACGTGTTTATCGAGTCGACGAGGGGAAGCGAGATCGCTCGGGGCTGTCACGCCTCGCCCTGCACGCCACCGAGCTCGCGTTCCGGCATCCCGCCGACGGACGGCCGATGCGCTTCACTGCGCCGCTTCCGGAGGAGCTCGAGCGCTTGCTCGAACGGCTGCGCCGCGGGAGGATCGCGCGGTGAGCGATCCGGTGAGCGAGCAGATCGCGGCGAGCCGCGAGCGCGGCGAACGGGTGGGAGTGGCGACCGTCATGGATGGTGCAGGCGCCGGCACGCGGCTGCTCGTCTGGTCCGCCGGCCACACCTTCGGCGACCTCGGCTGGCCGCGCTTGAACCAGCGCGTCGCCCTCTACGCCGAGCAGCTCTTCGAGCGCGGCGTGAGCGCGCCATCGACGAAGAAGTTCGACGTTCCCGGCGCCGGCAAGGTCAGCGTGCGGCTCGAGTTCGCGGACTGAGTCCGGTGACACGGAGTCCGCGCGGTCCGGCCCCGCTGTGCGACGCCCCTCGGGCAAAGAGGTTCCCGCGCACCCTCCGAGACGAGGTCACGGCGCGCCGCCTCCCGGCTTCGGCCAGAGGTAGCGCTCGAAGAGGTCCCAGATGCGGGTGTATTCGTCGGTCCAGCTCGAGGGCTCGACGAAGCCGTGCTTTTCGACCGGATAGAAGGCGGTGGTGAAGTCCTCGGTCTTGCCGAGCTCGATGAGCTTCTGCACCAGCCGTACCGTGTCTTCGAAGACCACGTTGTCGTCGACGACGCCGTGGCAGATGAGGAGCGGTCTGGAGAGACCCGCCGCGTACTCGATCGGTGAGCCTTGCGGTAGGCCTCGGGATCGACCTCGGGCGTGTTGAGGATGTCCGAGGTGTAGCCGTGGTTGTACTGCGCCCAGTCGGAGACCGGGCGGAGCGCCGCGCCGCAGGCGAAGAGATCGGGCGTGCGGAACATCGCCATCTCGGTCAGGAAGCCGCCGTAGCTGCCGCCCCAGACGCCGACCCGTCTGGGGTCGACACCCTTTTCGGCGGCCATCCAGGCGACGCCGTCGGCAAGATCCTCGAGCTCGGGCCAGCCCATCTGCCGGTAGATCGCGGTGCGCCAGTCGCGGCCGTAGCCAGAGGAGGCCCGGTAGTCCATGTTCATGACCACGTAGCCGCGCCGGGCGAGCAGGGTGGAGAACATGAATTCCCGCTGGTAGTAGTCGGACCAGCCGTAGTCGACGTCCTGGAGATACCCGGCGCCGTGGATGAACATCACGGCGGGATAGCTCTTGCCCGCCGTCCAGCCGGGCGGCGTGTAGACCTTCGCCCAGATCTTGCCGGCGCCGTGGGTCGAGGGCACGGCCACGATGTCGGGGACGACCCAGTCGACGGCCTTGAACCCGGCACCCGCGGTGTCGGTCAGCTTGCGCTCCGGCGCGCCCGGCTTGTCGGCCTGAACGAAGAGCTCGGGCGGTTCGGCGATGTGCGAGGCGAGGAGGAGGAGCTGCCGCTCGTCCGGCGAGACGACGAGCTCGAGCGTCCCCTTGTGGTCCGTCAGGCGGGTGAGCTCGCCGCTTCGCGCGTCCACGCGATAGGCCTCGACGATGCCGGGGTGTTCCCGGTTGGCGGTGACGAAGAAGCTGTTGCCGTCGCGGGAGAGCTGGGGGTTGTCGATCTCGAAGCGCCCGCTCGTGAGCTCGCGCTTCGATCCCACGAGGGGACGCAGCCAGAGCTGGCTGTAGCCGCTCTCCTCGGATAGGTACCAGAGGGTCTTGCCGTCGCGCATCCAGCCGAGGTCGTTGAAGCGCCAGGCGTTGATCCAGGCGGGATCGTGGAGACGCTCGAGCGGCCGCAATTTTGGGCTCGCCGGAGCGAGCACGGCGATCCAACGGTCCTTGTTGTCGTAGGAGAAGAACTGGATCGCGAGCTCGCCGCCGTCGTCGCTCCACTCCAGGTCGCGGACGTTGACCACCCGCGGCGTCGCCTTGGCGGGCTCGGCGGGAGCCGGTTCGCCAGTCTGCTTCGCCGCGTCGGCGGCCTGCGTGGCCGCGGCGGCACGGAGCTCGGCGAGCGGATCGTCGTTCAGCCCGGGCAGGGTCGAGAAGTCCACCTCGTTGGCATCGTGCTTCTCGAGGTCGAGCAGGCGGATTCCCGGGCTCTCGGGATGCCCGGTGCCGACCTTCGGACGGGTGTCCCGGATCTCGACGTAACCGTCCTCGGTCACATAGTTGGCCAGCTTGCCGGGCTTGCCGCCGTCGGCGCCCTCTTCTTCGCGTTCGCTCAGGTCGCGCTTCGGGCCGACCACGACGAGCAACCAGCGGCCGTCGGGCGCGAGGCTCGCGGCGCGGAGCGCCTTGCCCTTGCCCAGATACCAGGGCTTGCCGGCCCGGGTCGGATCCGCCGCCCGGCGCGCGTCGTCGAGCTTTTCGCCACTCTCGCGCCTTGCCTTGCGCTCGCGCAGCACGTCGAACAGGCGCAACGACTCGCGCTGCAGGTAGTCCTCGGACTTCTTGGCGGCGGGATCGTCGGCGAGGCGGAGGTCGGCGAGAGTGGACGTGGTTCCGGTCGCCGGGTCGAAGGCGAGAAAAACGTCGCCGATCCGATAAGCGACGCGTCCGTCGAGCAGGATCTGGGGCGAGCGGGCGCGCTCGTCGGTGCGGGTGATCTGACGCAGGGTGCCGCGCCGCACGTCGCGCAGAAAGACGTTGCCCTGGCTGACGAAGGCCGCGAAGCGGTGGTCGCGCGAGTAGACCACCCGCGCGGGATCGACAGTTCCGCGATCGCGATCGTCGACCCGGGAGGTGCGGCCCGTCGCGACGTCGACCTCGTAGAGGTCGGTGAGGTCGGTATCCGGCCGGTGACGCTCGTAGTAGATCCGCTTGCCGTCGTAGGACCAGCGGGGACTCGTCGGCGGAGTACCGGCGAAGTCCCGGGACATGATCTTGGCGATGGTCAGTCCGTCGGCCGCGGTGGCTGGCGGAGGCACGAGCAGGCTGGCGGCGACGGCGCAGAGCGCGGCGAGACTTCGGCGCATCGGGTATCTCCTTGCCGCCGATCCTAGCGGAGGGACCGTCGGAACGATGGGAGAATGCGCGCCATGGAGCGGCACGAAGATGCGGCGCTGCGCGACGACCTGACAGGGGCGTTCAATCGCCGCTACCTGCGCGAGCTCTTCGAGCGCCAGTGGGCGACCTGGATGGCCGAGCGCCGAGAGGTCTCCCTGTTGCTCCTCGACCTCGACCTCTTCAAGGAGGTCAACGACCGCTTTGGCCATCTGGTGGGCGACGACGTACTGCGTTGCGCGGCGGAGAGCCTGGGCGAGGCCTTTCGCGGCGACGATCCGCTGATCCGCTACGGTGGCGACGAGTTCATCGTCGTCCTGCCCGGAACCGGCGCCGAGAAGGCGCGGGAGCTGGCCTTGCGCGCCCGGCGCGCCATGGCCGGCCTGACCTGGCGGGATCGACGGAGTGGCCGTCCGATCGGCATCCCGATTTCGTTCTCGCTCGGGGTGGCCGCGGCGCCGGCCGACGGCATCGAGGCCGATCAGGTCCTCGCCGTCGCGGATCAACGGCTCTACGAGGACAAGCGCGCCCGTCAGGAGCGCCGTCTCGCCTCGGGCCGGCGTCTCCGGATCCTCGCCGCCGCGGGGCTGGTCGCTCTGGTCGCTGGCGGCGGTTGGATGCTCTGGCGCGGCCGCACGCCGCCCCCGGCGCCCGAGGTCGGGGCGCCGGCGGCGCAGCCGGTCAAGGCCCGGATGGATCGCGCGGAGGTCGAGGCGCTGCGTCAGGAGATCGCGCGCCTGACCTCGCGGCTCGCGGCCGAACGGTCCGAGGCGGCACACGACGATTCCGCGGCGCGCATCCGCGCCCTCGAGCAGCAGCTCGACGAGGTGCGGCGGCGCGAGCGCGAGGCGGAGGCGGCGGCAGGACGAGAGGCTTCGACCGAGCCCAAAGCGAAGGCGGCCGGAACGCCGCGGCAATCCTCCTCCTCCCCGGCCGAAGCGCCTCCCGGCGTCTCGCCGGGACCTGTCGCGGGTTCCCGGCAGAACCGCGCGCCGGTGCCGCCGCGAGAAGCTGCGGCCACTCCCGTCGCGCCAGCGCCGCCATCCGCCCCTCTCGTGGCGCCACAGCTTCTGCACCATGAGCCGCCGCTCTACCCGTATCTGGCTCGTCGTCTGCGTGTGCAGGGCACGGTCAAGCTGGAACTGAAGGTCGACGAGAAGGGTCACGTGACCGATGTCCGGCAGCTGAGCGCGCCGCTCGGCTACGGCCTCGACGAAGCCGCACGGCAAGCCGCGCGGTCGGCGACCTATCGTCCGGCGACCCGCGACGGCTCCGCGGTGGCCGGCACCACCACCTTGGAGATCCGGTTCGTGCTCGACGACCGGGATTGACCCCGTGGTCAGCTGCGGTCGTCCCAGTCCCAGAAGAAATCGGCGTTGGTGAGCTCGTCCTCGGCGCTCTCCGGACTGCGGGCCGGCGCCCCATCCGCCACCCGGTCGGCCCGCTCGGCCTGGGCTTCGAGGTCGGCCGTCTCGCGCTCCCAGTGGTCGGCGGCCGCGAACTGGGGCCAGGTGCGCGGGAAGACCGGGTCATGCCAGCGCCTGGCGAGCCACGCGGCGTATTGCGCCATGCGCAGGCCGCGCAGGGTCTCGACGAGGCGCAGCTCGGAACGGTCGAAGGGGCGGAACGTCTCGTAGCCCTCGAGCAGGTCGGCGCGCCGCTGTTCACTCGCGCGGTCCTCTCCGGGCAGCGCCAGCCAGAGATCCTGGACCGCCGGCCCGATCCGGCAGTCGTCGAAATCGAGCAGGCGGAGCTGGCCGTCGCGCTCGAGGACGTTGCCGAGGTGGAGGTCGCCATGCAGGCGCAGGACGGGCAACCCGGCGAGCTGCCGGTCGGCGAGCTCGGCCAGCCGGCGCGCGGCGGCGAGCCAACGCGCCAGCAGGTAGGGCGGCACGAGGCCGCTCGCCTCGAGAGCCGGCAGCTCGGCGAGCAGGTAGTCGGTTCCGGTCAGGCGTGGCCGGTCGGCGTCCGGTCGGCGCGCTCCGACGACGTGGATCCGTGCCACCAGCTGGCCGAGGCGGCGCGCCGTCTCGGCGTGGAGCTCGTCCGGTGCACGACCTCCCTTGCGCTCGAACAGCGCGTAGCGAATGCCCGCGATCTCGCGCAGGGTGCCGCCCCCGGGAAAGGGGAGCGGCGGGCAGACCGGAATCTCCTCGCCGTCGAGCTCGGCGAGGAAGCGATGCTCCTCGAGCACCTGCGACTCGCTCCAGCGGTGCGGCCGGTAGAACTTCGCCACCACCCGTGAGCGATCGGCGAGCTCGACCTCGTAGACCCGGTTCTCGAAGGAGTTGAGCGGGTAGCAGACCGGCCGCACCCGCAGATCGGCGGCCTCTACGGCGTCGAGCACCCGCTGCGGGGTGAGCGCGAGGAAGGACTCGGTGGCCGAGAGATTGTCCGCGGAGGTCATCTCGCGCATCGTCTCCGACCGGCGCCCCGAGCGCAAGCGCGGTCGGAATCTACGCGCCGGTGTCGTCGACGGTGACGGCCACCCAGGCGACGGCGCCGCCGGCCGCGCACGAGGTGACGAGGGTCCGTCGAGGCGGTGGCAGCGACGTCCCGTCGGAGGGGGCGAGTCCGAGCTCCGGATCGACCGCGTGGAAGCCTCCGGGAGCGCCGCAGGGCGCGCCGCTCGCCGCGAGCAGCGCGCCGGCGAGAAAGCCGCCACCGTATTCTCCGGTGGTGCCCTTGATGGCGATCACGGGCGGTGGCTCTTCGGCGAATAGGTGGCGCAAGAGAGCGGCTTCGAGCGCGTCGCCCCGCCGGGCCCCGGAGGCGCCCGAGACGACGCGGTCGAAGCCGGAGGTCGAGAGCCCTGACGCCCGAGGCTCCGGCCGACCCGCCCCGCGAGGCGCTCGGCTCCGGTTCCGAAATCGATCGCCGGCGCGCTCGCGTCGAACGCCGAGCCGGCGCCGAGGAAGCGGGCTCGAATCCGCGCGCCCCGCGCGCGCGCCGTCGCGCCCGGCTCCAGGACGATCGCCACGGCGCCCTCGGCGGCGAGGAGGCCGCTGCGCGTGCGATCGAAGGGGCGCGCCACCTCGTGTCCGGCGGCGTCGGGACGGGCGAGCGCGCCGAAGCGATCCAGCGCGGCGTGAAGGATCGGGATCACCTCGTCGACGACCACCACCACGGCGCGATCCGCACGCCCGGTGGCGACCTGACGCAGCCCTTCGCCGAGCGCGACGAGGCCGCTCACTTCCCGCTGGGTGAGCGCGATGTTGGGACCGCGCAGCTTGAAGGCCAGCGCCACTTGCGACGCGGCGGCGCTCGCCACCGACTCGGTGAACAGGGCGGGCGAGGCCGCCTCCGGTCCGGGACCGAAGATCTGGAGCAGGAGTTGCTCGGTCGTCGAGGGGGGTCCCCACGCCGTGCCCGAGACCACGGCGGTCGTGGGGTAGGCCGGAGCGGCGAGACCCGCATCGTCGAGCGCGAGACGAGCCGCCGCCACCGCGAAGCGAGCCGGCGGGCTCATCCGGCGCCCGGAGTTGGTCGGCAGCAGGGGCGCCAGGTCCAGGCGGTCGGCCAGCAGGGCGCGCCGGGAACCACCGGACCGGTGGTAGCCGGCGGACCGGTCGACCTCGGCGCCGGCCGGCGTCTCGCCCGCCGCCAGAGCGCGGGCGAGAGGCTCCAGACCGAGGCCGTGCGGACCGACGACCGCGAACCCCGTGAGGGCGATGTCGAGCGTCAGACCACCTCCCGATGCAGCAGCACGCAGGCTGCGTTGGAGCCCCCGAAGGCGAGATTCACCGACAGGGCGCGGCGCGCTCCCGGCACCGCGCGCGGCGTGTCCACGACGAGGTCGACGCCGAGCGCGGGATCGACCCGGCCGGCGCCCGGAGTGGGGTGGACGAGGCCGGTGTCGAGGCTCAGCACCGTGACGACCGCCTCGAGCACGCCCGCCGCGCCGAGGTAGTGTCCGACCGCGCCCTTCGTCGAGCAGACCGGAAGCCGTGCCGCGCGCTCGCCGAAGACGCGCGCCAGCATGCGCGCCTCCGCGGCGTCGTTGTGTCGGGTGCCGGTTCCGTGGGCGTTGACGAAATCGATCTGATCGGGCGCGACGCCGGCGTCGGCGAGCGCCGCCTCGACGGCACGGCCGATGCCGTCCCCGGCCGGATCCGGGGCCGTCATGTGATGGGCGTCGCACGACGCTCCGGTTCCGGCGAGCCACGCGAGCGGACTTCCGCCTCGCGCCGCAACGCAGTCTGCCCGCTCGAGCACCAGGACCGCGGCCCCCTCGCCGAGCGACATCCCCTCACGCTCGGCGCGGAACGGCCGGCAGGGCAGCGGATCGACGGCGCGCAGCGAGTTGAACCCGCCGAAAGTCAGACGGCAGAGCGAGTCGCTCCCGCCGACCAGAACCACCTCGACCTCACCCGAGCGCAGGGCGTCGAGAGCGAGCCCGAGCACCAGGGTTCCCGAAGCGCAGGCCGAGGCGACCGTGGCCACCGGTCCGCCCACCCCGTGGCGCCGCGCCACCGCGTCGGCGGGCCCGCTCGGCTGTTGCGAGGAGAGCAGCCCGAGCCGGGCGCGCGCTCCCTCCGGATCGATCTGGGCGCGAAAGTATTCCTCGGCTTCGAACATGCCGCCGGTCGACGAACCGAAGAAGAGTCCGGCGTCGAGCTCGTCCAGGCTCTTCGGCAAACCCGCCTCGGCGAGCGCTTCGGCCGCGGCGACGAGCGCGAAGCGATCGGCGAGGCTCAGCCGCTCCTGGCGCGTGCCGTCGAAGTCGAGGTCCGGATCGTCGATCGTCGAGGCGACGTGGGTGCGGAAGGCGGCGTGGTCGAAACGGGAGAAGTCGCCGATCGTCGAACGACCTTCGACGAGCCCGCGCCAGAGCTTCTCCTTGCCGACGCCGAAGCCGGAGACGACTCCCAGCCCGGTGATCGCGACGGGCGGGCCGCTCACTCACCCTCCCGGGGCGGCGGGATCGCGGCTCCGAAACCGGCGTCGCTGTCGCGGCGCACCAGGACCGGCGCGAACCGGAGCAGGTGCTGCATCGAGACCGCGAAGAAGAAGGTGGCGAGCAGAAAGCGGGTTCGCCAGCGCGGCCGCCAGACGCCGGCCAGGACGGTGACCACGGCGCGGAAGAGGGCCGGCGGCGCCGCGGGCTGGAAGAACAGATCGCGGAACCAGGGCTTGTAGAAGGCCAGCACGAACTTCCGGAACATCCGGAAGCGCTCGCGCTGGCGCCGCTCGAAGCGCCGGAATCGTCGCGCCGAGAAATCGCCCGCCGCGAACGCGAGGTCGAGCGCCTGGGCCGCCTCGATGCCGCTTTCGAGCGCGATCTGCACGCCGGTCGAGAAGACGGGATCCAGAAACGACGCCGCGTCGCCGACCAGCAGCCAGCGGTCGCCCGCGTAGGCGGAGGCCGTATAGGAAAGATCGTTCTCCACCCGGACCGGCCACTCGCGGGTCGCCTGGCTCAGGAGCTCAGCCATCACCGGCGTTTCGGCGATCGCGCGCTCGAGCATGGCTTCGGGGGAGCCGCGCTCCAGGCCCCGGTAGAGAGCCAGCGGCAGCACCACCCCGACGCTCGTCAGGCGGGCGTCGATCGGGATCAGCCAGAACCAGCCGGCGTCGGCGCGCGAGATCAGGCGAATGTCGGTCGGTCGCTCGCCGCCCGGCCGCGGGATCCCGGAGTAGTGGGCGTAGATGGCGGCGTTGGCGAGCCGCGGCTCGGGCCGGCGCAGGCCGAGCTGGCGGGCCAGGAGGCCGCTGCGCCCGCTGGCGTCGACCACCGCGCGCACCCGCACCGCCGTCGATTCCCCACCCGCCAGCAGGCGAACCGTCGCCCCATCGGCGTCGAAGTCGCAACCCTCGACGCGTGTCGACTCGCGGACCTCGGCGCCGACCTCGCGGGCGCGCTCGAGCAGCATCTGGTCGAACACCGCGCGCTCCACCTGCCAGGTGCGCGGCTGACGGACTTCGGCCGAAGCGCCGAAGTCGACGGTGCGTCCGGCGGCGCCGTCGTGGGTGGAGAGCATGGCGCCCCATTTCTGAGGGAAGCCGGCGGCCTCGACCCGCTCGGCGATGCCGAGCGTCTCCAGGCATTCGCTCACCGTGGCGATCAACGACTCGCCGATGTGGAATCGGGGAAAGCGCTCGCGTTCGAGGACCAGGACGGAGTGTCCCGCCTGGGCGAGCACGGTGGCCGCCGCAGCGCCCGCCGGGCCGCCCCCGGCGACGGCGATGTCGTAGTCGAAGCGGCTCGAAGAGGTCAACGTGATGAAGGATCCCGCGAAGCCGCGAAAGTATACTTCGCGCCCTTGTCCACTCGTTCGGATCCCCTGCTCACCGCGTTCACCGCGCTCGCCGCGCGGCGGGGCGACAAGCCGCTGGTCGCCGCGCCGCATCGCGCCTGGAGCGTGGGTGAGGTCGACCGAGCCGCTCGGGCGCTCGGCGAGAGACTGGAGTCTGACGGCTTCGGGCTCGGCGACGGGGTCGCCCTCGCCGCCGCGCCGGGCCCCGCCTTCCTGGTCGGCTATCTGGCCGTGCGGCGGGTGGGCGCCGTGCCGGTGCTTTGCGATGCGGCCCGGCCGACACCCGATCAGATCACCGCGCTCGATCGCCTCGGCAGCGTGGGATGGCTCGCCGCCGCCGACGGATGGTGTGCTCCCGAGGCGTGGAGTCTGGAGCGCCGCCGCCCTTCGGGAGCTCACCCTCTCGACCCGGGATGGGGCGCGATCAAGCTCTCCTCGGGCTCGACGGGCGAACCCCGGGGCGTCGCGGTCACGAGCGAGGCGTTGCTGGCCGACGACGACCAGCTCACCCGCTCGATGGGCCTCACGGCCGAGGATCGGATGGTCTGCGCGATCCCGCTGGCCCATTCCTACGGATTTTCCAGCCTGGCGCTGCCGGCCCTGGTGCGCGGCAACCTCCTGGTCGTGCCGGCGGCGCCGGCACCGCTCGCGCCGCTCGCCGTGGCGCGGGAGCTCGGCGCCACGTTCCTACCGACCGTTCCGGCCTTCCTGACCGGCCTGGTGCGATTGCGTGAGCTCGATCTCCCGGCGTCCGTTCGCCTGGTGATCGCCGCCGGGGCGCCGCTTCCGGCGACGACCGCGGCGGCATTCCGCGCCCGCACCGGCCGGCCGGTGCATGTCTTCTACGGCGCCAGCGAGTGCGGCGGGATCGCCTACGATCGGGAGGGCGACGCGGCGGAACGAGGCAGCGTCGGGTGCGCCGTCGACGGCGTCGGGCTCGTCGTCGACCCGGCGAGCGGGAGATTGCGGATCCGCTCGGCGGCCGTGGCGGAGCGCTATCTGCCGGACGCCTCTCCGGATCTCGCCAACGGCGCCTTCCTGATCGGCGATCTCGCGGAGGTCGGAGCGAGCGGCGAGGTTCGACTGCTCGGACGCGCCGACGATCTGGTCATCGTGCGGGGACGCAACGTGCATCCGGCCGAGGTCGAGCGGGTGCTGCGCGAGCTTCCCTGGCGTCGAGGACGTCTACGTGCTCGGCGTCGACGGTCCCGAGGGTCCGCGTTCGCTGCTGCGCGCGGTCATCGCGACCTCGTCGGCGAATTTCGATCCGGCGCGCGCCATCGCTCATTGCCGCGCCCGGCTGGCCGAGCACAAGGTGCCGCGCAGCGTGGTTCGGGTGCGCGAGCTACCACGCACCGAGCGTGGCAAGCTCGACCGCGCAGCGGTCGCCGGGCTCGTCGAGGGCTGAGAGCGCCGAATCAGCCGGCGCAACCGCAGGCGTTCGAGCTCCAGAGCCGCAGATCGCCGCTTTCGAATCCGTCGGTGAAGATGAGGCTGTTCGTCAGGCGGACCACCAGCCAGTCGCGATTGGATTGCACGACGTCGCCGAGCAGCACCGGGCGGCCGCCGGAGAGCGTCGCAGACACGACCCCGTGGCCGGTCGGAGTCGCCACGTGGAGCGGCTCGTAGGACCGGGTGCCGTTGGTTCCGAAGTCCGGATCCGGATCGCCGTCGACGTTCAAGCGGGTCGTCTCGTAGAAGACGCCGCCGGCCGTGTCACCGATCACGAACATCTTGCGATCGCTTTGGAGAAGGACCTTCCTGACGTAGTTGGTCGCCGAGGCGCTCCAGGTGACGTCGGTCGACCAGGCGAGGCTCCCCTGGAACGCGAGGAAGTAGCCGTCACCGGCGAGACGGTCGAGTGTGGTCGTGGTGGTGCTATCGCCATTGTCCGTATAGAAAGCGGCCAGGAAATTCGTGCCGCTCCAGGGCTCGACGGCGAGCGCGGTCGCGAAACTGGGTCCATTCGGGTCCGAGACGACGACCTTTCCGCCGGTTCCGAACCCGTAATCGAAATCCCCGAGTGTCGTGAACTTCACGACTTCCGACACGTGGCCATAGGTGACGTCCGCGCGGGCGCCACCGATCAGCGGCTCGCCGTTGATGTCCACGATGAGGGATCCGCCATAGTCCTCGGCGCTGGATTCGTTGGCCGGGCTCGCAGCACCGGGGCTGCCGGTCGAATCGAACTCGAAAACGGCGATATCGCTCGCGCTTCCGTCGCCGTACATGCCACCGACCAGGAATCCGCCATTGGCGGCACGCGCGAGCGAGCGTGCGTCGAGATAGGGGGTGGACACGGACGAGAAGACTCCACAGCCGCTCGAACCGAACGAGGTGTCGAGGGTGAGATCCGAGGTCGAGAATCGGCAGAGGTAGAGGTCGCGGCCGGTGTTCGTATCGACGCTTCCAGCGACGAGCAGGTGCCCGGCACCGTCGAGAAGCGCGGCGTCCGCCTCGTCGTCGTAAGCGCCCCCCTTGTCGAAGAAAAAGCGCTTCTTGGTGACAGCCCCCGCTGGATCGATCTTCGCGATGGCCCAGTCGTAGTCCCCTGATTCGGAGCTGATGTAACCGACCACGAAGAGAGTGCCGCTGTTGTCGCCGACGATGTCTTCAGCGTAGTCGTCGTTGGTGCCTGTACCCCCGTAGTCCCAGGCGATGCGAATCGCACCGTTGGTCCCGAAGGCCGGGTCGGGCGCGCCGTCGGCGGCTGCAAGAGGTGGGGACGCGAGCAGCAGCAGGGCGAACACGGAGGGGTGGAAGGCGGATGCGAGGTTCATGCGGTTCTCCTCTAGATGAGGAATCGCAATCCAGAGCCGGATCCGGACAGCCGGTCCTCGGTACGCGTCCCGGCTCAGAGAGTGACGGCGCTCCAGAGCCGCGTACTTCTGCTCTCGAAGGCGTCAGTAAAGAACCGGCTGTAGGTCAGTTGGCCGATCAGCCGGTCGGGCCGGCGGGGGAGGGAGGGGCGCCCGGGCAAGCCGCGAGGGCGCGCTCGAGGACGAGCCGCTCGGGGTGGGTGGCGGAGAGAATCCGCGCGTCGGTCGCCACCGCCTCACCGAGCAGCGCTCGGCAACGCCGCGCGCGCTCGTCGCCGGCGAGCGTCGAGGCGATGCCGGCGAGGGCGCGAGCGGTCAGGCGCGAGCCGGCACCCGACCGCGGGCGGAGGATCGGCAACTCCTGCTCGAACCGAGCGCGCGCGGTGGCGCGGTCGCCGCGCGCCAGGGCCAGGCGGCCGAGACCGTGCAGGGTCTCGGCATGAAAGGCGCTCCGGGTGTTGCCGTTCGCGCGATCGGCGGCGTCCGCCGCGGCCAGGAGACGGCCCGCCTCGGCCAACTCGCCCCGTTGGATCAAGATGGCCGCCAGGTTGGCTTGCAGCCAAGGGAAGTCGACTCCCTCGGCGTTCCGGTAGACAGTCACCGCCTCGCGCTCGCGAGCTTCCGCCGCCGCGAGATCACCCGACCAGAAGAGGATCGGCACGGCCAGCTGATTGAGCGCGAAGGCATAGTTGGCGAGCTTGTCGCGACCCTGGCGGCGGAAGGAATCGAGGACCGATTCGAGCGCCTCGGTCGCGGCCGGGAAGTCCCCAGCGCGCTCCTCGAGTCGAGCCCAGAGCCGTAGCTCCACCAGATAGTCCTGACGCTCGGGGCCGAGCACTCGCTTGGCGACGGGGAGGATCTCGCTCAAGAGCTCCCGCGAGCGAACGTCGTCGCCGACGTTGCCCTCCAGGGTCGCCAGATTGGTCAGAGTAATCAGGGTGTCCGGATTCTCGAGGCCGAGCCGTCGGCGTTGCAGCCGGGCGGCGGTCTCGAGGAAGGGCCGCGCCTCCGGGTTGAGGCCGAGGTTGAGGAGTCGCCCGCCGAAGGTGGCGCAAGCTGCGGCGTACTCGACGCTCTCCGCGCCGTGCAGGTCGCGGGTGAGCGCGACGGCCCGCGCCCCGAGCCGGCGCTCCTCGTCAGCGTGGCCGAGGTCGGCTTCGATCTGCTCAAGGGTGTCGAGGGCGTCGACATAGTCCTGGCTCCGCGCCAGGCCCAGCGCGAGATAGGTCGCCATGGCGCTCCGCACCAGCGCCCGTGCCCGTTCCGGTCGCCGGCCGGCCAACTCGAGGAGATTGCCGAGCAGCCGGCGATCGCGGGCGCTCGCCAGCGAGGCTGGACCCGAGAGCCGCCGCTCGACGGCGAGCGCGCGCCGCGCGGCATCCACCCCCAACTCGTGCTCACCGCGTGCCATGAAGATGGTTGCGAGCTGGCGGAAGAGGGGCGCCTGCAGTCCCGGTTTGCCGGCCAGCGTCGTCTCGATTCGGGTGACCGCGATCTGCAGGAGATCCTCGTCGGTGTACACCTTGCCTTTCGACTCCGCGGGGTCGGAGAGCGCGAAGAGATCGCTCAGAAACTGGACCGAGGCTTGGGCGCGATCGGCTTCGAGGCGCGCCCGGGCCGCCTCCCGGCGGGCTCGCCGGGCCTGCCAGGCAGTGGTCAGGAGCCCTCCCGCGAGCGTCACGCCAAGGGCCAGCGCCGCGGCCACAACGACCCGATGACGGCGCGTGAACTTGGCGGCGCGATAGACGAGGTCGTCGCCGCGCGCGGCGATCGGCAGGCCGGAGAGATATCGACGCAGATCTTCGGCCAGTGCTTCCGCGGAGTGGTAGCGGCGCTCGGGGTCCTTGGCGAGAGCCCGCAACGTGATGCGGTCCAGGTCGCCGCGTAGCCGCCGTGCCAGCTGCCGTCCTTCCGGTGGCCCGTCCTGGGAGGCGACCGCGGCGCTCGGCCGGGTGGCCTCTTCGTCGAGGATGCGGCGCTCGAGTGCGTGGAGATCCGATCCCTGGGCGGCGAAGGGGCGCCGGCCGGTGAGCAACTCGTAGAGGAGGACGCCGAGCGCGTAGACGTCGGTCGCGGCGGTGATCGTGCCGCCGGTGATCTGCTCGGGCGCCGCGTAGACGGGCGTCAGGGCGCGTAGCGCGGTGGGCTCGGCCTGCTCCTCGTCGGGTGAAGGTTCGAGAAGCTTGGCGATGCCGAAGTCGAGCAGGCGCGGCTTGCCGTCCGCGCCCACCAGAATGTTGGAGGGCTTGAGATCCCGGTGGACGACGAGGTGGACGTGCGCGTACTGCACCGCCTCGCAGACCTCGATGAGCAGACGTAATCGTTGCTCGATCGGCGCCTTGCGGGTCCGGCACCATTCGGTGAGCGGGTCGCCGGCCACGTACTCGAGCGCCAGGAACGGGGCACCGTCGGGCGCCACTCCGCCGTCAATCAGGCGCGCGATGCCGGGATGCTCCAGCCGCGCCAGGATCCGGCGCTCCTGCGCGAAGCGCTCCTGGAGCGCCGGATGGAACGTGCCCGGACGGAGCCGCTTGATGGCGACCCGCTGCTCGAAGTCGCCGCCCACCCGCTCGGCCAGATAGACCTCGCCCATGCCGCCACGGCCGAGCGGCGCGACCAGCCGCCAGCGGCCGATGACGTCGCCGATCGCGGCGTGGCTCGTCGACGGCGTCTCCTCGAGGAGGACCTCGTAGCGCTGCGCGCCGGACTCGAGCCGCTCGTCCGCCGCCTCGCCGGCGGCGAGCAGCTCGGCCAGCTCGGGAGCCAGCTCGGGCTCGGTGGCCCCGAGATCGCGAAGGAGGTCTTGGCGTTCGGACGAGGTCAGGTCGAGGGCGCGATCGAGCAGCTCCGAGAGGCGTCGCCAGCGCTCGCGGGCCGCATCCGAGGGAACTCTGGCAGCCATCGCCTCTCCGTTCCGCTCAGAGCGTCGCCGGGCCGGGGCCGAGCTCGCGAACCAGGAAAGCGCGCGCCTTCTGCCAGTCGCGCCTCACCGTGCGCTCGTTGCAAGTCAGCGCGGCGGCGAGCTCGCGGTCGGTCATGCCTCCGAAGTAGCGCCATTCGACGAGCCGCGCCAGCCGCTCGTCGAGCGCTTCGAGGCGCTCCAGGGCGCGGTCGATGGAGAGCATCTCCTCGGCGAGCGCGTCGCTACCGGCGATCTTGGAGTCGAGCTCCTCGACCGGCGCGCCGCCGCCGCGCTTGGCGGCCAAGCGGGCGCGCGCCGTATCGACCAGCACGTGGCGCATCGCCCGGGCGGCGAGCGCGACCAGGTGATGATGGTCTTCGACGGTGAGATCCTGGCCGGCCGAGAGACGCAGGAAGGCTTCGTGCACGACGGCCGTCGTGGAGAGCGTCTCGCCGGCGCCGAGGCGCCGGCGCTCGCATCGCGCCACCCGCCGAAGCTCGTCGTAGATCTCCGCGAAGGCGCGCTCGAACGCGCCGGAATCGCCGCGGCGGGACGCCGCGATCAGCTCGGCGAGAGTGGGCTCGGCCATGTGCAACCAAAGCTAGCGCCGCGCGCCGGCCGACGCAATCGAGGGCTGCGCCGAGATCGCCGCCGTGACTTCAGCCGATCCGCTTACCCTCGGCGTCGTACTCGTAGACGCCTTTGCCGACTTTGCGGCCGTAGCGACCCGCCAGGACATAGCGCCGCATCAGGTTCGCGGGGCGGAAGGTCTCGCCGAGCGTGCGGTGGAGGAATTCGAGCACGCCCAGTCGGACGTCGAGCCCGACGAGGTCGGCCATCTCGAAAGGTCCCATCGGGTGGTTGAGCCCCAGCTTGATCGCCTTGTCGATGTCCTCTGCCGAGGCGACGCCCTGCTCGAGCATGCGGAAGGCCTCGTTGCCGATCAACGCGTTGATGCGCGAGGTCGCGAAACCCGGCACGTCGTTGACCGTCACGCACTCCTTGCCCATCCGCTCTCCGACCTCGCGCAGCAGCTCGATGGTCTGGTCCGAGGTCTCGAGGCCGCGCACGATCTCGAGCAGCTTCATCAGGTGAACCGGATTGAAGAAGTGCATCCCGGCGAAGCGCTCGGGGCGGCCCGACGCCGCGGCCATCTCGGTGACCGAAAGCGACGAGGTGTTGGACGCGAAGAGGGCAGCCGGCGGCGCGAACTCCACCACGTCGCGGAAGAGCTCGACCTTGAGCTCCATCGACTCGGGAGCCGCCTCGATCACCAGATCGGCTTCCTCGACCGCCGCGGAGAGGTCGGTGTCGAGGGCCAGGTGCTCCTTCGCGGCCTCCGCGTCGACGCCTTCGACCTTGCCGAGCGCGACGCCCTTGTCGAGGTTCTTGTGAATGGTGACTTCGGCGCGCGCCAGGGCGTCGGCGTCGACGTCGTAGAGCAGCGTGTCGTAGCCGGCGAAGGCGGCCACGTGCGCGATGCCGCGCCCCATGGTGCCGGCGCCGAGGACGGCGATGCGGGTGATCTCCACGGTGGAGCTCCTCTCGGGAACGAGGCCCGTCGCGGCGGGCCGTTGGGAATCAGGATGCCGGGATGGAGTGCATCCCGGTGGACTTCTCGGCCAGGGTCGAGAGCTCGTCGGCGATGGCCAGGGTGGAGCGCATGGCGGTCGCGGCGAGGCGTTGGCTCTCCTCGTCGATGCAGTAGGTCTCGAGCAGCATACGACCGAGCCGGTGGTGGTGGACCTCTTCCGGTTGGATGATTTCGCGGTAGAGCTGCGCCGTCGCCGAATCGTCGAGCCGGTCGCAGAGCGCGATGAACTGCTCGTTGCGCACCTCGGCGATGGCCTCGCGCGCGAAAGGCGCCGCCGCGACCCGCTCGACGGTCGAGCGCAGGGTCATCAGGTAGTCGTAGAGAGGGCTGTAGCCGCTCGCCATCGGCTCGCCGTCGCCGAGGTCGCGGCCGAGCTCCGCCAGACGCTCGCGGATCAGCCGGTAGTGCTTCATCTCGTCGGCGCACTGCACGGCGAAGGCCTGTTTCACGTCGAGCTCGGGCGTCGAAGGCATCCAGAAGCCGGCCAGCTCGGCGGCTTCGATCTCGCTCTTGAGGGCCAGCTCCAGCAGGGTCACGATCTCGACCTTGCCTTGCGATTCGGCTTCCAGTGCGCCTTGCTCGCCGAGCCGTTCGAATAGCTCCCGCATCTCGACGACCAGGCCGGCGACGAAATCGTGGCTGTTCATGCGCTCTCCTCACGCGGCCGAGGAACCTCGAGAGCCCCTTCGTCCGCCGTCATGACGATCTTGCCGAAGATCCGCCGCTCGGTGAGTTGCCGCTCCGCTTCGGCGAGCTCCGGAAAGGGCATCGTAGCCGCGACCACGGGGCGCAGCACGCCGCTCTCGAACCAGGGCAGCAGCTGGCCGAGCTCGGCCAGCGAGCCCATGGTGGAGCCGAGGATCGAGAGACTCTTGAAGAAGATGGCGCGCATCGGAATCTCGGCGGTCGGTCCGGCGGTCGAGCCGCAGATCACGATCCGTCCGCCCCAGGCCAGGCACTTGAAGCTGCGCTCGAGAATCTCGCCACCCACGTGGTCGAACACCACGTCGACACCCTTTCCGTCGGTCGCTGCCCGAACCTGTTTCGGAAAATCGGGGTCGCGCGAATCGATGGCGTGGGTGGCGCCGAGAGCTCGGGCCCGCGCGAGCTTTTCGGGCGAGGTCGAGGTGACGACGATGCGGTGCGCGCCGAGCAGGCGCGCGATCTGGATGCCCGCCGTCGTGACGCCGGATCCGGCCGCGTGCAGCAAGACGTCCTCGTGGGCGCGCAGCTCGGCGCGGGTCGCCAGCATGTGCCAGGCGGTGAGGAAGACGAGCGGCGTCGCGGCGGCCGCGGCATAGGAGAGGCCGCGCGGGATTGGAAAGACATTGCGGCGCGGCACAACCACGAGCTCGGCCAGCCCGCCGTCGCGATGCTCCCCGAGCAGGCCGTAGCGTGGACAGAGCCAGTCCTGCCCGGCGAGGCAGCGCGGGCACTCGCCACATGAGACGCCGGCGCCGAGCAGCACGGGCTCGCCGAGCTCGAGGTTCTCGACGCCCACTCCCAGGGCGTCGACGTTCCCCGTGACCTCGCTGCCCGGCACCAGGGGGAGCGGGAAGCGATGGCCGGACACGCCGTTGCGGACCCAGAGATCGAGGTGGTTGAGCGAGCACGCGCGAACTCGCACCCGAACCTGACCCGGGCCGGGTTCGGGGTCGGGAAGCTCTTTCCAGGCGAGAACTTCCGGCCCGCCGTGACGCTCGACGAGATAGCCGTGCACGGCGGCGAGTCTACCGCCGCGTTAGAGTCCTCGAGCGATGACCGCGCTCCTTCCCGTGCTGCTCACGACGCTGTCGCTCCTCCCGTCGAACGGGCGCCAACCTCTGCCTCCGCCCTCCGCGACCCCGCCGCCGAGCGCGGCGGCGCATTCGGGGAACGACTTTGCGGATCTCCTGGTACTGCAGGGTGCGGACGTCAAGGTGCTCTACTCGCCCGACTCGCTCGATCGCGCAGCCCACGTGCAGATGCATCTGGAGGCCAACCGTCGCGTGCTGTCGCGGCTGCTGAGCGGTGGCCTCGAGTGGAAAGGCATGGTGCTCAGCCACGAACGCTGGCGAGAAGCCGGACTCTCGGCGCGGTGGGGGTTGCCCACCTGGCTTCCCGACGGCAGCTTCGTGATGCCGGCGCGGGGCGACGCGGCGAGCGTGGCTCTGGCCCACGAGTTGCTGGGTCCCCAGCTCCCCGATCCCGGCGGCGATCCACTGATCGGCACCCGCGACGAAGCCGCCAGCCTGATCGTGTCGGACCTGATGCTCGATCTGATGACGGCGCGGTCGTATCTCGGCGCGGCGCGTATCCGCGGTGACGAGCCGTGGGTCGACGGCGTGCTGCTGCAGCTGGTGACCCGCTATCTCTGGGAGCAGACGCAGGCGGCGGCGGTGCTGGCCAACGTGGGCCTGTTCGATCGGTTCGCGGCCCGCAACGGCGGCCCGCGCGCGCGGCGGCTCGACGACTACGACGACCGCTTGTCGTTCGACGCCGACCTCTGGTACCAGGCCCAGTTCGTGCGCGGCGCCGACGCGATCTGGGTGGCGGAGGGCGCCCGGGGCACCGCGCGGCTGCTCAAGAAGCTCTCCAAGGGCGGCATCGCGGCACGGCGGGCCGACCTCGAGAAGAAGTACCCGGCGCTCCTCGCCTGGGAGCGAGACGCGTTCGCGCCCTGACGCCGAATCTGGTCGGTCGAGTTGCTCAGTCTTCGGGCGACCAGCTCTCGCCGGGCGCGATCGCGGTCACGTGGGTCGAGCCGCCGAGGTCCATGAGAGCGTGCGCGAGGTCCGACGGCGTGCCCGTGAGGAGCGGGAAGGTGCCGTAGTGGATCGGAATCACCTCGCGCACGTTGAGCAGCTTGCAGGCGCGCGCGGCCTGGTCCGGATCCATCGTGAAATGGTCTCCGATCGGCAGGAAAGCGAGCTCTGGCCGCCAGAGGTCGCCGATCAGCGACATGTCCGAGAACAGCGCCGTGTCGCCGGAATGGTAGAAGGTGAAGCCGTCGGAGAGCCGCACCACGAAGCCCGACGCGACGCCGCCCGACACCATATGTCCGGTCTCGTCGAGGAAGCTCGACGAGTGGTCGGCACGGACCATCGTGATGCGCATGCCGCAGGCCTCCTGGGTGCCTCCCAGGTTCATTCCCGAGACCCGCTTGCAGCCCTGTTGCTCGAACCACTGGCAGAGATCGTACGTCCCGACGATGAGCGCGTCGTGCTGCTTGGCGAGCGCCACGACGTCCGTTATGTGGTCGGAGTGGGCATGGGTGACCAGGATGAGGTCGAGACGCTCGAAGACGGTGCCCTCGGGGACCGAAGGATTGCCGGTCAGCCAGGGATCGATCACCGCGACGGTCCCGTCGGGCAGATCGAACCGGACCGTGGCGTGGCCGAGAAAGGTGAACCTGGGCTTGGAGGGGGCGCTCATGACGGGTCTCCTTCTCGCTGGGTCGGGTCGATCCTACCGCCGCCGCTCCGGCTAGAATGCGCGGCCGGGGGGATTCTCAAGATGAGCTCGAGTTATCTCTGGCTGGTGGCGTTCCATGTTCTCGCGGCCCTGTGGGTCACGGTCTCGGCGTTTGGCAGCACGGTGCTGCGCGCCTCGATGAAGCGGGCACCCGACCTCGCTGCCCGGGTCAGCATTCTGCGGGTCGGCAAGCGCATCGGCATCACGTTCGGACTCGTCGGCGGTCTGCTGGTCGGGCTTAGCGGTATTGCCGTGGCGGCGATGAACGGACCCTACATGCGCTCCGGCTGGGTTCACGCCGCGATCGGTCTCTGGGTCCTCCTGCTGATCTTCAACAATGGCGTCATGGCTCCGCGCATGCGCAAGATGCTCGCCGAGGGCGAAGCGTCGCTCGCCGCTGGAGCGCCGACCGAAGAGTTCAAGAGGCTCGCGGCGCATCCGCTGCCGCCCGGCGTGGCCGATTTCTCGGCGATCGCGATTCTGATCTTCGTCTGGCTGATGGTCTTCAAGCCGTTCTGAAGCGGCCCGGTTCCGGCGGAACTCTCGATCCGCCGCGGACTGAATCGCCCGGCGACTCTCGCCGACTGACCGCGTCCCGTCGGCCGAGTTCGCGAGAGAATGGCGGCAATGGCCGATCCAGACAGCTCCCGGAGGTGGCTCTCCTGGCTGGGTGAGGTGTCGCCCGCGGGACGGCGCGCGCTCGTGGCGGCCTTCGCGGGCTGGACCCTCGACGCGATGGATTTCGTGATCTACCTGCTCGCGATTCCGACCCTGCGGAGCGCGTTCTCGCTCGATGCGCGCCAGGCGGGGCTGCTCGCCACGGTGGCGCTCTTCTCCTCGGCGATCGGTGGCGTCGTCTTCGGGCGCATCGCGGACCGGATCGGACGGGCGCGGGCGCTCTCCTGGACGGTGGTGATCTATTCGGTGGCGTCGCTCGGCAGCGCGACGGCGACCAGCGTCCTCGAGCTCGTCGCCTGGCGCACCCTGCTCGGTCTCGGACTCGGCGGCGAGTGGACCGCGGGCGCCGCTCTGATCTCCGAGAGCGTGCCCGCCGAGCATCGCGGCAAGGCGATCGGTTTGATGCAGTCCGGCTGGGCGATCGGCTACATCCTGGCGACTCTGGCCGCCGGCGCCATCCTGCCGCGACTCGGTTGGCGGGCGCTCTTCGCCTTCGGCGTGGCTCCGGCGGCGCTGGTGCTCTGGATTCGCCGCCGCCTGGAGGAGCCCGCCGCCTTCGCGGCGCGCGTTCCTCTGTCCGGCCGCGCGGTCTGGACCTCGCTGCTTCGCGCGCCGCTCCTGGGACGCACGTTGGCCGCCACCCTCGTATCGACGGCGGTGATGTTCGGCTATTGGGGTCTGTTCAGTTGGGTGCCGTCCTTCCTCGCCAGTCCGACCGCCCAAGGGGGAGCCGGCCTCGGGCTGGTCCGCTCGACGGCGTGGATCGTTCCCATGCAGCTCGGCGCCTTCTTCGGCTATCTGACCTTCGGCTACGCGGCGGACCGTTTCGGACGCCGAGTCAGCTTCACCGTCTACCTGCTCGTGGCGGCGGTGGCGGTGATCGCCTACGGCGCGTTGGTGCGCTCACCCCTCTGGTTGATGCTGCTCGGTCCGGTGCTCGGCTTCTTCGGACACGGCTACTTCAGCCTGTTCGGCGCCCAGCTCGCCGAGCTCTTTCCGACCGGGGTGCGCGCCACCGCCCAGGGTCTCTGCTACAACAGCGGCCGGGCGCTCTCCGCGTTCGCGCCGGCGGTCATCGGTGCGCTCGCCGACGCGCGCGGGCTGGCCGTGGCGCTCGCCGCGACGTCGGCCTTCTTCGTCGCGGGCGCGCTGCTGGTGCGGCTCCTCCCGGAGACCCGCGGCGCGGAGCTCGAGGGGTGAGCACGATGGCGCCGGAAGTCGAAGTTCTCCAGGTCGCCGAGCGAGCGCTCCTCGTCCGCTTCCACGACGCTGATCTCTCCCGCGCGGTGGCGCGAGCCCAGGCTCTCTTTCGCAAACTGAAGGACGACGGGCTTCCGGAGAAGGGGGAACTGGTCCTCGGCGCGGGAAGCCTCCTCGTTCGGCTCGATGCGGAGCGCGTGGCCACCCATGAGGAAGCCTGGCGCGAGCGACTCGTCCGCGAGGTGGCGGGCCTTCCCCGCGATGAATCTCTCGGGCGAGGGGACGAAGTGAGGATCGAGGTCGAGTTCGGAGCGGGGGCGGGGCCCGATCTCGCGGCGGTGAGCCAGGAGTGCCGGCTCTCCGAAGACGAGGTGGTCGAGCGGCTCTGCTCGGCGTCTCTGACCGTGGCCTTCGTGGGCTTCTCGCCGGGTTTTCCCTACCTCGTCGGACTGCCGTCCGAGCTCGAGCTGCCGCGCCTCATCTCGCCCCGGCCGCGCGTGCCCGCCGGCTCGGTCGCGATCGCGGGGCCGTTCGCGGGCATCTACCCGAGCGCGACGCCGGGCGGTTGGCGCTTGCTCGGGCGCACCGATACGAAGCTCTTCGATCCGGGTGCGACGCCGCCGGCACGCTTCGCGCCGGGCGACCGGGTGCGTCTCGTGGCGGCGCGATCGCGATGATCGAGGTGCTGCGCGCGGGCGCTCTGACGACGATCCAGGACCTCGGTCGTCCGGGGTTCGCGGCCAGTGGCGTGCCCCGTGGCGGGGCGATGGATCCGTGGGCGGCTCGGCGGGCGAATCGCCTGCTCGGCAATCCCGACGGTGCCGCCCTGCTCGAGATCACGCTCGCCGGCCCGACCCTGCGCTTCGAGGAGCCCACGACGATCGCGCTCGTCGGTGATTCCTTCGAGATCGAGGTCGAGAAAGACGGCGAGCGAGAGCGCCCCGTCGAAGATCGGTTGGAGACGATTCCGGTGACCGGCAGGACCACGATTCACGTCGGCCGGGCGCGCGGCGGCGTCCGCGCGTGGCTGGCCGTTGCCGGCGGACTCGACCTGCAGCCGGTCCTCGGCAGCCGGTCGACGGAGCTGGCTGGCGCCTTCGGCGGCATCGCAGGTCGTGCACTCGTCGCCGGTGACCGTCTGAAGAGACTTCCCGCCATGGAAATCTCTGACCTGCAGCGACGCCGCGGGTGGCCACGCGCGTCTGCGAATCCGGGCGGCGGATTGCTTCGTGTCCTTACGGGACCCGACGCGAAGCTCCTGAAGAGTGGCGCGGTGCGCGCGTTGGAGGCCGTCGGATTTCACGTCGACCCACGCTCGGATCGGCGCGGGGTGCGGTTGCGGGCCGAGCCGCCGATCTCGCTGATCGCGCATCCGCCGCTGCGCTCGCAGCCCGTGTTGCCGGGAGCCGTGCAACTCCCTCCGTCGGGAGACCCGATCGTGCTCTCGGTCGACGCTCCGGTGACGGGTGGCTACCCCTGGGTGGCGCAGGTCATCGAGGCCGACGTCGGCAGGCTCGCGCATCTGGCGCCGGGATCGCGCGTACACTTCGTGACCGTCGACCCGAAGACCGCCGAGCGGGCGCTCGCCGAGCGCCGGGCGGAGTTGCCCGAGCCGACCCTCGAGGGGTGGTCATGGTCTGGCGCATCGACCTGAACGCGGACGCCGGCGAAGGTTTCGACAGCGAGGATCTGTTCGCCGCGCTCTCGTCGCTCAACATCGCCTGCGGCGGCCACGCGGGCAACGAGGGCACGATGCGCGCGGCGCTCGCCGGAGCGCGGGATTTCGGTCTCGCCGCCGGGGCGCACCCCGGCTATCCGGACCGCGAGGGCTTCGGGAGAGTCGAATCGGGCCTGCCCGCCGGCGCGATCGCCGCGACGGTGATGCGGCAGGTGGGACAGCTCGCCGCGCTGGCGCGCGAAAGCGGGCTCCGCCTCTCCCATGTCAAGCCGCACGGCGCGCTCTACCATCGCACGAGCCGTGACGGAGAAGTGGCGCGGGCGGTGGTCTCGGCGATCGCGGCGCTCGACCGCGGACTCGCGGTGGTCGGTTTCCCTGGCTCGCGACTCCTCGCCGCGGCCGAAGCCGAGGGTCTGGAGGCGCTTCCCGAGGGTTTCGCGGATCGCGGCTACGACACGGAAGGCCGTCTCGTGTCGCGTGACGAGCCGGGCGCGTTGCTGGGCGGTGCGGCGGCGGCACGGCAGGCCGTGGCGCTTGCTTCGCGGGTGCGCACGTTGTGCGTACACTCCGATTCGCCCGGTGCTGCGGCGACCGCGCGTGCAGTGCGGCATGGCCTGGAAGAGGCCGGATTCGCCGTGGTCCCCTTCGCGCCGCCATCCCGGGTCAGCGCGGTACCCGCTCTACACGTCGTCGGTGCCGCGCTCGTCGAGCGCGGTCGGGTGTTGCTGACCCGCCGGAGCGCCCGCATGACGATGCCCGGCAAGTGGGAGTTTCCCGGCGGCAAGGTGGAAGAGGGCGAGCAGCCCGAGGAGGCGCTGGCCCGGGAGATTGCCGAGGAGCTCGGTCTCGAGGTCGAAGTCGGCGAGATGGTCGGCCGCGGGACGTCCCGCTTCGATGGCCGACCCCTCGTGCTCGAGGTCTATCGGACGCACCGCGTGGCCGGCAGATTGCGTCTGCGCGAGCACGACGAGCACGGCTGGTTTCACGCCGACGAGGTCGCCGGGCTCGACTGGCCGGAAGCTGACTTGCCGGTCCTGCCGCGACTGCGCGCGCTCCTCGCCGAGGACTGAACCGGGGCCCTGCCCGACCGCGGGCGTTGCACCACCCGAGCGAGTGGTGCGGCCGGATCGGCGCGGCGACAAGCTTTCCACCGAGATCCGACGCAGCCCGAGCCCGCCGCTTTCCTGGGAATCGTTCCGATCGGCAGAGCGTGGTCTGGCGGGCCTTCGGGGCGACGTCGAGCAAGGACTCGGAGGTGCAAAGTTGAGAAAGTCTCTCCGGGATGTCGAACACCTGTTGCGGCTGGCCATCCTGTTCGCGGCGGGTCTCGGAGCGTTCCTGCTGCTGCGTTTCATCTTCGTGCCGCCGAGCTTCGGGCTCTACGGTCACTACCGGGCCGACGCGCTCGCCGACGAGCAGGCGCTGCCGGTCGTCTACGCGGGCCGTCAGGCGTGCGTCGAGTGCCACGACGACAAGGCGAAGCTCTGGTCGGCGGGAGGGCACCACAACCTGGGATGCGAGGCTTGCCACGGGCCGCTCGGCAAGCACGCCGCCGATCCCGACGCCGTCAAGCCGGTGTTGCCTGATCCGGCCACGCTCTGCATGACCTGTCACAGGCCGAACGCCGCCAAACCGAAGAGCTTCCCGCAGGTCGACCCGACGAAGCACAACCCCGGCAACTCCTGCGTGGATTGCCACGACCCTCACTCTCCCCTCTAGGAGCCCGGCCATGAACACAAGACGTGAGTTCCTAGCCCAGAGCGGCACCCTCTTCCTGGTCGCCGCGGGGAGCGCCTCCGGACTCGAGCACGCGATCGCCGGCACGCCCGAGAAGGCTGCCGAGTATCAGGCTTTCGATCACTGGTGGGCGATGGCGATCGACATCGACAAGTGCATCGGCTGCGGCAACTGCGTGCGCGCCTGCAAGGCCGAGAACAACGTGCTCAAGGAGCCGTACTACTTCCGCACCTGGGTGGAGCGCTACCACGTGCGCCCCGACGATCCCGACCACCCGGACGTGGATTCGCCGAACGGCGGCTACGATGGTTTCCCGGAGAAGTATCAGGCGGACGACGGCGCGAAGATGTTCTTCGTCCCCAAGCTCTGCAACCATTGCGCGCATTCGCCCTGTGTCCAGGTCTGTCCGGTGGGCGCGACGTTCGAGGGCCCCGACGGTGTGGTGATGGTCGACAAGACCTATTGCCTGGGCTGCCGCTACTGCGTGCAGGCGTGTCCCTACGGTTGCCGCTACCTCGACCCGCGCTCCAACACGGTCGACAAGTGCGATCTCTGCTATCACCGCATCACGAAGGGCTTGCAGACGGCCTGTTGCGAGAGCTGTCCCACCGGCGCGCGCCGGGTGGGTGACCTCAAGGATCCGGAGGACCCGATCCACGAGTTCCTGCGCAATCGGGACATCCACGTCCTCAAGCCGGAGCTGGCGACCGGCGCCAAGACCTACTACGCCGGCCTCGACGGCTCGGTGAGGTGAGAGAAAGGCGATGAACGAAGCAATCCTGCACGCCGTCCAAGGCTTCATGTATCCAAACGAGATGGAGCTCCAATGGAGCATCCTGATCGTCCTCTATCCCTACATCACCGGGCTGGTCGCCGGGGCCTTCATCCTGGCGTCGCTAGAGAAGGTGTTCAACGTCGAGGCGGTGAAGCCGACGTACCGTTTGGCGCTGCTGACCGCGCTCGCGTTCATGCTCGTGGCGCCGATGCCATTGCAGCTCCACCTCGGCCATCCGGAGCGCTCGATGGAGATGTTCCTCACCCCGCATGCGACGTCGGCCATGGCGATGTTCGGCTTCGTCTACTTGTGGTACCTGATGGCAGTGTTGTTGGTCGAGATCTGGCTCGAGTTTCGACCCGAAATTGTCGACGGAGCGTTGCACGACACGACTTGGAGGCGGCCGATCTACCGTGTGCTCACCCTCGGCTCGTACAACGTGAGCGAGCGCTCACGGGCAATCGACTCGAAGGTCTCGTATGTCGTCACGGTGCTCGGCATCCCTTCCGCGTTCTTGTTGCACGGTTACGTGGGATTCATCTTCGGCTCGGTCAAGGCGAACCCTTGGTGGTCGTCGCCGCTCATGCCGGTGGTGTTCATCTTCTCGGCCATCGTTTCGGGCATCGCGCTCGTCCTGCTGATCTACATGGCGGCCTCGGCGATTCGCGGCGCGAAGATCGACATGAAGTGCCTCGACACGGTGGCGCGCTACCTGCTCTACAGCTTCATCATCGACTTCTCGCTCGAGATGCTGGATCTCATTCATCGCATCTACGAGGCCGACCAGTCGTTCGCGAGCCTGGACTTCATGGTGCACACCAAGCTCTACTTCTCGCAGATCATCGTGCAGATCATCCTCGGCACCCTGGTGCCGATCGGACTCCTGGCGGCGACCCAGTTCCTCAATCTGACCGAGCGGGCGCGCAAGGGCATCTACGCCATCGCCGGGTCGTTGACCATGGTGGGCATCTTCGCGATGCGCTGGAACGTGGTCATCGGCGGGCAGCTCTTCTCGAAGAGCTTCCTCGGCTACACGGTCTACAAGATGGGCTTCGCGACCAAGGAAGGCCTTCTGCCGGCGATCGTGCTCATGCTGCTGCCGTTCGCCTTCATGGCGCTGCTGCTGAAGCTTTTCTCACCTTGGGAGGACAAGCCCAAGCCGGCCGGGGACGAGCCCGCGTCGCTCGAAAGCTGAGTCGCCTCCGATCGAAAGGAGCTTCGGTGCGGCGCCCGGCCTACTCGAGATCGCCGCCGGCGGCGAGCAGGTGCTCGAGGTCGGGAACGATCGCCGCGGGCGGCGGGGAGCCGCCGGGAGTCCGGTCCCGGATCTTGCGCACGGTCGCCGCGAGGCCGGCGGCGTCGCGCGGCAGGCCGGGGAAGCGGGGCGACGGGAGGGTCGCGCCGCTCGAGGCGAGGAGGCGTAGCGTCTCCGCCCAACGACCGAGATCGTAGATGCCGGGGTCGACGGCTTCTCGCGCCAGCTTGCGGCCAACGACGATGTCGTTGTGCACGCTCTCTTCGCCCGGCCCGCCGCCGAGATACTTCTCGAGACCGCGGTAGACGCTGGCGACCGGGTCGGCAAGCGGCACGTCGGCGAGCAGCAGCGCGGTTTCGGCGGCGAGTCGGCGTGCCGCTGTCCGGTCGCTGGTCGAGAGGGCCAGGTCGAGGTCGGCGCTGCGCGCGCCGAGCCGGAAGGCGCGCGCCCGGTCCGAGACCACGGGACCTTCGCCGCGGGTCACCGACCAGAGCGGTGCGCTCCAGTCGGTTCCGAGCTTGGCGGCGACTCCCGGTTGTCGCGCGAGCTCGGCGAGCGCCGCTTCGGGACTCTGGGTGCGCCCCCGCGCGAAGAAGATCGCGGCGGCGAGAACGGCCACGCCGGCGGCGACGGCGATCCAGCGCCCGCGGCCAGGTCGCTTCGGCTCAGGGAAAGGGACGACCGCGCCGGTCGCGCCGCCTCCTGCAGCGCCGGCGAGCTCGTTCTGGAGCGCCATGGTCTCGACGACGAGCTCGCGGCAGTCGTCGCAATCGGCGAGGTGCTCGAGGACGGCTGTGCGCTCGGCGCCCACCAGGCGGCCTTCGGCGAGCGCCGCGAGGGTCTCGAGGTCGGGGCAGCCGGCGCGCGGGGTAGAGCTCGGAGTCGATGTCACGCCATGTGCTCCTTCTCGGAAGACGGACCCGCGGCACCCTTTTCTTCCCTTACGACACCGAAATCGACGTGGAAGTCGAGGCCCGCCCAGCCCACGAGGGCGGCCACTTCGGCGGCGGCGACGCCGTGCTGCTCGAGCTCGCGCCGGAGCGCGCCGAGCGCCCGCTCGATGCGCCCATAGAGCGGCTTCGCCGGCTCGCCGACGAGCCGCGCGATGTCGACCACCGCCATCCCGTCGCCGAAGCGCAGCTTGAGGAGCAACCGCTCCTGTTTCTCGAGCCGTGCCAGCGCGTCCCCGAGCTGCTGCTGGGCCCGCCCGGCGATCTCCCGCAGCTCCCCGTCGCGCACCCCGTCGTCAGGCCGCTCGGGCGCCGCGACGCGCTCGAGGGCGGCCTCGCCTTCGAAGCGTCGCCGCACCCGCGGCGGCAGCCGCGCCGCCAGCTCCTCGAGCTCGGCGGGCGACCGCTCGACCCCGAGGTTGGTCCGCAGCACCCCGATCGCCTCGTCGAGGCTCCGCCCGTCCCGGGCGAGGAGCGTCTCGAGCTGCACGGCGACCGTGCCCAGCCGCTTGGCCTCCGCCGACGGCCGCCACTTCCCCCAACGATGGATCCGATAGTCGCGGAAGAGGTTGAGAATGACCGTCGTCAGGTACGTCGACAGGCTCGACCGCTCCTGCCACTTCCGGAAAACCGCATAGTCGTCGTCGATCAGCCGCAGCTTCGCCCAGGAGGCGAACTCCTCACTTTCATCCGGGGGGAAAGCGTGGCGCCGGCAGACCGTGGTCAGGAGCCTCTCGACCAGGCTTACGTTGCGCTCGAAGATCTCGTGGGGTCTCACTGGGATCCCGATTCTAGGAGAACGCCGGAATCTTTGTGTTCCTCTGAAGGGGGCAGAACGAGGGTTCGGAGCTGCCGATGCGCTGACGAAGCGTCTGTCGATGCGGTACTCCGCGACTTCCCGCCCGAAGCTCGCGACCGAGATCCGGACTCGCGAGGGTCCCCTCGGACGTTCCGCCGGACCAGAAACGGCAACCCGAGTCCGTCGATTTTGCCAAGGAGTGAAATCGACGCCCAAGCTCAAAGGTTCGGCGAGGCGCCCCCATCCGCCTGCTATCCTTCGCTCCAGCCGAACAGAGGAGGAGACCGGCAGCCGCTCCGCCGGGGCGCGTTGCCGAAGTCGAGGGAGTGAGATCCGTCGCGAAACGGGCCATCTCGTTGGTGGTGCCATTGTGCCTGGCAGCGCTCTGTGGCGGTGCGCGCCCTGCGGCGCTTCTGCGAGAGGAGCCTGCGTACGCGATGGGGCGCGCTCTTGGCAGAGTATGCCGCTTCGAGCCCGCCTTCACGGGGGGAATCGGCGGTTGCCGATGCGATTCGGCTCGGCGCGCGAGTTCTTCGAATGCGATTCCGGATCTGACCTGCACGGGGCCGCCCGTCGCCGGGTCCGCCGCTTTCAACAGATTGAGTCGCCTCGCTCCTCTTCTTCAGGAGATGCCGCGGACACCGGAAGGGGACGCGCGTGAGCTCCAGGCGAGGGCGTTGTGGAAGATCGTCTGGTCGGACGATGCCACGGCTCGCAAGTCTGCGGTGCTATCCCTCGAGGAGGCGCGTCGTCTCGAGCCAAACGACGCGACCATCGCCTCCGATCTTGCTGGCGCATACCTGCTTGAAGCCCGCCCGGCGAACGACCCTCTCGCGCTGCTGCGATCCCTCGACGCGGTTCTGAGCTCCTTGGCTCTTGATCCTACCTACGGGCCAGCTATCCACAACCGGACTCTCGTGTTGCAGGCGCTGCGTCTAGACCTTCCGGCCTCGCCGGCTGCTGCGGTGGCTCCGCAGTGGCTGGACACCCGCAAGGCACTGCTCGAAGGACGACCGATTTCGCAGACAGACCTGACGGGTCTCGTAGAACGTGGGTACTCGCAAAATCTCCGAGAGCTTGCGGAAGCGGACTTGCTATGCCTGTGGAGCGGCGCTTCGAACGCTTCTCGACGGGAGGAGGCGGGGCGCCGACAAGCGCAGCTCGAAGAGATCGCTCAACTACTGCGAGCGCGAAATGGTGAGCAACTCTTGTCCGCGACGCTGGACGACACGGACGTGGCAAGCGAATCCAGGCGCAGGGAACTGGCATCGGGCTTCGAAGAATTCGCCGCCGGGCTGCAACGGATCCGCGCGGACGACTTCGTTGGCGCGCGTGGGCACCTTCAACGCGCGACGAAGGTTCTCGTACAGGCTCGAAGCCCGCTTGCACCCTGGGCCAAGTACTACTCTGCTGTCGCCTGGTTCTATCTGGGCCATCAATCTCAAGCCCTCCGGGCATTTCAGCGCCTGGAGGGGACGGCTGAGTTGCTTCCCGGGGCTCGAGCGCTCCTGGCTCGATCGAGATGGTCCCAAGGGGTGGCGCTCGACCTCTTCGGCCGACCGGAGCAGGCTCTACCCAAACTTCGGTCTGCCTTGGCCCTCTTCACGTCCATCGAGGAGAAGGAGAACGCGGCGGCGGTGCGACTCATGCTTCACGATGTCTTCGCCGAAATGGGGCAGAGCCTGGAAGGTGCCCGCGAGCTCTACCTCGCGACGGCAGCCCGTCCATGGATTCTGAATCCGCTGCGGGTCCACAACCTCACACTGGCCTGGGCCGAGCACGCGGCCGATCTGCATCTCCCGCGGGTAGAAGGACTTCTGCTACGGCGACTCGCTCGCACCGCGAAGGAGCTCGGCGACCCCTTATCGAAGTTCGAGGTCTCGCAGCTCCGGTACCGCTCGGCCAAAGGCAGAAGAGAAGCAGCTGCTCTCGAATCCGAAGCGAGAGCGGCCGCCACGTCGATTCGGGATGATGGCGTCAGGTTGCCCGCTGAGGCCTCACTCGACCTCGATGTCGCCGAGAAGCAGCGATCAGTCGCGCCGGAGCTCGCTGTGAAGGCCGCCGATCGGGCATATAGGTACTTCAGGAGGTTCGATTTCTCGGACGCGACAAGGGCGCTCGTCGCACGGGCTAGCGCGCGGTCGGAGCTCGGGGACCTTGCTGGGGCGAAGGGCGACATCGAGATGACGTTCACAGCACTCGGTCGGGCGCGCGCCCGTATGGTGTCCAGATCCGACCGGGCACGTTACGAGGCGAGCTTGAATGCGGCGATCAGCGAGGCGCTAACGGAGCAGTGGGAACACGGTGCCTCCCCCGACCAGCTCTGGACTCTGCTCGAGGCCAGGCGGCGGACGAGGCTCACGAGACTTCGGGACCTGAATCGCTTCTCAGCGAGGAAGGTCGAGATCGCGGTTGCGGCACCCGCCGAGCTGGCGTCGAGGGTTGCACGAGGAGCCATACTCGTCGTCTCCCTGGTCGGCGACGAGATTCTGTCGTGGACGATTTCGCATGGGAGCGTCAGGTTCCGCCGGACGAAAGTGAAGCAGGCGGAGCTCACGCGACAGATCGAGGGGGCGCGCGCGGAACTGGAACATGCGGAGATCGGTACCACACATTTCGTCGAGTCTCTCTCGGACCTGCTCTTCGCCGATCTGCGCCGCCTGCCGCCGGATGCGGTCCGAGATCTGGTGATCGTTCCGGACGGCATTCTGCTGGAAGTTCCATACTTCGGCCTGCGATTGCTGAGAACCAGAAGGTCACTGGCGACCGAGGTCCGCCTGATCATCGCGCTTTCGGTCTCCCCGGAAGCGAGAGCGCCGGACGCGGCTGTTGCAAGCGGTCCGGCGCTGTGGATCGCTGACCCGGCGTTCCGAAGGGATCTCTTCCCGTTGCCTCGTCTCGCAGCCGCACGGCGTGCGGCGATGCAGGCGAAGGCCGCCGATGCCGGCATCGTCATCCGATCGGGTGACGACGCGACGGTTGAACGCTTGCGCGAGGATCTGAAGCGAAATCCGTGGCTCGTGGAATTCGACACCCATGCCATTGCTGGTAACGCGGGTGGTGCCGGAACGGGGATGTTGCTGGCTCCGTCGCCTTCGGCTGCCGACGGAGTGTTGTGGGCGAGCGACGTCGCCGACCTGACTCTCAGGAACGAGCCTCTCGTCGTGCTCGCCGGTTGTGGCACGGCAGAGCGATCGTCGCCGGGTGCGGCAACCTTGGATCTGGTTCGTTCGTTTCTGATGGCCGGAGCGGGCAGAGTCGTGGGCACACTCTGGGACGTCGATGACGTCGTCGCTTCGCAATTCAGCCTGGACCTCCAGAGACGGCTCCTCCACATCGGGGCATCGCCTGCCACGGCAACTACATTGGGAGTCTTGGGCGCGGACCTGAATCTCCCCGCCGAGACGTTTGCCGCAGACGCTCTGTCCGCTCTCCTCGAGGGTGGAGAGACGGCTCGATCAACTTCGGAGAAAAGGAGGCAGGACGATGAAGCGCGGAATCAGCTGGGCATTCTCCACCGCCACTCGCATCTGCATTCTCGCATTGAGTATTGGTGTCCTCGCACTCTGGATCGGTTCCTCCCTAAGCGCGCAGCAGCGCATTCTCGTGGGCGCCTGGAACTTCCGCGCGGAGTTCGGGGGCATGATGGCGCTCATTCCTGAACCGTCGGAAGGGGGCGCCAGGATGATCGTGGTCAATTCGCTTGAACCCATCGAGACGAAGTACGGGATGGCACACATACCGATCCTCGAGATCAATTGCGACGAACTGGCGAAGTCGAAATATGAGGAGAAGTGCAAGCAAGGAGCGGTGCCATTTGATTCCTCGTCGAGGGGCGGAAGAGGGGTCATCAAGCTGGACGATGGGTTCGATATCGCACTCGAGTCGGCGCAGGGAGTTGCGGTCGCGCGACAAGGGTTCGACTATAGTGACGTGGTTCCATACATGTTCGATCTGTCGAAACCGGGACTGGACTTCAAGCCGAATTCCTTGCTCGTGAAGCCTGCACTTGCAGGCAATGCAGCTGACCTCAAGAAGCTGGCAGTAGCGAGAATCGAGATGCGGTCCGGCCGGCTCGTCCATTGGCTCGTGGAACCGAGGCAGGACTGGTCCTTGGAAGAGATGGGTACCGGCAACGTGAAGCAGGAAAAGCGAATTGTCCTGGCGACCGCGCAGTGGGTCGTTCCATTCATCGATCAGGAACAGGTGGTGCTTCGAATCGCTGGCTATGGCGTAGACCTTTCCTCGAGAGACGTCATGCGCCTCGCCTTGCGGCCAGCCGCCGGGACTCACAATGTCTCAGTGGGATTCTGGAATGAGCCTTCCACGAGTGACTTCTGCAAGCACGAACCAAATGCGTCGGACCCCTACTTCCATCATTTCGGCGACTACTTCGTCCTCTCGGACCCGGCGCGGCAAGACAGTCCGCCTGTTCTTCTCAGGTACGAGGGAAGCGATGAATTCTGCGTTGCGAGAACGCGACCTCCCAAGATCTGCATGATGCCAATCTTGTGAGACGAGCACTTGGCGCTGAAGCCAGCGCGGGAATCTCTCGAGGAAAGCAAGCCTTGCGGAGCGCTCTCAGGCCTTCAGCAGCAGTACCGGAATCGCCACGGTGTGCCGCACCTTGTGCACTGTCGATCCGAGGATCAGGTCCATGATGAACCGGTGTCCGTGGGTGCTCATGGCGATGAGGTCGACGCCTTCGCGCTCGGCGAGCTTGACGATCTCGTCGGCGGGCTCGCCGTAGAGGAGCTCGGCTTCGGTGGGGATGCCTTGGGAGGCGAAGCGCTGCTTGACGCCTTCCAGGTAGGCGCGGTCCGCGCGCATCTCGGCCGACTCCGCGAGGTTCAGGCGGTCGTACTGGCGGGCGACCCAGCCGTCGGCGACGTGGACGAGGAGGAGCTCGGATCCGAGCTTTTTCGCCAGGGGCTCGATGTGGTCGAGGATCGCCGCGTCGGTCTTCGAGTTCTCGAGCGCGATCAGGATCTTTCTGTACACGTCAGTCTCCACGGTAGAAGTAGCGTACCCATATCGTGAAGGCGAGCGCCAGCCCCGCCAGGATGAAGCTCCAGAGGGTGCCGATCTCCTGCCAGAGGAGCGCCACGTTCAGTCCGGCGATGAGGACCGAGGTCGCATAGCCGGCGATCGTCGTCAGGCGCGAGTTCACGAATTCGCCCATCAACTTCCGGTCCGAGGTGAACTTCATCAGCGGAAAGATGGCGAACGGAAGCTGCATTGACAGGACGACTTGCGAGAGCACCAGCAGTCCCACCGTATTCTTGCCGCCCGATCCCGAGATCAGGAGCATCGCCGGGACGATCGCCAGGGCGCGCGTGATCAGGCGGCGCAGCCAGGGGCGGATGCGGATGTGGAGGAAGCCCTCCATCACGATCTGACCGGCCAGCGTGCCGGTGATCGTCGACGACTGGCCCGAGGCGAGAAGCGCCAGGGCGAAGGCGGTCGCGGCGACCGGCGCGCCGAGCAGCGGCGTCAGCAGGCGGTGGGCCTCCTGAAGCTCCGTGACGTCGAAATACCCGCTTCGGTGGAAGACCGCCGCGGCGACCACCAGGATGGCGGCGTTGACGAAGAACGCCGCGCCGAGCGAGACGATCGTGTCCGTGATGTTGTAGCGGATTGCCTGCCGCTTGCCACTCGACGATTGCTCGATGTCGCGCGTCTGCACGAGGGCCGTGTGCAGGTAGAGGTTGTGCGGCATCACCGTCGCGCCGAGCATGCCGAGGGCCAGGTAGAAGGCGGCATGGTCGGGGAGCGTCGGTACGAAGGTGCCCAGCGCCACCGCGCCCCAATCGGGCTTCGAGAGGAAGATCTGGAGCGCGAAGCTGGCGCCGATCGTCGTCACGAGAGTCAGCACGATCGCCTCGATCTTGCGGAAGCCGAAGTGCATCGCGGCGAGCAGCAGCATCACGTCGAACCCGGTCAGCAGCACGCCCCAGGCCAGAGGCAGGCCGAAAAGCAGGTTGAGCGCCACCGCCGAGCCGATCACCTCGGCGAGGTCGCACGCCACGATGGCGATCTCGCAGAGCACCCAGAGCACATAGGAGACCGGCTTCGAGTACTGCTCGCGGCAGGCCTGCGCGAGGTCGCGGCCGGCGGCGATGCCCATCTTGGCGCACAGCGACTGGAGCTGCATCGCCATCAGGTTCGAGAGCAGGATCACCCAGAGGAGCGCGTAGCGGTACTTGGCGCCGCCGGCAAGGTCGGTCGCCCAGTTGCCCGGGTCCATGTAGCCGACCGAGACCAGATAGCCGGGACCCGCGAAGGCGAGGAATCGGCGAATCCAGCCGCGGTGGCCCTGGACCGAAATGCTGCCGTGCACTTCGGGGAGCGAGTGCTGCGTTCCGGAGGTGTTCTTAGACGACATTTCTAGAGATCGTTGATGAGATTTTGAAGAGTCAAAACTCTATTCGTTGCCGCTTGCATCTGTCAACGGCCATGGGTCGAGAATTGGAGTAGGGTTGGCTTTCCATGCCGACCTCGACCGTGGAGGACTACCTCAAGCAGATCCTGCTCGAGGAGCAGCGCGACCCTGGCCATCGCGTCTCCACGGGGGCACTGGCGAACGCGCTCCGGGTCACGCCGGGCTCGGTCACCGCGATGGTCAAGGCGCTGGCCGATGGCGGTCTGGTCGAGCACGAGCCCTACGGCGGCGTGCGCCTCACCGATTCGGGAAGACATCTCGCGATCCACGTCGTACGGCGGCATCGTCTGGTCGAGCTCTTCCTGGTGCGGGTGCTCGGCCTCGACTGGACGGAGGTCCACGACGAGGCCGACCAGCTCGAGCACGCGGTCTCCGAGCGGGTGGTCGAACGCATCGACGAGGTGCTCGGCCACCCGGAGGTCGATCCGCACGGCGATCCGATCCCGAACGCGGCGGGAGAAGCTCGAGGCGGCGGCGCTCGTGCCGCTCGACTCGGCGCGGCCGGGATCCCGGGTTCGCGTGGCTCGGGTGCCCGATCAGGATCCCGAGTTCCTACGCATGCTCGAGCGGCTCGGCGTCCGGCCGGGGGCACGAGTCAAAGTGGTCGACCGCGACATCGCGGCCGATGCGCTCGAGCTCGACCTCGGGCGCGGCAAGCGGGCGACGCTCGGACTTCGCGCCGCCGCCAAGATCCTCGTCACCTCGGTCTGAGGGCGCCCCCCAGGACGAACTAGCTACGGGCTTCGCGTCTCCTGCTTCCGCGGCGTCGCCTCGAACACGCCGTTCGGCTGAATGAACAGCACCTTTTCGGGCCCGCCTTTCGCGTCGAGTAGGAAGCGCACCGAGAATCCGGTCAGGCCCACGAGCTTGAACTCGGTCCCGGCGTAGGGCTCGAGCGTGTAGGTCGGCTGACCGGGCACTGTCGCGACGAGCCGGTCGCCCTGGAGCGCGATATCGACCAGCACGCCCGGCTGTCCGGTGAGCGCGTACTTGCCGGCCAGCGCGGCGAGGAAGGTGGGATCCGACAGGCGCGCGGGAGGCCGCTTCGTGAACACGATCGGCGCCACCGCCGGTTCCAAGGGAGCCGACACCGCATCGACGTCGCCATGCTCGTTGGTGCGGAAGAGGAAGTAGAGCTTGAGCTCGGAGAGCGTCTTGTCGGTCGTGGTGCCGCGGAACGTTTCGTAGTGCCAGTGCTGGAGCGCGATCGGAACGCCATGGAACGTGGCGGCCAGAGCGTTCGGGCCGGCAGTCTCGACGTGAATCCTGCCGTAGGCGGGATGCTCGTAATCGCCGGCGTAGTCCGCCAGAGCGTGGGCCGGATGGGTGCCGGGCTTCCGGTCGTAACGTTCGGCCAACGAGCCGGCGCTCTTGGCGGCGGTCTCCGCGGCGTCGAGCCGCGCCTTGACGCGGGCCAGCCAGTCGATCCGGTCGAGCCCTAGCAGCCGGTCGGCGACATTCCATGCGATGACCTCGGGAGCCGGCGTGCCATTGGCGTTGGTCAGGACGACGATGCCGACGTGGTCGGCGGGCAGCAGCATGACCTCGGCCGAAAAGCCGTCGATGTTGCCGCCGTGCTCGACCATCTTGTGGCCGCGATAGACCTCGACGAACCAGCCCATGCCGTAGCCCCGGTTGAGGAACTCCGGATCGTTCGGGGAGTCCGGGATCGGGATCTGCATGCGGTGCATCTCGTCGAGGGTGGTCTTCTGGACCAGGCGCACCGAGCCGATCGCACCGCCGTCGAGCTGCAGGCGCAGCCACTGCGCCATCTCGCGCGGCGACGAGTTGATCGCGCCAGCCGGCGCGGCGCCGGGGATCTCGGTGAAGTCGACCCGTTCGAGCTCGCCGGCCTTCCGGTTCCACTGGTAGGGCTCTGCGAAATCGCCATCGCGCCGCGAGTCGGCATCCCGGAAATTGGTGCGCTTCATGCCGAGCGGGTCCAGGATGCGCGAACGCACGAGGCTCTCCCAGCTGCCGCCGCCGAGCCGTTCGGCGACCACACCGGCCGCCACGAACATGCCATTCTGGTACTGGAACCGCTCCCGCAGTGGATAGCTCGCATCGAGGAAACGCAACCGCCGCACGATCTCCTCGCGCGAGAGCTGGGCGCGGTACCAGACGAGGTCGTGGCGTGGCAGGCCGGAGCGGTGGGTCACCAGGTCGCGCACCGTGATCTGTTCGGTGCGAACCGGATCCTCGAGCCGGAACTCGGGCAGGTAGCCGATCACGGGGTGATCCCAATCGAGCTTGCCCTGATCGACCAGCGTGCCGAGGAGCAGGGTGGTGAACGCCTTGGTCGCCGAGCCGATCGGAAACAAGGTGTCCGGCGTCACCGGCTGGTTCGCTTCGACGTCGCGCTTGCCGACGCCGTCCAAGAACACCACCTCGTCGTTGCGTACGACGGCGATCGCGGCACCCGGCACGTGCAACGTGCCGAGCACGCCTTGTACCTGCTCGCGGAACCCCAGCAGCGCCCCGGCGATGCGCTCGGCACCCGAGGCGGCGCGGGTGAGGTGGAAGGTCGAGGTGAAGGTCCCCTGCTCGAAGGATCCCTCGAGCGTCGTGCCGTCGGCCGAGAGATGGCCGTCGAACGTCGGATCGCCCGGAATGCCCTGGATCGTGAACTTGGCGTGATCACCCGCGACGAGGAGGCCGCCGAGCGGCAGCTGTTTGGCGTTCTGCGCCGGGATGTCGATCGCGCCGCTCCACGCTTCGTGGTCGTCCACCCGCAGGTCGAGCTGGACCTGGAGCTCGGAGCCCGGGAGTTGGATGGCGCCCTCCCAGTGACCGGCCACCGACGACGTGGGGTCGACGGCGGCGAGTGGCAGGGCGACGAGCGAAACAAGGCAGAAGACGGCGAGCCAGCGATGGCGGGATGGCATGTCGAGACCTCCGAGCGAGTCGAGCGGGCGCGGCGCGGACGGGTTCTGGAAAGAGCTTACGCTCGTCGTGCCCGGGGTGTTGCGTCCCGGGCCTGAGGCGGCTGGAGAATGACGGTTCAGACGAGCTTGTCGCGGCGCAGCCGGAAGAGCGTCCAGGCGCGAGCGAGGCGGCCGAGGCGGGGCGGCGTGTCGAGGCAGCGCTCCGGCCGGGCCTCGATGACACCGAGCAATTGGAGGCCGAGGGTGAGGAAGCCGGCCAGCGCGCGCCGGAAGGTCAGCGGGACTTCGCCGACCGCGCGGGCGCCGCGCAGGAGCAACGGATGGATCGCCTCCGCCTCGCTGCTCACGGCCGCCGCGCGAGTGGAGCGTTCGGCGCTGGTGAGGCGTGGGGCGCCGCCGGGCGGCGGGGTGGCGAGCGCGAGGAGCCGCACCAGACCCTCGGCCGCGTCCACGGTCGCATCACTGGGCACTTGGCCGAGCAGGGCCGCGGCGATCGCGCCGCCGATTCGGCGAGATCGTGCCTGCCAGTCGACACCGGGCGCGGAGGGTGGGTGCGAGATGGCGGCCGCAGCCTCGCCGAGCAGTGGATCGAGCGCCGAGCGACCGAACGCGCGGCGTGCCGATTCGGCAGCGAAACACTGCGCGAACCCGCACTCGACTCGCTCGCCGGCGAGGGCGCGAGCGAGGACGAACGCGGAACGGTGGAGCCGTTCGAGACGCTTCGCCGTCCGATCGCCTTCGCGGGCGGTGGCGAAAATCGCGTCGAGCCACGCGGCGAGCGTCACGGCACGCCGACGCTCGCGCGCCGGCAAGAGGGCGAGCGCTGGCGTCAGCTCGCCGAGTCGACGCGCCGCGATCTCGTTCCAGGCGCGCTCACGCCGCGCGCTCGAGCCGGAATCGGGCACCGAGACGTCGGCGGTGAACAGCGCGCCGAGCGCCGAGGCGGGCTCCAAGGGACCGGTCGCGAAAAGCGCCGGCTGCCGGTCGATCAGACCCGACGGAGCCGGCGCCGCGAGGGGAATCGACGAGGTGCTCACGCGAGCAACCGCAAGAGCTCCCGCTGCGCCTCGCCGCCGGTTACCTCTGCGGCGTCTGGCGTCAGGGCGATGTTGACCTCCGAACGCACGCCGAAATCGCCCTCGAGGTAGATGCCGGGCTCGATCGAGAAGCCGGTCATTGCCATCAGGCGACGGGTGTCGTGGGTCTCGTAGTTGTCCATGTTGGCGCCCTGGCCATGGTCCTCGATGCCGATCGAATGGCCCGTGCGGTGGAAGAACGCGTCTCCGTAGCCGGCGGCGTCGATCACCCCACGCGCCGCGTCGTCGACTTCGTAGCCGCGGATCGCGGCGCCCGGCCAGCGCGCCTGCACGAGGCGAATCGCCGCGTCGCGCGCGTTCATGACGTGGGTCCAGATCTCCTGCTGGCGGTCCGTCGGTGCCGCGTCGCAGACACCGCACCAGGTGATGTCTCCGTAGATGCTGCCCGGCGCCTTCTCCTTCGCCCACAGGTCGATGAGCAGGAAATCGCCGCGCCTGATCGGGGAGGCGGTCTCTGCAGTGGGCTCGAAGTGCGGGTCGGCGCTGTGTGCGTTGACGCCCACGATCGGCGGGGCGAACGTGTGAAGGCCGGCCTTCTCGAAGGCTTCGAGGACGAACTGCTGAACCCGATATTCGTCGATGTCGCGCCCCGCGCGCAGGTGGTCGGCCACGTCGGCGAACGCCTCGCGCACGATGCGATGCAAGTGGGTGTTGGCCCGACGATGGCTGTCGAGTTGCGCGTCGGTCCAGACCGCGGCGAAGCGCTGCACGAGCTCGGCGGCGGAGGCGAGCTTGACGCCGAAGGAGACCAGCAACTCGGCGGTGCCCGCGTCGAGACGCGAGACGGTCGGGAGCTCGTCGTTCGGACTGTACTGTGCGGCGAGCTGGCTACAGTCCCTCAGGAAGCGCTCCATCTCGCGCCGATGCTGCTGCCAAGTGGTATAGACCGCCTTGGAGCCGGGGAGGTGGTCGAGCATCGCCGGCTCGAGCCCGTGCACCAACTTGCGCGGCTCGCCGCGGCGGGGCACCAGGTAGTAGCAGCGCCGGGTCACCAGACCTTTTCCTCCGAGGCCGAGCAGCTCGAGGCTGATCGGATCGTTGCCCTGGAAGACGGCGAAGAGCCAGCCGTCGAGCTCGGCTTCTTCCAAGGCTTCCTGAATCTTGGGCAGGCAATCGGCGAGCATGGCGGGACCTCCGGAAAACTGCACTGGAAATTGTACAGGACCCGCCCGGAGAACCGGCGTCCGCGTCGATTTCCCGAAAACTTGCAGGAATCTTGCAAGACTCGAGGTCGGCCTGCCGTCTCGGCCGGTGGCGGCAGCGGGACGGGTCGCCCCGCGACGGATCCGGCCGGAAGCAGTCAGGAGGCTCGCAGCGTCCGCGCCCAGGGAGGGCGGGAGCGTCGCGCGAGGAGGACGAACCACGAACATCGAGACTCGGCGCAGGAGCCCTTGGCGATTCATCACCGGATGGCTGGCGCTGTGGACGGGTGTCGGTCTGTTTTTCGCCTCCGAGGCCGCCATTCGGCGATTCCCGACCCAAGGCCGCCGGCTGCCTTGGGCGGACGCTCTCTGGATTCATCTTCCCTTTTACCTGATCTGGGGCGTCGTGGCGCTGCCCGTCCTGTTGCTGGCGCGCCGCTACCCGATCCGTGAAGCCGGGAAATGGCGCCACGTCGGTCTCCATCTGGCCGCATCCGTCGTGGCGGCTTCGCTGCAGCTCCTTCTGGCGGGTCTGTTCTTCGAAGCGATGCAGATCGGACAGGCTCGGGTGGAGCCGTTCATGGGCGCCCTGGCGTATTCGTTCCGCCACAACTTTCACCTCGGCCTGCTGACCTATTGGGCGATCGTCGGCGTCCTGCATCTGCGGGACTTCGATCGCGGGCTGCGTCAGAAGATGCTGGTGGAGAGCCGCCTGCGCGAGCAGTTGGTGAGCGCCGAGTTGGCGGCGTTGCGCATGCAGCTCCACCCCCACTTCCTGTTCAACGCCCTGCACTCGATCTCGGCATTGCTCTACAGCGATCCGGCGGCCGCGGATGCCATGCTGGTTCGTCTCTCCGATCTGCTGAGGCGCTCTCTCGAGACACGCTCGGACGTCGAGATTTCGCTCGATCGCGAGCTCGATTTCGCGCGCGGATACCTCGAGTTGGCAGGCATGCGGCATGGCGACCGGCTGCGCGCGGAGATCGACGTCGAGATGGAGCTTAGGAGCGCTCTGGTGCCGACCTTCATTCTTCAACCGTTGGTCGAGAACTCGGTGCTGCACGGCGTCGAGACGAGCACGGTGCCTTGCCGGTTGGCGGTGCGCGCGCGGCACCAGGACGAACATCTGGTTATCGAGGTCGAAAATGACATCGATGCGAATCCGCGGCGCCGTGACCGCGAGGGCGCCGGTCTCGGCCTTTCCAACACGCGGGCGCGGTTGGCGCAACTCTATGGCGCCAGTGCGACGCTCCAGCTCGAGCTCGAACCCGGACGTCGCGCGCTGGCAAGGATCCTGCTGCCATTTCACACGACGGCGCCGGTGCCGGCCAATTTGGAATCCCAACCCCTGGAGGCAGTCAGATGATGGACAGCTTGCGAGTGCTGATCGTTGACGACGAACCGCTGGCTCGGGCCAAGCTCGAGCATCTGCTCGCCGATCAGGCCGGGGTCGAGGTCGTCGGGGAGGCCGGAGAGATCGTCGAAGCGCGAGAGTTGCTGCGCGCCGAACGGCCGGATCTCCTGTTGCTCGACATCCAGATGCCGGGCGGCGACGGGTTCGACCTGCTCGATCAGATTCCGGCTGCCGAGCGTCCTGAGGTCGTTTTCGTGACGGCGCACGACGAACACGCGGTTCGCGCGTTCTCGGTGCGGGCCGTGGACTACCTGTTGAAGCCGTTCGATCGGGACCGCTTGCGGGCGGCGATCGAACGGGGCCGGGAGGCGATCCGCTTGCGCCGACCGGAGGGCGAGGCCGAGGATCGGCCTGGCAACGACGGTTCCGGGCCGGGTGGCTACATTTCGCGATTCGTGGTCCGGGGGGTCGGCCGGATCCTGTTCATCGAGGCTGATTCAGTGGATTGGATCGAGGCGGCCGGCAACTACGTCCGTCTTCACCACGGCGGCGAGAATCACCTGCTGCGCGAGACCATGAGCGCGCTCGAGGCGCGGCTCGACCCGCAACGGTTCGCGCGGATCCACCGGTCGACCATCGTTCACATGGATCGAGTGAAGGAGCTCCATCACATCCTGCACGGGGACTACTCGGTTCTCCTGCGGGACGGAATGCGCCTGACCCTCTCGCGTAGCTACCGGGACCGATTCGAGCGCCTGATCGCGAAAGCCGAGCCGAAGAGCCAGCTCGCCTGAGCCTTCTCACGGACGACGTCGGAAAAAAAGAGCGGCGGCTTGCGCCGCCGCACCCAAGAAGGAGGTTCCGGGATAGTCGTCGTCCCTTTGCCTCTAAGCGCACAATACGCGCGTCGCGAGCTCCGGTTTCGTGCTTTGGGATCAGATCGGCCTGCGATGCCACGAACCGTACGAAGCGCCATCCGGTGCGGCGGGCCGACTTCGAAGCTGGATTCGGAATTCCGGATCGAATTCAGGGAATTGTTCCAAATTATGTGGTTTCGTCACGTGTTTACGACGAGTCGTCCCATGACGCTTCGCGTCTCGTCGACTCACGCGGACCGTTCTGTCCTACGCTAGACGCCTTTCGTCCCATCCATGGAGATCTCGTCCCTGCGTGGCAGTGAGGTTGCTCCTCCTCAACCGCTCGCCACGCGCTTTCGCGTGCGCCAGCGAAAGGTAAAGGAGGAGCTGGATGAGAAATCGCAGTCGATGGGCTCTGCGGGCCCTCGCCGTCGCGATCTGCTGTCTGGGATTCGCGGGGACAGTGCTCGCGCAGGCTCAGAGCGGTAACGTCTACGGCACGGTCAAGGACACCAAGTCCCAGCCCCTGCCGGGCGTGACGATGACGTTGACCGGCAGCGGCGCTCCGGCGGTCACGACCACGGACGCCCAGGGCTTGTTCCGCTACCTGGGCCTTCCCCCGGGAACCTACAAGTTGCAGGGCACCCTCGAGGGCTTCAGCCCCGTGGTCTACGAGCAGGTGGTGGTCAGCGTCGGTCGCAACACGACCCTCGATCTGACCATGAACCAGGCCGTCTCGGAGACCATCACGATCACCGCCGAGTCCCCCTTGCTCGATACCCGCAAGGTCTCGGAAGGAGCCACGGTCAACCAGACCGAGCTCGAGAAGATCCCGACCGCGCGTGACCCCTGGGTCATCCTGCAGTCGACCCCGGGCGTGCTCGTCGACCGCGTGAACGTGGGCGGCAACGAGAGCGGCCAGCAGTCGACCTACACCGGCGGCGGCGATCCGGGCACGAACTCGACCTGGTCGGTCGACGGCGTGGAGATCACGGACGTCGGCGCGATCGGCAGCTCGCCGGCGTACTATGACTTCGGCGCCTTCGAGGAGATGCAGGTCACGACCGGCGGCGGCGACGCGACGCAGCGCACCGGCGGCGTGGGCATGAACATGGTGACCAAGCGCGGCACCAACGAGTGGCGCGCCTCGGGCCGCTACCTCGAGGACAAGAACAGCTGGCAGTCGAGCTTCAGCCCGAGCGCGGGCGACTTCGGCAAGGCTGGTGCCTGGAACGGCTTCCGCGCCCAGCCTGCCTTCTCGCAGGGCAACCAGATCGTGAAGGTCGAGGACTACGGCGCCGACGTCGGCGGTCCGATCCTCAAGGACAAGTTGTGGATCTGGGGTTCCTACGGCAAGCAGAAGGTCGACTTGCTGACGGTCGACAACTATCCGGACAAGACCGATCTCGACACCTGGAACGGCAAGGTGAACTGGCAGGTCACGCAGAACAACTCGGCCACCTTCTTCTATTCGAAGAACGGCAAGTCGAAGATCGGCCGCAACGCGGGTCCGACCCGTCCGCCGTCGACCACCTGGGATCAGAGTGGCGACGCCGCGGATCCGAACGTCTTCGGCTTCTTCAACAAGCGTCCGACGATCGCCAAGATCGAGGACACCCACATCTTCGGGTCGAACTTCTTCCTCACCGCGATGTACGCGGAGTCCGACGGCGGCTTCCACCTGGCGCCCGAGGGCGGCCTGGCCGTCAATCTGGGCTCGACGGGCGGTGGCGCCGGCATGAGCCTCGATCTCGGCACCGGCAAGTGGTCGGCCAACGGCAGCTACATCGACTACTTCTCGATTCGTCCGGAGGACCAGTACAAAGTCGACGGTTCCTACTTCTTCACGACGGGCAATCTGAACCACGAGCTGAAGTTCGGAGCCAGCTACCGCAAGGCCACGGTCAAGTCGCTGACCACCTGGCCGGGCAACGGCACCGACCTCACCTACGGGGGTAGTCTCTACTACACGTACGCCTACGCGCAGGGCGCTCTGAACTACGACGTCAAGTACAAGAACGCCTACGTACAGGACACGATGACGGCCGGCAACCTGACCTTGAACGTCGGCCTCCGCTACGACGACCAGGGCGGCGCGCTTCTGGCCGGCGTCGCCAAGGGCCCGGCTGCCTATTCCGCTCTGTTGCCGGGTTATAGCGATCCCGGCGGCAGCCCCGGGTTCGACAACTGGAAGGACTTCTCGCCTCGCCTCGGGATGACTTACGCCCTCGGCGCGGAGAAGAAGACCATCCTGCGGGCCAGCTACTCGCGCTTCGTGGATCAGCTCTCGGGCTTCTCGGTGTTCAGCCAGGCCTACCCGATCTACCCGGCGCCGTATGTCGGTCTCTACACTTACGATTACAACCACAACGGCGTGCTGGATCCGGGCGAGCTCGGAGGCATTTCCGGCCAGAGCCCCAACTACAACCCTGCCGATCCGGGGCACCTGATCGTTTCGAATACGATCGCCAAGAATCTGAGTGCTCCGTATTCGGACGAGGTGGTCGTGGGCGTGGAGCATTCCTTGTTGCCGGAGTTCGTGGTCGGCTTGACGGCGACCTACCGGAAGAACAAGAACATGCTGCAGAACACGCCGTTGGTGTTCGACGGTGATCCGTACTCGGCCGCCAACGTGGGCTCGCTCGGCCGTAAGGCAACCCGTAGCGATTTCGTGGTCGGCAACACCTACAATGTCACTCTCCCCGACGGCAAGACGACGACCGTGAATACCTACAGCCTGCGTTCCGGGGTCATGTCGCGCGGCGGCACGATTCTCGAGAATTCGGACCGCGGTCAGACCTACAAGTCGGTCTCGCTGACCGCCAACAAGCGGTTGTCGAACAACTGGATGATGCGTGGCAACTTCAGCTGGAACGACTGGACCTGGGATATTCCGTCGAGTGCCATCATCAACCCGCAGGAGCCCTTCGGCGGCGGCAACAAGAACGGCGACCGAGTGCTCACCTGCGTGGGCACCGGCTCGGGCGCCAAAGGCAACGTCTGTATCTCGAGCACCTGGTCGTACTCGATCAACGGGATGTATCAGGTGGCTCCGGACCGGGCGTGGGGCTTCAACGTCGCGGCCGCCGTCAACGGCCACGAGGGGTACACCGATCCGTACTTCATGTACCGTGCAAGGCGGAGCGGCTTCACGAACAGCCCCTATACGAACGTCTCGGCGGTCAACCGTCCAGACGACTACAAGTTGTCGAACGTGAACGTGCTGGACCTGCGTGTCGAGAAGGAGTTCAAGTTCGACCGCTTCGGTCTGACGCTGGGGGTGGATTGCTTCAACGCCCTCAATGCCAACACGGTGCTGCAGCGGCAGCTCCGGATCGACGGCACCAACATCAGTGGCGGATCCAACAACACCTACGGGTCCCAGTCCAACTGGGTCTACGAGGTGCTGAGCCCGCGCATCTTCCGTCTCGGAGCAACGTTCAGCTTCAACTGACCTCCGATCCGAAGGCACTTTTGGGCCGTCCGGGAAGTCCCGGGCGGCCCTTTTCTTTTGCGCTTCCGCGGGAAGGAGGGTGCCCGCCGGTATCCCGCGAGATCAGGTCGCGGCCAGCGGCAGGCGAAGCTCCGCGATGCAGCCGGAGGCGTCCTCCCGATTGATCAGCCGCAGGCTTCCTCCGTGCGCTTCGGCAATCTGGCGGCAGAGCACGAGACCGATTCCGCTGCCCTTCGGCTTGGTGGTGAAGAAGGGCACGAAGAGGTTGGTCGGGTTGGCGAGACCGGGACCGTCGTCGGCGATCGTGATCAGGACCTCCGATCCTTCCCGACGCCAGGCGAGCGCGATCTCTCCCTGACGCTCGAGTGTCGCTTCCGCGGCGTTGGCGAGCAGGTTGATGAGCAGCTGCTGGAGCTGATCGCGGTCCGCCGTCAGCTGAACGCTTGGCCCGTCCGCCAATCGGACCGGGGCGCGCTTCTCGAGGGCGGCGACGCCCACGAGGAAGGACCGTAGATCGATCTCCTGGCGACGCGGGGCGGGCAATCGTGCCAGGCGCGAATAACCTTCCATGAAACGGGCCAGCGAATCCGCGCGCTCCGAGATGACGGCCAGGCCGCGCGCCAAGTCCTCGCGTGCCTCGGGGCTCGGCTCGCCATGGTCCACGCGGCGCGCCAAGCTGCCGGCGATGGACTTGATAGGGGCGAGCGAATTGTTCAGCTCGTGGGCCAACACGCGGATCAGGCGCTGCCAGGCGAGGCGTTCTTCCTCGCGCAAGGCGGTCGAGAGGTTGGCGACGACCAGAAGTTGATGGGGCACGCCGCCCTCGCGAACCGTCGCGCGCCGCACTCCAAAGCGTCCCGAGCCGCCGGGAAAGTCGCGCTCGACCGTACGCGCCGCCCCCCCTTCCAGGCAATCGGCCAAGCCGAGGCCGCTCGCGGCGGAGCCCACGAGGCGCTCGACCGGGAGAGCCAGCAACCGCTCGGCGGCGCGGTTGGCGAGGCGCACCCGGCCGCCCGGATCGAAGACCAGGATCGCCACGTCGATCTCCGCCATGACGGCGCGCAGGAGGCTGGACGCTTCGAGCGCCGCCAGTCGCTGATTGCGCAGCGCGGCGGCGAGCGAGTTCGCCTCGATCACCAGCTCGCCCAGGGCGTCGGCGCGGCTGCCTCCGCGCAACCGCATCGAGAAGTCGCCCTCGCGCAACCCGGCGAGCAAGTTGGAGAGGGTGCGCAGCGGCCAGGCGGCGCGGCCACGTACCGCCAGGGCGAAGCTGACCGCGACGAGGCTCAAGGTCAACCCAGCCAGCCAACGCTCGCTCGTGGCCAGATCGGATCGATCGACCGCGATCGCCGCCACGGCCAGCGCCGGAACCGCGCCCAGCAGCGCCAGGCCGGCCAGCCGCCACTCGTGCGCCAACCGCCGCCGTTTCACGCGGCGAAGCCTAGCGCGCGAGCCCCTGGCGAAGCCGGATCACAGCCCGTGCCGCCGGAAGCGCCGGTAGAGCGCGCTGCGCGACAGGCCCAATGCTTCGGCCGCTTGGCTCACGTTGCCATGGAAACGATCGAGGGCCTTGCGGATGAGGAGACGCTCCACCTCCTCCAGGCTCATCTCCTCGAGCGAGTTCGACTCGGTGGCGGGGGCGCGCAGACCGAGATCGACGGCCCGAATCGGATCGCTCGCCGCCATCAGCACGGCACGCTCGACGGTGTGCTCGAGCTCGCGCACGTTGCCCGGCCAGGGATGGCCGAGCAGGGCCTCCATCGCCGCAGGCTCGAAGCTGCGCAGCTCCTTGCGGTAGCGGCGTGCGACGCGCTCGAGAAAGTGGGCGGCGAGCAGCGGAATGTCCTCCCGGCGCTCGCGCAGGGGAGGCAGACGGATCTCGATCGTGTTGAGGCGAAAGAACAGGTCGCGGCGAAATCGGCCCGCTTCGACCTCGGTGGCCAGATCGGCGTTGGTTGCCGCGAGCACCCGCACGTCGACCCGCACGGTACGCGACGAGCCGACCCGTTCGAGCTCGCCGGTTTCGAGGACCCGCAGCAGGCGGGTCTGCAAGCCCGCCGGCAGATTGCCGATCTCGTCGAGGAAGAGCGTGCCGCCGTCGGCCGCTTCGAAACGCCCCACCCGGTCGCTCTTGGCGTCCGTGAAGGCGCCGCGGACGTGACCGAAGAGCTCGCTCTCGAAGGTGCCCTCGGCGAGCGCGGCGATGTTGACGGTGACGAGTGAGCGAGAGGCGCGATGGGAGGCGACGTGGACGGCGCGCGCCACCAGACCCTTACCGGTGCCGTTCTCGCCGGTGATGAGGATCGCGGCGTCGGACGGCGCGACCCGATGGACCACCTCGAGGACCGGTCGCATCGCAGGCGAAGCGGCGATCAGAGTCCCGCCGTCGCCGAGCGGGGCGCGCTGCGCGGCTTCCAGCCGGTCGCGGGCGCGCAACGCCCGTCCAAGCTCGACTTGCGTTTTGAGGATCGAAATCAGGCGCTCGTTCTCCCACGGTTTCTCGACGAAGTCGCGGGCCCCGCGGCGCATCGCTTCCACCGCCACGTCGATGGTTCCCCAAGCGGTCATCACGACGATGGGAAGGTGGGGATCGATTTGACGAACCTGCTGCAAGAGCTCGAGACCCTCGGCCCCGGATGTCGTGTCGCGCGCATAGTTCAAATCGAGAAGCGCGACGTCGAAGTCCCGTGTTCCCACCGCCTCCAATGCCCCGTCGGGCGACCCCACGGACTCGAGATCGAAGCCTTCGGGTCGGAGCAGCAGGCGCAGCGCCTCGAGCACGTCGCGCTGGTCGTCGGCAATCAGGACGCGAGGCGCCGGAGCGGCTCTCTTCTCGGGCGTCATGGTGGCGGAGACGCTACCATCGGGCGCGCCGCCGACGGTGCGGGCATCTGGTCATTCGGAGCGCAACGTCTCGGCTGGGTCGATCGCGAGCGCACGACGCAGCGGGAACCAGAGTGCGGCCGCCGCCGCGCCGGAGAGCAGAAGGCAAGCGCAGAGCACCGCCCAGGGTCGCAGCTCGGCGCGGGCGTCCGCCAGTTGACCGATGGCGGGGATCGCGAATCCGGCGAACAGAAGCCCGGCGGCGATGCCCGAGCCCACCAGCAGAGCCGTCCGGCGGATCAGCATCGTGAGCACTGAGCGGCGCTGCGCTCCGAGCGCCAGCCGAACGCCGATCTCCCGGCGGCGGCGTGCCACCGAGACGAGCGTCAGGGCGCCCAGCCCGGCGGCGGCGATGACCAGGACCAGGATGGCGAAACCCGAGAAGAGCTTCGCTGCGCGCCGCAGGTCGTCGAGCGAGCGCGCCACCTGATCAGAAAGGCGGCCGGTTCGGTAGAGAGGCAGCTCGGGGTCGAGCTCGCGGAAGATGCCGCGCAGGGTCGCCGAGGCCGCGGCGGGCCGGTCGCTTCGAGCGACGATCGTCAATCGCGTCGGCGGCGCCGCGCGCTGCGCGAGCGGCCGGAAGAACATCGCCGGGACCTCGCTCGTGAGGTCGCGGTAGCGGGCGTCGTCGACCACGCCGACGATGGTGATCGCGTTGGCGGAGTTGGTGCCTCGCCCGCGGTAGAAGACCGCGCCGACAGGATCGCGGCGGCCGAAGAAGCGCCGCGCCATGGTGGCGTTGATCACCGCGACCGCGGACGAATCCGAGCGATCCTCCGAGGTGATGAGCCGGCCGCGCTCGAGGTGAATGCCGAGGACACGGAAGAGGTTCGGCGATACCCAGGAGACGTCGGCGTTCGGCGCTTCACCGGGAGCGCCCTGGTAGTCGGCGACCGTGATGGAGGTGCGCGACCAACTGCCGGCGAGCGGGGTCCAGTCGGTGAGGGCCACCTGCCGCGCGCCCAAGGTCGCCTGGGCCCGCCGCAGCACTTCTTCGTGGAAGTGTGCGCGCCGCGCGGGCGTGTAGCCTTGCAGGCCGACGTCGTAGGAAGCCTGCACCACGCCGGCCGGGTCGAATCGAGGATCGATCGAGGTGAGCCGGTGGAAACGGGAGACCAGCAGCGAGGCGAGCAGGACCAGGACGATGGAGAGCGCCACCTGGGCACTGACCAGCAGGTCGGGGGCGGCGAAGCGGGAGCCCGGACGGGTCACTTCCTGTCGGCGCAACGCCGGGACCAGAGGGACGCCCGAGGCGGCAAGGCCGGGAAGCGCTCCGACCGCGAGTGCCGTGAGAGCCACGAGAGCCGCTCCGGCCAGGAGGACGCGCGGCGAGCCGGCCAGTGCCCCCGGATCGTTGGCGAGCGGCAGCACGTAGCCCAGGGCGCGACGGGCGAGACCGGCGGTCGCAGAGGCAAAGGGAAGCGCCAAGCCGCCCCCGGCGAGCGCCAGCAGCATCCCATCGAGAACCAGTGGTCGGGCGAGCTGAGCCCGCGAAGCACCGAGAGCGGCGCGCACCGCGGTCTCGTGGCGCGCCTGGGTCGCTCGCGCGGCCAGCAGAGCCGCCAGGTTGAGGGCGACGACCAGCAGCACCAACGCTCCGACTGCGGCGACGATCGCCGCCTGTCGATCCACCTGCGGCGCCGCTTCGGGACCGCCGACGCGCGCGGTGGATACCGGCATCACCCAGGCGTGCGCGGAGTCGATGACCTCCCCGGCCTGGGCCCGAAGGCTGTCGGGGAACTGGTCGGCGAGCGCCGCGATCCGCGCCTCCATTTCCGCCTGCGCTGCCTGGACGGTGGCGCCGGGAGTCAGCCGGGCGAGAACGTCGAGCCAGCTCGAGCCCCGCTGGGTCAGCAGGTTGCTCCGGCTCTCGTCGGACAGCAGCGCGGTCCAAGCCGAGATCGGGACCCAGACCTGGGGACCGAGGGTGGGATCGAGGCTATGGAAGCCTCTCGGGGCGACACCGACGACGGTGAACGTCTTGCCGTCGAGCGACACCGTCTTACCGACGACTTTCGGATCGGCGCCGAAGCGGGTGCGCCAGAGATCGTGCGCGATCACGACGACCGGGCTCGGGCTCCCGGCGACGTCGTCGGCGGGATTGAGCAGCCGGCCGAGCGCCGGCCGGGTTCCTAGCATCTGGAAATAGTTGCCCGTGACGACGCTTCCTTGGAGGCGGACCGCGTCGCCGTGGCCGACCTGGAGGTGGAAAGGCTGCCAGTCGGCGTAGATTGCGGCGTCGGAGATCGTGGTCGCGCCTCGGCGCAGATCGTCGGCGGTCGGATAGGACCAGTTGTCCTCGGTCGAGCGATGCGAGTCGGTGCGCAAGATCCGAACGAGCCGCTCAGGCCCCTGGACCGGAGGCTGACGGAAAAGGATCGCGTCCACCACCGAGAGCAGCGCCAGGTTGCCTCCCAGGCCGACCGCGAGCAGCGCCACCGCGAGCAGGGGCAAGCCGGGGCGGCGCGCCAAGCGGCGAAAGGCGAAACGAGTTTCTCTGCCGAGGTCCATGGGGTGTCCTTCTTAGGCGGTTGGTTGGTCGCCAACCACCCAGCCATCCTTCAGCTGGACGATACGGCTTCCATAGGAGGCGTTTTCTTCCGAGTGGGTGACCTGGACGATGGTCGTGCCCTCGTCGTTCAGTCGTTTGAAGAGCCGCATGATCTCGCGCGCCTGGTCCGAGTGCAGGTTGCCGGTCGGCTCGTCCGCGAGGATGAGACGCGGATTGAGCACCACGGCGCGCGCCACGCCGACCAGTTGCTGCTGGCCACCCGAGAGCTGGCTCGGGAAGAGGTCCTTCTTGCCGACGATGCCGAAGCGGTCGAGCGCATCGGCGACCAGCGCCTGGCGCTCGGACTTCTTCAAGTCGCGATAGGACAGTGGCACATCCAGATTCTCGGCCACCGTCAGGTCGTCGAGCAGGTGGTACTGCTGGAAGACGAATCCGATGTTTCGTTTGTGGAGCTCGTTGCGCTTCTTGAGCGACAGCGCGTGGACGCCCTCGTCCTCGAACCAATACTCGCCCTCCCAGTCGCCGTCGAGCATTCCGAGAATGTGCAGCAGGGTCGACTTGCCAGCTCCCGAGGGCCCCATGATGGTCACGAACTCGCCGGGCTCGACGGCGAACGAGACGCGGCGCAGGAGCCAGATGCGGCCGGCCGGACTGGCGACGGACTTTTCGAGGTGGTCGAGCTTCAGCAGATGCATTCGGTTCCCCCAGTGAGGTCGTGGAGACGACAGCCTATTCTTCCCGCAGCGCGGCGATCGGATCGAGCCGGAAGGCGCGGCGGGCGGGCCACAGGCTCGCCACGAGCGCGATCCCAATCAGCCCGAGCGCTGCACCGCAGAGAGTGAGCGGATCGGTGGGTGAGAGCTGGTAGAGGACGCTTCGCAGGTAGCGAACCAGCGGCAACCCCGCGGCGAGGCCGGCGGCGACGCCGATCGCGGCGAGGGTGCCGGCCTGCCGAAGGACCTCGATCGCCAGCGAGACGGGCATCGCTCCGAGCGCGCTGCGGACCGCGAGCTCACGCCGCCGCTCGGTGACCGACTGGCTGAGGACGCCGAACAGACCCAAGGCGGCGAGGACCACGGCGAGCAATGCGAAGCCGAGGAAGAGACGGCTCACCGTGCGCTCCGTGGCCAACGAGTTGGCCAGGAGCTGGTCGAGCGTGCGCACTCGAAAGATCGGCAGGTCGGGGTCGAGCGCGGCGACCGCGGTACGGATCGGACGGATCAATCCGTCGAGCCGGCCGGGGCTCGAGCGTACGACGAAGGTCAGGAAATCGACTGGAAACTGGTCCTGGACGAAGTAGAGGGTCGGAGCCGGTTGCTCGGTCAAGCTCTGCTCGCGGATGTCGCCTACGACGCCTACGATCTCGCCCCCGAGGTGCCCACGTCCCAGACCCATGCGCGTGCCGATTCGGAGTGTGTGGCCGATGGGATCGATGCCACCGAAGATCAGTCGCGATGCCGCCTGGTTGGCGACAACCACGTTGGGCGCGCCGAATCGATCGTCCGGAGTGAACGTGCGACCGCGCAGCACCGGAATCCCGAGAGCGCGGAAGAAAGAGGGGGTGACGACGCGGATCGCGGGAGAGCGACGGCTGTTGTCTTGGGTAAGGTTGCGGCCATCGAGCTGGAGCAGGGAGATCTGGTAGCCGAAGCCGCCCAACGGTTGTCCGAAGGTCGCTGCGGCGTCTTCGACTCCGGGTAGCGCGCGGAGGCGCTCGTCGAGCTCAGTGGTGAGATGGGAGACGTCTTCGGGCTTCGGGTATCTGCTCGACGGCAAGCTGACCGAAAAGAGCAGGCGGCCGGAGGTCTCGAAGCCTGGATCGATCGCGGCGATCCGGTGGTAGCTGCGCGTCAGCAGTGTCGCGCCGGCCACCAGGATCAGCGCCAAGGCGGTCGTGGCGACGACCAGCGACCTTCGAATACGGCCGGCGCTCCTCGCGCCGGCCACCGTGTGGCCGCTCGCGCGGAGAATCTCGGCCGGATCGCGGCGCAGCGCGAAGGTGGCCGGTGCGGCGCCCAGCAGCAGTCCGGCGACGCCGGACAGAACGGCCAACGCCAGGACTCCCGGCGTGTCCAGGTGCAGATGCTGAAGACGGGGAAGCTCGAGGAACACCGGCATCAGACGCGTTGCGACGACGGCCAGCTCCGCGCCCACGACGGCGCCGCCCATGGCGAGCAGGAAGCTCTCGAGCCAGAGGGTACGCGCCAAGCGTCGCGACCCCGCTCCGAGCGACGCCTTGAGCGCCAGCTCGTGCCTCCTCGAGACGGTGCGGGCGAGAGACAGGCTGGCGAGGTTGGCGCACGCGGCGAGCAGGGCCAGCGAAACTGCGCCGAGCATGAGGGAGAGCGTCGTCTTCGAGCGCCGGACGATCAACGATTGCAGGTCGCGCGCCACGGCCGTCAGCTGGTCGTTCGACTTGGGATACGCAGCCGCTAGCCGCGCGGCGATGCCGCGAAGCTCGACCTGCGCGGCGGGAAGCGTCGCGCCTTCGCGCAGCCTGCCGACGACGCGGAGCCAGTGCGCACCCCGCTGGGTCTGGAGGGTCTCCGCCGAGAAGGCGAGCGGGACCCAGAGTTGGGCGTCGAATGGATAGCCGCGACCCGCAGCGAGGACGCCGACCACGGTGCGCTCCTTGCCGTCGACCCGAACCGTCTTGCCGACGATTCCTGGATCCTCTCCATAGCGACGTCGCCAGAGCCCGTCCGAGAGAACCACGACGTCCGCGTGATCGTCGGCGGGTCCCAGGGTGCGTCCGAGCGCGGCCCCGATGCCGAAGGTGTGGAAGAACCCGGACGTGACCTCCGTGCCGGGGACCTGCTCGGCCGAGCCCTCCTTGCCCGAAAGCGCGAAGCTCGAGTCGTTGAAGGCGGCCATCGATACGAAGCTGTGGCCCTGGTCGCGGTAGTCGGTGAAGTTGGGCGGGGAGACGGTCCAGATTTCCCCCCTCTGGGAATCCCAGATCGCCACGAGCCGGTTGGAGTCTGGGAAGGGGAGGGGTCGCAGTACCGTCACATCGAGCGCCTGCCAGAGCGCGGCGCTGGCGCCGATGGCCACCGCGAGGATGGAGATCGAGATCGCAGTCGTCGCTGGCGAGCGGCGCAAGGCGCGCAGCGCATGGCGGAGATCCTGGGCGAGCTCTCTCATGAATGTCCCCTTTCTCGCCTCATGGAGCAAGCGCGCTGCCAGCCAGCAAAGCATGCAACTCTCACCGAACAGGACGCTTGGCGCTCCCGGACTCGCGTGGAGTGTCCGGTTGTGGGACGCTTCCGTTCGGGCTCGGACGCTGCCTCAGCCGTTCCGCAGCGCCTGGGCCGGGTCGCTGCGCGACGCACGCAACGCCGGTGGCAAGCAGGCGGTGACGCCAACGAAGGCCATCAACACGAGTGCCGCGACGAAGGAGAGCGGATCACGCGCCGCCACGCCGTAGAGTTGGCTCGTCGCCACGCGGCTCGCGGAGACGGCGATCCCGAGTCCCGCCGCGAGCCCCCAGAGGACGGGACGGAAGCCGTCGACGAGCACGCGTCGCAGGAGATCGGGCGGTGCCGCGCCCAACGCTTGGCGCAGGCCGAGCTCACGGCGCCGCTCGCCGACGACGTAGGAGAGAACGGCGAACAGGCCCAGTGCCGCGAGCGCTGCGGCCAGCGCACCGAAGACGAGCGTCAGGTCGCGTGTGAGGAGCTCGCGACGCAGCGAACGGTCGCGTTGGTCCTCGAGCGTGCGAAACGTCCCGACGGCGGCTTCGGGCGCTCGCTCGGCGAACAGGCGCGCGAGCGTCGGCGCGAGGGCCTGGGGCGCGGCGCCGGTGCGAACGAAGAACGCCGCGGAGGTCAGGTGCGATTGCGGCAGGGCGTAGAGGCGCGGCGCCGGCTTCTCGCGGACGTCACTCATCATTCGATCGTCGACGACGCCGACGATCACGAGGTCGTCCGCTGAGGGCTTGCTCCAGTCGGTACGCTGGAAATTGAACGAGACGCGGCGGCCGATCGGGTTCCCGCCCGGGAAGTAGCGCTCGGCGAACCGCCGGTTGACGACCGCCGGGGAAGGAGAGCGTGTCAGGTCTCCCGCGGCGAGGACTCGGCCCGCAGCGGCGTGCAGGTCGAGAGCTCGGAAGAAGCCGGGGCTCACCCGCAGCGTGTTGAGCAGCAGGACCTCGTCGGATTTCGGCGTGTATCCCTCGATTGCCGCCATGGCATAGCCGCGCACACCTTCGAGCACCGGATTGCTGGCGAAACCGGCTGCCTCGACTCCTGGCTGCCGCTCGAGCTCGGAGCGCAGGCGTTCGAGCTCGGCGGCCGGGTACCGGCGCGCTTCCGGAAGATCGACCTGGAACGTCAGCACGCGCGCCAGCGGGAATCCGGTGTCGATGTCGAGCAGCGCCGCGGCGCTGCGCACGAAGAGTCCCATGGCGACGAGCAACACGACGGAGAGTGCGACTTGCGCCGCGATGAGGCCGTTGCGCCAGCGCAGACCCCGGCGGCCGATGGTGGCCGAAGGGCTCTCCTCGCGCAGTCGCAGCTCCGGCTCGACGCGTGCCTGCTCCCAAGCCGCGAGGCTGCCGACGATGAATGCCACGCCGACGGCCAGTCCGACGGCGACCGCCACGGTCGCCGGGTCGAGCCGAGGCTCGAGCCCGTGCACCCAGACCGGGAGAGGCGCCCAGCCGAGCAGCGCCCGGCCGCCGCCGGCGACAGCGGCGAGACCGAGCACGGCGCCACTCAGGGTCAGCAGAAGGCTCTCTCCGAACCAGCTGCCGGCGATGACCGCGCGCGGAGCGCCGAGCGCCAGCCGCACCGCCGCCGCGCGGCGGCTCGCGAGCGCCCGCACGGCCAGCAGGTTGGCCAGGTTGGCAGCGAGCACCAGGAGGACGAGCGCAAGCAGCCCACCAACCAAGGCCAGGGGCAGCTCCGCCTCGCCGCGCAGGCCCGACTCGCCACGGCTGCCATCGGCGACCTCGATCCGCTCGGTCGCGGTCGAGCTCCTGCCGTCGACGATCATGAAATTGCGGCGGCCCGGCTGTTGCGCTCGCAAGGCGGTGAGGGTTGCCTCGAGGCGGGACTCGAGCGCCGCCAGGGTCACACCTGCACGGAGGCGTCCAAAGAGGTGGAAGGAGTCCCAATTGTCCGGAACCTGGGAGGCCAGGGCGAAGAGCGCAGGCTCGGAGCCGACGTCGAATCCGTGGAATCCCTCGGGGGCGACGCCGAGAACCGGCCATGGCACGCCGTCGAGCTCGACGGTCGAGCCGACCGCGTCGTCCGCGCCGCCGAAGAGGCGGCTCCAGGCGGAACCGCTCAGCACGACGCCTCCCGCGCCGCCTCGGCGCGGGTCATCGCTGGCGGCGAACAGGCGGCCTCGGAGCGCCTTCACGCCCAGCACATCGAAGTAGCGGGGGTCGACCCACTGCACCTCGCTCCGTTCGGTCCGTGAGCCCGCGCGCACGACGGCCTCGCCGGGCGCGTAGGCGGCGACGTCGGCGAGCGGTGTGGCGCCGTTGCGGAGCGCCTCGAAATCGTCGAGCGAGAGGCGGCCGAGGTTGGCGGCCTTCCCCCGCGGATCGATGCTCAGGTCGCGGATCGAGACCAGCTCACCGGGGCGTGCGACCGGCAGGTCGCGTAGCGCGATGGCGTCATAGAGCGAGAAGAGCAGCGTGCCACCGCCGATCGCGACGGCGAGGGTCCCGATGGCGAAGAGGGAATAGGCGGGGTGGCGCCGGAGGCTGCGCCAAGCGTGGGTCCAGATCTCCATCCAGGGCGTCATGTGTCGGCTCTCCTTGGAGTCTCAGCTCTCCCGCAGCGCTGCAGCGGGGTCGGTGCGCGCCGCGCGGAGCGCCGGAAGCAGGCCGGCGGTCGCGCCGACGACGAGCAGCGCCAGCAACGCCGCCGCGAGGGTCCAGAGATCGGTTGGCGAGGTGCGGAAGAGCAGCGAGGCGACCACCTTTCCGGTGGCGTAGACCAGCGGCAGGCCGAAGAGGACGCCGAGCCCGACAGCGCGCAGCCCGCGGCCGACGACCTCGAGGAGCAGCCGCCGCCCATCGGCGCCGAGCGCCATCCGCACGCCGAGCTCGCGCCGCCGCTCGGAGACCGCGCTGGCGAGCAGGCCATAGAGGCCGATCGCCGCGAGCAGGAGCGCCACCAGCGCGAACGCCGTGAGGAGCGAGCTCGAGAAGCGTTGGCGCTCGGTGTCGTGGGCGATCACGTCGTCCATCGTGACCACGGCCGCGGCCGGGATCGTCGGGTCGAGCTCGGCCACCGCCCGGCGCAGAGTCGCCGCTGCGGCGGCGGGGCGGCCGGCCGTGCGAACCAGGATCGACATGAAGTTGTTGGGAAGCTGTGGCAGCGACCAGAAGAGGGCGCCGCGAGGCTCCTCGTCGAGCGCGCTGACGTGGAGGTCGGCAACGACTCCGACCACCCGCGCCCTCCTTTCCTCCCCCCATGACATCGCGAGCTCGCGCCCGATCGGGTCCTCGCCCGGCCAGAGTTCCTGGGCGGCGAAGCGGTTGACGACCACGACCGGCGGTGCTTCTGCGTCGTCCTGTGGTCCGAGCAGCCGCCCGGCCACGAGGCGGACTCCGGCGGTCGGGAAGAAGCCCGGCGTCACGACCCGGACGTCGGCGTAGATCTCGTCGCCCGGCGACGGTGCCGGGCGGTCGAGGGCGTGGTAGCTGGTGGCCGAACCCTTGCCGCCAAGCGGCAACCAACTGATCGCGCCGGCGGATTCGATACCCGGGCTCGACGCGAGCCGGCGCTCGAGCCGGAAGAAGAAGTCGATCTGGCGCTGGGGATCCTTGTAGCTCGGGCCGGCGAGGTCGACGCGCGCGGTGAGTAGATGGTCGACGCGGAATCCGGGGTCGACGCCGCGCAACGCGGTGAAGCTTCGCACCAGAAGTCCGGCAGCCGCGACGAGGGCCAGCGAGAGCGCGACTTCCGCCACCACGAGCGCCGTTCGCGCGCGGTGCGATCGGTGCCCGAGGGCCCGCGCTCCACCTTCCTGCAGCGGATTGTCGAGCCCCTCGCGGGCCGCCGCCAGGGCGGGTGCGAGCCCAAAGAGAAGAGCGCACCCGAGCGTCGCCGCGAAGGCGAAGCCGAGCGCTCGCAGGTCGAGAGTCGGCGCCACGAAGTCGGGAAGCTCGATCGGTGACCAGAGGCGGAACAACGAAAGAGCCGAGCGCGCGAGCGTCAACGCCAACGCGCCGCCGCCGGCCGCCAGCAAGAGACTCTCGACCAGCAGGTGCCGCGCGATCCGGCTCCGTCCGGCACCAAGCGCGCCGCGCACCGCGAGATCGTGGCGGCGGCGGGCATTCCTGGCGAGCAGCAGGCCGGAGAGATTGGCGCAGGCGAGCAGCAGCACCACCGCGGTCGCCGCGAGGAGGATCCAGAGACCGCGGCGGTAGTCGCCGAAGAGCTGCTCGTCGAGCGGCACCACGGTCGCGGTCCAACCAGTGTCGAAGTCGGGATGGGCGGACGCCAGGCGAGCCGCGATTCCTTGCATCTCGGCGCGCGTGCCGATGAGGCTCGCGCCCGGAGCCAACCGGCCGAGCACCTGGAGGTAACGGCCTCGGAAGTTGCGGGCGCGCTCGCCGAACGGGACCGGCTGCCAGACCTGGGTGCCGACCGGAAAGTCGGCGCTCGCGGCGACGACGCCGACGACCGTCGTCGGCGTGCCGTTGAGCAGGATCCGGCGGCCCAGGAGGTTCCGATCCGCCGAGTAGCGGGAACGCCAGAGGCTTTCGGAGATCACCGCCACGTCGCCCGCGCCCGCGTCCACGTCGGAGGTCGAGAAGGCGCGACCGAGAGCGAGCGGCGCTCCCAGCGTCTGGAAAAAATCGTGGCTCACGTAGGCGACCGGGACGCGCTCGGCCGCGGCGCCCTCTCCGGCGAGGTTGACCGACCAGGAGGCGATCGCCGATAGGCCCGAGAACGACTTCGCGTTCTCGCGCCAGGCCATGAAGTTCCCGGGATTGACGACGTTACGCTCGACGCCACGGGACGGCTGCGCCTCCCAGACCTGCACCAGCCGCGACGGCTCGCGGAAGGGGAGAGGGCTCAGCAACGTCGACTCGACGAGGCTGAAGATCGCCGTGGTCAGCCCGATGCCGACCGCCAAGGTGGCGAGCGCGGTGAGCGTGAAGGCCGGGCTCCTGCGGAGCGAACGGGCGGCGACACGAAGATCGAACGGCAGATCGGTCATCGATTCTCCTCTCACTCGTAGCGGAGCGCCGTCGACGGATCGGTGCGGGCGGCGCGGCGGGCCGGGAGCAGGCTGGCGAGGAGCGTCACGGCGGCGAGCAGCAGCGCGACGCCGAGCAGCACCAGCGGATCGGAGGCCCGTGTCGCGAAGAGGAGCGATTGCACCGCCCGCCCCAAGGCGAGTGCTCCCGCGAGCCCGATCGCGACGCCGAGCACGGCGAGAGTGAAAGCCCGGCGCAGAACCATCCGCAGGACGTCCCGCGCCCTGGCGCCGAGCGCCATGCGGACTCCGATCTCGTTGGTGCGCTGGGCGACCGAGAACGAGACGACACCGTAGAGGCCGAGCGCGGCCAGGAGCAGCGCCATCAACGCATAGCCGCTCATCAGCTGGGCGAGGAAGCGTGGCGTCCCGACGGCGCGGTCGAGCAACGACTCCTCGGTGCGCACTTTCCAGACCGGCTGTTCCGGATCGACGCTCCAGACCGCCGCCCGCACGGCGCTGGCGAGCTGCATCGGGTCGCCCTGGGTACGCACGGCCAGGGTGTCGAAGATGCCCGGATCCTGCGCCTGGGAGGCATAGATGTAGGGCGTCACCGGCTCGTCGAGCCCATACTGCTTCGTGTCGCCGACGACACCGACGATCTCGACTTCGATCGGCTCGGGATCATCGTCGATCCGCAACCGGCGCCCGATCGGATCCTCGCCTGGCCAGTAGCGGTCGGCGAGCGTGCGGTTGACGATCACCACCGGTGGCGAGTCGGCGCGGTCCGCCGGCGTGAAGCTCCGGCCGCGCAGCAGCGGGATCCCCAACGTCTCGAAATACCCAGCGCTGACCGCGTTCATCCGCGCTCGCGGCTTCTCGTCGTCGCCCGCCGGGCGGCCGACCACCTCGAATGACCCGGTCGAGCCGTTGCCGCTGAAGGGGAGCCCATGGACGAGCGCGGCCGAGACGACTCCCGGTACCGCGCGCACCCGCTCGAGGATCTGCCGATGGGTCTGCCACTGTTGGGCACCGTGCGGATACTTGTTGGCGGGCAGCCGGTACTCCATCGTCAGCAGGTGATCGGGGCGGAAGCCGGCATCGACCCCGAGCAGCTCACGGAAGCTCCTCAGCAGCAGGCCGGAGCCAACGAGGAGGATCAGGGTGAGCGCGATCTGGCCGACCACCAACGTCGAGCGCAGCCGCGCGTGTCCCATTCCCTCGGAGCCGCCACGGCCTCCCTCCTTGAGCGCCATGGTGAAGCGCGGCGACGAGAAGCGCAGGGCCGGTACCAAGCCGAAGAGCGCGGCGGTCGCGGCGGTGAGGAGGAGCGTGAAGCCGAGCACCGGAGCGTCGATGGTGGGTACGACGCCTCCGGGCAGCGTTCTCGGCGCGGCCCGCAACAGCAGACGCAGCGCTCCGCCGCCGATGAAGACGCCGAGGACGCCGCCACCCAGCCAGAGCAGGCCCGTCTCGGTGAGAAGTTGCTCGACCAGACGCCCACGCCCGGCGCCGAGCGCGGCTCGGGTGGCGAGCTCGCCTTGCCGCGAGGCGGCTCGCCCAAGCACCAGATTGGCCACGTTCGAGCAGGCGATCAGCAGCACGAAGGCGACCGCTCCGAGCAGCACCAGCAAAGGTAGCCGCAGATCGCCGGTGACCACGCGCTGCAGCGAGCGCAGCTCGACGTGGCGCTGGCCCGCCTTCGGGAAGCTCTTCGAGAGGGCGGCGAAGATGCCATCGAGCTCGGCCTGCGCTTGGCGCAGCGAGACCCCGGGTGCGAGGCGGCCGACGCCTCCGACCAGCCCGGTGCCGCGATCGTTCGCCCAACCCTGCTTCAGACCCTGGCGGTAGACCGGCCAGTCGTGATGCGGCATCCAGACGTCGACATCGTCTTCTGGGAAACGGAATCCTCTGGGCAGGATGCCGACCACGGTGTAGGGCTCGTTGTTGAGCGTCAGGGTGCCGCCGAGGAGCTTCGGATCGCCGCCGAAAACGTTCTTCCAGGTGTCGTACTCGACGACGCAGACGTTCGCGGCGCCCTCCTTGTCGTCGACCCCGGGACGGAAGCCGCGCCCCATCGCCGGCTGTACGCCGACCACTTCGAAGAAGTCGTCGGAGACGAAGCCGCCGCGCACCCGCCGCGGTTCCGCGCGTCCGGTGAGGTTGACGCTCTGCGGCACGAACGCGCTGTAGCCGGCGAGCGTCTTCGTCTCGCGGCGCATGCTCTGGAAATCCGGGTAAGAAATCCAACCGCGTTGTCCCTTGGCGTTGAGCGAATTCCCGACGACGAGGCGCTCGGAGCCGGGGAGCAGCAGCGGCCGGAAGAGCACCGCGTCGGCGACGCTGAAGATCGCCGTGGTCGCTCCAATCCCGACCGCCAGCGTCGCGATCGCGACCAGGCTGAAGAGCGGCGCCTTGCGCAGCACGCGAGCGGCGAAGCGGACGTCGTTCCAGAGTCGTTGCATCGATCTACCTCCTCTTGTCGTTCCGGGGATCCGCGACGCGCCTCATGGACCCATTCGGGTGGAGCCGTCGAAGACGATCTCGATCGATGCGCCGGGATGGACCGGCGCTGCGCTGCTTGCGTCGGCGACCCGGTAGATCGCGATGGGTGTTCCCTCGGGAGGTGGACCCTGCGAGCCGTCGTAGTTTCCGGTCGCGTTGTAGGCCACCGCCACGAAGACCGGGTCCGTCTTGACGCCGCGGAATCGGACAGTACCGCCGTTCTCGCGGAGGTGGAGGAGGTCGAGTGCGACGCTCTGCCGACCGATATTTGGGTCGTCGAAGAGGAAGACCTGAAGGTCGTGATTCGCGTCGACCGTTCCCTGGCCGGTGTAGTTGACGCGAACCGACACCGTGTCGGGCGCGGTCGAGGTGGCGGCGGCGAGCGCCGCCGTGGCGCAGGAGGCGACCAGGACGTATCGGAGACCGCGGCAGAGTGGTTCCAGACGATGGTTCATCGAAGATCCTCCTCTCGGCTTGTCCGCACCGGCGAGCCGCTCGGGCGGGATTCTTTTGGCGGAGTGCGCGAGCGCAGGTGGCCTCATTCGTCCCTCAGGACCGCAGCAGGATCGAGCCGCACGGCGCGAGCGGCCGGCAGCACGGCGGCGGCGAGCGCGAGCAATGCACCGAGAGCGACGGCAGCTCCGAGCGCCGTCGGATCGAGGAGCGCGGTGTCGAAGAGCACACTCTTGAGCCATCGACCGGCGAGGAGCGCTCCCGCGAGGCCGATAGCGACTCCGACGGCGGTGGTGCGCAGCGCGCTACGGACGACCTCCGAGACCACGTCGTGCGTTCCGGCGCCGAGCGCCATGCGCACCGCGAACTCGTGCCGCCGGCGCTGGGCGTCGAAGGCGACGAGCCCGTAGATCCCCACTCCCGCGAGCAGGGCGGCGAGCGCACCGAAGAGCGAGAAGAGCAGCGTGCGAAGCCGCGGCGTCGAGACGGAGGCGTCCACGATCTCCGACAGCGGCCGCGCGCTGTAGACCGCGAGCTGGGGATCGACGTGGTGCACGGCGGCCTCGACCGCTCGCACCAGCACGGTGGGATCGCCAGCGGAGCGAACAACGAGGTTGAGGTCCGACATCGGCACCTGGAAGAGCGACGGGTAGACCGCCGGGGCGGAGCCCTGATCGAGGCCGAGGAACTTCTCGTCGCCGACTACGCCGACGATCCGACGCCGGACTCCCCAGAACTCGACGTCGTGACCGAGCGGATCCCGGCCGGCGAGGTAGCGGCGCGCGAATGCGCGGTTGATCATCAGCGTAGGCGCCGCGTCGGGTCCGTCCTCGGGTCCGAGGTCGCGCCCGGCGACCAGGGGCAGTCCGACCGTCTTGAGGTAGCCGGGCGTCACCGGCCGGATCCTCACCTCGTCCCGCTGGCCGGCGGGGCGATCATTTCCATCGATCGCGAACTGACTTGTCCATCCGCGTTGTAGCGGGTTGTCTAGCGCCACGGCGGCGGACTCGACGCCCGGAACCGATTCGATCTCGGCGAGCACGTGGGTGTAGAAGCCGGTCGCTTCCGGCCAGTGGGGATAGACCTTCCGGGCCGGCATCGGATAGCGCCACGGAGGAAGCATCGTGCGGGCGACGAGGGTCGAGGCGACATGTACTCCCGGGTCCTCGGCCGACAGGCGCGCGAAACTCGTCACCAACAGGCCGGAGACCGCCGCGAGGGTGATGGCACCCGCGATCTCGGTGACCACGAGCGCGCGGCGCAGCCGTAGTGCGTGCGGCGAGGCACCACCGCGGGTCCCGAGAGCGCTCGCCGTCGAAATCCCCGAGAAGCGCGTCGCGGTCGCGAGGGAGACGGCAACTGCGACGAGGAGCGCCGCACCGAGGGCGACCGCGAAGAGCGTCGCGTCGGGTCCGGTGCGCACGTGACGCGGTAGCGAGTCGGGCGCCATACGTAGAAGCGTCGTGAGCAGCGGAGCCGGTATCAGGAGACCGATGAGCGCGCCGACGAGCGTGATCTGTAGGTTCTCAGCGAACACCTCACGTACGAGCGCGAAGCGCCCAGCGCCGAGGCTCAGGCGCACCGCGAATTCCGTTTCGCGCGTGCTCGTGCGCGCCAGCGCGAGGCCGGCAAGGTTGACGCCTGCGATCAGGAGGACCAAGGCGACCGCGGCTGCGATCAGCGAGAGCGTCGTGCGGGAGTCCCCGGCGACCCAACGGCGGAGGGGCTCGACGAAGACGCCGCGCGACGCGTTGTCGTCGGGATAGCGGGCTTCGAGGCCGGCCGCGATTCCGCTCATTTCGGCCTGCGCATCGCCGAGGGTGGCGCTCGGCGCGAGCCGGCCGACGACCGTGAGGCTATGAACCCCCCGGACGTTCCGGATGCTCGTCGCGTAGGCTTCGAGTGGCATCCAGAGGTCCGCGGCGGGCGCCTCGATACCCGGAGGCAACACGCCGACGACCGAATAGGCGTGACCGTCCACGTCGACGCGCTGCCCGAGGACGTCGGTCGCCGCCGAGAAACGGTGGCGCCAGAGCGAATCGGAGATCAGCACCGCAGGCGTGCCGCCGGGACGGTCTTCGTCCGGCGAGAAATTCCTCCCCAGACGTGGCGCGAGACCGACGAGCGGCAGGTAGTTCGACGAGACCGCGGCCGCGGTGAGCCGAACAGGTTCCTGGTCGACTTCCGAGAAGGTGACGTCCGCTCCCGTGTGAGCCCCCATCCCGGACAATGTGGTCGCTGCCTGTTGCCAGTCGAAGTAGTCGGGCATCGAGACGCCCTCTCGCGTCGTGCCGTTGTGCCGGTCGGTCTCGTGGAGCACCACCAGGCGCTGTGGCGCGGCGAAGACGAGCGGGCGCAGCAGCACGTCTTGGACGAGCCGAAAGACCGCGGCGTTCGCGCCGACTCCGAGCGCCACCGTTAGGATCCCCACCGTGGCGTACCCGGGGCGACGGCGAAGAGTGCGGGCCGCCAAGCGAAGGTCTTCGTACCATCTGAACATCGTTCTCACTCCTCTCGCGGGGTTTGGATGGGACCGAGGAATCTCCAACTCGGAGACGGGCACGCCACCAAGATCACTCCTCGTGCAAGACCGACGAAGGGTCGAGACGCGCCGCACGGCGCGCCGGGACGAGACAGGCCGCGACCGCAGCGCAACTCATAGATCCGAGAAGAGATTCAGCATCGGTTTGCCTCCTCTTCGTCATTCCTCTCGTAGCACCGTCGCCGGGTCCAGGCGGGAAGCGCGCCGCGCCGGGAGCCAACAGGCCACGGCCGCCGCCGCCAGAGCGACGAGGGGCACGCTGAGATACGTCCAGAGATCACCTGCCGGGACTCCATAGAGCAGAGACGCGAGCGTGTGGCCCGCCAGCCCGGCGATCGGGATGCCGATCGCGACGCCGAGCCCCGCCAGCTTCAGTCCCTGTCCGAGCACCAATCGGCGCAAGAGCCTGCGGTCGGCGCCCAACACCATGCGCAGTCCGAGCTCGCGTCGGCGGTCGGCCACGATCTGCGCCAGCACGCCATAGATGCCCAGGGAGGCCAGCACCAGCGCGAGCCCCGCGAAGACGGTCAGCAGCAACGTGGCGAAACGGGTCCGCGAGCTGGCGCGTGCCGCCTGCTCGCGCATCGTCCGCACGCTGGTCAGCGGCAGGTCGGGGGCGATCCGGTGCGCGACCTCGCGCAGCCCGGGAAGCACCTGCAGTGGATCTCCCTTGGTCCGCACGAAGAGGGTCGCCGAGGCCCAGCCCGATTGGTAGTCGGCCAGGTAGACGTTCTCTCCTGGAGGCTTCGCCAGGGCGCCGTAGCGGACGTCGTCGACCAGCCCGACGACCTCGGCCTCCTCGCCGTCTTTCATCGCCATCCCGATGCGCAATCGATGTCCCAGGGGATCGATTCCGGGGAAGAGCTTGGCGGCGGCACTGCGGTCGAGGATGGCCACGCGGGGAGAACCGACGAGGTCCGAGGGCAGGAACTCCCGACCCTCGAGCACCCCGATCCCGAGGGTGCGGAAGTAGCCTGGAGCGACGTTGTGCGCGCCCACATTCGGTGCTTCGCTCCGCGGGATCACGGCTCCGTCGACAGACACCACGACCGTCTCGTTGCAGCTGTCGGAGAGCGGCGTGCAGGTTCCCAGGCTGGCCGACGAGACGCCCCCGAGAGTCTCCATCTGCTCGACCAGTTGCCGATGGAAGAGCGGAGCGGTGGTCCGGTCGTAATCGCCCTCCGAGGGCAGGATGCGGACCGTGAGTACGGAGTCGGCGTGAAACCCGGGGTCGATCGCCAGCAGATGCCCGAGCGTACGGACGAGCAGGCCGGCACCGATCAACAGGACGACCGCGGCCGCGGTCTGGGCGACGACCAATCCGCGGCGCAGATTGTGACGTCCGTGACCCCCGCCACCGGCGAGGCTCCCGCCGCCCTCCCGCAGGGCCAGGGCCGGGTCGGTTCGCGACGCCTCGCGCGCCGGAGCCAGTCCGGCGAGCAGCGCCGTCGCGAAGGTGGCCGCGCACGCGAACAGCGCCACCCGCCAATCGATGCTGGCGGCGCTGAGCCGATCGAGATCAGCGCCGGAGAGCCCCCAGGTGGGGAGGGCGACCGGCGCCAGGACAACCAGGCCGCGGCCGAGCGCCCGCGCCAGCAGCAGCCCGGCGGCGCCGCCGACGATGGCCAGCAGGGACGATTCGGCCAGACCGAGTGCCAGCAGACTTCGCCGATCGGCGCCGAGCGAAGCGCGGACCGCCATCTCGCGGCGTCGCGATACGGCGCGTGCGAGCAGTAGCGCCGCGACGTTTGCGCAGGCGACCAGCAGGACCGCCGTCACCGCAGCGAGCAGCACCAGAAGGGAGCGGCGCAGGTCGGCGTCGGCGCGGCTCGCGGCGAGCGTCTCGGCGCCGCCGCCCCAGACCGCGCCGTCGTTGTCGCGCGGATCGGTCGGGTGGGCTTCCGCGACCCTGCGACCCGCGGCCGCTGCGCCTGCCTCGACCGCTGCGGCATCGAGGCCCGGCCATGCGCGCGCCACCACGTGCAGGAAGTGCCAGCCGGCCGACTCGAAGAGATCGTGTGAGTCCCAGAGCTTCGGCAGGCTCGAGAGGGGAAGCCAGAGATCGGTGGTGCCGGTGAGCGGCGCGAAGCCCGCCGGCAGCACGCCGACGACGGTGAAGCTCTGGTGTGAGATCTCGATCGTGCGTCCGACCACGTCGCGGTCGCCGCCGAAGCTGCGCTGCCAGTAGGCGTGGGAGAGCAGCGCCGAGGGCGCGCCCCCTTTCGTGTCTTCGCTCCCTTCGGCGAACAGTCGACCGAGCTCCGGCCGGGCGCCGAGAACGGGGAAGTAGGTGGGCGTCACGACTTCGACTGAGACCCGCTCCGGACGGTCCGTGCCCGTCCGGTTGAAGTTCTCGTTGGTGAACGCCGCGACCTCTCGGAACACCTTCTGGGTGTCGCTGAAGGTCTCGAATTTGGGGTAGGAGAAGGGAAAGTCCGGGCGCGTCGCCTCGAGTCCGGTGCTCCTCGTCAGGTGAGCCACCCAGAGCGACCCCGCGTCCGGATAGGGCAGTGGCGCCAGCAGCACGGCGCTGACCAGCGTGAAGACGGCGGTCACGGCCCCCACACCGAGCGCGATCGCGGCGACGGCGAGCGTCGTGAAGCCGGGGCTGCGGCGCAGATGGCGGATGGCGGACTTCAAGTCGTCGGATCGAATCATCAAGGGCTCCATTTCATTCCTCGCGCAGCATCGTCGCCGGGTCGACCCGTGCCGCCCGCTGGGCAGGGATCCACGCGGCGAAGGCGGCGACCAGGGCGAGCGCGGCGACCGCGCCGCCGAGGCTCCAGGGATCTGCCGGGGAGATCTGCCAAAGCCAGGAGCGGAAGAGGCGGCCCAGCTCCCAGGCGGCTGGGACGCCGATCGCGAGTCCCACCGCAGCGTGGGCGAAGCCGCGCCGCAGGACCAGCGAGCGAAGCTCGTGCGCCGTGGCGCCGATCGCGAGACGGATTCCCATCTCGCGTCGACGTTCCGCCACGAGCAACGTCAGCACGCCATAGAGGCCGAGTCCGGCGAGGATCAGGGCGAGCGCGCCGAACAGGCCGAGCAAGGCGCCCAGCAGCCGCTCTCGTCCGGTGGCCCGCCGCACCAGATCGGAGAGCGGTGCCGCGTCTTCGACGACGAGGTCGGGCGAGACCTCCTGGAGGTCGTGGCGCAGAGCGGCGACCGAGAAGCCGGCGCCGGTGCGCACGGTGAGGACGAGCGTCGTGTTGCCGGAGCGGTTCGGCTCGCGCAGCGGCCGATACATCGCCGGACGCACCGGCTGGGTCGGCCCCTCTTGATGCGTGTCGCCGACCACGCCGACGATCCGGACCCAACGGTCGAGGCTGTCGAGACCGGTGCGGATGCGGTGGCCCACCGCCGGTTGGCCGGGCCAGAATTGGTGGGCAAAGGTCTCGTTCACGACCGCGACCAGGTCCGACGATCCGAAATCGGTCGGCTGAAAGGAGCGTCCGGCGCGCAGCGGAATCCGCAGGGTTCGAAAGTAGTCGCCTTCGACCAGACGCCAGATGACGTCCGGCTGCTCGCCGGGCGGGAAGTCGTGCCCTTCGATGTGAATGCCGGCGGAAAAGCCGGTACCCGTGAGCGGCAGCTTGAGGACCGCGCCGGCCTGTTCGACGCCCGGCGTGGCGGTTGCGGCGGCGACCGCGCGCGACAGCACCTGGGCGCGCTCGTCGGGCGTGGTGCCGGTGCGCGACGAGGGCCAGAGCCGGAGCGTCGTCACATGTTCGGCGTCGAAGCCCGGATCGACCGCGACCATCCGCAGGAGGGTGCGCGCGACGAGCAACGAAGACGCCACCAGCAGAACCGCCAGGGCCGCCTGGGCGACGACCAGCCCGGCCCGCAGTCGGCCCTTGTCCACGCCCGCCGTGCCGCGGCTGCCCGCCAGCGCTTCGGCGGGGGCGATGCGGAGCGCGGCGAGCGCCGGCGTCAGCGCCGCGGCGAAAGCGGCGATGGCCGTCAGTGCGGTGGCGAAGAGCGCCACCGCGGCCGACACTCCGACCGCGCGCCCCGCCACCTCGGCGCCAGGCAGCCGGGCGACGAGCAGCGGAGCACCCCACGCCGCCAGGACGAGTCCCAGGCCACCTCCGACGGTCGCGATCAGGGCGACTTCGACGAGCGACTGACGCAGCAACCGCCCAGCACCGGCCCCGAGGGCCGCGCGGACGGCGAGCTCACGCCGGCGCCCGAGACCACGCGCCAGTAGCAACCCGGCGACGTTGGAGCAGGTGATGAGAAGGATCGCGAGCGCTCCGGCGCCCAGCAACGCGAGCGGCGACGCGGTGCGACGGCCCAGGTCGTCGGCGAGAGCGACGACGCGCAGCCCGCCTCCCTCGTTGTCGTCCGGATAGGCTGCTTCCAGCCTGCGGCCGATCGCCTTGACTTCGGCGTCGGCTGACTCGACCGTGGCGCCGGGAGCGAGCCGTGCGTAGGCTCCGAGATAGCGGGCGTCCCGGAGCGTCGGCCAGTCGGCCTGGACATCGAGCGGCAGGCTGGGGATGTCGCGGTCGGCCAACGTCCAGGCCGCGACACCCCGCGGCAGGTCGAGACTCGCCGGGGCGAGGCCGACGACGTCGTATCGCTTGCCGTCGAGTCGCAGCGAGCGATCGCTGACCGCGCCGCCGCCCAGCACGTTTTCCCAGAATGACTTCGAAACGACGACGAGGTCTCCCTGTTCGCCGCCGTGGAAGAAGTGTCCCGCCGCTGGCGTCGCGGCCAACACGTCGAAGAACTGGCTCGAGACGGCAGCGACCGAGATCCGCTTCGGAACCCCGTCCGTCTGGAGCGCTCGGCTGGACTCGAAGTAGACGGCCGCTTGCTGGAGGCTCTTCGCCTCGCGGCGCACGTCGAGGAAGTTGGCGGGTGCGAGCTGGCGGCGCGGATTGTCTTCGGTGGTGCCCCAGATCGCGACCAATCGCTCCGGATGGGCGAGCGGCAGAGGCGCCAGCAGCAGCGACCAAGCGGCGGAGAAGACGGCGGTGTTGGCTCCGATGCCGAGCGCGAGGGTCGCGACCACGGCCACGGCGAACCCCGGCGCGCGCCCCAGACTGCGCACCGCCTGTCGTAGCTCCGGAGACGAATGCATCGGTCTCACTCTTGGCGCAGGACGGCTGCGGGATCGAGATGAGCCGCCCGCCGTGCCGGAAGCCAGCTCGCCAGTGCCGTGCCGGCGACCAGTAACGCCAGCGCGGCGAGCCAGGGCGACGGCGTGAAAGGTGGCAGCCCGAGCAACAGCGAGCGCAACAGGTTGGCGAGCGCGGCGGCCGCGACGGCGCCGATGGCGAGGCCGAGGGCCGCATTGCGCAGACCGTGACGGAGCGTCAGTCGGACCAGATCGTTCGGCGACGCTCCGAGCGCGGCGCGCAGGGCGAGCTCGTGCAGACGCTGACGCAGGGTGAGCGCGACGACGCCGTAGAGGCCGACGACGGCGAGCAGGAGCGCCACGCCGCCGAACACCGACAGCATGGACGCGGCCACCCGTTGCTTGATCAGCGAGATCTCGAGGTGCTCGTCCATCGACTTGACGGCCGCGAGGGGCAACGCAGGCTCGGCGGCGGTCACGATCTCGCGCAGGCGAGGGGTGAAAGCGAGCGGGTCTCCCTTGGTGCGAACGACGAGCGTCATCGCCGGCATGGTGGCGCGGGCGCTCTGGCCGAGCGGGAGGTAGTAGAAGGGGCGGGGCGCTTCGTCCCGGTCCTTCCAGGGAATGTCGGCGGCGATGCCGACGACGCGCAGCTCGCGGCTCCCCCAGTGAATGACACCGCCGAGCGCGTCGCGGCCCTTCCAGTAGCGCGCCGCCATGGCGCGGCTGATCACGGCGGCGGGCTCGCCGCGCCCCTCGACCTCGTCGGCCGTGAACGCGCGGCCGGCGACGATCGGGATCCCCAAGGTCTGGAAGAAGCTCTGCCCCACCTGGTCGAAGCGAACGTTGGTGTTCTCGTGCGGCGCCGGCTGGTAGCCCTCGACCTCGATCGGTCCGCTGCTCGAGCCACCGATGTCGAGCGGCAGGCGGCGGGTGAAGGATGCTTGCGCGACTCCCGGATCGCTTGCGATCCTCTCTCGCAGCTGGTCGAGAAACGCGGTGCCGCTCGCGCCGTCGTAGCCGAACGGGAAGAGGTCGACGTCGGCAAGCAGGAGGTGATCGGATCGGAAGCCGGGCGAGAGCTTCTCGCCCGCGCCGACGGCGCGCAGGAAGAGCGCTCCGGTCGCCAGGAGCACGAAGCCGAGGGCGACCTGGGTGATCACCAGAGCATCACGAAAGCGCCGGTGGCGCCGCCCGCCGGACGAGCGAGCGCCTTCCTCGCGCAGCACGCGATCGACGGCGATCCGGCGCTGCTCGAAAGCGGGCGCGAGGCTGGCCAATAGCGCAGTGAGGAGCGCCAGCGCGACGCCACCCAGAACGCCCAACGCTCCGATGTCCATGGTCGGATCGAGCGGTACCGGGATCGGTGGCAGGAACGACATGAAGAGCGCCTTGCTGGCTGGCAGCACGGCGGATCCGAGCGCCAACGCGGCGAGCGCCAGCAGCACGTTCTCGGCGAGGAGGGGCCCCAGCAGTCGCCTGCGGCTCGCCCCGAGTGCCAACCGGACCGCGAGCTCGCGCCGCCGCTCGCGTGAACGGACGAGTAAGAGGCCGGCCACGTTCGCGGCGGTGGCGGCCACCACCAGCAGCACCATCACGCCGACGATCGCGAGCACCGGTGCCATGAAGTGCGCGGCGCCCCAAGGCGACTCGATCAGGGTCATGAAGCGGAAGGTGTAATCCCGGTTGCTGTCCGGATAGGCGGCTGCCAGCCGGGCGCTCACCTGGTCGGCGCGAGCCTGCACGATCCGGGGATCGACTCCGGTGCCCAGTCGCGCCAAGCCGCGGATCCAGTGGTTGTTGCGCTCGGGCGGATCGCTCGCCCAGGGGACGATGACCGAGGAGACCCCGAGCGGAACCCAGAGGTCGAGCGACAGGCCGACATCGGTGCCGACGAAGTCGCGCGGCGCCACGCCGACGATCGTGAAGCTGTGCTTGTTGATCTCGACGGTCTTGCCGATCACGCCCGGATCGGCACCGAAGCGGCGCCGCCAGGCTTTGTCCGAGAGCACCGCGGTGGGTGCGTCGCCGCCCTGATCCTCCCGCTCGACGAAGAAGCGGCCGAGCTGGGGCGTCAGGCCCAACATGTCGAAGTAGTTGCTCGACACGACGCCGGTGAAGGCGCGGCCGGGCGCACCGTCCACGACCCAGCTGATCCCCTGGAGCTCCTCGGCGGCGACCTTGGCGACCGGCTTCATGGCGTCGCGCAGGTCGAAGAAGTCGGGCAGCGAGAGGGAGATGGGCTCGCCCTGGCGCGGGAAGAGCCCGACCATGCGGATCTGGCGCCCGTTCTCGACCGCGGGGTAAGGACGCCAGACCATCGAATAGATCCAACTGAAGACCAGCAGGCTCGATCCGAGACCGACCGCGAGCACGCCCACCGCGGTCGCCGTGAAGAGTGGCCGCCGCGCCAGGCTACGCAGGGCGAGGCGAAGGTCGTAGATCAGGGTGCGCATGGCGGTTCCCCTCCCGAGGTCATTCGGTTCGCAGAACGGTCGCGGGATCCGCGCGGGCAGCGCGGATCGCCGGCAGCGCCGAGGCAAGGGTGGCGGCCGCGAGAAGGATCGCCGTGGCGGCCGCCGGGGCGCCGAGGTCGAACCGTTCGAGCCCGACGACGAGGCCCCTCGCGGCGAAGGTGAGCGGTAGCGACAGTGCCAAACCCAGGGTGGCCCCGGCGAAGACGGGCGCGAGCGCCACGACGGCTAGGCTGCGGACCAGCGAGCGCGGCGTTGCACCGAGGGCGGCGCGCAGCCCCATCTCCCACCGGCGGGCGGCTGCCGCATGGGCGACCAGCCCGAACAGTCCGGTAGCTGCCAGCAGCAGCGCCACGGTCGAGAAGAGCCCGAACAGAGCGGCGCCGAGCCGCTGCGGAGCCACGGCGGCCGCAAGCAGGTCCTCGAAGCCGCCGACGGACTCGACGGGAACTCCCGGTGCGGCAGCGGCCGCCGCTGCGGCGGCGCTCGGCAGGAAGCGTCTGGCGTCCCCGGCTGTACGGAAGGCGAGCGCGATCGGCCGCGTTGCAGCGTCGTCGGGCGCCTGTGTCCAGGGCAGATAGATCGTGGGTCTCTCGGGCCGCCCGGGCCCGTGGGAGGAGACGTTCCGCGCCACGCCGACGATGCGGAGCGGGGCGCCGAGCTCGAGCGTCCTCCCGATCGGATTGCGAGAGGTCAGATATCGCCGCACGAAGCTCTCGTTGACGACGCCGACCCGCTCGCTAATCGCGGTGTCGGAGGTTTCGATCCCACGGCCGCGGAGAAGCTCGATGCCGAGCAGCGCGAGCGCGTCGGCTCCGACGAGTTCGACTTCCGTCTGAGGCCGGCCGTCTGCGGCGGGCGATGCACCGGGCAGCGAGAAGCTCTCCTCGTTGGAGTCCGGATCGAGCGGCAGATGGGTGACCAGGCTCGCACGGGTGACGCCGGGGAGTCCGGCCACGGCTTCGACAGCGGCGCGGAGGCGCGCGCGCCCCTCCTCCGGGGTGAGCCGCGCCAGGTCCGCGTCGAGACCGAGAAACGCGACATGCGGACCGGTCCTGTAGCCGAGGTCGGTCGAAGTGGCGCGTTCGAGAGCGCCGACGGCGAGCGCCGTGCCGGTCAGCAGCACGAGCGAGAGCGCCACCTGCAAGGCCGAAATCGAGGCATGGAGACGGTGCCTGCCACCGTCGATCGCGTGCCAGGATCCGATGGTGCGTGCGAGATTCTGTCGGGCTAGCCGCACGGCGACGACACCGCCGGCCGCCAGCCCTCCGGCCACCGCCAGCCCGGCACCGAGTAACGCCACCCGGCCGTCGACGGCGAGACCGATCTCTCCGAGCCGCACGCCTCCCGCCAGAACCTGATCGGCGAGGCGGCGCAGCGCGAGCTCTCCCAGCGCAGCGGCCGCGACGGTGGCCAGGAGCGCAGTGAGGAGGGGATCGATGAGGAGTGACAAGGCGACCCGCCGCGGGTCGGCTCCCAGCGCCAGGCGGGTGGCGAGCTCGAGGCGACGCGACTCGGCGCGCACCAGGAAAATCTGTGTGGCGCTGGCGACGGCGAGCAGAAGCAGTAGGCCGATCGCGGCGCCGACGGCCCATCGGACCGAACGTACGGAGGCGGACGAACGAAGTCCCGCCGCGGCGACCGTGGCCTGAATCGTCCTCGGCGAGGCGAGCTCGGCGCGGGCGGCCTGAGGGTACTCAGCCGCAACGCGACGCGCGGCGGTGCCGAGGACCGCCTGTGCGGCGCGGAGCGGCACGCCGTCCGCAGCGCGGCCGAAGACCCGGAGCCAACTCCAGCCCCGGCGCTCGAGCGAGAGGTCGCCGAAGCTCGTCGGTGCGCTCGTGAACCAGGCGTGGGCAGTCGTCCAGAGGACCGGCCGCCGATCCCGCGCCAGGCCGCGGAAGGCGCGGTCGGCGACTCCGACCACCTCGAACGGGGTTCCGTTGAGCACGATCTGCGATCCCACCACGTCGCGCCGTGCGCCGAGCCGGTCGCGCCAGAAGGGATAGGAGACGACGGCGACCGGTGGCGCCCCAGCGCGGTCGTCTTCCGGTGTCAGCAGACGGCCCGCGAGTGGCCGCGCTCGCAGCAGTCCGAAGTAATCGCCGGCGACGACGGTCGCGATCCGCCGCTCGTCGGCCTGTCCGCCGATCCTCACCGCGAACCATCGATGGGCATATCCCGCCACGCCGTCGAGAGCGGCGCTGTCGTGGGTCGCTGCGGCGAGGTCTTCGAGCGTCGGGTAGGAGACATTGCCCGGCTCGGAGAAGGAGAGCAGGCGCTCGGGGTCCGCGACTCCGGGGATCGGGTGCAAGACCAGCGCCTCGAGCAGCGCGAGGAGGATCAAGGTGCCTGCCATGCCGGTCGTGAGGGCGAGCAGGGCCGGAAGCGAGAGTCGGAGCGAGCGCATGCGCATCGATCACTCCTCCCGCAGCGCGGATGACGGTTCGATGCCGAGAGCACGGAGGCTCGGAACCAGGGACGCGGCCACCGCGACGCCGGCCACCCCGAAGGTCACGCCGACGAGGGAGGCGGGATCGAAGCGCGAGACGCCGAACAGGAGCCCCGCGAGCAGCTTCCCGCCGACGAGGGCGAGGGCAAGTCCGACCAGCAGGCCGGCGCCGACCGGCGTCGCCGCTTGGCGGACGACCCAACCGAGCAGCGCGCGCGGTCCAGCACCGAGCGCCGCGCGCAGGGCGAGCTCACGGCGGCGTGAGTCGACGACGTAGGCCAGCACGCCGTAGAGACCGACCGCGGCGAGGAGCGCCGCCATCACCCCGAGACCCGACGCGATGGACGCGGTCTGGCGCTCGAGCTCGAGGGAGCGCCGCGCCTGCTCGGCGAGCGGGCGCAGGTCGACGACGGGGAGCTGCGGGTCGATCGCCGCGACGGTGCGCTGCACCGCAGCGGCGACGTTTTCGGGCGCCCGCGCGGTATGCAGGTAGAAGGACGTTGCGCTGCCGTCGTGGGCTTGCGTGAAGGGCCGGTAGACGAACGGCGATGGCTCTTCCCGGAGGTTTCCGGAGAGCGCGTTCCCGACCACGCCGACGATTTCGAGGGCGGTGCGTGGGCGGCCAGTCGTCAAGGTCTGTCCGACCGGGCTTCGGCCGGCGAAGTACTTGTCCACCAGAGCCTGATTGACGAGTGCCACCGGTTGGCTCGTGGCGCTGTCGGCGCGGCTGAATCCACGGCCGTCGCGCAAGGGCAGGGCCAGCGTGTCGAGATAGTCCGGCGAGATCGTGTCGAAGCGCGCCACCGGGCTCTCGTCCTTGACCTCGCGGCCCGGGAACCGGACCGAGTTCATCCAGATGAAGTCCTCGAGCAGCGGAGTCTCCGCGCGAGCTACCGAGACAACTCCTGGCAGCGCCGAGAGCTCCCGTTCGATTCGCTCACCGACCGCTTTCTCCTGGTCCGCCGTGTAGCCGGTCAGTCGGGGGTCGATCCGGAAGGTGAGGACGTTCTTCAGGCGATAGCCGGGATCGCGGTGGGCGAGCTCGGTGATCGAGCGCACGAGCAGCACCGCTCCAACCAGAATCGCCGCGGACAGAGCCACCTGCACGGCGACCAGGCTCTGACGGAGGCGGACGTGGCGGCGGCCGCCGAGCGCCGCGCCGGCGCTGGAGCGCAAGCGTTCCGCGAGGTCGCCGCGTGTCGCGGTCAGCGCCGGCAGAAGACCGCTGCCGAGGGTCGCGAGAAGCGCTACGACCGCCACCAGAAAGAGGTCGATGGGGCTCACCGTGGGCACGATGCCGGCGAGCACGTCGGGCAGCAGGCTCGGAATCGCGCGCGGCAGGCTGACTGCCAGCGCCGCGCCGGCGGCGACGCCGGTGATCGACAGCAGCCCCGCCTCGAGCAGGAGCTGCCGGATCAGGTCGGGACGCGAGGCACCGACGGCGAGCCGCACGGTCAGCGACCGTTCGTTGCGAGTCGCCCGGGCCGTGAAGAGGTTGGCGAGATTGGCGCAGGCGAGCGCGAAGAGCAGGCCGACCAGCGACAGCACCAGGACCAGGGCGTGCCCGAAACGCCCGCGCAGGTCGGAGCGTCCGCGTGCACCCGGCAGCAGGGTCAGATGCCGGTCGATGAATCTCGCCCGGGTCGGCTCGTCGAAGCCGGAGATCGTCTTGACGATCTCCTCGCTCGAGTGCCGGTAGAGGACGTTGGCCTGCGCCTCGGCGGTCGCCCGGCCGACGCCGGGCTTCAAGCGCGCCACGATGTTGAGCCAGCGGCTGTGCGGGTTGTTCATGTCGTTGCTCAGCGGGTCGACGACCGGCAGCATCTTCATCGGCAGCCAGAGCTCGGGCACGAAGCCGATCTCCAGACTCTGGAAGGGACGTTCGGCGACCCCGACGATCGTCATCGGGTGGCCATTGATCGAGACGCTCTCGCCGACGACCTTGGGGTCCCCGCCGAAACGCCGTTGCCAGGTGCCCCACGCGAGCACGGCGACCGGTCCGGCGCCGACCGCCTTGTCGTCGTCCGGAGTGAGGAGCCGGCCGAGCGCCGGTCGGACCCCCAAGGTGTCGAAATAGCTCCCGGTCACGAGCGCACCGGTGATCTGGTCGGTCTTGCCGTGGAAGGCGAGCGCGAAGTCCCCTCGCGTGCGCGCCGCCACGCCGGAGAATGGTCCCTCGGCCCAGGAGGCGAACGTCTCGTACTCGGGGTAGGAGAGCGGCACCGAGAAGTCGGACGATTGGTCGCTGCTCCCCGAGAACGGCCGCTCCGGTGTCTGGAAGACCACGAGCTGCTCGGGACGAGGCAGCGGCAGCGCCTTCCAGTAGATCTGCTCGACCAGCGACAGCAATGCCACGGCGGGTCCGACGACGAACGCCAGGGTGAGCACCACGGCTAGCGAGAACGCGGGCGCGCGGCGCAGGCTGAGCATCGCTTGGCGCAGGTTCGGGGGCAGAAACGTCATCGTCGTCTCCTATTCCGCTCTCAACGCCGCCGCGGGATCGACCGCGAGGGCACGGCGTGCCGGTACGAGGACGGCGACCACCGCGACGCCGGCGAGTAGCGCGGGCACGGCGACGAAGGTCAGGAGGTCGGTGGACGAGAGACCGAAGAGCAGACTCGAGAGCAGGCGGGAGAGCGCCAGCGCGAGCGCCAGGCCGATCGTCGCCCCGATCGCCACCGGTCGCGCCGCGTCGGCGACGACGAAGCGCAGGATGTCGCGCCCGGCGGCGCCGAGCGCCATCCGGACCGCGAGCTCACGTCGCCGTGCCGCGACCGCGAAGGCAACCACGCCGTAGAGCCCGATCGCGGCGAGGAAGAGGCCGATCCCGCCGACGCTTCCCGCCACGGAGGCAGCGAGCCGCTGCGGCAAGGTGGAGGTCTGGGCGACCTCGCCCAGGGGGCGGGCCGGCCCCGGCGGCAGATCGGGGTCGAGGCTCTTGGCGAGCGCGGCGACCTCGCCGGCGAGCGCAGTGGGTTCGCCGTTCGTGCGCACCAGGAGGCTCATCTTCTCGACCGGCTGCTGGGAGGCGGCGAGCCAGTAGAAGAGCTTGGGCTCGTCACCGAGCGCATGGGCCTGGATGTCCCGCGCCACGCCGACGATCCGGTAGGCCTCCTGCTCGTTCGCTCCGGTGATCAGATCGAAGCTCCGGCCGATCGCCCCGTCGGGGAAGAAGCGGCGCGCGAAGGTCTGGTTGACGATCGCAACCTTGGCGCCGTCGGCGCGGTCGCTCGCGTCGAAGTCGCGCCCCTCGAGCGGAATGCGCAAGGTCGAGAAGAAGCCCGGCGAGACGATGTCCGCGTCCGCGTCGAAACCCCACTTCGACGGGCTCTCGAACCCCTGGACCGCGACCCCGCCGAACGACATTCGAGAGAGGTCGAGTGGCACGAGCCGCGAAGCGGCCGCCGCCGTCACGCCGGGCAGCGCGCGCGCCCCCTCGACGAGTTGGTTCACCGCCTGGCGAGAGCGGTCCCCGCGGTAGCCGGCGAGGTCGAAGTTGAACTCGTAGGCCACGACGCCCTGCGGATCGAATCCCGGGTCGATGCGGCTTGCCGTGTCGAGGGCGCGCAGGAGCAGGCCGGCCGCGATCAGCAGGAGCACGGAGAAGGCGAGTTGGCCGCCGACCAGAGCGCGGCGCAGCCGGAGCTGCCGCGTACCGGAGCCCGCCGAACCGTCGTGGAGGGAAGCCCGCGGATCGCGCCGGCTGGCGCGCAGCGCTGGCGCGAGGCCGAACAACAGCCCGGTCGCGAAGGCGAGGGCGAGCGCGAACGCCGCCGCCGTCCAGTCGACCGGAAAGTCGAGCCGGATCGGAAAGGGGGCCGGTGGCTTGAGCATCACCAGCAACGATGTACACCAGCGCGCGAGGAGCAGCGCGGGCGGCGCCGCGAGCGCGAAAAGCAGCGCCGACTCGACGAGCAGCTGACGCACGATGCGATGGCGGGGGGCGCCGAGTGCCTGGCGCACCGCGATCTCGCGCCGCCGCTCCTCGCCGCGCGCCAGCATCATCGAGGCGACGTTCATGCACGCGATCGTGAGCACCAATCCGACCAGGGTGAAGAGCAGGGTCGCGAAGAGACGGATCGGTTTCTGTCCCGGTCCGGGGATGGGTTTGGTCGGCAGCACCCGGACGCCGCGGGTGCCGTGGCTCTCCGGGTACGCCTTGGCGAGCTGGGCGGCGATGCCCGAGAGCTCGGCCTGCGCCGCGGCGACGGTCGCGTGGGGCGCCAGACGGCCGCCGATCACCAGCCAGGCTCCCTCCTCCGAGGTGAGCCGCCGTCGCTGCCAGGCCTCGTCGGAGAGGGGGGTCGTGAGGGGCACGAAGACGTCGGGGTGGAGGGCGAAGATGTGCCCGTGGAAATCGGGCGGTGCCACGCCGATCAGGGTGAAGGGCCTGCTGTCGACGTACACCAGGCTGCCGAGCCGGCCGGCATCTCCACCGAGCTGACGGCGAAAGAAAGCGTCGCTGACCACCGCCACGGGCGCGCCGCCCTGTTGCGAATCCTCGGCGGCCGCGAAGAAGCGGCCCACTTCCGGATGCACGCCGAGCGTCTCGAAATAGTTGGCGGAGACCGCGTAACCGAGCACCCGGTCGGTCGCCTTGTCGATCCGCACGAGGAAGGGATCCATGTGGTAGCCGAAGATCTGGTCGAGGGTCCGGGCGTGTTCGCGGAAAGCGACGAGATCGGGGTAGCCGAAGGTGTCGAAGCCGCCGCCATGCTCGGTACGGCCGATGTCGACCAGGCGCTCGGGTTGGGCGATCCCGGAGAGCGGACGGAGCAGCAGCGCCTCCACCACCGAGTAGATCGCCGTCGTCGCGCCGATGCCGACGACCAGCGATGCGACGGCAGCGAGCGCGTAGCCGGGACTCTTGACGAGCCGGCGAAGGGCGAAACGGAGGTCGTTGCCAAGGTTCATCGGATCTCCTGGAGGCTCACTCCGCGCGTAGCGCGGCGGCCGGGTCGATCTTCAGCGCGCGAAGGGTCGGGGCAAGGCAGGCGATGGCAGTAGCGAGCGCGAGCACGATCGGCAGCGCGATCCAGGTCGCCGGATCGAAGGCGCGGACGCCGATGAAGATTCCCGCCACCGGATGCGTCATTGCCGCCGCCAGCAGGGCGCCGATCGCGAGGCCGATCGCCAGATCACGAGAGGAGCCGCGCAGGATCCAGGCGACGATGCCGGAGTCGCGGGCGCCGAGGGCGCGCCGGACGCCGATCTCGCTCGTGCGGCTCACGACCGTGTAGCCGACGACCGCGTAGATGCCGGCGCTGGCCAGCAGCAGGCCGGCGAAGGCGAAGATCCCGAACAACACGGCCATGAACCGGGTCATGAAGGTGCCGATCGAGACCCATTCGGCAACCGTGCGCAGCCAGTAGACCGGCTGGTCGGGATCGATGGCGGCGACGGCGCGGGCGACCGCCGGCGCCAGGGCGCGTGGATCGCCCGCGCTGCGCAGGGCGAGGAATGCGAAGCGCTGAACGTCTTGGGCGAGAGGGACGTAGAAGACCGCTCGCATGCCGTCGTCGAACCGTCCCTGGTAGACATCGGGAACCACGCCGACGATGCGGCGCCAGGCTCCCGCTTCGTGGTCGCCGCGCGGCACGAACCGGATCCTCCGGCCGATCGGGCTCTGCCCGTGGAAGAAGTCGCGTACCAGGCGCTGGTTGACCACCGCGACCGGCTCGCTCTCCCCCGTGTCGCTCTCGGCAAGGCCGCGTCCCGAGAGGATCGGCAGATCGAGGGTCGAGAAGTAGCTCGGCGAGACGCGGGCGATGCTGCCGCGCCGGCCCCCGAAGTCCGACGTCGGCACGCCCTCCACTTCGAGAGGCAGTCCGCCGATGAAGGAGCTGGGCAGGCTCGAGGTGACGGTTGCGTCGACGACCCCCGGCAGCCCGCGTAGGCGCCGCTCGGCGTCGCGGAAGAAGGCGAGGCGAGAGGCGTCGTCGGGATAGCGACCTTCGAAGAGGCCGACCCGGGCGCCGAGAATGTGATCGCCGTCGACGCCGACCTTCTCGTGCGCGACCACGTCGACGCTACGCGCGCCCAGCCCCGCGCTGGCGACGAGCGCCACCGAGAGCGCGATCTGCGCGGCCACCAGGATCCGGCTCGATCGCTTGAGGCCGCCGATCGCTCCCCGGCCCGACTGCCTCAGCTGGGCGACGACCTTGGGGCGGCTGGCCGCCAGGGCGGGACCGAGCGCGGCGACGAGCGTCGTCGTCACCGCGACGGCGAGGGTGAAAACGATGCTCGCGGCGTCGATCCGGATGTCGACCCACGAAGGGATGCTCACGTCGCCGGCGGCGCGCAGGATCTGCATCGTCTTGGCGCCTCCCCACTCGGCGAGCGCCAGGCCGAGCACGCTCGAAGCGGCCGCGACGATGCCTCCTTCGACGAGCCCGCGGACGACGAGTTGCCGGCGCGAGGCGCCCAGCGCGGCGCGTAGCGCGAACTCGCGCTGCCGGCCGAGTCCGCGCACGAGCAGCAGGTTGGCGACGTCCGCGCAGGCGATCAGCAAAACCAGGAGAACGGCGACGAACATGACGGTCAGCGTCATGCGGGTCTTGGGGGGGACGAACTCGAGCGCCAGCGGCTTGACGACCGCCCGCAGGTCCTTGGGCAGCGACGAGTCCTCGGCGGCCATCCGTTTCACGAGCCCGCCGATTTCGGCGCGCGCCGCCGCCAGAGAGGCGCCCGGCGCCAGGTGTCCCGCGACCTCGGCCTCGCCCGCGATCTGGCGGTCGAAGGCGGCGGCGTCGCGACGCAGCGGCACCCAGATTTCCTGTTTCTGCGGGAAGTCGAAGCCGGGCGCCATGATGCCGACGACGGTCGTCGGCTCGGCGTTGAGTCGCACCGTTTGGCCGACCACCGCCGGATCACCCCCGAAGCGCCGCTGCCAGAGCTCGTTCGAGATCAAGGCGACGCGCGGCGCACCGGCTTTTTCGTCGCCGGCATCGAAGCCGCGGCCGAGCTGCGGACGGATACCGAGGACGGAGAAGAGGTTCGAGCTGACGAATTCCCCTTCGAGCCGCTCCGGTTCCCCGATGCCGCCGAGGTTGATCGTCGCGTCGTAGAAGGCGGCGAGGTCGGAAACCGTGGTCGCGGTGTCGCGAAGGTGGAAGAAGTCGCCGACCGGGACGGCGCTGTCGCCTTGAGAGCTCGTGACCTCGACGTGGATCAGCCGGTCCGCGCCGCGATAGGGAAGCGGACGCAGCACGAAGCCGTCGATGGCTCCGAACATGTAGAGCGTGAGGGCGATTCCCGTAGTGAGGATCGCGACCGCCAGGAGGGTGAAGCCGGGGGCGCGCAGCAAGCCCCGGAGCGAGGTCCGGACTTCGGTGGTCGAGGTCATGACGATCTCCAGAGCTGGATCGAGCTCGTTAGTCTGCCCGCAGCGCGGTCGAGGGCTCGATTGCCGCGGCCCGTCGCGCGGGCAGCCAGGCGGCCAAACCCGCCACCGCGGCGACCAGAACCAAGGCGACGAAATAGGGTGGCAGGAAGCGCGGCGCGATGCCGTAGAGCAAGGTCCGCAGCACGCTGCTGCCGGCGAACGCGACGACGAGCCCGCCGCCGAGACCGAGCGCCACCGGGATCATCCCCGAGGCGGTTGCCGCCCGGCGGACGTCGCGAGGGTCGGCGCCGAGCGCCATGCGGAGCGCGTACTCGCGCCGCCGCGAGGCGACGGAGAGCGCCACGGAGGCGAAGACGCCGCCACCCGCGAGCGCGCCCGCCGCACCCGCGAACAGAGCGAGCAGCCAGACCAACAGTTTCCGCTCGGCGAGTGACTGCGCGAGAATTCCCGACACCGTCCGGAAGCGCGTCGGTGCGTCGGGAAAGACTCGGCGCGCGATCGATCGCGCGAGCGCCGGCGCGGCCGGCGAATCGGCACCGCCCGCCATCACCGCGCTCCACATCCAGCCACCCTGGGGGCGCTGGCGGAAGCAGGTGTAGATCGCCGGAGTCGGGCCGTCGCCGAGCCCCGTTTGGTGCACGTCGGCGACCACGCCGATCACCTCGAGGGGCCGCAGATCCCCGTCCATGTTGCCGAACTCGAGAAAGCGGCCGAGAGCGCTCTGGCCGGGCCAGGTCGCCTTGGCGACCGTTTCCGAGACGACCGCGACGTGCTGGCTTTCCATCGTGTCGCCGGGTGTGAAGAGACGGCCTTCCAGCAACCGGATTCCCATCGTGGCGAAATACCCTTCGCTCGCCCCGAGGTAATAGGCATACCCGGTGCGCGCGCCGGAATGGGCAAGCGTTTCGAAGCCTTCGAAGGTCGTCGGTACCGCTTTCGGGTCGGGAAGATCGATGAAGGAGCCGTTCGCCGCGTCGCCCCCCATCGGCAGCGTGCTCACCAATCCGACCTGGCGCACGCCGGGAACCGTTCGGAGCTGGTCGAGAAGCTCGGCGAGCCGGTGGCTTCGCTCGGCGAGCGCCGATCCCGAACCCGGCTGCGGCGTATAGACATCGAGAGCCGCGATGCCCGCCGACCGGAATCCGGGATCGACCCGCAGCAGACGTTCGAGGCTCGCGCCCATCAGGGCGACGCCCACGAGCAGGACCAACGAGGCTCCCGCCTGGACGGCGAGCGACACTCCGCGCAGACGCCGCCGGCCGCCGCCGAGAACCGAGTTGCTCCCCTGGCGGAGCTCGGTCTCGACGCTCCACCCGAGAGCGCGGCGGACCGTGAGGGCGACCAGAACGACTCCGGCGACGACGCAGAGTGCCAACGCGAGAGCCACCGTCGGCGCGTCGAGCCGGATGGCATCCAGACGCGGCAATTGGCCGGGCGCGGCGCGATGCAGCGCCGCGATGGCGGCGGCGGCCACCGCGAGGGCGATCGCGCCGGCGGGCGCGATCACGAGCGCTGTCTCGGCGAGCAGGTGGAGTGCGATCTCTCGCGCGCGGGCGCCGAGGGCGAGTCGGGTCGCCAACTCGCGCCGGCGCGTCTCGAGGCGGGCGAGCAGCAGGCTGGCGGCATTGACGATCGCGGCGAGCAAGAGCAGGGCGGCGGCCCAGAGCTCGACCACGAGGGACTGTCGAACTCCGGACACCATGCTCTCGAGCAGCGGGACGACCGCGACGTCCGTCAAGTCGACCCGGTCGCCATACTGGTCGCGCAGCCGGGCGGCGAGGCTCGAGGCCTGCTGACGAAGCACCGCGAGCGAGGTCCCGGGCGCGATCCGGCCGATCACCCGCGAGTTGTGCGCGGTGCGGCTGGGCAGATAACCGTCCTGCTCGCGAGGCGTCCAGATCTCCGCGCCGGCGGGAAAATCGAAGCGTGCGGGCAGCACTCCGACGATCGAGTAGGAGGTCCCGGAGATGCGTAGGCGCAGGGTCGAAAGATCGTTCGCCGCGCCGAGTCGATCGCGCCAGAGCCGTTCGCTGATCAACGCCACGGGAGCGCGCCCGGGCGCCAGCTCTTCTGCACGGAACAGGCGGCCGATCTTCGGGCGCAGCCCGAAGATCGAGAAGAAGTCCCGCGAGGCATTCGCCACCGTGATCCGTTGGGGCTCGTCGCCGAGCTGGACCGGGTAGGTGCCCGATTGCAGCTCCGCGAGCGCCGCGAAGCCCGGCAACCCGGCGAGATCGAGGTAATTCGGGTCGGCGACGTTGATCCTGCTGCCGCTCGAGGTCACTTCGTAGACGCGAACGATCCGCTCGGAATCCGGATAGGGGAGCGGTCGCTCGAGCACGCCATAGGCGATTCCACCCACGGCGACCGCTCCCGAGATTCCGAGCGCCAGGGTGGCGATAGCGGCCGCGGTCCAGCCGGGCCGGCGGGCGAGTGAGCGTCCGGCGACCCGCAACTCCGAGATGAAGGACATGGGTGCCCCTTTCCTGCGCTCAGGCGGCCTCGAAGCTCTCGCGGACGATGCGGCCGTCGAACAGGTGGACGGTGCGCTCGGCGTGGCGCGCGAAGCGGGGGTCGTGGGTGACCATGCAGATCGTCGCGCCATCGCGGTGGAGCTCCTGGAGGAGGCCCATCACCGCCTCGCCGTTCTGCGAGTCGAGGTTGCCGGTGGGCTCGTCGGCGAGCATGATCGCCGGCTTGCCGACGATCGCCCGGGCGACCGCGACGCGCTGCTGCTGGCCGCCCGAGAGCTGCGACGGATAGTGCTTGGTGCGGTGGGCCATGGCGACGCGCTCGAGCGCCTCGGTGACCCGCTGCTTGCGCTCGGACGAAGGCATTCCACGGTAGACGAGCGGCAGCTCCACGTTTTCGTAGACGGTCAGGTCGCCGATCAGGTTGAAGCTCTGGAAGATGAAGCCGATCTCCCGGTTGCGCACCCTGGCGCGCTCCGCCGCGGTCAGGTCGACCACCGGTTTGCCATGCAGGGTGTAGCTCCCCTCGGACGGCGTGTCGAGCAAACCGAGGATGGCGAGCAGCGTCGACTTGCCGCAGCCGGAGGGTCCGGCGATGGCGACGTACTCGCCTTCCCGGATCTCGAGGTGGACGCCCGCGAGGGCGTGGGTCTCGACCTCGTCGGTCAGGAAGACCTTGGTGACGGCGTCGAGGTGGATGAGCGAGGCGGCGTTTTCGTTCATGGTCGTTTCACTCCAGGCGGACGCGGTCGACCGCGTCCCAGGTAGACATGTCGGAGAGGATCACCTGGTCTCCCTCCTCGAGACCTTTGGTGACCTCGATCCGGTGGACGGAACCCCGGCCGAGCTCGACCGGCACGCGAATCGCCGAGTCGCCGTCGGGGGCGAGCTTGAACAGGGTGACGCGGGAGTCGGGTTGGCCGAAAGCCGGCCGGCCGACCGTCAGGACGTTGTCGAGCTTCTCGATGATGATCGTGCCGTCGACCGAAAGGTCGGGTCGGGCGCCTCTCGGTAGCTTGCCGTCGAGCGCCACGTCGACGGTCACGGTGCCGTTGGTCACCGCCGGGTCGACGCGCACGACGTGTCCGGCGACGACCCCGTTGCGGGTGTCGATCGTGGCCGGCAGGCCGATCGCCACGTCACGCGCCTGGGTCTCCGGCACCCGCAGCTCCGCCTTGAGGCGATCCGGATTGGCGACGCGGGCCAGGTTGGTGCCCGGGCTCACCCGCTGTCCTGGCTCGACCGCGATCGCCTGCAGGACGCCCGTGAAGCCGGCCCGCACCTGCAGGGCGTCGAGCTCGTGGCGTTGCAGGTTGGCGGTCTCCCGCAGTCCCCCGACTCGTGCCTGCTGAGCGGCGAGCTGGGCTTGGTTGGCGGCTTCGGCGCTCTTCAGGCGGCGCGCCTCGAGGTCCTTGCGGGTGGCGGCTTCCTTGGCGCGGACCTGCGAGATTTTGGCTTGGAGGTCGGAGACCAAGCCTTCTTTGTTGAGCTCCGCATCGCGCTCGGCCTCGAGCTGGGTCTGCTCGAAGTCGGCATCGACCTGGGCGATCTGGGCCTCCTGGTCGAGCAGCTGGTGCTCGAGCTGGACGCGCAGCGCGGCGAGATCGGCCTGGGCGGCGAGGAGGGCGAGCTGGGCCTCGCGGGTGCGGGCCTCGAGCTCGGGGTTGGTCATCTCGATGAGCACCGAGTCGGGCTCCACGACGGCGCCGGGCAGGACGACGACCCGTTCGACCGTCGCGTCGGTCACCGCCGGGATCCAGCGGATCTCCTCGGGTACCAGGGTGCCGTTGCCGCGCACGTCACGCACGAACGGCCCGCGGGTGACCTTGTCGATCCAGAGGGTGGCCTTGTCCACGCGAGGAGCCGCGGGCTGGAGGCGCGACAGACCGACCGTGACCAGGGCCATGGCCAGAAGCGCACCGCCGCCGATCAGCAGGCGGCGTTTGGTGCGGTTGGGTGGGATGCGAGGGATATCCATCGAGGAAGCCCGGTTTTCAATCCCGGTGCCAGCCGGGTGAAGGGTCGTAAGTATCGATACTCTTGATGCTTGGAGAAGTTTCATCGGTTCGCGGGGGGACCATGGATCGTCCGTTTGCGGGATGGAGTGCCCGGATCCGAACACTTAGAATGGGCCGGTGAGCGATTCGACGGAGACCCAACCTTCGAGAAGCGGCAAGTCTGCGCTCGGCGGCCTTCTGCTGGCGGCGATCCTCGCCCTGATCGTCGCGGCACCGGTCGCCTTCTGGTGGCAGGAGAATCGCGCCGCGCGAACCCCCGCCCTTCCGCCCCTCGCGGAGTATCGGGTGCGTCACGCGGTGGAATTCGAGCTTTCGCCCGAACCGGTCGAGATCTACCTGGACGGCCGCCGACTCGGAGCCGCCTCCTTCGGTGTCGGGCAGGACGGCCGATCGTTGGTCTTCGCGGGTCCGGGCGAGCACTACGCGCGCTTCGAGAGAGCGGGATTTCGGACCGTCTGGGCGAAGATCGCGGTGAGTCCGGACGCTCCGGTCGACGAGGCCTTGATCCGGGTCCGATTGGAGGCGATACGCGAGTAGGAGGAGGTCCTTGCCGAACCGGCCTCCGATCCGGCAGAATGACGGCCTTCTCGCATATACAATGACCGCGATGGATCCTCTAGAAGGCAAAAAGCAGGTCGGCCGCTACGAAATTCTCTCGGAGCTCGGGCGGGGCGCCATGGGCGCCGTCTACAAAGCCCGGGATCCCAAGCTCGACCGCACGGTCGCCGTGAAGACGATCATCTCGGCGATGACCGGCGGGAGCGACGACCGCGAGGAGATGCTGGCCCGGTTCGAGCGCGAAGCGCGCGTCTCCGCCAAGCTGCAGAACGCCAACGTGGTGGCGGTCTACGACGTCGGCGTGGAGGGTGACGAGGTTTACCTCGTCATGGAGCTCGTCGACGGCGAGACGCTCCAGCAGCGGCTGGCGCGAGGCGAGTTCCCGAGCATGAAGCAGGCTCTCGAATGGGTGGCGCAGGCGGCCGACGCGCTGGCGGCGGCCCACGAAGCCGGCATCATCCACCGCGACATCAAGCCGGCGAACCTGATGCTGACCAAGCGGGGCCGGATCAAGATCGCGGACTTCGGGGTCGCCAAGGCGGTGGGCGAGAAGATGGATCTCACCCGCACCGGCATGATGGTGGGCAGCCCCGCCTACATGGCTCCCGAGCAGGTCAAGGGAACGCCGCTCGATGGGCGCAGCGATCTCTTCTCGCTCGGGGTGGTTCTCTACGAGATGGTGCTGCGCCGCAAGCCCTTCCCGGCGGACACGGTGACGACGCTCGTCTATCAGATCCTGCACGAGGATCCGATGAAGGACGTCCCGATCCCCGAGCAGGTGTCGACTGACCTCGCGGACTTCATCCGGTGGGCGCTGGCCAAGGACCGCGAGATGCGGATTCCCGACGCCCGGACCTTCGCCGATCGGGCCCGCGCGATGGCCGCCGGTCAGTCGATTTCGGTGCCCGACTCGGCCGGCGCGACATCGATGATGCCGGCGCCCGCGGAGGTGCGGACCTCGGTGATGAATCGGCCCGCGGGAGGAGCCGCCGGAGCGCCGGCCCAGCCGCAGCAGACCACCGAGATGCTCTCGACCAGGCCGAAGACCGGCCTCTGGATCGGCATCGCGGCGGTGGTCGTGCTGGCGGCGGGTCTCACCGCGTTTCTGATGAAGGGCAAGAGTGGCGCCACCGAGGCGACCGCCGACCAGGGGACGAAAGCGCTGGAGGCTCAGGTCGTGCAACAGCCCGAGGCGCCGGCGAGCCAGAAACCTGCCACGTCGGCGGCCGGTCAGACCGAGCTCACCATTTCGGTGCCCGAGGTCGCGCAGACTCCGCCCGAGAGTACCGGCGAAGGTCTCTCGGAAGCCCAGCCACCGGCCCAAGCGGCGACTCCTCCGACGACCTCGAGCCCGCAGGTCGCGCGGACGTCGAACCCGGCGAAGGCCAAGAGCGCGAGCGCTCCGGCCCGGCAGGAGGAAGCGCCCGCGCAGCAACCGACTCAGCAGGCGAGCGCCGCGGCGCCGCAGCGCCCGGTCTTCCAGGTTCCTCCGGCCAGCCAGGTCAAGGAGACCTATGAGGCGCGCCGCGCCGTGCAGTTCACGGTCCGTCCGACGTCGGCGGTGATCAAGATCAACGGCGTCGACATCGGAACCGCCGGCGACTGGGACAGCTTCCTCGGCGCTGGCAGGCCCTACCCGATCCCCACCCCGGGCGATTACTACGTCGAGCTCTCGGCCGACGGCTACAAGACGCTCTGGATCAAGATTTCGATCCGCGAGGACGCGCACGACCTGACGGCGCGCATCCGCACCCGCCTGGACAAAGACAAGGGCTGATCGCCCGCGCTGCTAGTAGATCTTCTTGCCGAGCAAGCTGGCGGCGAGTCCGACCAGAGTGTTCGCGGTGCGGTTGGCGCGGTCGAGGATCGGGTTGACCTCGACGAGATCGAGGCTGGTGACCCGCCCCGAGTCGCAGAGCAGCTCCATCAGGAGGTGTGCTTCCCGGTAGGTGAGGCCCCCGGGCACGGGCGTCCCGACACCGGGCGCGACTTCGGGATCGAGCACGTCGGCGTCGAGCGAGACGTGGAGGCGGGAGAGGCTGCCCAGGCTCTCGAGGGTCGACGCGACGATGTGCGTCAGGCCCAGCCGGTCGACCTCCTTCATGGTGTAGACGGTCACTCCGGATTCGCGCATCAGCCGCTTCTCTTCGTCGTCGAGGTCGCGAATGCCGATCAGGACGACATCTTCGGGAAGTACCTTGCCGCCCTGCCAGCCGACGTCGATCAGGCGTTGATCGCCGATGCCGCAGAGCGCCGCCAGCGGCATGCCGTGGATATTGCCCGTCGGCGAGGTCGCGGGGGTGTTGAAGTCGCCGTGCGCGTCGACCCAGATCAGGCCCACGCGTTCGCGCCGCGCACATCCGGTCACCGAGCCGAGAGCGATCGAGTGGTCGCCTCCGAGCACGATCGGAAAAGTCACCTCGGGAAGGCCGAGCAGCCGTTCCGCGGTCGCGTCGCAAGCCTTGCGGATCTCGTCGACGAAGTTCATGCCGCCGCCCGGACCCGCCGACGGGATCTCGAGCTCTTCCGCCGTCGGGACGTCGATGTCACCGAGATCGCGAACTCGATGCCCAATCGACTCCAGACGTTCTTCGAGGCGTCCGTAACGCAGGGCGGAGGGCCCCATATCGACGCCGCGGCGGCCCTGCCCGAGGTCCATGGGCACTCCCAGGATGGCGATCTCGCGTGGCATGCGGCCGACGAGCTTACAACGGGTCCATGGTAGCTTCGCGGCGTGCCCAACCAAGACCACTACCGTGCCGTGCCGCAGCACCTCGGCTTCGCCATCGTGACGGTCTCCGATTCGCGAACCCGGTCGACCGATATCGGCGGCGCGCGCCTGGTCGCGCTGCTTACCGGGCAGGGACACACGGTGACGCAACGACTCCTGGTGGCGGACGCGGCCGAGCCGCTCCGCTCGGCCGTCAGGTCGGCGCTCGAGGTCGCCGAGATCGACTGCGTTCTCGTCACCGGCGGCACCGGCCCCTCGCGTCGCGACATCTCGGTCGAGACGATCCGTCCGCTCTTCGACAAGGAACTGCCCGGGTTCGGAGAGATCTTCCGGGCCCTGTCGTTCACCGAGATCGGCGCGGCCGCGATGCTGTCGCGGGCCACCGCCGGAGTGACGCGCGGCAAGGCGCTTTTCCTACTGCCCGGCTCGCCAGCCGCCATCGAGCTCGCGATGAATCGGCTCATACTGCCGGAGATCGGCCACCTGCTCGGGCAGGCGCGGCGTAGCGACTAGCGCACCGATCCGCGAGTCGTCTCAGCGCCGCGGTGCGCGGAAGATCCGCGCGATGAGCAGCACCACCACCGCGCCCAGGGTCGCGACGATCAGCGAGTGGAGATCGAAGCCGTAGACGCCGCCAAAGCCGAGCAGCGTTGCCAGGAAACCGCCCAGGACCGCTCCCACGATGCCCAACAGCACCGTCGAGAAGCAGCCCATCCGGTCCTCGCCCGGAGTGAGAAACCGGCCCAGCGCGCCGGCGAGAAACCCCATCACGATCCACGACAGCAGACCCGACATGTGGAAATACGGCATCGTCCCTCCCCTTTCCTGACCGGAGTCTAACCAGACTTCCGGCTGCTAGGCTCGGCGGCGTGTCGCCCCGCCCCAAGCTTCTCCTGATCGACGGCTACCACAACATCTTCCGGGCGTTCTACGCGATCCGCAACCTGACCAACTCGCGTGGCGAGCCCACCAACGCCGTCTACGGCTTCGTGCAGATGCTCAAGAAGACCTTGCGCGACGAGCACCCGGATTACGTGGGCGTGGCGCTCGACGTCTCGGACGTGACCTTCCGTACCGCGAAGTTCGCCGATTACAAGGCCAATCGGGCGCCGATGCCCGAGGAGCTGCGACCCCAGATTCCGCACATCCGGCGCGCCATCGAGGCCTTCCGCATCCCGATCCTCGAGCTCGCCGACTACGAGGCCGACGACGTGATGGGGACTCTGGCGCGCAAGGCGGCGGCCGAGGGCATCGATGTCGTGCTGGTCACCGCCGACAAGGACATGTTCCAACTGGTCGGCGACGGCGTGGCGCTCTACCACTCGGGGCGCGGCAAGCTCTACGACCGGGCCTTGGTGGAGCAGGATTTCGGGGTGCCGCCCGAGCAGGTTCCGGACGTTCTCGCGCTGATGGGCGACAAGGTCGACAACGTGCCCGGCGTGCCGGGCATCGGCGAAAAGGGAGCCAAGGAGTTGGTGCGCCGGTATGGGTCCGTCGAGGCGCTGCTCGAGCATGCCGGCGAGCTCCAGCGCAAGGCTTACCGTGAAGGGCTCACCGAGCACCGCGACCAGGCGCTGCTCTCGAAGGAGCTCACCACGATCCACACCGGGATGCCGATCGAGCTCGAGCTCGATCGCCTGCGAATCGAGCCGCCCGATACCGACGCGTTGCGGGCGCTGTACGCTGACCTCGAATTTCGCGGCCTGCTCGAGGAGCTCGGCGCGAGCCCCGCCGCCGCGGTCGCGAAGCGCGAACGGGTGGATATCGAGAACGCCGAAGAGCTCGCGGTGCGTGCCACGGCGCTCGGGCGGGTCGTGACGGTGGCGCTTCTCCCTCCGGAGGAGCCGAGAGCCGTGGCGTTGGCGGGCGAGGGAGGACCGGTCCTGATCGTCGACCTGCGCCGCGAGGGCCTCGCGCCAGCGGTCGAGCGCTGGCTGGCCGAAACGGTGACCGAGCCGACGCGCGAGCTCGTCGGTCACGACCTCAAGGAGCTCCTTCGCCTGGCGCCGCGCGAGACGACCGTGGCGTGCGACCGCTTCGACACGATGCTGGTGTCCTACCTCCTGCGCACGTCGTCGCACGGTCACCCCTTCGAGGAGCTCGCGTTCGAGCGCCTCGGTGTCCAACCAGGAAGCGTGAAGGAGGCCGGGTTCGAGAAAGGGCAGCAGCCGGCGTCGGGCGATGCGCGCATCGCCGGATATCTCGGCGAGCGCGTCGAGTTGATCGCGCGGCTGGAACCCGGGCTCCGCGCCGAGCTCGAAGCGAGCGCTGCCGGACGCGTCTACCACGAGATCGAGGCGCCGTTGACGCCGATCCTCCTGGCCATGGAGGAGACGGGCATCCGCCTCGACGTGGAGTATCTAGGGCGGATGTCGACGACGCAGGCGGCGGAGCTCGAGACCCTCGAGAATGAGATCTACGCACTGGCCGGGGAGCGCTTCAACATCCAGTCTCCCCAGCAGCTCGGCACGATTCTCTTCGAGAAGCTCAGGCTACCGGTCAAGCGGCGAACCAAGAAGAGCAAGAGCTGGTCGACCGACGCCGATACCTTGAACCAGCTTGCCGAAGAGGGGCACGAGCTGCCGGTGCGGCTGCTGCGCTTTCGCGAGCTCGCCAAGCTGAAGTCGACCTACGTCGACGCCCTGCCCCAGATGGTGGAAGAGGACGGCCGCGTGCACAGCCGCTTTCAGCAGGCGGTGGCGGCGACCGGACGCATTTCGTCGGTCAATCCCAACCTGCAAAACATCCCGGTGCGGACCGAAGAGGGGCAGAAGATCCGCGAGGCGTTCCGTGCGGCGGAGGGCCTTCTCCTGGTCGTCGCCGACTACAGTCAGGTCGAGCTCCGCGTGCTGGCGCACATCGCCGGCGAGCCGGCGATGATCGACGCCTTCGCCCGCGGCGAAGACATCCATCGCTCGACCGCTGCGGCGGTTTGGGGAGTCGATCCTGACCTCGTCACCGCGGAGCAACGTCGGGCCGCCAAGACGATCAACTTCGGGCTCATCTACGGAATGAGCGCCTACGGCCTGGCGAAGAACCTCGGCATCACGCCGAAAGAGGCCGAACAGTTCATCGCCGTCTACTTCGCCCGCTACGGAGGCGTGCAACGCTACATGCAGGAGACTCTGGCGCGGGCCGAAGCGGAGGGCAGGGTCGAGACCTTGTGGGGCCGGGCCCGCTATCTGCCCGAGCTCAAGCATCCCAACTACGCGGTGCGCGAGAATGCCAAGCGGATGGCGATCAACGCGCGCATCCAGGGCTCGGCGGCCGACCTCCTCAAGCTCGCCATGATCGCGGTCGACCGCCGCCTCCGCGCCGAGGCACCGGAAGCCCGCCTGCTTCTCACGGTGCACGACGAGCTGGTGCTCGAGGCTCCCGTGGCGGAGGCGCCCCGGGTAGCCGAGCTGGTGGCTCACGAGATGGAATCGGCGGCGCGACTCGACGTGCCGCTGGTGGTCGATACGGGAATCGGCCCCACCTGGGGTCAGGCCAAGAGCTAGCTCGCGGCGGTGCTCTCTCCCGCGGTCGAAGCTTCTTGCTTCATCGCCCGGGCGAGCAGGTCGTAGGCCTCGCGCCACGCGGCGCGCACCTCGGCGTCGAATTCGTCGCCGAACTGTTGCTCGAGGGTCCAGGTGAGCGCGTCGCCGAATGTTTCGAAATTCTCCGGGGCGATGCCGTAGCCGGCGTGCCGCTCTCCGAGTTCCTGCACAGTCCTGGAAACGCGGCCCGACTCGGCGAGGTGCAAGATCGCGAGGGTCAGCGCGTTGACCAGCATCGAGGCTTGGCGATCAAGGTCGCCGTGGAAGAGTCCGCGCAAGCTCGGATCGATCTCGAAGAGTCGCTGGTAGAAGGCCGTTCCGAAGCGTCGCGGCAACGGCACGAGCTTCTCGAAAGTCTGGCGAAGGCGGGCTCTCTGGTTGGGGGTCATGGTGGGTCTTCCTGGGCGTATGTTGTCACGAGCCGTGTCGCCGGATCGACTCGCGAGGCGGTGGGTGGCCGGGGGTGGATCAGCAGCGGGTCACGGTGAAGTCGCCGGCCGCCCAGTGGCCCTCGCCGTCGTGACTCAGCTTGATCTTGTAGGTCGAGCCGCATCCCGGCAGAGCCGAGGACTTCGGCCAAGCGGGGCCGAGGACACCCTCGACCTCGGCGCTGTCGCCGCCGATCACGACCTTCTGGAGGAGAAACTGCCGCTCGCTCAACGTCACGCGCTCGCCACGGTGGCGCTCCGGTAGTTGCACGACCTCGCGTAGCTTGCCGGCGGCCTCGCGCACCGCGGGGAGCAGGTCGCTCGCCAGGACCAGGGTCACATGGCCTCCGTCCGGCTCCACCACGGTCAGGGCGGCCTCGAGGACGGACGAGATCTCGGTCGGGGTCGACTTGTGGAGAATCGGCGAGCGGGACGAGGCGCACGCGGCGAGCAGCGCGCAGACGGCGAGCGAGAGGAGCGATATCCTGGGTCGGCGGAAGTCCACGAATTCCTACGATATCCCGCGTTCCGTTCCCGAGAGCCCATCTCCGTGCCGAAATCCCCGATCGCCCGCAGCGTGCCGAGCCGGAGAGAGGAGCGGGCGGCCGAGCTCGCCGACCTGCTGGATCACGCGACGAAGATCGCGCGCGATCTCCTGGCTCGCGAGGACGAACCCTTCGAGGCCGCGCTCGGCGATCCGGATGCGCTCGCTCGGCGGCTCGAGCTCGATCTCGGAGCCGCGGCATTGCCCGTCGACGAAGTCCTGACCCGGGTGCGAGCGGTCCTCGCCGCCACGCCCTCCTCGTCGAGCTGGCGATTCGACAGCCAACTCTTCGCGGGCCGCGTGCCGGTGGCGACGGTCGCCGAGCTCTGGGCGGCGCAGACCAACGTCACGCTCTCGACCTTCAAGGCCGCCGGAGCGGAGGTCCTGGTCGAACGGGCGCTGCTGCGCCACGTTTTGACGAAGGTCGGCTTTCGCGACGGGGAGGCTTGCTTCGCGCCGGGGGGGTCGATCTCCAACCTGATCGCGCTCCTGATGGCCCGCAACGAGCGCGCACCGGAGAGCCGCGACGGTGGCGTCGCGGGCGCGCGCATGACGGTATACACCTCCGATGAGGCGCACTACTCGGTGCCGAAGAACGCCGGCATCGTCGGCATCGGCCGGCGTTGGGTGCGCCGTGTCGCGGTCGACGAGTCGGGCCGCATGCGCGCCGACGAGTTGGCGCGGCTGCTCGACGCCGACCGTACGGAAGGTCTGCGTCCCGTGATGGTCAACGCGACCGCGGGAACGACCGTTCGCGGCGCCTTCGATCCGCTGCGCGCGATCGCCGTGGTGGCCCGCGAGCGCGGCGTGTGGCTGCACGTCGACGGCGCGCTCGGAGGCAGCCTCCTGCTTTGCCCGGAACGGCGGGAGCTCCTGGATGGAGCCGAGCTCGCCGACTCGTTCGCCTGGAACGCCCACAAGATGATGGGTGTGCCGCAACAGTGCTCGATGCTCCTGGTGGCGCGGCGCGGCGCCCTGGCGCGGAGCCTCGACGAAGGCGCCGACTACCTCTTTCAAGGCGAGGCCGACGATCTGGACCCGGGCCGCCGGTCCATTCAATGCGGCCGGCGCAACGACGCGCTCAAGCTCTGGGCGGCCTGGCTCGCGATGGGGGACGAGGGCTGGAACCAGCGGCTGCTCCGCCAGCTCGCCCTGGCGCGCCACGCCGCGGAGACTCGTGGCGGCTGACCCGGACCTCGAGCTGATCGAGCCGCCACCGTCGATCAACGTCTGCTTTCGCGTTCGCGGACGTTCGAGCGCCGCCATCTGCGAGCGGCTGGATCGCGACGGGCGACTCAAGCTGAGTCACGGCGTCGTCGCCGGCCGGCGGGTGATCCGGATGGTGTGCGTGAACCCGGATCTGGACGGCGACGATCTGGCCGCGATGCTCGCCGAGATCAAGACGGCGGCCGAGGGTCTTCCCGCTTCCGACGACCGGGTGGATCGCGTCTAGTCACCCTCCCCGGCCGCATCAAGGGGCGCGCAAGACTCGCAGGTCTCCCGCCCCCGCAGGCCCTCGATGCCCTCCCAGGCGATCCAGGGCGTCATCGCCAATGCGGCGAGCGGATCCGCCCACCACCAACCTGCTACGGCATGCAGGACGAGACCGCCGAGCAGGAGCGCCGAGAGTACGGTGCAGATCTCGGTCTGACGTGCCTCGGCGCGCAGGGCGCCGCTGCGAAGCTCGGCGGCGACGCGTCGTTTGGCGCGTGCCAGCAGTGGCATGACGATAAGCGAGACCATCGCGATGCCGATGCCGATGACGCTCTCGGCCGGCTGCTCGCGCCGGACGAGGGCCACGGTCGATTCATAGCCTATATAGACGGCGAGTCCGGCCAGGGAGAAGCCGATGAGCCGGCGGGCCCGCCGCTCCGCCTTCTCGCGCCGATCCGGATTCATCTCGTGTCCGAGTCGCCAGATGGCGGCGAGGCTCGCCGCCAGCTCGAGAAAGCTGTCGATTCCGAAGCCGACCAGAGCGATGCTTCCAGCGAGCGCGCCGGCGCCGACCGAGAGCAGACCCTCTAGGCTGTTGTACGCGACCGTCGCCCAGGTCAGCCAACGGCCGCGCGTTACCGCACGAAGACGTGCCTGGTCGGTCGGGACCGACGAAGGGCGAAGGAGGTACGGGCTCATTGCCCGGCGAACCTATCAAGCGACCCCGTGCGCTCTCGGGTCCCTCGCGAGTTGCCGGCTCGCGCGGGGCGGCGGAGAAAGTCCCTCCCGGGGGGAGGATTTCAGTCCGAAGGCGGCGTGGACCCGGCGTTCGAGAGAAGGTCGGTGACCGGGAAGTCGAAGTTCGTCGTGCCGCTGAACTTGACTCCGGTTCCCCCGTTGACCACGAAGGCGATGCGCAACTCGTCGAAGCGGGCGAGGCCGGGATAACGCCGGGCGACGTCGTGCGCGATCTTGCGGGCCAGGGCCGTCTTGGCGTCCGGTCCGTCCGGCACCTCGAAGCTCGGGTTGACCAAACCCACCGTGAGCGTCTTGACGGACTTGCCGTTCGTCGAGTTGGCCTGGACGTGGATCTGCACCCCGTCGCACGGGTAGTCGGCGAGCAGGCTCGTGCGCAGCGCCATCATCTTGCTCGCCTCGGTCTTGGCCGTCTCGAAGGTGTGGCGCAACGATCGCGCCCAGGGCATCTGCTCGATCATGTCGCGGCTCAGCCAGAGCCCGACGCCGAGCAGCACGACGAGGCCGACGCAACCCAGACAGCCGGCGACGAAACCCTTGAGGCATCCGGATCCGCTCTTCTTCGAATCGTTCATGCACCCTCCTCGAGGAGCCTTGCTACCGGGGGTTTCACGCTGGAGTGTATGCGAGCTCTCCGGCACGCCGCGGATCGATCTCGAATCGTAGGACGGGTTGGGGCGACGTGAAGTCGCTGTTGGGGAACCGGCACCGGTCCCGGGCATCCTGAACACGGATCAAGCCGCCCTTCTCGAGCACCCGGATCGAAGCCCGGTTCTCCGGGTGGCAGAGCGCATGGAGGCGGCGCACGCCGAGCTCGCCGGCCAGCGCGATCATGGCGCGCAGCGCTTCGGTGGCGTATCCCTTGCCCCAGGCGTCGCGCGCCAGCACATAGCCCGTGGAGGCGACGTCCGCCGCCTCGTAAGCGAGGCCGGTGCCGCCGAGGAGCTCGCCGCCGTCGCGCGCCAAGATCAGAAGCGGTCCCGCCGGCCAGCGTCGCCATTCGCGCGCGCTGAAGTCGAGGAATCGGCGCGTGTCGTCGAGACCGGCGTGCGCGGGGAAGGAGACCCAGCGCAGCGCCGTCCGATCGCTCGCATAGCGACGAAAGATGGCGTCGGCGTCGCGGCGGGTCGGCCTGCGCAGCGCGAGGCGCGCGGTCTCGAGTGAGCGGAGGGCTCGCGCGCGGGTCATGACGCTGGAAAGGGTAGTGGAATGGGGCCCGGCCGGCGAGCGGGCGCCCTCGGCTCAGCGTTCCGGCACGTCGCTGCCGTCCGCGCGGTCGGCCGGGCTCTCGTCGAGACTTTCCAAGAGTCGCCGCGCTTCTTCGAGCCGGGCCGCGTCGACACGCAGCTTCGGCGGGCCGGTCACCGGACTGAACCCCGTGCCCAGGCGCCCCAGCGCGAAGAAATCCTGGACGCCCGCGCCTTCGATCTCGTAGCGGATGCCCGCCTCGTCGAGAAGCGAGCACGCCAGCGCCGCGTAGGCCGGCTCCGAGATCTCGTCGAGCTCGACCAGCTCGATGTGCCGGCTGTTCTCCGCCTGATGCCGTGCGGTGTCGGGGTCCTGGGGCACGAGCGGAGTGTCGCAATCCGAGCAGCGGACGATGCCTTCCCGAAACTCCGCGGCGTGGCCCGTCTCTTGCCGGTTTGGACAATCGGGGTTCGGACAGAACATGACGCAGCCTCCGTTCAGCGCTCGCCGTCGGCGCTCGCCGATCTTACTGCCCCTCAGGCATCGGTGGAGCTCCCCGTCCTCGCCGGGCAACAGCGCGCGGGTGGAGATGCGGGCGTTGTCGCGCTGCTCTCCCACCTGGACGAAGAAGGTCACTTCGCCGACCCCACCACCTTCCTCGAAATCGCTGGCGATGTGGAAGTGCTGGTTCGGGTCCGCCTGGATCAGACGAAGCATCGCGACCAGATCGTCGATGTCGTCCGAGGTGAGCCTCCACGGTCACCCCGTGCCAGCCGTTCTGCCAGTCTTCGATTCCGGTTCTCATCTCGCTCCTCCGCCTGCCGCGCGGCGGGCCCTCCGCGCGGCAGGCGGAGAGCCCGATCCAGTCGAGTCGAACTGGCGTGAAGGATCCCACGAGGGACTGTCAGTTTCCGTCAGTCACCCGCGAGCCGCAGGCCGGACCGGCCGATCGCGCCTCAGCCCGCTGGCCGATACGCCGGGGCGTTCTGCTCGAAGCTGTAGAGAAACGGCGGAGCGACGCCGCACAGCCGGACGTAGACATAGAGCTGTCCCCGGTGGTGCAGGAGCTCGTCGTTCATCACGTGGAACGCGACGAAGCCGGGAAAGGTCTTGTTCCAGGGCGTCGGCACCATCGCGCCGAGTTGGGCGTCGCCGATCGCGGCCACCGCGGCATCCGCCTTGGCCCAGCACTCTTCGGCGTAGGCGATCAGGTCCGCTTGCTTCGTGATGCCCGCCGCGATTCCTTTCTCCGCGTCTTCGTCGGCCGTGATCTCGCCCTTCTCCACGCCCTGCGCGATGTCGCGGATCACGGTGGTCGAGACGTGGGTCGCCAACTCGACCGCCGTTCGCATGCCGGGAACCAGCTGGCTCGTGAGCCGGTCCTCGGGAATCGCTTCCAGTAGCCGCAAATAGATGCCGTACTTCTGCCGGATCTGGTCCCACATCTGAGTCAGTATTTCCTTGTTCACGAATCCCCCTCGAGCTCGACACGCGATCATCACGTAGCGCGGCCGGAAACTACCACTCGACCGGCGGCCACTCGCGGTGCTGGATCAGGGCACCGCCGCGCTCCATCGCCAGAGGTTCCCGCTTTCGAAGCCGTCGAGGAAGATCGGCCCGGGGTCGGTGCACGCGACCAGACGGACGTCGTCGACCCACCAGCCGAGGGTGCTGCCGGAGCAGACATCGCTGCCCAGCTCGAAGCGCACCCGAAAGCGCTGGCCGGGCGCCACGAGACCCGCCAGGTCGATGATCGAGGTGCCCCAGCTCCCCGAGTTGGAACCCTGATCGGTACCGTGGAAGGCGGGCTCTCCGGCCAGGGGATCGGTGTTGTCCGGGGCCAGGAAGAGCGGACCCGTGTAGGCGTTGAAGCGGAACGCGGCGGCGGGTACCAGGATCCAGGGGCCGCCCCCCACGCTGAGCTTCAGATTGCCGCCGTCCCAGTTCGGCTCGGTGGCGAGATCGTGATCGAAAGCGAGGCGTGCCGGCCTTCCGGCCGGCAGGACGAGATCCGGGCTTTCGAGCACCAGGACGCCGCTCTCGTCGTCCCCGTGCTGGCCGGTCACGCAATCTCCGCTCTTCGGGTCGGGGGCGAAGAAGGCGAAACCCGGGCGCCGGTCCGGGAGGTTCGTGACGCGCGTCCAATCGCGCGGATCGAACGTGGTGGGGGAGGCCACGGCGCGCCGGGAGACCGTCCATCCGTCGGCGCCCTCGTCGAAGGTGGATTCGGCCACCGGGTAGACCGCGTCGTCGCCGCAGATCGGCGGTGGGTCGGGCGCCAGCAGGTGAATGAAATCGCACGGCGGATCGGCGCGCATCTCTACCGCCGCGTTGGCGGCCGCGACCTGGGCGCAATCGTCCGTCGACAGGGCTACGTCGTGACCGCCCCAGGGATCGGCGAGCGGCGTTCCGACGAGATCGTCGCAGGCCGTCTCGAGCGCGTCGGCGTGCGTCGAGAAATCCGTGGCGGGCGTCTCATAGTCGCGCTCGGCGCGCCAGTAGATCCACGCCGCCTTGACGAGCCCGATCCCGGCCACCGAAGCGCCGTTGTACGAGCCGCCGTCGACGAGCAACGCGAAAGCGTGGTTGGGAACGCCCGAGTTGACGTGCACGCCTCCCGAGTCGGCGTTGGCGCACCAGTAGTCCGGGTCGGAAGTCTTGCCCGGCGCGGCACGGCACTCGGGATTCCACATGTCGCGCGCGACGCCGAGTGGTCGCACATCCTCGCCGAGCAGCCAGCGCACCGAGTCGTCGGCGCCCGCGTTGTGGCCGGACAGAATGGCCGCCTTCACGCCACCCGACAGCGCGGCGCGCAGTTCGTCGGCGTCGGCGCGATTCAACGAAACGGCGGAGAGGGTGATCGCGAGGTCGCAAGCGGTGACCGGATCGCAGCCCATCGCCGGCGCGACGTCGGGGCTCGGGCTGGACGCCAGATTGCCCACCACGAGCCCGATCGCGCCCGCCGCCTGGACATGGCGGGCCTGGCTCTCGAAGTCGCAGGTGCCGCGGTCGGCGAAGGCGATCCGCCCCGCCACCCGGTCGTCGGTGAGCGGCTCGCAAGCGTCGTGCGGATCGGCTCCCCCCGTGTCCTCGACCCGAACGAGGTCGGCCGGTGGCGCGCTCGCGGCCGGCTTCCCGAATGCGGCTTGACCGACCGCGAAGTCTCCCGCCACGCTCGCCGGCTGGATCACCCGCAAGCGGGCGGGCTCGAATCTCGAGCAGGCGCCGTCGGTGCGCCGATTGGCCGGCTGGTCGGTGTCGCGCCCGGCCGAGAGCTTCGTCTTCTGGTCGAGCGACTCGCCCCAGACGTCGGAGAACGACTCGTCGAGGGCTCCCGATTGCCACCGGTAGATCAGGCCCGAGGTCGCTGCCGTGTAGGCGTGACTCCACTCGTGCGCCACCACGTCGTGCGCCGCGAAGCCTTGGCAGAACGTCGCGACCACGCCGTTCCAGGAGGCGTTGGGGCAGAAGCTCGCGGCATTCCAGGAGACGTCCAAGCGGTGTCCCGCACCGTCGTAGGAGTCGCGCCCCAACGCGGCGTAGAAGCGATAGGTGTCGTCGGTGGCGGCGAGCGCCGCGTCGAGCTCCGCGGTGCCGGTCGGAAACGGTTCGCCCTCCATCCAATCTGGCGACTGCGGGAACGAGTCGGGAATACCGTCGAATGGCGCCTGATCGATGCCGCTGTAGGCGCGCCGATACTCGGCGTCGTAGATCTCGGGAAGCCAGTCCAGCACCTTGCCCGTGCGGGCATCCACGAAGATCCGCGCGCGGGCGCGTCCACCGTCGGCGACTTCGACCGACCAAGCGAGGCGCGCGATTCCCAGCGTCGGTCGCTCGAGACCGGACCGATAGACGACCAGCGTTGGCGCCGCGCCGATCGGTGCTCCGCCGGCGGGGTCGAGCTGGGCGGTGAAGAAGCTCCGCGCCCGTGCCCACGCCATCTCGGCGCCGACCCGAGGCCGCGTGTCGAGTGCGAGGTCGGGAATGATCGTGCCCTGCACCGCGCGCAGGCGCCCGGCGGCGTCGAAGTGGGCGCGCAGCAACGCGGCGAAGACCGGCACCCCCTGGTCGAGCTGTCGATAGGTCAGGTGACGGTAGCCGAGCGGGTCGGCCCGGTCGACCTGCTCGTTGAGGAGAACCAGCTCGGACGCCGAATCCTGCAGGCCGAAGAGCGCCCGGTTGGCGGAGAGAAAAGCGCGGCAGCGCGCGTCGGACGTGCCGGTGGCGGTGGGCGAGAGGTCGGCCTCCGAGCGGGGCGGCAGGCGCACGAACCTCGCCACCCCGGTGGCTCGCGAGTAGGCGATCCGAACGCCTCCCGCAACCCGCGTCGCGAGCGCTTCTCCCGCGGCGCGCGCGGCCGCCTCGGAAGTGAGCTTGGCGAGGCTCGGCCGCGCGCCGGTGGCGACGAGCAGGAGCGCGACGGCGATCCACCAGCGTTGCATCCGGCCTCCCTGGAGTCGTCGTGTGGGGGGGCTACTCTACTCCGCGCCCGGCGGGCGTCCCCGCGGCCGGCCCATCCCCGGCCGGCCGCGCCGCGAGGGCAGGAGGCCGTCGCGAATGTCGCGGCGGGTGCTCTCGAGCGGTTCGCCCGCGAAGCAGCCGAGCGTGTAGGGATATTCGGCGGTCAAGTGGTACGCGTAGTCGTACGTTCGGCCGTCCACGGTGACTTCCTCGCGCCGGCCGTGACAGGCGTCGAGGTCGGCGTCGGTCAGCTCGGTGCCGCTCGCATCCCGTTTGCCGAGGATCGGAAAGCCATCGAGCGCCCAGCCGACGACCTGGTCGGTGTCGACGCCGGGGATGCACGGCGAGGCGTTGTGGTAGTGGTACTGAGAGTTGGCCTGCGGATGGCCGTCGCACTGGTCCTGGATCTCGTGCGCTGCGGCGTCGCGCCCGGCGTCGTCGAGCGCGCTGTAGAACGCCACGCCGGTGACCGTGAAGCCGATCATGCCCATCGGCAGGCAGCTCGGCCGGGCAGCCAGAACGGGGTGCTCGGGGATCGCGAAGGCGAGGCGCTGGGCCGCGATGCGGTTCGGGTTGGTGTCGTAGGAGTAGGCGGGGTCCGCGGGCGAAATCGGGAAGTTGCCGGTCGGCTCCTCGACCGGCAGGCCGTTGCCTCGGAAGAGCAGGTCACCGTCACGCGGCGTGAGCGAGAACGCCGCATCGGGCCAGAGGACGTCGCCCTCGACGTGCGGCTTGGCGGTCGGGTCCCAGGTGTCGCCGTGGAACCAGGGCCCGTCGTGCCGCGCCCCACCGCCGCGGAAGGTCATCCGGCACGAGTCCACGTTGCCCACCTCCGGATGGTCCGTCACGTGCCCGTCGCCGAGCGGCAAGTCGTGGGCTCGAATCGCGATCGGCGTCAGCGTGATCGCGAGCGCCGCCACCAGGCTCGCGCCCCGCCGGCTCGTCGAGACGCTCCGTCGCGCGGTGGGCCCGGATCGTCGAATCTCTTGGCTCAAGTTCTTGTCCTCCTCGGCTGGGTCGCGTGGACCGCATCGGCAAGGATTCGCAGAGGGCTCGTGCCGGTCGCGGTCCCGAGAGAAACCCGCGACCGCGCGAAATCCTTCGGAGGCATCGGCGCGGTCGGCGCGGCCGGTGCGGTTCGTCGTGCCGCTATTTCGGGTGAGCAACCCCGTCTTTCATGACCCATTCGACCTTGCGGAGGTTGGCGAGATCGGCGGTCGGGTCGGCGGCGAGAACCACGAGGTCGGCGCGCTTGCCTGGCGTCAAGGTGCCGCGGTCGGCCGCCCGGCCCACCGTCATCGCTCCGATCTCGGTCGCCGAACGGATCGCTTCGAGCGTCGTCCAGCCGCAATGGCTCACCAACTCCGCCATCTCCTGCTCGACGTTGGGCACGGCGTCGGCCACGATCTTTCCGTGCTCGTCCTGGGGCAGACCGGAGCTGTCGCTGCCGGCGTCGACCAACACGCCGCGCTCACGGGCCAGCCTGGTCACCGCGTAGCTCCAGTCGACGAGGCCCGCGCCGACGCGTCCCGGCGTTTCGCGCGCCTCTTCGACGAAGGGAAAGAGCGTGGCATCGAGGATCGTCCCCTGCTCGTGCATGCGGTCGAGGAGGGCGATCAGGCGTGGGTCGTCCGGCCGCAGGTGCGCGAAATCGCCCCGGGCGCGCATCCGGTAGTCCTCCGGCACCCGCGCCGCCGCTTCCCAGACGAGATAGGCGCTGTGCGAGAGCGTGTCCGCACCGGCCGCGACGGCGTCGCTCGGCTTGGCGGGGAAGACGGTGGCGTGCGTCCAGACGAGCATGCCCTGGCGATGCGCTTCCACTCCGAGCGCCTTGACGAGGCTTGCCGGGAGATTGGCATAGAGCTTCACTCCCGTGGCTCCGGTGCCACGTGCTTCGGCGATCGTGAGCGGCACGTCGCTTCGCGCGGTCACGGCCAGCATGTAAGGCGCTTCGCCCAGCACCAGCCCGGCGGAGGCAGCCTGGGCGCGTGGATCCTCCGCGAAAAACGACGGACCCGAGAGCAGCGCCGCGTAGAAGATGTCGGGGCCCGGAAGATCTCCGGACGCGGTCTGGCGCGCCAAGTCGCCGAGCAGGCGGTCGTCGCCCGCCATGTCGCGTACCGTGGTGACCCCCTTGGCGAGCAGCGCGCCGAGCAGCTCGCGGTAGCCGGCGACGCTCTCCGCGGCGCCGGTCAGGTGCACGTGGGCGTCGATCAGCCCAGGGACGACGAACTTGCCGGAGAGATCGCGGATTCGGGCGCCCTGGGGAATCTTTCCTGCCCCGTCGGGAAAGATCGTCGCGATGCGTCCCTTCTCGACCACGAGCGTCGTGGCCGGGCGGGCGGGCGCGCCGGTGCCGTCGACGACGGTCGCGTGCACAAGTGCCAGCGGCGTTGGGGACTCGGTCGCGAGTGCGATCGACGATGGCGCGAGCAGGAGGACGAGCGTCAGCCAGGGCGTGCGCCGAGAGCTTCGGTCGAGACAACCGGTGGGTCGAGCCATGCCGAAATCCTACCGTTCCGTCGACGGGATCTGCGGGCTCGAGAGGAGCGCTACGGCGAGCCCCTCGAGGCGCCGGCCGGCGACCGGCCGAGTCGCCTCGCGCGCGAGATAGACTCCCGCCCATCGGCGACGCCGGTCGATGTCGAGACGCGGCGCCGCATATCTCTCGGACCGTCCGGCCCGGAAGGCACCCTGGGGCCGATTCTCGGCGTGTGGCGAGTCTCCCGGGATGGGTGCCCGGAGCCTCTCGTCGCCTATCCGTTCAAAGGAGCGCGTGGTGCGCAAGCGAGCCCTTTCCAATCTCGGCGCGATGCCGATCTTCGTCGTGCTGGCCGTCGGAGGCTGCGGGCAGGGGGCCCAGGGCCCGCCGGCGATGGGTCCGGCCCAGGTCACCGTGGTGACGCTGAAGACCCAATCGGTGAACCTCACCCGCGAGCTTCCGGGCCGTACGCGCGCCTTCCGCGTGGCCGAAGTACGTCCCCAGGTGAGCGGCATCGTCAAGAGTCGGAACTTCACCGAAGGCGGCCTCGTGAGAGCCGGGCAGCAGCTCTATCAGCTCGACGACGCGGTCTATCGCGCCAACTACGAGAGCGCCCAGGCGGCGCTCGAGAAGGCCGAGGCGACCCGCGACGCCGATCGTCTGACGGCAGAGCGCGCCGTGAAGCTGCGCGCGGTCGACGCGGTGAGCGAGCAGGAGAAGGAGGACGCCGAGGCGACGGTGCGGAAAGACGAAGCGGACGTCGCGTCCGCAAAGGCCACCCTCGGTCGCGCCCAGCTCGACCTCGGATACGCGCGCATCCCGTCGCCGATCACCGGACGGATCGGCCGTTCGTCGGTGACCGCCGGCGCCCTGGTGACCACGAACCAGAGCGACCCGCTGGCCACTGTGCAGCAACTCGACCCCATGTACGTCGACGTCAACCAGTCGAGCCTGGAGTGGTTGCGGCTGCAACATGAGCTCACGGCCGGCAAGATGGAGCTGGGAGCGAAAGACGCGCCGGTCCATGTCCTGCTCGCGGACGGCAGCGAGTATCCGCACCCCGGGCGTCTGCAGTTCGCCGACGTCACCGTCGATCCGAGCACGGGCAGCTTCGCGTTGCGGGTGATCGTGCCCAACCCCGACGACCTCCTGCGGCCCGGGATGTACGTCCGGGCGGTGGTGGAAGAAGGAGTGGACCCCCAGGCGGTGCTCGCTCCTCAACGCGGTATCACCCGCGATCCCAAGGGCAATGCCACGGCGCTGGTGGTCGGCGCCGACGGCAAGGTCGAGCTGCGCGGAGTCAAGGTCTCGCGCACGATCGGCGACTCCTGGCTCGTGGAGTCCGGCCTCGCCGCCGGCGAGCGGGTCATCGTCGAGGGCGTCCAGAAAGCCCGTCCGGGCGCCCCGGTGGAAGCGGTCGAGGAGAGCGCCTCGCCGGCACCGCCCAGCCCGTCGAGCCCCGAGTAGCCGGCGATGGCGCGCTTCTTCATCGATCGCCCGATCTTCGCCTGGGTCATCGCCATCCTCGTCATGGTGGCGGGCGCGGTGTCGATCACCCGTCTTCCGATCGCCCGCTACCCCGAGATCGCGCCCCCGACGGTGACCATCAACGCCTTCTATTCGGGTGCCTCGGCGGAGACCGCGCAGAATTCGGTGACCCAGATCATCGAGCAGAACATGAAGGGCCTCGACGGGCTGATCTACATGTCGTCGACCAGCTCTTCGAACGGCGCGGTGACGGTCAACCTGACCTTCGAGAACGGCGTCGATCCCGACATCGCCCAGGTCCAGGTTCAGAACAAGTTGCAGCTCGCGACGCCGCTGCTACCGCTGGTGGTGCAGCAGCAGGGGGTCAGCGTCACCAAGGCCAACGCCGGCTTCCTCGAGGTCGTCGGCTTCGTCTCCGAAGACGGCAGCATGGACCCGATCGACATCTCGGACTACGTCTCGAGCCATCTCGTGGACTCGCTCAGCCGGGTTCCCGGGGTCGGCAGCGTGATGGTGTTCGGCGGCAAGTACGCGATGCGTATCTGGCTCGACCCGAACAAGCTCGAAACCTACGGCCTCACACCGTCGGACGTCATCGGCGCGGTGCTGGCGCAGAACGCGCAGATCGCGGTCGGCCAGCTCGGCGCGACCCCGGCCGTGCCCGGCCAGCAGCTCAACGCAACGGTCACCGCGCAGGGACGCATGCAGACGCCGGAGCAGTTCCGCAACGTCGTCCTGCGCAGCAACACCGACGGCTCCGTGCTGCGCCTCGCCGACGTGGCGCGCGTCGAGCTCGGCTCGGCCAGCTACGATTTTGCGAGCCGCTTCAACGGCAAGCCGTCCGCCGGCCTGGCGGTGACCCTGTCGACCAACGCCAACGCCCTCGACACGGCACGGGGCGTGGAGGCCGAGCTCAAACAGCTCTCGACGAATTTCCCGCGCGGCTTGAGGTACATCGTCCCGTTCGACACCACGCCATTCGTGCGCGCCTCGGTCGACGAGGTCGTCAAGACTCTGCTCGAGGCGGTGGGCCTGGTGTTCCTCGTCATGTTTCTCTTCCTCCAGTCGTTGCGCGCCACGCTCATCCCGACGATTGCGGTTCCGGTGGTGCTGCTCGGCACGTTCGCGGTGCTCGCCGTGCTCGGCCTGTCGATCAACATGCTCACCATGTTCGCGGTCGTGCTGGCGATCGGCCTGCTGGTGGACGACGCGATCGTGGTGGTGGAGAACGTCGAGCGCCTGATGAGCGAAGAGGGCCTTTCGCCACGAGACGCGACCCGCAAGTCGATGGACCAGATCACCGGCGCCCTGGTGGCGATCGCAATCGTGCTCTCGTCCGTCTTCGTGCCGATGGCCTTTCTGCAGGGAGCCACCGGGGTCATCTACCGCCAGTTCTCCGTCACCATCGTCGCCGCGATGCTCCTCTCGGTGCTGGTGGCCGTCATCCTGACGCCGGCGCTCTGCGCGACGCTGCTCCGGCCGAGCGACCAGGGGGAGTACGGGGAGAAAACCGGCTTCTTCGGCTGGTTCAATCGTTCCTACTCGCGCGGCGTGCACGGCTACGGGAATGCGGTGGGCGGCATCCTGAAGCGAACGGTTCGGTTCGTCGGCATCTACGCGGTGCTCCTGGTGGCGACCGTGATGCTCTTCTTCAAGGTGCCCACTTCCTTTCTGCCAGACGAGGACCAGGGCATCCTTTTCGTGCTCGTGCAGGGGCCGGTGGGAGCGACCCAGGAGCGCATGGCCGGGGTGCTGAAGCAGGTGGAGGATTATTTCCTGCATCAGGAGAAGGCGGTGGAGTCGCTCTTCACGGTGCAGGGGTTCAGCTTCGCCGGCAGCGGACAGAACACCGGCATGGCATTCGTACGACTCAAGGACTGGGACCAACGCACCTCGCCGGCGCTCGGCGCCGACGCCGTCGCCGGCCGCGCCAGCGGAGCGCTCAGCCGGATCAAGGACGCCCTGGTCTTCGCCTTCGCGCCGCCGCCGGTCACCTCGCTCGGCAACTCGACCGGATTCGACGGCTATCTGGAGGACGTCGCCGGCCACGGTCACGCGGCGCTGATGCAGACGCGCAACCAGCTGCTCGGCATGGCGGCCCAGGACAAGCTCCTGCGCGGAGTGCGTCCCAACGGCCAGGAGGATGCGCCCGAGCTGCACGTCGATCTCGACACGCGCAAGGCGAAGGCGCTCGGTCTCTCGATGGCCGATGTCGGATCGACTCTGTCGGTGGCATGGGGCGGTCGTTACATCGACGATTTCCTCGACCGCGGGCTGGTCAAGCGCGTCTACGTCCAGGCCGACGCACCGTTCCGGATGCGGCCCGAGGACTTCGACCGTTGGTACGTGCGCAGCGCAGCCGGTGAAATGGTCCCGGTCTCGGCGTTTGCGACGACGCGATGGGAGTACGGCCCGCCAATGCTGCAACGCTACAAGGGTATTCCGGCGGTCGAGATCGTCGGCCAGGCGGCTCCCGGGGTGAGCTCCGGCGCTTCCATGCAGGAGATGGAGAAGCTGGTGGCGAGGCTGTCTCCCGGCTACGCCCTCGAGTGGACGGGCCAGTCCTACCAGGAGCGTGCCGCCGGCGCGCAGACGCCGCTGCTCTACTCGCTTTCGGTGCTGGTGATCTTCCTCAGCCTGGCGGCGCTCTACGAGAGTTGGTCCATTCCCACCTCGGTGCTGCTGGTGGCGCCGCTGGGCATCCTGGGCGCGGTGCTGGCGACCTTCGGACGCGGCCTCGCGCGCGATGTCTACTTCCAGGTCGCGATGCTCACCACGGTGGGATTGGCGAGCAAGAACGCGATCCTCATCGTCGAGTTCGCCAAGGACTACATCGACCAGGGCAAGGAGCTCGTCGCCGCGACCTTGCAGGCGGTGCGCGACCGGCTGCGGCCGATCCTCATGACCTCGCTCGCCTTCGGCCTCGGCGTGCTGCCGCTCGCCTTCGCGCATGGCGCCGGCTCGGGCGCCCAGCGGGCGATCGGCACCGGCGTCCTGGGGGGCATGATGGCGGGTACCTTCCTCGGCATCTTCTTCATCCCACTCTTCTTCGTGGTCGTCCGGCGGCTCGCGAGCGGCGGTTCGTCGAAACCAGCGGACGACGCGGAGGAAGAAGCCGCCGAGCTCTTCGGTGAGGAATCATGAGCCGCACGCGTCTCGCTTCCGCCCTCCTCGCGGCGCTGGCTCTGGCCGGCTGCACGCTCGAGCCCCATTTGACGAAGCCCGAGCCGCCGGTCGCCAAGGCCTGGCCGATCGCGCCCACCTCGACTCCGGAGACGAAGACGGCCGCGACCGCCGACCTCGGATGGCGCGATTTCTTCACCGACCCCCGCCTCCAGAAGCTGATCGCGCTGAGCCTCGAGAACAACCGCGACTTGCGTCTGGCGGCCCTCGACGTCGAGCGGGCACGCGCCCAGTACCGCATCCAGCGCTCGGCGTTGGTGCCGTCCCTCGACCTCACCGGGTCCTCGACGCGCCAGAAGCTCCCCGCCTCGAGCTCGTTCACGGGCACGCCCTACACGCTCTCCTATTTCAGCGCGGGAATCGGCATCACCGCTTACGAGCTCGATCTGTTCGGCCGTCTGCGCAGCGCCAACCATGCCGCCCTCGAGAGCTACTTCGCGCTCGAGGAGACCCACCGCGCGGTCGAGATCAGCCTGCTCGGCGAGCTGGCGAGGGCATACCTGACCCTCGGCTCCGATCAGGAGCTCGAACGGCTGGCGCGCGAAACGTTGAGCAACCAGGAGGAAGAGCTCCGGATCCGCACCCGGGAGCACGATCTCGGCGCCATCTCGGGGCTCGACCTCGACCTGGCGAAGACCGCGGCGGAGAGCGCCCGGGTCGACGTCGAGCGCTACGCGGGGCAGATCGCCCAGGACGTCAATGCCCTGACCTTGTTGGTCGGGTCTCCAGTCGATCCGACGCTGTTGCCGTCCGGTTTCGACGCCGCCGAGACCTCGCTCGCCCCGCTGCCCGCGGGGCTTCCGGCCGATGTGTTGCTGCGACGTCCGGACGTCCTGGCGGCTGAGCACCAGCTCCGATCGGCCAACGCCGACATCGGCGTCGCGCGAGCGGAGCTCTTCCCGTCGATCACCCTGACCGGGAGCGCGGGATACGCCAGCGGCGAGCTCTCGTCGCTCTTCACCGCCGCCAACCGCACCTGGGCGTTCATTCCGCGACTGACCGCGCCGATCTTCCACGGCGGCCGCGGGCGCGCCGGCGTGAAGGTCGCGAAGGTCAATCGCGACGCCGCGGTGGCGCAATACGAGCGCGCCATCCAGTCGGGCTTCCGCGAGGTGGCCGACGGACTCGCCTGGAGCGCTGCGCTGGCACGCCAGAGCGCGGCGCAGAAGGCACTGGCGGATGCAGCCGGCGCCGCCTATCGGGTGGCCAAGCAGCGCCGCGAGCTCGGTCGTGACAGTTACCTCACGGTGCTCGATTCGCAACGCAACTACTACGCGGCCGAGCAGGGGCTGATCAGCCTCCACCTCGCCGAGCAGACCAACCGGGTGACGCTCTACCAGGCCCTCGGCGGCGGCTGGCGCGAGCAGACCCCGAAGCCCTGACGTTTTCACGGGACGATCCGCACCCGCGGGACGGCGCTCGGGGGCGGTCCGCACTCCGAACGTGTGAAAATCCAGGGTTGTCGACGCGATCGAATCATGGCGGCGGCGGGCGCTCGGATCCACGGCTGCCGAGCGGCTGCCGGTGCTCCCATTCGGAGGTCTTCTCGACTGATGCCGCGACTCCGCGATCGTAACCGGCTGATCCTCCTCGCGCGGGGCCTCGCCGCGCGCCGGGGCCGGCCCGATCTCGGGTCGCTCGCGAGGGAACGGGACCCGGAGCGCTTTCTGTGGCGCATCCTGCCCCACGCCGCCCGGAGCTTCGCCTCTTCGATCGTGGTCCTGCCCCGTCGGCAGGCTCGCGCCGCCGCCGTCGCCTATCTCTACTGTCGGATGCTCGACTCCTACGAAGATCTGCAGGTGCGAGAGCGGCGAGTCGAGCGGCTGCTCGCCTTCGGCGACCGCTTCTCGGTTCGGCCCATCCCCCCGGCGGATCGGATTCCTCCCACCCTGGCCACCGACGATCGGGACCGGCTCCACCTGTTGCTCGTCGAACGTTGCGGCGAGATCGACGAGATCTTCGCCTCGCTGCCGGCGGAGGCGCAGTCGGCGATTGCCGAGCTCGTGCACGCCATGGCCGCCGGGATGGCCTGGTCGACCGAGACCCTGGACCGGCAGGGGGGAGCGTTTCTCGACGAGGCTCAGCTCCGTCGATATTGCCACCACGTGATCGGCGAGCCGATCGTCTTCGCGCTGCGCCTGGTCGGAGAGTACCGGCTATCGAAGGCTCAGCGCGAGGACGCGATGGCGGCGAGCGAAATGATCCAACTCGCCAACGTCACCCGGGACATCGAACGGGACCTCGTGCGCGGGGTCGCCTACCATCCTGATCTGAAGCCGCTGCTCGGCGCCGTGCCTTCGGCGGCGGATCGAGAGGTCGTGCGGCGGGTGCGCGAGGAGCTTCTGGTTCGCGCGCTCGCCGGTGTCTCCGCCTACCGCGGGCTGACCCGGGATCTCGTCGAGCGGGGCGCGCCGGGCCTGCGCGCCGGCGCGGTGCTCATGATCCTCTTCACCGACCTCTATTACCGCGGGTGTGCGGTGCGCGCGGGCCACCCGGCCTGGCCGGGTCTGCGGGGTCGCACCTCCTGCGTGCTGGCGGCCCTGCCCGCCATGCTGTCCAGGCGCTGGGCGGCCCGCGTCATCGCGCGGGTGGAGCGCCGATTCCTGGAGGCGAAGGAGCGCCTGGACCACGAGGCGGAGCCGACAGAGGCCGGGTACCCGTCTCGACGGGAGCTCTCGTCGTAGCCCGGCTCAGGCGCCGACCGGTACCAGGGCCTCCGTCTCCACCTCGCGCTGTTTCCGCGACCGCTCTTCGAGGGTCGGGAAGCGGCGCTGGGGCTCGCCGACATAGATCTGCCGCGGACGGCTGATCCGCATCGCCGGATCCTCGCGCATCTCCTTCCACTGGGCGATCCAGCCCGGCAGGCGGCCGAGCGCGAACATGACGGTGAACATGTCGGTCGGAACGCCCATCGCCCGGTAGAGGATGCCGGAGTAGAAGTCGACGTTGGGATAGAGCTTGCGTTCGACGAAGAACTCGTCGGCGAGCGCGATCCGCTCCAGGTTCTTCGCGATGTCGAGCAACGGATCGTCGACGCCCAGCTCCGTCAGCACGTCGTCGGCGACGCGCTTGAGGATCTTCGCCCGCGGATCGAAGTTCTTGTAGACGCGGTGGCCGAAGCCCATGAGCTTGAAGTCGGAGCTCTTGTCCTTGGCCAGAGCGACGTATTTCTGATAGTCGCCTCCCTCGTCGCGGATCTTCTGCAGCATCTCGATGACCCGCTGGTTGGCGCCGCCGTGCAGCGGGCCCCACAACGCGCAGATGCCGGCCGAGATCGAAGCGAAGAGATTCGCCTGGCTCGACCCGACCATGCGCACGGTGGAGGTCGAACAGTTCTGCTCGTGATCGGCGTGCAGGATGAGTAACAGGTTGAGCGCGCGGTCGAGCACCTTGGGCACCCGGTAACCGGCCGACGGCACGGCGAACATCATGTGCAGGAAGTTCTGCGTATAGGAGAGTTCGTTCTCGGGGTAGACGAAGGCCTGGCCGATCGACTTCTTGTAGGAGAAGGCGGCGATCGTCGGCGCCTTGGCGAGCAGTCGCAGGATGTTGAGGTCGCGCTCGGATTCGCCGTGGCGCGGGTAGTAGGCCGACAACGATGCCACCATCGCCGACAGGATCGCCATCGGATGGGCGGTCGGCGGGAAGCCCTCGAAGAGCTTCTTCAGGTCTTCGTGAAGCAGCGTGTGCAGGGTCAGCTGTTCCTCGAAACGCTTGAGCTCTGCCGCGGTGGGTAGGTCGCCGTGGATCAGCAGGTAGCAGACCTCGGGGAAGGAGGCGTGCTCGGCGATCTCTTCGATGGGATAGCCGCGGTAGCGCAGGATGCCGCGCTCGCCGTCGATGAAGGTAATGGCGCTCTTGCACGAGCCGGTGTTGCCGTAACCCGGATCGAGGGTGATGGCGCCGCTGGACCCGCGTAACGCGGTGATATCGACGCCGGTTTCGTTTTCGGTACCGATCACGACCGGGAGCTCATAGTCCCCGTCGTGCAAATGGAGCTTGGCTCGTTCCATGTGAATCTCCCTTCGGTTGGCGTGCGAATCCGCTCGCCGGGAGGGCGCCGGAGGGATGACCGGCGGCGAGCCTCGGGCGGGCGGACGCCCACGACCTCCACGGTCGGCATTTCGAGCCGGTCGCTCAACACCCCGCGGGGTGGGTGGGGGGCGGCCAGGGCCGTCGCGCGTCCGGGGGACACGGCCGCGGACCGTCCACGGCGGTGACGGCGGGAAATTCGTAGACTGTCGCCGAGTCTTATGGGCGGATTGCATCTCTGGATCACGGTCGCGATACTGGGCGTTGCTTTCGCGCTTCTGCTCAGCGAGCGACTGCGCGCCGATCTGGTGGCGTTGCTGGTGGTGGTGACGCTGGGCATCACCGGCATTCTCACGCCGCAGGAGACTTTTTCCGGGTTCAGCCGCTCGGCGGTGATCACCATCCTGGGAATCTTCATCCTCGCCGAGGGCCTGCGGCGGGCCGGCCTCGGCGAGCGGGCGGGGCGACTGATCCTCCGTCTCGCCGGCCGCAGCGAGAGCCGGTTGGTGGTGTTGGTCATGGTGGCGGGCGCCGCCCTCTCCCTGGTGATGAACAACATCGCCGCCACGGCGGTGTTGCTGCCGGGCGTCTCGGCGGCGGCGCGGCGCGCCGGGGTGAGCCCGGCGCGATTGCTCATGCCGCTCGCCTTCGGCACCCTGCTCGGGGGCATGGCGACCCTGCTGACCACCGCCAACATCGTGGTCAGCAGCCTGTTGCGCGACGCCGGCTACGAGGGTTTCGGCATCTTCGCCTTCGCGCCAGTCGGCCTGATCCTGGTGCTCGTCGGGGTGCTCTACATGGCGCTGGTCGGGCGTCGCCGGCTCCCGGCGCGTTCGATCGCCGAGCGCGTGCGCGCCGGCGAGGAGGGCGATCTGCTCGACCTCTACGGCCTCGAGCGGCGGCTCTTCCGGGCGCGCGTTCCGACCGGTTCGCGCCTGATCGAGCGGCCGCTCGCCGAGAGCGGTCTGCGCGAGGTCTACCGCGTGCAGGTCGTCGCCGTCGAGCGCGACGGCAAGCTGACGCCGTCGCCGGATCCCGGGACGGTCCTGCAGGCGGGCGACATCGTCCACTTCCAGGGAGATCTCGACGAGTTCCGCCGTCTGGATGTGAAGCCGTATCTGGAGATCCTGCCGGACCGGGATTGGCGGGAGAGGGATCTCGAGTCGCCCGAAATCGTCGTCGCCGAGACGGTGCTGTCGCCGCGCTCGAGCCTGGTCGGCAAGACCATGCGCGAGGCCCACTTCCGCACCAAGTTCGGCATGAACGTGCTGGGGATCTGGCGCGCCGGCGAATCGCTGCTCGCCGATCTCGCGGACGTGCGGCTGGCCTTCGGCGACGCGCTGCTGATGCAGGGGCCGCGTGGCCGTCTGGAAGTGCTCGCCGACGAACCCGACGTCATCGTGCTGCCCGAGAACGACTCCGGGGAGGGTATGGCGGTGGTGCCTTCGAAGGCCGGGATCGCGGTGTCGATCATGGCGGTTTCGTTGCTGGCCGCGGCCTTCTTCCCGCGCTCCATCGGCGAGGTCATCCTCGGTGGCGCGCTCGTGATGGTGCTCGCCGGCGTGATGTCGATGGACCAGGCCTACCAGGCCGTGGAGTGGTCCACCCTCTTTCTGGTCGCCGGCATGATGACGATGGGCATCGCCCTGACCAAGACCGGAGCGGCGGCGGGGGTGGCAACCGGGTTCGTCCACCTCCTGGGGGGCTCGCCGCTGGCGCTGCTGGCCGCCTTCTTCGTCTTGACCGTGCTGCTGGTGCAGGTGATGAGCGGCGCGGCCCTGGCGGCAGTGATGGCACCCATCGCCATCACCGCCGCGCAGCAGACCGGGATGGATCCCCGCAGTCTCGCGATGGGAGTCGCACTGGCCACGTCGATGGCTTTTCTCTCGCCGCTCGGCCACCCGGTCAATCTGCTGGTGATGGGCTCCGGCGGCTACCGCTTCCGGGACTATTGGCGGGTCGGCTGGCCGATGACGTTGCTCCTCTTCGCCGTCGTGATGTTGGTCCTGCCGCTCTTCTGGCCGCTCGGCTGAAGGACGCCTCGACGCCGCGAAACATCTTTGTGCCTAAAACGTAGTCAATCTTCGTGAGAGAGCGACTGACCTCCCCCGGGGAGCTCGAGCAACTGGTGCTGCTGGCGATCCTGCAGCTCGGCGACGAGGCCTACTCGGTTCCCGTTCTGACGTTGCTTCGCGAACGGGCGCGCCGCCGGGTGGCACGCGGGGCGCTCTACACGGTACTCGAGCGGCTCGAAAGCAAAGGGTGCCTGCGCTCTCACTACGGCGAGCCGCTGCCCGAACGGGGTGGACGGCCGCGGCGCTATTACACGGTCACCTCGGCGGGCTTGGGCGCCCTGCGGGCTTCACACCGGGCCCACGTCGCGCTGGCGCGGGGTCTCGAGTCGTTGTTGGAGGGCTCGTGAACCCTCCGGCGCGCCGCAACGGGATGGCGACCTGGCCGTCCCGTCTCGTCACCGCGCTGCTCGAGCGGGTCGCGGGTGCTTCCGGCCACGCCGACGAGATGCTGGGCGACCTGACCGAAGAGCGCGCCGCCCGGGCGGCGCGCGGGCGCCGTTCGGCCGAGCTTCTGGTACCTGCGCGAAGCCTTGCGCCTCGTCGTTCGTTGCGCCCCCGCCGCCGTCGTCGCGGCGTTCGAATCCGCCCTCGTTCCTCACCGTTCCAGCTCCCGCAAGGAGACCCCCATGAGTCAGCTCCTCTACGACCTGCGTCTGGCTTACCGGGCGCTCGTCCGGCGTCCCACCGCAGCGGCGGTGATGATCCTCACCCTCGCCCTCGGCCTGGCCGCCAATGCCGCCATCTTCGGCGTCATCGACGCGCTCGTTCTGCATCCGTTCGATTTCGACCAGGTGGACCGGTTGGTCGATCTACGGGAGACCTCGCAGCAGGAAGAGTTCGGCAACGTGAATCTCGCGCCCGCCAACTTCCGCGACTTGCGTGAGCAGAGCGGCGGCATGCTCGAGGCTCTGGTCGGTTTCGAGTTCTGGGACACCTCCCTGCGCGGCCGGGAGGCGCCGGTGCGACTGCGCGGCGTGTTCGTCTCGCCCGAGTTCTTCCACGCCCTGCGGGTGCGACCCGAGCTCGGCCGTGGTTTCGTGACCGGCGAGGACGCGGCCCAGGGGCCGCCACCGGTCGTCGTCTCCGACGAACTCTGGCGGCGCCAGCTCGGCGGCGCGCCGGACGCCCTGGGCAAGAGCGTCGAGCTCGACGGCACCGCGTACACCGTGGTCGGAGTCGCTCCCCACGACTTCGCGTTTCCCCAGGGAGCGCAGGTCTGGGCGCCGCTGCGGCTGGATCCCAGCGAGGCGGCGCAGCGCGATCGCCATTACCTGGGGGCGTTCGGCCGGCTGCGACCCGGGATCACGCTCGCTCAGGCGCGCGAGCACTTCGCAGTCGTCGCCCGCCGGCTCGGCGAAGCGCATCCCGACACCAATCGCGGCCGCGGCGTCGAGACGACGACGCTCTCCAAGGGCTTCCAGGACGCCGGTCTCGCGCCTATCGTGAGCCTCTGGCAGGCGGCGGCGCTCTTCGTGCTGCTGATCGGCTGGGTGAATCTCACCAATCTGGTGCTGGCCCGCGGCGCCGAACGCCAGCACGAGCTGGCGTTGCTGGACGCGCTCGGGGCCGGACGCCTGCGCTTGGCGCGTCTCCAGATCACCGAAGGCGCGCTCGTGGCGCTGGCCGCGGCCCTGGTGTCGCTGCCGGCGGCCTGGCTCGCCCTGCGGCTGATCCGCGACGGCATGCCGGTGCGCGAACGGACTTACGTCGAAGGCTGGGATCATCTCGGCCTCGAGCCTCGACTCTTCGCCTTCACCTTCGCGCTGGCCCTGCTCTCGGTTCTCGCGATCTCGGCCTGGCCGGCGCTGCGCAACACCGGTCGTCGTCTGGCGTCGGCGTTGCGCGAGGGAGGGCGCTCTGGGGCGATGGGCGGTCGCGGTCCCCGCGGCCGCGCGCTGCTCGTGGTCGGCGAGGTGGCGGCGGCGCTGGTCCTGGTCATCATGGCGGCGGTGTCGGTGCGCGGCGCGACGAAGATGATCGACGGTCCGCAAGGCTTCGACCGGCACGGTCTGCTGACCATGAAAGTGGCGCTCGCGGAGAGTCGCTACCCGGATCCGGCGTCCCGCCGCGTCTTCGTGCGCGACGCGCTGGCCCGCCTGGCCGTGCTGCCCGGGGTCTCCCGGGCCGCGGTCTCGAACGTGCTGCCCTCTGCCGGAGAGAACGCCTCGCGCACGATCGCGATCGAAGGTCAGCCGGAGCCGGACCGCGCGAACTCGCCGATGGCTGACTCGCGCACCGTGTCGCCCGGCTACTTCGCGACGCTCGGGCTGCCGATCGTCGAAGGTCGCGCCTTCACGTCCGCCGACGACGAGAACGCGTTGCCGGTGGCGATCGTCAGCCGGGCGCTGGCGGAACGCTACTGGCCCGGAATCGATCCGATCGGCCGCCGCTTCCGCGCCGGCGACGCCGACTCGCCGTGGCTCACCGTGGTGGGGATCGCCGGAGATCACATCCACGATTGGTTCGCGCGGCGCGACTATCCGACCTATTTCCAGCCCTACGCGCAGCAGTCGCGGCTCTTCGTCTCGTTCGCGGTGCGCACCGCCGGCGAGCCCGACGCATGGAGAAGTCAGGTACGCACCGTCTTCGCCGGCCTCGATCCCTACCAGCCGATCTACGACCTGATGAGCGAGGACGACGCCATCCACGAGCGCGGCACCGGCCTGAGCTACATCTCGGCGGTGCTCTCGGTGATGGCCGTGCTGGCGCTGATCCTGGCGCTCTCGGGGGTCTACGCGGTGATGGCGTACACGGTCAGCTTGCGGGTCCGCGAGATCGGCGTGCGGGTGGCGCTCGGCGCCACGGTGCGCGACGTCCTCCGGATGACCCTCGGCCGCACGCTGGGGCAGGCGGGTATCGGCATCGTCCTCGGGCTCGCCGGCGGTCTGGCGCTGGCGCGGCAGGTGACCGGAGCGATGCGCGGCGTCGCCGGGATCGACCTCGGCCTGCTGGCCGGCAGTGTCGTGCTGCTCGCTCTCACCGCGCTCGCGGCCGGCATCGTCCCGGCACGCCGCGCCCTCGCCCTCGATCCGGCGGAGGTGTTGCGCGGAGAGTGAAACAGGCCCGCGGAGAGCCAACTTCGGGTGACGTCGAGCCTGACGCCCGCGTAGAGTCGACCTCCCATGCTTCGGCTCCCGGCGCTGCGCCGGCTGATCGCTCGAGGAGTTGTCGTCGCCCTCGCGCTGCTGACCCTTTCCTGGTGGCTCGAGCGCCGCCTGCCGCCGCCCGAGGTCGCGCTTCCGGAGCTCGCGCGGGCGCCGCTCCAGGGGCCGACCGATCGAGCGCGGTTCCACTTCACCTACAAGGGCAAGAAGTGCTTCGTCCGCCCGGTGGCGAGCTACGAGCTCTGGGGCCTGGTGGTCAGCCACAACGACATCCACAGCATCTCCGACATCTACCACGACGCGACTTCGGTCGACACGCGCGACCTCTGCGTCGTCTGGGGGCGCAACGTCACGAAAGGCGCCTACGAGAAGGCGAAGTTCTGGAGCGGTCCGTGGACCTGCTACGTGAGCACCCCGGCCGGACTCGGGTTCGACCGCGCGGGGATCTCGAACAACCACCTGATCACCGACCAACCGGAGATCCGCGCCGCCTTGGCGCATGTCCACCTGGGCGACCAGGTGCATCTCCAGGGTCTCCTCGTCGACTACCGGATGGAGGACTGGGGGAGCTTCTGGCGTCGCACCAGCACGGTGCGCACCGACAGCGGCTGCGAGGTCATCTTTCTCGATCGGCTCGACGTGCTTGCCCGCAATGCACTTTCCTGGCACGCGGCCGGGCGGTTCGCAAAGTTCCTGCTCGTCTTGCTCCCGATCGCCTGGCTCGTCGTGGCGATCGTCGACGTGCGCTCGGGGAAGAGCACTCTGGGCCGGCTCTAGCTTGAATGACCTGCCGCCCACCCGGGCGGGCGGTTGCGGTTGCGATCAGGAAGTGAATCATGGGCCGGGCGCCGTCCGCCGTCCGCCGTCGGACCGCCAGGGAGGAATCCATGAAACTTCGCTACCTCACGCTCTTGGCCTTGGTCGTGGCTTGGCCCACCGGGGCATCGGCGGTCGTGCGCGACGAACCGATCCGGCCGATTCAACCCACCGTGGTCACGAACCCGGCGCTGGTCGAGCTCGGCAAGGCGCTCTTCTTCGACCCCCGGCTCTCGAAGTCGGGCTTCATCTCGTGCAACTCGTGTCACAACCTGAGCATGGGGGGATCCGACAACCTCCCGACGTCGATCGGCGATCACTGGCAGCGTGGCCCGATCAACTCGCCGACCGTGCTCAATTCGAGCTTGAGCCTGGCGCAGTTCTGGGATGGCCGCGCCAAGAACCTGCAAGAGCAGGCCGGAGGGCCCATCGCCAATCCCGGTGAGATGGCGTTCACGCACCAGCTGGCCATCTCGGTCATCGAGTCGATTCCCGCCTACGTGGACGCTTTCGAGCGCGTCTCGGGGAGCCGGACCGTCGACATCGCCCAGGTCACGCGCGCGATCGCGGCCTTCGAAGAGACCCTGACGACACCGGATTCACGCTTCGACCACTGGCTGCAGGGCGACGACGGCGCCATCACGGGCGAGGAGCTCGCGGGCTACACGCTCTTCAAGGAGTCCGGCTGCACGATGTGCCACAACGGTCCGGCCGTCGGCGGCACCTCGTTCCAGAAGATGGGCGTCCAGGCGCCCTACGTCACCGCCAACGCCAAGCAGGGGCGGTTCGATGTCACCGGCGACGAGGCCGACCGGATGCGGTTCAAGGTGCCGACCCTGCGCAACGTCGAGCTGACCTACCCCTACTTCCACGACGGCGCGGCGCGGACGCTTGCCGACGCGGTTCCGGTGATGGCACGGCTGCAACTCGGCCGTGAGTTCACGCCCGAGGAGACGAACCAGGTGGTTGCGTTCCTGCGCACGCTGACCGGACGTCAGCCGAGCTTCATGTTGCCGCAGCTGCCGCCGTCGACTGCCGCGACACCCGTGCCGCAGCCGTTCGAGTAAGGACGGCGTCGCGCCGCTACGGCGCGACGCTCGACCAGCGGTCCGTCGTGCCGCTCTCGAAGCCGTCGCGGAAGAGCGCGTCGAAACGCCGCGCTTGGACGGAAAAGTTGCTCTGGTCGGTGCCCGGCGACCCGACGCTGTACCAGGTGACAACGTAATTTCCGTCGGCGTCCATAGCGAGGCCGGGAGCCTCCTGTGCGGACGAAGTGTAGGTGTTGACCTGGTATTCGGAGCCGAGCATCGCGCCTTCGGCGTCGAAGCGCTGCGCCTGAATGCTCGAATTGCTCGAATCGTCGCCCCCGGAGCCGTCGCTCGTCCACGCCACGACGAAGCCTGTTCCGTCGCCCAGGGTGACCTGTGGCTCGACCTGGTACCCGGTCGTGTAGGTATTGACCTGGAACTGACCGCTGGCCGGCGCTCCGGTCGAGTCGAAGCCCCGCGCTTGGATGCTCGGGCCATCCGCGTCGTCGCTTACCGAGCCCAGGCTCTCCCATACGATCGCGAATTGGCCCGCGCCGTTGGAAGCAACAGATGGGCTGGCCTGGAAATTGGTCGTGTAAGTGTTGACCTGGAACTGGTCGCCGACCGGAGCGCCTCCCGCTCCGAAGCGCCGGGCCTGGATGCTCGAATCGGAGGAATCGCCGGTGTCGGCGTACGTGCTCTGCCAGGCGACCACGAACGTTCCGTCGTCCCGTAGCGCGACGGAAGGGTATTCTTGATCGCCCGTCGTGTAGGAGTTGACCTGGAAATCGTCGCCGACCGCGCCTCCGGACGAGTCGAAGCGCCGGGCCTGGATGCTGAAGGAGTTACCGACATCGTCGCCGGTCGAGCCGTAGCTCGCCCAGGCGACGACGAAATCGCCGGCCGGATTCATCGACACGCGAGGGTGCCATTGCCTGTGCGGGGTGTAGGAGTTGACCTGGAACTGCGCACCGACAGGCGCCCCGACGCCATCGAAGCGCCGGGCTTGGATGCTGTAGTTGCTCTGGTCCCCGGTGTCGGCGTCCTCGCTCTGCCAGACGACCACGAAGCCGCCGTCGCTGTTCATGGCGACGGAGGGATGGTACTGGTAGCCGGTCGTATACGAGTTGGCCTGGAACTCTCCGCCGACCGGGTTGCCACGGGCGTCGAAAACCTGTCCTTCGATACTGCTTCCCGACGTGTCGGCGCCGATGGAGGATGCGGAGTTTTCCCACACCACGACGAAGCCTCCGTCGGAGTCCATCGCCACCGCCGAGTGCCTCTGGATGGCGCTCGTGTACGTGTTGACCTGGAATTGGGGACCGTCGGGAGAGACCTGGGCCAGGAGACCCGAGGCGGCAGCGGAGGCGAGCAGCACGATCGCCAGACCCGTGCGAGTCCTGCGTTTCCCGATGGAATCGACAACGGCACCGGCCCCCTGAAAACCCTCCATGACGCGCCTCCTCGAGGATGAAGAGGGCAGGTTAGTGGGCCGCTCGGGATCTGTCAATCGAGAACGACCTTCGGCTCGGGGCATGCGCTCTCCGTCGACTCCGCTCTCGAGGAGAAGCGCGCGTCTCGTTCATTCTCGACTCCTGTTTCTCTGGATGGATCCCGAGAGAGGCGTCAGGGTCGAGTGGTAAAATGGGAAGCAAGCTTGGCTCCGCGCGGTGGGCGCGGAGTCGGCCCTGAAGCCGTCGTGGCACGCGTTGCCCGGCGGTTTTCGTGTATTTGGACGTGAGACTGGGGAGGAAGATCTCGATGAGGAGACAGGAACGAGAGGCGATCCGGCATCAGCGAGTTGGCTTCGGCTTGGCCGGCATGGACGAGGTCGAGGTACGTCGCGGCATCGAGTTCCCCGGCGCGGACGATGGCCCATTGCAGCTCGACCTCTACGCGCCGTCCGGTGCGCGCCGTGCGGACCGGTTTTCGGCGGTGATCGTCGGCGAGGGGTATCCGGAGGCGGGGTTCGAACGAGTCGTGGGTTGCGCGTTCCGCGAGATGGGGGCGGTGGTCTCGTGGGCCCGTCTGATCGCCGCGTCGGGAATGGTCGCCGTCGCTGGCTCCAATCGCGCACCGGCGGAGGACGCCCGTGCGCTGCTCCGTTTCGTGCGGAGCTCGGGCGACGAGCTGGGCATCGACGGCGAGCGCGTCGGCCTCTGGGCGGCCTCGGGCAACGGGCCGGTCGCCCTGTCGCTCCTGTTCGGGGACGAGGGCTCGGCGGTGCGGGCCGCCGCCTTCTGCTACCCCTTCCTGCTCGACCTCGACGGCGCGAGCGAGGTGGCCGAGGCCGCGGCGGCGTATCACTTCGTCGACGCCTGCGCCGGCCGGTCGCTCGACGAGCTCCAGAGCCCGCCGCCGATCCTCCTGGCGCGCGCCGGGCGCGACGAGACGCCGGGCCTCAACGCTTCCCTGGATCGCTTCGTGGTACGGGCGCTCGAGCAGAACCTGCCGCTGACCCTGCTCGATCACGCCGCCGGTCCCCACGCATTCGACCTCGTCCATGACAGCGCGACCACTCGCGAGATCGTGCGCCAGATCCTCGCCTTTCTGCGTTTCCACCTCGTGGGCGGGAGCGCGCCGAAGGAGTTTGTATCGGCGAGCCCGAGCCAGTCCTGACGTGTCGCGGACGCCAGCGTAGAATGCGCCGATTTCTCACGGAAGAACGTGCCACGCCGCTGCGCGCCGCGGCCCTCTACTCGAGATTGACGCCATGTCACCAGCTCACCCATCTTCCGCCGTCCATCCGGCGAAGGCACGGCTCGAAGCCCTGAGCGACGGAGTGTTCTCGATCGCGCTCACGCTTCTCATCATCGACGTGGTCTCCTCGGGCAAGGCGGTCGAGGCCGGGGAGCACCTCTCTGCGCACCTGTTCCGCGAATGGCCGAGCCTGGTCGCCTATCTGGTCGGTTTCATGACGATCCTGGTCTGCTGGATCAACCACCACCGCGTCTACCACTACGTGCGCCGCACGGACAGCGGTCTGCTCTGGATCATCGGGCTGCAACTGGCGCTGGTCTCTGCGGTGCCGCTGCCGACCTCCGTGCTCGCGGCCAATTTCACCGGCGAGGGCAGCCGCGCGGCGTTGCTCCTCTATGGCGTCACCTTCTGGCTGATGGCGACGTCCTTCTGGGTGCTGTGGCGCTACGTGGATCGCCGCGGCCTGACCGACGCGTCGATCGATCCGGATCGCTACCATGGCATGGAGAGAATCTACGGCTACGCCGTCGCCTGGACTCTGCTCTGCCTCTACATCGCAAGCGTCAGCGTCTACCCGGCGTTCGTGATGTGGGCGCTGATGTTCGTGGTCTTCGCCTTCCCCGGCGAGTTCGCCCACTTCATGCGTCGGCGCGACCGGGACTGAGTCGCGAACTGCGGGATCCCGGGATCGGTTGCTCGACGCGCCGACGGCCACAGGGCTATCGACCTCGCGTGGAACAGATTAGGATGTGCCGCCTCGCGGCCCGGGGCGGCCGAAGCGCGTCGCGCTCGAAACGGCTGCTCGGACCGAACCAGGGAGAGCGACATGGGCGACAAGGGCGGCAAGAAGGACAAGGCGAAGAACGAGAAGCAGAAGAAGAGCAGCAAAGACAAGAAGAAGGGCAAGAAGTAGGAGACGCGCTCAGAGGTTGGCGCGCAGGAAGGCGAGCTCGCGGCGGTGGAGCGCCAGGGCGAGGACCGGATCGGGCGTCATGTGGGTGGCCGAGACCGGCAGCAGCTCGAACGGCTTGCCGGCGCGGAAGAGCGCCTCGACCAGACGCAAGCTGTTGGCGAAGTGCACGTTGTCGTCGTTCGTGCCGTGGATGACGAGCAGCGGCCGGGTCAGCTCGGCGGCACGCGCGAGGGCGCTGGTGCGCGCGTAGCCTTCCGGGTTCTCCTGCGGCGTCTGCATGTAGCGCTCGGTATAGAAAGTGTCATAGAGCGACCAGTCGGTCACCGGGGCACCCGCCACGGCGGCACGGAAAATGTCGGGGCGCATCAGAACGGCCATCAGGCTCGCGTAGCCGCCGAACGACCAGCCGTAGATGCCGACCCGATGCAGGTCGAGCTTCCGGGTACTTGGCGCCCAGCGCCGCGAGGGCGTCGACCTGATCGCTCAGCGCCACGGTGATGAGGTCGCGATATACCGCCCGCTCCCAGTCGCGGCCGCGGTTCGGGGTGCCGCGACCGTCGATCGACACGACCACGAATCCGGCGTCGGCGTACCACTGGTCGAGCAGGTAGGAGAGGGGAGAGCGCGACACCATGCGCGCGGTGGGGCCGGCGTAGATGTGCACGAGAACCGGGTAGTGACGCCCGGCAACGAAAGTGCGCGGCCGCACCACTGCGGCATGGAAGTCGCGGCCACCCGCGGCGACCGTCGTCCACTCGACGCGCGGTATCCAAGGAGGGTGCTCGGCTGCTGACGGCAACTCGCCGGTCACTCGACCGTCCGGTCGCCGCACCTCGACCCGCCGCGCCCCGCTCGTGAGGGCGGAGGTGGTCACCACCCAGCCGCCGCGCTGCGCCACCATCGCCTGGTGCACGCCCGGCTCTGGGGTGACGTCCACGGGAGCGCCGTCCAGCGGCACGCGCCAGACTCGCGATTGCGTCGGGTCGGGCGAGGCGACGACCCAGGCGACACCGCGCTCGCCGTCGAAGCCGGCGTAGCCCTGCATTCCGAAACCCACCGGCGTCAGTGCCTTGCGCAAGGCGCCGTCGGCGCCGCGCAGCTCGAGCTGCCAAGCTCCGTTGCGCTCGCTCGCCCACAGGAAGGCCGAGCCGTCGTCGAGCCAGCGCGGCAGCGCCTCGTCGGGCAGGTCGAGCCACGCCCGGTCGTGATCGACGAGCAGGGTCCGGGTCGATCCATGCTCGTCGGCGGCGAGCACCGCGAGCTCGGTCTGGGCGCGATTCATCACCACGAGCGTCAGAGGACCGTGCTCCGGCCAATGGACCCGGGTCAGGTAGGGCCAGCGCACGCAGTCCCACTCGATCCAGGTGGTCGGGCCACCCGCGACCGCCAGGACGCCGAGGGTGACGACCGCGTTCGGCCGTCCGGCCTGCGGATACCGGAACGGCGTCGGCGGTCGTTCGGGCTGCGCCGGATCGGCGACCCAGAGCTCGTCCACGGGCGCGAGGTCGCTGTGCTGGTAGACGATGCGCGTGCCGTCGGGCGACCACCAGTAGCCGCGCCGGCGATCCATCTCCTCCTGCGCCACGAACTCGGCGACCCCATTCTGCTCGGTCGCCGCGGCGCGCGTCGTGAGCCGGCGCGGCGCGGCACCGGCCCGCGCGTCGACCACCCACAGGTCACCGTCGACGACGAAGGCGACTCGATCGCCCGCCGGCGAGAGCTGGGGATCGTATGGGAACCCTTCGCCGGTCGCGAGCTGCACCGGGTTCCGGCCGTCACGCCCCACCACGAACAGGCGATCCGAAAGCGGCACGAGCAAGCGGTCGCCGTGGCGTGACAGCTCGAACCCGCCGATGCCCCGGGTGGCCTTGCGCATGCGCTCGCGCCGCGCTCTCTCCTCGGCCGACAGGCTCTCCTTCCCGCCGCCGAGCAGGGCCTCGGCGTCGAGCAGTTTCGACACCGCGCCGCTGGCGGCGTCGCGCACGTAGAGGTCGGCGACGAAGCTGCGTGGCGGGGTGCGGGTGAACAGCACGCCCCCGTCGGGGGCGACGATGACGTCTTGCGGCCACCCGAGACGGAAGCCATAGGTGGCGGCGAACTGCGCGATGAACCCTTCGTCGACGGCGGGCCACGCGGCGGCGGCCGGGGCGCTCGCCGGCGAAGCCGCACGAGCGGCCGGACCACCGGCCCAGAGCCACACGGCGGAGAGCAGGATGACCGTCCATCGTCCACTGTTCATCGCGCGTCGCCTCCTCGTTCGGTTGCGGTTCGTCGAGAGCTCCCGACGCTACTTGCCTTCGTCTTTGCCGAGCCAGCGCTGCATCCAGGCGAGCACGGTGTCGTGCCAGAGGATGGAGTTGGCGGGCTTCTGGACGAAGTGGCTCTCGTCGGGGAAGTAGAGGAACTCGCTCGGGATGCCCTGGCGCTGGAGCGCCGTGAAGGCGCCCAGGCCCTGCGAGAGCGGGATTCTGAAGTCGTGGAGCGAGTGGACGACCAGCATCGGAGTGCGCCACTTGTCGACGAAGTCGACCGGGTTGAACTTCTCGTAGGCCTTGGAATTCTTCCAGTAGGGGCCGCCCTGCTCCCACTCGGGGAACCAGAGCTCCTCGGTGGCGTAGTACATCATCCTCTGGTCGAACACCCCGTCGTGGTTGACGATGCAGCGGAAGCGGTCGGGCCAGTTGCCCTCGATCCAGTTCATCATGAAGCCGCCGTAGGAGGCGCCGAGCGCGCACGCGCGGTCGCCGTCGATGAACGGGTAGCGGGCGAGCGCCGCGGCCATCCCCTTCTGCAGGTCGACCAGCGGCTTGCCTCCCCAGTCGCCGCTGATCGAATCGGTGAACGCCTGTCCATAGCCGGTTGAGCCGTGGAAATCGATCTCGAGGGCGACGTAGCCGGCGCCGGCGAAGATCTCGGGGTTCCAGCGGTAGTGGAAATCGTTGGTCCAGGATCCCTGCGGTCCGCCGTGGACGAGGAAGGCGAGCGGGTACTTCTTGCCGGGCTCGAAGTTCGCCGGCTTGACCATCCAGCCATAGACGGTCTCGCCATGCCAGCCAGGGAAGTGGAATTGCTCGGGCTCGCCGAAGGCGATGTCGGCCAGGCGGGCGTCATTGAAGTGGGTCAGCCGCTCGCTCTTGGCGGTCCGGGGGTCGAAGCGGAAGAGCTCGATGGGAGAGCGCATCTGGTCGCGCGCGTAGACCACGTCGCCGTCCGCCGCCACTTGCGGCCCATGTACGGTGCCGTCGGTGACCAGCCGCCGGACATTGCCGCTCGCGACATCGATCCCGAACAGCGCGGTGTTGCCGAGGTCGTCGGCGGTGGCATAGATCGACTTGCCGTCGGCGGAGAAGAGATACGAGCCGACCGAACGGTCCCACTTCTCGGTGAGGACGCGCTTCGCGCCGCTCGCCCAGTCCTCGAGGACGATTCGCAGCCGATCCGCCTCGAAGCCGGGGCGGGACATCGCTAGGTAGGCCAGCGTCTTGCCGTCGGGGGAGAAGACGGGCTGGGTGTCCAACGCCTGGTTCTCGGCGGTCAGGTCGACCGCCGCCGCGCCCCCTTGGACGGGCACCTTGTAGAGATCGAAATTGGTGGACCAGGGCTCGCGCGGCGCCTGCACCTTGGCGGTGTAGACGATCCACCGACCGTCGGGGGAGAAGGCATACTCCTCGTTGCCGCCGAAAGGCTTGGAGGGCGTGTCCGCGTCGACGCCGGCGGTCACGTCGACCGCCTCGCCGCCCGTCACCGGCACGACGAAGAGGTGCGAGCGCCGGCCGTCGGACCAGGTGTCCCAATGGCGCACGAAGAGCGAGTGGTAGAGCTGACCCGTGGCCTTGTCGTCGTCACGCTTCTGCAGCCGCTCGGCGGTGCAGTCGAGGGTCTTGCAGTCGACGAACACTTCGAGCGACACAGCGAGCTTCTTCCCGTCGGGCGAGACGCGGAAGGTTTCGACGTCGACCGGCAGGTGCGTCACCTGGAGCGCCTCGCCGCCGTCCATGGGCAGCCGCCAGACCTGGCTCGATCCGGAGCGGGCGGAGAGGAAGTAGAGGCTCCCGCCGTCGGGGGCCCAAGTCGGCGCCGAGTCGCTCGCCGGGTCGGTCGTCAACGGCCGCGCCTCGCCCCCCGCCATCGGCACCAGCCAGAGATGGGTGTGGCGCGTGTTGGCGGCGAGATCGAGCGTGCTCACTTCGAACGCCACTTGCTTGCCGTCGGGCGAGACCGCGGGCGACGACAACCGGTCCATCGCCACCAGATCGTGCGCGTCGAACGGATGCGTCGACGCCTGGGCGGCGGACGCCAAGAGTACGAACGCCGCGACCCGCGCGGCAGCCACCAAGCATCGTCGAATCACGGCCTTGCCTCCTCTTCGATAGGTCGACACGAACATTGCCGAGAGTACCGCGCGGCGCGCCGCCCCGAGCCACCCGGCTGGAGAGGTCGGCGGCCGAGGTGATCGCGTGGCCCGTTCCGGGGCTTGATCAGGGTGCGCGGTGTGCTGGCGGAAGCTGGGCGATGCACTCGAGCTCGACGCGCGCGCCGATCGCCAGGCCGCTCGCGCCGAACGCGCTGCGCGCCGGAAAGTGCTTGCCGAAGGCCCGGCGATAGACCTCGTTGAAGGCCGGCCAGTCATGCATGTCGGCGAGAAAAGCGGTGCACTTGACGACGTCGTCCAGGGTGGCGCCGTGGCGCTCGAGGATCGCCCGGATGTTGTCGAGCGCCTGCTGCGCCTCGGCGGAGATCCCGCCCGGCACGACATGCAGCGTTCCCGGCGCGTTGCCGATCTGCCCGGAGAGGAAGAGCAGATCGCCGGCGCGCACCGCCTCGGAGAAGGGGAGCGAGGCGAGCTTGGGATCCGGCGAGACGAAGAACTCGGCGCCAGGCCGGGCCGGCGCGGCGCTGCGGCAGCCAGCGGCGGCGAAGAGCAGCAGAAGTGCGAGACCGAGGCGGTAGGGCGTTCTCATGTTCCTCCCGGAGGGTGGTGCGTCGATGGACGGTAAATCTATCGCCTCGGTCGACTCCGGCGCGCAGCAGGGTGGAGAAGCGTCCGGCGATCGAAAGGCCACGACCGGCTCTCCATCTATGATGGCGGAATGCGATTCGACCGTCTGCCGCCGCTCGTCGTCCTGCTCGTCGCCGGTCTGGCTCTCCCGGGCGCCCTTTCAGCCGCGGATTCCAAACCGTTCTTCACGTTGCACGAGGTCGGTCCCGGCGTGTTCGCGGCGGTCGCCGTTCCGGGGAGTGGCGCGGGGAGCAACGCCGGATTCGTCCTCGGCGACGATGGCGTCGCGGTCGTCGACACGTTCCAGTCGGCCGATGCCGCGAGGGCGCTGCTCGCGGCGATCCGCGAGCGCACCAAGCTCCCCATCCGTTTCGTCGTCGACACCCACTACCACCTCGATCACGTGGCGGGCAACGGCGTCTTCCGCGACACCGGCGCGGTGATCGTCGCGCAGCGCAACGTGCGTGCCTGGGAGCGGACGGAGAACCTGAAGTGGTGGGAGCCCAATGTGCCGGCGGAGAAACGGGCCTGGGTCGAGTCGCTCGTTCTCCCCGATCTCGTCTATGACGACTCAATCGATCTCTTCCTCGGCGCGCGCCATCTGGAGGTCCGGGTGCTGCCCGGTCACACCGGCGGCGACTCGATCGTCGTCGTACCGGACGCGGAGGTCGTCTTCACGGGCGACCTCTTCTGGAACGCCACGTTGCCCAACACGACCGACGCCGACACGGCCGCCTGGGTGGCGAGCGATGCGAAGCTCGTCACCGACCGTCCGAAGGCGACCTTCGTGCCCGGCCATGGCGAGATCGGCAAGGCGGACGATGTCGCGGCGTTCCGCGGTTACCTGGAGGCGCTGCGCGGCGCGGTCGCCGCCGCGCGCGACCAGGGACTCTCCGGCGATGCCCTGGTCTCCGCGGCCCGCGACGCGCTCGCGGCCCGCTTCGCCCATTGGGCCTTCTACGATCACTTCATCGCCCAGAACATCACCCAGATGGCCGCCGAGCTCGCGGGCACCAAGCACCGCCCGGTTCCGGTGAGGTGAGAGGCGCGGCGCTCTTCCGGTGGTCGCTGGTGCGCGGTGTCGCCGCGGCGTGTCTCGTGTTCGCGCTCGCCGCACCGGCGGCGCTCCGTGCGGCGCCCGCGGTGCTCTTGGTCGGCGACAGCTGGGCGAAGCTGATGTACGACGATGGTTCCCTGGCGACGGTACTGGGCGGGCACGGTCATCCCGAGATCTCGGTGCTCGGCGCCACGACGACGATCGACGGCAGCACCGCCGCGGATTGGACGCAGGCGTCGATGCTCCAGCTCCTCGACGACGCGCTCGCCGCGCACCCGGAGATCGACGTGGTGGTGATCTTCCTCGGCGGCAACGACTTCCTCGCCGGTGAGTCGGGCGGCGGCTGGTACGTCGGCATGGATCCGACCGCCGAGACGGCGCTTTTCGACCAGATCCGGGGCGACCTCGCGACGGTGGTCGACCACCTGCTCTCCCTCGACCCGAACCTCGAGATCCTGCTCAGCTCCTACGACTATCCGAACTTCGTCGACACCGTGGGTGGGCTGATCGGCGCCCTGGTCTGCAAGCCGCTCTGGGACGACCTCGGCGATCCGACGCCGTTCGAGATCAACAGCACCGCGACCCGGATGGACGATGTGCAGGACGCGATCGCCGCGCCGCGGCCCCAGGTCGCCACGGTCGCGAGCTGGGGCCTGATGCAGTACCTGTTCGGCTATCCACCGCTCGACATTCCGCCGGGCGCGCTGCCGCCGCCGGGCGATCCGACGCTGCCCAGTCCGACCGGCTCGCTACGTTGGGGCATCGACTGCTTCCACCTCTCGGCGGACGGTTACCAGGGAATCGCCGAGCGGCTCTGGCAGCTCGCCCTCGAGCGCCGCTTCGACGGCCTCTTCTTCGACGGTTTCGAATCGGGCGACCTCTCCGCCTGGACGACGAGCGTGGCCGGCGGTCCCTGACGATGCGGTCGATACGAGGAGCGCCATGAGAGCCCCCGTTCCGACCCTCGCGCTCCTCTTCCTCCCTCTCCTCGCAGTGCCCGGCGCCGCTGCGGCACAGCCGCCGGATCTCGACGCCGCGGCTGCCGGCCGCTTTGCAGAGCTCGCCCTCGCCTGCGTCCACAAGGAGTACCCGAACAAGATCGCGCACGTCCTCGCGAGCGACGCCGACCTGGCGCCGACAACGTCCGCGAGCCAGCCTGGTCGCCCGAAGGCCGGGAGAACGCCTTCACCCGCGCGACCACCGAATCCGACCTCTGGATGGTGGACGGAATCCGCTGACCACCGATTCCATCCGGCGTCCGCGCGCCGGTGGGCGCCGCGGTGCGTCGGCACCTCGGGTCAGTCCGGCTCTTCCGGCGAAGCCGGGGCGAGGGCGGCGAAGCGATTCTTGCCGCCGCGCTTGGCGGCGTAGAGGGCGCTGTCGGCGCTGGCGAGCAGATCGTGGATCGCGTCGACGTCGGCGGCCAGCCCGACGCTCACGGTGATCGGGAGCTCGCGCCCGGCGAAGGAGGCGGGTCGCTCGGCGACGGCGCGTCGGATCGCCTCGGCGACCAAACGCGACTCGTGCGGCGACGCCTCGGCCAGCAGCACGGCCAGCTCGTCGCCTCCGATGCGGCCGCAGATGTCGCTGTTGCGCACCCGCGCCTCGACGACCTTCGCGAGGTGGACCAGGGCGGCGTCGCCGGCGGCGTGCCCCCAGCCGTCGTTGATCGCCTTGAGATCGTCGAGATCGATCAGCAGAGCCGCGGACGAGCGCTCCTCGCTCTGCGATTCCCGGAGCGTCCGTTCGGCCGCTTCGAGGAAGCCGCGCCGGTTGAGCAGCCCGGTGAGTGGATCGGTGACGGATCGCAGGTCGGCGAGGCGGGTGGCATCGGCGAGCTCGTGGCCGAGCCGGAAGCTCTCCCGGACCGTCCGACTGTGGACCTGCACGCCGCGCAGCGCGGTGAGCAGGTAGAAGACGCCGCAACCGGCGAGCAGCAGGGAGGTCGGGCGTCCGTCCAGCGCGAAGGCGACGGCGATCGGCGCGATCAGGCTGATCAGCACGACCATGGTCAGGCGCTCCAGGATCAGGTAGGAGGAGATGGCGACGCCCGACATCCCGATCAGTACGGCGAAGGTGATCGCCCGGTAGAGCAGCGGCGCGGCCGGTGTCACCAGCACGCAGCCGACGCCCCAGACGAGCACGGCTGGCATGAGGGTGAGGCCGTAGGGCCGCTGCCAGCGCAGGACGGCGTCGTCGTCGGGCCGGGAGTGGAAATAGGTGGTGAAGAGGACGACGCGCGCTCCGACCGCCGCCACCTTGAGGGCGATCCAGACGAGGAGCGCCATGCGGTCGGCGACGTTCCACATCAGCGCCACCCAGAGCGCGCCGGCGCCGAACGACATGTAGGTCCCGTGGACGGACTGGCGGTAGAGCAGCCGTAGCTGATCGGCCCGCGCCCGCCGATCGTACGACGCCGTCTCGGCGTCGCCGCTGCTCGCCGACAGTGGAGTCTCGGCCTCGTTGATCTCGGTCTCGGTCAAGAAACCCCCAAGGGGCGTCGCCGCGCCCTGCATCTCACTTCCGACCTCCTCGCACGAGGGGCGAGTCTAATGCCGCGTCGCGCCCACGCCGAGTCCTTCTTGCCGGCGCGGAAGCCGTGCACGCCGTCGACGCGCGGCGCGGAAGCGGCGGACCTTGCTGCGGTTGCCGCACACCGCCATGTCGCACCAGCGGCGCGAGCGGTTCTTGCTGAGATCCAGAAATAGCCAGGCGCAGCCCTCGGCCTGACACTGCCGCACCCGCTCCAAACGCGGCGAGGCCAGCAGCTCGGCCGCGGCGTGGGCGACGGGCCAGAGCACCCGCTCGAGCGACTCCTCGTCGGACCACCGCCAGGACGCATGCCTTCCTTCCCGCTCCAGCCGGAGGTGCGCCGCCGCTGCCGTCCGCTCCGCGTTGAGGATGTCGAGCGCTTCGCTGGGCAAGGGCCTTCCCGAGGCCGCGGCCGAGAAGAGCCCGAACAGAGCTTTCCGCAGGTGGCGGGTGCGTTGCAGGACGGCCCGCGCCCGGCGCGGCTGGCGCTGGGCTCGGGCGCGCAGGCTGCGAGCGAGCGGGTGGTCCACGATTCCGCTCTGCTCGCTCCACGCGATCAGCGCCTCGTAATCGGGCAGGAGCTCGCGCGGCTCGGCGGAGGGCCGGAGGTCGACGGTGTTGGTCAGGTCGAGGGCCGGATGTCCTCCCGACAGCTCGAAGAGGAACCCGTCCGGCGTCGACCGGCCACCGCCGCGAGTCGCCCTGCCCGGATCATTGGTTGAAACCACTGAACGCATCTTGACAGGTTACGTGAAGCTTGGCTACCATGCCCATGTAACCGCTAAAATATATATGTGCGGTTACATCTTCCGATAGCGAGAGGCATGGACGCAGGTGACGCAAGGAGGGAGAAGAAGATGATCGTCCGACATTGGCATGGCCGGGTGCGGCGTGAGGACCTCGAAGAGTACGCCGCATACGTTCGACGGACGGGCCTGGCAGCCCAACAGGCGACCCCGGGGCACCGGGGCACCACGATCCTCACCGGCGACGATGGCGAGGTCGGCCACATCTACGTCGTCTCGCTCTGGGAGTCGATGGAGGCGGTGCGCCGCTTCTCCGGCGAAGACGAGGCGACTCCAATCTACTTTCCGGAGGACGGGCGTTATCTGCTCGAGTTCGAGCGACGGGTGCTGCACGGGGAGGTGGCGGACAGCCGCTCGACGCCGGCGCCGCCGGAGCCGGGGCGAGAACGTCGAGACGAGAGGGCAGCTCTCTGACGCTGGCCGTCAACCTCGCAGGGCTTCGAGCTCGGCCCAGCGCGCGTAGAGACGGTCGACCTCGGTCTGGGCGGTGGCGAGCTCCGAGTAGCGCTCGGTGAGCGCCGCGGGGTCGGAGGCGATCGCGGGGTCCTCGGCCGCGCGTCGTTTCTGCTCGAGCGTCTGCTCGGCGGCGAGGATTGCCGCCTCCATGCCGTCCCACTCCCGCTGGTCGCGATAGGAGAGCTTGCCTGGGGTGGGCTTGGAGGTCCGGCGCGCGGCGACGGAGCGCTCCGTCTTCGGCGCGGAGGCCCGCGCCGTCGCCTCTCGTTCGCGGCGGATCTCGAGCCACTGGGCGAGATCGGCGCAGTGGGTTCCCTTGCCGCAGCCGTCGAGCGCCAGGATCGAGGTCGAGACGCGGTCGAGCAGGTAGCGATCGTGGGTGACCAGCACCAGCGCGCCGGGGAATTCGAGGAGACTCTCTTCGAGCACTTCGAGGCTCGGGATGTCGAGGTCATTGGTCGGCTCGTCGAGGATGAGCAGGTCGGCCGGGCGCAGCATCAACCGCGCCAGCAGGATGCGCGCCCGCTCGCCCCCCGAGAGCCGCTCGACCGGCGTATCGAGCTGTTCGGTGCGGAAGAGGAATCGCTTCGCCCACGACGCGACGTGGACCTCGCGGTCCTGGAAGACGACCGAGTCCCCTTCCGGCGCCAGCGCGCGGCGCAGGCTGACGCTGCGGTCGAGGGTCTCGCGGCTCTGCTCGAAGAGAACCGTGCGCAGCGAGTCGGCGCGCTCGATCTCTCCCGCGTCCGGTTGCCGCTCGCCAGCCAGGATCTCGAGCAGCGTCGTCTTGCCGCTGCCGTTCGGTCCGAGCACGCCGAGCCGGGTGCCGGGCCCGAGCCGCAGGTCGATGCCGGCGAGCACCGTGCGGCCGTCGTAGCGCTTCGCCAGGCCGCGCGCCTCGAGCAGCCGCTTGGTCTTCCGCCCCGAGCCGGCGAGCGCCAGGCCGACGGCGCGATCGTCGGCGGTGCGGGCGCGGGTCGCGGAGAGCTCGTCGAGCAGCCGGTGCGCCTGCCCGATCCTCGCCTTCGCTTTCGTGGTGCGCGCCTTGGGGCCGCGGCGCAACCACTCGACCTCGCGCCGGGCGCGGTTGGCGAGGGTCTCCTGATAATCGACCTGGTTCCGGCGCACTTCGTCACGGCGCACCAGGAGCTCGGAGTAGGAACCATCGACGGCGAGCAATCCTGAGGGGTAGACGCGGTCGAGCTCGAGCATCCGCCGGGCGACATGCTCGAGGAACCAGCGGTCGTGGCTGACCACGATAAAGGCACGCGTCTGGCTGACGAGGAGCGCCTCGAGCTCGAGGATGCCTTCGAGGTCGAGGTGGTTGGTCGGCTCGTCCATCAGCAGCACGTCGGGCTCGGCGGCGAGACCGCGTGCGATGGCGAGCCGCTTGCGCCAGCCGCCCGAGAGCGTGGCGACCTTCTGTTGCCGATCAGAGAAGCCGAGTCGCCCGAGCACCCGTTCCGCCCGCCCGGCGCGCTGGTAGTCCTCGAGCGGCAGCTCCTTCATCGAGGCGATCAGGACGCCCTCGACCGTCGCCGCTTCGTCGAGGTCGGGATCCTGCGCGACGTAGCCGATCCGCACGCCCCGCCGCAGCGACCGCTGGCCGCCGTCCGGCTCTTCGAGCCCGGCGAGGATGCGCAACAGCGTCGTCTTCCCCGATCCGTTCGGTCCGACCAGCCCCACTCGGTCGCCCTCGGCCAGGCCGAAGGAGAGGTCGCTGAACAAGGGCCGCGCTCCGAACTGCTTCGAAACGCCCTCGCAGGCGAGGAGCAAGGGGCGGGGGGCGGAGGGCGGGCTCACGGTCTCGGCTCTGGGGACACCGAGTCGCACTCGGAGTTGGCGACTTATACCAGAGGCCGCGATCTGGGTCGTCGCCGGGTGGCAGACGCGATTCTCGGCCGGACGCCGTCACTCGCCCGGCCTCTTCGTCCCGTCCCACCCGCGTATCATCCGCGCGTGCCCCGCTCTCCTCGGCTCGGCAAGTTCGGAATCCTGTGGACCCTCTACTTCGTCCAGGGTCTGCCGTTCGGCTTCCAGGCCACCGCGCTGCCCATCTATCTGCGCACCGCGGGGATGTCGCTCGAGGGGATCGGGCTCGCCACCGCGCTCTCGCTCCCCTGGTCGCTCAAGATCCTCTGGGCGCCGCTCGTCGACCGGTACGGCGGCGGGCGGTTCGGCCGGCGCAAGTCGTGGATTCTGCCGCTCCAGCTCCTGCTGGCGCTGACCTGCGCCGCCGCGGCGCTGGTGCCGCCGCGCGAGGGGCTGACGCCGATCCTGGTCCTGGTGCTGGGCATGAACCTCTTCGCGGCGACCATGGACATCGCGGTCGACGGGCTGGCCGTGGATGTCCTCGAGCTCGGCGAGCTGGGGCATGGCAACGTGGCGCAGGTGGTCGGCTACAAGGTCGGCATGCTGACCGGCGGTGGCCTCCTGGTCTGGGCGAGCGGCACGATCGGCTGGGAGGGGCTGTTCCTCGCCATGACTGGGCTGATCGGCGCCTGTTTCCTGGTCACCCTGACCTGGCGCGAGACCGACCAGACGCGACGCCGCGAGCCCACATCCCCGCTGGTCCATCCCCGGTTCAAGGAGATCTTCTCGGCGTTGCGCCGCGGCGTCGCCGATCATGGCGCCGGCTGGCTGCTCCTGTTCATCGGCACGTACAAGCTCGGCGAGACGATGGCCGACACGATGTTCAAGCCGTTCCTGGTCGATGCCGGCTACGGCAGCCAGGAGATCGGCCTCTGGGTCGGCACCTGGGGAATGCTCTTCTCGATCGCCGGCTCGATGAGCGGCGGCTGGCTGGCGAGCCGGCGGCCGTTGCTCCAGGCGGTGGGCATCACCGCGGTGTTGCGCGCGCTCCCGCTGGCCGGTGAGTGGTGGCTCACCCTGGTGACGCCGACTCCGCACCGCGTGGTGGCGGTCACCTGCGTCGAGCACTTCTTCGGCGGCGCGCTGACCACCGCGATGTTCGCCTTCATGATGGGCCGGATCGACAAGCGCATCGGCGCCACCCACTACACGCTGCTGGCGGCGGTGGAGGTCTGGGGCAAGCTTCCCGCGGCGTGGGTGTCGGGCTTCATCGCCGCCCACACCTCGTACTCAGATCTTTTCGGTCTCGCCGTCGTGCTGTCGGTCGCCTTCATAGGATTGCTCGTGCCGATGGGGAAGGCGATGCAGAGCGGCCGACGACCTTCCACGGCGGCACCTGCGGGCGGCGCACCCTCGTGACCCTCCGGTGACCACTTCATCCGCCCGAAGCTGCAACTCCGTGGCCATGCAATAAGGTCGGCCGAACTGCAGCCACACAAGGGCCCGGGGCTTGGCGCCGCGGACTCTTCCGGGGAGGAATGAGGCCATGCGTGAGACGTCGTGCCACTCTTCCCGAGTCGATCTCTTTGCCGGCCCCGGCGGGACTCCGATGGCCGACTTCGCAGTCGTGGCGATCACGTCCCTGCTCGCGCTCACTACAGCGCCGACCTGGGCCGAGGAGACGTCGGTCGAACGCGCGAATCGGTACGGGTCGACCGCGAGCGATGCGCTTCGCCAGGACAGCCGAGGCGACGTACCCCTCGCCGCGGAGGTGTGCACCGGATCCGCGGATTCCGATGGCGACGGGATCCTCGACGTCGACGAGGGTTGCGCCACGAACGTGGATTCCGACCTGGACGGGTACGCGGACTATCTGGACGTTGACGACGACGGCGACGGGATCCTGACTGCGACGGAAGGGAGCGGGGACACGGATGCCGATTTCACGGACGACCACCTCGACCTCGACTCCGACGACGACGGGATCCTCGATGCGATCGAGGGGGACGACGCCAACCACGACGGGGTGGTGGACCACGCGACGGCGGGCACCGATATCAACGGGAACGGGCTCGACGACGCCTACGACCCAGACGCGGGCGGCGACCTGAAGGTCCTCCAGGACACGGATTGCGATGGGCTGAGCGACTACCTGGATTTCGACGACGACGGCGACGGCACGTTGACGCTCGTCGAGGGCGACTCCGATTCTGACTCGGACAACGTTCCGGACTATCTCGACCCGTTCGACTCCGATCCGGAGAAGCTCTTCGTGGACGACTTCGAAGGCGGCTCGACCTCCGCCTGGTGTCACGTCGTACCCTGAGGTCGGCTCGGCTCCCTGCTGGGCGTTCCGTCCGAATCGTCCGGCGAGCCCTTCCCTTGGACCTGCAGGGCATCGCTCCAGGCCAACCACGACCTCTCCTTGCGGCTCGACAGGGCACTCCAGATCTTGCAGAGAGCCGGGCGACGGGCGCCCGGACACTTCACCGGTCGTCGCGCCGGGTCTCTGGAAACTCCAGGATGAAGTCCGGGCCGAACGCCGTTGCCGGGGTCTGGTAGCCGACCGGCACTTCGCCGGAGGCGGCGCGGCGGGCGATCTCGACGGCGGTCCAGGCGGTCAGGGTGTAGGCCTCCGGCGTTTCGAGACGGCTGGCGACGCGCGTGCCCTGCGCGTCCCAGGCCTCGGCGACGAGCACGACGCGCGAACGCGCCCGCCGTTCCGGCGAGGGGCCCGGCGGCAGGCGCCGATCGACCCGCTTTTGCAGGAATCGCCGGACGACTCCGACACCGAGCAGGCGACGCAGCATCCGCGGCATCGATGCGGCGCGCTCGAGCCGCGGCCTCGCCTCGAAGAGCACCTCGATGTCGGGAATCCGGGTCGAGCGCCAGGCGGTGGCGACGTCGCCCCAGCCGACCCCGATGGTCCGCCGCGGTCCGTCGCCGAAGTCGGCGCTGGCGCGCGGCGGTTGGGCGAGCTCGACGATCTTTCCCGTACGCCGCACCCGCGTGCCTTGCGCGACGCCTTCGAGCATCGTCTTGGCGGTGCCGCGGCTGACGCCGAGGTTGCCGCCGATCGAGATGCGCAGCCGAGCATCCTCCGGCGGTCCCGGCAGCCGCCGCGCCACGTGTACCGCGAGGCAGTCGCTCGGCACGACGTCGAACCCCGCACCGGGCAGCAGCATCACGCCGGCCGCTCGCGCCTCGCCATCGCGTGAGGCGATCGCCTCGAAGACTTCGATCTCACCGGTGACGTCGACGTAGTGGATGCCCGCGTCGAGGCAGGCGTCGACCATCGGCCGTGCGGTCGCCGAGAACGGTCCGGCGACATGCAGCACCGCGGCCAAGCCGCGGATACCCGCGCGGACCTCGGCCGGCGCTTCGAGCCCGAACACGCGGCGCTCGAGGCCGAACCGCGCGGCCACTTGGCCGACCTTCTCGCCGTCACGTCCGCCGACGACCGGTTGCAGCCCGTTCGCCGCCGCGTGCTCCACCGCCAGCTGTCCGGTATAGCCGGTGGCGCCGTAGATCAGGAAAGAGCTCGTCATGGGTCTCCAGTCGTCGCCTCCATCCGCCTCGGACGCGGTTCGGAAAGGCTCAGCGAGGCGCGTCGAGCCGGGCGAGAAGGTCTTCGCGCGAGGTGAATCCGGTCTTCTTCCAGACGACGGTGCCCCGGCGATAGAGCTCGAGGGTGGGGAGGCCGTCGATCGCGAGCTCGCGCAGCAGGGCCTGGTTGTCGTCGGCGTCGATCCGCTCGACGCGCAGGCTCGCGGCGCGGTCGCGCGCCAGCGCCTCGAGATACGGCTTCATCTGCCGGCAGGGGATGCACCACTCGGCGTAGAAGTCGACGAGCACCGGCTTCTCGCCGTCGACCAGGCGATCGAACTCGGCGCGCGTCAGGCCGCGCGGCACCGTTTCCGCGGCGGCCTGCGGCAACCCGGCCGCCCGCCACGAGATGATCCCGCCCGCCAGGTCGTAGACGCGAGCAAACCCATCGGCGGCGAGCCGCCGCGCGGCCTTGGCGCTGCGATCGCCAGAGAGGCAGTAGACGAAGACCGGCCGCGTGCGATCGAGCCCGGCGACATGACGTTCGAAGTCACGGGCGTACCAGTCGATGTTGACGGCATGCGGCAGATGACCTTTGGCGAACTCGCCCGGCGTCCGCACGTCGAGGAGCAGCGGCGACGCCGCGGCGCCGAGCTGGCTCGAGAACTTTCCGGCCGAGAGCGCGACGACACCGGCGCCACTCGCCGCCGGCGAGCAGGCGGCGCCCAGGCCCCAGGCGGCGAGGAAGAAGCACGCGACGTGGTTGGCTCGGCGGTGAGTCCCCGCCACGCGCAGGCGAGGGGGAGCGACGGTGGCGAGAAGACGAACCGGTCTCATCGCGGCCACTCTAACGGGGTCCGCGCCGGGCGGGAGATTCGGCCGCGTTCCCCGGGGGCGGCGGGCTGCACGCGGCCGCGGAATGAGATAGAAAGCGCGGACATTTCACTCTCGAGGGGGGACACGATGGAGATTCGAAACACCGAGCGTTCGCTGATCCGGGCTGGATTCATCCTTTTCGCGCTGGCGCTCTTCACGGGCTTCGCGATACCCGCCTTCCACAACCCGAAGATGGGTCTCGCGGCCCACCTCGCCGGAGTCCTGAACGCGCTCCTCCTGATCGCGCTCGGTCTCTCCTGGGGCCGGATCGCGGCGGGGCCGGGCCAGCAGCGGCTCATCCGTGGCACGTTTCTCTACGCCACCTTCGTCAACTGGGGCTCGGCCTGTCTCGCGGCCGCCTGGGGGACGACTCGAATGACCCCTCTCTCGGGGGCGGGCTTCGGCGCCGCGCCGTGGAAGGAGACCGTCGTGCAGGCGCTCCAGATCTCGCTCGCGCTCACGATCGTGACCGGCACCCTCACGGTCGTCTACGCCCTGCGCCCGCGGCCGGATACCGTCTGAACGGCAACAGGGAAAGACGGGGAAGCCGAGGACGCCGAGCCCAGCCCGCCGGAGTGTGGTGCCCCGGCGGGCGTCGGGTTATTTCGTTTTCGCCGCCGCGGTAGCGGGAGCCTTCGCCCCCAACTGGTCGGCCATGAACGCCAGGACGTCGGCGCTCTGGGCGATCCGTTTGTCGGTCGGCATGTAGCCGTGACTGGTCTGGGTTTCGATCCGGATCAGGATCGGGTTCGAGCACGACTGGTCGTGCTGCGCCTCGGCCGCGAACTTGAAGGAGTGGCTCGGCACCACCCGGTCGTCGCGGTCGGCCGTCGTGATGATGGTCGGCGGGTAGCAGGTGCCGGGCTTCAGGTTGTGGAGCGGCGAGTAGGCGTGGAGCCACTTGAACGCCGCTTCGTCGTCCGAGCTCCCATACTCCGGAACCCACCCGATGCCCGCCGAGAACTTCTGGTAGCGCAGCATGTCCAGCACTCCCGCGCCCGCATAGGCGGCGCCGAAGAGCTCCGGATGCTCGGTGATCGAAGCGCCGACCAGCAGGCCGCCGTTCGAGTATCCCTCGATGCCGAGGTGAGCCCGTGACGTGTATTTCTGGTCGATCAGGAATTTCGCGGCGCTCGCGAAGTCGTCGAAGACATTCTGCTTCTTGCCGAGCATGCCGGCCTTGTGCCACGCCTCGCCGTACTCGCCGCCGCCGCGTAGCGTGGCCACCGCGTAGACGCCGCCCATCTCGAGCCAGACGGCGGTCGTCGAGCTGAAGTAGGGGGTCTCGCTGACATCGAAGCCGCCGTAGGCATAGAGAAGGGTCGGATGGCTGCCGTCCAGCGTCAAGCCCTTCTTCGCAGTGATGAACATCGGGATCCGCGTGCCGTCCTTCGAGTGGTAGAAGACCTGCCGCGTCTCGTAGCGCGAACCGTCGAAAGCCACCTTGGGACGATGGAAGATGGCGCTCCCGGCCTTCTTCATGTCGTAGCGGTAGACGGTGGTCGGAAAGACGAAGGAGCTGAATGCGTAGAAGATCTCCGGCCGGTCATTGCGGGCGCTCAGGCCGTACACGGTGCCGATGCCAGGCAGATCGAGCTGGCCGGCCGGCTTGCCGTCCGTGTGGAAGAGGTCGACCTCGCTCTTGACGTCCACCAGGTACTGGACGACGACCTCCCCGCCCGCCATCAGCGAATTCTCGATGACGTTGTCACCTTCCGGCACGACGACCCGCCAGTGCTCCGGCTCGGGGTGCGCGATCGGCGTGGCCACGATGCGCCGCTTCGGGGCGTCGAGGTTGGTCTGCAGGAAGAGCGTGTCGCCGACGTTCCCGATCGGGTAGTACTCGGCGTCGTTCTTCGTGTAGAGCGGCACGACGGGGGCGTCGATCTTCGGGTGTCGCGGATCGTCGAGGTCGGCGTAGAAGAGCTGGTCGGACGTGTCGGTGCCGTGGCTGAGGTGGATGAACAGGTAGCGCCCGTCCTCGGAGACGTAGCCGCCGACGTACCAATCGGGCAGGTCGTTGCGTTCGAAGATCAAGCGGTCGGCGCTCTGCGGCGTGCCGAGGCGATGGTAGTAGAGCTTCTGGTGGGTCACCTGCTGGCTGATCGCCTGGCCCTCGGGCGGCTCGGGGAAGCGCGCGTAATAGAAGCCCTGGCCGTCGCGGGTCCAGGAGATGCCGGAGAACTTGACCCACTCGACGCGATCGGTCGTCTCCTTGCCGGAGCCGAGGTCGAGCACATGCACGGTGCGCCAGTCGGATCCCCCCTGCGAGAGCGCGTAGGCCAGATACTTGCCGTCGGGCGAGGCCACGTCAGCGGCGAGCGCCACGGAGCCGTCGGGCGAGAGCCCGTTCGGATCGAGGATCTGCTTCGCCTGGGCGTCGAGTCCCGCCTGCATGTAGATGGGCGACTGGTTCTGCAGTCCCGTGTTGCGGCTGAAGAAGAGGTGGCCCGCGGCGTCGAGGCCGGGCACGCTCACCCGTTCGTAGTCGTAGAGCTCGGTCAGCCGCCGGTTGATCCACGGCCGCTGCTCGATTCCGTCGAGGAACCCGAACGTGACTTTGTTCTCCGCCTCGACCCACGTCTTGACCTCGGGGCTGTTGAGGTCCTCCATCCACCGGTAGGGTGCCGGCACCTGGGTGCCGAAGTGGTCGTCGACCTTGCCGTCCCGCCGCGCCTCCGGATAACTCGGCCGGGCCTTCGTGGCGGCGGCCTTGTCGGGGCCCGGATTCGCAGCGAGCGCGACCTTGGCGAAGGCGCCGAGAGCAAGGCCCGCGAGAGCGAGAGTCAGGCAAGTCCGAGAGAATCCTGCCTTGTATCGCATGGTTGTCACCTCATCTCCAGGAGTCATCGGAACACGGACCCTCATTCTGTACCAGGACGACGGGTGGTTCCGCCGCGCTGGAGACAATCCCGTCGCGGGTCCCCCGCGACCCGGCTCGATCGTCGCGCGTCGTTCGGCGCTCGAATCCTGCGCCGCTTCGCCGGTCGTCGTTCCCAATCGACCTCGGTGACCTTAGAATCTGCGCGTGAACCCCAAGGAAGGGTCCCCGGAAGGCGCGGGCCCCGGAGAAATCACGCGGCTTCTCGGTGCCGCGCGCGACGGCGACGCCGCAGCGGCGAACCGCCTCTTCGAGGCCGTCTACGGTGAGCTCAAGCGGATCGCACGGGCCCAGCTCGCGCGGCTCGGCCATGGTCGTGGTGTCCGGGGCGAGCGTGCCACGATCGATACGACCATGCTGGTCCACGAAGCGTATTTCCGGCTGTCGAGCCCAGCTGGGCTCGCAGCCGTGGACCGTAACCATTTCCTCAACCTCGCGGCCAAGCTGATGCGGAACCTGCTGGTCGACTTCGCGCGCCGGCGCGCCTCCGAGAAACGGGGCGGCGACCTGTTCGGTATGGCCCTCGAGGACGCGGGCGAGATCGCCGAAGCTCGTTCCGAGATCGCGCTGTCGGACGAGTTGCTGACGCTGGACGTCGCGCTCGGCGAGCTCGAGGCCTCCGCGCCGGAGCTCGTGCGACTGGTCGAGCTCCGGTTCTTTGCGGGTCTGCCGCTGGCGGAGATCGTCGAAGTAACGGGCCGCAGCGAACGTTCGCTCAAGCGCGACTGGCGCCGCGCTCGCGCGTTCCTGGCTGCTCGCCTGGGCCGTGCCGGGGCGCCGAGCGGCGGTGACTGACTCCGGGTCCCGGGCTCCGGCTGGCCCCGTTGCGCCGGGTTCGCCGTATCCCCGAAGGGAGGTGTCGTCGATGACGCCGCCGCGCCGGTGCTTCTCGGGACCACGATGAACCCGCCCGCCGCCGATTGGCAGGGACTCTTCGACGAGCTCGTCGAGCTCTCCGGGCCGGCGCGCGCGGCGCGTCTCGCCGAGCTGCAACGCAGCGACGCGGCGCTCGCGGCCGAGTTGGACGCGCTACTTCGTGCCGATGCGGGAGAGGCGTTGGTCCCGAAGGATCTCGACGCGTCCCTGCCGCCGCTGCCCGCGCATTTCGTCGCCCGGGCGCTCGATCTCGCGGACAGGCTCGAGCCGCCGGCAGATCGCCGGGGCGAGCGGGTGGGCGCCTGGCGCCTCGTTTCGCCCCTCGGGCGCGGTGGCACGGCCGAGGTCTATCTCGCTGAGCGCGTCGACGGCGAGTACGACCAGCAGGTGGCGCTCAAGCTCGTGCGCACGGAGGTCGGCTCGGCCGAGCTTCACCGCCGCTTTCTGCGCGAGCGCCGGATCCTGGCTCAGCTCGATCACCCCGGCATCGCGCGCCTGCTCGACGGCGGAACGACCGCGGCCGGCGAGCCCTATTTCGTTCTCGAGCTGGTGCGGGGCCGGCGCATCACCGACCACTGCGAGATGGAGGGCCTCTCGCTGGCGTCCCGGCTGGGTCTGTTCGTGGACGTTTGCGAAGCCGTGGACGCGGCGCACCGCCGGCTGGTCGTGCACCGCGACCTCAAGCCGTCGAACATCCTGGTGACTCCCGAGGGCACGGTCAAGCTGCTCGACTTCGGCATCGCGAAGTTGCTCGATGCGGAAGCCGAGGAGGACGCGCCAAGCGGCTCCGCCGCGGGGCCGCTGACTCGAATCGCGGCCCAGCCGCTCACCCCGAGCTACGCGGCGCCGGAGCAAATCCTCGACGAGCCGATCTCGACCGCCACCGATGTCTTTGCTCTGGGAATCCTGCTCTATGAGTTGGTGGTGGGTTGGCCGCCGTTCGAGCGGCCCGTCGACAGCCGCGGCGCCCTGGCGCGAGCGGTGGGCTCGGAGCTGCTCGTCGCTCCTTCCGCGGCGGTCCGCCGGGGCGTCGCGGCTTCCGGCGATCGCGCACCGCTGGCACGTTTGGGGGAGGTCGCGGAGCGCGACCTCGACACCGTGGCCGCCCGGGCGCTCGCGCGCGAGCCGCAAAGACGGTACCGCTCGGCGGCCGCGCTCGCCGACGACGTGCGAAACCTGGTGGCCCGGCGTCCGGTGGCCGCCCGGCCCGACTCGTTGCGCTACCGGGCCTCCCGGTTCGTCGACCGCAACCGTAGCCTGGTGACTCTCGCCGCCCTGGCTCTGGTCGCCCTCGCGACCCTGCTGGTCGTGGCGCTCGTGCAGGGAGAAGCGGCGCGCCGTGAGGCGCGTCGCGCGTCGCGCGTGCAGCAGTTCCTCGTCGAGATGTTCCGGGACTCGGACCCGAGCCGGACCCGCAGCGCGACACTCACGGCGCGCGAGCTGGTCACCACCGCGGCGACGCGCATCGAGCGCGCGTTCGGCGACGAGCCCGGGATTGCCGGCGACCTCGACGACGCGATCGCACAGGTGGAGACTGGTCTCGGACTCGCGGAAGAGGCGGCTGCTCGGGCGCGTCGCGCGGTCGCGCTCCGCACGGCAACCGCCGGAGCGAACGCCGTTCCCGCGCTGCGAGCGCAGGTGACGCTCGCGGAGGCCCTTTTCGCGCAAGGCGATCTGGTGGGCGCCGACGCCGCGGTGGCGGCCGCAGGGCCGCTGCGCGGTAGCGCCGGCGAGGAGAGCGCGGTCGACCGTATGTTCGCGGTCGAGGCGGAGATGCGCTCACAGCAGGGGCGGGCCGACGAGGCCCTGGCGATCGGCCGCGAGGCGCTCGCTGGCGCCGAGCGCAGATTCGGGGCGGAGGCCGTTCCGGCGCTGCTCTGGCGCGCTCGTCTCGCCGGCATGCTGTGCGACGCGTCGCGGGTCAGCGAGGCCATCAGCCTCCTTCGTCCGGTCCTTCCGGCGCTGCGCTCTCGCGCGCACGGCGATCCGCTGCGACTCGCCGAGGCCCGTCTTCTCGCTGGCGAGGCGCTCGATCTCGGCGGGGACGGCGAGACGGGGGGAGCGCTGCTGCGAAGTGGGGTGGGGCTCCTGCGGGAGACGCTCGGGCCGGACCATCCGGAGGTTGCGCTGGCCGAGATCAAGCTCGGCTATCTCCTTTTCGAGCAGCACGATCTCGCCGCGGCGGAGTCGACCCTCGAGCACGCGGCGACGGTGCTCGGGCGGATCGACCACTACGAGGCCGGTTCGGCGCGCCGCTATCTCGGGCTGGTGCACCTCGAGATGGGCGACGCGGCCGCGGCGCTCGCCGACTTCGAGGCCGCCGAGAAGATTTTCCGGGCCTCCGGCGAGCAGGCCTCCATCTACACGAACTCGGCTCGCCTCTCGCGCGCCTACGCCTTGCTCCACCTCGGCCGGCTCGCCGAGGCGGAGGCGTTGTTGCGAGACATCGAGGCGCAGATCGAGGCGGGTGCTCCGGGAGGGGAGTACATCCTCCGCACGGCGATCAAGTACCTGGGCGAGGTGCGCCGTCAGCGCGGCGACCCAGAAGAGGCGCTGGCTCTCCACCGTCGCGCGCGAGCGCTCGAGGTGGACATCTTCGGCACGGAGGATCATCCGACGGTGGCCATGTCCGATTACGAGATCGCGCTCGACCTTCTCGCGCGACGGGATCGCGCCGCGCTCGCCGAAGCGCGGGTGAGCATCGATCGCGCCGTCGCATTCCAGCGCCGCGCCGAGCCCTCCGGAGCGCGCCTGGGAGAGTTCCTGGTCGCGAGCGCCCGCATTGCCGCCGCACAGGGTGCTGTCGCCCGGGCCAAGCGCGAAGCGGGCGAGGGGCGCGACCTGCTGCTCGCCGTGCGCGGCCCCGCTCACCCGACGACACGCGACGCCGAGGCTTTCCTGGCGCTCATGGCGCACCGACGGCCTGCGACCAGCGTCCCACGTCGCCGGTGAGGTCGAAGGCGTCCCAGCCGTCCGCTAGGCGGCCGTGAATCAGCCACTCACCGATCGGCCACACTTTTTCAGGCGGACCCGCGGCGGCCATGCCGGCGCGATGGATACGATGTGCATCATGAGAGCCCCCGTTGTGACCCTCGCCCTCTTGCTCCTCCCTCTGCTCGCCCCCGTCGCCGCTTCCGCCACCACGCCGCCGCCCGATCTCGACGCCGCGGCGGCGGGGCGCTTCGCGCGGCTGGCCCTCGCCTGCGTTCACAAGGAGTACCCGAACAAGATCGCCCACGTGCTCCGGAGCGACGCGGACGTGGCGCCGCCGCGCCAGCTGACGCCCGCCTTCTACGGTTGCTACGACTGGCACTCCTCGGTGCATGGGCACTGGCTGCTGGCGCGTCTCGCCCGCACCTTTCCCGACGCGCCCCTCGCCGCCGAGGCCCGGGCGGCGCTGGCCGAGAGCCTGACCGCGGAGCACATCGCCGGCGAAGTTGCCTACATCTCGGCGCCCGGCCGGGTCTCGTTCGAACGCCCCTACGGCCTCGCCTGGCTGCTGCAGCTCGCCGCCGAGCTCCGCGAGTGGAAGGACCCGCAAGCGCAACGGTGGTCCGCGAATCTGGCGCCGCTCGAGCGGCTGGCCGCGCAACGCATCCGCGAATGGGTGCCAAAGCTCGCGCACCCGATCCGGATCGGCGAGCACGACCAGACAGCGTTCGCGTTCGGCCTCATCCTCGACTGGTCGAAGGTGGCGGGCGACACGGCGATGCGCGATCTCATGGTGCGCCGGATCGGCGATCTCTACCTGGGGGATCGCAACTGCCCGATCGCCTACGAGCCCTCCGGCCAGGATTTCCTCTCGCCCTGTCTCGCAGAGGCGGACCTCGTGCGCCGGGTCCTCGCGCCGCCCTCCTATGCCGCCTGGCTCGGCGCGTTCCTGCCCGGCATCCCGCTCGACGGTACCGCGACCTGGCTCGAGCCGGCGGTGGTGATCGATCCGTCGGATCCGAAGCTCGCCCACCTCGACGGCCTCAACCTCTCGCGTGCCTGGATGCTCGAGGGGATGGCGTCGGGCCTGCCGCCCGCCGACCCGCGCATCGCCGCGCTACGAGCCACCGCGGCGGCGCACCGCAAGGCCGGTCTCGCCGCGGTCACCGGCGCGCACTACGAAGGAGGGCACTGGCTGGGAAGCTTCGCGACCTATCTGGTGACCGGGCGGGGGCTCGGCGAGACGCCGGGCGAGCGGTGAGCCCGGAAAGAGGTGCCGGCCGATTCGGACGTGATGGCCGCGCAGTGATCCGCGAATCTCCGGGCCCCTTGGCGGAGGAGCTGCGGGCCGCCGATGGCGCTATAGGTTCGCGATTCGAAGATTCCGACCGACCCTCGAGGGAGACGACATGAGCGTGGACGCGAACAAATCAAAGACGCACGCAGGACCGGGCCACCCGCATGAGTACCTTCGGTTTCACCTGCCGCACGCTCACCTCGGCGCCGTCTTCGGCAACGACTGGTTCGCGCTCAAGGCCGAAGCGTTCGCGCGTTTTTTCGGCACGCCGATCTTTCTCGTGACGCAGACGGTCATCGTCGGGATCTGGATCGCCCTCAACGTCGCCGGACTCACGAAATTCGACGTCTATCCGTTCATTCTGCTCAACCTCGCCTTCAGTCTCCAGGCCGCCTATGCGGCGCCGCTCATCCTGCTAGCGCAGACTCGTCAGGCCGACCGTGACAAGGACAAGGCGCATGGCGAAGCCGACGCGCAGCATCGGGAGGCGTTGGCGCGAGCCGCCGAGGAGCGCGACGAGCTCGCCCTCGTGGAGTCCGGCCAGATGCTTCGGCTCCTCCAGCAGAACACCTACCTGACTCAGCTCGTCATGGACTTGAAGTAGTGCATCGAGACGCTGACCACGGAGCTGCACCGGAGAATCGTCCAGGGCCCCGCGACCTCCTGGTCGCCGGCAGAGGGCGCCGGGCGATGGGAGGACCATCGTTTTCCCCGCTCTCTCGTCGAGATTGGAGTGCAGTGCATGGTACCCGCTTCCTGAGTTGCCGCCGGGAGCTTGCCGGCGGCACGACCTCTCCGTGCAGGTGGGGCGCGTTGTCCTCGAACGGGCTACGATCAGAACATGCGCTCCCGGCGGTTGCTGGTGGCACTTTCGCTTGCCCTCGCCGCGCTGCCGCTCGCGGCGCAGGAGCCGGGTCCGGCGCGGCTCGGCAAGAGCGGCATCGCCGCCGGCGGCGTCCAGCTCACTTACGCTTGGCGCTTTACCACGGACGATCTCCCCGCAGGTGACGCCGCGGCGCCGTCGTTTGACGATCGCGCCTGGGTGCCGGTCGCGCCGGCGCTCCGCCCGACGGACCTGCCTCCCGGCGGATGGAGCGGCGCCGGCTGGTTCCGGCGCCACCTCGAGATCGACCCGGACCTCCGGGGAGAGACGTTCGTGCTGCGGCTCACGGCGCCCGGAGCGGCGACGCTCTTCGTCGATGGCCGGCCTGTCCTCACGCTCGGAATGGAGGACGTGGCCCCCGTCCTCCCGGCAGAACGGAGCGGTGCCGTGCGCATCCGCCTGGAGGGCCCGCGGCTTCTGCTCGCCGTGCGCTATCTCTACCCGGTCACGGCGCCGCGGCCCGCGGCGGGCTTCGGCTTCCTGGTCTCGTTTGGCACGAACGGGTCGTCCACTCCCGATCCTGCCTGGCTGGTCGCGCTCCGCGGCACCTTGGTCGCCCTGCCGTTCCTGCTCGCTCTCCTCCACCTCGCGCTCTGGGCGTTCGACCGGCAGGCGAGGGAGAATCTCTTCTACGCCCTCGAGACGCTCACCTTCGCGGGGTTGATGCTGCGCGAGTACCGCGACCTCTTCATGCCCACCGAGCTGGCGCGCCAGATCACGGACTGGGTCGGCACCGGCCTGCCGGTGCTCGCCATCCTGTTCGGCGGACTGACCTACTACGCGATCCGCACCGACCCCTGGCCGCGGAGCTGGCGCGCGTTCGTCGCCGCGGGAGCCGTGCTCCTGCCGGTCAGCTACCTGCCGGGCGACGCGACCGGATATGCCTGGATGGTCTACTTCATCATGCTGGTCGCGGAGGTCTTCCGCCTGGAGCTTGGACGGGTGGGACTGCGGCCGCGCCGCGGAACGCGCTTCTATCTCGCGAGCTTCGCCCTCTTCCTGCTGACGATCGCGCTCCAGATCCTGGTGAACTTCCGGGTGTTCCAGTCGATCGCTGGCATCCGGGAGATCTACGTCGTCGGCATCCTGGTCTCGGCGGTCGGCATGTCGCTCTATCTCGCCAGCGCGCTCGGCGAGTCTCGGGTGCTGGTGGCCGAGAACGAGCGCACCTCTCGCGAGCTCGAGCGTGCGCGGGAGCTGCAGCTCGCGATGCTGCCGGCGCGGCTGCCGGAAGCGCCCGGCCTGGAGATCGCGGCGGCGAGCGAGACTGCGACGGAGGTGGGAGGCGACTATTACGACGTCCGGGCGACGGAGGACGGCGCGCTGGTGGTCGCTTTCGGCGACGCCACGGGGCATGGACTCGCCGCTGGCGTGGTGGTCACCGCCGCCAAGGCGCTGTTCAGCGCGGCGGACCCGTCGCGGCCGCCCGCGGAGCTGCTCACGCGCTGCGATCACGCCCTACGCACGATGCGGCTGCCGACGCTACGTATGTGCCTGGCGCTGGCGCGCATCGAGCCGCGCCGGGTGACGATTGCCTCGGCGGCGATGCCGCCGCTGCTCGTCCACCGGGCAGCGACCGGCGAGGTGGAGGAGCTCGGCGAGGGCGGGCTTCCGCTCGGCGGCCGCGTCGCCGCGCCGCGCGGCGAACACGAAGCCCCGCTCAGCCCCGGCGACACGCTGCTGTTCGCGAGCGACGGTTTCGCCGAGCAGACCGATCCCGCGGGCCGCCAGCTCGGCTACGATGCCCTGCGCGACCGCTTCCGCCGCGCGGCGGCCGACGCCGGAAGCGCCCGCGAGCTCGTCGACCGGCTCTTCGCCGAGCTCGCGGCGTTCCGCGACACCCGCGTGCAGGGGGACGACATCACCCTGCTCGCGGTGCGCACGAAAGGGAGCCATCCATGAGCGCGCTCATCGTCCTCGGCCAAGAAGTGGCGATCACGGTGTTGTCCATGGAGGCGTCGTCGAGATCCTCGACCGCGCGACCGTCAGCCGAAGAGGGGTCGAATGGCGCTCAGTGGCCGAGGCGCCAGAGCGGCTCGACTCGCGACGGCTCGACGTTGAAGAGTTCATAGAGCACCGGAATGCTGCTGAACATCAGCGCCAGGCAGAGGATCGCGACGCCGGCGATCAGTAGCATCAGGCCTCGATGCTCCCAGAGCTTCTCGGGAGCCTGCACCGGGCTGTCCGGGAGGAAGGCGAGCCGGAAATAGTACGCGAGGAAAGCAGCGAGCGCCGGCACCGCCAGGATCAGCTCCAGCTTGTAGCGGACGATGAAGATCCCCGAGAAGAGCGACGCCAGCGCGACGTAGAAGACGATGCTGACGAGAAGCCGCGCCTCGTCGTAGTGCAGGAAGGAGCTGCGGTAGGCGGCCGCTACCGCCTTGTCGTCGAGCTGGCGGTACTCCGCCAGCCTCTTCGTCGCCATGAAGAAGGCGCCGAGCATCCAGTAGGCGATGATCAGCGAGACCGGCGGGAAGAGATTGACCACCAGCGCGTGCCAGCCGAGGAGCAGGCGGATCGGGTTGTTGATCGCCTCCGAGAGCACGTCCAAGTAGGGGAGCTCCTTGGTTCGCACCGGCGGCACGTTGTAGACGCACCCCATCGCCCAGAGCGCCAGCGCCGCGAGCCCGAAGAACGGGTTGAGCGCGAATCCCAGTCCCACGCCGAGCGCCGCCAGGACCAGCCATTCGACGAGCGCCGGCCCGCGGCGGATCTTCCCCGCTGCCGCCGGCCGGTGGCGCTTGAGCGGGTGCAGCTGGTCTCGCGGAGCGTCGAGCAGCTCGTTGAGGACGTAGTTGCTCGAGGCCACGAGGCAGGTGGCGAGGAGCGCCAGGGCAATTCTCGGCAGCGCGGCGGCGGTCGCCAGCTGAGGCTCGTAGAAGAGCGCCAGCAGAACCCCGAGCAGCATGAAGGAGTTCTTGATCCAGTGGTCGACGCGGGCGATCTCGATGTAGGGGCGGAGCGCTCCGCCGACGCCGCTCATGCCGCTCTCCCGCGCCCGGCGGTGTGAGCGCGGGGCGTGGAGCGACGCGGTGAGCTATCATCGGCGCTCCGCGAACGACACCCCGTCCTGCCCCGATTCGACCGAGTTTGATGAGCCGATCTCCCGCCCACGCCTCCCGTCGGCGCGCCTACCTGTCGCTCGCCCTGTTGCTCGGCGGCGCCCTGCTGCTCGACGCGGTGCCGCTCTGGTGGGGACTGCCGAGCCGCCTCGGTTGGGCGTTCGATGAGATCTTGCCTCCAAGCGTGCTGGAGGCAAGCCGACATCTGCTCAATGGATGGGCCGACCGCTATCCGCCGCTTCACTACTACCTCCTGATGTCGATCTGGAGTCCGTTGCTGGCGGCGCTGCGCCCCCTGCGGATCGCGACGCAGGCCGCCGACCGCTTCTTTCTGCTCTCCCTCGTCGGACGCTCGCTCAGCGTTCTGATGGCGACGACGACAGTCTACCTGCTCTACCGCACCGCGCGGCTCGCCTACGATCGATCGACCGCGACGCTGGCGGCCCTCACTTGCGCCGCCATGGCTCCCTTCGTCTACTACGCGAAGACGATGAACCTCGAGGCCCCCTACCTCTTCTGGTTCTCCGCCTCGCTCTGGTTCCTGGTGCGGGTGCTGCGCCGCCCCCGCTGGGGGGATACCCTGGCGCTCGCGGCCACCACCGCGTGCACGATCTGCACGAAGGACCAGACCTACGCTCTCTACCTCGCGGTACCGGTGCTGCTCGTCCTCTCCTCCTGGCGCCACCGGCGGGCGCGCGGCGAAGATCTGCCGCTCTGGCGGGCCGCCCTCGAGCCGCGCCTGCTCGCCGGCGGCGTGATCGCATTGGCGCTCTTCGCGCTCGTCCACCGGATCGGGATCGATCCGCGGGCGCTGCCGCGCCACATCCACTTCATGTTCCTGATCGCCGCACCGGCGGTCGAGTTCCAGAACACGCTGGCGGGCAACGCCGGGATGCTCGTGCAGACCCTCTGGAACGCCGTCTTCGCGCTGAGCGTGCCGCTTTTCGCCGTCTGCGTGGTCGGGGTCGTGCGCTCGCTCCGCCGCCGCCCCGGCGCCTGGCCGTACCCGGAGCTCCTCTGGATGGCGGCAGGTTACTACCTCGGCTTCATCTGCGTCGCGCGCTATACCTACGTGAGATTCATGCTGCCGGTGGCGATCCTGCTGGCGCTCTTCGGCGCCCCGGTGCTGAAGGAGCTCGGCCGCTGGCGCCCGCGCGGGCTGCCGGCGGGGCGCGCGCTCCTGGTTGCGATCCTCGCGTACGCCATCCTGCGCGCCGTCGCCGTCGACGTCGCGATGCTTCGCGACTCCCGCTACGCTGCCGAGCGCTGGTTGGCGACGCACACCGCGGCGGGTGAGCAAATCTACGTCGTTGGCCACTCGCCGAAGCTACTACCCCGCGGCTACCCACGGTTGGGCTGGAAGATGGCTCGGCACCTCCTCGGAGAGCGCCGGCCGCAGCTGGCCGCCGAGTACCTGGTGGTGAACCCCGACGCAGGGGAGAAGCCCCGCGATCGCCGGACCTTGAACGATCTGGTCGCCGGGCGGCTCGGCTACCGGGTGGCGACCCGCTTCGAGCCCGGTCCCTGGTGGCGGCTCCTCGACCGCCGCGGCGCGCGGACCAACCTCGTCACAGTCGATCCCGAGATCGTCGTGCTTCGCCGGGACCCCGGGACAACCCTCGTAGCTCCCGCGGCACCGGAGGCACGCTCGCACCGGCGCGACGGGCGGCCCCCTTCCTGACCGGACTCGAACGCCTGGCGGTGCCGACAAGGCGCCGATTCGACCGCGATGGCCACGCGGTCGTCCGCGAGTCGCGGGGCACCTTGGCGGGGGAGCTTCGGATCGCCGATGGCGCTATGGTTTCGTGATTCGAAGATTTCGACCGACCCACGAGGGAGACGACATGAGCGTGGACGCAAATAAATCAAAGACGCTCGCAGGACCAGATCACCCGCATGATGAGCTTCGGTTTCACCTGCCGCACGCCCACCTCGGCGCCGTCTTCGGCAACGACTGGTTCGCGCTCAAGGCCGAAGCGTTCGCGCGCTTTTTCGGTACGCCGGTCTTTCTCGTGACGCAGACGGTCATCGTCGGCATCTGGATCGTCCTCAACGTCGCCGGGCTCACGAAGTTCGACGTCTATCCGTTCATCCTGCTCAACCTCGCCTTCAGTCTCCAGGCCGCCTATGCGGCGCCGCTCATCCTGCTGGCGCAGACTCGCCAAGCCGACCGTGACAAGGCGCATGCCGAAGCCGACGCGCAGCATCGGGAGGCGTTGGCGCGAGCCGCCGAGGAGCGCGACGAGGCCGCCCTCGTGGAGTCCGGCCAGATGCTTCAGCTCCTCCAGCAGAACACCGACCTGACTCAGCTCGTCATGAACTTGACGCAGCGCATCGAGACGCTGACCACGGAGCTGCACCGGCGAGTCGTCCAGGGCCCCGCGACCTCCTGAGCGCCTCCATGAGGCGCCAGGCGGTGCGCAATCGATGGTCAGCGCGGCTTGCGAATCGACGGGCACGTTTCCGCACTTTTCCACCTTCTCGTTCCCGGATCTCACCCCTCGAGGGGCCCGGACTGCCACTTTGAGGGTGATGGGGCGTTGATCGAAGAAATCCGTGTACCTACACTGCTGAGTTCCAGTTCAAGGGTCGCGAGCCACCTGGCACCTTGCCGCGAAAGGAGGGCTCGGAATTCGTTGGGTCGTCCTGTTTCTCGTCGGTGTCCTCGGGCTGTCCGGCCTCGCCGCAGCGCAGACCGCGCTCTTTTCAGACGGCTTCGAGTCGGGGACCCTCTGCAACTGGTCGGACGGCAGCACGTTCCCCAGGGTGTACGTCTCGGCCACCGACGTATCCGCGACCAACGACCTCTTCTGCGGTGCCGACCCCGCGCGCCCGTGCCTGACGATCACCGGCGGGCTCGTCGCGGCGGCGATCAGCGGGTCGTGCGAAGTCGACGTGGCCGCCGCGACCTACGCCGAGAACGTCGAGCTCGAGGCGGGCGTGCGGCTGCTCGGCGGCTTCGATCCGGCGACGTGGAGCCGCGACCCGAGCACCTACCTGACCACCATCCAGGGCACCTCGGGGAGCGGCCACCGGCGTGCCGTCGCCGGCCGCAGCTTGGGGGACGCGCCCATCGATCTCGACGGCTTCGAGATCGTCGGAGCGGCGGCCAGCGACCCGGGCGCCAACTCCTATGCGGTCTACCTCGACCTGAGCGGCTCTGCGGCACGCGTCACGATCCGCGACAACGTCGTCGTGGCGGGCGACGGCGGGCCCGCCGTCCCGGGCGCCCCCGGTGTTTACGGCTCCGACGGCGGTGACGCCGGCGGGCGCCCCGACGATCTCTCCGCCTACGACTCGTTCGTCGCTACCGGAGCCGGCCAGTGCAATTCGAGCAACGCCCGCTCCAACGCCGACGGAGGACTCTCGACCTGCGGGGCCGACAACGTGAGCGGCGGTGCTGGGGGCGGCAACCAATGCACGCCGATCCGGAGTGAGCAAGCCTCGGGGCTGGCCGGTGGGCAGGGCGCCGGGGCCGCCGGCGGCGCCGGCGGCGCTGCGGGCTACGACGGCGAGCTCGATGGCTCGACTTGCTATCTCCCGGTTTCCGGAGTCGAGACCCTTCCGCTCGGCGGTTCCAACGGGAGCCCGGGCGGCGTCGGCACGAATGGAGTGAGTGGCACCGGATGCTCCTCGCCGGCGGGCGCCGTCGTCGCGGGCGAATGGGTCGGCGGGACGGCGGCTGCAGGAGGAGAGGGCGGCGCTGGAGGCGGGGGCGGAGGTGGTGGAGGAGGAGGAGGCTCGGCCAACATCACGAACTCGACCGACAAGGATGAGCTCGGGGGAGCCGGCGGCGGCGGTGGTGGAGGCGGATGCGGAGGGAGCGGCGGAGGCGGGGGTCTCGTCGGCGGCGGGTCCTTCGGCATCTTCATCGTCGGCTCGGTTCCACCGGTCGTCACCGGCAACCAGATCCTCCTCGGCGGCGGCGGAGCGGGCGGCAGCGGAGGCAGCGGTGGCCCCGGCGGTGTCGGCGGCTTCGGCGGTTTCGGGGGCCTTCTGAACGATCTCTTCTGTACCGGCTTGGGCGGCAACGGTGGCCGCGGCGGCGACGGCGGGGAGGGTGGAGGAGGCGGTGGAGGATGCGGGGGCGCGAGCTTTGGCATCTACACCGCGGGGCTGGGCTCGCCGAGCTACTGCTCGGTGGCGGCGGGCAACACCTTCCAGGCGGGTTTCGGCGGCGCCGCTGGCGCCGGTGGCGCCTCGCTCGGCAACGCCGGCAGCGCCGGCCAGGACGGCTCCACCGCCGACTGCTCGTTCAACTAGGGGGCGTAATGGGATCAGCCAGCTTCGGCGTACGCAGCTCCGTGTCGGAGAGCACGGGCGAAGGACACCGAGCGCCTTCTTGCGTCCGGCTCACTCTCCTGCTCGCGGTCCTGATCGGCGTCGCTCTTCCGCTCGTCGCCCAGACCACGATCTTCTCCGACGGATTCGAGACGGGGACGGTCTGCAGATGGTCGGGGGGAACCCCCTATCCGACCGTCTACGTCTCCGCGACCGATCCCAATGCGACGATCGGTCCGGCCTGCGGCCTCGACCCCGCGGCCCCCTGCCAGACACTCGCCAGCGGTCTGGCCGCGGCGGTGAATACGCAGCGCTGCGAGGTGGACGTCGCCGCTGCGACCTACGCCGAGAACGTCGTGCTCGCTCCCGGCATCAAGCTGCGCGGCGGCTTCGACCCGGCGACGTGGAGCCGCGACCCGAGCGCTTACCCGACGACGATCGAGGGCACGAGCGGCAACGGCCATCGGCGCGCCGTCTCGGCCCTCGCCGCCGGTGCCGCGCCGACGCTTCTCGAGGGCTTCGTGATCGCCGGTGCGGCGGCGACCACGCCCGGCGCCAACTCGTACGCGGTCTACGTCGATCTGACCGCTGCCGGAGATCCGGTGACGATCCGGGACAACGTGATCGCGGCGGGGGACGGCGCGCCGGGCGATTGGGGAAGCCTGGGCGCCCTCGGCGCGGACGGGGTACCCGGCGAGGGCCGGTCGAGCGACCCGACCGTCGACGACCCGAACTACGACGCTTTCGTCGCCACCGGCACCGGCTCCTGCGACTCCAGCAACGACCGGCAGCTCGCCAACGGGGCCGTGTTCTCTTGCGGCGCCGACGTGGTGAATGGCGGCGAAGGGGGAGGCAACCGCTGCCCGCCGATGTCCACCTGCGACACCGGCGACCTGGGCTATGGCTGCGTGAACAGCACGAGCGCTTTCCACTGGGTGCAGTACTCCGCCCTCAACGGGGCGGCCGGACAGGCCGGCGACAGCGGCGCCCCGGCCGCCTCGGGCGGTCTCGGGGGCGAAGACCTGATCGAGGTCTACTCCACCTCTTACGGCGGCTTCATCTGCTGGCTCGCTCCCCAGCTCGAGCTTCCAGGGGTGGACGGCCCCATCGGAGTGAACGGAAGTTCCGGGAGCGGGTGCTCCGCGTCCACCGGAACGGTGGTCGCCGGTGACTGGGTCGGCGGCACGTCCGGAGCCGGAACGGACGGCACCGACGGGGGTGGCGGTGGGGGGGGTGGCGGTGGAAGTGGTTCACTCTGCGAGGACCTGCCCGGGTACCCCTGTGTCGACTCCGGCGACCACCTCGGCGGCCACGGTGGCGGAGGAGGTTCCGGGGGCTGCGCCGGTGGTGGAGGCGCGGGCGGTGTCACCGGCGGCGGGTCCTTCGGCATCTTCGTGGTCGGTACCATTGCGCCGGTCGTCACCGGCAACCAGATCACCCTCGCTGCCGGGGGCACCGGCGGCGCCGGAGGGAAGGGCGGTCACGGCGGCGCCGGCGGCGCCGGCGGTGCCGGCGGCTTGACGGGAGTGCCCACGGTCTTCTGCGCCGAACCCGGAGCCGACGGCGGTCGAGGTGGCCACGGCGGCCACGGCGGTGGCGGGGGAGGTGGGTGTGGCGGGGTGAGCTACGGCATCTACACCTCGGGAATCGGCACTCCGGACTACTGCCAGGTGGCGGCCGGCAACACCTTCTCGGGCGGGCTCGCCGGCGCGGGCGGCCCGGGCGGTACCTCCGCCGGCAACCCGGGCGGCAACGGCCTGACCGGCGCCACCGGCAACTGCTCGTTCAACTAGGAGGCAGGTACCAGCTTCAGGCACCTCTCGGCGCCGTGCCGCGGGGGGAGCCTTGAGCGTCGTGCCGCGGTCGTCCGGTCACGGGGCGACCCAGGCGACGCCGGGGTAGCCGACGAAGTGGTAGAGGTTGGAGGGCGCCGTTTCGCCGAGACCGTCCTCCCGCCAGCGCAGCGCCGGAGCCGCGATCGAGGTCCCGTAGGTGAGCGGCAGGCCCCTCGGGGTGCCGACCCCGAGCGCTTCTGAAGTCTGTTTCAAGAGCAGCATGCCGAAGGGGATCGAGAAACGGCCGCACCAGGAGAGCCGGTACGTGTCGGGGTCCTCGGGGTCGACGAAATTGCCATAGAGCGTGCGCGTCTTCGCGACGGTCAGGGGTCCCGCGAACGGGCCGGTCAAGAGCGCGCGATCGCGCGCGGTCGCCTTCGTGTAAGCCTCGACCCCGCCGTCCCCGAACGGCACCTCATGGAAGTCGGGTCCGTAGTGGACGGCGTCGGACGAGATCACGATTGCGACGTCCCGGCCGAGCCGCCAGCCGCGCTCCTTCATCGCCGCCGCGAGGGCGTCGCCGAGCCGCGTCGCGATCGCCTCGATCCTTTCGAAGCGCGCCGCCGGCGCGAGGATGGGTACGATCTCCAGGTCGGGCCGGGCATGGCGGAGCCAGTAGACGATCGCCTCGATCGAATGTTCCGCATCGTGGGCCGCGTCGTCGCGCAGCACGTCCCCGGGCGGCATCGCCGCGAGGAGCTCATCCCTGAGATCCGACACCGGCACCGGTCCGTCTGGGGTGCGCCACGCCGGGTAGGCGTCGAAGACGATCCGGTTCCTCACCCGGTATTTCCGGTAGGCGTGGAAGACACCGACGACCAGGACGGTGCGCGCGGTCACCAGCGGCAGGACGGCGCGGTCGACGCGGCCGGCATAGACGTAATCGTCGTGGGGAGCGACGACGGCGACCACTCCGGGCGGCGGTGCTGGCCCGAGCCGCTCGGGAGCCGGGCTCGCCGCCGAAAGCTCCCACACCCTCTCCATCTGTGCGGCCGTCGATGCGTACCCGACCGTGTCGAGCTGTCCCCGCAAGGCGTCCGTCGAGGCGATCCCCATCGTCGCGCGGGTTTCCTCGAGGGTCGGACCGCGCTCGCCGGCCGGATACGCCGCGGCCTGGAGCAGGAGAAGCGAAGCGATGGAGAGGGGACCGATGCCGATCATGAGCGTCCTCCGGGGAGCTGAGAACTCTCCCATGCTAGCCCACCGCCGGAGCCCCGCCGCCGCCACGGCTCAGCCGATGAGGTGGATGGCGAGCTCGGTCGTATCGCGATCGGCGCGGGCGACGACGCGGACGTGGTCGACCTTGCGGCCGTCGGCGAAATCGAGCAGCGTGTAGTAGCCGGGCCGGACGAGACGGTCGCCGAAATCAACGACCCGGGTATCGCCGTTCTCGAACACCACCTCCGCGAAGCTGACGCGTGCGGCGGCGGCGCCGATCTCGAAATCGAGGCGGGTGCCGTGCCGGTCCAGGTTGAGGGTGAATTCGGTCCACTCGTCGGCAGCGTCGAGGCGCTCCGCCTCGTGCCAGACCACGGCCCGGGGCTCGGGCCGCGTGGAGAGGACGACCGCCCGGAAGGCCAAGTGGGGCAGGTAGACCCGAGGCTCGACGCGGACGGCGACGCGAGAGCGCCGCACGACGACCCGGGGCAGCCTCCTGTGCAGCGGGAAACCCCGTCGCACCACGACCCGGCCGCGCGGACCGCGATGAACGACGTGAACGCCGAGCGACCGGGCCGGCGACGATCCGCCCCAGATGGCGAGCAACGCGACGACGACGAGACACTTCTCGATGCGCTTCATTCGTCCCTCCTCGGGCACGGGAGCAAGTGGTGCGCCGGCGCAGGCCAGGGCCGCGCCGCAGCGTTCGTTTGCTCCTCTGTCGACGATCTCGGCGACGATGCTACACCCCGCGCGCCGCTGCCGGCTCGCTCACTTCCCCGCGATGAACTCCGACACGTCGTGCGACAGCGCCTCGAGGGACTCCTGGTTGAGGTACATCATGTGCCCGGCCGGATAGACCTTCATGGTCAGGCGGGCCGGATCGATGCCGCTGTGGTGAAGCATGTACGCGTTGGCGAAGTAGCCGGTCGCGAGATCGTAGTAGCCGTTCGCGGTGAACACGCGTAGCGCCTCGTTGTCCTTGGTGCCCTGCGCCAGATCGTCGGTCACGTCGACGTACCCCGAGAAGGCTTGGCTGGCGCTCTTCGGCCGCTTCCACGACTGGTTGGCGTCACCGCTCTGGGGCACGTACGGCTCGCTCACCTTGGCGTCCAGCTCGTCATGGAGATACTCGTTGAACAGCGACATATAGATGGGGCCGGTCTTGGCCCCGAACGGGTCGCTGTTGGGAAACGCGGCGGCGTTGTCGAGCTCCTTCTGCGCGTAGCGCGCGTCGAGAAAGCCGATCGCCTTCCCCTCGTCGCGCAGCAGCTCCTTGGCGAAGCGCGGCGCATAGAGGCGCAGGTTGCTCTCGAGGACGTACTTCTTGGAGACGCCGGTGTAGCGGTGCAGCTTCTCGGCGATCGCGTCGCGCCTCTCGGGGGTCAGCGCGCTGCCCTGGAAGAGCGCCTCGAGATACTCGCCGGAGGCGAACGGCTCGACCTCCTGGAGCAGTGCCTGGAGGCTCGGCCACTCGTCCGGGAGCTTGTGGTGGTACCAGGCGACGGCGGCGAGGGTCGGCAGGTGGGTGGCGTAGGTGAGGTCATTGCCGTCGGTGTCGAACGGCAGGGCGCCCATGTTGATCGCGGGCGAGATCAGGATCACGCCGTTGAGGCCGATGTTCATCTGGCTCTGCAGGCGGGGCACGAGCATCGAGGCGCGGATGCCGCCGTAGCTCTCGCCGAGGATGTACTTCGGCGAGTTCCAGCGGTCATGGGCGGTCAAGAACGCGCGGATGAACTCGGCGACCGAGTCGGCGTCCTCGTCGTAGCCCCAGAAGTCGGCGTCCTTCTTCTCGCCCAGGGCGCGGCTGAAACCGGTGCCGACCGGGTCGACCTCGACGAGGTCGGTGACGCGCAACAGGCTGTACGGGTTGTCCTTCAGACGATACGGCGGCGCGCCGGGGTCGCTCGCGTCGCTCGGAATGTCGATCCGCTTCGGCCCGACGAAGCCGAAGTTGAGCCAGACCGAGGACGAGCCGGGCCCGCCGTTGAAGAAGAAGGTGATCGGCCGGTCCTCCTGGCGCTTCGTGTTCTCGGCGAGGTACGAGATGGTGAAGAAGCGTGCGGTCGGCTTGCCGTCGCGGTCCTCGAGGTCGATGTCCTCGGCGGTCGCCGTGTACGGGATGTCGACCCCACCGGCGGTGAACCGGTGATGGGTGATGAACTTGCGGGGCGCGGTGGGCGCCTCCGCGGGCGGCTTCTCCGGCGGCTTCGGACCCTTCGCCGCGGCCTCCTCGGCATGGACGGCGATGGCTCCCGACAAGACGATTCCCAGCAGCACCGCGAGCGTTGCCTTGCGCATGGTTCGACCTCTCCTTTGCATGACAGGTACGTGACCGCGGCCACATGGTTGCAGGCGGCGGGGTCCGTCGGCTGCCGCTCTCGCCCTCAACCCGCCGCAGCCGCGGGCTGGAAGAGCGACTTGCACCGCGCGCCGGGCGAGTCGTCGCCATCGGCGGCGAGGGCAGGACAGGCGCTCTGGATCTTGGCGCGTAGCGCGGCGGCGGTCTCGGCGCGCGCCGGTTGATCCTTCGCCCACCCGTCGAGCGCCTTGACGATCCCCTGCAGCCGCATCCAGTTGCCGCCGGCGAAGGCATCGGAGGTCGCGAGCACGTCGCCCAGGATCGCGTCGCCGTCGGTCCGGATCGCCGCGGAGGCGTCGGGCGTCAGCGCCATCGCCTTCCTCAAGTAGGTCGTGCCCCAGCGCAGCGGCGTCATGCCGGCGGCCGAGCCCGCGGCGCGTGCGCCCTGCCACGCTCGCCGGTAGAGCCGGACGGCCTCGGGCCCGTGGCCGGCATCCTCCTCGAGCTCGGCCTGCCACGAGACGTAGTAGTAGGGCGCCACGGTCGCCGCCCCCTTCTCCGCGAGCAGCTTCCGCGCGTCGTCGACCATCCCCGCCTCGTCGAGCACGCCGACCATGGTGTTCATGTCGCCTTGGAGCTCGTCCTGGTTGGTGACGTTGTCGGTGGCCCAGCGGACGCGGGTACGGATCCGCTCCTGGAGCCTGGCGTCGACGGGCGGCGCCTTCTCGCCTTTCTCGATGTCGAGGCGGGCGAGCTGGAGCGCTCCATAGAGCGCCGCGACGCGTTCTCCGGCGGTCAGCTGCGCGTCGTTCTCGACCGCGACGGTGGCGTCGTTCCAGGCGGCGACGAGCGCGTCGCGCGCCGGACCCGGCTGCGGCTCGAGCCAGCCGGCGGCGCCCGCGCCGTAGAGGACGACGTCGAGGTTGGTGTTGCGCAGCTCGCGATCGGCGAGCACCTGTTCGACGGCCTGCTCGCGCAATTCGCGCTCGGTGGCCGGCATCTCGAGCACCGGCGTCTTGTCGTCGGAGTCGCTCGCATCGCCCAGCCAGAGCATCAGGAAGCGCGCCTTCTCGATCTTCCGCTCGCCGGGCGTCTCGCGCCAGAGCTTGTCGAAGAGCGCGCGCCGGCCGGCGAGGTCGAGGCCGCTCGTGCGGTCCTGGTACCAGGAGTAGAAGGCGAGGAGGTTGAGATCGGCCGGGGTGAGCGAGGCGACGCCCTGCTCGTGGATCTGCTTCACGAGCTGGCCGACGGGCTTCGTGGCGTCGAGGGCCGCGGTCAGGGTCTGGACATACTCCTCGACCGAGATGAGCGCGTTGATGCGCACGAGCTCCTTGCCGTCGGGGTCGAGCACGATGACGGTCGGGTAGCCCTCGGTGCCGAGCTTCTCGCCCCAGGTCTGGGCGCGCTCGGTGTCGCCGTCGAGGTAGACGGGAATCATCGACGCGATCCGCGCCTGGAACTCGGGCCGCGGGAAGAGCCTCGCTTTCAGCACCTGGCAGGGCGGGCACCAGACCGCGCCCCAGTAGAGAAAGACCGGCCGCCGCTCCGCCTTCGCCTTCGCCAGCGCCTCCTCCACCGTGCCCTGGAACCAGGGAATGCCGTCGGCGTGGGCGGCCACCTGCTTCGTCGCTGCAGGAACCTCGGTCGCGCGATGGCAGGCCTGGACGACGGGAAGAACCGACACCAACAGGGCAAGCGCCAAGCTGGAGAGCCGACCGAAAGGACGAACGATTGAAATGGACAAGGCGATCTCCTTCGACGGCCCGATTCTACCGGGTGACGAGAAGCCTCGCCGCCACCCTGCGGGGTCGCTCGGCAGAGGCTGTGGCGATGAGGCGCCAGCCGAATGGCGAGCCGTCGATGCGGGACGTGAGGCGGCTACGACGCGATCTCGAGGGTCGAGGAAAGTGCGCCGCAAGCCCCGCCGAGCGGATCGGAGAACCGCGGCAACTGAGCAACGGAAGGGAATCGGCTGGCTGGCACCTGAACCCCGGATCCGGGCCACGCTGCGCCCGGGAGACCCCACGGGAAACGAAGTCGCGATTCGCCGGTCGCCCCCCCCGGCCTTTACTCGTGTGGGCGCTGGACCGAAGCCATCACGCGCCGTGCTGCGGAAGCCAGCGTGGTGTGCGCCCGGCCCTTGACGAGCCAGGAGATGGCGAAGGCCCAGAGGGCGGTCGCTTCGGGCCAGAAGACCCGGTGCCCCGAGGCGAGGGCGATTCCCGCCGAGAGGATGCTGGCGACGATGACGAGTCCGCAGACGAGGGAGAGAGCATTGCGGAAGCGCTTCTCCGCCGGCAGGGGTTGGTCCTTCGGCACGTCGGTTCGGCGAAAAAGCCAGATCGAGAAGAGGGCGAAGCAGCCGAAGAGCAGGGCCGCGGACGCCAGGTGGATGCTCCCCGCGGAGTCGGTCCACCAAGTCGGACGCAGGGCAGGCTCCGGGGCCGCGGTTGGAAAGAGGGCGGTGCCGAAGGCGAAGAGCGCGGCGAGTCGCCCGAGTACGCGGTCGGCGCGCGCGTCGCTGTAGCCTGGGTAGGTCAGCAGGAAGAGCGCGAGGCCGAAGAGCACGCCGACGAAGATCGCGCTGGCGCCCGAGTAGTAGTAGGCGCTCACCGAGTCGAGGGGCTTCCACCGCTGGAGCCCGTCTGTCGGCCGCAGGCCGGCGACCGCGTAGAGCAGCAGCGGGAGAAGGAAGCCGAGATAACCGATGAGCTGCTGCTGCGCGCGGCTGGAAAGATCCACCGCCAGGCCGAAACCGCCCGGGTGTGCGCTCGGGTCGCTGGGGACGTCGGTGGGTGTCGGGTTCATGGCCGATCCTCCTCCCTGGGGCTCACACCCGGTGGCGAGTCGACGGCCACCGGGTGATCGAGAGCTTCTAATTGTTACGTTGCCATGGGGAGGCCAAACGTGACACCCGAAAGAGGATGACCCTATCCAGCATCGAGCCGCGAACCCGGCACCGAATGCGGAACTGTCATTTTCCCAATCACTTGCGATTCGGTTGCCACCTTCTCGCCCCAGAGAACGATGACTTGGGCGCGACTAGAACGTGTAGCGGATCCTCGCAGCGAGGGTCCGCGGGGGAATCACGTGCGTGCCGCCAAAGACCGACTGGAAGTTGTAGAGGCCCTTGGTGTCAGTGACGTTGAGCACGTCGACCTGAACCTCGAGCGGCACGTGGTAACGCTCGAGCCGGGCGCCGAGCGAGAGGCTCCAGATGGTTCTCGACTTGATGCGTTGAGGATCCGAGCCGAAGCGCAGATAGGGCGCCGCGAAGCTCGTATCGGAACTGGACAGGACGTCGGCCAGGGTGCCGGCGTCGGCCACCAGCCCGGAGTCGTAGCGCTGGGTCAGGCCCAGCCAGAAGCCGCTCCTCGGGATGTCCCAGAAGAGCCCGAGCTGCTCCTGGATGTCTTGGTCGTGGTCGATCAGGAAGGGCCCGCCGGTCAGCGAATCGAGCGCTCCCGAGTCGAGGAAGAGACCCCCCACGAAAGGTGGGACGTAGAGCGCGTGCACGTGACCGACGGAAAGGTAGCCGCGCACTCCGGCCCGCGGTCCGAAATCGAGACGCGCGTTCCAGCCGTTCAGGCGGCCGCCTCTGAAGTTGAGCGGGAAGACGATCCCGGTATTGAAGAACTGGTCCTGGTCGGCGGCGTTCTTCACGTCCCGGACCCAGTAGTCCACGTCGAGACGGAGCGCGGTGCCGATCCCCTGTTGGATGCCGACGTCGTAGACGTCGTGGCGCTCCGACACGTTGTAGAGACGGCCGAAGCCGAGGAGGTTGTTCGCCGCGACATCCGGCGGAACCAGGCTCGCCGCCTGCGGCGACGACGAGAGCAGGATGTTCTCGTATTCCGGCGTGATGAACATCCGGTCATAGGACGCCCGGAAGACCGTGTGGGTGGACTCGAGGAAGTAGGCGAGCCCGACCCGCGGCTGGAGCTCCGATTCGGCCTGGAAGAGCTGGTTGTGGCCGTAGCGTAGCCCGACGTTGGCCGTGAAGCCGCCGAAACGCAGGGTGTCCTGCAAGTAGGCTGCCCCATAGTCGCCCGTCTTCGCGCCGTGGAAGGTGAAGAGAGCGCCACCCCGTGTGAGGTCGTAAGGTGTCAGGTTCGGGTTGTACCCCTCCGCCGCGGGATCGTTGAATCCGGGATCCGTGATGCCGAAGCGAAAGCTTTCGCGGATGGGGAACTGCTTCCATTCGACACCGGCCTTGATCTCGTGGCTGCCGAAGGTCCGGTCGATCGAGCCGTTGATCCCACGGTTGTCGAGCGAGCGGTTCTGACTGGCGGTGACCGGGGAATCGCCGGGCGAGCCGAAGAGCTGCAGCCGGTTGCCGCGCCCATAGATCTGGGCTTCTGCGACGGTGGTGCTCGACGCGATGTGCTGGATGCCGAAGTTGAGGTTCCAGTCGTTGGCGGTCACCGTCTGGTTCTGTCCCGTGGCCTGTTGGGATGGCAGGTTGGTCACGTCGCGATCGGTGTGGCCGCCACTCGCGGTCAACCGGTACGAATCCGAGCCATCCGCGGAGAGCCGGTCGAGGCGCAGAAATCCGCGCCGCGTCGCGCCCTGATTGTGGAAGTTGTCGAACGACACCGGATCCAGGAACCGATCCGAGCTCGAGTGATCGACATTGGCGAAGAGTCCGAATCGAGAGGTCCCCCAGCCGACGTTGGCGGACTCCTCGAGGGTCGAGTCGCGCGCCCCGCCGAGCCCCACGTCGCCCTGCCAGCCCGGGTGGCCGAGCGCCGAGCGAGTGGTCAGGTTGATCACGCCCGTAGCCTTCTCGCCGTATTGCGCCGGGACGCCTCCGGTGACCACCTCCATGTCGCTGGCGATGGCGGGATCGAGTGAGTTGGAGAAGGTCACCCCGATCTGGTCGCCGATCGGCTGGCCGTCGATGACCAGAAGCTGCTGCGAGTGACCGCCCTGGAAGTGGTAGCGCCCGTTCTCGTCCTGGCTGAAGCCGGGAGCCGAGAGCACCAGGGCGGCGAAGGCTCGAGAGGCGACCGGCGCCGGAAAGCGGCGGATCAACGACTTGTCGATGTCCACGTGAGTCATGGACGTGTCGGTCTCGAGCTCGACGGGTTCCTTCGCCGAGCTCACTTCGAGGCTCGCGGAGTAGGCGAGCGTCAGCTTGAACCCGTGCGTGACAGGCACGGCGCCACGGACCACGATGTCCGCGTGCTCGGCCTGATAGCCGTCGAGCTGCGCCACGAGGTGGTAAGGGTTGTCCGGAACGTTATAGAGCAGGAACGTTCCGTCGCTCCCGACCTGCACGGTCTGCTGGTAGCCAGAGAGACCGTTTGTCAGATCCACCGTGGCACCGACCAGCGGCTTGCCGTCCGGGCCGACGACGGACCCTTTCACCTCACCGGCGCGAAGAAGCGCTGGGGCCGAGGCGACGAAGAACACGAAGAACAGAACAGCTAGCGAGCGGACGATGGTCCTCTCGCCGGCGGAGTGACTGCGCATACGAAACCCTCCAACGGACGAACTGCTAGATCTTGCCGAACGCGTGGCGCTCGGCACGAAGCTCGGGGAGCGCCTGGACGGGCCGCTCAGGGAGACGCGGTCGAGCCGCATCTCCGGGGAATGGACGTCAGCGGGGGAGAGTCAGACGGAGGGTGGAGCTCGTCCGAACCGTGAGAAGGCGCGTGGCCGGGAGGGGCGCTCCCACCGCCGTGGCGCATCCAAATTGGCGATGCGAGGCGAATCGAGCGCCTGAGCGACGTGCGCGCCGTGGACCGCCGGGCGAGAGCTGAGCAGGCAGGCGGCACATTCTTCGCGATACTCGGGATGCGAGGGATCGAAGTGCCGCGCTCGCTCGGGGTGGAGCGCCGCGGCGTCGAAGGCCTGTCCATGCAGGTCCGGCTCGCCCAGAGGCTCGCCGGCGACGTGAATCTGCAACGAGGTCGCGGAGAGTGCGACGAGCAGAGCCCACGCTGCAAGGCGTGACGCACTCCTCCAGCTAGGCGGCCAGGCGCGCGCGGCCAACATCGAGTTCAAGCTATCACGCTCGGGAACAGGTCTCGCCAGATGAACGACCGCGCGCGCTTGGGCAGTGGCGATGTCTCGCCGCCAGCGTCCAGAGCCGAGAGCCCTACTGCTTGTTGTACGCGATGCCCGCCTGCTGGGCTTCCTCGATCGCGATTACCATCGCGGGCACGACGAGGACTCCCGGCAGCAGGTTGGCGCGCAGATCCTGGTCGATGGCTTCTACCGCGCCCTTGCCCCGCGCCGCCAGTTCGAGCTCCCACGCCCCCAGCGCGTTGTTGCACAGCAGGAAGGTCGCGCCCATCTTCTGCAGGCTCTGGATACTGAGAGCCGGCAGGGCTGCGCCGAGCTGCGGGATGTCGGGCACTTTCATGGCCCCGATCAGCAGGTGGCGATCGTCCACCGTGGCGCTGTTGAAGACGTTGCGCGTGTAGGGTTGCCCGTTCGCGTCCTTGAGCCCGGCGTACTCGCCGAGGTGGTACTTGGCCCACATGGCGTCGTTGAACGCCATCATGATGCTCGACGCCGGGCCGATCGCGTAGAAGCTTCCCACCGCGCCGACCTGTGGGGACTGCATGCCGTACGCTGCCTTGTAGGTACTCAGATAGTTCAGCATGTGAAGCAGTGGGACGCCCGCCTTGTGCTGGTTGAAGTCGAAGAAGCACCGATGGGTGCCCCTGACCTGGGAGATCCAGTCCGGCGGGCTGCCGCCCTGAGCCGGCTCCGCGGCGGCGAGCTTCGAGAACGGCATGCCGACCGCCGCGGCCGTGGCTGCCATCGTGGTGAGAAATCCGCGCCTGCTCTTGCTCGTCGAAGGCATGAGCGACTCTCCTTGGGTAGGGAGCTAACTGCTCGAAAAATTTCGCGGAGTATACGGGCGGTCCGCGAGAGGGTGCTATGACCCTTCTCGATTCAGCCGCGAACTCGAGCACCTCTTCGGCGAGCCGCCGATGTGGGACCTGAGGCGGCTACGAGGCGATCTCGAAGGTCGAGGGAATCCGCCGCAAGCCTCGCCTGGCGGATCTGAGAGCCGCAGTAACTGAAAAGGATCGGCTGGCTGGCGCCTGGACTCCGCATCCGGGCCACGCTCTGCCCGGAAGAGTTACAGGAAACGACGTCGCGATTCCTCGGGCACTTCCCCGGCCCTCATTCGCCCGAGCGGCGGACCGCAGCCGTCATGCGCCGCGCCGCGGCGGCCAGCGTGGTGTGCGCCCGGCCCTTGACGAGCCAGGAGATGGCGAAGGCCCAGAGGGCGGTCGCTTCGGGCCAGAAAACCCGGTGCCCCGAGGCGAGGGCGATTCCCGCCGAGAGGATGCTGGCGACGATGACGAGTCCGCAGACGAGGGAGAGAGCATTGCGGAAGCGCTTCTCCGCCGGCAGGGGTTGGTCCTTCGGCACGTCGGTTCGGCGAAAAAGCCAGATCGAGAAGAGGGCGAAGCAGCCGAAGAGCAGGGCCGCGGACGCCAGGTGGATGCTCCCCGCGGAGTCGGTCCACCAAGTCGGACGCAGGGCAGGCTCCGGGGCCGCGGTTGGAAAGAGGGCGGTGCCGAAGGCGAAGAGCGCGGCGAGTCGCCCGAGTACGCGGTCGGCGCGCGCGTCGCTGTAGCCTGGGTAGGTCAGCAGGAAGAGCGCGAGGCCGAAGAGCACGCCGACGAAGATCGCGCTGGCGCCCGAGTAGTAGTAGGCGCTCACCGAGTCGAGGGGCTTCCACCGCTGGAGCCCGTCTGTCGGCCGCAGGCCGGCGACCGCGTAGAGCAGCAGCGGGAGAAGGAAGCCGAGATAACCGATGAGCTGCTGCTGCGCGCGGCTGGAAAGATCCACCGCCAGGCCGAAACCGCCCGGGTGTGCGCTCGGGTCGCTGGGGACGTCGGTGGGTGTCGGGTTCATGGCCGATCCTCCTCCCTGGGGCTCACACCCGGTGGCGAGTCGACGGCCACCGGTTGATCGAGAGCTCCTACTTGTTACGTTGCCGCAGGAGGGCCAAACGTGACAACCGAGAAGGGATGACCTTTCCCGGAATCGGGCCGATAACCTGCAGCTGAATTGGAAAGTGTCGCTTTCCCAACCAGTTGCGAGTCCGCTTGGATCTTCCGCACGGAGCGTATGAGCCAGGCAGGCCGCTGGCACGAGCGGGCTAGCCGTCGATCGCGTCAGGAATGTCTCGGGCTTCCTCCTTCGTACGCGGCGCCCCTCGGATCCCGCCCCGCCGCGTTCGGACCTCGGAAATGGCGGGACCGACCTCCCTTGTGCGTATCGGTTCGGTGAAGGCACTCTCGATGATTGGGAAGCGATTGCGCGAGGAGCGCGGATCCGCTTCCGGTCGTGGGAGCCGCAACCGGCGCTTGTCGAAAGCCGCTACATCAAAGGGAGGAGAGATGCCGAACAACCGCTCCACAGTCCGATTCGTCCACCTGCCGCTCCTGCTGACGCTCGCACTCTGCCTGGCAGCGGCGCCGCTCGCCGCGCTGACCGAGATCTGGGTCGACGGCCCGTCCGGTGTGCAGATCGGCAACGACATGCAGTTTCCCGATGCCGCCGTCGATAAGAGTGGACGTGCGATCTTCGTATGGAACAGCAGTCCCGGAACGAGCGGTCACGACATCTACCTGCGGCGGTTCGACGCCGCCGGCAGTCCGCTCGCCAATCCGGCGATCGTCAACACCTTCACCGACAACGATCAGAAGCGGCCGCGCATCGCTCTCGCCCGCAATGACTCGTTCCTGGTCGTCTGGGAGAGCAACGAGGACATCGGCGGCGGCGTCCACCGTTTCACGATCCGCTGCCAGGCCTACAACGCGGGCGGCGCCAAGGTCGGCTCCGACCAATACGTCAGCACCTTGAACACCAACATCGGCTCGGTGATCCAGATCGACGTCGCAGCATTGGCGGGAGGCGGCTACATCGTCGCTTGGCCGAGTTCCCAGACGACCGGAAGCGACGCCTCCGGCCAGAGCATCCAAGCGCGGCGGGTCTCCTCCACCGGAGTCCCACAGGGGTCGCAGTTCCAGGTGAACACGACCACCGGCGGCGCGCAGTCCGACCCCAGCGTCGCGGCGCTCGACGATGGCGGCTACTTCGTCGTCTTCACCTCGCCGAACACGGGCGCGGGGCCGGAAGTCCGCGGCCGGCGCTTCGCCTCGAACGACGGCGCGGTGGGCAACGACTTCCGGATCAACACCACCTCCGCTGGTTCGAAGAGCGACACCGAGGTCGTGCGCGGCTGGGACGGCAGATTGCTGATTCTCTGGCAGGACGAAGAGGGGCTCGGGATGTCCGGTGAGATCCGCGCTCGTCTCTTCGACCGCAACCTGTCGGCGGCGGGCAACGACTTCCGGGTCAACACTTACACCTCGTCTCAACAGCAGTATCCTCGCGCCTTCGACTGGGGCCCGGGCGGCTGGTTCGTCACCTGGCAGAGCATCGGCAGCGTCGGCGACGACACCACCAACGGCAGCATCCAACAGCGGATCGTCAGCGGTTCCAACCAGTTCCTCGGCGCGCAGATGCAGCTCAACGTCTACACCAACGGCGATCAACGCGAACCCGGTACCGGCGGGCGCTACGGGCAGGGGGCGGCGGCCTGGCGAAGCAACGGCAACAGCGACGACTCGAACAATCACGCCATCACCGGTGAGCTCTGGCAGAGCGCGACGAACGGTCAGGGGTGCCTCTTCTGCGACGACCTCGAGTGGGGGACGACCGGACGCTGGTCGAGCACTTCGCCCTGAGGATGCGCGGGATCAGGCGGCGCCGAGCTCGCGGCGCAGGAACATGCGGCACTTCTGCCAATCGCGCTGGACCGTGCGCAGAGGCACGGCGAGCGCGCTGGCAGTCTCCATCTCCGAGAGCCCGGCGAAATAGCGGCATTCGAAGACGCGAGTCAGCCGCTGGCTGAGCTCCCCCAGCCGGGCCAGCGCCTGGTCGAGCTCGAGCAGCCAGAGCGTCTGGTCCTCGAAGCCGATCTCGATTCGGTCGAGTGTCAGCGGCCGTCGCCCCTTGCCGCGCTTGACGGCGCCCCGACGGCGCGCGTAATCGACGAGGATCTGGCGCATCGCGCGCGCCGCGACCGCGAAGAAGTGGTTGCGGTCCTCGAAGCGGACGCGGGTCTGGTCGACCATCTTGAGGTACGACTCGTGAACGAGACCGGTGGTGCCCAGCGTGGCGCCGGGGCGCAGGCGGCCGAGCTGCCGCCGCGCGATCCGGCGCAGGTCGTCGTAGACGAGCGGCACGAGCGCGTCGAACGCAGTCGCGTCGCCGTCGCGGTAGGCGATCAGCAGCTCGGTGATCTCGCCCCGCGTCGCGCTCGATTCGCGCTCGCCCCCGACCCCCCTCTCTCCGGCATCGCTCCGCGAGTCTACCTGCGGCGGCCCGAACCGACGCCTTCAGTTCCCGGGAGCCGCGGCATCTCCGGCGATCCGGCGGGCAAGCAGGACGCGCCGATCTTCCGGCGGCAGCTTTTCGATGAGGACCGGGCGCGCCGCCGCCAGGCGTGGGCCGGCTTCTTCGACTCGACCGGCCCCGAGCAGGAGGCGGCCGAGTTGGAGCTCCGCCTCGGCGATCCGCCAGGAGGATGCGGGCAGCGCCTTGCGCCGAAGCTGGAGGGCATGGGCGAGCAGCGGCTCGGCCTCGTCGAGGCGGCCGGCGTCTACCAGCGTCGAACCCAGCGTCAGCTCGCTGTCGGCGAGCTGCAGCGGCGGCACCGGCAACTTGCGCTGCAGCACGAGCGCCCGCCTGGCCTCGCGCTCGGCGCCTTCGAGGTCCCCCCGCAACCGCAGGCAGGCGGCGAGCAGCGAGCGAGTGCGCGCCGTCGCCGGGTGGGCATCTCCCACCAGCTTCCGGATGCGCGCGAGGGCTCCGCGGTAGATCGGCAACGCCAGGTCGGATCGACCGCTCTCGAGCCGCAGCGAGGCGAGGTTGATCTCTGCGGCGATGCGGTGGAAATCGTTGTCGTTCCACGCCTGCCTCGAGATCGATACGGCGCGCTCGACGAAGGGAGTCGCCGCGCGGAAGCGTCCCTCGTCGATCAGGAGGCGGCCGAGACTGGTGAGGGTGTTGGTCAGGCTGGGATTCTCCGAGCCGAGTGTCTTCTCGTCGACCGCGAGCGCCTGCCGGTAGAGCGTCTCGGCGCCGGCCAGGTCGCCGGCCTCGTGCTTACGGATCGCCAGATTACTCCGCATCGAGGCGGTCGCGGGGTGCTCGTCGCCGACCGTGCGGCGGGCGATGGCGAGCGCCTCCTCGAGCATCGCGATGGATTCGTCATCGCGCCCCAGTGCGTCGAGTACGGTCGAAAGGTTGTTGAGCTCGACGGCGACGGCGGAGCCGGGGACCGGCTCGAGGGTGCGACGGATCTCGAGCGCTCGCCGGTGGTAGCGAGCGGCGGCGGCGTTGTCCCCCTTCGCGGCGGCGATGAAGCCCAGTCCCTGGAGCGCGTCGGCCGCCTCGGACGAGCGCGCTCCCTCCGTGCGGCGGAAGATCTCGAGCGCCGCGGAGTAGTCCACCGCAGCCGCGTCGAGCTGGTGATTGTCCTTTTCTGCCCAGGCTTGGCGAAAGCGTGCCCGGCCCATGGCCAGGGAGCCCTCTCCCAGCGTCTTCGCCGCCGCGACCTGCTCGCCGGCGAGCTCCAGGCCCTGCTTGAAGAGTCCCTGGCTCTCGCACGCCGCGCTCAACATGCCGAGCGAGCGGGCGAGCATGACCGGATCGTGCGCAAATTGCGTGCGGACCTTCTCCGCGCCCCGCCGCAGTATCTCTGGCACGGTCATCGTGCGAGCTTTTCCGGCGTAGGGATCGGCATCCTCGAAGATGCCGATCAGCACTTCGGCGATCCGGCCAGAACGAACCGCTTCGGCTCGCGCGCGTGCCGCCTGCCAGAGGGCGACGGTGGTGCCGACGACCAGCGCCAGCGCGACGACGGCAACTGCCGCGAATCCCACCCGATGGCGAGAGAGGAACTTGCGCGCGGAGTACCAACGACCCGGGGCGGAGGCCTCGACCGGGCGCCCGTCGAGGAAGCGGCGTAGATCGCCAGCCAGTCGCTCCACCGTCGCATAGCGCTCGGCGGGCTCCTTGGCGAGGGCCTTGGCGACGACATTGTCGAGGTCGCCTCGCAGCTTTGCGCTCCATGCGACACTTTCGAGCCTCGACGCCGACGCGTCTCGCGCCGCGGCCGTGGCGCTCACCCGCGGCGGAGTCTCTTCGCAGATTACTCGTTCGGCCTTCCCGGGGGTCAGTCCTCCGAGCTCGTAGGGTGGCCGCCCCGCGAGCAGCCGGTAGAGCAGCACGCCGAGCGAATAGACGTCGCTCGCGGCGGCGACACTACCGTTCGTGACCTGCTCTGGAGAGGCGTACTCGAGGGTCCGCGGCTGGCAGAGCGTCACAGGCTGAGCATCGGACCCGTGGTTCGCGGGCTCGATCGATTTGGCGACGCCGAAGTCGAGCAGTTTGGCGCGCCCCTCCGGGGTGACCAGGATGTTCGATGGTTTGAGGTCGCGGTGGATCACCATGTGCTGGTGGGCGTACTGGACCGCCTCGCAGACCTGGAGGAAGAGCCCGATTCGCTCTCGCAGGCCGAGCCTGCTCGCGCGGCAGAAATGGTCGATCGGCTCGCCTTCGACCAAGTCCATCACCAGAAAGGGGCGGCCGTCGTCGCCGACGCCGCCGTCGAGCAGACGCCCGATGCCCGGGTGGACGAGACCGGCGAGGATTTGGCGCTCGACGAGGAATCGACGCTCGAGCTCGGGGCTGGCGAATTCGACGGACATCGCCTTGAGCGCCACCTGCTTCTCGAACTGCCGGTCGGCGCGCTCGGCGAGGTAAACCACACCCATGCCCCCCCGGCCGAGCCCTCGAGGAGTCGGTAGTTGCCGAGGCGGCTTCCGACAGCGGGATCCTCGTGCTCCGTGAGTTCGCACTCTAGCGCGTAGATCACGTCTGGAACCGCGGCCTGGAGAGGCCGATCGAGTGCGTCGTCGGCGACACGCGTCGCCAGCAGCTCCTCGACGATCGCGCGCAGTTCGGCGTCCTGGTCGCAGAGTTCGGCGAGCGCACTCTCTATCTCCTCGTGCCCTTCGAGCTCGAGGACGCGGTCGAGGATGCGCTCGACCCGGAGCCAGCGCTCCCGCTCCAAGGAGGATCCCGATGCCATCAGAAAGGTCGAATGTACCAGGAAGCCCAGGCGAGGCCGACACTTCCCGACCACCAGGTGCGCCGCATCGCCAAAGGCGCCGCCATCAGCATGCTCCTGAAGCAGGCGGCCTCGCGGCGGGTGGCGGGCGGCCGACCGCTTGCCGGGCTTCGAGCGACGCGCGGTGCGGCAGGCGATGGACTTCGGATTCGGCCCGATCCGGGCTTCGCCGATTCCCGTCTAGGCGCTCGCGGTGGTCAGACGCTGCACATAGATCCCGACGCCCGCGGCGAGCGACGTGCCCATCGTAGCGGCTGCGAGAATCGCCTCGATCGGCAGGTCCGCCAGCGCCCACGTGGCGACGGCCGCCGCGGCCGCGACGTAGGATGCGATCGCCGCGCGGCCGGCCGGCGACAGTCTCCGTTGGCGCAGGGACCGCGACAATCGGGCCTCGAAGCCGGGGGAGAGCTGCGGCGCCTCGGACGACATCACCTGGTGCAACAGACGGTCCATCATCTCGTCATCGTGCATCGAATCCTCGCTCGGTCAGCATGGAGTGCAGAAGCCTTCGCGCCCGGTGGAGGTACGACTTGATCGTGTTCTCCGGCGCGTCGAGCAGGGTCGAGATCTCGCGCATGCTCGCCCCCAGCCAATAGTGCAGGCGCAGAGCGGACTGGTAGACCTCGGGCAGCGTGCCGACGCACTCGAGGACCGCCCGTTTTCGGCGCTTTTCCTGCAGCAGGTCGTCCGCACCATGCTCGGCCGAGGGCATCGTCGCGAGCGCTTCGTCGCTGATGTGCGGCACTCGGAAGCGGGCACGTTGCTTGGCGTTGAGCGCGCGGTTGAAGCCGATGCGGTAGATCCACGTTCCGAACCTGGAGTCGCCTCGGAAGGAGCGAAGCGCGTGGTGCACTCGCAGCATCGCGTCCTGGGCGACGTCTTCGGCCTCGGCTGCGAACTCCTGGCCGAGCACGGACACGGCGAGACGGAACACCGGCTCCCGATAGCGTCGCACGAGCTCCGCGAAGGCGTCCTCGTCGCCCGGCGCGCGGCACCGGTCGACGAGCCATTCGTCGGTCCGCTCGGCGTAGTTGCCGGGTTCAACGTCCGTTATTGGAGGCAAGGGCGTAGTACAGCATCAATCCGATGCCGAGCAAGACTAGCGGCAGCGCCAGCGGCCAGAGCGCCGGACCGCTCGGCCATGGACGGGTCAACGCCAGCGCGAGCATGCCGCCGCCGCCCATCGCCGTCCAGACGATCCCGTGGAGGAGGGGCGCTCTCGGATCTTTCGGCTTGGGCAGCGTGGGCGGATCGAGCGGCAGCTCTGGCAGGGGAACCCCCTTCTCGAGGGCCACGAGCCGTTCCTTGTGGACGATCTCCACCCGACGCTGCCGTTCGACGTGCCGGAAGTAGAGGTACGCGACGAATGCCGCGGCGATCGCCGAGACGATGATCCCATCTCCGAGTGAATGCCCCATGTCCTTCTCCTCGCACTTGAGACAGGGTCAGGTGCTTCCGGGTTGCAGGCGGCGCCCGGCGGTGACGCAGCAAGACGGAGACAGGCAACCTGTACGACGAGTGAAGGGTTTCGTGCACGCCCCTCTCGTCATCTTCTCTTCACGGCCGCTTGCAGAGCGGCCAGCAGCTTCACTGCTCGGCTCGCCGCGGTCGCGAGCTCGGGCGGCGCTCAGGGTGTTTCGTGCAGCGCCGCGGCGGGGGACCGGAGGAACTTCGTCAGCGCCTCGTCGTCGCTGGCCATGTGGGCCGTGAGCCAGGTTTCGAGGCGTGCCACCTCGTCCGCGGGTTCGGCGAGCTCGTGGTCGACGATGCGGGCGCGGAGGGCGCGAAGGTCCGCGATCAGGCGATCGTGCTGCTGCTGGTGAGCCTCGTAGCCGGGGTAGGAGTGGAGGCGCATCAGCAACTGCTCGGCCAGGAAATGGGCGCTGGTGAAGTCGTCGAGACGCCCCAGCAGCTCGGTGGCCGCCGCCAGGTCGGAGGCGCGCAGCGCCGCCTGCAGCTCGCGCACCATCTTCAACTCGAGCGCGTGCTCATGGTCCATGGTGGCGACGCCGAGGGCGGCGTTCTCGTCGATCGGCTTCGAGCTCATGCCTGGCTCCTCGTCCTGAAGGTCGCGTGCGCGCGGGGAACGGCCGCGATCTTCTCACGGCCGCCCCGGCCGGTCTCTCCGCCTCGGCCTACTGCCAGAAGGTCCAGCGCAGCTTGGCGCTGATCTGGTCCTCGAGCGGCACGATGCCGAGGCCTCCCGGCCGCCGGTCCCAGGAGCGGTTGACGACCACGTAGAGGTCGCGGCCGGGGCGGATCGTCCAACGCAGCAGGTTGTTGGTGCCGAGCGAGTGCGAGGTCGAATCGTACTGGGTGAAGCTCGACAGCACGAGGTCGGGCGTGAAGGCGTAGACGGCGCGAAACCCGAAGAGCCCTGGCGGAAGTCGCCCGCCTCGAGATGCGCGCGATCGACCTCCGCCGTCAGGTCGAACCGCAGGTGCCCGCGCGCCGAGCTCCAGCCGATCCCGGGCAGCCACTGCTCGAGCCTCCCGTCGTAGAAGGGTCCGAACCAGACTTCGAGCGACGGCCGGAGCTGTCGCGTCTCGGAGGCCTGCGCCTGCAGCCCGTATCGCGTGTAGGTGTACTCGCCCGGCGCCAGCGTCACGCCATCGGCGATCTCGAAGGGCTCGGAGAGGCGCTCGAAGTAGCGCACGACGTTGGCCTCGTAGTGATTGCCGTGGCGCGTCACCGCGTTGAAGGGAGCGAGAAAGACCCGCGACGACTCGGTGCGCCCATCGAGGTCGGTGATCAGGTAGTCGTAGTTCTCGAAGAAGAGCTGGCGCGCCCAGCCGAACGCCCCGTCGGCCGCCGGGCGCGGCTGATAGGCGCTGCCGAGCTTGTACCAGCGGGTGCCCGGACGCGGCAGGAAGCCGAGCGCCGGGTCGAGCGCTTTGCCGAATTCGCGCACATCGGCATAGAGCGCCCAGAGGTCGTTCGGGTACTCGATGCGGGCGCCCCAGCCGCTCGGGCTCCCCTGCGGCAGGTCGCCACTGCTGCGCGCGCCCCAGAAGCTCGCCACCAGGTTCTTGTCGCCGCGGAAGGTGGTGGTGCGATAGAGCGCGTCGGCGGCGACCAGGCCGTTGTCGCGCACGCCGTCGGGATCGCCGTGAGTGAACAGCGTGCCCAACCTCCAGTGCGACCCCAGGTCGTACGCCACCCGCCCCGCGGCGAGCGTGGTCTCCGGCGGAGCACCGGGCGCGGCGCGGGTGCGCACGCCCAGCGCGCCCACGCTCCAGCGATCGACATGGCCGAGCAGCTTGATCCCCCCTTCGATGGGAACCTCCTGACCGGCGACCAGGCCGATGCGGCGCGAGAAGAAGGGGATGAAGTCGGTTTCGAGCCCGTAGGCGAAATCGAACTGGTTCGAGCCCTCGACGAAGAAGCCCCGCTTCTCGGGGAAGAAGAGCGGAAAGCGGGTGAGATTGACCTGGCGCGCATCGACCTCGGTCTCGGCGAAGTCGGTGCGGTACGTGAGCACGCCGGTGAGCGCCGGGCTCGGGCTCCAGGAGAGGTCGAAGCCGCCCCGCGCGGCGTTGTCGCGTGGGGCGGGGCGCGTCCGGCTCGAGCTGCCGACGACGAACGGCGCGATCGCCAGCCCGTGGCCCTGATCCATCTCGCCGAGCCCCACCAGAGTCCCCGCCTGGCGAAGGTCGAAGAAGTTGGCGTCGTGCGGGATGCCGCTCCAGCGCAGGATCATCTGCTCGTGTGACACCTGGCGCGCGATGTTGAATCCCCAGGACTCCGCGCCGGGACGGAAGCGCAGGGTGTGGGCGGGAATCATCACCTCGGCCGTCCAACCGTGCGCGGTTCGCCTTGCCTTGGCGTCCCAGATGCCATCCCAGTCGAGCGACGGGAAGGAGGCGCCGGCGCCGATCAGCCCGTCGGCGCGCGCGCCGCCCGCCGTGACCAGGAACCAGTACGCGGTCGAGCGGTCGCCGAAGGTGTCGAGCACGAAGTCGACCGAGTCGTCTCCCTGGACGTTGCCGTCGCGCTGCATCGACCGCGTCGCGATCTGCTCCGGCTTGGGATCGAAGCAGTCGATCCCGAGCAGCAGGTTGTGGCCGTCGCTGAACAGGCGGATGTGGGTCGCGTAAGGGGTCGGCACGCCGGGATTCGGCTCGTGCTGGGTGAGCGCCGGGATCTCCGCGGCCTGCTTCCAGACTGGCTCGTCGAGCACGCCGTCGAGAGTGAGCTCGGCGCCCGCGATCGTCGGGACCTCGAGCCGGGGCGTCTCCTGGGCGAGCAGCGGTCCCGCCGTCCAGAGCCCGACCAGGGCCAGGGCGACCCGCGGGGCCGAGCTCCGCACCCGGATCCCCGCCTCGCCGGACCCTGCCGGAAACGCCATCTCGGATGTCACGGCGCCATCCTGTTCGAAAACGAGGGATGCGGACAACCCGCCGCCCCGACGAGTCCGTCCCGCTGCGGCTACGGAAGCACAGTCGAGACGAGGAGGAGCGGACACGTCGCGCCGGCTCCTTGCCCCCCGGCGCGAGCGCCGGCCGCGAGCTGGGCCTAGCCCTTCCTCCTGCCGATGAACTGCACGACCGCGGCGAGGCCCGTGTGGTGCGTCCCCTCGCGGACGTCGCGCTCGATCTCGCGCAGCAGGATCGGCTCGAGGTTGGGGAGCTCGCGCCGGATCTTGACCTCCGACATCAGCATGTCCAGGTCCTTCGGGCCGCCGGTGTCGTACGCCAGCTGTGCTTCGGAATATGCCTCGAGCAGGAGGATGCCGCCCGGCTTCAGGCAGCGCTCGACGCGAGGATAGAGCCGGTCGCGGATCGCGCTCGGCAGGTGCGCGGAGATCGAGACCACGGATCCGTAGAAGTTCTCCTCCGGTTCGAGCTCCCCGAGGTCGGCGACCTCCGTCCGGATCGCGAGATTCCTCGCGCGCGCCAAGGCCTGCGCCTTGGTCAGTCCCACGTTCGACCCGTCGACGCCGTGCACGTCCAGCCCGAGCGAGGCGAGAAAGACCCCGTTCCTCCCTTCGCCTTCGGCCAGCGAGAGAACGGGCCCGCGCAGCATGGCGGCATGCTCGGCGAGGAACGCATTGGGCTCGGTGCCGTAGATGTACTCGTCGACCGCGTAGCGTTCATTCCACACAGAGACCCCCCAACTCGCGCGCGTCCGGAGCGCCGAGCCGAACCGGGCCGGCCGCGCTCGCGCCTAGCGCACTTTCTGCGAGTCGTTCTCGAACCACTTCATCTTCGCAAGTCTCTCGCCATCCGCCGGAAGCGAAGTGACCGACTCCTATCCTACGGGTCCGGCGAACAGGTCTCCGCCTACGGCACGTGCAACGACCACCTGTCCAGGCCGCGGTCGAAAGCGTCGGAGAAGATGTGGCCCCAGATGTCGCCGGGGTCGAGGATGTAGATCGACCCGGCGAAGGAGGCGACCTGCGAGTCGCGCGGCGCTCCGATCGCCACCTTGTTCTGCCAGGCCGAGATCGCCTTTTCACCCCACCGCAGGTAGGGGTAGCTGTCGTTCGGTGCGCGCTGGCCGCTATAACGCCAGGCTGAAGTGGCGTTGTTCCAGATGAACGCCAACACCTTGCCGGCCTCCTCCTGGCTGCCGACTCTGGAGTACGGCGCCCCGGCGAGCACCGAACCAGAAGTCTGGTGGATGGTGGTACCGAGACCGCGGATCCAGTCGGACGCGGGAGGCGCGTAGGGGAAGACCAGCGCCCAGGTCGTTCCCGTGCGATGGTAGAAGTAGAGCTTGCCGCGGCCGCTCCCCCATCCCGGCGCGCCGACCACCGCCAGGTCGCCCGAGATACCGACCGCGGTGCCGAAGCGGTGATCGTCGTCGCCGTCGGGCGCCACCAGCTTGTGCTGCAGGCCCCAGACTCCGCCACTCCGGTGGTAGACGTACGCGGCGCCAGCGTCGTCGCCGAGCAGCGTGTCGCCGGGGGCCCCGACGATGGCGTCCTCGCCCCAGATGTCGACCGACGCACCGAACTCGCCGGCCGTGTCGCCGCCCGCCGGAGTCAGCACCGTGTCCGAAATCAGTGCATCGCCCACGCACGACGCCGACGCGTAAAAGGGATTGCAGGGACCGCCTCCGATCCAGCCGTGGCTAGCGCCCATCGAGAGCGCAATGCCGAGGTCGGAGTTGGGCACATAGTCGCTGTGTACGCTCAGGTCGGGCCAGCTCACCGAGGAGCCGCTCTGGTGCCGTTGGTGGAAATAGACCCGTCCGCCCTGGGTCGTCCCCGCCCAGGCACCCGGCTCGCCCACGACCGCGGAGTCGCCGTAAAGCGCGACGGCGGCGCCGTATTCGCTACGGATGACGTTCACCGCGTAGGGCGCTTCCTGGCAGTCGACCTTCTCCCAGCTCTCGCCATCGCGTTCCCAAAACTCCGCGCGACCCAGGTCCGCGTGGCCCGTGCAGCTGGTGGCGCCTGGAATCCCGACCACCAAGTAGTCGGCGGTGAGGCCGACACCGCCGATCGCGATGGCCGAACCGAACTGCAGCGAGGCTTCGTTGGAGATGATCTTGACCTCCTTGGCGCCCGCCGGGAGCGGCGCGAGGAGAACCAGCAAACTGGTGCAGAGGCGGAGCAGCGTCCTGCGCACCGGAGTCTGCGTCGTGGTCCGGACACGGACGGACCTCCGCTCGATCGGGTGGAAGGGATCGGCCACGAACATGGAGAACCTCCTTTCGGGCGGCATCGCTGCCGCGAGAGGCCCCGCCACGCGGACCGTGGAGTGTCGCCCGGGGGAGAGATAGACGCTTCACGACCGGGTGGGCACCGATGCCGAGAGGCGCCGCGAAGGCGCGATCTCGGACGTCACGCGGGGGTGCCTCTGCGCCCGAAGGTAGCAGCAGGAGATGTGCGCCTCCCCGCGCCAACGGGTAGTCGGCCGGGCTCCGGCAATCGGCCGAAGAACCCTTGGAGACCGTTCCTCCGGTCGCGCTCGCGCCTAGCGCACCTTCTGCGAGTCGTTCTCGAACCACTTCATCCGCACGATCGTCCCGTCGGGCCCGCTCTCGAACCGGACCTCCTCGCCGAGGTCGTCGCCGTCCTCGCGGATCCGGCGAAAGGTCTGCGGGCCGGTCGGTTTCAGCTCGACGAGGTCCCCGGCGAGATCGTCGGTCGGCACTCCGACCGCGGCGAGCCCGTCCTTCCAGGGCACCACGACCGTCTCGCCCCAGGCGCTCCGATAGAGCCCGGCGTAGCGCTCGAGATCCGCATCCGGGGGCTGCGGGCTGCGGCCGGCCTTCTCCGCCGCCTTCGCGTCCGCGAGCGCCGGCCGGACGACGTCGAGGAGCTGGCGGGCGATCTTTTCCGGCGCCGTGTCCATGCCGTTGGTCAGGACGACGGCCCCGACACGGCGCCGAAGGTCCATGCGGATGGTGGTGAAGTAGCCGGGGCACTCGCCGGTGTGACCGACCAGGGTGTCGTCGCCGTGGCGATAGATCCCGAAGCCGAGCCCGCGCGTGGTCCCCATGTCCCAGTCGGAGTCGATCCAGTGCGGGCGCTGCATGTCGCGCAGGGTGCTCGCCCTGAGCACCCCGGCGTCCTCGCCGTCGAGCAGCCGGAACTGCCAGGCGACGAACTTCGCGAGGTCGACGACGTTCGAGGCGAACCCGGCGGCGGGCGTGATGCCGCGCGCGTCGTAGAACGGCATGACGTCGCGGGTCCCCTCCCGGGTCAGCCTTCCGTAGCCGGTGGCGAGCCGCTTGCCGCGTTCCGGCGCCGGCAGGTAGGGCGTGGTGTGATCCAGTCCCAGGGGCTCGAGGATCGCGTCCTCGACGTAGGTCCTGTACGGCTTTCCCGAGACCTTCTCGACGATCTCACCGGCCAGGGTGAGGCCGAGGTTCGAGTACTGGAAGTAGCGCTCGGGCGGATAGAGCATCGTCTGTCCGCGCAACCCGGCGATGATCTCCTCCTTGGTGGGGAAGGTGAAGTCGGGGCCCGTCCAGTACGCCGCCGCCGCTTCGCGGGGCAGGCCGCTCGAGTGGGTGAGCAGCGAGTCGATGGTGAGCGCGCCGACGTCCTTGCCCGCCGGCGGCAGGGCGACGTAGGGCAGGTACTGGGAGACGGAATCGTCGAGACGCAACTTGCCGGCGTCCCGCTCCTGCATCACCGCGATCGAGGTGAAGAGCTTCGAGATAGAACAGATGCCGTAGATCGTCTCGGGAGTCGCCGGCCGGTGCGCGGTCAGGTCGGCATACCCGAGGCCTTTCGCCCAGACGAGCTTCCGATCGACCACCAGGCCGACCGAGACGCCGGGAATCTTCCCGTACGCGACGTCGGCGTCGGCCCATGCCTCGAAGAGCCGCAGTGCCTGCTGCACCTCGACGCTCGCCGCCGGATCGGGCTGCGGGCTCGCGGCGCCCCAGGCCGGAACCGCGACCCACCCCAGAGCCGCGATCAGACCTACCGCGCATCGTTTCGTCATGGGAGCCTCCCTGAAACGTCCGTATCCTAGCGAGTCGGGACGAACGTCCGAGACGAAGCGGGCTCGTCCAGCCTCCGGCAAAGGGGGACAGGCACCCTTTTCGACCGCTGCTACAAATCCGCGGCTGTCCCTCTCTTCTCGCCGAGCCAGAGCTCTTCCCGTCCGGGCTCGGTCCTCAGCCAGACGAGCTCGCCGTCGGGGCGGGCTCCCCACATGAACGCGACCTCGTGAATCTCGCCCTCGAGCGTCGCGAGGCGTTCCTCGCGGCCGCTCGTCCACTCGCGCCGCCAGGCGACCGGGCCCGGGAAGCGCAGGAAGTAGAGCCAACGCCCATCGCCGGGCACGCGCGGATAAGAGCCCGCCGTCACCTGCTCGCACGACAGCGCGACCACGTCACACCGCTCGATGCGGCTGTCCTGGGTGGCGCCGACCAGGTGCCGGCCGTCGGGCGTCCACTCGAGGCCCCAGAGCGCCACCGGCAGGGCGCGCTCGGTACCGCTCGCGAGGTCGCGAATCCGGGTCGCCACCATGCGGCTGCCAGCGAGCTGGAGGTACGCGATCTCGCCTCCGTCTGGCGAGACCTCGGGCCACTTCTCCGACATCCACGACCAGCCCGGCATGACGACCTCGTCGCGTTGCGTCTCGACGTCGAGACGGCGCAGCGCCGACTCGGCGCGGTCGTCGTAGTAGTAGAGCGTCCGATCGTCGCCCGCCCAGTGCAGAGAGATGTCCATCCTGCCGCTGCCGAAGGTGACCTGCCGCTCCTTGCCGCCGGCGATCGGCATCACGAAGAGGTTGTATGCCCCCGGCACCCGGGCGAAGAAGGCGATGCGATCGCCGCGATGCGAGAGCTCGGGCATGTACATCGCGCTGCGCCGTTCGTAGACACGGTGCCGTTCGCCCGTCTCCGGATCGAGCCGGTCGATGACGTGGAGGTTGCGCTGATTCGTGTAGAGGAGCCGCTGGCCGTCACGCGACAGCCGCGGATCCGAGTCCTCGCCCGCGCCGCGCGTGATCGGCTGAGGCTCGCCGCCGCCGGCGGCGACGCGCCAGAGGGTGCGCGAGCCGCCGTGATCGGAGGAGAAGAGGATCCACTTGCCGTCGGGTGACCAGTCGAGTCCGCCACCGAGGAACTGCAGGTCGGTCAGGCGTTCGGGCGTGCCGCCGGCGGCGGGAATGCGCCAGAGGTCACCCAGCGGACGCCGTGGATCGGGCCAGAAGTAGGCGATCCACTTGCCGTCGGGGGAGAACGTGGCGTCGGCGAGAAACGAGAACTGCTCCGGCTCGATGCCCGGCAGTCTGTGCGGCTCGGAGCCGTCGCCGTGCGCCGTCCAGATCCCCTGCCGGGAGACGAAGACCAGACGAGTACCGTCGGCGGAGAGCCGCGGGCGCGTGCCGTGCTCGACCAGATGCCGCGGCGAGCCGCCGAGCGGAGGGATCTCCCAGATCCCGTCCCGGGCACGCGCATAGACGATGCGATCGCCCGCCGGCGACCAGTCGGGCGACGCCACTGCCACGTCGCTGTGGGTGAGCTGCTGCGCGTCGCCGCCGGCGAGGCTGCGAATCCAGATCTGCGGGACGCTCGCTCCGTCGTCGCGCACGAACGCGAGTGAGCCTCCGTCGGGAGACAACACGCCCTGCCGCTCGGCCGCCGCGGTCTCGGAGACGAGACGGAATTCGTAGTCCGGCTGGGCTGGCGGACGCGTCGCGAGGTAGACAGCGCCCGCAATCGCCACGGCGGCCAGACCCGCCAGGGCGGCGATACGCCCCGTCGCACGTCGACCCGCCGCCACCGGTGCGATCGCCTCGCCCGGCGACCGGGTGGAGAGACCGGCGACGATCGTCTCGAGCTCGGAACGCACCGCCTCCGCCGACCCGGGTCGCTCGTCCGGGTCCTTGGCGAGCAGGCGCGCCAGCAGGTGCGAGACCGGCGGCGGCAGACCGTCCGCCGGCGCTGGCTCTCCGGTCAGCACGCCGCTCAGCACCTGGATGGGGTTCTCGCCGGCGAAGGCCCGCCGGCCCGTGAGCATCTCGTAGAGCACGCAGCCGAGCGAGAAGAGGTCGCTGCGTGGGTCGACCCGCTCGCCGCGCGCCTGCTCCGGGGACATGTACGACGGCGTGCCGACGAGCCGCCCGGGCGCCGTCAACGACTCCGGCAGCACCGCCGTCAGCGCGTCGGCCATCACCTCTCCGCTCATCGCGACGCGCTTGACGAGTCCGAAATCGAGGATCTTGACGCGGTCGCCGGGGCCGATCATCAGGTTGCCCGGCTTGAGATCGCGGTGGACGAGCCCCAGCCGGTGCGCCGCCGCCAACCCGTCGGCGACGCCGATGCTCAGCCGCACGGCGCGCTCGAGCGGCAGCGCGCCGCGGCGCAGCTCCTCCGCCAGCGAATGCCCTGCGACCAGTTCCATGGCGATGAAGTCGACCCCGCCGTCGGAGTCGACCTCGTGGATCGTGACCACCCCCGGATGATTGATGCCCGACGCCGCCTGCGCCTCGGCGAGGAACCGCCGCCGTTCCTGGTCGCCCTGCGCCGCATCCGGCAGCACCTTGACCGCGACCAGCCGATTGAGCCGCAGGTCGCGCGCCCGGTAGACGATGCCCATGCCACCTGCGCCGAGCTCGTCGAGAAGCTCGAAGTGCGACAGCCGCCCGGGGATCACGGCGCGATTACACCACGGGGGAAGCGGGAGGTGGATCGGACGGGGGAGGACCCGCCGGCCACCGCCGCTCGCCGGGTCCGTTCGTTGTCGAGAAGCTCCCTGGCCTGGCCGGGGCGTCGAGCGCCCTACGTCGTCCACCAACGTGCGATCGCGTAGACGAGACCGCAGAGGTAGAGCGTGCCGAAGATCTCCTTGTTGTATCTCGCCAGCCACTCGGGAAGATAGATGTCGAAGTTGGGTCGCCGATCGGCGGTGAAGCGCGCGGCGACGGGCGTGAGCGGGCAGCTCATCCGGTTGACGGCCAGCACCAGCACCTCGCCGAAGACCACGCCCGCGAGAATCCACGCCACCGCGAACCGGCCGGCACTCGCGGCCCAGTAGATGCCGAGGATGCAGGCCACGAACAGCGTCCAGACGACGGTGTGCAGCACCTTGATCAACACCAGCATCGCCGGAGGCTTCGCTTCGCTCATCGCGCCTCGAAGCTAGAACAGCCGTCGCGCCCGCGCACCGCCCCAGGGAGCGAGGAGGACCGTGACCAGCGCGAGCGGCCAGATCCGTCCGGCGGTCAGGTCGTAGTCGGCGAGGAGCACGCTCCAGCTCTTCTCCGCCACGAAATGTCCAAAGCCGAATTCGAAGGCCAGAGTCATCACGAGCCAGAGCGCCCCGATCCCGAGCGCGCTCCCTCTCCTGCGCGGCCCGATCCAGCGGATCGTCAGCCAGGTCAGAGCCAGGATGAGCAGGCCGAGCGAGACGGTGCTCGCCACGTGCGCCCCGGCGATGCCGAGCCGCGGCACTAGAACGGCCTCGCGAAAGGCTCCGTTCAAGATGGCCACGGCCATCAGACCGAGCCAGACGACGACGGCGCGCCACCACACGGGGTCAGTGTACGGCGAGGTCGACGGCCCGGAAAGGGTGCCGTCCGATTGGTGACGAGCTGCAGATGAAGGATCTTTCTCATCCCCCGGCACCTCTCCGGACGCTGCCGGACAACGAGGTCCGGAGGACCACCAGGGGCATTGCCACCAGCATGGCCCCGAGGCAGGCGGCGCTCAGGCGGGGGACGGGCGGCTGACGTGAGCCTCACGACATCGCGATCGGCGCCCGGGCGCTAGACTCCGGCAGTTCGTGCCGCCGACGTCCACCGGGCTTCCGCTCGTACCCGCACCTGCCGCGCCCGCGGCGCCGCTCCGCTTCGCGGAATGCTTGATGCTGCAGGCGTTTCCGCTCCTGGGCCTGCTGTCCGCCGGGCCGCGGCTGGTAGCCGAGTCGCCCGGCCGCGCGGCGCTGGCGTTCCTCACCCTCTATCTGCTCTACCTGCACATCTTCGCGTTCAACGACTGGGCGAACCTCGCCCACGACCGGCTCGATCCCCGGAAGGCCGCCCGGCTGCGTCCGCCCGGAAGCGGGGCTCCGCGCGCCACGCCGGGCACGATCGCGCTCCTCGCCGCCGGCGCGGTGGGCGGCCTGCTGCTGCTGCCGAGAGGCGTCGCACTTTGCGCCGCCGTCCTGCTCGCCGCCAGCGTCAGCTACTCGCATCCGCGCTTCCTGGCCAAGGCGAGGCCGGGCGTCTCGACCGCGATCCACGTCGTCGGCGGTGCGGCGCACTTCCTCGCCGGTCGTCTGGCGCTCGGCGCCGCCGGCGTGAGCGCGGCGGGGCTCGCCCTGTGGTGCGGGCTCGTCCTCGCCTCCGGCCACCTCGTGCAGGAGGTGCAAGACCTCGAGGCGGACCGCGCGGCGGAGGTGACGACGCACGCCACGCGCTTCGGCGTCCGCGGCACGCTGCTCGCGTCGCTCGCCGGCTTCACCCTCTCCTACGGGCTGCTCGGCGTCCTCGTCGCGAGCGGGCGGTTGCCGCGCGCCGGTGGTCTGCTGCTGCTCTGGCTGCCATTGCCCCCGCTCTTCCTCGCGGCGCTGCGCGGGCCGTGGAGCGTCGGCCGCTTCAGCCGCCTGCGCGCCTTCTACCGCGTCTCGTTCGCGCTCACCGCGGCCGGGCTCGCCGTGCTCCTCTGGGTGCGATGACGGAGAGCCCCCGCCCGGCCTCGCTCGCCGCGCCGCCCGGACCGGGCGCGCTCGGCCTGCTGGCGCTCCTCGTCCGCCACCGCTTCCGGCGCACGGTCGTGTTGCGGCGGCTATTCGAACGCTACGGCGAGATCGTCTCGTTCCGCCTGCTCGGCCACCGCTTCGTCGTCACGTCGAGTCTCGAGATCGCCCGCGACGTGCTGATCCGCCGCCACGCCGAGTTCGGCAAGGGTCTCGCCTACGCGCGGCTGCGCCGGGCGATCGGCGACGGCATGATCAGCGCCGACGGCGACGAGCACCTCGAGCAGCGCCTGCAGATTCAGTCTTGCTTCCGCCCGGCCGAGATCCGTCGTCACGACCGGGCGTGGAACGCCGCGGCCGACCGATTGCTCGCCCGTTGGAAGGCGGGGGAGGCGATCGACCTGGTGGACGAGATGAACCGCTACGCGATCGACGCGCTGACCACCAGCCTCTTCCACGTCGACGCGTCGCCCGACCTCGACCTCCTGACGCGCGCGGTGCGCGAGGTGCTGGTGCCGGTCGAGAAGCTGCACCGCGCCGTGCTGCCGTTCGGCGAGTGGCTCGACCGCGTCCCGACGCCGGCGAACCTGAGCTTCCGCCGCGCCCGCGCGGCGCTCGACCGCGTCCTCTTCCGCTGGATCGACGACCGCCTATCCGTCGCTGCGGAGGAGCGGCCGGACGACGTCCTCACGCGCCTGGTCGCGACTGGCGGCGAGAGCGGCCGGCGGGCGGCGCGCGACCGCCTGCTGACGCTCCTGGTGGCGGGAGCCGAGACGACGGCGAGCTCGCTCGCCGCGACCTTCCTCACGCTGGCGCGCCATCCGGCCGAGCTCGCGAAGCTGCGGCAGGAGGTGGACGACGCTCTCGGCAAGGGACCGGTCACCGCCGCCGACTTCGAGCGGCTGCCGCGCGTGCGCGCCGTCCTCCGCGAGACCCTGCGCCTCTACTCGCCGGTGGCGAGCATCTCGCGCCGGCCGCTGCGCACGCTCGAGCTCGGCGGCTACCGGGTCGAGCCGCGCGACTCGATCGGGATCAGCCCCCGCCTCCTGCAGCGCGATCCGCGCCACTTCCCCGAGCCCGACCGCTTCTGGCCGGATCGCTGGCGGGACGGCAGCGGCGCCGCCGACGAGCAGGCGTTTCTCTCCTTCGGCCTCGGTCGCCGGCGCTGCATCGGCGAGCGGCTGGCGCTCGACGAGATGGCGCTCCTGGTGGCGCGGGTGGTTCGGGAGTGGAGCGTCGAGGTCCCCGCGTCGGCGCTTTTCGACTACGACGGCGCGGTGACTGACCGCGCCGGCAACCGGCTGGTCGCGATCCCGCGGCGGCGGGGCGAGGGCGGCGGATGAAGCACCGGCCCCTGGCCGCCCCGGTCCGCGAAGCGGCGGAGCGGGCGCTGGCCGCCGCCGCGCGGCACCTGCTCGCCTGCCGCACCGCCGAGGGCGCCATTCATCGCCCCTGCAGCGGCCGCGCGGTCGAGACGGCGCTCGCGCTCCACCTGACGCGCGATCTCCCGGGGCGGGAGGAGTGGCACGCGCGGCTGCGCGGATTCTGCGAGCGGGCCTGGCAGGCGGAGGCGCCACCGGCACCGGGCGAGTCGACCGCCCGGCGGGTCGACCGAGCGGTCCGCCGCGCCCTGCTGGCCCTCGCCCTGCGGGTCGAGCGGCCGCTGCGGGTCGCCGCGGTCCGCGAGCTGCACGGCGCCCTGGACGCGTTCCGTCACCCGAGCCACGCCCGCTGATCTACGAGATGGATCTCTTCCCCTCCATCTATGCCGCCGGCGCCCTCGTCTGCTGCCTGCGCGCCGACGACAGTCTCTCGCCCTGGGCGGATGGCTGGGGCGCATCGCTCCGCGGGCTGCTCCCGGCGACGAGCGAGCTGCGGGCGGCGCAGGTGCCAGCCGATTCGCAACGCAAGTAGCGGCAAGCGCCTGCCCATCGCCTGGCAGGCTTTCGGCGAAGACGGTCGGGCCGCCGACCGGTTCAATCTCCGGCAGGTGGCCAGGTCGCGGTGACGCGCGCGCGAGTCGGCCGGCACCCTGTCGCGGCGCGACCGCCACGAATATTCTCTGCGGCCATGAAGATCGTGATCCAAGGTGCCGGCATCGCCGGGCCGACGCTGGCGTACTGGCTGCTCGAGCGGAGGCACGAGCCGTTGCTCGTCGAGCGGGCGCCGGAGCTGCGGAGCGGCGGCTACGTGGTGGATTTCTGGGGGCTCGGTTACACGCTCGCCGAGCGGATGGGGATCCTGCCGCGGGTGCTCGAAGCCGGCTACCAGGTGAAGGAGCTCTGGTTCGTCGACGCGCGCGGCGCGAGGCGCGGAAAGATCCCCGTCGAGGTGTTCGGCAAGCTCGCCGGCGGGCGCTTCACGAGCCTCAGGCGGAGCGATCTCTCCGCGGCGATCTACGGCGCGATCGAGGGGCGCGTCGAGACGCTCTTCGACGAGACGATTACGGCGCTCGAGGAGCATCCCGGCGGCGTCACCGTCGCCTTCGAGAAGGCGCCGCCGCGCGAGGTGGATCTCGTGGTCGGGGCAGACGGGCTGCACTCCCACGTGCGCGAGCTCGTCTTCGGCCCCGAGGCGGAGTTCGAGCGCTTTCTCGGCTACCGGGTCGCCGCCGCCGAGCTACGCGGCTACCGGCCGCGCGACGAGCTGGTGATGGTGGCGCACGGCATTCCGGGGGCGCAGATCTCGCGCTTCACGATGCGTGGCGACTCGACGCTCGTCCTCTTCGCCTTCGCGACGGAGCCGGGGGCGCCGCTTCCGGACGACGACGCGGGGCGCCGCGCCGCGCTCCGCCGCGTCTTCGCCGGTGCCGGATGGGAGACGCAAGCGATCCTCGCGGCGCTCGACGGCGTCGAAGGGATCTATTTCGACAACGTCAGCCAGATCCGCATGCCCTCCTGGTCGCGCGGCCGCGTGGCGCTCGTCGGCGACGCCGCCGCCTGCGTCTCGCTCCTCGCCGGCGAGGGCACCGGTCTCGGAATGACGGAAGCCTACGTGCTCGCCGAGGAGCTCTCCGCGCCGCTCACCGAGCCCTCCGCCGCGTTCGCCGCCTACGAACGCCGCCTCCGCGGTTTCCTCGCGAAGAAGCAGGCGAGCGCCTCGAACTTCGCCTCGTCCTTCGCGCCGCGCACTCGCTTCGGCCTCTGGTTCCGCGACGTCGTGACCCGCCTCATTGCCCTCCCGGGCGTCGCCGAGCTCTTCCTCGGTCGCGGCATGAAGGACGACTTCGAGCTCTAGGAGGTCTGCGCCTTCCGGCCTTTCCGGCTCAGGCGGCGAACCGCCCCGGCCGGACCTTGCGCTCGATCTCGCGGCCGACCGCGCGGCGGGTCTCCTCGAGATCGAAGTCGGCCTGCAGCCCGAGCCAGAAGCGTTCGGAGGTCCCGAAGTAGCGCGCCAGCCGCAGGGCGGTGTCAGCGGTGACCGCCCGCTTGCCGAGCACGATCTCGTTGACCCGACGCGGCGGCACGGCGAGCGCCCGCGCCAGCGCGTTCTGCGACAGCCCGAGCGGCCCGAGAAACTCCTCGAGCAGGACCTCTCCCGGATGAACGTTCGCGAGCTTGCTGGCCATGAAACCTCCCTCAGTGGTAATCGACGATCTCGACGTCGTGCGCGTCGTTCGCGTGCCAGACGAAACAGATGCGGTACTGGTCGTTGACCCGGATCGCGTGCTGCCCTCGCCGGGCGCCCTTCAACGCTTCCAGTCGATTGGCCGGCGGAATCCGCAGGTCATCGAGGTTCGCCGCGTTGTTGAGCATGCGAAGCTTGCGTCGCGCCACCTGCTGAATCGCCGCCGGCAAACGCCGAGAGCGCTCGCCCTTCCAGATTCTCTCGGTCTCCCGCGATCGGAACGAGCGGATCACGACGCGAGTATAACGCATGGCGTCATAGGGACTCATTGTTGGCGATACCAGAACGGGTGCCGGCCGAATGGCTGGCTGCTGCAAGAGGTGACCCGGCAAACGGGTGGCACCTCTTCGCCACCCCGACCAGGTGCGGCCAGTGGCGCTCGAACTGCTCCGCCAGAGACTCCGGTCTCTCCATTTCTCGCGTGCCCCCGCGCCACGCCCCTCCATCGTAGTGACGAACGAGCCCGCCCCGGTGTGGCGGACGCCGTGGCCGAGGCGTCGCCGGCGGTCTCGCCAGCGTCGGTCACATTCTGCCGCCGCCGTTCGTCCGCCGAGCATGGGAATACGATGCTGGAGACCCGGGAGCCGAACGGAAAGGGTGGAAAAGGGTGTCAACCGAATGGCAAAGGTCTATTTACCAATGACTTGCGATTCGGCTGCCACCCTTCCGGCACGGCTGGCACCCTTTCGTCGAGCCGGAGACATGGCCCTCGAGCGTCGACGCGACGCGAGCCGATAGATTGGGGAGTCCCAATCGACCTGGAGAGGAGTGAGCAGCGATGGCAACGCAACACAGTCCCCGATGGATCGTGCTCTACGCTGGCGTCGTGACGACACTTCTCGTGGCGGCGGCGCTCGCCCGCGGCACCGCGACACCGCGAACGTTCGACGAGATCACCGTGCACCGGATCAACGTGGTGGAGCCCGACGGCACGCTGCGCATGGTGATCTCGAACCGCGCCGCGCTGCCCGGTGTCATCGTCCAGGGCAGGGAGGGTAAGCCGGACCGCCCCTACGCCGGCATGCTCTTCTACAACGACGAGGGCACCGAGAACGGCGGCCTGGTCTTCGGGGGTCACCGCGCCGCCGACGGCCGGGTGGTCGGCTCCGGCGGACAGCTGTCGTTCGACAAGTACGGCGCCGCGACGATGGTGCAGCTCTCCGGCGTGAGCGACAGCGAGGACCGCTTCGCCGGCCTGCGGGTCCGGGACACCGAGCTCGGCGGCCCGAACACCAATCGAATCTGGGTCGGCAATTCCGAGGACGGCACCGCCACGGTCGCCCTCATGGACCAGAAAGGGCGCCAACGTCTCGTGCTCGAGGTCGCCGCCGACGGCGCCACGAGCCTCCGCTTCCTCGACGCCGACGGCAAGGTCCTGCAACGGCTCGCGCCGACCGGCCGCTAGCTCGGCCCCTCCGCTCCGGCCGGTACAATTCGCGGGCGATGAGCACGCGTGCCGAGGAGCTGATCCGGCGGTTGGATCTCGCGCCGCACCCGGAGGGGGGCTGGTTCCGGGAGACCTTCCGGTCGACGCTCGAGGTCGATCCTCTGGACGGACGGCCGCGACGCGCGGCGCTGACCGGCATCTATTTTCTGCTCACCCGCGGCCAATTCTCCCGCTGGCACCGCGTCGCCTCCGACGAGATCTGGACGCACGTCGAGGGGGATCCGTTGCGGTTGGTGACGTTCGCTCCGCGGTCGGGAGAGGTGGAGGAGTCGCTTCTCGGACCGTTCGGGCTCGCCGACGGAGAGCGCGACGTCGCGCCCCAGCGCGTGGTCCGGGCTGGCGTCTGGCAGGCGGCAGAGCCGCTCGGCGGGTTCGCCTGCGGTGCCTGCTTCGTCGGCCCCGGTTTCGACTTCGCCGACTTCGTGCTGCTCGATGCCGACCCCGAGACGCGGGCGTCGCTCAAAGAGCTCGACCCTTCGCTGCTGCGCTTCGCCTGAGTCATCCTCTCCAGGGTCGGTGTGCGACCTGCAGCCAGTGCGTGCCTGGCACCTCTCGCCATCTCTGAGCCGCGGGCGAAGTCTGCGCCAAGTAGCCCGCGACGAGATCGCAGCGGCGGCGAGTGAGCTAGCCGCCCGCGGCGTCATAGGCGCGCTTGACGACGGCGATCAGCTTGGCGTTGACCTCCGACGGCGAGGTGAGCGGCACGACGTACTGACACATTCCGCCGGGAGGCAGAGCCTTCACCCGCGGGTCGTCGATTTTCTCCTTGAGATTGAGTCCGAGCTCGAAGCGCTCGTTGGTTTTCGGTCCGAGCATGGCGAACTGCTTCTTGCGCCGCAGCGAGACATAGCCCTTCTTGGGAGCGATCTCGAATTCGCCGAAGCGGTGGATCGCGATCATCAGCTGGTCGTGGATCGGTCGCAAGTGCGCCTTCTTGCCGGTGTAGATGCCGTCGAGCACGTCGTCGATCGAGGCGCCGGCGCTCCTCGACGCGCTCGTCGCGCTCGCGTCGTCGGACTGAAGCGTAAGGTGGGTCACCAGGTTGGCGTCGCCGTGGCCGAGCCCGAGGCTCTCCTTGAGCCAGGTGCGGATCTCGCCGTGCTTGCTCTTGCCGCTCTTGCGAATAGCCGCCTTCAGTTGCGCGAGGCTCTTGCCGCTCTTCTTCTCGATGTTCGCGAGTTGCGTCGCGACCGCCTTGTCGATATCCACGCTGTCGTCCTCCTCGAAGGTCGTCGAACGGTGCCGGACGCGGGTGGCGGACCTGAGTCCCGCCGGGCTCCGAGTCAGGCCCTGGTCGATTGCGTCGGCGCCTGGCCGGGCGCGCGCCCGTAGCACTGTGTCGCCCAGCCGACCACCGCGCCCAGGATGCTGCCGGGCAGCATGATCTCGAAGTAGTAGTGCTCGCCGGTCCCGGACGGCATCGCCGCGACCAGGTAGGCGAGCCCGAGACCGACCGCGAAACCGAATGCAACTCCCGCGGGCACCGAGCGCACCCTGCGCGCGAACCATCCGGCGGCGATGCCGGCGATCATCCCCTTGACCGTCGATCCGACCACGATGCTGAGGATCATCGGTCGCACCGCCGGCGTGAACCAGGCGGTCAGCCCGTCGAAGATGCCGAGAGCTCCTCCCAGCAGCAGTCCCAAGAGCACTTTGTTCATCGCGTCTCCTCGCACCTCGAAATCGGCGAATACGGCTCCGATCTTCTATTCAACGTTGCGGGCGAATCCTTTGACTTCACCCCGGGTATCTCCCGAATTCTGCCGTGATGTCTCAGCGGCCGAGCCAGAGGAGGAGGAGCGCGCGCATCACCAGATAGGCGACCACTACCGCGACCGCCGCGCGATGGCCTCGCAGCCAGCGCGCCAAGCGCTCCCACGGCGCCTCTCGATAGGCAGTGACGCGGTCGCCGTCGGCGAAGCGTACGACGTCCGCGGCGAGCGCCGCCACCGATTCGTAGCGGTGCGCCGGATCGGCTGCCGTCGCCCGCCCGATGATGGCGTCGAGCGGACGCGGGACTCGCTTGGCCTCGCGCCGGCAGGCGGCGATCGTCAGCTCGCGCAGAATGGCACCGAGCGACCAGACGTCGGTGCGCGGCGAGATGCCGGCGGTCTCGCCCCGCTCCTGTTCGGGCGCCATGAAGCCGCGCGTGCCGAGGACATCGCCGTCCTCGGTCAGGCGGCGGCCGCGGACGATCGGCTCGAGCGGGGCGCCATCCGGCTCAGCGGCTCCGGGCGGATCGTCGTCGCCGACCAGCTTCGCGACGCCCCAGTCCATGACCAGCACTTCGCCGAATTCGCCGACCATGACGTTTTCCGGCTTGAGATCGCGGTGCACCACGCCCCGGGCGTGGGCGAAAGCGACCGGGTCGCAGATGCGCGCGAAGAGCCGCAAGGAGTCGGCGAGCGAGATCTCCGACCGGACGATCTCGTCGACGCCTTGGCCGCGCACCTGTTTCATGACGTACCAGGAACGGCCGTCGGCGAGCGTGCCGGCGTCGTGCACCGGCACGATGCCGGGGTGCTCGAGCGCTGCGAGGATCCGCGACTCGCGCTCCAAACGGTCGGCCGCGTCGGCGCGCAGCAGACCGCCGTGGAGCACCTTGATCGCGACCGGGCGCCGCAGGAGCGTGTCTCGAGCCGCGTAGACGACGCCCATGCCGCCACGGTCGAGCTCGTCCAGCAGTTGGTAGCGGGTACCGGAAAAGTCGGGGCGCTCGGTTACCGAGCCGAGTCGCTCGATCGCAGCATCGGAGATCCAGGTCACGGCTCGGCCCCGGGATCGATTCCAAGGACAGCTCTGGCTTCGGCGCGGAACTCCGCTTCGGATGTGGTCAGCTCTCCCAGCGTCTCGAGCACGATGGCGCGGAATCGCCGCCGCGCCGCCGAGAGGTAGTTGGTCACGGTCGATTCGGTGATGCCGAGCGTCTCTGCGATCTCTCGGTAGGTCGGACGCGGCGTCGCTTCTCCGAGGTCGAACGACTCGAAGACGCGGAACTGCTGCCCGCGACCGGAATCGAACAACTCGGCGCGCAGCCGGTCGACCGCTGCCGCGAACAGGCTCCGCACCCACTCGTGGCGCAACAGCTTTTCAGGGTCGTCGCTGGCGATGGCGGTTCGCGCCAGCTCGGCCTCGGCCGCTTCGAAGTCGAGCGCGATCTGGTCGCCACCACGCTTGACTCGCCGGGAGGCCTTGAACTCGTTCGCGGCGTGGCGGTCGAGCAGCAGGCGCAGAAAGGTTCGGAAGGTCGCCTTCGATGGGTCGAAGGTCGCCAACGACTCGCGCTCGAGCGCGAGCACGAAGAACTCCTGGATCAGGTCCTTGGCATCTTCGTTCGACCGATGCCATCGAATGCGGGCGTACTTGTAGAGCGGCTTCCAATAGAGGGCGATGAGCCGCTCGGCCGCCTGCCGGCGATCGTCTGGGCTCGCGCTGCGCAGCGACTCGACGACGCTCGCGCGGGTCGCCGGGAACTTGCCGCCCGATCCTCCGATGGCCGTGTCCCACTCCATATTCGTCCGCCTGAGCGCGCGAGGCTACCAATCCGAAAAGTCGGGAGGTGTCGGGACGAAGTGTCATCCGATTAGTAAGTCTATTGGCATCAGCTACTTGCGAATCGGATGGCACTCTTTTGCACACTTTCAGAGAAGGCCGTGCACCGCGTTCTCGAGGGTCGAGTAGCGCTGTGGTCCGAGCAGGAGATCGCGCACTCGCCCGTTCCGGTCGAGCACCAGGGTGACCGGGCGCCAGCGGAGGACGACGCTGGCGAGGCCGGAGGGTGGGGCGTCGTCGGTGAAGAGAGCGCGGGTGGTGGCCCGGAGCGCGGGGTCTTCCCATCGCTCGACGGTTGCACGGTCCTCGTCGGTGAGCGTCAGGACGACCACCCCTGCGCCGCGCTCGGCGCGCGCGAGGCGCGCCAGCTCGGGCATCTCCTTTCGGCACGGGAGGCACCAGGTGGCCCAGAAGTTGACGACCACGACATGGCCACGCCAGTCGGCCACCCGATGACTCTGCTCGTCGTCGAGAGTGCGAAAAGCGAGCGCGCGCGTGCGTCGGGTGATCTCGGCGCGCACCTGAACGACGAATACCAGCGCCGCTGCGCTCACCAGCGTCACGACCGCGAGCGTACCTGCCAGCAGATAGCGGAGCATTCGCCGCCGCCGTTTGAGCGCCCACAGGAGGCCGGCGAGCGCCAGCACGCCGAGGATCGGGAGGAACTGTTCCCCGCGCTCGACCAGGCCGACGAGAATCGATTGTGCCGAAGGAAGCCAGTGGGCCACGTCCAATAAGTACGCCCCGCGGAGCCGTCTCTTACATCGGCCGGTCGGGACGCGCGGGCCTGGGCGGAGTCGCCCGCCGCCCGCGGGACGCGATGGAGACTAGGCTTCGGCTCGTACCAGGGCGGCCCGCTGCGCTGCGCCCACGGAGACGAGTCGGACTGCATCCGTACACGGTTCCCGATCTCGGGTTGCTCTTCGGGCCGCCGGCCGGCAGACTTGGCGCATGCGTCGCACCGTGTTCTCGCCGCTGCTCGTCGTTGCCGCCTTCGCCGCCAGCGCGATCGTCGCCGGCGGATGCTCCCCGACATCGGAGCCATCGGAGCCATCGGAGCCGCCGGCCAACCTGGTGCTGCTCGCGGCGCGGGTGGTGACGCTCGACGCCGGAGTGGACGAGGCTCAGGCGGTGGCGATCCGCAACGGCACGATCGTCGCGGTGGGCGGGCGCGAGCTCGCGGCGCGCCTGCGCGGACCCGCGACCACCGTGGTCGATCTCGGCGACGCGGTGCTGGCGCCGGCGCTGGTCGATCACCACGTCCACCTGTTCGACGTCGGTTGGGCGCTGTTGCAGGACGAGCTCGAGGAGCGCTCTGAGCGCACGACGCTCGATCTGTCGACTGCGCGCTCGGTGGACGACATCGCCGCCGCGGTGCGTGCGCGGGCTGCCGAGCTCCCCGCCGGCGCCTGGGTGGTCGGCGCCGGCTGGAGCCAGGGCGCGTGGGGCACGCAGGCGCTGCCCGACCGCGCGCCGCTCGATGCCGCCGCGCCAGACCGGCCGGTGCTGCTGGCGCGGGTCGACGGGCACGCGGGCTGGGCGAACGCCCGCGCGCTCGAGCTCGCCGGGATCTCCGCGGCCACGGCCGATCCGCCGGGCGGAGCCATCTTGCGCAGCGCCGACGGGGAACCGACCGGGATCCTGCTCGAACGCGCGGTCGAACCGGTGCTGGCCGCGATCCCGCCGCCGACCGACGCCGAGATCGTGCGCGCTTACCATCTCGGCGCCGAAGCGCTCGCCGCGCGCGGCGTGGTGGCGGTGTACGACGCCGGCGCGCTGCCGGTGCCGGGGCTGGTCGACCTGGCTGCCGACCTCGGGCACTATCTGGAGCTGCTGCGGCGCTCCGACGCCGAGTCGCCGCTGCCGCTCAAGGTGAATCTCATGCTGCCGGCGCCGAGCGCGGCGGCCGACGCGCTGCTCGCTGATCCGCCGGCGAGCTGGGAGCTCTCGCCTCGCCTCGCCATCACCCACCTCAAGCTGTTCGCCGACGGCGCCCTGGGCAGCCGTGGCGCGGCGCTGACTCACCCGTACGCCGACGATCCGACGACGCGCGGCGTGGCGCGCATGACGACCGACGAGATCGTCGCGCTCGCGCGGCGTGCCCTCGACGCCGGCCTCGGCGTCGCCACCCATGCCATCGGCGACGCGGCGGTGGCGAGCACCCTCGACGCCTACGAACAGCTGCTCGCCGAGCGCCCCGGCCTCGATCCGCGACGGCTGCGCATCGAGCACTTCTCCTACGCCCGCGAGGCCGACTTCGCGCGCGCCGTGCGGCTCGGCGTGTTGCTCTCGATTCAGTCGGACTTCAACGCTCTGCCGGAGGAGTCGCCGACCCTCGGCGCGCTGCGGGTCGGTGCACAGAACGAGGATCGGGTCTACGCCTGGGACCGGCTCGAGCGGATGGGGGCGCGGCTCGCCGAGGGCTCCGACGACTTCGCCCGGCCGCGGCTGGCGCTCGCCGACTTCGTGGCGACGTTGACGCTGCGGCACTCGGTGGGCGAGAAACGCCCGGCCGCCGAGGCGCGTCTTCTCGCGTGGCGGATGCGCGCCACCTGGTGGCCACCGTCGGGCCCGCCGGTCGATCCAACGCTGCGTCCCGGCGTGCCGGCGAACCTGGTGGCGCTCTCGGCTGATCCGATGAGAGCGCCGCGCGAAGCGCTCGAGGCGATCTCGGTGGTCGGCGTGGTGCGCGGAGGAACCTGGCGGCCTGCGAAAGCCGAGTGAGGGCGGCGTCAGCGTTCGATTCGACCTTCAGGCCGGATTGGAACCTCATTCGCTGCGTTCCTTGCCGTGAAGAGGCCCAGGTAGCCACCTGACCCAGAGGGCCTTGCCTTCCACCTGGAACCCTCCCGGGAGCGCTCGATGCCGGAGGGGTGCGGCCTCGTGCGCACCAACCCCCTCCACCACGATTCCGGCGGCCCCGACATCCCTATCTCTATCGCCACCACGACCACCGATGACCGCACGGCGGCCGCCGCGGGCACTCGTTCTCGTTCCCGGGCCTCGGGCCGTTAGGCTATCGGCAATCGACCGGAGGCCTGGCCATGTGGAGCCGTGGTGCGTCGCTCGTCTCACTGACTCTCGCTCTGGCGCTCGCGCCGCCCTGCGGCGGGACTGCGCGGGCCCAGCCCGCGCCCGCCGATGCGAAGCGGGAGCTCCTCGACCGGCTGATCGGCCACTGGGTGCTTCGGGGCACGATCGCCCAGCAACAGACGACGCACGACATCGACGCGCAGTGGGTGCTGGGCCGGGAGTACGTCCGGGTCCACGAGGTGTCGCGCGAGCGGGACGCCGCCGGCAAGCCGGGATACGAGGCGATCGTCCTGGTCGTCTGGGATCCCGCGCGCGGGGAGTACGGCTGCCTCTGGTTGGACTCGACCGGCGTCGCCGCGTTCCCGGCGGAGGGAATCGGGCGCGCGAAGCCGGAAGCCGACCGGATCCCGTTCGTCTTTGGCGATCCCGACGACGGCATCCACAACACCTTCTCCTACGACCGCGCCAAGGACGAGTGGAGCTGGGCGATCGACAACGTCTCCAAGGGCGTCCGCACGCCGTTCGCGCGGGTTACGCTCACGCGCGACTAGCAGACTCTCCAGAGAAAGGGTGCGAACCGCTTTCCCGAGGGCAGCTGGTCAAGTGTCGGACGGATCAGAGGGAAGAGGTGCCAGCCAATTGCCGAGTTACCGGCACCTCCTCGGGTTCCCGCATCGCCTCGAGGCGCAGGACGAGTTGTTCGATACGTCGGGTCGGCTCCGATTCGATGCGTTGCTTGCCAGAGCGCCAGCCTTGGGTTGCGGTACGCTTGATTCGTCCAAACCGACCGTCGGCGCCCACACTCCTGCCGATGCGCTGCGGCGGCTTCCGGATCGGCGGGATCCCAAACTTTCGACATACCCAGGAGAATCCAGATGACACGTTCGCTCACTCGCACGGCCGTCGCGCTCGTCGTGGCGGCCGCCGCTCTGCCGGCGCTGGCGGCCGGCGGACCCCCGGACGACACGCACGGCGCGGCGCACCCGGCCGAGGCGCCCAAGGCGCAGAGCGTCACGACCCACGGCGCCGTCACCGTCGAGGGACGATCGCTCTCCTACGATGCCAAGGCCGGCACGCTGATCCTCGAGAACGACGCTCAGAAGCCCGTCGCGAGCATGTCGTACGTCGCCTACCTCGAGAGCGGCGTCAAGGACCCCGCGATGCGCCCCATCACGTTCTTCTACAACGGCGGTCCCGGTTCCTCGACAATCTGGCTGCACATGCTCGCGTTCGGCCCGCAACGGGTCGTCGTCGGCAGCGGCGAGCTCACGCCCCCGGCTCCCTACAAGCGGGTCAACAACGACTACAGCCTCTTGGACGCGACCGACATGGTCTTCGTCGACGCGCCCGGCACCGGCTTCGGGCGGGTCCTCGGGAAGGACGATGGCGGCGTCGGCAAGCCGGACGACGTCTACGGCATCGACCCGGACGCGCATGCGTTCGCGCAGTTCATCACCCGGTTCCTGACGGAGAACGGTCGCTGGAGCTCCCCCAAGTACCTGTTCGGCGAGAGCTACGGCACCACGCGTTCGGCGGTGCTGGCCAACCTCCTCGAGACGGAGGACCACGTCGGTCTGAACGGCGTCGTGCTGCTCTCGTCGATCCTGAACTGGAACATCACGGTCGACTTTCCGCAAGCCGATCCGGGCGTCAACGAGTCGTACGCTCTCGGCCTGCCGAGCTATGCCGCGACCGCGTGGTACCACAAGAAGCTGCCGCAGCAGCCGGCCGACCTCGACGCCTTCCTGAGCGAGGTCGAGAAGTTCGCGACGGGCGACTACCTGCAGGCGCTCAACCAGGGCGACCAGCTCGACGCGACGACCGAGAAGCAAGTCGCGGAGAAGATGCACGAATACACCGGGCTGCCCGTGGATTACCTCGTCAAGGCGAAGCTCCGCGTCACCGGCGGAGAGTTCGCCCACGAGCTCCTGGGCGCCGACAATCGGATCACTGGACGGCTCGACTCGCGCTACAGCGGCCCGACGATGGACCCCCTGGCCCAGGACGCCGCGTTCGACCCGCTCGATTCGGCCATCGACGCGCCGACGGTCGCGATGTTCAACCAGTACGTCCGCGACACGCTCCAGTTCGGGAAGGACATGACCTACAAGCCGGAGATCGAGGTCTTCCGCTACTGGACCTTCAAGCACAAGCAGCCCGGCGCCCCCTTCGCGTTGCCCTTCACGCCCAACGTCATGCCCGACCTCGCGTCGGCGATGAAGTTCGACCCCAACCTCAAGGTGATGCTCGCCGGCGGCTACTTCGATCTCGGCACGACGTTCTACGCCGCCGAGTACGAGATGCACCAGCTCGGTCTGCCGCCCGAGCTGCAGAAGAACATCAGCTATGCGTTCTTCCCGTCCGGCCACATGGTCTACCTGAATCCCGACTCTCACAAGGCGCTGCACGACGCCACCGCGAAGTTCATCGATTCGAGCTACGCGCACTGAAGGCCGGCGCTCGGCCGCTCGGGGAAGGTCCCGCGAGAAGCTCGGATCGCGCGGGCTCTTCTCCGTCGGCCGCACGGGACCCCGTTCGCGGAGGCCGGCGGGCGCGCTCGCCGCTCAGGGGCAGCTGGCGCCGATCGCGCTCGACCTACTTACCAATCGGCTGACACCTTTTTAGATGTGGGGAGCTCTCGCCGACGGCGTGACGGCGCGCAGTCGACTGGTGCACGTTCCGACTCCGCGGGCTGTGAGACAATAGAAAGGCATCCCAAGAAATATCTCCCACTAACCGTCGTCCGAGGTGCGAACGATGCCGACTCGCGCGCGATTCTCCCTGTTTCACTTCGTCCTGATCCTGTTCTCGGCCGTCGCGCCGCTCGCCGCCTCGGGCGGCGGGTCGGCGAGCGTCCAGAGAGTCGTGCGGCAGTTCCTCGCTCGACATCCTGAGATCAGCGCGAGCGAAACGCAGATCGGGCGCGCGGTCCGGTCGCTCGGCATCGTCGTGCGCGGAGAGCGGTGGATCGACGCAGCGGAGAAGACCGGCGGGCGCGCGGGCGCGGAGCGGCAGGTCCTCTTCGCGTTGCGTGCGGCGGGAGCCGTGTTCCAGCGGCCGGACTTCGCGGCGAGAAACGTCCCGGCGAGCAAGACGATCGCGCAGAAGATGCCGGCTTCGCCGGTGGCCGATCGTCGAACGACGACCTCGGCCTCCTCCCCGATCATCCGTGGCGCGGTGAGCAACGACGACTGCGCCAACGCTCTCGAGATCGGGCTCGCCAGCGACGACAACAGCACGATCGACGCGACCAACGACGGCTCCGCCGACTGCGGCGACTCGACGACGAGTCCCGACATCTGGTATCACTTCACGGCGCCGGACGCCGGACCGTTCTACTTCGACACCCTCGGCTCGCAGTTCGACACCGTGCTCTCGATCCACTCGGCGTGCCCCGGCACGGAGGGGAACCAGCTCTCCTGCGACGACGACCAGTTCGGCTCGCTGCGCTCGGGTCTCCTCTGGCTGGCGGGCTCCCCCGGCGACGGGGTCTACATCCGAGTCGCCGGATACGGCGGCCGCACCGGACAGGTGCACTTCACCGTCTCGCGGCCAGGGAAGATCACCGGCAAGGTCACGGCGGAGGGCTCCGGAGATCCGCTGGGGGACGTCGAGATCCGGCTCGGCGTGATCGGCGGAGGCGACACCAGCGCCGCGACCAGCCAGAGCGACGGCACTTACGAGACGGAGCTCCTCCCCTCGGGGCCGAACTTCTACCTGGCGACCACCGTCGGCGACCTGTCGCCCTATCTGGACGAGCTCTATCATGAGCTTCCCTGCGATCAGGGCTGCCCGCCGCAGGGCGGGACGCCGATCACCGTCCCGCCGGGCGGCAGCACCGACAACGTCGATTTCACCCTGGCGCTCGGCGGCAAGATCACGGGCAAAGTGACCGACAGCCTCGACCAGCCGCTCCAAGGGATCCAGCTCGTCGTGCTCGATGCGAGCGGAAACGATCTTGCCCACGCAGAGACACAGAGCGACGGTACCTACGAGACCTTGCCCGGGCTCCCGAGCGGGACCTATTACGTACAGACCTACGACACGCCGCTGCTGCTCGACGAGATCTACGACAACGTCCCCTGCGCCTCCCACTGTGATCCGTTGACGGGGGCCGGGGTGGCGGTGACGGCCGGGTCGACGACGCCGGGCATCGACTTCCAGCTCGTCACCGGCGGCACCATCTCCGGGACCGTGACCGAGGAGACCTCGAACACGCCACTCGATGCCATCGACCTCCGCCTCTTCGACGCCGACGGCTTCGAAATCGACTACACCCAGACGGCTGGGGACGGGACCTACTTGTTCTCCGCGGGACTCCCGACCGGCACCTACACCGTCCTGGCCAATCCGATCCACAACTGGGTCGGCGAGTTGTGGAACAACCATCCTTGTGTCAATTGCGACCCGGCCAACGGTGACGGAGTCGCGGTCACCCTGGGCTTGACGACTCCCAATATCAACTTCGCGCTCGCTCTCGGCGGCAAGGTGTCCGGCACGGTGACGCGCGCGAGCGACGGCGCTCCGCTCGAGAACGTCGACGTCTACCTTCTCGATTCGACGGGGTACAAGATCGACGCCGCCGGGACCGCCTCCGACGGCACGTATCAGACCAGCCTCGGGTTGCCGAGCGGGACCTACCACGCGGTGACCCGCAATTCCGACGGCTACATCGACGAGCGGGAAGACGGCGCGGTCTGCATCGGCAGCTGCGACCCGGCGGCGGGCGCCGGGTTCGGCGTCACGGCCCCGTCGGTCACCAGCGGCGTCGACTTCGCGCTCGCCGCAGGCGGCGGTATCTCGGGGACGATCGTCGACTCCCCGGGCGGTCACCCGCAGCCGTCGTCGGCGGTCCGTATCTTCGACGAAGCGGGCGGCCTGATCGAGGAGGACGCTGCGCAGGCGGACGGGAGCTACACGATGCAGACCGGCTTGCCAACCGGCAACTACCGCGCCGCCGCGAGGGACTACGATCACCTTGTCGGTCAGCTCTATCCCGACCTGCCCTGTCCGTTCGCCCTCTGCCCGGTCGGCCCCGGCGATCCGATCCCGGTGCTCTCGCCGCTCGTGACGCCGGGGATCGACTTCGCGCTCGAAGACCGGCCGATCGCGGCCGACGGCTTCGAGTCCGCGGGGTTCGGCGGCTGGACCAACGGCTCCGGCGCGGCGCCGCTCTGCGCCCATCCGATCTGCGAGCCCGACCCGGTGCCGTTGGCGGCGGGCTGCGACCCGTGCGTCGACCTGATCCGCGCCGCGAACCCCTACTGCACCGGGGAATGGTCCCCCGATTGCGTCGAGGACACCTACACGGTCTGCGGCGTCACGACCTGCGAGTGGATCTGGAACTAGAGGATTCGAACCTTTTCGGCACGCCTGGGCGTGCGCCGGTAGAATCCTCGAGGGACGGTGGTCCGCCGCCGCGCCTTCCCCTGACGATGAAGACCGAATCCACCGCCGACTCCGCGCTCACCGTGGAGTTCGAGAGCGAGGAGGAGCTGCGCGCCGAGGAGCGCACCAACCTCGCGGTCGGCGGGTTGATGGTGCGCACCACGGCGCGCTTCGCGGCGCTCTCGTGGATCGACCTGACCTTGCGTCTGGAGGACGGCGGCGAAGCGACGCTGCGCGCTCAGGTGGTGGCGACGCCCCCGGGCGCGCTGGCGCTGCAGCTCGAAGGGGACCCGGCCGAGATTGTCGAGGCGCTGCTCGCGGGGGCGGACGAAGCGACCTCGGGCACGCTCTGGGAGACGCTGCGCGCGCTCACACCGCCGCAGAAGATCCTGCTCGCGCCGAAGGCGGACCGGAGGACCCGCGCCATCCTGGTGCAGGAGAGCGACCCCCAGGTGCTGTTCGCGCTGCTCAGGAATCCGCGCGTCTCGACGAGCGAGGTGGTGCGGATCGCCAAGTCGCCTTCCTCTCGTTCCAGGCCGCGGAGCTGATCCTCAAGACCAGCCCCTGGTTCTCCAACCTCGACGTCCGCCTGGCCCTGATCCACAACCCGAGAGTGCCGCTCCCCTTCGCCCTCCGCATCCTCCCGACCCTCCCCGACAACGAAGTCCGCAAGATCGCCAAAGGCGCCGCCACCAGCATGCCCCTCAAACAAGCCGCCCTCCGCCGCGTGACGGGAGGCTGACGGCGCCGCGGATCCAGTCCTCCGGGTCTCGGACGCCGTCGCGGACTCCCGGGTCGCTAGAAGCGAAGCAGTCGAACGGGTGTCTAGCGATTCACAAGTTTCTGCGGATCAATGACCTACTAATCGGCTGAAGATCTTCTGAAGGCTTCTCCTTCGGTCGAGGGTTTACTCTCGACCCCTGGGTCTGTGGCGGACCAAAAAGGAGAAGCCGATGGAACTGTATTGCGGGATCGATCTGCATGCAACGAACAGCTGGCTATGCGTGATCGACGAGACCGGGCGAGCGCAGCTCGAGACGCGTGTGCCGAACCAGATCGAGGTGGTGCGAGCTCGGCTCGAGCCGTATCGAGAGGAGCTGACCGCGGTCGCGGTGGAGTCGACCTTCAACTGGTACTGGCTGCTCGACGGCCTGGCCGAGACCGGCTATCCGATGCGGCTGGCCAATCCGTCGGCCATGAAGCAGTACGAGGGCCTGAAGTACAGCGACGATCGACACGATGCACGCTGGATCGCCGAGATGCTGCGGCTGGGCATTTTGCCAACCGGCTACATCTACCCTCGCGCGACCCGCTCGGTCCGCGATCTGCTCCGCCACCGAACACGTTTGGTGCGCAACCGGACAGCGCGCCTGCTCACACTGCAGAACGTGCTGGCGCGCGAGACTGGCTGCAGGGTGGTCGGCACCGAGCTCAAGCGCCAGACCATGGAAGATCTCTCGCGGCTCGGCCTCAGCCGCGAGACGAACCTCGCCCTATCGAGCTCGCTCGAGATCATCGAGCTGCTCGATCGCAAGATCGTCGAGATCGAGAAGAGCGTCGTCCGTGGCACACGAGCCCGGCCGGAGCTCCGACTACTGAGAACGGTGGGCGGCATCGGCCAGGCCCTCGGACTGACCATTCTGCTCGAGACCGGCGAGATCTCGCGCTTCCGCTCGGTGCGCAACTACGTCTCCTACTCTCGACTCGTCGCCACCGAACGGAGAAGCAACCAGCGCAAGAAAGGAGAGGCCAACCGCAAGAACGGCAACCCCTATCTGTCTTGGGCCTTTTCCGAAGCCGCGCACTTTGCCTGTCGCTTCCAGCCTGCAGCGCGTCGCTTCTTCGATCGCAAGCGGGCTCGGACCAACGACATCGTCGCGATCCGGGCGCTCGCTCACAAGCTGGCCCGGGCTTGCTACTTCATCCTTCGAGACGGGGTCGCCTACGACCCGGCTCTGCTGTTTCGATCGTGAACTCGGATCGAGGCCGTCTACCCAAAAAGGTGCTGGGCCCGAGAGCCCACTCGGCTGAATGGCGGCGGCCTCGATCCACTCGCTACGAGCTTTGTGGATGCGCCCACGCCGTGAGCCCACCAGGTGCTGGAACCGGCCTCGCAGCCGGCCAACCAAACGACTGTCTCACCATCCTCTGGTCACGGCCTGGAACCAACGATCTTCTGGGGCAGCCACGCGCTGCCAGGGGCCCGGAGCAGCTCACACTGCACCGACGCCTTGATCCTGATGAGTGGCTGGTGCGCCTCCCGCAAGGGGCGACGCCGAGAACGAGAAGATCCGGAACGCGCGACCGAACGGCTCGACAGCAACTCCATGAGACAAGCCACGACGCTCGCCACAGAAAAGGTCTACGCCTTGATTACGGGGCCTTCAATGAGTGGCACCCTTTTGTCAATGAGTGCCACCCTCTAGCGGATCAGCCCGGAGACCTCGGACCGTTTGGGTTGAGACCGAACGTGGGACCATACTTTTCGATTCGGCGAGTTGCGTAACCGTCGACTACAAGCTGCTCAATCGCTGTGATTGCATCTTTCCTGCTAATACCGACGCCCGAAGCGACAGCACTGGGGTAGAAGGCCTCTCCCGGATGCTGTAGGAAAAAGCCGAGGACAGTGTCGGGTTTCTCGCGCCGAGCGAAGTTGCCTTGCAGCTGGAGGAGCGCTTCGATCTCGTCGCTATAGTGGCTCGAGCGATTAACTTCGCACCCAAGCGTCGACCGGGCATCCTCAACGAGTTGCTCGACATCTGCCCGTACGTCGAATGAAAGAGGATTGAGTTCCGAGATGGGTCCCTTGAGTATGGATCTGGGCACTCCAGGTCCGAGCAGCGGAACCATCCGCTTCTTGGATGCCCACCGTGCACCGAGTTCAAAGAGGACCCAGGCTGAAGCAAAGCTCTGCTTTGAAATGAGTCCGATCAAGAACTCGCAACTGAGCACTTCATCGCGAAGATGATCCGTGGTTCTGACGCCCCCAGGAAGTCCGTAGCCGGGGAGTGAGGTGCAACGAATGTCTTGCTGTGGGATCACGAGAGCAGCCTTGAGTAGGTTCACCAAGGGTCCGACAATCTCGAAGTCGAGCCTAGTGTGGCTGATGAAGATCTGAGGTGTCATTTTCTAGCCGTCCATACTGCGAAGGTGAACATAGGCCTCGAGGGCGTCGCAGAAGCTGGCAGGAGGCCTGGATCCGGTGCGGCGGTAGCCTCCCCTACGGCGGCCGGGCCGCCGGCCCCTGGCTGTGATCGCGCCCTCATTCATCGACCGGCTAGAGTCCTGTTCCCGATCTGAGAGATCGAGAAGCAAACTTGCCGCGGCGCCATCGCCCTCTGCGTGGGGCCCCTGGCGATCCGCTCCGCAATACAGGGAAAAGAACGTCTTGCTCATCATGTCGAACCTACTCTTCGCCGAATGTGCAGAGGTTGCGCGCGAAGCAAACATGAGGATGACGGATAGCGCGACAACCGTGGCGGCCATGTCCATGGCGACCCCATGTCTGAGTCTCTTCCATTGATGTCGCGCTAGTGTGAACGAAATAAAGAGAAGGACCAGAGCGCCCGGCAGGACGAAGTCATTCGCTGAGGCCGCCGCGCTCTTCCCGAGTCCAGAAAGAGAGAATGAAGTCCAAGATCCCAATCCAGCCGTTCGGAGGCATGCTAGGCACAGGAATGCCGCACTGAGGTCGAGATAGAACTTCCTAAACGTCCCAAGCGATCGCTCAGGCGAGTTCGCAGCGCCCCGAGCGGCTGCTGATGCGACAGCGGCTGTGAGTACCGCCGTGCAGATACGGAACAGTTCTGAGCTGAAGATGGCATCACTCATCATTGCGCCCCGCCTTTCATGTTGAATCGTTTCTCCTTGGGCTGGGAAAGTTGGAGGCCGAGAGGGCCAGAACCTTTCCGAAGACTCCTTGCAGGCTCACCTCGGTAGCTTGCGCGTGGCTGAGCGAACAGCCATGTGCTTCGCGTTCTCTTCGGAGACGCCTCCGCCCTTCGAAGCCCCGTCGGCACTCCAAAGAACGGTTCCACGATTGACTTCGATCAGCTTGAGGTCGAGGGAGACGCCTGGGTAGCCCATAACCCGATAGTAGGAGCCCGTGCCCAGAAGGATGGCATCCGCGCCTGTGGCTTGCGCGGCGCGTAGAAGTGACAGCAACGGGGCGTTGGGCTCGAAGGGGCTCGAGCCTTCGAACTTGAGCTGGACCTGAACGGGATCGATCACCGCCCAAGAGGGTTCGCGGCTTGCGACCTGCTTCATGAGGTAGTCCGTTGTGCCGGCATCCACGATCCCACCGAGAGCTACCGGGATGATCGCGACGCTTCGTACGCTGCCCAGCGGTATCGCTGGTGGGGAAGGCGGCGAAGGCGCTGAATCTGACTTCACCTCAGATTGGTGCGCTCGCGGGCCACGGCAGCGCATGGCTGCCTCCAGGACGTCGGCTGGAACCTTGGAGGAGAGCTCCACCAGCGTATCCGCGTCGATGTCGAACGAGACGCAGTCCCGCTCGACGAGTGTCCTGATGAGGACCGGATCCACTCCCTTGCTCGCGAGCTCAAGAAGTTTCACCTTGGAGAGCGGCTCTGCGCTCGCCGTGGTCGGCAGCGCGACGAAAAGCGAGACCACGGAGAGAATCACCGTGAGAGAGAAGTTCGAACGGCTGCGCATTCACCTGGCCCCCTGGAGGCTCGAAGGAGCTACACCTCTTGTTGAGTCGGACCTAGTTATAGATCGACGTCATGGCGACCGTCAACGCGGGGTCCGGCGCGGCACGCAACGCATCGAATTCTTCCTTGGTGAGCTCGAACTTGGATTTGGCGAGGGTCGTCTTGCGCTCCTCGGCGTCGATTCGGTTGACCGTCAGGCTCTTGATCGTCTTGCCGCCCGCGGACAAGTCGTACTTCAGCGCGACCCAGCGATCGTGACTGGGGCGTACGGCGACCCAGAAGCTGATCTCTAGGATTGCGGTGCCGTGGCGCTTGAGCTGTAGCGAGAGCTGGGCATTCGGGATCGAGACGCCCTCGCTCTCGAGGTGGCGGAGTTGCCAGATGATCTGTTCGCGGGCGTTAGTACGTGAGAGACCGATGAACAGGTGGGCGAGCGGGATCGAGACACGAAAGGGCTGAGGCACCGGAGCGTAGTCCTGGTTCTTAGCCATCTCCTGGAGTGGGATCACGTCACGGCCCGCGAACTTGAAGTACTCGCGACACGCGTCGACCTGGATCTGCGTCTCCGGAGGAAGAGCTCCCGTGGACGGCGGTTGAACCTCCGTCGAGCCTTGCGTCTCGGCACCGAAGAGCGTGCCCGCCTCCGCAATGGCCTGGCTACCGGATTCGAAGAGTCCTTTGCCAGGGTCGAAGCCGCCTTCCACTTCGAGGTGACCGGTGAGCGGTATCCAGGATCCGTCCACGGCGAGCACCTTGCTCGCGGAGAATCCGATCTTTTCGCCGCCCAATACGTTGCGGCCCCCTCCGGTTCCGAGGATCTGGCCGGAAGCGGGCGCATGCTTGGCGATGACCCCCCTCCCGCCCACTTCGACCTTCTCGGTCGTACAGAACGGAACCGGATCTCCCAGGTGACTGCTCGACGAGCTCATGGAGCGCGCCAGTTGAAGCGGGACGCTCGTTCCCGCAGGTACGGTGACTGGTGGGGGTGTCCATCGAACGGAGCGGATGGTGCTGACCTCGATGACGCGGTTGACGAGACCCTGACCAAGCGTCAACTCGCTTCGATCCAGACGACCACGAATCGTCGACCCGTCGACGAGCTGAAGTTGTGCGTCCCCGTTATCCAGCAACGCCAGCCTGTCGATCGACTCGAACGGGGCGTCGACCCGACCTGATGTCGTTTCGAGGCTCAACGACTTGCCCTGGATCGCCCCGCGAAGAACTTCGCCACTACGTAAGACGATTTCGTCCGCAACGGAGCTCGAGGCCAAGGTTGCGGAAATGATGAATCCGAAGAGCAGAGCATGTGCCTTCATGGCTACCGTAACCTCCGCACAATTCCGCCGTGGCGGAGCGCAAAGAGAACAAACGGAATTCCAACCGAGTGCGCACGAAGGCTACGGCCCGCCTGGAAACGGAGTCAATGTCACGAATTGACAGTAGAGCGGGAAATCGCAGGCCTGCCGGAGTCGTGCTCGGCGCGCGGCAAGCTGCGATTCGTCGGGCTGCCGTGAAACCAAGAGAGAGGGCGGGCACCCTCTTTCGGAAGCTATCTGGTGCCCTGGCGCCCCTCTTGGCCTTCCGAATCAGGCGAGCTGTAGTCGGCGGCCCTTCGGTCCCGGGATGGGATCGCCGAACTCGCGTGCCGTGTCGAGCCAGAGAGTGATCGCCTCTTGGGCGTGGGTGAGAGCGAGCTCCGCGGAGTCTCCATGCGCGGCGCAACCTGGTAGCTCCGGGACCTCGGCCACGTAGACTTGGTCTTCCGCGCTCCAATAGATGATCACTTCGTAGCGGCGCATCGAGAGCTCACCTCCGAGGCGGTACCGCAAAATGGTCGCACGGGCCTGCCTGTCCTGATGGACCTTGGCCTTGCTGCCGTCGCGCTGCAGAAACGCTCGAGGATGTAAAGGCTCTCCTCGTGTTGTCGGTTTGCTTCACGACGGTTGGCGCCGCGGAACGGAGCTTGCGGATCCTGCCGCGACCCGTCGCCGGATGCGCAACGCCAACCAGATCCAAAGCGTCGCGCTGACGAACATGGAGACGGGGAGGACGGCGACGAGGGCGTGGGTGAGGTCGCCCCAGCGGTCGGAGAGGACGCCGACGATCTGGGGGGACCAGAGGTCGCCGAACATGTGGATCGAGAAGATCGAGAGCGCCATCGAGCTGGCGCGCATCGTCACCGGGACGGTCTCGAGGATCAGCGTGTTCACCGGGCCGGTGGCGAGGAAGAGGAAGAACATCGCCGCCACCAGCGCCGCCTGCGCCAGCCCGAGCTGGGGCAGCACGAAAGCTGCGAGAGCCGCCGGCGCCGTGCCGAGCGAGCTGATCGCCAGCGTCCAGGCGTAGCCGGTGCCCGTGCGGCGCTGCCAGAGCGTCGCCAGATATCCGCCCAGCAGCGTCGCCACCAGGCCGCTCACCACCAGCGACGCGCCGAAGAACGTGCCCGCGTGCGCCACCGTCATGCCGTGCGCGCGATGCAGGAAGGTCGGTCCCCAGAAAGCGAACCCGCCCAGGGCGAAGGTCTGCGCCACGTAGCCCGCGACCACCAGGACGTAGTCCGGGAACTGGAAGAGCCGCAGGTAGACCTTCCAGCCGACCGGCTCGGCGGCCGCCGGCGCCGTGGGGAACGGATCCGTCGCGCCGCGCCGCGGCTCACGCAGCAGGAAGAGCGTCGCCGCCAGCACGAGCCCGACCCAGCCCGCCCAATGGAACGCCGAGCGCCATCCCCAGCGCGCCGCGACCAGACCGCCCAGCGCGTAGCCCATCGCCGAGCCCACCGGAATCGCCACGTAGAAGATCGAGATCGCGTTGTTGCGGTGGGAGGGCCGGAAGAGGTCGGCGATCCAGCCCGGACTGATCGTGCCGAAGCTCGCTTCGCCGAAGCCCACCAGGGCGCGGAAGAGAAGCAGCGAGACGAAGACGCCGGCGTGCCCAGAGAGGAGCGTGCCCAGGCTCCAGACGAAGACGCCCGCCGCCACCAGCCAGCGGCGCGGCAGGCGGTCGCCCAGATAGCCGAAGATCGGCGAAGTGAGGAAATAGCCCAGCATGAACGCCACCGCGAGCATCCCGAGCTGCTCGTCGGAGAGCCCGAGCTCCGCCTTGATCGGCGTCAACACCGAGGCGAGCATGTTGCGGTCGAGATAGTCGAGCAGATTGAGGCCGGTCAGCACGCCGAGCGACAGGAGCGGCCGCACGGCGCGCCCTCCGGACGGCGTCGACGGCCCTTCCGCGCTGCGCGCCGGAGCGCCGCCCGCATCCAGCCTGCCGGGATTCACCGCGGGATCGTAGCGCACGAATCCGGCGTGCCGCGCCGCCGGGCCTCTCCAGTAGTCTCCGCGGGTGACCCGGACCCTCGGCCGCCGCGCCGCCGACCGCCTCGTCCGCACCGTCTGCCGGGGCCTGCTCGGGATCTTCTTCCGCCGGGTCGCCGTGGTCGGCGCGGAGCGCGTGCCGGGAGAAGGGCCGCTCGTCGTCGTCGCCAACCACGTCAACGGACTGCTCGACCCCATGTTCGTCTTCGGGCCGCTCGGCCTGCCGGCCCGGGTGCTCGGCAAGAGCACCGTCTGGAAGATCCCCGTCATCGCCCAGCTCGCCGACCTCGCGGGGGCGATCCCGGTCTACCGGAGAGAAGACCCCGGCGTCGACCCGAGCCGCAACGTCGAGAGCTTCGCGGCGGCCCACCGGGTGCTCGCGCGCGGCGGCATCCTGTCGATCTTCCCGGAAGGGACGAGCCACGACGAGCCCCACCTGCTGCCTCTGAAGAGCGGCGCCGCGCGCATCGTCCTCGGCGCCGAGCTGGCGCGCGCGCAAGCGGGGGAGCCGCCGCTCGGCGTGCGCATCCTGCCGGCCGGGCTTCTGTTCGAGCAGAGAGCCACCTTCCGGTCGAGAGTCCTCGTCGCGGTCGGCGAGCCGCTCGACCCGGTGCCCGAGATCGCGCTGGCGGCGACCGACCTTGAGAGCGCGGTGCGCCGCCTGACCGGGCGCATCGCGCAGGCGATCCACCAGCTCACCCTCAACTACGCGAGCTGGGAAGAGGCGCGGCTGGTCGAGCTCGGGGCCGACGTGCTCGACCGCGAGCGCCGCAAGCTGCCGGAGCCGGAGCGTTGGAAAGACGCGCTCGCGATGCGCCGTACCCTGGCGCACGAGCTCGAGCGCCTGCGCGAGCGCCACCCCGCCGAGCTCGCCGACGCCGTCGCCGCGGCACGCGACTACGAAGCGCTGCTCGACACCGCCGGGGTGACCGACGACGAGGCGCGCCGGGAGGTGCCGCTCCGCCTGGCGGTCGGCTTCTTCCTGCGCAGCGCCGCGCGGCTGCTGCTCGTCTCGCCGCTCGCCCTGGCCGGCACGCTGCTCAACCTAGTCCCCTGGTGGATCGTCTCCGCCATCGCGGCGCGCTTCCGCGACGAGCCCAACCAGATCTCCACCTTCACCCTCTTTCCCGGCCTGGTCCTCTATCCCACCCTCTGGATCGGCGAAGCGATCGCCGCCGGCGAGCGCTGGGGGAGCGGCTGGGGGTGGGCGGCCGGGCTCGCCGGGCCGCTGTTCGGCTGGGTGGCGCTGCGCTGGCACGAAGGGCGGCGCCGCCTCTGGCGCGAGACCCGGGCCTTCCTCAAGCTACGGCGCCACGACCTCGCGGCCGAGCTGCGCTCGCGCCGCCGCCGCGTCGCGGACGCCATCGAACGGCTCGCCGCCGCGGCGCGCGAAGCGACGTAACCCGATCGTGTACGTTGCCAGCGGACGCCCCGCCGACTAGTCTCGACGCCGTCATGAACTGGTTTGCCCGTCTTGCCGCGGCGCTGCTCCTGCTCGGGGCCGCGGCGGCGCACGCCGCCTCGCCGCCCAACGGACGCATCGTCCTGCCCGACGACGTCGTGCCGCTCCACTACGACCTCGCCATCGTCCCGAACGCCGCGCAGGCCACCTTCACGGGTCGCGTCGAGATCGAGCTCGAAGCGCAACGGCCCACCCGCACCGTTCAGCTCAACGCCGCCGACCTGACCTTCGACCGGGTGACGCTCGACGGTGCGACGCCGAAGATCGCGCTCGACCCGAAGCGCGAGACCGCGACCTTCACCTTCGCCCGGCCGATCGCTGCCGGCCGGCACCGGCTCGACATCGACTACGCGGGCAGGATCGCCCCCCACGCCGCCGGACTGTTCTGGCTCGACTACGACACCCCGAGCGGCAAGAAGCGGGGCCTCTACACCCAGTTCGAGAACTCCGACGCGCGCCGCTTCCTGCCCTGCTGGGACGAACCGGCGCGCAAGGCCACCTTCACCCTGACCGCCACCGTGCCGGCCGCCGACCTGGCGGTCTCCAACACTCCGGTGGCGGCGACCGAGATGCTCCCCGAGGGCAAGAAGCGGGTCCGCTTCGCGATCTCGCCGAAGATGTCGAGCTATCTGCTCTTCTTCGCGGCCGGGGACTTCGAGCGGGTGACCCGCACCGTCGACGGGGTCGAGATCGGCATCGTCGCCAAGCGCGGCGACGCGGCGAAAGGGAGCTACGCGCTCGCCGCCGCCGCCCAGATCCTGCCCTGGTACGAGAGCTACTTCGGAGTGAAGTACCCGCTGCCGAAGCTCGATCTCGTCGCGGCGCCGGGGGGCAGCCAGTTTTTCGGGGCGATGGAGAACTGGGGAGCCATCTTCTTCTTCGAGCGCGACCTGCTGATCGATCCGCAGGTCTCCACCCCCGATGACGAGCGCACCGTCTACGAGGTCGTCGCCCACGAGATGGCACACATGTGGTTCGGAGATCTGGTGACCATGGAGTGGTGGGACGACCTCTGGCTGAACGAGGGCTTCGCCTCCTGGATGGAGAACAAGGTGACCGGTGTCTTTCACCCGGAGTGGAATCCCGGTCTCGAGGGGATCGACAGCCGGGAGCGCGCCCTGCGCACCGACGCGCTGCGTGGCACCCACCCGGTCGTCCAGCCCATCCACGACGTGCTGCAGGCCGGCTTGGCCTTCGACTCGATCACCTACTCGAAGGGGAGCTCGGTGCTGCGCATGCTCGAGAGCGCCGCGGGCCCCGACCGCTTCCGCGACGGCGTGCGCGCCTACATCAAGGCGCACGCCTACGGCAACGCGGTGAGCGACGATCTGTGGCGCGCCCTCGACGCCGCGACTCCCACGCACCTCACCCGCATCGCGCACGACTTCACGCTCGAGGCCGGCGTGCCGCTCCTCCGCGTCGCCGCGATCCCGGGCGGCGTCCGCCTGACCCAGGGAGAGTTCGTCGAGGACGAAGCCGGGCGGGAACCCGCTGTCTGGCACGTGCCGGTGACCGTGCGCGGTCTCGGAACGGCCGCCGTCTGGCACGGCATCGTGGCGCGCGGCAAGCCGGCGGACGTGAAGCTGCCGGGGGGTGCGCCGGCGGTCGTGAACGCCGGCCAGAGGGGCTACTTCCGAGTCCTCTACGCGCCGCCGACCCTCGCTCCGCTCCTCGCCCGTTTCGCCGAGCTTCCGGTCGAGGATCAGCTCGGCCTCCTGAACGACGCGCAGGCGCTCGGCCTGGCGGGCCAAGAGCCGCTCTCCGACTTCCTCTCCATGGTCGCCCAGGCCGCCGGTCCGGCGATGGATCCGGCGCTGCTCGAGCGGCTGGTGCGGAGGCTCGAAGAGATGGACGACCTCTACGTCGGATTGCCCGCCCAGGCCAGCCTGCACGTCTTCGGCCGCAAGCTGCTCGATCCCCTCTTCACCAAGATCGGGTGGGAAGCGCGGCCCGGCGAGAATCCGAGCACCGGCCCGCTGCGCGAGGTCCTTCTCGAAGCGCTGAGCGACTTCGACGATCCGGCGGTCATCGCCGGGGCACGGGAGCGTTTCGCGCGGCTCGAGAAGGATCCGGGCGTCCTGTCGAACGAGCTCCGGCGCAGCGTGCTCGACATCGTGGCGTATCACGCCGACGCGCCGACCTGGGAGCGCCTCCACGCCCGCGCCCGGGAGGCCCGGAACTCGCTCGCCCAGCGGCGCGGCTACCAGCTGCTCGGCTCGGTGCACGACCCCGCGCTGGCGCGACGCGCCCTCGACCTGGCGCTGTCGGCCGAGCTGCCGGTCACCCTGCGGGCGACGCTCCTGGGTACGGTGGGGAGGTGGCACCCGGAAATGGCCTTCGAGCTCGTGACTCGGCGCTGGAAGGAGGTCGCGCCGCTGCTCGAGCCCGACAGCCGGGCCAGCTTCGCCCCCCGTCTCGCCGCGCGCGCCCACGACGCGGCGACGATCGCCCGGCTGCGCGCCTTCGCCGCCGCGCACATCCCGCCCACCGCGCGGCGGGCCGCAGTGAGCGCCGAGGCCGCGATCGCCCGCACGGTGCGGATCCGCCAGGAGCGCCTCCCCGAGGCGAGCCGCTGGCTGGCCAGCCACTTCTGAACGGCGGTTCCCTTCGACTCCGCTCAGGAGCCGGACGGCTCTTTCTCCAGCGCGGTCATCGCCCCGGTGACCAGCGCCGTGACCGCCGGTTCGCAGGCCTTCTCGACCGCGGCGCGGACCTCGAGATCCTTCTGGATGGCGTCGAGAACCGGCTGCAGACGGGGGTCGGTGAGGTGCCCCTCCAGCTCCTTCGGGTCCCCCCCGCTCGCCAGGTAGGGCTCGCGGAGATAGATGATCGCCAGGGCGACCGCGGTGAGACCGAGCGTCGAGGTGAACGCCGCATTCTTGTCGTCGCGGAAGGCGGGATCCAGGAACTGCCGGTAGAGCGCCATGTTGCAGACGTTGTACCGGGCCATGAGGCCGAGCTGGCGTTGTGCGGTTGGCGGAAGGTCGAGGTTCGGGAAGGTCGGCGCGAGGTCGGCCAGGCCCGACTCGCCCCGCGCTTCGATGCCGGCCGCCATCGCCTCGATCATCTTGCGGGTTCGGGGCAGTGTCCGTTCGTCGGCGCCCTGCGGCACGAGACCGACCTGGTCCATCCGGCCCGCGAGCTGACGCGCCACTCCCTCGGCGACCTGGGGCGGCAACCAGGAGCGCTCCGCGGCGACCGCGAGCGCCGCGGAGCCGAGCGTCAGGGCCAGCGAAAGCGTCACGATTCTTCTCATCGGTCCACCTTTCTTGCGGGGCCTTCGGTGAGCTGGGAGGCGGCGTCGAGCAGCCGTGCGTAGTCGGCCTCGTCGTCGACATCGAAGCGGCCGCCGGGGAAGGCGACGAGCTCGAGGAGGTTGCGGCGCGGCGCGAGCACGGCGCGCGCGCCGGCGTCGCCGGTGAGCCCGGCGAGCTCCGCGAACGCCGCACGCGGAAAGACCGCCGGCGGACCGGTCACGCCGGAGCCGTAGTCGCAGGCCGCCCAGCCGGTGGGCTGCGAAGCCGCGACCAGGCGCGCGAAGAGGCCGCGCTCGGCGAGCGGCTGATCGACCAGGACGAGGAGCAGGGCGTCGGCCCCGGGCGCCGCGCTGGCGAGCTCGCGCGCCGCGGCGGCGATCGAGCTCCCCATGCCGCGCGCCGGATCGGGGTTCGTCACCAGGCGGGCGCCGGTGCCGGCGATTTCCTCGAGGAAACCCGCCGCGGGATCGGGAGGCGCCACCACGAGGGCCGGTGAGGTCACCGCCGCGAGCTCGGCGGCGAGATGGTGGAGGAAGGTGGTGCCGCGAAACTCGAGCAGCGCCTTCGGACGCCCGAAGCGGGTCGAGCCTCCGGCGGCGAGGAGCGCGCCGGCGACTCTCAAGACGACGCGGAAGGGACGGAGTCGGCCGGCGCCTCGGCGCGAGCCGGCTCGTCCGAGAGTGGGTCGGCGCGGCGGCCCGACGTCACGGCCTGGATCTCCGCGGCGACGGCGAGCGCGACCTCTTCGGGCGAACGGCCGCCGAGCGCGAAACCGGCCGGGCCGCGTAGCCGCGCCAGGCCGCCGGACACCGGGCTCCGCCCCTGCTTCGCGAGATCGGCGAGCAGCCGGGCCTTCCGCTGGCGCGGCCCGAGCACGGCGAGATAGCCGAGCGGCGAGTCCGCGAGCTTCGCCCAGATAGGCGAGGTCGTCGAGGTAGCGATGGGTGGCGACCAGCACCGCGGTGCGGGCGTCGAGCGGCACGCTCTCGGCGAGACGGCGCGGCGGGCCGGCGACGTAACGTGCCCAGCCGGCGACCCGCGCTGCGGCGGCCTCGGTCGGCCGCGGGTCGACCACCGTCGCGGTCCAGCCGAGCTCGCGCGCCTGGCGGAGCAGCGCCAGCGAATCGCGCTCCGAGCCGATGAGCGCCAAGTGCACCGGGGGGAGGATCGATTCCAGGAGGAGCCAGCCGTTCGCGCCGGAAGCGGTGCCGCGCGCGACGCCGGGGGGGAAGATTTTTCGGTTCAAGCGTGGCTCCGGCGCCAGGGGGCCGGCGTCCTGGGGTTGGCCGGCCCCGTCGGGAAAAGCTCTCCATTGAAGGGGAAAAGCGGGGCGGTCGCCGGCGATCGCGGGTCCCGCGGCGGGATCTTCCGGGGTCTCGCCTTGCCCTTCTATGGAAGTTTCTGTTCGGCCCCCGGCAGGGCCTGGGCTCACGGCAACAGAGCGGCTCACTTCGACGGACTCGTCTCCGAGTTCAGTCGGCCGAATTCGGGTGGCGATCAAGACCTCTTTGCGCTCGTCGAGCGCGGCGGGGAGGGCGGCGGCGAGGGCGTCGCCGGCGGGGCCGGCGAGGGGCTCGACGAGAAGGCGGATCTTGCCGGCGCAGCCGAGGCCGAAGCCCCAGATCGCTTCCTCGTCGGCCAGCAGGTCGAAGGTGGCGGTTCGCGGCCGGTTCTCGTCGAGCGCGCGCTTGGCGGTTTCGAGCAGGTCGCGCTCGATGCAGCCGCCGGAGAGGACGCCGGTCAGCGTGCCGTCGGGCTCGAGCAGCATGCGCGCGCCTTCCCTCCGGTAGCTCGAGCCCTCGACCGCCACGATCGTCGCGATCGCCGCGATTGCGTCAGGGCGATCCGCGGCGCGCAGCTCGCGGGCCCGTTCCCAGATGTCGCGCAGTTCGCGCATGGACCAAGGATAGCGGAGGCGCCGCGCCGCCGGGCGAGCTCAGCTCCGGCTGCGGACCACCTGGCGCTGGTCGCCGATCCGGCGGGTGACGCCGCTCGAGTCCAGGTGCTCGAGGAGCGGGATCGCGAACTTGCGGGAGAGACCGAAGCGTTGCTTGAAGTCGGCGACGGCGAAGCGGTCGACGTCGGAGGCGAGCAGGTCCTCCTTCATCTTCCGGATCGCGGCGGCGGAGAAGATCAGGCCGCCCGGCAGGTGGACCAGGCGGTGGCGGGCGACCAGGTGGCGGACGAGGCCGGAGACCATCTCGGGCTTCGAGGTCAGCCGCCGCGAGACCTCGAGCGGGGAGGGGGGCTCGAGCTGCGCGGCGTCGTACTCCGCGAGGATCTTGCCGGCCAGGCCGCTCTCGTCGCGCGACAGCTCGGCCTGGCGGCCGGGGAGCGAGACCCGGTCGCCCTCGACGGCGACGATCTTCCGGGTGGCGAGCCAGCCGAGGTGGACGTCCGCCTGCGCGGCGGCGCGGGGCGGCAGGAGCTTCTTGACCAGCTCGGCTTTGGGCATCGCCTCGGCGAGACGATCGCGCTCGAAATAGTCGGCGAGGAGGCGTTTCGCCTTGAACTCGATCGCCCGCAGGCGGCGCGGCGCGAAGACCCGGCCGCCGGCGCGCAGGGTGTGACCCTGGGCGACCAGCTCGTCGAGGCGCTTGCCGGTGAGGGCGGCGCGCTCGCCCAGCCGGCGGGCCAGCTCGGTCTCACTGGTGCCCGCCTCGGCCGCCGCGTCGATCCAGGCGAGGAGCGCGTCGTCGTCGCCGCCCGTCAGCGCGTCGAGGCGCGCCGCGAGCTCGCTGCGCCGCGGGCGCCGCCAGTGAGGGTCGAGGATCGTGCCGCCGCCGAGCGTCGCGGCGGGGGAGAGGCGGCGCACCACGAATCGGTCGCCGCGCACCGCCACCAGCGGCTCGCGGGTGCGCAGGACGACGAGCCCCTCCTCGCCGGGGGCGAGGCGGGCCGGCGCGAGCGGCCGCAGCCGGGCCGGCCGCTCGGCGGCGAAGAGGTGGAGGCGCACCTCCATCGGCCGGTCGATCGCGAGCGGCGCGTCGGGCAGCAGGCGCAGGCGGGCGAGCAGCGAACGGGTCGGCTCGGGGCCCTCGTCGGCGACCAGTTCCTGACCCCGCTCGAGCGCGGCGAGATCGACGCCGCCGAGCTGCACCGCGACCCGGCTGCCGGCGTGCACCTCCTCGGCGGGCTGACCGTGCACCTGGAGGCCGCGCACCCGCACGTTCGTCGCCGCCGGCTCGAGGCGCAACTCGTCGCCGCTCGCCAAAACGCCGCGCGCCAGGGTCCCGGTGACCACCACGCCCTGGCCGCGCGGCGCGAAGGCGCGGTCGATCGGCAGGCGGGTGGGGGCGTTCTCGGCGGGGAGCGGCGCCGCGGTCCGGGCGCGCCGCACCAGCTCGGCGGCGAGCGCGTCGACGCCCTCGCCCGTCGTTGCCGAGGTGCGGAAGAGCGGCGCACCCGCCCAGGGCGTGCCGGCGAGGAGCTCGCCGACCTCGAGCTCCACCAGACCGGCGAGCTCGTCGTCGACGAGGTCGAGCTTGGTCAGCGCCACCACCGCTTCCGGAATGCCGAGGAGCTGGGCGATCGCCAGGTGCTCGCGGGTCTGGGGACGCACTCCTTCGTCGGCCGCGACGACGAGCAGCAGCAGGCGGATGCCGCCCAAGCCGGCGAGCGCGTTGTGCAGGAAGCGCTCGTGGCCGGGCACGTCGACGAAGCCGAGGGTGGCGCCGTCGCGCTCGAGATGCGGCGAAGCCGAGGTCGAGGGTGATGCCGCGCCGTTTCTCCTCGGGCAGACGGTCGCAGTCGATGCCGGTCAGGGCGGCGAGCAGCGCCGTCTTGCCGTGGTCGACGTGGCCGGCGGTGCCGATCAGGAATTCGCGCACGCCGGCAGTCTAGCCGCGATGCGCGCGGAGCGGCCGCCGGTCAGGCGGTGGGCGCGGCGCCGCGCGCCGGCAGGATGATGCGGAAGACGGTGCCGTGCGGCGCGTTGTCTTCCACCCGGATCTCGCCGTCGTGGTCGGCCACGATGCGCTGCACGATGGCGAGCCCCATGCCGGTGCCGCGCCCCTTGCGCGAGAAGAAGGGGAGGAAGAGCTTGTCGCGGTCCTCGGCGGGGATGCCGTGCCCGCTGTCGGCGACCGCGATCTCGACCCGGTCGCCGGACCGCGTGATGGCGGCGCGGACGCCGCCCGGCGCCTCGGTCGCCTCGACCGCGTTGTCGAACAGGTTGATCAGCATGCGGCGGACCTGCTCGGCGTCGACCCAGACCTCGCCCACCCCCGCCTCGGCCTCGCCGCTCACCTCGACGCCCGGCTTGATGTCGCGGTAGAGGGTGAGCACCTCGTCGAGGAGGGGCGCCAGGCGGGTCGCCTCGAAATGGGGTCCCGGCATACGCGCGAAGCGCGAGAACTCGTCGACCAGACTCTGCATGTTGGCGACCTCGCGCACGATGATGTCGACCGACCGCTCGACGAGGGCGGCGGCGTCCTCGTCCCCCTGCCGGTGCTTGGCGCGCAACCGCTCGGCGGCGAGGCGGATCGGGGTGAGCGGGTTCTTGATCTCGTGGGCGACCCGGCGCGCCGCCTCGGTCCAGGTGGCGAGCTTCTGGGCCTGGATCAGCTCGGTCAGGTCGTCGAGCACCAGGACCCAAGCGGCGCCGCCGTCGCCGCCCGCCGGCAGGCGGGTGGTGCGCACGTCGAAGGTGCGCCAGGTGGCGCCGACCGGGAAGCTGACCTGGGCGGCGCGGGTGCGCTCGCGGCCGCCGGCCGCGGGATCGGCGAGCGCCGCGAGAGGCTCGCGCGGATCGCCCGTGAAAGCCTCCTCGAGGCTCTTGCCGGCCAGGTCGTTTGCCTTGACGCCGAGCATCGAGAGCGCCGCGCCGTTGACGGTGATCACCCGTCCGGCACCGTCGAGGGCCAGCACGCCCGCCGCCAGATTGTCGAGCACCGCGGCGACCTGGGCGCGCTCGCGGGCCAGGGTCCGGTTGGCCTGGGTGAGCTCCCGGTTGCTGTGCTCGATCGCTTCGCGGCCGCGCCGCAGCTCGTCGGTCATGCGGTGGAACGAGTCCACGACGACCGCCATCTCGTCGTCGGCCGGCACCGCGATGCGCTGCGTGAGATCGCCGTCCGAGACCGCGCGGAAGGCTTCGCCGAGCGCCTGCAGCGGCTCCATCAGGCGGCGCGCCAGAAAGAGGCCCATCCAGGAGGAGGCGAGCAGGATGAGCAGGGTGACGAGCACGAAAGTCAGCACGTAGCTCGACTTGAATTCGCCCTTCTGCACCTCGATCTGACGGTAGCTCTGGAAGGCCTCGATCAGGCGCGCGCTGCGCGACGAGGTCTGGGCGTCGAGCAGCGTCCCGACCACGACCACGGTGGCGCGGCGCCCGGGGGGCGGCCGGTTCGATGCGGCGCCCAGAATGAGGCGGCCGCGCGCCCCCGGCGGCTCCATGACCCGGGCCGCCTCGCCGCTCTGGGCGGCTTCGCGCGGCAACGCGCGACCCACCTCGGGGAGGTCGGCCAGGCCGGAGCGTGGATCGATCACCGCGTTGACGAAGGTGTCTTCGTCGTAGACGCCGACGAAATCGGCGCCGGTCTCGGCGCGCCAGCTCTCGAGCCGCTTGCGCACCGTGGCGCGCGCCTCGACGCGACCGAGGTCGAGCCCCTGGATCTCGCGCACCAGCCGCGCCGCGTCGAGCTCGTTGCGTTTCTCGATGGTGGTCTGGAGCGCCTGCGCGACCGCGTTGCCCTGCTCGAGCACGTTGGCCAGCGAGGCCGAGAACCAGCGGTCGATCGACCCCTGCAGGAGCTCGCTGGCGTAGAAGAAGAGGAGCAGCACCGGAATCAGCGAGAGGCCGATGTAGGTGGCGACCAGCTTGGTCTTGAAGCGCGAGCCGAGCACCCGGCCGCGGCGCTCCAACCAGAGCTTGATCAGGTTGCGCGCCAGGACGAAGAGGATGACCAGGATGAGCAGCCCGTCGAGATTGCGCAGGGCGAAGAGGAGCACCCGGTTGGTGACCAGCGCCTGCGGCAGCTCGCGGCCGCGCTGGATCAGGTAGTAGAGGAGGGTCGAGCAGGAGGAGGAGCAGCGCGAGGACCGCCGCCACCCAACGGGAGTCGCGGCTGCGCCGGGCGAGCTCCTGTCGAAGATCCATCGCGGCCGCTCTCCGGAGCCCGCCCTCAGGGCCGGCGCACGCGCACCTTGTTGGACTCCACCCAGTCGGTGGAGCGCAGCACCGGAATGAAGCCGAGCACGTGTCCGGTGCCGAGATCGACCCGGGCGCGGATCAGGTAGCGCTCGCGGTGGCCCGGCGATTCGAGGGCGAAGACCGGCAGCGCCGTGAAGGTGGTCATGGCGCGCTCGAGGTCGCCGGGATCGTGCAGCGTCTGGCTGTCGAGGAGCTTGCCGCCGAGCTTGGTGTTGACCAGATACTCGCGGGTCACCGCGTTGAACATGGCGACGACCTCGAGGGTGGTGGAGTCGAGCTGTTCGTCCCACCAGCGTTTGCGGTCGCGCTCGAGCTCGAGCTCGTAGACCAGGGAGGTGGGGAGGCCGCTCTCGATGCGGGCGAGGAGTCCCGGCGTGAAGCCGTCCTCGAGACGGAAGCTGGCGAGGAGCTGACCGCCGTCATAAACGATCGACAGCTCCCGGATGCGCGGCTCGGCGACCGCGGCCGAAGCCACGAGCGCACCCACGAGGCAGAGCGCCCAGACGGCTCTCATCGGCGCGGGGACTGTAACATCCGCTGAGCGCCGGACCGGGCTCTTTCCCGTCCGGGGTCCGGAGACCGATCTTGTCCGACCGCCGATCCGACTCGTCCTCGAAGCCCAAGAGCACCGCGGTGCGCCCCCTGGCCTCCAACCGCCGGGCGCTGCACGAGTACCTCGTGCTGGAGCGCTACGAAGCCGGCGTCGCGCTGACCGGCACCGAGGTCAAGAGCTGCCGGGCGGGGCGCATCCAACTGCGCGAGGGTTTCGTCGACTTCCGGAACGGCGAGGCCTGGCTGGTCGGCGTGCACGTGAGCGCCTACAGCCACGGCAGTCGCGACAACCCGCCCCCGGAGCGCGAGCGGAAGCTCCTGCTCTCCCGCCGCGAGATCGAGAAGCTGGGAGGGCGGGTCCAGGGCAAGGGCCTGACCGTGGTGCCGCTGTCGATGTACCTGAAGGGCGACCGGATCAAGGTCGAGATCGCCCTCGTCCAGGGCAAGAAGCTCTTCGACAAGCGTGAGACCGAGCGGCGCAAGGAGCTCGACCGCGAAGCCGCGCGGGCCCTGGCCGGCGAGCGCGAGTAGCCGAGACGTGAGACCGCTCGCTCCCACCCCTCCCGCGACCGGCGATCGCGAGGCGTTGATCGCCGGGGCGAATCCGCGCGGTCGCGCGATCTACGGTCTGGTCCGTCGCCTGGTCGACGAGCTCGACGAGGCTGCGCCCTGGTCCCTGCTCTATGCACCGCCGGCCGACCGCGACGAGCTGCGGACCCACTTGGGGCGCCTGCTCGGACGGGTCGAAGACGCTCCCTCGCGCATCGCGAAGGAGCTGGTCGGGTCGCCGACCGCGAACGCGGAGCCGCGAGAGCGCGCGGCGCTGGAGGAGGCGGCGTTCTATTTCACCGCGCTCCACCACATGACGGCGTCCAACCGTCGACTGCTGCGCTCCGCCCTGGATCGGATGCCGGAGGAGGCCGTCCTGTCGCGGGCGACGGCCGACTATCTCGGCGAGGTTGCGGCGGACCTCAAGGGCCGCTACTCGAGCGCCATGATGGGTGCGGCGACCGCGCTGATCTCCGACGGTCGCTGGGTGGGCGCCGACATGGAGGCGGTGCTCTTTCCCGAGAAGGCGGAGGAGCAGCTTCGCAACCGTGGGCTGTTGGCCGCGCTGGAGGCGGCGAAGCGTGCCGCGGAAGCGGTGGGTACCGATTTCCCGTGGCTCGAGGTGCTGACGAGCTGGCGCGCGTGGCGGCCGGTCGACCGCTACGCGCTGAGCGACTTGATCGATTTTCGTCACGGCTTGTTCCCGCTGCTCAGTCTGTCCAACCGGCGCGCCCTCTACGCCGGCGACTACCATCACCTACAGCGGCGCGAGGTCCTGCTGGGGAGCCGGCTGCGGGCGATCGAAGAGCTTCACCTGATGTCGCTGGATGTCGCGATCGAGACGTCCGAGGAAGAAAAGAGCGATCTCTACTCGCGCCTCTGCCAGCTGCTGCTCGAGGTCGCCGCGATCGTCGACGTGACGGTGCTGCGCTCACTGGTCGGAGCGGAGAGGGTGCGGGAGCTGCGCGAGACGGAAGTGGAGGAGGGCGTGGAAGTGGATCCCCTCGTCTTCCTGGTCGGCGAGGAAGATCTCACGTTCTTCCTGACCCTGCTGCTCGGCGCGGTCGGCAAGCGCACCTCGCTGGTCGCCGATGCGGCACGGGACACGGCGCCGGGTCCCGGCGAGGCGAGGCGCGAAGCGGCCCGGGTCGTCGAAGAGGCGCCGCGACCCGCCCGCCTCGGCCCGGTACGCGCCGATACCCGCGCCATGCAGCAGGCCGGCGAAAAGCTGGCGAGCGCGCTCTCTCGTCTCACCAGCCGGACGAACGATTCGTGGCGGGCGTTCCAGATGGTCCACAACCTGCACATCCGTCTGCGGTTCCTGCCGGCCGCCCTCACCGCGGAGGCGAGACCGTTCCTCGCCGAGCTGAGAACGGAGCTCGTTCCTCTGCTCGACGAGGCGCATGCCGTCGGAGCCTTGTCCGACGATGTCGCCGAGACCCTGCGCGGATGCATCGGGCGGCTGACCGCGGCGGGGGGGCCGGGGAGCGGCGGCGGAGCCGAGCCGGCCAACGATCTCGTGCGCGTGATGCGGCTGCTGGAGTCTCTCGACCGCGCCGCGGTGACCTGGCGGACGACGCCCGACTGAGACTCGGAGCGCGGCGCCGGTGCTAGAGTGCCCGGCCCCATGGATCGGATTATCGTTCGAGGTGCGCGGGAGCACAATCTCAAGAACCTGCACCTCGAGATCCCCCGCAACCGGCTGGTCGTGATCACCGGGGTTTCGGGGTCGGGAAAGTCGTCGCTCGCATTCGATACCCTGTTCGCCGAGGGGCAGCGGCGCTACGTCGAGTCGCTGTCGGCTTACGCGCGGCAGTTCCTGCCCCAGGTCGAGAAGCCCGACGTCGACGCGATCGACGGGCTTTCGCCGGCCATTTCGATCGAACAGAAGTCGGTCTCCAAGAACCCGCGCTCGACCGTGGGCACGGTGACCGAGATCCACGACTATCTGCGTCTCCTCTTCGCTTCGATCGGGGTGCCGCACTGCCCGAGCTGCGGGCGCGAGATCCGCCCCCAGACCGTGCAGCAGATGGTGGACCGGTTGCTCTCCTTCCCCGAGGGGACGCGGCTCCACCTCTACGCGCCCTACGTGCGCGGTAAGAAGGGGGAGTATCGCAAGCAGCTCGCCGAGATGTCGCGCCAGGGCTTCGTGCGGGCGCGCATCGACGGCGCGGTGGTGGACCTGTCGCGCGAGATCCCGACCCTCGACAAGCAGAAGAAGCACTCGATCGACGTGCTGGTCGACCGGCTGGTGGTCAAGCCGGGGCTCGAGAAGCGGCTCGCCGACTCGCTCGAGACGGCCCTCAAGGTCGGCTCGGGGCTGGTCGTGGCGGCGCCCGATGGGCAGCCCGAGGAGACCCTCTCGCAGAGCTTCGCCTGCTCGGAGTGCGGCACCAGCCTTTCGGAGATCACGCCTCGCCTCTTCTCGTTCAACAGCCCTTACGGCGCCTGCCCGACCTGCTCGGGGCTCGGTACCCTGATGGGCGTCGACCGCGAGAAGCTGGTGCTCGATCCTGAGCGCTCGATCGACCACGGCGCGCTCGCCCTCTTTCAGCCCGGCTCGCGCTCCTGGCGCCTCCAGATGCTGCGGACCCTCGCCGGCGCGATGAAGTTCTCGCTCGCCACGCCGTGGAAGAAGCTCCCCGAACGGGCGCGCCGCGCCATCCTCGAGGGGAGCGGCGACAAGGAGCTCCAGTTCGAGCTCAAGGGGAAGAAATCCGCCTACCGCTGGCAGGGGAACTGGGAAGGCATCGTACCGATGCTCGAGCGGCGCTATCACGACACCGATTCGCAGATGGTGCGCAACGAGATCGAGAAGTACATGTCGGTGCAGATCTGTCCCGACTGCCAAGGCAGGAGGTTGCGGCCCGAGGCGCTCGCGGTGACGGTGGGCGGGCGCTCGATCGACCACCTCTCGGCGCTCTCGGTCACGGAGCTGCGGCGCAACCTGGGCGAGCTCGGTCTGGACGAGCGCGAGACCAAGATCGCCGGCAAGGTGCTGCAGGAGATCGCCGACCGGCTGCGCTTCCTCGACGACGTCGGGGTGGGCTATCTGGCGCTCGACCGGTCGTCGGCGACCCTGTCGGGAGGCGAGAGTCAGCGCATCCGCCTCGCCACCCAGATCGGCTCCAAGTTGATGGGCGTCCTCTACGTGCTCGACGAGCCCTCGATCGGGCTCCACCAGCGGGACAACGACCGGCTGCTCGCCACCCTGCGGGAGATGCGCGACCTCGGCAACTCGGTGCTGGTGGTCGAGCACGACGAGGAGACCATCCGCGCCGCCGACTGGGTGCTCGACCTCGGGCCGGGCGCCGGCGTGCACGGCGGCGAGCTGGTTGCCGCGGGGACGCCCGCCGAGATCGCCGCCCACCCGACCTCGCTCACCGGGCGCTATCTGCGCGGCGAGCTCCAGGTGCCGGTGCCGGGGCAGCGGCGCGCCGGCAACGGCGAACAGCTGATCGTCGAGGGGGCACGGCACCACAACCTCAAGAATCTGCGCGTCGAGATCCCGCTCGGCACCTTCACCGTGGTGACCGGCGTCTCGGGCTCCGGCAAGTCGAGCCTGGTCAACGACATCCTCTATCGCGCCCTGGCGCGCCACTTCTACAAGGCGAACGAGCGTCCGGGCGAGCACGACGCGCTGGTCGGCCTGGAGCACCTCGACAAGGTGATCGCCATCGACCAGAGCCCGATCGGTCGCACTCCGCGCTCGAATCCGGCGACCTACACCAACGTCTTCAACCCGATCCGCAACCTGATGGCGATGACGCCGGAAGCGCGGGCGCGCGGCTACAAGGCGGGGCGGTTCAGCTTCAACGTCAAGGGGGGGCGCTGCGAAGCCTGTTCGGGCGACGGGCAGAACAAGATCGAGATGCATTTCCTGCCCGACATCTACGTGACCTGCGAAGTATGCGGCGGCAAGCGATACGACCGCGAGACCCTATCGGTGCGCTACAAGGGGCTCAACATCGCGGACATTCTCGATCTGACGGTGGAGCAGGCGCGTGAGGTTTTCCGTCCCATTCCGGCCATCGAGCGCGTCCTCTCGACCCTCGACGAGGTGGGGCTCGGCTACATCCACCTCGGCCAGCCGGCGACCACGCTCTCCGGCGGCGAGGCGCAGCGCGTCAAGCTCGCCACCGAGCTCTGCAAGCGTTCCACCGGGCGCACCCTCTACCTCCTCGACGAGCCCACCACCGGGCTCCACTTCGAGGACGTGCACAAGCTCCTGCAACTCCTCCATCGCCTGGTGGAGAAGGGCAACACGGTGCTGGTGGTCGAGCACAACCTCGACGTCATCAAGACCGCCGACCGGGTGATCGACCTCGGGCCGGAAGGCGGCGACGCCGGGGGGGAGCTGGTGGCGGTCGGTCCTCCCGAGCGGATCGCGGAAGTGGAAGCGAGCTATACGGGGCGCTTCCTGCGCCACGTCCTGAAGCCGCGCCGCCGCAAGCGCGCCGCGCGTCGCCGCGTCCGCGCCTGACCGCGCTTCGCCGGGCCGGCGCCGACCGCGCGGCGCCCGATTGTGGTCTCATGGTCCGAGATCGAGTGAAGGAGCCGGGCCGAGATGAGCCCCGAGAACCGGAAGAATGCGCCCCCGGTGGAGCGTCGCCGTCGCGGGCGTCGCGAGCGCGAGCTCGCGGTGGTGCGCCGGGTGACCGAGCGCCTGGTCGCCAGTCTCGACTTCCGCGAGGCGCTCTCGACGCTCATCGAAGGTGCGACCGAGCTGCTCGGCGTCGAGCGCGCCTCGATCCTGCTGGTGGAGCCCGGTTCGCGAACCCTCCGCATCGAAGTGGCGCGCGGCCTCGATCCGCAGGTGATCGAACGCACCCGCATCCCGTTGGGAGAGGGCATCGCCGGCGCGGTGGCCGCGACCGGCCAGGCAGTCGTGGCGCAGGACGTGCGCGAGCTGCCGAGCTGGCGCGGCAGTCCGGCGCAGGCGGCCGACTATGCCGACTTCTCGGCGCTCTGCGTGCCGCTCGCGTTGCACGGCAAGGTGCTCGGGGTGATGAATTTCAACCATAAACGGACCGGTCAGGCCTTTGGCGAACGCGACCTCGACTTCGCGCTCCTGATCGCGAACCAGGCGGCGGTCGTGATCTGGAGCGCGCGGCTGCATCGCGATCATCTGGAGAAGCAGGTGCTCGACCGCGAGCTCTCCATCGCCCGCGCGATCCAGGAACGCCTGATGACCCGCGACGTGCCGCAGGTGACCGGCTTCGAGCTGGCGGCACGCCAACAGATGTGTCGCGAGGTCGGCGGCGACTATTACGATTTTTTTCAGATCTCCGACGGTCAGCTCGCGGTGGCGATCGGCGACGCGGCGGGTCACGGCATCGGATCGGCGCTGGTCGCGGCCCAGGTGCGGGCGATGCTGCGTGAGTGTCTGGGCCGGGGCGACGGGCTGGTTCGCACCCTGCAGCGGGTCAGCGATCAGGTGCACGCCGACACGTCGGCGAAGATGTTCATGACCCTCCTGGTCGGGCTCCTCGATCTCGACTCCCACTTCTTCGAGTTCGCCACCACGGGGCATCACCTGCCGCTCCTGGTGCGCGACGGCCGCGTCATGAAGGTGCGCGGCACGGGTCGCAACTTCCCGCTCGGGGTGCGGCGCGGACAGCAGTTCGAGCTCGAGTTCCCACTCGGCCTGCGGCGCGACGATCGGATCTTGCTGGTGACCGACGGCCTCCTCGAGGCCGAGAACGGGGCGGGCGAGGAGTTCGGCGAGGACGGCGTCGCGCGGGCGCTGACGCGCTGCGGCGATCGCCACCCCGAGGAGATCCTCGACGAGCTCCTGCGGTCGGTCGCGGAACACCGTGGCGGCGAGCTCGCCGACGACGTCACGCTGGTCCTCTGCCGGGTGCTCACCGAGGCTCCGGCGCACGATCCGATCTAGGCCGGCGGGGCGGTCCCGCGGGACCGCCGGGGAAACCGCCCGCCGCCGCGAGCGTACAATTTGTCCCATGGGGACGACGCCCTCATTCGCCGACCGGCGACGGTTGCTCCAGCTCGAGACGCTTTACGACCTCGCGCTGGCGCTCTATTCGGAGCGTGGCGAGCAGGACCTGCTCGAAGAGCTGCTGGGGCGGGTCTGCCTGGTGCTCGACCCTTCGGCCGCCGTCGCGGTGACCCGGGATCCGGCGGCCGGAGCCCGGGCCTTGGCTCTGGTGGGTTGGGGTGCCCAGGAGCCGAGCGGGCGCGAGCTGCTCGAGGCGCCGGTGTGGCGCGACCTGCTGGCCGAGGGGCAGGTGTTGGCGCGGCGGGGCGGCGAGCTTTGTGGCCGCAAGTTCCGCGAGCTGGTGGCGGCGCCGCTCGCTTACCGGGGCGTCTTCCTGGGATATCTGGCGCTGCTCGACAAGGAGGAGCGCGGCGGCAAGGCCTCGGAGTTTCCACCCGAGGACCGGCGCTTCCTCGAATCGGTCGGCGTGCTCGCCGGCGTGGCGATCGACGGAGCCCGTCAGCTGGCGCGCCTCGAAGGGGAGCGCGAGCGCCTGGCCGAGGAGAACAAGGCGCTGCGCGACCGCTTCGCGGCGGAGGTCGGCGGACGGCGGATCATCGCCCATGCCCCGCCGATGCGGCGCGCGGTCGAGCTCGCCGAGCGGGTGGCGCCGCGCGGCGTCAACGTGCTGATCCGTGGCGAGAGCGGCACCGGAAAGGAGCTGATCGCCAAGCTGCTGCACCATCTCTCGGGCCGCCCGGGTCCGCTCGTCGTGCTCAACTGCGGCGCCCTTCCCGAGTCGTTGCTCGAGAGCGAGCTCTTCGGTATCGAGGGGGGTGTGGCGACGGGCGTCGCGGCGCGCCGCGGCAAGTTCGAGCTCGCCGACGGCGGGACGCTCTTCCTGGACGAGCTCGGCGACATGCCGGCCCTCCTGCAGGTGAAGCTCCTGCGTGCTCTCCAGGAGCGCGAGGTGGTGCGGATCGGCGGCGCCGAGCCGATTCCCGTGGACGTGCGCGTGGTGGCCGCCACCCACCGGGACCTCGAGGGGATGGTGCGCACCGGGGAGTTTCGAGAGGATCTCTACTACCGCCTGAAGGGCATCGAGATCGATCTGCCGCCGCTGCGGGAGCGGCGCGAGGACATTCCCCGGCTGGTCCGCCACTTCGCCGAGGAGTTCTGCCTGCGCGAGCGAATCCCCCTGCCCGCCCTGACGCGCGAGGCATCGGCGCTCCTGCTCGCCCACGAGTACCCGGGCAACGTGCGCGAGTTGCAGAACCTGATCGAGGGGGCCATCTCGCTCGCCGACGGCCCGGTCGACGCCGACCTCCTGCGCTCGCTGATGGGAGCCGACGCGGCGGCGCCGGCCGCCGGGCCGGAGAGTCTCGATCTCGCGGCGGTCGAGAAGCGGCACATCCAGCGCGTCCTGCAGCTCGTCAAGGGAAACAAGTCGTCGGCGGCCCGTCTCCTGGGAGTCCATCGCAAAACCCTGTCCCGTAAGGGTTTCTAGATTAGTTGGGACATTTTAGGCCGCATGGGCGTTTTGTCCGTTTTGACGCTCAACAAGCTGCGAGGTGGGCCGATTGTGCTCCTGGGCGAGCGGCATGAGGCGGACCTGAGGCATTCTGTCTCATCGGAATCGGCCCTCCGGAAGGTGAGCGACCGCCGCAGACGAGTGGAAAACATCTGAAAAGAAAGACTTTGGGCGAATCGTCAAAGGCGCGCGCCGGGGTTGGCAGCGAGGTTGCCTCGTCCACGGGCGAGGGAGAACCCACCGATGCTCCAGGCCGTCGCCAAGCAGGTTGCCCAAGCGAGACTTCCGCTCGATCGCGTGGTCGGAAGTGGAGTGGTGCTCGCGTTCCTCTGGCTGCTCTTCCAAGACCGCATTCACCCCATGGTGGTCTACCTGCTCGAGCTCTATCTCAGCCTGTAGAGTCCGGGATCACGATGACCGCCCCCACTCCGCTACGGGAGGTGACGCTCGTCCTCCCGATGGCGCCCGATATGGAGCTCGTCGCCTCCCAGGCGGCGAGCGCGCTCGCGTCCTGGCTGGGCATGAGCACCGATCGGGTGGACGAAGTGCGCATGGCGGTCGTCGAAGCGTGCATCAATGCGTTCGAGCACAGTCACGCGGCGGAGCGCCGGGTCGAGCTGCAGTTCAAGGTCTGGGGCGAGACGACACCGAGCCGGCTCGAAATCCGCGTTCACGACAACGGCGTGGGGTTCGTGCCGGACGAAGTGGAGCAGCCGACTCTCGAGAAATCGATCCAGGGTGAGAGAAAGCGCGGCTGGGGCCTTAGAATCATCCAGGGATTGATGGATAAGGTCGAGATCCAATCGGGTTCGGACGGCACCACCGTGATCATGAGTAAGTCGCGTTGAGGGGGCACGAGGCGTCATGACGGAATCGCTGAAACTGACGATCGACCGGCGCGACGGCTTGGCGGTGATCTACACCGAGGGTTACATCAATAACCAGGGTGGAGAAGAGATCGCGCGCGCCGCATACGAATTGCTCGAGGAGGGCTACCGGCACCTGCTGCTCAACCTCACGGGCACGAAGATCATCAACTCGATCGGAATCTCCATCTTGATCGAGATCATCGAGAAGATGATCGAGGTCCAGGGCCGGCTGTCGTTCTGCTCGCTCACCCCCACCATCGAGAAGACCTTTCACATCATGGGTCTGGCGCAGTACACGTCGATCTTCGCCGACGAGAGCGCCGCTACCGACGAAGCTTCCTCCTGACCGTGAGCACGCGCGCCCCCCTCGCCGGCCGAGAGCTGCGCGCGGAGCTCGATCGTTTGGCGCATGAAGTGCTGCCCGGGGGGCGGCGGGCGCTCGATCGCCTGCTGCCGGTCTTCGCGGGTTACGCGGGGGACGGAGCCGCGATCTACCTCGAATCCGGCGACACTCTGCGGCGCGAGGCCCAGGCCGGCTCCGCCGAGTTTCCCGAGCAGCTCGAATCGAGTCCTCCTCACGCGCTGGCGTTCGAAGGTGGTTGGCTCACCTGGGCGCCGGCGCGACCGATCGAGGAGCTCTCGGCGGAAGCCTGCTCGATCGCCCTGGCCGTGGCCGCCGCGGCGCGCGAGGTGCGGCTCGCCCAGCAGCTCCGGGTCCAGGACTTCGAGGTCAAGTCGCGGGTGGTGCAGCTCGAGGCGCTCTACGACGTGGGTCTGGCGATCGCCTCGACGCTCGATTTCAAGCGCCTCTGCGAGGAGATCCTGATGCGCGCGGTCTCTCTCGCCGACGCCCGGCGTGGCGCGCTCTATCTCGCCGCGGGTACCGAGATGCGCCTCTACCGAGCGTTCGGCGGCGACGCCGAGCCGCGCCTCGACGGAGCGAGCGAGGAGCTGGCCGGTCTCCTGGCGGGAGGGGCGCAGACGAACTGCTGCGCGCTGCCCGGCGCCCAGTTCCTGGTCGGGGTCCCGATCGTGCTCGACGGCGAGTCGAAAGGCATCCTGGTGGTGGGCGACAAGGAGAGCCGCTACGGCGTGGGTCCGTTCCGCGACGAGGACCGGCGCACCCTCGAGCTGCTGGCCAATCAGGCCGCGATCGCGCTCGGCAACGCCGAGCTCCACCGCCAGGCGCTCGAGAAGGAACGGCTGGAACGAGAGGTCGAGCTGGCCTCGCAGATCCAGCGTCAGATCCTGCCGCACGGCGCGCCCGAGATCCTCGGCTTCGACCTCGCCGGCTGGTATCGGCCGGCTCGGCACATCGGCGGCGACTACTACGATTTCTTCCCGCTGAGCGGCGAGAACAAGACCGCGATCGTGGTGGGCGACGTCTCCGGCAAAGGCGTGCCGGCGGCGCTGCTCGTGTCGACGTTGCACTCGGCGTTGCGCCTCCTCGCCGAGCGCGAGGGGATCGTCGCGTCGCTGTTCGAGCGCCTCAACCGGCACGTGCTCGACTCGAGCGCCGCGAACAAGTTCATCACCCTCTTCTGCGCCGAGCTCGACGCGGCGAGCGGCACCCTGACCTACGTCAACGCGGGGCACAATCCGGGGCTCCTGGTGCGCGCCGGCGGGCAGGTCGAGGAATTGGGCGCCGGCGGCCCGCCGATCGGCTTGCTGCCCGGGGCCACGTTCCAACTCGAGCGCCGGCAACTCGCGCCGGGGGACCTGCTCGGTCTCTACAGTGACGGCATCACCGAGGCCGAGAACGGCACCGACGAAGAGTATGGGCTCGAGCGGCTCGGCGCGCTGCTCGCCGCCGAACGCCGGAGCCCGTTGTCGGGCATCGTGCGGGCCATCGACCGGGCGGTGGTGGACTTCGCCGAGGACCGTCCACAGGGCGACGATCAGACCGTGGTGCTGCTCCGTCGCACACGGCCGGCCGACTGAGCTCGCGGCCCGAGTGGACGTCGCGGCGCGCCGGGGTCAACTCGGCGCGCCGCGAAGCATCGAAGCTCCCGACCACCGCTATCCGACCGACTCGCCAGCCCAGGCGGGTGCGAAGTGGGTCGTCGTCACCGAATCGAGACGCTGGTGCGCGACGTCGAGCGACATGCTGGCCAGCTCCGCGATCCTTGCCGCCGTGGCTTGAACTTTGCACCTTCGGGCCGACAGAATGAAGGCGAGCTCTCGATCTTCCATGCGTCCCCCGTTCGAGCAGATTCTGGTTCTCGCCTGGCTGGCCACCTTCGCGCTGGCCTGGGGGGCGCGCGGCGCGGAGCCGGATCGCTTCGCCGCGAAGCGTCACGAGATGGTGGAGACGCAGATCCGGAGCCGCGCGATCCGCGACCCCAAGGTGCTGGCGGCGATGGACCTGGTGCCGCGCCACCTGTTCGTCCCCGAGACCTATCGCAGCCAGGCCTACGACGACTACCCGCTGCCGATCGGTTCCGACCAGACGATCTCGCAGCCCTACATCGTGGCGCTCATGACCTCCCTGCTCGACCTGCACGGCGGCGAGCGGGTGCTCGAGATCGGCACCGGCTCGGGCTACCAGGCCGCGGTGCTCGCCCAGATCGCGAGTCAGGTCTACACGATCGAGATCCTCAGGCCCTTGGCGGAGCACGCCCGCCACACCCTGGAGAGCCTCGGCTACCAGAACGTCGAAGTGAAGATCGGGGATGGCTGGGAGGGATGGACGGAGCACGCCCCCTTCGACGGCATCCTGGTCACCGCCGCGTCCCCCCGGGTTCCCGAGCCGCTCCTCCAGCAGCTCAAGGTGGGTGGCAAGCTGGTGGTGCCGGTGGGGCGGTTCTTCCAGGACCTCCTGGTCTACACTCGTACTCCGAGCGGGTTCGAGAAGCGCAACGTGACCCCCGTCCGGTTCGTGCCGATGACGGGTGAAGCGCAGAAGAGCGAGCCCCCGAACCACTGATCGGATCGATCCGATCCGCCGTCCTCGAGGAGGCCGAGATGAGCCGCCGATCCATTTTCACGATCACCGCCCTGCTGGCCCTGGGTCTCGCCCTGCCGCTGGTCGCCCAACGCGGCGACGATTCCCAACGCAAGAGCAAGAACGGCCACCTCGAAGGCGTCGTCGCGGGCGTTCACGTGACGATCGACTATGGCCGTCCGCAAGTTCGCGGTCGCCAGATCTGGGACAAGTTGGTGCCGTACGGTCAGGTCTGGCGCACCGGCGCCGACGAAGCGACCACCATTCGCTTCGACCAGGACGTCACGGTCGAGGGCAAGGCGTTGCCCAAGGGGCAATACGCGTTGTTCACGATTCCGACCGCGACCGATTGGACGGTGATCTTCAACAAGACCGCCGATCAGTGGGGTGCCTTCAAATACGACGTCAGCCAGGACGCGCTGCGCGTCACCGTGACGCCCAAGCCGAACGACCCCCCGGTCGAGGAGCTCACCTTCTCGCTCGACGGGGACGCCGTCGTCCTGCGCTGGGAGAAGCTCGAGGTCCCGATCCAGATCCACGCCGCCGGCTGAGGGCATCCCCAGCCGGGGCGCGGATCGAATCGGAGCGGCGTCAGAACATCAGCCACACATTGAGGTAGAGGGTGTCGTTGGCGGACGCGTCGCGGCCGAAACCGTCGTAGTTCGACGACGCGCCGTTGAACTTCGAGAAGACCTTGTACTGGGCCGAGAAGCGGGTGTTGTACCAGGGGTAGTAGTCGACCTCGAAGATCATTCCGTTGCTGTCCGGGACGCCGGCGCGGCTGCCGTCGACCTCGCCCGGTGCGTAGAGCCCGGTGTCCCGCGAACCGGACAGGTCGAAGTACCCGACGGTGCCGGAGACTCTGCGGTCCCAGAGGTAGGTCGCATCGAGGTGCGTCGACGTCAGGTCATTGCGCAGGTTGGCGGAATCTCCCGAGGCATAGGCGGCGTTGAGGGTCTGGTGCTCCTGGATCCAGCGGCCGTGCAACTCGATGATGCCCTTGCCTTGATTGCGGAGGAATTGGGAGTCGAGCCCGAGATCGCGGAAGCTATTGGTGGGTCCGGAGAGCGGCGCGCCTCCACCCGGCGCGATGTCCGCCTTGATTCCGAGCGCACCGACCGTCCACTCGTTGGCGCCCCATGCGAAATTGTAGGTGGCCCGAGCGTACGGTGCGACGCCTCGGACCACGTTCTCGGAGCTATTGTCGGGTGGCGCCGGGGCGCCGAGCTGCGAAGCGCGGTAGAGGGTCACGTCGCCATAGAGCTGGTTGTTCCAGGAAGCATAGGCACCCAGGCCAGCCACCTGCTGCGCCAGGGCGTCCTCGACGATCGGCGAGGCGGCCGGCGACGGTGCCGAGCCCGACTCGGCGAAGGGGTAGCCCCAGGCCGGAGTGCTGTTCCAGACGTCCTCCACGGTCGGGTTGTTGTTCAGGGTGAGGCCGTAGGTCAGGTTTTGAAGCTTGTCCTTGCCCTGATTCGCCCAGCGGATGTCGACGTTGTCGACTCCGAGATGGTCCTCGGCTCCGTCGTAGGTGATCTGCATGAAAGCGCCCAGGTGGCTCGAGATCCGCCCGGCGTAGAAGAAGCTGACCTCCTGCGGCAGCCGCGTGTCGCTGCTCGTTCCGTCCGGCAAGGCCTGCTTGAAGGAGGTGTGGGAGGACTGGAACATGATGGAGATGGGCGCGTACTCGGCCTCCTGGAGCTGCTTGTATTCGGAGGGATGGGCGGCCATGGTGTACCCGCGCAGCTTGAAGCTGCGGCCCAGCGCGTTGAGCTGGGGGAAGACGGTGTGACACGACGAGCAGGCGAAGCCCGTTTGCCGCGCGAAGCTCGGCACGGCCTGGGCGGGCCATGGCGCTGCGAGACCGCAGATCAGGACGGCCAGGAGCAGATGCGGACTGCGGAGCAACGGACGAGACGACGCTGACATCTTGGACTACCTCCATGAAGAAAGGGATCGGGCGCACAATGGCAACGAGAAGTCTAGGAGCGTCGCGTTCGGGCGGCGACCCGTATGGGACGAAGCGGTTCCGCGGTGGGATGAGTCGCTCTGTGGCGTGCCGGAAAGCGCGCCGGCGGGACGGCTGCTATTCTGATCTCGGCGCCTGCCGGTGACCGCTCTCCACCTCGATTCGACATGCCCTCGAAAGCCGCTCTGCCTCGCACCTCGCCGCGCGTTCTGGTGGTCGACGTGGGAGGAACGCACGTCAAGATCCTCGCCACGGGAGAGAGCGAGCGGCGCGAACTCAAGTCCGGTCCGCACCTCACGGCGCGGGCGGCCGTGACGGCGGTGCTCCACGCGACCGAAGACTGGCGCTACGACGTCGTCGCGCTCGGCTATCCGGGCCCGGTCGTGCACGGCCGGCCGCTGCACGACCCCGTGAACCTCGGCAAGGGTTGGGTGCGATTCGACTTCGCGAAGGCCTTCGGATGTCCCGTCCGGATCGTCAACGACGCCGCGATGCAGGCGCTGGGCAGCTACCGGGGCGGGCGGATGCTCTTTCTCGGCCTGGGGACCGGCCTCGGCTCAGCGATGATCGTCGACGGCGCGCTGCAGCCGATGGAGCTCGCTCACCTTCCCTATCGCAAGGGGAGGACTTTCGAGGACTACGCCGGCAAGCGCGGTCTCGTGAGGTTGGGTCGCAAGCGCTGGGAGAAGCATGTCTGGCGGATCGTCGAGCAGCTGCGCGCCGCCCTCGAGCCCGATGACGTGGTGATCGGAGGCGGCAATGCGAAGAAGCTGCGCGAACTCGCGCCGCGAACCCGCCGGGTCGACAACGAAGAGGCGTTTCTGGGGGGTTTTCGGCTTTGGAAGGCCGCGCCGGAGACCCGGGACTCGGGGGCGCGGAAAGGGCGCCGGGGAGCTCGGTGAGCGCTCGAGACGTCGCTGCCGACGACCTCCGGATCGTCCCGGATCCGTCCGCTCTGGGCCGCGCCGCGGCGCAGCTCTTCCGGTCGCGGGTCGCCTCGGCGGTCGAGGCGCGCGGTCGCGCGGCGGTCGCGCTGTCCGGGGGCTCGACGCCGGGTTGGCTCTTCAGGTCGCTGGTCGAGGAATCGCCGGGCTTCGACTGGACCCCCGTCCACTTCTTCTGGGGTGACGAGCGCACCGTGCCGCCCGGACATCCGGATAGCAACTACGGCGCGGCACGGCGAGAGCTGCTCGATCCGCTCGGGATCCGGGAGGTCAACGTTCACCGGATCCGCGGCGAGGCTTCCGACCCCGGGCGCGCGGCGCGCGACTATGAAGCCGAGTTGCGGCGTTTCTTCGAGCCCCGCGCCGCCGCTTGGCCCCGTTTCGACCTGATTCTGCTCGGCCTGGGGCCCGACGGGCACACCGCGTCGCTCTTTCCCGGTACGCCGGCGCTGCAAGAAGAGGTTCGTTGGGTGGTCGCCAATCCGGTGCCGCGGCTCGACACGGTCCGCGTCACGCTGACGCTGCCGCTGATTCAGCACGCGAGGACGGTCGTTTTCCTGGTCGAGGGAGAGGAGAAGGCCGCCATCTTGCGCGAGGTGCTGGAGGGGCCCCGGGTGCCCGCCAAGCTGCCGGCACAGGCGGTTCGCCCGGTGGCGGGAGAGTTGCACTGGCTGGTCGACGCCGCGGCGGCGAAACGGCTGACCCGGTGAGCCGCCGTGCGGGCGGAGAAGCGATGAAGCGATGAAGAGACGAGACAAGAGGAGGGCGGCATGCAGCTGGGAATGATCGGCCTTGGCCGGATGGGCTCCAACATGGTGCGGCGGCTGATGGCGGCCGGCCACGACTGCGTGGTCTTCGACACGCATCCGGATGCGGTGCGGACGCTGGTCGGGGAAGGAGCGACGGGAGCGTCGGATCTCGCCGGGTTGGTGAGCGCTCTCGCGGCGCCACGGGCCGTCTGGCTGATGGTCCCCGCCGCCGTCGTCGACCCGGTGCTGCGCGACCTGGTACCGCTGCTCGGCGCGGACGACGTGGTGGTCGATGGGGGCAACTCCTACTACCACGACGACATCCGGCGCGCCGCCGAGCTCGAACCGCGCGGCGTGCGCTATCTCGACGTGGGCGTGAGCGGTGGCGTGCACGGCCTGGAGCGTGGCTACTGTCAGATGATCGGCGGCGACGCGGCGGTCTTCGAACGCCTCGAGCCGGTCTTTCGTACCCTGGCGCCCGGCTCCGATGCGGCGTCGCGCAGCCCCGGGCGCACGGGCGCGGTCGGCCCGGCCGAGCAGGGCTACCTGCGATGCGGTCCACACGGCGCCGGCCACTTCGTGAAGATGGTTCACAACGGCATCGAGTACGGCTTGATGGCGGCCTACGCGGAGGGGCTCGCCATTCTCGAGAGTGCCGATGTCGGCGCGCGCTCGCGGGACACCGATGCCGAGACGACGCCGCTCCGTCATCCCGAGCATTACCGCTACGACATTCCGCTCGCCGAGGTGGCCGAGCTCTGGCGGCGCGGCAGCGTGATCGGATCCTGGTTGCTCGACCTCACCGCGCAAGCGCTGTCGGGGGACGCCGATCTCTCCGAGTTCGCCGGCCGGGTCTCGGATTCGGGCGAAGGGCGCTGGACGCTCCAGGCCGCGGTCGACGAGGGCGTCCCGGCCCCCATCCTGGCCTCGGCGCTCTTCGCGCGCTTCGCCTCGCGCGGCGCGGCCGACTACGCCGACCGGGTGATGTCGGCGATGCGCTACCAGTTCGGCGGTCACCTGGAGAAGAAGGCGCCCCCGGAGGATAAGTCGTGAACCGTCCGCCGCATTCCGACGCCTTCGTCTTCTTTGGCGCCACCGGCGACCTCGCCTTCAAGCAGATCTTCCCGGCGCTGCAGGGCCTGGTGCGCGACGAGGGGCTGGACGTGCCGATCATCGGCGTGGCGCGGGCCGGCTGGAAGATCCAGCAACTGCGCGAGCGCGCCCAGCAGAGTCTCGAAGCGCACGGTGGCGTGGATGCCGACGCCTTCGCGAAGCTGAGTGAATTGCTTCGCTACGTCGACGGCGACTACCGCGAGCCGGCCACCTTCACGAAGCTGCGCCAGGAGCTCGGCGAGGCCAAGCGGCCGCTTCATTACCTGGCCATTCCCCCGAGCATGTTCTCGGTGGTGGCGGAGGGTCTGGCGGCCGCCGGCTGCGCCGACGACGCCCGGGTGGTGGTGGAGAAGCCGTTCGGCCGCGACCTCGCGTCGGCACGCGAGCTCAACGACATCGTGCACCGCTACTTCCCCGAGGAGGCGATCTTCCGCATCGACCACTTCCTCGGCAAGGAGCCGGTGCAGAACATCCTCTACACCCGCTTCGCCAACCCGATGTTCGAGCCCACCTGGAACCGCAACTACGTGCGTAGCATCCAGATCACGATGGCGGAGCAGTTCGGGGTCGAGGGACGCGGCAAGTTCTACGAAGAGGCGGGCGCGATCCGCGACGTCGTGCAGAACCACCTGTTGCAGGTGGTCGCCAACCTGACCATGGATCCGCCGACCGGCGCCGAGCACGAGGCGCTGCGCGACGAGCGGGCGCGGCTGTTGCGCGCCGTCCGGCCGCTCGCGCCGTCCGACATCGTGCGTGGCCAGTACCTCGGCTACCACAAGGTGCCCGGCGTGGCGGCCAACTCCACGGTCGAGACCTACGTGGCGGCCAAGCTGGCGATCGACACCTGGCGCTGGGCGGGCGTGCCCATCTACCTGCGCACCGGCAAGTGCCTGGCGCGCACCTCCACCGAGGTCGTCGTGGAGTACAAGAGGCCGCCGCGCGAGACCTTCGGAGAGATCGTGCCGCCGCTCTCGGCCCACATGCGCATGCGCATCAGCCCGGACATCTCGATCGCGCTCGGCCTACGGGTCAAGGTGCCCGGCGAGCGCATGGTGGGCAACGACCGCGAGCTCCACCTGACCCGGCAGGCCGCCGCCGACATGCCTCCCTACCAGCGCCTGCTGGGCGACGCGATGGAGGGCAACGCCGAGCTGTTCACGCGCCAGGACATCGTCGAGGCGCAATGGCGGATCGTCGAGCCGGTGCTCGACAACGTCACCCCGGCCTATCCTTACGCCACCGGAAGTTGGGGACCCGACGAAGCCGTGCCTCTGATCGGCTCGTATGGTCCCTGGCTCAACCCGCGCACCGCGAACGGCGACGAGTGAGAGCCCAGCCCGACCTCGTCTTCCTGCTCGACGTCGACAACACGCTGCTCGACAACGACGCCGTGCAACGCGACCTGCGCGAGCACCTGGCGGAGGAGTTCGGCGGCGCGGCGCGCGACCGCTACTTCGCGATCCTCGAGCAACTGCGCGGCGAGCTCGGCTACGTCGACTACCTGGGAGCGCTCGAGCGCTACCGCCTCGAGCACGAGCACGATCCGCGGGTGCTGCGTCTCTCCTCGTGGCTGGTCGACTATCCCTTCGCGGATCGCCTCTACCCGGGCGCGCTCGACGTCGTGGCGCGCTTCCGGGAGTGGGCACCGACGGTCGTCTTCTCCGACGGCGACGCGGTCTTCCAGCCGCGCAAGGTGGATCGGTCCGGCCTCTGGCGGGCGGTCGCCGGCGAGGTGCTGATCTACGTCCACAAGGAGACGATGCTGCGCGACGTCGAGCGTCTCTACCCGGCACGCCGCTACGTGGCGGTCGACGACAAGCTGCGCATCCTCACGGCGCTCAAGGCCCACTGGGGGCAAAGGGTCACCACGGTCTTCCCGCGCCAGGGCCACTATGCCCACGACGCGGTCGAGATCGCGACCCATCCCCCGGCCGATCTGACGATCGATCGGATCGCCGACCTGCTCGAGTACGAGCGGAACGCGCTCCGCTCCGCGAGCGGCGCCAGGTCGGCCTGATGGGCGACGATCGAGGGCGTCTGCGTTAGGCTTTCCAGCGAGGACCGATTCTCCCCGCCGCGCTCCGGAAGTCTCCAGGGCGCCTCTCGGTTCAATCGCTTCGAACGAAAGGTCACCATGCCTCGACATCTGATGGTCCTTCCCCTCGGCCTCCTGCTGAGCCTCGTTCCCCTGTCGTTGCTCGCGACGACATCGTCCGCTCCCGCCGCGCCGGAGCCGCCGCCGGCCAATCCCTTCTTCGCGCCCAGCCCGCTGCTCTTCCAGGCGCCGCCCTTCGACAAGATCCACGACTCCGACTTCCAGCCGGCGCTCGAGGAGGGCATGAAGGAGGAGCTCGCCGAAGTCGAGCAGATCGCGAACGACCCCGACGCACCGACCTTCGCCAATACGATCGAGGCGATGGAACGCACCGGCAGTGTGCTGACCCGCGTACGGCGGGTCTTCTTCGCTCTGGCCGACGCCAACACGAACGACGCGATCCAGAAGATCCAGGCCGAGGAAGCGCCCAAGCTGGCGGCTCATCAGGATGCGATCTACCTGAATCCCGAGCTCTTCGCGCGCGTCAAGTCGCTCTACGACCAGCGAGACACGCTCAAGCTGGATGCCGAGTCGCGCTTCCTGCTCGAGCGCTACTACAAGAACTTCGTGCGGCGGGGGGCGCAACTCGCTGACGCCGACAAGGTCAAGCTGCGGGCCCTCAACCAGGAGGAGTCGAAGCTCACCACCGAGTTCCACGATCGCGTGCTGGCGGCGACCAACGCCGGCGCGGTCCTGGTCACCGACAAGGCCGAGCTGGCCGGCTTGAGCGACGACGCAATCGCCGCCGCCGCGGAGCGCGCCAAGGAGCACGGCGAGGCGGGCAAATGGCTGCTCGCCCTGCAGAACACGACCCAGCAACCCGCGCTCGCGTCCTTGCAGAACCGGGCTCTACGCGAGCGGTTGTTCGCGGCCTCGGTCGCGCGAGGCGATCAGGACGGAGCCAACGACACCCGGCCGATCGTGGAGCGTCTCGCCCAGCTGCGCGCCGCGAAGGCGAAGCTGCTCGGCTACCCGACCTACGCCGCCTACAGGCTCGACGACCAGATGGCGAAGACGCCGGAAGCGGCCGAGAAGCTGATGACCGACCTGGTGCCGGCGGCGACCGCCAAGGCGCGTGGCGAGGCGGCGAAGATGCAGGCGCTGATCGACGCCTCCCACGGCGGCTTCCAGCTCACCGCGGCCGACTGGGAGTTCTACGCGGAGAAGGTGCGCAAGGCCGAGTACGATCTCGACGAGAGCCAGATCCGGCCCTACTTCGAGCTCGACCGGGTGCTCGAGGATGGCGTCTTCTTCGCCGCCCACCAGCTCTACGGTCTGACCTTCCAGGAGCGCCACGACATCCCGGTCTACCAGCCCGACGTGCGCGTGTTCGAGGTCTTCGACGCCGACGGCAGCCCGCTGGCGCTCTTCTATGCCGACTACTTCGCGCGTCCGAGCAAGAGCGGGGGCGCCTGGATGGACAGTTTCGTGGAGCAGAGCGGTCTGCTCGGCACCCACCCGGTGGTCTTCAACGTCTGCAACTTCACCAAGCCGGCGCCAGGCCAGCCGGCGCTACTCAGCTTCGACGACGTGACCACGATGTTCCACGAGTTCGGCCATGCGCTGCACGGCATGTTCTCGGACGTGAAGTACCCGACGATCGCCGGCACCAACACGCCGAACGACTTCGTCGAATTCCCCTCCCAGTTCAACGAACATTGGGCGCTGGAACCGGCCGTCTTCGCGCACTACGCGCACCACTACAAGACCGGCGCGCCGATGCCGCAGGAGCTGGTCGACAAGATCAAGAAGTCGCGAACCTTCAATCAGGGCTACATGACGACCGAGTACCTGGCGGCCGCGTTGCTCGACATGGCCTGGCACACCGTGGCGCCCGGACAGCCGCTCCAGCCCGTCGACACCTTCGAACCGGCGGCGCTCGAGCGTTTCCGCGTCGCTCTGCCGCAGGTGCCACCGCGCTACCACACGACCTACTTCTCGCACATCTGGAACGGCGGCTACGCGGCCGGCTACTACGCCTACATCTGGAGCGAGGTGATCGACGACGACGCCTACGCCTGGTTCGAGGAGCACGGGGGTCTGACCCGCGCCAACGGCCAACGGTTCCGCGACATGGTCCTTTCACGGGGCGGCAGCGAGGAGGAGTCGGCCATGTACCGCGCCTTCGCCGGCCGCGACCCGAGCGTGGAGCCGCTGCTCGAGCAGCGCGGACTCGCCGAGGCCAAGAAGTAGGGCCGGCACGCCCCGGTGCTACGCTCTTCTCGGGATGACGAGGAGGGAAGTCGAGTCGCGCCCGCTGGCCTGGGTGCTGATCGGCCGCGCGACACCGGAGGAGGCGAATCTCGCCGATCGGCTGGCGCTCGACTGGGGAGAGGGCGCCTGCTATTTATCCGGTGCGCCCGGCTGGCCGGAGGCTCCGCCATGTCTGCCCGCCTCGGCGCTGCGCCGGCTGCTCGAACGGGCGCGGGCCGTCGTCTTCTGGCGTGACGACCCGGATCCCGACGCTGAGAGATTTCGCGAAGCCCTGGAGGCCGGCGGAGTTCCGGTGCAGGCCATGTCTGCCGCCTGTGCGCGTCGCGCCGCCGAACGTCACCCGGAGTGGCCCGCCGCGCTGCGCCTGACGGTGGACGACGCGCGGTTGGCGCCGCCGCCGGTCGCGGCCGCGCTGGCCACGTTGAGATCCCGCGTTTGCACCATGGTCGCCCTCCCGGAAGGGTTCGCGCGGTGAACCCCCACGAGGTGCGCCCGTCGTCGAAGGTCCCGGAAGGCGGCGGCCGGCCGCTCGCCGAAAGGGTGGAGCTGCTGGAGAACGCTCTCGCGGAGATCCAGTCGTTGCTGCGGCGGGTCGGCGAGGAGGCGGCGTTGGCGCGCCACGCGGCCGGGGCGCCGGCGCGAGAGGCCGCGCGCGGCGAGCTTTTCGCGAACCATCCGCGGCCGGCGCGCCGGGTCGAAGGACTGAGCTTCCTGATCCCGGCCTGGAATCACGCGGGCTTCCTCGCCGACGCGGTGACCGACGCGGACGCCACGCTACGCGGCCTACCGCCCGAGCAACGCGGCGAGATCCTGGTGCTCGACGATGCGTCGAGCGACGAGACACCCGCGGTGCTGGCGCGACTGGAGTCCGGGAGCTCTTCTCTGCGCACGGTCCGATCGCCGGCGAATCTCGGCGTCGCCGGCGCGCGCGATGCGCTACTCGAGCTCTGCGATCGTCGCTACGCGTTTCTGCTCGACGCCGACAACCGGGTGGATCCGGCCGGAGCCCGGGCCCTCTACCGGGCGGCGCTCGCCTGGCGTCCCGCGTTCGCCCACGGGCTCGTGGTCATGCGCGGCGAGGGAGAGCTGCACGCGCGCTCCAACGAGCCGCTGGACCGTTCGGTGCTCGAGCGGTGGTCGACCGACATGTTGGGTCTGCTGGACGTGGAGAGGACGCTCCGGCTCGGCGGCTTTTCGGCCCATCCGGAGCTCCTCACCGGCTTCGATCAGGAGCTCTTCCTCCGGATGGCGCGCCACGGCGAGCTGCTGCTCTTCGTGCCGGTCCTGGTGGGCCGCTACCGTATCTCGGGGGTGAGCCACCATCGCGCCAGCCTGGCGAGAGATGTGTCGCGGCAACTGCTCCGGCGCATGTATCTGCAGGACGGCGGACCTGCCGAGACGGCGGTAGCGGTCGCGCATCCCGAAGCGGGCTTGTTGTGGGCGAGCGAGCTGGCGCTGGCGCGATACCCCGGCCTCGCAGAGCCCTCCGCGGGGCTCGCCGCGGCGGTGCAGTCCCGCTAGCCGAAGCCCGTCCGCCAGGCCGGCGGGGCGGTTCCCGGAGCCTGGGTCGGCGACGCGACCGGCCGGCCGATCTCCTCCGAGTATCATCCGCCCTCCGTCATGACCTCGCCGAAGCCCCGCAAGACCTTCGACCGCGCGATCGTGGACGGCCCGATCGCGGGTGCGGTCTGGAAGCTCGCCTGGCCGACCATGCTGCAGAACCTGATCGGCGGCATGCAGGGCATGGTCGACCACATCATGGTGGGCCACTTCGTCGGCTTCACCGGAAATGCCGCGATCGGGGTTGCCTTCCAGATCTTCCTCGTGGTCATCGTCTTCGTCAGCTCGCTGTTCAGCGGCATGAGCGTCCTGGTGGCTCGCTTCGCCGGGGCGGGCGATTCGGAGAGGGTCAACCGCACCGTCTATCAGGCGTTTCTCGCCGCCGTGGTGCTCTGCTTCGGGCTCCTGGCGCCGATCGGCTGGGTGCTGTCGCCAGCCCTCCTTCGCCTGGTGAACGCGACCGCCGAGGTGCGTGCCGAGGCGCTGCCCTACCTGCGGATCATGTTCGTCGCCGGCATCGGCATGATGCTCTTCTTCATGATCGGCATCGCGCTCCGCTCGGCGGGCGACGCGCGCACGCCGCTGCGCCTCGGCATCGTGATGACGCTGCTCAACATGACGTTCAACGTGATCCTGATTCGCGGTCTCGGGCCGATTCCGCGTCTCGGTACCGCCGGCGCGGCGCTGGGCACGGTGATCGCCGGGGCACTGGTGAGCGCCTGGGCGGTGCATCTCTTCTTTTCCGAGCGATTGGTGATTCACTGGCATCGCGGGATGGGCTGGCGGCCGGATTGGCGGATCATCCGGGAGCTCTTCCGTTTCGGCCTGCCGACCGGACTGCAAGGCATCGCGATGAACGTGGCGGGCGTTCTCCTGCTTCGCTTCATCGGTTCGCTCGAGGCGAGCGCGCAGGCCCAAGCGGCGTTCGCGGTGGGCTACAGCGAGCTCTTCTCGCTGGTGACCTGGGCATCCTTCGGGTTGATGGGCGCGGCCGGAGCCGTCGCCGGGCAGAATCTGGGCGCCGGCCGGCCCGAGCGCTCGGTGCGCGGCGTGCACGTGGCGGCGGGAATCGCGCTCGGGGTGGCGGCGGTCGTCGGCACGCTCTTCGTGACGATTCCGGGCCATCTGCTCGGAATCTTCGGATTGAACGATCCCGTGGTGACCCGGCTGGGCACCCAGCTGCTGGGCTACTTGAGCGTGTCGGGCTTCTTCATCGCCGTGGCGCTGGCTTACACCGGGGGTCTGCAAGGCACCGGCGACACGCGCTCGCCGCTCTTCATCTCGATCGTTTCCCAGATCGTGGTGCCGCTCGGCCTGTGCGCCGTCCTGCAGTCGACGCGCGGACTGCACCCCGCCGACATCTGGCTGGCGATCCTGCTCGGGCACATGACGCGCTGCATCTTGAGCGTCTTGCGCTTTCGCCAGGAGAAGTGGCGTGGCATTCGGGTGGACATCGGTGGGAGAGATCCGGCCGCGCGGGAGCTGGAATCGTAGGAGAAACTGCGGACTTCTACCTAGTCCGCGCCTCCGCTTCCGGGTAGTAAGCACGGTTTCCCCGGGGGCGATCGAAAAATACGCTAGGTCAGCGTGGGGCGTTCCCGAATCCGAGCCCCAGGGGTTTCGATCCCGTCGAGGGTTCGGGCGCTACGACTGGCCATGAACGAGACGACTCTCGACGAGAAGAACTGGCGCCGTCTCTTGCGGCCCTACAAGCGGCCGAGCACGCGGGCGGCGGTGGTGCAGCTCCTCGACACCGCCCTGCCCTTCGCTCTCCTCTGGTATCTCATGGCGAGGAGCCTGGCGGTCTCCTACCTCCTGACCCTGGCCTTGGCGCTGCCGACCGGATTCCTGTTCATCCGCCTCTTCATCTTGCAGCACGATTGCGGCCACGGCTCGCTCTTCCCCTCACGCTCCGCCAATCGGATCGTGGGTTCGTTGCTGGGCGTGTTGACGCTGTTTCCGTACGGGTACTGGCGTCGCACCCACGCCATTCATCACGCGACGTCCGGCAACCTCGAGCATCGCGAGCTCGGCGACATCAAGACGTATACCGTGCGTGAGTACCAAGAGTTCTCGCCCCTCCACCGCTGGCTCTACCGCCTCTACCGCCATCCCCTGGTTCTGCTCGGCTTCGGTCCGGCCTACCAGATCGTCCTCAAGCACCGCTTCCCGTTCGACATCCCCTGGTCCTGGAAGCGCGAATGGGCCAGCGTGATGTGGACCAACGCCGGCCTCGTCGCGACCTTTGGCGCGCTCGTCTGGCGGCTCGGATGGCGATCGGTGTTGCTCGTGCAGGTCCCGGTGGTGCTGGTCGCCGGAGCGGCCGGAGTCTTCCTCTTCTACGTGCAGCATCAGTTCGAGGACACCTACTGGGAGCACGACGAAGGCTGGGATTTCTACCGGGCCAGCGTGCACGGCAGCTCGTTCCTCGATCTGCCGCGTCCGCTTCACTGGCTCACCGGGAACATCGGCTACCATCACATCCACCATCTGGTGAGTGGTATTCCGAACTACCGTCTGGCGCAGTGCTTTCGCGAGGTCCCCGGGCTGCGGCGAGTCACCCGCCTCACCCTGGGGCAAGGTGTTCATTGTCTCCACCTCAAGTTGTGGGACGAGGAGACCCGAACGCTCGTCGGCTTCGCCGCGGCGAAGCGGAGCGCGGCTTCGCGAGAGCCGGTCGCTCGGGCTCTGGGATCCTGAACGAGGAGTCACCGCCAGGTCCTCGGTGGACACGCGACCTCGGCGGCTCGCGACCCGAGCCGGATCGCTCACCCTGGCGAGGCTCGCTTCGTGGGCTCGGGCGGCAGCGCCTTCAGTATCGCCGGCGGGAGAACAGGTGGATGATCGCCACGAAGAGCGCGGCGCCGATGATCGACCAGAGGATCGGGAACGGATGCCCGCCGATGGTGACCATGAACGGCTCCGGAAGCGACAGCTTGCGGGCGACCCAGGGCCCGAGCAGGGCGCCGACGAAGCCGAGGGCGGTCGAGACGATCAGCCCGCCGCGCGAGCTTCCCGCGATGGCCTTCCCGATCGCGCCGCAGATGGCGGCGATCACGACGAGAAGCAGAAGAGACGTCAGGGACATGGACATATTGGACTCCTTTCCTCAACTTAGCGTTCGGGCGTTCCGCCGAGAAGCGCACGAACTACCCGGGAGTGGATCTGCAGGCTGGGTAGATACTACGCTGCCGGTCCCCGGTCTCGCCTCGACCTCGATAGACGGGTGGTTTCTACCTACCCGGTGCGCTGCGCTCGGGTAGTTAGTGCGCTTCCCGGTGGCTCCTCCGGGAGCTAGTTTCGCTGCACGTTCAGGAAAGGACGGCAGCCCATGAATCGAACCCTCGTCATAGCGGCAAGCTCCCTGGTCGGCGTCGCGTTCTTGACCCTCGCCGGGTGCAGCTCGTCGATGGTGTCCAAGAACAGACAGCATTCGGACTCGGGGATCACGTCGGTCGTTCAAGAGTCGCTGGAGAGCAACGACAAGGTGAAGGCACGCCATGTCGATGTCGAGACCCGGGAGGGCGTCGTCTATCTGGCCGGCGTGGTGGACACGGAGGAAGCCCGCCGCGAAGCCGCCCGCGTCGCCTGGCGCGCCGACGGCGTCGTTGGAGTCCACAACAATCTCACGGTCGGCGAGCGCACGGTCGGCAGTTGGGTCGATGACGTGCTGATCAGCTCGACCGTCAAGTCGAAGCTCATCGCCAACTCCGACATCAAGGCCGGGGATATCGACGTGAGCTCGTCACAAGGCGTGGTGACGCTGATCGGCCGGGTCAGCTCCGCGAAGATCAAGAGCGACGCCGCGCGCATCGCGCACGACACCAAGGGCGTCAAGGACGTCAACAACGAATTGAAGGTCGGCAGGGCCGGGCGCTGAGCCCGGCGGAACGGGAGAACTGCGATGCTATGGACGATTCTGGTCATTCTCGTGGTGCTTTGGTTGCTCGGAATGGTCACCTCCTACACGCTGGGCGGCTTCATTCACATCCTGCTCGTCGTGGCGGTGATCATCCTGATCTTCAGGCTCCTCTCCGGTCGACGAGTCCTCTAGGGCGGTTCGCCGCGCGAGGCAAGGAGGCGAGATGAGCGCAGTCAAGATCGTGGCACTCGTGTTGATCGCCGCCGGCATCATCGGTCTGGTGTACGGCGGCATCACCTACACCAAGGCGACCCACGAAGCCAAGCTCGGTCCCCTCGAGATGTCGTTCAAGGAAAAGGAGACCGTCAACATTCCGGTCTGGGCCGGGGTTGGCGCGATCGTGGTCGGCGGCGTCCTGTTCTGGGTGGGCAGGAAAGAGTAGTTGCATCTCCAGTGGCCATCCCGGGAAGCCCGGTGGCGGCATATCCGCGGCTCCGAAGGCCGCTAGAAAGGGAAGCATGCTCATGAAGAGGCACTCTCTCGGGGTTCTCGTGCCGGGCCTCCTCGCGGCCGCGCTCGCGGTGGCCACGCTGGCCGGCGCGCAGTCGTCCTCGCCCAGCCCGTCAGCCCCGGCCACCGCGGGTTCCCAACAAATGGCTCCAATGGCTCCTATGGCGCCGATGTCCGGCCACCACCCCATGATGGGTGGCGCTGGGGCCCGGCACTCGGCCGACATGAAGGCGGAGTGCTCGGCCATGATGGCCAAGCGGCAGGAGATGAGGGACAAGGTCCGCGCCATGGACGCCAAGCTCGACCAGTTGGTCGCGGAGATGAACGCCGCACTCAAGTCCGACCGGCGCGACGCCCTGGAGAAGCCGATGGCCGCGGTCATCAACGAGCTGGTCGCGGAGCGTAAGGAGTCCCGCTCCATGATGATGGAGATGCAGCCCGCGATGATGATGCACATGACGCGCTACATGCACATGCAGGGCGCGAAAGACGCGATGGATTGTCCGATGATGAGGATGGACGGCGATTCCGAGCCCGAGAGTCAAGAGAAGCCACCCACGAACTGAACAAACCTGACGGGAAGCGTTCCAAATGACGAGAGATCCAGTTTGTGGGACCAGGATCGACGACAAGTCGGCGCACAAGAGGACGCACGCCGGGAGGACCTACGTGTTCTGCTCTCCGAGATGCCGGTCGAAATTCGACCGCGAGCCCGAGCTCTACGTGCCCCGGGCCAGAGGCGAAGTCGTGACCGCGAGCCAGCCATGATGCGCGAAGGCAGTGGTTACGGAATGAGTGGCGTAGGAACGTGGCTCTTGGCTCTTGGCTCTTGGCTCTTGGCTCTTGGCTCTGCTTGCCGGTCGTCTTGATCGGGAAGTTGTCCCGGTTCAGATAGCCGTACGGCGGCGGAGAGGCATGGAAGCGCGATGACGACCTTGAACCGGCAGATCACCCTCGCCGCGCGGCCGGTCGGTTTCCCCAAGGTATCCGATTTCGAGCTCGTCTACTCGCCGCTGCGGTCGCCCGCTGCGGGCGAGGTGCTGGTGCGATCGAGCTTCCTCTCGCTCGACCCCTACATGCGAAGGCGGATGAATGAAGCCGGCGCCGACGCCCGGCCGGTGGCCCTCGGAGAGGTCATGGTCGGCGGAGCCGTCGCCCATGTCCTGGAGTCCGACGATTCGCGATTCGAAGCGGGCGACGCGGTCACGGGGATGCTGGGGTGGCAGGAATACGCCGCCGCGCCGGGCGACGAGTTGACCCGAATCGAGAATGGCCGCGCGTCGATCTCGGTCGCGCTCGGCGTGCTCGGCATGCCGGGGCTGACCGCGTACTTCGGCCTGCTCAACATCTGTGCGCCGCAGCCCGGCGAGACGGTCGTGGTGTCGGGTTCGGCGGGAGCGGTAGGAATGATCGTCGGCCAGATCGCGAAGCTCGAGGGGTGCCGTGTCGTCGGCTTGGCGGGATCCGATGCCAAGATCGCGTGGTTGCTCGATGAGCTCGGGTTCGACGCGGCGATCAACTACAGAACGGCCGAGGACCTTCGGGGCGCCCTCGAGGAGTCCTGCCCCGAGGGCATCGACGTCTACTTCGACAACGCGGGTGGCGCGACCACCGACGCCATCGTGCCGCAGATCAACGTCGGGGCGCGGATCGCGCTGTGTGGCCAGACCTCGCAGTACAACCTGGTCGAGCCCGAGCTCGGGCCGCGCTGGCTGGGGCAGTTGATCGTCAAGGAGGCGAGGATGCAGGGCTTCCTGGTTTCCAGCTACTCTGCCCGGTTTCCGGAAGCGCTCGGGCAGCTGGCCCGATGGCTCGAACAGGGGAAGCTCAAGTACCGGGAGGACATAGTCCGGGGCATCGAAGCCGCGCCGCAGGCCTTCATCGGGATGCTCCAGGGAAGGAATCAGGGCAAGCAGCTCGTCCAGCTCACCGAGCTCTAGGACACCGCGCGGGATGAGCCCGCACGAGACGGCGAGAGTGAGGATTGGCAGGAGGGCCAAGACGTGTCGAACATCGACCCGGCTCGACGCGAGAGGCAGTACCAGAAACTGCTCGAGGGTAGTTCCGATGTCTTTCTCGTGCTCGATCGAACGGGAGCCGTGACCTTTCGCAGCTCCTCCGGCAGGCACGTGACCGGCTGGGACGACGAGGCCGTCTTCGCCCGGCCGCTGACGGACTTCCTGGCGCCCGAGTCCCGGACCGTCGCCCAGGAGGCCATCGCCGAGATGATCCGCAACCCGGGAAAGCCGGTCCGCGCCGAGGTGCGGTTGAGGAGGCAGGACGGCTCGTACATGGACGTCGAAGCGCTGGGCAGAAACCTGCTCGACGATCCGGATGTCGAGGGCATCGTCGTCGCCGCGCACGACATCAGCGAGCGCAGGCGGGTGGCCGCGGAGCTCGCCGAATCTCGGCAGGTTCTCGAGTCGATTCTCGACGCGATTCCAGCCAGAGTTTTCTGGAAGGACGAGAATCTGGTCTATCTGGGCTGCAATCGATCGTTCGCGGAAGATGCCGGCTTCGCCGATCCGGCGGAGATCATCGGCAAGGACGATTTCCAGCTGGCATGGGGGAGGGAGCAGGCGGAGAAGTATCGCCGCGACGACCGCGAGGTGATCGAGAGCGGGTCGGCGAAGCCCCTCCTCGAGGAGGGACTGACGAGCGCCACGGGAGGCGACCGCACGATCCTCACGAGCAAGGTGCCGCTGCGCGATTCGAGCGGGAAACTCCGCGGGGTCCTGGGAACCTATCTCGACACCACCGACCGCACGCGGGCGGAGGCGGCGACCAAGGCGTCGGAGCTGCGCTATCGGCGGCTCTTCGAGTCGGCCAAGGACGGCATTCTCATCCTCGATGCGGCGACCGCCGAAGTTCTCGACGTCAATCCCTTCCTCTGCTCGCTGCTGGGCCTTTCGCGTGAAGAGATCCTGGACCGGAAGATCTGGGAGCTCGGCCCTTTCGAGACGTTCCGGCGTCCAAGTTCAATTTTCGAGAGCTCCAGCAAGAGGAGTACATCCGCTACGAGAACCTGCCGCTCGAGAGCGCGGACGGCCGCGAGATCGCCGTGGAGTTCGTCAGCAACGTCTACGGTGTGCTGGCGCAAAAGGTCATCCAGTGCAATATCCGGGACATCACGGAGCGCAGGAAGAGCGACGAAGAGAAGGCCCGTCTGATCCAAGCCGTGGAGCAGACCGCCGAATCGATCATGATGACCGATCTCAAGGGCACCATCGTCTACGTGAATCCGGCCTTCGAGCGCATTTCCGGCTGGAGCCGCGAAGAGGCTCTGGGACGGAAGCCGAGCATCCTCAAGAGCGGTCAGCAGGACGACGCGGTCTACCGACGGCTGTGGGAGACCCTGTCGAGAGGCGAGGTCTGGACGGGCCGTCTGGTCAACCGGAAGAAGGACGGGACGCTCTTCGAGGAAGAGGCCACCATGTCGCCGGTGCGCTCCCCGTCCGGAGAAATCCTCAACTACGTGGCGGCGAAGCGCGACGTGACCGCGGCGCGGCAGCTCGAACAGCAGCTCTTCCAGGCGCAGAAGATGGAGGCGGTCGGACGCCTGGCCGCCGGCATCGCACACGATTTCAACAATCTTCTCGGCGTGATCTCGGGCTATGGCGAAATCGTGATGAGCGGATTGGGAGCGGCGGATCCGCTCCGCGAGGACGTCGGCCAGATCCTCAAGGCGGCCGACCGGGCGGCCGCTTCGACGCTGCAGCTCCTGGCCTTCGGCCGCAAGCAGGTACTTCAAGAGCAGGTCGTCGACCTCAACGCCATGATCTCCGAGTCGGAAAAATTGCTCCCCCGGCTGCTCGGTGAAGACGTCGAGATGTCGACCCAGCTCGAGCCCGGCCTCGGCCGCGTGCGGGCGGATCCGGGCCAGCTCAACCAGGTGCTGTTGAATCTCATTCTCAACGCCCGCGACGCCATGCCCGACGGCGGGCGGATCACGATCGCGACCAGCAACGAGGAAGTCGACTCGACCTATTCGACGGCCCACCCGAACCTTCATTCGGGGTCCTATGTCCTGCTGAGCGTCACCGATACGGGGCAGGGGATGGATGCGACGACCCAGGCCCGAGTCTTCGAGCCCTTCTTCACGACCAAGGAGAGCGGCAAAGGCACCGGTCTGGGTCTCGCCGCGGTCTACGGCATCGTCGAACAGAGCGGTGGACAGGTCTATGTTTACAGCGAGGTCGGCGTCGGAACGACCTTCAAGGTCTACCTCCCGCGCATCGATGAGAAGGCCGAAGCGGGGGCGAAGGAAAAGGGCTCGGAGCCAGCGCGGCACGGCACCGAGACGGTGCTCCTGGTCGAGGACGAAGCGGCCCTGCGTGAGCTCCTGCGCAAGACCTTCGAGTCCAGCGGCTATACCGTTCTCGTCGCTCGGGACGGCAAGGAGGCCGTGGAGCTTGCCGCTTCGCATGTCGGCTCGATCGAGGCCATGGTGAGCGACGTGATCATGCCGGGGCTGAACGGTCCCAAGGTCGCCGAGCTTCTCGCGGCGACCCGGCCGGAGATGAAGGTCCTCTTCGTTTCCGGCTACAGCGACGAGTCGATCTTCCGGAACGGAGTCTTGAGGCCGGGGACGGCATTTCTGAGCAAGCCGTTCAGTCTCGGCACTGTGCTGCGGCGACTCCGGGAGTTGCTGGAGGCGGGCTGAAGGCGCCGGCCCGGCAACACCTTGAGACATCGAATGTTCGAGAAGATCGAGAAAGCCGAGGACGGAATGGACTCTCTGATCGACCGTACCCGCGACGGCGGCCACCGACGACGCTGCCGAGAATCCCGGCAACGCGTTCTCATCGCGGTCTCGAACGGGTTCTCGCTCGGCTGGCGGACGCGCCGGCGTCGGGCGGTGGCTTGAGAGGTGGAGCCCATCGGCGGGCGGAACGTCGATGGAAGACCCCCCAGCATTGATGGATGCGGATCGCGAGAACCCGAACGCCATGGAAACCACCCGGGCTGACTTGCGCTCCGTGGGTCGAGAGCCTTCGACGCCGCCACGTGCGAGGGCATGCTTCGCGCTGGTCAACGCGGCGGTCGCGGCCCTGCTGGGCGGCCTGGGATTGCTCGGGTGGGTGACCCCATGGCGGCGACTCGCGAGCCTGATTCCCCAATCGATCCCGATGGCCCCGAGCACCGCTCTGGCGGCCCTGATTCTCGGCGGCGTTCTGATGCTGAGGGCTCGCCAGTGGTCGCCCCGTCTGGCGACGGCCGTCGCCCTGCTCGTCTTTCTGTTCTCGAGCTTTCAACTCGGGAGTTTCGTCTCGGGTCGACCGCTGGCGATCGATGTCGCGCTCGTTCCCGCTCCCGCCTCGTTCGGCGCGGTCCTGACGGGACGGATGTCTCCCTTGACGGCGATCGGACTGACGTTGGTCAGCCTGAGCTTCCTGTTCGCGAGCGTCGGCCGGCACCGTACCGGCAACGCCAGATTGGAGCGTGCGTTCGCCGGCACGAGCGTGGCCCTGGCCCTCGTCGCCAGCCTGTTCGGGTTCGTCATCCTGCTCGGGTATGTCTTCGGGGCGCCCCTGCTCTACGGCAGCCCGGTCGTGCCCATGGCCCTCTCGACCGCGCAGGCTACCCTGTGTCTCGGGCTCGCGTTGCTCGCCCTCGCTCCGCCGGACAGCGCGCTGCTGCGAGCCTTCAGCGGATCCTCGATCCGGTTCCGACTGATGCGGGCCTTCCTCCCCGTCGTTCCCGCCATCATCGGCGTCGAGTTGCTGTTCGACCGGGTCGAAGGCTTGAGCCCAGGGCTGCACGCGGCGCTCACGGCGATCGCGTCGGCCATCGTGTTGGCCGTATTGGCCGGGTACAGGGCACGCTGGGTCGGCCTGGAGCTCGAACGGGCGGAGGCCGGCCGCGAGCAGGCACGTATCGACGCGGAGCGGCTGGCCGCGATCGTCGATTCGTCCGACGACGCCATCTATGCGATGAGCATGGACGGGAAGATCCTCGCCTGGAACCCGAGTGCGGAGAGACTGTTCGGCTATGCGCGGGACGAGGCCGTGGGCCACACCCTGAAGGCACTCGTGGCTCCAGGAGCCGAGCACCGATTGGATGAGCTCCTCGCGAGGATCGCCGGTGGCGAGCGAATAGTCCATCATTCGTCCGTCCGGGTGCGGAAGGATGGAACGAGCATGGCCGTCTCGGTATCCGAATCCCCGTTGCACGACGCCGAGGGTCACGTCATCGGCGTCTCGGTGATCGCCAACGACCTGTCGGAGTGGATGCGCGCCGAAGAGGCGCTCCGCAAGAGCGAGGCGAGCTTTCGCGAGCTCGCCGACGCCATGCCGCAGATGGTCTGGATCACGGGGCCGGACGGGAGGTCCACGTACTTCAACCGGCGGTGGATGGACTTCACCGGGCTCACGCTCGAGGAATCGCTGAGTGAAGGTTGGATCCGACCCTTCCATCCGGAAGATCGGCAGCGCGCCTTGGACTCGTGGCAACGCGCCACCGCGACGGTCGGCACCTACTCGCTCGAAGTCCGTTTGCGCCGCAAGGATGGAGCGTACAGTTGGTGGTTGGTTCGCGGCGTGCCGACGCTCGATGACGCGGGTGATGTCGTCAAGTGGTACGGCACCTGTACCGACATCGACGACCGGATCCAGGCCGAGCGTCGAATCTCCGACTCCGAGGAGCGATTCTCCAAGATCTTTCACTCGGGACTGACGGCGCTCTCGATTTCTGAGACGATCTCGGGCCGCGTGATCGATGTCAACGAGCGCTGGGCCAAGCTCTTCGGCTTCGCGCGGGAGGAGATGATCGGTCGCACGGTCCTCGAGCTGGGACTTTGGGCCGGCGCCGCAGAACGGGAGCGTTTCGTCGCGGGAGCGTCCGTCGGCGGATCGCGCTCCGAGACGGAATCTTCCTTCCGTCGAAAATCGGGAGAGGTCTTTCCTGCCCTGGTCGCCGCCGATCTCGTGACGCTCACGGGGAGCTCGGAGCAGCTCATGGTCACCGCCCTGGTCGACCTCACGGAGCTCAAGCAGCTGGAGGCGCAGTTTCTCCAGGCACAGAAGACGGAGGCGGTGGGCCTCTTGGCCGGCGGCATCGCGCACGAATTCAACAACGCGCTGGCGATCGTTCAGGGTTACGCCGAGCTTCTCCTGGGCGATGTCGACTCGAACGGCACCGACCGGCGAGGCGGCCTCGAGCAGATCCTCAAGGCCAGCGAACACGCCTCCTCTCTCACCAAGGAGTTGCTGGCGTTCAGCCGCGAGCAGGTCGTCGAAGCGAGGACGCTAGATCTCACTGCCCTGCTGTCGAATCTCGAGAAGATGCTCCGCCGGCTGATTGGAGAGGACATCGGCTTCGCGTTCCTTCCCGGAGTGGATCTGGGCCGCGTGAAGGCCGATCCGGGCCAGTTGGAACAGGTCATCGTCAACCTGTGCGTGAACTCCAAGCAGGCCATGCCGGAAGGCGGTTCGCTGCGCATCGAGAGCGCCAACGTCGAGGTCGACGAGCTCGAGCAGACCGGGATCGGGACCTCCTCGACCCGCAACGTCGCTCCGGGCCGCTACGTGATGTTGACCGTGCGCGACACGGGCTGCGGGATCGCGCGGGAGATCCTCCCCCGGGTCTTCGATCCGTTTTTCACGACGAAGGGGGTGGGCAAGGGCACGGGCCTCGGCCTCTCCATGGTGTACGGCAGCATCAAGCAGGCCGGCGGCTACGTCTGGATGGAGAGCGAAGTCGGTCGCGGCACCACGGCGAGAATCTACCTGCCCCGCGTGGACGAGCCCGCCCTGGCGCTCGCCGACGACACGGCAGCGGCGGCCTCGACGACATAGGAGACGGCTGGCTCTCCTGGTCGAAGGCGAGGTCCAGGCACGAGCGCTCCGGATCCGGCCCGCTTCTCCGAAGGCGGCGGCGTCTCAGAACAGCGACTGGGTGGTGATCTGGAAGATGGGGCCCCCGCCATGATCGGGGAGCGCCGCTTCGAAGCGCAGAATGCGGACGACCGCGGCCCGGGTGATCTCGATCAGCAGCCCGGCGCCGACGTCGCCTCTCCAGCCGCCGCTCGACGGTCCGACCCGGGCTCCCCATGTCTTGCCGGCATCGGCGAAGGTCGTCATGCCCAGCACCGCGACGTGGAGGAACTCCCCGGTCAGCCGGTGGCGCCACTCGACGTTGGTGATCAGCCGCGAGGTTCCGTCGAAGCGGTTGGGATCGTAACCGCGCAGGCCGGTGTCGGCTCCCAGGGTGAGCTGGCGGTCGCCGTCGAGGTTGCGGCCCAGGTCCGCGGCGGCGCGCAGCCGAAAGCCCGCCTTTCCGGTCATCGCGCCTCCGAGCTCGAAGTGGGAGACGGCGTTGGCCAGATGGCCGCTCTCGACCCGTCCGATGAGATCGGTGATCGCCCACATGTAGGTCCGCTGCCGCCACCGGCCCACGTCGAACGTGGCGTGGTAGCGGAGACGCGATCGATCGCCGCCGAAGGCGGGCGACGAGAGGCCGGCCGTCACCCGCCAGTTCGGCCCCAGCGGCAGGTCTTCCTGGCGTTGCCAGGACCGGAAGCCCTGCACGACCTTCCAGCGGAAGGTTTCGTGGTCCCAGCCCAACTCCGGGCCGATCAGGTTGCGGTCCGCCGGGCGTGGATAGGGCGAGCCGTCGGCGCGGCGCCACTCGCCGAACAGGGCCCGCTCGCCGAAGGCGCCGAAGATCAGCCGGTCGGTGCGGATGCCCTTTCCGCGCAGGCGCAGGCCGAACCAGGCCTCGAAGTTGCGGGTATCGGCGGCGCCTTTGACGCCGCGTTTGGCGCTCGACCAGAGGTACTGCGTGGAGTCGTCCTGTCGCCACGCGATCCCGCCGGCGCGCGGCGTCTTCAGGGAGAAGAACGGATACTGGATCCCAACGGAACGGTTGAACCCGTCGGTCGACGTGGTGGAGCGCAGGTCGGCCTGCCAGCGGGTGCCGAGCAGCGTCAGGTCCTTGTAGCCGACGGTCGTGCTAGTGCGCTCGGGATCGGACGACCTGCCGAACAGCACCATATTGCCCGTGCCGAGCAGGTTGTCATCCGAGATACTGCCGCCCGCTCGACTGCGGTTCCCCGACACGTCGTAGGTCAGGTCGAGAGCGATCGTCCATTGATCGCGGGTCTCGACGACCACTTCGGCGCCGCCGGGCGCCGGGTGGGCCGTGATGGTGACGGGATTCAGAAACCCGGTGCCGCGCAGGATGAGCTCGCTCTCGGCGAGACTCAGCGGATCGAGGGTATCCCCCTCCTTGAAGAGCAGCAGCGAGCGGATGAAGGCTTCGTGGGTCACGACATGCAGGGCGTCGACCCAGCGATAGGCGCGCGCCGAAGTGGCGGGATCGTCCAGATCGAAGACGTCGTGGCGCACGATGCGCACCGACACGATCGGCGTGCCGGGCGCCACCTCGGTCGCGTCCGGCTGGGGGCCCGGCGCGGCGGACGCGACGACCGCGCAGGCCACGCCGACGATCCAAACGACGAGGCTTCTGGAGGTTTGTCTCAGAGTGGGGTCGCCACGCCGCCCAGGGGCGGAGCGGATCGAGGTGATCTTCGTCGAAAACGTACCGGGATGCACCGACGGCGACTCCATGGAAGCGACGAGCACTGGCGTTTCTGCCACACGAGCCGTTCGGAACGGTCGAGAAGGTCAGAGTGGCGGGCGTACGGCGATCTAACCGCGTCGGCGGCTCCAGTAGTAGCCACCACCACCGCCAAACAGGAGGACCAAGACGACGATCAGAAGGAGGGTTCCCATGATTTCCCCTTTCGCTTCAAAGCCTCTCGAAGGCTAGCTTTCGGGTCCGTCGCCGGGAAGCGCACTTTCTACGTGGGAGCTCACTTCGCGAGCTAGGTGTGAACTACCTGAGGTCTGGCGAGGGTGCGTAGAAAGTGCGCTTCAACGCGGAGCGCCGGAAGACTAGATTTCGAGACGATGGCCCGGCAGGTCGAACGGGGCCACTCCACGCACCGCAGGAACTCGCAGAGGAGACTTCATGAAGAACCAGGAAACGCGCGGCAAGGTGAAGAAGCTGAAGGGACGAGTGAAGGAGAGCGTCGGCATCATCACGGGCGACAAGAAGCTGGAGCACGAGGGGTCCCGACAACGTGCCGCGGGAGCGCTCGAGGAGGGCGTCGGCAAGGCGCGCCGGAAGGTCGGCAAGCTCGTCGACGGCGTCGCCAAGAAGGTCAAGCGCTAGCATTGGAGAATGGATCGTTCTGGCAGCCGGGCGCTCGCGTCCTCTCTCGAGATCGGGAGCGGCCCGGGAATCTTTCAACTTCGAACCACCAAGGAGCATGAAATGTCGATAGCCAAGGTCTCCGAGATCAGCTCGACCTCCTCCAAAGACTTCCAGGATGCGATCGAGGAGGGAATCGCCAGGGCGCACAAGACGCTTCGCAACGTGCGCAGTGCCTGGGTCAAGGAGCAGCACGTCCGGGTGAAAGAGGGCGCCATCACCGAGTACCAGGTCAACATGATGGTCACCTTCGTCATCGACGACTAGCTGGTCCGACCGCTGCGAGCCCGATCCGCGTCCGGGTGACGGAGCCGAGGGCGCATGAGGGTGACGGCAGCGGGGGGAGGGGTCGGTACGGCCCTCTAGAGATGAACCAAACTGGGCCCGCCCGGGTTTCCCCGAGCGGGCCTTATTTACGACACGTCTCCGTCTGGGGGGAGTGACTGCTTGTCGGCGGAGACGACCTTGGTCACGCCTTTCGCGGCTCAGAAACGGTTGAGAACCGGTGGCGGTGGCGGCGGTTCCGGCTTCTTGTCCTGACCCTTCGCTTTCTTCTGCTGGTCCTTTCCCTTCTTCTTGTCCTGCTGCTGGGCGGACGACTTCTGGTCGGCCTTCTGGTGCTGCTTCTCGGGAGGCGAGCTCTTCACATTCTTCTTGTCCTTCTGATTCTGCTTCTCGGGAGGTGCGCTCTTGACCGCGGCGTCGCGCATGGCCTGCTGGCGGGCCTGGAGCTGCTGCGCGGCGTTGCGCTGCTCCTGTTGGAGGGCTTGCAGCTCGGCCTGATGACGCTGATCGACCTTCTGGCGGTCGGCCTTCGCCTTTGTCTTGGCGAGCTCCTGTTGATGGATCTTGTCCAGCTTCTGCTTCTCGTTCGCCAGATACCGGTCGAGCTGCTGCTTCTGGCGGCGGTCCTGCTGCTGGATCTGCTGGGAATCGGGGGGCGGCACCCGTTGCACTCGTGGGGCGACGACGATCTCGGGCGGGCTGGTTCTCTGTCCGGCGGGCCGGCCCTGGTCGCGCACCTGCGCCGGCGGTTGGTCGCGCCAGCCGGCGTTGGCTCGCGGACCGCTACGAACCGAGTCGAGCCTCTGTTTGTCGGGCCGGTAGATGCGCACCTCTCTCCCGGAGACCTCGCTCCTCGTCCTCGCGGGCGCTTCGGCGATACCGAATCGCTGCACCTTGCGGCCGGTGACCCGCTCGATCTGTCGAACATCGAGGCCGCGGTTCACCACCCGGTTGTCGATATAGGTGTAGTTGGTGATGTTGGTGGTGTTGTGGATGATCGTGATGTTGCGTGCCGTCGGCAGCAGATAGCCGGAAACGCGAGGCTGCAGGAACGAGCGCTCCGGCACGAAGCTATAGGCATCGGGTCGGATGCCGATGTTCAAGTCGAATCCGCCGAGCCGGAGGCCGATGCCGATCTCGAAGCCGACCGCGGGCGGCAGCGGCGCCCAGCCGACATAGCCTCCACCGCTCTGCCAGGAGACCCATGCCGGCCCCCAGACCGTACCGGGAATCCACAGCCAACCGAAGCGCGGATCCAAGGCCCAGCGGCCGTAGTGGTAGGTCGCCCAGCCGAACGGCTCGTTCGAGACCCAGGTCCAGCCGTATTCGCTGTCCACCCAGCGCCCGTCCTGATAGGGCCGCCAGTAAGGAGCCACGTTGCGTGGGAACCAGGCCCAACCGTAATCGCGGGTCTGCACCCAGTCTCCATAAGGAGACAGCTCGTTGTAGAAGAATCCGACGTCGACCTGCGGCCCGGAGCCGGAGTCGTAGCCATTGTTGTAGCCGTAACCCGGCTGCCCGGGCGGGGGGGCGCCGTAGCCAGGGGGCTGACTGTAGACCGCGCAATTGGTTACGGCCCCCAGCACGAGAGCGACCATTGCCAGCTGGATCGGTTTCATGACGGACTGTCCTTTCTCGAACATGGGGCGAGGCTAGCCCTCCGATTTCTCGCCCGGAAGCGCACTAACTACCCGTCCTGGAGAGCGCGGCCTAGGTAGAAATCCCCTTTCGGGATGCCGTCCCGGCGAGCTCGCTCGAGGTCGACCGCATAACCGCCGAGCGCGCGCGGCGCCGGCGGGCCGACGTGGACCTGGCTGGCGCTGTCCGGATGTGGGCTTTCTGCGCTGGGGCCGGCTCGCGAAACGGGTCGAGACGCCGCGTCGATTCGAGACCCGTCGAGGAGCCACTGACAAGAAAAAGGCCGGCGATGCCGAGGGTCAGCGCCCGGAGCTGAACGCCACTCCAGGTGCAGTACGAGCTCGGCACGACGCCGACCGGAAAGCCTTCAGTAGCGTCGACCACGGATTTCAAGGAATACGCCCTTGCCTAGCGACGATCCGAATCTAGTCGTCCGTCTCCGCGTCGTGAAGCGTAATGACTACCCGTCTGCGTGGCCGCGAGTGGGTAGAAACTACCTAGCGCGACGCTCTGCGCTGACTTCGCCCGCCGGATGGCGGACCGAAAGCAAGCCTTGCTGCGGCTCTTTCGTGCCAGAGTCGCCGAGTGTGAAGGATAGCGAGATGGATTCCGGCGCCTTGTCTCGGGCCTTCGTCGATGCCGCGCCGAACGCGATCCTGTTCGTCGACGAGGCCAAGCGGATCGTCCTCGCGAATCCGGCTTGCGACGCCCTGTTCGGCTACCCGCCTGGGACGCTCCTGGGGCGGAGCGTCGAGACGCTCGTGCCGGAGCGATTCAGCGACCATGTGCGGCTGTGCGGCGAATACGTCACCGAACCGCGGCCACGGCCGATGGGGCAGGGACGCGATCTCGTCGCCCGCCACGCGGACGGCTCCGAGATTCCGGTGGACATCTCGCTCACTCCGCTGGTCGTCGGAGCGCGTCATCTCGTCGTCTGTTGCGTGACCCGCGATCTGCGCGGCCGCTCGCTCGACCGGGTCGGGCTCCGGGTGCAGAGCGCGGCGCTCCACTTCGCGGCCAGCGGGATCGTGATCACCGACCACACCGGTACGATTCAATGGGTCAACCCCGCCGCCTGCGCCATTACCGGCTACGCTCGGGAGGAGCTCGTCGGACGGCACACCCGCGTGTTCAAGTCGGGCGAGCACGGCCCGGAGCTGCTACGCGGATCTGTGGCGGTCGATCACCGACGGCAGGACGTGGTCGGGGCGGATCGTCAATCGCCGCAAGGACGGTTGCCTGTACCTGGAGGAGCAGACCATTGCTCCCGTCCTCGGAGACGGCGAAGTGGTCACCCACTTCGTCGCGATCAAACGGGACGTGACCGAGGAGCAGCGTACCCAGGATGAGCTCGCCCATGCGCACGAAGAGCTGGCGGCGCGCGTGACCGAGATCGAGGCCCTCAACCGGCTGCTCCACGAGGACAAGAACCGCATGGATGCCGAATTCCGGTTGGGGCGCCAGATCCAGAGGCGACTCCTTCCGGAGCCACCCGGCGACTGGCACGACGTCGACCTGGCCGTGAGCTCGGTTCCCTGCTTCGAGCTCGGCGGCGACTACCACGACTTCATCGACCTCCCCGACGGCGACCTGGGGCTCGCCATCGGGGACGTCTCCGGCAAGGGCATGGGGGCGGCCTTGATCATGTCGAGCGCCCAGGCGGCGCTGCGGGTCGCGGCGCCCACCGAACCCGACCTCGCCCGTCTCATCGCTCGTCTCGACGCGCTCTTGTTCCGGACGACGCTGAAAGCGAAGTTCGCGACGTTCTTCTTCGCCCGCTACAGTCGCAGCGGTGGAGTTCTGCATTACGTCAACGCCGGTCACAATCCGCCGCTCGTCAGCTCGCGTGGCACCATCATGCGCCTGGAGGCGACCGGGCCTCCGCTCGGAATCATGGGGGGATCGAGCTTCCGCGAAGCGAGCTGTCCGTTCGAGGTCGGTTCGACGCTGTACCTCTATTCCGACGGATTCAACGAAGCGGAGAATCCGGATGGGGAGGAGTTCGGACTCAATCGCTGGGAGGCGCTCGTCGGGGAGTCGGCCCATCTCTCCGTCTCGGAGAGCTCACGGTTTCTGACCGAGGCCATCGCGCGATTCGAGGGGGGAGCCGGCCCTCGGACGACAAGACGCTCGTCGTCTTCAGGCGGACCGAATGAAGCGGGCCGGCGTGCCGGCGGAGGGACGCCGCCCGCCGGCACGGTCGACCCTCCGCCCTGCCGGCTAGCGGCACGTTTTGGCGCCGCCCTTGCCGCGGCACTTGTTCGAGCAGCAGTCGCTGTCACTCGTGCAGAGGAATCCGCCCGTGTTGCGGTTAGAATCATTCTCCCTGCCGTAGATTCGCAGCCACGCAATCGACCGAGAGGAAGAGTTTGAGCAAGGTGACTCGGAGAAGTCCTGTTTCTCCATCCGCGCGATGCCCGCGCTCTGGGAGCCCGCGGTGAACGCGACCCTCGCCCTGCCTCTGGTCATTCAGGGTGGGATGGGCGTTGGCGTCTCGGGCTGGCGGCTCGCCAATGCGGTGTCCCGGCTCGGCGAGCTCGGCGTGGTCTCGGGAACCGGCCTCGACACGCTCTTCGTCCGTCGGCTGCAGGATGGAGACGTCGGCGGACACCTGCGCCGGGCCATGGAGAGCTTTCCGCTGCCCAAGGTCGCGGCCGACGTGCTGACCCGCTACTTCCGCCCCGAGGGACGGCGACCGGGTGCCGCCTACCGTCCGCTCGCCATGTACGAGCAAGCGGTCGACAAGCTTCGCCAACAGATCACCGTGCTCGCCAATTACGTCGAGGTCTTTCTCGCCAAGGAGAATCACGGCGGGCCGGTCGGAATCAACCTGCTGACCAAGATACAGCTGCCCAATCTGGCCTCGCTCTACGGTGCCATGCTGGCGGGGGTCGATTACGTGTTGATGGGGGCCGGCATCCCGCGCGAGATCCCGGGCGCGCTCGACCGGCTCTCGGAGCACCGCACCGCCAGCCTGCTGCTCGACATGGACGGTCCGTCCGAGGCCGTCCGGGAGCGGGTGGTGTTCGACCCCGCCGAGCACGGGATGGACGGCGCGCCGCCGCGACCACGGCCGCGATTCCTGCCGATCATCGCGTCGTATTCGCTCGCCGTGATGATGATGCGCAAGGCCAACGGCCGGGTCGACGGTTTCGTGGTCGAAGGCCCCACCGCCGGCGGCCACAATGCCCCGCCGCGTGGCGAGGCGGTGCGCAACGCCCGCGGCGAGCCAATCTATGGCGATCGCGACCGGGTGGACCTGGCGCGACTCGCCGAGCTCGGCCTGCCGTTCTGGTTGGCGGGGGGGAGCGGTTCTCCGGCGGGGCTCGCCCGGGCCCGCGCCGTGGGCGCGGCGGGCGTGCAAGCCGGCACCCTGTTCGCACTCTGCCGCGAGTCGGGTCTGACCACCCAGCTGAAGCGACGCATGCTCACGGCGGCGCGGAATCAGCAAGTGGACATCCGTACCGACGCGCTGGCCTCTCCGACCGGCTTTCCGTTCAAGGTGCTGCAGCTTTCCGGAACGCTCTCTGAAGCGGCGACCTACGACGAGCGGCGCCGGGTGTGCGATCTCGGCTACCTGCGCACGGTCTATCGCCGCGACGATGGCGCGTTGGGCTACCGTTGCGCTTCCGAGCCGGTCGCGAAATACGTCGAGAAGGGGGGCAGGAGCGCCGACACCGTGGGACGCAGGTGCCTCTGCAACGCGCTGCTCGCCGACATCGGCCACGGCCAGATCCGGCCGGGTGGCAGAGAGCTGCCGCTCGTGACCGCCGGAAACGAGCTCGCTCGCCTGCCAGCCGCGTTGCTCGAGCGGGACGACTATTCGGCCGCCGACGTGCTCGCCTATCTGCTCGGCGGTGTGACCGCCGCGAAGCGGCCGGAGCTCGGCGTCGAGGCGACGGATCCGGTTCCCGCAGGAGCCTAGAAGAGCGGCAAGGCGGACTCGGGAGACGCGGTGGACCCGGGCGGGAGCGCCCGGCTGGCGACCTTCAGATGTCCCAGTTCATGAAATAGGCCGTGAAGGCCAGGGTGTCCACCAACGCGTGGGCGACTATCAGTGGCCAGAGATTCCGCTTGTAGCGCAAGAACAGGATGCCCAGGCTGAGCCCGATGGCGCCGGCCACGACGAGCCCCCGGAGGCCCTGATAGTAGACGTGGCAGGCGCCGAAGAAGAGGGCGGCCACGAGGACCGCCGAGATGCGCCCCGAGCGGCTCTCGCCGAAGGCGTCGATGAACCGGCTGATCACGAAGCCACGGAAGAACGTCTCCTCGGCGAATCCGGCGCTGACCCACGACAAGCCGACCCAGACGAGATAGAGGGGGAGATTGCCTTGCAAATCTCCCCAGCGCTCCTGCATGCCTTCCGAGCCCTGTTGCATGAAAGGGATGGCCGACAGCTCGCCCAGTTTCGCGACCAGGATGCCCGTGCCGAGAATGGCGGCGACCCCGAGAAGGGTCTGGGGAAGAAGCAGCAATTTCGCCTTGAGTCCCGGCAACCGACGCAACCCCGCCGCGCTCCAGCTCTCTCCCCGCGAGCGCCGATAGAGAGCCAGGACGAGCAGGGTGAAGAGCAGCGTGATCGGGCCGGAAAAGCGCCAGATGAAGGGATCGAGAGCGAGCTTGGATCCGACGGCCAGGACGGAGAACCCGACGACCTCCGCCAGGGCGGCCTGCTGGTTCGAGAGTGTCATTGCAGGACCGAGGGTCATGAATGGATATCGGCGAGGGCTCTAGCGAACGGCCAAGACCGGCGACGGATCAACCTCGCGTTCGGAGAACGAGTCGGTAGAAGCAACCGAGCGCTCAGGAATTACGTCGCGGACGTCGCGAGATTACAGCCCCCCATGGCGTGGTCTGGATCCGGTCGGGTATCGACCGTCTCCGCTGGGACCCGGATCAAGAAGCGTGCAAGCCGGGCGCGCCAGCCATCGGCTGAGCGTGCTTTCTACTTAGCGACTGCAGTCGCGCTCGGGTAGTAACTGCGCTACCCGATGCGGGGGCGACGGGCTAGGTTGGGTCTCGTCCAGGAAAGGACGACATCCGATGAAAGCAATTCGAGTGATAGGCATCGCGCTCCTGCTGGGCGTCGTGGCCAACTGCACGGTCCACGCCCAACCGCCGGGTTACAACTCGTACAACAATCAGAACGACGACCGCGGCTACGCCGACCAAGGCGGACCGCAGGTCGACGTCGGCTTCTTCTACAACGAGCTCTCGCCCTATGGCGACTGGGTACGGACCCCGAGCTACGGCTGGGCCTGGTTTCCCCGCAACGTCCAACCGTACTGGCGCCCCTACAACAACGGCCGCTGGATGAATACGGACTACGGCTGGACCTGGGACTCGTACGAGCCGTTCGGCTGGGCCACCTACCACTACGGCCGCTGGACTCTTGACCCGCATTTCGGCTGGCTCTGGATCCCCGGCACGGTCTGGGGACCGGCGTGGGTGTCGTGGCAGAGCGGCGGCGGGTACGTCGGCTGGGCGCCGCTGCCCCCGGCGGTCGGCATCCAGGTCGGTGTCGGCCTCCAGCTCGGCGGCTTCAACCTCAGCATCGGCATTCGTCCTGACGCCTACAATTTCGTGCCCGAGCGCTCGTTCCTCCAGTCGCGGCTGTCGGGCTACATGATGCCGACGGCGCGCAACGTCACCATCTTCACCAACACCACCAACATCACCCACTACGGCTATGTCGGCAATCGGGTCGTCAACCGGGGCATCGACAGGCAGCGCATCGAGCGGGTCACCGGCCGCCACCTCCAGCGCTACAACGTGTCGGATGCGCGAGAGAAGACCCGCAGCCGGGTCTCGGGCCGGGAGCTGCGCATCTATCGGCCCGACCGGCGGCAGCTCGACTCGGTGCGTATCGGCGAGCGGGCCAACGCCGGGATCCGGGGCGGATCGTCGCCGCAAGGCCGCGACCATGGACAGGCTTCGACCCAGCGGCGTGAAGCGCCGCCGCTGATCGTCGCGCCTCGTGTCCGATCGGCGCCGCGTCTCGACGTCCGGAAGATCGATCGGCAGGACCGCAAGGAGCAGGCGCGGCTCGGCCGATACCAGGCGAGTGAGAAGCAGAGAATCGAAAAGGCTCACCGGCAGGATGTGGCCAAGGCGAAGGCGCATTCCGACCGGGGTCAGATCGAACATCGGCATCAGGCCGAGCTCCAAGCGTTGCACGAGGAGCAGCAAGACGCCGCGCGGCAGCTCCAAGCGCGTCAGAACGCCAAGCGCCAAGTCGTGATCGAAAGCCAGCCCCCGCCGCGCAAGGGTCGGCACGGCGACAAGAAGGCTGCCGCTCCGAAGCACGAGAAGCAGAGCAAGGGCCAGCAGAAAGAGAAACATGGGCGCGGCCAGGACAAGAAGCCCAAACCGCCCCCGCCGGGCCGCATCTGATTGCGTCTCGAGATCGAGTACCCAAGGAGAAATTCATGAAACTGAAAATGCTCGCAGTGATGGCGCTCGCCGGCGCGATGCTGGCCGGTGGCGGCGCGGCGGTTGCCGCGGACGCGCAGTCCGACTGGGTCACGACCCTCAACGTGAAGCTGGCTCTGCTCGAGAAGCTCGGCACCGACAGCCTGCACATCGAAGTGGACGCCAACGCCGGCGCCCTGATGCTCAAAGGTACGGTCGAGAAGCGCGAGACACGCGGCTCGCCGAGTCGGTCGCCAAGTCGGTCGAGGGCGTCAAGAAGGTCGACAATGAAGTTCGTCTCGAAGCCAGTGTCGCCAATCCCAACAAGGTGGGCGTGGCGGCTGGGGAAGCCGAGGCCGAGGTCAAGGACGCGATACTCGCCACCCGGATTCGACTCGCGCTCGGCAACAAGATGGGTTCGGACGGCTTCCGGATCGGAACCGAAGTCGCCGATGGTGTGGTGACGCTCGCCTTCCATGCCGATTTCCCGAAGGCTCGACGTAGCGAGGCGACCAAGGTCGTCGAAGGCGTCGAGGGCGTGACCAAGGTCATCGCCATCGACAAGTCGTAAGTCGCCCCTCGCAAAGGGCGTGTCGTCCATAGGGCCCGCTCGGGGCGACTCGAGCGGGCCGCACTATCTTCAGGGGCGGCTGGAATGTCGCGGGCGCGGCGCCGGCGCGAGCTAGGGGTGTCGCGAGCGCATGATCAGACGCAGTTCTGGCGATGGCCGCGCAGACGGGCGGTGAGCTTCTTGACGCCGATCTGGAGCATCTCCGCGGCCTTTCTGCGGTTGCCGCCGACGCGAGAGAAGGTGCCCGATTCGAGAACCCGCAGCAGGCGGACCTGAAGCTCGTACGGCATCTCGTTGATCTCGTCGAGAAACAGAGTGCCGCCGTCGGCGCGCTCGAAGTGGCCGCGGTGGTCCTGATGGGCGCCGGTGAAGCTGCCGCGCTCGTGGCCGAACAGCTTGCTCTCGATCAGACTCGGCGCGATGGCGCCGCAGTTGATCGAGACCATCGGCTTCGCGGCCCGCCGGCTGAGCTCGTGCACGCGTTCGGCGACCAGCTCCTTGCCGGTGCCGCTCTCGCCGAGGATCAGGACGGTCGCCTCGGTGGGCGCGACCCGTGCGATCAGGTGGTAGAGCTTGCGCATGGTGGGCGCTGCGCCGAGGATCGAGCCGCAGCGGTCGGGCCCGAGTCCGGGGCTTTCGGGCGACCGGCCAGTCGTCCAGTCGCTGGACTGGGCCGAGCCGCCGAGGGCTGGCACCGCGTGCAGGTGCGTTCCGGGCCCGTCGCTCGACTTACGTTCGACGGTCGGATCGCGCCGCTCCCGTCCGCTGAGCGCGCCGCCGGCGTCGGAGCCGTGATCGAGCACGAGCTCGCGACGCTCGGCGTCGAGGGTCTTCGGGCTGTCGCTCAGCAGCATGGGAAACCTCCTGGGCTCGAGCTGGACACCTGCTTCACGATGGATCGGGGGATCAGGCGCTCTGCTGCATGAGAGCGATAAGGTAGATAGTTCCCACCCTAATTGGCAGCGAGCGCCGAGCGATCTCGCTCCGTGGATTCGCGTCGCGCGCGGTCGCCGTCGTCAGGCTGCGATTGAGAGCGCGCTCGAGCGGGAAGCTGACCAGGCTGCCGCAGTGCGGACAGTGGCTCGAGAGCGACTAGATGGACTCGCAGTCGACGCAGAGCAGAGCCTCTTTGAGCTTCATCGTGTCGCCCTCCCCTCGTTTCGGGCCGTGGCTCCCGCCGGCCGGGGCTCGCCGATCGATCGCGGCGACGACCAGGCCGGCGGGCGACCCCGCACGGCTCAGAAGCGGTACGAAAGTCCGATTTCCGCGATCCACGGGTCGATCTTGATCGAACCTGCGTCGGTGCTCTGATCCATCACCATGTAACGCAAGCCGCCGTGGAACGCCCACGGACCGTTGGCGCGGAAGGGCAAGTCGAGGCCGATCTGGCCGCCCCAGATGAAATGCCCGGAGAAGTTGGCCACGAAGCGGTGGTCGGCCACCCAGTAGTTCGGATCACCGAAGCCGCCGTAGCCCAGGAACGGTCCCAGATAAAGGTCGGCGCCGCCGCAGCCGAGCAGATGGAAATTCGGCCCGGCCGTGAGGGCGTAGAAGGTCGTCCGATGGGTGTCCTCGCCGGCGACCGCCCCGGTGTTCAGGCGGTACTTCGAGTCGCCGCGGCCGAGCAGTGCCGAACCCTCGATGCCGAGCACGGGCCCGATTCGACGCTCGAGCGAGAAGCCGAGACCGTATCCGTCGTCGAGCTCGAAGCTCTCGTGCGCCGGTACGCCGTTGATCTCGATGCTCCGTTCCACCTTGTTGCCCGAGGGGAAGAAGCCGAAGACGAACGGTCGCGCGATCCAGCTGTCCTCGCACCGTGGGGCGAGCGCGACGGGCGGCTCGCCGGACGTCCCGACGGACGTCCCGACGGACGGCTCGCCGGACGCCCCGCCGGACGTCCCGACGGGCGTGCCGGCCGGCGTCCCGACCGGCGAGGGAGCGCCGGCCATACCGCAACGCTCGGCGCGTACGCTCTTCTCGCAGGTGGTCGGCGAGCCTTCCGCCGAGAGCGTTCTGCTCGACCCCTCGCCCAGATAGGCGAGGTTGCCGCAGGTCTTCGGAATCAGGAAGCGGAAGACCCGCGCGACCCGCGTCGGCGCCGGCGGGCTCTGGGCGCGAACGGTGAAGATCGCCGCGCTGTCGCGCGGTTGCGGATCCTCGACCGTCCTCACTTCGCCTTGGCCAGAGAGCGGCATCGCCGCTTGGCCCTCCCAGGCCATGGTCAGATTGGCGCCCGGGCTCGAACCGCTAATGTCGACCGTGAACGTGGCGTTCTCCTCGCTGCAACTGCGCGTCGCGGAGATCACGCAGTTGGCCGCCGGCGCGACGGGCGCGGTATCGACGACCTCGACCGCGATCTCGAACGAGTCGTAGCCGTGCATCAGGCGCAGGCAGGCGGGTGAGATCGTGGCGATCTCGCCGGGGTGCGGCTGGTAGGCCATCCAGTGAATGGCTTCGTCGCGGCGCATCGCGCGCTCGGTGATCCCGGAGCCGTTACGGATCTGGGCGATGAGCGCGTCCGCGACCACCGGGCCGAGACTCGGATCACCGGTCACCACCGTCCGGATGCTGCTTTCGAGGGCGGGTAGACGCTTTTGCAGGTCAGCCTGGTCGGCCAGCGGCAGGCGCAGAATCGCGTGGGGGCCACCCAGGGTCTGGATCCAATGTCCCCCACAGGTGTCGGCGTCGGCTGCGGCGGTGAGCGGTGCCGCGAGCGCTGCACCGGCCAGGAGTATGGCGGCGGAGAGATTCAAGAGTCTCGATTTCACGGTTTTGGTCCTTTTCTGAGTGGGTTCATAACTTAGGCTTCCCGGCCAGCGCGTCGGAAGCGCAATTACTACCCGACGAGCGCTGGACGAATTAGGTAGAAACCACCCCTGTCGGCAGTCGGACGAGGGGGTAACCTACGGGCAGAGCTCGCCGCGAATGGAGCGATAATGTCATCGAGAGTCGCGACAGCTCAAGGCAACCTGAGGACCGTCCGATGAAGAGGTCGCAGGAGCCCGGAACGAAGACCAACGGCCAGGGCCAGATCGCCGCCGCGTTGCGCGGCAGCGCTCGGGTCCTGATGGCGGACCTCGACTTCGTCGAGCGGACGCGGATCTACCTCGGAAAGTGCCGGGAGCTGGTGGGCGCCGACGCGGCTGTCGTCGCCCTGCTTGGCGCTGCGGGAGACGATCTCGAGGTCGCGCTCGTCGATCCGGAGGCGCGAACCCTGGAACTCTCTCCCGAGCTACCTCCCTCGGTTCGGCGGCTGAGCGCCGACGCGATCGGAGGCCGGCCGGCGTTCGACAACGCACTGTCCAAAAGCCGGACCCGTAAAGGATCGATCACCGGGCGTTCGGGCCGCTTCCAGCCGAAGAGCGCCCTCTTGGCGCCGATCATCGTCGAGGGCGAGGTCATCGGGCTCCTCGGCCTGTTCGACAAGGCCGTCGGATTCACCGAAGCCGGCTGTCGCCTGGCCGGGGTGCTCACCGACCTGGCCAGCGTGGCGATGGCGGGAGCCCGCGCCGTCAACGGGCTCGAGAGGAATCGCCGTCATCTCGAGGCCGAGGTGGCCGAGGGAGCGGTGCTTCTGCAGCAGGCCGAGCAGAACTTCCGGACGCTGGTCGAAAACCTACCCGACATGATCGCGCGCTTCGACTCGAATCTCCGGCATCTCTATATCAGTCCGGCGGTCGAGCTGGTGACGGGTCGACCGCCGGCGCAGTTCACCGGGCGGACGAATCGGGAGGCGGGGATGCCGGGCGAGTTCTGCGAACGGTTGGACACGGCGCTGCGCTCGGTTTTCGCGAGCGGAAGGCCCGGACAGATCGAGCTCGAGCTCTCGGCCCCCGAAGGGGACCGGCATTTCGACTGTCGTCTGGTGCCGGAACTCGAGCCTGGAAACGGAATCGTTTCGGTGCTCAGTGTGGCTCGCGACGTGACCGATCGATGGCTCGCCCACCAGGCCGAACGCGAGGCGCGGGCGGTCGCCGAATCGCTGCGCGAGGCGACCATCGCGCTGAGCCGCAGCCTCGATCGTGACTCCGTGATGAGCACGCTGCTCGAACGGCTGAGAGGGATGGTTCCCTTCGACCGCGCGAGCGTCATGCTGATGGAGGAGCCGACGCGAGTCTCCGTACGGGCGATCTTCGACGGCGAGCTCGTGGTGCCGCTGACGCCCGAGGTCCGGTCCGTCTTCGATCCCGCCGATCACCCGATCGTGCAGTCGGTCTTGTCGACCGGCTCCGTGGTGCTGATACCCGATCTCCGCGTGCGCCCCGACTGGGGCCTGTCAGTCGGCGGCGACGAGGAGGCATGTTGGATGGGCGTGCCCCTTTTCGCCCGCGGCGATGTCGCCGGCCTGTTCGCGCTCTCCAGGTGGGAAGCCGATTCCTTCACTCCCGACCATGTCCGGCTGGCCGAGGCCATGTCGTCCCAGGCGTCCGTGGCGGTCGAGAACGCGATCCTCTTCGAGCAGATGCAGGCTTCGAGCGCGCGGATGCAGAATCTCTCACGGCGGCTGGTCGACGTGCAGGAGACGGAGCGTCGCCGGATCGCGCGCGAGCTCCACGACGAGGCCGGCCAGGCGTTGGCGTCGTTGCGCTACGGCCTGCGTCTCTTGGAGAGGGAGATCGACAACGGCGGCACGGTGAACGGGCGGGTGGCGGAGCTGATGCAGCGGACCGACGCCGTTATCGAAAGTCTGCACCGGCTCGCGAAGGACTTGCGACCCGTCAGCCTGGATCACCTCGGGCTCGAGGTGGCGCTCCAACAGTTCGCGCGCTCGGCTGCCGCCGAGTTCGGCTTGCCGGTTCGATACAAGTCCAGAAATTTCAACGAAAGGCGGCTGCCGAGCGCCGTCGAGACCGCTCTCTATCGCGTCGTTCAGGAGGCGGTCGCCAATGTCGTCCACCACGCCAAGGCCTCACGGATCGACGTTCTGCTGGAGCACCGCGGCGATCGCGTGATGGTGATGGTCGAAGACGACGGCGTCGGGTTCGAGCCGTGCCTCGTCGACGCCGAGCACCACTTCGGTCTGCTCGGTATCAAGGAGCGCGCCGAAGCGTTGAGTGGGACGATGACGGTGGAGAGCTCGGCGGGGTTGGGAACGACGGTTGTTGTGGAGGTGGCGAATGCCGATCCGTATTCTGATCGCTGACGATCACGCGGTAGTGCGCTCCGGGCTGCGCGCGCTGCTCGCGATCGACCCCGAGCTCGAGGTCGTCGGCGAAGCGACCGATGGCGACCAGGCATTGCGCCTCGCCGGAGAGCTCGCGCCCGATTTGATACTGCTCGACATCACCATGCCACCCGACAACGGCCTCCAGGCGGCGCGGCGTTTGAAAGCGGCGCATCCGGAGATCGTGCTGCTGATCTTGACCATGCACGAAGACGAGAGCCTGCTGCACGAGGCGCTGCGTGCCGGCGCCTCCGGCTACGTCATCAAGCGGGCCGACGAGTCGGAGATCATCCAGGCGATCCACGCCGCGAGCCGCGGCGACATCTACGTCCATCCGGCGATGACGCGGGCCTTGCTCGAGAGGCCGGTGCCGCGCGAAAGCCGCCCGGGATCGGCCGCGGAGGTACTGACCCCCCGCGAGCTCGACGTGCTGCGTCTGCTCGCCAAGGGGAACACCAATCGGCAGATCGCGGAGCTGCTCGGGATTTCGATGCGGACCGTCGAGAACCACCGGGCCAATCTGATGGGCAAGCTCGGGCTGGGCAGCCGGGTCGAGCTGGTCAACTACGCCGAGCAGCACGAGCTGCTCTAGCTCGGGTTCCTCCCGGTCTTGCGCCCTCCCGGTGGGGCCGGCAAGCGGTCAACGGTTACGAGAGCTGCACCAACTGCTTGCCCTGGCTCTGCCCGAGCAGCATGCCGATGAACGCCTGGGGTGCGGACTCGAGTCCCTGCGAGACCTCCTCGCGGTATTTCAGTCGCCCGCGCTTCAGCCACCGGGCGAGCTGCTCGATAGCCGCCGGGAACTGCCTGGCGTAGCTCGAGACCCGGAAGCCCTGCACTCTCGCCTGCTTGGCGATCAGTTGGCCCAGCCAGCTCGAGGCCAGCTCTCTCCGCTCGAGGTTGCACTGCGAGCTCTGTCCGCAGACGGCGATGCGCGCTCCGACGTTGATCTGGCCGAGGACCGTGTCGCTGACCGCGCCGCCGGCGTTGTCGAAATAGGCGTCGATGCCGGCGGGACAGGCGGTGCGCAGTCGCTGGTCGAAATCAGCGGCGCCCTCGAAGTCGATGACGGCATCGAAGCCGAGCTCGTCGCGCAGCCACGAGAGGTCGGCTTCCGAGCTCGCGACGCCGACCACCTGACAGCCCCGAATCTTGGCGATCTGCCCGGCCACCATCCCGACTCCACCCGCCGCGTCCGAGACCACGACGGTCTCCTGCGGTTTCGGCGCACAGATGTCGAGCAGACCGAAGTAGGCGATGAGTCCCGGTTTGCCGAGGATGCCGAGCGCGGTCGAGATCGACGGGGTCCGGCCATCGATGTTTCTCACCTCGCGCCCCGCGACGACGGCGAGCTCCTGCCAGCCGAGCATCCCCTCGACCGTGGCGCCGACCTCGAAACCCGAGTTGGCCGATTCGACCACGATGCCGACCGCGCCGCCGGCCAGGACCTGCCCAAGGACCACCGAATGGGTGGTGGCGTCGCCCGGGTTCATCCGCGCCCGGAGGCAGGGATCGAGCGACAGGAGGACCGAGCGCACCAGCACCTCTCCACTTGCGAGCTCGGGCAGCGGCGCGTAGGTCAGGTCGAAGTCGGAGATCTTGGGGAAGCCCAACGGCCGCGCCGAGAGTGTGATCCGTCGATTGACTGTCGTCATCCCTCCAGCCCATCCTTCCGGCCCTTCGACGGCAGCATGCGGCGCGCCAGCTCGCGGCCGATCGCCGAAGGCGACAGCGCCTGCTCGGCGCCGCCGCGCGCGAACGCCGCGCCCGGCATGCCGAATACGGCCGAGCTCGCCTCGTCCTGCGCCAGACAGAGCGCGCCGGCGCGACGCAACGCCAGGAGTCCGTCGGCGCCGTCGCTGCCCATGCCGGTCAGTACCGCCGCGGCGGTGGCGGGGGGTGCGAGGGCGACGAGCGACTGAAACAGCTCGTCGACCGACGGCCGGTGTCCGTTGCGCTGCGGAGTCTCGTCGTCGAGCGCCACGCGGCCGTCGGCGGCGATGCGGAAATGGGAGTCCGTGGGCGCGATGCGCACGTCGCCGCGTTCCATCTGTTCGCCATGGCGCGCCACCCGCACGTCGAGGCCGAGTGACCCGGCCAGCCAGGCGGCGAGCTCGGGTTCCAAACCGCGGGCGATGTGCTGGACGATGGCGACGCGTGCGGGCGCCGGGGCCGGCAGCTCGATGAGCAGGTCGTGGAGCGCGGCCGGCCCCCCGGTCGAGCCGCCGAGCGCGAGCCACTGCCAGGGGACGGTCTGCTGGAAGCGAGGAAGGGGCGCCCCGGCAGCGCCGGGTTCGGGAGGTGGCTCGGGCCGCTCGTGCGGTACCCGGCGCTGGGCGGTTGCCGCAGCGCGTAGCAGATCCGGTAGTTGCCTGGCCAGGTGCCGCCAGCCGGCGGAATCCTGGGGCCGGGGCAGCAGATCGACGGCGCCGGCGCGCAGCGCCTCGAGCGCCGAGCGCGGCGAGGTGGGGTCGAAGCTCGAGGCGAGGATCACCGTCGGTACCGAGCGGCCGCGGTTGAGCCGTTCGAGCGCGGCGAAGCCGTCGAGCTCCGGGAGCGACAGATCGAGCAGGAGCACGTCGGGGCACAGGCGCTCGACGCCTTCGATGGCCGATCTACCGTCGGCCGCTTCGCCGACGACGCGCAAGTCTGGCGATCGCGCCAGGGCACCGCGTACCGTCGCGCGCACGGCGGGGGAGTCGTCGGCGATGAAGACCGAGAGGCCGTTCATGGTCGCGGGCTCCCTTCGGGCGCTCGCGAGGAGCGCCGTGTCGCCGGCTCGGACGGCGCGGGAAGCTCTTTGGGCGCCGACGCGGTCCGCAGTTGCTGCGCCAGGTAACGATCGATCCCGGTCTCGATCTCGTCGGGGAAGTGCGGCGCCTTGCCGACCAGATCCTCTTGGTAGACCCGCAGCATGACCTCGCGAAAGATCGGCAGTGCCGTGCGGGCGCCGGTCTCCTTGGCGCCCAGCGAGCGATCGTCGTCGAAGCCCACCCGGACGGCGACCGTGATGCCCGCCGGTCCGAAGGTCGATCCGACGAACAACGCGTCGCGGAAGTCGCTGGTCGTCCCGGTCTTGCCCATCACCGGAATCGGGAAGGAGCGCGAGTCTAGAGCGTGCGCCGTGCCGCCCGGGAGCCGTACCACGCCGCGCAGTCCCTCCTGGATCTCGACCAGTGCGTCCGAATGGATGGTCCGGTCGGGCGGCGGGGCCTCGTAGAGCCGGTCTCCGGAGTCATCGGTGACCCGTGCGATGACGTGCGGTCGCGCCAAGACCCCCGAAGCGATGGCGCGGTAGGCGTTGGCCAACTCCAGCAGATGCACCTCGGAGGCGCCGAGCCCGGTGGAGAGGAAGTGCTTCAATCGGGTGCGGATTCCCATCGCGCTCGCGGTCTGGATCACGTTGCCGACGCCGATCTCTCGCGTCAACCAGACCGCGACGGTGTTGCGCGATTCGGCCAGCGCCTGACGGATCGGGATCGGGCCCTCGAACCGTCGGTCGTAGTTCGCGATCCACTTGACCTTGCCGGAGCCGTCGAGCGGTACGCTGATCGGCTCGTCGGGGACTTCGGTGTCGAGGGTCAGTCCCGACTCGAAGGCGGCCAGATAGACCAGCGGCTTCATCGCGGAGCCCGGCTGGCGAAGCGAATCCGTGACGCGGTTGAAATCGGAGTAGCGCGCCTCGCGATCGCGATAGTGCTGACGCCCGCCCGCTTCCGCGAGGATCGCCGAGTCGGCATTGCGCAGGACGACCACCGAGCCCTGAATCACCCCCTTTCCCTTGGGGTGTCGCGTCTCGTAGCGGGTCAAGCCACTCTCGAGCGACTCGTTGACGATCGCCTGCACGCGGGCGTCGACCGTCGTCTCGACGGAGAAGCGCCCCTGAAACAGATCTTCGACCGAGCAGCAGCCCCCGCCGCGCCGGGCCAGCTCCTCGAACACGTGGTCGATCACGGCCGGGGCGGCCGTCTTGACCGGCCCGTGCGAGGCGAGCCGAATCGGCTCCTTGCGGCAGCGCTGGGCGAGGCTCGCCGGGATATAGCCATCGCGTGCCATCAGGCCGAGGATCTGATTGCGTCGCTCGAGCAGTCGGCGGTTGCCCGGCTCGGGCGCGTAGTTGCGCGGTGACTTGCCGATCGCGGCGAGCAGGGCGGCATCGCCGGCGTCCTCGGCCGTGAAGCTGGCGAGCGGCCGGTGGAAGTAGTACTCGGCGGCGGCGGCGAAACCGTAGCGGCCGCTGCCCAGATAGATGAAGCTGGCGTAGCGCGCGAAGATCTCGCGCTTGGCTTGCTCCTGCGAGCCGTAACGGCGGCCCATCTCGCGCTCGATCCAGAGCGTCAGGCGCACCTCTTCGAGCTTGCGCAGAAGCTTGTTCGTCGCTGGAGCGCCGAGAAGGGTCGAGAGCAACCGGGGCGGTGCCAGCCCGGAGTGGAAGGCCGTGTCGCCGTTGCCGCGGCTCGTCAGCTTGTGCAGGAAGTAGCCGCGGACGAGCTGCTGGGTGAGCGTCGACCCTCCCTGGGGCAGGAGCAGGCGTAGCGGCCGGTTGCCGTGCCACCATCCCGAGAGCGAGCGGCTGACCGACTTCTCGATGACCCGGGGCAGGGCGCGGTAGTCGACTCCGGAGTGGGAGAAGAAGCGCTTGTCCTCGGCGGCGAGAACCGCCTGCCGCATGATGGCTGGCACCTGGTCGTAGCTCACCACCTCCCGGTATTGGTGCGCCAACTCGATCAGCACATTGCCGCGAGCATCGGTGACGATGCCGGTGGTGGGGGGCTCGAAGCGGACGAATGCGTCGAGATCGGGCAAGTCGTCGTGATCGAAGTAGACGTGATGCACCAGCCAGAGCATCGGAATGGCGAGGAGCGCGAGGGGTAGCAGAGCAATACCGAGCAGGAGGCGGCGTCGCCGGCGCGCCGCTTTGAGGGCCGAGGCGAGTGCTCGGGAGACCCGCCGGCGGGCGAAGAGCGCGCGTCGCCGCTCGAGCGTGACGTCGGGCTGTCGCGACGGGCTGGTTCCGGTCCGATTCTCGCTGTCCACCTTGTCGACGCTCCTACCTTTCGTGGCGCACCGTGGGCGCTCGGTGCTGCCGCCAAGGTACCCTCCGAGTCTCGGGACGGAAAGCGGAGTAACTACCCGGAAGGGGACATCCGAAGTAGGTGAAAACCACCGCGATTCGTGCGACTGGCGAGCCCGATCTCGTCGGTGATGCAGCGATCGAGCTCGACCGTGACGAATGTCCGGCGCCGGGCCTCGGGGTGTTCGTTCGATCGCTGCCCATGGATTCTGGCCCTGGATGTGGGCAAGCGCCGATCGAGAAACCAAGTAGTTTGTACGCTTTCGCCCGAAAGGTTCGATCCGTAGGCTGTTAGCGCGTGTGGCGCAAAGCTCCGGGATTGCGGGATGACAGTGACCTGCTCCTCCTCTGGAGCACGAATCCTCTCGCGCGTGTCGTCGCCATCAAGTCTGTGCGCGACAGGCCATGACTCAGGGGGGCCGCGATGAGCGACGCGGAGAGGCACAAGCCTGAACTCGAATCCGTCCGGAAGCCGCTTGACGTCGATGCGACGAACCCGCTTTTTCGTCGGGAACCGACAGAGGACCACGAGCAGTTCCGCGAGCTCATGTCCCACCTCCAGCAGGTATTCTGGATCAGGGACAGCACGGATCGCGTCGTTCGCTACGTCAGCCCCGCCTACGAAGCGATATGGGGACGAAGCTGCCAGAGCCTCATCGATGACCCCGATACGTTCACCGACGCGATCGTGCGGGAAGACCGCGACCGGATGGAAGCCGCGATCGCCGCCAAGCATGATACCGAGGGATATGACGAGGAGTTCCGCATCCTGCGGCCGGATGGCGAGATGCGATGGATCAGGAGCCGTAGCTATCCCGTACGGGATCACCAGGGCGTACTGAGGCGTTTCGCTGGAATCGCAGAAGACATCACCGAGCAGAAGGCCGCCGAGAAGGAACGATCGCGTCTCGCGGCGATAATCGAGTACTCGGATGGCGTCGTGGTGAGCATTACGCCCGATGGCATCATCGTCGGGTGGAACGACGGCGCGGAGCGCCTCTATGGCTATGCGGCCGCGGAGATCGTCGGCTGCTCGCTCTCGGTTCTCTTCCCCCCGGGGAGGTATCCGGAATACTCCGAAATCCTCGACAAGGTGCGACGCGGCGAACGGGTGCCGTCGTATGACACGGTGCGGCAGCGCAAGGACGGCACCCTGGCGAACGTTTCCATCGGCATCGTTCCCATCGAAGCCCGCTATGGCGCGCTTCCCGGCGCCTCGGAGATCGGCCGTGACATCGAAAGGATCAAGAGACTCGAGATGCAGGTCATCGAGGCGCAGAAGATGGAGGTGGTCGGCAGGCTGGCGACCGGCGTCGCCCACGATTTCAACAACATTCTCTCGGTCATCATGAGCTATGCCGAAGTCTTGACGCGGACGCTCGGCGAGGAGCATGCGACGCGCAAGTTCGCCGAGGAGATCAAGAGCGCGGTGGTTCGCGCGAGCGGCTTGACGCGGCAGCTCCTTGTCTTCAGCCGCCGGCAGCCGGTGAAGCCCGTCGCGCTCGACCTCAACGCGGTCATCTCGGGGACGGTCGAGCTGCTGGGCCGGCTCATCGGCGAGAACGTCACGCTCTCGATCGTCACGGACGAATGCGCTGCTCCGATCAACGGCGACTCCGGATACATCGGCCAACTGCTGTTGAACCTGGTGGTGAACGCCCGCGATGCCATGCCCGGCGGTGGCGTGCTCACGATCGGCTCGAAGCGTCGTGACGGTGACCGGAACCGGTCCCGAAGACCCCGACGGCCGTGCCTTCCGGCGATTATGTGGTGCTCAGCGTCAGTGACACCGGCGTCGGGATGACCGACGAGGTCAAGGCGAGCATCTTCGAACCCTTTTTCACGACCAAGACCGACGGAACCGGGCTGGGTCTTGCGACCTGCTGGACCATCGTCCAGCAGTGCCACGCTCAGGTTCAGAGTGGCCAGCGAGCTCGGCAAGGGAACCACGTTCAAGATCTATTTCCCGAGCATCGCTGACGTGGTCGACGCGCCGAATCTGGCCTATCCAGCCGCCCGCGCTGTCGCGCGGGACCGAGTTGATCCTGGTCGTCGAGGACGAACCCGCGCTCCGCAAAGTGGTCTGCACCTTGCTGGAATCTCTCGGATACGACGTGCTGCAGGCGGTCAACGGGCAGGATGGATTGCGAGTGGCCCAGGAGCACACGGGACCTCCGATCCAACTGGTGGTCACCGACGTCGCCATGCCGCAGATGAGCGGCAGAGTGATGGCCGAGTGGCTGAAGACCAGCTACCCTGGGATCAGGATTCTCTTCACGTCGGGATACACGAACGACGCCATCGCTCAGGACGATGCGCTCGATGCGGACATCGGATTTCTCGCCAAGCCCTACAGCCTCGCCGGCCTCTCCGCCAAGGTACGCGGTCTGCTGGATACGCCGAGTTGAGGGGAGATCCCGTGCCACGCGAGGAGGGCGCCGCTCCTGACGAGGCCTGGATCCCGATCAGGTTGCTCACGCTCGCCATTGCGTTGACGATTGCCGCTTTCGGGTGGTCCGGATGGCTCATTTTCGATTTGACCAGAGACCACCAGCGGGCCGAAGACCGGTCAAGCCGAATCGAGCAACTCGGAGGGGTTGTCCGCCATCTCGGCGAGGTGCTCGGAGGATCCGTTCGCCTGGCGGTTGCGACGGGCGACGAGAAGTGGGAAGCGCGCTATCGCCGGTTCGAGCCACCACTCGAGACCGCGATCAACGAGGTCGAGGCATTGGCGACCAGCCCTTCTTCGAGAGATGCCGCCGCCCGGCTCGACAGGGTGAACGCCACGCTGGTGGATATGGAAAGTCGCGCCTTCGCCCTGGTGCACGCCGGCCGAATCGACGAGGCCCGCGCCGTGGTGTTCAGCGACGAGTACGAGACCGAAGAGAAGCTCTACGCTGAGGCAATGGCCTCGGTCATCGCCGAAATCAGGTTGGAGATCGGAGGGATCGAGCGCCGTGATCGACGCCTCGATTTCCTTTCGCTGCTCGGTACGCTCGTCGTCATCGCGGTCTCTCTGGCCGCGTGGGTATCGATCGTGCGGAGCCTGAAGCGATCGCACCTCGCGCTGGAACAGGCATTGGGCGACCGCACGGATGCCAAGCGCGCGTTGCGGCAGGCGTACAACGAGCTGGAGATGCGCATCGATCAACGCACGGCAGAATTGGGCAAGGCCAACCAGTCCCTGCATGCGGAAGTCGCGGAACGCACAGAGATCGAGGAGGCGCTGCGCGCGAGCAACGACCAATTCCATCAGTTGGCGGACAACCTCGTCGATGTCGTCTGGGTTCGCTCACCGGACGGGCGCGAGCTTCGCTACATCAACCCGGCGTTCCAGGAGATCTGGGGCCGTTCCGCGGAAGGTCTTCGCGCGGATCCGCAACGATGGAGCGAATTCGTCTTTCTCGAGGACCGCGACCGCGTGCAGAGCCAGTTCGCGTTGCTTCAGGGAGATACGCGAAGCGTGGACCTCGAGTATCGCGTGGTGCGACCCTCCGGGAAGATCCGCCGGGTGCAGCTGCGCGCTTCCCAGGTTCGGGACGCCGCGGATCAGGTGATCAGTCTCATCGGAATCGTCACGGACATCACCGATCGAAAGAGTGCGGAGGCGACCCGCGACCGCCTGGCAGCTATCCTCGAAGCCACCACGGACATGGTGGGCTTCGCCAGTCCCGACGGGATGAGCCTCTACGTCAACCCGGCCGGCCGCAGACTCTTCGGCCTGAAGCCCGACGAAGACGTCACGAAGATCTCTATTCGCGAATACCTTTCCAGTTCCGTGACCGACACAGTGTTCAACGAGTCCCTCGCCGCCGCCATACGAGAGGGAACGTGGAGCGGCGACCTGTTCTGTTCGAGCCGGGATGGGAAGGAGTTCCCAGCCTCCCTGGTCGTCATCTGCCACAAGTCCCCCGACGGCAGAGTCGATTACATCTCCACGATCATTCGCGATGTCACCGAGGTGAAGCGACTCGAGACCGGTTTGTTCCGATCTCAGAAGCTGGAAACGGTCGGGCGGCTCGCGGGCGGAATCGCCCATGAGTTCAACAGCATCGTGACGGCCATCATCGGCCGGAGCGAGTTTCTTCTCGCCGATCTTCCCGCGGAGAGCCTGCTTGCACGGCACGCGACCGAAATTCGCGCGGCAGCCGATCGCGCTTCAACGCTGACCAGGCGGCTCTTGGCTTACGGCGGCAAGCAGACCCTCTTCCCCGTGACGCTGGATCTGAACCAGACCGTTCAGGGCATGGAGAGCATGCTTCACCATCTTCTTGGCAGCAACGTCGATGTCCGCTTCGTCTTCGCTGCCGGCCTCCACGCGGTGAAGGCCGACGCCGGACAGATCGAGCAGGTCATCGTGAACCTGGCCATCAATGCGCGCGACGCCATGCCGGACGGCGGAAGGCTCACGGTCGAGACCGCCAACGTCACCCTCGACGAGGAGAGCACTGGCCGTGATCCCGATCTTGAACCGGGCGACTACGTCCGGCTGGTGATCACCGACACCGGCGCCGGGATGAGCGCAGACGTGAAAGCGCGCGTCTTCGAGCCCTTCTTCACCACGAAGGATGTCGGCATCGGCACGGGCCTCGGCCTCTCCACCTGCTACGGCATCGTCAGGCAGAGCGGTGGGTATATAGGCGTCTACAGCGAGCCGAACCGGGGCACGGCGTTCAAGGTCTACCTGCCGCGGGACGACCGACCGGCCGTGGACCGCCTGGCTCCCGTGGCGTCGCCCAGCCTTCCCCGGGGGACGGAGAGAATTCTTCTGGTCGAAGACGACTTCGCGTTGCGCGAAATGGCCGCCGAGTTGTTGCGCCGTCTGGGCTACGTCGTCCTCGCCGCGGAGAACGGCGCGAAAGCGTTGAAGCTCGCCGAAGCGTGTGGCGACGAGGCCATCGATCTGCTCTTCACGGATGTCGTCATGCCCAAGATCAGCGGCAGGGAGCTGGCTGACCGCATTCACGCGTCGCGGCCCAAAACGAAGACTCTGTTCACCTCCGCCTACACGGAACACGCCGTCGCCCATCAGCGCATGCTGAGTTCAGACGACGCGATGCTGGAGAAGCCGTTCACACCGAGCGCGCTGGCCATCAAGGTCAGGGAAGTGCTCGACCGCCGGGCGGCCTGACCGGGAGCGTCTCTTCCGCCCGAGGCCATGGCTTCGATCGGGTAGAAAGTGCGCCTCACCCGGTTGCCGGGGTGGCCCGTCGGGATGTAGCTGTCGCGCACCCTCCGGGCGAGGCTCTCATGGCGCCGCTCGAGCGGCGGGTTCGGTGAGCTCGGCGCTCGAGGAGCCCCAGGGCGAGGACGAAGCTCCCGATCACTCACGCTGCCGGAGCGGTGAGAGCTCTGGCATGCGCGCCTGGTCTTCGCGGGTGTGCATCGGCTGTTCGGGGTGATCGGCGGCGTCCTCGAGACCCTCGACGACTTCGGCTTCGTAGTCCTGTCCGTCGTCGACCAGTTCCTCGACGCTCTCGTCGGCCGCATCCGCGATCGAAGAGAGGCCTTGCGTGTCTCCCGATTGACCGGCGCTGTCCGGCCCGAACTGGCCGTGGTCGCTGTCGATCTCGTCGGACTGCGTGTCGTCGTGCCGGTGGGCCATGATCAGACGCTCCTCTTTCGATTCACGCGCGTGGCGCGGCCGGGCCGACCGGCTTGTCGTTGGAGCTCCAGTATCCCAGACGTCCGTAATGAGTGTGAAGCAGCTCTTCCTGCTCGGGCTCGAGCTGCAGAGCTGCGTCATAGAGCGGGGCCTCCTCGATGGAACGGCGATCCAGGTCGACCGAGACGTTGGCCTCGGCCCAGCTCACCGCCGAAATCCACTGTCGCGCGATGAGCACCCGATGGCCGCCCCACCAATTGGCGGTGTCGACGATCAGATAGCGGATCGCCCAACTGCGATCATCGACGAGCAGATCCTGCACGTGACCGATGTCGCCGTCCGTCGCGTGAACGTGTTGACCGATCACGACGTTGCAGCTGCACAGGTGGGTGTCTTCGGAGGGCTGTTGCTCGGCGTTCCGCCGAGCCTTCATATCCTGCTTGAAGCTGTCCGCGGTGCTCATGCCGCCCGGATACGCGCCCATGCCCCAGAGGCCCGCTCCCCCCCAGTAATAGGACTGTCGGTAGTAGCTGAGATACGCGGCCTCCTGCTGGCGCGAGACCGGCTGGCGGGTGTCGATGTCGGGACTGTGTCGGACCTGCGCCATGCTGAGCCTGACCGGCAACTGCTTGTTCCGCCACTGGGGGGCTCCGAGCGAGTGCGGGGAGATCAGCACTTTCCGGCCCGAGAGCCACTTTCCGGCGTCGACCACGAGATAGCGGATTGCCCAATCATCGTCGTCGAAATAGAGGTCTTCCACCTCGCCGAGAACGCCGTCGGTGGCATGGATCGCGAAGCCGCGAAGATCTTTCACGTTGCGTAACATCGCATCTCCTCCGGATGCCGGCTTCAGGCGGCCTCGCCGGCGTTGACCAGCTCGCCGACCAGGGTGCGGTAATGGATCATCGCCTGGCGCAGGTCCTCCGTGCTGGCCTGTCCTCGCGCTTGCTGTTGCGCGATCTCGTGGGCGACCCGATAGTTCTTGATAACCAGAGGATGATCGACGGAGAGATCCGCGGCATGCTGCGCGAAGTCGCTCACCGGATAGCCGCGCGCCGACATCACGTCATTCAACAGCCGGTCGGCTTCGGCGACCGACCCACCGGGCCCGTCCACGAAGCGCGCCTGGATCTCGCTCCAGCTCGCTTCGAAGCGCGTGCGATCGGCGGCGACGAGCGGCTGCAGGTGGAAGCTCTCGACGCGGGCGGCGCGCTTGCCGAGCTCCGCCTCCGCGCGGCGCTGGCTGCCGCCCTCCTTCAGGGCATGCTCGTACTCCGCGCCGCCGAACTGTTCGCGCAGCTTGCCGGTCCGGCGCCGGTGGAGAATCTGCAGCGTCGCGAGCCCGGCGATCAGGACGATCACGACGGCGACGAGGACGACGATTTCTGATTGGCTCATGACTCTCCTCCGGCCCGCGAGCGATCCCGATTGGAGTGTCTCGTCGGTTTGGGCGTTTCCTCATGCTGGACTCTGCGCGCCCGGTCGGGAAGAGCAGTTTCTACCCGGCGGACGGACGGCCTGATGCGTAGGAACTACCCGTCGGGCGAAGGCCCGCGCCGGCCAGAGGGTACGCGGCAAAGTGGTCGATGCAGGTCGCCGGCCGAGTGGTTTCTACCTGGGTGGTCGTCCCTTGCCCGAGTAGAAGTTGCGCTACTCGACGGGCAATTGGAGAAATAGCCTGGGGAGAATCCCTCGAGGAGGCAAGAAATGGATCGCCGCTGTATTGATCTGATGACTCCAATTGGAGCTCTTGGAGGCCGTACCCGGAGAGCCATTGTGGCGCGCACTGCGGGGGCACCGTCACCGGGCAGGCGTGGGTGTCGCTGCGGCGCTTCGGCATCGACCAGGGGCCGATCGTCGTGATGATCGAGAAGTTCCGGTCGGGATTGGTGTGGGAGCTGACCCGCCGCTATGCGCCGATCGTGGCTGGACTGCGCGCCGCCGGGTTCACTGGCGGCTGGCTGGCGGACGATTCCGGGGAACGAGCGAACCGGGCGGCTGGGACGCGGGTTGGATCGCCATGAGCCTCGGGTTTCGCGAGCCGCTCTATCTCCTGCCGTTCGATCGGACCTTCGTCAAAGAGTTGATGCGCTACCGCGAGTGGTCCGCCATCTTCCTGCGGGAGCAAGAGGCATGAAGATCAGTCCCCTCGCCGGGAAGCCGGCCCCCCAGTCTCTGCTGGTGAACGTGCCCCGGCTGGTGAGCGCCTACTACACGGAGGTGCCCGACCCCTCGGTCGCCGGGCAGCAGGTCGCCTTCGGCACGTCGGGTCATCGGGGCTCCTCGTTGCTCCTCGGCTTCAACGAACGGCACATCCTCGCCATCACGCAGGCGATCTGCCGATACCGCTTCGAGCACGCCATCGATGGCCCACTCTTCCTCGGCGTCGACACCCACGCCCTCTCCGTGCCGGCGTGCGCATCCGCGCTCGAAGTGCTCGCCGCCAACGGCGTCGACGTCATGCTGGCGGAGGGTGACGAATACACCCCGACGCCGGCGGTATCGCACGCCGTCCTCACCTACAACCGCGGGCGCGCCGCCGGCCTGGCAGACGGCATCGTCGTCACGCCCTCGCACAATCCACCGGAGGACGGTGGCTTCAAGTACAACCCGCCCAACGGGGGACCGGCGGAGACCGGCGTCACTCGCTGGATCGAAGCTCAGGCCAACGAGCTCTTGAAGCTAGGCCTCGAGGGCGTCCAGCGAGTGCCATACGAGCGGGCGCTCACCGCCGCCACGACCCACCGCTACGACTACCTCCACTCCTACGTGAACGATCTCGGCAACGTGATCGACATGGAGGCGATCCGCGGCGCGACCCTGCGCCTGGCCGTCGATCCCCTGGGCGGGGCCGGCGTCCACTACTGGGCGCCGATCGCCGAGCGCTATGGCCTGAACCTCACGGTGGTCAGCGAGACCGTCGATCCGACCTTCGCCTTCATGACGGTGGATTGGGACGGCCGAATCCGAATGGATCCCTCGTCGCCCTACGCGATGCAGCGCCTGATCGCGCTCGCGGACCGCTTCGACATCGCCTTCGCCTGCGATACCGACCACGACCGGCACGGGATCGTCACCTCGAGCTCGGGCCTGATGCCCCCGAACCACTATCTCGCGGTCGCCATCCACCACCTGTTTCCGCATCGCCCGCAGTGGCCGGGCGACTCCGCGGTGGGCAAGACCGTGGTGAGCAGCGCGATGATCGATCGGGTGACGGCGAAGCTGGGGCGCGAGCTGTACGAGGTGCCGGTGGGCTTCAAGTGGTTCGTCGACGGTCTCCACGACGGCTCCCTCGCCTTCGGCGGCGAGGAGAGCGCGGGCGCCTCCTTCCTGCGCCGCGACGGCACGGTCTGGACGACGGACAAGGACGGCATCGTCCCCGCACTGCTGGCGGCGGAAATCACCGCGCGAACCGGGCGCGATCCGGGTGAGACCTATGCCCAGCTGACGGCCGAGCTCGGCGAGCCGGTCGCCGACCGGCTCGAGGCGCCCGCCACCCCGGCGCAGAAGCAGCGGCTGGCGGCGCTTTCGCCGCAGCAGGTTCACTGCTCCGAGCTGGCCGGGGAAACGGTCGAGAGCATCCTCAGTGAAGCTCCGGGGAACCATGCGCCGATCGGCGGGGTGAAGGTTACCGCGCCGACCGGTTGGTTCGCCGCCCGGCCGTCCGGCACCGAGGCCATCTACAAGATCTATGCGGAGAGCTTTGGCGGAAAGGATCACCTGCGGCGCATCGTCGAGGAGGCGCAGACGATCGTCGACCACGCGCTCGGAGCGGGTTCGGAGGGAGAGAAGCCGTGACGACTTCAGCGTCGACCTGCGCGCCGCTCGCTCGACAGTGCTTCGAAGCCGGAGACGACATCGAACAGCTCTTCGTCGATGCCGCTCTGGCGCAGGCGATGGAACGATCCCTGGAGCTCCTCGAGCATGTCGTCGATGTTCTTGTCGGCGCGTTGCATCGCCGCCAGGCGGCTCGTGTTTTCGGCCGCTAGGGATTCCGCGCAGCCGCGGAAGAGTGAGATGAAGAAGTACTCCCGGATCAGCGCGCGCAGGGTCACGCTATTGGAGGAGAGCACCTCGGGGAGACAGCGGCCCGGCCAGGGAACCTCGGTCAGGCCGCGTCGCCACTGGGCGTCGAGCGGCAACAGGCGTTGGCTCGCCGGTTCGTAGAGTGCGGCAGAGAGTGGCCGGTTGTGAAAGAGGTAGACCCGCTCGAGCCTGCCCTGGGCCCGATGCGCGTCGATCTCGATCTGGATCTGCCCGACCAGTGGCGTGATGGCTCGAACGGTCGTCGGCACGGTCAGCAGTCCCATGAGCGGCAGGCCCGTGTCGGACAGGAGCGCCCGAACGCGCTCGCCAACCGCCCAGACCCGTGGCGTTCCCGGCAGACCCGCGAGCGTCGCGACCGTATACTCGGCCACCGCCTCGTTGAATCGGCCCACCAGACCCTGGTCGGAACCGAACACCACGGCGCCAATTTCCGTCCCATCGGATCGATCCTGGCTTTCGACGGTCCAGGCTGACGGCTCGGTTTCGCGCAGACAGGCGGTCAGTCCGAGCTTCACGGTCCGGGTGTAGTCGGCCAGCGATCGCACCGAGTCCTCGTACTGCCCGATGTTCGACGCGGCCAGGGCTTTCATGGTGCGCACGACCGATCGGAGATCCCCGGCGCTACCTATCTTTCGGCGCAGGCTGGCGGTCGTATCGCTCACTCTGGCTCCGCGATTCCCGATCGAGGGTGAGGCGGCTCAGCTCCGCCTCTCGTCCGAGCGGGCATCTCGCCCGAACGTGTTCTCGATCAGCCGCGCCAGCTTGCCGGCGGCTCCTTCGACGGCTTGCTCCAGGCTCTCCGCCTGGTCGGTGACCGCGAGCGGCTGGCGGCCTTCGATGCGCGCTTCCAGCATGCAGCGCTTGTCGCGTCCGCCCCGTTCCTGGCCATTCTCGTCACTCAGGTGGACCTCCACGCGAGTGATGCGATCGCTCACCTGACTGAGAGCGCCCTCCACCACGGCGCTGACCTCCGCGGACAGAGTCTCTCGACCTTCGATGTTGTGGCCCGTATTGATCATGATCTGCATGTCGCTCTCCTTTGGTGGTGGATTCGGCAAGGGGTCGTGGACGGCCAGTTTCGTTCGCAGCCATGAGGATACAGCTGGCATCAAGAGCCCGTCGCGCGGCGGGACGTCCATTTTGGCACCGGACTTCGATTCGGGATCCGGCAGGAAAGGCCCGAGCGCGTCGCGGGCGAGCGCGAGGATCGCTTCGCGGTCGGCGCTGCTCAGTTCGGTGGCGGTCGCGAAGCGAGTGGCCAGGTCGGCAGGGATCCGTGCCGCCGCCTCGCGGACGGCGTGTTCGGCCTCGGTCATTCGATCGATCGGCACCGGGTCGAACAGATCCGCGGTCAAGGCCAGCAGGATGGCGATCTGGGCAGGCACCGGAACCGGGGCGAAGCTCCGCCTGCTTGAGACAAGCTCGAATTCGTTTGCCGTGTTCGATGGTCTTGCGGGTGTCGTCGTCGAGCCGGGCGCCGAACCGTGCGAAGGTCTCGAGCTCTTCGAACTGGGCGTAGGCAAGCTTGAGATCTCCCGCCGCTTCACGGTAGGCCGCCTGTTGCGCCTTGCCGCCCACCCGCGAGACGGAGCGGCCGACATCGACCGCGGGGAGTACGCCCGATTCGAACAGGGACGGCGAGAGGTAGATCTGGCCGTCTGTGATCGAGATCAGATTGGTCGGAATGTAGGCGGAGATGTTCTGCGCTTCGGTCTCGATGATCGGCAGGGCGGTGAGCGATCCGCTGCCCAATTCGGTGCTCAGACGGGTCGCCCGCTCGAGCAATCGGGAATGGACGTAGAAGATGTCTCCGGGAAAGGCCTCGCGTCCCGGGGGACGCCGGAGCAGGAGCGACAGCTCGCGGTAGGCGCGGGCGTGCTGCGTGAGATCGTCGTAGACGATCAGCACGTCACGGCCGCCGGCCATGAACTGCTCGGCGATGCTGGTCGCGGCGTAGGGCGTGATGAAGATCCGGCCGGGCGCGTCATTGCCTTCAGCGACGACGACCACGGTGTAGTCGAGCGCTGCATGGTCGCGCAGGTTGGCGATGACCTTGGCGACGGCGGATGCGCGCTGGCCGATGGCGCAATAGACGCAAACGACGTTTTGATCGCGTTGGTTGAGGATGGTGTCGATCGCGATCGCCGTCTTGCCGGTCCGGCGATCACCCACGATCAACTCGCGCTGGCCGCGGCCGATCGGAATCAACGCGTCGATGACCTTGAGTCCGGTCTGCAACGGCACGGCGACCGCGGCCCGGTCCATGATCGCCACAGCCGGGCGTTCGATCGGCAGGCGCGCGCTTGCGAGCACAGCTCCTTTGCCGTCGAGTGGCAGTCCGAGCGGATCGATGACACGCCCCAGCAGCCCGTCGCCGACCGCCACGTCCATGACCCGGCCCGTTCGCCGGACTTCGTCGCCCGCGTGCACTTGCCAGTAGTCGCCGAGCACGACGACGCCGACCTCCTCTTCGTCTACGTTGAAGGCGATGCCCGGCACGCCGCCGCGCAAGGCGAGCAGCTCGTCGAAGCCGACCCCGGGGAGGCCGGTCACCCGGGCGATACCCGTCGAGACGCTCGCGACGGTCCCGACCTCGTACGGCTTCAACTGCGGCTCGAAGGCCTCGCGCCCCTCTCGCAAGGCCGCGAATGCAGAGTCGAAGCCGGTCTGCAAGCCGTTGGACACGGCGTTCATGCGCTCACGGGCTCGGGCTCGGCCTTGGCATCGTGCTTGGTCTTGGGCTTGGCCTTGGCCTTGGGCTTGGCCTTGGAGTCTGCTTTCGGCGCAGGTTGGACTTCGGGCCGCTCTTTCTCCGCCAGGAGCTCGGAGACACCCTCCTCGAGCGACGTCAGGTAGCTCGCGATGCTCCACGACAGGCGTTGACCCTGGGCCGTGAGCTCGATGCCACTGATCACCTCCGGAGCGACTTCGAACCGAACTTGGACATTCGCCGAGAAAGTCTCGTTGAGCGCCTTGCGGATCAACGTGCACTGCTCCGGGGGGAGCTCGAAGGCGCTGCGCACGAGGACCGGTCCGGAGGCCTTGCTCAGAGCCTCGGCGAGCGCTGCTTTCGGCGCGCCGTCCATCTCGCGCAGGCGGCGCGTGAAGACCTCCCCGAGGCGTTCCTCGAGACTCGTTGTGGCGAGATCGGCCAGCGCCTTGCGGGCGATGGCGAACACCTCCTGCTCGGTCCGGCGGCTGATCGCCTGACTCAGGCTCCGGGCGTTTGCTCGCAGCTCCTCCTGTCGCTTGGCGGTCAGGGCATCGGCGGCTTTCCTTGCCTCGTCGAGGAGCCGTTGCCGTTCGCTCTTGGCCTCGTCCGTCGCTTTGGCCAGGAGAACGGCTCGCTGCTGGTCGAGCTCCTCGTTCTTGCGCTGGAACTCGTCGCGCTCCTTCTCGGCTTCGCCCTGCTTGGCGGCGGCGTCCGCGAGCTCCGCTGCGATCCGCTTCTCGCGCACGTCGATGGCGCGCAGGATGGGCTTGTACAGGAAGCGCTTCATCAACCAGACGAGAAGGAGGAAGTTGAGCGCTTGCGCGCCGACGGTGAACCAGTCGATCAGCACCGGTCACCCACCGCCGGCTTTCGCGATGAAGTGGTTCCAGAAGGGATTGGCGAAGATCAGGATCATCGCGACCACGAAGCAGTAGATGGCCACGGACTCGATCATCGCCAGGCCGACGAACAGGGTACGGGTGATGGTGGCGGAGGCGTCGGGCTGCTGGGCCAGCGAAGTCAGCGCCGTCGCGACCGCTTTCCCTTCACCCAGCGCCGGCGCCATGCACCCGACGGCGGTCGTGAGGCCGGCGGTGACGATGGAAGCGACGGCGACGAGGCTGATGTTGTCCATATGGAGTCCTTTTGCCGGTGGCGCCGGGATTCAGGTCGCGGGCTCGGGCTGAGGCCGGGGCTCGCGAGTGCGGGTGGCGGCCGCGATGTACACCGCGGCCAGGATGCTGAAGATGTAGGCCTGCACCATGCCGGTAAGCAGGCCGAGCGCCGTCATTACGATGGGGAAGACGAACGGCGTGATGGTCAGCAGGATCGCGATGATCATCGTGCCGCTCATCATGTTGCCGAACAGGCGCACGGCCAGGGCCAGGGTGCGCGAGAGCTCGCTGATGATGTTGAACGGCAGCATGATGACCGTCGGTTTCACGTACGCGGCGAGGTAGCCGCGGAAGCCCTGGGCCTCGATGCCGAACAGCGGCACCGCCACGAACACGCTCAGCGCGAGCGCGGCGGTGGTCGAAAGAGAGCCGGTGGGCGCCTCGTAGCCGGGAATGACGGTGCACAGGCTGGCCAGAGCGACGAAGAGGAACAGCGTGCCCAGAAAGCCGATGTAGGTCTCCGGGTGATGGAGGCCGACGCCTTCGATCTGCTTCTCGATCGCGGTGACCACGATCTCGATCAGATTCTGCCAGCGGCCGCGCTCGAGACCGGTGGAGAGCTTGCGTGTGACGAGGAGCGAACCGACGACCAGCACGAGCATCAGTCCCCAGGTGAAGACGATGGTGCCGTTGAGCTTGAACAGGCCGTACTGCCAGAAGATCATCTCGTCGGGACTAAGGTGCATGGCTCGCCTCCTGCGCGAGGCGGCCCGGCAGCGGCCGCGACGGCTGGGTCAGCCAGGTGACGACGAGACGCGCCATGAGAAATCCAACGAGACAGCTCGACAGCCGTTGCCACTGACCGCCGGCGACGAAGTAGAAACCGGACAGCGCAATGCTCATCCGCAGCAGCAGGCTGGCGAGGAAGAGGAGCGCCGGGCGCCGAGACACGATGCCCGCGCGAACCGTCCACCAGAGACCGCCGAAGAAGATCGACCCGAGCAACGCGCCCGCGGCCCATGCCAGCGCCAGAATCAGTGCTTCATTCATCGTCGTCTCTCCGTTCGTCCCGGATCGCCTCGTTTTGCTGGGCGACCCAATGCCAAGCGTTCAGGCAACCGATGGTCAGGCCGGCCACCAGGAGCGCCAACGTCCAGGAGCGGCCGCCCGGATGCCACCGGTCGATCCAGATCCCGAGGGCCGCGCCGAGCAGGGTCGGAATCGCCACCGACCAGCCGACGAGCCCCATCATGCCCAGGCCGAACCAGACCCCCTGGTCGCCATGTCGCCGCGCCGCGAGTTTGCGGGCCGCTTTGGCGCCGACCCGGTCCGCGAAGGTCGGCCCACGGATCGCGGGCTTGCGGATCCGCTCGTCACTCATGATGCAGGCCCTGCAGACGACGCACGAGCTCCGCTTCCAGCTTGGTCGTCACTCTGCGTACGCTCCGCTCGCGCTCGTCCAGAATCAGAAATTCGTGCGCCACGGTTTCGCGCAGGTGGGCGAGGTCCTTGCCGCGCAGCGCTCGGCGCACGGAGACCAGAACGTCCGGCCCGGTCTTGACCAATACCCCTTCATCCACGGCCAGGAAGACTTCGCCTGCGGCGGCGTTCTCGTAGATCAGAATGCCGGGCGCCAGCGCTGCGGCGCAGTCGCGCCGGTGCGGCAGGAGCCCGAAGAGTCCCTCCGGCGTCTCCGCCACGATGCGCGACACGCCGCTCTCCTCGGCGAAGACGCCGAAGGGCAGGAGCACTTTGAGGTGCATTCCAGTCGTTTGCGCCTGCACATTCGGTGGCGTGCGCATCTCGGGCGCCGGCGGCGAATCGGAAGCCTTGCGGCGAGCTGCATTCTGAATGGAGCTTCACGGCGCCCCCGGCTCGGCTTTCTGGCTCGGTGTCGAGGAGCCCTCGGCAGCCGATCCGACGGCGTCCGTCTTCACGGTCACCTTCGCCTTCGCCTCGTCCACCGCCCCGATCATGTAGAGCGCGTTTTCCGGGGTGTGCTCGAACTCGTCGCGCAGGATCCGCTCGCAGCCGTCGATCGCGTCTTCGAGGCTCACGGCCTTGCCCGGGATGCCGCTGAACTGTTCGGTGGCGAAGAACGGCTGGGTGAGGAAGCGCTCCAGGCGGCGGGCGCGCCCGACCACCTTGCGGTCGCCGGGGGAGAGTTGCTCCATCCCGAGCATGGCGATGATGTCCTTGAGCTGTTCGTAGTGGGACAGCGTCCTGCGGATCTCCTGCGCCAGCAGGTAGTGGCGCTCGCCGACGATCGTCGGGGTCGCCATCTTCGAGTTCGACTGCAGCAGATCAACCGCCGGGTAGAGCCCCTCGCTGGCCCGCTTGCGGGAGAGCACGATCGCCGCGGAGAGGTGCGAGAAGGTGTGGACGGCCGCCGGATCGGTCAAGTCGTCCGCTGGCACGTAGACCGCCTGGATCGAGGTGATGGCCCCGGTGTCGGTGTTGGCGATGCGCTCCTCGAGTCCCGACAACTCGGTGCCCATCGTGGGCTGATAGCCGAGACGCGACGGCATCTGTCCCATCAGGCCGGACACCTCCATCCCGGCCTGGATGAAGCGGAAGATGTTGTCGATGAGCAGCAGCACGTCACGATGCTCGTCGTCGCGGAAGTACTCGGCCATGGTGAGAGCCGCCTGGCCGACGCGAAACCGGGCACCCGGCGGCTCGTTCATCTGGCCGAACAGGAGGACCATGTTGGGGAGCACCCCGGCCTCTTTCATGTCGCGGTAGAGCTCTTCTCCTTCGCGACAGCGCTCGCCGATGCCACAAAAGATGCTCACGCCCTGCTGTTGCGCGATCATGTTGTGGATCATCTCGGTGAGCAGCACCGTCTTGCCCACACCGGCGCCGCCGAACAGTCCGGCCTTGCCGCCGCGCTCGAGCGGGGTCAGCACGTCGATGACCTTGATGCCGGTCGCGAAGACCTCCGAGCTGGTGGCTCGACTGGCCAGCGATGGCGGGTCGCGATGGATCGTGCGCCAGGAAACGTCGGTTGGCGCCGGTTGGCGGTCGATCGGATTTCCGAACACGTCGAACATTCGTGACAGCAGACTCTTGCCGACCGGCACCTTCAAGGGTCCGCCGGTATCTTCCACCGCCATGCCGCGCGCCAGGCCCTGGGTCGGGTTCAGCGCGATCCCGCGCACCCGGTGCGGATCGAGCTGCATCATCACCTCGATCGAGATCCGCCCCTCGACACCGGTCCGCAGGAGGTTGCGGATCGGCGGCAGCCGGTCGGCGAAATGAGCGTCCACCACGCTGCCGCGCACTGCCACCACCTCGCCAGAATTCCGTGGCGTGGTCGGTGCGGTGGCGACTGGCTGCGGCTGAACGTCCGGGAGCATGCGAGTCCGCGTGGGTCGGTGGCGAAGCGGTCAGGCCGCGCCCAACCAGTTGCGTGCCTCGGCGGCCACGGTGTGATCGAAGTAGCGGACCTCCGCCTTCGTGAACGGCTTGCAGAAGATCGCCATGCCCTCCTGCCACCGTTTCTCTCCGACCATCGCCAGGCGCTCGATGTCGGCGAAGTGCTCGATGCCGAACTTGAAGTCCTCCCACGCCGCGCTGAGCTCCCAGCCGTGGAATCCGGCCATGTCGAACAGGATACGCACCTTGCCCTGTTCCCGAACCAGGCGGTCGACCTCCGGAACGAAGTCGTCGTAGTCCGCCTTGATCAACTTGCCGGTGACGTGGACGACGAGAATCTTCCCGCCGTTCTCTTCATTCAGTCGAATGGGCATTCAGCCCTCCTTTGGGTGATTGTGGCTCGCGAGCACGCCATCGCCACTCCCGGATCTCTGGCATGTCTTCGCCGTATTGGTCGATGTATCGCTTGTGCTCGACCAGTTTCTCTTCGAGCGTGCGCTCGAGCGCAGCGCCTGCGGTACCGGTCTGCGGCAAGCGGTCGACGGCGTCCATCGCCAGGTGGAAGCGGTCGAGATCGTTCAGCACCGTCATGTCGAACGGCGTGGTGATGGTTCCTTCCTCTTTGTAGCCACGGACGTGGATGTTGTCGTGGTTGGTGCGCCGGTAAGTCAGCCGGTGGATCAGCCACGGGTAGGCGTGGAAGGCGAAGATGACCGGCTTGTCCGTCGTGAAGAGGGCGTCGAAGGCCGGGTCGGAGAGCCCGTGCGGGTGCTCGCTCTGGGGCAGCAGCTTCATGAGGTCGACGACGTTGACGACCCGGATCGCGAGCTCGGGCAGGTACTGGCGCAGGATGGACACCGCGGCGAGGGTCTCGAGCGTGGGCACGTCGCCACAGCAGGCCATGACCACGTCCGGTCCACGATCTTTGTCGTTGCTGGCCCACGGCCAGATTCCGATGCCCGCGGTGCAGTGCTCGACAGCGGCGTCGATGGCCAGCCACTGCGGTGCCGGGTGCTTGCCGGCGACGACGACGTTGACGTAGTGGCGGCTGCGCAGGCAGTGGTCCATCACCGACAGCAGGCAGTTGGCGTCCGGCGGGAAGTAGGCGCGCACGACGCTGGCCTTCTTGTTCATGACGATATCGATGAAGCCGGGATCCTGGTGGGTGAAGCCGTTGTGATCCTGGCGCCAGACATGGGACGCCAACAGGTAGTTCAACGACGCGATCTTCCGCCGCCACGGCAGGCGCGACGAGACCTCCAGCCACTTGGCGTGCTGGTTGAACATCGAATCGACGATGTGGATGAACGCCTCGTAGCAGTTGAACAATCCATGCCGGCCGGTGAGCAGGTAGCCTTCGAGCCAACCCTCGCACTGGTGCTCGCTGAGCATTTCCATCACGCGCCCGGCGGGCGCGAGCCACTGGTCGTTCGGCAGGGTCGCGGCGTCCCATTGGCGCTCGGTGGCCTCGAAGAGGGCCTCGAGGCCGTTGGAAAGCGTCTCGTCCGGACCGAACACGCGGAAGTTTCTCCCACCGCTGTTCAGGCGCTCGACATCGCGCAGGAAAGGACCGAGCACGTGCGTGTCACCGATGCCGGGCACTCCGGGTGAGGGAACCTGGGCCGCGTGGTCGCGGAAGTCGGGCATCTTCAGATCGCGGAGCAGCAGGCCGCCGTTGGCGTGGGGATTCGCGCCCATGCGCCGTTCGCCCGCTGGAGCGAGTCTGGCGAGCTCCGGGCGTCAAGCGGCCTCGGTCGTCGAAGAGCTCCTCTGGCCGGTAGCTGCGCAGCCATTCCTCGAGCAGCGCCAGATGCTCGGGATGGGCGTGTGGATGGAGCGGGACCTGGTGGGCGCGGAAGGTGCCTTCGATCTGCAGACCATCGACGACCTTCGGCCCCGTCCAGCCCTTTGGTGAGACGAGCACGATCATCGGCCAGCGTGGCCGGGTGAGGTCGCCGTGAAGACGTGCGTTCTGTCGGATCGTCTGGATCCGCTCGATCGCGGTATCGAGCGTTTCGGCCATCGCCTCGTGCATCAATGCAGGTTCGTGGCCCTCCACGAAGTACGGCGTCCAGCCGTAGCCACGCAGCAATTGCTCCAGCTCCTCGCGGCTGATGCGGGCGAGGACGGTCGGGTTGGAGATCTTGTAGCCGTTGAGATGCAAGATCGGCAGCACCGCGCCGTCGGTGGCCGGATCGAGAAACTTGTTGGAATGCCACGCCGTGGCTAACGGCCCGGTCTCCGCCTCGCCGTCGCCGACGACGCAAGCGACGACGAGGTCGGGGTTGTCGAACACCGCGCCGAACGAGTGGCTGAGCGAATAGCCGAGCTCGCCGCCCTCGTGGATCGAGCCCGGGCACTCCGGCGAGGCGTGGCTCGGGATGCCGCCGGGAAAGGAAAACTGCAGGAAGAGCTTCCGCAGCCCGGCTTCGTCCCGGCTGATGTCGGGATAGATCTCGCTGTAAGTGCCCTCTAGATAGGTGTTGGCCACCACCGCGGGACCGCCGTGGCCGGGGCCGCAGACGTAGATCATGTCGAGGTCGTACTTCTTGATGACCCGGTTCAGGTGCGCATAGATGAAGTTCTGGCCGGGCGTCGTGCCCCAGTGCCCGAGCAGCATGCGTTTCACGTCCGCGAGCGCCAGCGGCCGCTTCGAGCAGCGGATTGTCGTAGAGAAAGATCTGGCCGACCGAAAGGTAGTTGGCGGCGCGCCAGTAGGCGTCGATCTTGTGCAGCAGCTGAGGCGTGAGTGTCTTCCCGGTCATGACTCAAGTGTCCCGAGGCGAGCCGAGAGCGAGGAGGCGGGTGACGGATCTGGCGATCATGAGCTCCTCGTCGGTGTGGATGATCCGCACCTTCACACGGCTAGTGTCCGACGAGATCAGCGGGGCATTCGTCGCATTCTGCTTCTGGCTCAGCTCGATGCCGAGAAAGCCGAGACCCTCGCAGATCCGTGCCCGGACGAGCGGTGCGTTCTCGCCGATCCCGCCGGCGAAGACCAGCGTGTCCACTCCGCCGAGCGCGGCAGCGAACGAGCCGATCCACTTCTTCGCCTGGTAGCAGAAGAGCGCAACGGCGTCCGCCGCAGGCGAGCTGGCGGGTTCCTCGGCGAGCAGTTGTTGCATGTCGGAGCTCGTGCCGGACACTCCGAGCAGGCCGGACTCGTGGTTCACCATCTTCTGGAACCGGGGTGCGGTCATCTGTTCGGTGCGCGCCAGGTAGTAGACCAGTCCGGGGTCGAGGTCGCCGCTGCGGGTGCCCATCACCAATCCCGCGGTGGGCGTGAAGCCCATGCTGGTGTCGATGCTCTGGCCGTGTCGCACCGCGGCGAGGCTGGCGCCGCTTCCGAGATGGGCGAGGATCACTCGCCCATGCACCGCCGCGGGATCGAGGCGGCCGAGCTCCTCCATCAGGTAGGCGTAGGAAAGACCGTGAAAGCCATAGCGTTCGACGCCTTTGGCCGCATAGCGGCGGGGGATGGGCAGCAGTCTGGCGACTCGTGGCATGGTGCGATGGAACGCGGTGTCGAAGCAGGCCACCTGGGGGAGCCCGGGGTGCCGCTTCGAGATGATCTCGATCATCGCGATCTCGCGCCGGAGGTGATCCGGGTTGTAGGGCGAGATGCGGTGCAGCTCCCGGAGAAGTCGTGGCGTGATCCGCTCCGGCGCGGAGTGCTTCATGCCGTGGACAACGCGGTGCCCGACCGCCGTTACCGACTTGAAGGCCGGCTGCGTCTCCAGCCAGTCCAGGAGAAAGGCCGCGGCTGTGCGGTGGTCGCCGGTCGGCATGGGGCAGGCGGCCTGCGCTCCACCAGCTGGATCGTTCGGATCGTCGACGAGGAGAGCCGTGCCGCGCGAGCCGATGTGGTCGATCTTTCCGTCGAGCCCTCGCCGTAGCGTCGCGGCCAGGTCAAAGAGCGCGAAGCGGATGCTGGACGAGCCGCCGTTGATCGTCAGAATGCCTGGAAGGGCAGGTTGCTTGCGCATGGATGATCTCGTCGTCATGATCGGGCTCGAACAGGGTCAGACGCGCGTTTCGCCTTCTTGTCTCGCGCCGAGCGGCGAGACGTTTGGTGCGAGATCCGGCGGCACCGCTCGAGGGCCGAGCGCCTCGTTCGGTAGCTCGACCGGCGGCCACCGGGTCTCCTGCGACCGACCCGCCGCTCAGTCCGCCTTCTTGCCTCGGCGCATCAGCATGCCGATCGCGAATCCGGTCGAGGCCGCGATCAGAACGGCCTTGCCGGGGTTCTCGGTGACGTAGTCGGTCGCGGTGCCCGCCGCGCGCGTCAGATCGCTGCGCGCCCGGGTGTAGCCGCGATCGATCGCATTCGCCGCACCCTCGACCTGCCGATGGGCGCTGCGCGAAGCCGCCGCGGTCCCGCCACGGGCTCGCTTGCCAGCGATGTGAGCCTGCTTCACGGCGATTTTCGCCGCTGCCTCGACGCCGCGCTCGGCCCGCTCGGTGGCGCTTGTGACGCCATCGCGGGTGCGGTCGATCAGAGCGTCCATTCCATCTTTGGTGCGTTCGATCTTGTCGAGCATTGCTGCCTCCTTGAAAGCTGATTATCTCTCCGGCATATACGGCACCCGGCGCGCTCACCCCGAGGGCGAATCAGAAGCTCCGGCCTGCAGGGTGAGCCCTCGCTGATCAAGGTAGTCGATCGCCTGGCGAGCGGGAAGGGCGGTTACTACTCAGGGAGATTCTTCCGACTAGGTACTAACCACGACGCCGTCTGCGACCGGCGCTGCGCGGGTCGCAGCTCTCTTGCGTGGGTGGCGGGCGGACGGGCGAGGACTGGCCGAGATCTGGGAGCGGCGGAGGAGTGCCTCGACTTCGCTCGCCGGGAGTGCCGCGGCGAACAGGTGACCCTGGTAGGCATCGCAGCCGTTGGCGCGCAGAAAGTCGAGCTGTGCCTCGGATTCGACCCACTCGGCGATCACCGGGCATTCGAGCCCCCGACCGAGCTCGAGCACGGCCCGCGTGATCGCCTGACAGGTCGCGTCGCCGGCAAGATCGCGCATGAATGAGCCGTCGAGCTTGAGCCGATCGAACGGCAGGTGCCGGATGTAGTTGAGCGAGGAGTAGGCGGCGCCGAAGTCGTCGAGCGCGACGGTGACGCCGAGAGCCTTGACGGCTTCGAGCGTAACCACCGCGGCCTCGGGATTCGACATGACGGCGCTTTCGGTCACCTCGAGCTCGAGCAGGCCCGGATCGATGCCGCTACTTTCGAGCGCTGCACGGATCCGTGGAACCAGATCTGGAGCCGAGATTTCCCGCGCCGAGAGGTTCACCGCCATGCGCAGCGGGGGCAATCCCGAGGCCATCCAGTCTCGGACCTGGAAGCAGGCGTTGCGCAGCACCCAGTCGCCGAGCTCCTCGATCAGGCCCGACTGCTCGGCCAGTGGAATGAATTCGCCGGGCAAGACGAACCCGTTACTCGGGCGGTGCCAGCGGACGAGCGCCTCGACGCCGACGATTCTGCCCAGACGCACGCTGACCTGCGGCTGGAAATGGAGAACGAGCTCGTTCCGCACCACCGCCTGGCGAAGATCGCGCTCCAGTTGGAAGCGGTCCACCGCCGCGCGGGTGAGCTCGGCGGTATAGAAGTGCACGCTGCCGTTCGCTTGCCCACGAGCGCGATGCATGGCGTTGGCGGCGTGCTTGATCAGCGTGGCGAGATCGTCGCCGTCCTCCGGATAGATGCTGACGCCGATGCAGGCCGAGATGAAGAGCTGATTGCCCGCCACCTCGAACGGCACGGCGAGCGCATCGAGGATCTTGCGCGCGACCGCTTCGACGGCGCTGGGCTCGGTAATCTCGTCCAGCAGCACGGTGAACTCGTCGCCGCCGAGGCGGCCGACGGTGTCGTCGGCGCGTACCCAGACAGCGACGCGCTCGGCGGCCATGCGCAGCAGCCCATTGCCGGCGGGGCTGCCGAGGGTGTCGTCGAGATCCTCGACCAGGGCGAAGTCGAGGCCGAGCGACATCACGGCGACGCGGCCACTGATGCGGCCGGCGCGCGCCAATGCGAGCTCGCCGCGCGCCTTGAAGAGCAGTCCGTTGGGTAGGCCGGTGAGCGCGTCGTGGTGGGCAAGAAACTCGAAGCTGGCGTCGCTCTTCGGGTCGGTGATGACGGCCTTGCCGTGGATGTCGATCATGGGAGTTGCGCCTTCCTCGCCCAGCGAGGTGCCGTAGCGCCTATTTCTTGGCTGCTCTGCCGATCAGAACGACGAGCAGGACGATGACCAGGACGGCGATCAACGGCCAGACCCACGTTCCTGCGCCGCCCATGCCGTACCAGTTGCCGTGGTTCATCATGGCCGGCTCCTCGCTGGCCAGCCGGGCCGACCCGCCGAGTTGCGTGGCGGTGATTGTGAACCTCGCGAACGATCGAGCTCCCAAGCCACGTCGTCAGGTTAGACGTCGAGAACGCCGGGGAGAAGAGCAATTACTACGCTGAGAGAGGCTCGCGTCTTAGGTAGAAACCACCACTCGTTCGGGCGAGTCGGCGCTCCGATCGCCGCGGCGAATGGCCCGAAGGCGAGCCGGGTGACAGGGTTCGATCTGGAGAGCGCCTTCCTCGCGCGGGGAGGTCCGTTGCCCGGGTGATCCGTCGTCGACTGAGTAGTAACTACCTAGGCCGCGTGATGAATTTCACCCGCGGGGCCGAAAAGCGGCGTTCTCAGTGGAATTCCGTCTGCCTCAACGCGGTTTTGAGCGAGGTACACAGGGTACTCTGCTCGAGGACTTAGCTAAGCTAGGGGAGAACTCTCATCGTCAGATCCTCGCTCCGTCGCAGAAAAGTCCGTCTGGCGCTGTTGACGGCCGTCGCCGCCGCTGCCGCGGCTCGAGGCGCCCATGCCGCCGATCCTCCGACCCTCGCGCCCCCCGCCTCTCTGGTCGCCAAGATTCCGCCGCGTCCGCGCAACGCGCGCACGGGCACCCAGTTCGTCGCGTGCGTGCGCGGCATGGATGGAGCGACGCGCGAGCGAGCGATCCGCGAAGAGATTCTGAGCGGCAATATCCCGGCGTTTCTCCGACATCTCAAGCCGGTCGAACTGACCTGCTGCGACTCCACCCGGCCGCGACTCTCTAAACATCACGCGCGCGTCTGGGTGATGCCGGATTACCTCGCCATCGGTTCCGACGAGGACTTCGTGCGCTTTCCGGCGAACTTCGACACCGCGACCGCGGTCGCGCGCGCCTTCGGCTTCGTGCTGCCGACCACGGCGATCGTCGACGCGATCTACCGGCAAGCCGAGTTGCGCCTGACGCCGCAGCCGATGACCGCTGGGCCGCAAATGACCTCGACGGCCTATTTCCTGGCGCACGACGAGAAGATCCGCGCGCAGATGAACGGCCAGCCGCTCGGCGAGCTGGCGGCGGGGCAGAAGAAGGACTATGTACTGACCAACCGGCTGAGCTGGGCGAGGAGTCAAGAGGCGATCTACGGCTGGCACCGCTCGGTGGGCGCGCCGATCCAGCCGCTCAGCCTGGTGCACGGCGCGCGCTACGCGGATTACAGTCACGGCGTGCGGCTGGTGAGCGAGACGGTGATCGTCGACGGCGTGGCGAGGTCGTTCTACGACCTGATCGAGAAGCCTGACTTGGCGCCTCTGCTGTCGCGCGAAGGTGTCATCGCCGACGCGCGCGGCTTGATGACGCGTCCCCGCACTTCGATCGCGGGAGTCTCGTCGTTCGAGGCGAGCCGAGGTGCGGCGAACCGCAGAGGCCAATCCGCGGGCGGCCAAAGCTCCGCGTCAGGCGCTCACTGAAGATCACGACGCTCAGGGGCGCGGTGGACCGCGCGTTCCGGAGCTCGACTTCGCCCTCGGTGGCTCGGGCGTCGAGGCGTCGGGATGGAGCGTCTTGCAGCAGCGAAAACCGAGGTGGTAATTCTGGTGGCTCGCGGTGTCCAGCACGCGACTGCCGTGCCAGTAGGGCGCTCGCCAACGGCAATCGTCTTGGTGCGCCCGGAAGGTGTCGAAGACAAACCAACTCCCCTTCATCTCGGTGACCCCGAGAGTCTTGCTGCCACGACTCGCCATCTGGCTCGGGTCGAGCGGCAGGTTCATCTGCTCGGCGGCGTTGCCGTTGAGATCGTAGACGCCGAGCGGGCTCTGGCAGGCGGGAAACGAGCCTGCCGGATAGGTGTTCGAGCCGCAGCCCCGCCAGCCGCCGCCGTTGCAGCCGGCAGTCTTGGAGCTGCCGGTGGCGCAGATGCCGGTGCGGTAGGCGGGGCCGTAGCTCCAGACCGGGTGGGCCGCGTGGACCCGGTTGCTGGCGGCCCGCATGCGCGCCACCGCAGTCGCCGGATCGACACCCTTCGCCAAGTCGAACCGGTAGTCGGGTGGCTCGAGGCTGCCGGCACAGGCGCCTTCCCACTCGTGGGCGTCGCAGATTCGTTTGCCCTCCGCCTCGCAGAGCTCCGCCGCCTCACGCACCCGCACCCAGACGACCGGATAGACGCAGGGTAGGTCGGGAAATTCGTACTGGTCGATGCAGACCGATGCCTCCGCCGCTGTCTCCCGGCTGGGGTCGTAGAGCGGCGCCATGAACTTCGCGCCGCAGATCTTCTCGAACTCGCCACTGGCGACGGTCGGCCCGTCATAGGCCGCGGCGCGCTGCCGGCACTCGGCCGGGGTCATCGGGTGGACGGTGACTTCCGGATTGCCTTGGCCGATGTAGCCCGAACGGGCGAAGATCTCCCGCACCACCGCCATCTGGGCGTCGCTCAACCCGAGGTCCAGCTCCATCTGGGAGAAGAGCGCCTCGTTCTGCTGACGGAGCAGGGTCGGCGTCGCGCGGGCGGGGCCCAAGACGAGTACGGCGAGAAGAAATGCGGCGAGAAGGAGCGCGGCCCGTGGTTTAGCGGCGGGCCGCTGCGTCGCGCGGCGAGCTTTCACCCTCTCCCTCGGACAGGCGCCGTACCGGGGTCGCCCGCGGCCGATTCGAACTCGGTCGCGCCGGACTTCGATCGCCTCACGACGTAAAAGAAATCGCGATTGTCCGCGAATCCGAGGAAGCGCGGCAGCGTCTGTCCGTGCACCGTCTTGTCGAGAACTTCCATGCCGGCGATCAGGTGGTCGACGACCAGCGCCGACCCTTCGACCCGGTAGAGCGCCAGGTAAGTGTGCTCGAGGGCGTTCATGTCGGTGATCATCGCGTAGGAGCAGCCGTAGCTCAGAAAGACGCGCGCCATCGCGGTCGGCGTCGCGCTCGAGAAGTAGCCGTAGAGCAGAAAGCGGCCGGCCGCGCTCTCCTGCAGGCAGATGCCGGCGCGCACCGAGCGCAGCTTGCGATCCTCCGAGCCGGACCAGTTGCCGTCGCCCCAACGACTGACCAGCGCGCCGGGGATGGACTCCCCCGTGGCGACGTCGGTTTCGACGATCGGCACGCCGTTCTGACGCGCCCACCGGACCCGTTCGAGCTGGACGTCGTCGTCGCGGCTCCAGGTCTTCATCCGCACCACGCCGTCGTCGAGCTCGAAGATGGTGGCGAGTCCGGGCTGCAGCTTGCTCAGCACGACGCCGCTCTCGATGAAGCCGTAGTGGCTGCCGTAGTTTCGACGGGCGAGCTCGCCGGTTTTGAACGCACCATGCGAGCGTTTGAAGCCGCCGGCGAACGTCGCGACCGTGCGCTCGACCAGTGAGAACGGCACGATGCCGCCGGCGACGAGCGGCGCGAGATCTCCGATGCCGTCGGGCCCGGGGAGCGAGTCGTCGCGCATCTCGGGTCGTACGCGCTCCGACCAACCGACCCGCGGATGGTCGGTGCCGATCGAGTAATCGAGATCGAAATGCGACAGGTCGAACGCGACGAGATAGGTCAGTGCTCCGGCTTCGACCGGGTCGAGCCGGCCGGCGCGGCGCGGCGCGGAGGCGAGGAGATCCCGCGCGACGAGCTTCGGCTCGATGACGCTGACGAAGACGCCGGAATTGTCGCGCACCGGTGTCCAGGCGCCGGCCCGCACCCGGCCCTGCTCCCCATCGAGCGGCAGTGCGAGGTCGACCGGCGTCAACAGATCACGTGCGTATGCGGTGTCGATCCGCGCCGGGACCGGCAGGCCAGGAACGGCCTGGGGCAACAGCGGGTCGACCGCCGCGGCGACCGGCAAGGTGGTCATCAGATGGGCGTCTTTGTAGAGGCTGTCTCGTACGAGCACGGTGATCTTTTCGCCGCCCCAGAGGTTGTCGCGCAGGAAGTCCGTCGCCCATTCCAGTGAGGTCCGCCGGCCTGCGGTCGGGCGGCGCAACACGACCTCGTCGTCGCATAACGTCACGTAGGGCCTCGCCAGTCGGCTGGCGGCGGCGAGGCTCGAGCTCGTGTCGCTGGACCAGAGGTCGCATTCGGCCCGGCCGCTCGGGCCTTCGAGCACCAGGCCGGTGGGAAAGCTCGGGTCGAGCGTCAGCCGGTGGCTTCCGGGATGCGAACTGGTCAGATGAAAGCTCTTGGTCTGCTCGCCGGCCCAGGTGAGCTGCAGCAGGTACCAGGAGCTGAAACGCGGGTTGAGATCGATCAGCTCGGCTCGCCCGGTACGGCCGTCGTCGGCGACAATCCGCGTCGCATACGTGCGGCGGAACTTCTGCAGCTCGATCACGCTCTTCGGCTGCCGCGCGTCGTACTCGGCAGCTTGACGGGCGAGCAGCGCGGCTCGCGAGTCGACAGTGCCTGGCGAGCTCGTAGCGGTATCGACGAGAACCGGCTTCGGCCGGGCAACAGGTCCGATCGCGGGAGATGGGGTCCTCTCCGCGGTGGCCGTCGCTGTCGCTTCGAGCTTGCGGTCCGGTGGCACGACGTGCCCCGGCTCCGAGTGCTCTCGATCCGTTTCGGCGGAGCGCGCCATCCGCCGCGTCAACTGCTGCCACTGACTGGTGGCGAGCTCGTTCGGCACACGAGCATCGCTCCGGGCGCGGAAGAAGATGAACACGAACAGGGCGACGATGGCGACGCACAGCAGAGCGACGAAGCGCCGGAGACGTCGGCGAGATCGATGCGGGATCAAGCTCTTGACCAGGCCCGCGGTGGGCTGTGTCGGAGGACGTTTCGAAGTCGAGTCGAATGGCATGGTGAGCCCCCGAAGGCGGCGATCGGGAGAGGCCCGTCTCTCTCGACGTCTTTGCCGGCTGCCCGAGAAAGGAGCCGCTTTCGAAGCCGAGCTTCAGAGTAGCGGGAGCCGCCGCGGCGCGGAACGGGAGTTACTACCCGAGCGCGGGCGGGAAGGAATAGGTAGAAACCACCCGCGACCGGGGTCAGTGGGTGTCGCTCGGAGCTGTCGGGGAGTGACTGACTTCGCGTGCGCGAACGATGAAGCGCCGCGGTGCCGGGCCGATGAAGTCGAACGGATAGCAGGTGACCAGCGTCAGGGTGGGGAAGGGTGAGTCGGCCAGGACCTCGACCTGCCGGGGGTCGACCGTGCGCGACGATTCGACGACGTACTCGAGCTTGCCGGCGGGCGTGATCAGGAAGATGCGGTCAGCGGGTCGAATCCGGCGCAGACCGCGGAAGACCGTGTCGCGGTGGCCCGCCAGGGCGATGTTGCCCGGCTCGCCCGGCAGCGCGGTCCCGTCGATATGACCGACGCCGCGGCGCAGGGTCAGCGCTTCCGTGCCCCCGGCGACGAAGGCCGAGATGCCGACGCTCGGAATCTCGAGGCGCCCGATCAGCTCGCCGTGGCCCGCCACTCCGTGGCGCGCCGACCTCGCGATGGCGATTTCGGTGGGCGGCGCCGTGCCGGCGCGTGACGAGTCCGCGACCGCGCTGGACAACTCGCGGAGCTCTCTCGCCTCCCGCGCGTTCTGGAGGTGCCAGTCGATCGCCACGTAGCCGAGGTAAGCGGCGGCCGTGATGGCCACGCCCCAGAGCGTGCCCTCGAGCAAGCGAAATACGTTCCGCCACCGAGAGTGTCTGGTGGCGACGCGACCGCCGGAAAGCGGGGGGACGGAGCTGGTGGGAGGAGGCTTGCGCTGCACAGTTCTTCTCTCAGAGAGAGCGAACCGCGAAGATGGTGCGGGTCGCGATGGGAGCAGAGCTCCTCGTGCCCAGCGGTCGGGCCGGATGGGCAGAAGCTGGAAACAGCCTCATCACCCGCCGCCACGAAGGCGACGGGTGATGAGTGATGCGACTGCGAGTCAATTGCCGAAGCGGATGGCCAGGGCGCCACCCAACGAAAGCAGCCCGAGCAGGCCGATCGCGGCGAGCGGGCTCGCGGTGTGCGGCAGGCTCGTCTCCATGCTCGGCGTCGAGTCGGTGTCCGAATCGGTGTTCGAATCCGGAACGGTCTCCGGCTCCGGGGTGGTCACCGCCGCCTGGGCGGTCGGCGCCGCGGTAGGCGTCGAGTCGGTGTAGGTCGCGGGGGTCTGCTCAGGCGCAGTGGCGACCTCTGCCGTCTCCGCATCGCCGCTAGCACCCTGAATCGTGTCGGCGATCAGAGCGTCCTGGTCGTTGCGATGGAAATTCACTCGAACCCGAGTGCCGAGCTCGTGATTCTTGGCTCCGACCGTTGCCGTCACGATCTGGAAGGTGGCGAGCTGGTTCGCGTCGTCTCGAAGCGTCAGGCTCGAGCTGTCGATGGATTCCAGGACGCCGGTCGTGTAGGTCGCTCCGGCGGTCGGCTTGTTGCCCATGTCCTGCTGCGCGAACGCCATACCGCCGGCCAGCGCGACAAACAGGGCAAATAGAACGAATCTCTTCATGGTTCTTCTCCCTCGAGGGTCATCGAGTCGCTTGCACCGCCTCAGGGCGGCCTTGACTCGTCCTGCTGAACGCCACCGTCGTCACGAGACGCTGTCCGTCTCCGGCGCACCCTCATACTGCGCTTCGCTCACCCGGACGGGAAGAGCACTTACTACCCGGCAACGGCAGTGTCTCGTGCGTAGGAACTACCTCTTTCGACGACTCGGTGCCGGCGACTACGGTCACGCGACTGCGGCGCCGCGGCGAATACCGAGCACGACGCGCACCTGATGGTCGCGACCGTCGTCGGCGAGCGGAATCGCCGCCGGGTCGCAAGGCGCGCCGTCGAGCTCGACGGTGGCGACACCGCGGCAGCGACGGTCCGGATTCTCCACGACGATCGAATAGCGGGTGGCGCCGAAGCGCCATTCGATGCCATACGTCGGCCACGACGAAGGGATGCACGGGTTTAGCCTGAAGAACGGGCCGTGCCGTTCGAGTCCGAGGATCCCCTCCACTCCCGCCCGGTACATCCAGCCGGCCGAGCCGGTGTACCAGGTCCAGCCGCCCCGGCCGCGGTGGGCGGGATGGTCGTAGACGTCGCCAGCGACGGCGTACGGTTCGGTCATGTACCTCTCGACCTGGCTCGCGGTGCGCGCGTGGTTGATCGGATTGATCATGTGGAAGAGCTCGATCGCTTCGTCGCCCGAGCCGAGCCGGGCCAGCGCGAGAACGACCCACGCCGCGGCGTGGGTGTACTGTCCACCGTTCTCGCGGATACCGGGGATGTAGCCTTTGATGTATCCGGGGTCGAGCGCCGAGTGATCGAACGGTGGCGAAAGCAGTAGGACGACTCCCGAGCCGCGGCGCACCAGATGGGCGCGAACGGCGCTCATCGCGCGCTCGGCGCGCTCGTGGGGCGCGGCGCCGGAGAGCACGGCCCAGGTCTGGGCGAGGGAGTCGATCTTGCCTTCCTCGTTCTGCGACGAACCGAGCGGCGTGCCGTCGTCGAAATAGGCGCGCCGGTACCACTCTCCGTCCCAACTCTGCTCGAGCATCGTCCCCAGTCGCGCCTGCTCGGCGCGGTAGCGCGTCGCGCGCGGCCCCTCGCCGCGCTCCTGACAGAGCGGAGCGAACGTCCCGAGGACGGCGTACAGGAACCAGCCGACGAAGATGCTCTCGCCGCGGCCTTCGATGCCCACGCGGTTGAAGCCGTCATTCCAGTCGCAACTGCCGATCAGCGGCAGACCGTGTGCTCCGGCGGTGAGCGCCCGATCGATGGCGCGCAAGCCGTGTTCGAACAGTGTGCCGGTCGTGGTGGAGACGGCTGGAAGGCCGAAGCTCTCGGGTGCTCCGATGGGTACCGCCGGCGCCTCGAGGAACGGCACCGGCTCGTCGAGCACGGCGCGATCGCCGGTCGACTTGACATATTCGGCCGTGGCATAGGGTAGCCAGAGAAGATCGTCCGAGCAACGGGTGCGGATGCCCTGGCCGTTCGCGTCGTTCCACCAGTGTTGAACGTCTCCTTCGACGAACTGGCGCGCGGCGGCGCGCAGCAGGTGCTCCCGCGTGAGGTCCGGCCGCGTGAGCAGCAGTGCCAGAACGTCCTGGATCTGGTCTCGGAAGCCATAGGCACCGCTCGATTGGGAATAGCCGGAGCGCGCCCAGAGACGGCACGCGAGGTCCTGGTAGAGGAGCCAGCGATTGACCAGCAGATCGAAGGAGTCGTCGGGAGTGGTGACGCGCACGGCGCCCAGGGTGTCGTCCCAGAACTGCTCGACCGCCTGGAGCTCGGCCAGCGCCGACGCAACGCCCTCGCGGCCGGTGAAGCGACCCACGAGCGCACGGGATTCCTCGAGGTCCCGCCCCTGTCCGAGCAGGAAGACGATGCTCCGGGACTCGCCGGGCTCGAGGGCGACGTTCGACTGCAGCGCGGCGCAGGGGTCGAGCCCGGCGCCGAAGCGATTCGACAACGACGGCTGGCGCAGCGCGGCGGCGCGCGCCAGCGAGCCGTTGCGGCCGAGAAATTCGCGGCGGTCCCCGGTCGCGGAGGCGAGCGGCTCGCTGACTGCGGCGAAGGCGACGCGGTCCCGCTGTTTGCTATAGAGATCGCGCGCCAGCACGGCGCCGGATGGGTCGTCGAGCTCGGTGGCGACGAAGCGCGGCCCGCCCGCCATAGGCGCTCCGAGCAGCCATTCGCAGTAGGAGAACAGGGTGAGCCGCCGCGGCCGATCGGAGCGGTTGATCAGGGTCAGCAGCGACAGCTTGACGGGCGCGTCGCGCGCGACGAAGACGGCCAGCTCCTGCGCGATGCCATGATCGGCGCTCGCGAAGCGCGTCACGCCCGCCGCATGGCGCACCACCCAGCGCGGCGAGCGCGGCGTGCGCGGCAGAGGAGCGGGTGTCGCTCCCCAGACGATGCCGTTCTCGTCGTCCCGCACGAAGATCGCCTCGGCGGTCGGGTCGGTGATCGGATCGTTGGCGAACGGCGTCAGCCGGTTGTCGCGGCTGTTCTCCGACCAGGTGTGAGCTGCTCCCGCGGTCGTGACGATGCTGCCGAAACGCGGGTTGGCGAGCACGTTTATCCAGGGCAGGGGAGTCTCGCGGTCGCCCTCGAGGACGACGACATACTCGTGGCCGTCGGTCGTGAAGCCGCCGAGACCGTTGGCGAGCAGGAGCGGTGGCGGCTCCGGCTCGATTCGGCGCCGCGCCGCTTCCCCTTCCCGATGGGGCCGCACGGCGCGCATCTCGTCCGCCGGCACCGGCGGCATCACTCCCGAGAAGTCGAGCTGCTGCTTGAGCGTGCCCCGTTCGCCGACCAGCACCGCCTGCGCAACCGTGTTCAACAGGACCTGCTCGGACTCCGGCATGGAGTCGGAGCGCAGGAGGAAGACCCCTCCAGGCTTCGATTTCCACTCGCTCCACGGGCCGCCGTCGACCAGCTGCGCGAGCTGGTCGTTCATCTCGTCCCGGTAGGTTTCGGCGTGCTCGTTGAGGATCACGGTATCCGCCCTCAAGCCCTTGAGGCGCCAGGATTCGTGAGCGATGAGGACCTGTCGAACGAGCGGCAGCTCTTCCGGCTTCTCGACGCGCACCAGCACGATCGGGAGATCGCCCGAGACGCCGTCCCTCCAGAGGCCGCTCTGCCCGAGCGTGTTCTTCGCCAGAGTCTCCCCGTCGGAGCGCAGGGAGGAATCGGAAAAGAAGACCCGCGACGCGAGACGCTCGGTGAGCTGCGCCTCCTCGGCGGAGATCCCAAGGTGACGCATCGAGACCTGCGTGTGCGTGAATGCCAGGGAGAAGGCGCGTGCGGCGACGCCGTGGTCGTGATATTTCTGGGCGCAACCCCGCGCGGCGGGCTCGTCGCCGGCGACCCCGGTCGTGAAGGAGACACGGACGAAGCCGCCGGGCTCGAGCCGCAATCGGGTGCGCAGGCTCAGGATCGGATCGAGCACGGCGCCGGTCGTGCTCGAGAGCGCCCGACCGTCCATGGCTCTCGGATCGTCCGGAGCGCGCCCGCGCCCGAGAAATTGCATCCGATCGGTCTCCCATTCGACCGGTGCCTGGCGGGGTCCGTCGATCGAGAGGACGTGAAACCCGACGTGGGTCGGCTCGTGCGGCGAACGCGGCCGGCGTCGAGCCAGCAGGGCCGTATTCTCGGCGAGCCACTCCGTTTCGACGAACAGCTTGCCGAATGCGGGATTGGCGACGTCGTCGGCGATGGTGCCCAGGCCCAACTCGACGTAGCTGGTCAACTCGATCTCGCGCGGGCGGTCGCTCCGATTGGTCAGCGAGACGCGCCGCACCTCGGCGTCGTCGCCGGGCGAGACGGCGATCTCGAGGCGGGTCGCGATGCCGTGATCGAGCCGCTCGAAAGTCGCCTTCTCGGCGAGGAACTCCACCAGATAGCTGGCGGGCTCCACGGCCGTGGGCTGGTAGGTCGTGGACCAGACATCGCCGGTGTGGACATCGCGCAGGTAGATGAACTGGCTTCCGGGGTCTCGGGTGGCATCCTGACGCCATCGGGTCACGGCGCGCCCGCGGCAGAAGCTCGCCCCGCCACCGGCGTTGGTGACGATCGCGACGTAGCTGCCGTTGGAGAGGATCTGAGCATGCGGGTACGGCGTGTGGGGCGTGCGGAAACGCCGTGGCGTGCGCACCAGCGCAAGCGCTTCGGTTCGGACGTGCTCTTCGGTCGGATGGGGCTCGACCACGGGTGCCTGGCGCGGGATCCGCTCTTGGAGGAGGAGCTCGGTCGCCTGGACGCGCCGGTCGGCATGGAAGCGCTCGACCATCAGATCGCCCAGCAGGGTGTCGGCGATGGCGACCAAGGTCATCCCCTGGTGGTGCGCCAGGTAGGTCTTCACGATGACGCCGCGGCCGGCGCGCGCGGGCGCCGCGGGCTCGCCGGTCTCCTCCGGCTCGCGCGGCGTGTAGTCGATGGCGTCGTAGTAGCCGAACGGCCCTTCGGCTCCTGCGGCCGAAAGACGGCGCAGATTGCGTACGGCGGCGGCCGGATCCAGCAGAGCGGCCAATGCGGTTGCGTAGGGAGCGACGACCAACTCGTCGGCCAGTCCGCGCTTCAGCCCGAGGCCCGGGACGCCGAACTCCTTGTATTGGTAGTTGCCGCGCCGATCGACCAGGTCGTAGGCGGACTCGGAGACGCCCCATGGCACCTGCCGTTCGCGACCGTAGCGGATCTGCTTCCGGATCACCATGCGGCAACTCTGGTCGAGCAGCGTGTTCGGATAGGTGCGCATCAGGAGGAGCGGCATCAGGTACTCGAACATGGTCGCGCTCCAGGATACGAGCGTCGGCACGCCCGCGACGCTGACCACCAACCGTCCGAGGTGAAACCAATGGCTCTGCGGTACGTCGCCCTTGGCGATGGCGAAGAAGCTCGCTTGGCGCGACTCCGAGGCCAGAAGATCGTAGTAGGAAAGATCTGCGCGCCCCGGCCCACCGGCGTCGGCCAAGCGGTAGCCGATCGCGAAGAGCTGCCGCTGGGGGTCGTAGAGGAAATCGAAGCGCATACCATCGGCCAGCGCCGTGGCGCGGCCGGCGATGTCGCGCAGGCGCGCTTCGAGGTCCGGTCGCGAAGCGGCGAAGCGCCTGCCGAGCTCGAGGCAACCTTGCGTCAGGGCGATCAGCGCTCCCGCCAGGTTGCCGCTGTCGACCGTCGAAACATAGCGCGGCAGGAGGGGCGCCAAGCTCTCTGTGTCGTACCAGTTCAGCAGGTGTCCCTCGTGGCGTTCGAGCGATTCGACCGAGGCCAGTGTCCGGTCCAGCCTCTCGACCATGGCTTCCACCGAGAGCAGTCCCAGATCGTGGGCCGCGAGGGTGGAGAGGAGGCCCAACCCGATGTTGGTCGGCGAGGTCCGGTGGGCCACCTGGAGCGCTCGATCTTCCTGGAAGTTGTCGGGAGGGAGCCAGTGGTCCTCGGGCCCGGCCAGGGTCTCGAAGTAGGTCCAGGTCTTGCGCGCGACCGCCATCAGGAAATCGCGATCCTCGTGGGTCAGCTTGCGGGGAGGCTTGGCGGCCGAGCGGCTGAACCAGTGGGCGCAAGCGGGCGCCGCAGCCCACGCGACGAGAAACGGCAGGGCCAGCGGCAGAGCGCCGGAGCGACGGGCGGCGACCCAGGCCAACAGCACGAGCGCGACGACGGGGCTCGCTGACATCTGGAGGAAGAAGTAGCGGATCCTCGCCTGCGAGCGTCCGGCAGCGCGCGCCCCTTGCGCCGCGGCCGTCTCCCATTCGAGGAGCCGGCGGTGGGTGAAGACGGTCCGGACGAGCGTCAGGACGATGGCGTGCGTCATCTCCCAGGCGCGGAAGGGAAGGAATACCAAGGTCGAGAACGCCTGCGCGAAGGCGGTGCCCAGATCCTCGACGAGGCCTCGAAGATGGAGGTTCGCGGGCTCGTGCGCGGCGGGTGGCTGCAGGAGTTGGACGAGCGAAGCGACGAGCGGGAACGCCACGACCGCGAGACCGGCGAGGGTCCAGATGAGCGGGCTCCCCGGCAGGACGGTCCACGCGGCTGCGAACAGCGCGAGGAGCGCGGGTGCCACCAGGCTGCGTCGGAGGTTGTCGAGGATCTTCCATTGGCTGATCAGAGGCAGGCGGTTCCTGACCAGACCCACGGGCGTCGGCACCCGCGGGAATAGCCAGGCGAGGATCTGCCAGTCACCGCGCGTCCAACGGTGCTCGCGTCGCGCATGAGCGAGGAGATTGACCGGATAGTCGTCCACGACTTCGACGTCGGAAACCAGCGCGGTGCGTGCGTGCAGACCCTCGAACAGATCGTGCGACAGCAGGACGTTCTCGGGCACGCGCCAGCCGACCGTCGCCTGGAAGGCGTCGACGTCGTACAGACCCTTGCCGGTGAAGCTTCCTTCTCCGAACAGGTCCTGGTAGGTGTCCGAGACCGCCGTGGTGTAGGGGTCAACGCCGGTGTGCCCGGCGTACACGCGAGCGAAGAGCGACCCGGCGGCGCTCGCCAGGTTGATGCTGACGCGCGGCTGCAGGATGCCGTAGCCAGACGTGACCCGACGCAGGGCTGAATCGACGACGGGGCGATTGAGTGGGTGCGCGAGGATGCCGATGAGGGATTTGGCGGCATCCCTCGGCAGGCGGGTGTCGGCGTCGAGGGTGAGGACGAAACGCACCGACGGCAAGATCGAGAGGTCGCCGATCTCGACGGCGAATCCGCTTCCGGCCGTGGACCGCAGGCGGCGATTGAGCTCCTCGAGCTTGCCGCGCTTGCGTTCCCAGCCCATGAAAACGTTCTGCTTCGGGTTCCACTTCCGCTCGCGGTGGAAGAGGTAGAAGCGATCGTTCCCCGCGGCGTGATGCCGGCGGTTGAGCTCTTCGATTCCGGCTACCGCCGCGCTCAGGATCTCGTCGTCTCCGGCGACCGCGAGGGTCGGCGCATCGTTGAAATCGCTCAACACCGCGAAATGGAGCCGGGGGTCGAGGTTGCCGAGCGCCTGTACCTCGAGGTGCGCGAGCAGACGCTCGACCTCCTCGACGCTGCCGAGGAGCACCGGGACGACGACCAGGGTGCGGGCGTTCTCGGGGATGGTCGCGCTGAAATCGAGGCGTGGCAGTCGGCGCGGCGGCACCAGCGCGGCCACGACACGCTGCACGACGAGCACGGCCAGCTCGCTCGCTGGCAGCAGCGCGAGGAGGGCAGCGACAAGCGCCATCGCGGTGTTGGTTCGGACGCTAGCCGCTCCCGAAGCGCTGGCGTACCCGTAGGCACTCAAGACTCCGCTCACGGTCAGGAGGCCGATGCTGCCGAGGTAGACCGCGGTCGCATGAGCGAAAATCCAGCGGCGCAGCCGGGCGCCAAGGTGTGGACGGCAGGGCCCAGCGCGCTCGAAGTCGCGTTGGCCCGGCCCGATCAGAAGATCGCCGACATGCGCCGCGCGCGCCCCGATTCCGTGCTGCAGCGCGGCCTCGCGGGCGCTCTCGACGACGCGCAAGGCCACCCGCACCTGCGCTTGACCAGGGTCACTCTTCGAGTCGAACTTGGCGAGATCTTCGACGACGTGCCGGTAGCGATCTCGAGTGGCGAAGTCCATCCGCGGGTAGATCCCGGCCGGGTCTCGCCGCAGGATCGCCTCGATCGGGCTGACCTGCTCCACGAAGCGGCTCCAGTCGAACGTCGCGCAGAAGCGGAGACTGGTCACGGTGTTGCCGATGGAGACCTGATCGGTGGCTTGGCGCTGATTCTCCATGCGAACCGCATCCTCGGGCGTCTTCTCGCTCGCCGCCAACCGCTGTCCCACCGCTCGAGCCAGCCGCGACATACGGGGACCGTATTCGCGCATGCGCTGCCGAAGCTGCGCCACGAAGGCGCTCGACAGCGGTTTGGGCAGAGAAGCGGCCAGAGCATCCGAGCTCTCGCCGCGTTCCAAGCGCGCGACCGCGGCATCCGCTTTCCGGCGCTCCGTCCGCGCGGCGAGGATGCCGTCGGTGAGCAGGCGAAGGTTTTCGAGCAACGCCAGCTTGAGCATGCTGGGCATCGCCCAGAGCTCGCCGATGGTCAATGGCGCCACGGTTTGAAAGGCGTGGACGAAGGCGCTGAGCCGCGCCGCATCCAGGCGGCCGTCGCTGTGCCGGATCAGCTCGAGGGCCAGCTCGTGGGCGCGCGCTCTGCCGGAGTGCTCGACCGTCGCGAGCTTGGGCAGCGCCCGGTAGTAGCCGACCGGAAGATCGCGCTGCACGGCGCGGGCTTCCGACTCGACGAGATGGAAATTGTCGAGAAGCCATTCGGCGGCTGGCGCGACGGCTAGGCCAGCGTGAACATCGTCGCCGAGCGAGCGGTAGGCCGTGGAGAGGGCGCGGACATTGTCGCGCAGGCGTGACAACACGCGGCGCCCGTGCGCCAGCGAATCGGGGGTCAGGGTCAGGAACGAGGCGAGCAGTCGCGCTCGCTCCTCGAGACCATCGACGCTCAGGAGCTCGCCGCGCAGTGGCGTGGTCAGGTCGGGACGGTGCCCTTTTCTCAGGATCACCTCACGACGCGGTCTTTACCGTCGTGCCGAGGTTGCCGTGGATCGAGATGCGTCGGGCAGCGTCGTGCCGAGGAGTGGGAGCGGAAGACTCTCGGCCTCGGTTCGGCCGTCGAGCGGCGTCTCGAGCGAAAACGGAAAGCCGCCGAGTCGGTCCCGGTCCGCCACCGCTGGGCGGCCGATGATCTCGAACCGGCGGGCGACCTCGAGCTGGCGGGCGACCTCGAGCGCATGCGCACGCAAAGTGGCTTGCCGGGTCCGCAAAATCCGGTTCTCCGCGCGGGCCGCCGCGATGCTGCTGCGAGCCTGGATTCGATCGATTCCGGCGATCGATCCGGCCACGGCACAAAGCAGCGCCGTGAGGATCAAGGCCACGGCGACGGGAGTCAACGCCGGCCGGCCGGCGACGGACGGTGTCGTTGCTATCCAGGGAGTTGCCAAGACAGACCGCCCTTTCCGGATGTCGCTCCGAAGCGGCTCGAATGGAAGAGGTGGGCCGGCGGTGCCGGGGCCGGCAGCTGGCGCTTGCGTTCGCGCCAGTTGCTTGGGGAGCCCAGCACCGTCTCGGCCGATTTCAAGTACAGCGACGGCAGAATTCAATGAAACTGCGCTTCACGAAGCGCGAATCAAATTTAGTCGCCTTGTCGAGCGTCCGGAAGCGCACGTTCTACGTGGGTCTCGAACTGTCGATCGGGTAGAAACTACGCAGAGACGGTCGCGCGACGACGGAGTCAGGCCTGGGGAGCGCCGCTATCGTTCCGACCGCCGCCCAGCCGACTCCGTGCGCGCCTTCGTTCTCTACGGCGCCACACTCGACCATCGAGAGGTGTCGTGGATCTCGAAACCGTCACAAAAGAGACAACTCTCGACTGCAGCTCCCACCGTGCTGACCATGTTGGCGTCCAGGGTCACTCCGGTTTGCGCCAGCGCCCGGCCGCCCAACCACGCGCCCGTGTTGATCACGATCTGGGTTGCACTCAGAATGACGCCCTTCATCTGCGCCGTGGTTCCGATCGTGGCCTGGCCGCCGACCTGCCAGAAGACGTGGGCCGCGCTGGCGCCCCCGGTCAGATGCACGATGGCGCCGGTGTCGACCGTCAGATCTTGCGCGATCTGGAAGATCCATACCGACTTCGAGCTGCCCGAGAGAGTGACTCCGCCAGCCGAGATCAAGACGCCGGTCCCCCACTTGTAGAGGCCAGGAACGAGGGTCTTACCCGTGATGTCGCCGGAGTAGAAGCTCGGTGAAGTCCGGAGAGGTTCGACCGGCCGCATCGGTGTACGCCGTCTCCAGGTCGCCCACGGCGGTGGTCATCTTGTCCGGCGTCGGCACCGCGTAGTTCGCGGCGTAGACCTTGCCCGTGACCAGAGTGGACGTCGAATACCTTCCCGGGGGCACGAGGCTCAGGCCGAAGCCGGTGATGGCCGACGCCGATATCGGGCTGACCCCGATGCCACCAGTGATCGCGGTCACGCCGGTTGTCGAGATTCCCGCCTTCGAGAGGATGACGAAATCGCCGGCGGTTCGCAGGTTGACCGGAGCCGGTCCCGCCGCCTGAGCGGGCATTGCCGCCAAGGCGCCGAGAATCGCCGCAGCCGACAGGAGGCGCATCGGCCAATACCTCGCCGCCGATCCGCGACGGGACGCGTCCCGCGCTTCGCTCTCGCGCATCTCCAACGCCTGTCCTCGCTCCAAATCCCATCCATCGTTTCCAGTCTTCATAGCTGCCTTCCTTGTCAATTGGAGCAAGTTCAAGAACAGAAGAAGAAGGCTCACCGGGCCTGCCCAGCCCATGAGGCGCCCATTACAGTAGGCGCTGGGCAACCGCGGTGAAGCGCACTTACTACCCAGGGCGGCCGTCACGCCTCGGGTAGTAAGTACGGCAGCGCACGCGTTTGCCGAATTCGGAGATCCGAGAATCGACCGGCGCCTGCACCGAGGAGAGGCACCGGCCCGGCGAGCAGTTCGGGCTGCTGCGGCGCGAATCCGAGGTGCGCCTGGAAGCGGAGGTGGATGTCCCCCGGGTTCGCTAGGCGGGGCTCGCCGTCTAAGCTGGTGCGGAAGGCGGCGTGGCGAGCTGCGCCAGACCGCGCAGCGGCTCGAGCTTCGGGGTCAGCTCGTCGTCGGTGAGGAGCTCGGCGTAGCGGCCCAATCTCCGCTTGAGCAGGCCGCTATAGAAGGCCGGCAAGGCGGTGCTCCTCCCCTGATGAAATGCAAGCAGCTCGGGCTCGCCGGCGATGCGGTCGCGCAGCTCCCGCAGCCGCCGCCTTTCGGCGTAGGCGCCCGAGACGCGCAGAACCTGTAGTGCCTTCCACCCAGTCGACCGGGCGGTACGGATCCGGCGCAGCAGCAGCCGGCGCGAGGCGATGGCTTCGTAGATGGCGATCATCTGGTCGTAGAACTCCACCGGCTCGTAGTTTCGCGGGCGCACGACCGTGTAGGGCGCGTAGTAGAAGGCGAAAGGCATCGCCCGCAGCACACGGTCCTCGGTCATGAAGCGCTCGTAGAGCGGCGTGCCGGCGAATGGCACCGGAATGTTGATGGTCGGCCAGACGAAGGGGAGGCGGCGCACGAATTCGCGGGTCAGCGCGGCGGGTTCGTCTCCGGCGTCGCCGTCGGTGCCGAAGATGAAGTTGGCCTGCAGGCCGGGCACGTACTCGTGGATCTCGGTGAAATGCTCGACCACCCGCTCGAGCTTTTCGCGGCCGACCTGGCGGCCGACGCCCGACTTGTTCGAGTAGTCGGTCCACGACTCCACGCCCGGCGCCGCGAAGAGACAGTTGGTCTCCTTCAGCCGGTGCAGGCGCGGCCCGCGCAGGATCGCGAGCGAGCTCTCCATGAGATACGGATTGCGACGCCCCGCCGGCACCTGCTCCAGGAGGTCGAGCATCTCGTCGAAGCGGACGCCGAAGTTGGGATCGTGAAAGGAGACGATGATGCCCGGCAGGCGCTCGGAGACGTAGCGCAGATCCTCGAGCAGCCGGTCGCGCGGCAGCACCATGTAGTCGTTCCTCCAGTCGACGCAGAAATCGCACCGGTAAGGGCAGCCGAGGCTGGCGAGGAGCGCGACGTTGGCGAGTCTGCCGGGGCGGCCATGGTCGAAGCTCGCGATCTCGATCTCCGGCATGCGCTCGGCGACGCTGGGGAGCTCCTCCAGGACGTGGCCGCTGCTCGCCACGCTTCCCGGCGCCATCTCGTCATCGACGATGCTCGCCACCAGCGCCTTGTCGCAGTCGTGCACCACGACGTCGACGAAGCGCAGGCTGTCGGTGGGGAAGGCCGTGGCGTGGGGACCGCCGAGCACGGTGCGAACGCCGCGCTGGCGGTAGATCTTCGCCAGCGCGTAGGCGAGGGTGGCCGCCTGGGTGTAGGTGGCCAGGAAGACGACGTCGAGCTCGCCAGGGAGGAGGTCCTCGGGCGGCGCTTGCCCGTAGAAGGTCGCGTAGTGGACCTCGTGGCCGAGCTCACGGCACCAGGTCGACACCGTCTGCGGCATGATGCTCGCGTAGTGCCGCCGGAGGCGGCGATCAAAGTTGTGCTCGATCCAGCCGCTGGCGACTGCGTCTGTCAGAATCTCGAGAACGCCAACCCGCAACGTACTTTCCCCTGGCTGCCTGCCGGAGGATACGGGAGTTTCCCCCGCGGATGCGACAAGCGCGGCGCCAGCGGCGCCGCGCTCGTGATCTACGCCTCGGAAATGTGCGTCAGCGTTGGCTCAGATTCTCGATCCGATAGGCCTCGAAGTAGCCGCCCCGTGTCCAGATGCCGGAGAGGGTGACCCAGTCGCCGGGCTGCAGGTAGCGGAACTGCGGATCGTCGCCGCGCAGCAGCACGGTGAAATAGCGGCCGGAGGAATCGGCGCGCACCACCAGCGATCCATTCGAGTCGTCGAACCGATCGATATACCCCTGCAGGATGCTCGTCTCGCGATACCCGGCTCCGTATCCGTCACGGTATCCGCCGCCGTACGCGCCGCCATATCCACCGCCGTACGTACCGGTGCCGTATGCGCCTCCGTATCCGCCACCGTACCCACCGCCGTAAGAGCCGTAGTCATAGACGTTGTAGTAGCCGGCCGAATTCCAGAAGGCGCCGAAGCGGACCGAGAGCCCGATGCGCAGCGGAAAGAGCAGAAAGCGGGCATCCGGAATCCAGAAGCTGTGATCGCCGTCGCTATCGAGCCAGACGCGATAGCCGCCGGTGCCATGCTCCAGGCGTCGCACACGGCCCTCGAATTCTCGGGTGCGGTGACCGCTGTACCGGCTGTCATAGCGCCGGTAGCGATCGCCGTAGGCGTCGGTGGAGCGCCTCGGGTCGTGGCCGGAGTAGCGGCGGCCGTCCGAGCGCTGCTGGGTGCGCGGGGTCGTTCGCCACCCGCTGCGGTCGTCGTGGCGTTGGCTCCCGGTGTCCGTGCCGTGCCAGCGCTGGCCGATTTCGGACGGCGCCGGGCGGCGCTGCGAGAACGGGTTGCTGTAGGCCGGGCGCTGCGCATCGTTGCCTGGACGCGTCCAGGTGCGCTGCTGCGCCGGGTGACTGTCCGGACGCCGGGACGGGAAGCTCCGGGGCGCCGCCATCTGCGGGCGCGCCTGGTGCGACTCGCCGTACCGACGTTGCGCTTCGGACGTCCGCCCCGATTCGCCGTGGTTCGAGCGCTGCCGCGAGGTCGAAGCTCCAGAACGGGAGTTGGAACGGCTCGGGCTCGTCGTCTGGCCCGACCCGCCGTGGGTGCCGTGGCGAGAGCGCACGTCGGCGAAGCTGGGCGGTGCCAACAGCAAGGCGACGGCGAGCGCGCAAGTGGCGTAGATAGCTGGGTTGAGGCGGGTTTTCATGATCAGGCTCCTCGTGTGGCTAGCCTTCCATCCCGGTCTAGTACAAGGACTGGGCCGGGCCGTTCCGGGAGCCTTCTCCCTACTGCCTGCGCTCGTTCGAGTACTCGCCGACGATGACGATTTCGTAGGGCAGGGGGCGGTCCAGGAGAGCCGGATTCCGGCGGGCCTGCCGAAGGCGCTGATTCACGGCCGCGAGATCGATCCTGGGCAATCCGAAGACATGCATCCGATCGCCGGCCTCGAGATTGCGGACGCTCCGCTCGGGCGGAGTGCCCTTGACGAACACCATGCGCAGCCGGTCGACGAGCCGGTTGCCGTGCAGATCGAGAGCCGCGGCGACGACATAGCGGGAGAACCGCATGCTAGGGATTGTGGACCAGATCGGGACAGAGAGCGGTGCTCGGGAGAGAAACCGGTATGCGGCATGACGTCGATGCTCGCGCAGGGCCTGCCTCCGGGTTCCGTCCGCCCACGTCGGAAATGCCTGGGAGGACGCCTTTTCGCCACGAATGTGTCTCGAAAGGGACAGCCTCGCATTTCCGATGAACGTAGCCTCCGGGGAAGGCAGCGAGTTCTCCGCTGGCCCGAAGGAAGGAACCGGACATGAAACCCAACATTCCGAAACTCGTGGCCTTCATAGGAATCGCCGCTCTCCTCGGCTGGGCCCCTTCGATCTCGGCGGCGACCGCGCCCTCACTCGGTGCAGCGGACAGCTACGCCGTCCTCGGCTCCTCGACGGTGACCAACACCGGCCCGACGCTCGTCACCGGCGACCTGGGCGTCAGTCCGGGTACCGCCGTCACCGGCTTCCCTCCGGGGATCGTGGCCTCGGGCTCGATCCACGCCGCCGATGGCAACGCGGCCACGGCGCAGAGCAACGCGAACACCGCTTACAACAACCTCGCCGGTCAGGCGTGCGACACGGATCTCACCGGTCAGGACCTCGGCGGCCTCACCCTCACCCCCGGCGTCTACTGCTTCACCTCCTCGGCTCAACTCACCGGCACGCTCACGCTCAACGCCCAGGGCGACGCGAACGCGGTCTTCGTCTTCCAGATCGGAAGCACGCTCACGACCGCGAGCGGCTCCTCGGTCGAGATGATCAACGCCGGCTCGCCGTGCAACGTCTTCTGGCAAGTGGGCATCTCGGCCACCCTCGGCACGAGCTCGTCGCTCGCGGGAAACATTCTCGCGCACGCGAGCATCACGCTCACCACCGGCGCGAACGTCGTGGGTCGCACGCTGGCGCTCACCGGCGCCGTCACGCTGGATTCGAGCAGCGTTTTCGCGCCTTGCGCCACGCCTTCCGTCTGTCCCGCCGTCACGCTCCTCCCGCCGACGCTTCCGGGCGGCACGGTAGGAGTGGCTTACAGCCAGACGATCACGGGCACCGGGGGGACCGCGCCGTACACCTTCTCGCTCACCAGCGGCTCGCTGCCCGCGGGTCTCACGTTGACCTCGACCGGTGTGCTCTCCGGAACCCCGACCCACGTCGGCAGCTCGACCTTCACGATCCGCGGCACCGACGTCAACGGCTGTTACGCCGAGCTCGAATTCACGATCGGCGTGATCGCAGCGCCGCCTCCGCCGCCGACCTGTCCGCCGATCCTGCTCTCGCCCTCGACGCTGCCCGGCGGTACAGTCGGTGTCGCCTACAACCAGACCATCCTGGGCAGTGGCGGTACCGCGCCGTACGTCTTCGGCGTGGTCTCCGGCACCCTACCCGCGGGTCTCACGCTCTCGGCCGCCGGGGTGCTCTCGGGCACGCCCGCCAGCTCCGCTTCGTCCACCTTCACGATTCGCGGGACCGACGCGAACGGCTGCTTCAAGGAGCTCTCGTACACGATCCTCGTCGTGGCCGCACCACCGCCGCCGCAGGACTGTCCGCCGATCACGCTCGCGCCGCCGGCTTTGCCGAACGGAAGCCTCGGTGTCCCCTACAGCCAGACCTTCATCGGTGGTGGCGGCACCGGGCCGTACACCTTTGGCCTCGTCTCCGGTGCGCTGCCGGCGGGCCTCACGCTCTCGTCTGACGGTGTCCTTTCCGGGACACCGATCCAAGCCTCGAGTCCGGTCCGTAAGAGTCGGAACCCCACACGCAGCTCGACTTTCACGATCCGGGTCACGGACTCCAACGGCTGCTTCGCCGAGCGCTCGTACACGATCTTCATCGCAGCGGCTCCGCCAGCGCCGCCGGATTGCCCGGCGATCACGCTGAGCCCGCCGGTGCTTCCCACCGCTGTCGTACGGGTGACCTACAACCAGCAGATCTCCGGCAACGGCGGAACGGGCCCCTACACGTTCGTCGTGGTCTCCGGTGCTCTGCCAGAGGGAATGACCCTGACCTCGGCGGGCCTGCTTTCAGGGAAGCCGCTCAACGTCGGCACCTCCAAGGTCACGATTCGCGGCACCGACACGAACGGGTGCTTCGCGGAGATCGTGTTGACCATCGTCGCCGGCGCCGCGGTACCGACGCTCCCCGAGGTCTTCGTCATCCTGCTCGCCCTGGGCCTCGCCTGGGTCGGGTACTCGAGAGTGCGGCGGCTCGAACTCGAACCCGGGAACTGACCTCACCGGCGGGCATGCACCGGCGACGCCGCTCGCCGTGCCCGGGAGGCGGGCGTGCCAGCGGCGACGAAGGCGTGTTCGACGACAGGTCGGAGGGGCCGAGCGGGCACCGACGTGCAGGTGCCACCGACTCGGGTTGGGCGGCGATCTAGCGGCGCGACCTCCGGACTAGGGGTCGCGCCTCTTCGCGTCTCGAATGTCGCGAAGGGTGCGCCGCATCTCTTCTACGGTCTTCATCTGCTCGAGCGTCGTCCGAAGGGAATCGGCGGTGGCGTTCACGGCCTCGATCGTCGCGTGACGAGCGACCTCCGCGGCGAGGCGCGCTTCCTCGCCGGCGTTGCGCGTGACTTCACCGGCCTCGCGCAGCCGTTCCCGCTCCTGACGCAAGATCTCGAGCGTCTCGCGATCCTGGTCGCGCACGACACGCGCCTCCTCGGCCGTCTGTCTGAACCGCTCGGCCGACCTTCTCTCCGCTTCGGCCGAGCCCACGGCTGGATCGTCGGGCAGTTCCTGCGTGGCATCTCGCATCTTTTCGTTGTGCTCGGAATGACCTGGATCGTTCGGCATGGGGCGCCCTTCCTTCGATCGCGCGCGAGCTTGCGAGCTTGGCGCTCGATCGGTCGCATCGATCAGGGATCGAAGGTACCAGACGTTTTCTCGAAGGAGGTGTTCCCAACGCGACATCGACTCCACGGCGGGAGCAGAAGACGCCGGTTGCAGACGGCCCGGCCAGTGGATTCATCGTGGAGAGCGAGGCCGAGGCTGGCCTTGCCCGCTGTGCGATAATTTCATCCAGATGGCGCCAGTGAGAGCGAAGGAGCTGGTCTCCGATCGCAAGAAGCAGCCTCACGGTTTCGACGTCCACGCCTTCCTCAAATCGTCCGGTCAGGAAGGCAAGGTCGCGAAGTACCGGCGGGGAGATGTCGTCTTCGCGCAGGGCGACGCCGGCAACGACGTCCGGTACATCCAGAAGGGCACGATCCGGCTCTCGGTGCTCTCGAGCGCGGGCAAGGAGGCGGTCGTCGCGATGCTCGGCCCCGGCGACTTCTTCGGCGAGGGAGTTCTCGCCGGCCATTCGATCCGTATCGAGACCGCGAAGGCGGAAACCACGAGCAGCGTGCTGGTCATTGCAAAGCCAACGATGGTCCGCCTGCTTCACGACGAGGCCACGTTTTCGGACCGCTTCATCGACCACATGCTGGCCAGGAATCTTCGCATCGAGGCGGACCTGGTCGACCATCTCTTCAACTCCAGCGAGAAGCGGCTCGCCCGGGCGCTCCTGCTGCTCGCGCGTTACGGCCAGGCCGAGTTCCCGCGCAAGCTGCCGAAGATCTCCCAGGAGACGCTCGCGGAGATGATCGGGACGACGCGCTCGCGCGTCAACCTCTTCATGAACAAGTTCAAGAGGCTCGGGTTCGTCGACTACAACGGCGGCATCCACGTCCACAGCTCGTTGCTCAACGTCGTCCTGCACGACTGAACGCCTGCGGTGGAGTGCTAGTCGCGTAGGACCGAGGTTCTCTTGGATACGGCGCTGCCGTGTCCGGGAGGGCTTTTTTTGCTAGCCTTTCTCGTAGCAGATCGGCTCTGTCCGCTTCCGCTCCGCGCGCACCGGCTTCCGCAGGAGGCTGGTTCCATGAGAGGGACACGAATCGGATCGACGACACGGCTCGTGCTGTGGACGTCGCTGCTTGTTCTCGTTGCGGTGCCGGCCGTCGCCCATCGCGTCGCCTTCGTCACATCGGTCACCGGCTCCGGAGATCTGAGCAGTTGGGCGGACGCCGGCGGTGCGACCGGCCTCGCCGCGGGGGACGCCATCTGCGTCGCGCGTGCCGCGGCCGCCGGCCTCGCCAACTCCGCCAACTTCGTCGCCTGGCTCTCGGATTCGAGCGACGATGCCTACTGTCGCGTCAACGGATTCTCGGGCACCCGGGCCGCCAACTGCGGAGAGTCCTCTCTGCCCGCCGCCGCCGGCCCCTGGGTGCGCGCCGACGGAATGCCGTTCGCAGGCTCGATCGCTGAGCTCGCGCAGAGCCATGGCGTCGTCTTCACACCGCTCCAGTACGACGAGTTCGGCGACATCGTCGTTACCGGTGACATCGCCACGCACACCGCTACTGGTGCCGACGGCGCCCTTGCGTTCGACGGAGAGAGCTGCACGAACTGGACGAGCGACGCGGCAGGATCGTCGGCCGGGATAGGGAATACCTATATGACCTCCGGTCTCTGGACCTCCAGCGGTTCGATCTCCTGTGCGTCGCAGGCGCGCTTGTTTTGTCTCGAGAGGATCTCTGGGCCGGCCCTGCCGACACCTGTCATCAAGATCCGGCGCGCTTTCCTGACCAGTGCGAGCGGTACCGGCGATCTCAGCAGCTGGGCGGAGGCCGATGCGGGTCCGACCGGTGCCGAGGCCGGGGACTCGATCTGTCGCAATCTGGCGACGGCGGCCGGGTTCGCGGAGGCGTCGAGTTTCAAGGCGTGGCTGTCGACCGGGTCCGCGAAGGCGGCCGAGCGCTTCGTCAACGACGGCCCCTGGGAGACGCCGAACGGTGTCCTGTTCGCCAAGAGCCTGGCGGATCTGACGGATGGGCGTCTCGTCTCGGGCATCCACGTCACCGAAACCGGGGACTACCTTGGCAATTACGGCGTCTGGTCGGGCACCCAGGACGACGGCCTCGTCCGGGCCGAGCGCTGTGCGGACTGGACGAGCGCGAGTGGCGGCGACACCGGAGCCGTGGGCAGCTCGGGCCGCACTTGGGGGGCTGGTCCTGGAAATACAGTGCCACCGCGTGCAATCAAGAGTATTTGCACCTCTACTGCCTGTCGGATGCCGCGGGCCCCATCTTCGAAGACGGCTTCGAGTGGGGGACGCCGGCGGTCTGGAGCGCGGTCGTTCCCTGAGCGGCGGCTTGAGTCGGTGCGTCGGCGATTGGTGCTACGGTCACGGTCCCGGCGGTGGCGGTGTCATCGGCATCATTCGAGACATCTTCGTCGTACCGGTTCTTGTGGGACGGCTGTCATCTGAGCGGCGGAGAATCGAATGAGTCGTCTTCACCCCCTTCCGGAGAACCACTTCGTCGATCGCATCGGCTGGCTGCGAGCCGCGGTGCTCGGCGCCAACGACGGGATCATTTCGACCGCGAGCCTGATCGTTGGCGTCGCCGCGGCGGCTGCGACACGGAACGATGTCCTGATCGCCGGTATCGCAGGGCTGGTGGCGGGCGCCTTGTCGATGGCGGCCGGTGAATACGTGTCGGTCAGCTCGCAATCCGACACCGAGCAGGCGGATCTCGCCCGCGAACGCCGGGAGCTGAGTGAGAGTCCCGAGCTTCGAGCTCGACGAGCTCGCCAAGATCTACGTCGAGCGTGGCATCGACCAGGTTCTCGCGCGGCAGGTTGCCCAGCAGTTGATGGCGAAAGATGCTCTGACTGCCCACGCGCGCGATGAGCTCGGGATTTCGAAGATCACCACCGCGCGTCCGGTGCAGGCCGCGCTCACTTCGGCCGCGACGTTCTCGGTCGGCGCGGCCATGCCGTTGCTCATGGTGATCGTGTCGCCGGCGACTTCTCTGGTTCCCATCGTGTCCGCGGCGTCCCTGGGCTTTCTCGCCTTGCTGGGGGCGATCGGAGCGAAAGCGGGCGGTGCGAACGTGCTGCGTGCCGCAGCCCGCGTGACCTTCTGGGGCGCCTTGGCGATGGCGCTCACCGCCGGGATCGGGAAACTGGTCGGCACGGTTGTCTGAAGATCGGGCGCGCGCCAGAGACGCAAAGACGAGGCTGGCCGCTACGGCGTGACGGTGCTCCAGCGGCTGGTGCCGCCGGTTTCGAAGTCGTCGAGAAAGAGCAGGTTGCACTCCGGCAGGCGGAAGGCGCCGATCCGGGTATGCCAGTTGCTGTCCGAGGTCGTCGGGTAGTACTCGTTGGTGTACCAGAACGTGCAGTCGTCGGCGGGATCGATCGACATCGCCGAGTAGTCGCCCCAGCGGTGGTAGATGCTGGTCTGGGCGCCGCCCCCGGCCTGGAGAGTGACTTCGGCGCCCAGGGTGCCGGCAGGGTCGCCGACCCGGCGCGTCGCGTATCGGATCGCCGGGTCGAGGGAGCTCGACGAGGCGGTGTAGCCGAGCGCGGCGTCGCCGAAGTGGTCCTGGGCGATCGAGCCCATGTAGCGGAAGGCGGGCGACGGGTCGTAGGTCCCCTCCTGGAACAGGCTCCAGGCGCCGCCGCTCCTGCGCAGCTCGAACCAGCGCGGTGCCGCGCGAGCCGGCGCGGTGTCCGGCGCGGTGGCCGGCGCGGGGACCGGCACGGTGAAGGTGCCGACCAGGCTCTCGTGATCGCCGAAGTTCCGGTAGGCGAAGCGGAACATCGGCCATTCGGAGATGACGTCGAGCTTCTGGGTCGAGCTCGACTGTGGCGCGCAGTCGAAGTTGAAGAAGCCGCAGACCGTGTAGGTGAAGGAGGCGATCGCCGGGCTCGCCAGAATCGTGAACGTGGAGTTGGCGGAATTCGCCCAGTCGACGTGGAAGGCGCGCACCTCCAACCGGTCGATGCCGCCGTGGTAGTCGCCATTGAGGAAGGTATAGAAGAGTCCGGGAGCGCCGGCGGGCGGTGCTCTCAGACCGTCTACATCCGCCGGCAGCAGGAAATTGGCGGCGGCGCCCGGGGCGGTGTTCGAGGCCTCCTGCGACGCGGCAGTCGTCCCCGCGAGCATCTTGGCGCGCTCGAACGCCCAGGCATTGTACGAGCTCTCGTTGGTCGAGACGTAATAGGCGTCGGACCAGACGCCGATCTTGTAATAGTCGGGGAAGTTGCTCGTCGCGAAGGCGTAGACGAAGTACGACCCGGTCGGGTCGGACGTCTGCGAAACCGCGATACAGAGTCCCTTCGGATTCATGAGGCTGAACTGCGCCAGCACCCAGCGATCGGCGAGCGGGTCGTAGACCACGACCGGATCGCCCAGGTCAGAGCCGGCGCAGCCGCCGGAGCCTCCAGAGGGTGGAGAGGTCGGTCGGGCCGGAGAGCAGATTGCCGGCTTTGTCGTAGATCGTCACCTTGCTGGCGTTGACGATCTGCACGTAGTCGTGCGGCCCGACATCGCCGATCGTGTCCGGCGGCGTGCAGCCGCTGCAGCCGGTCGGATTCGAAGTGCCCTCGAACGACAGGAACGCCGTCGGGGTGCGGCCGGCCGGATCGAGCCCACGCGCTGCCAGAGGATCTGGCGCGGTCACGGCGCGGTTCCAGGTGCCGCGGCGTCCCTGGTCGGGCTCGTCGGCGCGCGGGTTGATCCGGTCTTTCGCTTTGGCGCTCTCGAACAGCGGGGGCGGGCCGAGCGAGACCGGCAGGTCGCGCAGCGCAGCGCTCGTCCGGGGGGTCGCCGACGGCCCCGATTCGACCCGGGCGGCGCCTTGGATGGCGGCGAGCGGCGCGGTTGCGACCAGGGTCAGAGCGGCGAGGAGCCATCTACGCATGGGTAAAGCTTACGGCCTCTCCCCGGGAGCCCTCCGCGAGGTTCCGGGCTGGGGCTTCGTGGCTTCCTCCCATGGGGTCGTCAGGAGCCGGACGAGGTTCGCGGCGTAGAGGCGATTGGTGGGCTCGAGACGCAGCGCCTCCTCTTCGGCGGGGATCGCGGCGAGCAGATCGCCGGTCAGCACGGCGACGTTCGCCATGTACTGGTAGACGAGGGGCGAGCGGGCCGCGCCGTCGATGGCCGCGGCGCGGGACAGGGTCTCCTTCGCGAGCCGCATGCGACCTGCCCTCACCGCCTGCAGCGCCTCGCCGCAGAGCCGATCGACCTCGGCTCGCGCGGCGGCGTCGAAGGGGGTCTCCTGCCGGTGCTCGCTCGCCCAGCGGGCGGCCACATCCCGGATGAAGCCCGCAACGTCCCCCTTGTCCTTCTCCTCGAGAGGCCAGAGATCCTCGTCCCGTGGATCCCGCTCGAACCAGTGGATCTCGATCGGCGCCTCCTCGAATGAGGTCCACGGGACCGGCCGGCTGTGGAAGCGCGCGCGCTCGCCCAGGTCGGGCGACCAGGAGACACCTGCCTGGTTGAAGCCGAAGGGGTAGCCGAGGAAGCGCTCGATGGTTCTGCCCGGCGGAGACGGCGTCGAGCCCGGCTCTCCCTCCCCCGGGTCCGGCCCGGGCGCTTCGGGATCCGCCGCCGGTTGCGGGCCGGCCGCCTCCCGGCTTCCCAGGGCCGGCAGGCGCTCGACGCGGTGGCGGTAGAAGAAGCGGAACCAGGGATTGTCGGCCAACTCGCGGTCGCCGAGATAGAAAGGCGTCGCCGATCCGGCGGAGTTGTACCAGAGGATCGCGGCCGGACGTCTGCCGATCACGTAGGCGCCCCACCCGCGCCGGTGGCCAGCCCAGCCGGCCGAGGTGACGTAGATCGGCCGCCGCGCGATGGCAGCGTCGGTCAGGCCGAGCATGTCCACGGTCGGGAGGCGCGAGGTCCAGGGCAGGGCGCCGACCGTGTTCACCGCCATCAGGGAGCCGGGATCGAGGTGCGCCGCGAACCACCTCCCGGCCGCGGCGCCGACCACCGAGGTCCGGTGGGCGACGAAGGCGCGGTACGACTGCTGGGTGACGTGCGAGGCGACGGCCTGGACGGCGAGCAACGCGGCGGCCGCCGCCGTGACCCGGCGCCCGCTGACGCGCGGCGACGAGAGCGCGGAGAAAGCCGTCGCCGCGACGGCGCACGCCAGCGGCGCGACGTGGGCGAAGAAGCGGAAGAAGGGCATCGCGTCGCCGCCCACGGCCACGTTCGCGATCGCGAAGTAGGCGACGAGCGCCCAGGCCAGCCAGACGGCGTTGCCGCGTCCCAGCCGCTGGCGCGCCGCCGGGCGCAGCAGGACGAGCGGCGCGAGGAGCGCGGCGGCCGCCACGGGCTCCGCGAGGGCCCAGTCCCGGATGTATTGCAGCCCCGTGACGAGCTGTCCTTCGCCTCCCGTCACCTTCGCGTAGAAGGTGTTGGGAAGGAGGCTCCCGTAGTACCCGAGCCGCCAGGCAAAGAGCGCCGCGATGCCGATCCCGGCGATCCCCGCCGTGACCGCCAGCCTCGGCAGGTGGCGCCATCCTCCGGTCCGGCGCCGCTCGAGGATCGCCGCGCCCGCCAGCGCGGCGCCGCAGGCGGCGACGCCCTCGGGGCGCGTCAGACTCAGCAGGATGAAGAGGAAAGCGGAAGCGTGGCCGCGCTGGCGCTCCCCTTCACGCAGCAGAAGAAGAAGCGCCGCGCAGAGGAGGGCCGCGAAGAGCGTCGTCTCGAGGCTCACCACCGACCAGTAGGCGAAGCCCTCCGTGACGAGGAGCAAGCTCGCGGCCGCGGCCGCCCGCTTCCGGCCGGGTTCGGGATCCACCCCCGGCGGCGGGCGTGGCCCGCGGGCCAGCCGGGCCGCGAAGCCGACCGAGGCGAGGCCGGCGACGAGAGAGACGATCGTCGTCCCGGTGAGCGGGTCGATCCCGAGGCCGATGCAGGCCGCCGCGAGGAGGACGAAGAGGAGGTTGGTGTAGCCCTCGACGCGCTCGCCCGGGTTGAAGACGAGACCGTGCCCATCGACGAGGTTGCGCGCGTAGCGGAAGCTGATGAAGGTGTCGTCGATCTGGTCGCCCGAGTAGCGCGCCAGGCCGGCGACGAGGATCGCGGCGCTCAGCAGGAGGAGGATGCGCCATCCTCGGGCTCTCGGGAGCATGCGGCAATCTATCCAATCCGAGCGCTCGCGGTCACGGGCCTAGAGGATCACGCACTCTTCTCGCGGCCAGCGCACTCCGCGCCGTTCGGTTCGAAAGATGAGTCTTTGCGCCGGTGTGAGATTGGAATCGGTGGACCCACTCACTCCGAGTTCGAACACCCCTGGAGATTCGAACACCCTGGTTTCATGGCTTCGGGAAGTTGCGGCGCTGAGGCAGGCCGCATGACGGCGGCCCTGCCTCCGGTTCCTGTACGCCGTCCCCGCAGGCGCCCGCGCGGGCGCCTCGCCGGGGCCGGCGTCCCTCTCTGGTATCTGCTGCCCGGCAGCGGAGCGGAGGGGCCACATGGCTGGAAGTACCGCTTGGAAGTCCGCGACCCCGCAGCTGTCGTTGGGCCTGCCTGGCGCCCCGGTGTCACAGCTTCATTCGACGGATGTTGAGATCGGAGCGCGCAAGGCCAGACGCACCGGCAGCCTGATCCGGCAGGCGCTCTATCTCGACCAGGAGGACGCCTACGCCGCGGGCGAGGTCGGCTTCCTGGCCCGGGCGCTCGTCCAGGCGACCCTGCCCCACGGCGATCCCAAGGCCAACGAGTTCGTCCGCCGCAACGGGCACTTCACCCTGTCGATCTTGGCGCCGAAGGACGTGGGGCTGCCCTACTACGGCATCCGCTGCCCGCTCGTGCTCGAGCGATTGAGCTGGGACGAGACCTCTGGCGAAATCGTCTACCGCGCCCGAGCCGGGCACCGCGATGGCCGGGGCGACTGCATGGCTCGCTGGGACGTCCTCGAGTTCCTGGCCCGGGTGCTCGATCACGTTCCGGACCCGGGCCAGCAGCTGCTGCGCTATTGGGGTTGGTACAGCAACGCGGCTCGCGGCCGGCGTGAGCGCGTCGAAGGCAGGGCGAGCGCTGCGCCCGCTGGCGATTCGGCCACCGATTCCGACGAGGTCGAGAGCCGCCGGCGTCGGCTCACCTGGTCCCAGCTCATCCGCAAGGTCTACGAGCTCGACCCGCTGCTCTGCCCCTACTGCGGATCGCAGCTCGAGATCGTCGCCTTCGTGGTCGACTGGGTCTCTCTCCGGCGCCTGCTAACCCACCTGGGCTTCGCGCCCCAACAGCCGGAGCCCCTCGCCCACGCGCCGCCCCACGACGCGGAACCCCGCCGCGCTCACGCCTGATCCGCCCGGCACGCTCCGGGTTCGCTCGAGCTCGACCCTCCTACGCGAGACGAGCCGGGCAGCGGCCGTTCCACGTCCGCTGCCCGGCTCTTCTCCCAACTGAATCTACAACCCGGCGATCAGCAGCCGTTCCGAGCCTGTCCTCGGCTAGTCCTCCCGGCTCGGTTCAACTCCAAGACGCCCCCGCACTGCGAACTCTTGACGGGTGCTACGCTCGCGCCAGAAAGCAATTTCCTACACGGTATAAGCTGCTGCGCCTTTCCGCGATGAGCGAGCAGGATCGCCGGGTCTCCGAGATCGTCGCGGAGCAGCAGGGCCGGCTGCGCGCCTTCATCCGTCGGCGGGTGCCCGATGCCGCCGACGCCGAGGACATCGTGCAGGAGGTCTTCGCCGAGCTGGTGGAGGCCAACCGGCTGCTGATGCCGATCGGCCACGTCACCGGCTGGCTGTTTCGCGTCGCGCGCAACCGCATCACGGATCTTTTCCGCAAGCGGAAGCCGGAGAGCTTCGGCGAGATGTCGCTGACGGACGAGGATGGCGAGCCGCTGCGGATCGAAGAGCTTCTGCCCTCGCCCGATGCCGGACCTGAAGCGCTCTACCTCCGCAACCTGGTGTTCGACGAGCTCGAGGTCGCGCTCGCCGGGCTCCCCGCCGAGCAGCGCGAGGCCTTCGTCGCGCACGAGCTCGAGGGCAGGAGCTTTCGGGAGATGTCGGAGGCCAGTGGCGTGAACGTGAACACCCTGCTCTCGCGCAAGCGCTACGCGCTGCTTCATCTGCGCGCACGACTGCAGGACCTGTACGACGAAATCACGACGACGTGAGGAGCAAGACATGAAGAAGAAATGGGTTGCGCTGGTGCCGCTGGTGTTGGTGGGGTTCCTGGTCTTCATCGCGATCGGCGGCCAGGTGGTGATGTGGCTCTGGAACTGGCTGACGCCGGCGCTGTTCGGCTGGCCGCAGGTCACTTTCTGGCAGGCGCTCGCCCTGCTCGCACTCTGCCGCATCCTGTTCGGCGGCTGGAGCGGCGGCCGCCCCGTCCGCTCCCGGGTCCGCGAGCGCATGTCGGAGCGTTGGCAGACGATGACGCCCGAGGAGCGCGAGAGGTTCCGTCAGCGCTTCCGGGGTCGCTGGACGTCCGACGAGCCTCCGGCTACGGATCCGACGGCATGAGCGGAGCGGGCGGCGCGGAAGCGGGCGCGCGCCAGGCTGGAAGTCGAATGCGTCGACTCGAAGTGGGTGGTGGCGAGACGGTGGTTGGCGGAAGGTCCTCGGCACAGGATCGCCGTTTCCGCGGCGGCGTTCGGCTTCCTGCTCTGAGCGTTCTCGCCCCGGCTGCTCGGCGTCTCGGAGTCCCGGGCGTTCGATGCGCCGGCCCACGCCAGCCCGGCCGAGCTTCCTCGGGGCGAGCCGCATGAGAAGCATCCGGGAAGCTCGAGATTCACCTCGTCCACAGCTGCAATCTGACCTGCGAGAGCTGCTCCCATTATTCGAACCAGGGACACAAAGGGGTGCTCTCCCTGGAGGAAGCGGACGACTGGATGAGCGAGTGGAGCCGGCGGTTGAGCCCGGGCACCTTCTCGCTGCTGGGAGGCGAGCCGACACTGCATCCCGATCTCGCCGAGTTCGTCGTGCTGGCCCGCAGGCACTGGCCGGCGGCCCACTTGCGGCTGGTGACCAACGGCTTCTTTCTCCACCGCCACCCGGACTTGCCCGCGGTGCTTCGACGCGATCGGGACGCCTGCCTCTACCTCTCGATGCATCACGACGCGCCGGAGTATCTGCAGAAGCTGCGGCCCAACCTGGAGCTTCTGGAGCGCTGGCGCCGCGACTTCGGAGTGCGCGTCGAGACTTACCGCTCCTTCGAGAACTGGACCCGCCGCTATCGGGGCGTCGGAAGCGCTATGAAGCCGTTCGCAGACGGGCAGCCGAGGCAGAGCTGGGAGCGCTGCCCGGCCAAGTACTGCGCCCAGCTCTTCGAAGGAAAGATCTGGAAGTGCGCGCCCCTGGCCTATCTGCGGATGCAGGACGCCCGCCACGGCCTCTCGGGCGATTGGAAGCCCTATCTTCGCTACCAGCCGCTGGCGCCCAGCTCCACCGACGAGCAGCTCGCGGAGTTCTTCGATCGCGAGGAGGAGCCCTCCTGCGCCATGTGCCCCGCGGATCCGGAGCGATTCAGAATGCCGGTGCCGTTGCGGGCTGCGAAGCCCCGTTCGAAGGAGGAGCGTGGAGAGCGGGCTCGGTGCCACGGACTCGCCGGGTATCTCCGATCCTCGGGCGAACGATAGTCTCCCGAACGACGGCTGGCGCCGGGCGAAGCGGATGGGGGGAGCTGGGCCCGGATGCTGTCGCTGTCGAGAAGGGAGTTCGCCGTGCGCCCGTTCCTGCTCGTTCTGTTCAGCTTGATGTTCGCGCAGCCCGGCTTCCAGCCAGGTCCGATTCTCTAGGCCCCCCTCTCGGTGGGCGAGGACGAGCCCGCCGCATGCCTCGTTGGCGAGGTCAAGGTCCGACGGCGGCTCCGACCATCGTAGCGCGCAGGTTTGGAGACGCAGATTCCGTCTTCCCTATGCGCAGAGAAGATGGCCGCCGCCACTGCGGGCCCCCGCCTCTACCGCCCCCGCCGGCCCGAGCGCACGGTGCTCTATCGGGCGCTCGCGGCCGAATTCGAGCGCTTTCTCGGGGTCTACGAAGACCGCTTCGAGCGGACCCACGGGTACTTCAGACGAGCGGTCGAAAAAGCCGTCTACAGATACCTGGACTGCGGCATCTTCGCCCACGGAGTCGCGCGGGCGCACTGCTCCGAGTGCGGGCACGACGTGCTCGTCGCATTCTCGTGCAAGCTGCGCTGCCTTTGTCCCTCCTGCCACCAGAAGCGGGAGCTGCTCTGGACGGAATGGGCGGCTGAGCTTCTCGCCGAGGTGCCCCACCGGCAGGTCGTCTTCACCATCCCGAAGCGGCTGCGGATCTACTTCCGCTGCGATCGCAAGCTCCTCGGTGAGCTTCCCCGGCTGCGCGTGGAGAGCAATCCGGCTCTACTTCCGGGCTTGGTTCGACGGCCAGCCCGTCGTCCCCGGCGCCGTCGGCTTCCTCCAAACGGCCGGCGAGCTTCTCGGCTGGCACCCGCACCTCCACGTGCTCCTGAGCGATGGCGTCTGGCTGACGGACGGCACCTTCCGCCATCTGCTCGCCTTCGACTCTTCCGCGATCGAGAAGCTCTTCCGCGCCGAAGTGCTGCGCCTGCTCGTCGCGCGAGGCAAGCTCTCGGAAGAGGTCGTCGCCAACCTGCTCAGTTGGCACCACCCCCAATAAGACTGGGGGCGCAGCAGCGGGTTCTCGGTGCACGCCGGAGCCCCCGTCGACTCCCGCCCCGAGGCCGTTCGTCTCGGCCGCTACGGCATCCGCTGCCCGCTCGTGCTCGAGCGATTGAGCTGGGACGAGACCTCCGGCGAAATCGTCTACCGCGCCCGAGCCGGGCACCGCGATGGCCGGGGCGACTGCGTGGCTCGCTGGGACGTCCTCGAGTTCCTGGCCCGGGTGCTCGATCACGTTCCGGACCCGGGCCAGCAGCTGCTGCGCTATTGGGGTTGGTACAGCAACGCGGCTCGCGGCCGGCGTGAGCGCGTCGAAGGCAGGGCGAGCGCTGCGCCCGCTGGCGATTCGGCCACCGATTCCGACGAGGTCGAGAGCCGCCGGCGTCGGCTCACCTGGTCCCAGCTCATCCGCAAGGTCTACGAGCTCGACCCGCTGCTCTGCCCCTACTGCTGCGGATCGCAGCTCGAGATCGTCGCCTTCGTGGTCGACTGGGTCTCTCTCCGGCGCCTGCTAACCCACCTGGGCTTCGCGCCCCAACAGCCGGAGCCCCTCGCCCACGCGCCGCCCCACGACGCGGAACCCCGCCGCGCTCACGCCTGATCCGCCCGGCACGCTCCGGGTTCGCTCGAGCTCTGGCCCCCCTACGCTTCTCCCAACGGAATCTACAACCCGGCGATCAGCAGCCGTTCCGAGCCTGTCCTCGGCTAGTCCTCCCGGCTCGGTTCAACTCCAAGACGCCCCCGCACCGCGAACTCTTGACGGGTGCTACGCTCGCGCCAGAAAGCAATTTCCTACACGGTGACACGGTCGGTACACGGTACACGGTACACGGTGAGTGACGCCTCGCCGGCCGCCGACCTGTGGGCCGCGGTCAAGGCCGACACCTTGTCGCTCACCTCGTGGCAGGTCGGCATGTACGGCTGGATGGCCATCGCCACCTTCGCCATCTTCGGCCACCCCATCGACAAGACCGGCCCGGTGTTCTGGTTCATGATGCAGATCGCCATGCTGTTCGGTTTTGCCACCGCCTACCCGGTCAACGCCTGGCTGATCAGGGTCGGCATCAAGGGGTCGATGTAGCACTCGGCGGGCTCGGCCCGGTTCGGCTGCAACGCGGTAACAGCCGTCACTCAGAACACCATGGCGTGATCCACCAGCCACTTGCCATCGACCGGCACAAACACCGCTTCGGCCACGAACTCGTCCGTCGAGCGGGAGCAGGTCTGTTTCCACACCACCGCCACGGATGTGCTGCGACGGAACAGGGCGCGAAACTCGCGCGCTTCGAAGGTGCCGATGCGCTGCTGGTAGTCGGCGCACATCGCCTGCAGCCGTTCTGGCGTGACCATGGCGCGCATGCGTGCGGTGAAGTCGCGCGTGTGTCGGGCGTGGTCGATCTCGGTCGAGCCCTGCATCAGGTTGTCCATGATGGGCTCGACGATGGCGAGGATTTCCCGGTCGGACAGGTCCGCAATGGATGGCATGTTGAAGTCCTCCTGCAATGGCTGCTCAGTAGGCCGGTTCGCGCACCTGGAACACGTTGCCTTCGGGGTCGTAGCCGTCGCATGCAGTGAAGCCGCGCGCCTGCCACTGCTTTTCCGCGCCGCCTATTTCGCCGCCCAGCAAGGCGGCACGTGCGCGCGCCGCTTCGATGCTCTCCACCGGCAGGCAAACCTTTATCGGCATTGCGTCGCGGACACGCGGCGGCGTGGTGATCTCGATGCTGTCGGCAATCTTCTTCGGGATGCCGTGCAGCACCAGCTGGAAGTGGCCACCGTCGAGCACGACGTGCGCGCGGTCACCGTGCACCTCGACCATGTCCACCACCTCCCGGTAGAAGCGGGCCATCTTTTTCACGTCCTTGGCGAACACCACGGCGCTGGGTTTGGGCTTGTCGCTCACTCGCTTTCTCCTTCAATGACCTGGCCAATGTCGATCTGGTTGCCATCCGGGTCGGCAACACGGAAATCGCGCAGGCCGTAGTGGCGGTTGCCGATGGGCACGACGATGTCCGCGCCGGCCTGGACCATGCGCTGGTGCCAGGCATCGATGCCGGATACGCGGATGCTGGCGCGCGAGGGCCCGGCCGGGCGGGCATCGGCGCGCTGTGCAAGCGTGATTTCCACCGCATCCCGGCATATCGATGCCAGGGTGGCCGGCTCGCCCCATGTCCAGGCGACGTCGAAACCCAGTGTGTTCTGGTAGAACTGCAAGGCGCGGGACAGGTCGTGCACCCCGAACACGGGCGAGATCGATTCAAGTGTGGTCTGTGTCATGCCGCTTTCTCCGTGGAAATGATCGTCGTTGCCGGCGTCAGCCTGTGCTCGGGCGACGGCACCCAGTGCTCCATTTCGCTGATGGCTGGCAGGGGCATCGTGCTGGCCTTTTTCATGGATGGGGTGCTCCTTGCCAGCAGTCTTGCTGCAGGCCGTTCAGCTCTGGCCGTCATCGGTTTCATCCTGGCGCCCGATGTCGATCAGGAGTGCCAGCGTGCGCCGGGTCGTGCTGACCGCCTGCTTGCCTGCGCGGGTGATCAGCTCGGCATCAATCGCGTCGCGCGCGCGGGTCTGCGCCACGGCCGCGGCCCGGCCACGATCGGTCAGGGTCACGTTGAGCCTGCGTCGGTCATGCGGGTCCACGCTGCGCTCGAGGTAGCCGCGCGTGACCAGGGTGTCGACAAGCTGCCCGGCGGCCTGCTTGGAAATGCGCAACTGGCGGATGAGCTGCCCCAGCGGCACATCCGCGTCGTCCATGGCCAGGCCGCCGATGAGATACAGGCCGTTGCCGGGAATGTCGTCGTAGCCCTCGGCTTCAAGCGCGCGGCGCATCGCCGTGCCGTAGGTGCTGCGTGCGTGCCGCAGCAGAGCAGGGGTGGTGACGCGTTCGTATCGGGGCAGGTCGTCGGACATGGGGGAATAAAGTCAATTAGATTGATAGTCAATATACAGGACTAAATTGGCATGTCAAGCCCTGTGGCGCCACGGGCGCCACAATCAGGCCACCGCGATCAGTTCAGATCACTTGCCCCGCTCTCGGCTCAGGCATCGTCGCCCGTCAGGAACCGGACCTTGCCAATCCATCCCCGCTGGCGTCGCGCCAGGCGCTCCTCGGCGGTTTCCTGCGCAAAGCTTGCCGGCGCATGCTGCAACAGGGCCGGGTCCACACCATCGAAGGCATGGACGCTGACCACGGCGTACACACGGCCTTCGATCTCGGAGGTGACGACCGGCACCACACCGCAGCGGCGGCAGACGTGGAACTGGGCGGTCCGGGTGTCGAATGCATAGCGCGATACCTGCGCCGAGTCCCGGACCATGACCTCGAGCGTGCCCGAGGGGCAGGATGTCCAGACACCGCCGTGCTTCGTGCAGAACGAGCAGGTGCAGGCACGCGCCGGAATCGTGGTCGGCTCGGGCTCCCAGGCCAGGGTGAACGCAATAGTGCCGCAGTGACAGCTTCCCTTGATCAGCATGAGCGGTTTCCTCGTTTTATCGGGCAGCGAGTCCCGCGCAACGCGTTGGGACTGCAGCCCCCGCAAGCGTGATGCTAGGGCCTGTTAACACTACCGAAGAGATTCTACGACGAGCGCAAAGCATAGGAAGGCCATGAACATGACGTCGAGCTTGTCGAATCGGCTGAAGATGCGACGAAAGCCCTTGAGTCTTCGAAACAGGCGCTCGATTTCATTGCGGCGACGGTACCAGGTCTTGCTGTAGGACCAAGGATGGGGGCGTGTGATCTTGGGCGGCACAACAGGGATAAGGTCCAGATCCAAGGCGAGTTGCCGGGTTTCGAGGCCCTCGTAGGCCCGATCCATGATGAGTCGACATCGCTTCGGTAGCTCCGGCAAAGTGCGGAGCAACTCGCGACCCGCAGGAGCATCATGGGCTTGCCCCTCCGTCAGGGAGAACGCAATGGCACACCGAGCATCCGCGGCAACCATATGAATCTTGGTGGTCCATCCGCCGCGGGATTTTCCGATGGCTTGCCGGCCGTTTTTTTTAGAGCACCCGTGCCGTCGGGATGCACCTTGACGATCGTGCTATCCAGGCTGACCGCTTCGATCTTGATCCGAACCAGCTGATGGCGCTGCATCTCTTCGAACAGGCGATCCAGCACTCCAGCTTTTGCCCAGCGGTTCATTCGAGTGTAGACCGTGTGCCAGTTTCCAAAGCGCTTCGGCAAGCCGCGCCACTTGCAACCGTGCTCCGCGACGTACAAGATCGCGTTGATCACTTGCAAGTTGCTGAGGCTGACGTTCCCGCGCTGCACCGGAAGAATGGCCTCGATGCGTCTGAACTGTGCGGCCGTGATCTCCATGCCGCTACGATATCACTTAGTGTTAACATGCCCTAGCTGGCAGAGGTCGTTCCCTTGCGCGGGCGCCGGCGTGCCCTGGGCTTGGGCGCCGGCAAGGCTGCCGAGGTGGCCAGGACAAGCGCCTGCAGTGCATCGACGTCGTCCAGCAGTTCATCGGCAACCGGGTAATCCTTTGCGCCCGGATAGGGCGGACCCAGGGGCAGGTCCGGTGCCAGGGTCTCCGTGGCTTTGGTGGGTTTGACAAACAGGCTGTTGTCGCAGACCAGCGCGACCACCTTGCCGTCATGGTACAGCGCGTATTCGCCAAACATCTTGCGGCAACTGAGCGCGTCACCCAGCCCGGCCTGTTCAAGTACATAGTCGACAAAGTCGCTGTCTGTTGCCATGTCAGATTGCCTCTCCGGCTGTTTGAACCCCATGGTAGCCGGTTGCTTTCATCGCACCAGGCACCAGACGCGCAGCAAGGCGGCCCTTGCAGGCGATCAGCCGGCCATGTACTCAGGCGACGCTGCGCGCCGCCACGCTCAGGGCCACCGTGACATTGGCGCTGGCGTGCAGCAGCCACGGCCCGAGGATCGAATGCGAACGGGTCCTCAGCCAGCCTGCAAACAGCCCGCCGACCAGCACCAGCGGCAGCACCATCCAGATCGACGGCATGACCAACAGCACCAGCACATGCGGCGCCAGAAACACCAGCGCCTGCAGCAGGTTGGCCCAGATCAGTGGCAGCCGCCGGCCCAGGCTGCCGGCAATGAGGCCGCGGAACAGAAACTCCTCGGCAAAACCGGTCTGCAGCACGCCGTACAGCAGCGCCATGACAACAGCGGGAATGCCAAGCCCAAGCCCGGCAAAGGACGCAAAGCCGGAGCCCCTGGCGGTGGAGCTTGCCAGTGACGGCGGAAACACCAGCAGCGCCATGACGAGGACGACGGCAGCGACAGCCGCATAGCCGAGATAGCGCGGGTCACCCATCTGCAATCCGGCTCGCCGCGTCACCTCGGCAAAACGGCGGCCGTGCCGCCAGCGGTGATCGCCGTAATAGACGCCCAGCGGAATCACCACCAGGACCACGACATTCACAAGAGCAGACATCAGGGCTTGGATCAGCATGACGGGATCTCCTTGGTACGTGTTGCAGCCTGGCCGAGCCGGGTATGCCCGGCGCAGCTCAGGGCCTCAGCGATGCTGGTCGATCAGCACCGGGTTGCCGTCCGGGTCGACCAGGGTGATGTGTTCCGGGCCCGTGCTGTCGGTATCGGCCTCGCGGGTCAGCTCTATGCCGCGCGCCTTGAGTTCACGCTGAATCTCGCGCACATCGGTAAACGGATCCTCCGGCTGCGCATTCTTGCCCCAGCCGGGATTGAAGGTGAGCATGTTGCGCTCGAACATGCCCTGGAACAGGCCGATGGTATGGCCGCGGTTGCGCAGCACCAGCCAGTTCTGCTCCTGGTCGCCGCCGGTGACCTCGAAACCGAGCTTCTCGTAGAAGGCGCGCGACGCGGCAATGTCCTTGACGGCCAGACTGATGGAAAAGGCACCAAGATTCATGAGTTTCTCCTGTGTGGGGGTGTTGCAGGGCAGGTCAGGCGACCTGCCCGGTGGGTGGCAGCCAATCAGGCCGAGGTGAACTTCGTGCCGTTGTCGACGCGGATCCCAGCCCGGGAAGGTGCCACCCGATTTCCTGAATTCTCCGAATTTTGCATCCGGCTTGGCTTTGCGCCAGCCAAGTCCTACCGCGCCCGAGCCGGGCACCGCGATGGCCGGGGCGACTGCGTGGCTCGCTGGGACGTCCTCGAGTTCCTGGCCCGGGTGCTCGATCACGTTCCGGACCCGGGCCAGCAGCTGCTGCGCTATTGGGGTTGGTACAGCAACGCGGCTCGCGGCCGGCGTGAGCGCGTCGAAGGCAGGGCGAGCGCTGCGCCCGCTGGCGATTCGGCCACCGATCCCGACGAGGTCGAGAGCCGCCGGCGTCGGCTCACCTGGTCCCAGCTCATCCGCAAGGTCTACGAGCTCGACCCGCTGCTCTGCCCCTACTGCGGATCGCAGCTCGAGATCGTCGCCTTCGTGGTCGACTGGGTCTCTCTCCGGCGCCTGCTAACCCACCTGGGCTTCGCGCCCCAACAGCCGGAGCCCCTCGCCCACGCGCCGCCCCACGACGCGGAACCCCGCCGCGCTCACGCCTGATCCGCCCGGCACGCTCCGGGTTCGCTCGAGCTCTGACCCTCCTACGCGAGACGAGCCGGGCAGCGGCCGTTCCACGTCCGCTGCCCGGCTCTTCTCCCAACTGAATCTACAACCCGGCGATCAGCAGCCGTTCCGAGCCTGTCCTCGGCTAGTCCTCCCGGCTCGGTTCAACTCCAAGGCGCCCCCGCACTGCGAACTCTTGACGGGTGCTACGCTCGCGCCAGAAAGCAATTTCCTACACGGTGACCGCTCGCGGAAGGTCCGGCAGTCGGCCGAGCGCGAGAGGGCCGATGACCTGCGTGACTGCCTCGTGGCGCACAAGTCCATGGTCCCCGACCGTTCGACGGGCGAATCCGACGACACGTCGGGTGACCCGGCAAATCCGGACGCCGAATCGAGCCCGGAACGGCGCAGCCGGGAAGAGCGCTGGCGGCGCGCCCAGTCCGCACTCGATCCCGAGCTTCCCGCGGATCCCGAGTCGCGGCGCTGACGGGGATCTCGCGCACGGCCCACCTCACGGGCCCTCTCGAGTGTCCGAGGGCGTCGCAGACGGACGAGTGAGACCGCGGACCCGCTTCCGGGTCGGTCCGGAGCGACACGAAGCTCCGGCCCGGAGCTGCTGCGATGATCGGCCGCCGCTCGCGCCGGCCTGGTCTCCGTGCCGCGTTTCGGGATAATCGGGCGCCGTGACCGATTCCAACGAGTCGGCCACCCGCGACGGCGACGTCCTCGGACGGCTGGCCGAGTGGGTGGCCGAAGGCCGGGCGGTGGACTGGGAGCGGGAGCTCGCGGCGGCGCCGGCGCTCGCCTCGCAGATCGCGAGCCTGCGCCGGCTGGCAGAGCTCGCGGGCGAGCTCGGCGAGATCCACCCGGCTGACGTGCCGCCGGGCGATCGGGCACCGGAAGCAGCGGACGACCGGGCTCCGCGGACATGGGGACACCTGCGGCTGGTCGAGGAGATCGGCTCCGGCGGCTTCGGCACCGTCTACCGCGCGTTCGATCCGGTGCTCCAGCGCGAGGTCGCGCTCAAGCTGCGCCGCGAGCGCCCGGGTGAGGCCGCGGCCGCGGCGCGCGAGTTCATCGACGAGGCGCGGCTGCTGGCCCGGGTGCGCCATCCGCACGTGCTCGGCGTCCACGGCGCCGACGTCCACGACGGGCGGGCCGGCCTGTGGGCCGACCTGCTGCGCGGCGTCACCCTGGAAGACGAGCTCGGCGGCGGTGCGCCCTTCCCGCTGGCGCGCGCGCTCGCAATCGGCGAAGCGGTCGCCGACGCGCTGACGGCGGTCCACGCCGCAGGACTCGTCCACGGCGACGTCAAGGGATCGAACGTTGCCTTGGAGCCGGGCGACCGGCCGGTGCTGATGGACTTCGGCGCCGGCACGGACTTGCGACAGCCGCCGGCGGGCGCCGTCTTCGCGTCGCCTCTCTCGGCCGCGCCCGAGCGGCTGGCCGGCAGGCCGCTCGCGCCGCCCGCGGACGTCTACGGGCTCGGCGTGCTGCTCTTCCGGATGCTCGCGGGCGGTCGCCACCCGGTCGAGGCGCGCAACCTCTCCGAGCTGCTCTCCCGGCAACATCGGCGGGAGGCGGGCACCGAGCGCCTACCGCAGGTCGCGGCGCCGCGCGCACTGCGCCGTCTCGTTGCCCGGATGCTCGCGCCGCGGCCAGAGGCGCGTCCCACCGCGGCGGAGACAGCGGAGCGGCTACGCTGGATCGCCGCGGCTCCGGTGCGTCGCCGCCGCCGGCTGGCGGTGGCCGCGGTGATGGCGAGCCTCGCGCTGGGCACCTTCGCCGCAAGCGTCGGGCTCGTGCGGGCGCGACGGTCGGCGGCGGCGGCGGAAGCGGCACGTGCCGAGACGGCCGCGGTCAACGACTTCCTCACCCGGGTCCTGGCTTCGCCGCGCCCCTCGCAGAGCGGGCGCCAGGTGCAGGTGGTGGACGTCCTGCGCCAAGCCGAGGAGCGCGTCGACGCGCTGCCCGCCGGCTCGCCGATCCAAGGCCGGCTGCTGGCCGTGATCGGCACCACCTACTCCGCGCTCCAGAAGTTCTCCCGGGCCGAGCCGCTTCTCGCGCGCGCGACCTCCGTGCTGGAGACCAGCGCCGGGGCGCGCAGCCCCGCCGCGCTCGAGGCGAAGGCCGAGTGGGCCGTCGCGCTGGAACGGGACCAGAAGCTAGCGGAGGCGGCAAGACGAGCCGCCTCGGTGGTCGCCGCCGGCCGCAGCCTGCGGAACCCGGTCCCCGGGGGCGTCGTCCTGGCGCAGCTCGTCCTGGCTCGCGTGGTCGAGGACCGCGGCCACCTGCCGACCGCCGAGCGCCTGGTCCGCGTCGCGCTCGCGGCCCGCTCCGGACCCCGCTGGGCGGAGGACCGCATGCGCCTCGAGGGAGAGCTCGATCTCAGTCGGATCCTGCTCGACGAGAACCGTCCGGGCGCGGCGGTCGGCGTTCTCCAACCGCTGATCGAACGCTTGCAGGTGACCCACGGCGAGCGCAACGGCATCGTCCTGCACGCCCTGAACAACCTGGCTGTTGCGCTCTCGACGCTCGGACGGTACGAAGAGGCGGCGGACCGGTTCCGGCAGCTCTACGAAGAGACCTCGGCCTGGCTCGGCCCGGAGGACCGCTACACGCTGTTGTGCGGGAACAACCTCGGTGCGGCGCTGCGCGACGCGGGACGTCCCGACGAGGCGGCCCAGCTCGAGGAGCGGCTGATCCCCGAGGCCGAGAAGGCCTTCGGTCCGGATACCGACATCGTCCTCAACCTCCACTTCAATCACTGCCTGACTCTGCGCCAGGTCGGCCAGCTCGACGCTGCACGCGACTGCAACGAGAAGATCGCCGCGCGACTGGAGCGGGTGTTCGGTCCGGACCACTGGTACACCCTGCTTCACGGCGTCAACCGGGCGGAGCTGGATCTCGAGACCGGGCGCACGCAACGGGCCTTGGCCGAGTCGCGCGACACGTGGCGCCACGCCGCCGCGACCTTCGGCGCCGAGCATCCGCTCACGCTCGCCGCGAGCACGGTGCTGGGGGCGGCGATGGCGGCGAGTGGCGAGACCGAAGCCGGCATCGCGCGGCTGCGCAGCACACTGGCGAGCCAGCGCAAGGCGTCCGGCGCCGCCGATCAGCAGTCGCTGCTCACCGAGCTGCGACTCTCCCGCGCCCTGCGCGCCGCCGGCAGCTCCCAGGAGGCGGCGGCGCTCGCCCGCGAGGCGCTCGACCTGGCGATCCCGGCGCTCGGCCCGCAGCACCCCCTGGTCGCCGACTTGCGCCGCGAGGTCGCTCACTCCGCGCCGGCGCCGGACGGCGCCGACCCGGGGATAGGCTCGCGCTGAACCCGATGCCGGAACCCTCGCTGACCTCCACCGCGACCCTCGTCCGGCGGTTGCAGTCCGGGGACGACGGAGCGCGCGACGAGCTGGTCGAGCGCTGCCTGCCGCTGCTGCGGCGCTGGGCGCACGGCCGGCTGCCCGGCTACGCGCGCGATCTCGCGGACACCGACGACCTGGTCCAGATCACCTTGCTGCGCACGCTGAAGCGGCTGCCCTCGATGGCGACGGGCGAGAGCGGCTCGTTTCTCGCCTACATGCGCCAGGTGCTGCTCAACGAAGTCCGCGACGAGCTGCGTCGCCGCGTGCGTCGGCCCCGGATCGAGCCGCTGCCGGAGGAGGACTCCGCGGCACCCCAGCCGCTGGCGACGGCGCGCGACCCGATCGTCTTCGCCGACTACGAGCGGGCGCTGGGGGCCATCACCCCGGCGCAGCGCGACGCCGTGGTCCTGCGTTTCGAGTTCGGCATGACCTTCCCCGAGATCGCGCTCGAGCTCGGCTTGGCTTCGGCCGCAGCGGCCCGCATGCGCGTCGCCCGCGGCCTGGCCGACATGGCGCGCGCCCTGGCCGGATAGCGGGCAGGAAGCCGCCCGCGTTCGGTTCTCCGCCCCTCCGTCGTGCTAGAGGGTGAAGACGGCGGGAAAGGGGGCCGGGAGATGGCCGGGAAGAGGGAATTCGTGCAGAAAGGCGAGCCGGGCACGGGCCGGGAGGAGCCCGGGGCGGACGGAGTCATGGAACGCGAGGAGAAGCGGGACGGGGTGCGCAGGCGAGAGGTCGCCTCGAGCTCCCGGGTCCCGGAGCGCCGCGGCATCTTCGATCTGCGCCGGATCCTGCTCATCCTTCCCGTTGTGGCCCTGATTCTCGCGGCGGCTCCGGCCCGCTGCCAGGTCTGGGCGGTGGGCAACTACTTCTGGCAGGACTCTGGCGCGACGGCGTCCGACTTCCTCGGCTCGGCAGTGGCGGTGGGCGACTTCGACGGGGACGGGCGCCGCGACGACTTCGTCTGGGGCGAGCCCGGCGGCGACGACAGCGGTCTGGTCGCGGCGGGAATCGTCTGGGTCGGCCTGGGCGACGGGAGCCGCCACGTTCCCGCGTTGGTCGAGCTCGCCGACGAGCAGGCGGGGGCGCATTTCGGGCAGGCGCTGGCCGTGGGCGACTTCGACGGTGACGGCGCGGACGACATCGCCGTCGGCGCCCCTTACGAGGACGTGACCTACAGCGGCCAGAGCCGGCACGACGCGGGTGCCGTTCAGGTCTTCCACGTGGTGGGAGCGAGCGTGCTCCCGGAGCAGGTTCTCTCGCAGGCCGACGTCCCCTCGCTGAGCGTCCCCGAGGCCGACGACCACTTCGGCTGGGCGCTCGCCGCGGGCAACTTCAACGGCGACTCCTACGACGACCTCGCCGTCGGCGTCCCCGACGAGGGCGTCGCCGGCGCCGAGGACGGCGGCATCGTCGAGGTCTTCTACGGCAGCAGCACCGGGTTGCGCCTGGACAACGCCGACGTCTACTACTTCTCTCCGCCGGCCGCTGGTGATCGCTACGGGTTCTCGCTCGCGTCCGGAGATTTCGATGACGACGGCAACGACGATCTGGCCGTCGGGATCCCGTTGAGGACCGTGTCTGGATCCGTCCAAGACGGCGAGGTGATGGTCTACGACGGGTCGGGCACCGGCCTCGTGCACTCGCCCGCGCACCTGATGTGGGAGGCGCTGTTCGGGCCGCCGAGTGAGGCGGGGGAGCAGTTCGGCTTCGCGCTCGCCGCCGGCCGGTTGAACGAGACGGTCCTCTCCTGCTTCTCGAGCTGCTACGACGACCTCGTGATCGGAGCGCCCTTCCGCACGGTGGACGGACAAGCCCAGGCCGGCGAGGTGCTCGTGGCCTACGGCTCGCCCGCGGGCCCGCTGACAGCAAACGGCGCGGTGCTCACCCAGGCGGACGCCGGCGCGACGCCCGGGGCGAACGATCTCTTCGGCGATTCGCTCGCCGTCGGCGACCTCGACCGCCCCGACAATTTCCTCTACGACATCGAGGACTTGACCGTGGGCGCGCCCGGCGAGAGCTACGGCGGCATCGCCTCCGCCGGCGAGGTCGAGATCTTCTTCGGCGCGTTCACCGGCCTGGGCGCCGGCGGGGCAACCCAGAGGATCGGTCCGTCGCAGGCGCTGCAGGTTGCGCCGCCGCTCGACTACGACTTCTTCGGTCTCGGGCTCGCCATCGGCGACCTCGACGGCGACGGTTGGGGCGACCTGATCGCCGGCGTTCCGGGCCGCGACGATGGCGCGATCCCCGACGTCGGAGGCGTGGAGGTCCTCTACGGCGCCCTGTTCGCGGACGGCTTCGGCGCGGGAGACACCAACTCCTGGCCGGTCGTGAATCCGTAAAGGCGGGGCAGTCGTCAGGGGACGGCTTCGAGCGCCGCGGCGAGCGTTGCGAGCCGGCGCGGGACCGCGGCGACCGTGTCGGCGTCGCGCAGGTCTCCTACGCGAGACGAGCCGGGCAGCGGCCGTTCCACGTCCGCTGCCCGGCTCTTCTCCCAACTGAATCTACAACCCGGCGATCAGCAGCCGTTCCGAGCCTGTCCTCGGCTAGTCCTCCCGGCTCGGTTCAACTCCAAGACGCCCCCGCACTGCGAACTCTTGACGGGTGCTACGCTCGCGCCAGAAAGCAATTTCCTACACGGTGACCGCTCGCCTTGCCGAAGGCGGCGTCGATCGCGGGCGTCGTCGGCAGCTTCGAGCCGTCGAGGCCGACGTGGTCGTAGCGCAGGCAGTCGACGAGCAGCACGAGCACGCCATGGGGTGGCTTGGGCCGAGCTGGGGAGCAGGCTCCCGCGAGGAGCGCGAGGCCGCAGACAAGAGCGAAGGCGGAATTTTTCATGGGTCCTGAGGGGGCGGCTCGAGACACGGGTAACCGTCGCGCGGCCGACGAGCAGGCAGCGTACCGCAGCCTGCCGGGATCGCCAAGAGGTGCGCCGACGCGGGATAGACTCCGACGCTGCGATGTCGTCCAGCGTCCGTCTGAGCTTCCTCTCCCTTGCTCTGCTCCTCGTCCTCTTCCCGCTCACCCTGGCGAAGCCGGGCATGCCGATGGTCTTGAAGGCCGACGAGCCCGCCTACTACCTCATGGCGCTCTCGCTCGTCCACGACCACGACCTGAAATGCGAGCTCAAGGACATCCAGCGGCTCGCGGTCGAATTTCCATACAACGACACGCGCAACCTCATCCTCGCTTCCGACGACGGCTGGAAGACCGTCTATTTCGGCAAGCCCTACCTCGTCTCGCTGCTCGTCGCACCGGCGGTCGCGGCGTTCGGCGCCGACGGCTTCGTCGCCGCGAATCTGGCGATGCTGCTGCTCGCCGTCTGGCTCGGAGCTCTCTATCTCCGGCAGTACAACCCGGACGGGCTCTCGCTGCTCTATTCGGCCGGCTTCTTCCTGCTGTCGAACGCTTTTGCGTACGCCTTCTGGCTGCACACCGAGGTGCTCTGCCTGAGCTCGGTCACCGCTTGCCTCTATCTCGCATTCACGCCGGGAAGCGAGGTACCGCCGCGGAGCCGCTGGGGAGCGCTCTGGCGGCACGTCTGGAACGGCGGGACGCGCCCGGCATTCTCGGGCGCGGTGCTGATGGCGGCCGCCTACAACAAGCCCGTCCTGGCGCTCGTGGGGCTTCCGGCGCTCTGGCTCTTCTGGAGACGCCGCGGCCTCGCGGGCGCCGCGTCGTGGATCGGCGGAGCGGTCGTGGCCGGCGTCGCGCTCTGCGCGGTCTCCATCGCGCTCATCGGGCACCCGTCGGCCTACCTCGGGCTCGCCCGCACCGGCGTCAACGTCGGCGACTTCGACTCCATGCCGGCGCTCCCAGTGCCCGAGGTCGCCGCGGGCGCGGCGACGGGAGTCACCGCGACCGAGGCCGCGCAGAACTCCTGGTCGTGGATCTTTTCGGCCTTCCAGCTCAACCGGAGCTTTCCGCCGAACGTCCTCTATTTCCTCGTCGGCCGCCACACCGGACTGTTGCTCTACGCGCCCTTCGTCGGCATCTCGCTGCTGCTCTTCCTCGCGTTTGCGCGACGGTCGGCCGAGCGCTGGCTTCTGCTTGCCTGTCTCGCCGGCATCGCATTCTTCTTCCTGACCTTCATCTGGTTCAACTGGCACGGCGGCGGCGGCTTCATCGGCAACCGCTACTTCGTCAACGCGGTCCCCGGCTTCCTCTTCCTGGTCACCCGGGTCCGGCCGCCTTCGGTCACCCTCGTGGGTTACGCGCTCGGCGGTCTGTTCGTCGGGGCCATCCTCTTCACGCCGTTCGGCGCCATGGTGCCGAACCCCACCCTCCAAGCACACACGCGCAACTCACCGCTGCGATTCTTCCCGTTCGAGCGGACGCTCGAGAGCGGCATTCCGGGCTATCGTGGAACGGCGGGGTCGGCGGGAACCTGGCTCTTCGGACGCTCCGACCTCTTCCACCCGCACGGCGACGCGCTCTGGATCGCCGGGGGCGAGCCGGTCGAGATCGAGCTCCGGACGAACAAGCCGCTGCGCGATCCGGTCTTCGAAGTGTCGACGCGGCTCGCCCCCAACCGCGTGTCGGTTGCTCTCGACGGCGACCGCCGCGAGGTCGACTTCACGACCGGCTCGCCGCCAGGTAACACGACCCGCTTCACGTTGCATCCCGGCGGGGGCACGTCGCACACGACGGTCGACGGTGACAGCTACCTCGCCTACACGCTCGAGGTGCGCGCTTCCCGACAGGACTGGATCGTCCAGAACCAGCGCATGAACGGCAAGGACGACGAGATCGCGACACTGGTGGGGGCGATCGTCGTCTACCTCGGCGAGTCCGATGAGCTCGCAGCCGATGTCTACCGCGTCGACTGGAACGGACTGGCCGTGCCCGAGACGATGCCAGCCGATTCGCAAATCGAGATCCCGGCGCGCCTGCGCAACGCCAGCTCGGGCATCTGGCGCGCCGCGGGCGGCGCCGCGGTCTCGTTCTCGTATCACTGGATCGACGCCGCGGGGAAGACCGTCGTCCAGGACGGGCTGCGCTCGCACTTGCCGAGCGACGTCCCTCCCCGGCGGACGACGGCGCTCGACCTCGAGATCGAGACCCCTTCGCGGCCGGGCACCTACAGGCTGGTGCTCGACGGCGTCCGTGAGCGCATCGCCTGGTTCGCCGATCGGCACCCGGGCCAGGAGCTGGTGCGGACCGTCCGGGTCGTCGCATCGGGCGGCTGATCGGCCGCTCACGCGCTCAGACTCTCAAAGCAGCTCCTCGATCCGCCCCGGATTTACGCCGCAAGAGCCCGGACGTCGAGCTCGGCAGCCACTTCTCCCACTTCTGCGCCACCCTTGGCATTCCGCCGACCACCGGGCCGCGGGGCTCGCTGCCGATGCTCCGGGATCAGCTCCAGCGGCTCTTCGCGTCGACCTTCCAGTGCATCTTCCACGACGAGAGCCAGTGCCGCCACGCCGGTGACGGCTTTCTGATTGCCGAGAAGCGGGAGCTCTGGTGGGACCCTCGGCCGGGGAGAGGCGAGGCGGGATGGGGGTCCCGCGTCGTCCTCTCCGACCGGTTCTACCGGGAGGCGACCGAGGCGCCGGTCCCGCTCGACCTCCGAGTGCTCCGCGCCCTGCGCTCGCCCTTCGAGATCGACATCTACGTCTGGCTGACGTGGCGTTTCTTCCGGCTCCGCAAGCCGGTGACGATCCCGTGGACGTCGCTGGCGCTCCAGTTCGGATCGGGCTACGCGAACCCGCGGCACTTCAAGAAGCTGTTCCTCGGCTACCTGCGCGGGGTCATCGACTACTACCCCGAGGCCCGCGTCCGGCCCAGTGAGAACGGTCTCCATCTGGTGCCCTCCGCCACGCACGTGGCGCCTCGTCGTTTGGCGATGAAGCCGCGACGAGATGAGAGGCCCCAGCCAGGTCCGACTCCGACCGGAGCTAAGATCGCCGGGTCGGCGCCGGGTCGCTCCCGGCGGCCTACGAGGAGGTCACTTGGTCGAGCCCTGCGTCTCCGTCGTGCTCCCCGTCTTCAACGGCGCGCGCTTCATCGCCGCCGCGCTCGAGAGCGTGGCCGCGCAGACCGAGCCGGCCCTGGAGGCGATCGTGGTCGACGACGGGTCGACGGACGGCTCGGGCGAGATCGCGGCCCGCTGCCCCGCCGCGCGCGTCCTGCGCCAGGAGAACCGCGGCGTCTCCGCGGCGCGCAACGCCGGGATCGCCGCGGCGCGCGGCCGGTTCGTGGCCTTCCTCGACGTGGATGACATGTGGCGCCCGGAGAAGCTCGCGCGCCAGCGCGCCGCGCTCGACGCGCACCCCGAGGCCGGCTTCTCGGTCTGCAGCCAGGAGTTCATCCTCGACGAGGGCGTGGGGCGCCCGCCCTGGCTCACGCCCGATCTGCTCGCCACGCCGCGGATCTGGTACATCCCGAGCGCGCTGCTCGCGCGGAGGGAGTGCCTCGAGCGGGTCGGCGGCTTCGACGAGGGGCTCCGCCGCCTGCACGAGGACACGGACTGGTTCATACGCGCGTTCGAGGCGGGGTTCAAGGGCGCGCGCATCGACGATGTCCTCCTCGTGCGCAGGGTCCATGCCTCGAACCGGACGCTCCAGGCCGACCCTTCGCAGCGCGACCTCCTCCCCGTGATCGCCGCGTCGCTCGCCCGCCGGCGGGCTCGCGAGCGCGACCCGGGGAAGGGGGGGCCGCCCTGAGCCGTGACGGTCGCGGCGAGCATCCCCGCCCCTCCCCCGACGCCGAGCTCCTGGGTTGGCACCCGCACCTCCACGTGCTCCTGAGCGATGGCGGCTGGCTGCCGGACGGCACCTTTCGCCACCTGCTCGCCCTCGACTCTGCCGCGATCGAGAACCTCTTCCGCGCCGAGGTGCTCCGCCTACTCGTCGAAAGAGGAAAGATCTCCGACGAGGTGGTCGACAACCTCCTCTCGTGGCGCCAGAGCGGGTTCTCGGTGCATGGCTCGGTCCGCGTCGAGGAGCGCTCCGCGGCGGTGCGCCTCGGCCGCTACGGCATTCGTTGTCCGCTCGTGCTCGAGCGACTGTCCCGGGACGGGAACTCCGGCGAAATCGTCTACCGCGCCCGCCCCGGACACCACGATCGCGCCGGCGACCCCGAGGCTCGCTGGGACAGCTGCCGCCGGCCGAGTTTGCAGCTCTTGGGTCGCCTTCGGCTCCCGACGGACTGCAAACTCGGAAGAATCAGAAAGACCATTGAAACCTGTCGAGACTCTCAGAATCCTTGGATCAGAGATGGGGAGCAGGTCAGATTTCCTCTTCGACTTCACGATTTCGGCCGCGGAGCTCGCCGAGCGCGCGACACCTACGAGGATTCGTGCCCATCGCTTCGACGTGGCCTCCGAAGACGACCTCCTGCGCCTCAAGCAGATCGCCCGTGCGCAGATCTCCGCGCCTGGCGACCTCGTGGACATCTCGTTCCTCGAAGGGCGGCGCATGGACGTCGAGTAGGGCGGATCACGCTGCAGGCCGGCAAGCGAGCGCCGCGCTGCGAAGGAAGATGGTGGAGCAGAGGGGAGTCGCCATTCGCGGCGCCGTCCAGGCGCGCTCGGATCCGAATCCCTGCCGCTGCCTGGAGGTCCCGAAGGGAAGATTGGTGGACCAACTCACTCCGAGTTCGAACACCCCTGGAGATTCGAACACCCTGGTTTCATGGCTTCGGGAAGTCGCGGCGCTGAGGCAGGCCGCATGACGGCGGCCCTGCCTCCGGTTCCCGTACGCCGTCCCCGGAGGCGCCCCAAAGGGCGCCTCGCCGGGGCCAGCGTCCCTCTCTGGCATCCGCTGCCCGGCAGCGGAGCGGAGGGGCCCAATGGCTGGAAGTACCGCTTGGAAGTCCGCGACCCCGCAGCTCTCGTTGGCCCTCCCCTGGCGACCCGGCGTCACAGCTTCATTCGACAGATGTTGAGATCGGAGCGCGCAAGGCCAGACGCACCGGCAGCCTGATCCGGCAGGCGCTCTATCTCGACCAGGAGGACGCCTACGCCGCGGGCGAGGTCGGCTTCCGGGTGCTTCGCGCCCCAACAGCCGGAGCCCCTCGCCCACGCGCCGCCCCACGACGCGGAACCCCGCCGCGCTCACGCCTGATCCGCCCGGCACGCTCCGGGTTCGCTCGAGCTCTGGCCCTCCTACGCGAGAAGAGCCGGGCAGCGGCCGTTCCACGTCCGCTGCCCGGCTCTTCTCCCAACTGAATCTACAACCCGGCGATCAGCAGCCGTTCCGAGCCTGTCCTCGGCTAGTCCTCCCGGCTCGGTCCAACTCCAAGACGCCCCCGCACCGCGAACTCTTGACGCGTGCTACGCTCGCGCCAGAAAGCAATTTCCTACACGGCTTGCCTACACGGCGACGATCCGGGGTCCGATCCCGGGAGGAGACGTCGATGCGAGCTCCCATCTTCCGCCGCAGCCTCGGGACCGCCACTCTGGTGGGTGTCTGTGCCCTGACCTTCGGTGGCAGCGCGCGCGCGGCGACGCGCACCGTGTGTCCCTCGGGGTGCAGCTACGCGAGCGTGCAGGCGGCGTTCGACGCGGCGCAAGCGGGAGACGAAGTCATTCTCGCAGTCAACGGGTCCTTCATCGAGAACGGGATCGTCGCGCCGGCGATCCCGGTCGAGCTTCACGGTTTCGGGGCCTCGGTCACGAAACTGAAGGCGGCCGTTACCTACGACACCGGCGCCGGCCGAATCCTCACCGTGCCACCGGGAGGTGAGCTGACAATTCGCAACCTCGGCCTGCTCTTCGGGGATGCCGCGGGTGACGGCGGCGGCATCCTCAACAACGGCCACCTGATGCTGGATCAGGTTGACGTGCTCGGGAACAGAGCGGTCAACGGGGGAGGGATCTTCAACGCCGGGGCGCTCGAAATGGCCGGTAGCGAAGTCAATGGGTATCTCACCAGTGGCAGTGGCGGGGCGCTGTACAACGCTCCGGGCGCCAGCTTGTCGGCCTACGGATGCCGGATCCACGGAGCTGCGCTGAGCGGCGATGGCGGAGCGCTCTACAACGAAGGCACGGCTCATCTACAGCGGACGGACGTGGACTCCTCTGAGGCTCTCAACGGCGGCGGTATCGCCAACGTCGGCGGCTCGCTGACCCTCGAGGAGCTACGGCTGCTCTCGAACACCGCCCAGTCCAGTGGAGGAGGGCTCTTCCAGGACCTTCCGGCATCCCAGACCCAATTCACGCGCGGCGAGACCTCCGACAGCCACGCGGGGGCAGGAGGCGGCTGGGCGATCTTCGACGGATCCGTGACCGCGACGGTGGTCACGATCCACGACAACGACGCGAACGGCTATGGGGGCGGTATCGACATCCATGGCGGCTCCGTCCGGCTTTCCGCCGGGACGATCGCCGACAACCATGCCGGCCTGGGCGGTGGGATCTACTACTGGGGTGGGTCTGCGCCCCGTCTCGCCAACGTGACCATGAGCGGCAACGGCGCAGACTTTCGCGGTGGCGGCATCTACGTCAAGGGAGGCAAGAACATCAAGCTGGCGTCCTGTACGGTGGCCGACAACTACGTCGATCCGTACGACACCTATGGTGGCGACGGTGGCGGGCTCTATCTCGCCGACGACTGCGTCGGCGCCTGCGCGGTCACCCGCGCCTATGTCAAGAACACGATCGTGTCCGGCAACCACGATGGCAACTCGGGGAGCCTGGCGCGCGACTGCTGGGGCGAGATCTACTCCGATGGCTACAACCTGATCGGCGTCGCCGACAGCGGCACGCTGGCCACCTGCCATCTCGCCGGCAGCCTCACCCACGTCATGGTCGGAGTCGATCCGAAGCTGAGCTCCCTTCTCAATGACAACGGCGGCGTGCCGGTCGCGCTCGGCGGGCCGCCGCCCTTGACGCGCAAGCTGCTCGCCACCAGTCCGGCGATCGACGGTGGCGACCCGGCCGGATGCACCGACTACGATTCGGCGCCGCTCGACGCCGATGAACGGACCGCGCCGCGGGCCGGCGTCTGCGACCTGGGAGCTTTCGAGTACGGCAGCCATCCGGCCTGGAACGTGATCTTCGAGGACGGCTTCGAGAGCGGCAACCTCGACGCCTGGTGAGGCGGCAGGCCGCGTGGGGGTCGCACGTGGTGGTCTCCGACCGGTTCTACCGGGACGCGACCGAGGCGCCGGTCCCGCTCGACCTCCGGGTGCTCCGCGCCCTGCGCTCGCCCTTCGAGATCGACATCTACGTCTGGCTCACTTGGCGCTTCTTCCGGCTCCGCAAGCCGGTGACGATCCCGTGGGCGTCGCTGGCGCTCCAGTTCGGGTCGGGCTACGCGAACCCGAGGCACTTCAAGAAGCGGTTCCTCGGCTACCTGCGCGGTGTGATCGACGACTACCCCGGCGCCCGCGTCCGGCCCAGTGAGACCGGCCTTCAGCTCGTGCCTTCGGCCCCGCATGTGGCGCCTCGCCGTTTAGCGATGAAGCTGCGACGAGGTGAGGGGCCCCAGCCAGGTTGCATTCGCTTAAGGTCGTCTCAGGTTCGTCCATTTTGAGTCGTTTGAAGAAGACTGATCGATCACCGGCTTGTCCGAACGGCTTCGAGACGGGCGGCCTGTTGCGCTGGAGCAGCGACTCGAACTGAGGAAATCGAGTCTGCGAGCCGGCGGGCTCGTCTCTCGGGCGTTTGCTGCGTGCTGACGAAGGCGCTGCGAAATGGTGGAGCAGAAGGGATTCGAACCCTCGACCCCCACGTTGCGAACGTGGTGCTCTCCCAGCTGAGCTACTGCCCCACCGGCTGCTCGAGCGAGCAGGCGAGCGAGTCTATCCGTCCCGTTTTGGACCGGCAAGCTCGCCGCGGCGCGCGGTGGCATCCGGTTCCCGGTCTTTCACGGGCACCGCCACAGTCGCGTCGCCGAATGGCTCGGGGTCGATCGGCAAGGTGTCCTCGGGCGTTTCGCCGAGCAGCTCGGCGACGGTCATCGTCGCCAGCTCGGACTCGATGGCGCGGCGCAGACGGAGACGCAGCTCGGCCGTGCGGCCGGGCAGGGTATGCGTGCCCGGGATTTCTTCCTCGCGCCGGCGGAACGCGGCGAGCGCCGCCGCGAGACGGGTCTGACGGGTCGGGAGCGCCAGTCGAAAGCCGGGCGAGAGTCCGCCCAGCTTCTCGAGGAGCCCGTTCTCGACCAGGGGGCCGAGGTGGGCTTCGAGCTCGTCGGGGTCGATGTCCAACTGGTTTGCGAGCTCGTTCGTCGCCAGGGTCGGCCGGCCCGGACGGCCGAGCGCCTCGAGCGCCGCGAGACCGATCCAGGGATCCGGCTCGCGAATTGGCGGCTCCTCGGGTTCCGGCTCCGCGGAAACCGGGAGACAGGAGGAGATCTCCGCTCCGAGCAACAGCATCCACCAGGCGAGCTGCACCGACAGCACGAAGAAGAGAGCGATCGCGAAGGTGCCGTAAACGGCACGTTGGACGCGCGTGAACTCTTCGACGTAGATCGAGAAGGCGAGCTTCAGGCCTCCCAGCGCGATCGTCGCGACGAGCGCGCCGACCGAGGCATGGCGCAACGAGATGCGGCGGTAGGCGGCGCGCCAGTAGAGCATCGTGAGGCCAACGAACGTGACTATGCCCGGCAGAGAGCGGAGGACGAACGACTGGCGCAGCAGGTCTGCCGCCGCGGAGCTCGATTGACTGATGACCAGGAGGCCGGCTTGCGCGGTGCCGACCAGAAGGGGGCCCCAGAAGAAGAGCATCGAGAAAGTCACGATGCGGCGCACGTAGGAGGGTGGGCGCTCCACCCGGAAGATGCGGAAGAGAGTGTCCTGAACGCCGAGGAAGGTGAGCAGAGAGGTGACGACGAAGCCGAGCAACGGCGATGCCGCTGACCGAGTTCGGTCTGGGCGAGGAAGCTCTGCAGCGCCGTCACGACCGACCCTCGGCGCGGTAGGGGAGGAGCTGGGTGACCAGATCGATGATGCGCTGTTCGTCCTCCCGCAGGGCGCGGGCGACGAAGAGCGAGATGATCGCGAGCAGCGGCACCATCGAGAGCAGGGTCGAGAACGAGAGCGCCGAGGCGCGCAGGCGAAAGCTCGTCCGGCGAGGCTCTTCTGGAAGACGCGGCCGAGGAAACGGCCGCTGGCCAGCGAGCCGGGAGCGGGGCTTCACCAGTCGACGGCGGTTCCCGACAGGGGTAGGACGGGCCGGGGAGCCCCTTTTCGGCGAGCGCGCCGCCAGCGCCTTGCGCGCCGGATCCTCGCCGTGGTTGAGGAAGATGCGCTTCGGCGGCGACCGGGCAGGGCCGTGCACCAGCGCACGAGCTCGTCGCGGTCGGCGTGCGCCGACAGACCGTGCGAGCTGCGCGATCTCCGCGCGCACCTGGATCCGCCGGCCGTGGATCGACACCGTCTGGCGCCGTCGAGCGACGCCCGGCCGCGCGTGCCGGAAGCTTGATAGCCGACGAAGAGGACGGTGGATTGCGCGGTCCGACAGGCGGCTGCGCCAGGTGGTGGACGATGCGCCCGCCGGTCGCCATGCCGCTCGCGGCGACGATCACCGACGGGCTCCCGCAGGCCGTTCAGCGCCTTGGACTCCTCGACCGTGCGGCAGCGCGAGAAGTGGTTGCCGTCGAGCGGGTCCTTGCCGCGGTTGACGAGCTCGCGCAGCTCCTCGTCGAATTCGGCGGTCGCCCGGCTGATAGATCTCGGTGGCGCGGATCGCCATCGGGCTGTCGAGAAAGATCCGCTCGGCGGCGAGCAGCCGCGGTCGACGAGCTGCGAGAGGTGGTAGAGGACGTCCTGGGTGCGGCCGAGCGCGAAGGCGGGAATCAGCAACATGCCGCCGCGCGTCGAAGGTGCGGCGGACGATCTGGCCGAGCCGTCGGCGCGGGTCTCCCGGCTCGTGGCGGCGGTCGCCGTAGGTCGACTCGAGCAGCAGCGCGTCGGCGGGCTCGCGACGGCGGCTCGGGTCGACGAGGATCGGCACCTCGTAGCGGCCGACGTCGCCCGAGAAGCACCAGTTGCGCCGCTCGCCGTCGCGCCCTTGGCCGAGATCTCGACGGTCGGGCGCCCAGCAGGTGACCCGGCGCGGCGGTAGCGGACGCGGATGTCCGGGGAAGAGCTCCTGCTCCTCGTGGAAGGGGATGCGGCTCGAAGCAGTCGCAGCGCCTCGTCGCGCGTCGCGGGTGTTCGAAGAGCGGCGTGGGCTCGGCGTGACGGCTGTAGCCCTTGCGCTTCGCGTAGCGCGCCTCCTCTTCCTGGAGCTCGGCGGCGTCCTCGAGCACCAGCCTCGCGAGCGGCCGGGTCGGCCGCGTGCACCAGATGGGTTTCCGTGAAGCCGGCCTTCACGAGCTTGGGCAGCAGGCCGACATGGTCGAGATGCGCGTGCGTGACCACGACGCCGTCGAGCGCCGATCGGATCGAACGGGAAAGGGTTGCCAGTTACGCGGCCTCGAGCTCTTCGCCACCCTGGTACATGGCCGCAATCGACGAGGATGCGCCGGTCGCCGAATTGGAGCAGCGTGCAGCTTCCGGTCACGGTGCCGCAGGCCCCCACGAAAGTCGCTGTCGCCACTCGGAGAGTCTCCTGCGATGAGTTTAGCATTGGCCTCGAACGGGCCAATCGGCCGCGATCGTTCGGTTATGATCACTGCCTGAGGCCCCGTTGCGGGGCCGGGAGGTGCAGATGGGCGACGACAAGGCAGACAATGCAGTCGATCGGGCGCGCGAAGCGGTGAAGAACGCGGCTTCGGGCGTGCGCGAAGCGGTCAGCGACGGCCTCGACGACGCGCGGGAGCGCTTCGAGGACGCCGCCGAGGATCTGGAGCGCAAGGCCCGCCGCACCCGGCGCGAGCTGCGCCGGCGGGCGCAGAAGGTGGGCGACGCGACGCGGGAGCGCTACGACTCCGCGGTCGAGGGCGTGCAACGGGGTTACGAGCGGGTACGCAAGGACGCCGGCGACCTGGTGGACGACGTGAATGTCTACGTGCGCGAGAACCCAGGCAAGTCGGTGATGGTCGCCGCCGGGGTCGGTTTCCTCATCGGCATGCTGATGCGTGGCGGTCGCCGCCGCGACGAGATCTGAGGAACTCCATGAGCGTGTCGTCCGCGCCTCCCGAGGTGGAGCGCGACGAGCTCCTCGAGGCGGAGGGAGGCCCTTCTCCGGCTGACGAGTTCCTCGACGAGTTGATGCCGCCCGAGTTCGACTGGCGCGGCGTGGTGCGACGCCATCCGCTGCCGGCCGTGGCGGTGGCCGGTGCGCTGGGCTACTGGCTGGGGCGCAGCCGGCGTGGCGCGGCTCTGGCCGAGGCCGCGCTCGGCGCGGTCGCGGTCGGCGTGGCGAGCCGCATCGGCGTGATCGAGGCGGAGCTGGAGCCTCGACGACATCGAGGACTAGAGGCGACTTGCCGACCCTCCTCCACGTCTCCGACGTCCACTTCGGTTCCAAGCATCTCCCGCAGCTCTCCCAGGCAGTGCTCGAGCTCGCGCGGCGCGAGCTCCCCGACGTGGTCGTCGTCTCCGGCGACCTGACCCAGCGCGCCAAACCCCATGAGTTCCGGCAGGCCCGTGCCTGGCTCGAAGCCTTTCCGGTTCCGACGGTGTTCGTGCCTGGCAACCATGACGTGCCGATGTACCGGTTCTGGGAACGGCTCCTGGTGCCTTTCGGCGCCTGGCGCCGTCACTTCGACCGCGCGTTGGTCCGCGATCATCTCGATGCCCGGGTGGCGGTGGTCGGAGTCAACACGGCGTTCAACTGGACGATCAAGCACGGCCGCTTGAGGCGTCGCGATCTGCGTCGCCTCGAACGCCGGCTGGACGAGCTCCCGGCCGGCCCGTTGCGCGTCCTGGTGGCGCACCATCCGATTCTCGCCGCACCGGAGCTCGGCCGCGAACCGGTGGCCCGGCGGGGCGCCGAGGCGCTGGAGCTCGCCGCCCGCCAGGGCGTCGAGCTCGTCCTCTCCGGCCATCTCCACCAAGGCTTCTGGCGGCGCGCCGACGGAGCGTCAGGCGGCCCGATCGTGACGCACGCGGGAACCTCGACCTCCTCGCGTGGACGCGGCCGTGAGCGGGGCCGCAACTCCCTCAACTGGATTCACTTCGACGGCGAGGAGATCGTCGTCGAAAGGCGCTTCTGGGAGGATTCCGGGCGCGAGTTCGTGGCGACCGAGCAAGAGCGGTTCGCGCGTCGTCCGCGGTGGCAGGAAAGGTCCGCCGCGGGGGCCCGGTAGCCCGGCATGGCGAGCGGATATCATCCAGGGTCATGGCGGACTGGGTGGTCGTGAGCACGGCGGGCACGGAGGAAGAGGCGAGTCTCATGGCCGGTTTTCTCGAGGCCGCGGGCATCGTGGCGCAGATCGAGTCCCTCCGTTTTCATCAGGAACCGGTGAACTTCGGGCCGCTCGGTGAGGTCCGGGTCCTGGTGCGGGCCGGCGACCTGGAGGCGGCACGGGCCGCGCTCGAGGGGGCCTCGCCGAGCTCGTCGGAAGACGAAGACGCAGGCCCGGAGAGCGACGAGGGCGAGGCTTGATCCAGCTCGAAGCGGGGAGCCTGCTCGGTCGCTACAAGATCCTGCGCCGGCTCGGCGCCGGGGCGATGGGAGAGGTCTTCCTGGCGGAGGATCCGCAGATCGGAAGGCAGCTGGCCCTCAAGACGGTCCGGGTCGAGGAGGGCAAGCCGCAGGAGGTCGAAGAGCGCAAGCGGCGTCTTCTGCGCGAGGCGCGTGCCGCCGGCAAGTTGCTCCATCCCAACATCGTGACCCTGTTCGACGCCGGCGAGGACCAGGGGATGCTCTACCTGGCCTTCGAGTACGTCGAGGGCAAGGACTTGGCCGACCGCATTTCCGAGGGGCCGGCGCTCTCGATCGCCGAGGCGTTGGCCATCGTGCGGCAGGCGGCCGAGGCGCTCGACTACGCGCACCGGCAGGGCGTCGTACACCGCGACATCAAGCCGAGCAACCTGATGATCACCGCGGACGGACGGGTCAAAGTGGCCGACTTCGGGATCGCCAAGCTGCTCGACCAGACCTCCGATCTGACGATGACCGGTTCGGTGGTGGGCAGCCCCCACTACCTCTCTCCGGAGCAGATCCGCGGCGAGGAGCTCGACGGTCGCACCGACATCTTCTCGCTCGGCGTGCTGCTCTACGAGGTGCTCTGTCAGAAGCGTCCGTTCGAAGCCGACACGCTGACCACGCTCGTCTACCAGATCCTCAACCAGGAACCGACTCCGATCGTGGTGCGGCGGCCCGAGCTCGGGCCGCGCCTCGAACGGTTGGTGCGACGCATGTTGCACAAGGATCGCGACCAGCGTTTCGCCACGGCGGCCGAGCTGGCGGCGGAGGTCGCGGCCTGCGAGCGTGAGCTGGCGCCGAGCCTGCTCGCGACCCGCGCGCGTCCCGACGAACCGACCGACGCGACCGTCCGCTTGCCGGAGGAGGTTGCCACTGCCGTTCAGGGAGGGCGGGTTCCACCCCTGCCGCAATCCGGCACCGCCGCTGCGCCGCCGACGAGCGTGCCCGGGGTGGCGCCGCCGGCGGCTCCTGGCAAGGGAAAGCTCGGGATCGTTCTCGCGGCGATCGCGGTCGTGGTGCTGGGGCTCGTGGCCGTGGGGATCGGCGCCCGTCGTTTCGTGGCCCGCCACGCACGAACCGCGGTCGCGCAGCTCGAACGGCAGAACGAACGGGCGGCCGGGTCGACGCCGGCGGCTCCCGTGGCCGAGTCGTCCAGCGCCGACGACCAAGGCGGCCCGAAGGTCGAGCCGTCCTCCACGGGCGCCTCCGCGGTCGCCGAGGATCGGACCTCGACGGACGCCGCGGCGCAGGAGTTGCCTTTCCAGCCCGGTGAGCACCCCGTCCTGAAACGCTCGCCGGCGGCGAGCTCGCAGCCCGCGGCCACGGAGCGCACCCTCCCCACGTCGTCGCCAAGCGAGCGAGCGGCGCCCGAAGTGACGCCTGGCGCGGCCGAGCAGCCCGCTCCGTCGTCCGCTCCGGAGAGTGGTGCCGTGGCCGCGCCGCCGACCGTCCCGAACCCTGCTCCCGCGGCGGAGGCTCCAGCCGCCTCCCGTCCGGTTCGCGACGCGATCGTGGAGCACATCTCGGTCAACCGCGAGATGTCGACCGGCATGAACCTGTCGTTCGACGTCAAGCCGAAGAAGGCGGCCGAGCGGGTGGTGGTGCGCTTCGACCGGATCGTGATCGGGCGGGCCTACGATTGGGACGCCTCCCGGCGCGGTGGCCGCTCCTACAGCGTGCCCGAGCCGGGGTTGCACATCCTCACCTTTCTGGTCGACGGGGTGGAGGTCTACCGGATCCGGATCGACGCGCAGCCGGGCAACGTGGGACCGACCCCGGTCCACCTCGCGCTGCCGCAGTTCGGCCGGCGGCCGCACCGCTTCGGTCGTTTCTAGCTTCGTGACTCCCGGGACACTCCGCCCTCTCCCGCCGGCCATTCCCGGCGAGATCGAATGCCGCCGTCTCGACAACGGGCTCGAGCTCTGCCTGTTGCGCAACCGTCAAGCGCCGATCGTCTCCTGCGCTCTCTTCTATCGGGTCGGGTGTCGCGACGAGGAACCTGGCCGCGGCGGACTGGCGCACTTTCTCGAGCACATGATGTTCAAGGGGTCCGAGCACTACGGGCCGGGAGACGTGGATCGCCGGACCCAGGCACTCGGCGGCACGAACAACGCATTCACGAGTCATGACCTGACGGCATACTGGTTCTCGTTCGCGTCGGATCGCTGGCCGGAAGCACTGGCGATCGAAGCTGATCGCATGCGTGGCCTGCGCCTCGACCGGGAGCAGGTGGAGGCTGAGCGCCGGGTGATCGAGGAAGAGATCGCGATGTACGAGGACGAGCCGTGGGACGCGCTCGAGCTGGCGGCCATGCGGGCGCTCCATCCCGAGCACCCCTACGGGCGCCCGATTCTCGGCACGGCGGCGGAGCTCACCGGCGAGGATGCCGCCGCCCTGGCCGATTTTCATCGCGATTTCTACCGTCCCGACAACGCCATCCTGGTCGTGGCGGGCGATCTCGACGCCGCCGCCGCAGGTCGGGTCGAGGAGGCTTTCGGCGGGATCTCGCGTCCGGGCCCGGCCCGCCGCGCGGTCGCGCCGCCGCGCTATCCGCATGGACTCGGCCGGCTGGAGCGCCGTCAGGGAGAGATGACTCGTCTCCTCCTGCTGCTGCCGGCGCCGAGCGCCGGCGAGCCGCAACACGCGGAGGTGCGACTGCTGACCTCGGTGCTCGCCGACGGTCGGGCCAGCCGCCTGCAGCGCGCCCTGGTCGAAGAAGGGCAGCTCTGCGTCGGGGTGACGGCGTCCATCGCGGACAGCCAGCTCACCTCCCACGTCGCGATCGCCGCCGAGCTCATCCCGGGCGTCGACCTGGGCGAGGTCGAGCGGCGCCTCTTCGCCGAGCTCGCTCGTCTGCGTAGCGAGCCGATCGGCGAGGACGAGCTCACGCGGGCGGGGAACGTCTTTCTCTCCGACTGGGTCGAAGGTGTCGAGCGGATCCATCAGCAAGCGGTCGCGGCGGGTCTCGCGATCACGCAGTTCGACCTCGGCCAGCCGCAGCGGCTGCTCGAGCGGACGGTGGCGCTCGACCCGCCGGCGCTGGCGGGCGCGGCCGCGCGTTGGCTGGATCCCGAGGCGAGCGGCATCCTCGCGGTTTGCCTTCCCGAGGGGGCGGACGGGGCCCGATGAGCGCGCCCGGAAGATCAGCGGACGGCTCGCCGGTTCGGGTGCGCCGGATCCCGGGCGCGCCTCGGGTCGCGATCCGGGTCGTGCTTCCCGGCGGGGCGCGTCGCGAGTCGGTGCCGGGGCAGTCCCTGGTGACCGGCCGGATGCTGGACGAAGGGACGCCGAGCCGGTCCTGGTCGGAGATCGCCGCGGCCGCCGAAGCGTTGGGCCTGAACGTTTCCGGCTACGGCGGTCTCGAATCGCACGGGCTGATCGTCGACGCGCTGGCCGAGCACTGGCGGGCCGCTCTCGACCTCGCAGCCGAACTGGTCTTCGAAGCGAGCTTTCCGGCCGACCGGGTGCGCTGGATCGTGCGCCACGCGGCGGCGGAGCTGGACGCCCAGGCCGATCAGGCCGACGTCCTGACGGCGCGCGGCTTGGTCGATCTCCTCTATTCGCCTCATCCCAAAGGGCGCCCGCTGCAGGGCAGCCGGGCGAGCCTCGAAACGCTGACCAGCGCGCTCTGCTCCGAGCTCCATGGCGCGGCTCTGGCGCGCGGGGGTTGGGTGGTGGTGGCGGGCGACATCGACGAGCCGGAGGTCGTGGGCCTGGCGGAGCGACGCTTCGCCGCGCTGCCGGCGCCCGGACCCGGCGAGGCCGGTCCGCCTGCCCCGCCGGGACCGAGCGCCCGTCGCCGGGTGGTCGAGACGCGGGCCCGGGATCAGGCCCACCTCTTCATCGGGCAGCTCTCGGTGACCCGGGGCGACCCCGATTTCGGCGCCCTCGAGGTCGCGGGGGTCATCCTGGGCGCGGGCTCGGGTCTCTCGGGACGAATTCCAGCCCGCATCCGCGACCGCGAAGGCCTCGCCTACGCGGCTTCGGCGGACGCCGTGGTCGCCGCGGGGATCGACCCGGGTCGCCTGGTGGCCTACGTCGGCACGTCGCCCGAAACCGTGGACCGCGCCGAGCGCGGCGTGCGCGAGGAGCTGGCGCGACTGCTCGCCGACGGGGTGAGCGAGCGCGAGGTCGTCGACGCGCGTTCCTATCTCTTGGGGCGCGAACCTTTTCGTCGGGAGACCGCTCGTCAGTGGGCCGATCTCGCGGCGCAGGGACGACTGCTCGGCTTGCCTCTCGAGGATCCGGAGTGGAGCGCCGAGGAGATCCGCGCGGTCGATCGCGCGGCGGTGGAAGCCGCCCTGCGGCGGCATTTCGACGTCGAGCGGCTCGGGGTCGTGGTGGGGGTACCGGGCGCCGCGGCGCCGCTCAGGCGCTGACGTTCTCGGAGGGGTCGCGGGCGAAGATGCGCCAGGTGACGACCTTCTCGTCGATCTCGCGGAGGCGCTTGGCGATCAGTCGGCAGAGCAGCTTGACGAACTCGAGCGAGGCAGCGGGGTCGAGGGCGAGCATCTCCTGGATGGTCGCCTGATCGAGCGCCAGGACGGTGACCGGACCGTCGTGGGCGCGCGCGTCGGCCGAGCGCGGCTCGCCGTCGATGAGCGACATCTCGCCGAAGAAATCGCCGCGCTCGAGGATCGCCAGCGCCTCCTCGCCGCCACCGGGGATGTACTTCGAGATCAATACCTTGCCCTCGAGGATGACATACATCTCGTGGCCTTCGTCGCCTTCCTCGAACAGGGCGCTGCCGGCGGCGAAGCGGGCTTCGCGCGAGAAGGTGGCGAGGGTGGTGAGCTCCTTGCCGGAAAGTCCCTGCTCGCGCAGCACACGGACCTTGTCGTCCGTCGGGACCTCGACCTCCCCGCTCTCGCGCTCGCGCCGCAGACGGAGGAAGTTCTCCGGCTGCTTCTCGGCGGAGAAGAAGGTCCTCAGCTGCTCGTTGGTGGCACGCAGCTTGGCGGCCAGACCGTGCCAGAGACCCCAGTAGATCTGCACGCCGAACTCCGCCCACGCCGCCGACTTCTCCGCCACCGTCGCGCCGGCGAAGCGGAGCAGCCGCGACGACTTGAGAGCGACCGCGTCGGCGCTGCGATTGCCGAGGGTGATGAAGCCGACCTCGCCGAAGAGGGCGCCCGGCTTGAGGAGCGCGAGGGGAAAGGTCCCGTAACCGGTGGTGCGTTGAACCGAGATCTCGCCCTCCTCGAGCAGGTAGAAGTCGGCACCCTCCTCACCGTGGACAAAGAGCTGGGTGCCCGCCGGCACCGCTTCTTCGGTGACCGCGGACGAAAGCGCGAACACCTGCTCGTCGGTCAGATGGGCCCAGGTCTCGGCACGGCGCAATCGGCTGGCGATGGTCAACCGGCCGCCCGGAGGCTCGACCGAAGTGGAGGCGAGGGATTCGGCCAGAGCGTCGGCGCTACGGAAGCGCTCCCGTCGCCACTGTAGCCGGTCGAACGCGATGTGGAGCTCTTCTTCGCGTTCACGGAAGAGCGCCACGACGTCGGAGCTCTGCCAACCGAGGAGCTGGCGCAGGGTGCGGATACGTCGGCGTAGCTTGAGGGCGTGGTCGTCGTCGGTCGGCGGCAGCAGGAGGAAGGCGTCGATGGTCGCCGACATGCCGTCCTGGTATTGCTTGCGTTCGTACTCGACCTGACCGAGCAGCTCGGCCGCTTCGCGATCGAAGGGGTTGAAGCGCAGCGCCTTGCGAAGGTAGCCGGCGGCGGCGTCGAAGTCCTGCAAGCGGAAGTGGATCCGTCCGGCGAGCTTGTGGTTCGCGGGATCGATGCCGTCCTTGGCGCGTGCGAGGTCGAGGCACTCGAGGGAGGGGAACTCCTCGCCGCGCTCGGCGTAGAGCCAAGCCAGACCCACGTAGTGCGACGCGTCGATCGAGGCGCGACGCATCTCGTCGCGAATCTGATCGCCGAGGTCCTTTCCCGGGGTGTGGACCACGGTGCGCCGCAGCTTGCGTAGTCGCGCGATGGCGAGGCGAACTCCGAGATCGTTGGGTGAAAGCCGGAGCGCCACCTGGAAGAGCTCGAGTGCCTCGTCGTAGCTCTTGCCGGCCGCGAACCGGCGGGCGAGCTCGACGAGCTCCTGGACGTCGGGTGCGGGGGCGGAAGTGGGCATCGCGGGAGATCGATCCCCCCATTACGAGGTGGTGACGGCAAAGTGTAACATGCGGCAAGCAATGGTCCGATTACGCCCCGAGCTGCTCGACCTGGCGGAAGAAGGACTCGGCCTCTGCCGGCAAGGCGACTGGAAGAAGGGGTTGCCCATCCTGGCGAGCGTGCTCGAGAACCGCTGGCCGGGCGAGGACGCGCCCGGCGTCCTCTACTCCTTCCTGGGCTACGGGGTGGCGCGTTTCCAGAAGCAGGTCCGCGAGGGGATCAAGCTCTGCGAGCACGCGATCAAGCTCGAGTTCTACGAGGCCGACAACCACTTCAACATGGCCCGCGTGCTGGTGCTCGATGGCGATCGCAAGGCGGCATACGCCAGTATCGAGCGAGGGCTCAAGCTTCATCCCGGACATCCCGGCCTGATCGAGCTGCAGCACGAGATCGGGGAGCGCAAGCGTCCGGTGCTGCACTTTCTCGATCGCGACCACCCGCTGAACGTTCTTCTGGGCCGTCTCCGTCATTCGTTCAAGGGAGAGCCCACCAGTCCTCGTGGCTGACGCGCTCCGTTCGCCTGGATCCACCCGGTCTTGAGTCTCGGATTGCCGCTGGTCTTCCGTCTGCCGGCAGCCGCCGTGTACTGGCCCGTGCATCTATGGGCGTTCTGGCCCGAGATGAAGCTCGCCCGGCGAGGATGGGTCGAGCCCTCGAACGAGGACGCCGGGAGCTTGACCAGGATTCTCGCCGCGACATCGCTCGGCTACGTGCTGGCGGTCGCGCTGGCCGGACTGCCGTGGGGACGCGCCACCGCGGCCCGGGCGCTGCTCGGATGTGGACTGGCCGGAATCGTCGGCGCGAGCCTCCTGAGGAGATTCTGCATGCGCAGCCTGGGAGAGGAGTTTCGCGCCGCGGTGCGGACTCGCACCGGGCAATCTCTCGTCGAACACGGCCTTTACCGGCGGGTACGCCATCCCTCCTACACGGCGGCGATTCTGCTGCTGGGCTCGGTGGGCTTGGCGCTGGGAAGTTGGCTCAGCGCAGCGACGATGCTGGGGGTCGCCTGCGTGGTCTACCGGCACCGTCAACGAGTCGAGGAACGGGCGCTGCTGGCCCGATTCGGCGAGCGTTACCGGCGCTACATGCGGCGCACCTGGGCGTTCGTGCCCTTCCTCTTCTGAAGGCCCGGACCCGGGTCAGCCGAAACGGCCGGTGATGTAGTCCTCGGTCCGCTTCACGCGGGGCGTGGTCATCACGGTCTGGGTATGGTCGAACTCGACGAGCTCGCCCAGGTAGAGGAAAGCGACGTAATCCGAGATCCGCGCCGCCTGCTGCAGGTTGTGGGTGACGATCGCGACCGTGTATTCGGCGGCGAGCTCGAGAATCAGCTCCTCGATCGCGGCGGTCGCGATCGGGTCGAGCGCCGAGGTCGGCTCGTCGAGCAACAGGACCTCCGGCCGGACCGCGATCGCGCGCGCCATGCAGAGCCGCTGTTGTTGTCCGCCCGAGAGTCCGCGGCCGGTCTGCTTCAACTTGTCCTTGACCTCGTCCCAAAGGGCGGCCTTGCGGAGCGCCCACTCCACCCGCTCCGCCATCTGCGAGGGACGGAGACGCTCATAGAGACGCACTCCGAAGGCGATGTTGTCGTAGATCGACATCGGGAAGGGCGTCGGCGCCTGGAAGACCATGCCGACCTTGCGGCGCAGCAGATTGAGGTCGTACCTGGGATCGAGCACGTTCTCGCCGTCGAGGAGCACCCGTCCTACGGCGCGCTGGCGGGGATAGAGCTCGAACATCCGGTTCATGGTCCGGAGCAGGGTCGACTTGCCGCAACCCGAGGGGCCGATGAATGCGGTGACCTTGCGCGAATGGACCGGCAGGCTGATTCCCTTGAGGGCCTCGTGGGCGCCATAGAAGAAGTGGAGATCCTCGACCACGATTCGCTGTTCGAGAGAGTGCGCGCCGGCGTCCGATCTCCCGACTGGATTCCTGGCGTCCGCGTCCTCCGTGGCGGGTCGCCGGGCCTCCTCCGTCGCGCCATCGCGGGCACCCGTGGCGGAGTCGGAGTGCGAGGAGTCGGGATCGAGCATGCTGGCCATGGTCAAGTATGCCTCTCCTGCCTGAACATCGCCCGAGCGACGATGTTGAGCGTCAGCACGCCGAGGGTGATCAGCAGCGCTCCCGCCCAGGCCAGATGTTGCCAGTCGTCATAGGGGCTCATGGCGAATTGGAAGATGACGACCGGAAGATTCGCCATCGGACGGCTCATGTTGGTGCTCCAGAATTGATTGTTCAGTGCTGTGAAGAGCAGCGGGGCCGTCTCGCCGCTGATCCGCGCCACGGCGAGCAGGATCCCCGTGATGATGCCGGAGCGCGCAGCCCGGTAGGTGATGAGCGTAATCACTTTCCAACGGGGAGCGCCCAGCGCCGCGGCGGCCTCGCGCAGACTGTTGGGAACCAGTCGCAGCATGTCCTCCGTAGTGCGCACCACGATCGGGATCGCGATCACGGTCAGCGCGAGGACGCCTGCCCAGGCCGAGAAGTGCTTCGTGGTCGCGACCAGGATGACGTAAGCGAACAGGCCGACGACGATCGAGGGCGCGGAGAGCAGGACGTCGCTCACGAAGCGTGCGGTCGACGCGAGGCGGCCGCTCTTGCCGTACTCGGCGAGGTAGGTCGCCGCCAGGACACCGATCGGAGTGGCAATCAGGATCGCAGTGCCGGTCATCAGGAGGCTGCCGACGATCGCATTGAGGAGCCCGCCGTCGCTGCCCGGAGGAGGCGTGTTCTGTGTGAAGACCTGCAACTTCAAGCCGCCCAATCCTCGCGCGCCGAGCGTCCACAGGATCCAGATCAGGGCCATGAGGCCGATTCCGGTGGCCACCAGCGAGAGCCCCAGCGCGAGGGCGTTGAGAATCTTGCGCCGCACGTAGATCGGATTGCGCCGCGAGATCGGCGGACTCGCGGCCATCAGGCCGCCTTGCCTTGTCGGGCCTCGAGCCGGTGCAGCATCCACTTCGAGAACGCGATGACGACGAAAGTAATGACGAACAGGATCAGGCCCAGTCCGATCAACGACGAAGTGTAGAGGTCTCCCACCGCTTCGGTGAATTCGTTGGCCAGGGTCGAGGAGATCGTGCTGCCCGGCATGAAGAGCGAGGCGCTCAGGTCGTGCGCATTTCCGATCACGAAGGTCACCGCCATGGTCTCGCCCATCGCCCGGCCGAGGCCGAGCATGATGCCACCGGCGACGCCGACCCGCGTGTAGGGAAGGACGATGTGCCAGGTGACCTCCCAGGTGGTCGAGCCCAGCGCGTAGCTCGATTCCTTGAGGACGGCCGGGACGGTCTCGAAGACGTCGCGCATCACGGACGAGATGAAGGGAATGATCATGATGGCGAGGATGATGCTGGCCGTGAAGATTCCGATGCCGAGCGGCGGACCCTGGAAGAAGCGGCCCACCAGCGGCAGGCCTCCGAGGTGATCGGTGGCCCAGGGTTGAAAGTGGTCGGCGAGGAAGGGCGCGACCACGAACAGACCCCACATGCCGAAGATGATGCTCGGGATCGCGGCCAGCAGCTCGACCGCGGTGGACAACGGCCGGCGGAGCCAGCGCGGGCAGAGCTCGGTGACGAACAGCGCGATGCCGAACGAGATCGGCACGCCGAAAAGCAGCGCGATCGCGGAGGTGATCAGGGTGCCGTAGATGGTGGTCAGGGCCCCGAATCGCTCGGTCACTGGATTCCAGGCGCGGCCGATGACGAAGCCGAAGCCGAACTTGCGCAGGGCCGGCCAAGCGCCGTCCACGAGGGTGAGCAGGAGTGCCGCCATCACGAGGAGAACGAACACCGCGAAGAAGCGAGTCGTGCCGCGGAAAAGGCGATCCGCGATTCGCGTCGAACGGGCGCTCGACGGCGCGGTCGTGGCCGGGGAAACCGATTCCGTATCGGAGGGTGCGTCGCTGTTCGGCGGAACGAGATTCAAGGCCTGCCCCGAGTCACCAAAAGGAGCGGCTCCCGGGACCCGGAAGCCGCTCTCCAAAGGTTGACAGATCGAGTCGCGTTTGGCGAGCCGAGACTCAGTTGCCGGTCCAGACCGGCTGTCCGCCGATCTTGATCGCGGACTTCCAGACGTCCTCGACGAGCTGGACGACCGAATCCGGTACCGGGACGTAGTCGAGCGACTCGGCCATGCGGTCCCCGTTGGCGTATGCCCAGTCGAAGAACTTGAGCACGCCGTGTGCTGTGTCGGCGTTCGTCTGGTTCTTGTGGAAGAGGATGAAGGTGGCGCCGGTGATCGGCCAGCTGGTGGCGCCGGGCTGATCGGTGAGGAGAAGATAGAAGCCGGGTGCGTGCGCCCAGTCGGCGTTCGCCGCGGCCGCTTGGAAGGATTCACTCGACGGCGCGACGAAGTGGCCGGCGCTGTTCTTCAGCAGCACGTTGGCCATCTTGTTCTGTAGCGCGTAGGCGTATTCGACGTAACCGATGGCGCCGTTGATGCGGCCCGTATAGGCGGCAACGCCCTCGTTGCCCTTGCCACCCACCCCGGTCGGCCAATCGACCGAGGTGTTCTCGCCGACCTTGGCCTTCCACTGCGGGCTGACCTGCGAGAGGTAGTGGGTGAAGATGAAGGTCGTGCCCGAGCCGTCGGCGCGGTGGACGACCGAGATCGTCTGGCTGGGTAGTGGAACGCCCGGATTGAGCTTCACGAGCGCGGGATCGTTCCACTTGGTGATCTTGCCGAGGAAGATGTCGGCGAGGGTGGCTCCGTCGAGGCGGATCTGACCGGCCGAGATGCCCTTGATGTTGACCACCGGCACGACGCCGCCCATCACCGTCGGCCACTGGATGAGACCGTCAGCGTCGAGCTTCTCCGGGGTGAGCGGCATGTCGGAGGCGCCGAAATCCACCGTCTTGGCCTCGATCTGCTTGATGCCTCCGCCGGAGCCGATCGATTGGTAGTTGAGTCCGATGCCGGTCTGGTCCTTGTAGGCCTGAGCCCATTTGGCGTAGATCGGATAGGGGAACGTGGCGCCGGCGCCGTTCAGATCGACGGCGAGCGCGGGCGCGACGAGGGTCGCGGCCGTCAGCAGGGAGGCGAACAGCGAGAGCTTCGAGGTGTGTCGCTTCATTTGAGTTACTCCTCCTTGAGAGGGTGGTTGCGAATGGGCCCTTCGTTCAGGAGAAGTATCTGAAGCGGCTGTCACAACGCTGTGACAGCGCGGGGGAGATCCGGCAACCCGTGACGGGTGAGGGTCCTTTGGGGGGAGCGAGCCGGTCGGCTCCGGCGCCCCGGCTCAGTTCGCCTGGACGACCTCGTCCCGGCCGCCGTGGCGGATGTCGCGGCCCTCGACGAAAAAGACGACGTCCTCGCCGATGTTGGTGGCGTGGTCGGCGATGCGCTCGTAGTTGCGTGCGATGAGCAGCAGGTGGAGCGCCCGGGTGATGTTCTTCGGGTCTTCCGCCATGTAGCTCACCAGCTCGCGGAAGAGCTGTTTGTAGAGGCCGTCCACCTCGTCGTCGCGCTTGCAGACGTCGAGGGCCGCCCGGGCGTCGCGGCGCACGAAGCTGTCGAGAGCGTCGCGCACCATCTCCTGGGTGATCTGGGCGAGACGCGGCAGGTCGATGTAAGGCTTGAGCGGTGGCTCCTGGTTGAGGACCTCCGCGGCCTGCGCCACGTTGACCGCCGAATCGCCCATGCGCTCGAGATCGGTGGCGATCTTCATCGTCGAGACGAGGAAGCGCATGTCGACGGCCATCGGCTGTTGCAGCGCCAGGGTGCGGCTGCACAAGCTGTCGATCTCCTTCTGCAGCGCGTCGACCTCGTCGTCGGTGCGGACGACCGAGTTCAGGCGTTTGGGGTCGCGTTCGACGAGTCCCTGCATGGCCTCGCGAAGTTGCCGTTCGACCAGGCCGCCCATGCGCAGCAGGGTCTTGCGAATCTGTTCGAGCTCTTGGTCGCGATGACGTTCCATGTCTTGTTTCCCATGATAGCGCCGGGAGGGCCGGGCCCGGCTAAAAAAGGGGGAGGCCCCGGTGCTGGCGGGCCTCCCCGACCCGTGGGAGGTGGTTCGCGTTGGGCCGTGACCGCTCGCGCGGCCGCGGCCGGGGAGGCGTCAGAAGTTGTAGACGACCCAGACGCCGACTTCGTTGTATTTGCCCTTGGCGCCGGCGATCGAGGAGCCGATGGTGCCGTTGCTGGTGCCCTGCGATCCGCCCTTCACCTCGGCGTACTTGTAGGCCAGGCTGCCGGCGAACACCCGGTTGAACTGCTTCTGGATGCCGACGTTGTAGTAGGTGAACGTCTTGCCGGGGGCCAGGTCCTTGCTCGGCTTGGCGTCGTCGTAGCGCGCGAAGATCGTCAGGCTCTCGGCGGGGGCATAGTGCGCCCAGATCGAGTAGCCGTCGGCCTTGTCGGTCTCCGGGGTGGTGACGTTCTTGAAGTTCTTGGCCTCGAACCACTCGCCGCCGATTCCGAACGGGCCGCTCTTCCAGTTGACCAGCGCCTGGGTGCGTGTCGCGGTGTGCAGGGCGGGGGAGGCCGTCGCCGTGTCCTTGCCGAGCTTGCCGCTGTAGCCGCCGACTGCGAGGGTCAGACCCTGGACCGGCTCGAAGTCGATGCGGCCCTCGAAGTCGACCGAGTTGCTGCGCGTCGGATCGCTGTAGCCGCGGCCGTTGATGGCGCTGACCTGGTAGCCGACCTTGCCGCCGGCGAGCTTGCCGAGGACGTGGACGCCCCAGTCGGCCGAGGTGCCGAGGCCGAGCGAGTCGGTGATCGTGTTCTCGAGGTAGCGCATTCCGTACTGCCCTTCGGCGAACGGAATCCAGGGCGTGTCGGCCGAGCCGAGGCGCACCGTGAGGGCGTCCGAGAAGTGGCCCTGCAGGTAGGCCTTCTTGACGAAGACGTCGTAGCGCTTGGCGCCGTGATCGCCGATGTCGGATTGGAACTGCGCCGACCAGGTGCTGTTGATCTTGTGGGTGACCGTGAAGTAGAAGCGTTTCACGTCGGTGCCGATGCCGCTGTCCGAGCTCTTGGTCCCGGTGCCGTCGTCCTTGATCTCCTTGCTCGTGAAATCGGCATAGAGACGGCCTTGGATCTTGGTGGCGGACTCGTCGTTGGACTGTGCCGAGGCGACCTGGGTCCCGATCGGCAGGGCGATCAGGACGAGGCCGGCGGCGAGAACTTGCTTACACATCATTTTCTCCTCCTCCGAAGCGAGGTCGAAATCCGGGGTTTCCCGGCGGCCGGCGCGGCGGAGCGCGGGGCCACCGTCGGATCGAGGAGAACTCTAGGTGTCGGGCCTGGTCGGAGCCGCGACGGGGATGTGACAGGCGTGAGACAGGCGGTCCGGCGCCCGCCGCCCGGCTTTCAGGAGCCGCTTCGCTCGACCGATTCCGCGCTCGAGGCAAGGCGGGCGCGCCACCTGCGAAGGGTCGCGAGCTCGTCGGCGACCGCGGACTCTCCCTCTTGATGTGCCTCCTCCGCACGCGCCAGGGCTGCTTCGGCTCGGTCGCGCAGGCCGAGGAGCATTCCGGAGATCTCGTTCTCGACTCGCCGGCGGCTTTCCAGCGCGCGCTCGAGCAAGTCGTTCTTCAGCCGCGCGCTGTTGACCTCGAGGAGAGCAGACAGATGGGCATCGGCCTCCGCGACGATCGCACGGCGTCGGCGGGCCGGTCCGCGGAGGCGATCCGCGAGCCTTCGCAGGAGCTGGCTCGGATCGTCGCCCCAGCGTTCGAGAAAGCGGTACTCGGAAGCCCCGCGAAACCCCAAATCCGCCGGCAGAGCTTCCGGGAGAGCCTGGAGGTCGGGTTCCGCCGCCAGGTGAGCGAGGCAGTCGCATCCCTGCTCGATGAAGTGCTCGACGGCGCGGCGGTAGAGCTGCTCGGCGAGAGGCTCGACGGTTGTCCGCCAGCGATCGATCCTCGAGCTGGCGACCACACGCGTCGTGTCGCTCACGCTGGATCGATCCAGAACGTCCGCGGCATCGAGGGTGGCGTGGAGCTCGGCCGAGGCTTCGCGCCCGTTCTCGGCGAGGAAGGCGCCGCGCAGACGGTCGAGCTCGGTCTCGAGCCGTAGCTGCTCGGCAGCCATCAGAGGTCGGAGGTCGTCGACCTGCCGGAGAGCGCGCGCGATCGTCCGGCGAAGGCGACCGACGCGCCGGCTCGATTCTTCGAGCGGTTCCGAGAGAAGCTCCTCGCGCAACCCGAGCTCGCCGTCGAGCGCTCGGGCGAGACGCTCGAGGCCTCGCCGACCGGCGCGCTCCACCAAGTCGGCGCGCGAACGGGCGCCGAGGTCCCCGATCGCCCCGCGGAGCTCCCGCCAGTCATCGCTGCGTGGGGTGTGTCGCAGGTGATCGAGCGCGCTGACGCGGAACGTTCGATCGACTACCCGGTCGAGGCCGCGAGCGAGCGCTTGCGCCGTGAACCGGTCGATCTCCCCCAACTGGCCGGCAGTGAAGAGGTCGGCTTTGTTGAGCACGAAGAGGAAGTGCTCGACGTGGGTGGCCAGCTCGGTGACCAGATCGAGCTCTTCGCGGCTGATCGGTGGCTCGCCGCCCAGCACCACGAGCGCCGCATCGATACGGGGCAGGAACTCCCGAGTCGCCGCCGTGCTGAGCGAAGAGATCGACCCGACGCCGGGAGTGTCGACGAGACAGAGGCCGTGCGCGAGCACCGGCGACGGATGCAGGACCTCCACGGCTTCGACGTCGCGCGCGTTGTCGGGATTGCGTTCCGCGCTGGCGAACTCCACCAGCTCGCTGGGCTCGATCGAGATCCAGCCGGTTCGTCGGAGGCGGACTCGTGCCGCGGGGCGCGGTCCGGAGCGCAACACCGTGACCACCGTGGTGAGCGGCAGGACGCCCATCGGAAGGACGGCCTCGTCGAGCAATGCGTTGATCAGCGTGGACTTGCCTCGTTTGAACTGCCCAACGCAGGCCAAGTAGAAGCGTCCCCCGGCCAGCTGCGCGGTCAACTCGTCCGCCGCGGAGACGATGCGCGGCGCGGCGGACTCCCGAGCGAGCTCGACGAGCGCGTGAAGTCGCTCGGCCAGGTCCGGTCGAGGCACCGTATCCGGGAGCTCTTCCCGACGATCCTTCCATCGTCGAATCCTCCCGGGGACCCGTGGAGGGTCCGGACCAGGAGTCATCAGCGCACCGAGCGTTGGGCGAGGTGGGCGGTTGGTGCAGGCGGAACTCCATCGCCCGGTCGGGAAAAGCCTAGAGACGGTCGCGCCGTCGAGTCAAGCGTCCGCCCGATTCAATCGGCGAGCGTCGAGAGATCGCCGGGGTCCTCGTCGAGCTCGACGGCGCGCAGGAAGCGTCGCAGGATCTTGCCCGAGCGGGTCTTGGGTAGCTCCTCTCGGACCTCGATCTCGGCGGGCACGGCGATGGCGCCGACGTCCTGGCGGACGTGGTCGCGCAAGTTGGCGGTCAGCCCGGCGCCGCGGACGGTACCGCCGCGCAAGACGACGAACGCCTTGATGCGCTCCCCCTTGATCGGGTCGGGGAGCCCGACCACGGCGCACTCTGCGATCGCGGGGTGGCGTTGCAGGGAGCTCTCGATCTCGGCCATGCCGAGGCGGTGGCCGGCGACGTTGACGACCTCGTCGGCGCGCCCGAGGGCGGCGAAATAGCCGTCGACATCCCGCACCGCGACGTCTCCCGTGGTGAAGCAACCCGGTACCCGGCGCCAGTACTCGAGGTAACTCTCGTGGTTGTTCCAGACGGCGCGCATCATGTAGGGCAACGGCCCGCGCAGCACGAGGAGGCCCCCCTGGTCGGGAGGCAGCGAAGTCCCCTGTGCGTCGACGACGTCGACCTGGGCTCCAGGAAGGGGTTTGCCCACCTTGCCCGGGCGCACCTCCATGGTCGGCAAGCCACCCAGCACCGGCGCCGCGACCTCGGTCTGCCAGAAGCTGTCGACCACCAAGCCGTCGGCCTGGCCGACCAGGTTGCGTTGTGCCCAGAGGTGGGTCTCGGGGTCGAGCGGCTCGCCGGTAGACGCGACCAGACGGAGCCGCGACAGGTCGTAGCGTTCCGGGACCTCCGCGCCGTGACTCCTCCACATCCGCAACGCGGTCGGCGAGGTGAGAAGCACGTTGATGCCGTAACGCTCCACCAGCTCCCAGGTGACATCGGGGCTGGGATGATCGGGTACGCCCTCGCGGCAGAAGATGGTGGCGCCGATCGACAGGGGGCCGTAGACCACGAAGGAGTGGCCGACGATCCAGCCGAGATCCGAGGTGCACCAGAAGATGTCGCGTTCGCCGATCTGGAAGAAGGCGCGCGAGAGGTAGGTGACGCCGACCAGGTAGCCGCCGGTCGTGTGCACGATGCCCTTCGGCCGGCCCGACGTGCCGGACGTGTAGAGCACGAACAGCGGATCTTCGGAGTCCATGGGCTCGGGCCGGAAGTGGATATCGCGCGGGTTCTGGATGTCGTAGAAGTCCTTCTCGCGTTCGCTCCCGAATTGCACTGGCGCGTCGCCGGGTCGCGACCCGCGGCGGTGAACCACCACGTGCTCGACGGCGGCGAGATCACCCACCGCTTCGTCGACGATTGGCTTGAGCGGTAGTCGCTTGCCGCGCCGAACGGCGAAATCCGAGCAGACCACCACGCGGGCCCCGCAGTCTTCGATGCACTCCCGCAATGCACGCACACCGACGCCGGCATGGACCACGCTGTGGATCGCGCCGATGCGTGCGCAGGCGAGCATCGCGATGATGCCCTCGGGCACCAGCGGCATGTAGACGACAACCCGGTCACCCTTGGTGACGCCGAGCCGGTGCAGAGCGTTGGCGAAGCGATTCACCTCACGGTAGAGCCGGTTATAGGTGTAGGCGTGTTCCTCGCCCTCTTCGCCGACCCAGAGCAGGGCCGCTTTGTTGCGCCGCTCGCCGTAGACGTGGCGATCGAGGCAGTTGACGGAGGCATTGAGGCGACCGCCGACGAACCATTCGTGATGGGGTGGCCTGGAACGCATCACCTCTCGCCACGGCTCGATCCAGTCGACCGCTTCGGAGCGTTCTGCCCAGAAGCTCTCCGGATCCTCGAGCGCATGGACGCGCTCGATTTCGTCGTTGGCGAGGAAAGCGCGGCGAGCGAGTTGCAGCGGCGGGCGGATCACCCGCTCGTCCCGGGCGAGCCGGCGAATCGCCTCGCGCTGCATTTCGCTGAGCGACAGGCTGGCCGCGGGCCCGCTGGCTGGAGGGTCGTGCTGCGCCATCGATGGAACCTCCGGGCTCGGATCGAGCTTTCAAGGTACCACTCGCGATGGTTGTCGACGCCGTCCTGGCGGGTGGGTATGGGCGAGACCCTCAGTCGGGATCGCGGGGCAGCAGCACGCGGAAGGTGGCGCCCCGCCCGAGCGCGCTCTCCACTTCGACCCGGCCCTGATGTGCCTGCGCGACGTGCTTGACGATGGCGAGACCGAGACCGGTTCCGCCCTCCTCGCGCGCCCGGCCTTTGTCGACCCGGTAGAAACGCTCGAAGATGCGGGAAAGGTGGGCGGTGGGGATGCCGATCCCCGTGTCGGAGACCTCGACGACGGCGGTGGCGTCTCGCACCCCGACCCGGACCTGGACCCGGCCGCCCTCGACGTTGTACTTGATCGCGTTGTCGAGAAGGTTGGAGAGCAGGCGCAGCAGGCCCTCGGGGTCGCCCTGCAGGAGCACCGGCGGACCCGTTTCGAGCGAAACCTCGACCGACCTCGCCGCCGCCCGAACGGTGACCAGCTCGAGCGCTTCCTGGGCGATCCGCCGCAGGTCGACCGTCTCGCGGACCTGCAACGGTTCCCGGCCTTCGAGTCGCGACAGGGTGAGCAGGTCGTCGAGCAGCTCGCCGAGCCGTCGGCACTGGTCGAGGATGCGGCGACTGAAGCGCAACGCGGTCACTGGCTCTTCGGCCGCTCCGTCGACCAGTGTCTCCGCGTAGCCTCGGATGGCGGCGAGCGGCGTCTTGAGCTCGTGCGAGACGTTGGCCACGAAGTCCTTGCGCATGCGATGCAGGTGCTCGGCCTCGGTGATGTCCCGCGCCACGATCACGGCGCCGCGGTCGCCGGTCAGCGGCGCGGCGAGCAGGGCCAGGCTCCGAGGCTCTGGCTCGACCCTTTCGAGCACCTCGGAGTCGGCCGTTCCGCCGAGCAGCACCCTCTGGATCAGGTCGCCGAGCCGGGGTTCGCGCACCAGATCGAGCACTTCGCCGGCGCGCGCGTCCGCTCCGAGCCCGAACAGGGAGCGGAAGGCGGGATTGACCAGCCGTCCCACCCCGGAGCGGTCGGTCACCAGGACGCCTTCGGACATGCTGCTGACCGTGGCGGCGAGATGGTCGCGTTCGGCGCCGACCGCCGCGATCTGACCCTTGGCTCCGCGGGCGATGCGTCGCAGCGCGCGGCCGAGCGTCGCCAGCTCGCCCTCTTCCGAGATCTCGATCTCGGTGTCGTATTCGCCCTCCGCGATCCGGCTCGCCGCCGTGATGAGGTTCTCGAGCGGTCGGAAGAGGGTGCGGCTGAGCCAGAGTGAAACGAGCAGGGCGATGCCCGCGGCGAGCAGCGCCGAGAGGACTAGGACCTCCTCGATGTGGACCCGCCAATGGGCGAGCGCGCGGACTGGCCGGGCCAGACGAACGACCCAGGAAGTCCCGTCCGGACCGCTCTGGATCTCCGCCGCGTAGGCGAGCTCGACGCCCAGCGTGGCGCTCGAGCGCACCGCGCGTCCGGTGCCCTCCGCCAGGGCGGCGAGCACTTCGGGCCGGTGGCCGTGGTTCTCCATTCCGGCGACCTGTTCGAGCGTGCGTTCGTTGTCGGCCAGGACCCTGCCGTCCAGAGCGATGAGCGTGACGCGGAACTCGGTATTGACGGCCAAGCGGCTGAGTTGGCGTTGCAGGTCGGCATCGGGAGCGGCGGTGACCGGGCGCGGCACCGGCAGCTCCGGCCGGATCAAGCGCAAAGTCTGTGCGAGGTCGCGCGCTGACTCGTCGGCGAGGGTGCCCGGCAACAAGAGCAGGGTGATGGCGGCGACGAGAACGAGTGCGGCGAAAGCCGGCCAAAGGGGGGCCAGACGCAGCTTGGGCGCTTGGGGAATCGCCATCGGGCGGCGCAGTGTAGCAGCGCCCCGGCGACGGACGGTTCCGCCTCGCCGCGGGATCCGCAGCACCTGTGGAGAAATCTGTCGAAATCTCGGGCTGGAGGGGCTCGCGAGCACGCCGGGTGGGGGCTTCTGAGCGAACTGCACCGATTCTTGTGCATTCGTAATAACGTCTGCGTTCTCAGTGAGTTGTACGAAATTGTCAGGAACAGCGAACCGCTCTGCCCGGCGACTCGTCGGCGCTTTTCCACAGGAGTTCGCCCGCGTCCGGGTCGAGGAACTCTAAGTCCTTGGGAGGGAGGAAGTTGGAGGCCTTCAGGCGGAGCTTCTGGGAGCCGACTCGAGGCCGGGGCGAAAGGCCAGCCGGCGGCGAAAGACATCCCGGAAGAGATCGGACCGGTAGCGCGCCGCCGCGAGCTCCAAGCCGACGTCGTAAGGCGACAGAACCTCGACCACGACCCGCTTGCGTTTGCCGAGCGACGCATAGAGCTCGACCACCCGCAGCGCGTGGGTGCGATCGAGCGCGTTGGCGATCCGCAACAGGGCGGCGAGACGCCGCACCGCCTCCTGCTGCCAACCGTTCAGCGCGGCGAAGGAGGGGTGGCTGGCTTTCGGCCGGGCGCCGCGGTGGTAGCGGGCCACTTCCGCGATGATCTCGATCTCGCGTGGATCGAAGGCGTCGAGGTTGGAGGTCGCGATCAGGTAGTGCGAGTGTTTGTGGTGGCGCTGGAAATGGATCGAGTAGCCGACGTCGTGGAGCAGCGCAGCGAACTCCAGCCAGCTCCGCTCCCGCTCGCCGAGGCTGTGGAGCGGCGCGGTCAAGTCGAAGAGTCGCAGCGCCAGGCGCGCCACCTGCTCGGCATGGGGAAGCATCGACGGCGCGCGCTGGGCGAGCTCGAGGACCTGGCGCCGGCGGACGCCGCCTTCGCCCGGCGCGGCGGCCTCGGGCGCGCCCAGCATCTCGAGCACCAGGCCCTCACGCAGAGCGCGGTCGCAGACGCGGAGGCGGTCCACTCCGGCGTGCTGCGCCAGCTCGTCGAGCAGGATCGCTCCGGCCAGGATCGATTCCGAACGGGGCTCGCCGACCGGAGGCAGCGCCGCGATCTCGCGTCGACGCAGGCCGCGGAGCTGCTCGATAAGGGCCGCGAGGTCCTTCCTCCTGACCTCGCGCAGGCCGCCCACCGCGAGAGGCCTCTCGCGTCCGCGCGCGAGATCGACCAGTTCGACGCAACAAACCGCCGTGCCCGAAGTCGCGATCAGGTACTGCAATCGCGCCGGCGCGCGCAGCTTCGAGATCGCCGAGCGGACGCGCCGCCGCAACTTCTCGATCGACTTGGTCGTGGGCGGGTTGCCCTCCAGCAAGCCGGCGCTCCGCAGCGAGCCGAGACGCACGCTGCGCACCGTACGCAACACGCCGCCACGCGCCACGCACCATTCCGTCGAGCCTCCGCCGACGTCGACGAGCAGGTTCGCGCCCCGTCCGAGGTCGACCGCGTGACGCACCGCGCGAAAGACGAGCGCGCCCTCCTCCTCGCCGGAGAGAACCCGCACCTCGAGGCCCGTCAGCGCGCCCACCTGCTCCACGAACTCGCGCCCGTTGGTCGCCTCGCGCACGGCGCTGGTGGCGACCGCGTCGATCCTCGATGCGCCCTTGAGGCGCGCCAGCGTGGTCATGCGCAGCAGCGCCTCCAGCCCATCGCGCACCGCGCGTCGCGACAGGGCGCCCCGGCGCAACGCGCTGCGCCCCAGGCCCACCATGTCGCGCTCGCGCGCCAGCACCCGGTAGCCGCCCGCGCCGTCTCCTTCCGCGACGATCATGTGAATGGAGTTCGAGCCGATGTCGATCGCAGCGACTCGCGTGCTCGCCGTTCCGGCGGGCGTGGGCGCGACTTCGCTGCGCCGAGGCGAGGTCATGACCATCATTCGATCACGGCCTCGTGGCGACGGCGCGTCAGTGGACGAGAGCCAGGAAGTGGTAGGCGAGCGCGGAGATCAGCGCTGCCACGGGAATGGTGAGCAGCCAGGCCCAGAGGATGCGTCCGGCGACGCCCCACTGCACGGCGGAGAGCCGCTTGGTCGAGCCGACGCCCATGATGGCGCCGGTGATGGTGTGGGTTGTGGACACCGGAATCCCGCCGAGGGTGGCCCCGATGATCGTCAGGGCGCCCGCCGTCTCGGCGCAGAAGCCGCCCATCGGCTGCAGCTTGGTGATCTTCGAGCCCATGGTCTTGACGATCCGCCAGCCGCCGAACAGGGTGCCGAGCGCGATGGCCGCGTTGGAGATCAGGATCACCCAGATCGGGACGGCGAATTCGTGGAGCTTCCCCGAAGCGATTAGGAGGCCGGTGATGATGCCCATCGTCTTCTGCGCGTCGTTGCCGCCGTGTCCGAGGCTGTAGAAGGCGGCGGAGACGAGCTGGCCGCGGCGAAAGAAACGATCGACGCGGAACGGGGTCCAACGCCGGAACGTCCAGTGCACGCCGATCGAAAGCGCCAGGCCGAGGATCAACCCGATGACCGGCGCGAGCACGATGAACGCGACCGGCATGAGCCAGCCGGAGAGCAGGATCGAGCCGAATCCCGCCTTGGCGATCGCCGCGCCCGCATAGCCGCCGACCAGGGCGTGCGACGAAGACACCGGAATGCCGTAGTACCAGGTGACCAGGTCCCAGACGATCGCCCCGACCAGTCCGGCGACGATGACCGTCTGGGTCACCACCGAAATGTCGATCATCCCCTTGCCGATCGTCTTGGCGACGTGGGTGCCGAGCACGAAGGCGGCGGCGAAGTTGAAGAAGGCCGCCCAGATGACGGCGTAGCGGGGCGACAGCACCCGGGTCGAAACGACGGTCGCGATCGAGTTCGCTGCGTCGTGGAACCCGTTGAGGAAATCGAAGACCAGGGCGACCAGGATGATCGCGACGAGCGTGCTCACCGTGCGCTCACGCGTTCTTGATCACGATGTTGCCGATCACGTGGGTGAAGTCCTTGCACTTGTCGCAGGCGTCCTCGAGGCCCTGGTAGATCTCCTTCCATTTCAGGACCTCGATGGCGTCGCGCCCGTTGTCGGTGCGGAAGAGCGTTCCGAGCGCCGCCATGAAGAGCCCGTCGGCCAGGTTCTCGAGCTCGGAGATCCGCACCATCCCGGCCAGGATCTCGGGTGCGTCGCGACGGTCCCACATGAGGCCGGTGAGGAGATCGATCTGCTGCACGAGCTCGAGCAGGATCTCGGCGAAGCGCACCAGCGCGTCCGGTGCCTCGCGGGGCTCGAAGAGGACCAGGAACTGGGCGATCTGTTCGAGATAGTCGAGCACGTCGTCGATGTCGACCGCGAGGGCGCGGATGTCCTCGCGGTCGAGCGGAGTCAGGAAGGTCGAGTTGAGGGCCTCGAAGATCCGGCGGGTGATCTGATCGCCCGTGTGCTCGTGGGCTTCGAGGTCGACGAGCTTGATCTGCCTTTCGTCGGCTTTCGCGTTGCGCGCCACGGCGAGGAAGACCTCTCCCGCCCGCACGAGGTTCCGGGTATCTTCGGCGAACAGTTCGCGGAAGCTCTCTTCGCGCGGCAGGAGCTTGCGAATCCAGGAGTCGAGGCGCATCGGTTCTGGACCTCTCGAACGCGGGCCAGAAGGCCCAGCCGGGGAATCGCGCGGCAAGGTATCACGGGGCATCGCTGAAACGTCACACCCCGCCGGGTCGTATCTCCGGACGGCCGGGCTGTAACAAAACCGCGGCGGGGCGGTCCCAACCGGTTGAGATGGCGACAGAGGTGGCGGAGGAAGCCCTGGATCAGGAACGGCAGGATCCCGAATCGGTTTGGCGCACGGCCTGGGAGAGCGAGCGCGGTCCGCTGCTTTCGTTCCTGCGCCGGCAGGTGAGGGATGCCGAGACGGCTGAGGATCTTCTCCAAGAGACCTTCGTCCGCGCCATTCGGTCGGGGCGGATCGAGGAGCGCGAGAGCCTGCGCTCCTACCTTTTCACCATCGCCCAGAACCTGGCCAGCGACCATTGGCGGCGTCACTTCAGGCTGGTGCCGACGCGGGCGGAGGAGCCTGCGGCCGGCTTCGACGGTGTGGCCGATTCGCGCGCGGAATCTCCGGAGGAAGCGACGAGTCGACGGCGCCTCGAGGAGCGTCTCCGCGAGGCCCTCGAGGAACTGCCGGAGCACTATCAGGTCGCCTTCCGCCTGGCGGCGATCGAGCAGCACAGCTACCGCGAGGTCGCGGTCACGATGGGATGGACCCTGGATCAGGTGCGCATCAACGTGCACCGGGCGCGCAAACGATTGATCGGCCTGCTCGGCGGCGAGCGGGTCGCGGAGACGAGGACATGAAGACTTGCACCGACTTCGAGCTTGACCTTTCGTCGCTGATCGACGGCGAGCTCGCCGGCGAGGCGGCGCTGGCCGCGATCGACCATCTGCTCGAGTGCGCGCCGTGCGCGGAATTCTTCCGCGGCGCGCGCCGGCTGGAGGGCGTGGCCGCGCAGCTGCGGACAGCTCCCGACGAGCTCGCCGCGCCGGCCGCCGAGTACCTCTGGCCGACCCTCGGGACGCGGGCCGAGAAGGAGCCCGGGGCGGCGTCCGGGGCGCGGGTACCCCCGCGCGGCGTGCCGGCATGGCTGCGAGCCGCCGCCCTGGTGGTGATCGGGCTGGGTGGTGGCTTCGCCCTGGCCACCGTCGCCGGACCGTCCTCGTCGCTCGGCGATTCCCTCGCCGCCGCCCGCCCGGCCGGTTTGACGGCCGCGCGCGCGCTGCCACTCGACGACCACCGTTTCGTCGCGCTGGCGGACCAGCTGTTGGGCTCTGATCCGCGCTACCAGCGGGCGATGCTGCAACTGCTCCGTCTGGTGCCGGCCCTCGAAACCGGCGAGGGAACGGAGCGCGAGAACCAACCCCCCCATCTGGTGACGGCATCGCTGCGCGAGGAACGGCCTCGCCGGGGCGCGCGATGAACCCCGCCGGACTGACTGTGACAGGAGTCGATGCGATGAGACACGCCACTTGGATCTTGCTCGCCGGGCTCGGCTTGTCGGCGCTTCCCGCCGCCGCGGCGCCCGACGTGAGTGGGTACCTTCACGGAACGATCGAAACGACCTCGGGGAATCAGTACGAGGGCCTGCTGCGCTGGGGCACCGAAGAGGCGTTCTGGGACGATCACTTCAACGCCTCGAAACTGGACGAACCGTCGACCGGGACGCTTCCGGACGGCTACCGCCGGCGTACCCGCCACGTCAAAGTCTTCGGGCTCGAAGTCTCGGGGCCCTGGCAGAAGGCCTGGGAGCAGCGCCAGCTCATCGCCCGTTTCGGCGATCTCGCGGAGATCGATCCGCGTGGCGACGGAGCGACCATCACGCTGCGCAACGGGCGCACGATGCGCATCGACGGCGGCTCGAACGACGTTGGCGCCGAGATTACGGTCTGGGACGCCTCGCTGGGCAAGGTCGCGGTCAAATGGGACCGGATCCGCTCGATCCGCTTCTCGGCCACGCCGGCCGACGCCCATCCCGAGGGGGAACGCTTGCGCGCCAAAGTCCACACCTCGGTCGGCGACTTCTCGGGATTCCTGCAGTGGGACAGCCAGGAGTGCCTGACGACCGACTTGCTGGACGGCGAAACCGACGACGGCGACATGTCGATCCCGATGGGCAAGATCCGTTCGATCGAACGGCTGAGTCGCCGCTCGTCGCGGGTGGTATTGCTGGACGGCCGCACGGTCGAGCTCTCTGGCACCAACGACGTCGACGCCTCGATCCGTAACATCCTGGTCGAGGATCCGCGCTACGGCCGGGTCGAGATCCCATGGAGCGTATTCGAGAAGGCGGACCTCGAGGTGGCGGAGAGCTCCGGTCGTGGCTACGACGACTACCCGCCGCTGGGCCCGATCGAGGCGAAGGTGACCACGGTCGACGGCAGGTCCCGCAGTGGACCGATCGCCTTCGACCTCGACGAGACGGAACGATGGGAGTTTCTCGACGGCTCGCAGGACGACGTCGAGTACCACATCCCCTTCTACCGGGTGAAGGAGATCCGGCGTCTTTCGGGACGACGCACCGAAGTGACCCTCGACAACGGGCAGAAGCTGCGTCTGGAGAGTGAAGTCGACGTCGACGACGACAACGCCGGAATCGCCTTCTTCAAGGCCGATGGTGGTACCGCCGTCTATTTCAGCTGGGACGACATCGACAGGATCGAACTACGATAAGTCGCCCCGAAATCGGCTGGGCCGCGGGGGATCCGCTCCCCTTCGCCACGTAGACCCGACCCGAAGCCCTCGTGTCCGCCGTGCCGGTCACGTCGCCCGGTCGTCTCCCGACCGTCTTAAACTCTTCGCCGATGGAGAGGGAGACGCTCAAGCGCGCGCCGGAGCGCGAGGACGGGAACGGGGCCGGATCGCCCCCGGATCCGTTCTTCAATCGCGAGCTCTCGTGGCTCGAGTTCGATCGCCGGGTCCTCCACGAGGCGGAGGACAGGAGCTCGCCGCTGCTCGACCGGCTGCGGTTCGTCGCCATCTTCGCGGCCAACCTCGACGAGTTCTTCATGAAGCGGGTGGGCGGCCTGAAGCTCCAGGCCGCGAGCGCCAAGCCGACCCTCTCCCCGGATGGCCGCTCGGCCGGAGAACAGCTCGCGGCGATCCGCGACGCGGTGCTGCCGCTGAACGAGCAGCAGCGGAGGCTGCTCGCTGAAGATCTCTTGCCGGAGCTGGCCCGTCACGGCGTCGAGATCCTGCGTTGGGCGAATCTCTCGGCGGACGAGCAGGCCTGGGCGGAGCGCTATTTCGTCACCCATCTCTTTCCGATCCTGACGCCACTCGGACTCGACACCTCGCATCCGTTCCCGTTCATCTCGAACCTCTCCCTCTCGCTCGCTGTGGCGGTGCGCAACCCGGCGAGCGGCGAGATGCGGTTCGCGCGCGTCAAGGTTCCGCCGTCGCTGCCGCGTTGGGTGCAGCTCCCCGACGGATTCCGGATGCTGCCGCTCGAGGAGTTGATCGCGGCGCAGCTCGAGGGCCTGTTCCCCGGCCAGGAGCTGCTCGAGACCTACGCCTTCCGGGTCACCCGCGCGGCCGACGTGGCGCGCCACGAAGAGCCGGCGGAGGATCTGCTGGAGTCGATCCAGGAGGAGCTCCTCGAGCGTCGTTTCGCCGCCGTGGTGCGGCTCGAGGTCGTGGCGGGGATGCCGACCTGGATGCGCTCGTTGCTGGCCGAGGAGCTCGAGTGCTCGCCGGACGACATCTACGAGGATGCGCCACCCCTGGCGGCGCGCGACCTCTTCCAGCTGCTCGCCCTGCCGCTGCCGGCGCCGCGCGGAGCGGCTTGGCAGCCGGTCACCCATCCGCGCCTGGTGTCCGGGCTCGATGGCCAGGAGCCCGACCTCTTCCGGGTGATCCGCGCGGGCGACGTTCTGGTCCACCATCCGTACGACTCCTTCGCCACCTCGGTGCAGCGCTTCCTGCAGCAGGCCGCCGAGGACCCCGGGGTGCTGGCCATCAAACAGACGCTCTACCGGACCTCGAAGAGCTCGCCGGTGGTGCAGGCGTTGATCGAAGCGGCCGAACGCGGCAAGCAGGTGGCGGTGCTGGTGGAGCTGCGGGCGAGCTTCGACGAGCAGCGCAACATCGAGTGGGCCGAGGCGTTGGAGGGGGCGGGCGCCCACGTGGCGTATGGCGTGCTCGGGTACAAGACGCACGCCAAGGTGTCGCTGGTGGTCCGGCAGGAGGCCGACGGTTTGCTCTCCTACGCCCATATCGCGACGGGCAATTACAACACCGACACGGCCGAGCTCTACACCGACCTGGGGCTCTTCACCTGCGATCCGGAGATCGCCGCCGACACCGCGCAACTCTTCAATCTGCTGACCTCTGGACACCTCGGGAGTCAGCGCTTCACGCGCCTGCTCGTCGCGCCGGTCAACATGCGCTCCGGCATCCTCGAGCGCATCCGCCGGGAGACCGCGAAGGCGCGCTCCGGGCGTGGCGGGCGAATCGTCGCCAAGATGAACTCGCTCGAGGACCCGGAGATCGTGCAGGCCCTCTACGAAGCCTCGGGATCGGGGGTCGAGATCGATCTGATCGTGCGCGGCGTCTGCCGGCTGCGACCGGGCGTGTCCGGGCTCTCGGAGACGATTCGAGTGATCTCGATCGTCGGCCACTTCCTCGAGCACGCCCGCATCTTCGTGTTCGGCGAGGGTGGGGAGGGCGAGTCCTTCATCGGTTCCGCGGACTGGATGTCGCGCAATCTCGACCGGCGAGTCGAGGCGACCGTGCCGATCGCGGCGCCCGCGCTGCGGGCGGAGCTACAGGCGATCCTCGACGCCCAACTCGCCGACAACTGCAAGGCCTGGGAGCTGCGCGCCGACGGCTCCTGGGAGCAGCGGTGCCCCGCGGCGGGCGAGCCGGCACGCTCCAGTCAGGTCGCCTTGACCGAGGCGGCGTTGGCGCGCCTCGTGCGCTGAGCGCGCTCGCCGCCGAGCTCTGCCTCGAGACGACGCATCGCCTCCCCGAGCGCCGCGCTCGCAGTCGCTTCATCGTTCAGCCACTCGTCTGAGAGACGTTCGCGAAGCGCGGCGCGGCGCGGCGCGATGCGGCGCTCGATCTCTCTCAAGCCCGTGCGCTCGGGCGGGCGGCGCACCTTCTCGCTTCCCGACGCGAGGGCCCGCAGGGCGGTTGCCTCCAGCTCCGCCGCGGCGCGCGCGGCGATGTCGGCGAGCTGGCGCAGGTCGTTGACCTCGCCGAGGATGTCCTGAAGCGCGCGGAGCCGCGCCAGTGCCGGCTTGGCGGAGGAGAGACCCTCGCAGGCCGGCTCGATCAGGTAGCGCAGTCGCTTGGCGGCGATGCGGGCGGCGTGGACCGCCGCGTCGTCACCGTCGCGCGCCGCAGCGAGAGCGCCCGCGAAGGCGCCCCAGAGACCGCGCAATCGCTCGGCAAGATCCCGACGGAAGGAAGCGACGACGGGTGCCCCGTCGAGCCGTAGCTCGATCCGGTAGCGGCCCAGCCGATCCGTCAAGCGGCCGGCGAGCTGGTCGAAGGTGGGCAGCAGCTCCCCGGTCGCGCTCCGGTGGGTTGCCGCCAGGGTCCGCTCGAGCCGTTCCCGCAGGAAGGCGAGACCGCGCCGTTGCGATCGGGTCGGCTCCGGTAGCAGACGGTCAAGCTCCAGAAGCCCCACCTCCGCATCCCGTGCGGCGTTCGTGGCTCCGGCGAGCCGCTTGAGTCGGCGCCGCGCCTTGCCGCCGACCGCGTCGCCGAGGTCGCGTGGATAGGCGCGCAGGAGGGTGCGCAGGCGGCGCAACGCCACCCGAAAGTCATGCAGCGCTTCGGAATCCTCGCCCTCTTCGAGAGCGCGTCTTGCCTCCGCGGCGCGGTCGAGCTGCGCCAGCGCGAGTCGTCGAACCGCCTCACCGGTGTCGCGGTCGAGCAGGTCCTGGGGAAGCGCCGGCCCGGTCATGGCGCCAGCTCGCGCAGCTGCGCCGGCGTCAGATGCCAGAGCAGGGTGGCCGTACCGGGTCGCAGCCCATCGGCGACCTCCAGCCATGCGGCGCTGCCCTTCTTGAAACGCAGGAAGGAGCGCTCGCTGCCGGCGAGCAGGTAAGCGGCGAGCATGGCGAGGTCGGGCTCGTGGCCGACCGCGGCGAGGGCGTCGCCTCCACCCAGCCGGCCGAGCTCTCGAGCCGCTTCGGTGGGCGAGCCACCGGGGGCAAGGCTCGGGATCTCGATGGGTTCGGCTCGATGACCGTAACCGCGGGCGAGGATCTCCGCCGTCTCGCGGGCCCGCCGCAAGGGGCTCGAAGCGACGCGATCGATTCCCGGAGCGAGCGCGATCAGGGCGCGCGCGGCGAGCTCGAAATTTTCGCGTCCGGGGCCGGTCAACGGCCGATCGGCATCGGTGCCTCCCAAGGCGGGACGCTCGGCCGTGAGGGCGTGACGCACCAGAAGGAGCCGCAGCACGACGGAAATGTAGCAGAGGAGGCTCGGCGGGGAGACGGGCGGCCCGGCTCGTATCGGTGAAGACGGAATCCTGGCGCCCCGCGGCCGCGCGCGGCTCAGACGCGCAGCCGGTAGCCGACCCCGATCACCGTTTCGATGCTGCCGGAAGCGGAGCCCAGCTTGCGGCGCAGCCGCCGCACGTGCGTGTCGACCGTGCGGCTGTCCACGTCCTCCGCGTAGCCCCAGACGTCGGAGAGCAGGCGAGCTCGCGTTTGCACGCGCCCCTGCCGTTCGATCAATACCTGGAGCAGGCGAAACTCCGTCGCGGTCAGCTCCACGTCGCGGCCGCGCACCTGCACGCTGTGGGCGTCCGGATCGAGGCGGATCGAGCCCGCCTCGAGGGGTGGAGCCGTCTCTTCCTCCACCTGCCGACGTCGCAATATCGCCTTGATGCGCAAGACGACTTCGCGGGGACTGAACGGCTTGGGTATGTAGTCGTCGGCACCCAGTTCGAGGCCGACGATGCGATCCACTTCCTCGCCCTTGGCGGTCAGCATGACGAGCGGCACGCGTGCGGTGGCGGGCTCGCGCTTGAGCATGCGGGTGAGCTCCAGGCCATCCAGGCCGGGCAACATCAGATCGAGCACCGCGAGATCCGGCGGCTGACGCCGAATCGACTCCAACGCCGTGTCGCCGCGGCGCTGCACCTCGACGCGAAAGCCTGCTTTCTCGAGATTGAACTTGAGAACTTCGGCGATGTCCGGCTCGTCTTCGACGACCAGGATTCGCTTGTCGCTCATGGGCGCGGCAATGTAGCACGCGCCTTCCGCAGCAGTTGCGGAAATCCCTGCGGAGAAGACCCCTGTCGGGTGGCGCCGAGGCCCATGCAGCGGCGGCCGCGCGCGCTTTGCACAAGAATCTGTGCTGCGCGAGTAAGTCGTGTGATTACAGTTAGTTGCTGGCAAGTAACTGCGACGCTTGGACTAATTCGCGCGGGTCGCGCGATCGATTTCCACAGTGCCGCGTGACGGGCCGGTGACAGCGAACGCAACTCCTTGCAACGCTTCGGCTTGACACCTGTCGGACCGGGCCGTACATTCGCCGCGTCGCTGCGGGGAGAACGCCATGACCACGACCGCCACCATCCGTTCCTTCCTGATCTTCACCGGCACCGGACCGATCCTGGTGCTGTCGACCTACCCCGAGCTCACCGATCCGCGGCTGATCGCCAAGCTGGGCTACAAGGGGATCACGAAGTTCATCGCCTACGAGGTGTCGCTCGAGGCCGTGCGACAGCGCTACGGCCAAGCGTTCACCAGCGCGGCGCGCGACCTGGACGAGGTCGAGGACATTCGAGTGGTCGACTTCAACGGGCACCAGATCATGACGAACTTCGCGCTCACCGAGCTCGGCGAGCCGATCAAGTTCGGGGACTGACGGGCGGATCGAGCTCCGCCAGCATCTCCTCGACGGCGGTCAGCGGCAGTCCGACGACATTGTCGTAGTCGCCTTCGAGCTGCTCGACAAAGGCGGCGGCTCCTCCTTGGATGGCATATGCGCCCGCTTTGTCGGAGGGCTCGTCGCTCGCAACGTAGTCCGCGATCTCGGACTCGGAAAGAACGCGAAACGTGACCGCGGTGCGCACGGCGCGCCGGTGCACCCGTTCCACTCCTGCCCGACGGTCGAACACCGCCACCCCGGTCCAGACTTCGTGAGTTCGTCCAGACAGCTTCTGGAGCATGCGCCGGGCTTCGGCCTCGTCGCGCGGCTTGCCGAGGACCTGCTCACCGAGCGCCACCACCGTGTCCGCTCCCAACGCGACCTCTCCGGGCCGTGCTGCGGCGCGCGCCTTGGCGAGTGCCAGTCGTTCCACCATCTCGCGGGGGCTTTCTCCTGCCCTGGGCGTTTCGTCGACGTCGGTCGGCCGGATCGAGAACGGCATGCCCCGCCGGGTCAGCAGCTCGCGGCGGCGCGGCGACCCCGAGGCGAGCACCAGCTCGATCGGAGTGGTCACGGGTAGTAGCCGCGCGCGGTACGGACGTCGGCACCGCGCCGGTGGACGCGCACCGTGACCTCGCGGAAGCCGTCACTCGGCGGATTGGAGGACTGATAGGCGATCAAGTACTCGGAGCGTAGCTCGCGCTCGATCGTGCGATAGATCGGTCCGAGGGCGACCGCACGATCGATCCGGTAGTAGCGGCCGCCGGTCTCGCGCGCCAGGCGCTGGAGCAGCATGCCGGCTTCCGGCGGGCGAGCCGGGACGTGCAGGCCGACGACGTAGATCGCCACCCCGGTGCGGCGGGCATAGTCGAGCACCTTCTCGTAGCTGTACCTGCTCTTCGAGTCGAGGCCGTCGGTCAGCACGACGAGGGCGCGCTTGCCGTGGATGCCGCTGAAGTAGTGGAGGGCATAGGCGAGGGCGTCCCAGAGCGCCGTCTCGCCGTCGGCCTCGAGGTGGGCGAGGCCGCCGGCCAGTACCTCGGTGCTGTGGGTGAATCGCACCGCCACGTGAGGCTCGTCGGCGAAAGTGATGACCGTGCCGCGGTCCTTGCCGGTCAGTACCTCGGAGAAGAAACGGAGCGCCGCGCTCTCCGCCTCGCTGCAGCTCTTCGGCCATCGAGGCCGAGGTGTCGAGCAGCACGCCGGCGTGGATCGGCAGGTCGGCGACCTTTTCGAAGCGCCGGATCTGCTGCTTCTTGCCGTCCTCTCGAACTTCCACCTCGCTTTCCTTCAGATCGTCGATCGGTCGCCCCCGGCGATCGAGCACGCTGGCGTAGAGCTCGACGAAGTCCACCTGCACGGCGGTCGAGAGGTCTCCGGCGCCGATCAGCTTCACGTCCTCGGCGGCGTCTCCGTCCACCAGGTAGGCGACGGCGCGGATCCAGGCCAGCTTGGTGCCGGCGGGCACCGGTAAGGACTGCGCGAAGGGGGGTTGGTAGAGGGTGGCGTAGAGCTTGTCGTCGACATAGAACTCGACGCGGTCGAGCGTCTCGTCCACGGGCACGTCGACCTGGGCGCGTGCCACGACCCGTTCGGCGCCTGGCGGAATGTTCTGAGGATCGGTCAGGCGGAGGGCGAAGCGGTGCGGACCGCCATTGACCAGCGTCTCGTCGCGCGCCAGCTCGGTGCCGAACCCGTCGTAGGCGACGGCACCCACGCGATGCAGACGCAGGTTCGGCCCGAGGTCGAGCTCGACGTCGAACGGCGGGCGCAATTTGCGCATGATCGGCTTGCCGTCGAGCGTGAAGCCGACCGCGGCGATGTCGTCGCCTTGAGTGACGGCCTCGACCCGCGCACGGCCGGTCAGCAGGCGGTCGCCACCCGGGATGACCAGCCGCAACGAGGGCTCGGGTGCCGTGTCGGGGGCGCCGGCGTCGATCGCCGGGGTTGCCGGGGCCTCCGGCTTCGCCCGCGCCGTCGCCAGGAGCGTGCCGTCGGCTCCGACCACCGGCACCTCGAGGTCGCGTTCGTCGCGAAAGTAGCGGTCGTCGTCGAGCTCGTGCAGCTTGACGATCAGGTGGTAATCACCGGGGCGCAGCGGTCGCTCGAAGACGAAGGGAGTCGTCGCACCGGGGGCCGCCTCGAAGCGGTAGCGGAAGTGATCGAACAGCTCGTCGCCGCGCAGCACCTCGCCGTCGACCGTATAGGCGTTCTTCGCGCTCGGGGGCTCTCCGAGGCGGATCGCGCCCTCGACCCGCGTCCGCAGACCGTGGCGGCCCGGAAAAGCCAGATCGAGTGCGGCCGGGAGCGTCTTCGCGCCCGCGGGGAGGTCGGTGGAGTAGGTCGAGAAGCTGTGCGCCCACTCGTCGTTCGGGTGCGGCATGAGCTCGCCCCGGGTCATCACCTCGTTCCAGTCGACCGCCACATCGAGCAGCGAGGCGATCTCGCCGCCGCGCGTGCAGTGGTCGGCGACCGACTGCAGGAGCTGCATCGGCGAGCTGCGCGTGGCGCCGGTTCCCATCGCCAGGGAGAACACGCCTTCATGCGGATCCCAGGCGCGGTACTCGCTTCGCTCGCTGAAGCTCTTCGCCACGAAGACCACGACGAAAGGGTTGCGCACCCGCCCGGCCAGGTCGTAGCGCCAGATCTCGGCCGGCCGGAGGAAGTCGGGACAGGCGACGCGGAGCGTCGAGGCGGGCTCGCCGGCGGCGGTATAGGCGAGGGCCCGCGCGTCCTCGAGGCTTCCCCAGCGCTCGATCGCCGCCGGAGCGCGTTTGCGCCAGGGGTCGGCAAACTCGTTGGCCGCGGTCTCGGGGAAGGGATCGCGCTCGCGCCAGAAACGGCTCTCGAATGCCCGTCGCTGATAGGCGTGACGGAGCGAGAGGTAGATCTCTCTCTCGACCGGCGTGATCAACGGCTGCGCGACCGCGAGGAACTCACGCGCCGCGGCGTCGGTGGCCGGGACCGCCGTCGGAGCCGGCGTTGGGCTCGGCGCTGGACCAGCCGCCACCGTGACCGCCGCGAGGAGCAGCCATCCGCCCATCTTCCACGTTCGGGCCGGCATGCGCCGATCCTAGTCGGTTGGCGGCGGCTCCGCGAAACGGCGGAGCCTCATGGGTAGTAGCCGTGCACGGTCACAACCTTCAAGCCGGGGCGGTCGACCTTGACCTGGACGATCCGGAACTTGAGGTTGCGGTTGGTGTTGGTCGACTGGTAGGCGATCAGGTAGCGGGAGCGCAGCTCCTGCTGGATCGTGCCGTAGATCGCGGCGAGCTCGGAGGGGCTCTTGACGAAGAAGCTCCGCCCTCCGGTCTCCGCGGCGAGCGAGCGGAGCACCCGGCGGGTCTCGAGCTCGGTGCGTCCGATGTCGAGGCCGATCGTGTAGATGGAGACCCCGGCGCGGCGGGCGAAGTCGAGCGTCTGATCGAAGGTGAAGCGGCTGTTCTCGTCTTTCCCGTCGGATAGCAGGAGCATGGCGCGCTGCCCCTTGATGCCGTTGAAGTAGAAGAGCGAGAAGACCACCGAATCGTAGAGCGAAGTGCCGCGCTCGGCCTTGAGGCCGGCCAGGCCGGCCGCCAGGTCCTCGGTGCGGTTGGTCATCTTGACGGCCAGGAGCGGATGGTCGTTGAACGGGATCAGTGCGGCGCGGTCCTTGGGGGTGATCGTGTCCTCGAAGAACTTGAGCGCCGCCTGGCGGGCCGCGTCGAGGCGCGGCGCCATCGAGGCCGAAGTGTCGAGGAGCACCGCCACGTGGATGGGCAGGTTCTGCACTTTCTCGAAGCGCGCGATGGTCTGCGGCACGCCGTCCTCGGCGACCGTGAAGTCGCTCTGCTGGAGGGTCGTCACGGGGTGCTTGTCGCGGTCGAGCACCGCGGCGTAGAGCTCGACGTATTGGATCTCGAGCTCCTCCGAGAGTCCCTGTGGCGCGTTGACGAAGACGATGTCCTCGGTCGAGTTGCCGTCCGCTTCGTAGGCGACCGCGCGCACGTAGGCGAGACCGAGGTCGGAGGGAAGCCGAATCGGCGCCGTCCAAGGTGGCTGGTAGAGGGTCGCCACCAGATCCTCGTTCAGATAGAACTCGACGCGCTGCAGGGAGGCATCTTCGGGAACCTCGACCTGCGCTTCGGCGCGCAAGCTGCGGTTGTAATGGCGGCCGCGCTGCGGCTCGGTCAGGCGAATCGAGAAACGGTGCGGACTGGCGTTGAGGAGGATCTCGTCGGAGGCGACCTCGTCGCCCTTGCCGTCGAGCGCCTCGGCGCGCAGGGTGCGGGTCCGCGGCACCTCGCCGAGATCGAGCTCGACCGAGAACGGCGGCCGGTTCTTGCGCAGGATCTGCCGGCCGTCGAGCAGGAACTCGACCTCATGGATGTCCGGGCCGGTGCTCACGGTGTCGAAACGCACCAGGCCCGACTGGAATTCGCCCTGCGGCTGGATGATCTTGATCGTGTCGTCGAGGGTCGAGAGCGCCGCATTGGCCTCGGCGAGGATCTTCGCCGTCTCGTCGTCGACGGTTCGTTGGGGCGCCTGGCGGATGTCCGGCACCTCGAGAGTCTGCTGGTGGCGGTAATAGGCGCCTCCGTCGAGGTCCTCCAGCTTCACGATCAGGGTGTAGGTGCCGGGGCGCAGCAGACGTTCGAAGACCAGCGGGATCTCCGGCGTGTCGACGCTCTTCGCGGGCATGTCGAACTTGTAGCGGAACGAGTCGAAGAGCTTGTCGCCGAACAGCACTTCGCCGTTGAGGAGGAAGTCGTAGGACTTGCGCCCCTCGAACGACGCGGTGGTCGCCTTGTCGACCGGCACGGCCAGGGTGCCCTGGACGACGGTCCGGCTCTGCACCCGCCCCGGGAAGCCGAGTCGCAGGGTCGCCGGCAGCGGCTTGGCGTCGGCAGGCAGGTCGGTCGAGTAGGAGTTGAAGGTGTCGACCCACTCGCGCGACGGCGCCTCGATAGGTTTGAGAGCGCGCAGCATCTCGAGCGAGTAGCTCATCGCTCCCTTGCGGCTCACCGCCGAGATGGCGGCGGCGATCTGGTCGGTCTGTCGGCAGCTGTCGACGATCTGCTGGAAGAGCTGACTGGGGTTCGACTGCACGGGCGGGAACTGGAAGAGGGCGCCCAGTCCTTCCAGGGGTTGCCACATCGTGTAGGTCCCCTGACCGAGCCGCTGGTAGAAGATCAGCACCATGCCGTCGGGCAGACGGGTCGACTGCGCGTACGCCCAAACCTCGATCGGCCAGAGGCCGACACAGTGGCCCGCATTGCGGATCTGGGGCGGGCCGTTGAGCAGGAAGACCTTGGCGCGATCGCCGTCCAGCGAGGCGAACTCGGTCTTCGCTTGCGCGAGCCGCGACTCCCAGGCGTCGCGGGCCTCGTTGCGCGCCGTGTCGGGATAGGGATCGCGCACCTTCCAGAAGCGCTCGATGAAGGCGTCGCGCTGGTAGTCCTTCTCGAGCTCGAGAAAGCCGGCGATCTCCTCCTTGGAGATGATCGGGGCGACCTCGCGCAGCCACTCCTGGTAGGCGGGCGGCAGGCTCGCGATGAGCTTCCGCTGGCTCTCGGCCTTCTCCTTCTTGGACCCCGCCTTCGGTTGCGGGCTCTTCGTGTCGTGAACCGGGCTCTGCGGCTCGCCGGCGGGGCCGGCGGCCGGGACGAGAAGCAGGACGCCGAGAGCGGCGAGCGGCAGCAGACGGGTGCGCGTCATGACAGTCCTCAAGTCTCTCGCAGATGCGTGCAGATCCGGTGCCGGAGGGATCGACGAGTAGAATTCCCGCCCGTGCAGGGAGCCTACTTCGATCACAACGCGACGACGCCGCTCGATCCCAGGGTACGTGAGGCGATGCTGCCCTGGATGGGCGAGCGGTGGGGAAACGCCTCCTCGGCCCATCGTTTCGGCCAATCGGCCCATGCCGCGGTCGAGCGGGCCCGTGCCAGCGTCGCCGGACTCCTCGGCGCGCGGCCCGAGGAGATCGTCTTCACGGCATCCGGCACCGAGGCCAACAACGCCGTTCTCCGAACCGCGCTGGCGGCGTGCGGCCAGGGCGGTCACCTGGTCGTTTCGGCGCTCGAGCATCCTTCCATCCTCGGCGCGGCAGGCGTCTGGGCGCCTGCGGTGGGGGCGACGGTGAGTCACGTCCTCCCGGACACCGACGGGGTGGTGCCGGTCGAGTCGTTTCTCGCCGCGCGCCGCCCCGAGACCCGGCTCGCCGCGCTGATGCTGGCCAACAACGAGCTGGGGACGCTGCAGCCGGTCGCCGAATGGGCACGGGCCTGTCGCGAGCGGGGAATCCCGCTGCTCTGCGATGCCGTTCAGGCGGTGGGCAAGATCCCGGTGCGGGTCGCCGAGCTGGGCGCGGACTACGTGACGATCGGCGCCCACAAGTTTCACGGCCCGCCGGGAGCGGCGGCGCTCTGGGTCCGTTCCGGCGCCCCGCTCGAGCCCTTGCTGGTCGGGGGCGGTCAGGAGCGGGGACGACGCGCCTCGACCTCGAACGTCGCCGCGCTGGTCGGCTTCGGGACCGCTTGCGAACTGGCGGGCCGGGAGCTCGAGGAGCGCCGTGCCCACTTGGCGGCGCTGCGCGAACGCTTCGAAGCGGGGCTCTCCAGCATCCCGGACACGGTGGTCCACGGGACCGGAGCGCCCCGTTTGCCGCACACTACGAACGTCGCCTTGCGCGGCCTCCTGAACCAGGACCTCCTGATGCGGCTCGATCTGGCCGGCTACGCGATCTCGACCGGTGCGGCCTGTGGTTCGGGCGTGGTCGAACCGAGCGCGACGCTCCGCGCCCTCGGGCTCGACCGAGACGAGGCGCTGGCCTCGATCCGGGTCTCGTTCGGGATGGCCAACAGGGTGGAAGAGGTCGACGCGTTCCTGCCGGTTCTGGCGCGCGAAGTGGAAGCCCTCCGCGCGACGACTGTAGGCCGGAGCCGGGCGTGACGACGCCCGGCCTCACCGCGGTGGCGATGAGCGGCGGCCTCGATTCGAGCGTCGCCGCGTGGCTCTTGTCGCGCGGCGGCTCGCCGGTGGTCGGCCTCTCGATGCTTCTCTGGGATCGCTCCGGCGAGGCGCGCAACGGCCGCTGCTGCGGGGCGCTCGACCTCGGCGACGCGCGCCGGGTGGCCGACCAGGCGGGGATCCCCCACTACACGCTGCGCATGGACGACGAGTTCCGCCGCCACGTCGTCGATCCCTTCGTGGCCGACTACCTGGCGGGACGGACGCCCTCGCCCTGCGTGCGATGCAATACCTTCGTCAAGTTCGATCTCCTGATCGAGAAGGCGCGCCACGTGGGCGCGACGGCGCTCGCCACCGGGCACTACGCGCGCATCGTCGAGGGTGACGAGGGACCCGAGCTCCACGCCGCCACCGACCCGGAGAAGGATCAGAGCTACTTCCTCTTCGAGCTGACGGCCGAGCAGCTCGCCTTCAGCCGCTTCCCGCTCGGCGACAAGTCGAAGCCGGAGGTCCGCGCCATCGCCCGCGAGGCGGGCCTGGTGGTGGCCGAGAAGGGGGAGTCGATGGAGGTCTGCTTCGTCGACGGCGAGGTGCGCGAGTTCGTCGAGCGCGAAGCGGCGGCGAGTCCGGAGCGCTTCGGCACCGTCGCCGCCGAGCCGGCGCGCGTCTTGACCCGCGACGGCCTCGAGCTCGGCCGCGCCGAGCCCTACTATCGCTACACGGTGGGCCAGCGGCGCGGCGTGGGCGTGGCGTCGGATCGGCGCCTCTACGTGCTGAAGGTGATGCCCGAGGAGAACGCCCTCGTGGTCGGTCCGGAGGACGAGCTCCTCGCGCCCGGTCTCACGGGCGAGCGGCTCCACTGGATCGGCCACCCGCCCGAGGGCCCGGTCGAGGCGAGGGTCAAGATCCGCTCCCGTCATCCCGGCGTGCCCGCGCTCGTCCGCCCGCGGGACGACGGTCGCGCCGAGGTCGACTTCGCGGAGCCCCAGCGCGGCGTCGCCCCGGGCCAGGCGGCGGTCTTCTACCAGGGCACCCGCGTCCTCGGCGGCTGCTGGATCACGGGCCGGCTGGCATGAGCCCGCAGCTCGAGCTCGCCTGGCTCGAAGGGCGCTTCGCGATCTGCCGGATGCCATCCCAGGCGCCACGACTGCCAGCTGGATCTACATCGTTCTTCTCGATCAGCCGGACGCCGGACGAGCTCTCGATCGTTTGCGAGGTCGCGGCGGCGCCGCCCGGCGCCACCGTCGAAGGTCCTTACGCGCTCTTTCGCGTGACCGGGAAGATGGAGCTCGGACTGACGGGCGTGCTGGCGTCGCTCGCGGGACCGCTGGCGACGGCGGACCTTCCGCTCTTCGCCGTCTCGACCTTCGACACGGACTACATCCTGATTCGGGACGCCGACCGGGCGAGCGCCGAAGCGGCGTTGCTCGCCGCCGGGCATCGCTTCATCGGCGCCTGACGGCGACCGTCTCAGTCTCTCGTCGATTCGGTCGAGGCCGAGGACGAAGCGTCTGCGGCCGGGCCGCCGACCACGAGCACGAACTCGCCGAGCAGCTTGCGCTCTTGCGCCCAGGCGGCGAGCTCGGCGAGGGGGCCGCGCACGATCTCTTCGTGGAGCTTGGTGAGCTCGCGGGCGAGCGCGGCGGGGCGCTCGGGGCCGAGCTCGGCGGCCGCGTCGGCGAGGCTCGCCGCCAACCGGTGCGGCGATTCGTAGACGATGAAGGTGTGACCGAGGGCGCCGAGGTTGCGGTAGAAGGTGCGCCGCTTGCCCGATTTCGGCGGCGCGAAGCCGGCGAAGGTGAACGGGTAAGGAGGAAAACCCGAAGCGACGAGTGCGGTGAGGAGAGCGGAAGGCCCGGGAATCGCCTCGACCCGGATGCCCGCCGCGATCGCCGCGCGGACCAACGGGTAGCCGGGATCGGAGATCAGCGGCGTGCCGGCGTCGGAGGCCACGGCGACGGTCTTGCCCGCCTCGAGCGCCGCCACGATCTCGGGGATGCGGCGGCGCTCGTTGTGCTCGTGGAGCGAGACGAGCGGCTTCTTGATTGCCAGGTGGGCGAGCAGCCTGCCGGTGTGCCGGGTGTCCTCGCAGGCCACGAGGTCGGCCTCGGCGAGGGCGCGCCCGGCGCGCGGCGACAGGTCCTCGAGGTTGCCGATCGGCGTGGCGACGAGGACGAGACGGCCGGACATGGACGTCATCCTACGGCGCGGCACCCCGTTACGGGTCGGGTCGTCCTCTGGCGCCGTCGATTCGTCCCGCCTGCACAATCCTCGGCGGCGGTCGAGGTTAAGATCGCGCCTCGTCCATCGCGACCGGCTGACCGTTCGAGTCTCGGCCGGGTCGCCGCTTCGGGGGGAGGCTACGGATGAGCGGAGTTCGCGTTCTCGTCGGCACGCACAAGGGAGCTTTCGTTCTCACCGCGGACGGCAAACGGGAGCAGTGGGACGTGCAAGGCCCGTTCTTCGGCGGCTGGGAGATCTATCACCTCAAGGGATCGCCCGCCGATCCGAACCGGATCTACGCCTCGCAGACCAGCGGCTGGTTCGGCCAGGTGATGCAGCGCTCCGACGACGGGGGGAAGACCTGGAATCCGGTCGGCAACGAGTTCGTCTACGAAGGCACGCCCGGAACCCACAAGTGGTACGACGGCACGCCCCACCCCTGGGAGTTCAAGCGGGTCTGGCACCTCGAGCCGTCGCCCGACGATTCCGATACCGTATGGGCGGGCGCCGAGGACGCGGCGCTCTTCCGGACCGCCGACGGCGGGAAGACCTGGCAGGAGCTCCCTGCGCTGCGCACCCACGAGTCGAGCTCGCTCTGGCAGCCGGGCGCCGGCGGCCTGTGCCTGCACACGATCGTGCTCGATCCGAACGACGCAAGGCGGATGGTCATCGCGATCTCGGCGGCCGGCGCTTTCCGCAGCGACGACGGCGCCCAGAGCTGGAAGCCGATCAACCGCGGCCTGAAATCGCCCTACGAGTTGCCCGATCCCAAGGCCGAGGTCGGCCACTGCGTCCACCGGATCGCGATGCACCCGGCGCGGCCGCAGGTGCTGTTCATGCAGAAGCACTGGGACGTGATGCGGAGTGACGACGCGGGCGAGTCGTGGCACGAAGTGAGCGGCGACCTGCCGAGCGATTTCGGATTCGTCATCGACGTCCACGCGCACGAACCCGACACCGTCTACGTCGTCCCGATCAAGAGCGATTCCGAGCACTTCCCGCCCGAGGGCAAGCTGCGCGTCTACCGGAGCCGGACGGGCGGCAACGAGTGGGAGCCGCTCACCCAGGGCCTCCCGCAGGACGACTGCTACGTCAACGTGCTGCGCGACGCGATGGCGGTCGACTCTCTGGAGGAGTGCGGGATCTACTTCGGAACGACGGGTGGACAGGTCTATGTCTCCGCGGATTCGGGCGACCATTGGCGACCGATCGCCGAGAACCTCCCCGCCGTCTTCTCGGTCGAGGTGCAGACCCTGCCGTGATCCAGATCGTGCTGCCCGCTCACCTGCGCACCCTGGCGAGAGTCGCCGGTCCGGTGGAGATCGACGTCCCGGAGCCGGCGACCCTGCGGTCCGTCCTCGACGCTCTCGAGGCCGACTACCCGCAGCTCCGCGGAACCATCCGCGACTACGTCACCCGCGAGCGCCGCGCCCTCATCCGCTTCTTCGCGGTCGGCGAGGACCTCTCCCAGCAGAACCTCGACGTGCCGCTTCCCACCGCGGTCGCGAGCGGCGCCGAGCCGCTCCTCGTCGTCGGCGCGATGGCGGGCGGCTGAGTCTCTCTCCTACTCTCCCACCCACCCGAAAGGCTTCCATAGAAGGGAAAGCACTCGACCTGGGCCGGCTCCTCGGGACCCGAGGCGGAAGAGGCGTAGGGCCTTTCCTTCCCTGAAGGTCTCTGGGTCGTCCGGACGGGACACTTCGGCTTCGGGCGGATCGGCGATCGGAACCGGCTCGGACTAGAGTGGGGTCGTGTCGCCGGGGCGACCGTCGGAGCTTTCCGGGCGAGGAGGCGCGAGTCATGAGATCGGATGAAAGTGGAGCTCCTGGAGCCGAACCTTCTGGAGGTGACGTGGAGCCCGTCACGAGGACACCGCTCGAGCGGGCGACGTTCGGTATGAGCCGTGCGGAGTTCCGCGAGCACGGGCACCGGGTGATCGACTGGATCGCCGACTACCACGAGCGGGTCGAGTCGTTGCCGGTCCTCTCGCGGGTGGCGCCGGGTGAGATCCGCGCCGCGCTGCCCGACGCGCCGCCCGAGCACGGTGAACCGTTCGAGCGAATCCTCGATGACCTCGAGAGCGTGATCCTGCCCGGCATCACGCATTGGCAGTCGCCGAATTTCTTCGCTTTCTTTCCGTCGAACTTGTCGGGACCTTCGATCCTCGGCGATCTCGTCTCGTCGGGGCTCGGAATCCAGGGCATGTTGTGGGCCACCAGCCCCGCGGCCACCGAGCTCGAGACCCACGTCATGGATTGGCTGGCCGAGCTGCTGGGGCTACCCGAGGGCTTCCGGTCGCGATCGACCGGCGGCGGCGTGATCCAGGATTCGGCGAGCTCGGCGACGCTCTGCGCCCTGCTGGCGGCGCGCGAGAAGACCAGCGGCGGAACGGCGAACCGGTCGGGTTGCGACGGGCGCCTCGTCGCCTACGCTTCGAGCCAGGCGCACTCGTCGGTCGAGAAGGCGGTACGCATCGCGGGGTTGGGCAGCGACCGGCTCCACGCGATCGAAGTCGACGACGGCTTCGCGATGCGCCCCGCGGCGCTCGGCGCCGCGATCGCGGCCGACCGGAAACGCGGCCTCGTGCCCTGCTTCGTCTGCGCAACGGTCGGTACGACCTCGTCGCTCGCCGTCGATCCGGTGCGCGCGATCGGGGAGATCGCGGCGCGGGAGGGGCTCTGGCTGCACGTCGACGCGGCGATGGCGGGCACGGCGGCGCTCTGCCCGGAGCTGCGGTCGATGCACGACGGCCTCGAGCTCGCTGCGAGCTACGTCACCAATCCGCACAAGTGGTTGTTGACCAACTTCGACTGCAGCGCCTTCTGGGTCGCCGACCGGAGAGCCTTGATCGATGCGCTGTCGATCCTGCCCGAGTACCTGCGCAACCCGGCGACGGTCTCCGGCGAGGTGATCGACTACCGCGACTGGCAGGTGCCGCTCGGCCGCCGTTTCCGCGCCCTCAAGCTCTGGTTCGTCCTGCGGAGCTTCGGTGCGGAGGGATTGCGCGCCCTGATCCGCAAGCACGTTGGCCTGACCGAGGAGCTGGTCTCCTGGATCGAGGCCGACCCGCGCTTCGAGCTCGCCGCGCCGCCCCGTTTGAATCTGATTTGTTTCCGGCTGCGCGATGGAGACGAGGCGAATCAACGGCTCCTCGAGCGGGCGAACGCCGACGGCACGCTATACCTCACCCACACCAAGCTGGACGACCGCCTGACCCTGCGCTTTTGTGTCGGGCAGGCGAAGACCGAGGTCCGCCACATCCGCGCCGCCTGGCGAAAGCTCGCTGCCCTCGCGGACTGAAAGGCGTCTTCCCGTCGAGTGTCACGCTCGAAAGACTTCCAGAGAAGGGGAAAGACCGGACGGTTCCGAGCGTCGCAGGTCTCTCTCCCACTCGTCGTGAGATAAGGTTCTGCGTGCGATCTCGAGCACACGGCGGCTTCCGTCGATGGGGGCCTTTTCCGAGGTCGTTCATCGAACCAAGGGGGAATCACGATGAGAACGATGCGCGCGCTGCAGGTCCTCGGTTTCTCGTTTCTGCTCGTCGCCGCTGCCGGAGCGCAGGAACATCGTCCGTTGAGCCCGCGGGGCACGGCCTCCACGCAGGTGGGAGGCAAGTGGGTCACGGAGTCCAACGGCGAGATGTCCTACACGGGCGGCAAGTGGATCGACATCGACTACGGCCGGCCCATTCTGCGCGGCCGCACCGACATCTTCGGTAGCGGCGCCGACTACGGCAAGCCGGTCTACGCGGGAGGTCCGCTCTGGCGCATCGGCGCCAACGTGACGACCCGCCTGCACACCGAGGTGGCGCTCAAGCTCGGCGAAGCCACCGTTCCGGCTGGCGACTACAGCCTCTTCGCCGATCTCACCGGAGGAAAGTGGACGCTCATCGTCTCCCGGCAACCCTTCCAGGAGAAGTACGATCCGAAGAACAAAGAGGCGACCTGGGGCGCCTACGGCTACGACGCCAAGTACGACGTCGTGCGGGTGCCGATGAAGGTCGGAAAGATCGACGACTCGGTCGACCAGCTGACGCTCGGCTTCCAGAACATGACGGCGGCCGGCGGCGAGCTGGCGATCTGCTGGGGGCACACCCGGGCGTCGGTCGACTTCTCGACCGCGCCGTAGGAGCTCGGAAGGGCGGTGACGGTGGCCGGGCTCCCGCGGGGTGGCTGAGCCCGGCGCCGCGCGGCGCCGTTCCGAGTTCGATGTCCGAAAATCGGTGGTCCGATCCATCTGGCCGGCGTAAGGTGCCGCCCATGAACGCCACGCTCCCCACCCGACGCGAGATGGAGCGCGCCAGCGCGGCGCGCGACATCTCCTACGACGGCGTCTTCTTTCTCGCCGTCAAGACCACCGGCATCTTCTGCCGGCCCTCCTGCCCCGCCAAGAAGCCCAAGCCGGAGAACGTGAGCTACTACGCTTCGGCGCGCGAGGCCCTCTTCGCGGGCTTCCGTCCTTGCAAGCGTTGCCGGCCGCTGGCCACCGACGGCCGGCCACCGGAATGGGTCGCCGGACTGCTCTCGGAGGTCGAGCGGGACCCGGGCGCGCGCCTGAACGACCGGACGCTGCGCGAGCGAGGGCTCGAGCCGGCGCGGGTGCGCCGCTTCTTCCAGAAGGAATATGGGATGACCTTTCACGCCTACCGCCGCGCCCGCCGTCTGGGCGGGGCGCTCGAGCTGATCCGGCGTGGCGAGCGTCCGGAGGACGCCGGCTGGGACGCCGGCTTCGAGTCGGCGAGTGGCTTCCGCGACGCCTTCGGGAAGATCTTCGGCACCGCGCCCGGCGCGGCGCGCGACGCGGACTGCGTGCGCATCGCCTGGGTCGAGAGCCCGGTCGGGCCGCTGTTGCTCGGTGCTACGGAGAAGGGTCTGGCACTGCTCGAGTTCACCGACCGCCGGGCGCTCGAGGCTCAGCTCGCGACGCTGCGCAGACGGCTCGGGCGGGCGCTGGTCCCGGGCACCAACGACCTCGTCGAACAGGGCGAGGCGGAGCTTGCCGAGTACTTCGACGGGGCCCGCCACGATTTCGACCTGCTGATCGACGCGCCGGGAACAACGTTCGAGGAGAAGGTCTGGGGCGAGTTGCGGCAGATCCCCTACGGGGAGACTCGTTCGTACGAAGATCTCGCGAAACGGCTCGGCCGCCCCGGCGGCTCGCGCGCGGTCGGTCAGGCGAACGGCAGGAACCGGATCGCGATCGTCATCCCCTGCCACCGGGTCGTCAACAAGAGCGGCGCCCTGGGCGGCTACGGCGGCGGCCTCTGGCGCAAGCGCTTCCTGCTCGACCTCGAACAGCGCCACTCGGGGCTGTTCGCCGGCTGAGCGTCAATCGCGGGGGATCTCGCGGTCGAGGTTGACGGCGGAGTTGGAGAGGCGGGCGACCAGCATCAGGCGGCGTTTGAAGCGGTACTCGCGTTCGCGGCGCACGATCTGGTCGACGATCTCGCGCTCGTAGCCGCGCTCGACGATCTCGTCGGGGAGCAGGCCGAGCTCGAACATCAGGTAGAGCACCTCGTCGGCGATCCGGTAGTCGAAGCCGAGCTCGCCTTCGGAGGTCTGGCCCGGCCAGAGATCCGCCGAGGGCTGCTTGCGCAAGATCGATTCGGGAACGCCGAGGTGCTCGGCGAGCTGCCAGACCTGGCACTTGTGGAGGTCGCCGTTGGGGTTGATCGACGAGGCATTGTCGCCGAAGACGGTCGAGTAGCCGAGCAGGATCTCGGTCTTGTTCGAGGTGCCGAGCACCAGACAGCGGTGCCGCTTCGCTTGGTCGAAGAGAATCGACATGCGCTCGCGCGCCATCTTGTTGCCGCGCCGCACCCGGTCGGCGTCCGGCTCCTCGCGCTCGAAGTAGAGGTCGACCTGGGGCGTGATCTCGATCGTGCGCAGAGGCAACCCGAGCTTCTCGGCGAGCGCCGCGGCGTCGTCCTTGGATTGCGGGTTGGACTCCCGGTAAGGGAGGAAGAAGGCGTGCACGCCATCCCTTCCCAGAGCCTCGACCGCGAGCGCTCCGGCCAGGGCCGAGTCGACCCCTCCCGAGAGGCCCACCACGACTCCGGCGGCGCCGGCGTTCTCGACCGCGTCACGGATGAAATGGGCCAGCGCGTCGCAAGCGAGCGGCGCGTTCAAACGCAGGCGGGCGGCGACCTCTTCGCGACGGATCATCTCTGTGGGCTCATTCCGGACCCGAGATGTCGCCGCGCTCGGCCGCCAGGAGAGGCAGCCGCCAGCGCAGCCGGTCGACCTCGCGCAGGTCCACGTCGGCGACCAGCAGGTCCTCGTCGAGATACGGCGCGCGCGCCAGCAACTCGCCGCCGGGCCGCACGATGTGGCTGCCCCCGGTGTAGAAGGTCCCCTCCTCCCAGCCGACCCGGCCGCAGTAGAGAATCCAGCAGGTGTTGAGCAGCGCCGAGGCGCGGGTCAGCGACTCCCAGGCCTCCTGCGAAGGCGGCATCTCGTCCGGCCCGACCCGGCCCGGCGCGGCGGACACCAGCGCGATGAGCTTGGCGCCGGCCCGGGCCAGCCGCTCGGCGGGATCGGAGTGCCAGAAGTCCTCGCAGATCAGCATTCCGATCGGATGGCCCTGCACCCTGGGCAGCGCCAGGCGGCTCCCCTCCGAGAAGAAGCGCCCCTCCTGGAAGATGCCGTAGGTCGGCAGGTAGAGCTTGCGGTGGGTGTGGACGATCTCGCCGCCGGCGAGCAGCAGGGCGCTGTTGAAGAGAAAGCCGCGCTCGTCCTCCTCGACGCAGCCGACGACGACCGCCATCTCCGGCGCCGCGGCGCGCAGCGCGGCGACGACCGGCGAGGCGGCGGGCTGGAGGGCGACGTGGGGCGTCAGGTGGAGGAGCCGGTAGCCGGTCAGCGAGAGCTCGGGGAAGAGAAGCAGCTCGACCCCCTCGCCGCGCGCCCGCTCGATCCAAGCCAAGTGCTTGGTCAGGTTGGCCTCGACGTCGCCCAACTTGGCGTCGATCTGCGCCAGGCCCACGCGCAGGGTGGTTTTGGCGGCGCTCATCGCGGCCGGGATGGTAGCACCGGAGGGCGCCCGGATTCCGTGCTCGGGCGGTGCTACGCTGGTCGCGAGGTCGCCCCCCGGTGCTCCGTCCCGCCTTCGTCCTGCTCGCTCTCGCGCTCCCGGCGCTCTCCGCCGGGCAGACGCCGGGCGCGTCGGCGGAGCCTGCCCAGCTCGAGCTGGTGGACCGGGTAGTCGCGGTTGTCGACGAGGATCCGATTCTTCTCTCGGACGTCGAGCGCGCGATCGGCCTCGGGACCATCCGGCGCCACGCGGGTGAGAACGACGCGGCGCTCGAGCGGCGCGCCCTCGACGAGCTCATCGAGTGGAAGCTTCGCCTGCACGAAATCGCGCGCTATGGGTTCGAGGAAGCGCCTCTCGAAGAGGTCGATCGTCAGCTCGAGCGACTGAGGGCGCACTTTCCCAGCGAAGCTGCCTGGCGGAGCGAGCTCGACCGACTGGGTCTCGACGAGGCGCGGGTGCGCCAGATCCTGGCCCGCCAGCTCGCGGTCTTGACCTACGTGGAACAGCGCCTGGGGCCGCGCGTCTTCGTCAGCGTCGACGACATCAAGAAGTACTACGACGACGAGCTGGCCCCGAAGCTCCGTGCCGCGGGCGAGCCGGTGCCCCCGATCGAGGAGGTGCGTGAGGCCATTCGCGCGGTGCTGCGCGAGCAGAAGCTCAACGCTGAGATCGATCGCTGGACCAACGAGCTGCGCCGCCAGGCCGACGTCGTGGATCTGCTCGACGAGCCGCAGAAGCCGCTGCCGCCACCCGTCGCGACGCTCGGGCCCGCCGCGCACTGACGTCGTCGCGGAGAGGGCCGTCTCCGTGCGGGTCGCCCCTCCCGCCGGGCGGGTGTCGGGTCCGACCGCCGCGTTATGATCGCGTCATCATGTCGAGTCCCCTTCGTCGTACGCCGCTTCACGATCGACACCTCGCCGCGGGTGCCCGCATGGTGGATTTCGCCGGCTGGGAGATGCCCGTGCAGTACAGCGGAGTGATCGCCGAGCACCGCGCGGTGCGCGGGGCGGCGGGCCTTTTCGATGTCTCGCACATGGGCGAGTTCCGGGTCGCTGGCGGTGGCGCGGAAGCCTTCGTTCAAGGCCTGACGCCCAATGACGTCACCAAGCTGCCTCCGGGCCGTGCCCACTACAGCGCGTTCCTCACTCCCGAAGGTACCTTCATCGACGACCTGCTGGTCTACCGGCTCGCCGCCGATGAGTTCATGATCGTGGTCAATGCCTCGAACGCCGAGGGCGATTTCGCCTGGGCGTCGAGCCGGCCGCGCGACGGCGTCGAGCTCGAAAACGTGTCCGACCGTTTCGCGCTCCTCGCCCTCCAGGGCCCGAAGGCCCTCTCGATCCTGCAACCGCTGACTCCCGTGCCCCTCGTCGAGATCCGCTACTACCGATTCACGTCCGGCGAGGTGCTGGGGCACCCGGCGATCGTCTCGCGCACCGGTTACACGGGCGAGGACGGCTTCGAGCTCTATCTCGACCCCGCCGCCGCGCCCGCGATCTGGGATGCATTGCTCGAGGCGGGGACGCCGCACGGCTTGGTGCCGACCGGCCTGGGCGCGCGCGACACATTGCGCCTCGAGGCGGGCATGACGCTCTACGGGCACGAGATCGATCGCACGACCACTCCTTGGGAGGCCGGGCTCGACTGGATCGTCAAGCTGGACAAGGGAGAGTTCGTCGGGCGGGAGACGTTGACGGAGGCGCGCGCCGCGGGCACGACGCGCCACCTGGTCGGCTACGAAATGGTCGACCGGGGGATCGCCCGGCAGGGTCACAAGCTGATGAAGGACGGGCGCGAAATCGGGTTCGTCACCAGTGGCACGTTCAGTCCCACCTTCGAGAAGGCGCTCGGCATGGCCTATGTCGAAAGCGGTCTCGAGGCCCCTGGCACGGAGATCCAGATCGACGTCCGGGGCCGCGCGCTGGGCGCGCGCATCGTTCCGTTGCCGTTCTACAAGCGACCGAAATAACCGTAGGGCAGGTCTTTCGCGAGAGGAGAGAGCATGTACCCGAGCGAGTTTCGCTATTCGCGCGAGCACGAGTGGGTCAAGATCGAAGACGACATCTGCGTCCTGGGCATCACGGAGTTCGCCCAGAGCGAGCTGGGCGAGGTCGTCTTCGTGGAGATGCCCGAGATCGGGCACATGTTCGACGCCGGCGACGAGCTGGGCACGATCGAGTCGGTCAAGGCGGTCGCCGAGGTCTACACTCCGGTCGCCGGCGAGATCGTGGAGATCAATGACACGCTGCGCGAGGATCCGCAGCTCGTCAACGAGGATCCGCACGGCGACGGCTGGCTGGTGAAGATCAGGTTTTCCGCGTCCTCCGATCTCGCCGATCTGATGAACTCGGAGGCATACGAGGCATTCATCGAAGAAGGGAAGTGATCGCGTGAGCGATTCGATTTTCGCGCCGCTCGACACCTTTGCGCGGCGTCATCTGGGCTCGTCCCCTGCCGAGGTGGAGGAGATGCTCTCGACGCTCGGCGTCCCCAGCCTCGAGAAGTTGATGGGCGAGACCGTGCCCGCCGCGATCCGGCTCGGCCGCGAGCTCGAGATCGCGGATGGCGGCGATACGCGCGAGCCGGGCGAGCACGAGGTCATCGGCAGGTTGCGGGAGATGGCGGCACGGAACCAGGTGCTGCGCTCCTACCTCGGGCTCGGCTATCAAGGCTCCCTGATGCCCGGCGTGGTGCGCCGCAACATCCTGGAGAGCCCTGGCTGGTACACGCAGTACACGCCGTATCAAGCCGAGATCTCGCAAGGGCGCCTGGAGGCTCTGTTGGCTTTCCAGACGATGATCTCCGACCTCACGGCCTTGCCGGTCGCCAACGCCTCGCTGCTCGACGAGGCCACCGCGGCCGCCGAGGCGATGCACCTCGCGGCGGCGGTCCATCCGAAGCTCGAGGCGATCGAAAGGCCGGTTTTCTTCGTCTCCCAGGACTGCCATCCTCAGACCATCGCGGTCGTTCAGACGCGCGCCGAGGCGGTGGGGATCGACATCTTCGTGGGCGATCCGTTCACGGCCGACTTCGCGAGCGGGCGCATCTTCGGCGTCCTGGTCCAGTACCCGGCGACCGATGGACGGATTCGCGACTACGCGCCGCTCGCCGAGCTGGCGCATGCAGCCGACGCGATTCTCGTCATGGCGTGCGATCCGCTGGCTCTGACCCTGCTCCGCGCGCCGGGAGAGATCGGCGCCGACGTGGCGATCGGCTCGACGCAACGCTTTGGACTGCCGATGGGCTTCGGCGGACCGCATGCCGCTTTCATGGCGGCGCGCGACGAGTACAAGCGCCGCATGCCGGGACGTATCATCGGCGTATCGCGCGACGCGTTGGGCAACCGGGCGCTGCGCATGGCGCTGCAGACCCGCGAGCAGCATATTCGCCGCGAGAAGGCGACCTCGAACATCTGCACGGCGCAGGTCCTGCCGGCGATCCTGGCCGCGATGTACGCGATCTACCATGGTCCCGAAGGGCTGCGCGCGATCGCCGAGCGCGTGCACGCGCTCACCGGGGCGCTGGCGGAAGGCGTCAAACGGCTCGGGCACCGAGTGCCGGAAGGGCCGGTCTTCGACACCCTTCCGGTCGAGCTGGCGAGCGGCACGGCCGAGGAGGTCGTGGCGCGCGCCCTCGAGCGCGGCGTCAACCTGCGGCGCTTCGACGAGCGCACCGTGGTCGTCGCTCTCGACGAGACGGTGGGGCGGCGCGACTTCGAGGACGTGCTCGCGGCCTTCGGCGGTGAAGCGCTGGATGCCGAAGAGCTGGCCTCCGCGGCGCCGGAGTCGATAGCCGAGCCGCATGGCCGCACCTCGAGCTACCTGACGCACGAGGTCTTCCAGCGCTACCACACCGAGCACGAAATGCTGCGCTTCATCAAGCGACTCGAAGCGCGAGATCTCTCGCTCGCCCAGTCGATGATCCCGCTCGGCTCCTGCACGATGAAGCTCAATGCGACCTCGGAGATGGAGCCGATCAGCTGGCCCGCGCTCGGCAACGTGCACCCCTTCGCGCCGCTCGATCAGGCGACGGGGTACCTCGAGCTGATCCGCGACCTCGAGCGCTGGCTCTGCGAAGTGACGGGCTTCGACGCCGTCTCGCTCCAGCCCAACGCCGGGGCGCAGGGCGAGTACACGGGGCTCCTGGTCATCCGCGCCTTCCACCGCTCACGGGGCGAGGGACATCGCCGGGTCTGTCTCATTCCGGTGTCGGCGCACGGCACCAACCCCGCTTCGGCGGTGATGGCGGGCATGAAGGTGGTGACCGTCGCCTGCGACGACCACGGCAACATCGACGTCGAGGATCTGCGCGCCAAGGCTGAAGCCAACGCGTCGGAGCTCGCCGCGTTGATGGTCACCTACCCGTCGACGCACGGCGTCTTCGAGGAAGCGATCCGCGAGATCTGCGACACGGTGCACCGCTTCGGCGGCCAGGTCTATCTCGACGGCGCCAACATGAACGCCCAGGTGGGACTCTGCCGCCCGGCCGATTACGGCGCCGACGTCTGCCATCTCAACCTGCACAAGACCTTCTGCATCCCGCACGGCGGCGGCGGTCCCGGCATGGGCCCGATCGGCGTGGCGGCGCATCTCGCGCCCTTTCTCCCCGGTCATCCGCTCGCGGTTTGCGGAGGCGAGCAGGCGATCGGTCCGGTGGCCGCGGCGCCCTGGGGGAGCGGGTTGATCCTGGCGATTCCCTGGATGTACATCGGGATGATGGGCGGCGTCGGGCTGCGCCGCGCGACCGAGATGGCGATTCTCAACGCCAACTATGTCGCCAAGCGTCTCGAGCCGCACTATCCGATCCTCTATACGGGCGCGCACGGCCGGGTGGCGCACGAATTCATCCTCGACCTACGGCCCTTCAAGGCGACCGCCGGGATCGAGGCCGAGGACGTCGCCAAGCGCCTCATGGACTACGGCTTCCATGCTCCGACCATGTCCTTTCCGGTGCCGGGCACGTTGATGATCGAGCCGACCGAGAGCGAAGCGAAGGCCGAGCTCGATCGTTTCTGCGATGCGCTCGTCGCGATCCGCGAGGAGATCCGCGCGATCGAGGAGGGGCGCGCCGACCGGCACGACAACCCGCTCAAGAACGCGCCCCACCCGGCGAACGTCGTGACCGCCGAATGGAACCACGCCTACACCCGTGACGAGGCGGCCTTTCCGCTGCCTTGGGTGCGCGAGGGCAAGTTCTGGCCGTTCGTCGCGCGGATCGACAACGTCTACGGCGATCGTAATCTGGTCTGTCTCTGTCCTCCGCTCGAGGAGTACGCGGCGCGTTAGGCGAGGTGGCCAAGCTCGAAGCCATCGTGGCGGGCGTCTGTCTCGGCGCCTGGTTGCTCGCCGGGGTCTTCTACTTGACGGGTATGCCGGGCCCGCGTGCCTTCGCCTCGCCGTACACCCTCTTTCCGTTCGCGGCGGCGCTCGGGTGGCTGGCCGGCAACGTCTACGTGGCCCGGGTCCGGGCCGCTCCGCTGGGACGCCGGGGTCTCCTGGCCGTCTACCTCGGAGGACCACCCGGCCTCATCTGGCTCGCCTGGGCGCTGTTCCCCGGGGGCATTCGCCAAGCCGCGCCGCTCGCTCCCGTCCTGGCATTGGGCGTATTCGGGATCTTCTACCTGGTGCCGGTGACGCTGCGCCGCTTTCCAAGGGGTCGGGGATGACCCGGCGAGACAAGCGCCCGGAGGCCGACGCGCAGGCCCGTCGCGTCGCGGTCTTCTGCGGTTCGTACTCGGGCAAGGACCCGCGCTTTCGGGAAGCGGCCGAGGCGTTCGGCGCCGCGGTGGCGAAGCGCGGTTGGGGGCTCGTTTACGGCGGCGGCAGGATCGGGATGATGGGCTTCGTGGCCGACGCCGCGCTGCGCGCCGGCGGCGAGGTCATCGGCGTCATCCCGCGCTTCCTGATCGAGCGCGAGTTGGGGCACGGCGCCCTCAGCGAGTTGATCGTGGTCGACTCGATGCATGCTCGCAAATCCACCATGGCCGAGCTGTCGAGCGCTTTCGTGGCCTTGCCGGGCGGTATCGGAACTCTCGAGGAGATCTTCGAAGTCTGGACCTGGACGCTGCTCGGCCTGCACGCCAAACCGTGCGGGCTGCTCAACGTCGGAGGCTATTTCGATCCCCTCCTGAGCTTCCTCGACCGCACCGTGAGCGAGGGGTTCGTCTCGGCGCTCCATCGGGAGATGCTCCAAGTGGCGGCCGAGCCGGCTCGCCTTCTCGACCTCCTCGCCGGCGCTCCGGCGCCGCCCCAGGCCAAATGGGTCGGGGGGCCGAGTGGACTTCAGGGCGCGTGAGCCTTTTCTCCGGCGCTCCCATCGCTAGGCACGAAGCCGGGCCAACGCCGGCCGAGAGCGCCGCGCGCCGACCCAGCCCGTCGTTCGCGAAGGCGGCGACTTGGCTGGGCATCGTCGTCGCGCTACTGCTTGGCTGGATCTACCACGAGTCTCCGCGCCGCATCTTCCTCGATTCACGTTTCGCTCTCCTGACCAGCGAGAGCCTGCTTGATCACGGATCGTTCGACCTCTCGCCCTACCTGCCGTGGATCGATGAGGGCACGCGACCGGAGGGCGAGTCCTCGCACCGCCTGCCCTACCAACTCGCACGAGAGCGCGGCGGAGGGCTGCTCTACATCTATCCGCTCGGCACGCCGGTCCTGTCCCTGCCGTTCGTGCCGGTGTTGAAGCTCTTGGGAGCAGCCGCGGTCGACGCTTCGGGCCGTTACTCGGCACGCCGGGAGCGCGTGGGCGAAGCCCTGGTCGCCACTTGGTTCGCTGCGCTGACGGCGTTCCTGCTCTTCTGCATCGTGTTGCGCGAGGTCTCCGCCTTTCGAGCGGCGGTGCTGACCCTGGTGCTCGGGCTCGGGACCGGACTTTGGAGCGTCGCGTCTCGTACTTTGTGGTCGCACAGCGCGGAGACGCTCCTCGCCGGCGCGGTGTGGCTCGAGCTGTTGCGCTGGGAGGACGGGCGCGAGGAACGTCCGATCTTGCTGGGCACGCTGCTGTCCCTGGCCTTCTGGGTGCGCCCCACCTCCGTGGTGCTGATCGTACCGGTGGTCTTCTTCGTGGTTTGGCGGCACCGGCGAGCGACGATTCCCCTCCTCGCGACCGGAGCGATCGGGCTGGGAGCCTTCGTCGGCCTGAGCTATCCGACCTGGCATCATCTGCTGCCGAATTACTTCTTCCGCGGCGGCGAGCTGACTCGAGTACATTTTGTCGGAGCGCTCCTGAGCTTGCTGCTCTCGCCCGGGCGTAGCCCGTTCGCCTTCACACCTCTCTATCTCGCTGCCGGCTGGTTGCTCGTCCGCCACGGCGTGAATCGGGCGCGTCGGCCTCTCGTCTGGCTCGCCATGACAATCGTAGCGGGCTACTTCGTGCTCTACGCCAACTGGTCCGATTGGTGGAGCCCGGGAGGCGTCGGGCCCCGCTTCTTCTGCGTGCTGACGCCACTGCTCGGATGGATGTGCGCGCTGGCATGGAGGCGAACGCGGGAAGTGGACGCCATCTCCGGCCGGCGTGGATGGGTGGTCGGTCTGCGCGGCGTTGCGGTGTGCGCGCTCTCCCTGGCCAGCATCGCGGCGCACGCGCCGCTCGCTCTGGACCGGGGCTCTCAGCTCCACTCGAGACACCACGCGCATACCGAGGTTTCCGAGTGGCGCGACTTCGATGCAGCCTGGTGGAGCTGGCGAGCCTTGCCGCAGTTCCGCACGAGATCGATGCTCCAGCGAACCTCTAGTCATCGACCCACCCCACACCGGCGCAGGAATGGAGGTGGCGCTGAGAGGTGATCTGGTGCGCGGGGCATACCCTTCGCTTGCATTTTCCCTCTCATCCCGAGCCGAGGACTCCGAGGTTCGGCGTCGGCCGGCAGTGGTCTCGAAGACGTCTCGCATAGGCTTGACCCGATGAAGATTCCGGCCCCAGTCATCGCTCGAGTCCATGCCGCACGCTGGCTGGCCCGGGCGACCGGCAACGCGGTCGCAGCGGCCCGGCAGGCCTGGAGGTAAGGGTTCCGGTGATGGGTTTTCTCGGCCTCCTGGCGTCGCATTCCGCTGTTCGATCTCCTTCGATGAAAGGCCCGCTGCGTCCGCTGGGGGTCGGCTTCCTGCTGGCCCTCGCCCTGGCGCCCGCCGTGCGAGGAGCTTTGGCGATACGGCACGAGGCCTTGTCTCTGGGAGGGGCGCCGGTGGCGCTCTACGCGGTGGATCTCGACCAGGACGGCCGGAGCGATCTGGTCGCCGTCACCGCCGGCGCGAGGTGGGGCGAGAGGAGCTACGACGAACCGGGTCACGTGGACGCGAATGGCGCTCTGGTGGAGGTGCTCACCGTGGTCCCGGCGTTGTTCGATCGTCGAACGGTGGTCTTCTTTCGCGGGACGGAGGACGGTTGGCACGAGGCGGCCCGCCTCGACCTCCCAATGACGGTTCATCTCTTCGAGCGTGGACCGCGCTTCGCGCCGCTGCTGGCCTGGACCGACACGGGGGTCGCGGCGCTCCGCTGGCGCGAGGGAAAGCTGGCGCTCGACGCCTTGATCGAGCGTCCGACCCTCTTCGCGGGCTCGGAGGCGCTCTTCCCGCCGCTCGGCCTGGCGGTGGATCTGGACGGCGACGGGGAGCGGGACGTGATGATTCCCGAGCAGGATGGCGTCGCGATCTATCTCGCCCGCGGCGATCGGTTCGCGGCGCAGCCGGCCTCGGAGCTCGCGCCGCCGCTCGATGAGCGTCTGCCGGGCGACGCGCGTCACTATCGGGCGGGAGAGACCCGTCATTTTCCTCTCCCCGAGGCCAGGGACCTCGATGGCGACGGGCTGCCGGAGCTGTTGTTCCGCAATCACCAGCGCGGGTGGAATCAGTTCCGGGTGCTGCGCAACCTGGGTGACGGACGCTTCTCGAGGCCCATTGATCCGCTCGCCGGCCGCGACCGCGCCGCGCAGCCCGAAGTGGTCTACGTCGGGGACCTGGACGGAGCCGGACGCGGCGAGGTGGTGACCGCTCGACCGCTCGACGACGAGGAAGGCTCGCTGCGCAAGGAGCTCAAGTCGGCGCGCCGGCCCCGCTTCCGCTACGCGATCCATCGGCTCGACGACCGTTTGCGGTGGGATCCGGAGCCGTCGCGTCGATTCGAGCTCGACGGTTATCTGTTCGAAGGGGACGAGACGGCGGGCCTGCCCACCAATCCACGCGATCTCGACGGCGACGGGCGGCCCGATCTGGTGGCGTTGCGCCTCGACCTGTCGCTCTTCGATGCGGCTCGGGTGCTCGTCGCCCGTTCGATCCACGTCGGTCTCGAGTTCGCGGTCTTCTGTCAGGCGGCCGACGGCGGGTTCCGTCCGACCGCCCAGCTCACGGGAAACCTCAAGCTGCGGCTGGAGGCGCTGCGCCTCGCGCAGGCGGCGTCGTTCGCCGGCGACTTCGATGGCGACGGCCGCGCGGATTTCCTCCGGCTCGGTCCGGGGCGGCACGCCGAGATCCACCTCGGTCGTCCGGGTTGCCGCTACGCGGCATCGCCGGATCTGCGCTTCGACTTGGTCGAGGAACCCCAGGACGCGGCGCTGGTGAGGGTGCGCGATCTCGACGGCGACGGCCGCAGCGACATCGCGGTCACCCGTCTCGAGCGCGGTCGGGACGAGGCGGATCTCGCCTCGACGATCGACCTCTATCTCTCCTCGGGGGAGCGATGAGACGCGGCACCCCGCGGCGGTGGGCGGCGATGGCGATGTTCCTGGCCGCCGCACCGTACGCCCAGCCGAGCGGGGCCGCGGAGGCTCCGCGAGCACGCCTCGTGAGGGTGGATCTCGAGGGGTCGCTCGTCTCGGCGTTGGCGGCGCGGGGCGACCTCTGGCTCCTGGTCGGCCCGAAGGGCGAACCGGATGGGTCGCGCCGGCTCCTTCGCCTGGATCCGCAGACCGGCGACTCGCCAGTCGAGATGGCGCGGGCCTTGCCGGGTTGGATCAAGACCCTCGCGGCGCTCGACCTCGGCTCGGGCCCGGAGCTCCTGGCGGGAGGGCTCGGCGAGATCGACCGCCTCGGACCGCTCGCCGGACCGTTGCACGCCCCCGCGCGCCTGCTCGCCGATCCGGACCTCGACCTGCGATCGCTCTCGCCCGGTCTCCTGCGTCGTGGAGTCGAGCCCTGGCTCCCGGTGGGCAGTGTCGGCCGGGTCCGGCTGTTGGATGCTCAAGATGGGAAGCTGCGCGAGCTCTACGCCGCGCCTCTGCCCGTCGAGATGACCAAGGAAGATGCGGGTCTGCGTTTGACGAGTCCCCCCGGAGCGGTGCTCGAGCGCGGCGCGGACCGGCTGCCGCTGCTCGTCTTCGCCCCGGAGGCCAAGGGCCGGATGCGCGTGCGCGCCACGATCCTGGATCCGGAGACGCCGGGAGACGCCGGACGCGAAGAGGATTGGGCGCGGCTGCCCGCTCCCGAAGAGATCGAGAATCATCGCGTGCTGAGGTTCGACGGGAAGCCCTTCCTGGTGGTCCGAACCCAGGGGAGCGAGACCGTGAACGCGTTCGAGAAGCAACGCTTGCGAGTGCTCCCGCTGCGCCCCGATCGGACGCGCGGGGGCGTCGCGGCGAGCTTCGCGGCCGAGCTCGACACCCGGCGCTGGCACGAGGCGAGCTTCGCGTCCGCGGATCTCGACGGCGACGGTCACGACGATCTCGTGGTGGTCCGCCCCGAAGGATTCCGGGGCAAGGACCTGGTCGTGGAGAGCTACCCGGGTCTCGGCGACGGGAGGTTTCGGTCGAGCTCGCGCCGCCTCGACCTCGCGGGACCGTTCGAGCGCTTTCGTCTCGAGCCGCCGAGCGGCCCCGATGGTTTGCCTGGTTTGACCACGGTGGCCGGCCGCAAGCTCCAGTGGAGATCTTTCCGGCACGGCTCGGGGAAGCCGGTCGGGCGCCGCCCGGACCTCGAAGCCGAGCTTCCCGCCGCGCCGCGCACGGCGGACTCGAAACAGGAGGGCACCGCGCCCCGCCACCCCCGCCACCGTGGGATCGAGCGTGGGTTCACCATTCTGGGGCGCTGCGCGCTCGGCTCGTCCGGGCGGCTCACGGTCCTGGCGCTGGAGACCGCGCGCGACGGATCGCAGCGGCTCTACTTGTTACCGACGGCTTCCGTGCGGCGCTCGGCCAGCATCGCGTCGCCGTAGGAGTAGAAGCGATAACGCTCCGCCACCGCTTCGCGGTACGCGGCCAGAACGCGATCCCGGCCCGCCAACGCCGCGACGAGCAGGAGCAGCGTCGAGCGGGGAAGGTGGAAGTTGGTCAGCAGGACGTCGACGACCCGGAACCGGAAGCCCGGAGTGATGAACAGCTCGCTCGTCGCCTCGCCGGCGCGGACCTCTCCTTCGCCCATCAGCGCCGCGCTCTCGAGCGTGCGAACGACCGTCGTGCCGACCGCGACCACGCGGCGTCCCGCGGCGCGCGCTCTCTCGATCGCCGCAGCGGCCGCGGGCTCGATCCGATAGCGCTCGCGCTCCATGTGGTGTTCGTGGACGAGCTCGGCGGTGATCGGCTTGAAGGTGCCGATACCCACGTGCAGGGTCACCGCGACGCGTTCGACGCCGTGCGCCGCCAGTCGCTCGAGCAGCGGGCCGGAGAAATGAAGGCCCGCCGTGGGCGCCGCGATGGCACCGGGCCGGCGTGCCCAGATCGTCTGATAGCGGTCGCGATCCGCCGTCTCGTCGGGTCGCGCGATGTAAGGCGGCAGCGGGACGTGGCCGAGCGAATCGAGGTGGGGCTCGACGGGCTCGGAGAAGCGGACCCGGTGACGGCCGTCCGCTCTCTTGGCGACGATTTCCGCAGCGAGTCCTTCGCCGATCTCGAGCCGGGCACCGGGTTGCGCCTTGCGTCCCGGACGGGCCAGGCAGTCCCACTCGTCAGGCCCCAACTTCTCGACGAGGAGAAGCTCGATGCGGCCGCCTCCCGGTGCTCGTCGGGCGAAGAGGCGCGCCGGAATCACGCGTGTGTCGTTGACGACCAGGAGGTCGCCGGGGCGCAGAATCTCGGGGAGATCGCGGATCGTCCGGTGGTGCTCGGCGGCCGGCGCGTCGAGCACCAGCAGGCGGCTCTCGCCGCGCGGCAGGGCGTGTTGGGCGATGAGCTCGCTGGGGAGCTCGTAGTCGAAGTCGGCGACCCGCATCGCGCGCGAGCCTACTGTGTCATCGGAGCCAAGGGGGGCCCCGGTGGCAGTGGCCGCAGTTCGGTCCGCGGTGCGGACGTCGATCTCGATCGGCGCGGGTCCAGCCGGTCGCGCAATCCTTCGGCGATCAGGTTGCAGGCGAGCACCGTCAAGGCGACCGCGATGCCGGGAGCGACGGAGATCCAGGGCGCGGTGGCCAGGAGATCGCGCCCTTGGGCGATGAGGTTGCCCCACGAGGCGGTGGGCGGCGGGGCACCTAGGCCGAGGAACGAGAGCGCGGCCTCGCTCGCCACCGCGCCCGCCATGGCGAGGGACCCCTCGACGGTCACCGGTGCGAGCACGTTCGGCAGCACGTGGCGGAAAGCGATGCGGATCGGACCCGCTCCCGCGGCTCGAGCGGCGAGCAGAAAATCGCTGGTCGCGAGCCGCCTCGTCTCGGCACGCACCATACGGGCGATCGGCATCCAACCGGTCAACGCCAGGATCCAGATCGCGGAGCTCACGCTGGGAGGAATGATCGCCGCGAGCGCGACCACGAGAAAGAAGCGGGGAAAGGCCTGGGCTCCCTCGATGCCGGCGAGAAGCAGCGCCCCCAACGCGCCGCGCGCCCGTCCGGCCGCGAGCCCGAGGGGCACGCCGAACCCCAGCGCCAGCAATACCGCGCCGCCCGCGACGGCCAGGGAGACACGTGCTCCAGCCAGCAATCGGGCCACCATGTCGCGGCCGAAACGATCGCTGCCCAGCCAGTAGCGCACGACGTAGGGACCGCCACCCGCCTTGGCGACTTCGATCTGGCGCACACGATCCGGACCGAGGAGCCGATAGACGTCGTCGCGTCGCTCGATGCGGCGCGCCGCGAGCTCGCCACCCTCGGCGAGCGGCAGGACCTCGAATCGGGTGCCGGGCGCGGCCAGCGCGGCGACGGCCGGATCGAGCGGCCGGTTGGGAAAGAGTGGCCAGAGCGCCGCGCCGAGGGTCGACGTGAGCGCCACGACGGCCAGGATTGCACCGCCGACCCGAATGCCGCGAGGGTGCCGCTCAGGATTGGACATCGCTTTGACGAACTCGAGGATCGAGAGCGGCGTGCAGGAGCTCGGCTCCGAAGCTGGCGAGCAACACTGCCATCGCCGAGAGCGCGGTCGAGGCGAGCAGGACCGGATAATCGCGCGCGGCGAGCGCGTCGTAGGTGAGACGACCGAGGCCCGGCCGGGAGAAGACGACCTCGACGGCGAGCGACCCCGAGACCAGGGCACCGGCGGAGAAGCCGATCAGCTGGACGAGGGACGCGCTCGCGGCGCGCAGCTCGTAGCGGCGGAAGAGCAGGCCGGGAGGCAGTCCACGCGCCTGGGCGGCACGCACGAACGGCTCACCCGCGACCTCGAGCAACGAGGCGCGGGCGAAGCGCGCCGTTCCCGCCGCCGCGGGCAGGCCGAGGGCCAGCGCGGGAAGAGCCAGATGGGCGAGCGAGTCCGCCAGGCGATGACTCCAGTTCCACGCTGCCGCGCCCGGCGACGCGACGCCTCCGGCGGGGAGCCAGGGAAGGGCGACCGCGAAGGTGAGCAGGAGCGCCAGGCCGAACCAGAACGAAGGAATCGACCAGAGAACGAGTGAGCCCGCGCGCAGCGTCTGGTCATAGGCGCCATCCGCGCGGCGGGCCGCCAGCGCCCCGAGCGGGACGCCGAGCAGGAACTCGAGCGCCATCGCGGCGCCTCCGAGCTCGAGCGTGTACGGGAGGACCTCGCCGATGACCTCGGTGACCGGCCGCTGTTGGCTGAAAGAGACGCCCCAGTCACCGCGCAGCGCGGCGCCGAGAAAGCGCACGTAGCGCTCGGCGACGGGGCGGTCGAGACCGAGGACGGCGCGCAGGCGAAGCTGTTGAGCCGCCGAGATGCGCGGATCCTCGACCAGGACGCCAGGACCGCCGGGGAGAGCTTCCAGAAGCGCGAACGCCGCGCTGAGAACCAGCCAGAGGACGACCAGTAGCGAGCCGATCCTGCGGACGAGAAGATGGCTCATGCGAGCTCAGCCGTGCGGTCGTCGACGCCAGTGGGGAAGGCTCGCCAGCGCCGCGAGCGGCGTGATCTCGGCGCCTTCGACGTCGGCGCGAACGGCGGCCAGACGACGCTGTTCCCAGAGGAACGTGTAGGGCTGCTGGTCATGCAGGATGCGCTGCAGGCGCACGAAGAGCGGCTTGGAGCGCTCGAGATCGGGCTGCGCTCGGATCTCGTCGAACAGGCGGTCGACCTCGGGATTCGCGTAGTCGATGAAATTCCACCCCGTGGGGCCCCGTTCCCCGGAGTCGAAGTAGGGACGGAAGTCGAGGGTGGTGTCGATCGCCCAGCCGGCAAGCGTGGCGTCGTAATCTCCGGCGCGGTTGCGTTCGGTCAGGGTCTGCAGCTCCATCGTTCTCGGCACCACGTCCACCCCGATGCGGCGCAGCTGAGCCTGGATCAAGACGAGGGCGTCGGAGCGGATCCGATTGCTCGAGTTGGTGACCAGCTCGAATCGGAACGGTCGTCCATGGCGCTCGAGGATGCCGTCGCCGTCGCGATCTGCGAAGCCCTTGCGGGCCAGGATCGAGCGCGCGGCGTCGGGATCGTAGGGCCAGGGCGCGAGCTCGGGATCGCGCGCCCACGCGTTGGCGGGCACTGGACCGGCGGCGACTCGAGCGTAGCCTTTCCAGAGCGTGTCGACGAGCGCTTGGCGGTCGATCCCGAGAGTCAGCGCCCGCCGGATCTCCGGATCGTCGAAGGGCGGGCGCCGTTCGTTCCAGCCGATGTAGTCGAACTGGCGCGAATCGGAGGTCAGCAGCTTCAGCTTGGGATCGGCCTTCACGCGCTGCGCGTCGAGGGGCGCCAGGTTGTCGACGAAATCGAGCTCACCGGCGAGGAGTTGCTCGATCTCGGCGGCGGGATCCGGCACGACGCGGAAAGTGACCCGTTCCGGACCTCCGGGATCGGCGGCGATCGAGTCGGGATTGCGCTCGAGCACGAGCTCGGCGCCCGGCTGCCATGAGGCGATCGTGTAGGGACCGGAAACCACGAGATGGTGGCGAAACCAGTCGCCCGAGCGTCGCCAGTCGGCGAACGGCAGCTCGCCCCACGCGTGTTCAGGGAAGATCTGGCCGTCGTTCACGTCGACGAGCCCGAAGGCATAGGGAATGCGGAAGCGGAACCGCACCGTGTGCTCGTCCGGTGCCGTGATCTCGGCCACCGAATCCTTCGAGTCGGCGTAGGACCAGGCGATCGCCGGATCTCTCTGGGCCCGATAGGTGAAGAGCACGTCGCGGGCCGTGACCGGGGCGCCGTCACTCCACCGCGCGTCGGGGCGCAGATGAAAGGTCAGCGTGAGGTGGTCGGGCGACGTCTCCCAGCTCGCCGCGAGCGAAGGCGCGAAACTCGGCGGGTGACGGGCATAGTCGGGCTGCTCCTCGAGTAGCTCGAGGTAGAGCAGGCGTTGGATCTCGTGGGTGAACCGGACTCCGCCGGATACCAGTTCGTTGACGCCGGCGAGATCGGAAGTGGTGGCGACGACCCACGGTCTTCCGCCGAGCGCCGGCCGGGCCGTCGGAGTGCCGCAGGCCGCGACCGTCAGAGCGGCCGCCAGCAGGGTGGGGAAGATGCGTCGGTCTGGCCTCATCGCGCGCCGAAAGCGTTCCGCATGCTAGAGGAGGCCGCGTGAAAATCAAAAGAGCGGGAGCCCTTGGGCCCCCGCTCCACTCGAAACCGACGGCCTGACCGTCAACGAATCGAGATCTTGCGCGGCTTCGACGCCTCCATCTTGGGGAGTCGGATGTGCAGCACGCCCTCGGCGAAGTTGGCGTCCACCTTGTCGGTGCGGAAGCTCGCCGGCAGCGTGAACGACCGGCTGAACGCGCCGTAGGAGCGCTCCATCCGGTGATAGGTCTCGCCCTTCGCTTCCTTCTCGAACTTGCGCTCGCCCGAAAGGGTCAGCACGTTGTTCTCGAGGGTGATCTCGATGTCGTCCTTCGACAGGCCCGGCAGCTCGACCATGAACTCGAGCGTGTCGCCGGTCTCCTTGACGTCTACGGTCGGGCTCCAGGCGCGCGACGTCATCTCCTCGCTCGGGAGCTGCGCGCCCCAGGAGTCCTGCAGCATCTGATTGAACATGCGGTCCAGCCGGCTGCGGATCAGGTCGGTCTCGGGGGTCCAACGGGTCAATGTGGTGGTCATTGTTGTCTCTCTCCTTTTCCTTTGTCGTTTCATTCGGCGGGTGAACCTCGTCGAACATATGTTCAATGCACTCAAGTTTCTTTAGTGCATCTTCACATCGTCAGAAATCTTAGCATACATAAGTTAGATATGTAAACAATCTTGATTCTGCTGGACTTGTGGGGTCGGGTGAAGGACAGGTGCTATCTTCGCTGGCGTGTTTGGGTTCGGCTCGGGCAGGCCCTCCCGCCGATTTTGGGTGCTCGCCGGTCTGGTCGGAGCCTTTCTGGTTCTCGACCTGGCGCTCTTCGCCTGGCTGATTTTCCGCTCGCTATCCCAACGCGAGCTGGATCGGGTGCTGCTCGAGACGCGGCAAGAGGCGCAGGATCTCGCCGGCCGCATTCACCGCAGCGCCGAGCGGACCGGCGGCGACCTGTTCACCGCCGTGGCGCTCGAGCAGGAGACGCAGACCTACATCGACTCGGTGCTCCGTCAGCGCCAGATCGTCCAGACGGTCGAAATCACGGACAAGAATGGTGTGCTGGTGATGAAGGAGCGCCGGGAGGCCGAGATCTCGACACCGGGTCCGTCGGCGGGCAACGACAAAGAGATTCCCAGCTCACCGCCGCGCGTCGAGTCGCGAACCATAGAACGGCGCGAGTCCAAGAAAATCCCCCTCCCGAACGACGCTCTGGGATCTCTCGACGTGACGGTTCCGATCGGCGACTTCGGGTCGTTGCGCATCGGCTTGAGCGCGGTCGAGATGGATCGTCGGATCGCCCAGCTGAGACGCGATCTGGTGCGCCAGACCGCGCTGATCGGTGGGCTGACGGCGGTGCTCGTCGCGGTGGCGGTGGCACTCATCTCGGTGCTCATCCGGCGGGGAGAACGGCTGGAGACCCAAGCCGCGGAAGCCGAGCGTCTCGCCTACGTCGGCACGCTGGCAGCGGGTCTGGCGCACGAGATTCGCAATCCGCTCAACTCGCTCAACCTCAACATGCAGATGTTGGAGGAGGATCTGCCGGTGGAGCCAGCGGCCGGCACCCATCGGCACCTGCTCGCCGTGACCCGCTCCGAGATCGGCCGACTCGAGCGCCTGGTCTCGGAGTTCCTCGCTTACGCACGGCCACGCCCCCTCAAGCTCGCCGAGACGGCGGCGATCGATCTGCTACTCGCCGCACGGGAGGTTCTGGCGAGTCAGATCGCGCAGCGCGGCGTCGCGGTCCGGATCGTCGACGCGAGCGAGGAGGCATCGGTGCGGGTGGACGCCGAGCAGATCCGTCAGCTGCTGATCAACCTGCTTCAGAATGCTCTGGCCGCGACCGACGAGACCGGTCGCAAGCCCCAGGTGACGCTCTTCGCTCGTCGCGAAGGTGACCGGGTGGAGCTCGAAGTACGTGACAATGGCCGGGGGATCCCGCCCGCCGATCAGCCGCGGATCTTCGAGGCCTTCTTCTCGACCCGTAAGGCCGGCACCGGTCTCGGTCTGGCCATCGCCGACCGCATCGCCCGGGCTCACGGTGGTTCGCTGCGGGTCGACAGCGAGCCTCGATCTCGGGACGAAGTTCATCCTCAACTTGCCGCTCTCCCGGGAGGATGGCGACGGTAGCCACGGCGCCGACTAGAATGTCTCTCGTGACGTCGCGACGCATCGGAATCATGACGGGTGGTGGAGACGCTCCGGGCTTGAATGCGGTGATCCGAGCCGCGGTCAGAACGGCGGATCGCGCCGCGGGCATCGAGTCGATCGGCATCCTGGATGGCTTCGAGGGTCTGCTGGAACGGCGGTTCATCCATCTTGACCGCATCGCGACGCGCGGCTTGGTGCGCCGTGGCGGCACGATTCTCGGCACCAGCAACCGCTGCAATCCCTTCTCCTTTCGCGCCGCCGACGGATCCCGTCACGACCGATCAGCCGAGGTGATCGCGAACGCCCAGCAGGCCGGTCTGGACGGCCTCGTCGTGATCGGGGGCGACGGCAGCTTGCGGATCGCGAGTGCAGCTCGCCCGGCTCGGACTGCCGGTGGTGGGGGTTCCGAAGACGATCGACAACGACCTGGCGGCTACCGACTACTCGTTCGGTTTCTGGACGGCGATCGGGACCGCGACCGACGCTCTCGACCGCTTGCGTGACACCGCCGAGAGCCATCACCGGGTGATGATCCTCGAGGTCATGGGACGGGACACCGGATGGATCGCTCTCCACGCCGCGATCGCCGGAGCCGCCGACGTGATGTTGATCCCGGAGATCCCTTACCGCATCGAGGTGGTCGAGCACGCGGTGACCCAACGGGCGGCACGAGGTCAGGCCTATTCGCTGGTGGTGGTCGCCGAAGGGGCACTGGCGGAGGGCGGTGCGCCTTCGTTCGTCACGCCGGACGCGGGAGACGGATATCCGCGGCACGGTGGAGCGGGCGAGCGGCTCGCCATCGAGCTGCGGCCGCGCGTCGAGCACGAGGTGCGATGCACCGTGCTGGGCCACCTCCAGCGCGGCGGCTCGCCGGTTCCCTACGATCGCATTCTGGCGACCCGGCTCGGCCGCCACGCGGCGGAACTGGCAATGGAGGACCGCTGGGGGCGGATGGTCTGCCTGCGCGGTGAGGCGATCGCCGACGTTCCCCTCGGAGACGCGATCTTGTTGGTCAAGCGGGTCGACCCCGCAGGCGAGCTCGTGGCGACCGCGCGCGCGATCGGAATCCGCTTCGGCGACGAGTCGATCGGGGGCTGATCAGAGGGCCCGATCGTGGCCGTCGACGATGGCGTCGAAGTCCTCCTCGGTCAGGAACTGGTCGGGCTCGTCGTTGCCGCAGGTCTCGCAGATCGCTTCCACGCAGCCGTCGTCCGACCACTCGAAGACGTAGCAGGGAGACTCGCAGTTGAGGCAGATGAGGTAGTCGGGGGTCGCCATCTCGGGCCTCCTGGCGCTTCAGGCGCCGGTCTCCAGCGAATCTTGCGCTTCGCCCGCCGCCGCAGGCAAGGGGAAATGGCGCCGAAACGCTTCGACTGCGGCCAGAAATTTGTGGGGCTTCTCCCATTGCACGCCGTGTCCGGCGCCTTCGATGACCTGCAAGAACGCTCGTGGGATCGCACGCCGCATCTGCTCGCCCACCTCGGGCCGGAACAGCGTGTCGTTGGCGCCCCAGACGAGGCCCACCGGCATCGGCAGCTGGGCGAGCTCGCGATCATCGAAGGCGTCTTCCTCCCGAACCGTCGCCAGGACATCGGCGACCGTGGGGGTCCGGTAGAGGAGGTAGAAGCCGAGGCGAGCCGGGCGCAGATACCAAGGGGGATCGGTGAAGAGAGCCCGCCACATCGGCCGGATCTCGGCCAGTGTTTCGACCCTCACCATCGATTCGATGCGTCGCCAGTCCTGATCCCGATAGCCGCCTGGCACGACGAGTAGGAGCCTCGCCACGCGCTGCGGCATCGCGATGCCCACTTTGGCGGCGATCCAACCGCCGAGGCTGACTCCGGCGACGGTCGGGCAGGTGCCTGGAAAAAGCGTGGGGATCAGCTCGCCGACGACTTCGACGCCGTCCGCGACCCCGATCGCCGCCCGAGGACCGCGCGTGCCCCCGTTGGCGGAGAGTTCGGGAAGCACGACCTCGCAATCCCGAGTCAAGCTCGAAAGGAGGGGCAGGAAGGTGGCCGCCGTGGCTCCCATGCCGTGGAGCAGGAGCCAGGGTTCGCCGTCGCGCCGGCCGCCCCGCCAGACGCGGAGGCGCCATTCTCCGACCTGGATCGTGCTGGCCCGCAAGCCGCGCAGGCGCAGGGCCGCCGCGGTGGCCGCGGCGACGAAGTGGTCGAACATCGGGTTGGACGCTAGCATCGGGTCGCCGGTGTCGGGCGCCGGGGCCCGTGGATTGACCGCACGCCGTGCTGGATGGTAATTTCCGCGTTCCCGCGTCCGCGGGTGAGGAGAAAGGTTTCACATCATGTTCGCGGTTATCGAAACAGGGGGCAAGCAGTACCGGGTCGAGAAGGGCGAGGTGCTCGACGTCGAGCTCCTGGCCGGCGCTTCGAATGCCGGCGACAAGGTCTCTTTCGACAAGGTCCTGTTCATCTACGGCGAGGGGGGGACCCGGGTGGGTAACCCGGTGATTCCCGGCGCGCGGGTCGAGGCGACGCTGGTCGCCGGCGTGCGCGGCCCCAAGGTCCGAATCTTCAAGCACAAGCGGCGCAAGGGCTACAAACGGCGCGCGGGGCACCGGCAGAACTACGCTCGGGTGCGCGTCGAAGAGATCGTGGTCTGAGCCGGATCGGGAGCAGGACGTCATGGCACACAAGAAAGGGCAGGGCTCGAGCCGCAACGGACGGGACTCCAACTCGCAACGGTTGGGAGTCAAGGCTTTCGGTGGCGAGCGCGTGAGCGGCGGATCGATCCTGGTCCGCCAACGCGGCACCCACTACAACCCGGGCAAGAACGTGGGACTGGGCAAGGACGACACCCTCTTCGCCAAGATCGGCGGCGTGGTGACCTTCCAGAATCGCGGTCGTCGCGGCCTGTTCGTACACGTTCTCCCCGCCGAGTGACCTAGGAGGGCCGCGGCCTCGCCAGGCCGCGGCGGAAAATCTCTTGCAGTTCATCGATGAAGCGGTCGCCCAGGCGCGCGGCGGGCGCGGTGGAAACGGTTGCATCGCCTTCCGGCGCGAGAAATTCGTTCCCAAAGGTGGGCCCTCGGGCGGCGACGGCGGCCACGGCGGCTCGGTCGCCATCGTGGGCGACCCGCGCAAGAACACCCTCTACCATCTCCGCTTCGCTTCGGTCTACGTGGCCGAGCGGGGCCAGCACGGGATGGGAGCCAATAGAACCGGTCGCTCGGGCAAGGATCTCGAGGTGGCGGTGCCCCTCGGAACGCAGGTCCACGACGGCGTGAGTGGCGAGATGTTGGGCGAGGTGCTGTCAGATGGCGACCGGTTGGTGGTCGCTCGGGGCGGGCGGGGAGGCTGGGGCAACCAGCATTTCGCCACGCCCACCCGTCAGGCGCCCCGCTTCGCGAACCCGGGCGAGGAGGGCGAGGAACGCCGCCTCCGCTTCGAGCTCAAGCTGCTCGCCGACGTCGGCGTGGTCGGCCTCCCCAACGCGGGCAAGTCGACCCTGATCTCGGTCGTCTCGGCCGCCAAGCCGAAGATCGCCGACTATCCGTTCACGACGCTGGTGCCGCAGCTCGGGGTGGTGGCGCGGGGAGCCCGGGACCGGTCGTTCGTGATCGCCGACCTGCCGGGACTGATCGCGGGGGCGGCTCAGGGCGCGGGGCTCGGGATCCAGTTCCTGAGGCACGTCGAGCGTTGCCGTGTCCTCGTTCACCTGGTCGACCTCTCGGCTTTCGAGGGTTCGGCACGAGAGGACTTCGAGACCGTGGAACGCGAGCTGTCGAGCTTCGATCCGACGCTGCTCGAACGTCAATGCATCCTGGTCGGCTCGAAGCTCGACGCGGCCCGCGAAGATCGGCGCCAGGCGCTCGGCGAGGTGGCACGCGCCAGGGGCCTGCGCTATCTGGAGATCAGCTCGGCCACTGGACAGGGAATCGAGACCCTGGTTCGAGAGCTGGGAGAGCGCCTGGACGAAGCCGCGTGAGGGTGGGCCTGCTCGGTGGGAGCTTCGATCCGGTCCATTGTGGCCACGTGGAAGCGGCGCGCGCCGCCCGCGCGGAGCTGGCCCTGGACCGGGTGCTCTTCCTGCCCACCGCGCGGCCGCCGCACAAGCCGGAGCGACGCCTCGTGCCGGCCTGGAGACGCTACGCGATGGTGGAGATCGCTCTGCTCGACGAGCCGCGGCTCGAAGCCTCGGACCTCGAGCTGGGCGATCAGCCGATCTACACGATCGAGACGCTCGAACGCCTCGCCGCCGAGCGTCCCAGGATCGAACACGTGCTGCTCGTCGGTGCCGACTCGCTGGTCGGGTTCGAGACCTGGCGGCGCTGGCGCGAGATCCTGGCGTCCACGGAGCTGGGCGTTCTCGCGCGGCCGGGTTTCGATCGCCGGAAACTGGAGACCGCGCTGGACGAGCCGCTCCGGGCGGCGCTGGCGCACGCGCGAACCACCTGGATCGAGAGCGTCGAGCACCCCGCTTCGGCGAGCGAGATCCGGCGCCGCCTCGCCGCCGGCTTGTCGATTCCGGAAGGTTGGCTCGACCCCCGAGTGCTAGCATTCATTCGCAAATACGCGCTCTATCAATGACCCTCCCGACCGCCCAGCCGACCCTCGATTCGCGAGCCTCGATTCGCGAGGCGGTCATCGCGATTCACGACACCAAGGGCGAGGACATCGTGGTGCGCGACCTCGCCGGGATCGCTGACTTCGCCGACTGTTTCGTGCTCGCGAGCGGCTTCAACGAGCGTCAGGTCCAGGCCATCGCCGACCGTGTCGAAGAGCGCCTCAAGGAACACGGCGTGCGTCCACTCCATGTCGAGGGCTATCAGGGCGGACAGTGGATTCTGCTCGACTACGTCGATTTCCTCGTCCACGTCTTTCTCGACGAGAAGCGGCGCTTGTATGGCCTCGAACGACTCTGGAGCGACGCGCCCGACGTGACGGACGAGTACCGCTCGTGAGCCGAGCGCTCACGCGCCTCTCGGAATCCGTTCCCTCTCTGCACGCCGTTTTGCCCGCGCTCACGCGCGCGGCCGCATCCGAAGCGCCGATCCTGCTGCTCGGCGAGCCCGGCACGGGGCGCTCGACACTCGCTCGAGCCCTTCATTCGGCAAGCCCTCGCGCGGAGCTGCCGCTCGTCGAGGTCGACTGCGCGGCCCTTCCGGCGGCTCTCTTCGAGAGTGAGCTGTTCGGTTATCGCGCCGGGGCCTTCACGGGCGCTGACCATGCGCATGCCGGGCGAGTCGCGCGCGCCGAGGGCGGCACGCTGCTGCTCGATCATGTCGAGGAGCTACCGCTCGGCCTTCAGCCCAAGCTCTTGCGTCTGCTTTCGGAACGGCGATTCGCGCCGCTCGGGGGCGCGGAACAGGCCGCGGACACCCGGTTCATCGCGGTCGGCCCCGACGACCTGGCGCGGCGGATCGAGCAGGGGAGCTTTCGCGAAGATCTCTACTGGCGCCTCGAAGTGATGACTTTTCAACTGTCGCCCCTCCGGCAGAGGCCCGGTGACGTGCTGCCGCTCGCCGAGGCGATACTCGACGACCTGGAGGCGCGTTTCGGGAAGCCGGGAGCGCGACTCTCGGCAGGGGCTCGACGCTGGATGCCCGAGCACTTCTGGCCGGGCAATGTGCGCCAGCTCCGCAACGTGCTCGAGCGTTCGCTCCTGGAGGGCTCTGGCCGCCAGGTCGACCCGGATCCACCCCACGCCGGCGCCGGTGCGGTGCCGCGGTCGCTGGCGAAGGTCGAGGTCGAAGCGATTCGCGCCGCGCTCGCTCACGCCCGTGGACATCAGGGCCGGGCGGCCGAGATTCTCGGCATCAGCCGCAAGAACCTCTGGGAGAAGCGCAAGCGCTACGGCATCCCCTGAGGGGGATGCGGTGAGCTTCTCGACCGGCAACGGTCGACGACCTCCCCGCTCACCAGCCGCCCCCCCTCCGCCTCCCGACGAGCCTCCTCCTCCGCCGCCTCCTCCGGAGCTTGCCGCCGAGACGCCGCTCGACATCGAGGTGGCGGCCATGGCCCACGACGCGGTCGCGCCTGCGCCACCGAAAGCGCCGCCCCCTCCCGACCAACCTCCACCGGAGGCGTTGCCGCCGGCGCCTCCGCTCCAGCTGCTTCCCAGAGCTCCCGCGGACGCCGCGCCCGCGCCGCCGAACGATCGCCACCAGCGATCCATCCGGGGCGCGAGGCCGAAGGCGATCAGATACGGGGCCCAGGCGTCCTCGAGGCGGGGCTGTGGGCGCTCCAGCTCGGCGGCGAACCAGGCTCGTGCCCGCGCCAGCTCGCGCCGCCGGCCGATCGTTTCGGCACCTTCTCGCGATTGCATCGCGGTCGCTACCGTCCGGGTGAGGCCGGCGAGCAGGATCAGCCCTCCGGCGAGCGCGACGGGTCCCTGACCGGGCAGGAGCGCCAGCACGCCGAGCACGGCCAGGCTCAGCAGCTCGAAGCCGCAGATCGTGAGGAACGGTGCCTTCCAACCGACGACCCGGTCTCGAAGGATCAGCCGGGCGACGGTGAAGGCGGGGATCCAGAGCAGACACTGAGCTCCGGCGAGCGCCAGAGGGAGTGGCCAGAAGCGCGGTGCGAGCCCGATGGCCGCCACCAGCAGGGCGAGCCCCGTGAGAACGAGCGCGACGCTCGGTCCGCGCGCGGGAGCCGCTCGCCCCGTCGCGAAGTCGCGACGCCGGTGCAAGTTCTTCAGCAGCGGGCTCCGGATGCGCGAGGAAGGATCGAAACCGCTCGTCCGGTAGAACTTGCGCAGCGAGAGGGTGTCGGTTTCGTCGCCGGTCGGGAAGAGTCCGTCGACGAGCTGGCGCTCGGCGTCGGAGAGCGACTGGCGAGACACCTTCAGGCTGAGATGCAGGTTTGGCTGGCGAAAGACGAAAAAGCCCTGTTGGGTCACCTGGGACGCGAGCTTTCCTTCGAGCTGCATCCGCGCCAACATCGCCGCCACCTCCGCCGAGCCGACCCGATCGTCCCAGGCCGCTCCGACCTCCTCCGGAGGGAGCGCGAAGACCGCCTTCTCCAGCCAGTCGCGGTCGATCGGGTCGACCGGAGGAAGGGGAGAAAACCGGCCGAGATTGCGTTCTCTCCGCAACGCCCAGCCGAGCAGGAGCGCCACGCTGACCAGTCCCACCGCGAGGCCGAGGAGAACCGTCCCCGCCCGGAGCCCCGGCACGGCGGCGTGAACGGGAGATTCCGCGCCGCGATGGCGCAGCCGCGCGCGGACCACCCAACTTCGCCCCGGCTCGAGCGGGCCCGCCTCGGTATGTCGATCGAAGGCAGCGACCGGCTCCCAGGCAGGATCCAGGTCGAGGTCGAGAACGAACCGTTCGATCGCCCCGGCGCGATCCGGGAAGGCGAAATCGTGGTCGAGAACCCAGTCGTCGCCGCTTCGCCGCAGGATGCCCGTCATGCGGTAGTCGAGCCGGTAGTCGATCTCGGTTTCCGCGAAGGGGGGATCACTCGGCCGGCGAGAGCGCCAACGCGCCGTGCGGCCGTCACTCCAGTTCCAGTGATCGACCTGTGAGAGCGATCCGCGCTGGAGCGGGATCCACGTGTCGCGCCCGGCGTCGCGACGGAAGATGCCGTCCAGAGTGAGTCGCTGGCCCAGCGAGGTCCGGAACTTCCGCTCGCCGCCGTTCCAATCGCCGGTGAAGACCATCGCGTGGCGCTCCGAGACGACGAGCGTGCCGTCGGCGGCGAGATGCGCCCGCACGTCGAGCTCCCGCCAGCGGAGCTCGCGCTCGGCGCGGGCGGGCGCGCCGGCGAGAAGCAGGATCGATGTGGTCAGTGCCGCGAAAACGGCCCGCTGGAATCTCATTTCTAGGTGCATCGTACTCGACTGCGTGCCCGGCGTCGCCTCAGATGGGGGCGCGACGAAAGGAAACCGGTAGCTGGATCGCGAGCGAACGTCGGGCTCAAACGGTCGACGGCTCGCGCTGCAGATCGACGAAGGTGCGCACGACTGCGGGATCGAACTGGGTCCCCGCCCCGGCCTGGAGCCGCATCAGCGCCTCCTCGATCGGAATGGCGCGCTTGTAGCTCTTCTCGGCGGTCATGGAATCGAAGGCCTCGGCCACCGCGATGATGCGCGATTCGAGTGGAATGTGCTCGCCGGCCAAGCCGTCCGGATAGCCTCGCCCGTCCCACCATTCGTGGTGGTGCCGAACCAGGGGCGCCAGATCCTCCCAGACGCGAATCGGGCGCAGCATCTCGTCGCCGAACTCGGCGTGACGACGCACCTCGTTCAAGTCCGCCACGTGCTCGCGCGGTACCCGCAACATGCCGATGTCGTGCAGCAACGCGGCGAAGTGCATGCGTTCGCGCCGCGAGTCCGGCAGGGAGAGAGCGTGGCCGACCTGGTTCGCCAGCCCCGCGACGCGGCGGGAGTGGTCGGAGCGGTCGGAGAGATAGAGGTCCAGCGTCGCCACGAGCAGGTTGGTGGCATGGGTGAAGAAGTTGCGCTCGGCTTCGCGCAAGTCGGCGTTACGCAAGGCGATCGTGACCAGCGAACCGAGGGTGGCGAGGGCGTCGCGCTCGGCGGCCCCGACGGCGTCCTCGTCCGGGTGCCAGACCGCGATGACCCCGCTCATGCGGGGTCCGGTGCTGCACGGCACGGCGATGACCTCGCCCCCGCCTCCGTCCGCCGGAACCACTCGCGCCATGGTCTTGAGCGCGACGAGTGCCGCTTCGGCGACGCTGACCAAGGCGGCGCCGCGGCCTGGCAGGTCGATCGCTCCGGCGCTCTGCTCCCGCACCTGCAGCTCGCCGGCGCGATTGCGCGCCAACAGGTAGCCGGCCGGCGCGCCGGTCACGTCGGCAGCGGTCTCTGCGGCGAGCGCCAGCACTTCGTGCTCCTCGGTCGCCGCGGCGAGTCCCCGGGACGAGGTCACGAGCTGGGCGAGGCTCCGATTTTCGCGATCGAGCAGTGCGATGACGATCCGCGCGGCGCGCCGTAGCGCGAAGAAGGAGACGAGCGACAGGGCGCCGATGGAACCGAGCAGCGCGATGAACCAGTTGGCGTGCGCCGCCGCCGAATTCGGCTGCACCCAGCGGAGGACGACCCACGCGAGGGCGCCGAGCGGCACCACGGCGCCCAGGAAGTACGCCACCGCCGCCGCACGGTCGAGCGGCTGGGAGAAGAGCGAGAGACGGCTGAGCTTCTTCGCCACTTGAAGAGCCCGGAGTCTAGCATCGGCAGACCCGGGAGGATGGGTCGAGCTAGACTTGGCTCAGGCACGGATCATGTTCCTGGAGACGACGCAGTCACGTGACGTCGGCGCGCTCCTCGAGGACGAGGAGCGCGAGCTCGCGGTGCGGGTGGCGGAGTTCGCCCGCGGCACGCTGGCGGCCCGCCCGCATCCGGCAGACGACGGCGCCGCGCGGCGTGAGGCACGAGCCCTTGTCGAGCTGGCCGGCACTTCCGGTTGGTCGGCCTACGCGATCCCGGCGGAGTTCGGTGGCATCCACCATGGGCCGCACGTGGTCGAGCTCTGCCTGATCCGCGAAGCTTTTGCCTACGCGTCACCTCTCGCCGATGCCGTCTTCGCCCTCCAGGCGCTCGGCTCGATGCCGATCGTGCTGTCGGGGAACGAGGAGATGCAGCGCCGCTGGCTGCCGGAGGTGGCGGCCGGACGCGCGATGGCGGCGCTCGCGATGACGGAGCCCGAAGCGGGCTCGGACGTCGCCGCGCTCTCGACCCGGGTTCGAAGCGACGATGGGGGTTATGTCGTCGACGGTTGGAAGTGGCTCATCTCGAACGCGGGGATCGCGGACTTCTACACTGTTTTTGCGACCGCCGACCCGACGGTCGGACGCCGTGGAATTGCCTGCCTGGTGGTGCCGGCCGACGCGCCGGGCCTCCGCTTCCTCGGGCCGCAGCTTCTCTCCGAGCCTCATCCGCTGGGGGAGCTTTCGTTCGAAGGTTGCCGGGTCCCGGAGTCACACCTCCTGGGCGGCGCCGGGGAGGGGTTCAAGCTCGGCATGCGAGCCTTTGACCGCCTGCGGCCGACCGTGGCCGCGGCAGCGTGCGGTTTGGCTTGCCGAGCGCTCGAGGAGTCGCTCAACCACGCCCGGGTCCGTCGCCAATTCGGCGCGCCCCTGGCCGATCTGGCTCTGATCCAGGAAAAGCTGGCGCGCATGGCCACCGAGCTCGCGGCGGCCCGCCTGCTGACCTATCGAGCGGCTCGGGCCGCCGACGAGGGGCAGCATCGGGTGACGCTCGAGGCGGCGCAGGCGAAGCTCTACGCCACCGAGGCGGCGCAGCGCATCGTCGACGACGCCGTCCAGATCCACGGTGGCCGCGGGGTGCTTGCCGGCAGTATTGTCGACCGCCTCTATCGTTCGGTTCGGGCGCTGCGCATCTACGAGGGGACCTCGGAGATCCAGTCGATGATCATCGCCCGCGAAATCTTGCGCGTCGAGAGCTGATGCGGGACGCTCGAGCCCGGACTGCCTGAGGCCGGTCGGACTTGTCGCTTTCGGCGAGGGCTCCGCTCTATGTTTCCGTCGAGTGTTCGACCCCGACGCCGATCCGCAGGTCGCCAATGGATGAGGCGGCCTCGGGAGCGATCACGACCGTGAGGCGGTCGCCTTCGAGCAGCTTGGTGGCGCCGGTGACGACGCGATTCACGCCGCGCCGCTCGAGGGTCACGATGAGACAGCCCTGCGGCATGCCGAGCTCGGAAACCCGGCGACCGATGTACGGGGCGTTGTGGAGCACGTCGAGCTCGACCATCAACGCGCCCTCCGGTTGTTCGACCTCGGTCGAGCGATGCAGCTCGCGCTCGAGCAACGAGTCGTAGATCGGCGGATCTCGCAGTATATCGGCGACCCATTGGGCGCCGAAGCTGGCGGCGAGCAGCGGCAACATCAGCGAATAGCTCTCGGTCATTTCGAGCATCAGCACGATGCCGGTGAGCGGCGCTCGCACGGTGCCGGCGAACAGCGCCGCCATGCCCGCCACCGCCCAGGCGCGCGGCGAGCCGACGAGATTCGGCGCGAAGATCTGGGTGGCGAGTGCCATCGCCAGCCCCGCCTGGGCGCCGAGCACGAGGAGCGGCGCGAAGATGCCGCCCGGCGAGCCGGTTCCGTAGCTGCCGATGGTCAGGAAATAGCGGATCACGAGCGTGAAGAGCAGACCGGCGACGAGCCCCTGCCCGGAGAGCGCTCCCTCGACCAGCGTCGCGCCGCCCCCCACGAACTGGGGTTGAAACCAGGCGAGGACGCCGACGGCGACGCCGAAGAGCGCCGCTGCCGCGACCCGGAAACGGGGCTCGCTGCGATCGAAGAGGTCCATCGTCCAGAGCAGGCCCCGGTTGAAGGCCACGGCGATGAGCCCGGCGATCGCGCCGAGCACCGCGAAGAGGGGAATCGAGGCAACCGGAGGCGTGGGAATGGGCGTCGTATGGAAGACGGCCGTCTGTCCCAGCAGCAGACGGCAGACCGCGTCCGCGGTGACGCTCGCCAGGAAGGTCGCGGTGAAGACACCGGGCGCGAAGTTCTTCTGGATCTCCTCCAGCACGAAGATGAGGCCGGCCAGAGGAGCGTTGAAAGCCGCCGCCAGACCGCCTCCTGCGCCCGCCGCGATCAGCACCTGCCGTTCGTGCGACGAGGAGGGCATCCACCTCGACACCACCTTGCCGATCGCACCGCCCATCTGGACCGTCGGACCTTCGCGGCCCAGCGCCAGACCGGAGGCGATGCCGAAGAGCCCGCCGAAGAACTTGACCGCGATCAGCGAGCCGGTGGGCATGGCGCGCAGCCGGTGCAGCACCGCCTTCAAGTGGGGAATGCCGCTGCCGCTGGCGATCGGAGAGAAACGCCGCACCAGGAAGACCGAAAGGGCGACGCCGGTGGCGACCAGCGTGACGAAGATCAGGAATCCCGAGAGACCCAACGGATGGAGCAGCCCGATGAGCGTGCTACGCGCCTCTTCGGCGCGCTCGACGCCTCCACGGAAGAACGAGGAGACGACGCCGACCAGGATCCCCACCAGCAGGACCCGCGGAAAGAGCCGTCGTCGCCGCTCGTGCCGCCGTCTGAGATCGGAGACCAGACGGTGGGCCGAGCGGACGGAACTCGATCCCTCCGTGCCCTCCTCGCGAACCTGCACCACGAGATGATCGTATCGCGCCCGCTGGCCTCCTGGTCCGGAATCGGCGAGAGTAGGGCTCGTCGACCGCCATGTGGAAACCGCCCCAGAGGATTCGCCACGAGCTTCTGGCGCCCGATTGGCCGAGTGCGGAAGAGGCCGCCGGGTCGAATCTTTTCTCGCCGGTTCGCCTCGGCGCGACGACCCTCGCGAGTCGCACCTGGGTGCCCGCGATGGTGCCCTGGCGGGCCACGGAGGAGGGCTACGTCACCGCGGAGCTGCTGGCCTGGTACGAGCGCTTGGCGCGCGGCGGGCCGGGCGGCCTGGTGGTCGAGGCGACGGGCATCCGCGACATTCCCTCCGGACCGCTCCTGCGCATCGGAGACGACCGGTTCGTCTCGGGTCTCGAAGAGCTCGTCGAGACGGTGCGCCGAGCGAGCCGGGGACGGACGAGGGTCTTTCTCCAGATCATCGACTTTCTTGCCATTCGGCGCCGTCCGGAAAAGGAGAAATACTTTCGCAAGTACCTCGAGATCACCAGCCGGCACCGGGAAGCAGCCCGGGATCTCCTGACCGGCCGGGCGAGAGCGGGGAAGGGCGAGCGCGGCGCCGGGGCGGGCGCGCTCGAGGCGCTGCCGGAAAGTGAGCAGCGTGCACCGGCGGACGAGAAGGTGCGCCAGGTGCTGGCGGCGCTCTCCGACGAGGAGCTCGTCGCGGTCCTGACGCCCCGGGAGTTCGAGGCCTACGTCTGGGGCTTCCGGGAACGGGTGACCGATGTCGATCTCCCGCAGATCGCGGAGCTGCCGAGGGTCTTGCCGGACCTTTTCGCCGCGGCGGCGGAGCGGGCCCGGCGGGCGGGTTTCGACGGAGTCGAGCTCCACTACGCGCACGCCTACACGATGGCTTCGTTCCTCTCCCGGCGCAACAGGCGCGCCGACGGCTACGGTGGCTCGCGCGAGAACCGGATCCGGCTGCCCCTCGAGGTCTATCGCGCGGTCCGGGAGCGGGTCGGCGAGGACTGGACGGTTGGCTGCCGGTTCCTCTCCGAGGAGACGATCGACGGGGGGTCGGATCTCGACGATGCCGTTTTTTTCGGCATCGAGCTCGCGCGTGCGGGTTCGGATTTCCTGTCGCTCTCGAGGGGCGGCAAGTTCGAAGACGCAGCGCAGCCGCGCGTGGGAGCGGCCGCCTATCCCTACACCGGTCCCTCGGGCTGGGAATGCATGCCGAGCTTCATCGCCGACGAGAAGGGGCCGTTCGGCCGCAACGTCGCGCCGGCCGCGACCATCCGGTCCGCCTTGCGCGCGGCAGGTTTGGAGACGCCGATCGTGGCGGTCGGGGGGATCCACTCCTTCTCGCAGGCCGAGGCGGTCCTCGAGCGCGGCGAGGCCGACCTCGTCGGCGCGGCGCGCCAATCGCTGGCCGACCCCGATTGGTGGGAGAAGATGCGCCGCGGCCGCGGAGACGAGATCCGGCGCTGCACCTACACGAACTACTGCGAGAGCCTGGATCAGCTCCACAAGCAGGTCACCTGCCGGCTGTGGGACAAGGAGGCGCTCGACGGAACGGGCGTCCGACGGTCGGCCGACGGCAAGCGACGCCTCGAGCCGCCCGCCTGGGAATGAGCCGGCTACCGCTTCTTGCGTTTCCGCTGCCCGAGCTCATGCAGGGCGTTGAGCGCCCGCCGATCGTTCGGTCCCAACAGCTTGGCCGCTCTGCGGAAGTGCCCCTCGGCCTCCGCGAAGCGGCGGAGCTGGGCACAGATTTCGCCGGCGTAGAGAAACCCTTCGGCGGCGCCAGGATCGACCCGCTGGGCCTCCCGCAGCTCTTCCAACGCGTGGACCGCGGAGGACGGAGGGTCGAGCGAGTACCGGCAATACGCGGCCTCGGCGCGGTAACGACCGTTCTGCGGGTCGCAATCCACCGCGAAGTCGAATTGCTGCAAAGCGGGTTCGAGTCGCCCGTCTCCCTTGAGACGCAGCCCCTTCTCGAACTGCACCTCGGCATCCAGGAGATCGGTCTCGATTTTGAAGTAGGACGCTCGCGATTCCCGCAGTGCGGCCTCGCGCCTGGCCCGCCGGTCGCTCCGCAGCGCCTCGCGCGTCTGCGGATCGCTCAAGCTCGCGAAGGCGAGCGCGCCCGCGAAGAAGAGCTGACGCGCCGAGTCGCTCACTCCGGCCAGCTCCGGGCCCTCGTAGCGCCACGGTGCGAGCTCGCGAGCGAAATCCACGTAGCGGTTTCGAACCTCCTCGATCGGCGCGTCGTCGCCGACGCCGAGCAACTCGAACGGATCCTGGCTGGGTAACGCAGAGAAGGCCTCGCTCACCCGTTCGCGCCGGCGCGCGACCTCGCCCGGATCCGGCGGGGATGGATCGGGCACCACAGGAGGCGAGACGGGTGGCTCACGGCCCTCGAACGTGCGCTCGGTCTCGAGGCGGCTCCGTCGAGAGAGCTGGCTCCGCTGCGCCGCGGCGCCGGCATCGTGCGGAATCACGAGGCCGACCAGGGCGAAGGCCAGGAGCAGGCGGGAGAGCTCGGTCGCTTCGAAGCCGAGCGAGGCCAGGAGCTCGTCCATCCGTCGCGGCGCCGCGAGCGCGCCGTAGAGAGCCGTCTCGGATCCCCGAAGCCGAACCTCTAGGACGCGGGCCGCGCCATCGGGAGCGCGGGCCAGCAGCGCTCCGGCGAAGGGGGCCACCAGCCGGTCGACCGCCGGCTGCGGCATGAAGCGTTCGACGCCCGTGACGATGAGGCGGGGAAGCTTCAGGCTCTGCCGGGATTCGGAGCGATGCGGGCCGCTCTCGAAGCGCAGCTCGCCGTTACGCCACGTGAAGAGATCGAAGAGCTTGCGCGCGAGGTTCTGCTGGAGCAGCCGCTTGAGCTCGTCGGCATCGAGGCGCTCTTCCTCCACCAGCAGCTCGCCGAGCAGGCGGCCCTTCGCGACGGAGCGCGACAGAGCGGCGTTGGCGTCTTCGTCGCTCAACTTGCCGGTGCTGGCCAGGAAGCGGCTCAACGTCTCGTGCACGAGGTTCGATCGGCAGTCGACCGGCACGCCGGCGTCGAGCAGGACGCGCTTCTCGATCGGTCCGCGTCGCGCCACCAGGACGCCGGACGATTCGAGCGCACGGTGCGCCGTCAGCACGACCGCGAAGGGATGAGCCTCCAGCCGCACGACTGGCAGCGCCGCCAACTCGGCGAGTTGATCCCGATCCAGGAACAAGACGGGAGGATTGTAGGCCCTGGGCGCCTGCCGTGCCTCTTACCCGGAAGGGTAAGTGCCGGCGTCCGGACGCGGCGACTCCGCTGCTCGAAGAGGATCCAAGGTCACGGCCTCACAGGATCGGTGCGAAGAGGCGGGCGGTGGACTCGGCGAGGCGGGTGGGAAAGCCGATCCGGGCGTCGCGGCCGGGGGCGAGGGGCTCGCACTCGACGAGGTCGCGCTCGAAGTCGGCGGCGAGCAGGTCGGCTCCCGCCGTGCCCTGGATCGCCACCGCGACTTCGAAGTTGAGCCGGAAGCTCCGGTTGTCGAGGTTGGCCGTGCCGACCATGGCGAGCTCGCGATCGATCACCAACGTCTTGCCGTGGTGCATCCCGGGCAGGTACTCGTAGATCCGCACGCCCGCCGCCGTCAACTCGTCGAAGAAAGAGCGCATCGCCGCCTGGACGAAACGGTTGTCACCACGGCGCGGCACGATCATTCGGACGTCGACTCCGCGGTGACCGGCGGTCTGCAGAGCCATGAGGAGCGAGTCGTCGGGTACCACGTAGGGGCTGACCAGCCACGCCCGCTCGTCCGCCGCGGAGATCGCCGAGACGAGGAGCTCGTGAATCGGATAGACGTCGCTGTCGGGGCCGGAGGCGACCACCTGCATCCAGGCGACCGGTTGACCGCCGAGGCGCGGGAAATAGGCCTCGCCGGACGGAGTATGCCGCGTCGCATAGTGCCAGTTCTCGAGGAAGACGGCCTGCAGTCCTCCGACGGCCGGCCCCTCCAGCCGGAGATGGGTGTCGCGCCACGGCGGCGCTCCGGCCGAGCCGCTCGAGTGGGGACCCGAAACGTTGCGCCCGCCGGTGAAACCGACTCGCCCGTCGATCACCACGATTTTTCGATGGGTCCGGAAATTGAGCAGCCGCGCCCCCGCGAAAGTGAAGCGCGGCGGATTGAAATAGGCGACCAGGCCTCCCGCGGCGGTCAACGGCGTGAAGAAGCGCCGCCCGACCTGGGGGGAGCCCACCGCGTCGACCAGAACGCGAACCTCCACGCCGGCTCGAGCGCGCGCCGCCAAGCGGTCGCGCAGATCGACCCCGAGGGCGTCGGGCTCCCAGATGTAGAACTCGAGGTGAGCATGGTGGCGCGCGGCGTCGATCGCGTTGCCGACCTCGCGGAACGTCTGCATGCCGTCGGGGAGGAGCTCCATGCCGGTGGCCGGCAGCAGCGGCGCATCTCCGGCACCGGCAACGAGACGAACTTGGCGCAACACGTCGTGGGGAATCTCGGCGACAGGAGGATTCACCAGGTCCGCCTCCCAGAGTCCGGCCAGCGCCTCGTTATAGAGGGTCCGCTTGCGCTCGAGGCGCCGTGGTCCGACGAGCAGGTAAACGAGCGCGCCGAGCAGAGGGAGGAAGGCGAGACCGAAGATCCACGCGAGCGTCGAGGTGGGCGATCGCTTCTCGAGGACGATCCAGGTCGCCAGAGAGGCGACCCAGGCGACCTCGAGCAGAATCAACACCCAGTGCCAGTCCATGCCGGGGATTATGGCGCGGCGCGGGGACCAAACGGCTCGAAGCGCTCGATGAGCTGATCACCGTCGCCCGCGTGTCCGGAGGCGAACCCCGGAATCCACAAACGCGGACGAGCGACGCGCGGGCCGGGGTGGAATCGCGCTACGGTGGGCCAGTAGGCGGCGGCCACCCTGTAGGATCCTCCGGTGCGTGTCGAGATCATCGGTGGAGGCCCGGGGGGGCTCTACTTCGGGATCCTGATGAAGATGGCGTTCCCGCGCGTCGGGATCGTCATCCACGAGCGTAATCGTCCCGACGACACGTTCGGGTTCGGCGTCGTCTTCTCGGAGGAGACGCTCTCGTTCCTCGACGAGGCCGATCCGGAGAGCGCCACCGAAATTCGGGATCGTTTTCGCTGGTGGCGCGACATCGAAACTCATTTCCGCGGCGCCCGGACGGTCTCGACGGGCCATGGCTTCGCCGCCCTGTCGCGCGCCACCCTGCTCTCGATTCTGCAGCGGCGTGCCCGGGCCCTCGGCTGCAAGCTCCATTTCGAGGACGATGTGAAGCGGATCGAGCCGCTGCTCGACGCGGAACTCGTGATCGCCGGCGACGGGGTGAATTCGCTGGTACGCGAACGTTTTTCGGAGAGCTTCCGGCCTCGGATCGAGCTCGGCGATTGCCGTTTCTCGTGGCTCGGTACCACGAAGCCGCTGCGCGCCTTCACGTTTCTCTTCGTCGAATCGCCATACGGACTCTTCCAAGTGCATGCCTATCCGTTCGCGGAGACGCGATCGACCTTCATCGTCGAGACCCACGAGGAGACCTGGCGCGCCGCGGGGCTCGAGCATGCCGACGAGGGAGAGACGGTGAGCCTCCTCGAGCGCCTTTTCGCCGATCATCTGGACGGCCACCGCCTGCTCGCCAACCGCTCGATCTGGCGTCGCTTTCCGACCGTGACCTGCGAGAGCTGGCGGCACGAGAACGTGGTCCTGCTCGGCGACGCGGCGCATACGGCGCACTTCTCGATCGGATCGGGCACCAAGCTGGCCATGGAGGACGCAATCGCCCTGGTGGCCGCATTCAAGCGTTTCGGTCTCGCGGACGTGCCGAGGGTCCTCGCCGCGTACGAGGAAGCCCGGCGGCTCGACGTGGCCAAGCTTCAACGGGCCGCGAAGACGTCGCGACGCTGGTTCGAGAATTCCCGGCGCTACCTGGACCAGGAGCCGATTCCGTTCACCTTCAATCTGATGAGCCGATCGAAGCGGATCACCTACGACAATCTGAAGGAGCGCGATCCCAGGTTCATCGAGAGTCTCGACCTCTGGTTCCGCCGCGCCCATGGGGGGGACGCGATCGAGGCGGCCGGGGAAGCGGTGGACGATCGCCGGAGCCTTCCCCCGGATGGGAAGTCTTCGTCTTCGAAAGGCACGGTGGGATCGAAGGGGGGTGGCGAGACGGCGGAATCGCCGCCGCCGCCGATCTTCACTCCGTTGCGCGTCCGGTCGCTGGTGCTTCGCAATCGAATTGTCGTCTCGCCCATGTGTCAATACTCGGCGGTCGACGGTCTCGTGAACGACTGGCACCTGGTGCATCTCGGCTCGCGAGCGATCGGCGGCGCGGGGCTGGTGATCTCGGAGATGACCGACGTGGCGCCCGAGGGCCGGATCACCCACGGATGCGCCGGCATGTACTTGCGTGAGCACGTTGCCGCCTGGAAGCGGATCGTGGAGTTCGTGCATGCGAGGACGCCGGCGCCCATCGGCATTCAGCTGGCTCACGCCGGGCGCAAGGGCTCGATGCAGCACGACTGGGCGATGCACGACGAGCCGCTGGGACCCGCGGACGGGGCCTGGCGGACCCTGGGACCCTCGCCGATTCCGTTCCGGCCGGGTTGGCCGGCGCCCAAGGCGATGGACCGCGCCGACATGGATCGGTTGCGGGCCGCCTTCGCGCGCGCCACGGCTTGGGCCGCCGAGGCCGGTTTCGACTGGCTGGAGCTCCATGCGGCGCACGGCTACCTCATTTCGAGCTTTCTCTCTCCGCTGGTCAACCGGCGCGACGACGATTTCGGTGGCTCCCTCGAGAACCGGATGCGCTTTCCGCTCGAAGTCTTCGCCGCGATGCGCGAGGCGTGGCCGGCAGAGCGGCCGATGTCGGTGCGGGTCTCGGCGAGCGATTGGATGGTGGACGGGAGCGGCACCACGCCGGAGGAGACGGTCGTGTTCGCGCGCGAGCTGAGGCGCCTCGGCTGCGACCTGGTCGACGTCTCCTCGGCCGGCAACGTGCCCGAATCGCAGCCGGAATACGGCCGCATGTACCAGGTGCCTTTCGCCGAGCAGGTGCGCTACGAGGCCGGGATTCCGGTCATGGCGGTGGGAGCGATCCAGGGAGCGGATCACGCCAATACGGTTCTGGCCGCCGAGCGCGCTGATCTCGCGGTCATGGCCCGGCCGCATCTCTATGATCCCTACCTGACGCTCCACGCGGCGTCGGATTACGGCGTCGACGTGGAGTGGCCCGGCCAATACGAGCGCGGCCGGAGGAAGCCCGGGCGATGAGCCATCGCTTTCGCATCGACGCGCGCTTCGGCGACTTCGACTCGGCCGGTATCGTCTATTACCCTCGTTACCTTCATTTCTGTCATGTCGGCATGGAGGAGTACTTCCGCCACGTGGTGGGCCTCGACTATCCCGTGTTCCTGGCGGAGCATCGGCTGGGTCTGCCGGCCGTCCGCACCGAAGTGGAGCACCGGCGCCCGATCCGGTATGGCGAGCCGGTGGAGCTCGAGGTGGAAGTGGAGCGAATCGGCGAGACCTCGGTCGAGTGGTGGAATCGCTTCTGGCATCCGGCTGCCGATCGGCCGTCCACCGAAGCGCGGATCGTCACGGTTCTCGTCGACATGGATGACTTTGGCAAGCGTCCGGTACCGGAGTGGCTGAGAGGGCGCTTGTCGGTTCGGTCATCGCCTCTCTGAAGCAACACGAGAGGGGAAGGGGACCCGGCCCCGAGAGAGACGCTGCTCTCGTCGCACGTCCGGGAGTCCTCCGCGTTCCTCGGCGCCGACCATCGAATTATCGAATATGCCAACCTGGTGGGCAGTCTAGAGACTGCCATTCGGGCTGACTTCGTGCGATCTGACTGAAAGAAAAGGGTTTGTGTCTCGACCTCAAAGTCGGCACGGTCCGTGCCTACATGGAGATACAAGATCTGGACCCTGGAGTCGGGGACTTTGCTCGGAGTGCCCGATCGCAGGGATTTTTTGCTCCAGGTCCGTCTTGAAAGCGGGACCGCGCGCAGACGGGAGGACGGGTTGGGAACCCAGAGTCACGGGATATCGGACAGGGGTTTGGCGGCGAGCGCCGGGACGGTGGGACTGCGCCTCGTCGAGCTCGTCGATCTCGCGTATCAGACGGTGGATTTCCCCGAGCGGCTCGGTGTTCTGCTCTCCGAGATCGCGGAAACGGTGGGAGCGGGAAGCGCCCTCTTGGTGGCTTCGGCCGCCGGGGAGCGCCGCTTGCTGTCGGCCGGCCATGCAGACCCGACCCGCGACGCCGCCGATGTCCGATCGCTCGCGGCCCTCGACCCGGGAACCCGGACGGTTCCGGTGGGCGGCGGCCTCGAGCTGGTCCTCGACGTCAAGGAGCTTTCACCGAGCGAACTGGCCCTGCTGGGACGTCTGACGCCCCACCTGTCGCGCGCCTTCCGGCTGGCCGAACGGGTGGCCATCTCGGAACGTTCCGCGGTGCACGCTCCGGCACTCGAAAGACTGCCCACCGGCGTCACGTTGCTCGACGCCGAAGGGCGCTCGCTGTTCATGAATCGCGCGGCTCGCCACTTGCTGGCCGCGGGCTCGCCCCTCGTCCTCGACGGGGGGAAGCTCGCTCCCTGCCATCCGGTCTCGCGGGCTCTGCTGGAGTCGCTGGTCGTTCAGGTGGCTGCCCCTTCCGCCGCCGGACGCCGGCGCGCTGGCGGGCGCCTCCGGCTGCCCGAGGGGGAGGGGGCTGCCGTGGATCTGGTCGTCGTTCCTTTCGAGGGCCGCATCGACGGGGCGGTGGCGAGCTGCGCGGTGTTTCTTTCGCGTGAGGGAGAGGTGCCCGGTGTCGAGGAGCGTCTCGCCCAGCTCTACGAGCTGAGCCCGGGGGAGGCCCGTTGCGCCATGCATCTGGTCGAGGGGCAGCAGCTCGAAGCCGACCCCAAAGCGGAGCCCGAGAAGGTTCGCGAAACGGTGGCCGCGCTCTACGAGAAGCTGGGCTCGACGCGACAACGCGATCTGGTGTGGCTTCTGCTGCGCCCGCTGGGCGCCGTCTTCCAGATCGCGACCGCGGAGTCGCGTCGGACCTGAGCTCGGCGGAAGAGGGGAGATTCCCATGGTGGCGGGGACGATGCTCAATCTCGAAGCGCAGTCTGGCCTCCTGCTGCTCATCTATCAGTCGATCGAGACGCCCGAACATCTGGGCACCGCGCTCTCGGCGCTGGCGGAGCTGGTGGGCGCGGCGCGGGCGACGGTGGTGAGAACGGAGCCCTCAGGGCAGACAATTCTCGCTTCGGGAAGCGCGCGCGCCTGGAACGGTCGACTTCCCGAACTGGGGACGGACGAGATCGTCGACTCGATCGGCGTGCGGATCCTGCCGTTGGCCGGCGGGTACGAGCTGGTCCTCGACCACTCCGATCCGGCGCCGGAGCGGATCGAGCACCTGGTTCGCCTCGCCCCGCATCTCGCCCGCGCGTTGCGGCTGAGCGATCGTCTGGCCGCGCATTCCGCCGATTTCCTGGTCAAGCCCGAGGCGCTCGACCGTCTCGATATCGGAATTGGTCTGCTCGACGGGGACGGGCGGGTGATCTCGCTCAATCGAGCCGCTCAGCGTTTCGTCGGAAGCGATGCGGCACTCATCGTCCGCGAGCAACGCATCGTGCCGCGTTCTTCGGGTACGCGGGCCCTGTTCAACATGGTGCTCGAGCAGTCTCTGACGGCGAAGCGGGGCCGGAACGCGGGTCAGAGCGGCGGCAGGCTGAAGATGTCGGAGAAGGACGGCACGCCGGTGCAGCTGGTGATCGTGCCGCTCGCCGCGCAGACGATGAGAGGTCAGTGCGCGCTCGTCGTGCTCCTCTTCTCGCCCCGACTCGGCAATCCGGATCCGGAGAGCTACTTCGTGGCGCACCTGGGGCTGCAGGCGGACGAGGCGAGATTCGCCGCCAGCCTGCTCGCAGGTCGCAACCCGCTCAGCAAGGACGGCATGGGGACCGAGGACGCGCTGCTTCGACTGCGCGCCCTGTTCGACAAGTTGGGGACGACCCGGCAAGGAGATCTGCTGCGACTCATGCTGGGAGGCTGCGGGGAGATCCAGGCGAAGACCCAAGCGGGCTGAGGGGCGAACCTCTCCGCCGGACCGTGTCCCGGTCGTGTCCTGTGCGAGGATCCCGCGGTGTCGAAGCCGCGGAGCCCCCTCGCCGTCATTGCCGGCTCCGCTCTCTGTTTTGCCGCCATGGCCTTCGCGGCCAAGCTCGCCTCACGGACAGTTCCAGGCGGCGAACTGGCATTTCTCCGCTTCGTCCTGATGCTGGTACCGCTCCTGTTCAGCACTCGGTTGCGCCGGCGGGCGCTCGACATTCGTCGATTGGACCTGCTCGTCTATCGCGGCGTCTTCGGCGGCACGGCGGTGCTGCTCTACTTCCTGGCGATCGAGCATGTTCCGGTGGGCGTCGCGACCCTCCTCAACTACTCCTCGCCGGTCTGGGCGGTCCTCTTCGCGGCGCTGTTTCTCGGCGAGCGAACTCGGCCCCGGCTCCTGGTGCCGCTGGTCGTGGCGTTGAGCGGGATGGTCCTGGTCACCGGCGCGTTCGCTCACCCGGAGCACCCTTTCCGGCTCGGCCGCTGGGAGGCGGTCGGCCTGCTCTCGGCGGTGCTCTCCGGCGCCGCCGTCGCCTCCATTCGCGCCGCCCGGCGCACCGAGAACTCGTGGGCGATCTACACGAGCTTCTCGATCTTCGGACTCTTCGTCGCGGCTCCCGGTGCGCTCTGGAATTTCCGCTGGCCGGATCCCGTGGCCTGGCTGCTGGTCCTCCTGGTCGGCGGCTTCTCGATCGCGGCGCAGCTCCTGATGACCTATGCCTATCGATGGGTCACCAACCTTCAGGCGGGAGTTCTGGCGCAGATCACGGTCGTCGTGTCGATGGCGCTGGGGGTAACCTTCCTGGGAGACCGTCTGGCGCCCCAGCAACTCCTCGGCGCGGCGCTGGCGGTCGGCGGGGTGATCGGCGTCGTGCTGCTGAGCTCCACCCCAAAGGCCGTCGAGTAAGCGCGATCGACTCAGCCGCGACGCAGCTTGCCGCGGTCGATCTTGCCGAGATGGGTGCGCGGAAGCTCCGCGACCAGGTGGACCTCGCGCGGTGCCTTGTAGGGGAGGAGCTCGCGAGCCACGAAGTCGGCGAGCTCACGCGCCAGACCGGCGCGGGTATCGCGTACGATGACCCAGGCATGGGGCTTGGTCAGACCCTCTTCGTTGGTCACGCCGACCACCGCGCATTCCGCGACCGCAGGGTGACGCAGGAGGCAGGACTCCACCTCCGCCGGTGAGAACCACTTGCCGCCGACCTTGAGCACGTCGTCTCCGCGCCCCGCGTAGGTCACGTAGCCGTCGGCGTCCCGCGCCACCAGATCGCCGGTGATCACCCACTCGCCGCGGAAGGTGAGCTGGGTCTTCTCCATCTCGCGCCAGTAGCCCCAGCCGCGCGCGCCGCCCCGCACCCAGAGCCAGCCGACCTCTCCCGCCGGGAGGTCGCCCCCCTCGTCGTCGCAGACCCGGATGTCGAAGCCGTTCACCACTTTGCCGAGCGTTCCGGGTCGCACGTCGCCCGGGTGATTGGTCAGGAAGATGTGCCATTGCTCGGCCGTGCCGAGACCGTCCAGCACCTCGACCCCGAAGCTCCTCGACCAGCTCTCGTGGAGCGGCACGGGCAGCGCCTCGCCGGCCGATGTCGAGAGCCGCAGCGACGAGAGGTCCTGCTCAGCAGCCGTGGGATGGCTCACCATGTGCCCGATCATCGTCGGGACGTTGACGAGGAGAGTCGGACGGTGGCGTCGAATCGCCGCGAAGATCGACTCGGCGGTCGCCCGCTCCGGAAAGAGGCAGGCGCTCGCGCCCACCGAGAACGGGAAGAAGAGATTGGCGCCCATCGCGTACCCGAAGTAGAGCTTGGGCACGGCCAGCGTCACGTCGCTCTCGTCGAGGCCGAGCACCCGCTGTCCGTAGGCGACCGTCGTGAAGGCGTAGGAGCCGTGCGACTGGACGACCGCCTTCGGTCGGCCGGTCGTTCCGCCCGAGAAGAGCCAGACCGCCGAATCGTCGCGATGGGTTCGAACTGGTTCGAACCGACTCGAAACCGAGCGCGCGAGCTCGCCGAACGAAGGGCAGCCCGGCACCGGGTCCCCGACCGTGACCAGGGTAACTCGCCCGCGGGCCCGGTCGATCGCCTCCGCGTAGCGGGTGGCCAGGGTGCTGTCGATCACGGCCATTCGAGGCGTCACGTAGTCGAGCAGTGAAGCGATGGCGTCGGGCGCGAGCTCCGGGTTGAGCATCACGACCACCGCACCGGTCGCGAGGATGCCGAAGAGGGCGCCGACATACTCGGCGCCGTCCGGCAGGGCGAGGAAGACCCGCTCTTCCCGCCGCAGGCCGAGGCCGCCGAGGACGTTGGCGAAGCGGGCAGCGAGCTCGGCGACCTCGGCGTAGGAGAGCTGGCGCTCCGGCAAGTGCAACGCGACGCGGTCGCCGCGCCCTTCGCGCAGCCGCGCGGCGAGCAGCCAGTCGGCGAGGTTGAGCTCCTCGGGTGGGACGAACGTCATCCGGGACTCCTGATTCTCCAGGACGTCGATTCTACGGGCGTCCCGCGGGCGGGGACCATCACGGCACCGATTTCGACCATCCCGCGAGATCGCCGCATTCGAAGCCGTCGGCGAAGAGAACGTCGGGCCATTCGACGACGAGAGGCCGGTATCCGAGTTGCCGGGTCAGCACCCCGTTCGGCGCGGAGAGCGCCTCCGTCGTCGGATCGGTCGCTCCAACCAGATCGACGATCGTCGTCGAGAGCACCGAATCGTGGTCGACCGGGATCGCGACGCTCTCGCCGTTGGCGACCGAGTAGTCGAGTCCCGGCGGCGCCCCTGCCGTCTCGCTCCAGCCGATCCAGATCGGCCCTCGCGGCCGCTCGAAACGATAGACACGGGTCCTTGGGTCCGTCGAGACGGGGACCTTCGCGACGCACTCGAAATCGTGCAATTTCTCGACCAACAGCCGATAAGTCCGATAGGCCGGCTTCTCGGGGAAGGGATTGTTCGAGTCGTCTTGGAGCGCCCCCAGCAGGTTGAGCCAGCCGGTGATACCACCGAGGAAGAGGCGCTCGAAGTTGAAGTCGGCGTCGCCGGAAAAGCTGACCCGTTCCGCTCCTTCGCCGAAGGCGGTGGCGTAGGACTTGACCAGCTGTCGCGCGCCGCGACCGTAGTACCAGTCGCGCATGCCGAGGTCGTTGATCGGCATCTGGTTCTCGAGCGCGTCGTAGTCGGTGACCAGAGAGTTCGGGAAGTCTCCGGCGATTGCGGTGCCGCCGTCGGTGAACTGGCAATAGCCAGGGGCGTCGGCGCGATTCTGGCGAAAGAGATTCGCCCACATGTCGTCGACATAGATGGGCTTTCCCGGGGCGTGAGTGTGAATGAAGTCGAACGTCTGCGGGATCTCCCGCCAGCCCATGTGGGGGTGCCAGCCGATGTAGTCGCACTTCGCTCCGTCGGTCTCGTCGACCAAGCCCGAGAGCAGATCGATCAACCGCTGATAGCTCGTGGTGTAGGTGGCATCGTGGTTGTTCGTACCGGTCAGTCGCCCCTCGACGGTGGTTCCTTCGAGCGCGGGGTAATCCGGGAAGTCGGCATAGAGATCCCAGAAGACGCCGCCGCTCGAGACGAGCTTCGAGGCGCCGCTCGGATCGGCATCGTGAATCGCCTGGTAGACGATGCGGTGGGTGCGCAGCAGGTCCGGGATGTCGTCGGACCAGAAGTGGGCGGTCGCGCTGTCGCCGTAGGTCGACGGGTCCGAGGAACTCGCTCCCGCGAACTCGATCTCGCCGGTCATCAGGTAGAAATGCACCGGGATCGTCAGGTCGTCGCTCGGGTCGTCCGGGGTCTCCCAGCCCATGTCGTGGTAGCCGTCGCCGTCGTAGCGCTCGACGACCGCGCGGACGTAGTCGTAGAGCGCCTGCTCGTGGGCCGCGTCGGGAGCGCAGTCGGTGTTGGGCATGTTGACCCAGGCGTAGCAGTTCGTGTTGCCTTGGCTGGCCCAGGGGGCATTGATTTCGAGGTTCCAGAGCATCGAGAAGCGGTGGGCCTGAAGGCGGCGGACGATCGCGTCGCTCTGGGAGAAGTCGATCGGGCTGCCGGCAATGGGCTGCATTCCATTCCAGCCGCCGGCGAGACCGTTGACGTTGATGTCACCCCCGGCGGGCTGGCTCGCGGTGAGCAACTCGAGCTTGGCCGCCAGCGTGTCGGCGTCCGCGGCACTCAGGACATTGGCGAGCTGCGCCCAGGTGTCCTCGATGCCGAAGCGCCAGTCGAGCGGGGAGGCCGGATGGGCTGGTGTCGCGAGGAGGCCGATCGACAGACCGACTCCCAGAATGCGGAGCATGTCCCGACATTGTAGCTCGCACGTTCGAGAAGCAGGGCTACCGGATCGGAAGCGCAGCGCTGCACGTCGTCGGGGACCTCTTCGACCCCGCTCGACGGGCCGCGCACCCTCTCGCGGATCCAGAGGCGAGTCACGACGAGCGAAACCGTCTGAGTCGCCTCGGCTAGCGTCCTGTCCAGGCCGCCGGCCGCTTCTCGAGGAAGGCGGCGACCCCTTCCTCCTTGTCTTTCGTCGAGAAGCAGAGACAGAAGAGATCGCGCTCCCACATCAGGCCCTCCTCGATGCCCAACTGCTCGGAGGCACGCATCGCTTCCTTCGCGACCTTCAGCGTCAGGGGACTCTTGCTGGCGATTCGACCGGCGAGCTCGAGGGTCCGGGCACGCAATTCCTCGTGCGGGACGACCAAGTCGACGAGGCCGATCTCCTTCGCTTCCGGCGCTTTGATGCGATCGCCGGAGAGGATGAGGCGCATCGCCTGACCCATCCCCACGATGCGGGGCATGCGCTGCGTGCCGCCTCCGCCGGGAATGAGGCCGAGATTGATCTCCGGCTGGCCGAACGAAGCCCGGTCCGAGGCGATGCGGATATCGCAGCCCATGGACAGCTCGCAGCCGCCGCCAAGACAGTAGCCGTTGATCATCGCGATCACCGGCTTCGGGAAACTGGCCATGACGTCGAAGATGCGCGGGCTGCGCATCGCCAGGCGTTGGTCGAAGGGCGCGCGGCCGGCGAACTCTCCGATGTCGGCCCCCGCGATGAAGGCCTTGTCGCCCGCGCCGGTGATCACCACGACGCCGATCGAGTCGTCTTCCGCGACGCGCCCGAGATGCTCCAGAACGGTGGCACGCACCTCCTCGGAAAGGGCGTTCATCTTGTCAGGACGGTTGATGGTCAGGATCGCTACGCGATCCGCTTGCTCGAATAGAACGATGTCGGACATGAGGTCTCCTCGTCGAATGCGCGGAAAGTCTTTCGCGGTGCTTCGAGGCCTGTCAAACAGGCCGCGCCGCGCGGCGAGCCGTTGATAAGCTTCCGCCGCCTTGGGAGCTTCGATTGCATCTCCTGCGGCCGCCTCGGCCGGCTCTCCAACGGCTGGCCGGCGCGGCTTCGTCGCGGCGGTCTGGCTGGGCTCGCCCGAAGATCTCAGAGCGCCGATTGCAACCGGCTTCTGGGCGCTCGCTGGCGCTTTGGGGAGCGCGCTCGTCGAAGTGTCACGCGCTCACCCTCCCGCGGCCGCGGACCCGGAGCGGGAGTTTCGCGAGGGAGTGCGATTCAGGAGTCCACTCGCCGACCTCGATCCGAAGACGATCTCAGACTGGGCTCGTGAGCTCCCGGAGGGCGTCACCGTACTCGCGCTCGCCGGGCCGGAGATCGCCCTCTGGGATCCACGGGAGGTCGGGCTCGCGGACGAATTCGCAGCCGAGATGGTCGAGCGGAGTGACCTTCCGGTGGGTTGGATTCAAGAGGAGCAGGGAGTCTGGGGCCTGCGTCCGGGGTTGCGTCTGGTGCCGCGACGCACCCGCTCCAAGCCCTGGAGATGGCCTCGCGCGCCAGAGGCGTCGAAAGCCGAAGCGTTGGATCTTCGGGTCATGCGCCACCTGCGCGACCTCGATCTGGCCCCAGCGACGGTCTCGAAGCGCCTCGCCCGCGCGCTGAGCAAGGCGCGGGCCGAGCGCGGGAACGGGAGCGCCGTCGCGCTCGAGCCGCGGGTTCAGCTCGATCAGGTCGAGCTTCCCGATTCGCGCGGCGCCGACTCGACGGCTCGCATCCGCCTCCGCGGTTGGGTGGCCGCTTATCCCCCGGTGAGGCGGCTCGCGCTTCGGGTCGGCAGTCGCCGTTACTCGATCTCGGTCGACTCCGAGCGAGCCGACGTCGCGGCGGCACTGCCATGGGTCGCCGACCTTCGGTGCGGTTTCCGGTTCGAGCATTCGGTCTCCGGTTTCAAAGCCGGCCGATACGACGTGAAGTTGGAGCGTCTCGACGGTCGTCTCCTGCGCGCCGTGGGCACTTTCTTGGTGAGCGCTCGCGAGGAGACTGCGCAACTCGTGGATAGAGGCCACGGTTTGGCCACGAGCGGGCTGCGGGCCGAAAGCGCGACGCTTGATTGGCTCGACGGAGCCTCCCGATTTCGCTGGGAAGGTCTGATTTCAGGCGCGGCGCGGCTCCATTGCGTGAGATTGAAGGTGGATGGACGGACGGTGCTCGATGCGGATCCATCGGCTCTAGTCGACGCGACGAAGCGGGACGGCGAGCGGCGGATGAGGATTGACGAGGCGTTGATGCTCGATGCCGGATCGCATGAGATCCGGATCGAGCTGCGGCGCAAGCAGGAGGTGGTCGAGTCGTGGACGGAGGTGCTCGATTTGGCCCCTCCGCCAAAGGCTTCTCCGAGTCTCCGCTGCGAAGAGCTCGACCGTCGCGTGCGCGAAGGTGCTTCCTACGTATGGGGTGATCTCCGTCTGGCGGGACGGGTCGAAGGTGTCGCTGGGGACGCCGAGGTCTCCTTGAAGCTTGACGGCGAGACAGTCGATCAGAGCACCAGCGGGGCTGGAGGCTCGTTCGAGCTGGTGGCTCGGAATCCTGCGGATGCGGTGAGCATGGCCCGGCTGACGGTTCGTCGAGGCGCCGAGGAGGAGATCCAGTCCCCCGCTTTCGAAGTCCGATTCCGGAGTGGTGGCCATCCGGCCGGCTGGCCACGTTGGATCGAAGCGATTACAGCAGCTCTGGGTCCGCGCGCCGGAGCGATGACGACCATGCCGCCCTCCGAGCTCGCCGCCCGGATCGCCGCTCGGGATGTCAGTCGCGCCGGTGAGCTCGACGCAGCTCTTCGTCTTCTCGCGCGCAATGTCGAGCGGTCCCGATCGGCTTCCGGGAGTTTTCTCGGGGAGCCGATGGCGCCTCTCGAGAGACGCCTTCGCGTGCTCTTCTCGAGCTGGGAGGTACCTTGGTCGGGTCATGGTGGCGGCGTTGCGATGATCAACCTGCTGCGTCATCTGGGTACCCGCCACGACATCACGCTTCTGCACCCGGTGTATCCGGGCGCGCAGGGATTGTCCGAGGAGGTTCGTCCCTACGTGCGAGAGATCCTGACCGTGCCCCGCGGTTGGCAGACGCCGTCGCGGCCCACGATATTCGGCGTGCCGACCCATTTCTTGCAGACCTACAGCTCGGGATTGCTCGGCGCGCTCTCCGCCGAGGCGATCTCGGGCCGTTATGACCTGATAAACCTGGAAGGCGAGGGCATGGCCCTCTATGCGGACCTGCCCGGGCTGCTGCCGAGGGTCGGCTCCGTATACGAGCTGCAGAGCTTTGCCCGTGCGGTGGACCTGGAAGAGCAGCGGGTCGACTCGAAAGATGATCTTGCGGCACGAGCGGCGAATCTGATCGCGGAGCTCTACTTCGATGTCGAGGTGATGGCCCGACGGTTCGGTCACCTGGTCCTGCTGACCGCTCCGGAGGCGGAGTTCTTGTCGCCCTTTCTCGTCGAGCCGGACATCTCGCTCAATCCCATTGCCATCGACGTGGAGAAGTTGGCACGAGGCGCGACAAGGAGCAGCCTCGTCGAGCGCCCGACCTTCGCTTACGTCGGAGCCTTTCGACATCCTCCGAATCGGCAGGCCGCGCGGGTCCTGATCGACGAAATCGTCCCGTTGTTGCGACGGAGACTGCCGGAAGCCGTGGTCGTGCTCGCCGGTGCCGACCTGCCGGCCGATCTCGTGGACGCCGCCCAAGCCGAGGGAGTGCGTTACCTGGGCTGGGTCGACGATCTGCCCGGACTGCTCGGCAGCGTGACCGCGGTTCTGGCACCGATCCGGACGGGCGGCGGCATGCGGGTGAAGCTTCTCGAGGCGATGGCTTGTGGCGCGCCCGTCGTGACCACACCGCTCGGCATGTCCGGGATCGGGGCGTGCGACGGGAGGGAATATCTGCGTGCCAGTTCGGCCGAGGAGTTCGCCGCCGCCGCCGAACTGCTGGTCAACGAGCCCGCCCGGGCGCGCGGGTTAGGCGTCGCGGCTCAAGCTTTGATCGCCCGGGAGCACGGTATCGAGGTGCAGGGCGCGCGCCGGGAGCGCATCTGGGCCCGCTGTCTGACGCGGTCCGCGGAGGACGCCGAGCGGCGCGACTAGCGGTGCGACCAGACGGGGGGACGCTTCTCGGCGAACGCCGCGATGCCCTCGGCCATGTCGGCGCTGGCTGCGAGGTCGCGCAGGTAGAGCCGTTCCGCCTCGGCCAGCGCGGGCTCGAAGGGGCGATCCTCTCCACTCCGCACCGCGCGCTTGGCGATCCGCGTCGCGGCGGCGCTCTGGGATCGGACGAGGTCGGCCAGGGCTGCGACGCGTGCATCGAGCTCGGCGGAAGGGAGGGCCTCGTGAGCCAGCCCCAGCGCGACCGCCTCGGCGGCGTCGATCAGGCGGCCCGAAAGCACGAGCTCCAGAGTGCGGCCCACGCCGATCCGCCTCGGCAGAAGCGCCGCGGCCACGGGCGGGAAACAGCCCAGCTTGATTTCCGGTTGGCCGAAGCGCGCCCGCGTGCTGGCGACGACGTAGTCGCAGACCGACGCGAGACTCCATGCCACCGCCGAGGCAGTGGCCGTCGACTCGGGCGATCGTGAAGGCGTCGAGAGCACGGATCTTCCGGAGCGCCGCGTGAAAGCCGCTCAACATGCGATCGATCTTGTCGGGCGTGTGATCCTGAATCGAAACCCCGGCGCAGAAGGCCTTCTCGCCCTCGGACCGCACGATGACCACCTGCAGGTCGGAGAGGGCCGCGAGCTCGTCGAGCCGCTGCTCGAGCAGAGCCAGAAGCTCCAGGTCGAGGATGTTGAGGGGTGGGCGCGCGAGAGTCAGGGTGGCCAGTCGCTCGCCGATTTCCAGACGCAGGGGTAGCTCGTTCATCGTTCGGCCTCCACGGCGGCGAGAAACTCTCGAAAGAGCCCCCGGTGGGGCTCGTCGCCGATCAGGTTCTCCGGGTGCCACTGGATCGCCCAGGCCCACCAGGACGGGTCCGTGAACGCGATCGCCTCGATCACCCCGTCGGGTGACTCGGCGACCGTGGTGAGCTCCGGAGCGATCGACTTCACGGCTTGGTGGTGCCGGCTGTTCACCGCGATCGGACCGAAGCGGCTCAGCCAGACCTGCATCGGATGGCGGCCCGCCAGCGCCGCGACCGAGTGGGCGCGGTGCTCGGACGGGAAGCCGCTCGAGGTCGGGAAATTGTGCCCTTCGATACCCGTCTGGCGGGGAAGATCCTGCCAGAGGCTGCCACCCAGCCGCACGTTCAGGATTTGAAGGCCCCGGCAGATCGCCAGGACCGGGAGACGACGACGGCGCGCCACATCGAGGGCCAGCGACTCCAGCCGGTCCCGCTCCGGGAGCGGCGTGTCGAGAGGTGGGTCCGCAAGCGGTTCCTCGCCATAAAGCCGAGGCTCGACGTCGCCCCCTCCCGAGAGGAGCAGGCCGTCGGCCTCACCAAGCAGGCTCTCGAGATCGATCTCCTCGGCTCGAGAGGGGCTGAGAGGAAGCAGACGATCGGGGCTGACGCCATTGGCTTCGAGAGCCTTCAAGTAGGGGCCGACCTTCTCTTCCCGAGCGTAGGTGGCGACGATTCGTCGCCCGGAACCTCGCCGGGTCATGCCGGGCGCTCGAGGAGGGCGGCGAAGCCCATCCCGCCCGAGACGCAGAGCGTCGCGATGCCGCGCCGCTGTCCCCGCTGTCGCATGCCGTGCAGAAGCGTGGTCACGATGCGCGCCCCCGTGCAGCCGATCGGGTGGCCGAGCGCGATGGCGCCGCCGTCCGGGTTGACCCGAGCCCGGTCGAAGGGCAGCTCCTGAAGACAGGCGAGCACCTGGGTCGCGAAGGCCTCGTTCAGTTCCACGGCCTCGATCTGGTCGAAATCGAGGCGGTTCCGCTCCAGCAACTTGCGGGTGGCCGGGACCGGGCCGATGCCCATGAGACGCGGATCGACGCCGACGACCTCCCAGTCGAGGAGGTAGCCGGCCGGCTCGAGACCGAGCCGCTCGGCCGCTTCCTCGGAGGCGACGAGCACGGCCGCGGCGCCGTCCGTGATGCCGGATGCGTTGCCCGCCGTCACCGAGCCCCCCTCACGGAAGACCGCCTTCATCTTGCCCAGGGTGGCGACCTCGACACCGTCACGAGGGTGCTCGTCGAGCGACACGACGGTCTTGCCCTTCCGGCCCGCAACTTCGACCGGGACGATCTCGGACTCGAAGCGGCCGCTCTTGCGGGCGACCTCGCAGCGGCGTTGGGTCTCCGCGGCGTACGCGTCGGCTTCTTCACGGCGGATACCGGCCTGCTCGCCGAGCTCCTCCGCAGTCGAGCCCATGACCATGCCGGAGAGCGGATCGTCGAATCCGTCCTTGTACATGCCGTCGACGACTTGGGCGTGGCCCATGCGGTAGCCCCATCGCATACGGGGCAGCAGATAGGGCGTGTTGGACATGCTCTCGGTACCGCCCGCCAGGACGATCTCCGCCTCGCCGAGCCGGATGGCGCGCGCGCCACAGAAGATGGCCTGCAGTCCAGATCCGCAAGCCTGATTGATGGTGAATGCCGGCCGTTCCTGGGGCACGCCGGCGCGCCAGGCGATCTGGCGGGCCGTATTCGGCCCGCCGCCCGCCTGACGTCCATGTCCGAACACGACCTGATCGAGGTGCTCGGCGGAAATCCCGGAACGCTCGATCGCCGCTGCTGCAGCGGCGGTTCCCAAATCAGCCGCCGAGAGGGCGGCGAGGCCGCCTCCGAACTTGCCGATCGGAGTGCGGACCGGAGCGGCGAGGACGAGGCGGCTGCCCGTCATCGGAGTTCGTCCTCAGCGTGCCTTGAACTGAGGCTGACGCTTCTCGATATAGGCCGCGAGACCCTCCTTGGCGTCGTCGCTCTGGAAGAGCTGCTGCTGGAGCTCGCGTTCGAGGGCCAGGGCGGACTCGAATGGGATCTCGGCGCCCGATTGGACGGAGCGCTTGATCCGCCCGACCGCCCGCGCGGCCTTGTTCGGGGGGCAGAACTGGCGGGCGTATTCGTGGACGCGGGCGAGGAAGGGCTCGTGCCCCTCAACATCGAAGACCACGTCGACGATTCCGAGCTGCTTCGCCTCGTCGACTCCGAACAGGCGCCCGGTCACCATCATCTCGATAGCCTTGGACTTGCCGACGATGCGCACCAGCCGCTGGGTGCCTCCGGTACCAGGGAGGACCCCCAGCGAAACCTCGGGCAGGCCGAATTTCGACCGTCCATTGCGGGCGATCCGGAGATCGGCGGCCATGGCGATTTCCAGCCCGCCTCCCACCGTGTTGCCATTGAGCGCCGCGATGACCAGCTTCGGCGTCTGCTCGAGCCGCGACAGGGTCTCGTTCGCGTGCAAGCAGAAGAAGTACTTGAAATGGGGGTCCGCGGCCTTGAGCATGTTGATGTCGGCGCCGGCGCAGAACATGCGCTCGCCCTGCCCGGTCAACACGATCACGTGGACCTCGGGGTCGAAGCGAGCCTTCAGGATCGACTCGTCGAGCTGGCGCATCATCTCGTGGGTGTAGGTGTTGGCCGGGGGATCGTCCAGAGTGATCCAGGCGACCCCTTCCCGGGCCTCGTAGTGCACCAGCGTACGCTCGCCGTTATCGGACATCCTGACTCTCCTCTAGGGTATTGGGGAAGCCGGGCCGCCGGGGGCCGGCCGTTCCGGAACGTGACGGGGAGATTCTCTCACGCCCTTCGCGGTACCGTCCAACTTACCTTGACCCTTCGAGAACTCCGCCCCTAAAATGTTGCGCTGCCCGCTCAGCTACGGCGCCGCACATGCTCACCGGCTACAACACCGACGTTCGCCATGGCGATCTCGTCCTTCATGTCCAGACCGAGGACAAGGGACGCGCGAATCCCGCTATTGAAAGCGTCATCTACCTGCGCGGACGGGTGTTGGCCACCAAGAAGACCCCCTACGGCAGGCTCCTCGCGGAAGGCAAGGAAGAACGAGATATCGCTACTCTGATGGAGCATCAGCATCGAACGATCGTGGCGGCGATCCGTTCGGGGCGCTTCGACGGTCGGATCGAACAGGCGTCGACCGGGAAGAGCGGCACAGAGGCCACGGCGGCGGAGAACCCTTTCCAGGGGAGTCCCGCGCCGGAGGGAACGGGGGACGATGGAGAGGGCTCCCAGGGATCGGAGGCCTTGCGCTCGGCGACACTGGCCGAGGAGCAGGGTCCGAGCCTCGACCAGGTCATCCTCGACTACCTCTCGGCCGAGGCCGAGCAGGAGCATCTCGTCCTGGTGCTCGACGGTCACGAGCAGATCCGCGCCGGGCACAGCAACAACTTGACGCTGAGGGCCTACTCCTCGAAGAGCGGACTTCCCGTGGCGGGTGTGCAGGTGGCGGTGAAGATGCTCTCGACGGTGGCGGACCCGCGCACTCTCCTGGTGGCGGAGACCGACACGATCGGTTCGCTGGAATTTCAACTCGACGTCCCGTCGATCGATCGCGGGTCGGTGGCGCTGGTGATCTCGGGGGCTTCCGACCTCGGCCGGGCGGAGATCAAGCAACTGCTATGAAGACCGTCGGCACGGCAGCTCCGGTCGAGATCCAGGTCAACGGACGACCCCATCGGTCGGCCGCGCGCGCGACGATTGCGGATCTGGTGGCGGAGCTGGCTCCCGGAAGCGGTCCGGTGGCGGTCGAGAGAAACGGCGCCATCGTGAGGCGCGCGGCTTGGGGCGACACGCCCCTCGCTCCGGGGGATCGAATCGAGATCGTGCGCTTCGTACAAGGCGGCTGATCCCGCGCCTGCCTTGAAAACGCGGCCCGCGATTCGTTAACATCCCGCGCGGTCGGGCCGCTAGCTCAATTGGTAGAGCAGCAGACTCTTAATCTGCGGGTTGTAGGTTCGATTCCTACGCGGCTCACCATGTTTCTTCCGACTCGCCCGCGACGCTCTCCGCGAAAGTGGCGGAACTGGTAGACGCGCTAGACTTAGGATCTAGTCCCGAGTCTTCGGGTTGGGGGTTCGAATCCCCCCTTTCGCACCATCGAAGCCGACCCCCCGAAAGACGACCCTATTCGCCGCAAGGAAGAAGGATTCTCATGAGCGTCGTGCTGGCGATCGAAGAGATCGGCCCTTGTCGTAAGCAACTCCGCATCGAAGTTCCCGCTCCCGCCGTGGAGGCCGAGATGGCGCGAATCACCGGCGAGTACTCGCGCCGGGCCCGGCTGCCGGGATTCCGCAAGGGCAAGGTCCCGCCGGCCCTGGTCCAGAGGCACTACGCCGACGAGATCCGCCGCGAGTTGCTGGACCGCCTGGTGCCCCGATACTGGCGGCAGGCCACGGCGGAGAAATCACTCGACCCCCTCGGACCGCCGACCGTAGAGAAGTACGAGCTCGACACGGGAGCACCGCTCACCTTCACGGCCGTGGTCGAGGTGAAGCCGGAATTCGAATTGCGCAATTACAAGGATTTCGCCCTTCCTGAGCCCCCGACCGAGCCGACGCCGGAGGAGGCGGATCGGGCGATCGAGGACTTGCGGCGCTCCCACGGCGAATGGATCGCGGTGGAACGCGCCGCCGGCCAAGGAGACCGGGTGGCGGTGGAGGTGCGCGAGGTCGGAGGCGACAGCCCGGCGGAGCCCCAATCGGCCGAGGTCGAGATTGGATCGCCGTCCGTCTGGGAAGAGCTCGGCCTAGCGGTGACCGGCCTTTCTGCCGGGCAGAGTGGACACTTCACCCGGCGGGAGGGTGAAGGCGAGGAGGCCCGCGAGCGCTCCTTCGACGTCCAGGTCCAAGAGGTCAAGGAGATCCGCTTGCCCGAGCTCGACCTCGAGTTGGCCGGCCACTTCGGCAAGTTCGAGAGCGTGGACGAGTTCCGGGCCGACGTCACCCGCCGGCTGCGTGAAGCCAAACAGGACGCGGCGCGCGAGGAGCGAGAGCGGGCGCTGCTCGATCAGCTCGGCGAACGGCATCCGATGCCGCTTCCGGAGGGCGTGATCAAGGCCGAAACCGAGGATCTCATGCGCGATTACGCACAAGGACTCGCGCGAAGGGGAGTGGACCTGGAACATGCCGAGATCGACTGGAAGTCGATCGCCGAGCAGGCCAAGCCCCACGCAGAGCGGCGGATCAAGGCCCGCCTGATTCTCGACGCGATCGGGGAGCGCGAGGCGATTTCGGTCGCCGAGCAGGAATTCGAAGAGGCCCTGGCTCTGTTGGCAAGGGCACAGGGCATGCCGAGCGGAGCTCTGCGCCAGCAGCTGGATTCCTCCGGCGAGTTGGCCGGGCTACGATCGCGGATGCGCCGCGAGAAGGTGATTCGCTATCTTCTCGGGGAGAGCCCGGCACCCGAGCCCGCCGCGGAAGGTGCCGATTGAGGGTGCCGATCGGCATGGAACGAGCCGGAGTTCCGACGGGAGAAGCAGTCGCATGTTGATTCCCATGGTGGTGGAGCAGACGAATCGGGGAGAGCGCGCCTATGACATCTATTCGCGTCTCCTCAAGGACAACATCATCTTCCTCGGCCGCCCGATCGACGACGACGTGGCGAGCCTCGTCATCGCCCAGATGCTCTTCCTCGAGGCGGAGAACCCCGAGCGCGACATTCACATCTACATCAACTCGCCGGGCGGCTCGGTGACCGCCGGTCTGGCGATCTACGACACGATGCAGTACATCAAGCCCGACGTCGCCACCTATTGCGTCGGTCAGGCCGCATCGATGGCCTCGGTCCTACTGGCCGCCGGACAGAAGGGGAAGCGTACGTCCCTGCCCAACGCCAGGATCTTGATCCACCAACCCTGGACCTCCGGGATGGGTGGGCAGGCGACCGACATCGAGATCCATGCCCGCGAGCTGCTCAGTCTGCGCGATCGCATCGACGAGATCCTGGCTCTGCACACCGGAAAGTCGAAAGAACAGGTCCACCACGATACCGAGCGCGACAAGATTCTCGGCGCTTCCGAGGCGGTGGAATACGGATTGGTCGATCAGGTGATGGAGCGCCGCAAGTCCTGAGCCGCCCGTTTGTTAGGATTCCGGCGGCAGATGGACCGTTGACATCGCGCCGGGCGCCCCACGTGCGGGGCGCGGAATTTCACGGGATGCCGCCCGCGTTGATCCGAACGGAGTGCCCGTTCGGACCTGACGCTGGCGGGGGAGCGACCCGGAGGAAAGATGCCCAAGAAAGAGACGGGTGACGACGCGCTTCGCTGTTCGTTCTGTAACAAGAGCCAGCGCGAGGTCAAGAAGCTCATCGCGGGTCCGACCGTCTTCATCTGCGACGAGTGCGTGGACATCTGCCTCGACATCATCGCCGAGGACAGGCTGCTGGAACAGCAGCAGGAGACCAAGCTTCCCAAGCCGGCCGAGATCAAGGCGATGCTGGACGAATACGTGATCGGCCAGGAGATGGCCAAGAAGAAGTTGGCCGTCGCGGTATACAACCACTACCGTCGGATCGAATTCACCGAACGCGGAGCTCGTAACCAGGACATCGAGCTGCAGAAATCGAACATCCTGCTGATCGGCCCGACGGGTACGGGCAAGACCCTGCTGGCCCAGACCCTGGCCAAGCTCCTCTCCGTGCCGTTCACCATCGCCGACGCGACGACCCTGACCGAAGCGGGTTACGTCGGTGAGGACGTCGAGAACATCATCCTCAAGCTCTACCAGGCCTCGGGAAACGACAAGGACAAGACTCAGAAGGGGATCGTGTACATCGACGAGGTCGACAAGATCGCCCGCAAGGGCGAGAACCCCTCGATCACGCGTGACGTTTCGGGAGAGGGCGTGCAACAGGCGTTGCTCAAGATCCTCGAGGGGACGGTCTGCAACGTGCCGCCGCAAGGCGGGCGCAAGCATCCCCACCAGGAGTTCCTGCAGATCGACACGACGAACATCTTGTTCATCTGCGGCGGCGCGTTCGTTGGCCTGGAGGAGCAGGTTGAGAAGCGGCTCAACCAGAAATCGATGGGCTTCGGTGCCGAAATCAAGGGAAAGAAGGATCTCGAGGGGATCAACGCTCTGGAAAAGGTTCTGCCCGAGGACGTCATCAAGTTCGGAATGATCCCCGAGTTCGTGGGGCGATTGCCGGTCGTGGCGACCCTCGAGTCGCTCGACGAGGTCTCACTGGTGCGCATCCTCAAGGAGCCCAAGAACAGCCTGGTGCGCCAGTACCAGACGATGTTCGAGATCGAGGACGTCAAGCTCCGATTCACCGACGAGGCGATGCGCGCCGTGGCGTGCGAGGCGCTCAAGCGCACGGTCGGAGCCCGCGGCCTGCGGGTCATCCTCGAAGAAATCATGTTGGATCTCATGTACACCGTGCCCTCTCAACGTGACATCTCCGAGTGCGTGATCACGGAGGAGACGGTGTTGCATCGCACTCAACCGATCACGACGCTGCGCAAGGCCGGATGACCGCCGCATCCATCGTCGAGCGTAAGCGCGACGTCTTGCCGGTCGTTCCGTTGCGGGACATGGTGGTGTTCCCGCACATGATGGCGCCTTTCGTGGTTGGCCGCGAGAGTTCCGTGCGGGCCCTGGAATCGGCGCTCTCGAGTCAGGCACGACGCATCTTTCTGGTCACTCAGCGGGACCCGAAGATCGACGATCCCCTGCGTGGCGATCTGTTCGACGTGGGCTCGGTCGCTCGGGTCGTGCAGAGCCTGCGCCTACCGAACGGGAACATCCGGGTCATGGTGGAGGGGGTCCAGCGGGGAATCGTGAGCTCTCTCGAGGAGCGCGATGGCATGCTCTGGGCCGAGCTTGAATGCCTCGAGGTCCGTTATCCGATGGACGAGGGCGTCGAGACGTTCATGAACCGCATCGTCACCACTTTCGAGCAGTACGCTCGGAGCTCTCAGCACCTGGCGATCGAGGGGCTGATGTCCTCGCTCAAGCTGGACGACCCCGATCGCTTCGCTGACACTCTCGCGGCCCACTTGGCGGTCCCGACTTCCGACAAGCAGGGCCTGCTGGACCTGATCTCGCCATACGAGCGCCTCGAGCGCCTCGACGATCTCCTGGCGGTCGAGATCGAGAAGATGAATCTCGACAAGCGCATCAACGTCCAGGTCAAGAAGCAGATGGAGAAGGCCCAGAAGGAGTATTACCTCAACGAGAAGATCAAGGCCATCCACCAGGAGTTGGGACGCAAGGACGATCGCGGCGACGAGATCCAGGAGCTCAAGGAGAAGGTCGAGAAGGCGGGTCTGCCGAAGAACGTGCGCGAAAAGGCCGACGCGGAGCTGAAGCGCCTGGAGGCCATGCCTCCGGTCTCGGCTGAAGCGACGGTCTCCCGGAATTACATTGACTGGCTGGTTTCGGTTCCGTGGAAGAAGGCGTCCAAGGAGATCAAGGATCTCGCCAAGGCGGAGGAGATCCTCAACGCCGACCACTACGGCCTGGAGAAGATCAAGGAGCGGATCCTCGAGTACTTGGCGGTGCGGCAGCTCACTACCGAGAATCCGGCCCAGATCCTCTGCTTCGTCGGCCCGCCGGGCGTCGGCAAGTCCTCGCTCGCGCAGTCGATCGCGACCGCGACCGGACGGAAGTTCGTGCGCCTCTCGCTGGGCGGGGTGCGGGACGAGGCGGAGATCCGCGGCCACCGGCGCACCTATATCGGAGCGTTCCCCGGGCAGATCGTCCAGATGATGAAGAAGGCCGGGACTGTCAATCCGGTCTTCCTGCTCGACGAGATCGAGAAGATGTCGATGGACTTCCGGGGCGATCCGTCGTCGGCGCTCCTCGAGGTCCTGGATCCCCAACAGAACCACAGCTTCGTCGACCACTACCTGGACTGTGAATACGACCTCTCCAAGGTCATGTTCATCGCCACGGCGAACGTCGTGCACCCGATACCTCCGGCGCTCAAGGACCGCATGGAGATCATTCACCTGTCCGGTTACACGATGAGCGAGAAGCTGGCCATCGGCCGTCAGTTTCTCGCCCCCAGGCAGCTCAAGGCGCACGGGTTGAGCGACGCGCAGCTCGGCTTCCCGGACGCCGGTTTGCGTCACCTCATCGAGAGCTATACGCGAGAGGCCGGGGTACGGAGCCTGGATCGCGAGATCGCGTCGATCTGCCGCAAGACGGCCCGCCGGGTGGTGACGCAGGGCAAGGACATCTCGATCGAAGTCTCGCCCGAGGTCGTGACGGAGATGCTGGGCAAGCGGCGTTTCCGTCCCTGGAAGAAAGAGGACCACGCGGAGATCGGCGTCGCCACGGGCCTCGCGTGGACCGAGGTCGGCGGCGAGATCCTGGAGACCGAGGTCGGTTTGATGAGAGGGACCGGCAAATTGATCCTCACCGGCAAGCTCGGCGAGGTCATGCAGGAATCGGCGCGCGCGGCGGTCTCGTACCTGCGCAGCCGAGCCGACGTGCTCGGAATCGATCCCGCGTTCTCGGACAGCCATGACCTCCACATCCACGTGCCGGAGGGCTCGATTCCGAAGGATGGGCCGTCGGCCGGCATCACGATGGCCACGGCATTGGTCTCGGCTCTGACGCGACGGCCGGTGCGGCGGGACGTGGCGATGACCGGCGAGATCACGCTGCGGGGCAAGGTCTTGCCGGTGGGTGGCATCAAGGAAAAGACGCTGGCGGCGTTCCGAGCCGGCATCACCGAGCTCATTATGCCGAGCGAGAATGAGAAAGATCTCGAAGAGGTGCCGCAGGAGGTGCGGGAGAGCTTGCAGATCCATCTGGTGGAGTCGATGGACGAGGTCCTGCGACTGGCCCTCGAGGGGGCGCTTGCATCTCCCCCTCCGAATGCGGGAGAATTGAGCGCGTCGTCGTCGGAGACCCCGACGGGACCCGGGTCGCTGGCACACTGAAAGGCCGCCGTGAGGTGACCGAGGCCGCTCGCGACGGAACCCTGACCGAAATCTTGAGACTCGATTCTTCCGGCATCTGACGACCGGATCCGTACGATCCGGAGTCCACCCCCGAACAGACGTTGCGATTCCTGACTGCGGAGTTCATGGGGGCCAGCGGACGGCCCGGCGATCGATTCGGCGACGGCACGCCGGAGGTCGCGTTCGCGGGGCGATCGAACGTCGGGAAGTCGAGTCTGTTGAACCAGCTGGTCGGCTCGAAGGTGGCGCGAACGAGCTCCACTCCGGGTAGGACGCGAACGATCAACTGGTTCCGGGTGGAAGGTGGGTTTTGGCTCGTCGATCTGCCCGGTTACGGATACGCCAAGGCGTCGCGCGAGGCGCGGGCGGTTTGGGCGAAGTTGGTGGCAGGTTATTTCGAAGCGCGGGTCTCACGCCGCTTGGTGGTTCAGCTCGTCGACTCCAAAGTCGGAGCAACGGACCTCGACGTGGAAGCGGCCCGCTATTTCGATCAACTCGCGGTTCCGAAGATCGTGGCCGCGACGAAGATCGACCGATTGAGACGTAACGACCGTGGACGCTCGCTCGAATCCATCGGGCGCGCGCTCTCGATCGACAGCGAGGCGGACCTCTTGGCCGTCTCCGCGGTGACAGGGGAGGGAGTACGTGAACTCTGGAAACGGATCTCCGAATTTCTCGCGCGGTAGGTCTCGCCGCAGGAGAGGACGCAAGAACACGCCGAAGGTGACCGAGCCCGACGGGTTGCCGATCGACGTCGCGCTGGACGAAAGGGACTACGGCCAGGAAGAGGGCCAGGTCGACGGCTCGGGAAAGCAGATGCTGGACATCCGGGCGCTCAAGGAGATGAACATCGCTCAGCTCACCCAGGTGGCGAAGGACCTCGGAGTCGAGGGGGCCACGGGGCTGCGCAAGCAGGAGCTCATCTTCAAGATCCTCGAGGCACAGACCAAATCGACCGGTCTGATCTTCGCGGAGGGTGTGCTGGAGTGCCTGCCGGACGGCTTCGGCTTCCTGCGGGCGCCGGAGTACAACTACCTGCCCGGCCCGGACGACATCTACGTCTCGCCGTCGCAGATTCGGCGTTTCGATCTGCGCACTGGCGATACGGTCTCCGGTCAGGTCCGTCAACCCAAGGACGGCGAGCGCTACTTCGCCCTGATCAAGGTCGAAGCGATCAATTTCGAGCCACCCGAGGTCACGAAGTCGAAGATTTTCTTCGACAACCTGACGCCGCTCTATCCGTTGGAGCGCCTCCGGCTCGAAGTGCCGACCGACATGTCCTCGCGGGTGATGGATCTGGTCACGCCGATGGGCAAGGGCCAGCGTGCGCTCATCGTGGCGCCGCCGCGTACCGGCAAGACCATGCTGCTGCAGTCGATTGCGCACTCGGTGGCGCGCAATCAGCCGGAAGTCGTGCTGATCGTCCTGCTCATCGACGAGCGGCCGGAAGAGGTCACCGACATGCAGCGCTCGGTGCAGGGCGAGGTGATTTCCTCGACCTTCGACGAGCCCGCCACCCGTCACGTCCAGGTCGCGGAGATGGTGATCGAGAAGGCGAAACGCTTGGTCGAGCACAAGAAGGACGTGGTGATCCTGCTCGACTCGATCACCCGCCTGGCGCGCGCTTACAACACCGTGCAGCCGCCTTCGGGCAAGGTGCTCTCCGGCGGCATCGACGCCAACGCGCTGCATCGCCCGAAGCGCTTCTTCGGCGCGGCGCGCAATATCGAGGAGGGCGGCAGCCTGTCGATCATCGCCACCGCCCTCGTCGATACCGGCAGCCGCATGGACGACGTCATCTTCGAGGAGTTCAAGGGCACCGGCAACTGCGAGATCCATCTCGACCGCAAGCTGATGGACAAGCGCATCTTCCCGGCGATCGACATCAACGCTTCGGGCACCCGCAAGGAAGAGCTGCTGCGCTCGGAGGACGAGTTGCGCCGGGTCTGGGTGTTGCGCAAGGTGCTCAATCCGCTGTCGACGGTCGAGTCGATGGAGCTCCTGATGGACAAGCTGTCGAAGACCAAGACCAACCAGGACTTCCTCGACGCGATGTCCAAGTAAGGGGTCGCGCGGCGTCTGAAGGTGGGCGCCGCGAAGCAGAACCCGTCGATGCTGAGAATCGGAGTCGTCGCCTACCTGAACAGCCGGCCCTTGGCGCGGGGTCTGGAGAAGAACAGCGTCGGCGCCAACTATGAAATCAGCTACCTGCCTCCGGCGCAGGTCGCCGACGCGCTGGCCGCCGGCGAGCTCGAAGTGGGCCTGATTCCCTCGATCGAGCTGAGCCGGATCGAGGGCCTCGAGGTCATTCCCGGGCTGGCGATTGCCGCCACCCACGAGGTCCGGAGCGTCCTTCTGGTCTCCCGGGTTCCGATCCAGGAGATTCGGAGCGTTGCCCTCGACGAGAACAGCCGGACCTCGGCGGCGCTCGTCCGCATCCTGCTCGCCGAGCGCTACGAAATCCACCCTCATACGGCTCCGGCCTCGCCGCGTGTCGACGAGATGCTCGCCTCCGCCGACGCCGCCTTGGTGATCGGCGATCCGGCTCTGTTCATCGACCGGGAGCGCTACGTCGTCCTCGACCTGGCGGGAGAGTGGCTGGAGCTCACCGGGCTCCCCTTCGTCTTCGCCGTGTGGGCGGCGCGCAAGGAGTTCGCCACCCCCGCACTGGCGCGCCTGCTCGCCGACAGCTACGCCGTAGGAGCCGCCGAGCTCGACCAGATCGTGACCGAAGCGGCCCTCGACTCGGGGCTGCCAGAAGCGGTTCTACGTGATTACTACACGCGCAACCTGAGCTACGAGATGGGTCCAGCCGAGCAGGAGGGACTTGCCGAGTACCTCCGCCGCGCGACGGCGCACGGCGCCACGCGGCCGACCGAGTCGGTGGTCACGCCGAGAAAGCTGGTCTAGTTCCGCGCGTTCGCCGACCCCGAACGCCTTTGCCGGTCGTTCGGATCGATCCGGGCTTCGCCGGAGGGTTGGTCAACGTCGGCGGAGTGGCTCCGCGGGAAGACGCGGGCTCGACCTCGGAGCCGGGTGGGAAGGCTCCCTGGGGGCCGATCCGTCCCTGAATGGAAGGTCTGTCGATCAAGCTCCCCGCGTGGCCGGCTCCCCCTCGAGCCGGCCCGTGGGAACTGCGGCTCAGCCGGCCGCGACGTGGCAGCCGGTGCAGGCGGTCGGCGCTTTGGTGTTGGCGTCCTTCGCCTTCGTTTCCTTGTGACAGGTAAGGCAGACCATGTGGTACGGGTTCTTGGTCATGCTCATCTGCGTGCAGTCCGGCGTGTCGGCCTTCTCGGGGTTGTGATGGCAGGTCGCGCAGGCTTGCACCTCGACCGTCGAAGTCGGCGTCAGGTCGGGCTGGGTGTGGTGGCAGGTCTTGCAGGACGTGATGGCCCAGTGCGCCTTGTGCGGGAACAGCACGGCCGGCTTCTTCGTCGCGCATTCGTTGATGGTGATCTTCTCGGGCGCCTTGTTCGCGGTCGTGGCGAAGACCATGGCCGCGGAAAGGAGGCCGAAAGCGAGCACTCCGATCGTCTTTTTCATCCGCTCTCTCCTATTCGAATCCAACTTCACCGGGAGCTCGGAAGCGAAGCGATCCTTGGATCTCACCGCTTGGCCGGCTCGGAGCCGCGCTGTGCTCGAGCTCGCCGGTGTGTGAACGGAATTCTCCCTCCCTTTTCCTCTAAATCAACCCCTCGACGGGGTGGGGAGCTTTGCCGAAGGGCGGGACCGGCGGATATGGTGTCCAGGTGCGAACGAACTGGGAGGCCCCGAGATGACGCCGAACAACTCCGAGAAAACGAGCCCTCTCCGCGAGCTTACGGAGCTCGGGCAGTCGGTCTGGTTGGATTTCATACGCCGCAGCCTGCTCGAATCCGGTGAGCTCGAACGATTGGTGCGTCACGATGACGTGCGCGGCCTGACCTCGAACCCGGCGATCTTCGAGAAGGCGATCTCGGCCGGCGACGAGTATTCGGCCCAGATCCTCGAAGTGACGCCACGAGCCGGGGGGACAGCCGGAAGATCTTCGAGGCGCTGGCGATCCGGGACCTGCGCGGCGCCGCGGATGTCCTGAGACCGGTCTTCGTCTCCTCCCAGGGCGCGGACGGTTTCGTGAGCCTCGAGGTCGCGCCGGATCTCGCCCACCAGACGGAGGCGACGGTGGCGGAGGCGCGACGGCTCTGGGGCGAGGTCGACCGGCCGAACCTGATGATCAAGGTGCCGGCGACCCCGGAGGGCATTCCCGCGATCCGCGCGCTGCTCGGCGAAGGGATCAACGTCAACATCACTCTGCTCTTCTCGCGTCTCGTCTACGAAGGCGTCGCGGAGGCCTATCTCCAGGCGCTCGAGGCGCGGCGGGATCGAGGCCAGCCGGTCGCCGGCGTGGCCTCGGTGGCGAGCTTCTTCGTATCGCGTATCGACACGCTGGTCGACCGCGAGCTCGAGGCTGGCGCGTCGGAAGCGGCGGAGCCGGAACGTCTTCTCTCGCTGCGCGGCCGAGTCGCGATCGCCAACGCGAAGCTCGCCTATCGGCACTTCCAGGAGCTGATGGCCTCGCCCCGTTGGCGTGCCTTGGCGGAGGCCGGAGCACGACCGCAGCGTCTGCTCTGGGCCTCGACCAGCACCAAGAACCCGGCCTACCGGGACACCCTCTACGTCGAAGAGCTGATCGGCCCCCAGACCGTGAACACCATGCCGCCCGAAACGCTCGAGGCCTTCCGCGATCATGGCGTGGCCGAGCCGCGCCTGACCGGTCAGATGCGGGAAGCCGAAGCGGTGCTCACCGCCCTGGCGGCGGCCGGAATCGATCTCGAAAAGGCGACCGCCCGGCTGCTGGAAGAAGGAGTCGCCAAGTTCGTAGAGCCCTTCGAGAAGCTGCTGGCAACCGTGGAGGCGAAGAGCCGAGAGCTGGTTGGGCGGTCGTGATGGAGCTTCGCCTGCCCGAAGCGCTCGAACGCGACCTACGGAGCGCGGCCGTGGACTGGCAGCGAATCGATGGGACGAAGCGGCTTTTCGACGGCGATCCCTCCTTGTGGACCGGAGGCAAGGAAGGGAGTTGGCTGGGATGGCTTGCCGCGCCCGCCGAGGCGCGCCGGAAGCTCGACCTCTGGAGCCGACTGGCCGAGGAGGCGCGCGAGTTCGACCACGTGCTGTTGCTCGGGATGGGCGGGTCCAGTCTCGGCGCGGACGTTCAGCGCCGCGTGCTCGGTCGGCATTCCGGTTTTCCCGAGGTGCACGTGCTCGATTCGACCTCGCCCGATCAGATTCGCGATCTCCAGGCCAGGGTGGAGTTGGCACGAACCTTGTTCGTCGTCTCGAGCAAGTCGGGTACGACCCTCGAACCGAATCTCCTGATGCATCACTTCCTGGGCGTGGTCGAGGAGGCGGTCGGCGAATCCGAGGCTCCGCGTCGCTTCCTGGCGATCACCGATCCCGGATCCGCGCTCGAGAAACTGGCCGGTGAGCGCGGGTTTCGCCGCGTCGTCGCGGGGGAGCCGAGTGTCGGCGGTCGCTTCTCCGTCCTCACGCCCTTCGGGCTGGTCCCGGGAGCGCTCCAGGGCATGGATCTCGATCGCTGGCTGGCCAGCGCCGGGCGCATGGAGGAGAAGTGCCGGGTCGCCGACCCGCTCGACAACCCGGGTGTCTCTCTCGGGCTCCTCCTCGGCGCCGCGGTCGCGCGGGGGCAGGACAAGCTGACCCTGATCACGGCTCCGGGAATCGACGCGCTGGGCGCCTGGCTCGAGCAACTCGTGGCGGAGTCCACCGGCAAGCAGGGCAAGGCGATCCTGCCGTTCGCCGGCGAGGGCCTCGGCGAGCCCGGCGTCTACGGCGAGGACCGTCTCTTCGTCGCGGTGAGCCTCGGCGGCCGCATGGCGCCGGGAGACGAGGCGCGCTTGGCGCGCCTTGCCGAGGTGGGTCATCCCGTGATTCGCCTCGATGTGCCCGGGCCGGAAGAGCTCGCCGGGGAGTTCTTCAGGTGGGAGTTGGCGACGGCCGTCGCCGGATCCCGGATGGGGATCGATCCTTTCGATCAGCCGGATGTGGAAGCGGCAAAGGTCGAGGCCCGCCGCTTGACCGACGCCATCGAAGCCACGGGTGGCCTGCCGCCGGAGGAGGCATTCTTCGAGCAGGACGGTCTGCGCTGGATCACCTCCGAATCGCAAGCCCGGGTTCTGCGGGCCGGGGCGGGACCGCGGCCCTCGGCGGGGGCTCTGCTGCGCGCCCACTTGAGCCGGATGGGCCGGGGGGACTACTTCGCGCTGCTTGCCTTTCTCTCGATGAGTGAACCGCACGTCGATCGGCTCGAACGGCTCCGCCGCCGGGTCCGGGACGCTCATGGAGTGGCCACCGCGCTGGGTTTCGGGCCCCGATTCCTGCACTCGACCGGCCAGGCCTTCAAGGGCGGTCCGGCGAGCGGCGTCTTCTTGCAGTTGAGCGGCGATCCGGCTCACGACCTCCCGGTGCGCGGGCAGCGGCTCACCTTCGGTCAGGTCCAGACGGCCCAGGCGCGGGGTGATTTCGCGGTGCTCCTGGAGCGGGGGAGACGGGCGCTTCGGATCCATCTTTCGGGCGATGTCGAGGCGGGTCTGGAAACGCTCGAGGTGGCGTTCGACGAAGCCCTGGCAGGCTGAGACCCGAGGCCCGGAGCGCGAAGGGTCTGCTAGGATTCCTATCCGTCCGAGGATCGAACTGAACACGCGATATTCCCGCGGCCCGGCGTAACCGAGAACCGGCACCGGGGCGGGGTCTTGCCGGGCAAGGCTGGAGGAGGAAGACGATGGAGAGGCGGGCGGAGAGGGGCCCTCAGGCAGGTTTCATCATCACGCTCGAGCTGATTCTCATCTTCACGATTCTCGGCATCGGTCTCTTCGTCGGGATCGCCGCCATCCGCAACGCGCTCTTCGTCCACGCCCTCAAGAAGCAGTCGGACACAGTCTGGGTCTACGACGCCAACAACGTCACCCTCGGCCCCGCCCGCGACTTCGACGAGCACGAGGCGCCCCGTCTCTTCTACATCGACCGCAGTCTGATCGACAGCACGGGCACTTTCGGCGGCCACAACTGGCGCGCCTTCATCGGTGTCCGCCACGACCGGTTCACCAGCCGGCAGCGGATCTTCTACACGGATACGACCTGCGGGGCGAGCGGAGGCAGGGCGTGTATCGCGCCCGCCGGCAGAGCGGACTCGGACAGCCAGGCGATCGGCACGGTGGCGTCCGAACAGGCGGGTGGGATCAGCTATCTCTATCCGCTCCAGGGGGGACCGAGCTATGGCATCGGCCGCGATCTCAGCGGAGCCGGGGGATTGCCGGGAACGCTCTATCGGGAGTTGGCCTCGAGGTGCGCGGGCCCGACTGTTTTCGTCAGGTCCGCCTGGGTATCGCAAACCGTGTCCGGTCCGGTTCCCCCCGATCCGCCGCCCTGTGAGGTCTTGCCGGACCCAGGAGAGCCGGCGTCCAGTTTCGCGGGTGCCGAGGTCGTCATGCTGAACGGTGCGCCGGTCCTCTCGACGTTGACTCCACCCTTCTACGTGAACCTGCCGCTGGACCCGGCGGTTCTCCAGAACCTGGCACCGGGGGGATTCGAGGGTGCTCCGGGGATCCCCGCTGGACCCTACACGCCGCCGGCCGGAGTTCAGACCAACGTGCCACCGCCCGGCGAGGGCGGGCACCCCTGAGAGTCGGGCGCGCTCCGCGCCCTGGCAGGCCAGAGATTTACGGATAGGAGAGGAATGCCCGAGCGGCCCGGAAAGGAGTCTCGGCGGCAGCTTAGAGCTGGCCCTCGTCGCTGCCCTCGATGGAGCGGAGGTAGTCGGGATCCTCGTAGCGCTCCAGGCGGAAGGCTCGAGCCCAGTCGGAAGCGGGCTCGTTCAGGACGCAGCTCGCCAGGAGCTCGCCGGCGGCGGGGGAGGCCATGATGCCGAAGCCGGAGAGGGCGCCGACGAGAAAGTGCCCGGGTGGGCCGCAGGGGCCGATCAGGGGACGGTTCTCTCGCGTCTTGGTGTAGTAGCCGCCGTCGACATAGGGACGCCGTCCGCCGTCGGCGTAGGCCGCGAAGGCCGGCAGCGCGCGGGCGACGCCGCGCACCACGACCTGGACGTGGAGCGGATCTTCGGGCAGCGGGAAGCGGCGCGGCACCCGCTCCACGTGGTAGTTCCAGAGCAGGATGGTCGAGCGCGATTCCGGTCCCCCCTCCGGGCGGAAGTGCACCCCGGCGGGGAGCTCGGCTAGGAGAGGCCGGGTCTCGGCGGACTCGGCCAGCCCCTGCCGCTCCTCGTCGCTCCAGTCGATCGTCACCGGGTCGTTCCAGATCACCAGACCGGCCTCGCGCGGGACGACACCGAGATAGTCATCGAAGAAGATCTTGCGATGGAGCTCGTGGAAGACGGGGATCTTCAGTCCGACCAGCTCGCCGACCTCGTCGACGAACGGTCCCGCCGCATTGACGAGGATGGGCGTTTCGACGCGGGTTCGGCCCGATTCGCGGTCGAGCCAGACCGCGCTGACCCGTCCATTCGAGAGCTCCACCTCCGTGAGGCGTGCCGGGACCAGGCGGGCGCCGGCCGCCCGGGCGCCCTCGAGCCAGAACATGCCGAGCTGCTGAGCCGAGAGCCAGCCAGCGCGGCGGGCGACGAGCGCCGCGACGGTGTCGCGGGCGGCCCACGGGAAAAGGCGTCGAATCAGCCCCCGGTCGAGGATGAGGTCGGCGCCGCCCGGACCGGGCTCGGGCCGATCCCAGGCCGGCGCCGCGTAGTTGGCCTCCGCAGACGCTCCGGAGTGGATCCGCAGCGCGCCGGCTCCGAGGCGGGAGATCTGTTCCGCCGAACGTTCGAGTTGCCGTGCTCCTTCCGCCGTGCCGGTCAGGTAGAGATAGCCGTTGCGATTCTGAGCGAACGCATTCCCTGATCTCTCGGTCAGCTCGTTCAGCAGGTCGATGCTCCGGTTCATGAGGGTCATCATCGGAGCGTCGGGCCACCAGTTCCGGTAGCACTCGGTCGACTTGTCGCTGGTCAGCGAAAGGGGCGGACGTTCGTCGACGACGAGAACGTCGCGCACCCCACAGCAGGCGGTCAGATGCCACGCCGCCGACAGGCCGGCAATGCCGGCGCCACAGACGACGACCTCGGCGCGGCGCGGCAGTTCCATGGACGGCTCAGTGCTCACCGAGAGCTTCGATCTTCTTGCGGCGCCGCTCTGCGCGTGATTGGGTCCAGTCGTTGCCGAATGCCGCGGGCTCCCAGGAGCCATAGGTGGGATTGGGGAGCACCCACCAACGCTCGCCGACCCAATCGAGGTAGGGCGCCACCGCCTTGGCGCGTCCGGCGGGCGTGTTGGCGACGATGTCGACGAAGTCGCCGACCTGGTCGCCGAACATCATGAGCACGCGGTATCGCCGGGCGATCAACTGGCGGCGGCAGCCCTTGTCGCTGCCGACCTGCATGCAGCCGGGCACGTTGGTGCCCAGGCCGAGGAACTGGGAGTCCTTCTCGACCGGGAAGCCGACCTTGCGCAGGTTGCCCAAGGTCACCTGTTCGAGGTCCTTCGCCCGGTTCGTGAGATAGAAGATCGTGACGCCATGCGACTGTGCGAAGCGGGCGAACTCGAGGGCGCCGGGCAGGGGCTTCGCGGCCTCCTTCTGGCACCACTGCGCCCAGGTGGAATCGTCGTACTCGCGCCCGGATCGGATCAGGTATCGCTGGTAGCCCCCGGTGTCGAGGACGGTTTCGTCGACGTCGACGACGACGGCGGGAGCCAAGCCGACGACCGGACCGGTTCGGTCCTCCCGCGGAAGCGCGTCCCAACTCGGGTCGTTCAACGCCTCGAGCAGCCTCTCCTCCGCGTCCCGGTAGACCTCCCGGTAGATCAGGTCGTGCTCGACCGCGAGCTGCGACCAGACGACGGCGTTCAGATTGTCGTCCGCGGGGACGGCGGCAGCGGACGTCTTCGGGGCCGCGCCGGTCGGTCTCTTCGCGCTCGGAGGAGGCGCGCTGGCGCAAGCGGCGAGCAGGGAAGTGGCGAGCACTGCGACGGACAGACGTGTGGGCATCGAGGTCTCCCGAGCCGGATGGAGTCGGCTCGGCGAGAACTCTAGCGCCAAAAGAACGGCGGGCCGAGACGTTGCCGCTCGGCCCGCCGGGAAGATCCGCTCGAGCGTCTCAGAACTGTGACCAGAGGAACTGGTTCGTCACCTCGTGATGGAACTGGATCTCGCTCCGCTTGACGCGCGCGCCGAGCGCCTTCGGACAACGCTCGGCCGAGGCGAGCTTGAGCTCGGCGTACTTGCCGTGCACCTCCTCGCCCATCAGCTCGGCCGCGAACTTGCTGGACTTGAACTGTCGAATCGCGTCGTAGATGTTGTCGGGCAGGAAGCGGGTCCGGGTGCGCTTGCCGTCACTGTCCTCCTCGCCCAGGGGGCCCTCGATGCCGGTGCGGAGGAGCGCGTAGATGGCCAGGTAGGGATTCGCGTCCGGGGCGATCGAGCGGATCTCGACCCTTGCCGAGCGCTCGTTGCCGAGCGGGATACGCACCATCGAACCCCGGTCGATGGCGGACGCCTTGATCTGGTTCGGGGCCTCGAAGTGTGGGTCGAGCCGGCGATAGGCGTTGACGCTGGAGTTGAGCGTCAAGCAGACGTCGTTGGCGTTGGCCAGGATGCGCTGGATGAAGCTCCAACCCTGCTTGGAGAGGCCATCCTCTCCCTTCTTGTCGTGGAAGAGATTCTTCCCCTTGCGCGAGAGGGACATGTTGGTGTGCATGCCGTTGCCGTTCACGCCGGCGAGTGGCTTCGGCAGGAAGCTCGCCGTCAGCTCCATCTGCGCGGCCACCTGGCGGGCGACCAGCTTGTAGAGCTGCACCTGGTCGGCGGCGATCGTGGCCTCGGTGTAGGAGTAGTTCATCTCGAACTGTGAGGGTGCGACCTCGGGATGGTCCTTTTCGTTGGCAAAACCGAGCGCACGTTGGACTTCTGCGCAGCTGTCGATGAAGCGGCGCAGCATGTCGCCCGGCAGCGAGTGGTAATAGCCGCCGCTGGAGATGAACTCGAACTGTCCGCTCTCCCTGTAATGACGTTCGGCGTCTCGTCCCTTGAAGAGAAATCCCTCGATCTCGTTGGAAACATTGGCGACGGTCTGATCTTTCGCCCAGAGCTTGTCCGCATAGGCCCTCAGCTTGGCGCGCATGTCGGCGCGATACGGGCTGCCGTCACGCTCCTGGACGCCTCCGAAGACGAGTACCTTGCCCGGTCCGAAGACGTCGGCCGGGAGCCAATAGAAGGCGGGCCAGTCGATCTCCAGCCGCAAGTCGGACTCCGCCTGTTGCGAGAAGCCTCGGATCGACGAGCCATCGAAAGTCAGGTTGTCAGCGGATTTGAGGAGGAACTTCTTGTCGTAGTCCAGCATGTGCAGGCGTCCCTCCAGGTCCGTGAAGCAGACCGTGAGCGCCTTGATGCGCTTCTCCTCGGCGAGGTACTTCATGCGGGCTTCACGGATCTTGTCGGGATCTTTGCGGGCCAGCCGCTCCGCCTTGGCCGCGAGATTCATCTCTCCGAGCTGGTCATACGGGATTTCCAGGAAGTCGCGTAGTGGCTGCATCGATCGGGTCTCCTCGGCGGAAGGGTCGAAGGGTTTCGGCGTGGCCAGTGCTTGTCGGTAACGATAGCGGATTTATACTAAAAATCAATACGAATAGTGTAAAATCGTCTAAATTTTAGCTTTATGCGTCAAGCTTGGCTCCAGGCTGTAAGTCGCGGACAGGGCCGCGCGATCCCCGATCGGTGAACCGCTCCACAGTACGGGTGCCGTCCTGGACCACACTTTGCAGTCCCGTCCTCGCGAAAGGAGCCCGACCGTGCCCAACTCGACACGCACCCCTCTCTGGATTGGACTCGCGGCGGGAGTGATCGCCGCCGCGGCAACCGGATTCTGGATCGGGCGCAGCTCCGGCACCGCGCCACTGCCTCCGGATACGGCGACGGCCACCGCCGGGAAGAGCTCGGCTGTTCCTCCCTCGTCGGGTCCGGCCGCAGAGCCCGCCGCCGAACCGACGCGGGTCGGCGATCCGCCGGTGCCGAATGGGGCACCCATCGCAGCGAGTCGGCCGCGCGCCGTAGCCGGAGCCCGCAGGGTGAGCGCGGCTCCGTCCGCGACCGAGGAGATGGCGGCCGAGCCTCCGTCCTCTCCGGCGGCCGAAGCCACCGAGACCTCTCCGAACGTGGCTCCGAAGGAGCCCGCCTGGGTTTCCGTCACGGTGCCGGAAGGTACCGAAGTGAAGATCCGGCTGCGCGGAGACGTCTCCAGCCAGACTGCGGCGGTCGGTGACGAAATCGAGGGCGAGCTGGCGGAGGCGGTGGTCGCCGACGGCCGCGTGGCGCTCCCTGAGGGATCCTCCGTGCATGGCGTCGTTCGGGATGTGCAAGCCCTCAAGAAGATCGGGGGCCAGGCACGGCTGACTCTCGACTTCGAGAGCGTCGAGGTCGAAGGACAGCGCTTCACGATCTCGGCCGAGTTCACGCGCTCGGGCAAGAGCGAGACCGGCAAGGACGCGGCCACCATCGCCGCCGGCACGATCATAGGGACCATCCTGGGAAATCAGACCGGCCACGGGGGGCGGGGCCGCCTGGTCGGAGGCCTTCTGGGTGCCGGAGCCGGCACCGCGATCGCCGCGGAGACGAAGGGGCAGAGGATCGAATTGCCACGCGGCACGATCCTCCAACTCCACCTCAAGACGCCGGTGGAGCTCCAGGTCCCCAACCGCTGAAGCGGAGCAAGTTCGCGCTCTCACGGGCCGGGGCGCGGTCGCGGCCCGGCGGGAAGGCGAAGGGCGCCGACGGACTCCGCCGGCGCCCCGACTCCGAGGGATTTACCGGAGGCCGATCAGCCTTCGACTGGAGGATGCTCCTCGGGCTCGATCGTCGATTCGGTGCGCTCGAGCGTTCGCCCCGGAGCTTCGTGCCCGTCGAGCCAAGCGGTGTCCATCGGATAGACGAGCGGGTCGAAGATCACCGCGTAGAAGTGCCACAACAGGATCGCCAGGGTGGCCAGCACGGCCTCGTAGAAATGGATCACGGTCGCCAGGTCCGTCGTCCATTTGGGGAAGTGTGCAAGCGTCCAGTCCGAGAACCAGAGGACGAAACCGGACAGCGCCATGACGAAGGTTCCCCAGACCAGGGCCAGATATTCGGCTTTTTCGGCGTAGTTGAGGGCCGGTGAGTGGGGCATCTCCTGTCGCCGTCCGACATACCAGAGGAGGCGCTCGCGCAATTCCACGAGGTCGTGCAGGTTCGGAAACATGCCGCGAATGCAAGCCCGGGCGCGGCGGTCGACGATCAAGTGCACGGCATGAAAGGCGAACGCCGCGAGCAGCAGGATCGCCGCGCTGCGGTGGACCCAACCCCGGAAGGCGAACTGGCCCTCCCAGGAGAGGAGCGGTCTCGCCCACCAGCCGCTCGGAAATTTGAGGGCAAAGCCCGACCAGACCAGGACCACGAAGGCGAGCGCATTCGCGAAATGGGCGATCCGGAAACCCAAGCTCATCCGGACGCGGCGCTTCGCCACCGGAACCACCGGCCGAGTCAGCGGGGACTTGAACTTGCGCCGCAAGTCGAGCGCGTTGTGAAGAAGCATCCCGCCGATGACCAGCCAGATCACCCAGAGATAGATGATGCGGGCCCAGTAGACGGCGGGGTAAATGTCGCCCTGCTTCGAGGGCAGCACGTGCACCGGGCCGATGGCGAAGCTCGAGCCCGCGCCCGGATGGCATGCGCCGCAGGTCTTGGCGAGATTCTCCGGGCTGACGTGCGACCGCGGATCGGAAGACGGCAGGATGTCGTGGACGCCATGGCACGATGCGCAATTGGCCACGGTGACGTTTCCGGTACGGTTCGCGAGGCCGTGGAAACTGTCCTCGAACGCGGTCACCGCGTTGGCCTTCATGCCGAACTTCTCGGTCAGGCGCAGATCGCCGTGACAACGGCCGCAGGTCATCTTCGGAAGGTTCGTGGCGTAGACGGGGGAGCCCTTCTCCCCCGGCCCCAGGATGCGGTGCTCGCCGTGGCAGTCGGTACACACCGGCGCTTCCTGGATTCCGGCGGCGGCGGCCTTGCCATGCACGCTCTCGGCGAACGTGGCCGCGATCTGGGCGTGGCATTGGCCGCACGTCTTGGGCACGTTCTCGCGATTGACCGGGGAGCGTGGATCGTTTCCCGGCAGGATGTCGTGGGTGCCGTGGCACGAGCTGCATGTGGCGGCGTGCTTGCCGGCTGCCACGGCACGGGCGTGGACGCTCGCCGTATAGGCCGCGATCGGTTGAACGAGCTTGACGTCCGCGTCGCCCGATAAGCCGGGCTTCGAATGGCACGCCCCGCAGGTCGCCGCGAGGTGTTTCGGATTCACGTCCGACGCCGGATCGGAAGCGGGCAGCATCGTGTGCACCGTGCCGTGGCACGACTCGCAACCCGGATGTTGGGCAGAAACCGGCGACTTGACCCCGTGGATGCTCTTGGCGAGCTCGTCGAAAGTGTCGGCATGACAGTCGACGCACGCGGCGTGGGGGTTGCTCGCGGTGTGGGGATAGTCCTCGTGGCCGGCGTGACAATCCGCGCACGAGATTCCGGCTGCGCCGTGAACGGTGTTGGACCAGGCCTTGGCGTCGACGACGAGCTGCGCGTCGCCGACGTTGTCGGCGGAGGAATGGCAAGAGAGGCAATCGGAATTGGCGAAAGCCGCCGGCGATAGTGCGATAGCGCAGGCGACGCCGAGCCACGCGAGCAGCGGGATGCGACGACGCGGTGATTTCATGGGATACCTCGCGAAGACTTCAGCCACGTCTGGCGCATCGCCGGGCAGGACCTCAGCGATAGCTGAACAGCATGGCGTAGATGATGAGGCCGATCAGCGTGAGGCCGACCGCGAGCGCGAAGAAGCCGAAAATCCTGAAGGCACGTTCCAAGGGCCGGGCCATCGGGGGAACCATGTACTCGTCGAGACGGCCGCTGCGCACCATTTCTTCGTATTCGCCTGGCTTGTCGTGCTTGAGCTCATCCAGGGTCATGCGACCGGTGAAGATGACCGGATCCATCGGGAACTTGTCCGGCCGGAAGTGGGTGTTGAAGAAGTGGATCGTGAAGATGAAGGCTACCGCCAGCAAGGCTTCGTCGCTGTGGATGATCGTGGCGACGTTGATCGACCACCCCGGCAGGAGATTCGTCATCAGCTCGGGGAACCAGAGCACGAGCCCGGTCGAGCCAATCACCATGACGCCCCAGAAGACGGCGAAGTAGTCGAACTTTTCCCAGTAGGTGAATCGTCCGTAGGCGGGTCGTGGGCCGAGGCCGAAGAACCACTTGATCGATCCGATGACGTCCCGCAGATCGCGCAGCTGGAAGAGGATGCTATCGGGACCAGTGAGCATCTTGAGCCAGCTCTTGCCCTGCGCCTTGCGCTTGCGTTGAAGGTCCCAGACGTGGGTCGCGAAGACGGTGATCAGGACGAGCGCGGCCAGTCGATGCAGGACCGCCATCGTCGGCTGTCCGCCGAACAGCCGAGCGATGCCCTGAGCCCAGCCCGAATACGAGAATTTCAGAGCCATGCCGGTGACGGCGAGGGTGAAGAACGACATCAGCATGACCAGGTGCAGCATGCGCTGGAAGCGCGTGAATCGCCGGTAGAGCCTGTCCTGCCCGCGAGCTCGTGCCATCGCCTTGATCTGGCCCCACTGCTCCTTGGTCAGCCAGAGACGAACCAGCCACGCGACGGTATGGAGCAGGGCGAAGAACAGAGTCCCGATGAGCAGCGCGGTCATGAGGCGGAACGACCAGAAGAGCCAGGGATACTTGCGCCGGTCATGGTGGGTGGCGTGGGTGAGATAACCCGCGAATCGGCGATTGGATCCCGGATGGCACTTCGCGCAGGTCGCGACCACGTGGGTTCGGCCCAAGGTCGAACGCGGATCGTCGGGAGGCAGGATGCCGTGGCTGCCGTGGCAATCGGAACACTTCGCCGCTCCCTCGGCGCCGAGGCGCGAGACCTTGCCGTGGAAGGTCAGGAAGAAGGTCTTCGCCTCTTCCTCGTGACAGCGGCCGCATTCCTCCATCATCTGGGTACGGAAGCCGGGCAGGTCGGTGCGCCGGATCGAGTGAGAGGTGTGGCAGTCCTCGCAGACCGGCAACGGATGGCCGTTCATTGGTTTGCCAGTCGCGTGGATGCTCTTCTCGAAAGCCTCCTCCACGCCTCGGTGACACTTGCCGCAAGTGCGTGGCAGGTTGGCGCGGTTGACCGACGAGGCTGGATCATCGGGAGGCAGCTCACCGTGTGCCGTGTGACAGTTGATGCAGGTGGCGGTGACCACCAAACCGGCTTCGGTGAGGCCCTTGCCGTGGATCGAGTCCGCGTAGCTCTGGACGATGTCCGGCACCGCCGCGTGGATGCGGATCGCCGCCTTCTCCCCGGCGCGATGGCAGCGTGCGCAGAGGGTCGGAATATTGCGCGCGTAGGTCGGCGCGGAGGGTAGCTCGTGGCTCTTGGTGGCGTGCGGGTCGTGGCAGTCGAGGCAGACCGGTGCGTCGGGGTCGCCCTTGGCGGCCAGCTTGCCGTGAATGCTGTGGCGGTACTGGTCGGCCTGCGCCTCGTGGCAAACCGAGCAGTCGACCTTGGAGGTGATCGTTTCGCAGGGCCGCGAGTGTGAGGGTTGTACTTCGCTATGGCATTGGGCGCAAGCCACGCCGTTGTGGGTGGACGCCACGTAGGCCTCTTCGTCGACGTAGAGCGAGACCCGCTTACCGTCTCGTTCGGTGAAGAGGTCCTTCTTGCCGTGACAGGTCAGGCAGTCCTTGTTGGCCATCCCGGCCGTGTAGAAGACCTGGCGGATTTTGTGCGGCTGATGGCAATCGACGCAGACCGGAATGCTGTGCGGCCGGTTCTCCCAGAGCTGGCCGTTGATGACCTTGCGGTGTACCTGCTCGATCAATGCGTGGCACTGGGTGCAGGTCTTCACCACGTTGCCCTTGGCGATCGACGAGCTCGGATCGGTATGAGGCAGGATGCGATGCGCGGTGTGGCAGGAGGTGCAGACGGCGGTGACGGTCAGCCCCTTCTTGTAGAGGCCCTCGCCGTGGATCGAGTCGACGTAGTTCGCCAGGATGTTCTGTTGCGGGATGTTCCGGAAACGGGAGACTGGGGTGCCTTCCTTGTGGCACTGACCGCAAAGCGGAGGGATGTTCATCACCGCCACCCGTGACTTGGGGTCGGTGTGCGGCCGGATGGTGTGGTGCCCGTGGCAGGTCACGCAGGTCGGGGCCAGCTTGTCGCCGCGCGCGGCGGCACGGCCATGCAGGCTCTCGTGCTGGTCCTTGACCACTTGCGGATGGCAGGTGACGCAGTTCTGCATCGCCTCGGCGGCGCTCTTGGCCACGTGGACGTGGTGGCAGTCGGCGCAGGAGGCCGCGGGGCGGCCGTCCGTGAGCCGCCCATGGACACCCAGCTTGGCCTCCTTGGCCTGGTCCTCGTGACACGAGCCACAGTCGACCGGGGCCACCGTGTCCTCGTGGCCGTCGCCCTTGCCCACCAGATCGGCGTGGCAATCGACGCAGGCCAGGCCGGCGGACCCATGGATCGAAGCGGCGAACGCCTTGCCGTCAACGTGGGCGGAGATCTCCCTGCCGTCATGGGTCGCGGTCAGCGTCTCGTCGGAGTGACAGGCGAGGCATTCGTCGATGCTCTGGGGGTGGGCGGTGCCGACCCAGAGGATGCTGCTCGCGAAAAAGAAAAAAACCGCCGCGCGCCGCCGAGAGGACGGCGGCGCGGGCGGTCGATGAAACCGAATCATGGAAGACCCCTTAGGGCGACAAGGTCTTCAGGACTGCCGGATTGACTTCGTCCTCGGCGAGGAGCGAGTGGCAGGTGTCGCAGTCCTGAGGAATCGTGCGCCCGTCCTTGGTCGCGTGGGCATCGTCGTGGCATCGCCAACAGCCCGGCGATTCGAAATGTCCGATGTGATTGGGGTAGGTGCCCCATTTCACGTCCATGCTGGGAAACACGTTCGAGCTCCAGCCCTCCCAAAGCGCCTGGGCGGCGGCTTCGATGTCGGTCCGGCGGCTCTTGGCGAGCTCGGGGTAGGACTTCGCGTAGTAGGTCTTGAGCCCGTCGAGGATGGCCTCTTGCGCGGCGTCGCGAGTCGCGTAGTCGGCCTGGATCAGCTTCAGGCCTTCCTTGTGCACATAGGGGAGGTCCTTGGCGATCCGACCGCTGTCCATGGCGTGGTCGACCTCGTACTCGGCGGTGTGGAAGGTGTGGGCCGGTCGATTGTGGCAATCGACGCAATCCATGGTCCGCCAGACGCCTTTGCCGGTGTTCTCGGGCTTGTCCTCACCCGGTGCGTACCAGTGCTCGACCTTGCCGCCCTGCTGCGTCAGCTCGACTTCGTAGATCTTCTCCCGGCTCTCGTCCGAGCGATAGCGGATCGTGTTGGCCGGATCGACATGCCAGTGGATGCCTCTCGACGAACGGCCGGAGTGACCCCCGACGCGCATCAGGAGCACCGTCTCGCGCTGTGTGTTGGCTTCGTCGTTGTCGTATTTCGTGACCACTTTGAGGCGGTCGCCGACGAACTTCTGGGGCCAGTGGCACTGCTCGCAGGTTTCCCGGGCCGGCCGCAGGTTCTCGACCGGCGTCGGGATGGGACGCGGGTAGAGGTCGAGGTTGACCGAGATGACCTGCCAGGTTCCGGAGAGCTTCGACTTGACGAACCAGCTGGCCCCCGGTCCGATGTGACAGTCGACGCAGCGCACGCTGGCGTGCGCCCCGCGCTGATACGCGGAGTACTCGGGAGCCATGACGGAGTGGCAGGTCCGGCCGCAGAACGCCACCGTGTCCATCACCTCGACCGCTTTGTAGGTGGCCACGGCGACGATGACGACGTTGACGACGGTCAGGGTCAGGAAGACGAGGAAGCGGTTCCGGATCTCCGGGTGGTTGAAGTCGAGGATCGGAAATTCGTGCCCGGGCGGGGCGACGACTCGCCGGGCTCGGTGCAGGCCGATGGGAATCAGCAACAGGCCGAGAACGAAGATCGTCGGCACGACGAGGTACGACAGGATCCCGAAGTAAGGATGCCCGGGCAATCCAATCAGGTCGAGCGTGAAGAGCGTCAGGAAAAGGACGGCGGATGCGGTGGTGATCGCGGTACCCGCAAGGCTGAGCGGATGCCGAGTGAGTGCGATGAAGAAAGCTTTCACTGTTCTGGTTCTCCCCCCGGCCCCTCTCGGGGCCGTTCGATAGAGATCCTAGACGGGATCGAGAAAGGCCGAATCGCCCTAGTGGACGTCTGCGGTTCCCGCCCGCCAGGGTAGCCCCTGGGCTTTCACTCGTATATGACCACTTGCTCCGTAGACGATACAGCGCTCGACGACGAGGGCGCCCACAGGCTCCCGACTTCCTGCTCGATCGGCCGCTCGAAGATTCTTCCGGCGCTGAGCCGGGCTTGCTAGGATTCCTCGCCATGGAAGCGCGATTCGCCCCCTCGTCGCGGTCGGTCCGCGAGATTCTCGACGCGGCGCTGGCCGGGGATCGGATCTCGGCCGGTGACGCCCACCGCCTGCTGCTCGATGGCGAGCTGATCGAGCTCGGTCTCGCCGCCCAGGAGATCCGCAGCCGCTTCAACGACCCGGCGGTGGCGACCTACAACGTCGACCGCAACATTAATTACACCAACATTTGCGTCTACAAGTGCCGCTTCTGCGCCTTCTACCGGGCGCCCGGAGACGCCGCGGGCTACTTGGTCCCGTTCGAGGAGATCGGCCAGAAGATCGAGGAGACGCTGGCCCTCAACGGGACCGGCATCCTCCTGCAAGGGGGAGTGAATCCCGACCTGCCCCTGCAGTATTACCTCGATCTCGTCACCTTCATCCGCGAGGCCTATCCGGCGATCCACCGGCACTGCTTCTCGCCGCCCGAGATCAAGTTCATCGCCAAGAAGGAGCGCCTCAGCTTCCACGATGTCTTGGTTCGGCTCAAGGCGGCCGGTCTGCAGTCGATTCCGGGCGGTGGGGCGGAGATTCTTTCCGAGCGGATCCGCAAGGAGGTCCAGGCCTACCCGAAGGCCTCTCCGGACGAGTGGATCGACGTGATGCGCGAGGCCCACAAGCTCTCGATGCGCACCTCGGCGACGATGATGTACGGCATGGGCGAGGAGCTCTGGGAGCGGGTCGAGCACCTGCAGCGGATCCGCGATCTCCAGGACGAAACCGGCGGCTTCACCGCATTCATCTCGTGGACCTTCCAGCACGAGCACACCGATATGCCGGAGCTGCCCGAGGTTTTCGCGCACGAGTACCTGAAGACCCTGGCCGTAACGCGGCTGTTCTTCGACAACATCCGGCATCTGCAGACGAGCTGGGTCACCCAGGGTCAGAAGATCGGTCAGCTCGGCCTGACTTTCGGAGCCGACGACATGGGCTCGATCATGATCGAAGAGAACGTGGTGTCGGCGGCCGGGACTCAGCACAAGATGTCGCAGGACGAGATGGAACACCTGATCCGGGCGGCGGGTTACGAGCCGCGGCAGCGGACCAACCTTTACGAGCGCCTCGTCACCCGCCAAGACACCGCCGAGATGGCCTCCAAGTATCGCCACGCGCTGACGCCCGAGAAGCGCGATCTGGCGAGCCCGTTGCTCCCCGTCGTCGTTTGAGCGGGCGCCGGCAGGGCTCCTGGACGATGGATGCCGGACCGTTCCTGCAGACCCCGTCAGGGGGATTTCTTCCCGTTTCCCGCCGCGAACCACTTTCGCGCTCCCACCACCTGCACCTGCTTCGCGTCTCCTTGGAAACCGAAGCCGATCGCCAGGCGGCGCCACGAGAGCAGGAGCTTGCCGTGCCGGTCTGCGGTCGCGAAGGTGGCTCGCCCGCGTAGGGATCCTCCGTAGACGCCACTCTCGAGATCGTCGAGGTCGAAGCGTCCTGGAAGCCCTCGGAAGCGTCCCCGCACGTCGACGTCGTTGACATGCAGAAGACGAGAGGCCCAGCCGGGCAGATCGTGCTTGACCTCGAAGAGCGCGATCAGGGGCGAGGTATCGCGCATCCGGCAATGGAACGCGCCGCGCGCCGTGAATGGCGGGCCGAGAGTCACGACGCTCTGATCGAAGACGACGTTCGACCACCAGCCCCGCGTGTCGTTGACGGAGGTCGAGGCGAGGGAGGGGGAGGCGAAATCCTTGAGCAGGACGTGACTGCCGGATAGGTCGACGCGGCGGTCCTTGATGTCGCCACCGGCGAGATTCAGGTGGGCCTCGACCTTACCCGCGAGCTCGAGATCGGACCAGCGGATCCGCGCACGATCGAAGGTTGCGTCGAGGGCGCCGTGCAGGGAGAGGTCGTCGAGCCGCATCGTCACGGCACCGGCGACCGCCGCGCTGCCCCCTTCGAGCCGGAGGTGGGCGGTGGGGGGGAGCCAGCCGTCGAAGCGAGCCAAATCGGGGAAGAGAGCGTGCTCGATCTTCAGGCGCAGTTCGGTGTGACGGGTGAGATCGGCCAGCTCCGGGTCGGGGGCGTGACCTGAAAAGGTCAGGTCTCCGCCGGTCAGCAAGGCGGTGCTCTCGCCCTCGCGGCTCATCGAAAAATCCGAGAAGGTTGCGGTCCAGTCCGCCTCGCTGGCCCCTCCTGGCCCCCGCGTCACCTCGAGAACGAGGTCGTCTCCGTGCCCCGCGATGTCGAAGCCGAGCAGCCGAATTCGCCGTCCCGGTTGCTCGACGCGCAGTCGGCTGCCTGCGACGAGACGTCCGCGCAGCACGCGGAGATCGGCATGCAGCGGAGTGACCGCGGCGTCGAGGGAGATGCCTGGAGCGTGTCTGAGCAACTCGCTCAGAATGGGGCGATCGTCGAGCGTTCCGGCGATGGCGAGCCGGGCGCTGGTCAGGGGAAGCAGGGCTCGGCCCCGCTGCTCGGCGTAGCGCCAGGGAGCGACCCGAAAATCGAACTTTCCACGCAGGTCTCTGCCGACGTTCGAGCCCCGGCTGGCAACGGAGACAGCCGCGAACTCGAGGTGGGAGGCGAGGACTTCCGACCGTCCGTCCGAGGTATTGATCGAAAACCCACCAGATCCCCGTGCGGTGCCAACGAAGGAGAGGTCACCGAGCGTGACCTCCGAGATCTGGTCGGCCCGCACGTTGCGGAAGAGGAAGGTCCACCGTCCTCGCGACGATGCGCGACGAGGAGGCGCCGGAACGGGTCTCGAATGCCGAGCCGAAGTCACATCTCCGTTGTCGGGCTCACCGTGAGTCGCGGACTCGACGTCTCGCGCCCAGGTTCGAACCGTGATTCCGTGCGCCTCGACCGCGCGGAACTCGAGGCGACGGCGCAGCAGTGCGGGGAGCGCGATTTGGCCTCGTCCCCGTTCCACTCGAATTCGCCAACGGATGCGGGGCGTCCGGCCTCGAACCTCGAGCCCATCGAAACTCAACATCCCGGGCCATGGAGAGGAGAGGTGGGCGTAGGAGACCTCGACCTTGTCGGGGCGGCGATTCATCCACGCCGCGAGCCGCCCGCTCCTCGTGGCCCAGGAGAAGAAGCCGAGCCACGCGCCTTCGAGGAGCATCGAGGCGAGGATCAGGACTCCCGCGAACGCGAGCAGTGATCGCGCGCGCGGGCCGAGACGAGGAGATCTCATGCCGGACGGTCCAAGCCGTGATTCTGCCACGGTCCGGCCGCCCGGACCGGGTCAGTGGCGTGGCCTGTTGTGACTGCGCTTCGACTTGACCGGGGAGCCGAGGTAAGTCCGCCATGCATCGCTCAAGAAGCCCTGCAGGTCGAATTCTGGCGGGACCTCGTACCTGCCAGCGGCGGCCCGCACCGAGCGGATGCGTTCGAGGCGGAAGAGGCGTGGCTCGTCGTAGAGGTGGCAGCGTCCGATCAGATACCAGGCCCCCCCGCGTTCGAACAGCTCCCAGGGATCCACTCGACGGAAGCTCTCGCCATCCCCGGAGAGCGATCGGTAGAGAATCGTGGCAGGCCGCTGCTGGCGGACCAGACGCTCGAGGTCATTCTTCACCTTTTCGATCGCCGCGCTCCGCTCGCCTGCGGATACCCCGGTGGCGACCGGTCCATCGGGTCGTCCTCGCAGCGCCGACTCGACCTTCTCGATCAGCTTGGCGAGGCGGGTCGCCAGCGGACCGTTGCGCCGCTGCGTCGTCGCCGGCAACGCGACCCGGACGAGCGCCAAATCCGTTGAGTCGAGAACCGGTGGGCGCTGACGTTGACTGAGCACCCGGTAACGCCCGCCGTCCAGATGATCGAGCGGAACCCCCTGCTCGTCGAGCGAGGCGAGATCTCTGAATACGGTGCGCTCCGAGACTTCGAAGCGCTGCACGAGCTCGTCGAGAGTGTGGCCGGCCTGCGTGTGTAGGAACTGGGCCATGCCGAAGAGACGTTCCGCGCGGCTCACGTTGTCCTTTCCCGGGGCGAACCTCCCGGATTTTCTTTGCGCCCTGCCTCCACTCTCTCGCTCCTCTCGATGATGATGATTTTCCCCAAGGAGACCACAAAGAACTGTCAGATTCTGTCAGTAGCGACGGGAGCTCGGTGCCGACCCGCCGGCGGACGATGATTCGACTGCCGGAGCGAACGAGAGGCTCCGCCGGCTGAGCTAGGCTCTCGAGCCATGGCCAAGGCGACGGCATGGATCGCGTTTCTCGCCGCGCTCGCCTGCGCGACGCTCTGGCTCGGATTCGAATCGGCGGGCCAGGACGCTGGCCTTCGACTGCTGGCGAAGGCGGCGGTGTTGCCGCTTCTCGCGTCGGCCGTGGCGTTCGGTGGGGACACGGTACCGGCACGAGGATGGCTGATCGTCGCTCTGCTCCTGAGCGGTCTGGGCGACGTTTCGATCGAGCTCGACTTTCTCGCTGGCATGGCGGCCTTCGCCGTCGCGCACGGGGTCTACGTCGCTCTGTTCTGGCCGCGCCGCCGGGATTTCGAATGCGTGACCGCGGCCGACCGGTTGCGGCTCGGCCTTCTGGGAATCGCCGCCGCGCTCTTCCTGGCGAGGCTGGCGCCCGTGCTCCGAGGCACGTTGCGCGTCGCGGTGCCGGCCTACGCCGTGGCACTCCTGGCGATGGCGGGTAGCGCTCAGTTGGTGTCGCGCGGCCGTCCCTGGGTGCCGCTGGGCGCGCTTCTCTTCGTGCTCTCCGATGGACTGCTGGCGGTCCAGAGGTTCGCGGGCGACCCGATCGGAAGATCTTGGGTCTGGCCGCTCTACGTCGCGGCTCAGGCGTTGATCGTGTACGGCTGGACCCGCGCCGGCACGGGCGCGTCAGTGGATCACGACGGCGCTGCTGCCGCCCATTAGGCGCGCCGGATCGATCCGCGCGTCGTGCCAGCGCAGCCCGAAGTGCAGATGGGGACCGGTCACTCTGCCCGTCGCGCCCGAAAGTCCGATCACTTGGCCCCGCTCGACGAGCTGGCCTGCGTGCACCAGGATCTTCGAGAGGTGGAAGCTCATCGACACGAGGCCGCCGCCGTGGTCGATGAAGACGGCGTTACCGGCGAAGTACTGAAAGGCCGCGAGGACTACCTTGCCCGCTGCCGCGGCGCGCACCAGGGTGCCCACCGGGACCGGGTAGTCGGCCCCCGAATGGGGGCTTCGGCGCTCGCCGTTGAAGACCCGGCGAGCGCCGAAATGCGACGAACCGGGAAGGGGATCGAGCGGCGGCGCGAGCGGAAGCTCGAAGCGCCTCGGCGTCTCGAGCCGTAGCACGCGCAGCGTCTCGGCGCGCTCTCGTGCGATGCGCTCGAGCTCCCGCTTCGAAGGCGCCACGTACTTCTCCTCGACCTTCAGCGTCTGAGTCGGATAGGGGTACGGGGCGACCTTCACCCACCGGCTCGCCACGCCGCCCGCGGAACGCCGCACCAACTCGACCCGGCCGGTGGCGTCCAGATCGACCGGGTACCAGCAGGCGTCTCGGTACGGCTTCCAATGCCGTTCGCCGAGCGAGCAATCGAGCAGCGCGGAGCCGGGCCAGCGAACGATGCCACCGGGAGCCACAGCCGGCGTCTCCTCAGCCCACCCGGTGGCCGCACCGAAAAGGAGCAGAACGAGAGGGGCGAGCCGGCGACCGCGCGACATGCGAGCAGCGTATCGCGCGTGCCGTGGCGGGACCGCCGAGCGATCAGGCGGCGCGACGATCGGTGGCACGGCCCGCAGCGAAGAGGAAATAGCAAAGGGCCGCGACGACGAGAAGGGTGACCGCCTCGCCGATCCATCCGCCGACGATCGGCGGGCGAGACTTCGGAATGAGCTTCTCGAAGGCGAGCAGAGCGATCAGCACGCCCGCCAGCCCTTCACCGGCCACGAAGCCCGACGCCGCGAGGATGCCGGTGTCGCTCTGCACCTCGTCCGAGGCCTCTTCGCGTCCTCGTGCGGTTCTCATGCGTCGCCGGTCGATCCATGCGCGGACGCAGCCGCCGACATAGATCGGCAACATCGAAGAGAGCGGCAGGTAGACCCCGATGGCGAAGGCCAGTCCGCTGACGCCGCACAAAATGGCCGACAGCGCGACGCCCGCGCCGGTGGCGACGAGTCCCCAAGGCAGCGATCCCGCGAGGACTCCCTCGATGATCGTCTTCATGAGCGTGGCTTGGGGCGCGGGGATCTCGAGCGAGCCGAAGGTGTACGTCTTGCCGAGCAGCAGGACCACCGCGGCGACCGCCCAGCAGGCGACCGCCGCGCCGATCAACTGGCCGAGCTGCTGTTTGGCCGGGGTCGCGCCGACCAGCCATCCGGTTTTGAGATCCTGCGAGATGTCTCCCGCCTTCGACGCGGCGATCGCCACCACGGTGCCGACCGCCAGCACCGCGGCGCGCGATCCCGCGCCCGTCCAGCCGTTGGCGGCGAAGACCGACGCGACGCCGAGCAGCGTGACCAGGGTGATGCCGGAGGTGGGCTGCGACGAGACCCCGACGATGCCAACGATGCGCGCCGCGACGGCGACGAAAAGCAATCCGAAGATCGCCACCCCCGCCGCGCAGATCAGCCGTTGAGTCACCGTCAGCCCGCCCCCGAAGACGCCGGGAGCCAGCGCGGTCGTGGCGATGACGGTTCCGACACCGGCCAGCACGACGATTCCGGGGAGGTCGCGATCGGTCGGCGGCACGACGGGCGTGGTCTCGCCGTCGCGAGAGCGCCGGACGTCACGAGTGACGGCGGTGAGGGCGCCCCACATGGTGGGCAGTCCGCGCAAGACGGTGAGGATGCCCGCCGTCGCCACCGCTCCGGCTCCGATGTAGCGGACGTAGCGGCTCCAGATCTCGCCCGGGCTCATGGCGGCGACGAGCTTGGTGGTCTCGGGATAGAGCGGCACCGCGAGCTGGGCACCGATCCAGGCGATGAGGGGCGTCAGCGCGAGCGCCGACACGATCGATCCCGCGACCAGGACTCCGGACTGGCGGTAGCCGAGGATGTAGCCGACCGCGAGCAGCGCCGGAGCGAGCTCGAGCGCCAGCTGCGCCTTGGGCAGCACGGGCAGAGTGACGGCGACGACCGACGGCAGCAGGAAGAAGGCCGAGAGCGCGATCTTGACCGCGGCGCCGATCGCCATGCCGCGGAAGATCCAGACGCCGTGGCGGGCTTCTCCTTCGGTTGCCCGCAGCACCTCGGCGCAGGCCGTGCCTTCGGGATACGGAAGCTCGTCGTGCGCTTGAACGATGAGGATACGGCGCAGCGGAATCATCGCCGAGATGCCCAGCACGCCGCCGAGGAAGCAGAGCGCCACGATTTGGAAATAGGGCGGCACGATGCCCCAGAGGAAGAGTGCCGGCACCGTGAAGATCGCTCCGGTGGCGAGGGCGGTGGAAGCCGAGCCGATGGTCTGCGAGAGATTGGCTTCGAGGATCGTGGAGCGCAGCCGCAGGGCGCGGAATGCCACCACCGTCATCACCGCCGCCGGGATCGAGGCGGTGATCGTCATCCCCACCTTGAGCCCGATGTAGGCGTTGGCCGCACCGAACAGGATGCCGAGCGAGACCCCGGCGAGCACCGCCTTGGCGGTGAACTCCGCGACCGTCTCCCGCTCGCGCCGCATCGTCGTCATGGCTTCCGTTCGAGTCGCGGCAATCTAGCATGCAGTCGGAATCGTGTCCGTCTATGGGGGGCCGGAGCCGAGGCGGGCGCGGAGAGCCCGCACCTGATCGGCCGCCAGCACCCGGCTCGAGCTCGCGAGGTGCCGAGGGTTGATCGCCGCCGAGTGTTCGAAGGCGACGAGCGCCTTGCGCAGGAGGCCGCGCCGTTCGTAGACGAGTCCCAGGTTGTAGAAGAGAACGTCGTTGTGCGGCGCGGCCGCGGCGGCGCGATCGTACTCGCCCTCCGCCGCCGTCCAGTCGGAGCGCTCGAGGTTGAGGCCGAGCATGAAGTGGAACTCGCCGATCAGATTCGAGGTCAGGTAGTCGCGTGGCACGCGAGGGTCGTCCTCGCCTTCGAGGTGGCGCGGCTGCAGGTTCGCCAGCGGCAGCGCGGTGCCGCGACGCACGACTCGAAAGGCGAGGTCTTGGGGCACCACGTCGAGCTGCGGCAGGTTCCAATTGGGGTTCTGGGTAAAGAAGAGAGCATCCCGGTCCGGATCGAAATGCAGCTTCTGGAGATCGGCTCCCCCCACGCCCTGTTCGATGAGGTCGACATCCGGTCGCACCCCTTCGACGTGGTAGAGGTAGAGGAGCACGAAAAGGATGTTGTCGTCGGACGCCGCCAGATGGGCTCCGGGAGGAAGCTCGGCGAGCACTCTGCGGCTATAGGACTCGGCGATGCGGTACCGGCTGCGGTCGAACGAGTGCCAACCGACGACCAGGTTGACCAACGGAAGAACGAGCAGGAGAGCCGGCCAGCGCGGCGGCAGTCGTTCACCGAGCGCCTGGGCGCCGACCGCGGCGAGCAGCGCGGCGAGCGCGTAGCTCGGGATGTCGTAGCGGTGCCAGATGAAGATGTCGGAACGCGAACCGTGCAGACCCATCACGAGCAGGTTGCCGACCATCGCGAGCAGCGCCAAGCGGACGACGGGCTTGCGGGCGCGCCAGGCGACGATCGCGCCGAGAATGGCGAGCGCCGCGCCGCCCCAGGTCAGCTCCACGGCGAAGCGGCGCAGGAAGTCGGCGGTGATCGGGATCCAGTCGGCGGGACGCTCGAGCCAACGGCGGTCCCAGAAGCCCCGGCGAGTCACCACGGCGAGAAAGCGGTCGAGGGTCTCCGGGTCGCCCCAGTTCAGCGCCGGGTGCTGGCGGGCTCGTAAGGGGAGATAGAGGTAGGGAAGGACTCCGAGGGCGAACGCCGCCGTCGCCGCGCCGAGATCGCGCCCGCGAGTCAGGATCCGGGGATCCGCCGCGATGGCGAAGACGGCGAAGGCCAGGGCGAAGACGAGCATGAAGGTGTGGTTCGTGGCGCCGAGCCCGCAGAGCAAGGCGACGGCGGCGAAACTCATCGTCGTCCGCCGCCGTTCCCAGACCAAGGCCGCCCAGGTCGCCGCCACCACGAACAGAGCGCCCAGCGCATAGACGCGCTGGATGTTCGCTTCGGCCCAGAATGACGGCGCCCAGGCGAGGAACCCGGCCGCGAGCAAAGCGCTCCAGCGCGCGAGCCCGAGCCAGCGCGAGAGCGCGTAGAGCAAGGCGCAGGTGGAGGCGCTTGCCGCCGCGGAGAAGAGACTCATCCGGAAGGCGATGGATCCGATCGGCACCAGGAGCGTCCACAGCTTGCCGAGCAGGACGTAGAGCGGGTAACTGGTCGGGTGCGGAATGCCGAGCAGATAGACGGCGGTCACGAGCTCTCCGCTGTCGCCGACATAGATGGTCCGCGCGGCGCCCAGCGCGTAGATCGCGAAGAGCGCAACTCCGACGGACGCGGTGATCATGCGGTCGACCGGCCGAGCGCCGGTCCACGGATTGGAATTCACGAATCGGATCGTAGCAGCGCGTTCAGGCGGGCTCGGGAGTCCGCTTCCGCGCATGCAGAAGCACCGCGACGGCGAGCCACGCGAGCCCCAGGTTCCGGTAGGGGTAGGCGAGGTCTTCCTTGGGCAGGAAGAGCAGCAGGCCGTAAGTCGCGGCCTCGACGCCGAACAGGGCGGTGAGCGCGAACACCGATTCGGCGCTCGCCAACGCGACGAGCGCCAGGAAGACGAAATAGTACGCACCCAGGTCGACACTCACGAAGATGAGGACCGCGCCGAGCAGCCAGGCCACTTCCAGGCGGACGCTTCTCGCGAGGCGCGCCGTCGACCAGGCCGCGAGGAGCATCGCCGTGCCCCGCAGGGCGTCGACGAGCGGCCGGCTGGTGAGCCCGAGATTGTGCGCCAACGCTCCGAGTCCGAGGAGATTGCTCGGATCGGTGCTCATCTGGACTTGCAGATTGGTGGCGAACGCGGCCCAGGTCTGGATCGGATGGCCGAGCGGGATCGTCGCGGCGAGAAGCAACGTTCCGGTGGCCGCGAAACCGGAGAGGAATCGCGCCGGAGCCGCCGGCACTCGCCGGTCGGCCCGCCAAGCCGCCCATCCCGCGGCCACGATGCCCCAGAGGAAGAAGACGGGAAAGATCCGCAACGCCGTGGCGAGCGCGAGGGCGGCGCCGGCGGCGAGCGGGCGGCGCAGGCGCACCAGACAGAGCGAGGCGCCGGCGGCGACGAACCAGAGGTAGCGCAGGAAGGCGCCTCCGGTCCATCCGAAAGTGGCGCCGAAGACCAGGCAGAACTCGGCGACGGCGAGCCAGGTCGCTCGTTCGCCGAAGGCGCGGATCGCGAGCCAGGCCAGCAGTCCGAGCAGGAGCGGGTCGAGCAGCGTGAGGAGGAGAATCCCGGTCTTGCTGCCGGCCGGTACCGCGTTCGCGAGGGGCCCTCCGATCGCGACCCAGACCGGTGTCGGATTGAATCCATGATCCACGAGCACGGCTGGATAGCGCGGGCCGAGCGCGTCCCGGAAGAGGCGGACGTCGGATCGGAACGCCGCCCAGCGTTCGGGCGTGAAGCGTTCTTTGACTGCGTCGCTGCGCCGCAGGAGAGCGCGGATGTCGACGACCTGCCCCGACCGCAGGTCGCGGGCTTCGAGGGTCAGGAAGTGGTTGTCGTAGCTCTCGGCCTCCGCCCGGAGCATGGCGGTATAGAGCCGCCCGTAGCCGAGCTCGGGAAAGTACTTGGCGCCCAGATAGTAGTGCGCGACGTCGTGGTAGTGGATCCAGGTGTGTTCGCCATGGAAGGAAAAGAAGTTCACGAAGACCAGTAGGGCGGTGATCGCGAGCAGGGCGAGCGCGCGCAGCTCGCGGCGCGCCGATTCGAAGGCAGGAAGTCGATGGTAGTGGGCGAGCAGGACCGCGACCAGCGCCAGGGCGACGAGCAGGTCGGCTCGCTTGAGCATCGCGAAGTCGACGCCTCGCCAGGGCAGAGCCGCGAGGGCGGCGGCAAGCGCGGACGTGCCGGCCAACCGGCGCGCCCAGCGCGCGCGAAGCGCGCCAGCCTGCCAGACGAGGCCGATCAGGACGAGATAGCCGACCGCGAAGAGTGCCACGTCAGGCGGGCTCGGAATCAGGAGGAAGAAGCGGCGGCCCGCAACCGCTCGACGGCGCGCTCTCCGTCGGCGCGGAGGCGTTGGTGCTCGCGCTGGAAGTACTCCTCCTGCTCGTCGCGCTGTGCGGAGTCGTCGAGCTTGGCCATCTTGTTTCGGTGCAGGATCTCGAGCTCCGCGAGCTTCGCCTCGGTGACCCGGCGCGCCTCCGAGATGGCCTGCTTCGTGGCGTCCGAGAGGGCCTCTTCGCGCGGCCGTTCGATGCCCTGCGCTTCGAGCCGCTCGAGTGCCAGCTCGTAGGCCGACTTCATGCCGGACGTTCGATCCTTGCCATCCATCTTGGCGTGAGAGTGTATCCGCCATGGCGCGGATCCTTCTGCTCTTCGTCGACGGCATCGGTCTGGCGCCCGCCGGCCAGGGGAATCCCCTGGCGACGTCACGGCCCGCCGATTTGACGGTCCTCCTCACCTCGGACCACGGCAAACTCGAGGATTCCGGCCACCGCTCGCACACCCGCAACGCGGTGCCGCTCCTGACGATCGGAGACGAGCGGAACGCCTTCCGTGACCTGACGCGCATCGACGAGGTCACGCCCCGCATCCTCGCCGGCCGCGGCGCGACCGGGGACGCTCAACTCACCGAAGCTCAATGATTTCGCTGCCGCCTCCACCGGCCGAACGGGGTCGGTGGCCTGGGGCGGGGCGGGCCGACGACGGTGCGTGCCGTTCTCGGAGGCTCGTTCCTGGGCCGAACAAGCTCCTGAACCTTCATTGGAATCAATAGTTTCCGCAAGTCGTTGGCACGTCTCTTGATACGATCGCCGCCTATGATCGAAGCGCAGCGACTGACCCGCCAATTCGGCTCGTTCACGGCGGTGGAAGCGGTTTCGTTCTCGGTCCCGGAGGGGGAGATCGTCGGAATGTTGGGCCCCAACGGTGCCGGGAAGACCACGACCATCCGCATGATCACCGGCTTCCTCCCCCCGACCTCCGGGCGTGTCACGCTCGGCGGCCGGGACCTTTTCGGCGACGACGTCTCGATCCGTCGCCAGATCGGTTACCTGCCCGAGAACGTGGCGCTCTATCCGGAGATGCGCGTCGACGAGTACCTGATCTGGCGCGGCCGGCTCGAAGGCATGGATCGCGCGACGATTCGCAAGCGGCTCGCCGAGGTGCTCGACCGCTGCCTGCTGACCGACGTACGCAAACAGATCATCGGCACCCTCTCCAAGGGCTACCGGCAACGGGTCGGCCTGGCGGGCGCCATCCTGCACGACCCCAAGGTGCTGGTGCTCGACGAGCCCACGGTCGGGCTCGACCCCAAACAGATCATCGCCATTCGCGAGTTGATTCGCGAGCTCGGCCGCCATCACACGCTGCTTCTCTCGACCCACATCCTTCCCGAGGTCGAGCTGCTCTGCCAGCGGGTTCTGATCATGGACCGCGGCCACATCGTGGCGGAAGGGAGCCCCGAGTCGTTGCGCGAGCAATCGCAAGGGGCGCTCCGGCTGACCGTCGAGGTCGCCACGGCGGCGCCGGATCTGACCGCCGCGCTGGCGTCCGTCGCGGGCGTCGAAACTGTCGTCGCGGACGGGAGCTCGGGGAAGCGCTTCACGCTCTCCTGCGCCCAGGGCGCCGACCCGCGCGGCGAGGTGTTCCATCTCGCGGTGGAGCATGACTGGACTCTGGTCGAGCTGACGCCGAGCCGTGCCTCCCTCGAGGACATCTTCGTGCGTCTGACCACCCGGGACGCGGGCGGCGAGGCGCCGCCCGCCGCGCCGCCCGCGGAGCCCGTCGAGGAGGTGGCTTCGTGAGCGCGACTCTCGCCATCTTGCGACGCGAGCTCAAGGCGTATTTCTACTCGCCGCTCGCCTACATCATCCTGACCTTCTTCCTGCTCGTCCAGGGCTACTACTTCTCGCTGATCGTCTCCTACCTCGCCGATCCGCGCTTCCCGGCCGGACAGCCTCTGCAACTCTTCTTTGGGCAGACGATCTTCACTTGGCTGGTCCTGATCTTCGCCGGCACCTTCCTCACCATGCGGTTGATCTCCGAAGAGCTGCGTAACGGCACCATCGAGACGCTGATGACGGCGCCGGTCTCGGAGACCCAGGTCGTACTCGGCAAATACTTCGCCGCTCTGATCTTCTACCTCTTTCTCTGGGCGCCGACCCTCATCTACGTCGCCATCATCCGCGTCTTCACGCCGGTCGACTGGGGTCCGATCGCTTCGAGCTACATCGGCATCGTCGGCATCGGGGCGCTCTTCCTGGCGGTCGGAATCTTCGCCTCGGCGACCTCGAAGAACCAGATCGTCTCGGCGATCGTGACGTTCTTCTTCCTGATGGTGCTCTTCTCGATCGGGCTGATGGAGAACCTGGCGAACAGCGACGTCACCAAGAAGCTCTTCGGGTACCTCAACTTGTGGACGCACATGGACGACTTCGCGAAAGGGATCGTCGACAGCCGGCGGCTCGTCTACTACGCCACCGCGAGCGCCCTCTTCCTCTTTCTGACCACCCGCGCCCTCGCGGCGAAGAAGTGGAGATAACGCCATGGACGAGAAGCGCGACACGATGAAGGAGGCGAGCGAGGGTTCGACCAGGAGGCTGCCGGCGAGCGGGCGCGACAGTTCGCGCCGCGGCCGCGCGATGGTCGAAGGGTCGATGTGGACGGCCGGCGTGCTGCTGGTCGTCGCCCTGATCGGCATGCTGAACTACTTCGGGCTCAAGTACTACCAGCGTTGGGACTGGACCGGCTCGAAGCTCTATTCCCTCTCGGAGAAGACGCTGTCGGTACTGAAGGGGCTGGATCACGACGTCGACGCCACGATGCTCCTGCAGCCCGGCACGTCGAACGTCTTCGACGATGCCAAGGAGCTGCTCGAACGCTACGCGGCGAAATCCTCCCATTTCCATTTCCGCGTGGTGGACCCGCAGCGCAACCTGGCGGAAGCCAAACAGCTGGTCAACCGCTACAAGCTCACCTCGCTCAACGTCATCGTCTTCGAATCCGGCGACGAGCGCCGGACGATCCAGCAGAACGAGCTCGCCGACTGGGACTACTCCGGGATGCAGTACGGCCAGCAACCGACGATGAAGGGGTTCAAGGGCGAGGAAGCGTTTACCGGCGCGATCCTGAGCCTGGAGGAGAAGACGAAGCCGAAGGTCCTCTTCACCACCGGCCACGGCGAACGTTCGCTCGAAGACTCCGAGGCGGGCGGCCTCTCGCGGGTCCACGATCTGTTGGGACAGGAGAACTTGGACCTGCAGAGTTGGGCCTCGCTCGGCAAGAAGGACGTGCCGGCGGACACCGGCCTGCTGGTCATCGCGGGCCCGAAGACCAATTTCGTGCCGCCCGAGCTGGAAGCTTTCGATCGCTATCTGGACGGGGGCGGGCGCATGCTGGTACTGCTCGACCCGGAGCTCGATAGCGAAGGGGGGCTAGCCAAGACCGGATTGGAGAGCTGGCTGACGAAGCGGGGCGTGGACGTCGACGACGATCTGGTGGTCGACCCGACGGCGACTCTGCCCTTCTACGGTGCCGAGACGATCTTCGTCAGCGCCACGGGAACCAGTCCCATCGTCAAGGCACTCGAGGAGCAGCAGACGCCGGTGATCTTCGCGCTGGCCCGTTCGGTGCGCGCCGGCTCGGTCCCGGCGGATCTCGAGGCGACGACGCTGCTCGAGACGACCTCGAGCGGCTGGGGAGAAACTGACCTCAAGCATTTGCGCGCGGTAGAGAAGGGCAGCGACGACGTCGCCGGTCCCGTCCCGGTGGGAGTTGCGGTCGCGGCCAATGAGAAAAAGGCGAATCCGGAAGAGGCCGAGATGGAGGAGGAGAACCCGGCGGCCAAGCCGAAGCCCCCGGCGACCGACGCTCAGAAGCCCAAGTGGCGTCTGGTGGTCTACGGCGACTCGGATTTCGCCTCGAACGGCGATATCGAGAACGTCGGCAATCCGACCCTGGTCACCAACACCTTCGACTGGCTCCTCCAGCGCAAGCATCTGCTCGGGATCGGCCCCAAGAAACCGGAGCAGGTGCGGCTGACGCTCACCCGAGGGCAGCTCCGGGCGATCACCCTGGGCACGCTGGCGGGCCTGCCGGCGCTCTCGATCCTGGCCGGCTTCGCGGTCTGGTTCCGGCGGCGGAGATAAGCGGGTGAAGCCGAAGACTCTGGTCGTCCTCGCGGTCCTGGTCGGCGCGCTGGCTGCGTTCATCGCCTTCTACGAACGCGATCTTCCCGGCTCGGACGAGCGCAAGACTCTCTCCGAGCGCGTCCTGCCGAAGCTCGCCGCCGCCGACATCGTCGGCTTCGACATCGACTGGAACGGCAAGCAGGTGCGCCTGGAGCGGGCGGCGGCGCCCGAGAAGAAAGCGCAGCCGGACGCAGCGGGCCTCGCGACGCCGCGCGAATGGAAGCTCGTGGCGCCGCTGGCCGCGCGGGCCGACCGGACGATGGCGGATCGCCTGGCCAGCGACCTCGCCGGTCTCCACATGGAACGGAAGCTCGACGGCGCCGCACGCAAGGACGTCGGCTTGGTCCCACCCCGCGGCAAGGTGAGCTGGAAGACCTCAGATGGTGGTAGCGGAACGCTCGAGATCGGGGGCGACGTGCCCGCCTCCTCGAACATCGTGGTCGACGTCGCCGGAGGCGCCACGCCGTTGGTCATCGCCAAGGCCCTGCTCACCGACATCGACCGGGCGCCCGGCGACTGGCGCGCCAAGGAGGTCCTCGACGTCGGCCGGGACAAGATCGATCGCATTCGGATCGTCCCGGCAGGGGGTGGCGAGGAGGTCGTGCTGGCCCGCAAGGGGGAGAAATTCTCCGTCGAGCGACCCTACGCGGACGCGGCCGATCCCGAGCAGGTCGATCCCTTGCTCTCGGAGCTGACCAGTCTGAAGGTCGACAAATTCCTCGACGCGCCGCTCGCCCCGGACGCGGAGAAGGGACTGGCCGCCGGAGCCGGCCGGATCGAGCTCTCGCTCGCCGGCCGCACCGCTCCGTTCGTCGTCGAGCTGGGCGCGGAGACGCAGCAAGGCGGCGACCGCTATCTGCGCGCCGACGGCCAGAGCATGGAGGCCAAGACGAAGCTCGCCGAGGCGATCACCCGGCCGGTCGCGGACTGGCGCTCGAAGGCCTGGACGAGCTTCGACAGCTGGAAGGTGGAGCGCATCCGGGTGAGCGACGCCGAGGGCAAGCTCGAGCTCGCCCGCAGCTCCGGCGACTGGCTCCGCGACGGCAAGAAGATTCCCTACACCGACGTCGGCGATCTGCTCTACGCGATCACCTCGGCGCGGGCCGATCAGGTGCTGAGCGGCGCCGCAGCGCAGGCGACCCCCGCCGGTTCGCCGCGCCTCACCATCATCTTCTCGGATGCGAACGGCGGCGAGGAGACGTTGACCCTCGGCAACACGACGGGCGATCACGTCCCGGCGAGGGTCTCGGGCCGGGACGTCGTGCTGATGTTGCCGGCCAAGACGGCGACCGATGTCGAGGCCAAGGTCGCGGCGGTGCGCTTGGCGAAGCCGGCGGAGGAGGCCGCGGCGAAGGAGAAGAAGGCAGAGAAGGGCGCCGCGCCGAAGAAGATATAGCTCTTAGTCGGTCGACTCGCGGTGCTCGCCGAAAACGCCGCGCAGCGTGTCGGCGATCTCGCCGAGCGTCGCCTCGGCCCGCACGCAGCCGAGAATCTCGGGCATGACGTTGCGGTCTTCCCGCGCCGCTTCGGCGAGCTCGGAGCGCGCCTGCTCGACTCGGCCGGTGTCGCGGGTCTCGCGCAGCGCGCGCAGGCGTTCCACCTGCTCCTCCTCGGTGCGCGGGTCGATCTCCAGGGCCTCGGTCGGCGGCTCGTTCTCGAGCGCAAAGCAGTTGACTCCGACCACTTTTTCGTCGCCGCTCTCGATGCGCCGCTGGGTCGCGTACGCGGCCTCGGCGATCTCCTGCTGCTGGAAGCCGCTCTCGAGCGCCACGAGCGCGCCTCCCAACTGCTCGATCTTCGCGAGGTAGTCGCGGGCGCCGCCGACGATCTCGTCCGTCAGGGCCTCGATCGCCCAACTGCCGCCGAGTGGATCGGCGAAGTCAGTGACGCCGCTCTCGTGGGCGATGACCTGCTGGGTGCGCAGGGCGAGGCGGGCGGCGTCCTCCGTCGGCAGGCCCAACGCCTCGTCCCGCGAGTTGGTGTGCAGGGACTGGGTACCGCCGCACACCGCCGCGAGCGCTTGGATGGCTACCCGCACCACGTTGTCGTCGGGCTGCTGGGCGGTCAGGGTCGAGCCCGCGGTCTGGGTGTGGAAGCGCATCCAGAGTGAGCGTTCGTCGCGCGGCGAAAAGCGCTCGCGGACCAGCTCCGCCCAGAGGCGACGCGCGGCGCGGAACTTGGCGACCTCTTCGAGGAAGTGGTTGTGGGCGTTGAAGAAGAAGGAGAGGCGAGGTGCGAAGGTGTCGATCTCGAGCCCGCGCGCCAACGCGGCCTCGACGTAGGCGAGCCCGTGCGCGAGCGTGAACGCCACCTCCTGGATCGCCGTCGAGCCCGCTTCCCGCATGTGGTAGCCGGAGATCGAGATCGGATTCCAACGGGGAAGCTCCTTGGCGCAGAACTCGATCACGTCGGCGACCAGCTTCATCGAGGCGCGGGGCGGGTAGATCCAGGTACCGCGCGCCGCGTACTCCTTGAGGATGTCGTTCTGCACCGTGCCGCCGATCCGGTCCCACGCCACGCTCTGTTCCTCGGCCTCGACGAGATAGAGGGCCAGGAGGATCGGCGCGGTGGCGTTGATGGTCATCGAGGTGGTGACCTGATCGAGTGGAATGCGGTCGAAGAGGATCCGCAGGTCGGCGATCGAGTCGATCGCGACGCCCACCCGGCCGACCTCGCCGAGCGCCAGCTCGTGGTCGGAGTCGTAGCCGATCTGGGTGGGCAGGTCGAAGGCGACCGACAGCCCCGTCGTACCCTGCTCGAGCAGATAACGGTAACGGCGGTTCGACTCGGCGGCGTCCGAGTAGCCGGCATACTGGCGCATGGTCCAGAGACGGCTCCGGTACATGTCCCGGTAGAGACCACGCGTGAAAGGAAATCGGCCCGGCTCGGCGATCGCCCGAGCGATGTCGAGTCCGGCGAGGTCGGTGGGGCCGAAGAAGGGGGGGCGTTCGTCGCGGTTCACCGGCTGATTCTATGGGAGGCGAATGCCGGGCTGCCGCAACGCGGCGTCGACGCTTCGAGGCCGGACATGGGCTGCGATGGCGGTTCGGTTGCCGTGCCGCGTTGCGGCAAGGAGAGGTCGCCGGGCCCCAGCGGATGGGGGGCGGCGGAAGTGACAACCACAACATCTTGGGGACAACCCCTTGACAGCGGACGGCACGAGGGCCTACCCTTTCCAACCCGGAAAACTGCACAAGTTTCTGGGCAGGCCGATCGCGGTTTTTGGGGGGGCGTGGGGTGGGTGGCGCGGCGGCCCGACGGAGGCGGAAGATTTTCAGTCGGAAGCGGATCCGGCAGAGAGGGAGAAAGCATGACGATCGAATCGACGGCCAACCCGGGAGTGAGCAAGGCGGTGGCGGTTCAGGCGAAGGAAGCCGCGAAGCCAGCGGCGGGAACCGAGAGGAGGTCGCAGGCGGTTTCCCAGGGATTGACCTTCCGCCGCTACTTCACCCGCCCCGGGGTGGATCCGTTCGACGAGGTCGAGTGGGAGCTGCGCGATGCCGTGATCGGCAGCGAGAAGGGCGAGAAGGTCTTCGAGCAGAAGAATGTCGAGGTCCCGAAGTCCTGGTCGCAGACCGCCACCAACGTCGTGGCTTCCAAATACTTCCGCGGTCATCTCGGGACGACCGGTCGCGAGCGGTCCGTCAAGCAGCTGATCGGCCGGGTCGTCGACACGATGACGGATTGGGGGCGCCGGGGAGGCTATTTCGCCTCGGACGAGGACGCACTCGTCTTTCATGCCGAGCTCAAGCACATCCTCCTGCACCAGGACGCGTGCTTCAACTCCCCGGTCTGGTTCAACGTCGGCATCGAGGAGAAGCCGCAGTGCTCGGCTTGCTTCATCAACTCGGTCGAAGACACCATGCAGTCCATCTTGCAGCTCGCCCGAACCGAGGGCATGTTGTTCAAGTACGGCTCGGGAACCGGCTCGAACCTGTCGACTCTCCGCTCGTCGAAGGAGCGGCTGGCGGGTGGCGGCACCGCCTCGGGCCCGGTCTCCTTCATGAAGGGATTCGACGCCTTCGCTGGAGTCATCAAGAGCGGTGGCAAGACGCGCCGCGCAGCGAAGATGGTCATTCTCGACGTCGATCACCCCGACATCGTCGAGTTCATCCGCTGCAAGGAGATCGAAGAGCGCAAAGCGTGGGCGCTGATCGACGCTGGCTACGAAGGGGGCTTCAACATCACGGGTGGCGCCTACGACTCGGTGGCCTATCAGAACGCCAACCACTCCGTTCGGGTGACGGACGAGTTCATGCAGGCGGTGGTCGAGGATCGCGACTGGTCGACCCGTGCGGTGACCGACCGTCGTCCGATGGAGGCCCACAAGGCGCGCGACCTCATGCGCATGCTCTCCGAGTCGGCTTGGGTGTGCGGTGATCCAGGGATGCAGTACGACACCACGATCAACGACTGGCATACCTCGGCCAACACGGCGCGCATCAACGCCTCCAATCCGTGCTCCGAGTACATGTTCCTGGACGACACGGCGTGCAACCTGGCGTCGATCAACCTGATGAAGTTCCACGACGCCGAGCGCGGCTTCGACGTCGAGCGCTTCCGCCACGTCGCCGATACCGTGGTCACGGCGCAGGAGATCATCGTCGACTTCGCGAGCTATCCGACGCCGGCGATCGCCAAGAACTCGCACGAGTTTCGTCCCCTCGGCCTCGGCTACGCGAACCTCGGCGCTCTCCTGATGGCCCGGGGCACTCCCTACGACTCCGACGCCGGCCGGGACTACGCGGCGGCGATCACGGCGCTGATGTCCGGAACCGCCTATGCGCAGTCGGCCCGCATCTCGGAGAGCATGGGTCCGTTCGCCGGCTACGAGAAGAACCGCGAGCCGATGCTTCGGGTCATGCGCAAGCATCGCGACGCGATTCGCCGAATCGATGCCGCGCACGCACCGCTCGAGTTGCTGCAGGCCGCCAAGCAGAGCTGGGACGAGGTGATCGAGATCGGCGAGCGGGCCGGCATCCGAAACAGTCAAATTTCGGTGCTCGCTCCCACCGGAACCATCGCCTTCATGATGGATTGCGACACCACCGGCGTCGAGCCGGACATCGCGCTCGTCAAGTACAAGAAGCTGGTCGGCGGTGGGCTGATCAAGATCGTCAACAACACGGTCCCGTTGGCCCTCAAGCGCCTCGGCTACGACAAGGCGGAGGTCCGTTCGATCGTCGAATTCATCGACGAGAACGACACGATCGAGGGCGCGCCCTTCCTGAAGCCCGAGCACCTGCCGGTGTTCGACTGTGCGTTCAAGGCGGCCCGGGGATCGCGGTCCATCCACTACATGGGCCACCTCCGCATGCTGGCCGCGGTGCAGCCGTTCATCTCGGGAGCCATCTCGAAGACGATCAACATGCCGGAGGAGACCACCGTCGACGAGATCCAACAGGCCTACATCGAGGGATGGAGAATGGGTCTCAAGGCGGTGGCGATCTATCGTGACGGTTGTAAGCGGAGCCAGCCGCTCTCGACGAAGCGAGACGAGGAGACCCTGCCGGCAGCTTCCGTGCGGCCCGTGGCGATCGTGGCGGGCACGAATCAGCCGGTGCGTCACAAGCTCCCCGACGAGCGTCGCGCCCTGACCCACAAGTTCTCGATCAACGGCCACGAGGGCTACATCACGGTGGGCCTCTACGAGGACGGCCAGCCGGGCGAGATCTTTCTGACCATGGCGAAGGAAGGCTCCACGATCTCGGGACTGATGGACGCGTTCGCGACCTCGATCTCGCTGGCCTTGCAATACGGAGTGCCGCTCAAGGCCTTGGTCGACAAGTTCTCGCACATGCGCTTCGAGCCCGCCGGATTCACCAAGAACCCGGAGATTCCGATCGCCAAGTCGATCACCGACTACATCTTCCGCTGGCTCGCTTCGCGATTCCTCTCCACCGAAGAGAAGCAGGCGGTGGGGGTCGTGCTGCGAGACTCGGAGGGCGGCGCGGTGAACGACTCCTCCGCGGAGGCCTCGGCGCGCGGCGACGGCACTGGCGTCAAGTTCACGGTCGACGTCGGCACCGACGCTCCGAGCTGTCACGAATGTGGCGCGATCATGGTACGCAACGGCTCCTGCTACAAGTGCAACAACTGTGGCTCGACGTCGGGCTGCAGCTGAACAGCGTGCGCTGCGGGCGATAGTGCCCGACGCCATACAGGAGGTTCGCTAATGGCCACGAAGAAGGCGGCGAAGAAGGCCAAGAAGGCCGCGAAGAAGCCGGCCAAGAAGGCCACCAAGAAGAAGTAGGCCGCCGGAGAGCGCAAAGTCTTCTGTGGGCCGTCTCGCCACGGCCCCTCGATTCGAATGCTGTAATTCCAAGAGCCTGGCCGGGAGGCCTCGGCTCTTTTTTCTTGTTGCACGAGCCTCTATGCTCAGGGGGCGAGGAGACCCATGAATCGATTCAACCGCCATGTCGCCGTCGCCGCCGCCGCCCTGGCCCTGCTCACTCTCGCAGCGTGCCGCCGCGGTCAACGCGTGCAGTCGACGGACGCGCAGGCGGGGCCCGCGCTGCCCGACTTCCTTTTGCCCAGCCTCGACGGCGGCCGCCTCGGTCCGGCTGATTTTCGCGGGAAGGTCGTGCTCTATGACTTCTGGGCCACCTGGTGCACTCCGTGCCACATGCAGGCGAAGATCCTGGAGGATCTTTTCCCGCAGATCTCCGGCGGCGATGTTCAGTTCGTCGCCATCTCGAGCGGCGAGCCGGAAGACGTGGTGCGAACCTACGTGGCGAAGCATCCGTTCGCCTATCCGGTGCTGTACGACTCCGACGACGTGTTGAGCGGCCCGCTCGACATCAACGCCCTTCCGACCCTGATCGTCGCCGATGCGAAGGGACGGGTCGTTTGGCGGGAAGTGGGGCTCGTGGATGCGGATACGGTGCGGGCGGCCTTGACTCGGGCGGGGGCCGGGTAGAGCCGGCGCGATGGTCCAACTCGAGCTGACTCTCGAGGCGCCCGAGAGCTCGCGAAGCGCGGCCCGGCGTTTGCCGTCCGAGCGCCGGCCGGAAGCGCTCACGCGGTTGGCGCGAGCCTTGGGGCGGCGCCTCGGTGCTCCTCGAAGGCTGCGCGGCATGCGGGTCGAGTTCAATGCCCGGTTGCGCACCGCGGCCGGGCGCGCCGACTTTCGCGGGCGGATCGTCGAGCTCAACCCGCGGCTGCTCGATCGCCATCCGGAAGAGCTCCTGCCGACTCTGGTTCACGAGCTCTGTCACCTTGCCGTCGGACCGCGTGCGGCACACGGCCCGAGGTGGCGCGCCGCAGTGGTTTCCCTGGGCTTTCGACCCGAGACCTGCCACCGGCTGGACGTGAGCGGCCTGGAGGTTCGACGGCGGATCTGGATCTGGCGTTGTGTTCACTGCGGCGAGACCTACGAGCGCCGGCATCGCGCCGCGCATCGGTTCGTCTGCGGTAGGTGCGGAAAGCGTCTGCGGGTGGAGACTCGGCGGCCCGGCACCCGGGAGGCGGAGAGCAAGACCTAAATGGCGAGGGCGGCACGTGGCCGCCCTCGTCATTTCACGATCGAGGCTGGAAAACTACTCCAGAACCACCAGAACGACGCGACGATTCTGGGCGCGCCCTTCGCGCGTGGAGTTGTCGGCGACCGGCTCGGTCTCTCCGTACGAGATGACGGACATGCGGTGGAGCGGCACGCCCTTGAGCGACAGGTAACGGCGCACGGCTTCGGCGCGCTTCTCCCCCAGCATGTAGTTGTAGTCCTGGCTGCCGACGTTGTCGGTGTGCCCTTGGACCTCGATATAGACGTTCTTGTTGTCCGCCTTCAGCTGGTCGGCGAACTGGTCGAGTGCCGCCTTGGCATCGGCCGAGAGCTCGGCCTTGTCGAAGCTGAACTTGACCTTGTCGTCGGAAAGTACGGTCTCGTACAGGAACTTGCCCTGCGCGAGCTTGCCCGCTGCCACGGCGCGGTCGAGCGCCTCCTGGGCCGTCTTCGAAATGGCGGCCGACTGGGCCTCGTCCTTGGACATCCGGTCTTCGTGCTCCTTGAGCTTGGTCTGGTTGTCCTCGACCTGGCCCTGCACGTCGTCGACCCGCTTCGTCACGCCGGAAACCTGATCACCGACGTACTTCTTGGTGGCGCAGCCGGAGGCGATGAGCATCAGAGCGCTCGCCGCCACCGTGGCCAGAATTCTTCCTCGTTTCATCTCTGCCTCCCTCGATGGTCAGTACGACTTCATGTTCGACTGCGAGCAGGGGAGAAGGTCTCCCGAGCCTCCCTCCGTGGTTGCCTCTTCTATCTCGCGGGCGAAGTTCCCTTGTAGCCCGCGCGTGCGCGAACCCGAGCACCCCGTTTCCCGACCGAGACCGAGATCTCGTGATACCGGGGCCGTCCCCGTCCAGATGTCTGGAATCCGAGAACGTACTGATAGCGCAGCTCGTCCGCGATGGTCACGCATGCCTCTTTGAGATCGTCCGGCCCTCGTATGGAGAAGTACTTGCCGCCGGTCATCGAAGCCAGGAGATTGAGAACGTCCGCGTAGCGGTAGAGCTTCTCACCAGTAGCCTTCACCGCATAAGGGTCACCCGATTCTAACCCGAGGACGTAGACGGGGAGATCGGCGCGCTCGACGAGGTCGCGCGCCTGGCCCGCCGAGATCCGGCTGGCGTTGTCGGCGCCGTCGGTAATCAGGACGACCGCTCGCTTCAGGTTCCGGCTGTTGCTCGAGATCTGAGGCAGCAGCGCCACGGCGTCGTTGAGGGCAGTCTTGCCGTAGGCGTCCCAGCGGGACATCGCGTCGCGGAGAGGCTGGATGTCCTCGGTGAATGGCACGTCGACCGTCGTGGTGGTACCGGCGAAGCTGGCCAGGGCGAACTCGTCGCCAGACTTGGCGTTGTCGAGGAAATATTGCAGGGCCTCGTGGCTCGCCCGAAGACGTCCGCCGGTCCCCATGCTCCCGGAGAGGTCTTGCATGAAGACGATGCTCCAAGGCACCTGCCCCCGTGGATCGAAATCGTGAATCCGGACGACTTGGTGGTCGACTCGAAGCTCGAAGTTGCGGCGGTGTAGCCCCTTCAGCCACCGGCCCCCATAGCTCTTGACACTGACCGGCACGAGAACCCAGGCCACCGAGACCTGGTCCGAGAACGTCGCCTGCGGCGCAACGGGCGCCGCGGCACCGCCCGATGCCGCGACTTGGGCGGCCGCTTCGGCGGCGCCCAGCGGGCCGGCACCCAGCAGAACGGCCAGAATGACGGCCACGAGGCCGGCTCTCCCCCCTCTGCTAGCGTTCCGATTCATGATCAACATCCGCGACCTTTCCATTAAGTGCGGCAACTGCGATACCTATCAAACGCTCGTCGGCTTTGCGCGCCGTGACGAGTGGAACGTCTACACCTACGAATGCGACAACGGCCGATGCGACCGGGCCGTCACCCGCACCTTCCTCGAGGTGCCCCGCGAGATCGACGAGTTCGCGCGACGCGACCCCGAATGGCGCGGGGGCGGCCGCAACGGCGCTGTCGGCGGCCCATCCTAGGAGGGGTGAGCAAGCGGCGTGCCCGATCGTTTGTGCGTGGCCGTATGTTACTCTTTTCACAGTCATTTCGCGACCGCGCCGCAACCGATTCGAATCCCAGGAGGACACCATGAAGAAGACGATCGTTCACGTCGTCGGCACCGGCACGATCGGAGAGCCGCTGATCGGTCTCTTCACCGATTTCAGAGAGCGCATGGGCATCGACGAGGTGACGTTCCACAAGCGGACGCCCCTCGCTTCGGATCGCTCGAAGATCAATCATCTGATGAGCCGCGGCGCCAAGCTGGCCACCGATTCCGACCAGCGTGACGCCTTCGAGAAGCTCGGACACGCCGTGTCGCTGGAAGCCGAGGAGGCGATCGCACGAGCTACCGTCGTGGTCGACTGCACGCCTGCCGGCAACGAGATGAAGGCGAAGTACTACGACCACATCGAGGGGCCGAAGGGTTTCATCGCGCAGGGCAGCGAGTTCGGCTTCGGCGTGCCCTTCGCGCGCGGCATCAACGACGAGGTGCTCAAGCCCGGAGAGGATCGTTTCATCCAGGTCGTCTCGTGCAACACCCACAGCATCACCACCCTGATCAAGACCTTCTGCCACGAGGGCGGGACCCGTTACTCGCTCGAGCGCGGCAACTTCGTGTGCATGCGGCGCGCCAATGACATTTCGCAGACCAAGGACTTCGTGCCGGCACCGCAGGTCGGCAAGCACGACGACGCCGTGTTCGGCACCCATCATGCTCACGACGCTTTTCATGTCTTCGAAACGCTTGGCCTCGAGCTCGATCTCTTCTCGAGCGCAATCAAGATCAATACTCAGTACATGCACTCGATCTGGTTCAACCTGATCTTCGATCGCGCCATTTCGAAGCCGGAGATGGTGGAACGCCTGAAGGGCAACGTTCGGGTGGCGGTCACCGACAAACGGAACTGCAACGAGATCTTCAGCTTCGGACGGGATCACGGCTATTACGGCCGCATCCTCTCGCAGGCGGTGGTGGTGTTGCCGACCCTCTCGGTGCACAAGGACCGCGAACTGTTCGGTTTCTGCTTCACGCCCCAGGACGGCAACTCGTTGCTTTCGTCGGTCGCGGCGGCGCTTTGGGTCATCGATCCAGACGAGGCCTCGGTGACCCGACGCCTGGAACCAATCCGGCGCTGGGTCTACACCGAAATCTGAGGCCTCGCGGAGGTTCCGTCGCGGTAGCATCGACAGGCGTGCGAGGAACGAGACCGGGCAAGAGCAGAGACGTCGGACGCGAGGCCGATGCGGCGGCTCGCCCACCGCGGCGTGATCCATCGTCTCAGCCCGCTGGAGTGCGCCTTATCGACCTCGAGGAAGTCGAGCTCGAGGTCGAGAAGCTCGTTGCCGGAGGCGACGGTCTGGCGCGGGCGAACGGCGTGCCGCTCTTCGTTCCTCGCTCGGCCCCCGGCGACCGGGTGCGGGCACGCATCGTGGAGCGGCGTCCGGACTACGGACGCGTCGAGATCGAGGAATTGCTGAGGCCGGGGCCGGGGAGGCGCACTCCGCCTTGTCCGCATTTCGCCGAGTGCGGCGGCTGCGACTTGCAGCATCTCGACGACGCGACTCAGCTTCGGCTCAAGAGCGAGGCGACAATGGAGACGTTGCGGCGTCTCTCGGGGCTCGCCGTGCCCGCGCCGCGGCGTCTTCTCGCCGGTGAGCCTTGGGGCTACCGGACGCGAACCCAAGTGCATCTCGAGAGCACGGGCGACGCGGTCCGAGTCGGTTACCACGCCCGCGGATCGCACCGGCTCGTCGCGATCCGTCGCTGTCCGGTGCTCGATCCGGCCTTGGAAGAGGCAGTACTCGGCTTGGCGGAGATGGCGCCAGGGCCGCTTCCGGCGAGGGTCGATCTGGCGGTCGGAGAGGACGGCCGCGTCGCCGCAGCGCCCCCGCTGGGCGCTCTGGGCGGCGGTGAGCTGTGTCGTCGCATCGGCGCGTTCGACTACCGCTTCGACGCCCGTTGCTTTTTCCAGGGGCATGCGGGCCTGCTGGCTCCTCTGGTCGAGGAGGTCGTGGGTGGATGGAGCGGTGAGGAAGCGTTCGATCTGTTCGGCGGCGTCGGCCTGTTCGCCCTGCCGCTGGCGACGACCCACCGGCGGGTGACCCTGGTCGAGGCGGACCGGGTCGCGGTCCGATACGCGACCAAGAACGCGCGCCTGGCGCATCTCGCCAATCTATCGACGGTGGCGCGTTCCGTGGAGAGCTGGGTTGCCGCCGGCCTGCCGGACGACGCCGATCGCGTGGTCGTGGACCCTCCCCGCGACGGTTTGTCGCTCGTCGTCCGCGGGCTCCTGCTGGGTCGCCGGCCCCGCCGATTGACCTACGTGTCCTGTCACGCCGCCACTCTGGCCCGGGACTTGCGAGAGCTCGCGCGGGAGTTCGAAGTGGAGTCCTTGGTGCTGGCCGACCTGTTTCCCCAGACTGGCCACATGGAGATCGTGGCCCAACTCGTGCGCAAGGAGAAATCGTGACGAAGTCGCGCAAAGCCCTCACCCGGCGGGAGACCGCCCTCTTGGTGGGTGTGCTCGCCATGCTGTTCGTGCTCATCCAGTTCCTTCCGGTCGGCGCGCAACGCACCAATCCGCCGGTGGTGGCGGAGCCGCACTGGGACTCGCCGCAGACCCGGGCGCTCTTCATGCGTGCCTGCGCGGACTGCCATTCCAATCTCACCCGATGGCCCTGGTACAGCCATGTCGCTCCGGTCTCCTGGCTGGTCGCCCACGACGTGGCGGCAGGGCGCCGGCACCTCGACGTCTCCGAGTGGAACCGTGAGCAACGGCACGCCCAGGACGCGGCCGGCGAGGTTCGCGAGGGGGATATGCCGCTCGAGATCTACCTGCCGATGCATGCCGAAGCGCGCTTGAGCCCAGCGGAGAAGCGGCAGCTGATCGCGGGCCTCGTGGCGACCTTCGGCGACCGCAAACGCGATCGAGACCACGACGACTGACGGCTGCTTACGCTTCACTCCGGTCGATCTCGCTGACGGCGGCGGAATTCGCGGAACGCCGTGACTCAGATGACAGCTCGAAGGTCGACTGTCCTACAGCGACGGGGTGAATGCCGACACGGCGAACGGCACGTGCAACCCGTAGGCTGCTCCTCGATATCGCGGATCCTCCGCGCACGAGGAGAATCGATCATGAAGGCACGCCATCTTCGTTGGACCCTGGAAGGGTCTGGCTTGGTCGCCCTGGTTGCCATTCTCGGGGCTTGCTCTTCGGGATCCAGCGGCTCCACTCCGACCCAGCCGTCTCTGAATCCCACTGCACTCACCAGCGCTTCGATCTCGGGAGACGTTTCGTCGGGGAACGGTCCGGCAAGCGGCGTCCACGTCGTCGTCGATGGCTCGGTCCAGGGCGCGGTGACCGACTCCAACGGGCGCTTCTCGCTGTCCGGAGTGGCGGCCGGCAATCGAGTGGTGAGTTTCGAGACGGGCCAGGCCAGCCCGTCGGTGGACGTTCCCGCCGTCCAGGCGGGGGAGCAGATTCAGATGTCGGTGGCCCTGGTGGGGTCGACGGCCGAAGTCAAGTCGATGCAGCGCAATGGCTCCAGCAGCAATGGCAATAGCGGCAACAACGGGAACAGCGGCAACAACGGCAATTCAGGAAATGAGAATTCCAAGAATTCCACCGGTCCGTTGACGCTTTCGCTCGCGCCCGCCGCCTGGGAAATCTGCATGCCGGACGGCAACGGCAATCTCCAGGCCTTCGTGCGGGGTGCCGGCCTCGATACCATCGACACCACGACGCTGTTGCTGAGCGGCGACGACGCGACGGCGACGCCGCTCCCGCCGGACAGCGCGCGGCTCGAGGGTGACCACCTCAAGGCGACGTTCTCCCATTCCCAGGCCGCGGCGTTCGCGCTCTTGGCGGCTCCGGTCAACGTAGGAGATGTCCGGACCTTGACGCTGTCGTTCATGATGGATGGCGTGGCGACCACGGTCTCGACGACCGTCGATATCGTGGCCTGCTCCGACGCCAATGGCACGGACACCGGAGACGACAGCGGCGGCTGACGGGTCGCGCTGAGCACTTTCCAGCGCTTTCGGGGCGGCGGGCCGGCGACGGATCGCCGCCTTTCTTCTGGGTGGAATCTCGTACCGGGTCACTTCGTTAGACTTTCCCCATGTCGCCGAAGCAGCGAACCTGGATACTCGTCGGCTCGATCGCCGTTGCCCTGATCGCTTTCGTGGTCTGGCGCTGGGCCAAGCCCGAGCCGATTTCCGTCGATGCGTTCACGGTCGACCGCGGTCGCGTCGAGCAGACCGCCACCAACTCCCGCGCCGGCACCGTGGAAGCGCGCCGGCGAGCCCAGCTCTCGCCCGATACGGGCGGCCGGGTGGTCTCGCTACCCTGCCGAAAAGGGGAGCGGGTCCATGCCGGTGACGTTCTCATCGAGCTCGATTCGACCCTCGAGCGGGGTGAGGTCGCGCTGCGCGAGGCGCAGGTGGAGTCGGCCCGGGCCGACTCCGAGCGCGCCTGCCTCGCCGCCGAACGGGGCGTCCGGGCACTCGGCCGGAATCGCGAGCTCGCCGCCGAGAAGCTGATCCCGGCCGACGCTCTCGATGGCTTCGAGAGCGCGGCGCAGGAGGGCAACGCAGCTTGCGCAGCGGCGCGCGCCGCGCGCGCGAGCGCCGGCGCCGCCCTCGACGTCGCCCGGCAGGTGCTCGCCAAACGGACGGTTCGAGCGCCCTTCGATGGGATCGTCGCCGACCTGTCGACCGAGGTCGGCGAGTTCATCACTCCGGCACCGCCCGGGGTGCCGATTCCGCCAGTGGTCGACCTGATCGACCCCACTTCGATCTACCTGTCCCTGCCGATGGACGAAGTGGATGCCGGCAAGTTGCACGCCGGGCTTCGGGTCCGCGCCACGGTCGATTCACGGCCGGGCGAAAGCTTCCCCGGAAAGGTCGTGCGGGTGGCGCCCTACGTGGTCGACGTCCAGGCCCAGAACCGGACCGTCGAGATCGAAGTGGAGCTCGATGACCCGAAGATCGCGGAGAGCCTTCTCCCAGGGACCTCGAGCGACGTCGAAGTGATCCTCGACGCCCGAGACGACGTGCTTCGCTTACCGACCTCCGCCGTGTTGGCCGGCAATCGCGCCCTGCTCGTCGAGGGGGATCATCTCGTGGAGCGGGACTTCGTGCCCGGTCTGCGCAACTGGGACTACACCGAGATCCGCAGCGGTCTGGCCGCCGGTCAGAAGGTGGTGACCTCGCTCGACCGGCCGGAAGTGAAGGTGGGCGCGCGGGTCGTGGTCACCGCCGATGGCAGCCCGCGGACGCGGCAACCTTGATCGAGCTCGAGCACCTGACGCGCCATTTCCACCTCGGCGACGAGGAGGTGAGGGCGCTCGAAGACGTCACCGAGACGATCGCGAGCGGCGAGCACGTCGCGATCATGGGTCCTTCCGGCTCCGGCAAGTCCACCCTGCTCAATCTGGTCGGCTGCCTGGATCGGCCGACCTCGGGCTCGTACCGCTTCGACGGGCGTGAGGTCTCGAAGCTCTCGGAAGGGGAGTTGGATCGCCTGCGCCAGCACAGCTTCGGCTTCATCTTCCAGGCCTTCCACCTGGTGGGACGTCTCACGGCGCGCCAGAACGTGGAGCTGCCCATGATGTTCGCGGGTGTGGAGAGCCCCGAGCGCCGGCGTCGCGCCGACGAAGTCCTCGCCTCGGTCGGCCTCGAGAACCGTGCCACCCACCGGCCGAGCGAGTTGTCCGGAGGCGAGCGTCAGCGCATCGCGATCGCGCGCGCCTTGGCCTTGCGGCCCACGGTGCTGCTCGCCGACGAACCGACCGGGAACCTCGATCGGCGCTCGGGAGACGCCATTCTCGACCTGCTCGATCGGCTCCACTCCGAGGGGCTGACCGTGGTCGTGGTGACCCACGACCCGCGGGCCGCCCACCACGCGGATCGGGTCGTCCTCATGGAGGACGGGCGGATCGTGCGACGGGTGAGCCGCGACGGGCTGGCCGAGGCGTTGGCTCACTGGGGACTAGAGGAGGACGAGCGGTGAGGCTCGCCGACGTCGCCGGCTTCAGCGGCACGGCGCTGCTCGGACACCGGCTGCGCAGCGTGCTGTCGCTTGCGGGCGTGGCGATCGGTATCGCGGCGGTCATCGTGCTGACGGCGCTGGGTGAAGGCGCGCGGCGCTACGTCCTCGAGCAGTTCTCGCAGATCGGCTCGGACATCGTGGCCGTCCTGCCCGGAAAGGTCGAGACGAAGGGCGCCATTCCGGGCCTCGGCGGGACGACTCACGATCTGACGCTGGAGGACGTGGCGGCCCTACGGCATCAGATGCCTGGCGCCCGGTATATCGAGCCGATCGTGGTCGGCACGGAGACCGTCTCGCATCGTGACCGGCGCCGACAGGTCTTGGTCGTCGGGGTGACCGCCGACTTTCCACAGGTGCGCCATCTGCACGTGGAGCGCGGCTCGTTTCTCCCGCCGCTCGAGCTCGACCGGGGCGCGCCGCTGGCGGTGCTCGGCGCCACGGTGGCGCGCGAGCTCTTCCCGGCGGCCGACCCGATCGGCGGTGTGGTGCACATCGGCGAGCGCCGCTGCCGGGTGATCGGGGTCCTGGCGCCACGTGGCAAGCAGATGGGCATGAACATGGACGAGGTGGCCCTCCTTCCGGTCGCGAGTGGAATGCAGCTCTTCAACCGGAGCTCGCTCTTCCGGGTGTTGATCTCCGCGCGCCCCGGGGTCCCTCTCGATCGATTGCGCGATCAGGCGCGGCAGATCCTGACCGAGCGCCACCGCGAAGACGACGTGACGCTCCTCACCGAGGACGCGGTGGTCTCGTCGCTTTCGGCGATCCTCACGGTGCTGACCCTGGCGTTGGGCGCCATCGCCGCCGTCTCGTTGGGCGTGGCGGGGATCGGGATCATGAACGTGATGCTGGTCTCGGTCTCGGAGCGCACCGCGGAGATCGGACTGCTCAAGGCTCTGGGAGCGTCACGGCGCGAGATTCTGGCCTGCTTCCTGGTCGAGGCGGCGCTGCTCTCGAGCGTCGGCGGGGCCGTTGGCCTGACCCTCGGCTGGCTGGGGGTGAAGGTGCTGGTGGGCATTTTCCCGGCGCTCCCGGCCACGCCACCCGGCTGGGCGGTGGCGTCCGCGATGGTGCTGTCGGTTCTGGTGGGGTCGGTCTTCGGCTTCCTGCCGGCCCGACGGGCGACTCGTCTCGACCCGGTCGAGGCGCTGGCGGGACGCTGACCCGTGGGCGATCTGATCGGTTTCGCGCTGCGTACCCTGGTCGCCCAGCGGCTGCGCTCGGCGCTGTCGATCCTCGGTATCGCGATCGGCATCGGCTCGGTGATCCTTCTCACCTCGATTGGCGAGGGAACGCGGCGCTACGTGCTGTCGCAGTTCTCGCAGTTCGGCACCAACATTCTGGCGATCAATCCGGGCAAGACGAAGACCTCCGGTATCCCCGGGATATTCGGCGGATCGACCAAGCCGCTGACCATCGACGACGCCCAGTCGTTGCTCCGGGTCAGCGGCGTCGACGACGTGGTGCCGGTCGCCTACGGCACCGCGCGGGTCGAGGGCGGACCGCTCGGCCTGTCGCGCAACGTGCCGGTGTACGGCGTCACCCCGGCGGTGCAGGAGGTGTGGCGGTTCCGGGTTCGGCAGGGCCGTTTCTGGGAACGGGGCGATCCGCGTCGGGGTTCCTCGTATTGCGTGCTCGGCCAGAAGCTGGCGCGCGAACTGTTCGGTGACGCCAGCCCGTTGGGTGCGTTCGTGCGGGTGGGCGAGACCCGGCTGCGGGTCGTCGGTCTGATGGAGGCGAAGGGCAGCTTCCTCGGGGTCGACATCGACGACGTGGCCTACGTGCCCGTCGCGACGGCGATGCATATGTTCGACCTCGCGGATCTGCTCGAGATCGACGTCCAGTTCGCCAACCCTTCGCTCTCCTCCCAGGTTGCGGCCGGGGTGACGCGCATGCTCGCCGAGCGCCACGGCGACGAAGATTTCACGGTCACCACCCAGGAGGCGATGCTGGAGGTCTTCGGTAATGTGATGAATGTGATCACGCTATCGGTCGGAGCGATCGGAGGGATCTCGCTGCTGGTCGGGGCGATCGGCATCCTCACCATGATGTGGATCGCGGTCGGCGAGCGGGTTCACGAGATCGGGCTGATCCGGGCCTTCGGCGCCAGCCGGGCCCAGGTGCGGGGCCTGTTTCTCGTCGAGGCGACCTTTCTCGGCCTAGTGGGCGGCGCGGCGGGGCTGGGTGGCGGGATGTTCCTCTGCCTGCTGCTGCGCCTGGCCGTGCCCGGCCTGCCCGTGCACACGCCTGCGGCCTACGCGGGCGCGGCCTTGGCGGTAGCGCTCGCGACGGGGCTCACGTCCGGCGTGTTGCCGGCCCAGCGCGCCGCGGCGCTCGATCCCATCACGGCCCTGCACGCCGAGTGAGCCAGCTCGAGGCGCTCTTCACGGATCGCTCGAGAGAGCTCGCCGAGCTGCCCGGAGTCGCGGCGCGGGCTAGAATGCCGGTGTCGATGGCCCCGCCGCGCTGGACCCTGCGTCTCGCCAAGGAGGACTTCAAGTTCTCGGCCGCGCACTTCACGCTCTTCGGTCCGAACGAGGCGGAGCACCTGCACGGACACAACTACCACGTCGTGGTCGAAGTCGAAGGCGGCGAGCTCGACGAGGCCGGGCTACTGGCCGACGCCTCGATCGTGAAGCGGCGGGTGCGCGAGCTCTGCACGGAGCTCGACGATTGCGTGCTGCTTCCCGAGCGCACTTCCCTGCTCGAGCTTCGCACCGAAGCCGGCTCCGTCGAGTGCCGTTACGGCGACCGGGTCTATCGCTTTCCCGAGCGGGAAGTCGTCCTGCTGCCGCTCGTCAACGTCTCCATGGAGCTCCTTGCCCGTTTCTTCTGGCGCAACCTGGCGGACGACCTTTCGGCATCCGATCTCGCGACTCTGGCGGTCGCGGTCGAGGAGACGCCGGGCCAGAGCTGCCGCTACTCGGCCGCGCTGCGCGGCTGAGCCCGTCCGGGCGCCAGCTCACGTCCGCGCCAGGTCTCCAGACGTCCCCGCACGTGGTCTCGCCGTGCGGTCACCAGACAGGCGGTCAGGGCCAGCGCGTCCAGCGGATAGAGAAGCCCTATGAGGGCGGGGCTCGCGCTGCCCGCGCGGACGAGGCACGACGCCGCCGCTCCCGCCGCCCAGGCCAGCGCCGCGCTCCCGGGGCCGACGGTAGCCAAAGCCCAGATCGACGCGACGGCCGGAAGGAGAAGCAGTGCCCCCGCCGGGGCGATCGTGCCAGGGCGGCTTCCGAGAATGAGCGTCAAGTTGCGTCTCCAGCCCCGCCAGCTCGCAGCGAAGCCGCGATACATGCGCACCACGACCGCTTCGCGGGCACGCCAGAATCCGAGCCGACGGCCGGCGGCCCGGAGCCGCTTCGCCAACGCTACGTCGTCGAGCGCTTCGTTCATCACCGCCCCGTATCCCCCGAGGTCGTCGAGCGTGTCGCGGCGGACGAGAAAGAACTGGCCGTTGGCGACCGGCCGTCCCGCGCCGCGGGCGACCCGGGACCAGTCACCGAGGAGGGCGTCGAGCAGGGCGAAGACGAGGGGCGTGAGCAAGGCCTCGCCGAGGCCGTGGGTTCGCTGGCGTGCCGCCAACGAGACCGCGTCGAGGTGATGTCGTCGGGCGGCGGCGAGCGCGCGTGCCACGGCGTTGCTCGCCAGCCGGGCGTCGGCATCGACCGCGAGGACCCACTCGGATGCGACGCCTTTCAGGCCGACGGCGAGGGCATGCACTTTCCCGTTCACCCCGGTCGGGGGCGCCGGGACATCGATCCATTCGATCCGGGAGTCCGCAGCCGCCAGGCGGGAGGCGATCTCGGCGGTGCGGTCGCTCGATCCGTCGTTCAGGATCCGGAGGCGCAGCGGCACGTCCTGGGCTCGGAGCGTCGCGACGCAGGCTGCGAGGTTCTCCTCCTCGTCGCGCACCGGCAGGAGGGCGCAGACCGACGCTCCCGAAGCCGCTCCCTCCGGCAGCCGCGGCGCGGCGAGACGGCGTGCGAAGACGAGCAGGGCGGGAGCCAACGCGAGAAGCGCGAGCGCCACCGGAAGCGTCATGGGCTCACGGAGAGAGTCGGGACTCGAACAGGGATTCGACCTCGCCGGGATTCGGGAAGCGGCCGACTTCGCGCTTGGAGAAGAGGACCTCGTCCTTCCAGGTGACGATGAAGTTGCCTCCCGAGCCCTTGACGAGCGTCGATTCGAGGCCGAACTGTTTTTCGAGCTGTGCCGCCAGACCGGCGGCGCGGGGCTTGTAGTTTCAAGCGACGCAATATTCGATGGTGACGCGATCGGGCATGGCTACCTCCCTGGGTGGGGTTCGACGGGCGGGCGTCGTCCGCAGACGACGCCGGTGAAGAATCGAGGATATCGATCCCGGATCCGGTCGAGGTCGGGCACGACCTCGACCGCGTCGAAGCCGGCCGCGGCGAGCGCCCGCCGCCAGGTCGCCGGTTCGAGGAAGCCATGCGCCGGCCGCAGGTCGGCGTCGAGCTCGACGTCGACGAAACCGCGGAAGATCTGGAAGATCAGGTCGGCTGCGACGGTCTGACCCGGAAAGAGACGCAGGCACTCGCCGACCACCAGCCATCCTCCGGGCACGAGGGTCTCGCGCAGCGCCGCCAGGGTGCGGCCGAGGTCGCGCGCGACATGCAATACGTTGACGCCGCAGACCAGGTCGTACGAGCGAGGTGCCGCGTCCTGCGCGGCGAGCGGCAGGTCGATGTCGAGCGCACGAGAGCGCAACGTCAAGGCCGGATAGCGCTCGCGCAGCTCGCGCTCGCCACGGCGGCGCAGGAAAGGTGACGGCTCGGTGAAGTCGAAGCGCGCGAGATCGGAGAGTGCATGGACGCGTTCGATCTCCTCGAGCAGAGCGAAGGTGGCGCTCGCGGCCCCGGCTCCGACCTCGAGAACCCGCAGATCGGGTCCGGAGCGCAGGCGGCGAGCGGCCACGATCGCGGCGAGACGGTTGTTCAGGGCGTAGACCGGATTCCGATTCGAGAAATAGGCGAGCCAGAGGCCGATCCGTCCGGGGGAGAGAAGCTCCTTCTCGCCGGTCGTGCCGCCCTGCGCGACGGCGGGGTAGGCGTCCGCGGCGGCGTCGAAAAGAGCCAAAGTGTCCGCGAGGCGGGAGTCGAGGCGCGCGGCGACATCGCGCAGCGCCTCCAACTCGGCTGGACGCAGCGGCCGCGGCGCCGCGTAACGCCGCGTCCCCGCATCGCGAGTCAGCTCGCCGGCCTCGACGAGGCGGTCGAGCAGGGTCACCAGCGCGGGCCGGAAGGTGGACTCGTAGCGGCGCTCCGCGAGGAGGGTCTCGACCTCCGCGCCGAGGCGGAGCGCGGGCTCAAGCTCCAGGCGGTGGATCAGATCCAGGGCGAGATCGGTCGCGTAGCGCTCGACGAGCTCACAGCAGGCGTAGACCTGCTGGTCGAACGTCGACTCCGGGATCTCGCCGAGCCAAGCGACGAGGCCGCGCGGGAGGGGTCCGGGGTCGAAGGGAACGAGCATCGGCGGGTGGATTCTAGAGAGCCTGGGCTAGGATGCCACGGATGAGCTTGGATACCCAGGAGCAGAACGGCATCGACCTGCTGGATCCCGAGCGCCAGAGCCGCATCGCGGCCCACGTGCGCGGCATTCTCACCGAGCTGGGTCTCGATATCACCGATCCGAACCTGGTCGAGACCGACCGCCGAGTGGCCAAGCTCTATGCGGAGATGTTCCACGGCCTCCAAGAGGGGGCCGAGCCCGCCATCACCGTCTTCCCCAACGAGGAGCGCTACAGCGCCATGGTGATGGAGAAGCGAATTCCGTTTTTCTCGATGTGCGCCCATCACCTGGTTCCTTTTCACGGGCACGCTCACCTGGCATACATCCCCAACGACTCGATTCTCGGCCTCTCGAAGTTCGCCCGTATCCTCGAGTTCTACGCCAAGCGGCCGCAGCTCCAGGAGCGGCTGACCGAACAGGTGGCCGACTACCTGAAGGCGAAGCTCGCACCGCAGGGCGTGATGGTGGTGATCGAAGCGCGGCACCTTTGCGTGGAGATGCGAGGCGTGAAGAAGCCGGGTGCCGTCACCGTGACATCGGCCATTCGCGGCATCTTTCATCAGCGACCGGTGCGGGAAGAGTTCCTCGACCTGCTGCGCCGTCCCGAGAGTTGATCGCCGGCAGCGCCGGCACCAGGAGGAGGATTCGACGATGAGCTCCCCAAGGGCGGTGCTGGCCGGGACCGGCGTCGCGTTGCCACCGCGCGAAGTCCCCAACTCGGTGTTGGCGAGAGTGATGGAGACGAGCGACGAGTGGATCGTCGAGCGCAGCGGCATCCGCACTCGCCGCTGGGTCGATGCCGGTGTGGCGACCTCGGACCTGGCCGCCGAGGCGGGGCGTGCTGCACTCGCGGACGCCGCCATCGACGCCGCGGACATCGACTATCTGGTCTGCGCGACCATGACTCCCGACCACTACTTCCCGGGCATCGGCACGCTGGTGCAGGAGAAGATCGGACTGAACCCTCTGCCGGCGCTCGACATTCGCCAGCAGTGCGCGGGATTTGCCTACGGGCTGCAGTTGGTCGACGCCCTGATCCGCTCCGGGCTGGCGCGTCACGTGCTGCTGGTGGGTGCCGATGTGCACACGTCGTTGATGCCCTTCTCGGATCACACCTGGGCGGTCCTGGACGGACGTGAGGAGGGGCCGCCGACCGCCGAGGAACTGGCCTGGAACTCGCGCTTCCGTCATCTCGTGGTGTTGTTCGGCGACGCGGCCGGCGCCATGGTCTTCCGTGCCGAGGAGGGTGCCGGGGAGCGCGGCATCCTGGGATCCGCTCTGTATGGCGAGGGTGCCGAAAAGGGAATCCTCTACGTGCCGGGTGCGGGATCGAGCCGCCGTCCCTGGGTGACGGCCGAGCAGATCGCGGCGGGCGATACGGTGCCGGTCATGGAGGGGCGTCAGGTCTTCAAGCTGGCGGTGACGCGCATGCCTGAGGTGACCCGGCAGGTGCTCGCGGCGGCGGGCCATGGGCTCGACGATCTCGACCTGCTGGTGATGCACCAGGCGAACTTGCGCATCAACGAATACGCGCAGAAGGCGCTCGGCTTGCCCGACGAGAAGGTCTTCAACAACATCCAGAGATACGGCAACACGACCTCGGCAACGCTCCCCCTCGCCTTCCACGAAGCCCGACAGCAGGAGAAGGCGCCCGAGGGATCGTTGGTCGCCTTCGTGGCGCTCGGAGCGGGACTGCACTGGGGCGCGGTACTGCTCCGCGTCTGACCGTTAGCCGGACGCTTGCGGAGACGGGGTCCTCAGCGAGGGTCGGATCCGTTCACGGCATCGCTCGCCGCCAGCTCGAGACGAAGCAACTGGGATGCGATGCCGGCAAAGAAGTCGGCCGTCTTCGTCTGCCATCGAGCGGGCGCGAAAGCACCCGGCGGCGCGGAGAGCGAGACCGAGGTCGTGTCCGCCGACTCGCGGGCGATCTTGACCCGGAAGTCGCTCCACAGAAGAGCCCAGTCCGGGGTCACCTCGACCCGGGGATCGAGATTCGCGCCGGACGTCTGCAGGAGGTTGAGCACGGCGATCAGGATCGGCGAATCCGATCCTCGATAGCGGGTCCGGAAGAGCTTGCGTGCCGTCGACGAACCGGCTGGCGGCTGGTAGGAATCGGTCGAGAGCAATTTCTGGAAGGCCGCGTTGGAAGCCAGATCGGCGAAGTTGGGGTCGGCCCGAGCCTCGGCTCGCGAGCGCTCGTCGAGCGCGATGGCGCGCTCCAGGTGCTGCAGCGCGAGTGCCGCGTAGCCGGCGCGCGCGTAGTTCGTGGCCACCAGGTACCAGGCCGACGCGGCGTTCGGTCGCTCCGTCAGGTACCGCTGGAAGCGCGCGGTGGCGGTCTCGAGGTCCCCCTTGAGCAGATAGACAGCACCCTGGTTGATGGCGTTGTCGGTCGCCTTCGGGTCGAGCTTCTCGGCGCGCCCGAGGGCGGTCAGCGCGTCGTCCCAGCGCGATTCCGAGATCGCCAGGGCCGAGCGGTTGAGCCAGCCTTGCCGGAGGGCCGGATCGAGCTCGAGCGCGCGATCGAGATCGCTCTTGCAGGACTCGATGTCTCCCTGCATGCAACGCGCGGTGGAGCGAACGAGGTAGGCGCGAGCGTTCTTGGATCGATGCTTGAGCAGCGGCTCGACGAGCTCGAGCGCCCGCGCGGTGTCGCCGGAGTCGAGGGCGGCTTGGGCGGCGGCGAGGGCGTCGTCGGGCGGCGCTGGGGCCGGGATTCCGGCGGATGGAGCCAGAGAGAGCAGCAGGGCGAGGGCGAGCACGTGAGGTCGCACGGTGAGGACGAATCTATCGTCCAGCGGCGTTCGGCGCGAGGGCCGAAGCCACCCCGAATCGACCTGGAGCACTCGGGGATCGGCTCGCCCGCGGCTAGAATGCCCGGAATGGCCGAATCCCAAAGCGCGCCCTCTCCCGCGGAGATCGCGGCCGCCCTGTCGCGCCGAGTGATCGGCCAGGCCGGTGCGGTGCGCGAGATGGCGATCGCGCTGGCCAAGAAGCTCTCCGGCCTCGGCACCGGAAACATCCTGATGATCGGCTCCTCGGGGACCGGCAAGACGACCCTGATGCGCGCGGTGGAGAGCTATCTCTCCTCGGATCCGGCGCTGGCCGGACGTTCGACCCTGGTGCGGATCCATGCCAACGTGCTCGGCGACGAGGCGGAGGCGGGGCGTCCCGGGACCACGGTGTTGCGCCGCCTGCTCGAGCGGGCGCGCGACCAGTTGGGGGCGCAGGCGTCGGCGGAGCGCCTGGTCGAGCGGACGCGCGGCGGCATCGTCTTCGTGGACGAGGTCGACAAGATCCGCTCGGCGGTCGGCGGGCAGACGAACGTGCGCGGCATCCGAGCGCAAGAGGCCCTGTTGACGCTCATCGAGAACGAGGCCGTACCGCTGGAGCTGCCGGCTTGGCTCGGCGGCGGCTCGACGACGGTCGACTCGAGCGGGCTCGTCTTCATCTGCGCGGGCGCCTTCGAAGGGCTCTACGATTCCGTTTACGACCGGGTGACGATCGGCGAGGACAAGGGCTCCCTGCAGCCGGTCAATGTCGTGGTCGATGGCAAGGTGAAGCACGAGCTCCAGTTCGAGCTGCGCGATTGGCTGCGCGAGCAGGACTTGTTCGATTACGGCATGACGCCCCAGTTCCTGTCCCGGTTCGACGCGGTCGTTTTGCTCGAGGATCTGGGCGAGGAGGAGTTGGTGAAGATCTTCCTCGAGGCCCCCGACTCCGGATTGCAGCAGGCACGGGCCTTCTTCGCCACTCGCGGGGTCAAGCTCGCGGTGTCGCCGAACGCGGTGCGGGCCATCGCGCAAGCGGCCCGCCGGCAACCCCGTCTGGGCGCGCGGGCGCTCAAGGAGGTCTTCCGCCGGGTCATTCGCGAGATCGAGTTCGAGCCCGAGAATTACGCGGCCAATGGTGTCTTCCTCCTCGATCTCCCTCACGTCGAGCGCGCCCTCGGAGCGAGCTGAGGACCGGGCCGCGCGCCGGAGCGGCGGCGTGGTCGCCGCGGCGCTCGCCCTGTGCGGCTTCGTCGCCGGCGTTTTTCCGATCTTCGAGACCGATCTCTTCTGGCACCTCGCGGCCGGGCGCTGGATGGTTGCTCACCACGCCATCCCACGCGTGGATCCCTTCCGCTTCACCTCCCGCGGGGCGCCGTGGGTCGACCATGAGTGGCTCTTCCAACTGGGCGTGTACGCGGTTCAGCAGTTGGCCGGGCTGAACGGGTTGATCGTCCTGCGCGCCGCCGCGCTGGCGGGCTTCGGAGTCGTCCTCTACGCAGCCTGCCGACGGGCGGGAGCGAGCGTGGCTCCCGCCGGCTTGATCGCGCTGGCCGCTCTGCTCGGCGTCCGGCCGCGTTTTCTGGTGCGACCCGAGATCGCCACACTTTTCGCCATCCTGGTGCTCCTTCACGCGCTTGCCCGCTGGGTCGAGGAAACGGAGGCATCGAGGCGCCGGAAGCTGACCGCGGGCCTCGTTCTCCTCGTGATCGTCTGGATCAATCTCCACGGAGAGGCTCTGCTCGCGCCGGTCCTCGCCTTTCTCTTTCTGGCTGGCGCGTGGCTGGAGCGCCGAACCGGGAGGGGACCGGGACCGCGGCTTGCGGCCGTCGCGGTGGTGACGGTCCCGGCGCTGCTCGGCGCCGCGCTGATGGTCAATCCGTACGGCTGGAAGGTCGTCGAGGTGCCGCTCGGCATCGCGCGCGCCATGCGGGACCTGACGGCGACGAATCCGGAGTGGGCGAGCGCGCTCCGGGCGCCTCAGCCTTACTTCTTCGGCGGCTTGGCGGGGGTCTCCGCGCTGGCGCTGGCGGCGCGGTGGAAGAGTGGTGCCTGGCCGGCGCCACGGTGGGGATTGCCCTGCCTGTTCGCCGCCGTCCTGGCGCTCACCGCGGTACGCCACACGGCGCTTTTCTTCACCCTCGCGGCGCCTTACGCGGCTTGCGTATTGGTGGTAGCCGAAGAGGCTCAGCCGACGCCTCGCCGTCCGTCGGGTGGCGCGACCATCACGCTGGTAGCGATCGTTCTCGCGGCAACTCTCTGGGCCGCCTTGCCGCCGACTCGCGGGCCGCTGCGGCCCCGCTACGGTGGGCTCGCCTGGGGCTTCGGCCTGGAGCCCGGTCGGTTCCCGACCCACGCGGCCGAAATCCTCGCCGCGCATCCCGCGATCGGTCCGCTCTACAACGAGCTCGCGCACGGCGGGTTCCTGCTCTGGAGGCTCTATCCGCCGCGGCGCGTCTTCCTCGACGGCCGGATGGAGCTCGAGCCTGCTTTGCTCGGCGAGATCGCACGGGCGCGGCACAGCGCCGGACAATGGAGCGCCTTCCTCGCGCACGAAGGGGCGGTCGGCGCCCTGGTGCGTTACGACGGACGGCGGGTGCCGGTTTACGAGCCGGGCCCGGACGGAGAGCTCCGCGTCGGGGATCGGCGCACGCCCGACGCCCTGCTCTTTCCACCCGAGCGCTGGAATCTGGTCGACTGGGACGACGAGACGATGCTCTTCTTGCGCCCCGGCGCCGCCGGCTGGACCGACCCTCCCTACCGCTTCGTGCAGCCGGAGGACGTGGCGTGGACGCTCTCTCGAGCGGCCCGCGATACGGCATTTCGGGCGGGCTGTCTGGCCGAGGTGGAGCGCAAGCTGACCGAGGATCCCGGCTGTCGCCGCGCGGCGTGGCTGCGCGAGCGTCTGCGCGCGCTCAGGATGGGCGCTGCGGAGAGCCCTCCGGCGGCCGATTGAGCGAACGGTCGGCCCGCGCAGCGCGAATTTGCCGGAGGCGACGCTTGCGCGCCCGACGCCCGAGAGCGATCGGCAGGAAGACCAGGACGGCGGCAGCGACTGTCGCGTAGAGCAGATGTCGCGCGATGGCCGCGCGCTCGCCGGTGGCCGCGGCGAGGATCGCCGAGGTGAAGTAGGTGATGATTGCGACCGGCGGAAAGTAGCCGAGGCCCGAGGCGAGCATGAACTTGGAGAAGCGGACGCCCACCACCGCCGCGGCCGCGTTGACGAGAGCGAACGGTATAGGCACGAACCGGACCGCGACCAGGGGCAGGAAGCCGCGCCGGTGCAGGATCTTCTCGGCACGCCGGATGCGCGAGCCGCCGATCCGCTCGACGAACTCGCGGCCCAGGAGGCGAGCGAGCAGGTAGCCGGTACCCGAGGCGAGCGTGATGCCCACCCAGTTCCAGAGGGTTCCCCAGACGGTTCCGAAGATCGCGGCGCCCGCGATCAGGAAGGGAGTCGCGGGAACGCCGATGGCGCCGAACACCACGTAGAGCGAGATGTGGACGATCGGGGCCCACCAGGCGGTGCGCAGGTGCACGAGGAGCCCCTTGAACTGGTCGCTCCGCAGGAGCTCGCGGAGCCGGTCGGGGTGCAGATACTCACCGACCGGCGTCCAGCGGATGACGACGAAGCTGGCCGCCAGGAGCAAGATCAGCACCGAGAACCGCAGCCCCGCGCGGCGCAGGGACCCCGGAGGGTGCGGCGGAGAGGAGTGGCTCCCGGTCATCCTCAACCGGCGGAGTCCGGTGCGCCGCCCGCGCCGTCGAGGCCGAGGAAGCGCCGCATCTCCGCGCTCAGGATGTCCTGCGATGCAGGGTCCATGAAGTTGAGCTGCAGCTCGTTGATCACCATCACCTCGGCGCGCTGCCACTCGGCCCAGCAGAGCGCGCAGATCCGCCGCCGGATCTCTTCTCCGATCGGGCCGGCGAAAGGCACACGGTCGAGCGCCGGCTCGCTGCGTCCGCAGTGCGCGCAGGGCTCCGCGAGCGCGTTCATCCGGTGGCTCCGTCCCGCGCACGCTCGGCCAGCGAGGCGCGGAAGAACTCGATGGTGCGCGCGAGGCCGTCGTCGAGGGCGACGTGTGGCTCCCAGCCGAGGATTTCGCGGGCTTTGGAGATGTCGGGCTGGCGAGTGCGCGGGTCATCCTCCGGCAGGGGACGGTACTCGATCGTCGAGCTCGAGCCGGTGAGCTCGATGATGCGTTCCGCGAAATGCAGGATCGTCATCTCGTGCGGATTGCCGATATTGGTGGGGAGCGACTCGTCCGACTGGAGGAGCCGGAAGATGCCATCGATCAGGTCCTGGACGAAGCAGAACGAGCGCGTCTGGCTGCCGTCGCCGAACACCGTCAAAGGCTCGCCCTTCAGGGCCTGCTGAACGAAGGCCGGAACCACTCGTCCGTCTTTGGGCCGCATGCGCGGTCCGTAGGTGTTGAAGATGCGGACGATCCGGGTCTCGAGCCCATGCACCCGGTGGTAGGCCATGGTCATCGCTTCGGCGAAGCGTTTCGCTTCGTCGTAGACGCCGCGCGGTCCGACCGGATTGACATTGCCCCAGTAACTCTCGGGCTGCGGATGCACCAACGGATCGCCGTAGACCTCGGAGGTCGAGGCGAGTAGATAGCGGGCCCGCTTGGCCTTGGCCAGCCCCAGGCTGACGTGGGTGCCGAGCGAGCCCACCTTGAGCGTCTGGATGGGCAGCTCGAGGTAGTCGATCGGCGAGGCCGGCGAAGCGAAATGGAGCACGTAGTCGACCGGTCCTTCGACGAGCAGCGGCGTCGAGATGTCGTGGACCTGGAGCTCGAAGTCGGCACGCTCCAGTAGATGCTCGACGTTCTCGCGCTTACCGGTGACGAGATTGTCGACGCACAGCACGGCCATCCCCTCGGCGAGCAGCCGCTCGCAGAGGTGCGAGCCCAGGAAGCCCGCCCCGCCCGTGACGATTGCTCGGGTCACGCGGTGGCCTCGGGGCGTCCCAGGGAGACGTAGCGGAATCCCGCCGCGGAGACCCGCTCGGGCTCGTAGAGGTTGCGCAGGTCGACCAGGAGGGGTTGCTCGAGCAGCTCTTCGAGACGATCGCAGCTCGAGCGCCCGGAACTGGTTCCACTCGGTCGCGATGACCACGCCGTCGGCGCCACGCGCGGCCTCGTAGGCGTCCTCGCAGTATTCGATCGCGCTGGGAAGCAGCGGCCGCGCGACCTCCATCGCGGCGGGATCGTAGGTCCGCACCAAGGCGCCACGGGCGACTCAGCCCCTCGGCGATCGCGATGACCGGCGACTCCCGCATGTCGTCGGTCTCGCCCTTGAATGCGAGGCCGAGCAGTGCCACCTTCTTGCCCTTCAATCCGCCGAAGGCGCTGTTCGATCTTGGGCACCATGCGCCGCTGGGCGCGCTCGTTGACCGAGAGCACGGCGTCGATGATCGCGAAGCGCATGCCGTGCTCCTCCGCGATCTGGGCGACGGCGCGGGTGTCCTTGGGAAAGCAGGAGCCGCCGAAGCCGGGGCCGGGATGAAGGAACTTGGGTCCGATCCGGTGGTCGAGCCCCATGCCCCGGGCGACCGTCTCGACGTCCGCTCCCACCGCTTCGCAGACTTCGGCGATCTCGTTGATGAACGAGATCTTGGTCGCGAGGAAACCGTTCGATGCGTACTTGATCATCTCGGCGCGACTCGACGTTCGGTGACCACGAACGGCACGCCGGCCGCCTCGAGCGGCGCGTAGATCTCGAGCATCACGTCAATGGCGCGCTGGGTGCGCGGCGCCGACCACGACCCGGTCGGGGTGCAGGAAGTCCTCGATCGCCGAGCCCTCGCGCAGGAACTCGGGATTGGAGACCACGGCGAACTCCTGATCGCCGCCGCGAACGCTCATGGAGGATCTCTCGACCATCTGGCCCGTGCCGACGGGGACCGTCGACTTGGTGACGACGACCTTGTATCCGTTGAGGTTGTCGCCGATGGACTCGGCGACTTGGCGGACGAAGGAGAGGTCGGCCGCGCCGTCCGGCACGCGGCGGCGTGCCGACGGCGATGAACACGCCGCGGCTTCGCGGATCGCCGGCGCCAGGTCGGTCGTGAAAGGGAGGCGGCCGGCCTTGACGTTCTTGGCCACGAGTCTCTTCGAGACCGGGCTCGTAGATCGGGATCTCGCCGCGCTCGAGGGCGCCTCGATCTTGGCGGCGTCCTTGTCGACGCCGGTGACGGTCATGCCAAAGTCGGCCAAGGCAGGCGCCGGTAACCAGACCGACGTAGCCGCTGCCGACGACGCAGATTTTCATGATGCACAGCTTCGCGAGCCGCTGGGTTCGAACGGCGATCCGCGCGGGCGAACGAGAGTGGGCGCCCTTCCGCCCGGGGTGACAGGGGTCGGGGGAGTGAGGGGGTGATCCGCAGGCCTCGGCGGTTTGCGGGAGCCGGCGGCGGTCGCCCGGCCGGTAGCGGGGCTCAGCGCGGGGGTAGGAGAGCAGGCCCGCGGCGGGTCAGCCGATCTTGGAAGCACGTCGCTTACGGGTCCCTGTAACCAGGCGACATAACGTCGCAGCCCCTCGCGGATCGGGACTTTCGGCGCGTAGCCGAGCAGTCGCCCGGCCTTGGTGACATCGGCGTAGGTGATCGGGACGTCGCCGGGCTGGTCGGCGAGATGGCGATGCGCGGCTCGACGCCCAGCTCCTCGGCGAGCCAGCGGACGAAGTCGACGAGCGCCGTCGTCTCGGCGACCCGCCCAGGTTGACGATCTCGAAGCTCGGGCGCCAGGTCGAGCGCCGCCACGACGCCATCGACGATGTCGTCGACATAGGTGTAGTCGCGTCGGCTGCTGACCGTCGCCGAGCATCGGCATGGTCCTCGCCACGGGCGAGCAGGTCGGTGAACTTGTGATCGCCATCTCCGGCCGTTGCGCGGGCCCGTAGACGGTGAAAAAGCGCAGGCAGGAGGTGCGCAGTCCGTAGAGGTGAGAGTAGTTGTAGCAGAGCAGCTCGCCGGCTGCGCTTGGTGGTCGCGTAGGGGCAGATCGGGCGGTTCGACCGGTCGTCCTCGGCGAAAGGGACCTTCTCGTTGATGCCGTAGACCGAAGAAGAGGAGGCGAAGACGAAGTTGCCGCGGGCCGTGGCGCCGGGCCGCTTCGAGCAGGCGCAGGGTGCCGATGCAGTTGACGTCTTCGTAGAGGATCGGCTCGCGCAGGCTCGGCCGGACACCGGCCCGCGCCGCCAGGTGGACGACGGCGGTGAAGCTCCCTCCGCGAAGAGGCGGTCGACCAGCGCGGCGTCGCGGATGTCGCCTTCGACCAGCCGGAAGCGCCGCGAAACTCGGCCAGCGCGGCCGACGTTGGCGCGCTTCGCGCCGGATCGTAGAAGTCGTTGAAGTCGTCGAGGACGGTGACCCGGTCGCCGCGGCCCAGTAGGCGTCGGGCGACGTGCGAGCCGATGAAGCCGGCGCCGCCGGTCAAGAAGATGTGTTCGGGCATGGTCGTCCACCGGCTGGCGCCGGCCGCCCCGCAGCCTAGCTCACTCCAGCGACCGCTCCGCGTCCGTGCGGGAGCGGTTCAGGGTCGATGGCCGCTCGGGGTCGTCGTCGGGGCCTCCGCCTTCTCGCGAGCCCTGCTCGCCCTTCGCCCGGCGATTCTGGATCAGCCAGCGGAGGAACTTGGAGTTCTGGACGCCGAGCACGACGTCCTTGATCGAACGCACGAGAGCTGGGGTCATTGAGCAGGCGCGCGGCGCTGCCGTCGCCGCTGTTGAGCTTCTCGGAAATCTGGCGAAGGTTCGTCACCAGGTCCTTGAGGCTCCTTGGCCATCTCCTGGCCGTACTCGTCGTCGGAGATGAGCTTGGGGAGCAGCCCGTTGCCGTGGTCGAGCTTGTCGGCCAGCGAGGAGAGCCGTTCGGTGACCGAGTCGAGGTGATCGAGCGAACTCGCGAAGCGATCCCGGTAGCTCTTGTCGAACAACAGCGCCGGGACGAGGCCGTCGCCGTGTTCGACCTGGTCGATCAGCGCGTTGGTGCCCTCGATGGTGTGGGCGAAATGGTCGCCGAGCTCGCGGTCGTGGACCAGCCTCCCCAGCACGCCGTGCCGGTCGTCGAGGCCCACCGCCAGGTGATGCACCGCGACGAGGGTCTCCTCGAGCTCCCTCGAGACCCGGTCGCCGGCCTCCTTGTCGAGCAGCAGCTTGCCGAACAGGCCCTCGCCGCGCTCCAGGCGCCCGAGGATGTCGGTGAGCTGGTGAGACAGCCGGGCGATGTTGTTGACCACGTCCTCTCCCGCCGCGGCGAGCCGGTCGACGTCCGTCGCGGGGGCGGTCGGAATGTCGCCGCCCGGCGGGACGAGCTCGGCCGCCGGAGACCCCGAGGTCACGTCGATGAATTTGTCGCCCAGCAGGCCGAGCGTCTTGATGCGGGCCTCGGAATCCTCGCGGATACGTTGGGCATACCGCGCGTCGACGCGGATCCAGACTTCGAGAAGGTGGGTCTCCATGTCGGTCGGCAGGACGATGCGGGATACCGAGCCGACGTCGACGCCGTTGAGCTGCACGGCGGAGCCCACCGCCAGGCCGCTCACGTTCTCGAAGCGGATCCGGTAATCGTTCTTGGTCGTGAAGAGATTCTGGTGCTCTCCGAGAATCAGCAGGGTGCCGGCGCCGACCGTGGCGGCGACCAACACCATCAACCCCACCCGGCGAGCGCTTGCGGTTTCACGCGACATCGGCGGTCTCCTCTCGCCCGGCCAGAAAATCCCCGAGCAGCGGGTCGGCAGAGCGTTCCGCTTCCGCGACCGTACCGACGAACCGGAACCGGCCCCGGTCGAGGAAGGCGATGCGGTCGGACACCCCTCGAGTCAGTGCCAGATCGTGGGTGACCACCAGCATGGCACAGCCGGTTTCCTGCCGCATCTTGAGCATTAAATGGCCGATGGTGGCGGAGGTCATCGGATCGAGCCCGGTGCTGGGCTCGTCGAAGAGGAGAATCTCCGGCGCGAGCGCCAGGGCGCGCGCCAGCGCGACGCGTTTGCGCATCCCGCCGGAGAGATCGGCCGGGTCGAGGTCTTCGATGCCCGGCAGGTGGACCTTCTCGAGCAGCTCCGCCACCCGGGCGGGCAACTCCTCCTCGCTCGCCGTCCGGTGCTCGCGGAAGGGGAACGCGAGATTGTCGAAGACGTTCATCGAATCGAAGAGAGCGCCTCCCTGGAAGAGCATCGCCATGCGCCGGCGGATCGGGCGCAGCTCGGCCTCCGAGAGCCCGACCAGCTCGCGGCCGTCGAAGCGGATCGAGCCGGCATCCGGCTCCTCGAGCCCGATGAGCAGGCGCAGGGTCACGCTCTTGCCGACTCCCGAACGCCCCAGGATGGTCAGACATTCGTGGCGATCGATCGCGAAGTCGACGCCGGCCAGCACAACGTTCTCGCCGTAGCTCTTGCGGAGGCCCGAGACCTGGAGGATCGCGTCGCTCATCCGAAGAGGTGAAACAGTTTGGTGAGAAAGAAGTCGGAAACCAGGACGAGGATGGAAGCGAGCACGACCGTGTTCGTCGTCGAGCGGCCGACGCCGTCGGCGCCGCCGCTCGCGGTCAGGCCGTTTCGGCAGGCGACGACGGTGATGAAGAAAGCGAAGAAGATGGACTTGCCGATGCCGCTTCCGACGTCCGAGAGCGTCAGGGCGTCGATCACGTCGTTCCAGTAGAACGAGGCCGTCAGGTTGAGCTCGAAGACGGCAATGACGAGTCCGCCCAGAACGCCGAGCAGGTCGCCGATCAGGGTGAGGATCGGCAGCATCAGCAGCGTCGCCGCGAGCTTCGGCGCCACCAGCTTCTTGACCGGATCGGCGCCGATCGCGCGCAGGGCGGCGACCTGCTCGGTGACCTTCATGGTGCCGATCTCGGCGGTCATTCCGGATCCGATCCGCCCCCCGACGATGAGCGCCACGAGCACCGGCGAGAGCTCGCGCACGAGCGATTTCGAGACGACCGTGCCGATGTAGTACTTGACGCCCAGGCCGGGGAGCGAATAGGCGGTCTGCAGGGCGAGCACCATGCCGGTGAAGACGGTCGTGATCGCGGCGACGCCGAGTGAGCGGACGCCCAGCAGGTCCATCTGGAGCAGCCAGGTTCGCAGCTCGTAGGGTGGCCGCAGCATGGCGACGATGGCGCGCTGGCCGAGCAGCGCCAGGTTCCCGGTTTCCTCGCTCCAACGAGTCAGCCGCCCGCCGCCGCTCACCGGAGGAGTCTCCAGCCGGTGGCGAGGTGGGCGAGCGAAAACGCGAGGTCGCCCGAAGCGGGCAACCAGAGACCGGTCAATTCGGGGCGGTGGAGCGCCGAGGCGGCCATGACGGCGAAGCCCGCGAAGCGGCCCACCACGGCGATCCAGACGAGCGGTGCGAGCTCCCCGGGCCGGCGCGCGGCCACCAGGTAGACGGCGCCCGCCATGGCGAGCAGAACCGCCAGGACGCGGAGATAGAATGGCTCTCCTGGAAGCGGCAGGGCGAGCGCCTGAGAGAGGGAGCGCGGCGCCGCCAGAATGAGCGCCGCGAACAGGAAATCGTAGACAGCGCCCAGGATCAGAGTGATCGACAGGGCGCGCAGGCCGCCCCGGCGTAGGGCGCTCACTGCGAGATCGGACATCCACGCGATTCTAACAGCGACCATCTCACCGACTTGAGCGAGACATCCCGCATCGCCCGTATTGTCGCCATCTGCTTCGGGACGCTGGTCGGAAATCTCTACCTCATGGTGGGGACACTGGTGTTCTCGACGCTCGCCCTGGTGGCGAGCGTCGTCCCTCCGCGGGGGCGTTGGGTCAGCCTGGTGGCTCGGTCGTGGGGGCGCGGCGTGTTGGCCTCGGGGTTCGTCCGCCTCACCGTGGAACGGTCTTCGTTGCCGGAGGGTAGCCTGGTCTACGTGGCCAACCACCAGAGCCTCTTCGACATCGCGGCCCTGCTGGTCGCGCTGCCCGGTCAGGTCCGTTTTCTCGCCAAGGCTTCGCTCTTTCGGATCCCGGTCTTCGGTTGGGCGATGCGGGCCGGTGGCTTCGTGCCCGTGGACCGAGGCCGCTCGGACCGCGGCCGGAAGAGCTTCACGCAGGCGCTGACCCGACTCGAGCGCGGGGTCTCGGTGGTGGTTTTCCCCGAGGAGCGGCGTTCCCTGGACGGACGGGTGCGTCCGTTCCGGCGCGGCGGGATGCTGATGGCGCTCAAGACCGGTCTGCCGATCGTGCCGGTCGGCATCGACGGCACCTTGGGCGTGCAGAGCCGGCGCAGCTTCGTGATCCGGCCGAGTCGGGTCCATGTGCGAATCGGGGAGGCGCGCGACCTGAGTGGTGTTTCCGTCCGGGATCTCGGCGCGCGCGCCGAGGAGTTGAGAAACGAGGTGGCGCGCCTGGCTCACGCCGAGCTCGCCGACGACTGGTCGGACGATGCACCGATCGGCAAGCAACCGGAGGAGCGAGTGGTATGAGTCGTGTCGACGAGGAGCAGGTCTGGCAGGCTCTGCGGGGCGTGAAGTTTCCCGGTATGAGCCGCGACATCGTGTCGTTCGGATTCGTCAAGGCGGTGGTCGTCGGGGAGGGCCGGGTCGACGTCCGTCTGGAGATCACGACCCGCGATCCCGCCGCGGCCGACCGGGTGCGCGACGAAGTGGAGCGGGCTGTGCAGGCCGTGCCCGGCGTGGAATCGATCCAGGTGGAGCTCCAGGTGGCGCGCGCGCCCTCCCGCGAGGAGGCCGCCGCGCAGGCGATCGCGCGCAACCCCGATCTGCTGCCGGACGTCGCGGCGATCGTCGCGGTGGCGAGCGGCAAGGGAGGGGTGGGCAAGTCGACCGTCGCCGCCAACCTGGCGCTCGCGCTGGCACGGCTCGGGAAGCGAGTCGGCCTGCTCGACGTCGACATCTACGGGCCGTCGGTTCCGATCATGTTCGGAGTCAAGGAGCAGCCCGCGGTGGTCGAGAACTGCATCCAACCTTTCGAGCGTTGGGGGGTGAAGCTGATGTCGCTCGGCTTCGTGCTCGAGACCGACACGCCGGTCATCTGGCGCGGCCCGATGGTGATGAAGGCGATCGAGCAGCTGATGGGCGATGTCGACTGGGGAGAGCTCGACGTCCTGGTGCTCGACATGCCGCCCGGAACCGGCGATGCGCAGCTCACGGTCGGCCAGAAGGTCGGCCTCGCCGGCGCGGTGATCGTCTCGACGCCGCAGGACGTGGCGCTCGTCGACGCGCGCAAGGGCCTCGCCATGTTCCGCAAGATGGAGGTGCCGGTACTCGGCCTGGTCGAGAACATGTCGACCTTCGTCTGCCCCAACTGCGGTCACGAGACCCACATCTTCCGCTCCGGCGGAGGCGAGCGCATGGCGCGCGAGCTCGCCATCCCGTTCCTCGGCTCGATTCCCCTCGACGCCGAGATCGCGGAAGGGGGCGACGCTGGCGTTCCGATCGTCGTCAAGCGCCCGGACGGCCCGCACGCCGCGGCATTCCGCAAGCTCGCGGAGACCGTGACCGGGGCCCTCGCCGAGCGCGCCGCCGCGGCGCGGTAGCGGCTCAGCGTTCGGCGACGAAGGCGAGCGTGCGCCCTGCGGGGCCGACCGCGAGGCGGGTGATGCCGAGGACGCCGGCCCGGGAGAGATCGGCGAAGCGAATCCAGCTCACGTCGCGCCCCGGCTTCAATCGAAAGAGGACCGATCCGACCCCGGCCACCAGTGTGCCGTCCGGCGTCCACGCATCGTCGTGCTCCTCGCTGGGGGACGCCGGAGCGAGCCGACGAGTCTTTCCCGTGGCCGGGTCGTAGGCGTAGATCGCCACCCCGTCGCCGTCCGCGGCGGTGAAGCTGATCTCGTGGGTGCCCGGCACCTCGTGCAGGCAACGTCCGATGCCGCTCGCGACCGCTCGATCGTCGCCGGAAGAGAGCTTCAGAAGACGCAAGGTGGGCGGCTCGCCGAGCACGAAGGCGGCCAGGGTCGAGGCGTCGAGCCAGGCGTAATAGCCGATTCCCTTCGCCCGCGGGGCGATCCGGCTCGGCGCGGCGCCGTCGAAGGGAAAGCTCCACAGCCGCTGCGTGCCGTCGCTTTCGACGCGGACCACCGAAAAGCCCGAACCGTCGGGCAGGAACTGCGGCGAGTACTCGCTCTCGGGCGTGCGGGTGAGCGGCCGCGTGGCGCGCGACGCGAGGTCGACCTCGTAGATGTCCGTCTGGCCGGCCCGCTGCGAGGTGTACATCAAGGACGTGCCGTCGGGGAAGAACGCCGGCTGGTTGTCGTAGCCGTCCCGATCGGTCAGGTTGCGCACGTTGGTGAGCCGCCAGCTCTCCCCTCGATGGGTCAGATCACCGACCCAGATGTCGGTCGAAAGCGGCTTCTGGGCGTGCAGCGTGGCGACGGCCGCCACCGACGAAAGGGCTAGACAGAGCAGCGCGCGGTACATGCGGGACCTCCGGACTGGACCGCCCGGAAGTCTCTCACGCGTCCGCCGAGCCTCAGGGCGACGCGGTCCAGCGCGTGGCGTCGCCGCGCTCGAAGCCGTCGCAGAAAATCCCGCCGCTGGTGTTCCAGTGGATCGAGAGAGGAGGGTTGCCGATGTAGTCGGCGGCCCAGATGTCCGGCAGGCAGTCGCCGTCGAAATCGCCCGCGGCGGCGTTGTGTCCACCGCTCGATGCCACGGAATGGGGGACGAAGCTCGGCGGTGCGCCGGAGATCCGCCAGACGGTCAGCGCCGCGAGCTCGAGTCCCGTCATCACGTCGAGACGTCCGTCGCCGTCGAAGTCCGCCGCGCGGAGTTGGTGGCTGCCGACGGACGCCGAGACCTCGGTGCGTGGCCAGTTCGCAACGGTGGGCGTCGACGGATTCTTGAACCAGGAGAAAGAGCCGGCGGCGTGTTGGGGTGCCGTCAGGAGATCGATCCGGCCATCCAGGTCGACATCGAGCGCCACCGCCGCGGGACCGTCTCCCGGGTTCGAGCCGGTAATGGCGTGGTAGCTCCAGGCTGCCGGATCGCGGCGATCGTTCGCCGGGGCCTCGAGCCAGCCGCCGCGCACGAAGAGATCGGAGTCACCGTCGCCGTCGATGTCCGCCCGCGCCGTGGCTCCGTCGTCGACGAAGGCGGCGAAGTCCTTCGTCGTCCAGCTCCCGCTGGCGTTACGGAAGAAGATCTTGAAGGCGCCGTTGCCGCAGGTCACGACGTCGAGTCGTCCGTCACCGTCGACGTCTCCGACCTCGATGTCGTGGGCCCAGGTGCCGTGGCTCCCGATCGGGTGGGCCGTCCAGTTCGACCCGACTTTGGGATCCGATCCCTTACCGGAAGGCGTGGCGAGGCTCGGATTCTCGAACCACTCGACGTTGCCGGTGCCGTTGCCGTCGGCCACGACCAAGTCGACGTCCCCGTCGCCGTCGAGATCGGCGACGTCCATGTCGGTCGTGAACTCCACGTTGGCGTCGGCGAGCAGATAGGGGCCTTCGAGCTGCCTCGACGAGCCTTTCGAGCGCCACCAACGGAGCTGCGAGCCACCGAGGATGCCGTCCGCGAATCCGTCGCCATCCAGATCGGCCACCGCCTTGTCGTCACCCGAGGCTCCGGCATCGACCTGGACCGGGTCGAAGCTCACCGGGCCCGCCCACGTCGCGACGCTCGACGCCGTAGCGAGGCCGAGCAGGAGCAGGGCCGTCGGGATTCTCGACATGAGGTCAATCTGCCGGATCGCGGCGCCTGGCGCAACGCCGAAATCCACAGGAGGTCCGGCCATCGCGCGCCGACAAAGCGGATCCAGCGGGGGAGAGGAGGATTCTCGGGATTCACTTTTCGGAATGTCGCGCCGCGAAGGTAGGCTCCTTCGAATGGCGGTGGCGATTCTCGCGGACGCGCACTTGGGGGGGCCGGGCGGAGAGGTCGGTCCACTGCTCGCGCAGTTGCGCGAGGTCGGTGAGCGCGGTGCCGAGCGCCTGGTCCTGCTGGGCGACCTCTTTCAGGTCTGGGTGGGATACCGCCAGTACGAGACGGCGGGCGTGCGCGGCTTTCTGGAATGCCTGTCGGAGCTCCGGGAAAGGGGCATCCCGGTCCACTACATCGAGGGCAATCGCGACTTCTTTCTCGCTCGCGGCCCCTATCGCTCGTCGTTCGACTCGGTGGGCGCCGAGCACGCGTTCACCGCCGGGGGGGTGCGTTATCTCGCCGTCCATGGCGACGGGCTCAACGAACGCGACCGTCAGTACCTGGCGTGGCGGTGGCTCTCGAAGAGCGCTCCGGTCCGCATGGTGATCCGGCACTTGCCCGAGGCGATGGTGGGGCGCTTCGTACACTCGACCGAGCGCAAGCTCACGGGCACCAATTTCAAGCACAAGGTGCGCATTCCCGAGGCGGCCATTCGCCGCTATGCCGAGCGCCGCCTGGCCGAAGGGCACGATGTCCTGCTCCTGGGCCATTTTCACGAGGCGCGATGCTGGCGGGTGTCCGGTGGCGAGGTCCGTTTGCTCGAGGCCTGGTTCAAGAGCCGCCGCGTGGAGTGGGTCGGCTAGGATCCGGACCCGGTGCCACGCAGAATCGTCATTCTCGGGAGCGGCACGTCGACGGGCGTGCCGGTGGTTGGGTGTCGGTGCCCGGTCTGCCGATCGACCGATCCACGCAACCGGCGGACGCGACCGGGCATCCTGGTCGACCTCGCCGGGGGCTCCCTGGTCATCGACACCTCGCCGGATTTCCGCGACCAGGCGCTGCGCCAGGAGATCGCGCGCGTGGACGCGGTGCTCTACACGCACTCGCACGCCGATCACGTCTTCGGGCTCGACGACCTGAGGGTGTTCAACTTCCGCCAGCGCGCCGTGATCCCTTGCTTCGGCTCTCCGGGGACGATGGACCGCCTGCGTCAGATCTTCAGCTATGTTTTCGAGGACGGGCAGGAGGGGGGTGGCAAGCCGAAGCTCGAGCTCAAGCCGGTCATCGACCCGTTCGAGCTGCTGGGCGAGCGCATCGATCCGATTCCGGTCTGGCATGGCGAGATGCAGGTCTACGGCTACCGCGTCGGAGAGCTCGCCGTCGTGACCGACGTGAGCCGCATCCCGGAGGAGAGTTACGCGCGGCTCGCCGGCGTCCGGACCCTCGTACTCTCGGCGCTCCGCTACACGACCCATCCGACCCACTTCAACATCGAACAGGCCGTCGCCGCGGCGGCGCGGATCGGGGCCGAGCGCACCCTGCTCACCCACATCGCCCACGAGGTCGATCACGCGGCTCTGAAGGTCGACCTTCCTCCGGGAGTGGAGCTGGCCTATGACGGCCTCAGCGTCGAGCTCGGCTGAGGCGGCCGCTCTGCCCGCGGGGATCGCGGCGCGGGGTCGTATCGCGTTGCCTCCGTCGAAGAGCTTGACCCACCGGGCCTGCGCGGTCGCGCTGCTGGCCGACGGGCCGGTCGTGGTCGAGAATCCTCTGCTCGCCGAGGACACGGAGCTCTTCCTGACGGCGCTGGATCGTCTGGGCTGCACCGTCGAGCGATTCCCGGGTCGGGTGGTGCTGACCCCACCGACCCGGTGGCCGCGCCGCGTCGAGATCGAATGTGGCAACGCCGGGACCCTGCTCCGGTTTCTCGTCGCCTTGGCGGCGACGCTGCCCACTTCGACCCGGCTGGACGGCACCCCTCGATTGCGCGAGCGACCGCTCGCACCCATGGTCGGCGCGCTGCGCGGGCTGGGCGTCCGGGTCGAGCACCTGGAGCGCGAGGGGTTCGCGCCGCTCCGGGTTGACGGCGGCCGCCTCGACGGCGGCCGGGTTCGACTCGACGCGGGCGAGTCGAGCCAGTACCTCTCGGCCTTGTTGCTGGCCGCGCAGCGCGCCGCATCGCCGCTCGAAATCGAGGTCGAAGCGCTCGTCTCCGCGCCCTACGTCCAGCTCACCGTGGAGGTTCTGCGCCACTTCGGCGGGTGGGTCGAGCGGCCGGCGCCCGGGTTCTGGCGGGCCGGTCCCGCGCCGGTGCACGGCGGCACGATCGCGATCGAGCCCGACCTGTCGGCGGCGGCGTACCCGGCCGCGGCCGCGGCGCTGACCGGCGGCGACGTGCTACTCGAACGGGTCCGGCTGGCCAGTTCCCAGGGGGATCGCAGGTTCCTCGATCTCGTCCGGGAGATGGGCGCCGAGGTCATGGAGGAAGACGGTGGGGTGCGGGTCCGCGGCGGTGGCCTCCGTGCCCTCGAGGTCGATGCCGCCGATATTCCCGATCAGGTGCCGACGCTTGCGGCGCTGGCTCCTTTCGCCCGCGGCCGGACGCGGATCCTCAACGTGCGGCATCTGCGTCTCAAGGAGAGCGATCGGCTCGCCGCCATGGCGAGCGAGCTGCGGCGCGCCGGCGCCGAGGTCCGCGAACGGGAGGACGGGCTCGAGGTCACCGGAACTTGGGCCGAACGGCCCGCGCCTTCGAATCCGGTGTCCGTCGAGCCGCATGGCGATCATCGGATCGCGATGGCGATGGCGTTGGTCGGCCTGCGACGGCCCAATCTCTCGGTCGACGACCCGCGAGTGGTGGCCAAGTCCTGGCCCGAGTTCTGGAGCGCCATGGCGGGGCTACTGCGAAGCCCCGAGCAGGGAGGCCGGGGGTCGTGAGAGAGGTCGCGGATCGACTCGAGCATCCCGCTCTGGAGGGACGCGAGGGCGTCGCGATCGACGAGAGTCCGCTCACCGACCGGCAGCGCATCGCGGTCGTGCTCCAGGCGGCGGGGCTGCTCTCGTTGTGCGAGGTTGCGGGCTGGCGACCGGCTAGCGACTGGGCCTCGGCGCGAGTCGACGCCGATGGGCTCCTGGTCGGAATCGAGGTCGAAGCCGGTCCGCTCGGATCGGGAGGGCCGGCTCGTCTGGCCGCGCTCCTGCGGACGCTTTTCCGGACCCGCGACGGCATCGCCGGCCGGGGCGAAGCTCGCCGGGCGGCGCGAGCCCTGTTGGCGCGTTGGGACGCCATCCTCGGACCCGGCAGTGCGGACCGCGCGGTGAGCGACATTCTCGAACAGGCTCCGTTCCTGACCGGCGAACCGTTCGCGGCGGCCCGCCGGGCGCTCGCGGGAACGATCCTGCGAGGGGACGCGAAGGTGGCCTGGGAGGCGGGACGCTCGGCGCGGGCGGCTCCGTCGTCCGGACGCAGTCTGGCCGAGTTGCTCGCGGCCGGACGTTTCCGCGCGGTCGTCGCGGCGGCCACGCAGCGCGACGGCCTGGACGCGGCCGATCTCCATCGCTTCGCCTACGCCCTCTTCGCCGAGGGCAAGGCGGAGGCAGCGCTCGCCGCCTTGGGTGGGCGACGGGACCCTGCGGCGGAGCTCCTGCGTGCCAAGTGCCAGGCGCAGCTCGGTGAGCTGGGGGCGGCGCGCGAAGCGATCCGCCGTCTCGAGGCCGCGGAGCTGGGCGTGGACGACCTGCTGGACGGCGGCGACGTCGCCCTGCGTGTCTTGGCCAACAGCGGTGAGCTGGACGCGGCGCGCGACTGGGTGGCGCGCGCGACCCGGCTGGCGCGCGGCAAGCGCCGCGCTCAGGCCCTCCTGCTCGCGGCACTGGCGGCGATCGACCGCCGCGACGCGGTGCGGGCGAGACGCTTCTTCGCGCGAGCCACCGCGACGGACCCGGAAGGCGCGCGCTGGCTCTCGGACGAGGTCGAGATACAGCTCGCGCTGGGTCGCCAGGACGGAGCGGGAGCCGTGGTCATTGCCGGACGGGCGTTACGCGCTCGCCGGCGCCGCATGCCGCGCGTCGCGGCGGGTCGCCTCTGGAACAACGTGGGTCTCGCTCGCACGTTGGTCGGCGACTTCGCCGGCGCCGAGCGAGCCTACTCGCACGCGGCGCGTATCTTGCGGCGCTGCGACGGCCCGCTCGCCTTGACGCTGGCGGGCTGCAATCTCGCCGATGTCAGGTTGCGGCTGGGCAGTCTGCGCGAGGTGGATCACATTCTGGAGGAGTCGGCGGCCTGGAACCGGCGCTCGGGCAACCTGCGGGGCGCCGCCGAGGACGAGCTTCTCGCCGTGCGGCGGGACCTGGTGATGGGTGCGCTCGAGCGGGCGGCCGATCGCGCGCGACGTGAACGGGAGCGGCAGGTCGAAGGGGGCTATAGCTGGGCGCGCGGGCGGCTGGCGGTGCTCGAGGCGCGGGCTCTGGCCTGGCTCGAGCGCCCCGCCGAGGCGAGGGAGCGGTTGAGCGGACTGGATGCAGAGGCGCTCGGCGAGCTCGAACCGGAAGAGCTCCCGTGCCTTCTGGCGCTTGCCGGCGAGACCGACCGGGCCCTCGAGTCCGCGGTCTCGAACGTCGCGCGAGGCCTCGTGACGAAGCTGGTGCGTGACGAAGTTCCGTCGTCGGAAGACTGGAAGAGCCTCGATGTTCTCGAGCCCTATCGCCGGGCCCGCCTGGTGCTCGACGCGGAGCTGCTCGCTCCCGGCAGCGTGCCGCGCGACCGGCGGCGGGAGGCGGCGGCGCTCTTTCTTCGTCTCGGCGCCGCCTGGCCCGCGTCGATCTGCGAGCGCGGCGAGTCGGTCGCCTGGCAGGCCCTGCGCGCTTTCTTCGAGCGGCCTGCGGCGGATCGCGGCGCGATCGAGGAGCTGCTCGCCGCGGTCGGCCATCCCGAGTCGGAGCTCGTCGTGCGGGGCGAAGACGGCGAGCAGCGCCTGGCCGGCGGCGGCGGAAAGCGACTCGCGGCCGAACGATCCGCGGCCTGGGGCGAGGGAGAGCTGGTGTTGCGAGCCGGCGAGATCGACGAGCCACTACGAGCGCTCTTCGCGATCTTTCGCCACGAGCTCAGGCCGCGCATTCCGGAGCAGGAAGCGCCGGCATCCTCTCTGCTCGGCGAGAGCGCCATCCTGGCGGCGTCGTTGGATCGCCTGCGCCGCTTCGCGGCGAGCGACCTGCCGGTGCTGATCCTGGGGGAGAACGGAACCGGTAAGGAGTTGGCGGCGCGCGAGATCCATCGCACCAGCGCGCGGCGGCGCGGCCCCTGGGTGCCGGTCAACTGCGCGGGGCTCTCGGAGACCCTGCTCCTCTCGGAGCTCTTCGGCCACGTGCGGGGCGCGTTCACGGGCGCCGATCAGACGCGGGCCGGCGTCTTCGAGTCGGCGCGCGGCGGCACGGTCTTCCTCGACGAGATCGGCGATCTTCCGCTGGCGGCGCAGGGGAGCCTGCTGCGGGTCCTGCAGGAGAAAGAGATTCGCCGTCTCGGCGAGTCGCTGCCTCGCCAGGTGGACGCGCGGGTGGTGGCGGCCACTAACCGGGACCTCGAGGCGATGGTCGAGCAGGGGAGTTTTCGTCAGGACCTCTATTTTCGCCTCAAGGTAGCCACCGTGAGCCTCCCGCCGCTGCGCGAGCGCGGCAAGGACGTGCTCTTGCTCACCGACCGGTTTCTCGCCGCGATTCGCGAGCGAGGGCGGGACGTGCGGCTCACTCCCGACGGGCGCCGGGCGCTCGAGAGCCACTCCTGGCCGGGCAACGTGCGCGAGCTCCGTAACGTGCTCGAGGCGGCGGCGGCGCTGGCGGACGATCGGCTCCTGCCGGAGCATCTCGATCTCGCGACTACGACTCCCTCCCGGGTCGAGGGGGACTATCACCATCTGATCGAAGGCTACCGGCGGCGTTTGATCGAACGCGCGCTCGAGGCCTCCGAAGGGAGCCTCGCCGGTGCGGCCCGTGCGCTCGGCGTGACCCGGCAGTTCCTCTCTCAGTACGTGCGCAAGTACGGTCTCAAGGTCGGCTGAGGTCGGAGTCGTGAGCGCACGTCTGAGTCGCGGTCTCCTGGCGCTGCTTCTTCTTTGGGCCGGCGCGCTCGAGCTCGGGCTCGCCACCCGTCAGCTCGGACCCGAGCGCGTGTTCGACGAACGGTACGTGCTGCGCAACGTCCGCACGGCCGTTCTCTGGCACTCCTGGCGGCCCGACAATGCGTACTACCCGGGTCTATCCTGGATGCCCGTCGCCGCTCTGGTCTGGACCTCGGATCAGCTCGCGGAGCTGACCTCGACGCCACGTCTACGACCTTTCTGGAAGACGAGCTGGACCCCCATGGCTTTTCTGCTCGGCCGCCTGGTCAGCGTAGCTTGCGCGATCGTCGCGCTGGTACTGCTCTATCTGTTGGGCGCGAAGCTCTTCGATCCGGCGGTCGGCTTGCTCGCCGCGCTCCTGCTCTCCGGGACCTTCCTGTTCCAGCGACTAGGCTCGATCATGAAGCCGGAAGCGCTCCTGGTCGCCACGTCGTTGCTCGGTGTCTGGCTCGCCGTGCGCGCCTGGGAGCGCCCCGGTGCGCGGAGCTTCGCAGTGGCGGGCCTGGGCCTGGGATTGGCGGTGGCGAGCAAGTACAACGGTGCCGCCCTCGCGGCCTCCCTGGTCGTCCTGGCGATCCTGCTCTTCCGAGGGGGCCAGCGGCGCGCGTTCACCTGGCTGGCCGTCGGTCTGCTGGTGGCCGGCGCGGTCTTCGTGCTGTTCGATCCCTGGGCGCTCTTCGCGCCAGGTGTCCTGACCCACGCTCTGCGCTCCGATTCAACCCGCTATCGAGTCACCTGGAATCCGCTGGCGATGCTGCGGCACTGGCGGCAGATTCCGTTCTTCATGGACTTGGTGACGTCCTATTTCGGCCACGGTCCGGTCTTCGGAGTGCTCGCGTTGCTCGGCATTCCTTGGCTCGGTTGGGAGGCGTTCAGACGGCGGGCGAGCGATCTGCGGCGGCACGGACTACAGGTCGCCTTGAGCTTCGTCGTCGCCTTCGGCGTTGCGACGGCCGCCCTCTCGCCGCGCCGCGATCCGCACAACTGGTTCGCGGTGTTGCCTTGGACGGCGCTGGGCGCCGCGATTCTGCTGATCGGCGGTTGGCGCTTCCTGGAGGGCCGTTGGCCGAAGCTCCGGCACCGCGCGATCGAGATCGCGGTGGCCGCCCTGGTGGTACTGGCGGTGGCGGGCCCGGCGACCGCGCGCGCCGTCACGGTCTTCGCCGAGCTCGACCGTGGCGATGCCGGCAAGGGGGCCTCGGGACGCAAACGGTCCAAAGCCCCGGACCGGAGCCGCGATTACTCGTCCAGATGGTCCCAGCCGACGTGGGGAAGCTCGTGACGGTCGCCGTCGCGGTCGAGCATCAGGAGATCGCGTGCGCGCGTCAACTTGCCGACGGGTAGGGCCCTGAAGCGGGACGGCGGCTCGACGCCCGCGGGCAGAGTGAAGAGCAGCACGTAGTCCTCCCCGCCGGCGAGCGCGACGGCGATCGGGTCGAGTCCCAGGGCTCCGGCGAGCTCCTCGAAGCGGGCCGAGGTGGCCTTCTTGAGCAACCGCAGATCGAGCTCGACGCCGACTCCGCTCGCCGTGCAGATGCGACGCAGGTCTTTCGCCAGACCGTCGGAGACATCGATGCAGGCCCCCGAGCGCCGCGCTCCTCGCTTCGCCAGCCATCTGCCCAGCTCGAGCTGTGGCGTCGGCAGGGCATTGCGAAGCACGGCTCGACGCGCGGCGGGGAGGAGCTTGTCCTCCAATCCCGGGTCTTCGGGCGACTTCGGCAAGCGTACCGACCGCCCCTCGAGCCGCCCGCCGCGCAGCAGGAGCTCGCAGCCCAACGCCGACTCACCGACCGTACCGCCGATCCACAAGACTTGGCCGGCGCGCCCCCGGTCGCGGCTCAGCGTGGCGTCGCCTTTCGCCTTCTCGCCGAGCGCCGTGAGCGAGGCGGTCAGCAGCGGCGCATGGGCGACATCGCCGCCCACCAGGAGCAGCTCGAACCGTTTGCAGTCGGCAATCACGCCTTCGACCAACGTGCGTGGGCCGAGCTCGGGAGGCACCGCCACGGCCAACAGCGCCCAGCGCGGTCGAGCTCCCGACGCGGCGAGGTCGGAGAGGTTGACCCGCACCAGCCGTTGCCCGATCGTGCGCGGTTCCAATCCGGGCGCGAAGTGGGTCCCTTCGATCTGTTGGTCGACGGTGACGACCCAACGGCTGTCCGCCCGAGGTGGTTTCAAAGCCGCGGTGTCGTCACCGATCGGCGAACCGCCCGGCAGCCGGCGCTGCAGCCAAGCGACGAAGGCCTCCTCGCCGCCGCTCACGCTCGCCTGCCGGCCGGCGCGGCGACGCGTCCGCCGTGGGACCGCGAGCTCGGAAGCAGCGCCCGCGCGACGACTTCCTCCATCCGCTCGACCGGGACCAGCTCGAGGTCGGCCTTGACCCCGCCGGGAAGCTCGGCCAGGTCGCGGCGATTGAGCTTGGGCAGGAGCACCGTGCGCACTCCCGCCGCGCGCGCGGCCAGCAACTTCTCCTTGAGGCCTCCCACCGGCAGAATGTCGCCGCGCAGGGTGATCTCGCCGGTCATCGCCAACCGGCGATCCACCTTCGTCCGGTGACCGAGAGAGGATCGAGGTCGCCATGGTGATGCCGGCCGACGGACCGTCCTTGGGAATGGCCCCCGCCGGCAGGTGGACGTGGACGTCGTGCTGGGTGAAGAAATCGACCGGGTGCCCATGCCGAGCGGCCCAGGTGCGGCAGTAGGTCCACGCCGCCTGAGCGGACTCCTTCATCACCTCGCCGAGCTGGCCGGTGACCGCGAGCACGCCCTTGCCCGGCGTCGCCGCGGCTTCGACGAAGATGATCTCGCCACCGAATGCTGTCCAAGCGAGGCCAGTCGTCACGCCGACCCGGTCGCGGCCCAGCAGATCGTCGGGCAGGAAACGCGGCTGTCCGAGCAGGCTCTCCAACTTGCGCGGGCCGACCGTGATCTTGCGCGTCGCACCGCCGGCCACCTGCACCGCCACCTTGCGGCAGACCGACGCGATCTCGCGCTCGAGGTTGCGCAGGCCCGCCTCGCGAGTCCACTCGTCGACGAGTCGTCGCAACGCCTTGTCGCCGAATGACAACCGATCGGCCGTGATCCCGTTCTCGGCGAGCTGCTTCGGGATCAGGTGGCGCCGCGCGATGGCGACCTTCTCCTCGAGCGTATAGCCGGAGAGACGAATGACCTCCATGCGGTCGAGGAAGGCGGGCTGGATCGGGTCGAGCCAGTTCGCCGTGGTGATCCAGAGCACCCGCGAGAGGTCGTAGGCAACGCCGAGATAGTGGTCTCGGAAGGTCGAGTTCTGTTCGGGATCGAGCACCTCGAGCAGAGCCGACGAGGGATCGCCGCGAAAATCGGAGCCCAGCTTGTCGATCTCGTCGAGCATGAAGACGGGATTCGAAGTCCCGGCTTGATGGATGCCCTGCAGGATGCGTCCCGGCATCGCGCCGACATAGGTGCGTCGATGGCCGCGGATCTCGGCCTCGTCGCGGACCCCGCCGAGTGACAGGCGCGCGAACTTGCGGCCCAGGGCCTGCGCGATCGAGCGGCCCAGAGAGGTCTTGCCGACTCCCGGCGGGCCGACGAAGCAGAGAATGGGCCCGCGCGCGTCCCCCTTCAGCTTGCGCACGGCGAGGTATTCGAGGATCCGCTCCTTGACCTTCTCGAGGTCGTAATGGTCGGCGTCGAGCACCTCGCGGGCGTGTTCCAGGTCGAGCTGGTCCTCGCTCGAGACGTTCCAAGGCAGGCCGGTCAGCCAGTCCAGGTAAGTCCGCTGGACGGAGCTCTCGGCCGAGTCGGGGTGGCTGCGCTCGAGGCGTTGGATCTGCCGCTCGACCTCGGCCTTGGCCTCCTCGGAAAGCCCTCGCTCCTCGACTGCGCGGCGGTAGACCGCGATTTCCTCGGCGAGGTCGTCGCTCTCGCCGAGCTCCAGTTGGATGGCCCGCAACTGTTGGCGAAGGAAGTATTCGCGTTGGCTGCGGTCCATCTCGCCGCGCGCCTGGGTCGAGATCTCCTGCTGCATGGTGAGCAGCTGAATCTCGCGGTGCATGTGCTCGGAGACCCGGCGCAGCCGCTCGAGCGGATCGATCGTCTCGAGAATACGTTGGGCGTCGTCGACGGTGAGCTCGAGGTTAGAGGCGATGAGGTCGGCCAGGCGTCCCGCATCCTCGAGGTTCGCGATCAGGACGAGAACCTCCGGCGACACGCCCTTGCCGAGCCCGACGATGCGGTCCATCGCCTCCTTGGCCGAGCGCACCAGGGCCTGGACCTCCATGGTCGGCTGCGGAGGCGGCGCCTCGGGAACGGTGACGACCCGCGCCCGTGGGCACTCGCCGTCGTCGGAGTAGTTCTCGATCCGAATGCGCGCGATGCCCTGGGCGAGGATGCGAATCCGCCCGTCCGGGAGCTTGAGCATCCTCATGATGGCCACCGCGGTGCCCATCTCGTAGAGCTCGGAGGCATCCGGCTCGTCGACCTCCGGATCCCGCTGCGCGACGAGGGCGAGGATCCGGTCCTCGGAGAGCGCCTCGTCGACCGCGCGGATCGCCGAGTCGCGCCCCACCGAGAGGGGCACGATGATGAAGGGATAGAGGACCGCGTCCTTGAGGGGCAGGACGGGCAGCAGGTCGGGAACGCGCGGACTCTCTTCGACCGGCGCTTCGCGGGAGCGCGCGGCGTTGGTCACCGCTTCGCCTTCTTCTTGCGCTTGGCGCTCTTCTCGCGGCGTTCGCGCTCGAGCAGGGTCTTGAGCTCTTCCATGAACTCGCCGACGTCCTCGAATCGACGATAGACGGAGGCGAAGCGTACGTAGGCGACCTGATCGAGGTCCCGCAGGCGCTCCATCATGAACGCGCCGAGCTCGCGGGTCGAGATCTCCCGGTCTTCGCGTTCGGCCAGCAAGTTCTCGGCGGCATCGGCGATCTCCTCGAGCTGGAGCGGCGCGACGGGGCGCTTCTCACAAGCCTTCTCGAGCCCCTTGAGCAGCTTGCCGCGGTCGAATTCCTGGCGCGTGCCGTCGTGCTTGACGACCTTGAAGCCGATCTCCTCGACCTTCTCGTAGGTGGTGAAACGCCGCCGGCACGACAGGCACTCCCGGCGCCGGCGAACGGTTCCCGAATCGCGGCTCTCCCGCGAATCCACCACCCGGTCCTCGATCGCACCACAGAAAGGACAACGCACGGCGCGACTCTAGCGCAGGCAGCGGCCGCCGCCGCAAGGTCAGCGCGGGGTCAGCCCGCTCGTTGCAGCCTTCGAGATCGCCGCCGCGCCCGCGGTGCCGCTCGGTGACTCCGAGCGCCTCGTACTCGAAGTCACCGAGTGGCGATCCGAGCGTTGCACGATGCGTCCGATCTACCGGTAGGATCCCCAAGACGATCGGCGCCGGAGCGCGAGGCGCGGCGCCGGGAAGGGCTGGGGGAGGCGAGATGCAGGCCGAGGAAGTACGCCGCGTGCTCGCGGCGCTCGAGCAGCGGGGAGTCCGCTATGTCGTTTTCGGCGCCGTAGCCCTCAACCTGCTCGGCTTACCGCGAGCGACCGAGGACCTCGACCTGTTCTTGGAGCCGACGATCGACAACATCGAGCGGCTGAGGCGCGCCTTGCGCGATGTATACGCGGATCCCGAGATCGAGGAGATCAAGGCCGCAGACATGCTCGGCGACTATCCGGCGATCCAGTACGTGCCCCCAACAGGTACCTTCCACCTGGACCTGCTGACGCGGCTCGGCGAAGCGTTCCAGTTCGCCGACCTCGAGGCGACGCGTCTCGAGTTCGACGGACTGGAGGTCAGCGTCGTAACGCCCGCGACGCTCTACGAGATGAAGAAGAACACTCCGCGACCGAAGGACTGGGGCGACGCGCAGCTCCTGCGGGAGCGCTTCGGGCTCGGAGAGTCGTGATGCCGGTCCGCAAGTTTCGCTCGGTCGGGGAGATGCAGAGCCCCCCCTGGCGTTCCGCTGGGGATCCGTCGCTGGCCCGCGCGATCGCGGCGACCTGGGAGCTCGCGGAGCGCGTGGCGCCGCAGAGGTTCCCGCCCGGGGTTTACCGGCATCGCTCGATCGGCAGCGCGGAGCGGTTGCGGGAGCAGTGGGCGGTCGCCAACTTCCGCCGTTTCTGGTCGACTCGCGGCGGGGTTCCCGGCGGCGCTCCCGCCGAGGTGCGCGAGCCCGAGGAATAGAGCCCGGCGTCAGGCGAGATCGTTAGCCCGCTCTGAATCTCGTGGCGCACGGCCCGGTGCTTCACACCTGCGTGGAGATGAACCGGCGGTCCCTGACTTGCCGGTCGGGTGGTTTTCCGGGAGCTCTCGCGAAGAAGCCCTACCTCAGCCGCCTGGCTTCGCGTATCTGCTCGAGCGGCTCCCGCGACTGACAGTTCCGGACACACGCGCCGTGCGGCGATAGAGTGACCGGCAACTCGGGCGCATCGAGGAGGAGACGGGGCGTTGCCCAGGCCGGAGCGTATCTTCGAGCTCTGTCAGCTACTGGCCGGCAGGGGAATTACGATCGGCGAGATTGCTCGCCGCTTCGGTGTCTCGCCGCGCACGGCCTACCGCGACCTCGCGCTGCTCGAGCAGCGCCATGGGGCGCCTGTGTTGCTCGAGGACGGCCGCTACCGGCTGATGGAGACGGCAACGATGCGCCCGGTGGCGCTGACCGGCGAGGAGGCGCGTCTCCTCCGGCTTGCCCTCGAGAACGCGGCACTCCGATCCCGCCGTCCGTTCGCCGCACGCTTGCGCGCGATCGAGGCGAAACTCGCCGCGGCGATGCGCAACGGCGACCCCGTGGATCCACCGCTCGCGCTCGTGCCCCTGGACCGCACCGGCCCGTCGGCGGACGCGGTCTTGCCCGCCCTCGAGCGGGCGATCGCGGAGCGCCGCGTCTGCGAGGCCGACTATGAATCGCTCTCGGGCGGCGCGAAGCACCGGCGCCGCCTCCATCCGCTGAAGATCTTTCAGCGCGCCAACAGCTGGTACCTGGCCGCGTTCTCCCCGGAGCACGGCGACGTCCGCACCTTCCGCCTCGACCGCTTCGACGCCGTGCGCCCCACGGACGAGCGCTTCACCCCGCCCGCGGAGTTCGATCTCGACCGCTTCCTCGCCGACGCTTGGGAGATCTTCCGCGGCGACGGCGAGCTCGCCGCCCACCTCCGCTTCGACCCCTCCCTCGCTCCCCTCTTCTTCCGCGCCCGCCACCACGAAGGCGAACGCGTCGAACGCGCCCCCGACGGCACGATCGACTACCACGTCAAAGTGAGCCACGCCGACGAGCTGGCGCGATGGATCGTCGGTTTCGGGGGGCTGGCGACGGTCGTCGCGCCTGTCGAGTTGCGCGACCGAGTCCGCGGAATTGCGATCGGCTCCGCGGAGTGCAACCGGCCAGGAACGAATCAACGGAAGCCAAGCGGCGGGCGAGACGACCGGCGCCGTTGCAGGCTGCAAGGATCTGACATTAAGCAGTGAGAGAAGCGGCACCAATGCCCGCGAGAGAAACTGCCGCCGAGAGCTATTTCGCCCATTCGACGGACCGGCCGGACCGGCGTGACTGGGAGCCCCTCGAGGAGCACCTGCGCTCGGTCGAGGAGCGAGCAGGCTTCTTCGCGAGAGAGTTCGGAGCGATGTCTTTCGGTCGGCTCGTCGGACTCTGGCACGACCTCGGGAAGTACGCACCGGCTTTTCAGGAGTACCTTCTCGCTTCTGCTTGCGCCGAATCGGCCGGCATCGAGATCGATCTTCACCGGTTCGAAGTGTCGGGCAAAGTGGACCACTCGTCGGCCGGTGCCCAGCACGCCGTACGGAAGTGCCCGATCCTGGGGCATCTCCTGGCGTCGGCCATCGCGGGCCACCATTCCGGCCTCCTGGATGCTCGGGCCGACGGCGCGTCGCTCGAGGCCCGGTTGAGAAAGGCACTTCCGGAGCTCGGAGTGGTGCCTGAGAGCATCGAGAATCCTTCCGAGAGCGGAACCTTCCTGCCGCTCCCACCGCCCCTCGATCGGGCACTCTCCGCTCGCGATCCGTTCGGAGTCGCTTTCTTCGCTCGCATGCTCTTCTCTTGCCTCGTCGATGGCGATTTTCTAGAGACCGAGAGGTTTCTGAATCCGCGGCGCTCCAGCGAACGGCCCCGTTGGAACGACGACATCTTGATTCGAGTGAGCACGGCGCTCGCGGAGCATGTCTCGGAGGTCGAAGAGAAGGCCCCGGACACCGAGGTGAACCGAGCACGACGTGCCGTCCGCGAGGCCTGCATCGAAGCTGCGCCGCTCGAGCCTGGTTTCTTTTCGCTGACAGTACCTACGGGTGGTGGCAAGACTCTGGCGTCCCTCTCGTTCGCCCTGGAGCACGCGAAGCGGTGGGGATTTCGGCGGGTCATCTACGTGATCCCATTCACCAGCATCATCGAGCAGAACGCGAAGGTTTTCCGGGAGGTCACGGCCCGAGCGACAGCCGCTGACGAGGAGGACCCGATTCTCGAGCATCACAGCAATCTGGCAGAAGGCCAGGAGTCGGAGAGCTCCCGGCTGGCCACCGAGAACTGGGACGCTCCGATCGTGGTCACGACGTCCGTCCAGCTCTTCGAGTCGCTCTTTGCTAACCGAACGTCGGCATGTCGGAAGCTCCACAATCTCGCAGGCACGGTCGTAGTTCTCGATGAGGCGCAGACACTGCCGGTGGACGTCCTCCAGCCTTGTGTCGCGGCATTGAAGGAGTTGGTCGCAGGCTACGGATCGAGCGTGCTGCTCTGCACGGCGACTCAGCCGGCGCTGATGAAACGAGGGGGCTTTTCGATCGGGATCGAGGGCGTACGGGAAATCGTCTCGGATCCACCCGGTCTCTACGATCGACTTCGTCGTGTTGCGGTCACCGATCTCGGAGCATTGAGGGACGCGGCGCTGCTCGAGAGGCTCGACGAAGAAGAGCGCATCCTCTGTATCGTGAACACTCGTGGACACGCGAGGAAGCTCGCCGAAGAGTGGTCGGCGCGAGGGGGGGAGCCGATCCACCTGAGCGCACTCATGTGTCCGGCGCACCGCTCGGTTCGTCTCGACGCGATCCGGGGTCTCCTGAGGTCGGATGGGCGCTGTCGGGTCGTTTCGACGCAGCTCGTGGAGGCTGGCGTCGACCTCGATTTTCCCGTGGTTTATCGGGCGCTTGCTGGCATCGACGCGATTGCCCAGGCGGCCGGGCGTTGTAACCGAGAGGGCAAGCAGAGGCAAGGCCATACGTACGTCTTTCGGTCAGAGCACACGCGCGCCGAAGCGTATTTCCGCGATACTGCCGGTGTCGCGGCTCAGGTGATGGAGCTCCACCACGACCCGCTCTCTCTCGAGGCTGTCGAGCACTACTTTCGCCTCTATTACTGGGAGCAGAAGCAGCGCTGGGATCGCTACGGGGTGCTCGATCTCTTCCACTTGGCGGACGATAGGGAGCTGCCATTTCTGTTCGGATTCGCCACCGCCGCCGAACGCTTCCGCATCATCGAGGAGAACCAGGAATCCGTCATCGTGCCTTGGGGCAAGCAGGGCCGGCGGCTCTGCGAATCCTTGCGGCGGTCCGGAGAGCTGCCGCCGCGCCAGTTGCTGCGGGCTCTCCAGAGCTTCACGGTGAACATCCCGAAGCGTCTCTGGGAGCGGCATGTGGGGCGCTCGTTCGAGCTGGTGCACGACCTCTATCCGGTCCTTTCCTCGCCGGAGCTGCACTACTCGGACACCTTTGGGCTTCAGCTCGACGAAGTCCAAGCTGATCCGCTGATCGCGTGAAGGAGGTGACGATGTCCTACGGCGTGAAACTCGAGGTGTGGGGCGACTACGCCGCGTTCAATCGCCCAGAGATGAAGGTGGAGCGCGTCTCGTACGACGTGATGACGCCAAGTGCGGCACGCGGCATCCTGGAAGCAATTTACTGGAAGCCGGAGATCAGCTGGATCGTCGATCGGATCCGAATCCTCGCTCCGATCCGATTCACGTCGGTCCGGCGCAACGAAATCGGGAGCAAGATTCCGATCAAGGGTGCGGCCGGGGTCGGCACGGCGATGAAGAGGGGGCAGGGTCTGCTGCGGCACTTTGTCGACGAAGATCGCCAGCAGCGCGCGGCGCGTATTCTGCGCAACGTGCGCTACGGCATCGAGGCGCATTTCGAGCTTCGGGGTACCGCAGACGCCGAATCGACCAGCGTCCATCCGGAGGCCAAGCACCTTGATACGTTTCGCCGCCGAGCGCAACGCGGGCAGTGTTTTCATCGACCCTACCTCGGGTGCCGCGAATTTCCAGCGCACTTCGCCTGGGTCGACGATTTCCCGGACTGCCCCGATGAGATTCGAGGCGAGCGCCACCTGGGCTGGATGCTCCACGACATCGTCTTCGTTCAGGATCCGAAGGGACCCATCGTGGAATCGAATCGGGGCCGGAGACTCCGCGCGGAGCCCCGGTTCTTCGACGCCACTCTGCGCGAGGGCATTGTCGAAGTCCCGCCGCTTCGGCTGGGCGGGGAGTGAGCAGACGATGCTCGGCGCACTCTGCGATCTTTACGACCGCCTCGAACGCGAGGGGCAGATCGATCTGCCGCGCTTCGGTTACTCGACGCAGAAGATTTCCTTCAAACTCGTATTGAGGCCGGACGGAGCGCTCTTCGACGTGCAAGATCTCCGGGAGCAGGACGGCAAGCGCCGCGGCCCACGACAGCTGGTCCTGCCGGGCGGCGCGAAACCTCCAGGCGCCGTCACCGAGGAATCCGTGAAGAGCAAGGTGCAATTGCTGAGAGGAGCATCCTCCTTCGTCCTTGGCATTATCCAAGCCGCGAAAAGACCACCCCACTTCAAGCTCGTATCAAATGGGGAGTTCGAGGCGTTCCGCGAGTTCCATCTCGGCGCCGAGGAAGATATCTGCGATCCGCAGTTCTCCGCAGTCTGCCGGTTTCTCGAGAGCTGGGAACCTGACTCCGGACTCGACCGGGTCGATTGGGTCGAAGTCCTGGAGGGCCAGGGTGTGTTCCAGATCCTCGGCGAAGAGTGCTTTGTTCACGAGCGGCCGAAGGTGGAGGCTTGGTGGGATGACCGAGCTCAGGCGGGCGCCGAATGGACAACGGGCCAGTGTCTCGTTACCGGGAGCTTCGGTCGGATCGCAGAGCTACACGAGCCGAAGCTTAAGTCGATAGAGGGAGCTAACAGCTCTGGCGCGACTCTCGTCAGCTTCAATCTCGGCGCCTTCAAATCCTACGGGAAGACACAGAGCTTCAACTCCCCGGTTTCACCGTCCGCGGCGTTCCGGTACGCGACGGCACTCAACGTTCTCCTGGACGGTGCCTTGCGAACGACGCATCGAATACGCCTCGGTGCCGATACCGTCGTCTTCTGGACCGACCGCCCGAGCCGCACCGAGGACGTATTCGCGCAGTTCTGTAGCACTGGGTACGAAACTCCACAGTCTATTGCGGCAGAGGACGAAGCGACTCGCCAGAAGCTCGAGCTCTTCCTGAGAGCGCTCCGTGAGGGTCGCTCGGCTTACACGGATATCGACGACGAGCCCGACCGCACCAGCTTCTTTCTGTTGGCATTGGCGGGAAACGCTGGCAGAGCTGTCGTGCGCTGGTTTCACCGTGAGACGGTCACCGAGACTCTCGATCGGCTCAGGCAGCATGTCGCGGATTGCGAGATTGTCGGGCCGAGGGGCTACCCGGCGTTCTCAGCGGTTCCTCCCCTGTGGGTGCTGCTCGATCAGACCTGCCCCCGCCGCAACGGCAAGCCGGATCGCGACAAGATCCCTCCGCTCCTCGCCGCTCCCTTGCTCCGAGCTGTCCTGACCGGTGGGCGTTATCCCATGGCTCTATACCAGAGCGTACTCCGGCGTTTGCCCGTGGAAGGAGTGGACCATCCTCGGGCCTGCATCCTGAAGGCATTCCTGACGCGCAATTTCGGAAAGGAGATCAGCGTGAGCTTGAACAGAGACAGGCTCGACCCGCCGTACAGGCTGGGTCGGCTCTTCGCGGCTTTGGAGAAGACGCAAACGGATGCGCTCGGAAGGGGCCTGAATCGCACGCTTCGCGACGCGTTCTATGGTGGCGCCTCTACCGCGCCAGCCACGGTATTTCCGAGGTTGCTGAGGACCTTTCAGCACCACTTGAGCAAGCTCGAGGGTGGCTGGAGGGTGAATCGCGAGCGCCTCGTGGAGGAGGTCGTCGAACCGCTCGAAGGCTTCCCCGCGCACCTTTCGCTCATCGACCAGGGCTCGTTCGCTTTGGGCTACTACCATCAGATGCAGGACTTTTATGCCGGAAAGCGCGCCCACGAGGCGGCCGAGCCGGAAGGAGGGGCGGCGTGAACCGCTACGACTTTGTCTATCTCTTCGACGTTAGAGACGCGAATCCCAATGGCGATCCGGACGCCGGAAATCTTCCGCGCGTGGATCCCGAGACTGGGCAGGGTCTCGTCACCGACGTCTGCTTGAAGCGCAAGGTCCGAAACTATGTGCAGGCCATCAAACAGGGCGCGCCGGGATTCCGCATCTACTTCTCGGAAAGAGCCGTTCTGAACAGGCTCCATAAAGAGGCCTACGAGGCGATTGGTGAGGAGCCAGTGGCCAACAAGCTTCCCAGGGACGCCGCGAAGGCGCGAGAGTTGACGATGTTCATGTGCAAGAATTTCTTCGACATCCGCACGTTCGGAGCGGTGATGAGCACCGAGGTCAACTGCGGGCAGGTCCGCGGCCCGGTGCAGCTATCGTTCGCGCGCTCGATCGACCCGATCGTTTCCAGCGAGCACGCCATCACCAGGAGCTCCGTCACGAACGAGAAGGACCTCGAGAAGGAACGCACGATGGGCCGCAAGTTCACGGTCCCCTATGGCCTTTATTCCGCGCAGGGCTACGTCAATCCACTGCTCGCGGGTGGGGAGCGCGGCACCGGGTTTTCGGATTCCGATCTGGAGCTTCTCTGGTTGGCTCTCGAACGCGCGTTCGACTTCGACGCCTCGGCCGCACGGCCGGCGGGGAGTATGGCCGCGAGGAAGCTCATTGTCTTCGAGCACGATTCCCCTTATGGCAACGCGCCCTCACACCGACTCTTCGAATCGGTCCACGCGAGCCGCAGAGATGGGATCGAGGCGCCACGCTCCTATGCCGACTACGAGGTCTCGATCGACACGAGCGTTGTTCCGGAAGGCGTGAAGCTCGTCGAGAGGATCTAGAACGGCGAGAGCACCTTTGATTGGGACCAAGTGTTCGATCAGGACCAGCTGCTGCCGATTTCCGCTCTTCAGCACCTGATCTTCTGCGAGCGCCAGTTCGCGTTGATCCACGTGGAGAGGGCCTGGCAGGAGAACGTGCTAACGGCCGAGGGGCGGCAGTTGCACGAGCGTGTTGACTCGGACGTGGGGGAGTGGCGCGCTGGAATTCGAGTTGCACGCGCTTTGGCGCTGCGCTCGCTCGACCTCGGGCTGGTGGGCAAGGCGGATGTAGTGGAGTTCCGTGCAGACCCTGGCGGCGTGAAAATCGGCGATTGGCCGGGGAGGTGGCGGCCATTCCCGGTCGAATACAAGCGGGGTAGGCCGAAGTCCAATGGCGCTGACGAAGCCCAGCTCTGTGCTCAGGCCATTTGCCTGGAAGAGATGCTGGGAACCGAGGTCCCGGGAGGCGCGCTCTTCTACGGCAAGACCCGCCGGCGGCTCGAGGTCGTTTTCGACGGGCGTCTCCGACGAGTCGTCGAGAAAGCTGCGGCCCGAGCGCGAGAGGTACTCGAGCACGAGATCACTCCCGCCGCCCAGCGCGGGCCGAAGTGCGACCATTGCTCTCTCCTCGAACAATGTCGCCCCGAGACACTGGGACGCTCGGCCGTGCAGTTCCTTGAGTCCGTGTTGTCGAAAGAGCTACGCGCAGAAGCCGAGGAGGAGACGAGTTGAAGCGGCACCTCAACACCCTCTATGTCACGACCCAGGGAGCCTACTTGGCGAAGGAAGGCGAGACGGTGGTCGTGCGCGTCGAGCATGAGATTCGGATGCGGATCCCTGTCCACAATCTCGGAGGGATCGTCTGTTTCGGCCAGGTATCGGTCAGCCCTTTCCTGATGGCGCATTGCGCCGAGTCGGGCGTAGGGATCTCTCATTTGACGGAGCACGGACGGTTCCTTGCGCGGATCGAGGGCGAGACGACCGGTAACGTGCTGCTCCGGCGTGAGCAGTTCCGGCGCGCGGACGAGCCAGCGGCGTCGATGGCGATCGCGCGGCCGATCGTGGAAGCGAAGATCATGAACTGCCGGACCGTCCTCGGCCGATCTGTTCGGGACCGACCGAAGAGCGAGTCGGCGGCGACCCTCTCAGCGGCGAGCGCGCAGCTCGTGTTCCGGCTCGAGGAAGCGCGTCGCGAGAACGACCTCGATCGGCTACGCGGTCTCGAGGGGATGGCTGCGCGTGACTACTTCGGCGCCTTCGATGCCCTCGTGGTGCAGCAGAAGGAGGACTTCCGATTCGATGGGCGGAACCGCAGACCCCCGCTCGACCGGATGAACGCCCTTCTGTCGTTCCTCTACACGCTCCTCGTCCACGACATTCGCGGAGCACTCGAGGGTGCCGGCCTCGATCCGCAGGTAGGCTTTCTCCACCGCGACCGCTCGGGACGCCCCAGTCTCGCGCTCGACTTGATGGAGGAGTTCCGCCCCTTCCTCGCGGACCGGCTGGCGCTCTCGCTCGTCAATCGCCAGCAGCTCAATGGGCGAAACTTCAGAATCAGCGAGAGCGGGGCCGTATTCCTCGATGAGCAAGGGCGCAAAGAAGTTCTCGTCGCGTATCAGAAGCGGAAGCAAGAGGAGATCAGGCACCCCTTCTTGGGGGACAGAACCACCGTCGGAATGTTGCCTCACCTCCAAGCGCTTCTCCTATCGCGCTATCTGCGCGGCGACCTCGACGGTTATCCGCCGTTCATCTGGAGGTGACGGGAGGAAGTTCGAATGCTGGTCGTGGTGAGCTACGATGTGTCGACCGTCAAACTCGAAGGCCGCCGGCGTTTGCGGCGGGTCGCCAAGGCGTGCACCGACTGGGGCCAGCGCGTACAGGACTCCGTCTTCGAATGCATCGTCGACCCCACTCAATGGTCTGGTCTGCGTCGACGATTGCTCGATCTGCACGACCCCGCAGAAGACAGCCTGCGCTTCTACTTCATGGGCAGCAACTGGAGAGGGCACGTCGAACACCACGGTATCAAGAAGGTTCTCGACCTCGACGGGCCGCTCATCGGGTAGTCGCGAACCCCAAGCGACCGGCCGATCCCGCGCAGTTTCTCCATTTAGTTAACTCCCGCATTTGTAGGCAGTTCATGAGTCCTAGTTCGTTGATAACTGAATCAAATACAGCTGCCCGAATGAGGTTCGCGAATTCGTAGGCACATCCCACTTGTTCGCCTAGACTTAGCTGCAGCAGAGTCGCGGTCCGCGCGGGCCGCGTGGATTGAAACACGAAGCCGGCACGTACGAGCAGGCGATGGCGCGTCGCGGTCCGCGCGGGCCGCGTGGATTGAAACACCAAGTCGAGCACCTTCGCTTCGCTCGATGCCGTCGCGGTCCGCGCGGGCCGCGTGGATTGAAACACTACGCCGCCGTACTTGGATTTCCCGACTCGCAGTCGCGGTCCGCGCGGGCCGCGTGGATTGAAACGAGTTCCGCTCCGGCCAGCGCGCCTTCAACTCGGTCGCGGTCCGCGCGGGCCGCGTGGATTGAAACAGCGCCTTACCGACTTGGATAGCCGCTCCCTGAAGTCGCGGTCCGCGCGGGCCGCGTGGATTGAAACTACTCGCTCGAAGGCAATCGGACCGCGCTGACGAGTCGCGGTCCGCGCGGGCCGCGTGGATTGAAACTCTTCCGGGGTGCCGAGCTTGCTCGCAACAGCGGTCGCGGTCCGCGCGGGCCGCGTGGATTGAAACAAGCGGGCCGCCTATGTCCATCTCCGCTCCCTTCTGTCGCGGTCCGCGCGGGCCGCGTGGATTGAAACTCTCAGTTGCCGCCCGCGCCGTCGCCGAGTTCGTGTCGCGGTCCGCGCGGGCCGCGTGGATTGAAACATTCTCCACCAGAGGATGCGAATCGAGAGACGCGGTCGCGGTCCGCGCGGGCCGCGTGGATTGAAACTCAGTGCGCCAGTTCTTCTCGAGCCTGCTGTACGGTCGCGGTCCGCGCGGGCCGCGTGGATTGAAACCAGATGTCGCGCGATTGCTCGGATGGCGCGCTCGGTCGCGGTCCGCGCGGGCCGCGTGGATTGAAACTGGATCGCCTCAAGCGGGCCGCCTATTTCCATCTCGTCGCGGTCCGCGCGGGCCGCGTGGATTGAAACAGGTCTACAACATCACGAACCATAGGCGTCTTTGGTCGCGGTCCGCGCGGGCCGCGTGGATTGAAACATCCCGAGCGAGCCGAGGCCGTAGACGGACTCCAGTCGCGGTCCGCGCGGGCCGCGTGGATTGAAACTGATGAGTGTCGAGACGCTCCGGCTAGTTCGCGGTCGCGGTCCGCGCGGGCCGCGTGGATTGAAACTCATTGTCACGAGGTAGTCGGGGATTCCCTGCCGTCGCGGTCCGCGCGGGCCGCGTGGATTGAAACCGATTCTACGCCTGCGCCTTGAACCGCGCGGCCGTCGCGGTCCGCGCGGGCCGCGTGGATTGAAACACCGACTCACCGCCGCGCCCGACCTCGGCCCGTGTCGCGGTCCGCGCGGGCCGCGTGGATTGAAACCCTTCATCTCCGAACCCGGCACCGACTCCCGCTGTCGCGGTCCGCGCGGGCCGCGTGGATTGAAACCAAGAGGGCTTGTTCGGTGCAACGCGGTCGAGCGGTCGCGGTCCGCGCGGGCCGCGTGGATTGAAACAACGGAACAACGTGGCGGCTACACGCTGGGACGAGTCGCGGTCCGCGCGGGCCGCGTGGATTGAAACTTGACGTGGAATGAGAAGACGTACTCCGAGGCGGGTCGCGGTCCGCGCGGGCCGCGTGGATTGAAACACGAGTTCAATGGCATGATCTCGAACGTCCTGGTCGCGGTCCGCGCGGGCCGCGTGGATTGAAACTCTTCCGGGGTGCCGAGCTTGCTCGCAACAGCGCGTCGCGGTCCGCGCGGGCCGCGTGGATTGAAACTTCGGCAACGTCGGAGTGAACCGCCATGCTCCCGGTGGTCGCGGTCCGCGCGGGCCGCGTGGATTGAAACGCATCCCTCGTGAAGAACGCTCCGCCGCCGCCTGGTCGCGGTCCGCGCGGGCCGCGTGGATTGAAACGAGTTTGGCGAGCGTGTCTTGTCCGACCTCTGCGTCGCGGTCCGCGCGGGCCGCGTGGATTGAAACTTGTCGCGCCGCACCTGAATCTCGGCGGTCTTGGTCGCGGTCCGCGCGGGCCGCGTGGATTGAAACGGTTGTTAATGCGGTTGTTAGGGACGCCATACTGGTCGCGGTCCGCGCGGGCCGCGTGGATTGAAACTTTGTCGCGCTCCTGCACTTCGGCTCCGTTCATGTCGCGGTCCGCGCGGGCCGCGTGGATTGAAACATCAGAGCCACGATGCCGGCCATGACGGCGACGGTCGCGGTCCGCGCGGGCCGCGTGGATTGAAACCAGATGTCGTCTCGCTGCTCATCAGCGAGCGCGGGTCGCGGTCCGCGCGGGCCGCGTGGATTGAAACGATCTCGACTACGACGATTACGCCGTTATCCGGAAGGTCGCGGTCCGCGCGGGCCGCGTGGATTGAAACTTGTTCGCCTGCTTCTCCATGGCGTGGTCATCTCGTCGCGGTCCGCGCGGGCCGCGTGGATTGAAACAGGTCTGGACCGCAGCGATGCGTCTCGCGCATGAGTCGCGGTCCGCGCGGGCCGCGTGGATTGAAACAGGTAGACGGAGATGTTGACTTCGCTCCGCCGAGGTCGCGGTCCGCGCGGGCCGCGTGGATTGAAACAGGAGAGCGTAGGATCCGACATCGACGCCATCCGTCGCGGTCCGCGCGGGCCGCGTGGATTGAAACAGGTAGACGGAGATGTTGACTTCGCTCCGCCGAGGTCGCGGTCCGCGCGGGCCGCGTGGATTGAAACTTGTCGCGCCGCACCTGAATCTCGGCGGTCTTGAGTCGCGGTCCGCGCGGGCCGCGTGGATTGAAACACATTCGCCATCTCAGACCACCCTTCTCATCCAGTCGCGGTCCGCGCGGGCCGCGTGGATTGAAACAGATGCCACGTCTTCCATTCCGACCATTGCTGCCGTCGCGGTCCGCGCGGGCCGCGTGGATTGAAACACGAAGATCGGGCGCGATGTATTCCCGGAAGCGAGTCGCGGTCCGCGCGGGCCGCGTGGATTGAAACGTGAGCTCGAGCGCCCGCCCCACATCGTCGAGGGTCGCGGTCCGCGCGGGCCGCGTGGATTGAAACAGGTATTGCAGCTTCGTCTTGACGGAGACGTTTCGTCGCGGTCCGCGCGGGCCGCGTGGATTGAAACGACAATGCTCTGGGCGCGCACGTCAAGTCCGGCAGGTCGCGGTCCGCGCGGGCCGCGTGGATTGAAACGTTGCGGAGGCGAAGTGGGCGTACATGACCGCCAAGTCGCGGTCCGCGCGGGCCGCGTGGATTGAAACAGAGGCGGGAGCAGTTGCTCCCCGAACGCGCGGCGTCGCGGTCCGCGCGGGCCGCGTGGATTGAAACTTCCCCAAGTCGTCGCCTCTGAGAGGGAACAAGAGTCGCGGTCCGCGCGGGCCGCGTGGATTGAAACATCGCCTTGCACGCTCCGCTTCGCTGGGGTCGCGTCGCGGTCCGCGCGGGCCGCGTGGATTGAAACAGATGCCACGTCTTCCATTCCGACCATTGCTGCGTCGCGGTCCGCGCGGGCCGCGTGGATTGAAACACGTTGATCGGGGACTCCTCGACGCCGATGCTCGGTCGCGGTCCGCGCGGGCCGCGTGGATTGAAACGGGAGCTCTGGCAATCCTCGAGCTTGGCGAGTGGTCGCGGTCCGCGCGGGCCGCGTGGATTGAAACAAGTCGTCGACCCAGAAGATGCTCGACTGGCTCGAGTCGCGGTCCGCGCGGGCCGCGTGGATTGAAACAGCCAAGGCGCATTCCGTGCGCACGTCGGGCGCGTCGCGGTCCGCGCGGGCCGCGTGGATTGAAACCGTTCCTCGCGCTCGGTGCCGCGCAGACCAACGCGTCGCGGTCCGCGCGGGCCGCGTGGATTGAAACTCGGCGAGCACCAGGCGAAAGCGGTCGGACTCGAGTCGCGGTCCGCGCGGGCCGCGTGGATTGAAACAACCCGGCGCAGCGAAGCGCGCCCTCTAGGGCTCGTCGCGGTCCGCGCGGGCCGCGTGGATTGAAACGGGCTGGGCGCGATCGCCCCGACGGCAATCTGTTGTCGCGGTCCGCGCGGGCCGCGTGGATTGAAACAACCCTACAAACACGAAAAGGGCGCTCCACCTTGGTCGCGGTCCGCGCGGGCCGCGTGGATTGAAACTGGATCGGGTCGGGAAATTCGCGGTGTTCGTCCAGAAGTCGCGGTCCGCGCGGGCCGCGTGGATTGAAACTGTTACGTGTGCTCCCTCGACGATGGTGAGGACCCGTCGCGGTCCGCGCGGGCCGCGTGGATTGAAACATCGTGTGAGAGCGCGATGCCCATCGCCCTCCTGTCGCGGTCCGCGCGGGCCGCGTGGATTGAAACTCGAAAAAGGTGCGCGTGCTCACCGTTGCCGACGGGCCGCGTGGATTGAAACTCGACGACCTACTTTGGGCAGGGCGCGAGCCCCGGTCGCGGTCCGCGCGGGCCGCGTGGATTGAAACCGCGTGGGAGGAGAATGGAACCGAAGAGCTCTTGGTCGCGGTCCGCGCGGGCCGCGTGGATTGAAACGCAGTGCGGCATCGACCGCCAAGTTGATCGACGTCGCGGTCCGCGCGGGCCGCGTGGATTGAAACATGCCGGGCCGGATGTCCGCGCCCTTCGAGCCCGGTCGCGGTCCGCGCGGGCCGCGTGGATTGAAACTCTAGGAGCTCGAGCGGACCGGTCGGGCGGCGCGTCGCGGTCCGCGCGGGCCGCGTGGATTGAAACTTACCTCTCCACCATGCGCCCTCGCCCCCTACCGTCGCGGTCCGCGCGGGCCGCGTGGATTGAAACGCAGCGACTGTCGGCAGCTCCCGCACGCGCAGATGTCGCGGTCCGCGCGGGCCGCGTGGATTGAAACATCGCGGCGCCAACTTTCTGCCGTCCCATGCGCGCGTCGCGGTCCGCGCGGGCCGCGTGGATTGAAACGCGAGCCGGGCGGTACGACGACGACTCTCGGCAGGTCGCGGTCCGCGCGGGCCGCGTGGATTGAAACCTGTTGGCGCCGAGGGCGCGGGCGAGTGCGCCGGGTCGCGGTCCGCGCGGGCCGCGTGGATTGAAACTCGCCCTTCTTGCCGGCCAGGCCCATCGCGCGCTTGTCGCGGTCCGCGCGGGCCGCGTGGATTGAAACCTATCTATCGCTTTCTAGGAGACTCTCGGCGCGGGTCGCGGTCCGCGCGGGCCGCGTGGATTGAAACTTGTGCTTGACGTTCTGCAATCCCTCGTCCACAAAGTCGCGGTCCGCGCGGGCCGCGTGGATTGAAACACGTAGCGATGGTCTCGGCCGGACTTCGCGAGTGGTCGCGGTCCGCGCGGGCCGCGTGGATTGAAACATGGAGGGTGCGAGTCAATCGAACCCGGCGAGGAGTCGCGGTCCGCGCGGGCCGCGTGGATTGAAACATCGCGGCGCACGGGGGCAACTGACATGGCCGCGTGGATTGAAACGGATGCCCTTGCTGGAAGCTCCAGGACCCCTACGTCGCGGTCCGCGCGGGCCGCGTGGATTGAAACTCGCTGGCGAGGTCCGAGTAGAACTGATTGATGGGTCGCGGTCCGCGCGGGCCGCGTGGATTGAAACGAATCCAAGACATCGGCGGCGTGCGCGAGCCGAAGTCGCGGTCCGCGCGGGCCGCGTGGATTGAAACTCGCTCAGGGTGACGGTCATGGCCGCGCCCCCGCGTCGCGGTCCGCGCGGGCCGCGTGGATTGAAACAACTCCTGCTCGTTCGCAAACGTGATCGGACCGCGTCGCGGTCCGCGCGGGCCGCGTGGATTGAAACTCGCTCAGCACCAAGACATAGCGGTCCGACTCGGTCGCGGTCCGCGCGGGCCGCGTGGATTGAAACACCTTCACCTAAAGGAGATCACGACGTGCCGAAGGTCGCGGTCCGCGCGGGCCGCGTGGATTGAAACCATTACCAAGGGTTAGGTATTGCTCGCCTTGGGGTCGCGGTCCGCGCGGGCCGCGTGGATTGAAACGGGATGGCGCCATCCCAGAAGGTCTGACGGGCCCGGTCGCGGTCCGCGCGGGCCGCGTGGATTGAAACATGGTGTTATTCCTTTCTCATCTCATGCAGGCGGGCCGCGTGGATTGAAACACGCCATGAACGGAGACGGCGTCGCCTTCGAGCGTCGCGGTCCGCGCGGTCCGCGTGGATTGAAACGCCGGCCTGGCTGGCCTGCTGTTCTCTTGGGCCGCGTGGATTGAAACATGCTGTGGGCGCTCGACGGCTCCGACTCGGCCGTCGCGGTCCGAGTGGATTGAAACCTCGAGGAGCCGCCAGCCGAGTGGGATGGGGCGCGTGGGTCGAAACGCGCAGAGGAACCCCATCCGGGCGGTCACTCGGTCGGGTGAATTGTCGAAATCTGTCGGCCGTCGGCCGAGCGGTGCTGGTACAGGCCTCGCGGGCCAGCTCCAGCCCTGACCGCCGCCAGGCGGCAGGGCAGGGCTCGAAGCCCGCTAATCTTTCGAGCGCAGGGCGACGTTGAGCTGGAGGAGGACCCGTTCCAGGTCGGACGGGTTGGAGATCTCGATCGGCAGGTCGCGGATCGCGTCGACCACGTTGGTGTCGGCGTCCTCGACGCGGAGATTGAGCAGGAAACGGCGGGCGCGACGGAGATCCGAGCGCTTGAGGGTGAGCTCGACGGAGCGGTGAATCTCGCCCTTGCCGTTGGGCGACGGAGTGCCGGTCCGGGGCGCGACCTTCGAGCCGGTGGCCCGCGACGGGTTGGCGGACGCGCCCGAGATCGCTTGTTGCCGAATTCTCTCGAGCTCGGCGAGGACGTCGAGCTTGCTCGTTCTTGGCCTGGGTCGCGCGGGAGCCAGGGTGGAGCGGGTGGGAGCCGGCGCCGCGATGGCCGCAGGCGGCACGACCGGCGACGAGGTCCGGCCGGCCGGGGTGGCGGCGCGCGCCGGCGGCGCGCTCACGGCCGGACGGGGCGAGGCCGCCTTCGCCCCCGGGGTGTCCAGCTTGGTGAGCCGCCTCTTGAGGCTGATCAGGGTCTGTTTCGAGATCCCCTTGAGCGTATCGAAGACGCCCAGGCCGGTGACCGCCGACGCTTCGAAGTTCGGCCAGCTTCTCGGGTTGAGGAGACGGTTCATCTCCTCGACGGGCACCACGTCGGGGAGGTCCCGTTTGTTGTACTGCAGGACCAGAGGCAGGGTCTCGAAGGTCAACCCCATCTCGGCCAGGTTCTCCTCCAGATTACGCAGCGACTCCGCGTTGGCTTGGAGCATCGGCCGCTGCGAGTCAGCGACGAAGACGATGCCGTCCACGCCCTTGAGGACCAGCTTGCGGGTCGTGTTGTAGAAGACCTGCCCCGGGACCGTGTAGAGCTGGATGCGGGTATTGAATCCGCCGATCGAGCCCACGTCGATGGGCAGCAGATCGAAGAAGAGGGTGCGGTCCGTCTCGGTCTCGAGCGAGACCATCTCGCCACGGCTGTCGGTCGCGGTGTGCGAATAGATGTACTGCAGGTTGGTCGTCTTGCCGCACAGGCCGGGGCCGTAATAGACGACCTTGGCCGTCATCTGCATGGTGCTGTAGTTGAAGAAAACCATGGCTTTAGGGCGGCTTCTGGACGGTCGAAGTTAGCACCCGGTCTTTCAGACGGTCAAGGAGATCCGACCGTTTCAGACGCTCGGCGAGCGCCTTCTGCGCGGGGCTCTCGGCACCCGCGTCGGCGCAGCGATCGAGCATCGCGCGGACTAGTGCGAAAGCCAGGGGAAGGAGATCGGGGGCGTTGGCGGCGAGCGCCTGGAGATGCGCCTCCACGGTCTCGATGTCGCCTCGTGCCGCGGGCCCGGTGATGGCGGCGGCGGGAGCTTCAATCGCGATCGCGGAGGCGAGGGCGTCTACGGCCAGCTTGCCGTAGCCGCGCACCGCGGCTTCAGGCAGGTTGAGTCGCCGCGCGACCGAGGTCGCCGTGGCGAGCATGGTCACGACCCCTCCGGCCGCCATCGTGCCCGCCCAGTGGTAGAGCGGACGAAGCGGCTCGGGCACGACCGCCGATTCACCTCCCAGAGCTTCGGCGAGGCGGCGCCCGAGCGCCCTGGCTTCGGGGTCGCCGTCGAGCGCGAAGAAGGTGCCCGCCGCAGCGTCGGGGTTCTCCTCGACGCTCGGGAAGGCTCGCAAGGGGTGAAAGGCCCCCACTCGGTAACCGCTGGCGGCGAGGGGGGACAGCACGGAGGCGCCGAGGGCGCCCGACGCGTGGAGCGCCACGCCCCGGCGGCGTGGGCCGGCGATGCGGCGCGCGGCCTCGTGAATCTCGGCGTCCGGGACGGTCAACAGCAGAAGACGCGCTTCGAGCGGAACCGGGTCCGCCGCCGACCCGAGTCGGGCGCCGCATCGGTCGGCGAGCTCACGGGCGCGGGCCGAGCCTGGACGGCCGGCGACCGACCGGCAGGTCGCGCCGCGGGCGACCAGCCAGAGGGTCAGGCTCGAGCCGACCCGGCCCGGTCCGACCAGGGCGAACTCGAGGCCATCGAGCCGCGGGAGGGTGACGGTCACTGGGGTAACATACGGCGTTCAGCGAGTGCGGCGCAAACGTCGGCCGCGCGGGCGTTTGGACGATGAGATCGGAGACGGCCCCCAGGATGGACGGAGCACGTCGAGGAGTCGAGCTGTCGGCGCGGGATCGGGAGATCCTCCGCGAAGTGGTGCGCGCCTATATCCTCTCGGGCGAGCCGGTGAGCTCTCGGCTGGTGGCCAAGCAGACCGGGTTGGGGGTCTCCGCTGCGACGATCCGCAACGCGATGGCCGACCTGGCCGAGCTCGGTTACCTCGAGCAGCCCCATGCCTCGGCCGGCCGGATCCCGACCCGAGCCGGATTCCACTTCTACATCGACGAGTTGCTGGAGGCGCAGGACCTCGCGCCAGACGACCGGCGGAGGATCGAAGGCGAGCTGGCGGGTTCCTCTTCGGGTGCCACGCAGCTCGTCGAGACCACGACCCAGCTCCTCTCGCGCCTGTCGGGACAGGTCGGCGTGGTGTTGACCCCCGCCTTCGGCGAGACGGTGCTCGAAGCGGTCGATTTCGTGCCGCTTTCGGGCCGGCGGGTGCTCTGCGTGGTGGCCTCGCGAAGCGGCTTCGTCGAGCACAAGCTGATCGAATCGGACGAAGACCTGTCGCGCGAGGAGCTCGTCCGCATCTCGAATTACCTGACGGAGAACTTCCGCGGCCAGAACCTGCGCACGATCCGGGAGCGTCTGCTTGCGCGCATGCGCGAGGAGCGGGATCAGGTCGACCGCCTGCTGGCCCGCGCCATCGTGCTCGCCTCGCGCGGCATGGCGGGCCGCGCCGAGCCCGACCTGCGCTTCGAGGGAACCAGCGCCGTGTTGAGCGATCGCGAACCGTTCGACGTGGAGCGGGCGCGGCGCCTGCTCGATGCCTTCGCGGAGCGGCAACGGCTCGTCGAGCTGCTCAGTCAGTGTCTCGACGGCAATGGCGTGAGGGTGGTGATCGGCGAGGACAGCGACGTCACCTCCGAGCTCGGGCTCAGTCTCATCGCGCGCTCCTACGGGACCGACGACGAGGTGCGCGGCACGCTGGGCATTCTCGGGCCGGCCGGAATGCCCTACGATCGGTTGATTCCGCTGGTGGACTTCCTCGGCGAAGCGCTGTCGCACGCGCTCGAGGAGAGCTCCGGGCGGTGAGGGGATAGTCGAGATGTCCGAAGAGCGTACGGTCGGTCCCGACGAGGAGCTCGTCGACGTGGGAGACGCCGAGAACGGCGAGACACCCGAGGTGGAGATCGTCTCTTTCGGCGATGGGGACGACGAGATGCCGGGCGACGCGCCCACCGAGACCGCGGAAGTCCGTCTGCGCGGTGAGCTGGCGGAGGCGCAGGACCGATATCTGCGTTTGCGCGCCGACTTCGACAATTTCCGCAAGCGCATGCAACGCGAGAACATCGAGCGGGCGCGGATGGCATTGGCGGAACCCTTTCGCGACCTCCTGCCGGTTGTCGACAACCTCGAGCGGGCCCTGACCGCGGAGGGCAGCGCCGAAGACCTGCGCGGCGGCGTCGAGTTGATCGCTCGCCAGTTCGCGGAAGTGTTGCGGCGCAGCGGACTCGAGGAGATTCCGGCCCTCGGCCAGCCGTTCGATCCCCAAGTCCACGAGGCGGTGGCGCGGGAGGAGGATGCGGGCGTCAAGGTGCCGACCGTAGTGGCCGAGCTGCAACGTGGCTACTGGCTGAACGAGCGTTTGCTCCGCCCGGCGATGGTCAAGGTGGCGGTTCCGCTCGACGACCGCGGCGGGGCCTCGACCGCCGGTACGGGAGAGGACTCGGAAGAGTGACCGCGCGGGAGCGACGATGAGCCGCGTCCTCGGGATCGACCTGGGCACGACGAACAGCTGCGTGGCGGTGGTGGAGGCGTTCTCTCCGCGCGTCCTGGCCAATCGCGACGGCAGCCGGACGACGCCGTCGATCGTCGCCTTCACGCCCGACGGCGACCGCCTGGTCGGGCAGATCGCAAAACGCCAGGCGATCACCAATCCCGAGCAGACCGTTTACGCGGTGAAGCGACTGATCGGGCGCAAGTTCAGTGATCCCAACGTGCAGCGGGCGCGCGACGTGCTCCCGTATTCGATCGTCGAGGGCGACAACGGCGACGTCAAGATCCAGATCCGAGATCGTCAGCTGAGCCCAGAGGAGATCTCGGCCCACATCCTGCGCGAGATCCGGGAGTTCTCGGAGGACGTGCTCGGCGAGGCGGTGAGCGAGGCGATCGTGACGGTGCCGGCCTACTTCGACGATTCGCAACGCCAGGCCACCAAGGACGCCGGCAAGATCGCGGGACTCGAGGTGCTGCGCATCCTCAACGAGCCGACCGCGGCCGCGCTGGCTTATGGCCTCGACCGTGTGCAGGACACCCGCCGGGTGGCGGTCTACGACCTTGGCGGCGGCACCTTCGACATCTCGATCCTGGAGCTCGCCGAGGGCATCTTCGAGGTGAAGTCGACCACCGGCGACACCTATCTGGGCGGCGAGGATTTCGACCAGCGGATCATCGACTGGCTGATCGCGGAGTTCCAGAGCGAAACCGGCATCGACCTGCGCGCCGACCGCATGGCCCTGCAACGCCTCAAGGAAGCCGCTGAGCGCGCCAAATGCGAGCTTTCTTCGACCGACGAGGCGACCGTCAACCTGCCGTTCATCTCGGCGGACGAAAACGGTCCCTGCCACCTCACCCGGGCGCTGACGCGGCAGCGCTTCGAGTCCCTGGTCGCGGACCTCGTCGCGCGAACCGAGGGACCGTGCCTCGACGCCCTGCGGGAGGCGGGATATGCCGCCGAGGAGATCGACGAGGTCCTCCTGGTGGGCGGACAGACGCGGACCCCGCTGGTCATCGAATCCGTGCAACGGATCTTCGGACGGGCCCCCAACCGCGACATCAATCCGGACGAGGTGGTGGCGGTGGGGGCGGCGATCCAAGGCGGCATCCTGCGCGGCGAGATCAAGGACCTGGTGCTGCTGGACGTCACTCCCCTCTCGCTCGGCATCGAGACCCATGGTGGGCTGGTCGTCAAGCTGATCGAGCGCAACGCGACCATCCCGACCCGCAATCAACAGATCTTCACCACCGTCGTCGACAACCAGGACACGGTGGAAGTGCACGTCCTGCAAGGGGAGCGCGAGATCGCCGGCGAGAACCGTTCGCTCGGCCGTTTCGACCTGGTCGGCATCCCGCCGGCGCCACGGGGCGTGCCGCAGATCGAGGTCACGTTCGCCATCGACTCGAACGGCATCGTCAGCGTCTCGGCTCGCGACGTGGCGACCAACAAGGTGCAGTCGATGCAGATCAACCCGGCCGGTGGCCTGTCGAAGGAAGAGATCGAACGGCTGGTGAAGGATGCCGAGGAGAACGCTCAGGCCGATGCCCAAAAGCGGGAGACGCGGCGTCTCAAGAACCGGATCGAGGGCTTGCTCTACACGAATGACCGGGTGTTCAGCCAGTTCCGCGAAACCCTTCCGGCGGCCGAGCGCAAACAGGTCAACGACGCCCTGTTGAGGGCTCGCAACGCCCTGTCGAGCGAACGCCGAGCGGATCTCGAGGGAGCGCTCTTCGATCTCAACAAGGTTGCGCGCCAGCTCTCGAAGCAGATGATGACCACCCAGGCAGGCGCCGCCGAGGGCGAGGGCGGAAGCGGGGAAGAGGGGACCGCCGATGTCGAGGGCGGCAGCGAAGAAGAGGGCGCCGACGACTCGGCGGCCTCCGCGGCATCCGAATCCGGGGAAGGCGACGCCTGAGTTCGTTCAAGATGAGCACTTCGACTCGCGACTACTACGAAATCCTGGGGGTGGAGCGCGACACCTCCACCCAGCAGGTCAAAGCGGCTTACCGAAAGATGGCCCTGCGCTATCACCCGGACAAGAATCCGGGAGATCGTGATGCCGAGGAGCGCTTCAAGGAGGCAGCGGAGGCTTACGCGGTTCTCTCCGACCCCGACAAGAGGGCTCGATACGACCGCTTCGGACGCGAGGGGGTCGGCGGCGGAGGATTCGCGGCCGGGGGTTTCGATCCCTCGATCTTCGGAGATTTCTCCGACATCCTGGGCGACCTTTTCGGCTTCGGTGGCGGCTCGCGGCGCGGCGGTGGGCCGCTACCGGGAGCGGACCTGCGCTATGACCTCGAGCTCTCGTTCGTGGAAGCGGCCTTCGGAAGCAGCAAGTCGGTCGAGTTCGCTCGTCTCGAGACCTGTGAGGCTTGTGGCGGCAGTGGGGGCAAGGAGGGCAAGCCGCCAACCACCTGCCCCACCTGCGGTGGGCGCGGCCAGATCCGTTTCAGCCAGGGCTTCTTCACGATGGCGCGCACCTGTCCGAGCTGCCGGGGTGAAGGGCAGGTGGTGAACGACCCTTGCCCTGCCTGCCGGGGCGAAGGGCTCGCGCCGCGCAAGCGCGAGCTCGAGGTGCGGATTCCGCCGGGAGTCGACCAGGGTGCGCGTCTCCGGGTGGTGGGCGAAGGCGAGCATGGCCGGCACGGCGGCCGGCCGGGCGACCTCTATGTGGTGTTGACGATCGTTCCACACGAGCGCTTCGGGCGCGAAGGTGCCCACGTGCTGGCCATGGAGGAGATCGGATACGCGCAGGCGGTGCTCGGCGCCGAGCTGGAGGTGGAGACGCTGCACGGCAAGGAGAAGCTCACGATTCCTTCCGGCACGCGGTCGGGGGCCCTGTTTCGGCTCAAGGGACAAGGAATCGATCGTCTGGGTGGACGCGGGAGAGGCGACCACGTCGTCGAGGTCGCGATCCACATTCCCAGGACTTCGGAACTCGACGACGAGCGGCGCGCCCTGCTCGCCCGCCTCGCGGAGCTCGAGGGCCGCCCGGCGAAGACCGAACGCGGGGTGATCGAGAAGGTGCGCGAGCTCTTCTCGAGCTGAACTGCCGGTCTCGCATCCTTCTCCGGAGCCCGAAGCGGCGATGGAGGTCGTGCATGAGAGAGACTTCCAAAGAGGGAGATAGGAATCAGGAACTGATGCTTCCGCGTGTGCCCCCGGATCGCGATCGTCCGACGATCGAAAGCGGCGGGCAGCGGGAGTTCGTGCTCCAGATGGCGCCGGCGCTCGAGGACGAAATTCTGGGACGGATCTGGGCGCTCGGCAGCACGGGAGCATGGAGCGAGCAGGGCGCCGGGACCTCGACGCGGCTGCACGCCTTCTACGCGCCGGTAGACGAGCACGAAGCGGCCGAGCTTCGGACTGAGATGGACGCGCTCCCCGGTTGCGTGCTGTTGTCGGACGAATGGGTTCCGGCGCGGGATTGGGCGCGGGACTATCGCGTTTCCGCCCGCCCGATCGAAGTCGGGCGCTTTCTCCTCGTCGACCCTCGCGAACCGGATGCCGAGCGGAGCGTGATCGTGCCGGCCGAGCGGACTCTGTTGCGCCTGCCGGCGCGAACGGCCTTCGGCATGGGGAGCCACGAGTCGACTCGACTCGCCGTCGAGCTGCTCGAGGAAGCGGCGATCTCGGGGCTCGATGTCATCGACGTCGGCGCAGGGAGCGGAATTCTCTCGTTCGCCGCGTTGATCCTGGGCGCGCGGCGCGTTCTGGCGTGCGACGTCGATGCCGCGGCGGCGCTCCTGCTTCCTCAGTACATGGCCCTCAACGCGATGCGGTTCGAGGCCATTTGCGGCACGCTCGCGGCGCTCGAGCTCGAGATGCGGCGCTTCGACGTCGCGCTCGTCAACGTGGTGCCCTCCGAGATCGAGCCGGATCTTCCGGCTCTGGCCGGTGCGTTGCGCTCCGGTGGTCGGGCCATCTTCTCGGGCATCCTGGCGGCCGATGCCGAGGTGGTCGAGACGCGGCTCGGTCGGCTCGGGTTCGTCGAGGCGAGCCGGCGGTCGGCGGGGGAGTGGATCGCCTACTCGATGGAGCTCCAGCCGTGACGACGACCCACCTGGTTTCGCCAGTCGAGTTCGACGACACGGAGATCGAGATCACCGGCAACGCGTACCATCATCTCTTCCGCGTGAAGCGGATGCGCGCCGGCGAAGCCCTGCGCATCGTCGACGGCGAGGGGCGGGCCCGCCGGGCGGTGGTGGCGCGAGTGGACAGGGGGCGCGGCGTCGTGGCGCTCGGATCGGCGGAGCCGAGCCGCGAGCCGGAGCGGCGAGTCGAGCTTCTGGTGGCGCTTCCGAAGCCGGACCGAGCCGCCTGGCTGGTCGAAAAGGCGACAGAGATCGGAGTGGCGGCGATCCGCTTCGTTTCGACCGCGCGGTCGGCGCGGGACGAGCGGGCGTTCCAAGGTTCACAGCAGGTTCGACTGCGCCGCGTCGCCATCGCCGCGGTCGAGCAATGTGGCCGCTCGGTGGTGCCCGAGATCGCCGGCGTCGACGATCTCGCGTCCCGGCTCGGAGAGCTCGGCAGCGAAGGCGTGCCGCGGATCGTGTTCGATGTCGAGGGCGACGCAGATCCCTGGTCGGCCTGCGCGGAGATCGCGGGCCATCGAGTCGCCGTCTGCGTCGGGCCGGAGGGGGGGTGGTCTCCCGAAGAGCGCCGCGATCTCGCCGCGACAGAGGGAATGGTGCGGGTCCGGCTCGGCGATCGTGTCCTGCGAATCGAAACCGCCGCGGTCGTCGCGACCGCGCTGGCGCTATTCCCACGGAAAGGCGACTGACGCCGTGCCGCGGAGCGATACGTTGCGTTGACACCCCTCGGCGCGGGGTCTAGCATGCCGCGGGGGATCATTCCTAGGAGGTTCAAGTGTCTCAATCTTCTTTCGAAGGCGTGCGTTGGGTCTGGATGAACGGACGGCTCGTCGAATTCGAGAAGGCGACCGTTCACGTGCTGGCGCACGCCCTGCATTACGGTTCCGGACTGTTCGAGGGGATTCGCTGCTACAAGACCCAGCAGGGTCCGGCCGTCTTCAGGCTGCAGGAGCACCTGCGGCGGCTCGAGAATTCTTGCAAGGTCTATCGCATGGCGATCCCTTACGACCGCCCGGGCTTGACCGACGCGGTGCTCGAAACCATCCGCACGAACGAGTTCGAGGAGTGCTACATCCGGCCGCTGGTCTTCCGGGGCCTCGGAACGGCGGGGATCAATCCCCTGAAATCGCCGGTCGAGGTCGTGATCGCCGTCTGGCCATGGGGCCGGTACCTCGGCGACGACGCGATCGAGCAGGGAGTCGACGCTTGCGTGTCGAGCTGGCGGCGTAGCGGCCTGGGCGGATCACCGGCCCTGGCCAAGGCCACCGCGAACTACCTCAACTCCCAGCTGATCAAGATGGAGGCGGTGACCAACGGCTACGCGGAAGGAATCGCGCTCGACAGCCAGGGCTACGTCTCCGAGGGCTCGGGCGAGAACCTCTTCCTGGTTCTGGACGGCGTGCTCTACACGCCGCCGGTCTCCTCGTCCATTCTGCCGGGTATCACCCGCAATGCCATCATCACGCTGGCCGAGGAGTTCGGCTACACCGTGCGGCGGGAAGCGATTCCGCGCGGCATGCTCTACACCTGCGACGAGGCGTTCTACACCGGAACCGCGGTGGAGATCACTCCCATCCGGTCGATCGACCGCATTCCGGTGGGCGAAGGCAAGCCGGGTCCGATCACGCGCCGCCTGATCGACGAGTTCCTCGGCATCACCCGCGGACGGATCGAGGATCGCTATGGCTGGCTGACCCCGGTGGAGGCCACGGTGGCGGAGGCGGCGACCTGATCGTCGGTCGGCCGTCCAACGGACGGAGGCGCGCACCATGAACGTCAACGATCTCCTGAAGATCGCCGTCGAGCGCAAGGCGTCGGACCTTCACCTCAAGGTGGGGAGTCATCCCGTGCTGCGCATCGACGGTGAGTTGATGCCCCTGGTCGAGCTCAAGCGCTTGATGCAGGAGGACACCATCGCGATGGCGTTCTCGATGATGAACGCGCGCCAGAAGCAACGCTACAAGGACGAGTTCGAAATCGACATCGCCTATTCGGTGCCCGGCCTCGGCCGTTTCCGTTGCAACATCTTTCAGCAGCGGGGTACGGTGGGCTTGGTTCTGCGCGTCATTCCCGGCCGCATCTTGACGGTTCGAGAGCTGCTCTTGCCGCCGGTGCTCGATCGCATCTGTGACGAGAGGCGCGGGCTGGTGCTTTGCACCGGTACCACCGGTTCGGGCAAGTCGACGACACTGGCCGCGATGGTCGACCACATCAACGCCTCGCGCAGCGAGCACATCGTGACGATCGAGGACCCGATCGAGTTCTTGCACCGGGACAAGAAATCGATCGTCAACCAGCGCGAGCTCGACGTCGACACGCGAGGCTTCGCGGTCGCGCTGCGCTCCGCGCTGCGCCAGGACCCGGACGTCATCCTGGTCGGCGAGATGCGCGACTACGAGACCATCGAGACGGCGCTGCTCGCCGCCGAGACCGGACACCTGGTGTTCTCGACTCTGCATACCCTCGACGCCACCGAGACGATCAACCGCATCATCGCGGTGTTCCCGCCGCATCATCAGAAGCAGATTCGCATCCAACTCGCCCAGGTGCTGAAGGCGGTCATATCCTTGCGTCTCATGCCGCGCGCCGACGGAATCGGCCGCGTGCCGGCCGCCGAGGTCATGATCGCGACGCCCTACATTCGCGAGTGCATCGAGAACAAGGAAAAGACCAAGTACATTCGCGAGCAGATCGCCCTCGGAACCAGTCAGTACGGGATGCAGACCTTCGATCAATCGCTCTTTCACCTCTACAAGACCGGCCTCATCACGCTCGACGAAGCCATGCGCCGGGCCTCGAATCCCGACGAGTTCCGTCTCCGTTTGCAGGGTGTGCAGTTCACGGCGGACGTGGCGCGCGAGCAGATGGAGTCGACGATCGAGGATCCGCTGGGGATCGGCAGCGGCGGCGACCTCGATTTCGAAGTCGAACGCGTCCAGGGACCCAAGAGCTGATTCTCGCGCCGTCGTGAGCGCGCCACGCGGCAGCAAACCGGTAAGCGCCTTCGATCGCGCCACGCGCCTGCTCGGCGTGCGGGCCCACTTCCGCGCCGACCTGCGACGCAAGCTGATTCAGAAGGGACACGACGAGGTCGAGGCTGACGACGCCATCTCGCGCCTCGCCCGGCTCGGGTATCTGGACGACGAGAGCTTGGCGGTCGGGGAGGCCCAGCGGCTGCGCGCGAGCCGGCGGCTGGGGCGCGGCGGCCTGGCGGCCGAGTTGCGGCGGAAGGGAGCGCCGGACGAAGCCATCGAGCATGTGCTGGCGGATCTGGACGGCGAAGACGAGGCCACCCTGGCGGGCGAGGCCGCGCGGCGGTGGCTCGCATCCCATCGAGCGAACGGCGCAGCGCTAGCCCGTCACCTCGACCGGAAGGGCTTCGCGCGCCGTGTTATCTTCCGCGTTCTGAACGACTTGCTTCCGGACGCCGAGACGCCGCCGGAAGTGGACTGAGCGGCGGGCCGGAGCCCGTCATCGATTCCGGAATTCCATGATGAGAAGTGCCGAGATCCGACGCAGCTTCGTCGACTTCTTCGTCGACCACGCTCACCGCCATCTACCGAGCTCGCCGCTGGTGCCGCGCGGCGACGCCACGCTGCTATTCACCAACGCCGGCATGGTGCAGTTCAAGGACTACTTCACCGGTGCGACGAGCCCCGAGTCCCGCCGCGCCGTGACGGTTCAGAAGTGCCTGCGCGTCTCGGGGAAGCACAACGACCTCGAGAACGTCGGTCCCAGCCCGCGCCACCACACCTTCTTCGAGATGTTGGGCAATTTCAGCTTCGGCGACTACTTCAAGGCCGAAGCGATCGAGTGGGGCTGGGATCTGGTGACCCGGGTGTGGGGCTTGCCGAAGGATCGCCTCTTCGCCTCGGTCTTCCGCGAGGACGACGAGGCGTTCGCGCTCTGGCGAAAGATCTCCGGGCTGCCGGAGGAGCGGGTCCAACGCTGTGGCGAGAAGGACAACTTCTGGGCGATGGGAGAAACGGGGCCCTGCGGTCCGTGCAGCGAAATCTTCGTCGACCAGAATCCCGAGCGACCCCTCGTCTCCTGGGAGGAGGGGACCGATTCGGGCCGTTACCTCGAGATCTGGAACCTCGTCTTCATGCAGTTCGAGCGTGACGCGATCGGTATGACCCACCCGCTTCCCAAGACCTTCGATCGACACCGGCGCCGGGCTCGAGCGCGTCGCCGCCGTCCTGGCGGGCGTCGATTCGAACTACGATACCGACCTCTTCCGTCCGTTGCTCGAGGCGACGGCGACCCTGGCGGAGATCGAGTACGGTCGCGGCGGGGAGGCCGACGTCTCGATGCGGGTGGTCGCGGATCACCTGCGGGCGATCGCCTTTCTGCTCGCCGATGGCGTCATCCCGGCCAGCGAGGGACGAGGCTATGTGCTGCGCCGCCTGCTTCGCCGGGCGGTTCGTCACGGCATGCGGCTTGGCTTCGAGGAACCCTTCCTCTGCCGCCTCCTGCCGGTGGTGGACGAGGCGATGGCGGGCGCCTATCCAGAGCTCGGCGCGACCCGCGCGGCGTCGGAAGCGACCGTGCGCGCCGAAGAGGAGAAGTTCCTCACCACGGTCGCGGTGGGCTCGAAGATGGTGCAGGAAGCGATCGAGGAGGCGAAGCAGGCTGGAAGCGACGAGCTTCCCGGCGCCGTCGCGTTCCGCCTCTACGACACCTACGGCCTGCCGATCCAGCTCCTCCGCGAGATCACGGAGGAGGAGAAGTTCGGTGTCGACGAGGAAGGTTTCACCGCGGCTCTCGAGCGGCAACAGGAACGTTCACGGGCGGCGACGGACAAGGACCAGGCGGGGAGAGCGAGGCTGCAGCAATTCATTCATTCCAGCTTTCCGAACTTGCCGGCCTCGGAGTTCGTTGGCTACCAGAGACTTTCCATTGAAGGGGCGAAGATCGTTGCCGCCGCGCGTCTAGGGAAGGGTGACCCCGCCGACAGCGTCGAAGCCGCAGAGACGCTCGGCGCCGGGGACGAAGGCGCGCTCGTGTTCGATCGGACTCCCTTCTATGCTGAATCAGGTGGACAGGTCGGTGATATCGGCGGCATTCGTTGGCCGGGCGGCGCCGGTATCGTGATCGATACCCAGAAGGACAACGCCGGGGTGATCTATCACTTCGTGAAAATCGGAGAAGGTGAATTGCGGCAGCCGTTCCCTCTGATGGAGCTTTATGTCGTTCCCGAAATTCGCGTCCCGACTCAGCGGAATCACTCGGCCACCCACCTGCTTCAGGCGGCACTGCAGCAGGAGCTGGGCTCGGGCGTGAGGCAGGCAGGCTCGCTGGTGAGGCCAGACGACTTGCGCTTCGACTTCACCCACGACGGACCGTTGACGTCCGCGCAACGGACTGCGGTGGAAAAGCGCGTCAACGGCTGGGTGATGCAGGCTGTAGATCTGCGAATCGTCAACGACCGGCCGATCGGCGAGGCGCGGGCCGCGGGGGCGATGGCGCTGTTCGGCGAGAAGTACGGGGAGCGGGTCCGCACGGTCGAGGTGCCGGGGATTTCGCTGGAGCTGTGCGGTGGCTGCCACGTCCGCAATACCGGCGAGATCGGGCCCTTCCGCATCCGCTCGGAGCGTGGCGTGGCGTCGGGTGTGCGCCGCATCGAAGCGATCACCGGCGAGGCCGCGCTCGACTATCTGGTGGGGCGCGACGAGGATCTGGCGGCGGTGGAGGCCGGGCTCGGGGCGTCGCAGGGGCGGGCCGTCGAAGAAGTCGAATCTCTGCGCGGCCAGGTCAAGCAGCGCGACGGCGAGCTCGCCAAGTTGCGCGCGCAGCTGGTCTCTGGCGCCGCGGCGACCGAGGAGCAGCTGGTCGACGGCATCCGTGTGTTGGCCCGGGAGGTCCCGCCGGCGCCGGCGGGCGAGTTGCGCAATCTGGCGGACATGATGCGAGACAAGCTCGGCTCCGGGGTGGTCGTGCTGGGGGCGCGGACCGACGAGAAGGTTCAGCTCGTGGCCACGGTGTCCGCCGACCTCCGCAAGCGGATCCCGGCCGGCCGATTAGTGAAGGAGATCGCGAGGCTGGTCGGGGGCTCCGGTGGGGGGCGCGACGATTTCGCCCAAGCCGGAGGAAAGCGTCCGGAGGAGCTCACGAACGCTCTCGGAGCCGTTCCCGCGACGGTCGCACGGCTCGTCTCGAGCGAGGCTTCGGTCGCGGAAGAGTGAGGTCCGACGCCGCGGCGTCGCGGCGGCTCGGAGTAGAATCGCCAGACGTTCCATGCGAGTCTATCGAGGCGTTCTCGCGTTGATTCTTCTCACTTCGGCGCCCACGCTGTCGGCGGAGGTGAAGATCGACGTGCGGTCCGACGGCATCAAAGTCATCCGCAACGAGCCGGGACCTTCCCGCCAGCGCCGGCTCGCGGTCCGCTTGATGGCGATCCCGAGCCCGAAAATCGCGGACTTGGTCGATCGCTACTCCGCCGCCAAGGATCTCGATCCGAGGCTGGTTCAGGCCGTGATGCAAGTGGAGTCCGGATACAACGTCAAGGCGCTTTCCAACAAGGGTGCCATCGGGCTGATGCAATTGATGCCGAGCACGGCGCGCGAGCTCTCGATCGACGACCCCTGGGATCCGGAAGAGAACGTGCGCGGAGGGACCACCTACCTGAAGAAGATGCTCGACTACTTCTCGGGCGATCTCGGACTGGCTTTGGCGGCCTACAACGCGGGTCCCAACGCGGTGCTCGAGAACGCGGGGGTGCCGCCCTACGCGGACACTCGCGCCTACGTTCGTCGAGTGCTCTGCCTGCTCGACGACGACTGCGAAGATGAAGCCCGGCAGGGCCGGAAAGTCGAGCTCATCCGCGACCCCAAGCGCGGTCTCGTGATCGTCACCATCGGATCCGGCGGGTGAGGAACCTCCCGAATTTCTTGACGACCGGGCGAATTGTCCTCGTTCCGGTCCTCGTGACGGTTCTGTTCACCAAGTTCCCCGGCAAGGAGTGGTGGGGCTTGGGCCTGTTTCTGGCGGCGGCTTTCACCGACTTCCTCGACGGCTACCTGGCGCGGCGTTGGCAGCGGATCACCCGGCTGGGTCAGCTGCTCGATCCCGCCGCCGACAAGATCCTGATGGCCTCGGCCTTCATCTCGCTCGTCGAGCTCAATCCCGACGCCACGCCGGCGTGGATGGTCTCGCTCATTCTGGCTCGAGAGTTCGCCGTGGGCGCATTGCGCAACGTCGCCGCCACCGAAGGCGTGGTGATCTCGTCGGGGTGGTCGGGCAAGGTGAAAACCGTGACCCAGATGGTTGCCGTGTCGCTGCTCATCATCCACAACCAGCTCGGCGAATTCCGCCATCTCGCCCCGCTCTCGCTCTGGATCGCTGTAGGAATTACCGTGTTTTCGGGCGTCGAATACTTCGTGCGCTACCGGAGCCGACTCACCGAGCCCTCTCCCTCCGGCGGAGCCCAGACCTCTTGACCCGGCGTCGCTGGACGCAAGAGCTCATCCTAGCGGCCGGGCGCCGCCCCTTGGCCGTCTTCGCCGGGACGGCCGTCGTGGTCGCGATCGGCTTGGTGTTGGCGCTGCGGCTCGAGTTCGATCCCGACGTACTTCACTTGTTACCCAAACGGGATCCCGCCGTCGAGACTTACCGCCGGACGCTGACCTGGTTCGGAACGACCGACTACCTGGTCGCCGGCATCCGGATACCGGAAGGTGCCCCGCTGGATCCCTACGAAGGCTTCGCCGACCGGCTGGCGGAACGCATGCAGGTCACCGGCCTCTTCACCACGGTGGAGCACCGTCTCGGCGAACCCGAGGAGTTACTGCGCGAATTCCTGCCTCGCTCGTTGCTCTTTCTCGATGCCGGCGAGCGTCAGCGCGTGGCGTCGCGTCTCACCAACCGGGCGATCCGTCAGCGGGTCGAGGAGTTGCGCCGCCAGCTCGAGACGCCGCAGGCGGTCGCGGTGCGAGACCTGCTGAAGCTCGATCCATTGGGCCTGTCTCAGGTCTTCATCGATCGTCTGGGCGGCGGTCGCGGCCCGCTCGCGATCGACTGGATGAGTGGCCGCTATCTCTCGCGCGACCATCGCCTGCTCCTGGTGCTGGGCAAGCCGGTGCGCTCGCCCCAGGATCTGGCGTTCAACCGGAGTCTGCTCGGCACCATGAAGGGCGAGGTCTCGAAGATCGACGACGACTGGAAGGAACTCGCGGGGGGGCTCGACCTTCCGAAGCCCGAGGTCTTCTGGGGTGGACGCTACGTGATCGCCCTCGACGACTCGTCGCTGATCTGGCACGACGTCGGAGTCAATGCCGCGACGTCGATCGGGGGCGTGCTGCTGCTCTTCTTTCTCGCCTACCGGCGGACGTCGCTCCTGGCGCTCGTCTTCGCGCCACTCGTTTGCGGCCTGACCCTGACCTTCGGCTTCGCTTCTCTGGCGGTTGGTCAGCTCGCCTCGACCACGGCCGGCGTGGCGGCGCTGCTGATCGGTCTTGGCAACGATTTCGTGATCGTTCTCTACGGGCGCTACGTCGCGGAGCGCCACCGGGGCGCGGACTTGGAAGCGTCATTGCGGGCGATGGGCGGCGGTACGCTGCGCGGCGTGATCCTCGGCGCCGTGACCACGGCCGCGACCTTCTTCGCCTTCCTGATCACCGATTTCACGGGTCTCTATCAGATGGGGTTGATCGTCGGGACGGGCATTCTCTTCTGCCTGCTCGCCGTCATGCTGCTCGTACCCGCCATGATCGGTTGGAGCGAGGAGCATCACCGCAGGCGCGAGCGGGTCCCGCGGCTGAGCGTCTTCGCCTTCGGCGTCGAGAGGCTGACCCGGGTCGCCATCCGGTTCCCGCGCGCCACGCTCCTGGTGACGGCGATCGTCACGTTGGCGGCAGTCGCGCTCATTCCCAAGCTGAGTTTCGACGACAGCGTCGAGGCGCTGCGCCCGGCTGGAAATAGGGGAGTCCTCGCCCAGGAGGAGATCAACCAGCATTTCGGATCGGGCTTCGATCACATGTCGCTGGTTCTCGAAGGAAAGGAGCTTCTCCCAGGTGCTCGACTTGGCGGACCGCGCCGCCGATCGCGCTCGCCGGTCGGTCGACACCGGGCTGCTCGGGGGATTCGACGCCGTGACCTCGATCCTGCCGTCGCCTGACGGGCAGCGGGAAGCCCTCGACTGGCTCGCGGCGGGGCGGGCCGACGGCAGCCTCGATCCGGGGCGGATCCGTGAGACCTTCGAACGCGCGTGCGTGGAGGAAGGCCTGCGCGCCGCCGCTTTCGACGAGGGGTTGGGCTTGCTCTCCGAGGCGCTTTCGACCGACCAGCCGGTCACCCGCGCGGCGATCCTCAAGCTGCCCCAGGGCGCCAAGTTGCTCGATCGTTACCTGCGCGAGATTCCAGGCGGCTGGGTGAGCTTGGTCAAGGTCTACAACCTGCCCGGCCGCCCCAAGCGCGAGGTCCCGCAAGCGGCGATCGATCTGGCGGATTCCCTCGGGCCACAGGCCAAGCTCACCGGGATCAACGTGCTCTCGAGATCCTTGCGGGGCGACGTGCGGCGCGACGCCGCGGAATCGGCGGTGATCGGCCTGATCCTGGTGATCATCCTTCTCTGGATCGATTTCCGGAGCGTGCGCAGCGCCATGCTCGCTCTGGTGCCCCTGGCGATCGGATTGGTTTGGATGCTCGGTGCGATGGCGGCGCTCGACCTCCACTTCAACTTCATGAACCTCTTCGTGATCACGATGATTCTCGGTATCGGAGTCGATTACGGCATCCACGTGATTCACCGTTACCTCGAGGAACGAGAGGCAGGGAGCGCGGATACCGTGCACGCCGTCGAGGAGACGGCGCGCGGCGTGATGCTCGCCGCGCTGACCACCATCATCGGCTTCGGCTCGCTCGCGACCTCGCACTATCCCGGCCTGGTCTCGATGGGGCTGGTTTCCATGCTCGGCACGCTGGCGACCGCATTCGTCGCCATCGCCGTGGTTCCGGCTTGGCTCTTCTGGCGTTCGGTGAAGCTGTCTCCTCCGCCCGCTTCCTCCGACGAGGTGTAGCGTCGTGTTGTCGGAACGGTCCGACTCCGGCAAGGAGGCACGATGAGCATCGTTTCTCTCAACCCAGCGACCGGGGAGACGCTAGGTGAGTTCGCCACGCACACCGATTCCGAAGTCGAATCGAAGCTGAGCGCGGCCGCCAGCCGATTCCGGACCTGGAGAGCGGTTCCCTTCGTCGATCGGGCGGAACTGCTACGCCGCGCGGCCGGCCTGCTCGAGAGCGAGAAGAGGGGCTGGGCGAAGACGATGACCCTCGAGATGGGCAAGCCGGTTGGCGCGGCGGTCGCGGAGGCCGAGAAGTGCGCCTGGGTCTGTCGGTATTTCGCGGATCACGCCGAGCGATTTCTCGCCCCGCAGCGCGGTTCGACCGAGAACGAGACCTGGGTGCGATTCGATCCACTGGGTGTCGTCCTGGCGGTGATGCCCTGGAACTTTCCCTTCTGGCAGGTTTTCCGCTTCGCCGCGCCGACCCTCATGGCGGGCAATGTCGGGCTCCTCAAGCACGCTTCGAACGTGCCCGGGTGCGCGCTCGCGATCGAGGAGATCTTTCGGCGAGCCGGCTTCCCGGAGGGCTGCTTCACGGCCCTGCTGGTGGGAGCGGAGACGGTCTCTCGGCTGCTCGACGACGAGCGCGTCGCCGCCGCGACCTTGACCGGTAGCGAGCCGGCCGGCTCGGCCGTCGCCGCACGGGCCGGCCAACGCATCAAGAAGACCGTGCTCGAGCTCGGCGGCAGCGATCCCTTCGTCGTTCTGCCTTCGGCGGACCTGGACGCGGCCGTGGCCACCGCGGTCAGAGCCCGCGTCCTCAACAACGGCCAGTCCTGCATCGCGGCCAAGCGCTTCGTCGTTCACGCGCGGATCTACGACGCCTTCGTCGAACGCTTCGTAGCCCGCATGGCGGCGCTGCGGATCGGGGACCCCATGGATCCTGGGACCGAGGTCGGTCCACTCGCGACCTCAGCGATCCGCGACGCTCGCCGCGCAGGTGGAACGATCGGTGGCCGCCGGCGCGCGCTGCCTCCTCGGTGGCGCCGAGTTCGATCGGCCCGGCTGGTACTACCCTCCGACCGTTCTGGTCGACGCGCCCGCCGACTCACCGGCTCGACGAGAGGAGCTCTTCGGTCCGGTGGCCACGGTGATCCGGGTCGGGGGTGTGGAGGAGGCGATCGCGGTCGCCAACGAAACGCCCTTCGGGCTCGGCGCGGCCGCATGGACCCGCGACGAGAACGAGCGCGACCGCCTCGTCGCCGAGCTGGAGGCGGGCGCGGTTTTCATCAACGGCATGGTCGCGAGCGATCCGCGTCTTCCCTTCGGCGGGGTCAAACGATCCGGTTACGGTCGCGAGCTCGCCGCAGTTCGGCATCCGCGAGTTCGTCAACGTGAAGACGGTTTCCCTCGCCTGACCTGGCGGCGCCGGCGCAGCAGGAAGAGCAGGACCGGGCCGATGCCGAAGCCGGCGAGGTGGGCGTAGACGGCGACGCCGCCGGAGGCGCTGCCGGGAGCTGCCGTGAGCGTGCTGAAGATCTGGAGCGCGAACCATCCCGGAATGAACAGAAAGGCGCGGGTCCGCAGCGGCACGAAGACGCAGCCGACCGGCAGGACGCCGGCCAGGCGTGCCTCGGGATAGAGAACCAGGAAGGCGCCCAGCACCCCGGAGATCGCACCGGAGGCCCCGATGACCGGCAGGTGGGAGGCGGGCGTGGCGGCGACCTGCACCAGCAGCGAGGAGCCCGGTCACGAGAAACATGAGCAGGAATCGGCCCGGTCGCAGGGCCTCCTCGACGTCGTCGCCGAAAACCACGAGGAACGCCAGATTTCCGATCAGATGCAGCCAGCCGCCGTGCAGGAAGAGCGATGCCAGGACGCGCTGCGGCAAGTGGACAGGATCGCTGAAGCTGGCGACTTCCGCCGGTGAGACTGCGAGCCGGGCGATTTCGTCCGGGAGTCGGGCTCCGAGGCTGAGCTCCCAGCCGAAGGTCGCGATGCAGGCGAGCGCCAGGCAGGTCGTCTCCCAGGGGAATCGCCGCGCGCGCCGCGAATCGGCCAGGGGAATCACTCGGAGGCCGCTCCCGGCGGGGCGACGATCTGGGCGCGTCGTTTCATCGCGGCGGCTAAGGATATAAGCTCACCGACCGCGATGTTCGAGGGTCTACAAGAGCGATTCGGCGACGTTTTCCGGCGTCTACGCGGTGAAGGCAAAGTCACCCAGGACGACCTGAGCGCGGCGCTGCGCGAAATCCGGGTCGGACTGCTCGAGGCCGACGTCCACTTCCGGGTGGTGAAGGATTTTCTCGCTCGAGTCGAGGCCAAGGCAGAGGGTGCTCGGGTGCTCGAGAGCCTCTCGGCCGCGCAACAGGTCGTCTCGATCGTGCGCGACGAGCTGACCGAGACGCTGGGTGGTGAGGACGCCCAGGAGCTGCGCCTCGATGGCACGCCCGCCGTGGTGCTCCTGTGCGGGCTGCAAGGCTCGGGCAAGACGACCTCCGCCGGGAAGCTGGCCAGGCGTCTGGTGAGCCGAGGCCGCTATCCGTTGCTGGTGGCGGGCGACCTGCAGCGTGCCGCCGCGGTGGAGCAGCTCGTTCAGGTGGGGCGGCAGGTCGATCTCCCGGTGCTCACGCCCGAGGCCGGCGAGGACGTGGTCGCGCTCGGCCGCCGGGCTCTCAAGGCGGCGCGTGAGAGTGGGCGTGACGTGGTGATTCTCGACACCGCTGGGCGACTGCACGTCGATGAAGCTCTGATGTCGGAGCTCGAGCGGGTGGCGGCGGCGGTTTCTCCCGACGAGATCCTTTACGTGGCCGACGCCATGACGGGCCAGGATGCGGTGCGCAGCGCCCAGGAGTTCGCGCGCACGCTGTCGCTGACCGGCGTGCTGCTGACCAAGCTCGACGGCGATGCGCGCGGCGGCGCGGCCCTCTCGGTGCGCGATGTCGCGAAGGTCCCGATCCGTTATGCGGGCGTCGGTGAAAAGCCGGAGGACCTCGAGCTCTTCTCGCCGGCCCGCATGGCGTCGCGCATCCTCGGCATGGGCGACGTGCTCGCCCTGGTCGAGAAGGCCCAGCAAACGGTCGACGCGAAGGAAGCGCAGAGGCTCGCCGAGCGCATCGGACGCAATGAGTTCACCTTGGAGGACCTTCGAGATCAGCTTCGGCAGGTACGCAAGTTGGGCCCCCTCAAGGGTGTCCTCGACATGCTCCCCAAGGCCGGCCCGCTGCGCGGCCTCGACAAGGTTGGCGAGGCCGATGACAGACGGTTGGTTCGCGTCGAGGCGATCATCAACTCGATGACTCCGCAGGAACGGCGTCGGCCCCAGATCCTGGCGGCCAGCCGCAAGCGCCGCATCGCCCGTGGCTCCGGGACCTCCGTCCAAGAGATCAACCAGTTGCTCAAGCAGTACCTGCAGATGAAGAAAATGATGAAGCAAGTGAAGGGTAACTGGCTGAAGCGTGCCTTCGGGTCCTGAGCGCCGGGAAGGGCTTGGCGGCGCCCATCCACGCTGGCGACGGCGCCGTAAGTACCTTTTGATCGATTGATTTGACCGGAGGGGCCCGGACGCGTGTCCGCCCTCGTGATATCGTCCCGAATTCCGTGCTTCCGCCGGCCCTGGCCGGCCACGGGAGCAAGCCGAGAAAGCAAGAGAGAGGAAGCCATCCCATGTTGAAGATTCGGCTCCGCCGGATGGGCGCGAGGAATCGGCCGTTCTACCGGGTGATCGTTTCGGATTCGCGCGCTGCGACCCGCAGCACCGCGGTCGAAGAGCTCGGTAGCTATGATCCTCGCCAGGAACCGCCGACCGTTCAGATCGACCGGAACCGGGTGGATTACTGGGTCGCCAATGGCGCCCAGATGTCGACCTCGGTTCGTCAGCTAGTCGAACGTTCGGCCGCCAACTGAAATGTCCGACCCGGCCACCGACCTCGTCGCCGTCGTTCGTCTGCTGGTGGATGACGCGAAGAGCGTGGCTGCGGAGGAGCAACCTCTCGACGACGGCGTGGAGCTGCTCCTGACCGTCGCCGAATCCGACCGCGGGAAGGTGATCGGGCGCCACGGGAGGACGATCGACGCCTTGCGCGAGCTTGCCCGAGCCCGTGGCGAGCGCGACGGGCGCTCCTATGCGGTCGAGATCGCCGAAGACTGAGTCGCGTTCCACCTCCGAGCTCCCCGAATTCGTTCTGGTCGGCCTCGTTCTGCGTCCGCACGGCGTGCGCGGAGAGTTGGTCATCGAGGAGACGTCGGACGTTCCCGGACGATTCGATGCGGGCTCGGAGCTCTGGCTTGCGCCGCGCTCTGGAGCGCGCCATCGAGTGCGTATCGTCTCGGCGGCGCGCGGGACTCGCGGCACGCGGCTGCGCCTGGCGGGCGTCGAGGACCGCGACGCCGCCGAAAGCCTGCGCGGAGCTGCGCCTCGAGGTATCCCGGAACGAGGTCCCACCGGCTCCTTCCGGCCTCCATTACTTTTTCGAGCTCGTCGGCTGCCGCTGCGTGGACGGGTCGGCGGGAGAGCTCGGCGAGGTGACGGAGGTGGTCGAGTCGAGCGGTGGACTCCTCCTGCAGGTCGCGCACGCCGACGGGAGAAGTCTCCTCGTCCCGTACGTCGAGGAGTTCCTGACTTGCGTCGACATCGTGGGCCGACGCATCGAGCTGAAGTTGCCGAGGGGGTTGGTGGAAGCGTGCGAATTCAAGTCCTGACCATCTTCCCGGAGCTTTTCGCGCCCTTCTTGGCGACTTCGCTGGTCGGTCGGGCTGTCGAGAGCCGGAGGCTCGAGGTTTCGGTACACGATCTGCGCGACTTCGCGCTCGATCGTCATCGATCGGTGGATGACGAGCCATACGGCGGTGGGGGGGGGATGGTCATGACGGCGCCGGTCTGGCTGCGCGCCGTGCGGGAGCTGGCCGAGGGCCGGCGGCCGTGGCGGATCCTGCTCTCGCCGCAAGGCAAGCGCCTCGACGACGCGAAGGTGCGCGAGCTCGCCGGGAGAGGAGAGCTGCTCTTGTTGTGTGGCCGCTACGAGGGAATCGACGAGCGGGTCCGTCAAAGGGTCGTGGACGAGGAGATCTCCATCGGCGACTACGTTCTTTCGGGCGGCGAGTTGCCGGCGATGGTGCTCATCGAAGCGGCTTCGCGCGAGGTGCCCGGCGTCGTGCAGCTCCCCGAGTCGGTGGCCCAGGATAGCTTCCGTACCGGCCTTCTCGACCACCCTCACTACACCCGTCCTCCCGAGGTCGAAGGCCTCCGGGTGCCGGACGTCCTGCTGGGCGGCGATCACGCGGCGATCGAACGATGGCGCCTGCGCGCGGCGCTCGCCGCGACCCTGGAGAAGCGGCCGGACCTGCTCGAGGGCGCTCGGCTCGAGCCCGCGACCCGGCGGGAGCTGGATCGCCTCCGGGCTGAAAGAGCGCGGCCGGGAGTTGCCCGAAGTCCCGACGAATGAGAGAATTCCCGTTCCACGTTTTCCGAGGTGGGGTTATGAGTCAGCTGATCGAGATCGAGCGCCAGTACCTGCGCGCGGAAGTCCCCGAGTTCAAGCCGGGCGACACGGTGCGTGTCCAGGTGCGCGTCGTCGAAGGCGACAAAGAGCGCCTGCAGGCTTTTCAAGGTGTGGTCATCTCCCGCAAGGGGGGCGGCAGCCGCGAGATGTTCACCGTTCGCAAGATCTCCGGTGGGATTGGCGTGGAGCGCATCTTTCCGCTCCACGCGCCGGTGGTGGACAGCATCGAGGTGGTGCGACGGGGTCGAGTCCGGCGCGCCAAGCTCTACTACCTGCGGGAGTTGAGAGGCAAGGCGGCGCGTATTGAGGAACGCCGCGACGAGACCGCCCCGAGCCGAGCCGGAACCTGAAGTCTTCGCCGCCGGCGCCCGGGCGGAAGGGGATCGTGTGCCGACGATCGGGAGGATCTGCGGCGAGCTCTACCGCCTGAGTCTGCTGCGCGAGCTCGAGGAACGGCTCGTTCTCGCGGGCTACGCTCCGGTCGCTGGCGTCGACGAGGCGGGCCGAGGATGCCTCGCCGGACCCGTGGTGGCGGCCGCGGTCGTGCCCGGCTCCGGACCCCTCCTGCCCGGTGTCGATGACTCGAAGAAACTCACTCCCGAGCTGCGCGAGCGCCTCGCCGAGAGCATTCGATGCACCGCCGAGAGCTGGGCGGTGGCATCCGTCTCGGCCACGACGATCGATCAGTCCGATATCCTCCAAGCCACACGACTCGCGATGCTCGACGCCCTCTCCCGCCTCTCCGTTCGTCCGCGCTTGGTGGTCAGTGACGCCGTGGCGCTCGTGGATTGCGGAGCGCCCGTTCTGCCGCTGGTCAAGGGCGACGCCCTCTCCTATGCGGTCGCCTGCGCGTCCATCCTCGCGAAGCAGGAGCGCGACCGGCGGATGACCGAGCTCGACCGCGACTTTCCGCACTTTGGATTCGCACGTCACAAGGGCTACGCCGCGCCGGAGCACTTGGCGGCGTTGGCGCGTTTCGGGCCGAGCCCGCTCCATCGCCTGAGCTTCTCCTCGGTGGTGCCGCGCCGGGAGGTCGCGTGATGGCGGTGAACCGGGAGTCGGTGGTGGCCGCGGCAGAGAAGTACGTCGCGCGCGGCAAGATCGAGAGCGCCATCAAGGAATACCGCAAGCTCATCAGTTCGAACCCGAACGATGCCATGACGCTGAATCGGGTCGGCGACCTCTACGTGCGGATCCACCGCAACGAGGAGGCGGTGCGCCTGTTCCTACAGATCGCCGAGCGCTACACGGAGGACGGCTTTTTCGTCAAGGCGATCGCCATCTTCAAGAAGATCATCAAGCTCGACCCGACGCGCTTGCCGATCTACGAGCACCTTGCCGAGCTCTACCACAAGCAAGGACTGGTCACCGAAGCGCGGACCCAGTACCAGGTCCTGGTCGATTACTACCAGAAGCATGGCCGGATCGAGTCGGCGGAGGGGGTTCTGCGCAAGATGGCCGCCCTCGATTCGGGAGATCCTTCTCCGCACGTCAAGCTGGCCGAGATCTACCGGGAGCGTGGCGAGAACGACAAAGAGCTCGCAGAGTACAAGCAACTTGCCGAGATGATGTTGCGCCATCAGCGGATCGAGGAGGCGACCCAGGTCTACGCGAAGGCGATCGCGGGGTCTCCCGGCGACCTGGCGTTCATTACGGACGCGGTGCTCGGGTTGAAGGACGCCGGCCATACGGCCGCGGCGGCGAAGTTGCTCGCCCTGGCCGTCGAGCGCAATCCGCAGGCCGAGAAGATCGCCCGGATCGCGGGTTTGGCGAAGGATCGGCGGACCGAGAGGTCGTCGTCCGGAGTGCGCCGCCCGCCGGGTACGGAGGATTCCTCCGCGCGGGTACTCAAGGTCTCCGACATCGCCTCGGTTCCTCCGGAGCTCCGCGAGACGCCGCGGCGCAGCGACCTCACGGCTTCGGAAATGCGGGCCCTACCCACCCCGGAAGAGGTCGAGCACGCGGGTGCCGCCGAGCACGAGTTCACCTCGAGCCAGGTGCGGGATCGGTTCGAAATTCCGCCGACGTCGGCTTCGGCGTCGGGCCCCGTGCCGGACTTGGAAGACGAAGTGGAGTTCGAGCTCGAGGTCGAGCCTTTCGACGAATCCGCGCCGCCGCAGTCCGCCGGGAAGGATTGGACGGCGCCTGCACCGACGACTCCCGACATTGACTGGAGCTTCGCCCCCGAGCCCGACTTGACGTTGGATCTGGACTTGCCGGCTCCGACGTTTCCGGCGAAGGAGCCGGTCGAGATCGGCGAGGAACCGGACGAAGCGGTCTCCGGGGAGACGGAGGCGCCATCGGCCGGAGAGCCCGTCACGATTCCGCCCGAGCGGCGCCTCGCGAATCTACTCGCGGAGGCCGAGGTCTTTCGCAAGTACGGACTGGGCGAGAAGGCTCAAGATCGAGTCCGGGAGATTCTGCAGGAAGACCCGCGGCACGCGGGCGCTCTCGCCCTGGGAGTCCATCTCTGCCTGGACGTGGGTAAGCTCGAACGGGCGCTGCCGCGGGCGCAGCAGCTCCATGCGTTGGTCGCGGATGGTGCCGTCGATGAGGATTTCTGGGCGCCCGTTCGAAGTCGGCTCGAGAAGACGGGCTTTCGCTTCGCCGAGGGACGCCCGACGAGTCCGCCGCCGGCCGAGAAGGCCGAGCCAGACGCCGTGTCGCGGCTTCTCGACGAGCTGGCCGGCATGGCGCCGAAGCCGCGCAAGGCCGCCCCGCCCGAGCCCCGGGCGCAAGGTGCGGGAGCAGACGCCGACCTCGCGGCGCTCCTCGACGATATCCGGAGCGTGGCCGCACCGCCGCCTCCGACGGTTCCTGCCGCACGGCCCCCGCTCGGTCCGGACGAGGTCGCGCCCGCCGAGCCGCTCGCGCCTTCCTTCCCGGACGAGCCGGTGGAGGAAGTCGAGGACAAGCTGGCTTGGCTGGATGAAGCCGTGCCGGCCACCGGAGCGCCGGCCGGCGAACGCGCCGAGTCGCCGGGCGACGAGAGCCTTTTCGACGAGGAAGAGGGCTTCTTCGATCTCGCTGCGGAGCTCGAAGAGGAGCTCACCAAGGAAGAGATCGAGACGGGCCAAGAGATGCTCCCGCGCGAAGAACCCTCGCTCGAGGAGATCGTCGAAGGGTTCAAGAAGGGGGTCGCGGAGAGCCTTTCTCCGGAGGATTTCGACACCCACTTCAATCTCGGCATCGCCTATCGTGAAATGGGTCTCCTCGACGAGGCGATCGGGGAATTCCAGCTCGCAGCCAAGCATCCGAACTACCTGATCGACTGCTGTTCACTGCTCGGTAGCTCCTTCCTCGAGAAGGGCCTGCCCGAGCTGGCCGTCAAGTGGTATCAGCGCGGCTTGGCGACGCCGGACCTCTCGGAGGACGCCAATCTGGGGCTTCTCTACGACCTCGGCAACCTCTATCTGGCGACCGATGACGCCGAGAGGGCCCGGCGAACCTTCGTCGAACTCTACGGGATCAATTCCAACTACCGCGACGTGGTGGCCAAGCTCGAGGAGCTGCGCGCCCTCTAGCGCGGGACCGATCCGGCTAAGATCGCTCCATGGACGAGGAGCGAGAGTCGAAGCGCATCTGGTGGATCGCCGGGGTGGTCCTCCTGGCCGTCGTCGCGTTCCGTTTCATTCCGACCATCCACAACCCTCTGGCGCCGCGCCCCGAGGCGGCCTACGTGACCCTCCGCGCGGCGGGAGACGCGGTGGCCTCGGATGGCAAGCACGAGCTCGCCGCCGGACGGGACTTTCAGTTGTTCGCGGTGGTGGCGGCCAAGACTTGGACGGGATCCGAGGTCTACTTCACGGACGCGCCCGAGGTGCGACTCGGCGGCAAGGAGATTCCGGCGCAGCGTCTTCGCCGCTGGCCCGATGGCCGGATCGTGCGCCTGCGTTGGTTTTCGGTCGAAGGTTCGACGCCTTACGTGAACGTGAAGCAAGCCAAGGATCTCGATCGTTTTTCCCTCATCGAGACCTTCCATCCCGAGTGGGGCAACGGGTGGAGCGTGAAGGGCGTGATCGACCCCACCCTGGTTCAGCTCGACCCCGCTTCGCCTCTCCGGCCGCTTCCGTTCGGAGTGCAGCGCTACGCCGTCCGGGTCGAGCTCTTCGACGCTCCCGGCTCCCTGGTCCCGGCGCGGAGGATCGAGTCCCCCGGTCCGAGCGCGTTTGCCGGGGGGGAGCCCAACGCCACTCGCGCGCTGGCGGCGCTGCCCGCGCCGCTGGCTCTGCTCTCGCGCAGCTTCGGTCTGACCGAGATCGAGAGCGCGCCGGATCTCCCGCCGGCGCTCGAAAAGAAGATCGAGGAGTGGAAGGCGCGCGGCTTGGTCTTCGCGAGGACGCGGTTGCTCGCCGAGCACGTCGAGGACGCGGGTCAATCGCCGGCGGCTCTCGTCTGGCGAACCCTCGACCTCGACAAGACCCATCCGGTCTGGGGCCGTGAGGCCGGCCCCGGCGATCTCCTGCAGGTGGGCTCCCGAGTGGTGGTTCTGTATCGGGACGAGGGCGAGCCGGGCCGGTTGGATCCTCGTGACCTGGTGTTCGATCTCTGGAAGGGGCTGCACATTCATCGCATTGCGGACATCTTCACGAGCCACGACGGCCTCGAACTGTCTTTCGCGCATCTCGGCTCCTGAGCCCGGTAGCCATCCGGTGGGAGAATGGGGTCCATGGCGGGCGGACTGTTCGACGACCAGAAGAGCGCTCCGGCGGCATCGCCGGCTGCGGGAGCGGGAGCGCCGCTGGCCGAGCGCATGCGGCCGCGCGGTCTCGACGAGGTGGTCGGGCAGGGGACGGTGGTCGGGCCGGACGGGTTTCTGCGTCGCGCCATCGCCGCCGATCGCGTCCCATCGCTCGTCTTCTGGGGGCCGCCGGGATGCGGCAAGACCACCCTGGCGCGGCTGATCGCGGAGGCCACCCAAGCGCAGTTCGTTCCTTTCTCGGCGGTGACCGCCGGCATCCAGGAGATCAAGCGGGTCATGGTGGATGCGGAGCGCCTGCGGCGGGCGACGGGACGCCGGACGCTCCTTTTCGTCGACGAGATTCATCGCTTCAATCGGGCGCAGCAGGACGCGTTCCTTCCCTACGTGGAGCGAGGCGACATCGTCCTGGTTGGCGCCACCACCGAGAATCCGTCCTTCGAGCTCAATGCGGCGCTGCTCTCGCGGTGCAAGGTAATCGTGCTCGAGCCGCTCTCGGCTGCCGACCTCGAGACTCTGGTCGAGCGAGCTCGGACCGACGTGGAACGGGGTCTGGGCGACGCGAAGACCACGCTCGAGCCGGCGGCTCTAGAGTCGGTCGTCCAGCTCGCCTCGGGGGACGCGCGGCGAGCGCTGACGCTGCTCGACCTGGTGGTGGAGGACGCCAGCCTGGCTGGCCGCATCGCGATCTCGGGCGAAGACGTCCAGCGGCTCGCGCAGCGCAAGACGCTGGTCTACGACAAGAGCGGCGAAGAGCACTTCAATCTGATCTCGGCGCTCCACAAGTCGCTACGGGAGAGCGATCCCGACGCCGCCCTTTACTGGTTGGCGCGCATGCTCGAGTCCGGCGAGCAGCCCGAGTACGTGGCACGCCGGATGACGCGGTTCGCCGCCGAGGACGTGGGGTTGGCCGACCCCAACGCGCTGCGTTTCGCCCTGACCTGTTGGGAGTGTTACGAAAGGCTGGGCTCGCCGGAGGGGGATCTCGCGCTGGCGGAGCTCGCGATCTACCTCTCCTTGGCGCCCAAGAGCATCTCTGTCTACCGCGCCTGGGGAGAGGTCCGGCGCACGGTCGCGGAGCGTCCGGCAGAACCCGTTCCGATGGCGATCCGCAACGCGCCGACCCGCCTGATGAAGGACGTCGGATACGGTCGCGGCTATGTCTACGCTCCGGAGACCGAGGAAGGCATGGGTGGCCTCGACTGCCTGCCTGACTCCCTGCGGAGCAGCACCTTCTACACGCCTGGCGGCCAGGGCTTCGAACAGCGCCTCGCCGACCGTCTAGAGGAGTTTCGTGCCCGCCGTGAACGGGCGAGAACCGGAGCCGCGCGATGAGCGATTCGACGAAGGCCGTGCAAGATCTCTATCCCGCCGATGTCGCGCACTGCTACGGCTGTGGTCGCGACAATCCTCGAGGGCACCACATTCGAACCTTCTGGGTCGGCGGAGAGGGGGTGGCGCATTTCACGCCCGAGCCCTATCACCTCTCGCTCCCCGGCTACGTCTACGGTGGACTGATGGCCTCGTTGGTCGATTGCCATGCCATCGGTACGGCCGCCGCGCAAGCCGCGGAGAGGGCCGGGCTGGACATGACCTCCGAATCGATGCCGCGTTACGTGACCGGTTCCCTCAAAGTCGACTTTCGCAGGCCGACGCCGATCGGGGTGCCGCTCGAGCTGCGCGCCCGGGTCTTGGAAGCGGGTGAGCGGAAATCGATCGTCGAAGTCACGCTCAGCGCGGGTGGCGTCTTGACGGTCACCGGCGAAGTCGTCGCCGTCCGAATGCCCGACACGATGCGCGCCGGTTGAGCTCCGGGCGCACGGCCGCCGAGCACTTGTTGCGACCCCGCCTTCAATCGGAGAGACTGATCGGCGATGTTTCTCGGCCATTGGGGAGTGGGCTTCGGAGCCAAACGGGTCGCACCGAGCATGTCGTTGGGCACCCTATTCCTGGCCGCGCAATTCCTCGATCTCCTCTGGCCGTCCCTTCTCCTGCTGGGTTTCGAGCACGTCGTGATCTCGCCGGGCGCGAGCCGAATGACGCCTCTCGACTTCGTGGACTATCCGATCAGCCACTCGCTCGTGGCTGCCTGCGGCTGGGGGATCTTGATCGGCGCCCTCTTCTACTGGGTGCGCGGTTCGCGACGGGGCGCCCTGATTTGCGGCCTCTTGGTCCCCAGTCATTGGCTGCTCGATCTGGTGGTCCACCGCCCGGACCTGCCGGTGTTTCCTGTCGGGGGGCCGAAGGTCGGAATGGGACTCTGGTCGTCGCTGCCGGGCACCCTGGCCGTGGAAATCGGTCTGCTCGCCTTGGGAGTCGGGCTCTACGTTCGCGCGACGCGCTCCCGCGACCGGATCGGATCGCTCGGATTGGCGGGCCTGGTGGCGTTTCTGATCCTCGTTTACGCGGCGAGCGTCTTCGGTCCACCACCCCCATCGCCGCGGGCGATCGCCTGGAGCGGTCAAGCCCAGTGGTTGATCGTCGCCTGGGGATATTGGATCGACCGTCACCGGGAGAGTGGACTCGGCAGGTTGGCGTCCTAGAACGGGCCGAGAGGGAGAGGCATGAGAAGAGATTCGAGACCGGAGTGGTGTCGAGCCGGGTGGGCAGCGACGTTGGTGATGAGCGCGGTCTTGGCGGGCTGTGCGACGGGGAGCGGCGGACGTCTCGGCGCGCTCTCGGCCCCGGCCGATGCCCCGGCCCAATTCCTGGTGCTCGACGGCAACGGCTCTCGTCCCGTACGACCCGATGACGGCTGTCGGAACCCGATGGTCGATCCGCGCGACGGAGCTCGTCTGCGTCTGGTTCGCTCGGCGAACGGCCAGGGGGACTACAAGGTCCCCTTGGGACGTTACGGGGTCGGGCACGATCAACTGCTGCGGCTCGACTGTGCCACTGGTGGAGTCGTCGGTATCGTGCCCGAGGGCAGGTGAGCCTGGCCGGCATCAGACGCCCGGGTACCGCGCCGCGCTGCGCCGCCCGCGAGAGCGGGGACGGCGTCCCGGACCGGGACGTTCTTCACCACCCGTGCCGGCGACGTGGAGAGCATAGAGTCCACGGGCCGCGGGGGTAGCCAGTCCCCTGCTTTCATGGAGGTTTCTCTTTTTCATTCGTCTCGGCCGCGGAATGCGCGGGCGAATCCGAGATGACGGAGGCAGCGAGAGCATGAGCAACGAGCGAGAAGCGCCCATTGCGATGAGTGGAGAGGAATTCCGGCGACTCGGCCATCGCCTCGTCGACCGCCTCGGTGATTTCCTCGAGCGGATGCCGCTCGGGCGGGTGACCTCGGGGGAGGATCCCGCCAGCGTTCGAGCGGTCCTCGGCCACGCGGGGCTGCCGCAGGAAGGCGCCGAGGCGGGAACGCTCCTCGACGAAGCGGCGGACCTCCTGTTCGAGCACTCGCTCTTCAACGGCCACCCGAAGTTCTTCGGATTCATCACCTCCTCGGCCGCTCCGGTCGGCGCGCTCGCCGACCTCCTCGCGTCCGCCGTGAATCCGAATCTCGGCGGCTGGCCGCTTTCACCGATCGCGAGCGAGATCGAGCTCCAGACGGTCCGCTGGTTGGCGGAGCTGATCGGCTATCCATCCGACGCCGGCGGGCTCCTCGTCTCGGGCGGCAACATGGCCAACTTCGTCGGTTTCTGGACCGGACGGCGGGCTCAGGCGGAATGGGATCTGCGCTCCGTGGGGATCGCTCCCGGTGGCGCGGCACGCTTCTACGTCTCGGCGGAGACCCACACCTGGGTTCAGAAGGCGGCCGATCTCTCGGGCTACGGGACGGAAGCGGTCCGCTGGATCGAGACCGACGAGCACCAGCGCATGCGTATCGATGCGTTGACGCGTGCGATCGACGAGGATCGGCAGGCCGGGCACCGTCCGACCCTGGTGGTCGGCACGGCGGGGTCCGTGTCGACCGGCGCGGTCGATCCGCTGCGCGAGATCGCGGCGCTCTGTCGCGAGCGGAGCCTCTGGTTTCACGTCGACGGAGCCTATGGGGGGCCCGCGGCCTGCCTGCCGGACGCCCCGCCCGATCTGAAGGCCCTGGCGCTTGCCGACTCGGTCGCGTTCGATCCTCACAAATGGCTCTACGCGCCCCTCGAGGCGGCCTGCGTCCTGGTGCGTGACCGCAAGCTGCTGCGGGAGACATTCGCCTATCACCCGCCCTACTACCCGGACGTCGAGCCGGAGGAGGACGCACCGGTCTTCTTCCACGAGCTCGGGCCGCAGAACTCGCGCGGCTTTCGAGCCCTCAAGGTCTGGCTCGCTCTCCGCCAAGTGGGCCGCTCGGGCTACCAGCGAATGATCGGCGAGGACATCGCGCTGGCGCGGCGGCTCCACGAGTGCGCCGCCGAGCACCCCGAGCTCGAGGCTGCGACCTGCGACCTGTCGATCGCCACGTTCAGGTTCGTCCCCATCGACCTCGCCGCCCGACGCGAAGAGCACGCCGTGGCCGAGTACCTCGATCGGCTCAATGAGGCTTTGATGGAGAGGATGTGGGCGGAAGGCAAGGCCTTCGTCAGCAACGCCGTCGTGAGCGGTCGCTTCCTGTTGCGCGCCTGCATCGTGAATTTCCGGACGTCGACCGCCGACGTGGAGGAGCTGCCGGAGATCGTGGCCGTGCTCGGCTGCGCGGTCGACGGGGAGCTGAGGCCGGAGTCGCTCCGGTCCTGAACTTCACTCCCGGGCGCGGACCGGCATCGTCGAAGCGCGTCGCTCCGTGGATCGCCGGAAACCCGGCCCCCTGGTCCTGCGTAGTGAGAACCGAGGAGGAGCAGGAAGATGACGACCCAGGAACGGCCACTTCGACGCTCGCCCGATCAGAAGATGATCGCCGGGGTCATCGGTGGGATCGCGGAGTATTTCGATCGTGATCCCGCGCTCTTGCGTTTCCTCTACGTGGTCATCTCGATCTGTTCGGCCGCTTTCCCGGGGATACTGGTCTACATCATCCTCTGGTTCGTGATTCCGCAGCGCGAGCCGGCGCACGCCTGAGGCTGGATCCGTAGCGGACTCTCGAGCTTCGAGATAGGCTCATCGCAGGCGCACAGCGGTTTTCGATTCGCGCCGGGAGTTCTCGGCAGGCATGGGTATTCCGCGGGCTTTCGCGCGGTTCTTGTTGCGGCAGCACAAACAGCGTCCCTTCTCGGGATCGGTGCTCCAACTCGGGCGCAACTTCGTTTTCTTCGGTTGGCGGGAGCTCGAGGAGATGGCGCTCGCCGAAGGCGTCGAGCTGACGCGCTCCGAGTCCACGCGACTCTCCAACCATCCTCGTTTGGCGGCGGCCGGCTATATCGACGACCGGACCTTTTTCCGCGCGCTCGGGTTTTCCGAGGTCCACGCGGTCGATCTCTCCGCATGGGAGGGAGCCGACCTGCTGGCGGACCTGAATCGGGAAGCACCGGCCGAGCTGCAAGGGCGCTTCGACTTGGTTTTCGATTCGGGCACCATCGCGCACATCTTCGATGTCTCCTCCACGTTGGGCAATATCGCGCGGATGACGCGGGTCGGCGGCCGGGTGGTTCTCTGCGAGCCCTCGAGCAATCACGTCGACCTCGGCTTCCACATGTTCTCGCCGACGCTGTTCAGCGACTATTTCGGAGAGAACAGATTCCAACTCGACGAGATCTGGTTGATGGAGATTCGCGGGGCCTGGTACCGAGGCGTCTTCACGACGGACCCCTGTCCCGCGTGGCGCTACCGTCCGGGCGTCTTCGACGCGCTCCGTTTCGGCGGAATCGGCGGCAAGCAGCTCGAGAATCTGGTCGCCGTGACGCGGACCGGCGAATCGACCTGCGACCGTGTTCCGATACAAGGGTGGTACCGCGACTTCTACAAGCACCTGCACTCGCAGCTGGCGACCGGAGGCGACGCGGCGACGCGGCCAGAGCTCGAGGAGCGGCGCCTGGGCGACGCGGCGGAGGCGGCCCGCGAAGACCCGGACGAGCCTTCGTGGAGCAGGGTCGATCGGATGTTGGCGCGCCTCAAGCGATGGCGGCGGCGCGTCACCCGGCACCTGCCGCCCCGGCTGGGCCGGCCGGACGTCTGGTTCTGAGGTCGGTGTTCCCGCAGAGCGGAATCAGGAAGCGGGCACGCCCTCGGGCGGCGTCGCCGAGGTATCCAGGACGTCGATGACGTCCTGCTTGCTGATGAGCTCTCCGAATACATGCGGCGGCCTGCCCGGCCGCCAGAGCATGTAAAAGGGAATCCCATAGCGGCCATGGGCCGCGAGGAATCGCGCGATCTCGTCGTTGCGATTGGTCCAATCGGCCTTCATGGCGACGACGTCGTGACGTCGAAAGGCGGCGATCACATTGGGCGAGCTCAGGATGATCCGTTCGTTGACCTTGCAGGTGACGCACCAATCGGCGCTGACGTCGAGGAAGACGAGGCGTCCGGAGCGGGCGAGCTGCGCCGCCCGCGTGGCGTCGTAGGGCGTCCAGGCGATGCCGTCGGCAGTCGTCTGGTCGGACGTGACGGGGGCCGAGGTCTCGCGCGGCGCGCGGGCCGCGAGCAGGATCGTCGCCGTCGATACGGCGAGGACGATCACCCAACCGAGGCGCCGCGCCAGCGAGCCGAGACGGGAACGCTGCATTGCCCAGACCGCCAGGCCGACGGCGAGCAGGGCTAGCTCGAAGAACGCCAGGTTCTCGGCGCTGATCTGGGCTCCGAGCACGTAGAGGAGCCAGACCAGGGCGCCGGCCAGCAGGAACCCCATCGCACCGCGTAGGGTGTCCATCCACGCGCCCGGCCGTGGCAGCAGCCGAACGGCGCCCGGCGCGACCACGAGAACGAGATACGGCAGCGCGAGGCCGACTCCGACCGCCGTGAAGGTGGCGACGATGACGGCGGCGGGTTGAGCGAGGGCGAACGAGAGCGCGGTGCCGAGGAACGGAGCCGAACAGGGCGTCGCCATCAGGGTCGCGAAGAGGCCCGAGGCGAAATGGCCGGGCAGCCCCTCGCCGCGAGCGCCGGTGTCGGCGAGGCGCGCCAACCGGGCCGGCAGCGGGATCTCGAAAAGCCCCCAGAGGTTGAGCGAGAAGAGCAGGATCACGACCGCGAGGAAGGCGACGAAGCCGGGCTGCTGGAACTGGACGCCCCAGCCGATCGCGGCGCCCGCATGCCGGGCCAGGATCGCGGCTCCGGCCAGGGCCCAGAAGGAGAACAGGATGCCTGCCGCGGTGGCCAGCCCACCGATCCGGACCGCGCCTCGCGCTTGGCCCGCCGCTTTGACCAGGCTGAAGAGCTTCAACGAGAGAATCGGCAGCACGCAGGGCATTCCGTTGAGGATGAAGCCGCCGACCAGCGCCAACAGGAGGATGCCGGCCAGAGACCTGCGTGGCCGCGGGGTCGGCGCCTCGCTGGTGGCCGATGGCGACGGTGACGTGGCCGGCGTAGGTCGCGGCGGCACCCCCGCGACCGATGCCGCCGCGCCCGGCTCCGCCGCCGAACCGGCGGTCCGGGCCGGAACGACGGCGAGCACGGCCTCGGCGTGGCTGTCGACCGGCGGCAGGCACTGTTTGTCGTCGCAGGCCTGATATCGAACGGAGAGGGGAACGCGGACTGTGTCCGTTTTCACCTCGGCCGGCAACGCGATGGTGACGCCGATCTCGACCTGACCTTCGTAGACGTCGAGTGCCTCGTCGGCGAAATCGAACTTGTAGCGTCGGGGTGCCGGATATTCGATTCTCGGAGCCGGAAAGCCGGGCGGCAGCTCGGCCCGGAGCTCAGTCGCGATCAGGTAGTCGTAGGTCGGTACGTGGGCCTGGACGTGCCAGCCCGGATCGACGATGAGCCAGACCGCGAAGTGGGCGTCACTGCCCGCCGCGGCCGTCACGTGCGGCGGATCGACTTGGAGGTGCGCCTTCTCCGGCCGCAGGATCTGTCCATTGGCGCCGGAGGCGAGTCCGGCCAGGAGCACGAGCGCCGGAAGAGCGAGGCGCTTCAGGAGCACGTCGAGCCCTCGGAGCGCAACTCCTGGAGGGCGAGGTGGGCGCTCGAGAGAAGCGCGCTCTTCGGATGCCGACTCTCGAACGTAGCGAGAGCTTGGGCCGCGGCGGCGCAATGAGATTGGTCACGCGCCAGCCAGAAGGGCATCAGCGCGAGCCGCTCCGTGAGGTCTTCGTCGTGGACGGCGGCGGCGGCGGCCCCCGCGCGCGCGGCGGCTTGCCGGGCTTCATCGAAGTGGCCCGCCATGCGGAGCGAGTCGGCGAGGAAATAGCGCACCCAGGCGCCGTCGGAGCCCTCGAGCTTGGAGACTTGCTCGAGCCGCGCGATGAGCTTGGACGCGCGCTCGCCGTCGCGGCGGCGATAGAAGTCGATGGCACTCAAACGGAGGCGATCGGCGTCGGACGACGCCAAGCTCTCCGTATATCCCTCCAGGACTTTGTCCCAGATGGCACGTGCGTTACGCAACTTCTGCAGGTACTCGTCGGCCGGCGAATATCCCTTCACCGAGCCCATTAGAACGCCGTCGGGTTGAAGCAGCAGCAAGGTGGGGAGCGATTCGACGTCGAAACGGTCCGAGAGCTCACTGCCGGCACCCTGATCCTCGACATCGGCACGCAGCAGGACGTAGCCTTTCGCCAGCTCGGCGAAACGCGGATCGGGAAAGACTTCTCGCGCCAGGACCTTGCACCAGGTACACCAGCCGGCGTACATGTCGACGAGCAGCGGTTTACCAGTTCGACGGGCCTGCGCGAAAGCCTGGCCGACGTCGGTCTGCCAGGTCGGAGCCGTGGCGCGAGCCGGCCTGTCGCCGACCGCGAGGATCGCCACGAGAAGGATCACCAGAGGGATTCGTTTCATCGTTCAGGAGCCTCCGAGCGCGGTCGCGATGGAAGCGAACGCGATGTTAGCATGCGACTTGTGCGACTTTCGACGCGTGTCGGCCGGATCTCGGAATCCGCCACTTTGCGAGTGACGAGGCGGGCGCTGGAGCTCCGCCAGCGGGGGGTCGACGTGGTCGACTTCGGAGCTGGAGAACCCGACTTCGCCTCTCCGGGGTGCGCGGTTGCCGCCGCGCACGAGGCCCTCGACCAGGGATTCACCAAGTACACGGCGAGCTCCGGAATTCCGGAGCTCCGAAAGGCTCTGGCGGATCGGTATCGAAGCGATTTCGGCGCTCCCTGGCAGCTTCCGGATACCCTCGTCTCGGTGGGCGGAAAGGGGGCGCTCTTCGAGGTGGCGCTGGCCCTCTTCGAGGAGGGGGAAGAGGTGGTGATTCCCACTCCGGCCTGGGTGAGCTTCGCCGAGCAGGTCAAGCTCGCGGGCGCCGAGGTGGTGGGGGTCCCGACCGAGGGCTCCGACGGTTTCTCGATCCACGCCGAACCCGTGGTTGCCGCCCTGAGCGAGCGGACCCGGGCAGTGATCCTCAACGCGCCTTCCAATCCGACAGGAGGCGTGATCTCCGCCGCCGACCGGCGCCGGATCATCGAAGAGTGCGCGGCTCGGGATATCGTCGTCATCTCCGACGAGACTTACGAGCGCTTCGTCTACGATGGATTCCAGGCCGGCAGCGCGGCCGAGCTGGCCGCCGAGTTCCCGCAGACGGTCGCGGTGATCGGTTCCTTCTCGAAGACCTACGCGATGACGGGCTGGCGGGTCGGCTACCTGCTGGGTCCCCGGGAGCTGGTCGAGGCCGCAGGCCGCATCCAGGGGCACGCCACCTCCAATCCGACCTCCTTCGCGATGAAGGGCGCGCTGGCGGCCCTGGGCGGCGCGGAAGAGGACGTGAAGGCGATGGTCGCCGAGTATCAGGTGCGCCGCGATTTCCTGATTCCTCGCCTCAACGCTCTACCGGGTATCTCTTGTGCGTCGCCCAAGGGAGCCTTCTACGCATTCCCCGACGTTTCTTCCTGCTTGCGCGGCGACCTCGGTTCGCCGACCGAGCTCGCCGAGAAGCTGATCGACGAAGAGGCGGTCGCCTTGGTCGCCGGCGAGGCCTTCGGCAGCGATCGCCACGTGCGCATCTCGTTCGCCTGTTCGCGCGAGCGCCTCGACGAAGGACTGAAGCGGATCGAAGGATTCCTGGCCCGCCGGTGATCCGGCCGAGCGGTCTGGTCGCGGACGGTCCGGGCATGGACGGGATGAGTCGTCCGCTGGAAGGGAGCACCGCGACCGATGAGTGAGCCCGAGCGCCGCGTCGCTGCGCCGCGCCGGTCCGCGGCGCCTTGGTCGCTGCGGGTGGGCACTCTGCTGGGAGTACCGATCCGGATCCACGTGACCTTCCTGTTGCTCTTCGTCTGGTTCGGCGCGGTCTCTTCCGACCAGGGGGGAGGATTTCTGGGTGGCGTGATCTTTCTCACGCTGCTCTTCGGCTGCGTGGTGCTGCACGAGCTCGGCCATGCCACGATGGCCCGACGGTACGGCGTCCACACGTCGGAGATCGTGCTTTATCCGATCGGGGGCGTGGCGCGGCTCGACCACATCCCCTCCGGCAAAGCCGAGCTGCTGATCGCTCTGGCGGGACCGGCGGTCAACCTGGTCCTGGCGGGACTGATCGCGGGCGGGATGGTGCTCTTCGCGGTCAAGATCTCCCCACCCAACGCGGAGAGCCTGGTCAGCGGAACGCCGATCCTCTGGCAGCTCTTGACCGCGAACATCATGCTCTTCCTGTTCAACCTCCTGCCCGCCTTCCCGATGGACGGTGGCCGGGTGCTGCGGGCGGCCCTGTCGCTCCGTCTGGGCCAGGAGCGGGCGACCGCCTTCGCGTCCACGATCGGTCAGGGGATCGCGATTCTGTTCGCGATCTTCGCGCTCTATCCGCCGCCGATCAAGCCGGTTCTGCTCCTGATCGCCGTCTTCGTCTTCTTCTCCGCCGGGCAGGAGGCGGCGTATCAGCGGGGGAGGGCGGTGGTGCGCGGCCGCACGGCGCGTGAGGCGATGATGACCCGCTTCGACACCCTGGCGCCGCAGGACACCCTCGGCCGAGCCGCGGAGCTGCTGCTCGCCACCAGTCAGCAGGATTTTCCGGTGGTGGATCTATGGGGCCGAGTCGCCGGGGTGCTTCCCCGGTCGGCGCTTCTGGCGGCGCTCGCGGCGGGCGGACGCGACGTCGCGGTCCTCCAGGCGATGGATCGCGACGTCGCCATGATCCCGCCCGAAGCGCCCCTCGACGAAGCCCTGTCCCGGCTGCAGGGCAACCCGATGCGGCCGGTCCTGGTGGTCGGCGAGCAGGGGCTCGTCGGCATGATCACGCTCGAGAACTTCAGCGAGCTGATCCAAGTCTCGCGCAGCCTGCGCAAGGGCGGCGCCGAGCCCCCGCCCTGATCCCGCTCACCAGACGGTGCAGGCGTTGGCGGGCGCCATCTTGTCGCCCTCCTTGCAGTGGAACGCCTCGCGGAAGGCCGGCGAGTTCATTGGCGGCGCGACCGCGCGAAACATGCCTGGCGAGTGAGGGTCGGTCGTGACTTCCCGGCGCAGGAACTCGGGCGTCGCCTCCGTGCACCAGATCTGACCGAAGGCCACGAAGAAGAGCTGGTCGTTGGTCAGCCCCGACACCGCCGCCGGCGGCGTGCCGTGTCGCTTCTCCCAGGACTTGTAGGCCGCGTAGGCTTCCTTGATGCCGCCCAGATCGGCGATGTTCTCTCCCAGGGTGAGCTGGCCGTTGACGTGCACGCCGGGCTCGACCTCGAATTGCGAGTACTTGTCGACCACGCACTGGGCCGCCTTGTCGAACTTCTCCGAGACCTGGGGCTCCCACCACTCGTGCAGCACGCCGTCGCCGTCGAACTTGCGGCCCTGGTCGTCGAATCCGTGCGTGAACTCGTGGCCCACGACCGCGCCGATGCCGCCGTAGTTCATGGCCGCGGGATAGTCCTTGCGGAAGAAGGGCGGCTGCAGGATGCCGGCCGGGAAATTGATGTCGTTCTGGGTCGGATTGTAATAAGCGTTGACGGTCTGCGGAGTCATGCCCCACTCGGTCTTGTCGACCGGCTTGCCGATCTTGTTCATCTCGCGGTCGTACTCGAAGCTCGTCGCAGCGGCGACATTCGCGACGTAGCTCGAGTCGCCGATCGAGAGCTTCGAGTAGTCGCGCCACTTGTCCGGATAGCCGATCTTGTTCGCCACCTTGTGCGCCTTCTCGATCGCGCGCTGGCGGGTCGCGTCGTCCATCCAGGTCAGGTTCGGCAGGTTGTTCTCGAACGCGGTCTCGATGTCGCGCACCATCTCCTGGGCGACCTGCTTGCTCTCGCCCGGAAATTCGCGTTCCACGTACAGCTTACCGATGGCTTCGCCGAGCGCCCGGCTGGTCCCACCGACGCAACGCTTCCAGCGCGGCTGGATCTCGGCCTGGCCGGAGAGCGTCTTGCCGTAGAACTCGAAATTGGCGTCCACGAACGCCTTCGGTAGCTGGTCGGCGTAGTTGTTGAGCAGGTCCCAGCGCAGATAGGCGCGCAGGGTGGACATCGGTGTCGTCTTCACCAGATGGTCGAGAGCCTCGAAGAATTCCGGCGTCGCGACGCTGATCGCCTGGACGTCGGAGTGCCCGGCGGCGGTCAGGAACTTGTCCCACGGAAGATCCGGGGAGAGCTTCGCGAGGCCGGCGCGGTCCATCCGGTTGTAGAGCTTCTCGATCTGACGCATCTGGACGCGGGTCCGCGAGAACTTGGCGAGCTCGGTCTCGAAGGCGACGATGGCGGTGGCGTCGGCTTTCGCCGAGTCGGCGCTCTGGCCGGCGAGGCCGAGCATGTGAGCGATGTGCTCCCCGTACTTGGTCAGAATCTCCTGCTTCTTGGGATCCGTGGACACGTAGTAGTCACGGTCCGGCAAGCCGAGTCCGCCTTGGAAGAAATAGGCGATGTCGAGGCTCGGAGTCTTGAAATCGGGAATTACGCCGATTCCGAAGAAGGGTCCGCCTCCGACGCGGTCGAGCTTGCCGACCTCGGTGAAGAGCGAGTCGACCGAATCCACCTTCGCGATGTCGTCGAGCCAGGGCTGGATCGGCTTCAATCCGGCCTTCTCGATCGCCGGCTCGTCCATGCAGGTGGAGTAGTAGTCGCCGATCTTCTGGCGCTCGGTGCCGGCCGGTCCAGGATTCTTGGCCGCGTCCTCGAGCAGGGTGCGGATCATCTCCCGGTTGTGCTCGGCGATCGTCGAGAAGCTGCGCGCCCAGCGGGACTGGTCGGCGGGCATCTTGGTCGAGTCCATCCAGCCGCCGCAGGCATAGCGGTAGAAGTCGTTGCACGGATCTGCTTTCGGATCCATCGAGGTGAGGACCGACTGGTGGAAATCGGTCGGCAGGGTGGGCGTCGGCGCAGGGGCGTCGGCGGCGACGGCGGCGCCCGGCAACAGGGTGAGCAGACAGAGAGTGACTCGCGAAATCATCCAGGGCTCCTCTGGGTCAAGTGGCGAAAGCTAGATACGGTCTCGAGCCCGCTAAAGTTATCAAGCGGCGGGAAACGGCCGCACCGCCTCAGAGGGTGGCGGGCTCGAGGCAGGCGGGATCGTCGTTGGCGGGGCGGTTGACCCGGCGCGACACGGGAAAGGCCTCCATGGCGGCGGGGTCGAACGGGATCAATAGGGGGTCGAGGCGGACTCGGTCGTGACTCCCTGGATCGAGCCAGGAAGCCCAGCTCTCGGGCGGCAGGATGACCGGCATGCGGTCGTGGATCGGAGCCACCAGCGGGTTGGCGTTCGTGGTCACGATGGCGGTCGAATCGAGAGACTCCGGGCCCGCCGGATCGCGCCAGCGCGACCAGAGCCCGGCGAACGCGAAGGGGGCGCCGTCGCGCCGGCGCACCAGCCAGGGCTGCTTCGCGGCGCCGACCTTCTGCCATTCGTAGAAGCCGTCGGCCGGAATCAGGCAGCGGTGCCGCTTGAACGAGTCCCGAAACGCGGGCTTCTCCGCCAGCGTTTCCGCTCGCGCGTTGATCATCCGGTTGCCGATCCCGCGTTCCTTCGCCCAGTGGGGAACGAGGCCCCAGTGGACGAAGGCGAGCTCGCGACCCCCTGCCGGCCGCGCCCGCACGATCGCCACCTCCTGGGTCGGCGCGATGTTGTAGCGCGGCTTGATGGGCGGCTTCTCGTCGAGCTCGAAGAGCTCCGCCAGGACTTCCCCTGGCGCGGTCAGAAAGTAGCGGCCGCACATGGCGTCAAGGTGCTCCCAGGTACGCTTCGAGGCGGCCACCCATCGGCATGGCGACGATCACCGAGTCGGGCGGGCCGAAGACGAGGTTGCCTTCGGTGGGTGGGCGGAGTCGGGCGGCTTCGCTCTGCATCGTCGACCGGAGGCGAGCATGCCACATCGGGGCGCGGGCGGACTGCCGCCGCGTCGCCGGATCCCCGCTCGTGTCGAGGTCAGCGAGCGCCTTCAGCGGGGGCCGTACCAGTAGCGACGCGAGAAGTCGGTCGCGGCGCTGCGGCGGAAGAACATGCGCCAGGCGAGCCCGGGCATGTGCGTGAAGTAGTGCCAGTCGCCGAAGCGGTCGAACTTGCGGGTCGACGCGATCGTCTTGACGCCGCGTAGACGGACCAGGCGACGTCCGGTCTCTCTCCCCCGGCGCCGCAAGGCGAAGAGGAATGCGACGTCCTCTCCGTAGGAGCGGCTCTCGTCGTATCCGCCCACCGCGTCGAAGTCCTCCCGGCGGCAGAAGACGACCCCGGTGTCGAAGCGCGTCAACCAGAGCAGCGGCAGCGCCAGTCCGTAGGTCGAGGCGATGCCGAGCGACCAGCGCTCCATGGTGATGCCGGTCGCGCCGGCGACGAAACGCGGGTCAGCCAGGGCGCGTTCGATGGCCTCGAAAGTATTCGGGTGGAGCTGAGAATCCGCATCGACGAAGGCGAGCAGGGCGCCATGCGCGATCGCGGCGCCCGCATTGCGCGCCGCCGCGATGGATCGCCTCTCGACATGGGCGACGCGGCATCCGCGGGCCGCGGCGATCTCGACCGTGCGATCCGTCGAGGCGTTGTCCACCACGATCGTCTCCGACCCTCCGGCACCACTTGAACAGGTGGCTCGGGCCGTTTCGACGCTGGCGAGCAGACGAGGCAAGAGGGCCTCTTCGTTGTAGGCCGGAACGACCAGTGAGAGACGAGGCTTCACGAGCCACTCTACGCGCAGGGCGCTTGGACGAGAGGCCGGGAACGGGGCGCCTTGCCAGCCTGGAAATCTGGCTTCGTTTGTGCAATAACTCACGTCAGGGGGGGGCTAAATGCTGGGCACCGGGGAACCGGGCGCCGTCGAGGCCGGTGAGTGGGAGGGCTTGATGGCGTCGCTCGAAGATCGGGCCGGAAGTGGCTCCAAACGCCGACGTCGGCATGCCCCGCGTCAGCTGAGGCTGCGCCGCTGGTGGCGACGGCATCGGCTGCTGATCTCCACCAGCGCCACGGTGGTGCTGGTCCTGGTCCTGGGTGGCCTGGAGGCGCTGGAGTCGTTCACCCGCATCGAGCTGCCGCCCCTCGTGCACCAGCCGCTGGTGCCGATCCTCCTCACCCTCCTGATTCTCTTCTTCGCCCTCCAGAGCTATCGGCAGTCGCTTCATTCGCAGGCTTTCTACCGGCGTTTCGTGCGGCCCGGTCTGCGCCGTCTGGTCGAAGTCGACGGCGAGCTGATGTCGCGGGGCGAGAAGCTCTTTCGGCCCCGCCAGGCGCTGGTCATGAAGATCGATGTCGAGGGTTACACCTTCCTCACCTACGACATGCCCTACGGCATGCGCCGGCTCTTCCTCGACCTCTGGTACACCTTGGTGGACGACGTCCTGGCGCGGGACATCTTCTTCGACAAGTCGCTCGGCGACGGCTCCATCTACGTGTTCGACGCCACGAGCCGGGAAGGCGCCTGCCGAACCGCGCTGGCCGCCGCGTTGCGAGTCCGCGACGAGACGGTTCCACGGTTCGATCGCATCTTCCGTGAACGGCTGGCGGCGAAGATCGAGCAGTCACCCGGTCTCCGTGTCCCGTCCGAGCTCTACTTCGAGCGCTACCGTGAGCGCGCCGGCGGGGACTTCTGGAAGCGACCCACCGCCGTCCGGATCGCCCTGGCGGCGGGTTGCGTCGACGAGGGCCTCTGGGGCCTGCCGAAACAGAGCCACTACGACGTCCAGGGAACGGCGCTGGTGGTGGCGAGCCGTCTCGAGCAAGCGGCGGCGAGCGGCGAGATTCTGCTCGACCGGAGCTTCGCCGCGGCGCTCGAGAGCGAGCTCGGCCCGACGGGGATGCCGAGGGGCCTCGAAGAACGTCGGATCGACATCCGTGGCATGGGCGAGCTGCGCGTTTGGGTGTTTCCCTCCATCGTTCCGGCCACGCCGAGCGACGACGGCGCCGTCACCACCTCCGCGACGGCGGGTTCGCGGCGCTGGCCGCTCTGTCCGCCGGACGACGAAGCCGAGTCCGACCTCGAGGCGCGGAGCCTGATCGGGCTGTAGGATCGGGGGCATGAGCAAGCCCCCTTCGATCGTTCGACTCACGCCCGGGAAGCGGGTTCTCTTCCTCACCAAGGATCCGGCGCTGATCCGCCGGCAGCTCGCCGGCGAGCTCGATCTCAGGATGGCCGACCTTTCGGTCGGCGATCTGCTCGACGACATCAACACCGACGCCATGACCCCCGCCTGGGTCTGTTTCGACTGGGATCCTCGCGAGATCGCGAAGAACGCCTACGCGGGACTCGTCGTCGACGGCGAGCGGCTCTTCCCGCCGCGGGCGCTCCTCGACGGCAACTTCGAGGTGATCGTCTCGGGCTTCCGCAAAGGAGTTGGTTCGTCGCGCGAGACGGCCGCGCAATGTGAGTCTTATGCCGGCATCAAGATCGCCATCGCGGCATCGTTCGCCCCCATTCACGCCCGCAACAACATCAATCTCGGCACTTTGATGGGCGACCATGCGATGTTGGCGCAACTGCAGGCGGGCGAGGGGATCCCACTCGCCGAGTTCACCCGGGGCCACGATGCGATCACCCGCCTCATGATCGAGTGGGGGGGGCTCTTCCCGTTCTCGAAAGCGTTGGCGGAAGGCGCGGCGGATCTGCCGAAGCTCGAGACCACGCAGCGTCCGATGACGATGGCCGAGAAGATCCTGGCCCGCCATAGGGTCGGTGCCGACGAAGGCGCTCGTTACGTGAAGGCGGGAGATCCGGTGGTGGTGGGCGTCGACGGCGGCTACTCGCACGAGTTCACTACCGCGCAGGTACACGCCTTCCTGAGCGAGGAGCATGGCGAGGAGTACAAGGTTCAGAATCCGGAGCGTTTCGCGGTGTTCGAGGATCACCTGATCTACGCGGACGAGGTGGCGCGCATGAGGCCCTTCCTGCCGAAGATCGAGATCCTGCGCGACATGCAGCGCCGTTTTCAGGCGCACACCGGGGTGCGCGACTTCGCGGCCAAGCAGGGCATCTCGCCCGGCATCTGCCACGAGGTGGCTCGCGAACAGATGGTGGAGCCGGGAGATTTCATCCAGGCCACCGATTCCCACACCTGCATGGGGGGAGCGAACAACGCGCTGACCTGGGGGGTCGGAGCGACGGAATACGCGGCGCTGATCCACTCGGGATTCACGATGGTCGAGGTGCCGGAGTCGATGCGCTTCGAGCTCACCGGCAAGCTGCGGCCCAACGTGACCGCCAAGGACATGATGCTTCACATCCTGCTCCACTATGCGCGACCCCAGAAGACGCTCAACCGGGTCCTGGAGTTCACCGGACCGGGCGTCTCCGCGCTGTCGATGGACGAGCGCGCGACCCTGGCCAACATGGCGACGGAATGCACCGCGCGAAGCGGCATCGTGATCGCCGACGAAGCGACGTTCAAGTGGCTTGCGGCGTGGCGTCCCGACGCGGATGTCGAACGCATGCGCCGTCGCGCCGTCGCGCCGGATCCCGGCGCGGAGTACGCGGGTGGCGTTCACGAAATCGATCTCTCGACGCTGCAGCCGATGGTCGCCGATCCGGGAGATCCCGACCACGGCATCCCTTCCGATCCGACGAACGGAGCGCTCGCCTCTGAAATCGGAGACGTACGAATCGATATCGCCTACGCGGGAAGCTGCACGGCGGGCAAGATCGACGACATGCTCTTCTACCATCAGGTGACCAAGGAGGCCGTCGACGCCGGGTTACGCGTCGCGCCAGGCGTCGAGTTCATCCTCCAGTGTGGCTCGGAGGCGGTCGAGCGCTTCATTCGCGAGCACGGGTTCTACGAGACTTTCGTCAAGGCGGGCGCCCGCATCATCTCGCCCGGCTGTGGCGCATGCATCGGCTGTGGTCCCGGTGTCTCGGACAACGCCGATCAGGTGACGATCTCGGCGATCAATCGCAATTACAAGGGGCGTTCGGGCCCCGGCAAGCTCTGGCTCGCCAGCCCGCTCACCGTCGCGGCGTCCGCGTTCACGGGCAAGATCACCCCATACGTGCCGGGAATGTTCGAGCGGCAGCCGGTCGCGGGCTGAGCTGATCGCACCGCCGCTGGATGAGTCGGATCTCGTGACGAAGAATCGACACCGATCCGTCGATCCGTCACAGGCGAGACTTTCGGAAGACAAACCTTCTCTTGCGGAATCCGCGGCGGCAGAGAGCTCCGATAATCCCCGCCGGCAGCAGCGGCAACGCTTCCTCGCCATCTTCATCCCCTTTACGCTCGTCGCGGTCGCGCTGGCCGCGCTCGTTCTCTCGCCGCTGGAGTTTCACCACGGACGCAGACTGGCGGTGATCGTCCTGGTAAGTCTCGCCGCCCTGGTCGTGCTGATCGCGGTGGCGAGCGTTCAGGCCGCCAAGCTCGCCGCATTCCGGGTGGCCGGTGACGCGGAGAGCGCTCGTCAGCTCGACTTCATTCAGCGCATCGCCGACACGCTCCCGCTGCCCGTATACGTGCGTGGGGCCGACGGCCGATATGCGGGCGTCAACTCGGCGGCGGCTGAGCTCGCCGGGCGGCCGGTCGACGCAATTCTCCGTCGCCTTCCGAACCAGGTGTTCCCGCCGCACGAGCTCTCGGCTCTGAGCGTCTCCGATGCGCAGATGCGGCTCGGCGAGGGGCGTCAGAAGCTCGATATCCAGGTCACCGGAGCCGACGGTCAGGTGCGCGACCTGGAGCTCCATCGCGCCGTGATGCGGGGCCGCGGCGGGCAGTTCGAGGGCACCGTCACGGCCGCGGTCGATCTCTCGGAGCTGAAGCAGGCGCAGCACCGCCTGAGCGAGAGCGAGAGCCGCTTCCGCGCCCTGATCGAAAATGCCCTGGACATCGTGAGCATCGTCGAGAGCGATGGCAAGATCCACTACATCAGCCCGGCGGTCGAGTGGATCCTCGGCTGGCCGCCGGATGAGCTCGTCGGCCGGCGCATTTTCGACCTCATCCATCCCGAGGAGGCGGCGGGGCTGGTCGAGCTCTTCGAGCAGAAAGTCGCAGCTCAGAAGGAGAACCCGCGCTTCCGCGTCCGCGCCCGGCATCGCGACGGCGGGTACCGGACGCTCGAGGCGGCGGTCAACAACCGTCTCGACGACACGCAGGTGCGGTTGGCGTTCGTCTTCGCCCGCGACGTGACCGCCGAGGTCGAGGCGCAGGCGAAGGTCGAAGAGGCGCGACAGACCTTCGAATCGGTGGTTGACGAAATGCCGGTGATGTTTGTCGCGTTAGACGTGGAATTCACGCCGCTCGTCTGGAACCGGGAGTGCGAGCGCGTGACTGGCTACTCGAGCGACGAGATCGTCGGTCGCGAGGAAGTCTTCGGGAAGCTCTATTCCGATCCCGCCTACCGGCAGCGTTTGCGCTCTCAGATGAGTCGGTCCGGAGGAGACTTCAGCGACCTCGAAGTCGAGCTCGTGCGCAAGGACGGAGAGGTGCGCCGCGTTACCTTCGCGAGCGTCGCGCACCGGATCCCGATTGCGGGATGGGAAAGCTGGATGGTCGGAGTCGACGTCACTCGACGCGACCGGGCGGAATCCGACCGGGCTCGGGCGGTGGCAGACATCGAGGCCTGGATCGATCGCCTGACGACTCTCAACGAGATGGACGAGGCCCTCCTGGCCTGTTCGAGCCTGGAGAAAGCATTCGCGGCCGCCAATCCGTTCTTGCGCCGCCTCCTGCCCGCCGCTGCGGGCGCGCTCTACCGGATCGAGCCCTCCAGCGACGAAGCCGTCCGAGTGCTCTCTTGGGGAGATCCGGCTACCGGGCCCGAGAGTCTGGGCACCCGCTCCTGCCGGGCGATGCGTCTGGGTCGAGCGCAGCGCTTCGATGGCGCGACGGTCGAGCTTCGATGCGACCACGTCGCGGCTACGTTCGACGGCGGGACGCTGTGCGTTCCGCTCATGTCCGGACAGGAGCTGCAGGGCATGCTTCACTTGGCATTTCCGGACGGCGCCTCTCACGAAGTCGAAGCCGAGATTTTGCAGCCGGTCGCGACGACCGTCGCGAACCACCTTTCGATCCGCATTTCGGCATTGGCGTTGCGGGACGATCTCGAGTACCGCTCGACCCGGGATCCTCTGACCAATCTCTTCAATCGGCGATACATGGAAGAGACCGTCGAGCGCGAGCTGAGACGTTGCGACCGTTTCCACGAGACGCTCGCGGTGCTGGCGATCGATCTCGACTACTTCAAGCAGATCAATGACGCGCTCGGCCACGATGTCGGAGATCAGGTGCTGCGCGAAGTGGCGGCCCTCCTGGTCGCGCACTCCCGAGGGTCGGACGTCGCCTGCCGCTCCGGCGGAGAGGAGTTCATCGTGCTCCTGCCGGGCATGAGCGAAGCGGACGCCCGGGTCCGCGCGGAGTCGCTGAGGAAAGCGGTCCTGGGCATCGATATCGGCGGTGGCGGCGCCGCGGCGAGCGCTCTTTCCGCGTCGATCGGCGTCGCCGTCTATCCGAGTCAAGTGGGCGACGGGGGTGAGCTCCTCCGGGTCGCGGACCGGGCGCTCTATCGCGCCAAGCATGGCGGCCGCGACCGTGTGGAGGTGGCGGGGGCAACGGAGCCCAGGGAACCGTCAGCGTGAAGGCCGATTCCCTCCGGGAAATCGAAATGCTGATCGACGGAACGGGTGGCGACACGATCGGAGAAATCCGCGATCTCGCTGGGAAAGTGAGCCAATGGACGCTGGTGACGACGCCCTCGTCCAGCGGGGCCGACCGAGCTCGTTCACACGCGAGGAGGGTCCGCGAACCGGCGATCTCCTCGGATCGGTCATGCGTGGACCCTCGCCGGAGGGCGCTGTAGACTGTCGCCCTCGCGCGATGATCGTCGAAAAGCGCCGCCAAGGCGCTCACACCGTGCTTCGAGTCGAAGGTGTCGTCCGGATGGGCGAGAGCGCGCAGTTCCTCGCCCAAACGCTGGAGCGCCTTCTCTCGGAGGAGGGTGGGAACGTCCTGGTCGATCTCTCGCGGATCAACTACATCGACTCGACCGGCATCGGCGAGTTGGTCGGTTACTTCGGGAAATTTCGGGAGAAGGAGCGCCGCCTGATCCTCGTGCAACCCGCGGAGCGGATCCGCAAGCTGCTCGAAGTGGCCAAGCTCGACGGCGTGTTCCCCACCTACGACAGTCTGGAAGCCGCTCTCGCCGCCGAGCCCGGCTGAAGAACCGTCGTCCAGGGTGGCGGGCGACAGACCGGCAGGACCGCTTGCGCGCCCTTCGCCCGATCCGGGAGAATGCCCCGCGCGGCTCCGCTTCAGTCCGCCGCCTCTCCGATCATTCTTCCGCGAGGAAAGTCGATGAGCTTCGAGTCCCCTGACCAGATTGCATCCGCCATCGAGCGGCTCGCTCTCGAACTGCCGGGCCGCGTGATCTTCGACGCCGGCATTCGCGAGAGCTTTCGCACCGACTTCGGCCGCTGGCGCCACCAGGTGCCGGGCGGCGTGGTGCGCTGCCACGACGCGCAGGAAGTCGCTCGGGTGGTTCGCTTCTGCCGCGCCAACGGCGTGCCGATCGCGCCGCGCAGCATGGGCCATACTCAGAGTGGTCAGTCTCTGACCCGCGGCGTCTTGATCGACACCATGGCGATGAACCGGATTCTGGAGATCAACGGCGACGAGGGATGGGCCGACTGCGAAGCGGGCGTCATCTGGCGCGACCTGGTCATCCCCGCGACGCAGCAGGGGCTCGTGCCACCGGTGCTGACCAATAACCTGTCGGTCACCGTGTCGGGCACGACCTCGGTCGCGGGACTGGGCGTGGCCTCGTTCCGCTTCGGGTCCCAAGCGGACAACGCGCTGGAGATCGAATGCGTGACCGGCGACGGCGAGATCCACGTCTGCTCGCCGGATCGCGAGCCGGAGCTCTTCGACATGGTGCGCTGCGGTCTCGGACAGATCGCGATCATGACCCGAGTGCGCACCCGCTTGCGCAAGTGCAAGCCGATGGTGCGGATGTACACGTTGGTCTACGACGATCTCGGCCGTTGGATGGCCGACGCCGAGAAGGTGCTGGACCCGGCCGACCGAACCTTCTCGACCGCCGGTGGCATCTGCTCGGCGGCGCCGCTCGGCTTCAAGAAGATCGGCGAAGGGCTGGGGCTCGGCACCGGCATGATCGGCAAGGCACTTTGGCTCTTCCCGATGTTCCTGACCGTGGACTTCGCGCCCGGGGAGGAACCGGACGACGACGCGGTCCTCTCGCGGCTCTCCCCCTGGCGGCGCGAGTTCACGCAGGACGTGACGGCGGTCGAGTTCGCGCGCCGCATGGAGCCGATGTTCGAAGCCTGGAAGCTCTCCGGCTATTGGGAGCAGCCGCACCCCTGGATGGAGACCACGCTGCCCTGGGACCGGGCGAAGGAATTCATCGAGATGGTGCTCTCGAATCTGCCTCCCGGCGCGCTCGGGCCGGGCGGTCACGTGCTGCTCTGGCCGGCCCGTACCGGCACGTCCAAGGTGCCGCTGTTCGCGCACCCGGAAGGGGATAGGGTGCTCGGATGGGGAATCCTCGGGTCGGTTCATCCTTCCAAGCTCGACGAGATGCTGACCCAGCTCGACATGGCGTCGGAGCTCTCGATCGCCTACGGCGGAAAGCGCTATCTTTCCGGCTACATCACGTTCGACACGCCGGAGAAGTGGAAGAACCACTTCGGCGAGGCGACGTGGAAGCGTCTCTGCGCCGCCAAGAAGAAGTGGGATCCCGACGGCATCCTGGCGCCGGGCTTCATCCAGTACGAGTGAGATCGGAGCGCCCGCCATGGCACGCATCGCTCTCCTGACCGGCGGATCCACCCCGGAGCGCGACGTCGCGCTGGCGGGCGCCTCACAGGTCGCGCCGACGCTGCGGGCGCTCGGCCACGAAGTGGTGGTCGTCGATACCGTCGATGGGCCCTTGTCGAGCGCCGCCGAAGCCGAGCTGCTCGATCCGAAGGTCGACCGCGAGCCGCCGAGCGAGGCGGAACTGGCCGAGCTGGGCGCGCGCGAGAACCTGCCGGCTCTGGTGGCCGACCCGGTCCTGCGCGGCTTCGATCTGCTGTTCCTGGTGATTCACGGTGGAGCGGTGGAGGGGGGGCTTCTGCAGGCGCTGCTCGAGCTGGCTGGCCTTCGGTTTACGGGTTCGGGGTCCGTGGGCAGCATCCTGGCGATGGACAAGGAAGTTTCGAAGCGCCTATTGCGCGACGCGAAGATCGCGACCGCGGAGTGGCGTCGCTGGCCCGCCACCGAGTCGGAGCTCTCCGGGTTCGGCTGGCCGCGGATCGTCAAGCCGGTCAACGCCGGCTCGTCGGTCGGAATCCGACTCGTCCACCATGTCGAAGAGCTCGCGCCGGCGATCGCGGCGGCCCGGGCCGTCGACCGTGAGGTCCTCGTCGAGCGCTTCCTGCCGGGCCGGGAGTTCACCGTCGGAGTGCTGGGCGACCGCGCTCTGGCGGTCGGCGAGATCGTTCCCAGCCACGAGATCTTCGACTACGAGTGCAAATACACACCGGGCATGACGCAAGAGATCTTCCCCGCCGAGGTGACTCCGGAGCTCGCCCGCCGGATGCAGGAGCTCGGCCTCGCCACCCATCGGGCGCTCAAGCTACGGGATCTGTCGCGCGTCGACTTCCGCCTCGATGCCGACGGCTCACCGCACGTCCTCGAGGCGAACACGCTACCCGGCATGACGCGGACCAGTTTGCTCCCTCAATCGGCGGCCGTCGTCGGCCTCGACTTCAGCGCGCTCTGCGCCGAGATCTGCCGCATGGCGCTCGAGCGCGCCTGAAGCGGACCGGCGCCTCCCCTCAGGGCACGAATTCGATCCGGGCGTTCGAGAAGCGCCAGCCGTAGGTCGTGGCCTCCGGCCCGGAGCTGTTCAGCTGGGTGCCGAACTCCACGAACGGCGCGCTCGCCGTGAAGCTGCTCGCTTTGGTGGCGATGCCGCCCGAGACCACGAGGTTGCCGCCCTTGCGGATCTCGTACCAGCCTTGCTGCTTGGTGATCGGGTCGTATTCGTAGTGCACATGGTAGGTGCTGCCGGGGCTCGGGACGGTGTTTTTGACCTGGTTCTGGTTTCCCGAGTAGCCGTAGTACATCTCGAGCCGGGTTCGGTTCTTGCCGGTGCCCAGCAAATTGAGATAGCCGAGCATGTGGCCCCAGTTCTTGTCGAACTGGAGCCACATGACGTTGTGATAGCCGTTCTGCTTCGAGGGATCCCATCCGGACACGTAGACATCGACGTCGAGAATGACCTTGTGGATCGTCTTGGAAGATCCGAAGCTCATCGTGTAGCGCCAGTTGTAGTTGGACTTGTTGCACACCAGGAACTCGCCGTCGAGGTGGAAGACGATCGAAGACGAGGCCGTGGGCTGCAAGGGGCCGGGCGTGACCCCCGCGAGGAGCGGCGTGGCGAGCCAGGGAGCGGTCGCGGCCGAGTTGCCGAGCCGCCCGAAGCCCACCACCTGAGCGAGGCCCGAGTCGGTGCGCAGCACCGCGGGAACCGCGCTGGTACCCGAGCTCGGCGCGACGGGACGCGGCTCCGGGCGCTCGGCGAAGGCGACCGGTACGGTGAGGGTGAGGGTTGCGACCGCGAGGGCGAGGGCGAGGGATCTGGACATCGTCGTCTCCGTGCTCGTCCGCGTCGGACGCGGACCCGTTGCCGAAAGCCCCGAAAGACCGGGGTGGGCGGGTAAAAATCGCAGCATTCTAACAATGGCCGGCGGGTATCGCGCGCCACTCCAAGAGCTGGGAATCGGACCTGATGCGCCCCCCCCAAGGGGGTGTGTCGGCGCGCGATCTGATACCCTGCCCGGCCGCATGACAGTCAAGATCCGTATCGCCCACAGTCCCGACTCCGACGACGCCTTCATGTTCTTCGCCCTCACCCAGGGCAAGCTCGACGTCTCGGGTCTGGAGATCGATCACGTTCTCGCCGACATCGAGACCCTGAACAGGGCCGCCTTCGATGGGACCTACGACATCACGGCGCTTTCCTTCCATGCCTACGCGCATCTCGCGGACCGCTATCTGCTCATGCCGTCGGGCGCGTCGTTCGGGGATGGATACGGACCGGTCGTGATCGCGCGCCGCGCCATCGAACGAGACGAGCTTCCCGATCTCGTGACCGCGATTCCCGGCGAGCTCACGACCGCGCACCTGGCGCTCAAGCTCTGGCAGCCGAGGGCGCGGACGAAAGTGGTGGCGTTCGATCGCATCTTCGAAACCGTCGCCGCGGGCGAAGCCGACGCGGGAGTGGTCATTCACGAGGGGCAGCTCACTTGGCAGGACGAGGGCTTCCGGTCGCTCGTGGACCTCGGCGCATGGTGGCGCGGCGAAACGGGCGGGCCCCTTCCGCTCGGTGGCAACGGCATCCGCCGCGATCTGGAGCCGGAGTTGAGAAATCGGCTCTGCCGCCTGTTGACCCAATCGATCGTCTACGCCCTCGAGCACCGGCAGGAAGCGCTCGCCTTCGCGAGCGACTACGCGCGCGATATCGCCAGCGATCCGGTGCGCTCGGACAAGTTCGTCGGCATGTACGTCAACGAGTGGACGCGTGACTACGGGCCGGCCGGCCGGCGGGCGGTGCAAGAGCTTCTCGATCGCGGTCACGCGGCGGGGCTTCTGCCCGAGCGCGTCGTTGCCGAGTTCGCCGACGCCTAGCCTCGTCTCGATGTTCCGGACGCGACTCGCGCTCGGTTCTCCGACTCCGACCCGATCGCCAGAACAGGAGGCCGAGTGAGCGAACACCTGCATCGGGCGGTCGCCTTCGATCTCGACGGCACGTTGATCGATTCGCGCCGCGATCTGGCGACCGCCGTCAACCTGACACGGTCCGATCTGGGTCTCGAGACCCTGACGGTGGAGGCGATACTCGGCATGGTGGGGGAGGGGGCGCGCCACCTCATGCGTCGAGCGCTCGGCGGCGCGCCCGCGCCGGAGCTCCTGGATCGCGCGCTGGAGCGCTTCTATGACCACTACGATGGAGTGTGCACGGATCGCACCCGTCCGTTTGCCGGCATCGACCCGCTGCTTCGCGACCTCGCGGTCCGGATGCCGGTGAGCCTGCTCACCAACAAGCCGGAGCGATTCGCGCGCAAGATCATCGACCATCTGGACTGGGGTGGCTTGTTCCGGACGATTCTCGGCGGTGACTCGCTGCCGACCCGCAAACCGGATCCGCAGGGGTTGATCCACGTGGCGCGACTCAGCGAAGTGCCCGCGGATGCCCTTCTCCTGGTGGGCGATTCGAAGATCGATGCGGGCGCCGCCGATGCGGCTGGCTGTTCGTTGGTCCTGGTCGAGTGGGGCTACGCCGACGCGCGGGAACGCGCCGAGCTGAGCGACCGCGAGTGGATTGTGGATGCGGCGGCGCTGCACCGGCGTCTCGTGTAGCGCTCCAGCGGCGGCTCTCGATTCTGAGGGGCGCCGATGTGGCGCGGCGGCGCCCCAGGCCGCCTTAGCGACTCTCGCGGGGCGGCAGCGCAAACGGCTCGGGCAGGAGGTCGCCCAGCCGGAAGTCGCGGCGCGATCCGCCGCGACCGACCAGCACGATCTCGAAATCCGGCCCGCTGAACTCGGCCAGCATCTCGCGGCAGAGTCCGCAGGGCGTGCCCGGAGGCTCGTCGCCGGTCAGCACGGCGATGGCCCGAAATTGCCGGCAGCCCGCTGCGACCGCGCTCGCGATCGCGACGCGCTCGGCGCAGATGGAAAGCCCGAAGGAGCGATTCTCGATGTTGCAGCCGGCGAAGATCTCTCCGTCCTCGCCGAGCAGCGCCGCGCCGACGGCATAGCCGCTATAGGGCGCGTAGGCTCGCTCGCGAGCCGCAGAGGCGGCCTGAATCAGAGGCTCTAAGTTCATCTAACTACAAGCTAACACGTGCCTTCTGGACTCTGCTAGGCACCCGGGCGGGTGTGGTAGCTTGCCGCAAACCTTACGCCTGTCCGCTGCGTAGAAGACCTTCGAGGAGAGACCGTGCGCAAACCCGCCTCCGCGCTCGCCTGGATCGCTCTCCTGGTGGCTTCTGTCTGCGCCGCCGGGTGGGCCTTTTCGCGTGCGTTTCCTCTCGCTCCGACGCACTGGCGACTATCGCACGGCGCAGCGAAGCAGTTGGCGCTCTCGAAGCTCGAGGACCTCGGCGAGCTGCCGGCGAACGCCTTCGTCGTCACGCGGATGGACGAGAGTGGACCGACCGAGCTGCGCCTCCTGGACGAGATCGATCACCACGGCGCAGCGTTGAACCGGGTCCGCGCCAGCCGGCCGGCCCAAGGCATCCTGGTCTGGGAGGTGACCGTCTATGCGCCGGGCGCGCGCCCCGGAGAGTGGAGCTACCAGGCCCGTCTGGCCCTCGACGGCGAGGTCCTGGCGCTGCGACGTGGATTCCGGAAGGACGCTCCGGGAAAGGATCTCGACGAGGCCGAGGCACGGACGCGAGCGATCGCTTTTCTCGAGCGTGAAGGATTCGACCTGGCCGAATTCGGCGCGCCCGAGGTGCGACGCGAGGACCTCACGGCGCGGACCGACCTGACCTTCCGGTTCCCCGAGAAGGTCCGTCTGTTCGGGAAGCGCCTCGACTACGGTGTCGCGGTGGGTTTCGCGGGCCGCGATCTGACCGGCTACTGGAGCTACCAGGACGATCCCGAGTGGAGGCAGCTCTCCGGACGTACCCAGAGCGCGACCCTCGTCACCAACTTCGGATTCGTCGCCACCTTCATCCTGCTGCCGATCCTGGCGGTACCGTTTCTGAAGCGCTACCACGCCGGCGAGATCGGCGTGCGGCGGGGTCTCCAGATCGGCGGCATCGTGCTTGGCTCGGGCATCCTCCTGACGCTTGCGATGGCGGCGGCGCAGACGGAGGGCGCGATGTGGGGCAACCTCTCGCGACGGCAGGTGCTGTTCGTCTGGTCGACCCAGTTCATCGCAATCTTCTTCATCCCACTCGCTCTCCTGTGCTTCTTCGGTTGGTCGGCCGGGGAATCGTTCTGCCGCGAGCGCTGGAGTGACAAGCTCGCCGCGTTCGATGCCCTTTTCCACCGCGACTGGACGAATCGGACGTTCGCACTCTCGTCTCTGCGCGGCACCGCGCTCGGGGCGCTGCTCGGAGCCCTTCTGCTCCTGTCAGCGATCCCGCTGCCCAGGCTGGGCGCTCATGCGCTGTGGGCGTATCACAGCGGTCCGTTCTGGCAGCAGACGCCGTGGCCGGGTCTCGGCCTGGTGGCCTTTACCCTGATCTTCGGCCTCTACCACGCTCTCGTCGGAAAGCTCTTTTTCGTCGAGCCACTGGTGCGACGCCTCGGCAGGGTCGGAGGCTCTCTGGTCGCCGCCGTCCTCGCGCTCTTTCTCTTCTCGATGCCTCTTCTCGTGCTGCCGATGCGGATCTCGCTCCCCATCTGGATGGCGTCGGCGCTCTTCGTCGTCGTGGTCTTTCTCCGCTACGACCTGCTGGCCAGTCTGCTGGCAGGGTCGGTCAGCAACGTCGTGCTCAGCGTGGTCCCACTCGTACTCGCGGACTCCTCGCGGGTCCAGGTGCAAGGCTGGATCCCCGTTCTCGTCTGGGCGCTTCCGATGCTGGTGAGCCTTCGGTTCGTGACCTCGGATCGGGCGTTCGTGTACCGCTACGAGGACGTGCCGCCACACGTGCGCCGCATCGCGGAGCGGGAACGGCAGCGAGTCGAGCTCGAAACCGCCCGCAACATCCAGAGCTCGATCCTCCCCGAGCTGCCGCCGCAGCTCAATGGCATCGAGCTCGCCCATACCTATCTGCCGGCGACGGAGGTGGGCGGAGACTTCTACGACGTGCTGGCGCTCGAGGACGGTCGCGTGGCGGTGGCGGTGGGCGACGTGGCCGGACACGGCGTGAGCTCCGGTCTCGTGATGTCGATGGCGAAATCGGCGCTCGCCGTGCAGGTTTCGTTCGATCCACGGGTGGAGTCGGTCTTCGCGACCCTCAACCGGATGGTCTTCCAGAGCGCCCGTAAGCGACTGCTCGCCACGCTCTGCTACGCGCTGGTCGATCCGCACCGCCGCGAGATCGAGTTCGCCAGCGCCGGTCACATCTTCCCTTACCGCGTGACCCCGGACGGTAGGGTGGAAGCGCTCGAGTCGATCGCTTATCCGCTCGGCGTGCGACCGACGATCGACGTGGTCGCGCGGCGCGCGCGGCTCGAGTCCGGCGACATCGTGTTCTTGTGCAGCGACGGTCTGGTCGAGGCGCGCCGCGAGGGCTCCGACGAGTGCTTCGGCTTCGAGCGCGTCGAGCGCGCGCTGAAGATGGCCGCGGGCTCGGGTGCGACCGCGATTCGTGACGTGGTGCTCGCCGAGCTCCATGCCTTCACCGGCGAAGCGCCGCGGGAGGACGACCTCACGCTGTTGGTGTTGCGTCTCGCCTGAAGAGCGGGGCGGGCACGCTTGCGTAAGAGGCGCTGCGGATCTACTCTTGTGCGACCATGCGCCGGGAGCCCGAACAGGACCGGCACGAGCTCGAGGTCCTGTCCAGGCTGGCCAGGCTGCTGGCCTCCTCGACCCGCCTCGACGATTTGCTCTACGAGATCGTGCGCTCGGCGAGCGAGGTCATGAATCTCGACGATTGCGTGCTCTATCTCTGGGACGAGGATCTGGCCGAGCTCCAGATGCGTGCCGCCTGGGGCCCCAAGCTCGACACCGAGACACGCAAGGTCGTTCAGCCGATGCGACTGAAGCTCGGCCAGGGAATCGTCGGCTGGGCGGCCTCCACCCGGCTCGTCCAGATCGTGGACGACGTGACCGTCGATCGGCGCTACATCCCGGACGTCCTGGGAGGTGGATCGGAGCTTGCGGTGCCGATCCTCCACCAGGACAGACTGGTGGGCGTGCTCGATGCGGAGAGCGTGGAACGGCGTACCTTCGGTGCCGACGAAGCGGTGATCCTCACCCGAATCGCCGACTTCTCCGCCCCGTCGATCGTGCAGCTCGAACGGCATGAGCTCGAAAGCCGGGCGATCGCGGAAGCCCTCCGCGAAACCGAGTTCAAGCTGCGCCACGTCACGACCCACGATCCGTTGACCGGCCTGCTCGACCGGGCACACTTCGAGGGTCATCTCGCCGTCGCGATGACTGGCGAGGGCTCGGATGCTCCGCTCAACGCCCTGGTGATCCTCGGGCTCGAGAGATTCGGGGAGATCAATCGCGCGGCGGGAAGCGCGGCGGGAGACGAAATCCTTCGTCAAGTGGCGACGGTGTTGCGCGACCGGATGGATCGAGGCGACGTGGCGGCGCGGCTGGCCGGCGTCGAGTTCGCCCTCTTGCGGCGCGGCACGACGCCGGAAGAGGCGGTGAGCTTCGCTCAGGCCCTGGTCGCCGAGGTCCAGAGTCTGCCGGTACCCGAGGGCGTCGGAGCTCTCAGCCCGCGTGCCGGCGTGGCCGCCGGAGGCGGTGGGGATCGCCCCGCTCACTTGTTGGCCCGCGCCGAGCGGGCGCGCCGGGCCGCGCAGTCCGAAGGCGTCGAGGTCGCGTCCGCCTGATCCCTCTCGCCGGCCAAGTCCCGGCCTCCTCCGAAGCGGTGCGATAAAGTTTCTCGGGTCGTATTCCGAATCCGGCGCGAGCCGGATCCCTCACGGAGGAAATTCTTGAAGATCCACGAATATCAGGCGAAGGAGATCCTGCGCCGCTATGGGGTGGCGACACCCCGCGGGCGTGTGACGGACGATCCCGCCGAGGCGCGCGCGATCTGCGAGGAGCTGGGCGGCAAATGCGTCGTCAAGGCCCAGATCCACGCTGGCGGGCGCGGCAAGGGCGGTGGAGTCAAGTTAGCCAAGTCCGCGGACGAGGCCCAGCAGTGGGCATCGCAGATTCTCGGCATGCAGCTGGTGACCCACCAGACGGGACCGGAGGGTCGCAAGGTTCAGAAGGTGCTGATCGAAGAGGCGGCGGAGATCGCCAAGGAACTCTACGTGGCGGTGACGCTCGATCGCGCGGCTGGCAAACCGGTGGTCATCGCGTCGCCCGCCGGCGGGATGGACATCGAGGACGTCGCGGCGCGCGATCCCGAGGCGATCCTGCGTGAGGCGTTCGATCCGTTCCTCGGCCTCTTGCCGTTCCAGGCGCGGCGCATCGCGCGCCACCTGGGTCTGGCCGGCGATTCGGCGCACAAGGCGGCGAAGCAGGTCACCGCGTTGGCGATGGCCTACGTCGAGTCAGACGCTTCGCTGGCCGAGATCAACCCGTTGATGGTCACCGCCCAGGGCGACGTGGTGGCGCTCGACGCCAAGATGAACTTCGATGACAATGCGCTCTTTCGTCACAAGGACATCGTGGCGATGCGCGACCTCGCCGAGGAGAATCCGCTCGAGGTCGAGGCTTCGAAGTTCAACCTCAACTACATCAAGCTCGACGGCGAGATCGGTTGCATGGTCAACGGCGCCGGACTCGCCATGGCGACGATGGACATCATCAAGCTCTACGGCTCCGAGCCGGCGAACTTTCTCGACGTCGGCGGCTCGGCCTCCCAAGAGGCCGTGGCCAACGCGTTCAAGATCCTGATTTCCGATTCGTCGGTCAAGGCGGTGATGATCAACATTTTCGGCGGCATCGCGCGAACCGACCGGATCGCCAACGGTGTGGTCGAGGCGCTGCGTCAGCTCGGCGGCGTGAAGATCCCCGTCGTCGTGCGGCTCGAGGGCACCAACGTGGATGAAGGGCGGCGGATCCTCCGCGAAAGCGAGTTCGCCTTCCTGGTCGCGGGTACGATGGCGGAGGCGGCGGAGAAGGCGGTTGCCGCGGTGAAGGGAGGCGCGTGATGGCGATCTGGTTGACGAAGGAGACGCGTCTCGTCGTGCAGGGCATCACGGGCCGCGAAGGGAAGTTCCACGCGCTCGGCTGCCGCGATTACGGCACCCAGGTGGTGGCCGGCGTGACACCGGGCAAAGGCGGGGAGTCGGTCGACGGCATCCCGGTCTTCGATTCGGTGGAGGAAGCGAAGCACGCCGCTGGCGCGAATGCATCGATGGTCTTCGTGCCTCCGCCATTTGCTGCCGACGCGATCTGCGAGGCGGCAGACGCCGGCATCGAGCTTATCGTCGCGATCACCGAGGGCATCCCGGTGGCCGACATGCTGCGTGTCAAGGCCTTCCTGCGGGATTTCCCGAAGGCTCGCCTGATCGGACCGAATTGCCCGGGGATCATCTCGCCTGGCCAAGCGAAGATCGGCATCATGCCGGGTCACATCCACCGGCCGGGTCGGGTCGGAGTCGTCTCCCGCTCGGGCACGCTGACCTACGAGGCCGTCTGGCAGTTGACCGGGGTCGGACTCGGCCAGTCGACCTGTGTCGGAATCGGCGGCGATCCGGTCAACGGGACGAGCTTCCTCGACGTGATGGAGGCCTTCGCGCGGGACTCCGAGACCGACGCCGTGATCATGATCGGCGAGATCGGCGGCGACGCCGAGGAAACTGCGGCCGCCTGGATTCACGAGCACTACGACAAGCCGGTGGTCGGGTTCATCGCCGGACGGACCGCACCCCCCGGCCGCCGGATGGGCCACGCCGGAGCGATCGTGAGCGGCGGCAAGGGAACCGCCGCCGCCAAGATGGAGGCGATGAGCGCGGCAGGCATCCAGGTGTGCGAGAGCCCGGCCGAGCTCGGCGCGACGGTGGCCAAGGCGTTGGCAAGGGCCTGAGTGGAGGTTGGGCCTGTACGCTCTCGGCGATCAGGAGAATGTGGTCGTCGAGGCGGGGGGCGGGCGCGACGCGGTGCCGCCACGGTCTCATCGCTGGGCGTTGGTGACAGAAACTGACAGGGTGCGCGAGGGCGTGACTGCGGCGTGGCAGGATTCGGCGTGGCCTGCCCGGACTTGCGCTCCGGTCGGAAGGCTCTAGAATGGCTTTCTCTATTCATCTGCAGCAGCCAGGAGGATCGCGGTGAACAAGACAGAGATGGCGGACAAGCTCGCGGAGAAGTGTGACCTGCCGAAGGCGAAGGCGGCCGAGATCGTGAACTGCATCTTCGACACCGCGCCCGGTCACGGCATCATCGCGGTCGAGTTGGATGCGGGACGCAAGGTGGACGTCACCGGGTTCGGCAGCTTCTCGACCAAGCACCGCGCGGCACGACAGGGCCGCAATCCGGCGACCGGGGAGGCTCTCACCATCGCGGCGAAGACGCTACCCGTCTTCAAGCCCGGCAAGGGTCTCAAGGACCGGGTCGCCAAGTAGGCGAACCCTGCTCGCTGGCGTCGCGGATCGTGAGAAGCGATCCGCGACGCTCTGTTCTCCCGCGCTCCCGCCGGCCGAGCGGATGGAGCGCTCTCTCGGCGACGGCGATACTGGTCGCGGCGCATGTGGCTGCGCCCCTTTGGGGTCGGCCCCTACTGAACCTCTCGGGTCGTGGCGTGCGAGGCTTTCGCGACGCGACGCCTCTCGTGTTGGACGTGGATGGCGATGGCCGCGCGGACGTGATCCGTCCGCGGACCTTCGATTGGCGAAGATGGAAGATTCCCGGCGTCGCGCCATCTCCCGCGGGTCGGATCGAGCACATGATCGTTTTCGACCTGGAGACGCGGGGTGGAAGGCAAGCGCCCTCCTTCTTCCAGTTTCGGTTCGCGACCGAGAATGGCGGCTACGCGGGTTACACGCTGCAGTCGATCGGCGACGCCGACGGTGACGGCCATCGGGATCTCGCGTTTCACGTCCTCGGCGATGGCCCAGCACGGCCCGAGGTCACCGTGGTGTTGCTGGACCGCGGTGACCGCTTTGTGGCGCGAACGACCGGCTTCCTGCGTTGCGAGTGCACGATATCCGGCGACCTCGATCTGGTGACGGGATCGGGGGGCGCGACAGACCGCGTGTTGGCGCGCTGGAGGCCGGAGGCCGGCCGGTTCGAGGGAAATGGGGTCCTTTGGGTCCTCGGCGAGGAGGCGGCGTTGCACGAGGCGGTCCGCGCGAACGCGCCGATCGTCGCCCGGGTTCCGGGCGGGACGGCGATCCGGCGCCTCGAGCGGGGGCCGACTGAGACGTGGCCGAGAGGTTGGATTCATGTCGCGGTCGACGGCGTCGAGGGCTGGATGTCGGAGCACGTCGTGACGGCGACTTCGCCAACGCCGGAGGAGATCCCGTGACGTCGAACGTCACGGGATGCCGAATTCCGGGGACGCAGTCGATTCGTGACGCCTTTCCGAACGGCCAAGCGCTAGAGTCGGCATATGTCGACTTCCTACGAAAGTGCTCGACTGATCCTCGAGCTCTATGAGTTGCGCCGCGAGGCGACGTTGCGGGAGGCGCGCGCCTGGTTCATTCGTGAGTTCAATCCCGATACGGTGGACGACGTGGTGGCCGCGCTGGCCGGAGAGCACAACCCTCACCTGCGCATGGTCGTCGGGTACTGGGACATGGCGGCGTCGCTCGTCACCCACGGAGCGGTCGATCGCCAGATGTTCCTCGACGCCAACTTCGAGATCGTTTCCACGTTTTCCAAGTTCGAGCACTTGCTCGACGAGCTGCGTCGGCGTCGGGGAGTGCCGGAGTTCGCCCGTCACATGGAAGATCTGGTGCGCTCGATTCCCGGCATCGAGGAGCGTTTGTCGCAGCTCCGGGAGCGCTATCGCGCCTTGTCGTCGGGCGGCGGGCGCTAGCGTCGGCTCCGCGACGCGGCGGCCTCCCGAGAGCTCGGTCGTTCGAGACCGCCGGCTCGCGGGTCCGTGGCGGCGATCAGCGGGACGGACTCGAGGGCTCGACGGGAAGCGCGAGATCCCGGTCGGGATCGCCAGTAGCTCCGGTCTGGAGCGCTGGCGGAAGATGTCCCACGTCTCCGACCGAGATGACCTTGAATCGGCCGTCGGGCTCGACCCGGATCTCGGTCAGGCTGGCATTGCCCACCGACATCTCGAGCCACGCCCTGGTATCGACGCCGAGCGCCTCGGTGACGAGATAGCGAATGACGTTGCCGTGACAGACCCAGAGCTCCCGATGCTCGTGGTCGGGAGAGGGTCGGAAGCGTGCCTTGAACAGGGAATCGAGCCGGTGCTTGCACGCGGCGAGCGACGCCGCGGTTTCGTCCGCGACCACGTCGGTGCGCCAGGTCGGCGGAGTGCACTCTTCGAGCTCGGGATCGAGCGCCAAACTCGGGCCGTCGATTTCGCTCGCGATGACCCGCGCGGTCTGTCGAGCGCGGGTCAGTGGGCTGGCCAGGAACGTGTCAAAGCGGAAAGGGAGCTCGCGAAGCCGGGCGCCGAGCAGCTTCGCCTGCGCCACGCCGATGGGCAACAGGCCCTTGCCGACGTGGGCGTCTCTGGGTCCGCCACGTCATATTGCCCGTGGCGAACCAGGTAGATGATCCGCGGCGCCGGCGCGGCGCTTGCCGCCAAGCTGGCTGTCGCGGCGATCAGGGTGGCGAGCGCGACGACGAACCGCAGCTGGCTCGCCCGTTCTCGCTCCGGTGGATTCGTGGCACTCACTCTTTGGGGCACTTCCGGTAGCTCCGCGCCTTCGCGCGGCCGACACTCCTCGCCGATCGCTGCAGCGATCGCAGTGTAGCAGCAAGTCCCGGGGAAGCCACCGGGTGTCACGAGGGATGAGAGGGAAAGAGACTCTCGACCGCGTAAGATCGAACAAGTGAAGATCTCGAGCCACACGAGCATTCCTGCCGGAACGAGCCTGGCGGCGGTCCTCCTCGCGTCGACGCTGGCGGGCGCCTCTCCGGCTCTATTGCCCACTTGGACCGAGTCCGCGACCGGGATGAAGTTCGTCCTGGTGCCCAGCGGGAGCTTTCTCATGGGCTCTCCGCCCGGCGAGCCGGGACACGAAAGTCAGGAGGTCCGTCACCGCGTTACCCTGACGCGATCGTTCTGGCTCGGCCGCACCGAGGTGACACAGGATGAATGGCGGCACCTCATGGGTGGAAATCCGAGCCATTTCTCGGCGCTTGGCGGTCAGTCGCCGGTTGAGAATGTGACCTGGTACGACGTCCAGGAATTCCTGAGCCGTTTGAGCGCCCTTTCGCCCGGCAACCGCTTCCGCCTGCCGACCGAGGCGGAATGGGAGTACGCGTGTCGAGCCGGAACGACGACGGCGTATTCGACCGGCGAGCGCCTCGATACGGATCACGCGAACTATTGTGGCCGCTTTCCGCTGCCCGGACAGCAGCCCGGCGTCGACCGTGGGCACCCCACGCCCGTCGCGAGCTTCCCGCCCAATCCATGGGGTCTCTACGACATGAACGGCAACGTCTGGGAGTGGACCGCGGACGAGCATTGTCCCTACCCGGATGGACCGGTGCACGATCCCAGCCCGGACTGCGGTGCGCCGCTCAAGGTCATCCGTGGCGGGAGCTGGTATTTCAACGCCGACAGCGCGCGTTGCGCGGTGCGTTACACCCACCGGCCGCAGGACCGGGGATTCAGCCTCGGCTTCCGGGTGGTGCGCGAACCGCTGGGCGGCAGGGCGGGCGAATAAGGGAGGGACGATGGAGGGTTGGCTCTGTCTCATCGGCGGAGGTGAGTTCAGCTTCGGCGAGACCGCGGAGGCTGACCAGGCCTGGCTCGAGAAGACCCGCCCGGGACCGATCGGGTTCGTGCCGGCGGCATCGGGGTCGGCTGATTACGGGCGCCACTTCGCCGAATACATGGACGAGACCTTCGCGCGGCGGGTGGAGACGCTGCCCGTCTATCGTCCGCGTGACGGCCGGCGCGTGAAGAACGCGGAGCGGCTCTCGACCTGCGCCGCGGTCTATCTCGGAGGTGGCGTCGCGGATCAGCTCTTCGACGCGATTGCGGGCTCGGTCGTCGCCGAGGCGCTGCGCGATCTGGTTGCCGGGGGTGGCGTCGTGATCGCGATCGCCGCCGCCGCACAGGCTTGCGGGGTTGCCTTTCGTACGCTCCGTGGGACGGTGGAGCAGGGGCTCGGTCTCGCGCCCGGTACCGTCATCGAGCCGAACTTCGACCCGGCGCACGACCGGCGTCTGCGCTCGCTGATGAGTGCCTCGGGCGCCCCGAGAGGTCTCGGCATTCCGGCGGGCGCGGCGCTGATGGTCGGACCGGAGGGACGATTCGAAGCTCTGGGCGACCTCTTCGCACTCGCGGGACCGAACGCCGACATCGTCCCCTTCGTTCCCCTCGAGGGCACTCCCGGAGACGCCCGGGCATAGACGGGCGGATGGCTCCCCGCTCGTGCCGGCCGGCACGGCGGGATGCCGATTCGTCCCCGCCACTGGCGCCGAGTGGGAGGGTGCCCGGGTCAGGCTCCGGGATTCGTGACATCCTGGAACTCGATCGCGCGGCGGACGGCCCGGAGGGGGAGCCGGCGCGCAATTCTTCCCGCAGTTCGCGTGACAAGGAGGACGTTCGATGCGCGTGGCCACAACGACAATCACCATGTTCCTCGGAGGAATCATGCTCTTTGGACTCGCTGGCAAGGCGGACGAGCTCGTGCTCGGCAGCCCACTGCCCCAGATCAGCTCGACCGACCAGAACGGCCAGAGCGTCGACCTCGCCAAGGCGGGGGCGGAGGGCTGGACGCTGGTCTACTTCTATCCCAAGGCCGACACTCCGGGCTGCACGAAGCAGGCTTGCAGCTTGCGTGACGCGTATGCCGATCTGACCAGCAAGGACCTCCGGGTCTTCGGCGTCTCGGCGGATACCGTCGCCGCGCAGAAGAAGTTCGAGGAGAAGTACCACCTCCCGTTCACCCTGCTGGCCGATCCGGACCACAAGGTGATGGACGCCTTCGGAGTGCCGCACACGCTGGGATTCGCCAAGCGTCAGGCGTATCTGTTCAAGGAAGGCAAGCTGATCTGGCGGGACCTCGCCGCGTCGACGGCGCAGCAGGCGCGCGACATTCTCGCCGCGATGCAGGATCCCAGCTACAAAAAGCCTTCCTAGCGCGATCTGCGAGGATGGGGCGGACTGGCCGGGGAGCTCGGTGGAAGCGCTCCGGAGGTCCGCTGCGGTAGACTTTCGGCGTTGCATCCGGGCCGGCCGCGCACCGCGCGCCCGTGCCCCGATCCCTTCAATGAAAGTCGCCTTTTCTTGCGGAGAAAAGAGTCCGTCCTCTCCGGCCGGAAAGGAGAAAGGTCACGTCGCATGGAATCGACACTCGCCATCCTCAAGCCGGACACCGTCGCCGCGGGGAATGCCGGAAAGGTTCTCGCGCACCTCGAGCAGCAGGGCTTCACGATTCGAGGGCTAAAGGTCGTCCACCTGACGCAGGCCCAGGCGGGAGCCTTCTACGCGGTCCATCGCGAGCGTCCGTTCTACGGCTCTCTGGTCGAGTTCATGACCGAGGGGCCGGTCGTCCCGGTGGCCCTCGAGCGCGAGAACGCGGTGAGCCATCTGCGCGAGGTCATGGGCGCGACCGATGTCGCCAAGGCGGCCGAAGGAACGGTCCGCAAGCTCTACGGAACCTCGATCGAGCGCAACGCCATCCACGGCTCGGACTCGCCCGAGAACGCCGTCAAGGAGCTGGCCTTCTTCTTCTCCGAAGCCGAGCGGATCGCGGCGCGCTAGGATTCGGCGCGTCGCGTGCCGGGGAACGACCCGCCGAGGAGACCGAGGATGTACAAGCACATCATCGCAGCACCCGAATCGACCCTGCCCGAATCGCGGCGCGGTGCCGTCGTGGGCCGCTATTGCCGGGCTTGCGGCGCGATCTACTCCCGTCACGCCGCGCGCCACGTCGGCAAGCCGGAATATGGACGCGACCACATCGCGTCGCCCTGCAGCTACGAGGGGCGGCCCTTCGTCGAAGGGGCGGACTGGTGGGAGCCGGCCGTGGAGCTGCTGCAAGCGGCGCCGGCGGACGCGGCCTGAGCGGTCGCGGTCACTCGCGCAGCGCGACCTCGAGCTCTCGCGCAACCGCCTCGACCTCGTCTCGCGTCGCGACGCGCCACGGACTGGCGAAGCGGCGTTCGAGCAGGTCGTTGAAACGCGCCAAGGGGAGGTGGCGGGCGGCGACGCGCACCGTCTCCCACTCCCGCGCCAACTCCTCGAGGTCGTCGAGGTCCGCTTCCGCGGCATAGCGGTGGGCCGCCCGGGCAGCGCTCGTCCAGCCCGCGTCGAGGTCCGCTCCCAGATGCACCGCGAGGAACGCGGCGACCCGGGGCAACGATTCGGGATCGAGCGCGGCCGAGATGGCGTCGAGGTCGGTGGCGGGGAGATTGGACATTCGAGGGCCTGGGGGTGATCGGGGAAGGGCTGGTCGAATCCTAACCATCGACTGGCCCTGCTGAGAAGTAACCCTTGGCACGGTGGAACGTACCCAGTTACCGAGACGATTCGCGTCCGCTGGAGGGAATGATGCATCGCAAGGCGACGATCGGACTGATCTTGATCGGGTTCGTCCCGGCATGGGCGGGTGCCCAGAACACCACATCGACGTTCCACTTGAAGCCACGCCATTTCGAGGTCCATCGCGCGGCCGGTGCGATCCGGATCGACGGCCAGCTCGGCGACGCGGGTTGGAAAGGCGCCGCGCACTGGGACCTGCCCTACGAATGGCAACCCGGCGACAACACGAAGCCGCCGGTCGACACCGAGTTCTACGTCACCTACGACGACAAGTACCTCTACGCCGCCTGGCACTGCGCCGATCCGGATCCGTCGAAGATCCGCGCCCATTACATGGACCGTGATTCGATCGACACGTTCGTCCAGGACGATCACGTGGTCCTTCTGATCGACACCTTCGACGACGAGCGGCGCGCCTATCAGTTCCGGATCAATCCGCTGGGCGTGCAAGCCGACGCCTTCAACTCGGAGACGGAGGGCATCGAGGACTGGTCGTTCGATCTCATCTGGAGCTCGGCGGCGCGGATCACCTCCGAAGGTTGGGACGTCGAGATCGCGATCCCGTTCAGCCAGCTTCGTTTTCCACACGGCAGCGATCCGCAAACCTGGGGCTTCGACGTCGGGCGCTCCTGGCCGCGCAGCGTGCGCCACCGGATCAATTCCTGGCCGCGCGACCGTTCCCGCAACTGCGGCCTTTGTCAGGTCGACAAGGTGAGTGGCTTCCAGGGCATGAAGTCGGGTCACAACCTCGAGCTCGATCCCACCGCGACGGCGATCCGGACGGATCAGCGATCCGACTTCCCGGCCGGTCCGATGAAGAGCGGTGACGTCAAGAGCGACCTGGGACTCACCGCGCGGTGGAGCGTGACCAGCAACCTGACCCTGTCGGCGGCCGCCAATCCGGATTTCTCGCAGGTCGAGGCGGACGCCGCGCAGCTCGCGGTCAATCAGCGCTTTGCGCTCTTCTTCCCCGAGAAGCGTCCCTTCTTCCTGGAGGGCGTCGACCTCTTCGCGACTCCGATCGACGCCGTGTTCACGCGTACCGTGGTCGATCCGAGCTGGGGATTCAAACTCTCCGGCAAGCAGGGACGGAACGCCCTCGGGGCGTTCGCCACCGAGGACGGCGTCACGTCGTTCCTCATCCCGTCGAATCAGTCGTCGGAGTCCGTGTTCTTGCCCGGAGAGCAGGTGACCGACAGTGTGCTCCGCTACCGGCGCGACCTCGGCAGCAACTCTTCGCTCGGCGTGCTCTACACGGGCCGCGAAGGAGACGCCTACCACAACCGGGTCGGCGGCCTCGACGGTTACGTTCGCCTCGACGCCAACAACACCTTCCAGTTCCAGGCCCTGCGCTCGACGACCCTGTATCCGGGGGATGTCGCTTCCCGGTACGGACAGCCGGTCGATCCCTTCGGCGGCAGCGCGTTTCTCGGCAAATATGCCTATCAGTCCCGCGACTGGCAGGGCTCGCTGGCTTGGGAGGATCGCGGCGAGAGGTTCCGGGCCGACAGCGGATTTCTGCCGCGGGTCGACATCGTCGAGCAGCGCGCCTTCCTGCAGCGCACTTTCTGGGGGGATGCCGGCGATCCGTACACGCGGCTCGACGTCTGGGTCAACCTTCAGCACACCGAGAACCATGCCGGTCAGCTCACCGACGAGATCGGTGACGTCTCCGCGAGCTATTTCGGCGCGCTGCAATCGGTGATTCAACTCACCCTGGACGAGCGCAAGGTCTTCTATGGCGGCCGGCTCTTCACCGGCCTCTTCCAACAGCAGCTCTATGGGGAGATCCAGCCGAGCGGCACGATCAAGCTGACTTTGACCGGGATCTTCGGCGACGCGATCGATGTCGACAACGTGCGTAAGGCGCGGATCTTCGAGCTCGCGCCGACCCTGGAGGCGAAGCTCGGCCGCCACGTCAATGCCCAGATCGGTCACACGCTGCAGAAGCTCGACGACCCGGGTGGCAAGATCTACGAGGCGAATTTGTCTCAGCTGCGGCTGGTCTACAACTTCGGTACCCGGACCTTCGTGCGGGCGATCGTGCAGTATCTCGACCTCTCGCAGAACCCGAATGCCTACCTGGCCCCGGTGGACCGCGACATCCGGCACGTGTTCACGCAGCTTCTGTTCTCTTACAAGATCAACCCGCAGACGGTGCTCTTCGTCGGTTATTCCGACAACTCCGACGGGACGCAGGATTACGCGCTGGCCCGCGCCAACCGCACGTTCTTCGCCAAGGTCGGCTACGCACTGCTCTTCTGAGCGGCGGAGAGAGTGACGTCGATCCGCTCAGCGGCGGATTCGGTCCTGGCGCTCGAGCCGCTCGAGGTGGGCGACGAGCTGGCGCTCGGCGAGTGGGCGCACCGCTGCAGGAACCTCGGGGTAGACCTCGAGCACCAGCGCGGCCGGATCGCGCGAGCCGCCCTCCCACGCCGCCAGCACTTGTCGCTCGCGGTCGAGCCGGTGATCGATGTACTCGGTGAGCTTCGCCTCGACGTCGAGCAGTGGGGCGCCGTGACTTGGGAACAGGGTGCGGAAGCCCCGTGCGCGCATGCGCTCGAGTGACCCCAGATAGTCGTCCATGTCGCCTTCGGGAGGATCGATCACGATGGTGCCGAAACCGGCGACCAGATCCCCTCCCACCAGATCACCCTGGCCTTCGACCTCGATCGCCAGGTGTCCTCGCGCGTGTCCCGGCGTGTGGTGGAGACGCAGCGCCGTCGTGGGCTCTCCGGCCAGCGTGACCTTCTGGTCGCCGGCCAGCAGGCGATCGACGACGATGCCGTGCGGGGCCAGCCGTTCAGCGGTCTCGCGATGGGCGGCGACCGGCACGCCGAGTGCCCGGCGCACCGGCTCGACGCCGCCGACGTGGTCGGGATGGTGATGGGTCAACCAGATCTCGCGAACCCGTCGCCCGAGCTGGCGCTCGGCCGCCGCGAGAGCCTCGAGGAGCCGCCGGTTCTCTTCCTCGAACGGCGAGCCGGGGTCGACCAGCACGCACTCGCCGGTGCCGAGTAGGAAGGCGTTGGTGTGGGTCGCCGGCGGCAGCGTCGCGGCGCGGAGCGGCAGCAGGACGATGCCGGGCCGCAGCTCGATACGACGAAGCGGGCCGAGGTTGGCCTCGGAGGTGTCGAGGAGGCGCGGGGTCGAGGCCTCCGGTCCGTTCTCGGCCATCACCCGGAGAAGGTGCAGGATGGGCGGTGCCGCCATCGACTCGCCGCGGGCGATCTCGGCCAACGCCGCGGCCGGCTCGATCCAGCCGCCCGATTCGCTCTCCGGAGGAGCCACCGTGAGATCGCCGGCCTGGGTCGACCACTCCCAGACGAAGAATCGGTTGTCGAAACGGCGCGGCGTGAAGGGGGGAGTGAGCCAGCGGCCGGCGAACTGAAGCGGCTCCGCGTTCAGCGCGGCGCCGGCTTCCGAGAGCGTCCGGCCGAAATCCAGCTGGCCCGCCAGCAGGTCTCTGCGCATCTTGGAGAGGTCGGCCGGGCGGCGGCCGGAGGTGAGCAGCGCCCCGGTCTCCTCGAAGAGCTCACGCAGCGCGCAGGCGACGATTCCGGGCCGGAGGTCGGGCTCCAGGTCCGAGACCGGCAAGGCGGACGGGGAGGTGACGCGCTCGGGAGAAGGGTGGCTCGGCAGGCCGGCGACGGGTAGAGCGGCATCGCGGCGATCGAGACCTCCGCCCGGGAAGGCGCGCCACCCGCCCATGAACGGCAGCGTGCGGCCGCGGCGGATCCAGTAGACCTCGAGCGCGCCATCGCGGCGGCGCCAGGGCACCACCGCGGCCGACGGACGCGGCGGCCGGTCGGGCGGCAGATCGCCGCCTGCCGCCGCGAGCACTTGCTCGTAGAGCCCCGGAGGGGCGCTCACGGATGCGCGAGTTCGCCCGCGAACTTCTTCTCGCCCGCCTCGATCGGGATCGGCAGCCGATTGCCCGGGGGAGGCAGCGGACAGGTCGAGTAGGGAGTGAAGGCGCACGGCGGGTTATAGAGGCGATTGAGATCGAGAATCGTCTCGCCGTCCTGAGGTGGATCGGTGTAGACGAAGCGGCCGGCGCCATAGGTCTCGCGGCCGTTCGTGCGGTCGCCGATGATCATGAAGAGGCGCCCGTCTCCGGTGTCGTCGAGCGCCGTGAGCGTGTACGTCCGGCCGTCGAGGGTGAAGGTGAGCTTGCCGGGCGACGGCGTATCGGCGACCACGCCGATGACATCCACGATCTTGTAGGTGCTGCCCGGCGGATTCGGCGTGAACTTGGCGACCACCCGGTACTTCGGGTCGGCCGGGTAGTAATCGAGGCCGGGGAAGTGGAGTCGCAGGTCGGCCTCCCGGTCGCGGATCCGCAGGCCGAAGCGATCGCCGCGCCGGATGACGTAGAAGTTGAGCGGGCCGAGCTCGAGCAGGGTGGGGTCGCCGTCGTTGTCGGTGGCGAGCGCGACGGGGCCGGAGACCGACTGGCCGTTCGCGCGGAGACCGGTCGCGGCCGGATCCGGCGTCAGCGTCGCCTTGCCGTCGGCGAAATGGATGATTCCGAGGTGCGCGGGAGCTTTCCCGGCCGGGAGCTCGAGGTCGCAATCGGAAGCACTGCCCAGACGGTTGTCGCCGGGCTTCAGCCAGTCGAGCCCGATCAGGGTCAACCATCCCGTCTCGGAGCTGAGTCGCTCGAGTCGCCACTTTCGCCAGGCGGCGTCAGCTTGATCGAACGCCTGACGGGATTCGCCCGGCGCGTCGGCGAACAGGGCGGCCGACAGGCCAAGAGCGATGGCGAGACCGGCCGTGAATCGGAACGAGAGAACACTCATGGCGCCCAACCTAAAGGGGGAACGGCCGCCGGGTCAAGCGGGCCGGTCTCGCCTGGAGAAGCGCGGCAAGTAGGCCGGGACCGATTTCCGATAGGCGAGGAAAGCTTCGCCGTGGCGGAGTGCGAGACCGCGATCCTCCAGCCGGGCACCCACCAGGATGTAGGCCGTGAAGGTGCCCGCCAGCAGGGCATGTCCGACGCTCATGCGTGGCACCGCCGACATCCCGAGGATCGTGCCGACGTAGAGCGGGTGGCGGACCCAGCGGTAGGGGCCTCGGGGAAGGAGCGGCGGCTCCACATAGACCTGTCTCCAGGACCCCGCCCAGGCCTGACGGAGTCCGAACAGGTGGGTGTGGCCGATCGCCGGGAGCGAGGCCACGACCACCGCCCAGCCGAGCGCGAAGAGACTCCACACGAGTCCTCTCGCCAGCGCGCCGTCGATCCGCCAGACGAGGGTCGGGAGAGGGCGCCAGAAGGCCATCAAGACGATCATGTGCACTCCAGCCACGGCCGAGTAGGCGGCCCGCTCGAGCGGAGCCGGGACCCAGCCGAGCAGAGCCTGCTTGACCTTGGGGCGGACGAGCAGGCTGTGCAGCAGGGCGAAGCTCGTCAGCAGGGCGAGATCCATCGCCACGGCTCCGGCGAGGCCGGTGGCCGGGCCGTCGTCGATGCCTTTCGGCACCCAGCGCCCAGCCAGGAAACCGACGAAGTAGACCATCGGCGCGACGGCGAGCAGGTAGGCGCCGCCGCCGAGGAGCAGATAGTGGAGCCGCTTCACCTCCCGGATTGTCGCACGGCCCGCGAGCGCCCGGCCTCCCCGCGGCGCGGCATCCGAATCCATGGTCGCCTTCGTAGAGGCTGTGGGAGGATCGAGATGGCCGTGATGACCTCTGGGCTTCGCTCCGTGTCGTCGCTCTTGGCGGCCTTGGTGCTCGTTGCCTGTGGATCGGCGGGCGCCGAGTCCGGGAGCGGTGCCGCGGCCCCCCCGCGCTGGCAAGGAGACGCGATGAGCCACTACGAAAAGCCGTCGGACCAGGAGCTGCGCAAAGAGCTCGCCCCGATGGAGTACCAGGTGACCCAGCTCGAAGCGACCGAGCCGCCTTTCAACAACGCTTACTGGAACAACGAGAAGCCCGGCATCTATGTCGACGTGGTCTCGGGCGAGCCGCTCTTCTCGTCGCTCGACAAGTTCGACTCGGGGACCGGTTGGCCGAGCTTCACGCAACCGCTCGATTCCGCGAATGTCGCCACGCGCTCGGATCACAAGCTCTGGGCGGAACGGACCGAGGTGCGCTCGGCGCACGCGGATTCCCATCTCGGGCATCTCTTCGACGACGGCCCCGGGCCGAACGGCATGCGCTACTGCATGAACTCGGCGGCGCTGCGCTTCGTGCCGCTCGAGAAGATGGCCGCGCAGGGCTACGGCGCCTACCTGTCGCGATTCGAGCAGGCCGGCTACGAGGTGGCGGGCGAGGCGGACAGCGCGACGGACCCGTCGACGGGCGCCGAACCCTCCCCCCGGGCCGGCGCGGACTCCAGCAACCGGGAGACGGCGATCCTGGCGGGTGGCTGCTTCTGGGGGATGGAGGAGCTGCTGCGCAAGCTTCCCGGCGTCGTCGGCGTCGAAGTCGGCTACACGGGCGGCACCGTGCCTCACCCGACCTACGAGCAGGTGCACTCGGGCGCCACCGGCGATGCCGAGGCGGTCGAGCTGGTCTTCGATCCCACGAAGACGAGCTACGAGGACATCCTGCTCTTCTTCTTCAAGATGCACGACCCGACGACCCGCAACCGCCAGGGCAACGACATCGGTACGTCGTACCGTTCGGCGATCTTTTACGAGAACGAGGAGCAACGCCGCATTGCCGAGGCGGTCAAGAAGCGGGTCGACGATTCCGGCGCCTGGAAAGGTCCGGTGGTGACCCAGATCGTGCCGGCGACGACTTTCTGGCGGGCCGAGGACTACCACCAGGACTACCTGGAGAAGCACCCCGGCGGCTACACCTGCCACTTCGTCCGCGACATCAAGTTCTGAGCGCGCGCAGCGCCTCTCTGGCGTGACGGTATCGGTGCGCGCTCTGGCTTGGATCATCGCCGGGCACGAGCTCCATCACCGGCGGATTCTGCTGGACCGGTGCGGCTTGCGCGGCTCGTCCGCCTGATCAGTCGGGCAGCGTCTGCGACAGGACGTCGCGCTTGCGCTTGTCGCGCCAGGCCGCGATGCGGTCGCGCAGCGCGGCATCGTCGAGCGCCAGGATCTGGGCGGCGAGCAGCGCCGCGTTGGCGGCGCCCGACTTGCCGATGGCGAGCGTCCCGACCGGCACTCCTTTGGGCATCTGCACGATGGCGAGCAGGGCGTCCATGCCGTGCGCGGCCGTGGCGTCGATCGGCACCCCGAGCACCGGGAGAAGCGTCTTGGCCGCGAGCACGCCCGGCAGGTGGGCGGCGCCTCCGGCGCCGGCGATGATCACCCGCAGCCCGCGGCCCGCCGCCTCCGCCGAGTAGGCCAGCGCCTCGTCTGGCGTCCGGTGGGCCGAAAGCACCCGCGCCTCGCACGGGATCTCCAGCTCCTGACAGATCTTCTTGGCCTCCGACATCACGTTCCAATCGTTCTGGCTCCCCATGAGGATGCCGATCTTCGGATTTGGGCTCGAGCTCATTTCAGGCGTCTCCGTCGGTCTTCGTTGAAGGTGTCGTTGCGATCAAGGTACGGCTAAAGGCTTTCATAGAAGGGGAAGAGACGACATCCGCCGCCGTCCGGGACCCGTTCCGCTTTCTGTCGTTCCTGTCCGCCGGAAGATTTCTGGTCGGCGTGATTTTGCCGGGCTGTAAGGCCTGACCGGAGAGTACTCCCGAGTCGGGATTCGAACGCTGGATCGTTCTCTCTCAATTCGTGGTGCGGGCGAGCGCTTCGATCAAGCGCTCCATGCGGGTGCCGCGTGAGGCCTTGACCAGCAGGAGGTCGCCGGGCTTCACGAGATCGCGGATCTCGGCGGCGGCGATCGAAGAGTCGGGATAGGTGGACGACGGCGTCCTCGGGGGTTGACGCGCCGCGGCGGCGGCGGATTCCTTGCCGACCAGAATCAATCGGACGGCGCCGAGCCGGTCGGCGGCCCGCACCATCGCGTCGTGCTCGGCGGGCGCCATCGGGCCGAGCTCGAGCATGTCGCCGAGCGCGAGCACGACCCGTTTCGCAGGCGCGGCGGCGGACATCTCCGCGACGGTCGCGAAGGCGGCGGCCAGCGACTTCGGGTTCGAATTGTAGGAATCGTCGAGGACCTGGATCCCGGCCACCTCGCGAGGGCACATCCGGCCGTGCACCGCTTCGACCTCGCCGAGAGCCGCCGCCACGCCGGCCAGCTCGTCGGCCGAGAGCGGGCTCTCGCGCATCGCCAGCACCGAGCCGAGCGCCGCGGCCACGTTCATCGCCGCGGCGGGTCCCAGCAGGGGAGTCAGCACCTCGACGCCGAGCATGGCATCTCCCAACTGGAAGAGCAGTCTCGTCTTCGAGCTCTCGCCGACCGAGCGCTCGACGAGCCTCACGTCGCAATCGGCACGGGTCCCGAACGTGAGCTTGATCGGAGCGTGAGTTCGTGTGAGACGCTCGACGAGCAGGGGCTCGTCGCCGTGGGTGACGGCGGCGCGTCGCGCCGCGTGCAGCATGCCGAACTCTTCGTCGGCGATCTCCTCGAGGGTGCCGAGCCGCTCGCTGTGCTCGATGCCGACGGTGGTCAATAGCGCCACGTCGGGGCGGGCGATCGCAGCCAGCGCGACGATCTCGCCGCGGAAGCTGGTCGCGCACTCGAGCACTACGGCGTGGTGGCTGGGCTCGAGGGTGAGCAGGGTCATCGGCACGCCGAGGCGGTTGTTGATGTTGCCCGCGGTGACCAGCGTGTCGCCGAAGAGCGCGCCGCATGCCGCGGCGGCGAGGGTCTTGGCGGTCGTCTTGCCGGCCGAGCCGCCGATCGTGAGGACGGGGCGCCGTCCGTGCTCCGTGAAGACGCGGTCGACGTGCGCCCGCGCGATCGCCCCGAGCGCCACCAGGGGGTCGTCCACCTCGACTCGTGGGCCCTCGATGCCCGCGCCGGCGGCGACCAGAGGCAAGGCTCCGAGCTTCCCGCGCGCGGGGGACGAACACGTGACCGTCGCGCGTTTCGCCGCGTAGCGCGACGAAGAGGCTTCCGGCGACGATCGTCCGGGTATCGGTGGCGATGCCGACGACCTCACGCTCCGACGGGAGATCGATCAAGCGACCGTCGGTGACCGCGGCAATGGCGGAGAGCGCGAAGCGGGCCTGGTTGACGGGAATGGGAGTGGCCACGGTCGGGATTTCCGGCGGCGGAATTCTAGAGAATCCGGAGCACTTTCAGCGCAGCGCCAAAAGGAGTCCGCGCCCTCCCACCCAGATCCACCAGATCCCCACCAGACGGAAGATCCAGAGGATATTGCGCACGCCCAGCAGGGTGAAATTGTGGAGCGGAAAGGCGGCCCGCGCGGTCGGCGAATCGCGGCCGACGCTCGGTCCGAGCGCCGCTAGGTTGACCGTCAAGCCGACCAGCAGACGAAAGGCGTTGGTCGTCGGATCGAGGGCCGAATCTCCTCGTCCGAAGGCCGCGAAGCCGAGCGCCGTGAGGAGGGCCAGCAGGGGCAGAAATATGCCGAGCCGCAGGGGCAGGCGCAGGCGATCCACCCAGGCGAAGAAGCGCCGCGCCGGCCGATCGTGCCGGGGACAAGCGACGAACTCGAGCGGGCCGTGTGCGCCGCCGACGACCACCGTGGCTCGTTCGCCCGTCGCATCGAGGATCCGATTGCACCAGATGCACTTGGCGAGCCGCACCCGCTCCATGTAGGGGCGGGCGATCAGGCGGTGCGAGAGCATCAGGGCGACTCCCGCGACCAGGCTCCATCCGATCGGTTGCGGATGGACCACGAAGAGGACCAACACCAACGGGATGAAGAGGAAGAGCGCGATCCCGGTGATCTGCGTGGTCGCGAAATGCATCGGCGCAGCCTATCCGAACCGCACGGCCAGACTCCCACCCGGGCGCGAACACGACGACCGGGGCGCGGCCCATGGAGGGAAGGAACGGGCTCGCATCGTCGCGGGATTCGCTTCCACGCGACAGGTGGAATGCTGCTTCGCCATGGAGATTTCTTGGAGTCCGCGCATGGGTGGGGGCTCGTCGCGCTCCATTCTGTGGAAAGCTCGGGCGAGAGGAGGTTCCCGAGATGCCCCGATCGCCGCATGTCGCCGAGCACCTGCGTTGCATTCCCGCTTCGGCCTATTCGTCGCTCGCCGGAAAGCTCGAGCGCCACGTCGGCGAGAGCTATCCGCTGCACGTCGGCGATACCTGGATGGAACCGGCCGTCGGCACGCGCATGGAAGATCTCACGGTGGTCGAGCATCCGGGGATGCATCGCTACGCGTCGGTGCATGGCCTGCCCGCCCTTCTCGACGCGATCGTCGAGCGCGAGCGCGCCAAGACGGGCCTGCCGCTCGAACGCGACAACGTGCTGGTGACGGCCGGCGCCACCGGAGGGCTCGGCGCGGTGGTGGGCGCGATCGTCGAGCCGGGGGACGAGGTCTTGATCCTCGCACCCTACTGGCCGCTCATCGCGGGCATCGTGCATTCGTTCCACGGCGTGCCGGTGCCGGTGCCGGTGCTGGCGGGCGAGGTCGCTTCCGCCGACCAGGCGGTCGCGGCGGTGGAGGCCCGGCTCGGCGAGCGCACGGTCGCGCTCTATCTCTCGACGCCGAACAACCCGAGCGGGCGGCTGCTGCCCCGCGCCTGGGTCGAGGCGCTGGTGGAGTGGGCCGCCCGTCACGACCTCTGGATCGTCACCGACGAGGTTTACGAGTCCTTCGTCTACTCGGGCGAGCACCTTCGCGCTCTTCCGCTGGCGCCGGAGCGCACGTTCCTCGCCCAGACCTTCTCGAAGTGCTATGGCATGGCCGGCAATCGGTGCGGCTATGTCGTGGGGCCGCGCGCGGTGATGGGGGAATTGCGGAAGGTCTCGACCCACACCTTCTACTCGACGCCCACCGCCGCGCAACTCGCCGCGGTCGAGGCGTTGAAAGGTCCCGGCGACCGCTGGGCCGAGGCGGCACGCGAGCAGTACGCCGAGACCGGCCGTCGCGCCGCCGCGCGCCTCGGTCTGTCGGCGCCCGAGGGATCGACCTTCCTCTTCTTCGACGTTTCCGACAGGCTCGGCGAGCGCGGTCTCGAAGGTCTCCTGGAGAGAGCCGTCGATCGAGGATTGCTGGTCGCGCCCGGCCCCAGCTTCGGCCCCTACCCGACCCACGTCCGCCTCTGTTACACGGCGGTCGAGCCCGAGCGCGCGTTGCGCGGCGTGGCCATTCTGGCCGATCTCCTCGAGACCTGAAGTCGGGCTCATCGGGTTCCGAGCCGGCTCTCGCGGCTCTTCGACGCGTCCGGCTGGTGCCTCTGGGCGGAGAGTTGATAGCTTGTCGAATCGAATCTCGAACCAAGGAAGGGTGGTGACGGTGGACGAGCCCTCGGTAGCGGTGGAAGGGCGCCTGGGTTCGCTCGACGCGTTCCGGGGTTTGTCGGTCGCGGCGATGGTGATCGTGAACAATCCCGGCGACTGGTCGTCGGTTTACTGGCCGTTGCTGCACGCCGAATGGAACGGCTGGACGCCGACCGACCTCGTCTTCCCGTTCTTCCTCTTCATCGTCGGCGTCTCGCTGACTCTGTCGCATCGATCGAGCGTGCTCGAGGCGGCGCGGCGGGCCGCGATCCTGATCGGCCTCGGTTTGGTCCTCGCCTACTACCCGCACTTCGATCTCGTACACATGCGGTGGCCCGGGGTGCTGCAGCGCATCGGCCTGGTCTACTTTCTCGCCTTCCTCGCGAAGCGCTATCTCGGTCGGCGGGGCCGGAGCGTTCTGACGGTGGCGCTCTTGATCGGCTACTGGCTCTTGATGACGCGGGTCTCCGTTCCGGACGGTCATGCGCCGAATCTGGAACCGGGAACGAACCTGGGCGCGTGGCTCGATCGCGCGCTCATGGGCGGGCATTTGTGGGCCAGCTCGGTGACATGGGATCCGGAGGGCCTGCTCTCCTCGTTGCCGGCTCTCGCCACGGCACTGCTGGGGTTGTTCGCCGGTGAGTGGCTGCGCAGCGCGCGCTCGCGCACCGCGCAGGTGCGCGGCCTGTTCGTTGCCGGCGCGTTGCTGCTCGGCGCGGGTTGGCTCTGGGGGCTCTCGTTCCCGATCAACAAGAGTCTCTGGACTTCCTCCTACGTTCTCTTCACGGCCGGTTGGGCGGCGCTATTGCTCGGGCTCCTGGTCGAGTTGATCGACGTCCGTGGCTGGCGCGCCTGGGCGCGGCCATGCGCGGTCTTCGGACGCAACGCCATCTTGCTCTTCGTCGGGTCGGGTCTGTTCGTGCGTACCCTGATGTGGTTCGGCTGGATCGATTCGATCTATCAGATCGGCTTCCGGTCCTGGTTGCCGCCCTACCCGGCATCGCTGTCCTTCGCCGTCGCCAACCTGCTGTTCTGGTACGCGATCCTGTGGGCGATGGATCGCCGGCGTATTTACCTCAAGGTCTGACCGCGCGTCTCACTGAAGTCGCTTCTCGAGGACGTGCAGAATCGCCTGCGAAAGCTCGAGGAGACTCTGCGCGAGATCGGGCCCGCCTTGGGTCGCCTGCGCGAGGTCGGGGTAGGAAGCCGCGGCGAAGCCCAGAGTCGTGAAGTGCAAATGGTGGAGCCCGAGGGTTGGAGTGAAGCTCAGATTCGTTCCAGCCGCCTCGCGCAGGAGGGCGAAATCGGGCTTCATGCTCGCATCCATCTCTTCGTAGATGTGCAGCACGAAGGCGTGCAGGTGGGCGGGGTCGTAGAGCGGAGAGCTGCGCACCAGATTGGCGTCCGCGGCGACGCCCACGCTACCGTCGAGGCTCACCAGTAGCACGACGCGGGGCTCCTCCATCGCGTAGAAGAGGGCGCCGTTGGCTCCGAAGCTGTACGCGACGACGCCGATGCGCGAGGTGTCGATGTGGTCCTCGTTGGCCAGCTGCGCGGCCACGAAGGCGAGGTCGGCCGCCTGCTCCTCGCTCCTTGGCAACCGCTCGTCGGCGCTGCGTGGCGGTCCATCGAGACTGGTGGGGGAGGGCGATGTTGCGACGGCGAAACCGTGTCCCGCCAGGTACTCGCAGAGCACGACCTGATCCGGTGCCGACTCTCCGTTTCCTTGGGCGACGAGCACGAGCGGGAACTTCCCCTTCGCCGGTTCGGCGCCGAGGCGAGCGCGCATCGGCGAGCTCATCCACGCCTTCGCCGTCTCGGCGGAGACGTGACGACGCGCGAGGAACTCTGCCCAATCGCCGACCGCGGCGTCGATCTCCTCGCTGGAGCGTGGCTGGAAGTCCTTTTCGGAGAGGGTCAGCGCGAAGTCGTCTCGGAAGGTCTGCGGAGAGCCGGAGGCAGCGTTGGCTGCCGGATACCAGAGCGAGATCTGGATGGGGCGGTCGTTGCGGCTCTTGTCGCGCTCGCGGAGCACCCGGAATCCGACCGGGTACTTGCCCGGAGGCAGAGCGAGAAGCGTGGTTCCAGTCGATCGGGCGCGGCCGGGCCAGGGAGCCAACAGAATCGCCGCGAGAGCGAGCAGTCCGACCGTCCTCGTGAGGCTTCGCATCGTTTGACCGGCTCCTCGTGTCATCGCAGGAAAGCGCGCCGATGGGTGGCGACCGGGATGGCGGCGCGCACGCGTTCCACCTCGTCGAGATCGACCTGGGCCAGAGCGACGCCAGGGCTGGACTGGACCTCGGCCGCGATCCGGCCCCAGGGGTCGACGATCATCGAATGCCCGTGGCTCTCCTTGAGCCCGCCGTCGTCGTGGTGTCCGACCTGGCCCGGTGCGACGATCCAGCATTGGGTCTCGATGGCCCGCGCCCGCACGAGGGTCTCCCAGTGCGCGGCACCGGTCCTGGCCGTGAACGCGGAAGGGATGGTCAAAAGCTCCGCTCCTCGCTCCACGAGCGCGCGATAGAGCTCGCCGAAGCGCAGGTCATAGCAGATGGACAGGCCGACCCGGGCGAGCAGCGTCTCGGCCACCTCGACCTCCTCCCCGGGCACCACCGTCCCGGATTCGCGGAAGCTCACCCCTCCGGGCACGTCGACGTCGAACAGATGGATCTTCCGGTAGACGCTGAGGCGCGCGCCGTTGGGGCCGAACAGCACGCTGGTGTTGAAGCAGCGCGCCGGATCGGCGCTGCGTTCGTTGAACGATCCGAGCAGCAGGTGGAGATCGAGCTCATCGGCGAGCGCGGCGAAGCGCGCGCAGGTCGGACCGTCGAGCGGTTCGGCGCGCCGGACTTTCTCGGCGTGCGGGCCGAGGTAGCTTGTGTTCTCCGGGGTCGCGACGAAGCGGGCGCCGCGTGCGGCGGCGTCACGAACGAGCTCCTCGGCCTGGGCGAGGTTCGCCTCGGCGTCGGAGGTCGAGGTCATCTGGCAGACGGCGGCGAGGAAGCTCACCGCCCCAGTCTACCCACAGAGGCGGTAAGGTCGTTCCAGCGCTCTGGCACAATGGCGCCGGCGGACCACGTCGGAAAGGAGTGGCGGAACGATGGGCGACGCGCTGTTCTGGCACCGGCTTCAATTCGGTTTCACGATCACCTACCACTACCTCTTCCCACAGCTCACCATGGGGCTGGCCCTGCTGATCCTGGTCCTCAAGGGGATCGGCCTGCGGAGCGGCAACCGGGCCTACGATGATGCGGCGCGTTTCTGGATCCGTATCTTCGGCCTCAACTTCGCGCTCGGGGTGATCACCGGCGTGCCGATGGAGTTCCAGTTCGGAACCAACTGGGCGGCGTTCTCTGAGCGCTCCGGCGGCGTGATCGGGCAGAGCCTGGCCATGGAAGGCATCTTCGCCTTCTTCCTCGAGTCGAGCTTCCTCGCCCTGCTGATCTGGGGGGAGCGGCGGCTCGGCCGGCGCGGCCACTTCCTGGCGGCGCTGGCGCTCTTCGTGGGGAGCTGGCTGTCCGGCTACTTCATTATCGTCACGAACGCGTTCATGCAGCACCCGGCGGGCTACGTGGCGGGCGCGGACGGGACCTACCAACTGGCGCAGCTCGGGCAGTTCCTGCTCAACCCGTGGGCGGTGATCCAGTACCTGCACAACCAGTGCGCCGCGGCGGTCACCGGATCGTTCGTGATGGCGGCGGTGGGAGCGTTCTGGATCTTGCGCCGCGAGCACGTCGAGGCGGCGCGGATCTCACTGCGCACCGGTGTCATGGCCGGCCTGATCGCCTCGCTACTCGTCGCCTTCCCGACCGGTCACGAGCAGGGCCGCCAAGTGGCCGCCTACCAGCCGGTCAGCCTGGCCGCCATGGAGGGACGTTTCGAGAGCGGTCCGCGCGCGCCGATGGCCTTCATCGGACAGCCCAACCTCCAGGAACGCAAGCTCGACAACCCGGTCGAGCTGCCCGCCATCCTGTCCTGGATCGCCTACGGTGACTTTTCGGCCAACGTGCGAGGCTTGAACGACTTCCCGACCGACGAGTGGCCGACCAACGTGGAATTGCTCTACTACTCGTTTCACATCATGGTGGGGCTGGGAACGATGTTCATCCTGGTGATGGGACTTGCTGCGCTGCGGCTCTTGCGCGGCGGGCTCGAGCGTTCGCGGTGGCTGCTCTGGATCCTCGTCCTGGCCTTCCCGTTCCCCTACATCGCCAACACCGCCGGCTGGATGACGGCGGAGCTCGGCCGTCAGCCCTGGCTGCTCTACGGACTGATGCGCACCGCGGAGGGCGCCTCGCCGACCGTGCACGGCGGCACGGTGCTCTTCACCCTGCTCGGCACCGCCGGCCTCTACCTGGTCCTCGGAGTGCTCTTCCTGGCCCTGGTGGCGCGCGAGGTCTCGCACGGTCCGAGAGCGCTCGCCGCGTCCGCGCCGGGGAGCGCGGACGCCGAGAGTTCGCCGTCTTCGGCGGCCTGAGGAGGAGGCATCATGGAAGCGATCTGGTTCGCTCTCGCCGCGGTGATGGTGGCGGTGTACGTGGTGATGGACGGCTTCGATTTCGGCGCTGGCGCGCTGCACCTGGTGGTCGCGAAGAGCGATCGCGAGCGGCGTCAGGTGCTGGCCGCGATCGGCCCCTTCTGGGACGGCAACGAAGTCTGGCTGCTGGCCGGCGGCGGGGTGCTCTTCCTCGCCTTTCCGCGCGTTCTCGCCTCCGGACTGTCGGGCTTCTACCTGGCCATCTTCATGGTGCTCTGGGTGCTCATGTTGCGCGGAGCCTCCATCGAGCTGCGCTCTCACGTGGAGGACGGCATGTGGCGGAGCTTCTGGGACGGCGTGTTCGGCCTGGCGTCCTTCCTCGCCCCGGTGCTTCTCGGCGCGGCGCTCGGCAACGTGTTGCGCGGCGTGCCGGTGGGACCGGACGGCTGGTTCGAGCTGCCGCTCTTCGATTCGTTCTCGCCCTTCCGCGGGCTCGGCATCCTGGATTGGTACACGGTGCTGGCGGGGGTGGTCGCGCTGGTGGCGATCCTCCATCACGGGGCGCTCTATCTGGCGTGGAAGACCGACGGGGCCGTTCGCGAGCGCAGCGTGCGGCTGGCCGGCGTCTTCTGGCCGGTGCTGGTCGCGCTCTGGTCGGTCGCCACGCTGGCGACCGCCTACGTGGCGCCGGAAGTCTTCGCGGGTGTGCGGTCCAGGCCGCTCGCCTGGCTGGGATTGCTCGTCTTCGCGACGGGGCTCGTGGTCAGCCTGGTGGCCCGGCGCCGCGGCAGGGACCTCGTCGCGTTCCTGGGCTCGTCGGCGTTTCTGCTCGGCGCCTTGGCGGCGACCGCGGCTGCGATCTATCCGACTTGGCTCAAGTCGACGGTCAGTCCGGCGAACACGCTGACCGCGCTCAACTCGGCGGCCAGCGCGCACGCGCTGCGCCTCGGTCTCCTCTGGTGGCCGGTCGGCTTCGTCCTCGCGATCGTCTACTTCACCATCCTCTTCCGCTTGCACCGTGGCAAAGCGCAGGCGGCGGCAGAAGGTGAGGGGTACTGACGGGCAAGCGTCAGTTCGTCGGGGCGAGGCCCAGGTAGGCGCTCGCTGCCTCGAGAGCATTCGACCGATTCGACGGATCCTGGGCGAAGGAGCGGGTGAAGAGCTCCTCGGCGCGGGCGCGGTCGCCGGCCAGCAGGTAGCGGGCGCCGATCTCTGCCAGCCAGTCCTCGTCCTTGGGCGAGGCGTCGAGGACGCGGCCATAGAGAGGCTTCGCCTTCGTCCACTCGCCGGCTTCGCTGTAGACGCGCGCGATGCGGATCCAGTCGCCGGCCTTGGTCTTGCCGGCCATGACCCGATCGAAGATCGCCTGGCCGGCGGCCTTGTCGCCGGTCAGATAGAGCACCCGCCCGACCGCGATGTTCTCGTAGGTTCCGTCGCCGGCCAGGGTGCGCGCGGCGTCGATCAGCGCCTGCGCGGCCTGCTTCTTCTCCTTGCCCTGGAAGAAGCTCGGATCGATGGTGAGCTTCTTCGCGGCGTAGGCGCCGACGGCGGCTCCGGTGAACAGAAGGACGGCGATGACGGCGCAGCGCTGCGATCGGGACATGTCGGACTCCTCCAGGCTGTGAAGGAGAACAATAGCGTTCCCGGTCGCCGATGTCTCGGAGCTCGTCCTCTCAGGCGACCGGGACAGCTTGTGGCATCGCCACCGTGACGGTCGGCTTGACGATGACCTCCGACGACACCGAACGGCTGATCAAGCAGGCTTGTTCGGCCTTCGGGACCAGGCGGAGGGCGCGTTCGACGTCCCGCTCGTCGTCGACCTCGATGCGCGGCGAGAGCTCGACGCGGGTGAACCGGTAGCGACGGTCCTCGCCGCGCACCAACTCGCCGCTCGCCGCGACGTCGAAGGCGCGGATGGGCAGCTGCGAGATCTTGGCGATCGCCTCGAACGTGGTGACGAAACAGGCGGCGATCGACGCCACGAACAGATGCTCGGGGCTCCAGACCCCGGAGGGGCCACCGAACTCGGGCGGAGATGCGATCGCCAGCTCGGGCAGGGTGTCGCGGCCGCTCGCGGCGAGGGCCAGCTTTTCCCCCGCCCAGCGGATCTCGACCGGATAGGTCGCGTGCTCGATCATGGCCGGAAACTCCTTTCGAAGGGTTCTCTCAGGCCGCCGTGCGCTCGTCGAGCCAGGCGACCAGGTTGGACTTCGGATAGGCGCCGACCAGGCGATCGACTTCCTTGCCTGCGCGGAAGAGCACCATGGTGGGGATGCCCATGACGTTCAGGCGCATCGCCCAATCGGAATCGGAATCGGTGTTGACCTTGGCGATCGTCACCTTGCCGGTGTAGTCGCGGGCCACCTCCTCGAGCACCGGCGCCACCATGCGGCAGGGACCGCACCAGGGCGCCCAGAAGTCGACCAGCACAGGCTCCTTCGACTGCAACACTTTCTGCTCGAACTCGGCATCGCTGACATGAATGGGGGTCATCGGACGGATCTCCTCGAACGGATTCGGGTTAGTGGGACTTCATGCGGGTAAAGACGGAGATCATGGCTTCCATGATCGTTCAGCCTTCTCCGGCGACGCGCGCGAGGGTGCGGCGCAGGCGGGCGCCGACCTCGGCGGCGACTTCGTCGAGTGCCGGGTTGGCCATCATCTGCATGGCGCCGACCGGATTCATGGCGCGGACCACCGTGCCGCGCGGTTCGCTCGCCACGGTGACGTTGCAGGGCAGCAGCACGGCGATCTCGGGCACCGCCCGCACGGCCTTCAGGGCGGAAGGCGCGTGGCAGGCGCCGAGAATCACGCTGGCCGGCGTGTCGATACCTAGCTTCTCCTTGAATTTGGCCTGCAAGTCGATCTCGGTGAGGACGCCGAAGCCTTCTTTAGTCAGCTCCTCCCGGCAGCGGGCGACGGCCTCCGGGAACGGGAGCCCGGTCACGACTTCGTAGGCGAAGGTGGTTTCTCGCATTCGTCTTCATCCTTTCCTTCTCGTTGAGACTCCGCTTGCCGGCGCACGGCCGGGTAGGGAACCTGTCAAGTCGGAACCCCGAAACGGGGGAGGAGCCACCGCTGGATGACGATCCAGAAGGCGAAGAATCCGACGAAGATCAGAAAATCGCTCACTTGACGGCTCCGATCCGTTTGCGGCCGCCTCGCAGCGTGGAGCGCGTCGCTTCCACTTGGCGTTCCAGGCCGTCGCAAACCGTGCGGCAGATGGCGAACACCTCGGGGTCGGCCACCCGGTAGTAGACGTTGGTGCCCTCCCGGTGCGCCTCGACGATGCCGGCCATCCGCATCCGCGCGAGGTGTTTGGAGAGATTGGCCTGGCTGCCGCCGACATCGGCCAACAGTTCGCTCACGCAGCGATCCTTCTCCTTGAGAAGGTAGAGGATGCGCAAGCGCGTCGGGTCCGCCATCGACTTCAACCGATCGGCGATCCGGCCGAAGAGCTGGGCATCCGGTTCCGTGTTCATCCGACCTCCTCGACGGTCCAGGCATAGGCGCGTACGCGCTGTGGCTTGCCCTCCTCGAAGCCGGCGAGAGCCACCCGCACCCGCTCCTCCGAAGAGGCTTCGAGGATGCTGAACAGCACGGTCGACGTCTTGGGGAAGGCTCCGGAGCCGAGGTGGAATCCGGTTTCGCCCCACCCGGTCGCCGGCGCGAGCTCGGTGAATCCTGGTGCGCCCGCCTTGCGCAGCAGAACCTCGAGCTCCTCGCGCGCCGACGAATCGACGATCACCATCATCATGCGCAGGGAGCCAGGCATCGGAATCAACTCTGCAGGCCCGACTTCCGCAGAATCGCCATCATCGGACACCACTTGGTGAACCCGGATTGCAGCAGGTTCAGCCCAACGAAGGCGGTCAGCAGGAACCAGGCCGGGTTGATCCACCATCCCAGAGCCAACGAGATCAGGACAAAGGCTCCAGCGATGGAGCGGAGCGCGTTTTCGACGTTCATGAGTGGGACTCCTTTTGTTGTCCGTTCGTCGCGGCCTCCGGCGCCACCGCGGCGACGCCGACCGTCGAGACGTACATGTAGTAGAGCAACGGAATGACGACGAGAGTGAGGCCGGTCGAAACGACGACGCCCGAGATCAGCGCCACGGCCAGGCCTTGGAAGATGGGATCGAGCAGGATGACGAAACCGCCCACCACGAGCGCGGCGGCGGTCAGGGCGATCGGTCGGAAGCGCACCGCGGCGGCCTTGATGACCGCCGACTCGAGCGGCTCGCCGGACTCGAGCTCGAGGTTGACGAAGTCGACCAGCAGGATCGAGTTGCGCACGATGATGCCGGCCAGCGCGATGAATCCGATCATCGAGGTGGCGGTGAAGAAGACGTGCCCCAGCGCGTGCGCGGGAATGATGCCGATCAGAGTGAGTGGAATCGGCGCCATGATGATCATCGGTGTCACGAACGAGCGGAACCAGCCGACCACCAGCAGGTAGATCAACACCAGCACCACCCCGAAGGCGATCCCCATGTCGCGGAAGACCTCGTAGGTGATCTGCCACTCGCCGTCCCAGCGCAGCTCGGAGCGGGTCGGATCCTCGGGACGGCCCGAGAAGCGCACGGCAAGCGGCTGCCCCGAGGCGTCGCGCAGGGCCTTCAGGCGGTCTCCCATGTCCAGCATCGCGTAGACCGGCGACTCCGTGGAGCCCGCCACCTCGCCGACCACGTAGGTCACCGGGCGCAGGTCCTTGTGGTAGACGAAGGGTCGCCGGTGTGTGTCGGTGGCGCGAACCAGTTCGGAGAGCGGTACCAACCGTCCGTCCGAGCCGTGAACCTCGAGCGCCAGGGAGGCTCGGACGCTCCGGAGCGTTGCGCGCGGTCGAGACGCACGACCACCGGCACCGGCTCACGCGCACGATCGTCGTGCAGGCTCGCCGCGTCGTAGCCGGACAGCGCCACGCGTAGGGTTCGCGCCACGACCTCCGGCGAGACGCCGGCCCGTGCCGCTTTCTCGCGATCCACTTCGAGGTCGAGCTTCGGTCCGGGCGCCTCGACGTACCAGTCGACGTCGACGACCCCGGGGGTCGACTCGAAAACGTCGCGCACCTGCTTGGCGAGGGTGAGCCGATTGCTCTCGCCCGGGCCGTAGATCTCCGCCACCAGGGTGGAGAGAACCGGCGGTCCCGGCGGCACCTCGGTGACCTTGACGTTGGCGTCGAAGCGCTTGGCGATCGGCGCGAGGAGCGGCCGCAGCGACTTGGCGAACGGATGGCTGGCGCGGTCGCGGTCCTGCTTGGGCAGGAGGTTGACCTGCAGGTCGGCGACCACCGGGCCCGAGCGCAGGTAGTAGTGACGCACCAGACCGTTGAAGTTGAAGGGCGCCGAGGTCCCGACGTAGGTCTCGATGTCGGTGACCTCGGGGAGCGAGCGCAGCGCCGCCGCCAGCTCGCGCGCCGCCGCCGCGGTGTGCTCCAGGGTGGTGCCCTCGGGCATGTCGACGACGACCTGGACTTCGCTCTTGTTGTCGTGCGGAAGCATCTTCACCACGGCGAAACGAAGCGGGAAGAGGGCCACCGACACGAGAAGCAGCACCACCACCGCGCCGAGCAGAGTCCAGCGTCGCGTCCGGCTGACGAGCAGGGGTGTGAAGAGCTTCTGGTAGAGCGCATGCATGCGCCCTTCCTCCCGGGTCTCCGCGTCGGGCTGCGCCTGGTTCTCGGTCACCATGAGCCGCTCGGCGTGGCGGTGGAAGAGGCGGTAGGTGAGCCAGGGCGAGACCACGAACGCGACCATCAGCGAGAAGAGCATCGCCGCCGAGGCGTTGATCGGAATCGGCCGCATGTAGGGGCCCATCAGCCCAGAGACGAAAGCCAGCGGCAACAGGGCGCCGATCACCGTGAAGGTCGCGAGGATGGTCGGATTGCCGACTTCGTCGGTCGCGTAGACGGTCGCTTGGCGTGGGTCGGTCCAGCCGAGCTGGTAGTGCCGGTGCACGTTCTCGACCACCACGATAGCGTCGTCGACCAGGATGCCGATCGCGAAGATGAGGGCGAAGAGGGTGACGCGGTTCAGCGTGTAGCCGAACATGTAGGAAGCGGCCAGGGTGAGGGCGAGGGTGACCGGCACGGCGACCGCCACCACCACCGCCTCGCGGCGCCCCAGCGCGAAGGCCATGAGGATCACGACCGAGAGGGTGGCGATTCCGAGGTGCTTCATCAGCTCGTTCGACTTCTCGTCGGCGGTGAAGCCGTAGTCGCGCGTTTTGGTGACGTGGACGCCGGTCGGAATCACGCTGCCGTGCAGGTGGTCGACCAGGCTGTCGAGCTCGCGCACCAGGAGAACCGCGTTGGTGCCGGGCTTCTTGGCCACCGCGAGCGTCACTGCGGGGACGTCGAGACCCGAGGGCAAGTGCTTCTCGCTCCCCGACGCGCCGGCGGTGATCCAGACATACTGCGACGGTTCGTCGGCTCCGTCGGTGATCGTGGCGACGTCGCGCAGGTAGACGGGACGTCCGCCGTAGACGCCGACCACCGCCGCGCCGACCTGGTCCGCGCTACGGAACAGGCTGCCCACCTCGACCTGGGTATCGACGTCACCGGAGGAGAACTCGCCAGCGGGTAGCTTCCAGTCGAGGCCACCCAACGCCTGGACGACCTGCAGCACGGAGACCTGATGCGAGGCGAGCCGCTCGCGGTCGAAATGGACGTCGACCGCGCGCCGCAGGCCGCCCAGCAGCTCGACCTGGGCGACCCGTGGATGGCGGACCAGCTCGGAGCGCAGCTCGGCGGCGACGCGGCGCAGCTCGAGCGCCGTGCCGTGATCGCTCCACAGGGTGTAGGCGACCGCCGGCACGTCGTCGATGCCGCGCGGTACGACGAGAGGCGGCGTCGCCCCCGGGGGCAGATCCTTGGCGTGCTCCGCGAGCTTGGTGTGCACCGCGAGGGCGGCGCGGTCGGGATCCGTGCCGACGAGGTAGCGCACGATGATCATGCCGCCCGAGGGCTGCGAGGTGGAGTAGACGTGGTCGACTCCCGGGATCTCGTAGAGCGCCTTCTCGAGCGGCGAGATCAACTTGCGGGCGACTTCGTTGGCGTCGGCGCCCGGCAGGCCGAGAAACACGTCGACCATGGGGACCTTGATCTGCGGTTCCTCTTCGCGCGGCGTCGAGAACACCGCGAAGCCGCCGAGCAGGAGCGCCGCGACGATGAGCAAGGGCGTCAGCTTGGAGTCGAGAAAGGCGCGGGCGACCCGGCCGGAGAAACCGAGCGGCTTCTTCGAGAATCGCAGCCGGAGGGCGTCTTGCCGCTGGCGCTCGCCGTTCCCGTTGCTGGCGCTCGCGTCCTGGCTCACGATGCGGCCTCGGTGAAGATGGCGCCCGCCGGCGGCGCGACCGCCAGACCGAGGGCGACGCTCTCGCCGCCCGCGAGGCCCGAGAGAACCTCGATGCGACCATCGGACTGCTTCCGTCCCAGGGTCACCACCCGGGTCTCCACCCGATTCCCCTCGCCGCGCACCGCGACCAGGTCGAGGCCGCCGCTCTCGATCACGGCTTCGGCGGGCACCAGGACGTGCGCTCGCGTGCCGCTCTCCACATAGGCGCGACCGGCGGCGCCCGCGGGCGCGTCGCCCGGCAAGTCGATCTTGACCGTGTAGTTGTGGGTGGTCGGATCCGGCCCGGGGCTGACCTCGGCGACCCGCCCCGCGAACTCGCCACGGTCCGGTTGGGCGTCGAGCGACACCTCGACCATCGATCCGGGCTCCAGCGCCGCGCCGCGAGTCAGTGCTTCGGGCACCGCGACAACGAGGCGGCGTCCCGCTGCGGACTCGAGCATCACGAGCGGACGTCCGGGAGCGGCGAGATCGCCGACCTCGACCAGCTTGGCGGCGATTCGGCCGTCAAAGGGTGCCACGACGCGGGATTCCTTGGCCACCGAACCCGCCGCAGCGACGGCGCCCTCTCCTTGGCGCACGGCGCCCTGGGCCTGCTCGTACTGGGTACGCGCCATGTCGAGCTCGAGCTCGGAGGCGGAGCCGCTCGCCACGAGTGCTTTGTAACGTTCGAAATTCCGTTCGGCGAGGGTCAGCGCGGCCTTGGACTGGGCCAGCGCGCCCTGCGCCTGACCGAGCTGACCTTGCGCCGTCGCCGGATCGATCGACACCAGCAACTGGCCGCGCCGGACGCTCTGGCCGAGCTCGACCGGCACCGCGATGACGGTGGCCGTGACGCGGCTCGAGACGGCGGTCGACTGGGTCGCGGCGACGGTTCCCGCGAGCTCGGTGCGTTGCGGGATATCGACTCGCTCGGCGGTCGCGAAGCGGGCCGGAACCTGGGTCGGCGCGGCGGAGTCGACCTGCGGCCCGCCGGCGCAGGCAGCGAGGAAGAGCAGGGACGACAAGACGGACGAGAGAGCGGACGAGCGAAACATCACGGTTGAGCTCCGGAGTCGGAAGGCGTGGAGATATCGGAGGTGGACGAGTCGGTGGTGGCGAGCGGATCGGGTTCGAGAGCGCGCTCCGGCGCGAGACCGGCGGCGAGGACCAGCTGGACGCGGGCCAGCCACGCGTCGCCGCGCGCCACGAGCTCGCGCATGCGGGCGTCGCGCTCCGCGGTGGTGGCGTCGAGCACGTCGATCGTCTTGACGACGCCGGCACGGAAGCGTTGCTCGAGGATGCGCACGGATTCTCCGGCGGCGTCGAGCGCGGCGGCCGCGGTGGCGCGGCGTTGCAGGGCCACGCGTGCGTTCTCCCAGTCGTGCTCAGTCTCGAGCCGCACGCCGTCGCTGAAGCTCGCGACGTCGGCGCGTCCGGCCTCGGCCTGGGCGCGCGCCGAGGCGACGGCAGCGCGGCTGCGGCCGCCGTCGAACAGATTCAAGCTCGCCATGGCCATCACGCTGTTGGACTCGCCGTGGCCGCCGAACAGGGAGTCGTCGACCCAGTCGTGGCGGGCGACCAGCCCGATGTGCGGGAAGAGCGCCGCCCGCTGGGCGTCGGCCTCGAGCTCTCCCGCCGCCAGGCGCTGACGCGCTTGCTGGAGATCGGGCCGATGGTCCGCGGCGGCGAGCCAGCTCGCGAGTGGCGTGGTCAGGGGCAACGGATCGCCGAGCGAAGCGAGCTGGTACTGGGACTCCGAAGGCTGCGCGAGCCGGAACGCCAGGTTGGCTTCGGCGACCCGGGCATTGCCCTGGGCGCCGGCGAGGAGATCCTCGATCCGCGAGAGCTCGACTTCCGCCCGCAGAACCTCCGAGCGCACGATCATGCCCTGGGCGGCGTAGTCGCGCGCCAACTTCAGGTGGGCGGCGACCGTGTCGCGCCAGCTCTTCAGGACCGCCACGGCTTCGCGGACCTGGGCGAGGCGGATCCAAGCCTGGGCGGCGTCAGCCGCTGCGGCGTCTCGGGCCCGCTGCGAGCCCGACGCGGCCGCCGAGGAGGCGAGCCGCGCCTGGGCGACTCGGGTCGAGATCTCGCCGCCGGTCCAGATCGGCATTTCGATCTCGACCCGGGTGATCGCCGAGGCCAAGGGGTCGGGACGGTTCGGGTCGGATTGGACGAAATCGTTGAACGAGAATCGCTCCTGGTTGAGGAGCATGCCGAAGACATCGGCCGGGGAGTCGGTGCGCATCCAGGTCTCGGAGAGCCGGAGCTGGGGGAGCCGGTAGGCTTTCGCCTGGCGGAGGTCGGCCTCGGCGGCGCTCTGTCGCGCCTCGGCGGCGGCGACCTCGCGGGCGTGATCGCGGGCCCGGCTCATGGCTGCGGCAAGATCGAGTGGTGCAGGTTCGGCCTGGGCCGCCGCGAGCGATGCGGCCCCCAAGACGGCCAGCGCGGCCACGGCTAAGGCGCGATATGTTCGATATATAACCATACAGCGATAAATTATCTACATCCTCGACCTCCGGGTCAACCCCCCTTGGGGTGGGAAGGCCGGACACCCCCGTCGCCCTCGCTCCGCGGGTTTGCGGACTACTTCGGGTGTGGGTGGTCGCGGTCGGGCGACGACGCAGCTTGGGAGCCCGTTCCCGCCGCGAGTGAGGAGGCGGATCGGGTGTCCAGACGGGAGTCGACCTTCTGAGCGACGAACCGGAGCGCGACGAGACCGATCTGAATCTCGTCTCCGTCGTGAATTTCGGTGAGCGCAGTGGCGGCCTGGCCACGGACGAAAGTCCCGTTGCGGCTTCCGAGATCCTCGATTCGGACGTTCTCCCCTGCGGCCAGGATGCGGGCGTGACGCCGCGACACCGAGAGATCGGGAATCCCGCCGGCGAGCTTGGAAGACCGCCCGATCAGCGTCTCGCCTTCGAGCACCGCGATCCGGAGATCTCGACCCAACAGCGTGCCGGCGAGTCCCGGTTCGTCCGTCTCCAGAATCCTCGCCTCGCCTTCGAACGCATACCCGAACCGGTGCACCGTACGCACGAAGCGGGGCTCGCGCGCGCTCTCGCCGAGCGCTCCGCGGAGCTCGTTGACGACCGTGGTCAGAGCGGTCTCGGAGACGAGCGCGCCGTCCCACAAGAGATCGAGCAGCTCCGACTTGTCGACCGCGGCGGGGCGCCGCTCGAGCAACAGCTGAAGCAGGCCGAACGGCTTCGGCGCGAGCGGGACGACTCCTTCGCCGCGCAGCAGAGCTCGCCGTCCACTGTCGAACTCGAACGGCCCGAAAGAGATGCGCACCGGCACATTCTGAGGAAAAACTGAGGCCGACGCCAGGACTTCGAAAACCCGTGCCGCCCAGCATGCGGGGCCATGGAGAGCTGCAGCGGAGGACCGGCCCGATTCGAGCTGCGCCACGCGGACGGCGAGTTCATTCGGTGGTGGCTTGGTCGTGCTCCTTCTGGTGGTCTCGTCTCCGCCGCCGGCGGTCGCCGAGACGAGCGGAGAGTGGATTCACCTGGGGACCAATCCGCGCGGCATGTTGACGGTCCTCGTCGAGGCTCGACGGCCTGCGGCTGAGGATGGCGATGGACAGCGGAGCTTCGAGGACGATCGTCTCCGCTGCTGTAGCCGCCCGCCTGGGACTGAGACCGCGCGCGCACTTCGCTGAGCTCGACGTCGCCGGGACGCGGCGCGTGGGCGCCTGCGCCGGACCGGTCCGGATGAGCGTCGGGAGCGCCATCTGGAGCGTCGACTGTCTCGGCTGGTTTCCCGATCTGCGGCGGCTCGGCGGCGCGGAAGGTTGTGACGGCATCCTCGGCGCCGACGCCCTGCTCTCCGTCGATCTCCTCATCGAACCGCGCCGCAAGAGGATGCTGGTTGCACCGCTAGGCGGCTTGGCCGGCCGTTTCGTCGGTCTCTCGGCGCCACTGGAATTGCGCGCGGGCCGCCCGGGCCTCGTCGTGGAGCTCGCGGAGCGCTCGTACGACGGGGCGGACGAGGGAGCCCGCGTGCACCTGGTCGTCGATTCCGGCGCCAACCGGGTGGTGTTGTTCGGTCGGGCGGCTGCCGCGGCAGGCGTCCGGCGCAATCTGCCGGTCGTCGCGGTCTCCGCGGCTTTCACGGCCGGCCAGGCTTCCATGGCGCGCCTCGGCCCGGCGCGGATCGCCGGGGGCTACCTGACGCTGGGTCAGGTCACTCTCCTTCCTTCGGTGCGAGATGCCAACGAGGACGGCCTCCTACCTCTCGCCTATCTCGGCCCGACCCTCTTCGAGCCGCGGCGCGGTCGTGTCACCTTCGGCGCGCGGGAGCGCGACGGCGCCAACCGTCGGGACCCTTAACCCGGCGCACGCCGGCGCGGGCGCCGTTCGGGCCGGGCCGTCGTCGGATCTTCGGGCCAGGCATGCTTCGGATAACGGCCCGCGAGCTCTTTGCGAACGATCGGGTAGGTGTTCCGCCAGAAACTGGCGAGGTCGTTCGTCACCTGCTGGGGTCGGCCATTCGGTGCCAGGAGGTGGAGGAGGACCGGCACGCGGCCGCCCGCCAGCCGCGGCGTCTCTCCGAGGCCGAAGAGCTCCTGGATGCGGGCCGCGAGGACCGGGCTCTCGGGGTCCGAATAGTCGATTCTGAGGCGGCTGCCGGAGGGCGCTGAGAGGCGCTCCGGCGCGAGCTCTTCGAGCTGGCGGGCCCGCGCGGCGCCCAACTGCCCGAGGAGCACCGCCGAGAGGTCGACGCGGCGCAGCTCGGCAAACGAACGCAGCCCGTACGCGAGCGCCGGAAGGAGCTCGACCAGTGCCCTCCGGCCGGGCTCGGCGAAGCCGAGGTCGGGACGCGCCCGGGCGAGGAAGCGCAGCCGGTCGAGGAGGCCGGCAACCTCGGGCCGATCGAGGGCGAGGGCGCCTTCCGGATCGCGGCTCGCGTGGTCCACCAGGAGCGCAGCGGCGGCCGTGTCGTCCTCCACCGGAATCTCCCGTTCGTCGAGCACCAGGTCCTCACAGCGTTCGACCCGGCGGGCGGCGACGCGCTGTCGCTCGCCGTTCCAGTAGACCTCGGAGCCTCGGTGGACGAGATCCTCGGGGAGCCACTCGCGCTCGACCGCCGAAGCCAGGCGAACCCGGGCCTCCGAGCGCTCGCCGGGGCGCCCCGCGCCGAGCTCGACGGCCACGAAGAGCTCGGCCTCCCGAACCGTGCTCGCGGAGGCGAGCCGCACGCCGCGGCCGCCCACCATCAGGGCGCGTTCGGAGCGGCGCTCACGGCGCCGGCAGAGCCGGTCGAGAAAGGCGGCCGCGATGGCGCGCAGCAAACCCTCTCGATGGTCGCCGGTGGCGCGCGAGGAAGAGATCGTCGACTCGCGCTCCCCGGTACCGGAAGCTCCTTCGTCGTGCTTCAGGGTGTCGAGGATCTGTCGCTGGGCTCGATAGAGACGCCCGTGGCGGCGAGGGTCGAGGGCCTCGAGGCGGTCGATGAGGTCGGAGCGGGAGTCGGCGCGCTGAGCGCTCGACGAGGCGCGAAGAGGGTCGCGATCCGAGAGCAGGGCCGCGACCAGGGCCGCGTCCGCGGCGACCCCGCGGCGCTCGCCCTCGAGCACGAGCCGGCCCAACCGTGGCGCCAGCGGCAGTGCCGCGAGTCGTCTCCCGATCGCCGTCAACCCGTGGCGATCGAGTGCTCCGAGACCGAGAAGCTGGCGTCGCGCGCTCTCGAGGCGAGCCGGATCCGGCGCTTCGAACCACCCGAACCGGCCGGCGTCCGATTCGCCGAAAGCGGCCAGAGCCAGGAGCGCGCCCGCCAGGTCGACGCGCTTCACCTCGGGCAGGTCGAAGGGTCGCAACGCGAGATCGTCCGCGGCGCTCCAGAGGCGGAGGCAGAGGCCCGGAGCTTCGCGCCCGGCGCGCCCTGCACGTTGTTCCGCGGAAGCACGCGAGACGCGAATCGTGTCGAGCCGGTCGAGACCGCTCGCGGGGTCGTGGCGGAGTTGGCGGACCCATCCCGAGTCGACGACGGCGGTGACGCCCTCTACGGTTACCGAGGTCTCGGCGACGTTGGTGGCGAGCACGATCCGGCGCCGAGCGCCGCGGCGCAGGGCCGCGTCCTGAGCTTCGATCGGGAGATCGCCGTACAGCGGCACGAGCTCGATCGCAGCGTTGCCGGCGAGCTCCGTCAGCGCCTCGGCGGCGCGCTCGATCTCCCGCCTGCCGGGCAGGAAGACGAGCAAGTCCCCGGCGCACTCGCGCAGTGCCTGGCGTGCCGCCGAGACCACTTGACGCTCGAGCGGCCGCTCATCGGGGAGCGCCAGAAGTCGCGTCTCGACCGGGTGGAGGCGGCCTTCGCTGCGCACCACGGGCGCGGCGTCGAGGAAGGACGCGACCCGCTCCACGTCGAGCGTCGCCGACATGACCACGAGGCGAAGATCGGGTCGCGCCTCGCGTCGCACCTGACGGACCAGGGCGAGCGCCAGATCGCTGGCCAATGCCCGCTCGTGGAATTCGTCGAAGATCACCGTCGAAACCCTGTCCAGGAAGGGATCTCGTTCGAGCCAGCGCAGGAGCAGGCCCTCGGTCACGAAGAGCACCCGGGTGTCGGCCCGGAAGCGACGCTCGAAGCGGATCCACCAACCGACCTCCTGGCCGAGCCGCCAGCCCCGCTCCTCGGCGATGCGCCGCGCCGCCGCACGCGCCGCGACCCGGCGCGGCTCGAGGACGAGGATCCTTCCTCCGGTCGTCCGGGCCAGCTCCGGAGGAACCCGGGTCGTCTTGCCGGCGCCGGGAGGAGCGTGCAGGACCGCGCAGCCGTGGTGCGCGAGAGCGGCTGCTAGCTCGGGAAGGATCGAATCGACAGGCAGGACGCCGGCGGCGGGCACGGTGGGGATGTTAGCGGCGCCCGGCTCGGCGTTCGAGTCGGCGTAAGCGCGCGGCGCTCAGGGTTCGGGAGTGGGGCTGTCCTCGACGGGCTCTCCGGGCGGCTCGGCTGGCAGCTCGAGCTCCTTGGGCTCGGAGAGGTACTTGACGAGGAATCCGAAGACGCGCTTCTCGTACTCGGCGGGGTGACCGGCGTAGAAGTCGCCGTGACCGGTGCCCGGAATAATCCACATCTCCTTGGGCTCGTGGGCGCGGGCGAAGATTCGTTGCTCGTCGGCCAGGGGGACGATCTGGTCGCGCTCTCCGGCAACCAGCAGAAGTGGCCTGGCGAGCCGCTCGGCTCCCAGGATCGGCGCGATCCGCTCGGCCGCCACCCCGAGCCGGGGCTGGACTTGGGCGATGAAGAGCGGCAGCGCGAGACGGGCCAACGGTCCGAGCTCTTGACGAAGCTGATTCCGGATCTCGCTGCGCAGGTCGGGATAGACGGACTCGAGCACCACGGCGTCGAGGTCGATGGGCTGCGGACCGAGCAGAATCGCGGCGCCGCCGAGCGAGATGCCGATCGCTCCCACCCGCTCCTTCGGGGCTTGCGCACGCACGAACTCGATGGCCGCTCGAACGTCGCCGGCTTCCCGCCAGCCGAACGTGGGGCGGTCTCCCGAGCTCTCGCCGTGGGACTGGAAATCGAACAGCAAGACGCCAAATCCGTCCTGGGCCAGGGCGCGCGCACGGCGCAGCATCGCCCGGCGGTCCTTCCACAGCGGGTGCAGCAGCACGACCACGCCCCGGCCTGGCCTCCCGGGAGCCCACCAGCCGGAGAGACGCTGGTAGTCCTGGTCTGAGAAATCCACCGAGTGGGCGCCCAGATCGACCGGCGGCGGCCCGATCTGGCGGTGATGGGCCTCGGCCTGCTTGCCCCCGATCCAGAGCGCGGCGGCCGCGATCCAGCCGAAACCGAGGGCCAGAGCCAGGATCAGGAGCAGGAATCGTTTGATCAAAGCGCCGGAATCTTAGCGAAAAGGAGGCGGCGAGCGCGCCAGTGCTGATATCCTCAGCTTTCCGGCCGGGCCTCCGCTCGGCGGCGACTCCCTCGGGGAACAGCTGCGATGACGCTTCGAACGAGAGACGACGTGCGCAATCTCGCCATCATCGCCCACGTCGACCATGGCAAGACGACGCTGGTCGACGCCATGCTCTGGCAATCCGGAACCTTTCGCGCCAACGAACAGGTGGCCGAGCGGGTCATGGACTCGATCGATCTCGAGCGTGAGAAGGGCATCACCATCATGGCCAAGAACACGGCCATCCACTACCGGGGCACCAAGATCAACATCGTCGACACGCCGGGCCACTCCGACTTCGGTGCCGAGGTCGAGCGCACCCTCAAGATGGTCGACGGCGTGATGCTCCTGGTCGACGCTTCGGAAGGTCCGTTGCCGCAGACCCGTTTCGTGCTGCGCAAGGCGCTCGAGCAGGGGCTGCCGCCGATCGTCGTGATCAACAAGATCGACCGTCCCGACGCTCGCCCGAAGGAGGTCCTGAACGAGATCTACGACCTCTTCATCGACCTCGACGCGAGAGACGAGCAGCTCGACTTCCCGGTTCTCTACTGCAACGCCAGGAAAGGGCTCGCGCGACGCGATCTGGACGGCGAGGATTCGACGCTCGAGCCGCTCTTCGACGAGATCCTGAAGACCGTTCCGGCACCGAGCTTCGACGACGACATGCCGCTCCAGCTCCTCATCACCAGCATGGCCTACGACGACTACGTGGGACGTCTGGCGATCGGACGAATATTCAACGGCACCATCCACAAGGCGGGAGACATGGCGCTCTGCCGGCTCGACGGCTCGACCGTTCCCGGCAAGGTGACGATGCTCTATGGCTACGAGGGGCTGAAGCGGGTGGAGATCAGCGAGGCGGGGCCCGGCGCCATCGTGGCGTTGGCCGGTCTCGCGGACGTGGCGATCGGGGAGACCATCTCGGAGCGAGAGAATCCCCAGCCCCTGCCGGCCATCAAGGTCGACGAGCCGACGATCGCGATGATCTTCTCGATCAACACCTCGCCGATGTCGGGACGCGAGGGGACCCACGTCACCAGCCGCAAGCTCAAGGATCGGCTCGAGCGCGAGGGACTCGCCAACGTCGCGATCCGCGTCGAGCCGACCGACTCGCCCGACGCCATCAAGGTCTCCGGACGCGGCGAGCTGCAGCTCGCCATCCTGATCGAGATGATGCGGCGCGAGGGCTTCGAAATGTCGGTCGGCAAGCCACAGGTGATCACCCGGACGATCGATGGTCGCCTCCACGAACCGATGGAGCAGCTCATCGTGGACTGCCCGGAGGAGTTCATCGGCACGGTCACCGAGCTGCTCGGCCGGCGGCGCGGCCGCATGATGAAGATGTCGAACCACGGCACGGGCCGGGTGCGGATGGAGTTCAGCGTGCCATCACGCGGCCTGATCGGATTCCGAGGTCAGTTCCTGACCGATACGCGCGGCACCGGCCTGCTGAATCATCTCTTCGACGGTTGGGAACCCTGGCAGGGTGACATCGAGCATCGGGCGACCGGTGCCCTGGTGGCGGACCGGGCCGGGCGAGCCACCGGTTACGCGATCGAGGGATTGCAGCCGCGCGGCGAGCTGTTCGTGGCGCCCGGCGACGAAGTCTACGAAGGGATGATCGTCGGCGAGCACGCCCGCGGCAACGATCTGGACGTCAACATCAGTCGCGAGAAGAAGCTCACCAACATGCGCGCCTCGAACGCCGACGAAGCGGTGCAGCTCGTTCCCCCGCGGCGCATGAATCTCGAGCAGACCCTCGAATTCATCAAGGAAGACGAGTTGGTCGAGGTCACGCCGAAATCGATGCGTCTGCGCAAGCGGGTATTGAAGGCCAACCAGCGCTGACCGATCGTCTCCGCCACGGATCGCGTCAGTGAACGCGGGATTTCCGAGCCGCCTCTCCTCAGCGATGCACGAGCACGGGAATCTTGCTGTGGGTCAGGACCTTCGTGGTTTCGCTGCCGAGCACCAGCGCCTTGAAGCCCCGTCGGCCGTGCGACGCCATCTGGATGAGATCGCAGCCTCGCGCCTCGGCGGTCTGAATGATCGCTTCCCAGGGTTGTTCGCTGAAAACCGTCTCGGTATCGATCGGCACGCCGGCCGCTTTGGCGGCGAGTACCGCGACCTCCAGCCGCTTGCGGGCGATCTCTCCGGCGCGGTCGCGGTAGACCTCGTGGGCTTCCTCCAAGTCGATGTGACGGCCGTCCGTCCCCCAGGGCTCCATCACCGTCATGGCGGTGAGCTGGGCGTGCAGCTTCTTCGCCAACTCGATCGCGGCGGTGATCGCTTTCTCGGAGAGCACCGATCCATCGGTGGGAACCAGAATATGCGTGTACATGTCTCCAGCCTCCTGGCCGGCTCGTGGTCGAGCGATCCTCGCTCCGAGACGACTTGACCGTAGATTACGCCGGAAGCACGCCGAAGACCACAGGCCAGAGGGCAGGCCTACGCGAGTCCCTGGATCTCGTGCTTCGCGCGCCGAGGATTCTCCCGCGCCCGGGTGACCGTCCGTGGCGTGAGCTCGCTACAAGAGGAGCTCAGTTCCCGCTCAACGCGTAGTCGACCGTCGTGACGACGCGGATGCGCTTCCACTCCGGGCTGAAGGTGTCGCGGTCCTCGATCGAGAAGTAGCCCTGTTGGGCGCGACGGATGCCGCCGACCCGGGCGCCGGAGTCCTGTGCGAACTTCTCGGCGGCGCGGCGCGCGTCCCGAGTCGCCTCCGCGATCATCTCCGGCTTGATCTTGTCGAGATCCGTGAAGAAGTACTGGGTGTTGTACTCGTAGCTTCTCAGCAGGCGAACGCCCTCCTTGACGAGCGCCCCAGAACGCTCCATCGCATGGCGTGCCTCGCCGACTTTCGTGGTGCGCAACGTGACGGTCGCTTCGACCAGGTAGCGCTCGGTCGGGGTGCGACCTTCGACGCCGCCGTTCGCGGCGTTGTCGGTCACCCGCGGGGCGGAAAGCGAGAAATCGGCATCTGCGAAGCCCTGGCCGTGCAGGAAGTCCGCGATCTTGCGGCCGTCCGCCTCGAGGCGGAGCTGGAGATCGGAGAGATCGTTGCCCGACTCGGAGAAGACGATCGGCCAGATGGCGAGATTCGCCGGCACCTCTCGCTCGGCCAGGCCCTTGACCGTCACGTAGCGGTCGGCATCCTTGAAGTAGTGAAGTCCCGCGCCGACGAACCAGCCCGCGAGTGCGAGCCCGAGGGCGACGACGGTGGAGGGGAGAAGCATGGAGCGTTCGGAAGACACGACGAAATTCTACCCTCTTGCCAATCGCGGCCGCTTCGGGCAGGGTCGTCCCGGCATGGCCACCTGGGCGATCGGAGACGTGCATGGCTGCTACCGGACTCTGCGGGATCTGGTGGCTCGGCCAGAGATCGGGGCGAGCGATCGGATCTGCTTCGTCGGCGATCTCGTCAACCGTGGCCCACGCTCGCTGGAGACGCTCCGGTTCGTTGCCGATCTGGGGGATCGTGCGACGGCCGTGCTGGGCAACCACGACTTGCATTTCCTCGCCGTGGCCGTGGGAGCGCGAGAGCGCAGGGGCGGCGATACTCTGGGGCCCCTTCTCGAGGCTCCCGACCGCGGGCAGCTGGTCTCCTTCCTGCTCGGTCGCCCCCTCCTCACGATAGAGGGGGGCGATCTCTTCGTGCACGCCGGCCTGCTCGCGGGCTGGACTCCGGGGGACGCCGAGAAGCGCGCGCGAGCCGCCGAGATGGCCTTGCGCGACGCGACCGCTTCCGCCTCGTATCTGAAGTCCTACCGGCCGCGGAAGTCCGGCTCGCCGGGGCGCTCCGGCCTGGATGCCGAAGTGCTGGAGACGCTCCGCGTCATGACCTTGTTGAGGATCGTTTCCGAACAGGGTGCGCCGTGCTACGACTTCACCGGGACGCTCGCCGAGCTGCCTCCAGGCCGGGTGCCCTGGTTCGACGCGCCGGCTCGCCGCAGCGCTTCGGTGCGGATCGTGTGCGGGCACTGGGCGGCGCTCGGTCTCTACGTGCGCGGGGACCTCGTGGCGCTCGATTCCGGCTGTGCCTGGGGCAACGCCTTGAGCGCCTTTCGGCTGGAGGACGGAAGGGTGCTCCAAGTCGAGAACCTCGATCGATGATGCGGGATGGAGAAGGCGATTTCGGCCTGTTGCTCGGCGCTCGAGGAGAGCTCGAGCGTGGCGTTGCGTCCGGTCTCCACCTCGGCGGTCAGCTTTACGTGGAGCGCGCGGGCGAGGTCGTGGCCGACGTCGCCTTCGGCGAGGCGCGGCCGGGGGAGCCGATGCTCCGCACCCATCGGATGCTCTGGCTGTCGGCGTCGAAGCCTTTCGCGGCGGTGGCGATCGCCCGGCTCTGGGAACGTGGACGCCTGGGCCTCGACGATCCGGTCGCGACCCATATCCCGGAGTTCGCGGCCGGGGGCAAGGAGGGGGTGACCATTCGTCACCTGTTGACCCACACCGGCGGAATTCGAATGTTCGAGACGGGTTGGCCGGCGGCATCCTGGGACGAGATCGTGGCGCGAATCTGCGCGCGCCGTCTCGAGCCCCGCTGGACGCCCGGCCGTAAAGCCGGCTACCACCTGACGTCGAGCTGGTTCATTCTCGGTGAGCTGGTGCGTCGCCTCGACGGGCGCACTTTCGAGTCCTACGTCTTCGAGGAGCTCTTCGGGCCGCTCGGCGCCGCGGACTGCTCGATCGGAATGTCCGTCTCGAGGTACCGCTCGTCGGCACCCTTCATCGCGCCGGTCTACGACACCTCCGGCGACGGTCCGGTCGAGCTCGCATGGACCGACGAGAGTCGACTGACCCGTCCGTCGCCGGGCGCCAATGGATGCGGTCCGGCCCGCGAGCTGGCCCGGCTCTATCGTTGTCTGATCGGCGGCGGAGAGCTGGCCGGGCGCCGTCTTCTCATGCCGCAGACGGTGGAGGCCCTCACCGCCCGCCATCGCGTCGGGATGTTCGACCAGACCTTCAAGACCCGGCTCGACTGGGGTCTCGGAGTCATCGTGAACTCGGCGCACTACGCGGATCCCCGGATGCCCTACGGCTATGGTCCGTTCGCGGGCCCGCGCACGTATGGCCACAGCGGCGCCCGTAGCTCGGTGGCGTTCGCGGACCCGGACGCCGGCTTGGTCGTGGCGCTCATCGTCAACGGATTGCCCGCCGACGAGGCTCACCGGTGGCGCTTCGCGAGGATCCTGGCGGCCCTCTACGAGGATCTCGGCCTCGCGGGCCCCGAGTTGTCACCTCCGTTCGGGCCCGGGCCTCGCCGCGCGAAACACCCATCCGACTGACCCGCGACTGACGCGCGGCATGATCTGCCGTCGAGTTGCTACAATCCCGTCACGTGAGCTCCGACGGCTCGTCCACACCGCGCATCCTGGCGCGCCCGCAACACCAGATTTCCCGCAAGAACATCCACCCGGACGCTCTCAAGGTCCTCTATCGGCTCTCGAACGCGGGCTTTCTGGCGCATCTCGTCGGCGGCAGTGTGCGCGACCTGATGCTCGGACGAGCGCCCAAGGACTTCGACATCGCCACCAATGCGCGGCCGAACGAGGTGCGTCGTCTGTTCCGTAATTCGCGCATCATCGGGCGGCGTTTCCGCCTGGTCCATATTCTCTTTCGCGACCACGTGGTGGAAGTTTCCACCTTCCGCCGCGAGCCGGAGCCCACGGAGCAGAAGTCCGCTCCCGACGAGCTTCTGATCACCAGCGACAACTCCTTCGGTTCTCCCGAGGAGGATGCGTGGCGGCGCGATTTCACGGTCAATGCGCTCTACTACGACATCGCCGATTTTTCGGTTATCGATTGGGTCGCCGGCGTGGAGGACCTGGAACGCAAGGTCATCCGCACGATCGGCGATCCGTGGGTCCGCTTCCGCGAGGATCCCGTGCGGATGATGCGCGCTTGCGAGATGGCGGGACGCCTCGACTTCGTCATCGACGCCGCGACGCAAACGGCGATCCACGAACTGCGAGGCGAGATCGACAAGGCGTCGCCGGCCCGGCTGAGCGAGGAGATCGTCGCCCTGCTTCGATGTGGCCGCTCGGGCGCGGCGTTGCAGTGGATGCTCGACCTCGGTTTGCTCGAGAGCCTCCTGCCGGAGGCCCACGCCATGGTGCGCGCGAGCGAACGGGGTCTGGGAGACTTCGGCGGCCTCTTGCCGGCCCTCGATCGCCAGATCGAGGAGGGGCGCGAGTTCTCGGATGGTGCGTTGTTGGCGACTTTGCTGCTCCCGACCGTGCTCCTGCACCGCTACGACGCCGGCGGGGCGGCGGGCTCGAGACTTCGCATCGGGCAACTCGACGGCCTGGTGGAAGAGGCCGCTTCCGACTTCCTGCGGCGTTTTCCGTTCTCGAAGGAGCGCTCGCGGCAAGCGACCGAGTCCCTGGTCGGTTTTCTTCGGCTCTGCCAGCCGCCGGCCCGAACGGGCGAGCGCATCCGGATTGCCGGCAAGAGCTTCTTCCCCGAGGCCCTGCTTCTCTTCGAGTTGATGGTGAGCGCGACCGGGGAGGGCTTCGAGGAGCTCGCGCAGTGGAAGGCCGCGGCGCGCCGTCAGCCCGTGTTGACGCGCGGCGCCGAGGGCTCCCGTGGTGGCTCCCGCGAGGGCGGCTCCGCGGGCACCCACGCGGCGCGCCCCCGCCGGCGGCGACGCGGCCATCGATCACCGTGAATCCTTGACGAAAGAGCCCCCCCCATTGGGCGGCGAAGCGTCGCGGACGCGGGCGGTAGGATCGCTCGCAAGGAGGCTAGATGCGCGGTTTTAGCGAGCTCTTCCGGACGTCGGTCGGCAAGAAAGCGATCATGGCCGTCTCCGGCATCATTCTTTTCGGCTTCATTCTCGGCCACATGGTCGGCAACCTGAAGTTCTACATGGGGATCTACTCGAGCGGGCCGCACGCCGGGCGATACATGATCGACGTGTACGGCGAAGGACTGCGCTCGGTGGGCGCGCCCTTCTTCGGCCACGGCCAGGCACTCTGGTTGATTCGCATCGTGTTGCTGATTGCGGTCATTCTGCACATCTGGTCGGCGACCTCGCTGACCTTGCAGAGCTGGTCGGCGCGGCCGACCCGCTACGCGAGGTACCGGCTGATCGAGGCGGACTACGCGGCGCGGACCATGCGGTGGGGCGGCGTCATCGTCTTTCTGTTCATCGCCTACCACCTTGCCGACCTGACGTTCGGCTGGGTGAACCCGGACTATCAACCGGGACTGGTCCATCACAACCTCGTTGCCAGCTTCCAACGGCCGCTCATCGCGGTGCTCTACGTGGCGGCGAACCTGGCGCTCGGCTTCCACCTGTTCCACGGGTTGTGGAGCATGTTCCAGTCGCTGGGCTGGAACAATCCGAAGTTCAATCACTGGCGGCGCCGCTTCGCAGCCGCCTTCGCACTGATCGTGACGTTCGGGAACGTCTCGTTCCCGATCGCCGTGCTCGCGGGGCTCGTCCGATGACCAACGACAACACCGTGCTCGCGCCCGACGCCCGCATCCCCGAGGGTCCCATCGCCGAGAAATGGGATCGCCACAAGTTCGACATGAAGCTCGTCAACCCGGCCAACAAGCGCAAGTTCACGGTGCTGGTGGTGGGTTCGGGTCTGGCCGGGGCGTCAGCTGCGGCTTCGATGGCGGAGCTTGGATACGACGTGGAGTGCTTCTGTTTCCAGGACTCGCCGCGCCGCGCCCACTCGATCGCCGCGCAGGGCGGCATCAACGCGGCCAAGAACTATCAGAACGACGGTGACTCGGTCTTCCGGCTCTTCTACGACACCGTCAAAGGCGGCGACTTCCGCTCTCGCGAGGCCAACGTCTACCGACTGGCCCAGGTGTCGGTCAACATCATCGACCAATGCGTCGCCCAGGGCGTGCCCTTCGCCCGGGAATACGGTGGCACGCTGGCCAACCGATCGTTCGGCGGCGCCCAGGTGTCGCGCACCTTCTACGCGCGTGGCCAAACCGGGCAGCAGCTCCTGCTCGGCGCCTACCAGGCGCTCTCTCGCCAGATCGCGGCCGGAAAAGTGCGCATGCACCCGCGCACCGAGATGCTCGACCTGGTGGTCGAGGACGGTCGGGCGCGTGGCCTGATCGTCCGGGACTTGATCAGCGGCGAGATTCGCCGCCACGCGGGCCACGCGGTGGTGCTGGCGAGCGGCGGCTACGCGAACGTCTTCTACCTCTCGACGAACGCCAAGGGTTCGAACGCCACCGCCATCTGGCGCGCCCACAAGCGCGGGGCGCTGTTCGCCAATCCCTGCTATACGCAGATCCATCCGACCTGCATCCCGGTCTCGGGTGAGTACCAGTCGAAGCTCACGTTGATGTCGGAGTCGTTGCGCAACGATGGGCGGATCTGGGTGCCTTTGGAAGCGGGCGACAAGCGGAAGCCGAAAGACATCCCGGATTCGGAGCGCGACTACTACCTGGAGCGTCGCTATCCGGCCTTTGGCAACCTGGTGCCGCGAGACATCGCTTCGCGTGCCGCCAAGGCGGTCTGCGACGAGGGGCGTGGCGTCGGACCCGGCGGGCTCGGCGTCTACCTCGATTTCGCCGATTCCATCCGCCGCCTGGGGAAGAAGGCGATCGAGGAGCGCTACGGAAACCTCTTCGAGATGTACGAGCGCATCACCGGCGACAATCCGTACGAGACTCCGATGCGGATCTTCCCGGCGGTGCACTACACGATGGGTGGGCTGTGGGTCGACTACGAGCTCATGTCGTCGATTCCGGGCCTGTTCATTCTCGGCGAGGCGAACTTCTCCGACCACGGCGCCAACCGGCTCGGCGCGTCGGCGCTCATGCAAGGGCTCGCCGATGGGTACTTCGTGGTGCCCTATACGATCGGGAATTACCTGGCTCGCGAGTTGGGAGAGGCGCTGTCGACCGATTCCATGGCCTTTGCCGCGGCCGAGGCGGGGGTCCGTGATCAGGTGAAGAAGTTGCTCGCCATTCAGGGCACCCGCACCGTCGACTCGTTCCACAAGGAGCTGGGCCAGATCCTGTGGCACGACTGCGGAATGGCTCGCAACGCGCCAGGTCTCGAGAAGGCGTTGGCGCGCATTCCGGAGCTGCGCGAAGAGTTCTGGCGGGACGTCAAGGTGCTCGGCGACGGAGAGAGCCTCAACCAGTCGCTCGAGAAGGCGGGGCGGGTGGCCGACTTCCTGGAGCTCGCCGAGCTGTTGTGCCGCGACGCGCTGCACCGCGAGGAGTCGTGCGGCGGCCATTTCCGCGAGGAGTACCAGACGCCCGAGGGTGAAGCGATGCGCGACGACGAGAACTTCCGCTACGTCGCGGCCTGGGAATGGAAAGGTCCGGGTCAGCCGCAGGTGCTGCACAAGGAGCCGCTCGAGTTCGAACATGTTCATCTGGCGCAGAGGAGCTACAAGTGATGAGGCTGGTACTGAACATCTGGCGCCAGAAGGGCCCGCAGGACAAGGGCAGGCTGGTGCGTTACGAGATGCCCGACGTCAGCGAGCACATGTCTTTCCTCGAGATGCTCGACGTCCTCAACGAGCGTCTGATCGGCCAGGGCGAGGAGCCGGTCGCCTTCGACCACGACTGCCGCGAGGGTATCTGCGGGAGCTGCGGGTTCATGATCGACGGCGTGGCGCACGGGCCGCTCAAGAAGACCACGGTCTGCCAGCTCCACATGCGACATTTCCACGACGGTGACGAGCTCACGCTCGAGCCGTGGCGCAGCAAGGCGTTCCCAGTGGTCAAGGACCTGATCGTCGACCGGAGCGCCTTCGACCGGGTGATCCAGGCGGGCGGGTTCGTGTCCGTCAACACGGGCTCGGCTCCGGACGGCAACATCATTCCAGTTCCCAAGGGCGACGCGGACGTCGCCATGGACGCGGCGCAATGCATCGGCTGCGGCGCTTGCGTGGCGCAATGTCCGAACGGCGCTGCCCAGCTCTTCACCGCGGCGAAGGTGTCCCATCTCGCGCTGTTGCCGCAAGGACAGGCGGAGCGCTGGAGCCGGGTCGAGAAGTTGATCGCCCAACTCGAGCAGGAATCCTTCGGCAGCTGCACGAACTTCGGGGAGTGCGAAGCGGTCTGTCCGAAAGGCATCTCGATCGACTTCATCGCCGTCCTGAACCGCGACTGGCTCAAGTCGACCTTCCGCGCCAAACGCGAGGCGGCGGGCAGCGCGGCTGGCTGAGAGCCCGGTGATCGTCGACTCACCGGAGGCGTTCCTGGCGGCCCTGTCGGCCCGTGAGTATCCGATACGGTCCCCGACGACGGCGCGCTCCGTGCTGCTCGTCACGCCGCGCGGCTTTCGGCTGGACGAAGAATCGGCGCGCGACAACCTCTACATGGCGGTCGACGGAGACGTCTCCGAGGAGCGCGCGGTGGCCGAGCACGCGGCGCTGGCGCGCGGGCTCGCCGCGACCCTGCCCGTGAAGGTGCTGCCCGGCGACCCGGCGACGCCCGACGCGGTTTTTCCGAACAACGTCTTCGCGACCGTGCCGGGCCGGCTGATCGTCGGGCGCATGCGACACGAGGTGCGGCGCGGCGAGGCCGGGCGAAGCGACGTGCGCGGGGCGCTGCGGGCGGAGCTCGGCTACGAGCTGATCGATCTCTCGGCTCGGGACGACCTGGTCGCGGAGCTGACCGGGCCGCTGGTGCTCGATCGCGGCCGCGCGATCGGCTACTGCGGTCTCAGCGAGCGCTGTGACCGTTCGGGCGCCGAAGCCATGGACGAGGCCCTTCGGCTGGAGCTCACCTTCGTCTTCGATCTGGCGCCCGGCGAGTACCACACCAATGTCTTCATGGCGGTGCTGGCGAGCCGCGCCCTGGTGGTCCATGCCGGCTCGTTCCGCGACCCCGAGGTCCCGCGGGCGATCGCGTCGGTCTATGGCGAACGGGTGCTCTGGATCACCGACGAGGAAAAGGCGGGCTTCGTGGGCAACTGCATCGCGTTGGCGGAGGACGAGGTCTGGATGAGCGCGCGGGCCGAGGCGGCACTGCGTCCGGGGAGTCGCGCCGCGCTCGAGCGGTGGGGCTTCAGGATCCGCTCCGTGCCGCTCGACGAGATCGAGAAGTCGGGCGGCAGCCTGCGCTGTTGCGTCGCCGAGATCTTCTGACCGCGCCGGCATCCGACGAGTCCACCGGGCGCATGCAGTAGGCTTCGCCCTGGAGGCCGGGGTCCACATTGAGGCGGGAAGGTGGCGCGCGATCCGACGAGGATCTGGCGGTTGCGGCACGCCGCGGCTCCGAGGACGCATTTCGTGAGCTCGTGGAACGGTTCGAACGCCCGGTGTATGCCTTGCTCTTCCGTATCGTGCGCCAGCGTGAACTCGCCGAGGATCTCGCCCAGGAGACGTTCGTCAAGGCTTGGCGGGCCCTCGCGCGTTTCGATGCCTCACGCAAGTTCTCCAGTTGGATCTTCAAGATCGCCCACAACTCGGCCCTCGACGCGTTGCGCCGGCGGGGGGAGGAGCCGCTCTCCCTCGACGCCCCGCTGGCGGGCGACGAGGCCCCGCCCCAGCTCCCGGCCGACCCGGCCGCCGAGGACCCGCTCGAACGGGCAACCTTCCGGGCCGCGGGGCGGGCCCTGGAGGAGGCGCTGGCGGACCTGCGGCCCGAATACCGCGAGATCTTGATGCTCCGCTTCGCGCGGGGGCTGTCCTACGAGGAGATCGCCGAGGTGACCGGTGCGCCGCTCGGCACCGTGAAAGTCCATATCTTCAGGGCACGCAAGGAGTTGGCCAAGGGGATGCGGGCGGCGGGTTGGGCCCCCGAGGAGTTGGGCTCATGACGAAACTCGGCAGCCCCGCGCCGCGTAGGGCCGAACGGGAGATAAGCATGAACCGGAGACCTGGAACCGAGAGCTGGCGAGCCTACCTGGCGGAGGAGTCCGCCGGGCGCGACGCCGAGGCGGAAGCCTCCCTGGCGGCGCTTTTCGTCGCCCTGCCGGTGCTGGGGCCGCGCCCCGGCTTCGCCGGACGGGTGATGGTGCGGCTCGAGAGGCGCTCGCTCTTCGCTCTGCGGTCGGTTCGCGTCGGCCTCGCGGCGGCTCTGGCGGCCGCGGCCCTGGCGGCCGGTCTCCTGGCACCGACGCTGCTGCCGCTCGCCGGTCTGATCGGTCCCGGAAGCCTCGTGTCGGCGGCCATCGGCGCACTCTCGGCGGTCACCGTGCGCCTCGCCTCGGGCATCGCCTTGTGGTCGGACGCGGGGCATCTTGGCGCGGCGCTCGCTCGCGCCGTGGTGCAGCCGCAGATCCTCGGCCTGATCTTGATCCAGTTCGCGGTCGCCGTGCTCGCCCTGCGTGGCTTGACGGCGCTCGCTTCGAAGCAGAGGAGCTCGAACCATGCGGTTCTCTAAGCCCGCTTCACTCATCCGTACGGCGGGGCTCGGCGTCGTGATGCTGTGCCTCGCCCCGCTTGCCACGCCGCTGCGCGCCGCCGACGAGGCGCCCGCCAAGAGCGCCCTCGCCCAGCAACTCGAGCAGCGCTACGAGGTCCGGGGGCTGCGCGACAGCGTCTTGCTGCGCCCGCTCTCCGAGCATTCTGCGGTGCGCTCGATCGAGATCACGGACGGCGACGACGTTCTCGTCAACGGGAAGGAGTTCAACGATCACGAGCTCCAGGCCTTCCTGGGCGAGGACGGCAAGCTGGTGCGCGAGCTCGTCGACCTCGGACGCCGGCAGCGCCGCGAGGTACTCGGGCTGTGGACGGAGCCCCAGAGCCAGGCTACGCCGGGTGAGGGCATCGACATTCACGTGCCGATACCGCCGGAGCCGCCACGTCGGCCGCGAATCCACGTCGGAGAATCGGGCGACGACCGAGTTTCGGTCGGCCATTCGATCCACATCAAGGCCGGCGAGCACGCGGGCGAAGTGGTCTGCATCGGGTGCTCCGTGAAGGTGGCCGGAGAGACCTCCGACGATGTGGTCTCGATCGGTGGCAGCGTGAGCGTGTCGGGCCGGGTGGGTGGAGGTGTCACCGCGATCGGTGGCAGCGTGGTGGCTGAAGACGGTTCCGAGATCGACGGTGATGCCGTCTCGGTCGGTGGTGGCGTCGAGACCCACGGCAACGCCCAGATTCACGGTCAGAACACCTCGGTGGGCCTCGGCGGCCCGTTCTTCCATGGTTGGCAGGGCGGCAACTGGGGCTTCCCGTGGGCCGTGTTCAGCGACGCGGGCCGGCTGATCGCAGCGATCTTGAGAACCGGTCTGCTGGCTCTGCTCGCGGTGGCCGCCGTTCTACTGGCGCGACCGGCGGTGGAGTCGACGGCTCGACGGGTGGCGGCAGAGCCCTGGAAGGCCGCCTTCGCGGGTCTGCTCTCCCAACTCGTCTTCCTGCCGATGCTCATCCTGACCATCGTCGTGCTGGCGGTTTCGATCATCGGAATTCCGCTCCTGGTCCTGGTCCCATTCGCGATCATGGCGCTCATCGTGGGCATGTTCTTCGGGTTCGTCGCCGTGGCCCGGAACCTGGGTGCCTGGGCGGAGAGACGCTTCGGCTGGAGCGCGTCGAGCCTGGCGATGGCTGTGGTGGTGGGCGTCGTGTTCATCCAGGCGATCTCCCTGGTCGGGCGGTTGATCTCGCTCCCGGGCGGCTGGTTCGCGGTGCTGGGCTTCAGCCTGGTGGGCTTCGGGTTCTTCCTGAAGTACCTGGCCTGGACGATCGGTCTGGGGGCTATCGTGCTGGCGGCATTCTCCGGCGAGTGGCGGAGGTCGTCCCGCAGCGGGGCGGCGGCGCCACAACCGCCGGTCGAGCCCGTCCATCCAGTCGAGCCGGTCGAGGCCGGGACCACGCCCTCCACCGCTGCGGAGCCCGAAGCGCCGGCCGAGGAGCCTCCTCCTCCTCCTCCTCCTCCTCCTCCCGGAGACGACTACCCGCAGCTCTAGCGTTGCGGCGGTAGCGGCATGAGAACGCGAGGCCGCGTCACCCTCCGGGGTGGCGCGGTCCACCGTGCCGTGACGGCGGGCCGTCGAAAGCGCCCAGCGGGAATGGAAGGGCCGGTCCGACGAGCTAGACTGCGCGATCGTGTCGAAGCGCAAGAGCGACGCACCGGAGCGCCGCGCCACCGAGCTGAGGCGTCGGATCCTCCATCACGAGGATCTCTACTATCGGCTCGGCAAGCCGGAGATCTCCGACCGGGAGTTCGACGCCCTGATGGTGGAGCTCGCGGCGCTCGAAGGCGAGCATCCTGAGCCCGCGACCCCCGACAGCCCGACCCAGCGGGTCGGCGGCGCGCCGCTCGAAGGCTTCTCCCAGGTGCACCACGAGCCTCCCATGCAGTCGCTCGACAATACCTATTCGCTCGCCGAGGTGGGAGAGTGGATCGAGCGCATCCGCCGGTTGGTGCCCAGCGCCGATCCGAGCTTCGTCGCCGAGCTCAAGATCGACGGCGTCTCCGTCTCCCTGCTCTACGAGAATGGCCTCCTGGTGCGCGGTGCGACGCGTGGAAACGGCCTGACCGGGGACGACGTCACGGTCAACCTGAAGACCGTCCGCGCCCTGCCCCTGCGCTTGCACGGGGACGCCCCGGCACGCTTGCTGGTGCGGGGCGAGGTCTACATGCCGCGCTCCAATTTCGCGCGACTCAACCGGGAGCGCGAGGAGGCCGGCGAGGCGCTCTTCGTCAATCCTCGCAACGCGACTGCCGGGACGGTGCGGATGCTCGACAGTCGAGTGGTCGCTTCGCGACATCTCTCCGCGTGGATCTACCAGATAGCCGGCGGCCTCGAGGAGGATCGGACTCACGCCGAGACGCTGAAGCTGCTCGGGCGGTGGGGCTTTCCGGTGCACGATGCGTGGAAGCTCTGCCGCGACCTCGGCCAGATCGAGCGATTCATCGCCGATTGGGGAACGCGCCGCCACGAGATCGACTTCGAGACCGACGGCGTGGTGATCAAGGTCGACGACCTCGACCTGCGCCGTCGGCTGGGCTCCACCGCCAAGGCGCCGCGCTGGGCCGTGGCTTTCAAGTACGAGCCCGAGCGCGCGGCCACGCGGGTGACCGGCATCCGGGTCCAGGTGGGTCGCACCGGCGTGCTGACGCCGGTGGCCGACTTCGAGCCCGTGTTCGTGGGGGGCACGACCGTGCGCCACGCCACGCTCCACAACTACGAGGATCTGGCGCGCAAGGACGTGCGGGTCGGAGACCGGGTCTGGATCGAACGAGCCGGCGAGGTGATTCCGCAGGTCGTGGAGGTCGACCTGGCCGAGCGGCCGAAGAACGCGCCCCGCTTCGTGGTTCCGAAGCGCTGTCCCGAATGTCTCGAAAGGGTCATCAAGCGGGAGGGCGAAGTCGCTTGGCGCTGCGTCAATCCGGCCTGCCCCGCGGTGGTCGCGGAGTCGATCCGTCACTTCGTGGGACGAAACGCGATGGATATCGAGGGCCTCGGCGACGAGCGGGTGGATCAGCTCCTGCGTGAGAAGAAGATCCGCGACTATCCGGATCTCTACCGCCTTCGCGAGGAGGATCTGGTCGGCCTGGGAGGGTGGGGAGAGAAGTCGGCGAGGAGGCTTCTGGCCTCGATCGAGGCGAGCAAGCACCGGGAGCTGCATCGGTTTCTCTTCGCGATCGGGATCCGTTGGGTGGGCGAACGGGTGGCGAAGCTCTTGGCGCGCCATTTCGGCTCGCTCGCGGCGCTCGCCGAGGCGGGCGAGGCGGAGCTCCAGACGGTCGAGGAGATCGGTCCCAAGGGGGCGGCCGCGATCCGGGAGTTCTTCGCCGACCCACGGCAGCGACGGCGCCTCGCGGCGCTCGAGGCCGCAGGCGTGGAGCCGCCGGTTCTCCCGCGTGCGCGCGGCCGTCAGCCGCTCGCGGGTAAGACGCTGGTGCTGACCGGGCGGCTCGAACGCTTGACCCGGGAGGCGGCGACCGAGCGTCTCGAAGCGCTCGGGGCACGGGTCGCTTCGTCGGTCTCGAAGAAGACGGATTTCGTCGTCGCCGGCGATGAAGCCGGCGCGAAGCTCGACAGGGCACGGCGGCTCGAGGTGCCGGTCGTCGACGAAGCGTGGCTCGAGCGCCTCCTGGAGTCGGGCCGCCTGGACTCGTGAACGACCCGTCGCGGGTGCACCCGCGACGGCTCGCCTGAAAGCGGCGAGCAGCTTCACAGGACGCTCCGGAGAGGTGGGAGGGGTGAAGCGTGTCGCGGCGCGATGCATCCGGCTAAGGTACTCTCTCGGCTCCTCCGGGATCCGGGCGAGACACGAGCGAGATGAGTTCAGACGACGATCTGAGGTTGCGTGAGGGGCTCGAAGATTTGCACCGCTACCTCGCCGACCAGGTGGCTCCGCTACTGGTGGCCGACTCCGTCGAGCTTCTGCTCGACTTTCCCCCGGACTTGACGGCGGGCGCCCTCCACGCCTGGGCGGTGGGTCAGGCCGGCGTGCGGAGGGGCGGCGAGACTCTCGCCGACTTTCTCTTCCACGCGGTGAAGAAGATTCAGCTCTTCGAGGAATTCAATCTGCTGCCGACGGAAAGGTTCGCTCACTTCCTGTCCGAGCTCGCCGATCGGCTTCTCGAGTCGACTCCAGAGGGGGAGCGCGAACGGCTCGCGGAGATGCTCGCGTATCTCCATCGAGCGGCACCGGGCGTGGTCCCGACGGTCACCCACCTGCACCGAGCGCTTGGCCACGCGGACGGCGGACCGACATCGGCGGCTGGAGAGCCGGCAGTACCCGTGACCGCGGAGGAGCTGCGCAGCCTGCGGCGGTTTTCTCTGCTCCTCGATCGCCTGCCGGCGATGCGTTCCGGGGGAGCGGACGAGGACTCACTCGCAACGGCTCGCCAACTGATGGTCTTGGCCGCGGCCGGCGCGACCAGCGCGGGAGATCTCGATTCCCGAATGAGCCGGCTTCGCGCCGCCGGCGTCGCGCCGGCGGTGGCGCGCGACGTGGTGCGCTCGATGGCCCAGGCGATTCCGGACTGGGTGGTGCGTCGCGGCGCGTCGATCGAAGTCGTACGCGGCGAATCGGTCGAGGCGGTGCGCCGCGTCGTCAAGCTTGCCGGGGACGGCGCCCGCACGCTCGAGCGCTGGCGTGACCTGTTGCGCGCGGCTGCCGAGAACTTCAACCAGGGGGCCTACGGTCGAGCCATCACCCTGCTCGACCTGGCCGACCAGATGATCGCGGAGGGCGAGGTCGACAGGAACGTCGCAGAGATTGCTCGCGGAAGCGCCCACGAAGGCTTCGACATGGCGCGGATGCTCCAGGCGACGGCCGATTCCGAGAACCGGCCGATCCTGCGGCGCCTGGTGGAGTTCTTTCCCGTCTGGTCGATCCGCGAGCTGCTCGACGAGCTGGTCTACCAGCCGGACTCCAAGCGCCGCAAGCTCTACCTCTCGCTGATTGAGGTCTGGGGGGAGGAGGCCCGCAAGGTGGTTTTCGAGCGGCTCGGAACGGCGAGTGCCGAGCGCACGCGTGATCCCAACGTCTGGTGGTATTTGCGAAACCTGGTGTACCTGCTGCACCGGTTGCCGCCCTCTCCCGAGGTGGACCCCAAGAGCGTGCTCGAGCTGGTGGCGCCGTTTTCGGCTCTCGGACAGCACCCCTCGTTTCAGCGCGAGACGTTCAACCTACTCGCCTCCCTGCCGTCGGGTCTCGGCGCACCGCTCCTGATCCAACGACTCCACGAGGCCGAGCGGGCGCTCGGCGCGTCGACTCCACCGCCTCATTCGCCGGTCGAAACGCGCAAGATCCTGAACACCCTCGCCGCCGCGCTCGTTCGCAGCGGCATCCCCGCGGCGCGGCGAGCTCTGATCGAGCACGCGCTGCACCAGAAGGCGACGCCGAACGACGCGACGGCTCGGTTGCGTGAGCTCGGAGCGCTCGACTTGTCGACCGACCGAGAGGTCGTCGCCAAGCTGCTCGATGCGATCAAGTCTCTGCAGCCGGTCAAGATGCTCGGCTTCGTGGTGTCCCGCGGAGAGGACACCCTCTCGGACGTCGTGCGGGCGCTGAGCTCGACCACCGATCCTGGAGTGCGTCGAGTCCTCGCCGGGCTGGCGGAGAAGTTCCCGGATCGCGAGTTTGGGCGCCTCGCCGCGGCGGGGATCGGAGAAGCCGTGGCGCAGGAGGCCTCCTCGATCCCAGAGGAGGGACCGGAGAGCGACGACGACTTCCTGCCGGCGCCTCTGCCCTCGGCTGCGACCCGTCCGCGGGCCTCTCTGGCGGGTGATCTCGAGGTCTTCGGTCTGCCGGGACTCTTGCAGAGCCTTCAACAATCCGAGGCTTCCGGGAGCTTGACGCTGCGCGACGAGGCGGGCGACGAACGCGCCTCGATCCAGCTCGTCGCCGGCCGGCTGGGAGAGTGCCGATGCGGATCGCTGACGGGCGAAGCGGCCTTCTATCAGGTCTTCGAAGAGCCGGTTCCCGGCACGTTCGAGTTTGCTCGCGAGACGAACGTCGCCGCGGGCGGCCAGGTCCTCGAGATGATGGCGCTCCTCATGGAGGCGATGCGGCGCTTCGACGAGTTCCAGCGCCTTCGCGCCTTGATCCCCGATCGCGCCGTGGTGACGCCGGGCGAGAACCGACCCACGGCACCGCCCGGAGAGGATGACGGTGACCTGGTGCGTCGAGTGTGGACCGGCGCTCGAGGAGGTCGGCCGGTCCGCGAGCTCGAACGTGAAACGCTGGTCGATGCTTACCGGGTGAGGGCCCTTTTGGCGCATTGGCTCGAAGAGGGAGCCGTCGCCATCGATGCCGCGGGAACTTCGAACCCTGGCTGATCCTGGGCGGGCGCTGGGGGGCCGGATCGGCCCGGGATGTGCCAGAATGGCCTGCTCATGATGGATGAACCGCAGGTTCTCGTCATCGACGACGACACCAGCTCCCGCGAGGCGATGGCCATCGCGATCGAGAAGACGGGATGGAGCGTGGGGCGTTTCGACGATGCCCGAAAAGCCCTCGAGGCGCTCGACGAGAAGCTCGGCGGCCGAGCTGGTCATCTGCGACCTCCGCATGCCGGGTCTCGACGGGCTCGGTTTCCTGCAGGAAGCGCGCAAGCGCGGCCATGACGTGGCGGTTCTGCTTGTCACCGCGTTCGGTTCGATCGAATCGGCGGTCGAGGCGATGCGGGTCGGCGCCGACGACTATCTGACCAAGCCGGTCGACCTCTACGAGCTGCGCAAGAAGGTGACGACCCATCTCGAACGACGTCAGCTCAAGGAAAAGGTGGACGAGCTTTCGCAGCAGCTCGACAAGCGCTACGGTTTCGAGTCGATCATCGGACGCGCGTCGAAAATGGAGGCGTTGTTCGAACAGATGCGCCTGGTCGCGCCGACGCGCTCGAACGTGCTGATCATCGGGGAGAGCGGGACCGGCAAGGAACTGGTCGCCAACGCGATTCATCGCGCCAGCCCGCGGCGCGACGAGCGCTTTCTCGCGATCAACTGCGGTGCGATCCCCTCCGACATTCTGGAGAGCGAGCTGTTCGGTCACGAGCGGGGCTCCTTCACCGGGGCGATTGGGCGCAAGATCGGCAAGTTCGAGCTCGCCCACAAGGGCACGCTCTTCCTCGACGAGATCTCGGAGCTCTACCCGGAGCTGCAGGTCAAGCTGCTGCGGGTGCTTGAGGACCGCAAGATCATGCGCGTCGGAGGCAGTGAGCTCTTCGATGTGGATTTTCGTCTGATCGCCGCGACCAACAAGGACCTCGAGAAGGAGGTTGCGGGGAGCCGGTTCCGGGAGGATCTCTATTACCGGCTCAAGGTCGTGACGCTGTACATCCCGCCGTTGCGCGAACGGCCGGAGGACATTCCGCTCATCGCGGAGCATTTTCTGCGCCTTTTCTGCAAGGAGCACGGGCGGGATCCGAAGCGGCTCTCGAACCGCGCTCTCGATGCCCTCAGGGCCTATGCCTGGCCGGGCAACGTGCGCGAGCTCAAGAACTCCATGGAGTCGGTGGTGGTTTTCCACCGCGGCGGCGAAGTGACCGCTTCGGACTTGCCACGGGAGATTCGCGCCGCGACCGGAATCGAGGAGGCCCACGAGGCCTCGACGGAAGCGGAGTCCGCGCCGCACCGCTCGGCGAGCGACGGCGAGCACACGATGGCCGACATTGAGCGGGAGGCAATTCTCGCCACCCTGCAGAAGACGGGCGGCCGGCGGGCCGAAGCGGCGAAGCTGCTCGATATCGGCTTGCGCACCCTGCAGCGCAAGCTGAAGGAATACAAGCAGCAGGGCTTCTTCGAGGGGTGAGCGCGATGGAAACGCCGGCGGAGGTCATGGTGCACTGCGACTTGATGGGCTTGAAGGGCGCTCGCGGACGGCTGCTCCAGATCTCCGAAAGTGGCTACTACGAGGTCAACCTGAGCTTCGGCGACCGGGTGCACCGGACCTTGTTGCCGGTCGGCCGCACGGTCATCATCGGAGCCGAGCAAGAGGAGTCCTCGGAAACCGCCCCAGACGTCGAGCGCTGAGCCGCTTGATCCGTCTTTCCGTCAATGTCAACAAGGTGGCGACGCTGCGCAACGCGCGCGGCGGGGATCGACCGAGCGTGCGGCGCGCCGCCGAGGCGGCGATCGCGGCGGGCTGCCACGGCATCACGGTTCACCCGCGCCCCGATGAACGGCACATCCGGCGCACCGACGTTCTCGAACTGGCGGCTTGGCTTCCGGTGGAGCTCAACATCGAGGGTTACCCGGGCGAAGACTGGATCCGCCTCGTCGAACGGGTTCGACCGGCCCAGGCGACGTTGGTCCCGGATCCTCCGGACGTGCTGACGTCGAACGCCGGCTGGCGCTTCGACGAGGTCGAACGGGAATGGCTCGGCGGGATCGTGCAGAGGCTGAAATCGGCCGGCTGCCGGGTCTCTCTGTTCGTGGATCCGGACATTCGGGCGGTCGAGGGTGCCGGAGAAGCTCGGCGCGAATCGGGTGGAGCTCTACACCGAGCCCTACGCGAAGGCCTTTCCCACCGCTCGTCGCGAGAGCGTTTTCGCGGACTACCGGTGCGCCGCCGAACGGGCCCGAGAGCTCGGTCTCGGGCTCAACGCCGGACACGATCTCGATCTCGAGAACCTCTCCTTCCTGGCGACGCGACTCCCCGGGTTGGAGGAGGTCTCGATCGGACACGCGCTGATGGCCGACGCTCTGTTCATGGGGCTCGAGGCGGCGGTGCACGCCTATCTGGCCGCGCTGCGAGGCTGATCGGGTCGACGAGCGAAGCGGCCGGTCGGCAACCCGCCCCGGAGCTGTCCGCCCTCAGAGCGTTCCGATATCGCGGCGAATGGCGACCGCGAGCGCGTCGGCGAGCGCACCGACCACGAGCTCGTCGGGTCCCTCGACCATGACCCGGGCGAGCGGCTCCGTGCCGCTGTAGCGGAGCACCAGCCGACCGTCTCCTGCCAATCGTTCCCGGACGTCACGGGCCGCCGCCGCCACTCCCGGAAGCGACTCCAGGGGTGGCTTGGTGCGAACCGGGACATTCACGAGCACCTGCGGATAGCGGTGGAAGTCGCGCAGCAGCTCGGAGACTGGGCGCCCGGCGCGCGCGACGACAAGGCTCAGAGTGGCCGCGGTAAGGAGGCCGTCGCCGGTCGTGGACAGAGCCAGGTCCACCAAGTGGCCCGATTGCTCGCCGCCTAGCCGGAGGCCGGCGGCTCGCAACGTGTCGACGACGGCCCGGTCGCCGACCTCGCAGCGCTCGACGCGGATGCCGAGCGTGTCGAGGGCGCGCTCCAGACCGAGATTCGACATCGACGTGGCCACGATGCGAGGTGGGGCGAGGTGTCCGTTCTGGTGCAGGAACCTCGCCCAGAGCACCAGCATCGCGTCGCCGTCCCGAATCCTGCCCGTCTCGTCGACGAGGAGGGCCCGGTCGGCGTCGCCGTCGAAGGCGAATCCGAGATCGAACGACCCACCGCCGACCCGCGCGGCGAGGGCCTGCGGATGAGTCGAGCCGCACCCGTGGTTGATATTGAGCCCGTCCGGTTCGGCAAAGAGAAGCTCCACCTCGGCGCCCAGGCGCGCGAAGAGGTTGCCAGCGAGCGCGGACGCGGCGCCGTTCGCGGCGTCGAGGGCGACGCGCAGGCCTCTGAGAGGCAGGCCGTCGCCCAGCAGCTGAACGAGCGCCGTCAGGTAGGCCTCGGCGGCCGTCTCGTCACGGGGCGCCGGAGCGCCGGGGCCAGGATCGGCGCAAGCCTCGAGGCGACCTTCCAGAGCATGCTCCGAGGCGGATGGCCACTTGAAGCCGTCCGCGCCGATCAGTTTGATTCCGTTGTCCTCGGGAGGATTGTGACTCGCCGAGACGACGAGCCCGGCGTTCGCGTTCCGCTCGACGACGAGGCGGGCGAGGGCGGGCGTGGGCAGAACACCGAGATCGAAGGCGCGCGCGCCGCCGGCCAGCAGACCCCGCGAGGCCCAGTCGAGCAGGGGGCGGGTCGAAGCTCGCGTGTCGCCCGCCAGCAGAACGAGCGGGTCGGCCGTCGAGGCGGCGAGGTGCTCCGCGAGCGTCCGGCCGATACGGCGCACGGTCGATTCGACGAGCGGTTCGTCGCCGAAGCGCGCCCGAATTCCGTCGGTGCCGAAGAAGCGTGGCGTCACTAGCCGGGGGGGCGCCGGGTGGGCGGCGGGTGCTCGGTCGTCGACGGGGTCTCGGGAATATCCGGGTTGCGCATCGGCACCTGGACGGTGACGAAGGGGGGCTCGACCACGTGCACGAGCGGATCGGTGGGAACGACGCTCACTCGTTGCACGAAGCTCAGCGCGTGGCCGTCGAGCGAGATCGGGCTGGTCGGCACGGCGGCGAGACCGGAGACGAGGCTCTCGGGTCCGCGAATTCGGACATGGTCGGGGACCGCCCGGGGTTCCTCCGGGACCGCTCCTCCGGCCGGCTCGCCGACCAGGGGAACGTGAACCGGCAACGAGACGGTCGCCTCTCGATCCACTTGAAGCTCGAGGACGTTGGGCTCGATCGAGACGACCTGGACCTCCTCGGGGGCGATGACGTTGTCCTGGGTGAGCTGGACCGGCACGGTCCCGGGCTGCTCGGCATTCACGTCGACTACCACGTCGAGCTGGAAGGGGGCGATCGCGCGGATGCGGCGGTCCGGACCGCGCAGCCGCACCTTCACGGTCTGGATCGGATCGAGCAGGATCAGGCCCGCCTGGGAGTTGTAACTGACCGAGGCGTCGACGAGTTTCTCGGAGACGCGCTCGCGCTTCTCGACCGAGGCGATCCACCAGACGACCATCGCGGCGACCAGGGCGAGCAGTCGAAGCCCCCACTTGCTGGTGCGGTCCGTCACGACGCCTCCTTGTCCGCAGCGGGATTCTCGGTGACCAGATAACGATTGAGCGCCGCCCTCAGGGCGTTGGAGTCGAGATTGCGCTCGAGGCGACCATCGATGGCGAGCGATACATGACCGGTCTCTTCGGAGACCACCACCGCGACGGCATCGGTCTCTTCGCTGATTCCGAGCGCTGCGCGGTGTCGAGATCCGATCTCTCGCGAAAGCTCGGGGTTGGCGCTCAACGGCAGGAAACAAGAGGCGGCGGCGACCCGGTGACCCTGGATGATGACCGCGCCGTCGTGCAGAGGTGTGTCGGGAGTGAAGATGTTCACCAACAGGTCGAAGCTGATCCGCGCGTCCAACCGGATGCCGTTCTCGACGAAGTTGCGCAGGCCCTCCAAACGCTCGAAAACGATCAGTGCACCGATACGCCGCGAGGCCAGGGTGCTGGCAGCCAGCTCCACCTCGTGAAAGGAAGTCTCTCCGAGGCCCCGCGCCGAGCGACTGAACAGCGGATTGCGCCCGATGTTGGCCAGCCCCTTCCGGATCTGGTCCTGGAAGAGGACGATGACGGCGAAAGGCAGGAAGAGGAAGAAATTGGCAATGATCGTCTCGAGAGTCCGCAAGTGGGCGAACTTGGCGATCTGATAGACGGCGAAGATCAGGAGCAGACCGAGCAACATCTGGACCGCACGGGTGCCCCGGATCAGCAGCAGGAGGTTGTAGATCAGGATCGTCACGACGGCGATGTCGATGAGGTCGGTCCAGGTCAGCAGTTCGAACAGCTCCCGGAGGTGGATCATGGCGCTCTCCTACCGCCTGCGTCGCGAACTGCTTTCCACACCGTCAGGAAACGGCCCGTCGCGCCGACGTCGTGCACCCGGAGGAGCGCGGTGCCGCCGAAGGCGGCCCACGCGGCGGCCGCCAGGCTGCCGTCGAGCCGATCCTCGGGAGGCGCCCCGGTCAGCTCGCCGATGAAGCTCTTGCGGCTCGCTCCGATGACCAGCGGTGCGTCGAGCGCGGAGAGGGCGCCGCAACCGCGCACCAGCTCGAGGTTCTGTGCGGCGGTCTTGCCGAACCCGAGTCCGGGGTCGAAGAGCACTCGATCCCGGCGGATGCCGGCCTCGACCGCGCGATCCCTCAGCATCTCGAGCTCGTCGGCGACCTCTTGCACGACGTTTCGAAAGGAGATTCCGTTCTGCATGGTCGCGAGGTCGCCGCGGCTGTGCATCAGGATGATCGGACAACCCGCCGCCGCCACGACTCCGGCCATCTCGGGGTCGCCGAGCGCCGAAACGTCATTGATGAGGTCGGCTCCGAGCGCCAGCGACGCCCGAGCGACCTCGGCCTTCCGGGTGTCGATCGAGATGGGAACGTCGACCTGGGGACGCAGCCGTTCGAGGACCGGCAACAAGCGTTCGAGCTCTTCGGCGGCCGGGACCGAACGGGCGCCGCCGCCGTAAACGCCGCCACCTGGGCGCGTCGACTCGGCACCGAGATCGAGCAGGTCGGCGCCTTCCTCGATCAGACGGAGCGCATGGTCGACGGCCGCGTCGGCCGAGAGGTACAGGCCGCCATCGCTGAACGAATCCGGAGTCAGATTGACGACGCCGAGCAGCCGGGGCTCGCCGGCGAGAAGCTCGAACCGTCCCGCGTGAGGGAGGTGGAGAACGTAGTCCCGGGTCGCGGTCGCTGCTTGCAATCTCGTCTCCGCGTGCAGTCTACCGGAGGCCGGGCCGACGGGAGGGGGGAACCGGACCCTTCAAGCGGGGCTCGGCTGCGGGTCGAGCCCGGATCCGACCGCGGGTTCGGAGTCGGATCCGGCGTCGGCCGACCTGGGCTCGTCGCCAGCGGCCCCGCTACCCGGCCCGCTCGACAGGGGGCGCTCCAGGGGCTTGAGCTTCTGACCGGTCATCTCCTCGATCATCCGGTAGATCTCCCCGCCTTCGAGCGATTCGCGCTCGAGCAGCTCTTTGGCAATGCGGTCGAGCACCGGCCGTTGCGCGGCGAGGATGGCCTGCGCTTTCTCGTGTCCTTCGCGGACCAGCCGTCGGATCTCTTCGTCGATGCGCTGCGCCGTCTCGTCGCTGTAGTGCGAGCGTTGGGCGAAGTCGCGGCCCAGGAAGACCGGCTCGTCGCCATCTCCGAAGGAGAGCGGTCCCAGCTCCGACATTCCCCATTCGCAGACCATGCGGCGCGCCATGGCGGTGGCACGCTCGATGTCGTTGCCGGCGCCGGTGGTGATGTCGCTCTGGGTCAGCTCCTCGGCAGACCGTCCCCCCATCAAAATCGTGATCTGGTTCGTGATGTAGGTCTTCCGCCAGTTGTACTTGTCCTCGGTCGGAAGCTGCATGGTCACACCGAGCGCGCGGCCACGCGGGATGATCGTGACCTTGTGGAGCGGATCGTGCCCAGGCAGGAAGGCGGCCACCAGCGCGTGACCGGCCTCGTGAAAAGCCGTCACCCGCTTCTCGTCGTCGGTCAGCACCAGGCTCTTGCGCTCGGCGCCCATCACCACCTTGTCCTTGGCGTATTCGAAGTCTTCCATCTCGACCTTCTTCTTGCCGCGCCGGGCGGCGATGAGCGCCGCCTCGTTGACCAGATTGGCGAGGTCGGCGCCCGCGAATCCGGGCGTGCCACGTCCGATCACCTCGAGATTCACGTCGTCGTCGAGCGGTACCGTCCGGGTGTGCACCTGCAGGATGCCGACGCGGCCGTTGAGGTCCGGGCGGTCGACGACCACCCGGCGGTCGAAGCGGCCCGGGCGCAAGAGTGCCGGGTCGAGCACGTCCGGGCGGTTGGTCGCCGCGATCAGAATCACACCTTCGTTGGTCTCGAATCCGTCCATCTCGACCAGGAGCTGGTTGAGCGTCTGCTCGCGCTCGTCGTGGCCGCCGCCGAGTCCGGCACCCCGGTGACGCCCGACCGCGTCGATCTCGTCGATGAAGACGATGCACGGGGCGTTCTTCTTGCCCTGCTCGAAGAGGTCGCGTACCCGAGAAGCGCCGACACCCACGAACATCTCGACGAAGTCCGAGCCCGAGATGGAGAAGAACGGGACGTTCGCCTCGCCGGCGACGCCGCGTGCCAGCAAGGTCTTGCCGGTTCCAGGAGGTCCCATCAGGAGCACACCCTTCGGGATCTTGCCGCCGAGGCGCTGAAACTTCTGGGGATCCTTGAGGAACTCGACGATCTCCTCCAGCTCGGCCTTGGCCTCCTCGGCGCCGGCGACATCCTTGAAGGTCACCTTCTTGCCGGTTGTCGAGAGGAGCTTCGCGCGACTCTTTCCGAAAGAGAGGGCCTTGTTTGGACCCGACTGCATCTGGCGCATGAAGAAGATCCAGAAGCCGATCAGCAGGAGAATCGGCGCCCAACCGATCAGAATGGCCAGAAAGGGGTTCTCCTTGGTTCTGTTCGGCCACCACCTGGACCTTGGCGGCGACCAGCTTGTCGGCGAACCCAGGGTCGGGCTTGAAGGGGAGCTGGACGTGGAATTCCTCGCCTTCGGCATACTGGCCACCGCGGCGGAAGGTGCCGTTGATCGTCTGATCGCGCAGCACGATCTTCTCCACGTGTCCTTTGGAGAGCTGCTCGGCGAACTCGTTGTAGGTGAGCTCGTGCCGCGCCGACTTGCCGATCTGCAGGGTGTAGAGCAGCAGGACGACCACCACGAAGATGACCATCCAGAGGAGCAATGTGCGCAACGTTGCGTTCACCCAACCATCCTTTCGCCGGACTCGTTCTTTGCGGCCGCGTCCGAGGCGCCCTAGAGACTTTCCAGCTCAGCCATCCAGCATTCGCTCTCGCCGCGCAGCCGGAAGGCTTCGTCGAGCGTGACTCCGGGAACCCAGGCGAGGCGTCCACCGACGTCGAGCAGCGGAATGCGATCTCGCTCCGCCGCCGGAATTCTCCGGTCGATCAGGAGCTCTTTCAACTTTCGTGCCCCCGGGGCTCCCAGCGGCCGGATCCGATCGCCGGGACGCCGGTTTCGGACCGTGGCGGACACAGACTCCGACAAGAAGCCGACTCGCCTGGGATCGCCCCGGAACATCCAAGCCTCCACCGGCGAACGACGGATCCGCATCCCGAGGCCGATCTCCGGAAGCGCGACCCCGCCGGGCATCTGGAAAGTATACGAAAACGAGGGGGTCGAAGATTCCCGTTCGGCGATTTCCAGGCGGTCCGACCACGCGACGAGCTCTTCCGCGCCGCCCTCGAGCGGCAATCGGGCATGCTCGCCGCGACCCAATGCCGCGAGGAAGGCGTCCAGGGAAGGTCTCGAAGGAGCGTGCTCGAGACCGATCCTCTCCCGGAGGAGCCAGCGTAGCGCCGAGCGGCCGAGCGGTTCCGGGAGGTCGCCGAGGAAATCGCGCTTCGCCAGCCATCTGCCCCCGGCATCGTCGAGCCGCTCGCGAAAGACTCGATCGAGACGTCCACGGAGGGCTGAAGCGAAGCGGGCGAGACGCAGCAGGGCCGCGTCGAGCTCCGGCTCCCGGGCGCGCAGCCCGGGAAGCACGAGATGCCGGATCCGATTGCGAGGCACCGTGAGGTCGAGGTTCGTCGGATCCTCGACCGGGACGACGGAGGCGGCGCGTAACGCCTCCAGCAAGGACTTCCGGGAGCGCGCGAGAAGCGGCCGGCGAATCGGTCCCCGGCGCTCCGGAATGCCGCGCATGCTCTCCACGGGCACGCCGCGGAGGAGTTGCAGCAGGATGGTCTCGAGGTGGTCGTCACGATGATGGGCGGTCAGAAGCAGGCCGGCGCCCAGCTCGCGACGGAGTCCCTCGAGGGCCCGGTAGCGCACCCGCCGAGCGCCCGCCTCGGGGCTCTCGTGGCGCCGGCGCTGCGCCGGCGCGTCGACCGACAGGAGGTGGAAGGGGAGGCCGAGCTGTCTCGCCAGCAGGCGGGCTTGCTCCGCGCGGCGAGCGGAGCCGGCATCGAGCCCGTGGTCGACATGGGCGAGATGGACTGCGGGCGCGTTGTGCCCGGCGACCCGGGAGAGGCCGAGCGCCAGCGCCGTCGAGTCCGGTCCGCCGGAGAAGGCGACCAGCCAACGCTCGCCCGGCCGCGGCGCCTCGATCGCGAGGTGCCGCGAGATCACGAGGTCGAGGCTTGCGAGAGGTGTCGGGATGGGAGGGATGGTAGCGGTGGGTGGACTTGAACCACCGACCTAGCGATTATGAGTCGCTCGCTCTAACCTCTGAGCTACACCGCCGGAGTCGGGAAACGCCGCCGCCGGCTCTGGCCGGCGGCGGGCGCATTTTACTGGATGGCGCGGTTCAACCGCGGGCCTTGGCGAAGCGTTCGGCCACCTTCTCCCAGTGGATGGTGTTCCACCAGGCCTTGACGTAGTCGGCGCGCCGGTTTTGGTACTTGAGGTAGTAGGCGTGCTCCCAGACGTCGACGCCGAGGATCGGCGTCTTGCCTTCCATCATCGGGCTGTCCTGGTTGGGCCGCGCGACCACCTCCAGCTTGCCGTCGGCCACCACGAGCCAGCCCCAGCCGGAGCCGAACTGGCCGCCGGCCGCGGCGTTCAGCTTCTCTTGCAGTCCCGTGAAGCTGCCGAAGGCCTGGTCAACTGCCGCGGCCAGCTCGCCGCTCGGCGCGCCGCCGCCGCCTGGTCCCATGATCTCCCAGAAGAGCGAGTGGTTGGCGTGGCCGCCGCCATGGTTGCGGACCGCGGTGCGAACCGACTCGGGAAGCGAGCCGATGCCGCGCAGCAACTCCTCGAGAGACTTGCCTTCCAGACCGCCCGATTCCACGGCCTTGTTGAGGTTGTTCACGTAGGCCTGATGGTGCTTGGTGTAATGGATCTCCATGGTGCGCGCGTCGATGTGGGGCTCGAGTGCGTCATATCCGTAGGTCAGCGTCGGCAATTCGAACATGGGACGGTAACTCCTTTCCTTGGCATTCGTTTCATTCTCCACGAGCCGGAGGTGGCTGTCCAGTGACGCGGACGACGCGTTGACTCGGAGGACGGTGTTCACTAGGATGCGTCGGCTTGGGCGAGGGAGGTTAGCTCAGCGGTAGAGCACCTGCCTTACACGCAGGGGGTCGAAGGTTCGAATCCCTCACCTCCCACCAGCGGGAGGTCAGTCAGGCCGGCCCGAGTCGTATCGAGGAATCCATGTGGGGGCGTAGTTCAGCTGGTTAGAACGCCGGCCTGTCACGCCGGAGGTCGCGGGTTCGAGTCCCGTCGCTCCCGCCAGCACGATTCGGGTAGTCGAGGAGAGTCATCATGCGCGACAAGATCAAACTCGTCTCATCGGCCGGTACCGGCTATTTCTACACGACGACGAAGAACAAGAAGACGTCGAGCGAGAAGCTGCGGATGAAGAAGTACGATCCCAAGATCCGCAAGCACGTCGAGTTCGTCGAAGAGAAGATGCGCTGAAGTCCGGCTTGGCGCGGGCTCGGGGCACGGGGTCCCGCGGCCCTGCCTTGCGTCGACCCGCCTTTCCCGGTAGCCTCCAGCCGTCCTGACGTGGCCGAGCCGCGGGCTCGGCCGTTCGTTTATTCGGGCGCCTCCGCTCCAGAAACTGGAGTGGAGCATGGAAGCCGAATCCCTCGTAGCAACCGCGGATCTCTTGGCCTGCTGCGCCGCTGGCGCGGAAGACGACTCGGCCTGGGACGCCTTCATCGAGCGAATTCAGGGGCGGGTGCGGGGTGGCGTCATCGCCGCGCTGACCCGTTGCGGAGAGCCGCGCGATCCCGATTTCGTCGACGACCTGGTGCAGGACGTCTGGTGTCGTCTCCTGGAGCGGGATCGGAGGATTCTCCAGCGCTGTCGCGGCACCAGCGAGGGAGAGGTCATGACTTATCTGCGGCGGGTGGCTGCGAGCGTGGTCGTCGACGCGCTCCGCGCTCGCGGGGCGCTGAAGCGCCGCGCCGACGACCTCGTCTCCATTTCGGGGGAGGCCGAGTGGGCTCTTCGACTGGTCGATCGGACGAGCTGTCCCGAACGCCGTGCGATCGCGACTCAACGTTTGAGGATGTTGCTCCGGGCCTGCCGCAGAGGCTCTCGGACCCACCCGGTCGACCGAGCGTTTGCGGATCGCACGGCTCGGTCTGATCGAGGGTTGGAGCTGGGGGAGATCGCGGCGCTGTTCGACGGCTCCTGGACGCGGCCCGCCATCGACTCGACGCTCTATCGGGTCCGCCGGAAGTTGACGCGACTCGGGATCCGAATCCCGAGACGGCCCGGAGGGAGCGCGGCCGCGGTGCGCCCGCGTAGACTCCGGCGATGCTGATCGCTCACGATCGCCGCACGGCCCGGCACCTCGTGCCCCCGGGCTTTCCGGAGTGTCCTCGGCGGCTCGCCAGCCTGCTGGCCGGCCTGGAGCAAGACTCTCGCTTCGAGGTCCACGATGCCACGGACCGGCTCGCCGAAGCCTCGGTTCGCGAGGCGGCGGTGTCGTTGCACGATCCGGAGTACCTCGCCCGCTTGGAGCGCGCGGTAGCCCGCGGCGACGGGCTGATCGACAGCGCCGACAATCCTCTCTCGCCGGGCACGTTCGCGGCCGCCCTGGGTGCGTTGAATGGCGTACTGGTGGCTCTGGGGCACTGTCTCGAAGCCGGAGAGCCGGTTTTCGCCGCCGTGCGACCTCCCGGACACCACGCCGAGCGGGACCACGCGCAAGGCTTCTGCTATTTGAACCAGGCCGCGATCGCGGCCGAGCAGGCGCTCCGCAGAGGCCTCGACCGCGTGGCCGTCGTCGACATCGACGTGCACCATGGCAACGGCACGCAGCACTTCTTCGAGGATCGCTCCGACGTCCTGTACGCGAGCCTGCACCAATACCCCTTCTATCCGGGCACCGGAGCCGCCGACGAGCGGGGGAGCGGAGCCGGAGAAGGCTTCACCGTGAACGCGCCTCTCGTTGCCGGCGGCGGGAACGAGGCGTGGTGGAAGGCGCTCGACGAGGTGATCCTTCCGGCGGTCGAGACCTTCGCGCCGGATCTTCTCGTCGTCTCCGCGGGTTTCGATGCCTGGAGAGGCGACCCGCTCGGCGGGATGCGGGTCGATGAAGAGGGCTTCGCCGGGATGGGGCGACGATTGTTCGAGCTCGCCGGCCGAAGGTGCGCCGGCCGGGCGTTGGCGGTGCTCGAAGGGGGGTACGACGTCGAGGCCCTGCCCCGACTCGCGGCGGCTTTCCTGACCGGCTCGGGGAGCTAGTTCCGGACCGTCTCGGCGTCGGCGGTCCGGACGTCGGGCGACTTGTTGAGGGCTCGCCGCTGGGCCAGGAGAGCGGCCGCGCGCGGGAAGAGCGACAGGGCGGCCTGGATCTGGTTGTCGCCGCGCGCCAGGACCTCGTGGGATGCCTGGATGCCGTAGCGCGTCCCGAGCACGTCGGCGCGGATCTGGAGCTTCACGTAACGGCTCTGGTCGGGATCGGCGAGCACTTTCGCCGCTTCGTCGGCGCTCTCCAGCTTCTGACTGACCAGCCAATCACGGAACTCCGCCAGCACGTCATCGTTCGGCTCCCAATTCCGGTCGAACGACGCGTGCTCGTTCGCCCAGGCGACGCTGAAGCGGAAGAAAGCGGCGTGCGCGAGCAGGAACTGCAGGGGCACCGGAACTTCCTTGGCCTCCACCGCGACGTCCGGAGTGATGCCGCCGCCGCCGAAGACTTTGCGCCCCAGGTCGGTCGAAAACTGTTCCGGCTTCGCGTCCTTCTCCGACTTGGCGTCGGGCTTGCCCTCTTCGGGGACGTTGGTCCTCGCCAGGTAGTCGAAGTAGGAATGGTAGTCCCGCTGAATGAGTCGTCCCGAGGGGGTGTAGTACTTGGCGGTCGTCAGCGCGAGGCCAGCTCCGTAGGAGAGGTTGTACAGGGTTTGCACGAGACCCTTGCCCCAGGTCGGGGTACCGACCACCAGGCCGACATCGTGGTCCTGGATCGCGCCGGAGACGATCTCGGACGCCGAGGCGGTACCCGAGTTGACCAGCACCACCAGGGGCAAGTCGAATCGTGGGTGCCTTCCATCGGCTTGGAACGCCTGCATGGAGTCGCGGATGCGCCCCTTCGTCTGGACGATCGAGCTGCCGGGATCGAGGAACTGATCGCAGACGTCGATCGCCTGATCGAGCAAGCCACCGCCGTTGTTCCGCAGATCCAGGATGAGACGCTCCATCCCTTGGCCGCGCAGCTTGGCGAGAGCCTGCGCCACCTCCGAGCCGGTGGACCGTGAGAAGTCTGTGATCGCGATGTAGCCGGTGCCCGGCTGCAGCATGTAGGCGAACCGGACGGTGGTCTGCGGAATCTCGGCGCGCACCACGGTGAACTCGAGGGGCTCGGGCATGCCCGAGCGGACGATCGTGATGTGCACCTCGGTACCTTTGGGGCCCTTGAGCTTCGAGACGGCTTCGTCGACCGTCATCTTGGAGGTCGGATGGCCCTCGATGGCCTGGATGACGTCGCCTGCGCGGATGCCGAGCCGCGAGGCGGGAGTTCCCTCGATCGGCGTGATCACGGTCAGCCGGCCGTTGCGCTGCCCAACCAGGATTCCGAGGCCGAAGAAGCTCGCCTGATGGCGCTCGCGCATCTGGGCATAGGCCTTGGGGGCGAGAAAGGCCGTGTGTGGATCGAGCGTCCGCACCATGCCATTGACGCCCGCGAAGACCAGGTCCTCGTAGTCGACCGCGTGGCCATAGTTCTGCTTGGCGGCCTCGACGACTTCGGTGAAGAGCCTCAGATCGTGCTGGGTGGTGTCGCTCAGGGCAAGCAGCTTCTCGCCGGCGATCCCGCCGCCCAAGACGGCCGCTCCCAGAATTGCGTAGCAGGCCAATCGCCACGGGCGTCGCACGATCGGGGACTCTAGCATGGGGCTCCGGGGGTCCCGGGCTTGACTCGGCGGCCGCTGGGGCCCAAGATCCGCTCTGGAGATATCGTGCTCGGATCCATTGGTTTTCCAGAAATTGCCTTCATCCTCATCCTCGCGCTGCTGTTGTTCGGCCCCAAGAAGCTGCCCGAGATCGGACGCACCCTCGGCAAGGGCCTGGCCGAATTCCGTCGGGCTTCGAACGAGCTCGAAGCGCACGCTCGAGAGTGAGGTCGCCCTGGACGAGACGTCGACACGGCGTCCGGCCGCGGTGCCCTCGCCGAAGCCGGCACCGAGCGTGGTGACGAATCCGGCGGTCGAAACGAGCGCCGACACCGTGCCGGACGCCGATGCATCGGGCGAGCTCCGAGGTGTCGACAACGGCTGCTGCCACGGCCGCCCCGGTGAGCCGAAGCGTCGATCAGCCGGCGGGTCGGGCTCCCAGCGACACCGAGAAAGCCGCCGACGATCGTCCGGCTCCGGCTGCCGATTCCGCAACCGTCTCGACCTGACCCTCGATGTCCCTCCCGGCACAAGCTCGCCGCGGTGATCCCGCGCCGAAGCCCGCGGAAGAGCTTGTCCGCATGCCGCTCCTCGAGCACCTCGAGGAACTGCGTAAGCGCATCTTGCGCTCGATCATGTGGCTCGCCCTGGGGGTGCTCTCCTGCTTCTGGTGGTCGGACAATCTGCTGCGCTTCCTTGCTCAGCCGATTTACCGCTATCTGCCTCCCGGAACCAAGCTGGCGGTGCTGGCGGTGACCGATCCTTTCTTCATCTATTTCAAGACGGCTCTGCTGGCCGGAGTTTTCATCGCTTGTCCGCTCATCCTCTGGGAGGTCTGGCAGTTCATCGCTCCCGGACTTTACGAGCGCGAGCGCTTCTGGGTCGGACCGTTCGTCATCCTGGGTTGGATCTTCTTTCTCGGGGGGGGAGCGTTCGCTTACTACGTGGCGTTTCCGTTCACCGTTCAATTTCTGCTCCAGATGGCCGGCGACTTCCAGCCGGTGATCACAGCCGACCGGTACTACAGCTTTCTGCTCACGGTGGTCATCGGATTGGGTTTGATGTTCGAGTTACCGCTGGCTCTGACCCTGCTCGCGAGGATCGGCCTCGTGTCGGCGGGTTTCCTGATGCGAAACTTTCGTTGGGCGATCCTGATCATCTTCGTCGTGGCGGCGGTCATCACGCCGACCGGAGACGCGATCAACCTGTCGATTTTCGCGGTGCCGACGGTCGGCCTCTACCTGCTCGGTGCGTTGGGCGCGGCGATCATGGGCAAGAAGCGGCGTCTGGCCCAGAGCGACGAGAGCTGATCGCTGTTCAGCCGGGCGGAATCCGCCCGCTGAGCAGGCAGGCCGCGAATCGGTCGCCAGCCAGTGGCTCGAGCGCCGGATCCTCCGCGGCGCAGCGCGCTTCGGCCCACGCGCAGCGGGGCCGGAAGCGGCACCCGCCCGGAATCGACGTGGCGTCCGGAATCTCTCCCGCGAGAGGCGCTCGGCTGCGACGCCGCGCCGGGTCGGCGACCGGACTGGCGGCACGAAGCGCCCGCGTGTAGGGGTGGACCGGCGTCTCCAGGACTTGGCGCGCCGGACCGAGCTCGACGATCCTGCCCAGGTACATGACCGCGATGCGATCGGCGACCGCCGCCGCCGTCGCCAGGTCGTGGGTCACGAGCAGAATCGCGATGCCGCGCTGGCGTCGCAACTCCGCAAGGAGATTGAGCACCTCGGCCCGCACGGAGACGTCGAGCATCGAGACCGGCTCGTCGGCAAGCAGCAGGCGGGGGCCTACCGCGAGGGCGCTGGCGATCGCCACGCGCTGGCGTTGGCCGCCGGAGAAGCTCGGACGGCCGGCGATCCAGGTAGATCTCCGGCGGATCGAGACCGACCTCGGTCAACGCCGCCGCGACCCGGGTCGCCCGTTCGTCCCGGCTCCCCAGACCATGAACCTCGAGCGGCTCGGCCACGATCTGACGGATCCTCTGGCGGGGATCGAGGGACTCGTAGGGGTCTTGCAGGACGACCTGGACTTTTCCCCGGACAGCTCTCCACTCCGCCGGCGAGAGCTCGGCGAGCTCTCGGTCCTCGAAACGAAGGCTGCCCCGGCTCGGTGCCTCGAGGCCCGCGACCAGGTTCAGCAACGTCGACTTTCCGGAGCCGCTCTCGCCCACCAGGGCGAGCATCTCTCCGGCCGCGAGGTCCAGGTCGACACCGTCGAGCGCCCGCACGCTGCGACCTCGGTCGACCGCGTAGTGTCGATGCAGACCGCGAATCGAGAGCAGGGGGGCCGTCATGGCTCGGCGAAATGGCACGCGACGCGCCGGCTGGGAGCCAGCTCGCGCAGCTCCGGAGAGTCGTGGCGACAGCGCTCCACCGCGTCGGGACAGCGCGGTGCGAAGCGGCAGCCGTTCGGAGGCGGATCGAGCCGCGGCGGAGACCCGGGAATGGACGCCAGACGGGCGCCGGGCCGCTCGAGATCGGGAAAGGCGCGCAGCAGCTCGCGGGTATAGGGGTGGAGCGGCCGGTGGAAGAGCGCCCCGACCGGCGCCGCTTCGGCGACCCGGCCGCCGTAGAGCACGACCACGCGGTCACAGAGCTCGGCCACGACGCCGAGGTCGTGGGTGACCAGGACGATCGCGAGGTCGAGCTCGCGTCGCAGCTGGTCGAGAAGCTCGAGAATCTGCGCCTGCACCACCACGTCGAGCGCGGTCGTGGGCTCGTCCGCGCACAGAACCCGAGGATCGGACGACAGTGCCATCGCGATCACGGCGCGCTGTCGCATGCCTCCCGAAAGCTCGTGCGGATAGCTCCAACGCCGCTCGTGCGGAATGCCGACCCGCTCGAGAAGCTCGCGGACCCGGCGGTCGGCGGCCTCCGGACCGAGTTGCGGCGCGTGGGCCCGCATGGCCTCGGCGATCTGATCGCCGACCTTGCGGACCGGGTTGAGGGCATTCATGGCACCCTGATAGACGAGGGCGATCTCGTGGCCTCGCACCTGTTGGAGGCTCGGTTCCGGCAAGCCCACCAGCTCGCGCCCGTCGAGGCGCACCGAGCCGCCGACGATCCGGGCGCCCTCGGGAAGCAGGCCGAGGAGGCTCATGAGCACGGTCGTCTTGCCGCACCCGCTTTCACCGACCAAGCCGAGGATCTCGCCCGGAGCCAGGTCGAAACCCACCTCTCGAACCGCTTCCACCGGATGCTCGGCGGAGGCGGCGTAGTCGATCGAGAGCTGGCGAACCGAGAGCACCGGCGGCGCCGCGGCGTGCGCCGCCGCCGTGGGCGCGACCCGGTCGCCGCTCGTGGATCCGCTCGTCAGATGATTGCGGCGTCCGTGCGGCATCCAGCGCTCCTCGAGGCCAAAGCCGAGCAACGAAGCTCCTAGGACCACCGTCAGGATCGCGAAGCCGGGCGCGACGAGCGCCCACCAGGCGCCAGCGGACAAGGCCCCGCGCTCGAGAGCGAAGTTGAGCATCTTGCCCCAGCTCGGCCGGTTCGGATCGCCGAGACCCAGAAACGAGAGCGTCGATTCGGAGAGGATCGCCTGCGAGACGACCAGCGCGCCGTTGGCGAACAGGAGGGGCACCACGTGGGGCAGCACGTGGCGCAGCAGGATGCGCGACTCACGGGCCCCGACCGCGCGCGCTCGCCGCACGAAAGCGCGCTCCTTGACGGCCAACGTCTGGGCCCGGACGAGGCGCGCCGTACCGGTCCAACCGACCAGTCCGATCACCAGGATGAGGTTGGTCAAGCCCGGCCGTGTCAATGCGACCAGGACGATGGCGAGGGGCAGAGCGGGTAGAACGAGCACGACGTCGGTGACTCGCATGAGGAGGCTCTCGACGCGTCCGCCGGCGTAGCCCGCGACGAGGCCGACGCTGCCGCCGGCCGCCACCGAGATCACCGAGGCGAAGAGTCCGACGAGGAGCGACACGCGCGCCCCGAGCATCGTCTCTCGCACGATGTCGTCGCCGGCGTCGTCGGTGCCCAACCAGTGGGTGAGGCTCGGCTCCGCGTACACGTCGGCCGTGGTGAGCTGGCGGGCGGGAACGGGAGAAGGAAGGAAGGGCGCGACGAGGGCGGCGAGCGTGGCGATCAGGACAATGCTGCCGCCGACGCGGACCCGCAGATGGCTCGCCGAGGTGGCAGCGCTCATCGGCTCTTCGTCCGTGGGTCGAGCTTCGGGTAGAGAAGCTCGGCGATCAGGTTGGCGAGCACGACGCTGACCGCCAGCAGGAGGAAGACGCCTTGGAGCATCGGGTAATCCCGTTGCACGACGGCTTGGTACATGGCCAGGCCGAGACCGGGCCAGGAGAAGACCATCTCGACTTGGATGGCGCCGGCGACCACCAGACCCAGGTTGAGGGCGATCAGAGTGACGATCGGCAGAGCGGCGCCGGGCAGAGCGTGCCGTCGCATGACCTGGGCGGGCGAGAGCCCCTTCGCGCGGGCGACGAGCACGTAGTCCTCGCCGAGCACGTCGAGCAGAGCGCTTCGCGTCACCAGGAGGTACTCGCCGAAATAGACGAGGGTCAGGGTCACGGTCGGGAGGACGAGGTGGCGCGCCACGTCGACCCAGTGACCGAGCGTCCCGGTCTCGAGGCCGGGGGTCGCGCGGCCGCCCAGCGGCAGGCCCAGAAAGCGGCTGCCGAGATAGAGCAGGAGCATGGCGAGCCAGAAGCTCGGCAGGCTCCAGGCGGCGAGACCGGCGAGCACCGACCAGCGGTCGGTTGCATGACCGCTCCGCGCCGCGGCCAGCGCGCCGAGCAGCACGCCCAGCACGAGCGCCAGGATCTGCCCTCCGGCGAGCAGTACGAGGGTGTTGACCAGCCGCTCACCGAGCAGCTCGGCGACCGGCCGGCTCGAGTGATAGCTGACTCCGAGATCGCCGCGCGCGAGATGGGTCAGATAGCGCACGAACTGGGTGTCCAACGGATTGGTGGTCCAGCCCCCGAAACGCAGCGGATGAAGGCTCTCGATGCCGTTGATGACCGGCTCGTCGAGTCCGAAGCGAGCGTGCAGGAGCGCCACCGTCTGCTCGGTGAGACGAGGATCGGCGAGACCGGCCCGTGCCGGGTCTCCCGGCAGCACTCGGAAGAGGAAGAAGTTGAGGACCAGCACGAAGAACACCGTCGCCAGCGCAGTGCCCAGCTTGCGGGCGGTGAAACGCAGCGAGCTCACGGCTCGCCCTTTCGTGGAACGGGTTCGAGCGCCACGAGCGTGCTCCGGTCCTCGAGCGCCAGCAGTGGCTGGTCGGTTTTCCAGCCGCGAAAACGATCGGTTCGGTAGGCCTCGACCGCGCGTGGGTAGAAGGGGACGATGTAGGGCAATCCGTCGAGGGCGATCTGCTGCATCCGCCAGATCATGGCGCGCCGGCGATCGGGATCCAGCTCGACGGCCTGAGCGCGGTAGAGACGGTCGTACTCCGGATTCGTCCAGCCGGTGTCGTTGCCTCCGCCGGAGATCTCGTCGGAGGTCATCACCGAGAGCAGGAAGCTGGGATCGGGATCGGAGCTCCAACTCCAGAGGATGACGTCGTAGTCGAAGGCGGGCGCCCGCGCGGCCGCCAAGGCGGAGGAGTCCTCCGCCCGGCGCTCCACCTTCACGCCGATCCGCGACCAGGCTCGCGCAACGAGCTCGGCCGCACGGGGCAGCGCCGGGCTGTCGCTCGGATAGAAGAGGCGAAAGTCGAGGGACCGGGAGCCGTCCGGCATCTCGCGCACGCCGTCGCCGTCCCGGTCGCGGTAGCCGGCTTCGTCGAGAAGGCTTCGCGCGGCGGCCGGATCGTAGGGGTAATCCGCCAGGTCGCGGTCGTACCAGGCGCCGAGCGCGTCGGGGATCAGCGTCCTCCCCGGCAGGCCGAACCCCATGAGCACGACGTCGATGATCTCCTGCTTCGGCGTGGCCATGGCGAGGGCGCGGCGGACCCGGACATCGCGCAGGGCGGGGTGTCCGGAGCAGACTCCACCCGCCGGCGGGCAGCTCGCCGGGTCGCGTTGGTCGAGCTTGAGGTCGTAGGTGCCCGGCGCCATCGGCGCGCCGACCGCGACCGACACCTGTGGAGCGCGCCGGAGCGCGGCGACGGCGGTGTAGGGTAGCTCGGTGATGGCGTCGACCTGCCCGGTTCGCACCGCCTGGACGAGGGCGTCGAAGCTGCCGTAGGTCACGAAGAGCACCTCGCTCGCCTTGGGAGGTGAGAGAGGGTGGCGTCGGAACGCCGCCAGGCGGATGTATTCGTTCGGCTTGAAGTCGACGAGCCGGAAGGGTCCGCTGCCGACCATCGCCCGGTTCGGGAACTGCGTGGCGCGGTCCGCCCAGGGCGCCCAGATGTGCTCCGGCAGAATGAACAGGAAGACGAGCTGGCTCTCGAGATTCGGAATGGCCTGTCGCAAATGGAGGACCACGGTGGCCGGATCGGGTGCCTCGACGGAGTCGAAGGATTCCGTGTAGCCGTGCAGGTAAGGAAAGTCGGAGTGCGCCTTGTAGAGGTCGAGCGAGAACTTCACATCGCGCGAGGTCACCGGCACGCCATCGTGGAACGTCGCGCCGGCGCGCAACTTGAACGTCCAGGTCCGCCGGTCCGTCGAGTGCGTCCAGCTCGTCGCGAGGCAGGGCGAGAAGCTGCCGTCGAGCTCGAGCTGGAAGAGCGCGTCGTAGACGAGGCCGTAGAGCACGTAGGACTTGGCGAGAACCCCGACGCCGGGATTGAGGCTGTCCGGGCTACCGGCCCAACCAATCCGCACGACGCCCGGGTCGGCGGATCGCCCGCCGGCCGGTGCACAGGCGAGCACCGACCCGATGGCCAGGATGAGCGCGCATGTCCGCGGGCCGCGGAGAAGGGACGAGGTCGGCAAGTCGGTTCTCGAGATCGAGGCGCCATTCTATGGGCAGCGCGGGCCGGATCCGCGTCGAGGACGCTCGGCCGCGCGCTTGTGGGGCCCATATCGCTGTGCTAGCTTCGATGCCGATCCGGGAGAAGTCGATAGGCAGGCGCTTCGCGGAGATCCGATGGAAAACGGGAGCGTCGCCAGGACGGCCAGGGCAAAAAAATGTGCTCGTCAGCGAGTGATTCGCCGTGGGGCGGGAGCGGTCAAGCTACAGCCGTGAGAGGGCAAGAACTGCGCCTCCGGTGCTGGAGCGAGCTCGAGGGCCATTTGGCGACCGTCGAGAAACGGGCCCATTACCGGAAGTTGCTCGCCAAGCTCGGCGTGGACCCCGACGCGGCCGAGGTCCGCGGATTGGGAGACCGGCAAGCGGTCCTGCTCGCGGAACAACCGGGAAGCTGGTTGACGCCGCGCGATCTGATCCGCGCGCGATTGCTGGAGCGCATCGTCGAGCGAGGGAAGCTCGACGCGCAGCTCTCCGGCGCTCGTTCCCTCGAACAGGATCGCTTCACCGGGGTCGGCGAGAAGGGCGTGCTGCTCGACTTCCAGCTCCATCGCCAGCTCGGTCCCGTGCGCATGCTGGGTTCGCACTACGTGAAGCACTACGAGCACCGAACCTACGCTTCTCTGCCGATCGGTGCCAAGAGCTACGTCCGCATGCGGACCATCTGGGACTACTCGCTGCAGATGATCGAAGCGGCGGCCGTCTCCCCGCGCCACTTCGTTGATGTCCTCAAGCTGATCTTCGACGCCGGACCGCTCAAGGGTGCGCGGGACATTCTTCCGGGCAACAACGACCCGAGCGAGTTGCTGGCGGTGGGCGAGGATCTGGCTCAATGCCGCCTCGAGCCCGCCTTCAAAGCGCTCTGGCCGGCCCGCGCGAACCTGGTTCGCGACATCCGCTGGGACGTCTATTGGAACCAGCTCGACAGCGAGTTCCTGGGCATGCCGGTGACGTCGCTCTCGCCGCTGCTGGCGCGATTTCTGCTCGCGGTCGTGGATCCCGTCCGCCTAGGACGGCGTCTGCAGGAAGAGATCGGAGCGGCGCCCGACGAACCGGTCCCGGTGGCGGGGCTCGCCGCGGAGGACGACACCTTCCGGACCGTGCAGTTCGATCCGCGGCGAGAGAGCTTCTTCTTCCTGGGACGCAAGGGGGCGCGCACCGACGTGAGCTGGGATGCCCTCCGTCGGAGCGCCGAGCAGAACGGCTCCGCGCGGCCTTCCGGCGTACCCGAATACCTGCTGCTGGCGGCGTTCGGCTTCTACCTCCTGGTCGACTGCGGCGACAGTGTCCAGCCCTTCCACGAATCCGTCTGCGCGATTCACGCACGGCACATGGGCATCCGCTACCCCTGGATCACGTTCGACGTCCACGAGTCGCTGGGTCCCGGTCACGCTTGCTTCACCGATGTCTTCCGGCCGGGCTTCGTCGAGCTGACGGTGGACGCCATGTCGGGATTCCTCGAGCGTTGACGTGAACGTCCGCGCGCTCCTATCGCGGCTCGAACTTCCCGCGGACCGGTTGCCCCGCCTCGGGATGTTCGCAGCGGTGGCGGTCGTCCAGTACGCGGCCAACGCGATCGCCCGAACCGCCGCCGAGAGCCTGTTCCTATCGCGGGCGGGCATCTCCGCCGTGCCGCTCTACCTGGTCATCGTCGGGGTCACCGCGGTGCCGGCCGCGGCTTGGATGTCCCGCTTGATCGACCGCATGCCCAAGGTCCGGCTCTACCGGATCTCCTTGATTCTCGCGGTCGTCGCAGCGATCGGTCTGCGCGCCGTGGTGCCGCTGGGGACCCGAGCGGTCTGGTTCGTGGTGCTGATCGGCGTGGTCATGATCGAGATGCTCCTGAACATCCAGTTCTGGGTGCTGGTCGCCGACTTCTTCACTTCGCTCGAGCAGAAGAAGCTGATCGCGGTGTTGACGATCGCCTTGGCCGCCGGAGGGACGATCGGTGGCGGTCTGGCCAATCTCTTCGTCCAGTTCCTCGAGCTCCCCGAATCTGCTCCTCGTCTTCCCGCTCTTCTACGTGGCGGTCTTCGTGCTGCTCGTTCGCCTCGAGAAGACGGAGACGCCTCTGGAGTCCGGGGACAACGAAGGTGGAGAGACCCTCAAGAGCTCGCTGGGAAATTTGCCGGCGCTCCTCCGTCAGTACCCACTCATCACGCTCATGGCCGTGGTCGGCTTCCTGGACGTCCTGCTCGGCGCGCTGGGAAGCTATCTCTCGTACCACGTCTACACGCAGGCCTTCCCGAACGAGCAACAGATGACGGAGTTCCTGGGTACGCTGAAGGCGGCCCTCTGCATCTGTCAGGTGCTCCTTGTGACCTTCGTGACCCGTCCCTTGATCCCGAAGCTCGGCGTCGGCCGGATGAATATCCTCTATCCGCTCACCACCTTCGGCTCCCTGGTGGGCCTGGTCGTGCGTCCTGGATTGCCGACCGCCATCGCCGCAAACGTGAACTTCGACACGGTGAGCTCGAGCCTCGCCAACCCGGTCGAGAATCTCACCTACAACGCCGTACCGCCGCGATTCCTGGGGCGTGTCCGGTCGATCTCCGAGGGCATGCTGCAGCCCGCTGGACTGACCGTTGGAGGGTTGCTGCTGGCGGCCGTCCAAAAGAGCATGTCGTTCTCCCAGATCGTCTGGATGGCGCTTGGCATCAGCGTGGTCCACGTCGGGCTCGGCTGGTGGCGCGGACGCAAGTACGTCGACTCGCTGGCGACCCAGCTGAGCACGCGAGCGGTGGATCTGGCGGGCGCCGACGGTGCGCGCGTGGCGATTCCCCCGGAGTACGCCGACGAGATCGAACGCCTGCTCGAGAGCGAGGAGGACGAGGCGCCGGCGTTCGGTCTCGAGCTCGCGGCTCGGCTCGGCGCGGACCGGTTCCTTCCGGTCGCGCGGCCGGTTCTCGATCGGGTGGAGGGGCGCGGCCGCGATGCGGGCGTGAGCTTCCTTTCCGCCGTGCGCGGTCGCCGCGCGCGCGCCGAAGTCCAGGAGCTCTTGCATTCGGGCTCGGACGCCGTGCGGACCCTGGTGCTGGAGGCTCTGCTGCGCACCCGGAAGGCCCTCCCCGAGAAAGTGCTGGGTTCTCTGCTCGAGAGCTCCGATTCGCGCGTTCGAGGACTGGCGCGGGCGGCGAGCCTGCGCAGCGCGAAGGGCACGGGCAAGCCGCTCCTGCTGCACGACCCCGGGCTCGACGACGAGGGACTTGCCGCCGTCGCGCGCGGAGCCCGAGCGGCCGAGGACAGGCGGCTCATTCCCGCGCTTGTCGAGGCGATGGTGCGGGGCGCGCCGGGCACTCGGGCGACCGCGCTCGAGGGTCTCGTCGCCCTGGCCCCCCTCGGGGTGCGTTTCGGCTCGGTCGTCGAACTGGCGGCGATGGAGATCGAGAGCGAGGAGCCGCGGGTTCGCGCCGCGGCCTATTCGCTGTTGGCCAAGGAGGACAAGAGTCGCCTCGAGATCGTGGCGGCCGGGCTCGCGGACTCCCACGCGCGGGTTCGCCGACGAGTCGCGCAGATGCTCGGAGAGGTGGGTGAGGCCGCGATTCCGTTCGTCGCCGAGGCCCTGCGTTCTCCCCGACCGGAAGTCGTCGAGGCGGCTCTGCAGTCGCTCGGCACCATGCGGACCCAGAAGGCTGCCGACGCGGCGCTGGAGTTTCTGGAGAAGGACTACCGCCAGGTGGAGCGCAATTTGAGCTGGCGGGCTTCCATTCCGTCGCGAGATCCCCACTGGACGCCCCTCATCGTGGCGCTCGAGGACAGCAACCGAAGGGTCGTCGACAAGGTCCTGCGCGTCCTCGCCGCATTCGGTCACAGCCGGATCCTGCGTCATGCGCGCCAGGCGCTGCGCGGGCGCGACGTCCGGCTGCGAGCCAACGCGGTGGAGGCGCTGGCCTCGGTACCGCACCGCCGGTTCGTCCTGCCGGTGATCCAGCTGCTCGAGGCGCTGGCGAGGCAAGGGGCGAGAGCGATGGATGGGCGCGAAGCGGATTCGGATACGGTTCCGGTCGACGAGCTCGCCGGCTGCTCGGACCGGTGGGTCCGCGCCGCCACCGCGGAAGTCGCGCGGACGATGGGCCGTCCGATCCCCGAGTCGCTGCTCGAGGATTCCGATCCCGAAGTTCACGCGACGGTGCATGCCGGCGCGGAGGAGGTCACCCCGATGAGCCGACTACTCTTCCTGAAGCGCGTCTCGCTCTTCCAGGATCTATCGCTGGACGATCTGCTGGCGCTCGACGGCGCCTTGCGACGTGTCGACTTCCTGCCGGAGGAGACCATCTTCACGGAAAACAGCGTGGGCGACGACTTCTATCTGATCAGCGACGGCGAAGTCTCGGTCCGCACTGGCGAGGGCGAGGCGATGCAGGAGCGCGCCCGCCTGCACGCCGGCGACTTCTTCGGCGAGATGGCTCTGTTCGACGACGAGGCGCGCTCGGCGACCTGCGTGGCAGCGACCGCGTGCGCCCTGCTGGTGCTCGATCGCAATCGCTTCTACAGCCTGATCGAGCAACTTCCGCAGCTCGGCGTGGCGATCTGCCGTACGTTGAGTCAGCGTCTGCGGCGCAGCGAACGCGACCTGCGCGCGGCCAGCGCCGCCAAGAGCGCATGACCCCGTCGGCGCCGACTCGCCCTCGGCTCGGGGGCTCGGCGGCGCTCGTCTATCGACGCGACGGCCTGTTCCGGCCGCCGGCGTCCTGGCCGCCGGCCCTGATCGCGAATCTGCGCCGCTACGATTTTGGTTCGCGGGGCGCGCTCTTCTTCGCTTGCGCGGGGGTGGACGTCGCCGAGGACCAGTCGTTCGTCGTCGCGCGGTTGGGCGGCGTGCGCCGACCGGGCGGCGAGCGCCTCACCGCGCGGGACCTGCTGACCGAAGGCATCGTGACGCCGGCACGCGTCGCGGTGGAGGAGCTGACCGGCAACGGCCTTCTCCTGGCGATCGACCGGGACGACCCTCGCTTCGCGGCATATGGAACCCTGCTTTCGGTGCCCCAGCTCTACTTCTGGCCCGACGAAGAGCGATTCGCGGCGGCGACCGAGCCCGGCCTGCTGCTCCCCTTGCTCGACGCGGTCGAGATCGACGAGGACTCGGTGCCGCTGCACTTCCTCTTCCGGTTCGTGCCCGGCGAGCGTACATACATCCGCGGCGTGCGCCGGCTCTTCCCCGGGATGCAGCTCTGCTTCCATGCCGGGCATCTCGAAGATCTCGCAGTTGATGAGAGTCCGCGATCTGTCTCTGGGCACGCCGCAGTTCGCGAAAATCGGCCGACGAGCGGTGGGGTGGCTCGACGAGCAGATGCGCACGATGACCGCAGCCTGGCTCGCGGAGGCCCGCGCGCTCGACCTCCCAGCGGGAAATCTCCTCTCGGGGGGACTCGACTCCTCGCTGGTCCAGGCTTGGCTGAACGAGCTGCAACCCGGGGTGAGCTCGCGGTCCTGGAGCTTCACCGTCGAAGCGGAGAGCTTCGGATTCGAGGAGCGATACGCGCGCGAAGCGAGCCAGCTCCTGGGAACTCGGCACGAGTTCGTGACGGTCTCGGAAGCCGAGTACCCGGATCTATTCGACCGGGCGATCGATGCGCTCGCCGAGCCGACGCTCTACAACGAGGGCTGGGCCTGCCAATTGGCGCTGGCGGAGAGGCTGGCGGCGGATCCGGACGCGCCGCGGGTTCTATTCGCCGGCAATGCGGCCGATGCGCTGTACGGGATCGGCGACCTCAAGCCGATCGATCGATGGCGGCGTCTGAGCCGCCTGCGTCCGCTCCATCGCGCGTTGCGCCTGACGCTTCCCATGCTGCGGCGCATCCCGGCCGCGCTCTCGTGGGTCGAGGCCATCGAGATGGATGCCGACCCCTCGTCGTTCCGGGATCCGACCAGTTTCGTATCGATCGCCGGAGAGCTGGAGTTCGCCCTGCCCGCTTTCGGTGAAGCGGCGGTCGCCCGGGCCTTCGAGGAGCGACGCGATCTCGAGGCGGACCAGTTCGCGAGTCTCGATCTTTTCGAGCGTTTGCAAATGCTCGACTTGGTGACGGCGGGCTACGACCCCACGCTGGCGGTGGTGCGCCTCTTCGCCGCGCGCGGCATCGACGTGGTGCAGCTCTACCTCGACGAGGCGGCCATCGCCGCGCCGTTCGCTTTCGCGGAAGAGGTGCGCTACATGCGCCGACACGGCCCCTGGAGGAAGCGCCTCAAGCCGCTTCAGCAGGCGCTCCTCGTCCGGCGCGGCCTGGGTGCACTGACCGGTCGCAAGAAAGGCGGCACCAATTTCAATCCGGACCTCTGGCGGTGGCTCTCGCGCGGTTGCCTGCGCGAGCGCGTCGAGGAGATCGAACGGCCCGGCTGGCTCTCGGCGGCGGCGTTCGAGGAGCTGAAACGCCGTCCGACCGATTTCCTCTGGAACCTGCTCGTTTTCGACACGTTCCGCCGCCGAGTCGTGGCGCCGGCAGCACAACGAGCGGCCGCCCGGTCGGTCTGAGCTCGATGCGGTTGGCACCCCCGACGGCGATCGTCTGGCGCCGGGACGGACACTTCCTCCCGCCCGCCGCTTGGCCGTCGCCCCTGCGCGCCGCAGTGAGACGGATCGACTGCGGGAACGGTAGCGCTTTCTTCGTGGCGGCGGCGGATTCCGACGTGGCGGAGTCTGAGACCGCCCTGGTTGTGCGGCTCGGGAATCTGCGTGACCGGCGCGGCGAGCTGCTCGACGCAGCGGCGCTCTTGGGGCGCGGGCTGGCCAGCGGCGATGCGATCGCTGACGACGAGATCGAGGGCTCCGGGAGCGTCGTCGGCCTGAGCCGCGGTCGGCCGCGCCTGGCGGCTGCGTCGACCCTCTTCGGCAATCCGCGGCTGGAGTATTCGGCGCGCCCGGAAGGCTTGGACCTGGTCAGCGAGCCGCGCTTGATGGCGCCTTTGCTGCCTCGAGTTGAGCTCGATCCGCTGGCGGAGCCGACCTTCGTGTTGATGCGGCAGTTCCCCGGTGAGCGTGGCTTCCTGGCGGGAGTCGAGCGGCTCGGCTGGGGGCGGGCGCTGCGGTTCGACGGCGGCGTCGTGGAGCTCGGCCGGCGACGCACGCTCGAGGATCTGAGGCGTGGCGAACCGCAGTTCGAGGCACTCGATGCCGAAGCGCTCGCTTGGCTCGACCGACGAATGCGCGGGATCGTGGCGTCGTCGTGCGCGGCTGCGGCCTCGATCGGCTCGCGCCCGGCAGTTTTGCTCTCGGGGGGGCTGGACTCGTCGCTGCTCCAATATTGGGCTGGAAACGCTGCGGAGCCGGACGGGGTACGGAGCCTCGGCTTCGCCTTCGCCGCGCGGAGCTACGCCTTCGAGGTCGAATACGCACGGCAGGCGGCGCGTCTGCTCGGCAGTCAGCACGAGTTCGTCGACATCGACGAGAGCGATTATCCGACGCTCCTCGAGCGAGCCGTCGAGGCGCTCGGCGAGCCGTCGCTCCAGAACGAGAGCCTGCCGGGTTTTCTCCGTGTCGCGGAATCGCTGTCGACGGAATCGGAATCGCCGCCCACTTTGCTCTGCGGAATGGGCGCTGACGGTCTGCACGGCGCCTTCGATCTGGTGGTCTTCGAGATCCTGCGCGCTCTGCGAGCGATCCGGGGCTCCGGCCTCCTCCTGCGTGCGGCGGCGGGATGGGGAGGCCGGCCGGGTCGGGTCTCGGCGAAGGCCGAGTGGGTGGAATGGCTGGGAGAAGCACCGCCGGCGATCGGCTTGTCGGGCCGGCCGGCCGAATTCCTGCGATGGTTCGATCCCGGTCTTTTGCGGCGGGTGGTCGGGGAACGTTCCAGCCTCGCCGGGGAGCTCCGGCCAGAGGCAGACGAGGCCGATCGCGCGCAGGTCATCGAGCTGATCTCCTTCTCGCTCGAACCGAGCCTGGCGGTCAGCCGTCTCGGCTCGGCCTGCGGCATCGACATCGTGCACCCGTATCTGGACGAGGGCTCGATCTCCGCAGCTCGGAGGCTGCCGGTCGCCGAGCGCTACCTCCGCCCCACCTGGTCGCTGTGGCGAAGGGTCAAACCTGTCCAACAAGGGCTTCTCGAGCGTCATGGCCTGGGTTCGCTGGTAGGACGTCGCAAAGGGGGCGGGCTATTCCAGCGCGACCTCGTCCGCTGGATGCGGCGCGGTTGCCTGCGCGATCTCGTACTGTCGATCGAGCGCCCGAGCTGGATGCCGCGACGCGAGTTCGAGCGTCTGATCCAACGTCCGACGGGTAGGCTCTGGACCATGCTGCTCTTCGATCTCTACCGGCGCCGCGTGTTGGCCCCGATCAGAACAGGCAAGGAGGATTCCTGATGAGTACTCAGAAGTCGCCGTTCGTCGCCCGGGAGGTTCCTCGCGTCGGCATTTCCGAGGCGGGCTCACTGCGGAAGAGCCATTTCGAGCCCGGCCTTCCCTGCGTGCTCGCCGGCCTCTATTCCCCGCCGGCGCTGGATGCCTGGATGACGGGGCTGGCCAACAGCCACGAGCGCATTCGCTGCGTGGTCGCGCGGTATCCGGACATCCGGCTGATCTCGGACGCCGAGCGGCCCGGGGTCGGCGAGGCGGCGTCGCATCCCGAGGCCGGCGAGTTCTTCGCGGACCTCGAGCTCGGCGAAGTCTGGACCCGCCTGACGCGGCACGGAGAGCTGCCTCCTCTAGTACAACGAGACGAGTATCTTTACGTCTTCTCGGCATTGCTGCCCGCCAGCCTGCCTTTTCCGCGGACGCCGCCGCCCGGCGAGCTGGGCGAGCTCCTCTATGCCGATCCGCGTCCGCGGCAGCTGCTGGTGAGCGCGGCCGGATTGCTCAATCGCTGCCACGCCCACGTGCACACCTACTTGCTGCATCAGATCCATGGACGGAAGAAGGTGCGGCTGTTCAGCCCCGCGGAGACGCCGCACCTCTACCCGAACGCCGAGCGCCGCACGCAGATACCGGATTTCGACCGAGTGGATGTCGACCGGTTTCCTCTGGTGACCGGCGCGACGGCCTACGAAGGGGTGCTCGAGCCCGGCGATGCGCTCTATCTGCCGAGCTACTGGTGGCACGAGATTCGGGTCGACGAACCTTCGGTCTCGATCGGATTCCACGCGCCGGGCGGCGCCGCGCGCGACGCGGCACTGGCCCTTCACGAAGGCATTGCCGCGGCGCTCGAGGGCGCGGCGACCCGGGCGCCCGATGCGGAGATTCTCTCGGGAATCGCGGCGATCGTCTTCACCGCGGCGGCGCGCGACGTCTCCGCCGACGGCATCGAGGCCGTGATGGAGGGCTTGCGCTATCGCTTCGATTGAAGGGGAGGTTACCCAGGAGCAGGTGCAGCGGGCGGTCTCGGCCCACGACTGGCTGGTCGGGGCGCTCTACGACGGCGAGTTGGACGAGACCGACGGTGCCCGTCTGGTGGTCAATCGCTGGATCGACGAGCCGGAATGGAATCACGCCGGGGGACTCGACTGGGCCGCGGAGGAAATGGATCCAGCGCTGACCCGACTCGAGGCCTATTTTCGAGAGCGCGAGCGGCCGCTCACGCTGGTGGTCGATCCCTTCACCCGTCCGGTCGACCTGGAAGACCGGTTGCGGCGGCGGGGTTGGAGCGAGTGCTTCCGGCACGCGGGATTGCTCTTCCCCGGGAACCTGCCCGTGACGGGAGTGACGTGGCCCGAAGGGGCGTCGTTCGAGGAGATCGCGGTTCGGACGGCGGATGCGGGAGAAGCTCTCAAGCGGGAGCGGCTTGGTTTTTTCTCTGGAAGCTTTTTCGAAGATCTTCCACGAGTCCTTCCTGGAGACCGCGGACGGTGACCTGTCGCCGGCCTACGGTCAGGCCTTCGCGGCGGCGTTGACTCGTCCACTCTCGGACGTCGAGGTCGTGCATCTGCTGGTACGTATCGGTGGCGAGCCCGCCGCGGTCGGGAGCTGGGCGCTGCGGAAGGGCGTGGCCGGCCTCTACAACCTCGGCGTGGCGCCGCGCTTCCGCCGCCTCGGCCTGGGGCGCGCGATCACGCTCCATCGCGTGGCGGCCACGCGCGCGGCCGGTGCGGAGGTGGTCTATCTGCTCACCGAGGATCCGGCGGTGGAGGCTTCGCAGCTGGGGCGCGGTTTCCTGAAGGCGTTCGAGCTCGTCGGCCTCACGGGACCGCCGTCGGCCGGCTGAGCGAAGCCGAACGAGCCTCACCCGTTGCCGGGCTGGCGCCGCCAGCGACGGTGCATCCAGACCCACTGCTCGGGAACCCGGCGGATCTGAGCCTCGATCCGGTCGGACATCAGCTGGGTCGCGGCAGTCACTTCGTCAGGTAGATCGAGCGCCGGCTCGACGCGGGCCCGGTGATTGCCGTCCGGAAGGCGCTCGATGAAGACGGGATGCACCGCGGCCGCGAACCGGAGCGCAATCTCCGCGGCGCCGGAAGGCGTCCACGCCGGGCGCCCGAAGAAGTTCACCCAGACGCCTTCGATCGGCGTGTCCTGGTCGATCAGCATGCCGAGCGCACCGCCGGCGCGCAGGGTGCGCAGGAGGTCGCGCGCCGAGCCGGGAGTACCGCGCACGATGGTGCGAGTACCGAATCGGGTGCGCAGCGCCAGCAGGGATTCCTGAAAGCCGGGTTCGTCGAGCTCGCGCGCGACGACCGCCATGCCGAGGCCTCGTCCGTTCAGTGCCGCAGCGAGAAGCTCCCAATTGCCGCAGTGTCCTGTCAGTACGAGAATCGGGCGCCCAGCCTCGCGCGACGCCGCGAGCTCGGACCAGTTCTCGAAAGCGACCCGGCGCGCGACCTCGTCGGCATGGCGTTCTCGCAACCAGAGGCACTCGGTGAGCATGGCGCCGAAGTGGGCGAAGGATCCGCGGCCGACCTGTTCGAGCACCTCGAACGGTAGCTCGGGGAAGGCCAGGGTCAGGTGCTCGAGCGTGCGTCCGCGATCGCGTCCCGCCAGCTTCCAGCCCAGTCGCCCGATCCAGCGGCCGATCGCCTGGGCGTTCTTCCAATCCAGGCGATCGATGCGCGACGAGAGGAAACCCTCGAGGTCGCCGAGCAGCGCCGCGCGGAGCGGGTGCCGGGACTCCCGCTCAGCCGCCGCCATCGGCGTCGCCGGTGAAGCGGTGCACTTGCGACCGCCACGCGCCGCGCGCCGTGAGCAGCCGCTCGACGACCTCGCGCACGCACCCGTTGCCGCCCCGCGCCTCGGTCACGTAGTCGACCCGCTGGCGGACTTCGGCGACGGCGTCGGCGGGCGCCATCGAGAGCCCGACGGCGGTCAGGACGGGCAGATCCTGCAGGTCGTCGCCGACGTAGGCGACGGCGTCGGCGGCGAGGTCCTGGCGGTCGAGCAGCTCGCGCAGGGCGTGGCCCTTGTCCGAGCTGCCCTGGATGACCTCTTCGATCTCGATCTCCGCGGCGCGTCGGCGCACGATCTCGCTGGTGCGCGCCGAAAGGATGGCCACGCGGAGGCCTGCCGCCTGGGCCAGCTTCATCGCCAAGCCGTCGCGAACGTGAAAGCTCTTGAAGAGCTCGCCCGCTTCGCCGAGGTGCAAGCGACCGTCGGTCAAGACGCCGTCGACATCGAGCACGAGCCAATCGAGAGCGCGTGCCTTGCGGTCGAGCTCGGGCGTCCAGCTGCGATTGGACGGGATAGCCTGCATCGCGCTTCAGATGAGCTCGAGGCCCCAGAGGTCGTGCAGGTGCACGATGCCGAGCGGTTGCTCCCGATCGTCACAGACGAAGAGCGAGGTGATTCGCTTCTCCTCCATCAGGTGCAGGGCGACGGGCGCGAGCTCGCCGCCGAGGATGGTCTTGGGCGAGCGGGTCATGCATTCCCCGGCGGTTTTTCGCAGCAGGGTGTCGTCGCGCTCGAGCTGGCGCCGCAGATCGCCGTCGGAGATGACGCCGGCGAGAGTTCCGGCGTCGTCGACGACCGCGGTGATGCCGAAGCGCTTGCGCGACATCTCGTAGATCGCCTCGCGCATGGGTGTCGACGTGGCGACGACGGGGAGCTCGTCGCCGCCGTGCATGACCTGTTCGACCCGCAAGAGGCTCTTGCCCAGCTTGCCGCCCGGGTGGAAGCGCGCGAAATCCTCGGGCGTGAATCCGCGCGCTTCGAGCAGAGCCATGGCGAGCGCGTCGCCGAGCGCCAGGGTGGCGGTCGTCGAGGCGGTCGGGGCGAGATTGAGCGGACAGGCCTCCTTGTCGATCGCGGCCGGCAGGTGAAGGTCGGCGGCACGGGCCAACGGGCTCTCGGAGTTGCCCGTGATGGCGATGAAGGTCGCGCCGAGCCGCTTGATCGTCTCCACCAGGCGCATCAGCTCCTCGGTCGTTCCCGAATAGGAGGCCGCCAGAACCACGTCGCCGGCGACGAGCATGCCGAGGTCTCCGTGGATGGCCTCCGCGGGATGAAGGAAGAAGGCCGGCGTGCCCGTGGACGAGAGCGTCGCGGCGACCTTCTTCATGACCAGACCGCTCTTCCCCATGCCCGTGCAGACGACCCGTCCGCTGGCTTCGCGGATCAGGTCGACCGCGCGATCGAATCGTTCGTCGAGCTGCGCAACCAGACCGCGCACCGCGGCCGCTTCGGTCTCGATGACTTCGCGCGCGACGTCGCGCGGCGGTCGCGGAGCTCGACTCGCCGTCATCGTTGAATCGCCTGGGGCACGAGGGCGTCTCGAATGGCCAGGAGCTCGGCGAGCAACGACTCGGCGCGGTCCGGGGGCAGCTGGGTCTCCCGATCGGAGAGCGCCGTGGCCGGATCCGGGTGCACCTCGAGAAAGACACCGTCGGCGCCGGCCGCCACCGCGGCGCGCGCCAGCGGCTCGGCGAACTCGCGCTGCCCACCGCTGCCGTCGGCAGCCGCGCCGGGAAGCTGCAGCGAATGGGTGACGTCGTAGACGACCGGGATCCCGTCGCGCTGCATCCAGGGGATGCTGCGCATATCGACCACCAGGTTGTGGTAGCCGAACGAGTATCCGCGCTCGGTGATGGTGACGCGGTCGTTTCCCGCGGCGCGCGCCTTCTCGACGATCCGCAGCATGTCGTCCGGCGCCATGAACTGGCCCTTCTTCACGTTGAGCGCCCGTCCCGTCCGCGCGGCCGCGACCACGAGGTCCGTCTGACGGCAGAGGAAGGCCGGAATCTGCAGGACGTCGCAGACCGCGGCCGCGGCGTCGCATTGCCCCGGTTCGTGAACGTCGGTGAGGAGGGGCAGGCCGATCTCGCTCTTGACGAGCGCGAGAACGCGCAAGCCTTCGCGGATCCCGGGGCCGCGGAAACCCTGCGCGGTGCTCCGGTTCGCCTTGTCGAACGAGGCCTTGAAGACCACCGGAAGGCCCAGTCGACGGGTCATGTCGCGAACCGCGCGCGCCGCGACGAGGGTGATCTCCTCGCTCTCGACGACGCAAGGCCCGGCAATCGCGCACAGCGGGGCATCGCCGCCGACGGCGATGCCGGAAGCCAACTCGACTCGCCGGGAATTCACGCGGTCTGCTCCATCGCCACCCGCGAGCCGGACGACGAGGCTTCACGCCGCTGGCGTTCCGCCAGGGCGGCCCCGATGTAGGAGACGAACAGGGGATGGGGCTCGGTCGGCTTCGACTTGTACTCGGGATGGAACTGACAGCCGAGGAACCACGGGTGCCCTGGAAGCTCCACCATCTCGACGAACTTGCCGTCCGGGCTCATGCCGGCGACCACCAGGCCGTGCTCCGTCAGGGTGCCGAGGTACTTCTGATTCACCTCGTAACGATGGCGATGCCGCTCCGAGATCTGTTCCGCATCGTAGATGCGGCGCGCCTGTGACCCTTCCTGCAGATGACAGGGATAAGCGCCGAGGCGCATCGTGCCACCCATCTCCTCGACTCCGAGCAGGTCGCGCAGCTTGTAGATGACCGGTTGCGCCGTGTCGGGATCGAACTCGGTCGAGGTGGCGTCCTTGATCCCGCAGACATTGCGCGCGTACTCGATGATCATGCACTGCATGCCGAGGCAGATGCCGAAGAACGGCACCTTGTGCTCGCGCGCGTAGCGAATTGCCTTGATCTTCCCTTCGGTGCCGCGCTTCCCGAACCCGATCGGTACGAGCAGTCCGTCGACCTCGAAGAGATCGCGCGGCCAGGCGCCGGCCTCGATCTCCTCGGCGTTGATGTAGACGAGCTCGACCCGGGATTCGTTGGCGATGCCGCCGTGGATCAATGCCTCGTTGAGACTCTTGTAGGCGTCGGGCAGCTCGACGTACTTGCCGACGATGCCGATGCGAACCACGTGCTTGGGATTCTTGACCCGGCTCACCAAGCTCTCCCAGCGGGACAGGTCGCGCTCGTAGCGGGGCAGCGAGAGCAGCTCGAGCAGGCGTTCGTCGAGGCCTTCGCGCGCGAACAGGATCGGGACTTCGTAGATCGTCGAGACGTCGCGAGCCGCGATGACCTGCTCCGGAGCGACGTTGCAGAACAGCGCGATCTTGCGGCGCAACTCCTCGGGCAGGGCGCGATCGACCCGGCAAAGCACCAGGTCGGCCTGGATGCCGATCTCGCGCAGCTCGCGCACCGAATGCTGGGTGGGCTTCGATTTGAGCTCCTCGGCGGCGGCGATGTAAGGCACCAGCGTGAGGTGCACGTTGACGGCGTTGTTGCGTCCGATCTCGAGACGCAATTGCCGGATGGCCTCCATGAAGGGGAGCGACTCGATGTCGCCGACCGTGCCGCCGATCTCGACGATGACCACGTCGTGGCCGTCGGCGAGCCGCTTCATCGCCGCCTTGATCTCGTCGGTGACGTGCGGGATGACCTGCACGGTCTTGCCGAGATAGTCGCCGCGCCGCTCCTTGGTGATGACGGACTCGTAGATACGTCCCGTCGTGTAGTTGTGGAAGCGCGTCATGCGGGCGTGGGTGAAGCGCTCGTAATGACCGAGGTCGAGATCGGTCTCCGCTCCGTCGTCGGTGACGAAGACCTCGCCGTGCTGATACGGAGACATCGTTCCCGGATCGACGTTGACGTAGGGGTCGAGCTTCATCAGGGTGACGTTGAACCCGCGCGCCTCGAGCAGCGCGCCGATCGAGGCGGCGGCCACGCCCTTGCCGAGCGACGAAACCACGCCGCCCGTCACGAAAATGTATTTGGTCGTCATCGCTCGATCTCTCCCTGGGTCAGAGCCTGAAGTTCCAATTCGGCCGCGGCGGCGTCTTCGGCGGTATCGACGCCCCGCGACGGTCGCGCCCCGGTCAGGACACGGATCCGGATACCGTTTTCGAGGGCGCGCAGCTGCTCGAGCGACTCGGCGTGCTCGAGCGGCGTGGGCGCGAGCTCGGCGAGGCGCAACAGCGTCTCGCGTTGATAGCCGTAGATCCCGAGGTGACGGTACGAGGGCGCGGCGTCGGGCCGACGCGGAAACGGAATCGCCGCGCGGCTGAAGTAGAGCGCGTAGCCTGCGAGATCCAGCACCGCCTTGACGGTTCCCGGATCGGTCGCGTCACCGGGCTGTGCGTCGGCGGCGAGGGTCACGATTTCGTCTTTCGGCCGGGCCGCCAGGTGCGCGGCGACGCGAGCGATGCCGAGCGGGTCGATGAGAGGTTCGTCTCCCTGGATATTGACCACGCCGTCGCAGTCCCACCGGCGCGCCGCCCAGGCGATCCGGTCGGTGCCGCTGGCGCAGGTCTCCGGCGTCATCTCGAACTCCCCGCCGAATGCCTCGACGGCACGGGCGATCCGCTCGTCGTCGGTGAGGACCACGACCCGGGAGAGCCCGTCGGCGGCGCGGGCGCGCCTCCAGACGTGCTCGATCATCGGCCGTCCGGCGAGTGGAACGAGAGCCTTCGCGGTCAGCCGGGTCGAGCCGTAACGTGCCGGAATGGCGCCGAATGCGACGTACGGGCGGCTTTCCGCGTCCGTCGAGCTGATCTCGGTGGGGTGCACGATTAAATCTACTCCTCCCCAAATGGGGGAGTCAATCTCGGGTGGAGCGGGCGGTGGCTTGTGCTAGCTTGCGACGGCCATGCCGGGCTCCCGGCTGTTCCGCGAAAGCAGCAAGCCGCTCGCCGCGCTGGTCGCCGTCCTGGTGATCTTCGTGGCGGTGGAGCGCCTTCATTGGTTCGGGCACCTGCGCGCCCTGGCCGGCCCGCGGCTCACCTGGATCTGGGAGAGGTCTTCGCCGCGCGAGGTGCGGCCGCGTATCTTTCTGGCGGTGCGTGACTTCGACCTGACGTCGGCGCTCACGCGGGCGAATCTTTCGGTGCTCGGCGACGCGGAGTACGTCGTCTACCTCAACGGCCACCGGGTGGGATCGAACAGTTACTTCGAGAGTGCGCCCCTCGATGTCTATGCCGTGGGACCGCTCCTCCACGCGGGCTCCAATCGGGTGATTCTCGAGCTCCGGAGTCCGATCGGGAGTGGGGCCGCGACCTTGCGAATCGACGGGCCGGACGGCCGCGCCCTGGTGACCACCGATGGCCAGTGGCGGATCTTCGACCGCTATTTGCCGGCTCTCTTCGCGGGCGGCAAGCTGTGGGGCCGGCCGAACGCCGAGGTCCTGGGAGAATCGCCGCTCGGCCGCTGGGGGACGCCCCGCCGCGGGCCCGAGAAGCCGACCTTCGCCGAGGCGACGACGCTGCGCCATGCCGACGTGGCCCTGGCATTTCGGCGCCCGAAGACCGGCCCGGCGTGGACGCCTCTGCGCCGCCGGCCACCCCGCCACGGCCACGGCCTCGGCCGTCTCGTCGAATTCGACTTCGGCCGGGAAGTCGAGGGCTATCTCCACCTGAGCTTCGTGCCGGGACCGGAGAGGGCCGCCCTCGTCCACTTCGGTAGTCGTCCCTCCGAGCATCTGGGATGGACGCCCGAGGCCATCGTGATTCCGCTGGCGGGGCGCCGGTTCTGGCAGGACAGTCGGCCGCGGCGCTTCCGCTACGTCGAGGTGGCCGGCTTGGACGGAGTCACTTGGGCCGCGGTGCTGCCTCTCCGTCCGCGTGCATGGGCGCTGCTCGGACCCCGTCCCCAGGAGCTCGGGGTCTTCGCGCTCGGTGCCCCAGCGGTCCGGCTACCGGTGGTGGATGACGTCTGGAAGCGCTTTCTCGAGAATCCCATCGAGGCGGCGGCTCCGCCGCTCGCCGCGGCGCCGGGTCCGCTCAGGCGTGACGCCGCAGCACGAAAGTCGGAGCACCCTCGAGGGCGGCACGGGCGTCGCCGTCGGGAAGATCGCTGAGCGCCTCTCGAGCGCGCTCGGCCCACTGGCGGGCCACTTCGCCGACCTCGTCGATGATCCCCTCGCGCTGGACGAGCTCGAGGATCTGCGCGGCGTCGACCCGCTGAAATCCACGGTCGGAGAGAACTTGCGCCACTTTCCCCCGTTCGTCTTCCTGGAGTCGGGGCAGCGCGAGGATGATTGGCAAAGTGAGCTTGCCTTCGCGGAGATCGGAAAGCACCGGCTTGCCGAGCTCCTCCGGGTCGGCGGTGAAATCGAGCAGATCGTCGACCAGCTGGAAGCAGGTCCCGAGCGCGCGGCCGTAACGTGTCAGGGCGGTCCGATGCTTCTCGACCGCCGGCTCGATCAACGCCGGTGCCGCGCACGCCGCTGCGAAGAGCGCGGCAGTCTTGCGGTCGATGATCTCGAAGTACTGCTCGGCCGTGAGACCGATGGCGCCCAACCGCTCCAGAGCCAGCAGCTCTCCTTCGGTCATGCGCAGGGTGGCTTTGCAGAAGAGATCGATCACCAGCAAGTTGTCGTGCTCGATCGCCATCCTCATGGCGGTGGTGTAGAGCCAGTCACCGAGCAGCACCGTCAAATTGCTGCCCCACATGGAGTGGACGGTGCGGCGTCCGCGGCGCAGGTCGGCGTGATCGATGATGTCGTCGTGGATCAGCGTCGCCGTATGGATGAACTCGGCCACCGCGGCGTAGGTGACGGCCTCGTCACCGAGGCGATCGAGTAGCCGCGCGCTGAGCAGCAGCAGGGCCGGACGCATCCGCTTTCCGCCGGCGGCGAACAGATACTCGCCGGCCCGCGCGATGAACGGCACGTCGGAGGCCAGCTTGCGGCGGATCAGCTCTTCGGTGGCGGCCAAAGGCCCGGCGATCGGCTCCAGGAGCCGAGCCGCTTGCTCACGCTCGGCCAAGCGGGCGGCGGCGAGGAAGGGTGCGCTCACCGAACTCGGCCTCAGCGGTAATTCGTGAATGTCAGTGGGACGTCCACGTCGAGGGCGCGGAGCACGGCCATCGCTTCTTGAAGCAGGTCCTTGCTCTTGCTCGCGATGCGCACCGAGTCGCCCTGGATCGAAGCCTGCACGCGCAGCTTGCGTTGCTTGATCTCGGCCACCAGACGCTTGGCGGTGTCGATCGGAATGCCTTGCTGAAACTCGACTTTCTGGCGAACCCGGCCGCCCGAGGCAGGCTCGACCTTGCCCGGACGCAACGATTTCAGGTGCACGCCCCGCTTGACCAGCTTCGCCTTGAAGCACCTCGACGGCCTGCCCGAGGGTGAACTCGTCGCCCGATTCGGCGAGCAGGGCATCGCCCTCCATCGCGCAACTCGGCCCGCACCCTTTTGAGGTCGTACCGGGTCGCGATCTCCTTCTCGCTCTGCTGGAAAGCGTTTCGAACCTCTTGCAGGTCCACTCGCGAGACGACATCGAACGAGAAATCGGCCATGGGAAAAGGGATCCGGATCCTATCGCAGGCCACCGCCGGGCAAGGCCGGATCGCTCCATTCGAGGCGCGAGGGAGGCGCGAAGAGGTCCGGGTGATCGACGCGGTGCCAGTTGGAGAAGTGGAATTGGGTGGCGTTGCCGTCACGATCGCGCCACTCCAGCGCCAGCGGTCGCCGGCCGGCGCCGTCGAGCCGCAGGGTCGCGGCGACGAGATCAGCCGCGGCCGCCAGCGGCTCGAGCTCGAGCTCGATCTCGCCGCCCGGAGGCGACCGCGAGGCCCGCGCCCGATAGCGCGTCGCGAGCTCGGAGGAGGGCAGGAGAAGGAGGTCGAGCCCCATCTCGCGATCGGCGTCGATGGTGTATCGCTGGCCCCGCGGCTCGCCCTCTACCCAGCTCCAGGCGCGGGATCCGCAGACCAGGAACGACTTGCGGTCGGGTTGATCGTAGTCCCAGCGCAGGCAGTCGGGCATGGACACGGCGACTTCTCCGGCCTCCGTGTCGCCTTTGGAGAAGCCCGCCGGAAGGTAGGATCTGTCGAAGCTCGCGGAGAGCTGACCGTCGGCGGCGAGCGCGCCGCGGAGCGACTCGAGGATCTTCCAGGCGTCGGGCTCCGCGCCCCGGGCCGGCCCCGGAGACGGCGAGGAGCGCCGCCAGCACCGCGCACTAGCGAAGAGGGGTGCACGGTGACCGGCTCTAGTGCCGAAAGTGGCGACGCCCGGTGAAGAGCATCGCCACGCCGTGCTCGTCGGCCGCGGCGATGACCTCGGCGTCGCGCTTGCTGCCGCCGGGCTGCACGACCGCGCGCACGCCCCGCGGCGGCCAGTGAGTCGAGGCCGTCGCGAAACGGGAAGAAGGCATCGGACGCGGCGACCGTCCCGGAAGTGGGCAGCTGCGCCTTGCCGATCGCCAGTCGGCACGGCGTCGACGCGGCTCATCTGTCCGGCGCCGATACCGACCGTCTGATCCGCGTTGGTGAGGACGATGGCGTTCGACTTGACGTAGCGGGCGACGACCAGGCGAACTCCAGCGCCCGCCGTTCCTCAGCCTCCGGCGCGCGTCGAGTGGGACAGGTCCATTCGGCCACGGGATCGGGAAGACCGTCGGCCTCCTGGGCCAGGAACCCGCCGTCGACGTTGCGCAGCTCGATGCCGTCGTTCGGGGGATAGCCGGCGCCCAGAAGAAGCCGCAGATTCTTCCGCCCGGCCAGCGCGGCGAGAGCCTCCTCGCTGGCCTCGGGGGCCATGACGACTTCGACGAACAGGTCGCGCATGGCCTCGACGACGGGCAGCTCGAGGCGGCGATTCATCGCGACGATCGATCCGAAGGCCGAAACGGGATCGCACGCCAGCGCGCGCCGGTAGGCTTGCTCCAAGTCCGCACCGCGGCCGACGCCGCACGGGTTGTTGTGCTTGAGGATGACCACGCTGGGCTCGGCGAACAGGGACATCAGCTTGCGCGCCGCGTCGGCGTCGAGGAGATTGTTCCAGGAGAGCTCCTTGCCCTGGACCTGGCGTATGCCGCCGAGCACGCCGCCTCGGTCGGCCGCGCGGTAAACGGCGGCCCTCTGGTGCGGGTTCTCGCCGTATCGCGGCACCAGCTCGCGCTCGAGGCGCAGGGTCAGGCGGGCCGGGAAAGCTTGTCGTCCACCCGCTCGGTTCCCTCGAACCAGACTGGCCACCGCGGCGTCGTAGGAAGCCGTGTGGGCGAAGGCCTTCGCCGCGAGCGCTCGCAGGCGCTCGGTGGACAGGACGCCGGCGCCGTCCCGAAGCTCCGCGAGCACGGTCGCGTAGTCGCCGGGATCGACCAGGACCGCGACGCCGGCAAAATTCTTCGCCGCCGCGCGCACCATCGACGGTCCGCCGATGTCGATCATCTCGACGATCTCTTCGGCCGTCGCGCCGGGCCGCGCCGCGGTCTCGCGGAAGGGGTAGAGGTTCACCACCGCCAGATCGATGCGGCCGATGCCGTGTTCGTCGAGGGTGGCGAGGTGCTCGGGCTTCTCCCGTTCGGCGAGCAGGCCGGCGAAGATCCGCGGGATGCAGGGTCTTGACCCGGCCATCCAGCATCTCGGGGAAGCCGGTGACCTCCGAGACGGGAGTCACCGGCAAGCCCGCCTCGCGCAGATGGCGCGCCGTGCCGCCGGTGGAGAGGAGCTCGATGTCGAGCGTCGACGAGGCCGCGAGCGAGCTCGACGAGGCCGGTCTTGTCGGATACGGAGAGCAATGCGCGTCGGGCGGCGAGCATCGGAAGAGCCTTTCTGGTTTCGCGTGGTCTGGGGCGCTCAGGGCGCCGTTGGAGAGAGCAGGAGAACCCGGTCGCGCGGCCGATCGAGCACGCTGCGCGGGTCGGCGCCTCCGGCTTGCAGCCAAATGTAGCGGAAGAGCCGGGCCGCGTCGGTGACGGCGTGGGAGTAGGCCAGCGCCGCGACGCCGAAGGCCGTGGATCGGTCATCGAAGGTGAGCCGGCCGTTGGCGAAATCGATTCGGCGATACTCGCGGCCGATCAACGGATAGAGCTCGCGGCCGCGCGCCAGCGCGTCGGAGACCAGCCGCGCTACTCCGCCCCGCGAGCTCGTCACCGGCACGTTCTCGTAGAGCACCACGGCGAAGCGCGGCCGCGCCGAGTTCGCGTAGAGGAGAAAGTCCTTGAAGTAGCGACCCTCCTCGGGGTCGGCGGCGGAGGTGTTCAAAGGGTTGTTGAGGTCGGCGACCCAGTGCGACACCCGGCCCAGTCGCTCGCTCACTTCCGCGAAGGATCGGAAGGCACGCAGCGCCGAAATGGTCGCCGCGACCTCGTGTTCGAGAGCCAGGTCGAGGCGGCCCGAGCCGTCCGGGTTCTTGTAGTGGTCGGCCGGGCTCGAATCGGAGAAGGGTTCCACCGCGCCTTCGGCGAGCTCGTGGGCGTGGCGGAAGAGCTGCTCGGCCAGATCCGGCGGGGCCAGCCGGGCCGCCTCGCCCGCGATGGCGCGCTGGGTGTCGGGGCTCCAGCCGAACCCGGCCGCCGCGCTCGCGGCCAGGATGAGAGCGGTCGCCAGAACTTGGCGGATCGGGGGTGGAGCGGCTCGGTGCATGGTTGGCGTCAGCCTCGACGTGGCATTCTAGCTCGGGCCGCCGGCGCTTCTCCGGTGGCCCTGTGGGGTTCGAAGCTGCGAAAATTCGCGATCTGGAGCACAATCAGGAGTTGATGCAGCGAAAGGAGACCTGAGATGGCCCGCCAGCGAGCCCCCGAATCCTCCCAGGCCGGTTTCACCCTGGTCGAGCTGCTGGTGATTCTCGCCGTGATCGGGATCATGGCGACCTGGGGTTATCCGGCGCTCCTGCACACCATGGAGCGTTTGCGGCTGATCAACACGGCACGCGAGGCTCAGGTGTTCATGCAACGGGCTCGCGCGGAGGCGGTCAAGCACGGCCTGCCCGCCGAGGTGATCTACCAGAAGGCCAACGTCTGCTCGTTGGGCGTGCCCTGTCTGCTCGCCTTCGTCGACATGGACCAGGATGGCCTCTATACGAAGGCAACCGACCTGATCGTCGACGGGCCGAACCCGCTGCCGAAGGGGGTGGAGCTCCGGGGGCCCGCCGACGGGGCGCCGGAAGGAGCCAACGCCATCGAGGGTTGGGATCAGGGTTCCGACCCCCACGACGGTCCTGTGTTCCAGAGCAACGGATCGGCGCTCCTCGAAGGAGCGTTCCGGTTCGCCGACCAGAACCAGCACTTCGTCGAGACGCGCGTCGAGTTCTCGGCGACGGGCAAGGTGGTCATCAAGAAGTGGTTCGGCGGCGGCAATCCGAACGCCAACTGGTGGGAGAACGGCCAGAAGACGTGGCAGTGGTAGCCGAACATTTGACGGCCCGCGTGGCGACCTGCTAGAAACCCCGCCCGGGTCGCCGTGCCCGCTGGAACAAGAGGCCAGGTAGCTCAGTTGGTAGAGCACGTGACTGAAAATCACGGTGTCGGCAGTTCGATTCTGCCCCTGGCCACCATCGTTTCAAGCACTTACGAACTGCCGCACCTTCCCTGAAACAGTCGTCTTTCCCTTTTCTTGCCCTGCGCCGAGCTTGCCGAGCCCTTGGCGCACGTCTTTCTCCGTCGTGATGTCGTAACGCCGGAAAACGGACGGCGTCTTGTGTCCGGTCACCTGCATCGCGACCGACTGCGAGACGCCAGCTCGAATCAGATTGCGCGCTGCCGTTCGCCGGAAATCGTGTGGAATCCGTCCCGGCACCCCGGCCGCCCTACAGGCGCTCAGCCACGACTTTCGGAAGTTACCGACAGGGGAGCCCGCTCGATGAAAGACAAGAGGGCAGAGCGTCCCTTGCCGAGCGAGGCGCGGGTGCTCGGCGCAAGCCGCCTCGATGACTTCCTCAATCTCTCGTAAGAGACTGTACGGCAACGACCGCCCGCAACGATTCTTGGTCATTCCCGGCTCCAGCCAGACGACTTTCGCGCGCCGGTCGATCTGCGCCCACTGGAGCGTGAGAATCTCGGGCGGCACGCGCCAGCCGCTCAAGAAGGCGAACGTCACGACGCCGCGTAATTGCTCCGGCAGAGCGTCGCGCACGGCCCATTACTGGCGCGCCTTGTCGGTCCTGGGCTCGGCGCCGCCTGCCGTTTGCACAACTCGCGCCGGATGGTCCTGGTCTCAGAGTCAGGGAAAGTGCAGGGAAAGTGACGTGGTAACTCCAATGGTCGAAGACGCTTCGAAAGGCGCACAGGATTCCTAATCCTCCAGGCCGCCTCCCCGTTCGAGCCATCTTCTCGCGGATACCCCCTCCCCCCGCCAATCGAAAAACGGAATCCCGATCTTCCGCTGAGATGCCGCCCCGGGCGCTCGCGGACGATTTCTATTTTGGACGCCGCTTTCGGCCCGGGGATAGCCAAGTGAACCTTGGGCGACCCCCTCGACTCTAAAGGTGGAGCGCTGACCGAGGATCGATCGTGACCTGTTCCAGATCGCCTGGCCCTAGGTTGCCCAAATAGCGTTGAGGCCGTCACGTCGGCTTGGGAGGTGCGGGAAATCTCGGGAAGCACGGTGGCTGTCGAAGGCCATGATCACGCATTGAGTCGGACGATGAGTTCTCCGATTCGGCCCTCTGCTGAACTGATGGGCTTTCCAACCGCCCGGATGACGAAGTTGTAGACGAGCGTGTCGAGCCCGCGCGATTCGTCGCAAGCAACCTTCAAGGCTTCGTAGTCCGTACCTCCCAGCAGATACTTATGAACTGCTTCGATTCGCGTTTGGTTGAACTTTCTAAGTCGATTCAGGAGATCCGGAGGGAGGCGCCTGCTGCACTCTTCAATTACGGTGCCGAATGTGCGTTTGTCGTCTGGCGGGATTATACGAACGGCGCCTGCGGAGTAGACCAGGAGAAGGCGTAGCCACATATCGACATGCTGAACGCGGAGGTCAATGACCTCCATATAGCACCCGACCGACATTGCCTTTTTCGCCCGCTCAAACCCCTCGACATAGTTCTGACATGCTCGCGGCATGTCGGTGATGCCTATTGCTGTCAGATCTGGTAGGGCGACAAATGTGCCTTCTGATGCAGACGCAATGTCGGCATTGACGTCGTCTGTGCTGAATATGTCGAGATCGCGGCCGTTTGCCATTTTCACCTCTTCGCAGAGTAGCGCGACAGGTCCTGAGTTCAGGCGCACACCCCTCAGCGGCAACGCCCGAAGCGAGCCGAGGCAAATCTAGCGCGTTTGCTGGAGATAACTAGAGCTCATGCAGGTCTCCCGAACCACTCACGAGCTGCCAAAGGAAGCACCGCTTTCGATTCTACGATCACTCTAGCGAGTCTACCTGCGGCAGCGACCTGCATCGGCGGAAGATGTACCTATGCGTGCTCGACCGCGACATCAACCGACGACGCTGATGGGCCGAAACGAGGGTAAGAATCAGTTTCTGGGGTGTTGCGAGAACCGATGGCGACCGCGCGCCGTCTCGCTAATCGCACGTCGCGATCTTGTCGCCCTTCCGGAGGTTGCAGGCTTGGCAGAGGACCTGGATGTTCCCCTCGGAGTTTCCGCCGCCCTTGGAGACCGGAATGATGTGATCGAAGTGGAGGTTCTCTTTCGAGCCGCACCTGACGCAGGCGCCTCCGTCGCGGGTCCACACGGCGAGCCTCACGTAGTCGGGGATCGGCTCCCGGCGCTTCCCGCTCCTGGACAGCTCGAAGGCGCCGTCGAGAGCTGCCACTGCGGTTCTCAGGCCGGACAGCTCCGCCTCTTCGTCGTAGACGGTCTTTTTCACGCGAAGCTCGACTTCCTCCCACTCAGTTGCAGTTAGCGGAGCCCGCTCGGGTCGAAAGAGTCGGTTCCGAAAAAAGACGAGAAGGCCGTTCTGAAGGAAGATGGGGTCCCCGCGATCAGCGCCTTTGCTCCATAACGGCGGAAGCTCAATAACGACCCGCCGCGATGCGGGGCCGGTGCCTAGCACGACCTCTAATTTCCACATTGACCCAGGGTCCGGATCGTCGGCCGGCGCCGAGCTTGTAAGGACTTGAGCCAGGTAATCGGCCGTCCGAGACGGGGCTCCAGAAGAGACGATCACATGCCCTTCGACGACGTCGGCAGCCTTGTAGACCTTCACGGAACTGCAATCTTATGTCTGCCTTCGAGCCGGCCAAAGAAGAGAGCGCCCGTGCAGTGCATGAGGAGGTCGAGGGTGAAAGCGGGCACAAGAGGAATTCATGTCGCCACCGCGAGAGGTCAAGACTATGTACATGGCCTAGAGTCCCACCTCATGGAAGTGACCCCACTAGCCCCTAGGTAGTTGCCGCGCTGCCGGCCGAGAATTACGCACTCGGAAAGCGTTGGGCTGGCGACCCGGAGCACCGCTCTTTCCCCTTACCGACCGCTGCCTCCCGGCCCGCAAGCCGCCTCGATCTGTTGATCGCTCAGGCCGCTGTCCCGCATCTTGATGATCTGGTCTGTCGTGCAGTGTGCTTCTGCCGGATGCAGCTCGCCCTTCAGCGCGGCGGCAACTTGCTTGTCGCTCAACAACGTGTTGAGAAGATCGGCGGTGGCGGCTGGCAATGATCGCCGCTCCGGCCGTCCGGCTGGTTTCAGATCATCCTCTCCCTTGACCGCGCTTTCGGTGATCTTGTGTCCGTCGTGGCCGAACACGTCGAGCGAGATGTCGTAGTGCAAGGTAATGGTGGAATACCTATCGGCATCCCACTCCTTTATCGTGAACAGCAGTAACCGAGAAGCACCGGTCGCCACAAGAGCGTCGATGGTTCGGTCCTCAGGCTTGAATGCTGACGCTGGAACCACTTTCACGGTTGCACCACCGGCGCGCAACGCACTCGCCACCTGATTAGCGAGATCGGAAGCAAACGGATGGCCGGAGGCAGTGTTAACCGGATAAGGGATTCCATACAGGGAGCGTTGGTGGCCATAAAGAGATTCCTTCCGATGGCCGCTCAACACGTCTTCTCGTTGATCCCTCACCGCGATGGCGATTTCGCCCTCGCCCGGTACATGGAGAGTAAATCCGCTGGGCACAGCGACAGGGGCCACCTGCCCTGCGGCGCAAGCGGCGAGCATCGACACCGAGACTAGGCCTAAGCGTCGTAAACGCATCCCAAACCTCCTCAGGTTCCTAGCCATTCACGCTAGCACTCACGCCTGTCAGTTCCTGTCAGTAGGGGACGTGGCGCTAGGACCGCACTCGAATGAGCCTCGGCATTGTCAGTTCAACCAGCGAGAACCCAGGCGCAGGCGACTACAAGGCCGGCTGGCACATGCGGGACTCGCCGTCTGAGCGGTCTGGTGTTGATGAGGTCTAGAGCTTCACTCAGGGCGACCCCCTACGATGCAGAAACATCAGAGGTCAGCGCCCTCCTCTAAGTCGTCTGACCTCTCGAAGGAGCTCGTCAGGACTAGAAGACGTCCGGCTCGATGGAGACATGGTCAAGGCCGCATGCCTGTAGAGATCCATCAACCCATCGAGCGGATGCCCATCATGGTTGTCGAGTAGAACGTCACCGATCATCTCGCCCGAATTCGTAACGGCCATCTTGCCGCCGAAGGTTATTCCAGGAACTGACCAGTCAAGGGTCCCGCCGCCACTCCCGTTGTCGGTACTCACTGTCCCTGAAATCGGAAAGCTGAACGTGCTTAGAACTCTGACTATGATGGTTCCACTTATCGAGCTACCGGTTTGAGAAATCTGCATCGACGTTGGAATAGACAATCCCCCGGCGTACCAGCTGCCACCCCACGAGCCCGCAACTTGTACATAAGTGATACGAGGCGCAGTCGGCGAGCCACCTCCACCACCGCCTCCGCAGGCAGTCAGCAGGACAAGCACGAGGCTCGCGATTTTTGTAGACGACCAAGCGAAGCTTGGCCAACTGATCGCGCGCACGACCTGTTGCTTCAAGTTCATAAATTCCCCCTGGGAGGAGGTGCTGCCGGCTCGTCAGAATTGGATGAGCCGTACCGGCTAGATTCGCTGTGTGAAACGTAGCAAATGGGGCTGTCAGGTTCTGTCAGTCGCCCCAAACAAATAGGGGTAGGAGGAAGCTATCCTTGCAGGTGGATCTAGGCAGTCCCGTGGTGTGGCCGAAGCGGCGCGTCTCCGTGGGATACATTGCACTCGACCGACAATGAACCTGGGATCCGTCACCTCTGGAAACGATCAATCGGGTATGGGAAGGTTCCAACCCGGCCACAAGAATTTCTTCTGTCGCTGGTGCGGCGGGTATACGAGCGTCGGCGAGATCGAGCCGGACCCGAAGCGATGCGCGACGCTCGGGTGCAAGCGGCCATATGGGTTCGAGTCGAAGATGCCGAATAGATAGTCACACGCTACCGGAGGGACAAGCCATGCGAAGTGCTGGCTGGAAGCCATGCTCATTGATTCTTGCTGTAGCGATGGCGCTATCTTGCAGCCCAGCGTTCGCTAGCAAGGTACAGGTTGAGAATGTACGCGTCGAGAAGGACTACTCTAATTCTTGGACGGTAGCTGGAGAGGTCCGAAATCTCGAAGACCATCCCATCAAGGGCTACGTAAAGGTCAAGTTCGTGAACTCGCGTGGGGACATTGTGTATACAAGCGCAAGCCCCGTAAATGATGAAGATCCCCTATCTCCAGGACAGGCGGGGCCCTTCGCGTGCCATCATGATCCTTCTAAATTTGACGGCGTTGTCCGCTTCGAAGTCATCTTCATAGACGAGTAGCAGAGCAAGAGTGGGCGCCGTGAATGCTGCGCGACGCCCGGTTGTAAGCGGCCGTATGGGTTCGGGTCGAAGATGCCAGGGAAGTAGCGAGGAACTCGCCGGTCACTACGTTGTCCTAGCTGACGGAAACTGTCAGGCAACGGGGTACCATGGGCTAGCTCTCGGAGTTGCCAATGCTTGAGTTGTTCTTCCTCTGGGTCGTTTGTGGATTTGTCGGCATGGCCCTGCTCAGCGGCCACGACAAAGGCGGAACAGGCTTGGCGCTCGGCTGCTTGCTTGGTCCCATCGGGTGCATCATCGCGGCCATCATGCGGAGTGACGCCGCACGCGGGGAACAACAGGCAGCCCTCTCGAAGCAGATCCAACTCGCGCAGCCTAAGACCGACGAACGCGCCGAGCGCGAGTGCCCCTATTGCGCCGAGAAAATCCTGCGGAAGGCAATCGTCTGCAAACACTGCGGCCGAGACGTGCCTCCCTCCCCTGAGCTGGAGGCGCCAGCATCCCCGCCTCTTCGCCAGTGTCCCCACTGCGCCGAGAGGATCTCCTGGGCGGTGAGTGTCTGTCCTTCTTGCGGTCAACGTGTGCCGCCAGTCGAGACTCTGGCTCTGGCCTCAGAGCCCAAGCCCCACCAGTGAGTCAAGACACCAAAGGGATACTCACCGAGCGGCCGAGAGTCTTGCGGCAGGCTCCGCTTCCTTCACCGATGATGGCTCCAAGGCAACGCTGGAAGTGGAGAACGACCTTCCCAGTAGGGAAGCTGACGCAGACGAAGGAGACTTGTTCGAGGATGGCAAGGACGACCAGGATGGCGAAGAGGATTGAGTCCGAACGACCGACGTACCACTTTCCCTCCACTTTCCCTGTCCCGGTAGAAACGTCGTAAATCTCGAAAGCCTCGGAACACACTCAAACGCAACAGGGACGGGAGCTTAGCCAGAAACCCTGTCCCCGTTAGACTTCCGAAAACCGGCTCAATCGGACTGAAAATCACGGTGTCGGCAGTTCGATTCTGCCCCTGGCCACCATCCCGCTTCTCTCGGCATTCCTTCCGAACGAGCGCGCGCCGGCGCCGCTGGCGCACGCTCTGGCTGCGCGGCCACGGGCTCGGTGCGGAGTGCCCCCCCTCAGCCGGGCAGGACGACTTTGTCGAGCAGCTTCTGGGCGGCGGGGGAGGTGGGGGCGTAGGTGAGGATCTTCTGGATGCGGTCGACCGCCTTCACCTGGTCGCCGATTCCCTGGTAGAGCAGCACCTCTCCGTAGAGATTCTCGGCCAGCGTGTCGAGGCGCTTGGTGACCTCGGCGACGTGCTCCCCTTCGGGGAAGCGGGTCAGGTAGGCGGCGCCGGCGGCGATGTCGGCGTAGGTCGAGACGACCTGGCCGAGGCGGCTCGCCGCCGTGGCGGCCAGCTCGGGGTCCTGCTTCTGGCGGGCCAGCTCGGCGAGCGCGGTGAGCTGGTTGAGGTTGGGCGCCAGATTGCGCAAGCCGAGCAAGGCTTTCTGGGCGATCGGCGTGCCTTCGTCCTCTGCCGCCTTGAGGTACATCGTGACCGCGTCCGCCTCCCGGTTGGTGCGGCTGTAGGCGTCGCCTAGGGCCAGCGCCACGGCCGGAGCGTTCGGGGCCTTGGGCCAGTTCGAGAGAAAGATCTCGAGGAAGCCGGTCTCGTAGATACCGCCCTTCCAGACGCCCTCGGCCTGCGGCAGGAGCGCTTGGCTCTCCTGCACCAGGACGGCGCGCTCCTGGGTCAGGGTGCCGACCAGCGAGCTCTTCGGATCGTCCGTGTTCACCTCGGCCAGTTCGTGGTCGTAGGTCTCCAGCAGTTTCCCGTAGTCGCGCCCCAACGGCAGATGATCCAGCGTGGCGTCACGCAGCCGGTGAACGCTCTCCAGACGAAGCCGCTCCGTCTCGGTACCACGCGGCCACGCCGTTACCGCCGAGCTTCTCGACGAGGCGCTGAGCCGGCGGTTTCTTGGCGACCTGAGCGCCGAGATCGAGAATCTCCTTCTGCGTCCAGCTCCGAAATTCTTCGTCGGCGCGGGCGTCGCCCTCCTTGAGATCCTTGCCGCGCACGCGTGCGGCCGCGATGCGCTGATCGAAGAAGGGATGGGTGCGCCAATAACCGTAGTCCTTCGAGTCGGGGAGGCGCGAGCCGAGGACCTCCATCAGCTTCTCCTCGCCGTGCGGATCGAATCCGGCCTCGGCGGCCCATCTCTGGCCCGCCTCGTCGGCCTGATCCTCGAAATCGCGGGAGTAGCTGCGCAACAGCAGCTCGCTCAGAATCATGCTCGCGGCGTAGGTGCCCGTCACCACGTCGCCCCGGTTGGGGTTGTAGACATTCGGATCGGCGCCATAGGGATACGGGTACTTCGTCTGGCGCGTTTGCTGGCGGCCCGAATTGATCATCACGCCGATCACGGCCGCCTGGCTGAGGACATTGAGCAGCGTGGCCCGGCGCTCCATTTTCACGCCGTGGCGAAAGACCACGTGGGCGATCTCGTGTCCGAGCAGCGCGGCGAGCTCGTCGTCGGTCAGGCCGAGTGCCAGGATGCCGCGGGTGACGAAGACCTGTCCTCCCGGGAGGGCAAAGGCGTTCGGCTCCGCCATGTCGGCCAGGATGAAGCTGATCGGGAAGTCGCGGAAGCCCGACGCCTGGGCGACCCGGTAACCGATCCGCGCGACCCGGCGGCGCTGCTCCGGGTTGTCCCAGACGCCGTAGGTTCGGACCGCCTCCACCGCGGCCTCGAGGCTCTTGCCGTAGAGATCGGCATTCGGAGAGGAAGGCGGGGGCGCGTCGGCCCGGGCGGCTGCCGGAAGAACCAGGAGAACGGACAGGAGGGCCGCGAGTGGCACGGTGAATCGGCGCACGACGGGAAGCGTAGCAGGATCGATGCCTGGCGCCCGCCGTACAGTAAACTCCGCGTGCATGAGCGAGCTGATGATCGAAATCGAAACGCCGCACACTTCCATGGCCGATCTGAGGCCGTCTCTCGACGCGGCATTCCAGAAGGAGTTTCCGGGGGGAATGCTGCAGCGCCGCTGGAACGGCGACGTCCTCGAGCTCTCCGGTCCCGGCGCCAAAGGCACGATCGTGCTCGAGAGCGGCAAGCTGGTCGGACGGGCGACCCTGGGGCCGCCGGCCAGCCTGATGCGAGCCATGATCGAGCAGAAGGTGGGCTCGGCCCTGCGCGCCGCGACGGCCTGAGCCCGCGCGCGGAGGCGAGATCGACACCTCCCTGAGCCTCATCGGCGAGCTGGCGCGCCGCGCCGCCGCCGCCCCCGAGGATCCTTTCCTCTTCTTTCGTGATCTGCAGGGCCACTTCGGCTGGTGGTCTTTCGGGCGAGCGCACCGGGAGATGGAGCGGCTCGGACCGCCGGAGCCCGGTGCGGAGGAGGCCGTCCGGGAGCTGTTGCGCCACTATCGCGAGGCTTCCGCGGCGGAGATCGAGACCGCGGGAGCCCTGTTGCGGAAAGTCGCGCCCTCCGGGGAGCGCGAGATCTGGCTGTCGGGCCGGCCGCTCACGGTGAACGCCGAGCGCATCCTCGCGGGCGCCGCGCTGCTCGGCGGCTGGGCGGTGGTCCGAGAGCCCGGGGCCGGCGTCTCGGCGGCGACCTTCCTCTGGGCGCGCCCGACCCTTCACTCGGAGACTCGGTCCGGGCTCGACGGGCTCTTCTCGGAGCTGCGCGCCCGGGCGCCGCGCCGTCGACCGACGCGATGGCTGGAGCGACGCCTGGCCCGATTGCGCCTCGTCTGGGTCGAAGGGCCCGACGAACCGCTCGGCCGTGCCGGCGTCGAGGCCGAGCTACGGAAGTCGGGATCCGGCGCGGCCGTCCTTCCGTTCCCCGGGGGCGAGTGGTAGAAAGTCTTCGCCCCAGGAGGCCCCATGACGATCTCTCCCCCCTCGTCGCCCGACGCCGGCGTCCGTGACGAGATCGGCGCCCGCGCCGATTCGGTGCGCGTCGGCGGCGTGGCGCTCGGCTTCCCGGCGATCCAGGAAGTGAGCCGCCAGCGGCTGCGAGGTTCGAACGGACGGGTGGCGATCGTCGCCGGTGCGCGGACTCCCTTCGCCAAGGCGGGAACCGACCTGGCGCGTCTCGACGCGATCGATCTGGCCGGCATCGCGGCCGCCGAGGCGGTGGCGCGCAGCCGCGTCCCGCCGACCGAGGTCGACCTCTCGATCAGCGGCATCGTGATGGCGCCGCTCCACGGTCCGAATCTCGGGCGTGAGGTGGTCTTTCGCGCTGCTCTGCCCGACTCGGTACCCGGAACCTCCGTGAACTTGGCCTGTGCGTCGTCCAACCGCGCCATCACGAGCGGCGCCGAAGCGATCCTGCTCGGCCAGGCGGAGGTCGTGGTGGCCGGCGGCGCGGAGTCGTTGAGCAACGTGCCCATCACCTTCTCGCGGAGCGCCGCCGGCAAGTTCATGCGGCTCGCCAAGGCGCGGCGTCTCGGCGCTCGTCTGGCGACCCTGGCGAGCTTTCGCCCGCGCGACTTCGCGCCCGTCGCGCCGGCCATCGCGGAGTTCTCGACCGGGCTCACGATGGGTGAGTCGTGCGAAAAAATGGCCAAGGAGAACGGTGTCTCCAGGCGCGCTCAGGACGAGATTGCCTGGCTGTCGCACCAGCGCGCCGCCGCGGCGCAGGCGGAGGGCCGTTTCGCCGCTCAGGTCGTTCCGGTCTTTCCACCGCCGGCCTACGAGCGCGCCGTCACGCAGGACAACGGTGTGCGCGCCGACAGCACTCTCGAGGCGTTGGCGGCCCTCCGGCCGGTCTTCGACCGTCGCTACGGCACCCTGACCGCCGGCAACTCCTCGCCGATCACCGACGGCGGCTCGGCCGTCGTGCTGACCAGCGAGACGCGCGCCCGGCGACTCGGCCGGGAGCCGCTCGGCTTCATCCGCTCGTGGGCCTATTTCGCGCTGCCGCCTGGCGGTCAGCTCCTGCAAGGTCCGGCCTACGCGGCGCCGTTGGCGCTCGAGCGCGCGGGCCTGACCCTCGCCGACATCGACCTGGTCGAGATGCACGAGGCCTTCGCCGCCCAGGTGCTCTCGAACTTGAAGGCCTTCGCGTCGGCCAAGTTCGCTCGCGAGGAGCTCAATCGGAGCACTCCGCTCGGCGAGGTCGACCTCGAGCGCTGGAACGTCAACGGTGGATCGATCGCGCTCGGTCACCCGTTCGGCGCCACCGGGGCGAGGGTGACGATGCAGCTCCTCGAAGAGTTGGGGAGGCGCGGGCTCAATCTCGGCCTGATCACCGTCTGTGCCGCCGGCGGCCACGGCTTCGCCATGGTGGTGGAGCGCGAGTGAGCGGGCGGGTCCGGCTGGACCTTGCCGGACCGTTCGGCGTGGTCACCTTCGACCGGGCCGACTCGCGCGTCAACACCTTCGACAGCGTCGCCATCGCCGAGCTCGAGCATCTGCTCGACGTGCTGGAGTCGCGGCGCGATCTGCGCGGCGTCATCCTGCGCAGCGCCAAGCCGGGCCATTTCCTGTCGGGCGCCGACCTCGAGGAGCTGGCGCGGATGGAGAGCGCGCTCCAGGCGTCGTTCTGGCTGCAACGCGCGCAGGCCGTGCTACGGCGGATCGAGCGGCTCGCGGTACCGAGCGTGGCGGAGATCGGCGGAGCCGCCCTGGGCGGCGGCCTGGAGGTTGCGCTGGCCTGCACGTACCGGGTGACGACCGACGCGTCCGCGGTCCGCCTCGGGCTGCCGGAGGTGCAGCTCGGCCTCTGCCCGGCGGCCGGAGGCACCTGGCGCCTGCCGGCACGGGTCGGTCCGCGGGTCGGCCTCGACCTCCTGCTCACCGGGCGCCGCCTCACCGCGGGAGAAGCGCTGCGGATCGGACTCCTGGACGAAGTGGTTCCACCGGCCGCCCTGACGGCGGCCGGCGAGCGTCTGCTCGCCGAGCGTCCGCGGCCACGCCGTGGAGGGTCGTGGCTGGAGCGGCGGCTGCTCGGCAATCCGGCCGGATGGTGGCTGGCGGCGGACCGCGCGCGGGTCGAGATCCGGCGCAAGACGGGCGACCGGTTCGCGGCTCCGTTCGCCATCCTGCACGCGGCCTCTTGCGGGCGACGAGGAGGCGGGCGTCGAGCGGAGGCCGCGGAGCGACGGGAGTTCGGACCTCTGGCCCTCTCCTCTGCCTCGAAGCATCTGGTCGAGCTCTTCTTCGCGACGCGCGCGGCGCGTCCCCGAGAGCCCTCTCCGCCCTTGCGGATCGGCGTGCTCGGAGGAGGCCTGATGGGCGGCGGAATCGCGCTCTCGGCCCTCCGCGCGGGACACGTCGTCAGGGTCTTCGACCTTCGGCCCGAGGCGCTGGGCCGCCTGCTCGCCGAGGCCGCGAGGAGCGCGGCGAGATCGCGCCGTCGCGGCCGCTGGAGCCCCGCCCAGGAGCGCGCCGCACGGAACCGTTTGCAGGTGACCACGCGCCCGCTCGGATTCTCGACTTGCGATCTGGTGATCGAGGCGGTGTTCGAGGAGCTCGAGGTCAAGCGCCGGCTGTTCGAACAGGTGGCGTCCACGCTCGCCGATGGCGCTCTCGTGGCCTCCAACACCTCGACGCTTCCGATCGAGCGGCTCGCGGACGGGTTGCCGCATCCGGAGCGAGTGATCGGGCTCCACTTCTTCTCACCGGTGACGAAGATGCCGCTCGTCGAGATCGTGCGGCACGGCGGGAACAGCGCGGACGTCGTGGACCGCGCCCGCGCCTTCGTGGGCTCGCTCGGCAAGACTCCGATCGTGGTCCGGGACGGTCCGGGGTTCTATACGACGCGCGTCGTGGGAGCGCTGACCGGCGAGGCGATCCGGTTGGTCTCGGAGGGTGCGTCGGTCGCCGAAGTGGAGCGCGCCGGGCGCGCGGCCGGCTTTCCCGTCGGTCCACTGACCCTGCTCGACGAGGTCGGGCTCGATGTCGCGGCGCACGCCGCCGAGACCCTCCACGCCGCGTTTCCGCAGCGCTTCGCCGATCCCACGCCGCTCGCCGCGCTAGTCGAGCGGGGCCACCTGGGGCGCAAGTCGGGACTGGGCTTCTTCGATTGGCGTCGCCACAAGCGCCCCAATGTCGCGATCGAGCTTCCAGCTGCGCGGCAGCTCGAGCGTGGCCCGTCCGCGCAACCTGGGCGTCTCGGAACGCCTGCGGATGGCGCTGGTCGCCGAAGCGGTGCGATGCCTCGAAGAGAGCATCGTGGCGGCGCCGGTCGACGGCGACCTGGGAGCGGTGCTCGGGCTCGGCTTTCCCCCGGAGACCGGCGGACCGTTCCGGCTGCTCGACTCGATGGGCGCCGCGAGCGCGGTCGGCGAGCTCGAGCGCCTCGCCGAGTGGGGAGGTGGGGCGTTTCGCCCGCCGCAACTGCTGCGCGATCTCGCGGCACGGAACGGCTGCTTCTATTCATGACCTCGAATCGGTTCGAGGAGGATTTCGGATGAGCGATCAGGCCGCAAGGAAGAAGATTCTGGTGACGGGGCTCCTCGCGCTGGCGCTGGCGGTGGCTTTCACGACCTGCGCTCCCGCCGAGGCGGGAGAGGCGGCGGAGCCTCCGTCGTCGTCGAGCGCGTCGAGCCCGCCAACCGAGCCCGCGGCGGCGGAGCGGCCCGTCTTGAAGATCCCCGACGGTGCGCGGGCGACGTCGGACTTCGACGTCGATCGCGCGACGGAGGCTTGGCTGGACTCGATTCCGCCCGCGGCTCGCGGGCGTTCGGACGCCTACTTCGAGGGTGGCTACTGGATCCAGCTCGTCGACTGGTTGTGGACCTTGGGCGTCGCGGTGCTGCTGCTCGCCGGCGGACGCGCCCGGCGCGCGCACGACGCGATTCGCAACCGGGTGCGTTCTCGCTTCTTCGCCGATGCCCTGACCGCGGCCGGCTTCATTCTGGTCACGTCGTTGCTCTCGCTGCCCCTCACGATCTGGGTCGGCTACGTGCGCGAGCACGCCTACGGCCTGTCGAATCAGACCCTGGGAGCCTTTCTCGGGGACTGGGGGAAGGGGCTCGGCGTCAGCCTGCTCCTGGCCGGTCCCGCGATCGCCGCGATCTACGCTGTCGTGCGGCGCGCGCCGCGCACCTGGTGGCTCTGGGGCACCGGCGTGACGGTCGTCTTCATGATGTTCGTCATGGCGATCGGTCCGGTCTGGATCGCGCCGCTCTTCAATCGCTACCAGAAGCTGGAGCCGAGCCCACTGCGGGGCCAGATCCTGTCTCTGGCCCGGTCGTACGAGATTCCCGCCACCGACGTCTACTGGTTCGACGCTTCGCGGCAGACCAAGCGGGTCAGCGCGAACGTCAGCGGATTCATGGGCACGACGCGCATCTCGCTCAACGACAACCTTCTGAAGCGCTCGCCACGCGAGACCATCCTGGCGGTGCTCGGTCACGAGATGGGGCACTACGTGTTGAACCACGTCGAGAAGGGAATCGTCGAGTTCGCCCTGGTCATCGCGGCGGGATTCGCGTTCCTCTTTTGGAGCTTCAACGGCGTGACGCGGCGCTTGGGCGCCGGTTGGAAGCTCGCGGGCACGTCCGATCCGGCGGGGCTCCCCCTGGCGATGGCCCTGCTGGCGACCTTTTTTCTGATCGCGACGCCGGTGACCAACACGATCGTGCGTACCGAAGAGGCGGAGGCCGACGCGTTCGGCCTGGCGGCGGCGCGCCAACCCGATGGATTCGCCTACGCGGCCGTTCAGCTGGCGGAATACCGGAAGATGCGCCCGGGTCCGCTCGAGGAATTCATCTTCTTCGACCACCCCAGTGGCTACCACCGCATCCACCGGGCGATGGAGTGGAAGCAGGAGAATCTCGCCGAGTGCGCCGCCCGCGAGCGTGGGGCGGAGGACAGGGTGACCGAGCCGGCGCCCTAGCTCAGCGTCGGAAGGTGACGAGAGTGGCGCCCCAGCCGCCGTGCTCGCCCGGTGCGTCGGAAAAAGAGGCCACGCGGGGATCGCTCTCGAGCAGGCGGCGTACGGCCTCGCGCTGCACGCCGATCCCCTTGCCGTGGATGATGCGGACTCCCGCGAAGCCCGCCGCCCACGCTTCGTCGAGATAGCTCACCACGACATCGCGCTGCTCGCCGGGCCGGAAGCCGTGCAGATCGAGGACGTCGCTCGGCGGGAGCACGACCACCTCGCCGGGCTCCTCCGACTCGTGGTCGACGGCGGCCCTTCTCCGAGGTTCTTCTTCGTCCCCTCTCATCTTTCCCCCGCCCGAAAGACAAAGACTTCCATAGAAGGGGAGAGACGCCGGTGATCGGCCATCGCGGGCCTCGCGACGCCGTCGAGCGAAGTTGCCATCCCCTCGATGAAGGTCTCTGTCCAGACCAGGCAAGGCGCTTTCTTCGCGCACCCGCAGGAACTCCAGATCAGGGAGAGTCTCCTCCGGCGTACCTCGCCTCTACTTGAAGAGCTTCAGGAAGACGATGTAGGCGACGATGCCGCTGTCGGGGCCGGCGATCGGAGTGCCGACGTCGAGCTGGACGAGAGTCTCCCAGGGACCCATGAAAGTCCCGGCGAGGCCGGTGCCGGCGAGCAGCTCGTTCTTGAATCCGCTCGTCTTGTCGGTCGCCCAGGCGGCGTCGGCGACGGCGTCGAGGCGCAGGGTCTTGTTGATCTCGAAACCGTAGGTGGCGTGGGTGAGGTAGGCCTTCTCGGCGCGCACCTTGCCGATCTGGTAGCCGTGCACCCGGGTGTCGCCGAAGAAACCGAACTGGTACTTCGAGAAGCGGTCGAGGTTGCGGCCGTCGAGGTATCCGACCTCCAAACCGAGCTTGCGGAAGGTCGAGAAGTACCAGTTCTTCGCCGCGGTGGCGCCCCAGGTCGTGTAGTTCTGCGCACTGGAATCGAACTCGGCGTTGCCGGGCAGGCCCCAGAAGTCCCACTTCGAACGGTGGTTGTAAGCCCCCTCGACCTTGACCCGGTAGCCGCCGCGCGCGAACTGAACACCGAGGTTCAAACGCTGGGTCAAACCGCTCGACGGCAGAATGAACGACGGATCGGTGTCGGTGGTGCTGCTGTATTTCGAGTAGGCGAGCCGATAGGAGCTGTTGACCTTGACGAAATTGCCGAGCGGGAAGCCGAGGTTGAGGCTCACCCGGGCCGGCAACTCCTTGACCTCTTCGTGCTTCGACTCGACGCCGTTCCGGTAGAGCCGGTCGCTCGACGAGACCCCGATCGCGAAGACGTCGGCGCCGAAGTCGGCCTTGCTGCCGAACAGATGGGGGTCGGCATAGTTCACGATGCCGAGCACGCCGCCGTAGAAGGCGTTGAGCTGCCGGTGCCCGCCGTGGAAATTCAGATCGAAGTAGTTGACCCCGGCGAGGGGCAGCGGGTAGGGGAGGGACTCGTCGTAGAAGATCCCACCGATCAGGAAGAGCTTGCTGGTGTCGTAGCCCTCTTTGACCATGCGCTCACTGCCCGGAGCTCCCTCCTGGTGCACCAGATAGCGCAGCCCCTTGTCGGTGTCGCGCACCATGGTCGCTTTGGAAGCGAAGACTTTCTCGCGGTCGGCGTCGAAGTCGGCTCCATTGACCACGACTCCGGTCAGGTTGACTTCCTTCTCGACGACCGTGGCGGTATTGACCACCGACAGGATTTGCTCGCCGATGGTGTGGAGCGGCAAGACATAGGCGTCGCTGCCCCAGTCTGCCGGCTTGCCAGAGGCGTCGACCGGTGTGTAGTCGATCGTCTCTTCATTGGAGAGCACCTCGCCCTGGAGGCCGATCTGCACGCCGCGGGTGCGCACCCGCGCCCAGGTCTTGCGGTCGACCCAGACCGAGCCCCGGAAGAGCGTCTGACCGGCCGCGACAGCAGCGGCGGGCTCGAAATCGACCAGCCAGCAGTCGCGCCCGTTCACCCGGTCGGTGCCGCGCAGCGAATAGCGGTACTCCTTGGTGAAGTGAATCTGGAGGGGCATCGCGGCAGCCTTCTCCGGCTGCACGAGGGGGATCTCGGGGATCGACTTGCCGCGCCACTTGACGCCGTTGAGGTAGAAGTCCTGCCAGGCCCAGTCGAACGGTTGGCCCGGACGGTAGAAGATCTGACCCTGGAACGTGGCCTCGACGGCTTGCACTCCGGACGCCGCCTGGAAGCGGAGGGTGGTCGAGTTGACCGCCTGCCAGTGGCGAATGCGCCGATCCTGCGCATCCTCGAAGGCTTGCAGGTGACGCAGTACTTCCTCCACCGGGATCAGCCGATTGGACTCGACCGTCACCTTCTCGGCGACGCCTTGCAGCTCCGCGATCGAGGCGCGGGATAGACGCAGGATCGTCGCGGGGTCGGGATCTGGCACGGTGACCTCGAGGCCGCTCGCCGTCCGATGCGCTCCGTAGAGCGGAATGACCTCGCCGTGGACGAGCTCGACCCGCGCCGGCTCGCGCAGCTGTGGGTCCGGAAAGTCCAGCTTCATCTCGTCGCTGCCGGCCGCGGGGACCGCGATGACACGCAGCGCCAAATCCTTGCCGCGCACGAAGCTCCAGGCGCGCTCGGCGCCGCTCGGCGCGGTGCCCTTGTCCAGCGAGAGCTCGCCCTGGAACTCGTCGGCGAGCAGCTTGAGCGGCGCCAGCGCGGCGGCGTCGAGCGCCTGCGCGGGCGCGCGGAAAAGCACCAGGGAGAAGCCGCGCGCGGTGGCCGCCGCGGCCTCGGCAAGCGTCCGGCTCGCCGGATCGGGCCAGGGAACCCCGTCGAGCACCACCGGCTTGCCCGGGTCGAGCTCGGTCGCCGTGGCCAGTGCGGCGTCCAGCCGGGCCGCGTCGTCGGGAGCGAAAGCCAGGAGATCGAGATAGGTCCCGGCCTCCAGCGAGTAGAGCTCCCGCAGCCACGCCGGGTCGTCCGGCAGGGGCTCGGAAACCACCTTGGCCTCCGGATCCGCTCCGGTCAGGGCCACCGAGGCGCGTTTGACCAGGAAGGCGTACTCGGACGCGGACGGCACCGTCTCCTGGGAGCCGGACGGCCTCCAGATCAGTTGGTAGTGGGCGTTGGGTGGACGGGAGCGCGCCAGCGCAGTGGCGGCGTCGAGCTCGTTCTGGAGCTCGCCGACGTGCCCGGTCAGGGGAGCCGGCGTGCGGAAGATGAGCCGCACCCAGGGGATGGCGCCGTTGGCCGCCAGGGCGTGCGCGGCGGCCGGAGTGGCGCCGGCGTCGAGCGGGAGGTCGACCGCCACGTAGAGGCGGGCATCCTTGGCGAGCGCCGGGGGACTGGTCAGGGCGCCGAGCAGAGCGTAGGCGTCACCGACCTCGACGCCGGCGCAAGGGGCGCAAGGGAGGCGATCCGCGAAGGCGCCGCTGGCGCCGAGCAGGAGTCCACAGAGGAGAGCGAAGAATCGTCGAACACGGTTCATCCAGGAGTCCTCGAAGTTTTGGAGTCATTGACGTCCGTCGGCGAACGGACTGCAGGTAACATACCAATCCTACCGATGGAGTTCTCCGGCCGGCTTGCCGCGTTCCCGATCGCGGACATTCTGCAGTGGATCCACAACGACCGTCGAACCGGTTCGCTGGTGGTCCGGCGAAGTGGCTGCGAGAAGCGCGTCTTCGTGCGCGACGGTGACATCGTGGCCTGCTTCTCGGACGACGCGGCCGAGTTCTTCGGGCAACATCTCCTCGTCCAGGGACTGGTGGACGAGGGGAAGCTGATCCAGGCCCTGACCCAGTGCCGCAAGGACGGAATCCTACTCGGATCCGCCCTGGTCGAGTTGGGCATTCTCGAACCCGGGGAAGTCGACGGCGCGCTGCGCGACCACGTCGAGGACCAGGTCTGCGAGCTCTTCCTCTGGAAGCACGGGATCTTCTACTTCAACAACGAGATGCTCCCCGAGGAGCAGCTCCTGCCGGAGCCGCTCTCCGCGGATGCCGTGGCCCTCGAGGGGAGCCGGCGCGCGGACGAGAACCGGCGCATCCGGCAGCTCTTCGTCCACGACCAGGTCGTTCTCGAGAAGGGCAAGAGCTCGCGGCCGAAGCCGACCCCTCTGGAGAAGCGGATCCTGCGCGTGGTCGACGGCCGTCGATCCCTGGCCGAGCTCTATAACGAGGTGCGCGGGTCCTGGTTTCGTTTCCTCGAGGCGACCTACCGCCTGACCGTGGAGTCCTGCCTGGACGTCGCCGACGTGCGGGATCCCTCGGAATCCCATTCGACCGAGCTTCGGCTCGCCGACCTCCTGATCGAGCAGGTCGCCGAGGAGCAGACGGTCTTCCTGCGCCGCCATCTGGCGATTCCATTCGACGCGCTCGCCCACTGCGTCCCGGTCTGGGTGGTGCACCCCAGCGACGAGGAAGAGTCGCGGATGAGCGCCCCGGTGCTGGCCTTCTGCCGTCAGATCGATGGCAGAGCGACGCTCTCGGAGTTGCTGGACGGAGTGGGTCGCGACGAGCGATCTCGACGCATGGACCGGCTCATCCTCCAGTTGCGGAAAGGTGCGCTCGCCCTGCTCCCGGCGCCGCTCACCGAGCTCGACGCCCTGGCCGGTGGAGATCCGCGTGGAGGCTGGTGGCGGCGTCTCTTCGGCCCTCGATCCGGCTGACTCGGTCGGGCCTCAGCGGCGCGAGCGGCGCCGCGCCAGGAAGGCGGCGCCGAGTAAGGCGCCGAGCACGGCCGCCGCGCCAATCGGCACGATCGGCGGCAGAATTCGGACCGCGACGGTCGAGTTCTCGGTCCCCGTCTTCAGCGTCACCAAGCGGATTCCCGTCGGCAGCACCGCGGCCGGCACGCGAACCGAGGTCGAGGTGCCCCGGGTATCCACCCGGGTGGCCTGTTTGCCATCCACGAAGACCGCGAGAGTCACCTTCCTCCCGGCGAGCCAGCCGAGTTGGGTCACTCGCAGGTCGAGCGACCGGCCGGCGACGATCCAGCGGGGCGATTCGACGGTCAGCTGACTGGACCCGCGCCCCTGGATGGCACAGCCGAGGGTCGATACCAGGGTTAGCAGGAGGATCGCGCGGCCGAGGCCCTGCGGACGGTTCACGGGGCGGTTGCGGCGGCAGCCGGCACGGCGACGAGCTCGGGCAGGCCGAGGTTCTTACGCAGCTTGACTTCGATCTCTTCGGCGACGTCCAGGTTGTCGCGCAGGAACTGCTTGGAGTTCTCCCGCCCCTGACCGAGCCGGACATCGCCGTAGGAATACCAGGCGCCGCTCTTGACGACCAGCTTGTGATCGACCCCGAGGTCGATCAGCTCTCCGACCCGCGAAATGCCCTCCCCGTAGTCGATGTCGAACTCCGCCAGGCGGAAGGGTGCCGCGACCTTGTTTTTGACCACCTTGATCTTGGCGCGACTGCCGGTCACCGTGTCGCCTTCCTTGATCGCGGCGATGCGGCGGATGTCGATGCGGATCGACGAATAGAACTTCAGGGCCCGGCCTCCGGTCGTGGTCTCTGGACTGCCGAACATCACCCCGATCTTCTCGCGGATCTGGTTGATGAAGACCATGCAGGTCTTCGACTTGGCGACGATTGCGGTGAGCTTGCGCAGAGCCTGCGACATCAGGCGCGCCTGGAGTCCGACGTGGGAGTCGCCCATCTCGCCTTCGAGCTCGGCGCGCGGCACCAGGGCCGCGACCGAGTCGACGACCACGATGTCGACCGCGTTCGAGCGCACGAGCATCTCGGCGATCTCGAGCGCCTGCTCGCCGTTGTCCGGCTGCGAGACCAACAGGTTGTCGATGTCGACGCCGAGCTTCCTGGCGTATTCGGGATCGAGCGCGTGCTCCGCGTCGATGAAGGCCGCCACGCCGCCGCGCTTCTGCGCCTGCCCGACCACCGAGAGAGCCAGGGTGGTCTTGCCCGACGATTCGGGGCCGTAGACTTCGACCACGCGGCCGCGTGGGAACCCGCCGACGCCGAGCGCCGAGTCGACCGCCAGCGAACCGGTCGGGATGACTTCGAGGGTGAGCGTTTCGCGTTGCCCGAGGCGCATGATCGATCCCTTGCCGAACTGACGCTCGATCTGGGTCAGCGCCCCCTCGACTGCTTTCAACCGTTCCGCTTTGGCGTCCGCCATGGTCCGTCCTTTCGTTGTTTTCCGTCTCAATTGCGCCGTTATACTACCGCCCCCGAGCGAACCCCGGAAGGGTTTTCCGGGCTCGCTCGTCCTACCTTGAGAGGACGAATTCTGAGCGACCCATCTCGCGCCGCCGAGCGCGTCGCCGGGCGTCTGGCCGGGGTGCCGGGCCTCGCGCTCGCGGCCGCGGCACCCCTCGCCCGGCTCACCACCTTCAAGATCGGAGGTCCGGCGGATCTTCTCGTCGACGCGGCGAGCGAACGGGCGGTGGCGCGGACCGTGGTGGCCGCGGCGGAAGAAGGGGCGCCGCTCGAGATCCTCGGTCTGGGCTCGAACCTCCTGGTGCCGGACGAGGGCGTGCGCGGCGTCGTGCTGCGCCTGGTTGGCGACCTGAAGCGGATCCGGATCCATGGACGTCGGGTCTCGGCCGGAGCCGGGGCGCCGTTGCCGCTCGTCGCTCGTCGTGCCGCGCGAGCCGGGTTGGCCGGACTCGAAGCGCTCTCCGGCTTTCCCTCGACGGTGGGGGGGGGCGTCTACATGAACGCCGGCTGCTACGGGACCGAGATCCGCGACGTGCTGGTCTCGGCTCGTCTGATCGAGCGCGACGGCACGCGCCGCCGGGTCGCCACCGCGGAGCTCGAGCCGCGTTACCGGCGAACCCGTCTGGAAGACTCGAGGGCGCTCGTCGTGCGGGCGCTCTTCGAGCTCGCGCCGGGGGATCCGGCGGCGCTCCTGGCGCGCATCGAGGAGCTCAACGCGCGGCGCTGGAGCGCCCTGCCTTCCGGCTTTCCCAACGCGGGATCCATTTTCAAGAACCCGGAAGGGGACTTCGCGGGCCGCCTGATCGAGGCGTGCGGCCTCAAGGGCCATCGCCGGGGCGGTGCGGCGATCAGCGAGCGGCACGCCAACGTCATCGTCAACCTGGGCGGAGCCAGGGCGGAGGACGTGGTCGATCTGATGCTCGACGCCGGCGCCGCGGTGGCCGACCGTGCGGGAGTGGAGCTCGAGCCCGAGATCGTCCTGCTCGGCTCGCTGCGCGCCAGATGGCGAGCGGCGCCCTTTCACCACGCCGGAGCGGCGCCGTGAGGCGAGCCCTGGCGCGACTCACGGTGATGCTGGTCGTCCTCGCGGCGGTGGCTTCGCTGGCCCGTGCCCTGGTTGTGACACGCAGCCAATGGCGCTTCGTGCGCCGCCACCGGAGCGAGAGCCTGGCGGCCACGCAGGACCGGCTCTTCGGTCGCGATTACATGGCGGCGGTCCGCGCGATTCGAGAGCGCGTGCCGGAGACGGACACCCTCTATCTGGTCGATGGCCAGAGCCACGAACGGGGAGCGTGCTACTTCGTGCTCCACGACCTGGCGCCGCGGCCCGTCGTCTATCTCGGCACCTACCGGAGCGCCAGCCTGCGCCACCTGCGGGAGATCCTGCCGCGGCCGGCCCAGTGGGTGGTCGAAGTCGGCGACGCACCGCAGCCCCCGAACCTCATGACCGCCCGTGAATACCGAGGACACTCCCGGCATCGCGGGCGACGATCCCGCCCTTCACCCCATGCTCGCTAGCCTCGGCCTTAGCCTCTTGGCGCTCGCCGCCCTGTTCGCGGCCGGCCTCGGACTCGAGGCGCTGTTGCCTCGGCCGCTCGAGCGTTCCTGGTGGTCGCGCGCCGGCTACGCTTACCTGCTCGGGATCGCCTGGATGGGTTGGGCCGTCTGGGCGACGAGCTTCTGGGTCGGTGCCGGAGTCGACCGGACGCTCTTCCGGATCGTCCTGGCGCTTCCCTGCGCCGCCGGCCTGCTCGCCATCCTCGCGCGGCGCGGCCGGCTGGGTGGGCTCGGGAAGCGAGGGAAGGAAGGACGGGGCGCGTCACGCGGTCAGTGGCCGCTCCGGGTCGTGGGGATCGGACTCGTGGCGGTGTCGCTGGCGCTGCTCGCCAGCGCGAGCCTCGATCCGGTGACCGACTTCGACGGCCGGATGACCTGGGGCACGCAAGCGAAGTATCTGCAAGCCGCGCACTCCGTGCTGCCGCGCGAGCTGCGGGACGCGAGGTTCTACGTAATCCACCCCCGCTATCCGATCCTCATGCCGCTCGCCCAGGTCGCGATGTCGGACCTCGCCGGCGTTCCGCTCTCGGGACGCGGCGTGCGCGCGCTTTACGCGCTCTTCGTCGCCGCGCTCGCGGCGGCCGTGGCACCGGCCCTCGTGCGCGCGGGAGGACGGCGTGGTGCGGCGATCGCCCTGGCGTTGCTCTTCCTCGCGCCGGTGGTGTTGTGGAATCGCGACGCGGGCGCGAGTGGAACTTACAGTGACCTGCCGCTGGCGGCATTCCTGGGGGCGGGCTTCTGCGCCCTGCTGCATCCGCGGGCGCGGCGGGAAGCCTGGCGAGGGCTCGTGGCCGGGCTCCTGCTCGCCGCGGCGCTGGGTTCGAAGAACGAGGGGTTGCTGCTGGCGCCCGCCGCGGTTGCCATCGCGACCTGGCTGGCGCCCCGTCGCGCGGTGGCGCCACGCACGCGCCGGGCGGCGGCGGCGGCGCTCGCGATGGCGCTCGTGGTCGCCGCCGCGGCGACTCTTTTCGCCTGGCGCGCCGAGATTCCTAACCGCAACGACGAAGGCTATTTCGAGCGCCTCTCGCTGCCGACCTTGGTGACCGGCTTCGCGACCCGTCTTCCGACGGTCTTCGGTACCATCGCGCGTCACACCGTCGCGTGGAACGAGTGGGGCGCGCTCTTCTGGATCCTGCCGTTGGTGCTGGTCGTCGGCCGGCGCGGACTCCGGGGTCGAGCCGCGTCCGCCGCCGGGTGGCTCATCGCGGTCGAATCGGTGCTCGTGCTCGCCGCGTACTCGATGGCTCCGAATCTCGCCGTCGTGGACGTCACCTGGAATCGGTTTCTCATCCAGATGTTGGTCCCGCTGGCCCTCCTCCTCGCCGGCGGAATCCGATCCTCGTGGGTTGGCGCCGGGCCGTGGAAGCTCGGTGGGTCGCGACGGGCTCAGCGGGCCGTGGTCGGGGCACCGACGGGAGAGAGGGTCCGGAGCGTGACCGCCAACAAGTAGAGACACCCGCGGGGAGAGTCCGCGGGACCTTCCAGGTAGAGCTCGTGAAAACGGCGTACGCGGCCCTGGACGACGAGCTCCTGCGTGAGGAGCGCATCGACGTTGCCCGGTCGGCCCGCGACGTAGCGTTCGGCCGCCGGGTAGCGCGCCCAATCTCGGATCGTCGTATCGAAGAGCTCGTGCTGGACGCGCAGCGGGAAACGTCGTCGCACTCCGGCCTGGGTGACCAGCACGACGGTTCCACCCACGGGCGGCTTGTTGCCGGCCCGCGTGGTGTCGACTCGTTGAAGCCTGGGTTCGCGCCAGGCGATCACCGTGAAGATCCGGTCGATGGCGGCGCCCGGCAGGAGAACGGGTGGGGAGGTCTCGCCCGTGCAGACCCGGACCATGTTGGCGGCGTCGGGGGGCAGGAAGAGGAACGGCCCGCCGTTCCGCACGGCCGGGTCGAGTCTCGCCAAGCGGGGCAGGTACGGCTTCCCGAAGGATCTCTCGTCGAGCGTTCCGTCTTCCACGTCGTAGCGCTGGTCGGCGATCGGAGCGAGGTCCAGCGGAAAGCGGTGCGCCGCGTCGAGGCTGGAGAGTTTGTCGTGCAGGTAAGGCCCCGGCTCCTCGTAGCTCCAGCCCGGCACGAACGCCGCGGCCAGGAGGCTGTTCCTCCAGCTCCTCAGCGCCTCCGGGTTGTGATCCACGTTGACGGTCCGGTTCCACGCGATCGCCACCGGGGAGCGCGTCAGAGTCACCTGAACCACCGCCTGACAGACCAGCAGGGCGATGATGACGGCTCGTGCCCAGAGGCGGCGGTCACAGGCCGCCACGGCAGCGATCAGCAGCATCGCCGGGAAGGAGGCCTCGGCGAGAAGTCGAGGGCCGATTCCATATCCTCCCCACCACTTCGCATAGGCGGCGGTCATCATCACCAGGGCGAGCAGACTGGAAAGCGCGGCCAGACGATAGGGCCGCGGGAGTCGTTTGGGAGGAACTGCGCGGAGGCGGACGAGCGCGAAGACGAGGGCTGGGAAGAACCAGAGCAATCCCCGGCTCGGGCTCGTGAGGACGAGCCATAGCCGGGTCCAAAAATTGCGCTCCATCAGTTCGAAAGCGCCCTGGTTGAGTTGTCCGTACCCTCCTGAGATCGATCCATAGAGGTGCCAATTCAGTAGCCCAATGGCCACGCCGGCGGCCGTGAGCCCGATCACGAAACGACGTCGTTGAGCTGGACGCGGGCCGATCCAGACCCAGACCAGTGGCAACAGGAGCAGTGCGGTGGGCCGGCAGAAGACGGCATAGCCCAGCGCGGCGCCGGCCCCGGTCGCTGGCAGCGCTCGCTCGGCTCGATCCTCCGCGGCGGAGAAGAGTGCCAAAGCCGCAGCAAACGCGGCGAGCTCGCCGGTCTGTGACCAGAGACCCTGCGAGAGCGTCGAGAAAGCCGGGGTTGCCAGAGCGAGGCCCAGCCCCAAGAGCAGCGAGACGGAAGCGCCGAACAGGGGTGCCGAAGCACTGAAGAGCAGAGCGACTGCCGCGGCAGTGAGCAACGCCGCGGCATGCTTCTCGAAGCGTCCGTCCGCGAGGATGACGGGAACCGAGTACGACCGTAAGGCTCGGACGGCGGCGTAGTAGGGAGTGACGAGCAGGCCGGTGCCCAGCGGGAAGGCGCTCAACGAGCGCCGACCTCGATGAAGAATCGAATAGTGCAGGTCGAGCTCGGGCGTGAGGAGATGGGAGAGATCGAAACCATCTCCATCGGCGATCGCGAGCGGAAGGGCCCGGTTGGGCAGGTTGTCGTCCGAGGTGAGGACCCCGAAATTGGAGACGAAGGCCAGGAAGGAAGTCAGGAACAGGGTCGCCGCGGCGCATCTTCTCCAGCGTTGCGTCGAGATGGGCAAGCGGTCTCGTCGAGCTGCCAGGACGAGCAGCGTGACGAAGACGACGAGTATCGTGAGGCCCCGCCCGAGATACCAGGGACGTCCCCACGGCGGATCTGCGGCTCGTCGATCCCCGATGGGATAGAGAGCGAAGACGATGCTCAGCAGCCACCAAATGGCCGGACGCAGCGAACCGGCCGCGACCTTCCCGGAGAACGGGACGTCCACGGCCGGTTCGACGGCGGGTGGGTCGGATTTCGTCACACGCCTCACGGCGGCCGCTAGAACGCGTTCTGGTCGAGACCTCCACAGTAATTTCCAGCGGTGTTGTGGTAGTCCTTCGACTTGCCGGTCGACGTGTCCACGACATGAATCGTGTAGTTGTAGTTCGACAACGAACCGTAAATCACCAGGATCTGCCCGTTGAAGTCGAGCGTCTTGATCAGAATCTCGAGGTTCGCGGGACTGTCGAAGGAGAACGCGCCCGTCAGGTCCGAAAGGGTCTTCGCGGCGCCGACCCCGCTCGAGCCGTTGTACTGGTTGTTCCAGTCCACCGTCACTGCGAACCGGGCATTGTTGAGGCAGAGCCGGCTAGAGCTGGGAGCGCAGGCCGCCGTGGCGGCCGAAGCCGGAGCGGTCGATGCGAGCGCGGTGGATGACGAGCCTGTCGAGAAGTCGTTGTCGATCGCTCCGCAATCGCCGGTCGTGTTCGAGTAGGTCTTCGCCTTGCCAGTCGTGGTGTCCTTGACGGTGAGCGTGAAGTTGAGGTTCGTCAGCTCGCTGTAGAAGACCTTGATCGTGCCGTCGAAGTCGAGCACCTTGGTGATCAACTCGACGTTGCGCGCATCGGTGAAGTAGAAGAACCCGGAGATGTCGGAGTTGTAGATCGGGTGGCCGACGCCGCTGGTGCTGTCGAACTGGTTCTTCCAGTTCGCGGTGAGTTCGAAGCGCCCGTTCTGGAGACAGAGCGTGTCGGCCGGACAGTTCTTCTGACTGCCCGTGCCGCCTCCGCCTCCGCCTCCGCCGCCGACCGCGCCGCCTTTGCGGTAGAGCGTCTGGATGGCGGCGATATCGTCGCTGTTGAGCTGTGCGCCCCGTCCGTCCACGTGAATGTAGGCATACATGAGCGCCTGCTTGAGGACAAAGTTCGATTCGTGTCTGTCCTCGCTCGAATGGGAAAGACCCAGCGTATGGCCAAGCTCGTGACCGATGAGCTCTTCGATGAACTTAGGGAAGCTGGCGACGTGGTTCGCCTCGCACTCGATTCCGGCCTGGGTGATGATGTCCGCCTCTTGGATCCGAATGTACGACTTTCCGTTGAAGGTGCCGCGATCCCCCACGTCGTACCAGGGACCGCCGATCGCCAGGGTGCCCCCGGCCGAGCAATCGAAGACGCCGGCAATTTCGTCGTTGGGATCGTTCCAGAGAACGACGTTCCTGCCATCCGAGGTGTTGAAGCCACCTTTGGCGGTGCTGGTACCCATGTAGACGAGACGGATTGGCGTGGTGGGTTCGTTCGTCCATGCCGCGAGGCCCCTCTTCGTCTCGCCGACCCCACCGTCAGTGAGACCCGGCAGGGGACTCGGACTTGTATACCAACCGACGGAGCCGCCGCTGTCGAAGTTGAACCAGCGCATGTTGTATCCGCTCGCCGACAGCAGCGAAAAGGCCTCGGGAATGGACTGCAGCTCGGTCACACTCGGCGTGACGCTGTAGTCAGCGGGACGTTGGATTCCGTCCGCTCGGTCCGCGATCCAGTTCGCGAAGCGATCCAAGTCGCGCAGATGGGACAGGCTGCCCTGATGGCCCGGCCGGTCGAGGACCCGGACCTGGGAAAAATCGCGGAAAGCGAGGGTGCGGAGGGCCGTCTTCGCCCCGAGGAAAGCCCCCTGGGGGAAGTCGCGGATGGCAAAGGTGCCGTCGGGGCGCTCCTGGAGAAATAGCAGCGCCTGGACTCCGGGGGCGAAAGGCGGCGCGCCGAAGATCTTCAGGCCCCGGCCGTCGGCCGTCTCTCCGCCGAGCTCGCGCACCACCAGACTGCTGGCGTTGTAAGTGCCCTTGAGCACGCGATCGACAGTGACCATCCATCGGGTCACCGGCTCGTCGGTGGCGGGCAGCTTGCTGTCCACCGTCGCCATCAAGACGAGTAGGGCGCGGTCGACCAAGTGCTGGTCGTCGAGTGGCACGATCGTGGTCGCCACCACGGGAGTCGCGAGGGCCAAGCCCATGGCGGTGATGGCGAGGCGGCTGCGAATGCTCATTCCATATCCTCCAAGAGTTCGATGTCCCCCCCGGGCCGGCCGATCGTACGCTGGATCGGAAGGCTCTGCCAAGGAAAGAAGCCGACCGGGATCCGGTGGGCCGTTCCGTGAGATCGCCGAGCGCGGATAGAGTACGGGCCCATGCCGGAAAAAGTGTCGATCGTGATCCCGGTGTTCAACGAGCTCGACACCGTCGAGGCCCTGCTGCGCCGGGTGGCCGGAGCGCCCCTGCCGGGAGGACTGGATCGCGAGATCGTGGTGGTCGACGACGCCTCGAGCGATGGGACCCGTGAGCTGCTGGGGCGGCTGGCCGCCGCCGGCGATCCCCCGTTCCGCTTCTTCCAGCAGCCCCGGAATCAGGGCAAGGGCGCCGCGTTGCGGAGGGGCTTCGCGGAGGCGACGGGCGACATCCTCCTGATCCAGGACGCCGATCTCGAATACGACCCCGAGGAATATCCCGTCCTCCTGCAGCCGATCCTCGAGGGCAAGGCGGATGCCGTGTTCGGTTCGCGGTTCCTCGGCGGCAGCCATCGTGTCCTGCTCTTCTGGCACGCGGTGGGCAACCGCTTCCTGACGATGCTCTCGAACATCTTCTCGAACCTGAACCTGACCGATATGGAGACCTGTTACAAGGTGTTCCACCGCAGCCTGCTCGAGGGCGTGACGCTGCGCTCGAACCGGTTCGGGATCGAGCCCGAGCTCACCGCCCGGCTGGCCCGCCGGCGGGCTCGGATCTACGAAGTGCCGATCTCCTACCACGGGCGGACCTACGACGAGGGCAAGAAGATCGGCTGGAGAGACGGCTTCGCAGCCATCTGGGCCATCGTTCGCTTCAACCTGTTGGGCTGACGGCTAGAATCGGTCGTCTATGCTGCGTGCCCGCTTCCTCGTCGCTCCGCTCCTGCTCGGTCTCGCCACCGTCGTCGCCCTCTCCTGTTCGCGCGACCCCATCCGGGACCTCGAGGTCCGGCGCGTCCAATACTCGGCGACGCTCACCGGTTTCCTGGTCAAGGACGAGCCCGGCAAGGAGCATCCCGACATCTTGCTCGACGTGACCCTCGAGGGGGATGCTCAGCCCCCTCTTCCGGGCCTGACCCTCGACGTCTCGATGGCCGACGCCAAGGGCAAGGAGAAGGCTCATCGCCGGGTCTGGATCGACGGCAAGGACCTCGGCCCGGGCGGCGTCCAGCAGACCCTGACCCTGAAAGATCTGCCCTACCAGCCCGGCGACGGCTTCTGGGTCGGCGTGAGATCGCCCGTCCCGGCGGCGGAGCGGGCGCAGTATCGCGAGTTCGAGGCGACGGAAAAGTGACGGTGGAGGGCGCGCGGACCGGAGTCGACTCGGCGGCGGCGGCGGCGCGCCGCCTGGCGATGCTCGAGACCCACGTGGCGCGCGTCTTCCGTGGCCACCCCGAGGCGGTGCGGCTGGCGCTGGTCTGCCTGGTCGCGCGCGGCCACGTCCTGGTCGAGGACGTGCCGGGAGTCGGCAAGACGACGCTTGCCCAGGCGATCGCGCGCTCGATCGGGCTGAGCTTCCAGCGCATCCAGTTCACCAGCGATCTGCTGCCCTCGGACATCCTGGGCGTCTCGATCTGGAACCAGCGGCGGGAGGAATTCGAGTTCGTGCCCGGGCCGATCTTCGCCAGCGTGGTGTTGGCCGACGAGATCAATCGGGCCACGCCGAAGACCCAATCGGCGCTCCTCGAGGCGATGAGCGAACGCAAGGTCTCGATCGAGCGCCGGCGGCTCGATCTCCCCAATCCCTTCCTGGTCCTCGCCACCCAGAATCCCCACGAGTACATCGGGACCTTTCCCCTGCCCGAATCGCAGCTCGACCGTTTCGAGATGCACCTGCGACTCGGCTATCCGCCGCGCGATCAGGAACGGGGACTCTTGCTCGCGGGCGGCGTCGAGGGCGAGCTCGAGCGCCTGCCCGCGGTGCTCGAGTCGGGCGAGATCCAGGAGCTGCAGGTTCTGGCCGAGCAAGTGCGGCTCTCCGAGCGGGTGGTCGACTACGTCCTGTCGCTCGCCGAGAGCACCCGCCGCGGCGATCGCTTCCAGCTCGGCGTCTCGACCCGGGCCGCGCTCGGCCTCTGCCGGGCGGCGCAGGCGATGGCGCTCGCCGAAGGGCGGGAGTTCGTCGTCCCCGACGACGTGCAACGCCTGGTCGTGCCGGTGCTCGGTCACCGGGTGGTGATGCGCCGCGGCTCCGACACCCCCGATGCGGCGCGCCGAGCGCTCGAACAACTCGTCGCCGACACGCCGGTCCCGATCTGAGGTCTCGCCGGAGAACCTGGTGAGCCGCGCTTCCGCGCCGTCCGCCGCGCCGCCGGGCGGCATGGCGTCCGGCCGGGGAGCCGGCCTGCGCCGCTGGCTCGACCGTCGGGGCCGGCCGGAAGCCATCCGCATCACCCGGGTGGGCCTCTGGTTCGTGCTCTTCACGGTCATCGTGGGAGTGGCCGCGACCAACACCGGCAACAACGCCCTCTACCTGGTTCTGGCTTGCATGCTGGCCCTGCTGGTGACGACCGGCCTCGCCTCGCGCTGGAATCTGCAGCGCCTCGAGATCGAGCTCGAGCCTCCCGGCGAGATCTTCGCGCGGCGGCCCGCGTGGATCGGATTCACGGTCCGCAACCGCGGGCGCTGGCTGACCCGCTGGCTCCTCCAGGTGGGGATCTCGGCGCGCGGCCCATGGCGCCTCGTGACGATGCTGCGGCCCGGTGAGGACGCGCGCGGGGCGATCGAGACGATGTTTCCGCGCCGCGGCCGTCATGAGCTCGCGGCCAGCCATGTCGCCTCGCTCTTTCCGCTCGGCCTGTTCCGCAAGGGGATGCGCTACCGGGCGCCCCGCGAGTTGCTGGTCTACCCGGAGCTCTTTCCGGCGAGCGAGATCGACGTGGAGGCCACCGGGTTCACCGGCGAGCGCTCCTCGTCGCGGCCCGGCTGGGGGCACGAGCTCCACACCCTGCGCGCCTTCCGCCAGGGCGACGATCCGCGCGCCATCCACTGGAAGAAGAGCGCTCAGATGAGAGAGCTGGTCTTCCAGGAGCGGGAGTCGGAAGAGACGCTGCGTCTCTCCATTCTCTTCGACAACGGAACGGGCGCGCTCGCTGCCGCCGAACGGCTGCGGTTCGAGCAACTGGTGAGCGAAGCGGCGACTTCGGCGTGGGATCACCTGGAGCGCGGCGTGGAAGTGGAGCTGGTGACGCGCGAGCGCCGCCTCGCGTTCGCGCTCGGCGCCCGGCAGCGCCAGGAGATCCTGACCGAGCTCGCGCTCGTCGAGCCGGCGCCGCGGGCCCGCCAGCCGCTCCTGGCGGGCGATCCGGGGGCGCGCCAGCTGCGGCTCGGCCTCGCGAACGGAGCCGGAGAAGCCCCATGACCTTCGGGCGGGAAAAACGGATGCTTCTCGCGGCGACCGCGCTCCTGGTCGCCGTGCCGCTGCCGTTCAACGAGGTCCTGGAGTGGCCGGTCCTGGCGCTCTTCATGGCGCTGATGGCGTTCCTGCTGCGCCGCGCCTGGCAGGGCGCCGAGAACTGGCTGTCGTCGCGCGCCCTCAACCTGCTCGGCCTCGCCTATCTGCCGCTTCTGGTGATCGATTTCATGTCCCTGGAGCGCACCCAGCTCGTCCGGCCGATTCTCCACCTGACCCTCTTCGGTCTCACCGCGAAGCTCTTCTCGCTGCGCCGAGAGCGCGACAAGTGGCAGGCGTGGATCGGCGTCTTCTTTCTCTTCCTGGCCGCCATGGCCACCAGCACGCATCCGTCGGTCGTCCTCTACCTGGTCGCTTTCCTGGCGCTCTCGGTCATTCTGCTCGTGCGCTTCGTCCACCTGCACGCTCAATCGAGCCTCGCCGCCCGCGGCGCCGAGCCGGATCGCCTGCCGATCGGCCGCTTCGTCACGACCCTGGTGACCGCGACGATTCTGATCGCGGTGCCGCTCTTCGCGCTGCTGCCTCGCGTGCGGGCGCCGCTGATGCTCGGTCCGGGGGGCTTCGGCGGCGAGCCCGAGCTCGGTCGGGCCGGGTTCTCGGACGAGTTCAGCCTCGATCTGATCGGCCGCATCCGCGACAACCCGGCCATCGCCATGCGGGTGCGCTTCGCGGGCAGGTATTCGGATCCGGAGACGATGCGGTTCAAGGCGGCGACCTACGACGTCTGGGAGGGGCGCACCTGGCGCCACTCCCTGACCCGTCGTACCCTGCGCCGCAATCCGGCCACGGGCGCTTTCGAGCTGGCGCGGGTGCAACCGGTGGGGCGCGCCCACGTCGTGCTCGAGCCGCTGAGGACGCAGAGTCTCGTGCTGCCGCTCGCGACGGTCGGCGTCGAGGCCGAGACGCTGGTCCTGCGGGTGGACGAAGGGGGTGCCGTCCGTCTCGCCGGAGTGCCCGGAGAGGTCTTCGAGTACGACGCGATGCTGGGCCCGGAGGACCGCTCCGAAGCGGATCCTCCCGACCTTCGGGCGACCCAAGGCGGGCCGCTCGACCCGCGCGGCGTGACGCCGCGCATGGGTGCCCTGGCGGCGAGCTGGGCGGGGCAGGGTAGCGCCGCGCAGCGAGCCGATCGCATCGAACAGCACCTCCTAGACGACTACGCCTACACCACGGTTTTGGTGGGCCGGGGCGGCGAGTCGCCGATCGAGACGTTTCTCTTCGAGACCCGGCGTGGGCACTGCGAGTACTTCGCTTCGGCGATGGTTCTCCTGCTGCGCGCCCAGGGGATCCCGGCGCGCCTCGTCACCGGCTTCTACGGCGCGGAGTGGAGCCCCTGGGAGGGCGCCTGGGTGGTGCGCCAGGCGAACGCCCACGCCTGGGTCGAGGCCTGGATCGACGGCTCCGGGTGGACGACCTTCGACCCCACGCCGCCCGACGGCCGCCCGACGCCCCAGCCGCGCAGCCTGGCGCTCTATGTCCGGCAGGCTTGGGATGCGGTGGCCTTTCGTTGGGACCGTTGGGTCATCTCCTACGATTTCGAGGACCAACTCAGCGTCCTCGGCAAGGCCCGTACCCTCTGGGACCAGCTGATGGCGGATCTCTTCCACCGCCACGATCGGGCCGCGGCCACCGCGGGCGCGAGCCGCGGAGCGGAAGCCGCTGGCACCGCGGAGAGCGGCCCGACGAAGGCCCGATATGTCCGCTTCATGATCGACCTCGCCGCCGGAGTGATCCTGGCGGCCGCGCTGGTCGTCTTCTGGCTGGTGCGCCGGCGGCCGGCCTGGAGCGCCACGCTCGCCTACGAGCGGTTGCGGGCGGCGCTGCGGGGCGCCGGGATCGCGGTTCCCGACTCCCTGGCGCCGCTGGCCCTGGCGCAGCTCGCCGAACGGCGCCTGCCGGCGGTGGGTGGGCAGGCCGCGCGAGTGGTCGACGACTACGTGCACGAGGTCTTCGCTGCCGCGCCGCGGAGCATGGCCGCGCTCGAGCGCTTGCGTCGCGACCTGGGCGCCGTCGAGCTCGCCGCGCGTCGCCATCGGGGGGGCGCCCGGCGACGGCGGGCGGGTACCGGCGTGAAATAATCGGCAACCCTTCTGGCGGATTGGAGCTCGATTCCATGCGTACGATCGATCAAATTCAGTCTCTGCTCGGCGACGAGGCCGAGAGCCTCCTCGGATTCACCTGCAAAGGCATTCCCCGCGAGCGCGTACGAATCCCGGCGAGCGATCAGGTGGAGGCCTGCTTCGGGTCGTCCGACCGCCATCCGCAGGTGCTGGTCAACCTCCAGCGCCTGCACGGTCACGGGCGACTGGCCGGGACCGGGTATCTGTCGATCCTGCCGGTCGACCAGGGCATCGAACACTCTGGCGCGGCGTCGTTCGCGCCCAACCCCGACTATTTCGATCCCGAGAAGATCGTCGAGCTGGCGATCGAAGGGGGTTGCAACGCGGTGGCCTGCACGCTCGGAGCGTTGGGCTCGGTGGCGCGCCGCCATGCCCACCGCATTCCGTTCATCCTCAAGCTGAATCACAACCAGCTCCTGACCTACCCGAACGGCTTCCGGCAGACCATGTTCGCCAACGCCGAGCAGGCCTGGGAGATGGGCTGCGCCGCGGTGGGTGCGACGATCTATTTCGGGTCGGAGGACGCCGACCGCGAGATCGAGGAGGTCGGCGAGGCGTTCGCCCTCGCGCACGAGCTCGGCCTGGCGACGGTTCTCTGGTGCTACCTTCGCAACCCGGCCTTCAAGACGCCGGAGGCCGACCACCACACGGCGGCCGACCTGACCGCGCAGGCCAATCACATCGGGGTGACGCTCGAGGCCGACGTGATCAAGCAGAAGCTGCCGACCCACAACGGCGGCTACAACGCTTTCGAGGGATTCGGCAAGACGAGCAAGTTGGTCTACGGTCAGCTCGTCGAGGAGCATCCGGTGGCGTGGGTGCGCTGGCAGGTCGTCAACTGCTACTCGGGCAAGATCGGCCTCATCAACTCGGGCGGCGCCAGCTCGGGCGCCGGCGACCTCGCCGCTGCGGTGCGCACGGCGGTGATCAACAAGCGCGGCGCCGGAATGGGTCTGATCTCGGGCCGCAAGGCCTTTCAGCGTCCGATGAAGGAAGGCGTCGAGCTCCTCAACGCCATCCAGGACGTCTACCTCTGCTCCGACGTGACCGTGGCGTGAATCGTCTCGCGGCCCGCGAGCCCACGATCTGTGCGAGGATTCATAGCACGGAGTGAGAGGCGAAACGTCCCACTCACGAGCGAACGCAGAGGGAGAGAGACGCATGGTCCCAAGAGCCTCGAAGATCCTCGCCGCCGGCGCCGTGATCGGCGCCCTGGTGGCGCTCGCCGCCTGCAGCGCGAACCGCAGCTCGACCGTGAACCTGGTGCCGGGCAAGCTCATCACGCCGGGCGCGAAGATCTATCTCCTGAAAGTGCCCGACGGCGTGCAGCGGAGCGAGGGACCGGCCGAGGGGTCGGGCTTCGCGATGGCGGTGGGGCTCCGTGACTCGTTGCTGGGTCATGGTTTCAGCCCGCTTCTCTCGGACGTCAAGGATCTCGACGCCGGGCTGACCGAGGCGGGGAATCTGGGCTACAAGTACGTCGTGCGCGCGCAGTTCACCGAGTGGGAGGACAACGCCTCGATGTGGTCGGGCCGCCCGGATTTGGCGTCGCTCTCGGTGGAGGTCTATGACACCGGGACGCGGGGCCTGGTCGCGACCAGCACCCACCACGTCGAAGGGCCGCGCAGCGACTATCGCTCGCGCACTCCCGACCGCTTCGTTCCGGAGCTGGCCGACCAGTGTCTCGGTCCGATCTTCGGCTGGACACCGAGCGTCGTCACGCCGAAGTAGCCGCCCGTTCAGGGCGCCGTATCCGTCACCATCAAATCGTCCTGCGGCAGCGGGCGTCCATCGACGAGCGCCAGCAGCTCGTCGCCGTGCGCCGCGGCGTCGGCTTCGCCGATCTGGATCAGCTGGGTCAGATATCTGGGATCGAACAGGACCAGGCTGAGCAGATCGGGGCTGGCGGTCTCGCGGGTACCGAGACCGCGCGACAGGAAGCGGAAGGCGCGCGGCAGGTCGGGCTCGAACTCGCCCGCCAGGCGCCCGAGGTCGCGCGACGGACGCAACAACACGACGTCGATCTTGCGCAGGCCGGCGCGGCGTTCCGGAGGCAGGGCGTCGATCAAGCGGTTCATCTTCTCGAGCCGGTCGTGGTCCTGATCGATCACGTCGAGGAAGATCGAGTTGAGCAGCACCGAGAGGATCTGGGCCGGAGGCGGATAGCCGCGCGTCGCGTGGCGGTCGGCCTCGCTGCGGCTGCGCCGGTAGCGCGTCGAGACCGCGAGGATGCGGTCGGCGCCGAGATGGAGAGCGGGCGAGAGCGGCGCCGAGAGGCGCACCCCGCCATCGCCGTACCAGGCGTCGCCGATCTGGACGGCGGGAAAGAATAGGGGCAGGGCCGACGAGGCCATCACGTGCTCGACGTTGAGCCGTGCCGCCACGCTGATCCGGTTCGGGCGCTGCCACATCTCGAGATCGCAACCCTCGACGAACGTCACGGTCTGCCCCGTCGCGTAGTTGATCGCGGTCAGGGCACAAGCCTTCAACGCGCCGCTCTCGACCCGGGCTCGCAGGCCGGGCAGGCCGCCTGGCGTGGCGTCGAGGGCGCGCGTCAACAGGCGCCGGAGCGGCGCCGTGTCGACCATGCCGCGGATCTCTGGTGCGAGCGGCGAACCCCCGCTGCTCAGGCGGGCGAGCCAGCGTGCCACCTGGCTGGCCAGGGACGGCATCGAGGTTCGGAAGACGTGCCGCATCTCGAGCGAGGACCAGAGCTCGGCCAGCGCTTCGATGGCGTGGCTCAGCGGTCCCGGATGAGCGGCGAGAAAGGCGGCGTTGATGCCGCCCGCCGAAACGCCGGTGAGGATCGGCACCTCGAGGTCGGGTCGCTCCCGGGCGAGGAAGCGCAACGTGCCGACCTGATACGCGGCGCGAGCGCCACCTCCGGAGAGCACCACCGCGAGTCTCGCGCTCGAGCAGGGCGCGTCATCACTCATGACCCGTCCATCGTATCCGGAAGCGGGGCGCCGGCATTGGCCCACCCGCTCGGGCCGGGGTACGCTCCGCAGTCACTCAGTCAGAGGAGAACCGAGATGAGAACGTTGGCCATCCGGATGTTCGTCGTCGCGATCGCCTGGTCGACCGCCCTGGTGGTCGTTGCCGCCGAGACGCCTACCGACGAGGCGAGCGCCCGCCAGGCCGCCGGCGCCGAATTGCGGGCGACGGAGCTGGCCTTCGCCGATTCCGTGGCGCGACACGATCGCGCGGCCTTCGCGTCGTTCATCGCGGAGGATGCCGTGTTCGTCGACGGCATGTCGCCCACCCAGGGCCGCGACGCGATCGTGGCGGAGTGGGCCGGCTACTTCGTGGAGGGCGGTCCGGCTCTCGAGTGGCAACCCGAGCTGGTCGAGCTCAGCGCCGACGGCACCGTGGGACTGACTCGCGGCCCCTGGACGCTGCGGGGCAGGAGTGTCTCCGGGCAGGCGGTCCAGTCGCACGGCATCTTCAACTCGGTCTGGCGTCGGCAGGCGGACGGAAGCTGGAAGATCGCCTTCGACGCGGGCTGCGGTCCCTGTCCGAAGTGCGGTAGCTGAGGCCGTCGAGCGCGCGGGAAAGGCGCACGAAACCTCCGTGTCATCGCCCGCGTAGGCAACCTGGGGGGACATCGTGATGGCAACGGAGCCGGGCAGCATCGCACCTTCGTCGTCGATCGGCCGGAGGATCTTTCTCGGACCGCGAGGCATTCGGGCGGGCTGGCGCCTGCTCATCTTCCACTTGATCGTCTTCGGTCTCGCGACCGGCGCCATTTTCGCGCTTCGCGCCCTGTCGCTCGATCTGACCCGTGGCAACTTCACGGTCGGCCGGCTCATCGCCATGGAGTCGATCTACCTCGCGGCGACGCTGGTCGGGTTGGCGGCGATGTCGCGCCTCGAGAGGCGCCCTTTGAGCGAGTTCGGGATTCCGCTCCGTCGGCTCTTCACCGGTCCGTTCTGGTCGGGCGCGGCATGGGGCCTGGCGGCCATCGCGGCGATCGGACTGCTCGTCTTCGCCGCCGGCGGCATGAGAGTGGCGGGTTTGACGACCCAGGGGGGGCTCGTGACCGGGGCCCTTCTGTGGGCGCTCGGTGCTCTCGGCGTCGCGCTGTTCGAGGAGCTCTTCTTCCGCGGCTACTTCTTGTCGGCGCTTTCCGACGGGGTGGGCTTCTGGGCCGCCGCGATCCTGCAATCGCTCTATTTCGGCTTCGTGCTGCATTACCTCCAGAAGGACAACGAGACGCTGCTCGACGGGTTCAACGTCAGCATCGTCGCGCTGGTTCTCTGCGTCTCGGTGCTGCGCAGCGGCGACATCCGCTGGGCGACCGGCCTGCACTGGACCTTCAATTTCGCGTCCTTCTTCGTCCTCGGCTCGCCCAACACCGCCTTTGGCGGCCAGGTCGACCCGCACCTGCTCGACTCGAGCTTCGCCGGACCGCAGTGGCTGACCGGCGGCGCCACCGGCCTGGAGGCGAGCGCCGTGGCCACGGTGGTCTTCCTGGCCCTGCTCGCGATCGCCGCTCGTCGGCGGCCGACTCGACGGGGTGTCGGAGGCTCAGGTCCGCTGGGTCTATAGCCCGTCGGCCGGCTGCAGCTCCTCGCGAATCCCCAGCGCGAGGAGGAGGGTCAGCCCCGCCGCGGCGAGCCAGGCCGCGAGGGTGCCGCTGCCGACGCCGTTGTCATAAGGGATATATCCGACCAGGGCGAGGGCGACCACGACGGTTCCCGCGCAGCCGATCGAACGGCGGGCCCGCGCTCCGGCGAGCAGAGCGATCGACAAGGGCAACGCCAGCACCAGGTAGTGGAGCCAGACGAGCGGCGAGATGAGCAGGAAGAGCACGATCCCGAGGCCGCAGCGGCGAACGCTGGCGAGACCCCGGCGCGTGGCTTCTCGTACTCGGGCCACCGCCCGGTTCCGGATGCCGAACGCGACCACCACGGCGGCGAGCAACGCCAGCGGCGGGAGCCACCAGGTGACATGGCCGAAGATCAGGCGCGCCGGGCTGACGTTGCCAGCGTCGATCGTCCACGAGGGAGTCAGCCGGCCCAGCACGCCGAGCCATGCTCTCCAGGCTCCCGCGCTCCCGAGATAGAGGGCGCCGACGATCCAGGCTGCCGTCGCGCCGAGCACCAGCCCTGCGAGCTGTGCGACCGGGGCCGACCAGATCCGTCGAGGCGATGCCGCGTGGTCGGTCTTCGTCGTGGAAACCTCGTCGCGCCAGACTCCGGCGAGAGTGAAGACCGGCACGAACGCGAGCAGCGGTTTCCAGGCGATGGCGACCGCCAGGGCCGTGCCGGCCGCGAGCTGCCGCCGGGGCTCCCGGCCGGCGAGCAGCCACGCCCCCAGGGCCACCAGAAAGAGCAGCAGGAGGTTGACGTTGCCGACCCGCACGTCCGAGGCGACGGGTTCGAAGCTCAGGGTCGAGAACGCGAGCAGGAGGAGGACCAGGGCAGGGGAGAGTTGGGACAGCCAGCCGAACAGGCCGACCGCGGCAACCAGAGCGAACAGACAGAGGAGACGCCAGCGCAGGTACGCCGCATCGAACGAACCGCCCGTCAGGACGCGCCCCGCCGCCTCGAAGAAGGGCTATCCGGTGAGCTCGAAGTGGCGCCAGTAACCCTCCGCCGCGGCCTCGCGAGGCGAGGCGGGCGGACCGCCGAGCGCCTTCCAGCGCACCGGCATGTCGGAGGCGGACTCGGGCGAGTAGAAGCCCGGCCCGGCGTCGGCGGCGAGCCGCGAGCTGGCGTAGAGGGAGAAGAAGTCGACGGGCGTGACGGCATCGCCCAGACGCCAGAGCCGGCCCAGGCCGACCAGCGCGAGCAATCCGGCGAGAATCGCGACCGCCGGCTCGAAGGCGCGCCGAGACGTTCGTGGCTCAGCGCTCAGGATGTCGCGGCGCTCCACTGCGTGGTGTCACCGCTTTCGAAGCCGTCGCGAAAGATGTTGGGGGTGCGTACCTGGAGCGCGTCGAGATCGCCGGCCGCGAAGGTCGTGTCGGCCTGCGTGCTGCCGTCGAAGGCGAGCGACCAGGCCGATCCGTCCCAGGCCATCACGTCCTCGTCGTCGAAATTCACCGTGCCGAGCTTGCCCGAGCCGTCGAACGAGAGATAGAAGACGAGGCCCGTCGGAGCGAAGCCGTCGACCGAGAGCGCGTCGATCATGAGGTTCGAAGGGACGCCCGCGGCCGCTCCGTCGAATGGCTTCGACCAGTTCGTGCCGTCCCAGACCACCACGTCTCTGGGCGTGGCCGTCAGACTACCGCCCAGTTTGGCCGTGACGTCCAACGAGAAGACGAAGTAGTCCTTGGCGGCGGTGTGACGGAACGCGAGGCCGTCGATGGACGTCCCGGCCGGAATCCCCGCCGCCGCGCCCGAGAAGACCACCGAGTAGACGCCTCCGGCATACCGAACCACGTCGCGCGGTCCGGCGTGGACGCTGCCGGGCAGATCGACCGTCGTATCGAGCACGAAGAGCGGCGCGCCGTCCGGCCCGACCGTGAAGGCGACCAGATTGGCGTTGGCGGGAAGGGTGCCGAGCCCGACCGCCGCGGCGCTCGCCGGCGGCGTCTGCCGGACGACTCCGGCCCGCCCCTCGAGCGCCGATCCCACCTTCCAGCTGATGTCGTTCGAATAGTCGAGCGAGAGGATCTGCGCACCCGCCCCGCTGGCGAGAACACCGAGCGCCACGAAGACCAGAGCGGTCCGCGTGTCGACTTTCATGGGCAGATCTGACCGAGACACATGTTCGACGAGGCCGGCACTTGCAGCGCCGTGGTGTCGGCCAGGACGCAATTCGCCAGGATCTCGGTGCGAGCGCAGGAGGCGAAGTTGTTGAGCGAGTAGGAGCAACGGCCGGTGCAATGGAACTCGTGTTTGCCGGTACCGCTGAGTTCGGTCGTGTTTCCAATCACCGTTCCCTTATCGACGAGAAGCCCGTCCCCGTCGTTATCGTCCGCTTCGCAGCCCTTGAGAACGCCGGTGTCTACGCGAATTCCATTCAGACTGTTGAATTCGGCGACGGATCCAGTGACGTCGCCCCTGATGACGTAGATGCCGTTTCCGCCGTTGGACCCCGATTCGACGTTGGTAACGCTCCCGGCTGAGAGATCCACGCCATCGCCGCCGTTGTAGCGGACGATCACGTCTCGAACGAGACCATCTGCGATCAGATCGAGACCCAATCCTCCCATGTGATCAACGAACCCGTTGAAAATCTTGACGTGGGAGGTCTGCGCGTCGATCCCCGCTCCCGTGCCTGTGGTCGTGCACGACGGGTTGCACGGGTTCGGTCCGTGAATGGTGAAGCCATTGAGGTCGATCGAGACGCTTGCGCCGTTCGAAATCTCGATGGCGCTGGTGTCGGCGGATGCGCCGCTCAGGTCTAGGTCGCTGGTGAGGCGAAAGCTCCCTGAGACGTCGATCGTGACCGGGAAGCCGGCGTTGTCGTCCGGAACGACGCCGCCGGCCAGCGCTTTCGCCTGGTTGATCTCGATGACTCCGTCGACGGCCAACAAGCTCGCCGGCATGCAGAATGCCAGAGCTCCAGCCGCCACGGCGACGCAAAATGAAGACTTCATCTCTTTCCTCCTAGAGGTGGACTGAATTCAGTGTCCCGCTGGGTTCCAGGCTTGTCAAGCAAGGCTTAGACACCGAGCTGCGACCCGGTCCTGGCGATTGCTAGAGTCGTCGCATGAAGCTCGGATCCCTGACCGTGCATCTCGTTTCCGACGGCGCTTTCCGTCTCGACGGCGGGGCCATGTTCGGAGTTGTTCCGAAGCCGCTCTGGGAGCGCGCCAAGCGGGCCGACGAGCGCAATCGCATTCGCATGGGGACGAACTGCCTGCTGGTGGAGTCCGGCAAAGAGCTCGTGCTGATCGATACCGGAGTCGGTGACAAGCACGACGCGAAGTTCAGCGAGATCTATGGAATGGAGGAGGGCGCCACCCGGTTGCCCGATTCGATCCTGGCCGCCGGATTCGAGCTCGGCGACGTCACGCAGGTGCTGCTGACCCACCTTCATTTCGATCATTGCGGCTGGAACACGAGGCGCGACGGAGCGGGGCGGTTGGTGCCGACCTTTCCCAAGGCGCGCTACTGGCTCGAGCGCGGCGAAGTGGTGCACGGCAACGAGCCGAACGAGCGCGACCGCGCGAGCTACTTTCCGGAGAACTGGCAACCGCTGATCGACGCCGGCGTCGCCGAGCTCTTCGAAGGCCACGCCGAGGTCGCTCCGGGCGTCGGCGCCGTCAAGGTGCCGGGGCACAATGCCGACATGTGCGTGGTCGAGCTTTCCGGCGGCAAGGGGATCGAGGCGATCTTCTGGGCGGACCTGGTGCCCACCACGGCCCACGTCTCCTTGCCGTGGATCATGAGCTATGACCTCTACCCGTTGACGACGCTCGAGAACAAGAAGCGCTGGTTGCCACGCGCGGCGGGAGAGGGTTGGCTCGGCATCTTCGAGCACGATGCCGACACGCCGTTCGCCCGTGTCGTCGAAGAGAGGCCGGGCCGCTTCCGCGCCCTGCCCGTCGAACTGCCCTGACGCGAAGCGGGGCCCGAAGCGCGGGCCGGATCCTCAGTTCGCGGGGCGCGGCGGGATCGGCTTGGCTTCGCCGACCAGCCAACGGGCCAGGGCCGGCAGCAGCACGACCGCTCCCACCATGTTCATCACGAACAGGAAGAAGAGCAACACTCCCATGTCGGCCTGGAACTTGAGCGGCGAGAAGACCCAGGTGGCGACCGCGATGCCGAGCGTCGTGCCAGTGAAGAGCACTCCGCTGCCGGTGATCGCGAGGGTGTCGCGGTACGTGTCGTGGAGGCTGCGGCCCGGTCTTCGCAGGTCGAGGAATCGGCTGTAGATGTAGATCCCGTAGTCGACCCCGATGCCGACCCCCAGGGCCACGACCGGCAGGGTGCCGACCTTGAGCCCGATCTGGAGAACCGCCATCAGGGCGTAGGCGAGCAGCGAGGCCAGCGCCAGCGGCAGGACGATGCAGAGCATGGCGCGGACCGACCGGAACGTGATGAGGCAGAGCGCCACGATGGCGCCGAAGACCCAGGCCAGGATCGGGAACTGGGCGGCGCTCACCACCTGGTTCGTCGCCGCCATGACGCCGACGTTGCCCGACGCCAGCCGAAAGTGGACGTCCGGGTTGTGGTGCTCATTCTCGAAGCGTTCGGCCGCCGCGACGATCCGGTCGATCGTTTCGGCGCGGTGATCCGCGGTGAAGACCATGACCGGCATGGCGCTGCAGTCCGAGTTGAGGAGCCCGGTCGAGGTCGGCACGTAGGCGATCGACTGGGTCAGGACGGAAGGGTTGCGCGACAGGACACGCCATTTCGGACTGCCCTCGTTCCATCCCGCGTTCAGGATCTTCGCGACGCCGGGCAGGCTGATCGTCGATTGGACGCCCTCGGCGTTGGCGAGACGCCAGGCGAAGTCGTCGATCGTCGTCATCACGCCGTAGTCGACGCACCCCTCGGGCTTGGTCTCGGCGATCACGCTCAGGATGTCGACCCCGATCGAGAACTTGGAAGTCACCAGCGCGGTATCGCGGTTGTAGCGCGAATCGGCCCGCAGCTCGGGCACGCCGCGCTGCAGGTCGCCGATCCGCACTTCGGTGCCCTTCCAGAGGCCGAGCGCGAACAGGACCAGGGCGACCAGGAGGATCGTCCGCGCGGGCTTCGGCTCGGTGACGCGGGCCAGGTTTCTCCAGAGTGGATCGAGTTGCCGGGCACGGCGCTCCAAGCGCTGGTGGTAGTTGGCTGGGTAGCGGAGGTGCGACAGCACCAGCGGCAGGAGCACGAGATTGGTCAGCATGATTACCGCCACGCCGAGGCTGGCCGCGATGGCGATTTCGTGGATCACCGGAATCTGGATGACCAGCAGGGTGAGGAACCCGATCGTGTCGGTGAGCAACGCCGTGCCGCCCGGCACCACGAGGCGGCGGAAGGCGATGCGGGAGGCCGAGAGCGAGTCCGCGCCGAGGAAGACTTCGGCCCGCGCCGCGCTGACCATCTGCACGGCATGGCTGACCGCGATGGCGAAGACCAGAAACGGCACCAGGATGGACATCGGGTCGACGCCGTAGCCGAGCAGGGGGATCAGTCCGAGCTGCCAGACGACCGCCACCAGCGAGCAGGCGACGACGATGAACGAGAGCCGCCAGGACTGCGCGTAGAGTGCCACCAGGCCGGTGATGAGCAGGAAGGCGATGGCGAAGAAGCTCATCACCCGCCGCGCTCCGGCGGCGATGTCGCCGATCACCTTGGCGAACCCCAGGATGTGGACGGTGACCGGCGAGCCGGGCACGTAGGCGGCGTCGAAGCCGCGCCGGATCTTCTTCTCGAGCAGATCCGCGACCTTGAGCGGATCGAGCCGCTTGCCGGTGGAGGGATCGACGTCGAGCAGCTCGGCGCTGATCAGGGCGCCGCTGAAATCGTTGGCGACCAGGCGACCGACGATCCCGGCCTTGAGGATATTGCGCCGCACCTGGGCGAGCCCCTCGGGGGTGGGCTGGAAGTCGTCGGGAATGACGTTGCCGGCCGCGATGCCATCCTCGACCACTTCGGTGTACCGCACGTTGGGGGTGAAGAGCGATTGCACCCGCCCGCGGTCGACGCCGGGCAGAAAGAAGACCTCGTCGGTGGCGCGTTTGAGCGCGTCGAAGAACGGCGGCGTGAACATGTCGCCGTCCTTCGCGATCAGGGCGACGAGAATACGGTTCGCTCCGCCGAAATCGTCCTGGTATTTCAGATAGGTCTGGATGTACGGGTGGTGCGAGGGCAGTAGCTTGGTGAATCCGGCGTCGATACGGAGCCGCGACGCGGACCAAGCCATGAAGAGCGTGGCGAGGGCGAAGAGCACCAGCACCAGGCGGCGATGGCCGAAGACGAAGCTCTCGATCCACCGGAACGGCGAGTGGCGCCCGGGAGCGACTGCGCCGGCCCCGCCGGGAGCCTCTCCGATCATCGGCTCACCTCGAGCGCGTGCGGTCCGTCCTCACCGAAGAGCCACACTCGGCCGTCGAGCGCGGCGAGTGCCACGCCGCCCAGGCGATCGGCACGCGAATGCCCCTCGAAGGTCCGGCCGGAGTCTTCACTCACCAGCACGGCGCCGGCGAGGCCCGCCACCACGATCTGTCCGGGGGCGAGCTCCAGACCGGTCATCAGCGTCGCTTCGGTGCCGGTCGCGACCCCGGTCCAGGTGGTGCCCCGGTCTGCGCTCCGAAAGAGCTTGCCACGCAGGCCGAAGATGAGCACGCCTCCGTCGGCGGTCGGCAGGACGCCGAAGAAGGAGCCGTCGTAGGGCGTCGGCAGGGCGGTCCAAGTCGCGCCGCCGTCTGCGGAGCGGTAGAAATGTCCTGCTTCGGCCGCGATATAGAGGGTGCCGTCGCCAGCGGCCGCGATCTGGTTGAGGTGGAAGTCGTCCTGGCTGATCGTCTGCCGGTGCCAGGTGTCGCCGCCATCGTCGGTGCGCAGGAAGTCTCCGTAGGCGCCGACGGCGAAGCCGTGGTCGATGTCGCGAAACCAGATGTCGAGCAACGGTTTCTCGGCGGCAGGATCGCTGTGCAAGAGCTCCCACGTCCCCCCGCCGTCGTGGGTACGCAGGATCGTCTCGTCGTGTCCGACCGCCCAGCCGAGCTTGGCGTCGTGCATGAAGACCCCTGTCAGCAGGGTTCGGGTGGGCACCCGCGCCTGCTTCCAGCTCGCGCCCCGATCGGTCGAGACCAGAATGATGCCGCGCTCACCGACCGCCACCAGGCGGTCGCCTGCCGCCGCAGCGTCCAGCAACAGAGCGCGCGAGGCCAGACGAGCGGGTTCCGACCATTCGACGGGTGAGGGCGCCGGCCGGGCGGCCGCCGTGAGAGCGAGCGCAATGCCGGCGAACAGGAGCGAACGGCGGGGCACCGGCCGGGAGGTCACGAGGTGCAAGGCGAGTCGACCTGGGGAAAGAGACCGGAGCGACCCGGCGTGAAGCGGGCCGCTCCGGCGAGGGATGTCAGCGTACGCCTTCGCGGCGTAGCGCGTCGGGAGTGAAGTCGGCCTCCGAACGCTTCAGGTGGAAGTCGTACGGCGGGCCTTCGTTCGACAGGCCCATGGCCAGATAGCGTCCGGTCTGAAGATCGGTGACGGTTTCCAATGCCGTCCAGATCGTGGGCACGTTGTAGAAGTTCATGGCGTGCCCCTCCGAGACGCGCCAGAGCTGATCGCGGTTGTCGTACTGGTCGACCAGCAGGATCTGCCAGCTGTCCTCGTCGACGTAGAACGTGCGCCGCTTGTAAACGTGGCGCTCGCCCGGCTTGAGCGTCGCATCGACGACCCAGACCCGGTGCAGCTCGTAGCGCAGCGGATCGGGGTTGACGTGCAGCGGCGTCAACAGGTCCTTGGTCTTGAGCTTCGGGTCCTGGAGCCGGTAGGCGTTGTACGGGACGTAGATCTCCTTCTTGCCGATCAGCTTCCAGTCATAGCGGTCGGGCGCCCCGTTGAACATGTCGAGCTGGTCGCTGGTGCGCAGATTGTCGGCCGCCGTGCCGGGATTGTCGTAGGCGACCTGGGGAGCGCGCCGCACCCGGCGCTGGCCCGGGTTGTAAAGCCACGCGTCGCGGGGCTGCTGGATCTGGTCCATGGTCTCGTGGACGAGCAGGATGCCGCCCGCCAGCCGGGCCGGAGAGACGACGGTCTGCAGGAAGTAGAGCAGCCGATTGCCCAGCTTCTGCTCGGTCATGTCCGGCAGGTAGTAGAGGAACATGGTCTCTTCGTCGAACTGAACGGGGGTGTACTGCCCGCCGCGGGTGAGCGCCGCCTGCATGACCTGCCGGTGCACGGTGTCGCCGCGGTAGCGCAACAAATGGTTCCAGATCACCTCGACACCGTTCTCCGGAATCGGAAACGGAATGCCGCCGATCGCGTTCTTGACCCCGTTGCCGTTGTCCTCGAGCTGCGCCGTGGCCGCGGAGACTCGAGTGCCGTCGTAGACACGCTGCGGAGCGGACGCGCTACGGTGGGTCGGATAGACGTTCATGTGGAACGTCGGGTAGGCCTTGAGCATCGCCTGCTGACCCGCGGAGAGCTTGTCGGCGTACTGGGCGACGTTCTTCGAATCGATGGAGAAGAGGATCTTGTCGGCCGCGTACGGATCGACGTAATGCTCCCCTTCCTTGTAGCCGGCGGGCGCCTTCGTGATGCCGCCGTCCCACGCCGGGATGGTGCCGTCGGCGTTGCCGGCGCGCTCGCCGCCGAGGGGCGTCAGGTCCTTGCCCAGGCGGGCGAGTTGGTCGGCGGGCAGGCCGCCGAGCGCGACCGTGCTCGCGAGCACGAGCGCGGAGATCGAGAGAACGAGAGTGAGAATCTTGGTTCGCATGTCGCCTCCGGCGCTCAGAAGGAGAATTTGATGTTGCCCGCGAGGAAGTCGCGGTCGGTGAGCAGGTTGTAGCGGCCGGCTCCGAAGAAGCGCGTGTAGCTGATGTCCCATTCCCATTTGAACTGGTACTGGAAGCCGAGCCCCAGGGTGAGCGCCTTGCGCCCTTCGAGGAAGTTGCCGCCCGGTCCCGGCGAGATCCCGCTCACGTCGTGCGCGAACGAGAACCGGGGGATCAGGTTGACCGCGCCCATGGCGTTGTCGTACTCGAGCTTGCCCGCCAGCACGTAGCCCCACGAGTTCGCGGTCGGGAAGGCCGAGCGCGGCTCGGTGGCCGGCTGCACCTTGTAGAGCTGATGGACGGAATTGCCACTCACGTAGGTACCCGGCGCGTCGAGGCGGAGCTGGTTCGGATCGGGGAAGCCGTGCACGTGGTCCCAACCGACCTCGCCGACCAGCACGAGCTGATCCGCGCCCAGCAACCTGCTGAAGACTTGGGTGGCGGTGACCTGCGCCTGCGTCGTGTCGAAGCGCCGGTAGCCGCTGATCTCCTGACCGAAGGAGTAGGCGCCGAGCTGGTTGGTGGTGGCGAGCAGACCGCCGAGTTGGAGGAGCGGGGCGAGCTGCGGAACCGCCGGCAGCAGGCGCAGCGGCGAGAGCGCGGCGTAGAGGAGCTCGACGTCGTCGACCTGGAGAGGCACGTCGATGCGCCGGGAGACCTCGCCCTGCAGGGCGATGCCCGAGCGGCCGAGCTGGGCATTGAAGCTCAGCCCGTAGAGCTTGATGTCGTTCGGGTACTCGAGGAAGTAGTTCGCCGTGGCCGCGTAGTTGCCGGTCACGAGCACGCCATTGGCGGTTCCGGTGTGTGCCGAGATCACCGGCAGGCGGCTGTTGTACTTCAAGTAGTAGAGGCCGAACTCGGTGCCGCCGAGCTTGGGGACGAAGAAGCGGAATGCGGCTCCGTACTGCCCGCTGCTCTTGGCGTCACGGGTGGCGCTGCGTGGCACCGCAGCGCCGACCGGGTTGCCGGGAATCGGGTAGCCGACCGGGAGGGTGTCGGGCACCGCGCCGAAGCCGAGCATCACCTTGTTGGCCCCGGCGCCCGCCAGATCGGTGGTGCTGAAGTAGCTGCCCACCGGGTCGATCTTGGTCTCCTCCCAGTCATACTGGTAGTAGGCCTCGAACGACGTGTTGCGGGACGTCTTGACGCTGAACAGCGCGGCGCCGACCGGGAGAAGCGCGTTGCGCAACTCGGAGCCGGGCACCCGCAGCGCGGAGACGTCGATCGGATTGATCGCGTTGATGCCGCCCTGGATGAAGGTGCTCTCGCCCCAGTTGATGACTTGGCGTCCGACCCGGATCTCGCCCGCCCGGCCGCCCTGGCCGAAACGGTACCAGGCGAACGCGTCGCGGAACTCGGCCCGGCTCCCCACCCGGCGCTTGGCGGCGTCGGTGAGCGGGGTGCGAGCCCGCTTGCCGTCCTGATTCTCGTAGTCGTAGAAGCCGTAGCCGCGGACGAACGCTCCGAAGTTGCCGTACGAGATCTGGATCTCGCTGGTCAACGTCGCCGCGTTGCTGGCGATGCCGGTCTTGTAGTTGAGATTGCCGTCGTCTCCGTTGACCGAGTAGGCGCGGCCACCGGAAGCGAGACCGATGATCGCCGGATCGGGGTCGTCGAGCCGCCAGAGCAACCCATAAGAGAGCGTGTTGTCCCAGCTCCAGGTGAGGTTCCCGCGCTGGCCTTGGATGGCCGGCAGGGGAGCGGAGAGGAACGCGAGAAGCGCGACCGCGCCCACGGCTCGGAGTATGCCGCGGCGGCCGACCAGCGTGTTGGATCCCTTCATGAAGACCCCCTCGATGCGGGAGAGCGCCGGCTCGGATGCGCGAGGAGGGGCGACGAAAAACGCCTCGCCCGACCGGCGGGTGGATTTGCCAACGAGGTGCCTCGGGCGGCAAGCGGCCGACTCGAAGGAGGGTCAATCTGGCGGCGCGCCGGACTCAGCATGCCGTTCTCCGAGATACCGTCGCACGCTCCCCCCCCGAGGCGTCGCGTCGAAGACTCCCGCGAAGGGTAGCGGGGATCCTCATGCAGCGCGCTACCGGATGAGGCGGTGGCGGCCCACCCGCATAGGCGGTGAGGGTGTCGCTGAGTGGTAGCCTCCCGCCATCGCGAACCAGGGAATGAGAGAGTGATCGTGGATTCGAGCGCCGGACGTCTGCTGGTCGTCGATGACGACGAGGCGGGCCGTGAGTTGTTGGTCACGCTGCTCGAGCACGACGGTTACGCGGTCGAATCGGCGTGCGACGGCGAAGAGGCCTGCCTGCGCCTGGAAGCCGCCGGACCGCCGATCGACGTGGTGTTGCTCGACTGGATCCTGCCCGGCATGAGCGGGCTCGAGGTGCTGCGCCGGCTCAAGCGCAGCGCCGCGCTGCAAGCGATCCCGGTGATCCTGGAGACCGCCCTCTCGGACCGCGAGACGATGCTGGAGGGGATCGCCGCGGGGGCTTTCTACTACGTGACCAAGCCGCTCGACCGGGCGACTCTCCGCACGCTGGTGCGGGCGGCCGTGGACGATCATTCCCGCTATCGCGACCTCCAGCAGGCCTTTCGGCGGGGCGTCGAGGCCATGGCGACCCTCGACGAAGCCACGTTCCATCTCCGCACCGTCGACCAGGCGTCGGCCCTCGCGACGCTGCTCTCGCAGGCTTGTCCGGACCCCGAGCGGGCGGTCGTCGGGCTGGGAGAGCTGCTCGTGAACGCGATCGAGCATGGCAATCTGGGGATCACCTACGACGAGAAGTCCCGGCTGCTGGCTGCCGGCGAATGGCGGGCCGAAGTCGAGCGGCGGCTGAAGCTGCCGGAGCACCGCGGCAAGCGGGTGGAAGTCCGGTTTGCGCGCTCCGCGAACGAGATCGCGTTCACCATCGCCGACCAGGGGCCCGGGTTCGACTGGACGGGTTATCTCTCCGTGGTGCCGGAAAGGGTCTTCCACAACCATGGGAGAGGCATTGCGGTGGCCCGCGGGATGAGCTTCCGGAGCGTCGAATACCACCCCCCCGGCAATTGCGTGACCGCTCGGGTGAGTCGGGAAGCACCGGGTGAACCGGCCCCGGCGAGCGCCGGGTGACGGGCCCCATACCCGGGTGGCCGGCGGAGGGTTAGACTCCGCGGCGTGAGTGACGGCTCTCGCGAGACCCGCACCCGACCCGCGCGACGCCTGGACGACCTGGCGCGCGTCGCGGACGACATCGCCGGCATTCGACGCGGCGAGCTCGCGCCGGGCGACCGAATCCTGGTGGCGACCCGCAACTCGATCTATTCACTCCTGCTCCAGGACGGCGGCACGTTCGAAGTCGCCGGTGGCTTCTACCAGCGCGCCGGACGGGGTGCCGTTCAGGTCGGAGTGAGCGGTTGCAGCGCCGGGGGAAGCGCGTTGTTCACCCGCCTGGTGGCGGCGCGGGGTCTTTTCCTCGAGTTCGAGGACGGCACCCGCACCACTCGGATCCAGCGGGTGCGTCTGCAGCGCAGCCACCTCGCTGCCGTCTGCTGAATCGCTTCCCAGCTCGGATCGGCCGGCCTGCCGAGCTCGGGCGCGGCGGATGGACAAGTGGTGGCCACTCGCATACGCTGATCGGGTCAACCACAGTCCAAAGGGGGTCTCGGTGTCTAAGTGTCGGTTCTGTGGACGAACACTCGTTCCGCTCGTCCGCTCCCACCCCGGATGTCGACGCGTGCATCGCGCGGCGCGGGAGCGGCTCGTTGCGGCGGGCGAGCGGCTGTTGGCCGGCGAGGCTCGACCCGAGGAGGTGCGCCCCTTGATCGACGAACTGCAATCGACCTCGTTCATGACTCGCGAGCGGCGCGGCAAGGCGCTGCGGCCCCTCTTCGAGCAGCACGTCCGCGCCGCGCTCGAAGACAGCGTGCTCACGGTGGAGGAAGAGCGTCAGCTCATGGACTTCGTCGATGCATTCTCGCTGGGGCGCGGCGAGCTCGACGCGGAGGGCTGGTTCACCCGCGTCGTCCAATGCGCCGCGGTGCGCGATCTCCTGCAGGGGCAGCGCCCTCGTCAGACCGCCTCCTTCGAGCTGGAGGCCGGAGAGACGGTTCTCTGGCAGTTTCCGGACGCCCATTATTTGACCGGGCAGCCGGTCTCGCGAGGGTCTGCGGCGAGCTTCGCGACCTCGGTTCCGATCTCGCACGGCCTCTACTATCGAGTCGGACCACGTCAAGAGTCGATCGGCAAGGACGAGTCCTACGAGCCGACCGACGTGGGGGTGCTCGGGGTGACCAATCGCCACCTCCACTTCTCGGGTCTGCGAGGGCGCTTCAGGATCCCGCTCGCGGATCTCGGCGAGGTCGCGCAGAGCTCCGACGGTGTGCGATTCGTGCGCCGGAACGAGGCGCGGATTCGCGAGGCCTTCGTGACCGGCGACGGCTGGTTTCTGGTCAATCTGCTCACCAACGCCAAGAACGTGCCGGCGGGCTGAACCCCCTCCGCGGATGGCCGCTCGGCCGGGCTCGCCCCGAAGGGTAGTTGACCTCACGGCTGGGGCACGTAGAGTCCATTCAGGCGGAGTCCGAACATGGTCCGATCGATCGAGCTGCAGAGTGGAATTCTCGAGAGTCATGCGGACGTCCTGACACCCGCGGTGCGGGCCGCGATGGACGTGCTCGCGACCCTGGAGCCGGAGCGGCGGCGTCTGATGGATGCGCGGACGGAACGGCGGCAGGTGCGGTATTCGAGCCGCCGGAGGATCGAGTTCCTGGATCCGGAGGGTCGCGTTCCGGGCACCGACCTCTCGGTGCGCGACGCTCGCGAGGGGCGTTTCGTGGGCAGCGAGATCCCGCCCGACCTCGCGCGGCAGTGGATTCAGGGCACCGGTCCCGCCACCCGTCCCCGGGCGACGACCGACGAGGGGCTGCGCAACGTGGCCTACGCCCTGTTGTCGGGTGCGGACGGCTGGATGTTCGACGGCGAGGACGCGCTCGGCCAGGTCGACACGATGTCGCTCGACAACCAACGTAACCTCAAGCTGGCGATCGCGCACGATCCCCGATTTCTCGCGGTGGCGGAATCCGTCGCCGTGGAGATGAACGCTTGGGCGCGCGGCTTCCTCGGGCGCGAGATCGTGGCGGACTGGCGCCGCCAGCTCGAGTTCACCACCCGGCTGTTCCGGCCGCGTGGCCTCCATCTCGATGCCCGTCACGTTCGCGCCGCCGACGGCTCCGGGTTTTCGGCCTCGATCGTCGACCTGGTGCTCTACGTGGTCAACAATCACGAGCGCTTGCGCGGCTCGGGTGCCTCGATCGCGCTCTACCTGCCGAAGATCGAGACGGCCGCGGAGGCGGCGCACTGGAACGCTCTGCTCGTCAAGCTGGAGCGTCACCTCGGGCTCGAGGAGGGGACGATCAAGGTCTACGTCCTGGTCGAGCGCATCGAAGCGTGCTTTCAACTGATGGAAATCCGCGCCGCGCTGGGACTCCACTTCGTGGGCTTCAACACCGGCCGGTGGGATTACATCAACAGCGTCGCGGACGCCCTGGCATGGGACGACGCGTTCGTCAATCCGAACATCGACGCCATCGGCATGACCTACGGCTACATGCGCAACTACGAAGACCGGGTGCGCCGTGCCGTCAACACGCCGGACGCCAACGGGCGCTTCGCGCTCTGGCAAGGAGGCATGGAAGCCAACATTCCGGTCGGCTCGGCCGCCGGGGTGGAGGCGGGCATGGAGAAAGCGGTGGCGGGCGCCGAACGAGAACAGCGTTCCGGCGCCAGCGGCAAGTGGGTGGCCCATTGGAAGATGGTTCATATCGTGCGCCCGGTCTGGGAACGGGCAGGCGAGGCGAATCAGCTGGGCCGGGAGTTTCCGCCGCTCGGTTACGGGGAAGAAGACGCCGCCGCCCTCGCCCTGCTCGAGCCGGCGCCGCGCACCGTGCGCGGCACTCGCGACCTCGTCTCGGTGGCGCTCCAGTACGGCAACGCCTTCGAGCAGGGTTTTCAGGCGGCGGCGCTCAAGCCGGCGGACTACTTCGGCGACGACGACGTCCTTTACCTGATGGAGGACATGGCGACGGGCGAGATCCGCGTCAGCATCCTCTGGGAGTGGTTGCACAAGCGCGCTCCGATGACGGAAAGCGATGCCGAGACGGGTCTGCGCGCCGGAGAGGCGATCAGCCCGGAGCTCTTCGCGCGCTTGATCGAGGAGGAGCATCGCAAGCTCCTCGCGGCGCGTGATCGCGACGTCCACGACGATTCCAAGCGGACCACCCTGCCGGTCGTGCGCGCCATCGTCGACGCCTACGTGCATAGTGACGTGAAGCCGCCGTGGTACATCGACCTCCTGAATCTCAACCTCGGAGTCACCGACCCCGCGACGGCGCGCCAGCGCGTCGACCGGTACCTGAAGTCCTTCGCCGTCGAGGGCCGGCGCCTGACCGAGAACCTCGATTTCAACGCCTGACCCAAGTCCCGAGCTTCCGGAGCCTCCCCATGACCCCATTCGACGAGCAAGCCGTCGCGACCCAGAGATGGCTCGAGAACCCCCGCTTCGAGCGCCTCGTGCGGCTCTACTCGGCCCGCCAGGTGGTGTCCCAGCGCGGCGCCATACCGCGCGACTACACGGTGGCGCGCGAGGCCGCGGAGGGATTCCACGCCCGCCTCCGCCAGCTCTTCGCCGAAGGGCGGAGCATCACCACGTTCGGCCCCTATTCGCCGGGACAGGCGGTCAGCCTCAAGCGGATGGGCATCGAGGCGATCTACCTGGGTGGCTGGGCGACCTCCGCCAAGGGCTCGACGGACGAGGATCCGGGTCCAGATCTCGCGAGCTATCCGCTGAGCCAGGTTCCCAACGAGGCGGCGGTGCTGGTGCGGGCGCTCCTCACCGCCGACCGCAATCAGCAGTACCTGCGCTCGCGGATGAGCGAGCAGCAGCGCGCGGCGGTGGCCGAGATCGACTACCGGCCATGGATCGTCGCCGACGCCGACACCGGACACGGTGGCGATCCACATGTCCGCAACCTGATCCGGCGCTTCGTCGAGGCGGGCGTCCCCGGCTACCACATCGAGGATCAGCGCCCCGGCACCAAGAAGTGCGGCCATCAAGGTGGCAAGGTGCTGGTGCCTTCCGACGAGCAGATCAAGCGCCTCAACGCGGCCCGCTTCCAACTCGACGTCATGGGAGTGCCGGGCCTCATCGTGGCGCGCACCGACGCGGAGGCGGCGACCCTGCTGGACGGGCGCAGCGACGAGCGCGACCAGCCCTTCCTCCTCGGCGCCACCAACGTCGGCCTGCCCTGTTACCGGATCGCGTATCTCGCGTTGCTGCGCGCTTTTCATCGCGCCGGCCTGAGTGAGCTCAACGGCCATCTGCTCTATGCCTTGACGGACGGGGAGTACGCCCCGGCCGAGGCGTGGCTCGAGCGCACGGGACTCGCCGAGGCGATCCACGAGAGCGTGTCCGTCTACCGGAAGGGGGAACTGGTGACCGTGGACGCGGCGCTCGATCGCGTGGTATCCCGCTTCGTCGAGGTCTGGGAGGCCGAGTCGGGCCTCGAGACCTACGGCGAAGCGGTGGCCGAGGTGCTCGAGTTTCGGGAGAGCGAAGGAGAGAAGCTGGAGATGGGTGTCGACGATTGGCGCCGCTTCGCCGCGAGCGCATCCTTCGCGGTGGCGAAGGAGCGCGCCAAGACGCTCGGCGTGAGTGTCGTATGGGACTGCGAGCACGCCAAGACTCCGGAGGGCTACTACCAGGTGCGAGGCGGGATCGAGTACGCGATCACCAAGTCGCTCGCCGCGGCGCCCTTCGCCGATCTCCTCTGGATGGAGACCAAGACGGCCGACCTTGCTGATGCGCGGCGCTTCGCCGCGGCGATCCACGCCGTTTATCCCGACAAGATGCTGGCCTACAACCTTTCGCCCTCGTTCAACTGGGACTCGACCGGGATGAGCGACGACGAGATGAGGCGCTATCCGGAGGAGCTCGGCAAGCTCGGCTACGTCTTCAACTTCGTCACCTACGGTGGTCACCAGATCGACGGCCTCGCGGCCGAGGAGTTCGCCACCGCGCTGCAGGAAGACGGCATGCTCGCTCTCGCGCGACTGCAGCGCAAGTTCCGCCTCGTCGAGTCTCCCTACCGGACGCCGCAGACGCTGGTCGGAGGTCCCCGACTGGACGGTGCGCTGGCGGCGTCGTCGGGCCGCACGGCGACCACCAAGGCGATGGGAAAGGGTTCCACTCAGCACCAACACCTGATCCAGACCGAGGTGCCGAAGAAGCTTCTCGAGGAGTGGCTGGGTCTCTGGACCGAGCACTACCGTCTGCCGCTGAAGCTGCACGTCGATCTGCTGCCGCAGCGCGCCGGCTCCGAGTTGCTCGAGCTCGGCGTCTATGCCGACGCGGAGGACAGGGAGAAGGTCGCCAATGTCATCTTCGCGTCGATCCAGGATCGCAAGGGGCGCTCGATCATCTCGGTGCGCGACCAGAACACCTTCGAAGAATCGCTACGCAAGAAGCGGCTGATGACCCTCGTCCACCTCTGGTTGATCCATCGCTACAAAGCGGACTCGGTCCACTACGTCAGCCCGACCGAGGACAACCAGTACCAGACGGCGAAGATGAAGTCGCACGGCCTCTTCACCGAGGTCGACACGGAGGTCGGTCAGATCATCGTGGCCGACGTCCATCACGAACGGATTGCGGAGCTGCTGGCGCCTGATCGCGTGGCGCTGGGCAAGTTGATCCGCAAGGAGCCCTGAGCTCGCCGCTCCGAGCGGGCGGAGCGGTGTCGGGTGGCGGGCGACCGGAGAGAGGAGATGGCGGGCGGGACCTCGGCGACGCGTCCCTCCGGAACGACCGCGCGCGGTGGCCCGGCGATCGATGGCGGCAGCCATCCGGCGCTCCTCCTGCCGGCCGCGCTGCTTCGCTTGTGGGCTCCCGAGGCGCTCTGCCGGGAGCTCGGCGAGGAGGTGGAGGTCGCGCCGGATCTTCGTCTTCTGGGACCCGGGTTGGTGGCGGCGTTGCCGGGCGCCGGTCGGCCTCAGGTCTTCGACCGGGCTCTCGCTCTGGGACGCCGCCGGATCGCGGCCGCGAACGACCGCGCTGCGGTTCGCGCCCTGGTGGCGCCGGGGACGCTGCATCTCGGCCCGGACGCCGAACCGGTCGAAGACGAGGTCTTCCGCCTTCTCGCGGGCGCGCCGCCGAGGTTGGCGCCGGGTGCGGTGCATGCCACGTCGCACGCGGTGTACGGCTGCGAAGGCTCGCCGCGGAGCGTCGCCGCCGGACGCGTCGATCTGCCGTCTGGCCGCCAGCTCCCCATCTTCTCGATCGCCGAATCGGCCGCGCGACTCCCCCGGCGGCGTAACCTCGAGGTTCTCGGACTGAAGCGGCGCTGGGTCCCGCGTCCGCAGCTCGAGAAGCAGCTCGGCCGCGAGCTCGCAGAGTCGAGGGTCGTGCGTCTGGTCGGTCCGCTCGGCGCCGGCAAGTCTCGCCTCGTCGAGGCGACGCTCGAGAAGCGCCGCCTCGGTGCGGCCTGGTTCGACGCCGCCCTGGCCCGCCAGCGCTTGACCTCGTGGGTGGACGAGCTCGGCCGTGCCGCGGATGCCTCGGAGTGGTTGATCGTCGAATCGCTGGAAGCGGCCGGGCCGCTTCTCTGGCGGGAGCTCGAGGGCCTCGTATCGCGTCCGGACCTCGCCGACCGGCGTTGGATCCTGGTCGGCCGCGAGCCGCTTCCCTGGCCCCGCGAGCTTGCGGAGACGGTCCGTCTCCCCATCCCGGCGTTGGACGCCGAGTTCGGAAGCGCGGTCGCCGAGCAACTGTTCAAGGGCCTCGGTCTGCCAGCGGACATGGCGGCCCGTCTGCTGGAGGACAGCGGCGGAAATCCCTTCGCGCTCGAGGAGGCCGTGACGGAGCTGGCGCGCGAACGCCGGATGCGACAGGTGGTGGGGAGCTTCTTCTTCCGCGACGACGGCATCGCGGTCGGCTTTCGGGCGACGCCCCGCTTCATCCTGCATGCCGAAGCGGAGATGCGGCGCCTCGGTTCGGCGGCGGCGGTGCGCGCTCTCGCCACCAGCGCGCATCCGGTACCCGGCGCCGAAGCCGCGGCGGTCGCGGCGGCCGGTTTAGGTCTCGCGGAGAGTCCGGACTGGCCACGGCCCTACCTCGCGGCCGAGCTCCTGGTGGAGCAGCCGGGACCTTGGGGCGATGGCGTTCGATGGGCGACGCCGGCGCTGCGGCAGGCGGTCGAGTCGACGCTCGAGCCGGTGAGCCGGGAGAGCCTCGCGCGCTCCTTGGGCCGACGTCTGGTCGCCCGTGGCGGCGGCGTGGCGGCGATCTGGTCCGCCTATCCCCTGATCGCGGGAACCGTCGACGGGGCGCGCGGCCTGCTGGCGGTCACTCCGGGAAGTCCCGCCGGACCGACTCGCGAGGCCTTGCTGGATGCCCTCCTTGCGGAGCTCGAGACGGTGCGCCTCGATCTGGGCGACGACCGGACGCTCGAGCTCGATCTGATGTGGGCCATCCTCCCGCTGGCCCGCCGTTTGGGGCGCCTGCACGACCTGCGCGACATGCTCGAGCGGGCCGTGAGCTTGGCGGGCGATCAACCCAATCGGTTACTCGCGTTCGCGGCCGTGCAGGCGGAGCTGGCGCGCCAGGGGGGCGATCTCGGCGACGCGGAACGGAATCTGAAGCGGGGTCTGGTCGCGGCGCTGGGCTCCGACGAACGCCGTCAGGGGCCTTTGCTGTTGGAGCTTGCGCGCATCGTGGCCCTGCGCGGCCGGTCCGACGAAGCGCGCGGTCTGTTGACCAAGACCCTCGAGATCGCCGAGCTACGCGGGCGGCGAGGTCTCGCCGCGAGCTGCCGATTCCATCTCGGCAATCTGGCGCTGGCCGCGCATCGGACGAACGACGCGCGGGCGCTCCACCTGCAGGCGCTCGAAGCTCGACGGGCGGCCAGCATGGCGAGCTCGGTGGTCCAGTCGCTGACCGCGCTCGGCGACGTGGAGCTCGAGGACAGGAACTACCCCGAGGCGCTGGCTCACCAACGCGAGGCGCTCGCCATCGCCGAGGCAGGTGGCTTCGACCGCGACGAGGCGCTGGCCCAACTCGGTCTGGGGCGGGCGTTGTCTCGGCTGGGCGATTACCCGGGAGCGGCGCACGCCCTGCGCCGGGCGCTGGCGCTACGCGAGAGGCGCGACGATCCGTCCGGCGAGGCGATCGCCCGGCTCGCCGTGGCGGCGAATCATCTGCGCCTCGATCAGGTGGATCTGGCGCTCAAGGAGGCCCGCCGCGCCGGCTTCGACCTCAACCTCAAGGCGGACGGAGCCGCGCGCGCGGATGCGGCTCTGTTGCTGGGCAGGATCGCCCTCAAGCAGCAGCGCCTGGGTGACGCGGCCACCCATTTCGAGGAGGCGGAACGTCTCCATCGCGCCGCCGGCGATCAGGCATCGGTATTGGCCGATCTCGGGCTCGCCCTGCAGGCAGCGCTGGCGCGCGAACAGGTCGACGAGGTGGAGAGAGCTTTCGATGCGCTGGCTCGGGAGCGCGAGCAGCGTCCCAGCCTTCCGTCTGCCGAGCTCTTCGAGTTCGACCTCTATCGCGGCGCCCGTTGGCTCGTCGAACGGCATGTTCGCGAGATCGACGGGCTCCCGTTCCTGGAACGGGCTTACCGGGAGCTGCTCCGCAAGACGTCGTTTCTCGATCCCGTCAGCCGGCAGCGCTTTCTCTTCCAGATCCCCGAGCACCAGGCGATCGTCGACGCGGCGAGCCGCGAGCACGTCGGCCTGGACATCACCTGAGCCGGGAAGAAGCCGCTTTGCGCGCCGTCGTGGAGCCCCGTAAGCTCGCCGAACGATGAGCCTGGACGAGCCGAGAGGCGAACGGCGGCGCGGGTCGGCGGTACGTTGGATCGGCCTCATCGCCGGACCTCTGGCGGCGTTGGCGATCTACCGGCTGTTGCCGGTTCAGTATTTCGACAGCAAGACGAACGAGCTCGTGTCGCTCTCGAGCGGCGCTCGCGCCACCATGGGAGTAATGGCCTGGATGGCGGCTTGGTGGCTCACGGAGGCGCTCGACATCGCGGTGACCGCGCTGCTGCCGATCGCGCTCTTCCCGCTGCTCGGCGTCGCCTCGATCGGCGCCGCGACAGCACCCTACGCCTCGTCGGTCATCTTTCTTTTCTTCGGCGGTTTCGTCCTGGCCCTCTCGATGCAGCGCTGGGGTCTCGACCGGCGCATCGCGCTGGCCGCGTTGCGGCTGGTGGGAACGCGGCCGGCCAACATGATCGGTGGGTTCATGCTGGCGACGGCGCTGCTTTCGGCCTTCGTCTCGAACACGGCGACGACGGCGCTGATGCTGCCGATCGGCTTGAGCGTGATCGCGCTCGCCGAGCGAGACGGGGGAGCGGCCGAATCCGCCAGCCGGGAACGGAAGAACTTCCCGCTGGCGCTCATGCTGGCGATCGCCTATTCGGCTTCCATCGGCGGCCTGGCGACGATCATCGGCACGCCTCCCAATCTGTTCCTGGTCGGCTTCCTGCACGATACCCAGAAGATCGACGTCACCTTCGTCGGCTGGTTGCGGGTGGGACTCCCGCTGGTGGCCATCTTGCTGCCACTGACCTGGCTGCTCCTGACCCGCTGGGTGTTCCCGGTGGAGCGCGAGCCGATCCCGGGGGCCCAGGAGAGCATCCGATCGGCCCTGGCCGACCTCGGGTCGATGGGGCGGGGCGAGAGGGTGACCCTGTGGGTCTTCGTAATCACGGCCCTGGCCTGGATCTTCCGTCCGCTGATCGTGCAGTGGGCTCCGTTCGGCGTCCGGCCATTCGCGCATCTGTCGGACACGGGAATCGCCATGCTCGCGGCGCTGGCCCTATTCGTCATTCCCGTCGACCGTCGTGAGCGTCGTTTCGTGATGGATTGGAAGAGTGCGGAGAAGCTCCCTTGGGGAGTCTTGATTCTGTTTGGCGGTGGCTTGAGTCTCGCCACGGCGGTCGAGCACAATCAGGTGGCGGAGTTCCTGGGCTCCCAGGCACGCTCCTTCGGAAACTGGCCGGCGCTCGCCATCGTGATCCTGGTGACGACCGCAACCGCTTTCCTCACCGAGCTCACCTCGAATACCGCGACCGCTGCCACGCTGGTGCCGATTCTCGCGGCCCTGGCGCCCGGTCTCGGCATCCCGGTTCTGCGCCTGGTCATTCCCGCCACCCTGGCGGCGAGCTGCGCCTTCATGCTGCCGGTCGCCACACCCCCGAACGCCATCGTCTTCGCCTCCGGCCACGTGACGATCCGCGACATGGTGCGCGCCGGCCTCTGGCTCGACCTGCTGGCGATCCTGCCGATCACGGCGCTGGCCTATCTCGGCTTGGCGATCAGCCGCTAGGGAGCGCCCTCCGCTCGCGTCGCTGCGGGCCGTGGAGGGTGGATCAGGGGGCGCGCCGAGGGCGCGGAAGCCCGAAGATCAGACGGCGACCGGTCAGGCCGCGGTAGAGGCCCTCGAGCCCGACGGAGAGGGTGACCATCACCGCCAGCACGATCAGATTTGTCGGCGATCGGGTGGCGACGTACCAGAGGAGCGCCGCGAGGGCGGCGAGGCTGGCCGCGCAGCCCAGCCAGGAGAGCCAGGCATGACTGTCTGTCTCGTTCGCCATTCGGGCGTTGGCCGCGTTGACTGCGGCGAAGACGAGCAGGAAGCCGGCGCTTCCCATGGTCGAGAGCCGCGAGAGGTCGAAGAAGTTGGCGGTCAGCAGCGTGAGCGCGGCGGTGAGCAGCAGTCCTTCGAGGGGTCGCCGCCAGACCTTCTTCTCCAGCATCTGGGGCAGCTCGCCGTCCCGGGCGATGTTGTAGCTGAGCCGCGCCGCGCCGTAGAGGGTGGCGTTGATCGCGGAGGCGGTGGAGAGCAGGGCGGCCACCGCGATGAGGTCGAAACCGGCCGCGCCGAGGAACGGCCGCGCGGCCTCGGCCAGGGCGTAGTCCTGGGCGTGCACGATCTTGGCGACCGGCAGATTCCCCACCGTGACGGCGGCCACCGCGACGTAGAGGGCGATGACGATGCCGACCGCGAGGAAGAAGGCCCGGGGAAGCGTCTTGCGCGGCTCCTTGATGTCGGGCGCCGCATTGGCGATCAGCTCGAAGCCCTCGTAGGCGACGAAGATGATCATCCCGCCGGCGACCAGATCGAGGGGTGGCGACCAGGCCGGCAGCGCCAGCCGGGCGCCTTCGACGCCCCGGGCGCCGACCGCCACGAAGAACCCGAGGATGACGAGCTTGACGCCCACGATCCAGTCCTCGGCGCGCGCGATCAGGTCGGCGTTCGCCAGGTTGAGGATCGTGATCGCGACGACGCCGCCGGTGATCAGCCCATGCTTGGCGAGACTCTCGGCGCCGGCGGGAAAGAAGGTCGCTCCATAGCTGCCGAAGGCGTAGGCGTAGAGCGACAGCATGACGATGTAGCTGATCCAGAGCAGCACGTTGAGCGCGCCGGTGAGCAGACCCTCCCCGAAGGCGCGGTCGAGAAAGACCACCGTCCCGCCAGAGCTCGGCAGCGCGACGGAAAGGCGCGCATAGGAATAGGCGGTCAGCAGCGCCACGACGCCCGCGATCGCGAACGCGGCCGGCGTACCGCCGTGGGCCAGCCGCACCGCCAGCCCGAGCACCGCGAAGATGCCTCCCCCGACCATGCCGCCGATTCCGATGGCGACGGCTCCCCCCAGGCCGATCTTGGACTTCGACATCGTGCCCAGAGCGTACCGAATCCGGCCGGCGCGAATCGGGAGTCGGGTCGGCTAGACTGGAGCCGGTCCCGACATTCATGACGCTTCAGCCCGGCGACTCGCTCGCCCACTACCGCATCGTCGCGCCCCTCGGCTCCGGGGGCATGGGAGACGTCTACCGGGCGAGCGATCCGAAGCTCGGACGCGAGGTCGCGATCAAGGTGCTGCCGGAACTCTTCGCGGCCGACCCGAAGGCGCTCGAGCGTTTCGAAGCCGAGGCGCGGGCCGTGGCGGCGCTGTCCCATCCCAACATCCTGTCGATCTTCGACTTCGGCAAGGAGGGGGAGACCGCGTTTTCGGTCACCGAGCTCCTCGACGGCCGCACGTTACGGGAAGTGGTGGAGGCCGAAGGCGCGCTGCCGCTGCGCAAGGCGCTCGACGTCGGCGCGCAGGTGGCGCGCGGGCTCGCCGCGGCTCACGAGCGCGGCATCGTGCACCGCGACTTGAAGCCGGCCAACCTCTTCCTGACCCGCGATGGGCGGGTGAAGATCCTCGACTTCGGGCTCGCCAAGCAGCAGGAGCCGTTCGATTCGCAGAGCGTGGTCGCCGCGGCGCCGACGATCGGTCCGTCGACCGAACCGGGGACGGTGCTCGGCACGGTCGGTTACATGGCCCCCGAGCAGGTGCGCGGCGATCCCGCCGACGCGCGGAGCGACCTATTCGCGCTCGGCGCGGTGCTCTACGAGCTGGTGACCGGCGAGCGCGCCTTCGCACGCGAGACCTCGGCCGAGACGATGACGGCGATTCTCAAGGAGGAGCCGCCGCGGCTCGGCGATCCGGCTGCGCGCATTTCTCCGGCGCTCGAGCGGATCCTTCGCCACTGTCTCGAGAAGAATCCTCACGAGCGCTTTCGCGCTGCCGGCGACCTCGCCTTCGCGCTCGAAAGCCTGGTGAGCGGGACGAGCTCGGGGAGCGCCGCGATCGCGGTCCCTCGCGGACGAAGCGAAGCGCGTTGGATCCCAATCGCCCTCGGTGCCCTCGTCGTGGCAGTAGTGCTCTTCTTCGTGGGCAGGGCGACGGCGCGTAGAGCGAAGCGTGTCGACGAGCCCCCCCTGCCGCAGAGCTTCGAACAGCTCACCGACGCTTCCGGCGTCGAGACTCAGCCGAGCCTGTCGCCGGACGGCAAGAGCGTCGTATACGTCGGCGAGGTGAACGGGACGCGCCACCTCTTCCTGCTCCGCGTCGGAGGGCGCAATCCGATTCCCTTGGGTCCGGTCTCCCCAAGCGACGACTGGCAGCCCGCCTTCTCGCCCGACGGCGAGCGGATCGCCTTCCGCTCCGAGCGCGACGGCGGCGGCATTTTCGTCATGGGATCGACCGGAGAATCCGTCAAGCGGCTCACCGACTTCGGCTACGACCCGAGTTGGTCGCCCGACGGGCACGAGATCGCGGTCTCGACCGTCCACGCTCCCGCGCCGACCGACGTGTCGACGACCACCGGCGATCTCTGGGCTGTCGACTCGGTGTCCGGGGCGCGACGCCTGATCGCGAAGGGAACGAACCCGCAGCAGCCAGCTTGGTCGCCGGACGGTCGTCGGATCGCCTACTGGACGACTCGGGGCGGGAGCGGCCAGCGTGACCTGTTCACGGTCGCCGCCGACGGCTCGAGCCCGCAGGGCGGAGCGGTCGATGTCACCGACGACGCTGCGCTCGACTGGAGCCCGGCCTGGTCGCCCGACGGACGGTTCCTCTACTTCTCGAGCAACCGAGGCGGAACGATGAACCTTTGGCGGCTTCCGGTCGACCCGACGTCCGGTCGCGTCACCGGCGATCCGCAACCCGTCACGGTGCCGTCCGCCTGGAGCGGCGAGTTGAGCTTCGCGCGCGACGGCAGCCGTTTCGTCTTCGCCACGCTCGACTACAGCTCGACCCTGTTCCGGCAGAGATTCGATCCCGGCAGCGCGACTCTCTCGGGTTCCGCGGAGTCCTTGCTCAAGAGCAACCGGCCGATGCGGGACTGCCAGGTCTCGCCCGACGGAAAGTGGGTCGCAATGACCCTGCGGGGCGCCCAGGAAGACGTGGCGGTCGCCAAGCTCGACGACGAGCGCTTCCTGCTCCTCACGGACGACAAGTTTCGGGATCGCGGCCCGACCTGGTCGCCCAACGGCTCGCGGATCGTCTTCTACTCGGACCGGAGCGGCACCTACGAGCTCTGGTCGATCCGACCCGATGGCAGCGATCTCGAACAGTTGACCCAGGGCGGGGTGGCGAACAATTTTCCAGTCTTCTCGCCGGACGGCAAGCGGTTGGCGACATCCACCGTCGGGGGTGGCTGGCGAGTGCTGGGCCTGAGCTCGTCGGCCCGACCGCTGCCTGAGCGGCATATGCCGGCCCCGCCGGGAAACGGGGGTTTTTGGCCCTTTTCATGGTCGCCCGACGGTCGCCGGCTCGCGGGCGTCGAGGTTCTCCCGGACGGCAGTATGCCGGACGTGGCTCTCTACTCGTTCTCGGATTCGCGCTACGAGGAAGTCCTCCGGCCCGGCGGCAACATGGGGTTCGCGTGGACGGCATGGCTCGCAGACAGCCGTCGGCTCCTCGTGCGCGACGGACAAGGGATCTGGCTGCTCGATACCCGGAGCCGCGAGCGGCGACTCCTGAGGCCGGTAGGAGGTTATTGGATTGGAGCAAGCGTCTCAGTGACACGCGACGATCGGTGGATCCTCTGGCCCCAGACGGCCACGGAAGGCGATATCTGGCTCGCCACCCTCAGTAGACCCGGAGAGGCGAAGCCGTGACCCTTGCTCCCGGCACCCGGCTCGGCTCCTACGAGATCACCGCCAAGTTGGGCGAGGGCGGGATGGGGGAGGTCTGGAGAGCGAAAGACTCTCATCTAGGGCGCGAGGTGGCGCTCAAGGTCCTGCCGGAGGGGTTCACCTCCGATCGCGAGCGCACGGTGCGCTTCGAGCGCGAAGCCAAGCTCCTCGCGAGCCTCAACCACCCGCACATCGCCCAGATCTACGGGCTCGAGATCGAGGGTGACACGCGCGCCCTGGTCATGGAGCTGGTCGAAGGCCCGACCCTGGCGGAGCGATTGGAGAGAGGGCCGTTTCCCCTAGACGAAAGTCTTTCGATCGCGCGCCAGATCGCCGAAGCGCTGGAAGAGGCGCATGAGAAGGGGATCGTCCACCGGGACCTGAAGCCGCAGAACGTCAAGGTCTCCACGGACGGCAAGGTCAAGGTCCTCGATTTTGGGTTGGCGAAGGCGCTCGAACCTGGGGCAGCGACCGAGGTCTCGCCGCAGGACCTCGCCCACTCGCCGACTATCACCCTGGGCGCGACGCGCGAAGGGATGATTCTCGGCACGGCGGCCTACATGGCGCCGGAGCAGGCGCGTGGCACGGCGGTGGACAAGCGGGCCGACATCTGGGCGTTCGGCGTGGTGCTCTACGAGATGCTGAGCGGCGAGCAGCTGTTCGTCGAGGGGAGCGTCGTCGACACGCTCTCGGCGGTGATCCGCAAGCCGATCGACCTGGGCCGCCTGCCGCCGACGCTGCCGACGCGGCTCCGCCGACTGGTCGGACGCTGCCTCGAGCGCGACCCCAAGCGCCGCTTGCGCGACATCGGCGATGCCCGCATCGAGCTCGAAGACCTCGCCGCGGGGGAGGGCGCGGAGGCCGGGACGGCCGGCGCCGCCGCCACGCCGGAGCGGCGCCGACGCGAGCGCTCCCGCGCGGCGCTCGTCGTCGAGCTCGCGGTGATCGCGGTGCTGGCCGGCGCCGCGCTCGCGGGCTGGCTCCATCGCGCCGCCCCGAGCGCCCCGGAGCCGATCCGGATCCACGCGCTGACCTACTCCGGCTCGGACCGCGACCCGGCGGCGTCGCCCGACGGCAAGCTCGTCGCCTTCACCTCGCGCCGCGACGGCACCTCGCGCATCTGGATCAAGCAGCTCGTCGGGGGCGGCGAGGCGCCCCTGACTGCCGGACCGGACGGTCTGGCGCGCTTCTCGCCCGACGGGTCGAGCCTGCTCTTCGTGCGCGACCTCGGCACCTCGCAGGCGATTTATCGCACCGGCCTCATCGGAGGCGAGCCCCGGCGGCTGGTCGAGAACGCGACGGCGGCCGACTGGTCGCCCGACGGCGGCCGCATCGTCTTCGTGCGCAGCGGCGACAAAGGGCGAGCCGTCGCCCAGATCGGCACGTTCGACCTCGCGACGGGACAGGAGAAGATCCTGACCGACCTGACCAATCTGGGGAACCTGCTCCTGCACTCGCCGCGCTGGTCGCCCGACGGCCGCACGATCGCCTTCGCCTCGGGCAGCTACTCGTCCGCGGACTGGAAGTTGCAGACGGTGGACGTTGTGACCGGTCGTGTATCAGAGGTCCCTCCGGGAAAGTCGGAGAGCGCGATGGGGGGCATCGCCTGGTCAGGTACCGGCGGGTCGCTCATCTACGTCCAGTCCTCGGGCATCATGGGAGCCATCGCGGGATCGGGCAGCCGGGTCATTCGCTGCGATCTCTCGAACGGCGAGCGCCGGACGCTCTTCTGGCGCGACGGTCTCTCCTGGTTGAACTCGTCGGTCAGCGAGATCTCGCAGCTCGACGTGCTCGCACCGGGCCGCCTCTTGCTCAGTCAGCGGCTGCGCAGCCAGAATCTGCGCGAGGTCGACCTCGCCTCGTCCCGATCTCCGTCGCCGTCGCGGCTGCTCGCCGCCGGGAGCTCGATCGACCGCCAGCCGACCTACTCTCCCGACGGCGAACAGATTTTCTTCTCGTCGAATCGCGGCGGCAACCTCGACCTCTGGACGCTCGACCGGCGGACCCGCGTGTTGCGGCAGATCACCGACGATCCCGCCCAGGACTGGGATCCGGCCTACATGCCGGACGGCCGGCAGATCGTCTGGTCCAGCAACCGGGAGAGCGGCCACCTCGAAATCTGGCTTGCCAACGCCGACGGCAGCGGTGCCCGCCAGGTTTCGACCGACGGCGTCTCGGCGCAGAATCCGGAGCCGACTCCCGACGGCCGCTGGATCGTCTACTGGAGCGGCAACCCGCAGAAGCTCGGCGTCTGGAAAGTCCATCCGGACGGTACCGGAACGACCCTCCTCGAACGAACGGCCGACCCGGCGCTCAGCGGCGTCTCCCCCAACGGCCGCTACGCCTTCTGGATCGAGCAGGATCGCGTCAATCTTCGCAATACGGTGCACGTCCTGGAGGTCGACTCCGGACACGTTGTTCCCTTCCAGATCGAGGTGCGTTACACGCTGGGAGCGCCGGCGGTGATCTGGGGGAGGGCCCGTTGGTCGCCCGACGGCCGGTCGATCTACTTCGTCGGCGAGAACGACCAGGGCCTCTCCGGAATCTACGAACAACGCTTCGACCCGGATCGCGACACGACCTCGACGCGGCGCCCGGTCGCCGGCTTCTCGCCCGAGTACGTCACCGAGTCCTTCGGCGTGTCGCCCGACGGGTCTCAGCTCACCCTTTCGACCGGCCGCGAGACGGCGTCGATCCTGGTCGCCGAGGACGTCCCCGGCGTCCTGCCCCCGGTGCGGAGCCCCCGATGACGCTCGCGGTCGGGAAGCACCTCGGCCCTTACGAGGTCCTCGCGAAGCTCGGCGAAGGCGGGATGGGCGAGGTCTGGAAAGCGAAAGACTTTCATCTCGGGAGAGAGGTGGCGCTGAAGGTGCTGCCCGAAGGGCTGACCTACGATCCGGAGCGCGCGGCGCGCTTCGAGCGCGAGGCGAAGCTGCTGGCGCGCCTCAACCACCCCAATATTGCCCAGGTCTTTGGCCTCGAGGTAAGCGGTGACACCCGTGCGCTCGTCATGGAGCTCGTCGAGGGTCCGACCCTGGCGGAGCGACTGGAGCACGGGTCTTTCCCCGTGAATGAAAGTCTCTCCATCGCCCGGCAGATCGCCGAAGCCTTGGAGGAAGCACACGAGAAGGGCATTGTCCACAGAGACCTCAAGCCTCAGAACATAAAGGCCCCCAAAGAAGGAAGGGTGAAGGTCCTCGACTTCGGGCTGGCGAAGGCGGTGGATCCGGTCGTCACGTCCGCGTCGCCGGAGGACTTGGCGCATTCGCCGACCGTGACTTTCGGTGGTACCCGCGAGGGGACGATCCTGGGTACGGCCTCCTACATGGCGCCGGAGCAGGCGCGAGGGACGGCGGTCGACCGTCGCGCCGACATCTGGGCGTTCGGCGTGGTGCTCTACGAGATGCTCACCGGGGATCGGTTGTTCGTCGCGGAGAGCGTGGTCGAGACGCTCGGCGCGGTGCTCCACCACCCGATCGACCTCGATCGCCTGCCGCCCACGACGCCTCCCCGCGTGCGCGAGCTGCTGCGTCGCTGCCTGGAGCGCGACCCGCGGCGACGCCTGCGCGACATCGGCGAAGCGCGCGTCCTGCTCGAAGGGCTGGCGCCGGTCCGCGAACCCGGGTCTCCGGCGCCGCGTCCCACTCCGGCGGTGGGCGGCTCGAACACGCCGTCGGGGGTGTCTCGACTGCCCTCGGTCGCGGTGCTCCCGTTCGTCAACATGAGCGCCGATCCGGAGAACGAGTTCTTCGCCGACGGCATCACCGAGGACGTCATCGCCCACCTCGCCAAGATCAAGTCGATCAAGGTCATCTCGCGGACCTCCGTGATGCAGTTCAAGAACCCCGACCGGAATTTGCGCGGGATCAGCGAGAGGCTCGGCGCCGCCAACCTGCTCGAAGGAAGCGTCCGCCGGGCCGGCAACCGGGTCCGGATCGTCGCGCAGCTCGTCGACGGCGCGACCGACGAGCACCTCTGGGCCGAGACCTACGACCGCGACCTGACCGACATCTTCGCGATCCAGTCCGATGTCGCTCTCTCGATCGTCGAGGCGCTGCGGGCCGAGCTGACGAGAGACGAGCGGGTGCGTGTCGAGCGCCGCCCAACCGAGAACGTGCAGGCGTACGAGCATTTTCTGCACGCCCGAGCCTGGATGAGCCGGTTCACTCCCGAAGGCTTCCGCCGAGCCCTGGCAGAGCTCGACCGCGCGATCGAGATCGATCCAGACTTTGCCCTCGCCTACACGCTCATCGCCCAGATCCAGGACGAGCACGGCATCTCGGGAATCGTCGGCAAGTCGCCGGAGGAGGCCGTTCGCCTAGCGCAGGAGGCGGTAACGAGAGCCTTGGCGCTCGACCCGGAGCTCCCCGAGGCGCACGGGATCGCGGCGCTGATCCGATTCACCTTCGACTTCGACTGGCAGGGAGCCGAACAGGAGTTCCTGAAGGCCATCGAGCTGGGACCGGGCATCGCCGAGACGCACGAGCACTACTGCTGGATGCTGACCTCGACGGAGCGCTACGACGAAGCGCTGCGCGAGATCCGTCTCGCGAAGGAGCTTGATCCGATCCTGATCCAGTCGGACATCGGCACGGCCTTGCTGCGCGCCGGCCGCCTCGAGGAAGCTCTCGTGGAGGTGCGAAAGGCCATCGAGGGCGAGCCGGGGAGCGCTCGCTGCCACGCGAACCTCGGCTGGGCGCTGATCTTCTCCGGGGAGGGCCCCGCGGGACTCGCTTCCCTCGACCACGCGATCGCGCTTTCCCCCGGCGCGACGCTCTTTCTTGCGCAGCTCGGCGAGGCACGCGCGATGGTAGGAGACGAGGCGGGTGCGCGGAGGATCCTGGCCCAGCTCCGCGAGCTGGCGCGCGATCAGTTCGTCTCTCCCTACCATTTCGCCTACGTCCACACCGGCCTCGGCGAGAAGGACGCAGCGATCGACTGGCTCGAGCAAGCCTTCGAGCGTCGCTCGGGAGCCATCTACGGCATCAAGGGCTCCTTCCTCTTCCGCGAGCTGCACGGCCACCCCCGCTTCGAAGCACTGCTCCGGAAGATGAATCTGTGAGAGATGCAAGGATTAGCTGGCCATGCTGAAGACGGGAACCCGCCTCGGCCCCTACGAGATCGAGTCGCCGCTCGGCGCCGGCGGCATGGGGGAGGTCTACCGGGCGAAGGACACCCGGCTCGACCGGGCGGTCGCAATCAAGGTGCTGCCGGAGGAGCTGGCCAGGGACGCGCCGGCGCGCTCGCGCTTCGAGCGCGAGGCGAAAGCGGTCGCCGCACTCTCCCACCCGAACATCCTGGCGCTGCACGACTTCTCGACCGAGGGCGAGGTCGCGTACGCGGTCATGGAGTTGCTCGACGGCGAGACGCTGCGCGAGCGTCTCGCTTCGGGACCGCTCTCGCCGCGTAAGGCGGTCGAGTACGCGACGCAGATCGCCCAGGGTCTCGCGGCGGCGCACGAGCGCGGCGTCGTCCATCGCGACCTGAAGCCGGAAAACCTCTTCGTCACCCGCGACGAGCGGGTGAAGATCCTCGACTTCGGTCTCGCCAAGCGCCAGGTCTCCGCCGACGCCGAGACGATGGAGCTCGACGACCGGACCGGCGCCGGCACGGTGCTGGGGACAGTCGGCTACATGTCCCCCGAGCAGGTGCGTGGCGAGGAGGTGGACGCGCGTAGCGACCTCTTCGCCTTCGGCGCCGTCCTCTACGAGATGCTCACCGGCCGGCGCGCCTTCCGCGGCGAGTCGGCCGTCGAGACGATGTCGGCGATCCTCAAGGAGGAGCCGCCCGAGCTCGCCACGACCGGCCGCGAGCTGCCGCAGGGGCTGGACCGCATCGTCCGCCACTGCCTCGAGAAGAAGCGCGAGGTGCGCTTCCAGTCGGCGCGCGACCTGGCGTTCGACCTCGAAGCGGCCGGTTTCGCCTCGACCACCGGTTCGCTCACGCCGCTTACCGGCGAGGGGCCGCACTCCCGTCGAGGTTGGATCGTGGGCGCCGCCGTCGGGGCGGTCGCGCTCGCGCTGGTCGCCGGCTGGGCGATCGGGCGGGCCGGCGGGGCGGGCACGAGCTCGGGAGTCTCGCTCGAGCAACTGACGCGACGGCGCGGGACCATCTCGGCGGCGCGTTTCACTCCCGACGGCCAGAGCTTCGTCTACTCGGCGACCTGGGAAGGGAACCCCAGCGACCTCTACGTCGGCCGGATCGGCAGCCCGGACGCCCGCCTGCTCGGCTTCACCGGCGCTACCCTCTTCGACGTCTCGCGCGATGGGACGCTGGCGATCGGCCTCGACTGGAACGCGGGCCCGGGGCTCGAGGGCTCGGGCACGCTGGCGACGGTTTCCCTGGAGGGAGGTGCGCCGCGGCGTCTGCTCGACGGCGTGATGAGCGCCAGCTGGGGCCCGGCGGGCAAGGAGCTGGCGATCGCGCGCTGCCCGAAGAACAACTGCCAGCTGGAATACCCGGTCGGCAAAGTGCTCTACAAGGCCGACGGCTGGATCAGCGACGTCCGGATGAGCGCCGACGGCCGCCGCATCGGCTTCATCGAGCATCCGAATCGAGGCGACAACTTCGGCGTGGTCTCGGTGAGCGACCTTGCGGGTCACGTCACGAAGCTCAGCGCTCCGGTGTTCCCGTGGGGGCTCGCCTGGTCCGCCGACGGGAAGTACCTCCTCTACGGGCTCGTCGACGGCAGCGTGATGGCGGTCGGCCTGCGCGGCCGCCCGCGCCGGCTAACCTCGCTGCCCCATGCACCGCTGGTGGTCGACGCGGCGCCCGACGGGCGGGTGCTCTTCGTGAACTCGTCGGCGAGACGCGAGAGCATCGGGCTGCGGCCCGGATCTGCGACGCAACGCAACCTGAGCTGGTTCGACTGGTCCTACCCGGATGATCTCTCCCGAGACGGCAGGACGCTGCTGCTCGACGAGCAGCTGGTGTCGTACGAGTCCGGCTACGCGATCTATCTGCGACCGACCGACGGCTCGCCTGCGGTGCGGATCGGCGAGGGGCGCGGACTGGCGCTGTCCGCCGATGGGCAATGGGCGCTCGTCCTCCGCGACCCGTTCGGCAAGACACCCTCGCCGACCCTGGTGCCGACGGGCGTCGGCGAGGCGCGAACCGTGCCCAGCGGCGGCATCCGATTCCAAACCGGCTCGTTCCTCTCCGATGGCAAGACGATCATCGGTTTTGGAAGCCGTCCCGGCGAGGAGCCAAAGCTATACGTCTACAGTCTGGAGGGAGGCGCTCGGGCGCGACTCCTGACGGACCAGCCGGTGCGGATCACGGCGTTCAACTTGGTGATCTCTCCCGGCGACGAGGAGGTTGCACTGGCCCTCACCGACGGTCGGTTGGTCCTCCAGCCGGTCGCCGGCGGTGCCGCGACGCCGGTTCCGGGCGCCACGCCCGGGGACGTGCCGATCGCTTTCTCCTCCGACGGCAAGTCGCTCTACGTCGTCCGGTCCGACTCGGTTCCGTTGCCGATCGACCGCGTCGACCTCGCCACCGGCCGGCGGACTCCGTTCACGACGATCGAACCCGCCGATCCGGCCGGCATCTCGAAGATCGGACCCGTCCTCATGACGGCCGACGGCTCGACGATCGTCTACTCTTACATCCGCGCCCTCGGCGAACTCTTCCTGGCGAAGGGCTTGCGGTAGCGCGGCCGACGGCGCCGCGATCCGGCGGACGAGAATGGCCCGCAGTCACCGCAAGCCCTGAGTGGGCGGGCGCTCCGGTGCCCCGGGTGGAGGATTCGACTCGATGATCGGCACCACCGTCTCGCGCTACTCAACATCGCCTACGTCTGCGCCTTCCGCGGCGAGGCGGACAAGGCCTTCGAATGGCTCGGCAAGGCGGTCGAGTACGGCGACCCCGGCCTCGCTGCGATCGTCGTGGAGAACCTCTTCGACAAGATACACGCTGACCCGCGCTCGCTGCCGTATCTGCGTAAGCTCGGCAAGGCGCTCGAGCAGCTCGCGAAGATCGAGTTCAAGGTGACGATGCCGCAGTAGCGGACGCGGCGGCCGTGGCGGCGTCGGACGGAGCGAGGCGGCGCCCCACCAGGGCAGCGCAGCAGCCTCTCGGCAATGAGCGCTCAAGCGGCTCGGTGATTCCACCCCTTTCGGCGGATCGCGGCAGGCAGGCGAACGGCTGCAGCGATCACCGCCCGAACTTCATCGCGACCCATCCGGGGCTGAGGCTCACTTGCCGGTGATGGCGACGGTGCGGCGCCCCAGCATGTTGAGGCGGGTGGTGCGGACCACGCTGGGCTCGACGATGCGGCCGTCCTCGAAGTGGAAACGCAGGGCGTCGTCGGGACACTGGACGATGCAGGCGCCGCACAGGATGCAGTCGTCGGATCGCGCGACGACGACCTTGTGGCGGTGGCCGTCCATCTGCAGCACGTTGCGGGGGCAGACCTGGACGCACTCGGCGGCGCCGGTGCAGCGCTCTTCGACCAGCTCGAGGTGAAAGCGATTGCCGATCGAGTTGATGGTGCCGGGGTGGTACGGCGTGGTGCCGGCGATGTCGAGCGAGAGGATGGCGACGGTCGCGAGCAGGGTGACGGCGAGGGCGGCGACGGCGTTGGCGGGTGCGCCCCCGGTGAGTACCAGCGCTCCGGTTCCGGCCAGCGTCGCCAGTCCGGCGGCGCCACCGAAGGTGAGCCACTTGGCGGTCCCGACGATGGGCACCCGCGGCAGGGCCAGAAACACTCCGTAGAGCGCGGCCACGATCGCGGCAGCCGCCACCGCGGCGACCCGGCCGCCGGCGACGAACGCCAGCACCAGCGCGGCCAGCGCGGCGATGGGGATGGCCCACATGGTCGCCATCTCGGCCCGCTCCCAGGCCGGGAAGCGCATCACCCGGTGCGACTTCTTCACCTTGCAGCCGCGGTCGAGAAACTCGGGAAGGTGTTCGAGCCGCGCCGGTCCCCAGCGGCTCGCGAAGCCGGTGACCTCCAGGATCTGGTGCGGCTCGATGCCGGTGGCGGCGAGCTGGGGCAGGATCAGGAGGCGGTGATCGATGCGCTCGCCGAGCCGCGCGGCGCGTACCGCCGCGATGACGTCGTGAGCCGTGAAGTGACCGCCGCCGGCGGCGCACCAGACATTGATGCCGCGGCTGTTGGCCACCAGCAGCCAGACGTCGCGGCCCCGCAGCGCGCTCACCAGCCGGCGCACCGTGAGGGTGTAATTGCCGGTGACCAGCACCGGCGCGTCGGGTCCCGGCGCGCCGATGGCGCGCAGCCCCGGCGGTGTGGCGTGGGGGAGCAGCCGCAGGAGGCTGTCGCGGATGCTGAACCTCATGTCCGCCCCTGAGGCACGGTGCCGCACACCAGGGTGAAATCACCGGCCATGCGCTCGGCATGGACATCTTGCAGGCCAGCATCGCGCATCCGCTTTTCCAACCCCGAGACCGGGCGGGTGGAGGTCTGGGTGAGCAACCAGGTCGCGGCCACCAGGGGCGCGCGCCGCACCCGCCACCAGGCCCGTGCGGCGGTGCCCTCGGGCGCGACCTCGTCGGCGATGGCGATAGTGCCCCCGGGACGCACCCGGGAGCGCAGGGTCGCCAGCACATAGTCCTGCTCGTCGCCGGTGAGCTCGCTGAAGACCAGGCAGCTGACCGCGCCGTCGAAGCTATCGGCCGCGAAGCGATCCTCGATCTCGAGGGCGCCCAGCTCGATGCAGCTCGATATCGCCACCGGCGGCCGCGGCCTTGGCGCGCGCCACCTCCAGCATGCCGGCGTTGATGTCGATGCCCACCACCTGGGCGCCGCGGGCGGCGCACGCCAGGCTGACGTTGCCGGTGCCGCAGCCGACGTCGAGGACGCGGCGCTGCGGCGCCGCCACCCGTTCGGCCAAGCGCTCGTACACGGCGTCGATGGCGCCGCGCGAGAGGAGGCGGATGCCGCGATCGTAACGGCGCGGCGTCGACTCGAGCACTTTCATGTAGGCATAGCTGCTCATTCGGTCTCTCCATGGGCCCGGCGGGCGGCGCCTTCGAGAAACGACGTGACCGCCAGCTCGGGGATCGCGTCCAGGGTTGGCCAGGCGTGCGCCGAGCCCCAGTGCTGCACGTAGAGCAGCGAGAGCGTGCCGACGAAGAGCAGCGCCAGTTGTTCGACCGGGCGATCCCCGCGCACGCTGCCGTCGCGGACCCCGTCGGCGAGCACGCTCGCCACGGCCATCACATACGGCGCCAGGTGCGCTTCGATCAGGGGGTAGGTGTCGGGGCGAAAGCTCATCGCCTCTCGCACCAACACCTTGATGAAGTCTTCCTGCTCGCGCAGCACCGAGACGTCGGCCTCGGCCAGGGCGCGCAGCCGCTCCCGCGACGAGCCGCCGGGGTCGGCCGCGGCGAAGCGCTCCACGGCGCGGCGGGCGCCCTCTTCCACCACCGCGCCGAAGAGCGCCTGCTTGCTGGTGAAGTAGTTGTAAACGGTCCCTTTGGCGAACCCCGCATCCTGGGAGATGTCGTCGATCCGCGCTCCATCCAGCCCACTGCGGGCAAAGTGGCGCGCTCCGGCCTCGACCAGTCGCTGCCGGACGAGCTTCTGCATTTCTCTGGGGATACGTGGCATCGTGGTCTCGATATGACCCAAGACCCATTTAATGGGTAACTGGTCATAATTGTCAAGAGGCACCGATCCACCAGGTCCCTTTACCGCTGGCGAAGACGCTCGACCGGCTCGAACCCCTTGCTCGACGGGGAATCGGAGAAGATAGGCGGCGCTTGATCGGGAGCTCGGCTTGGTCCCTACGAGATTTTCGCGCCGCTCCGCGGCGAGCCGCGCTACGAGACGCTGCTCGATGCGATGAAGTTCCCGGCGACGGCGCGCAGTGCGGCGACGAATCTCCGGGGGGCCGGCTCACCCGCGATACAGGGGGCTGGAGACAAGCCATGAGCAAGCTACGACCTGCGAGGGATGCGATGGCACGAGTCGGAAAGCCGGAGCGCGGCGAGATCATCGACTACTACTTCACCTACGTGGACCAGATCGGCGACGGCGACATCCGGACGATCCTGCGCGAGCAGGAGGCCGAGGCGCTCGGGCTGCTGGGCGACCTCTCCGAGGAGCGATCCCGGCATCGCTACGCTCCCGGCAAGTGGTCGATCCGCGAGGTGATGGCTCACGTGAACGACATCGAGCGGTTGTTCGCCTTCCGCGCCCTCTGGTTCGCACGCGCCCTCGACGGGCCGCTGTCGGACTTCGATCAGGAACGGGCGATGGCCGAGTCCGACGCCGACGACCGTCCGCTCGCCGACCACCTCGCGGAGCTCCGGGCCATCCGCGCCGCGACCTGCTCCCTCTTCGAAGGTCTCCCTCCCGAGGCCTGGCGACGCCATGGCATCGCGAGCGGCCATCCTCTCTCGGTGCGCGGCAGCGCTTACATCGTGGCGGGCCACCTCGCGCACCACCTGCGTATTCTCCGGGAGAAGTACCTGTAGAGAGCGACCGGGCGTTCGAGGCGACACCGATCGGCGCTGGTGTGGCCGCGACACTTCAACCGAGCGGCGGGTCCTCTACCAGAGCGCGAACGCCGGGTGCCTCGTCGAGTCGTTCGGAATCTCCCCGATGGCAAGCGGCTCGTCGTCGCGATACGGAAGGGTCGGATCCATCTCTCGCTGATCGAAGGCCTCCCGGAAGCGGGGAAGCGATGACAGTCGCACCCTCAGCTCTCGCGCTCCGGTCGGCTGTCCAGAACTTCGCGCACCTTGGCGATGAAAGCGTCGACCGAGAACGGCTTGCCGATGAAGTGGAGGTTCTCCTCGAGCACGCCACGGGTCGCGATGATGTCGGCCGTGTAGCCGGAGGTGAAGAGGCAGGGGATCCCGGGGCGGGTGCGCTGGATTCTCTCCCGCAGCTCCTTGCCGCTCATCTCGGGCAGCATGACGTCGGTCACCAGCAGGTCGACCCGCTCTTCGAACCGTGCGGAAATCTCGATCGCCTCGCGGGGAGTCCGCGCGGTCAGCACCGTGAAGCCCGCGCGCTCGAGGATCCTGCGGCTGAGTTGGAGCACCGCCGCCTCGTCCTCGACCAGCAGCAGTGTCTCCTCACCACGCGCGGCCTGAGGCCTCGCGGGCGGACTCTTTGCAGAGGGCTGGAGCTGGGCGCGGGGGAGGGCGATGCGGAAGGTCGTCCCCTCTCCCGGCACGGTCTCGACGCGGATGGCGCCCCGGTTCTGGTGCACGATGCCGTAGACGGTCGCCAGGCCCATACCGGTGCCCTTGCCGACCTCCTTGGTCGTGAAGAAGGGCTCGAAGATGTGCTCGAGAGTCCCTGCGTCCATGCCGGCGCCGCTATCTCTCACCAGTAGCAGAACATAATCGCCCGGCTCGACGTCGCCGCCGAGCTGCCGCATGGCATCGACCTCGGCCAGGTTGCGCGTCGAGATGGTCAGCGTGCCGCTGCCCTCGATGGCGTCGCGGGCGTTGACCGAGAGATTGGTGACGATCTGGTCGATCTGCGCAGGGTCCATGACCACCGGCCAGAGCCGCTGCCGGACGCCACACCAACTCGATGTTCTCGCCGATCAGCCGCTCCAGCATCGTCAGGAGACTCGCGACCGCCCGGTTGAGGTCGATCTCGCGGGGCTGGATGTTCTGCTTGCGCGCGAAGGCCAGCAACTGGCGGGTCAAGGTGATCGAACGCTCGGTCGCCTGCCGGATCTGCTGCAGATGGTCGTGCAGCGGATGATCGCTGTCGACTTCGGAGAGTGCGATCTCGGTGTTGCCCAGAATGACCGCCAGCATGTTGTTGAAATCGTGCGCGACGCCGCCCGCCAGATTCCCGACCGCCTCCATCTTGAGGAGCTGCCGAAGCTCCTCCTCGAGGCGCTCCCGCTCCCGCTCCGCGGATCTGCTTTCACTGATGTCGCGGATCGCGGACTGGGTGCCGACCACCACGCCATTCTTCTCGACCGTTGATACTCGTACTCGGAGCGGAATCCGCCGGCCGTCGCGGTGAATGCCCTCGAGCTCCAACGCCTCCGGCAGGTCTTCACCTCGTCTCCGACGTTCACGGCGCTCGCGCAGCATCTCGACGCACTCGGGAGTGACATGGTCCTCGGCTCGAAAGCCCTCCAACTCCGAGCGCTCGAGGCCAATGAGACTCAGGAATCGGTCGTTCGCGAAGGTCACCCGGCCCTGGAGGTCCTCCATGTAGATCGCGTCCGAAATGTTCTCGACCACCAACTGGTAACGCGCCTCGCTCTCGCGCAGTGCCGCCTCGGCCTGCTTGCGGGCGACGGTGGCGCCGACCTGGCTCGACACGGTCTGGAGCAGCTCCTTGTGGCGCTCCGTGTAGCGGAGATCGCCGGAATAGGACTGCACCACCAGCGCACCGATGACCCGCTCTTTCGAGCGCAGCGGCACACCCAGCCAGTCGACGGAAGGGGTGCCAATGATCGTCGTGTCCCCATCTCCCGCCGCTGCCTCGGTGGTGAGGAGCAGGGGCTCACCCGAGTGCAGGACGCTGCCGGTCAATCCGGCTGCCTCTCCTGGAGATGGCGCCGAGTCGAACTCGTCGACGAAGTAGGGGAAGCTCATCTCGTCGGCGGCCTCGTCGTAGAGCGCCACGAAGAAATTCCTGGCGGGCAGCAGCTTCCCGATGATGCCGTGGATGGAACCGAAGAGGGCGTGCAGAGAGCCGGAAGTGTGGCCGCTCTCGGCGATTTCGAAGATCGCCTTCTGCAGCATCCTCGCCTGCTGGTGCTCGGTGACGTCACGTCCCATGCCACGCACCAGCGGCGCCGGTACCCCTTCGGTCCGCAGCGTGTTGTGATACTCCCAGATACGCCGCTCCCCGGCGGCCGTTGCGACGACCATCCGCCCCCGTGCGACGCCGTTCCGTCGTACCTCGGCGAGGTAGTCGGGGAAGCGGTCGCGGAACTCGGGATCCAGGAGGTCGGCAATCGTCTTCTGCAGCATCTCTTCCCGGCTGTAGCCCATCACTTCACAGACCCAGGGATTGACCGAGAGCAGGCGCCCGTCGAGATCATGCGTGCAAATCAGATCGCGGCTGTGGTCGACGAGATCTCGGAAGCGATCCTCGCTCTCGCGCAGCGCCCGCTCATTCCGTTTCTGGATCGAGACGTCGACGACAAAGCCCTCGAAGGCGACGACTCTGCCGGCTTCGTCCTTGATGGCACGGCTGTTGAGGCGGACCTCGATCGGTGTCCCATCCAGTTTCTTCCAGAGGATGTCGAGATCCCGGACCGAGCCAGCCGACTCGTAGGTCGCGATCAGGGCATCGTGTTCCTCATCGTCGAAGTAGATGTCCCGGTCCATTCTCAGGCGCAGCACTTCGTCGACGGATTCGTAGCCGAGCAGCGCGGCGAAGGCGGGATTGGCCGCCAGGATTCTCCCGTCCCGGCTCGACTTGTAGATGCCGAGCGGAGAGCTCTCGAAGATGCTCCGGTAGTTCTCTTCCGAGAGCCGCTGTGCCTCCGCGGTGCGATCGCGCTCGATGGCGATCGCGGCCAGGCGCCCCGCGATCGCCATCCGCTCGAGGTCCTCGGCGCTCGGCGCATGTGGGCTCCGGTGGTAGATGGCGAAGGCGCCGAGAACCTTGCCGGCGCCGCTCGAGATCGGCTCCGACCAACAGGAATCGAGCCCGGCCCTCTGCGCGAGATCTCGATGGTCGGCCCAGAAGGGATGGGTCCGGATTTCTTCCGCCACCACCCGTTCGCCGAGGAACGCCGCCGCGCCGCACGATCCGGTCGTGGGACCGATCGCGATGCCGTGGATGGCTTGGCTGTAGAACTCCGGAAGGCTCGGAGCGGCGCCGGTGAGGAGATGATCACCGGCGTCGTCGAGCAACAGGACGCTGCACAAACAAGCCGGATCGCCCTCCTCCATCTGGTGGACGATCGCGGTCAGGACCTCGGGGAGCGCGGCGCCCGCGGCGATCAGCGACATGACGCGAGTGATCGCGGTCAGCTGGCGCTCGGCGGTGAGATTCGCCGTCAGGTCGTGGGCGAGGCAGAAGAGTCGTTCGCAGGCCCCGCTCGGTCCCAGGAGCGGGATCACCCGGATCGCACCCACCCTTCTGCCTGCCGGCAGGTCGGAGACCTCCTTGTACTGCTGTGAGCTCCCGGTTCGGACGGCCTCGCGATAGATCCCCCGCACCCACTCGAGATTCGCGGGAGGGAACCACTCTCCCATGCTTCGCCCCTCGACCTTCTCGCGATCGAGGCCAGTGATACGGACGAAGGATTCGTTGACCGCGACACACCGGAACTCGTCCCCCTCCTCGACGTCGATCAGCCAGACCGCGTCGGAGATGGCGTCGAAAAGCTCTGGGGGGAGCGGGCTCGGCGGTGCCGGTACTGGGGAAGCCGTGGGCGGCGATGTGCTCTTCGAAGCGCGGACCTTCTCTGAATCCGCCTTCCGGGGCTTTTGGGGACCGCTCGATCGCGCGCTCATGCCGAAGCACCGCGAGCCGCGATCATCCTCAACGCCGAGCCTCCGTGCATCGCGTCCTCAGAAAGCGCGCGACCGAGCGTCGCGCACTCCCGATGGGCCTGCGTATCTTCTCCGCTTCATTGGGTCGTGGCCCCTTTCAACCGGCCGGAACCAGCGTCATCCGAGGAACCTGCGGGCAGTCTAGCGCCTGAGCCCGAAAGGGGCTCGGGCTCTCTCCAGCGGCCACGAAGTAGACTGAGTGGCTTCTGAATCGAGAGCACGAGACGCCGCAGCGACGACTCCCGTTCGAGAGCTGCCTGCGAGGAGAATCGTCCGCGATTTCTCCGGGGGAGCCGCTCCTTCCTCGCGCTCCGATAGGCTCGTGCCGAGAGGAAGAACGATGAGCGAGATCCGGAAGAACGTCCTCGAGCGCTTTCTGCGTTACGTGCAGATCGATACCCAGTCCGACGAAGCTTCGGAGAGCTATCCCTCCACCGCCAAGCAGCTCGACCTGCTGGGTCTCCTGGTCGATGAGCTGCAGGCGATCGGCCTCGCCGACGCGGCGATCGACGAGTGGGGCTACGTCATGGCGACGATCCCTGCGACGAGCCAGAAAGCGGGCGTGCCGATGATCGGGTTCATCGCCCATGTCGACACGTCGCCCGAGATGCCGGGTGGCGGCGTCAAGCCGATCGTGCACGAGAACTATCAGGGTCAGGATCTGGTGCTGCCAGACGACCCGGTGGCGGTGCTGCGGGTCGCCGACGATCCGGCGCTCGGCGAGCAGATCGGCAACGACGTGGTGACCGCTTCGGGGACGACGCTCCTGGGCGCCGACGACAAATCGGGCGTGGCGGCGATCGTCGCGGCGGCGGAGCATCTGGTGAAGCATCCCGATATCCCGCACGGACCGATCCGGATCGGCTTCACCCCCGACGAGGAGGTGGGTCGCGGCACCCTGCACTTCGACGTCGCCAAGTTCGGCGCCGCGTGCGCGTACACCCTCGACGGCGGCTCGCGCGGAGAGATCGAGAGCGAGACGTTCTCGGCCGATGCCATGACGGTCACCTTCCAGGGATTCAATCTGCATCCCGGCTACGCGAAGGGGCGGATGGTGAACGCGATCAAGGTGGCCGCCGACTTCATCGGGCGGTTGCCGAAAGGCGCCCTCTCGCCGGAGTCGACCGACGGCTACGAGGGATACGTGCATCCGTACGTCGTCGACGCGGGCGTGGAGCGCACCTCGGTCCGCCTGCTGATCCGCGACTTTTCGGCCGCCGGGTTGACGGAGAAGGAGACCCTGCTCGCCGAGCTCGCCCAGGCGACCGTCGCGGATTGGCCGGGAGCCTCCGTCGACACGACGGTGGAGGAGAGCTACCGCAACATGCGCGAGGTGCTCGATCTCCACCCCGACGTGATCGAGAACGCCCGCGAGGCGATCCGGCGCGCCGGGCTGGAGCCAGCTGAACGCCCGATCCGGGGCGGCACCGACGGCTCGAAACTCTCGTTCATGGGTCTGCCCACCCCGAACCTCTTCGCCGGCGAGCACAGCTTCCACTCGCGGCTCGAATGGACCTCGGCCGAGGACATGGAGAAGGCGGTGGAGGTCGTCGTCCATCTCGCCCAGGTGTGGGAAGAGCGTGGCGGGGAGTGAGCCCGCAGACGACGTAGCACATTCGCAGGTCAGGAGGATTTCTGAATGCTGGTGAATCGGCGTCTCACCCTCTCGCTCTCGCTGTCGCTGCTCGTCGCCTCGGGCGCACTCGCAGCCGAGCCCTTCACTTTCGTCGCCCTCGGCGACACGACCTACGCGCCGCCCTACGACGAGCCGCTCTACGAGAAGCTGATCGCGACGATCAACGAGGCGCACCCAGCCTTCTCGATCCACATCGGCGACACCAAGGGCTACGGCGATTGCGGGCGGGCGTTCCAGGAGAAGCAGCGCGCCTTCTTCGACACCTTCGCCCAACCGGTCGTCTACACGCCCGGCAACAACGAGTGGGCCGACTGCTGGAAGGCGAACCGGGGAAGCGCCGATCCGGTCGAGATCCTGAAGATGATGCGAACAGTCTTCTGGGCGAAGCCGCAGAGCCTGGGCAAGGTGACTATGCCGGTGGTCCGCGAAGCCGACGCCGATCCCGATTACGCGGAGTTCGCGGAGAACGTTCGCTGGCGGCACGGCGGGGTGACCTTCGCGACCCTCAACCTGGCCGGCACCCACAACAACCAGGAGCTGCGGGTGGAATCCTCCTGGAAGGAGTTCGTGCGCCGCGAACAGGCCAACATCGCCTGGGTGAAGCGGGCCTTCGCCGCCGCGCACGAGAACGGCGACCGCGCCGTCGTCTTCGCCTTCCACACCAACCCCTTCGACGAAAAGATCCGTTACGACAACGGTCCCTCGGAGCCGGTGCTCCAGGCGATCCTCGACGGCGCCGACGCGCTCGACGGCATGGTGCTGGTCGTCCAGGGGCATTACCACGAGTTCACGATCGACCGCCCCGTCTCGAAGCTCGACTTCGACAAGCCGGGGGTCAGCCACCCGAACGTCCTGCGTCTCCAGGTCTACGGCTGGCCCGACATGAAGGCGGTGCAAGTGCACGTCGACACGTCGAAGCCCTGGATCTTCGGCTTCGAGCCCCTCTACGCCGCCGACGGCTCGGTCTCGACGCACTCCGGCAAGGACTGAATCCGGGCGCGCTTCGCCTCCCGCTCCACTGGGGTCGAGAGGCATGGGAGTAGAGTGACCGTGCAGGCGGAGTCCTCCCGGGCGATCACAGGCGTGGCGAGCCGTCGAATCAAGCCACGACCGGAGCGGATCCGCCAACCCTTTCGTCGACCCTCGAGCGGGCCACGCGGCCCGACGATGAGGAGGCGGCCATGAACGCTAGAACGACGATTCGAGGTTGGACGGAGACGCCACTTGACACGCGAAGAGCACGAAGCGCAGTCCGCCGCTCCCCCCCAGGAGGCGACTGCCGCGCCGCCCGAGAGTGACGCGAAGAGCGCCGGCAAAAGCGGCGAGAAGAGCGGCCGCAAGCCGCGCCCTCCCACCGTGCGCTACCTCGGCTTCCGCGCCACCGACGACGGACGCGAATACGCGCTACAGGTCGCCGGGGGAGGCGACGAGGTGAGGCTCTTCCTGATGTTCATCTCGCACGAGGCGTTCGCCTCGCACCAGCTCAAGTTCCAGGACGCCCCGGGTCTCTGCTTCACCAAGCTGCAGCAGGACCTCCTGGCGGACCCGAACCTCCTGCCCGGCGTCCGCCGGGTGATGGGCCACGACGAATTCCACCAGTACCACGTCGAACGCGAAATGCCGGCGCTGATCCGCAAGCGGCGGCGTTCGAACCGCTGAGACGGCTTCGCATCCCTGACGAGGGGCTGGAGTCCGGCCCCGCGCGAGCGAGCGTCGGGCGGCCGGGAATCGGCTACACTTCGCCCCGGTTCCGCGACAAGAAGTCGTGCATCCGGGGGAGGGCTCGATGTCTGGCGACCTGACGGGTCGTTCGATCGCTCACTACCGCGTCACCGCCAAGTTGGGCGAGGGCGGGATGGGAGAGGTCTGGCGGGCGACCGACACCCAGCTCGAGCGCGAGGTGGCGCTCAAGGTGCTGCCGCCGGGCTTCACCGACGATCCGGAGCGACTCGGGCGCTTCGAGCGCGAGGCGAAGCTCCTCGCCCAGCTGAACCACCCCAACATCGCGCATATCCACGGCCTCGCCGTCCAGGGCGAAACCCGCGCCCTCGTGATGGAGCTCGTCGACGGCCCGACCTTGGCAGAACGCCTGGAGCAAGGGTCTCTACCCTTGAGTGAATCTTTGTCTGTCGCCCGCCAGATCGCCGAGGCTCTGGAGGAAGCCCACGATAAGGGAATCATCCATCGGGATCTGAAACCTCAAAACATAAAGGCTTCCATCGAAGGGAAAGTCAAAGTCCTCGACTTCGGGCTGGCGAAGGCGATGGATCCTGCGGGGACAGCTTCGGGATCGCCCTCGGCGTCCCGCCTCGCGGCGTCACCCACGTTGACGCTCGGCGCGACGGTGCAGGGGATGATCCTGGGGACGGCGGCCTACATGGCGCCCGAGCAGGCGCGCGGCGGCGCCGCGGACAAGCGGGCCGACATCTGGGCGTTCGGCGTGGTGCTCTGGGAGATGCTGACCGGCCGCTCGATGTTCGCGGCCGACACGGTGAGCGACACCCTCGCCGGAGTTCTGCGCGCCGACATCGACCTCGACGCGCTGCCGGCATCGACGCCGCCGGCGATCCGGCGCCTGCTGCGTCGCTGTCTCGAGCGCAATCCGAAGAACCGCCTGCACGACATCGCCGACGCTCGCATCGTGATCGACGAGGTTCTCGCGGGCGGGTCGGAGCCTGCGGCTGCCGCGCCGCCAGCGGCGCCGGCCGCCAGAATCCCGGCCTGGCGCCGGGCCCTGCCGTGGGCGGTGGCGGCGCTCGCCGTCGCCATGGCCTCCGTCGTCGGAATCGCCGGCTCCCGGCAGCCGTCCGCGGCGGCGCTGTTCGCCGACCTCGGCGCTCCAGAGGGGGAGCGCTTCCAGTCGCAGGGGGACTTCGGCGCGCCGGTGGTGCTGTCGCGCGACGGCAGCAAGATCGCGTTCGGCGCGGTGGGACGCGATTCGAAGACGCGGCTCTGGGTGCGCTCGCTCGCGACCGGCGAGGCGAAGCGCCTCGACGCCACCGAGGGTGCGACGGCTCCCTTCTTCTCTCCGGACGGCAAGTCGCTAGGCTACTTCGTCGACGCCAAGCTGATGGTGGTGCCGATCGCTGGGGGGTCGCCTTACGTCATCTGCGACGCACCGAACGGGCGCGGCGGCGCGTGGGCGCCCGACGGCACGATCGTCTTCGCTCCCGATTTCCGGACGGGGCTCTTCCGGGTGCCGGCGACCGGTGGCAAGCCGCAGCCGCTGACGACGGTCGACACCGCCCGCCACTCGACCCACCGTTGGCCGGCCCTGACCCCCGACGGGCGCGCCGTCGTCTACCTGGCGACGAATCATGTGTCGGAGAAGGCGGGGGAGTCGGAGCTGCGCTGGGTCCGCCTCGACGGCACGGGCGACCACGCCCTCGTGCCCTCCCTCGCCAACGGCGTCGCCGCGGGCGGCGAGCTGCTCTACATCCGGCAGAGCTCCTTGTTGGCGCGACCGATCGACAGCGCGGGCAAGCTCGGCGGCGAGCCGCGGACGCTGGTGCCGAACGTGCTCTACGACCAGTCGACCTGGCGCAGCCCGTTCGCGGCGACCGGCGATCGGCTGATCTATTCGCCCGCCGGTCAGGTGCAGGGGACACATCTCTCGCGGGTCGACCTCAGTGGCAGGCCGCTCGAGGAGATCGCGGGCGACGGCATCTTTTTCGACCTTCGTCTGTCGCCCGACGGCCATCGGTTGGCGGTCACCCGCGGGCTGCCGGAGGACATCTGGTTGATCGACCTGGAGCGCAAGACCCAGAGCCGCTTTTCGTTCGAGGTGTTCGACGAGAACGCTCCCGTCTGGTCGTCCGACGGCCGCTGGATCTACTACGCAGTCGCCACGACGGCGGGATCGGCCGGCATCGGATCGACGATCGTCCGCAAAGCGGCGAATGGCACGGGAGCGGAGGAGGAGATCTTCGCCGCTCCGGCTCCACTCGACGCGTATCCGCTCGACATGGCGCCCGACGGCAAGTGGCTGCTCGTCGAGACCGGAACGTACCCCTTCGTCGACAACGGCGACATCCAGTGGTTGGCGCTCGACGGCTCGAAGCGGCTGGTGCCGCTGGTCACGACGCCTGCCGTCGAGGTCGACGGGCGCCTGTCGCCGGACGGGAAGTGGGTCGCCTACGCGAGCAACGAATCGGGCGTCCTCCAGGTCTACGTCGTCTCCTCCGGCCGTGCAGGGGATACGAGCGCCGGCACCAAGTGGCAGGTCTCGGTCGACGGCGGACGCTTCCCCATCTGGACGCGGGATGGCCGCTCGATCGTCTACCTCGAACCGAGCCTCAACCTGAGCCGGGTCGAAGTGAGCCCGGACGGCTCCGGCGGCCTGCGCTTCGGCACGCCGCAGGCGATGTTCGGCACGACGCTGGTCTCCGACCAGGCGAGCTTCGACCTCGCCCCCGACGGCCAGAGCCTGGTCCTCAACCACTACGGCGAAGCGCAGTCGCGACCGCTCAAGATGATCGACGGCTGGCGACGACTGCTGAGCCGGTGAACGTCCGAGGATGCTCGGCGCGCACCCCGGCGCCCACCTGATCACCGCCGAGCTGGGCGAAGGCGGCGTGGGCGAGGTCGACGGCCTCCCCGGCGGATCTTTACGTTGCGCGGTCGTCGCCGGAGCGGGCCGATTCCGTATGTGCCGTCGAGGTCGCCGGAGCGACCGGTAGCCGAACGACGATCTCGGTGCGGCCTGGGCGCGAGTCGACGACGATCTCCCCGTCGTAGCGGCGCACCAGCCGGCGCGAGATATCGAGGCCCAGACCGGTTCCCTCGCCCGGCGGCTTGGTGGTGAAGAACGGATCGAAGATCCTGGACAAGATCTCGCGCGGGATGCCCGGCCCGTCGTCGATCACCGCGACCTCCACGCGATCTCCCCGCCGGCGCGCCTGGATCTCGATCTTTCCGGCCCGCGGAATCGCGTCGAGCGCGTTGTCGAGCAGGTTGAGCCAGACCTGGTTGAGCTCACCCGCCGTCGCTTCGACGGCCGGCAGCTCCGGCTCGATCTCGAGCGCCACGGCGGCGTCCTTTCCCTTGGCTTTCGACCGGATGATCCGGAGCGTGTCCCGCAACCCCGACTCCACGTTCACCGACTCCGGCGCCGCCAGGTTGTCCATCTGGGTGAAGCGCTTGATGGCGGCCACCAGCTCGTAGATTCGCGCGGCGGCGCGCTCGATGTCGACGGCGAGCGAGTCGGTCGCGCAGCGCGCCGCGAGCCCGGCGATCGCGACCTCGAGCACGGGCCCCGTGAGCGCAGCCGCGAGAGCGTCGAGCACACCCACGGTGACCGCCGTCTCGGCCAGCGCCGCGGCGTGGTCTGGATCGCAGTGGTGCGCGGTCAGCCAGTCGGCGATCTCATCCTCGCGGTCCGCCTGCTCGAGCGGCGAGAGCAGCGCATCGCCGGATCCTGCCAGACAGGCGGCGCACAGCTGCTCGATCGCTTCCATCTGCGGGTCCGTCAAGCCGGCGGCGCCGAGCGCTCGCGCTGCGGCTTCGCTCGCGGGCAGGCCCTCGCGAAGCAACTTGGCGCTGCGCAGCGTCGCGGAGGCGGGGTTGTTGAGCTCGTGCGCCAGTCCCGCCGCCAGCTTGCCGAGCGAGATCATCTTCTCGTCGTGCAGATCGCTGGTGTTGAAATCGCGTGCGCGGTCGAGCATCAGATGCATCGTCCGGGCGGTGAACGACGGACAGTGATGGATCATCTTCGGAAAGCAGCGTTCGTGAATCGCGAGAAGCTCCGTCGTCTCGTCGATGTAGTTGTCGCCGGGCGGCCCCTTCATGCGCGAGTACGGCAGCATGCCGCTGACGCCGCCGGCGCCCCATTCGATGACCTGCCGGGGGCCGGCGCCGCGATCGACGCGAACCGACATCCGCGGAGTTGGCGCCGCCGACGATGCAGACGTCCTGTCCGCGATAGGTCACGCCTTCGCTCATCGCCGCGCCGTAGTAGACGCCGATGCCGTGCAGCGCCTCGATGCCGGGGACGTCGAGCTTGCGCACCGCCATGCCGGTGGCGATCACCACCGCGTAGCAGGCGACCTCGCTGCCGTCGGCGAGCTGCACGATCCGGTAGGGGTCCTCGCGGCGCAACCCGACCACCTCCTGGGCGGTGAGGATCTCGGCGCCGAAGCGGCGCGCCTGGGCGACCGCGCGGTGGGTGAGGTCGGCGCCTGTCAGCCCGGCGGGAAAGCCGAGGTAGTTCTCGATCAGCGAGCTGGTGCCGGCCTGGCCGCCGGGCGCGCTCTGCTCGACGACCAGCGTGCGCAGACCCTCGGAGGCGCCGTAGACCGCGTTGGCCAGGCCGGCCGGCCCGCAGCCGACCACCACCAGGTCGTAGAACGGCAGCTTCGCCTGGGTCTCGAGCCCGATCCTGGCGGCGAGCTCCTGCGGTTCCGGGGCGACGAGATGGCTGCCGTCCTCGAGGAGCACCACCGGCAACTTGCCGGACTCGCGGGACAGGTCCGCGGCCAGAGCCGCCATCGACTCGTCGCGCTCGATCTCGATCCACTGGTACGGAACCTGGTTGCGGGAAAGAAACTCCTTGACGGCATAGCTCTGCGGGGACCAACGCGAGCCGATGACGCGGATCCCCTCGAACGGCAACCGGACCCTTGCCGTCCATTCGGCGAGGAGGTCGTCGAGCACCGGATAGAGCCGCTCCTGGGGGGGGTCCCACGGCTTCATCAGATAGTGGTCGAGCGCCACCTCGTTGATCGAGGCGATCGCCGCCGCGGTGTCGGCGTAGGCGGTGAGCAGCACTTTGCGCGCCTCGGGGTGGAGCTTCCGGACCTCGCGCAACAGCTCGGTGCCGGTCATATCGGGCATCCGTTGATCGACCAGGAAGAGAGCGATCGGCGTGCCGCGCTGCTTGAGCTGGCGCGCTGCCTCGAGCGCCTCGGACGGTGAGCCGGCGCCGACGATGCGGTATTCGCCGCGATAGCGCTGCCGCAGATCGCGCTCGACCGCGCTCAGCACCTCCGGGTCGTCGTCGACGCACAAGATCACCGGCTTCGCCAAGCTGCGTCCCCCTTGGGTCAAGCGTGCCACGATCCAACGGGTGCGTCCACCGGAGCGCCGCGCCAGAGTAGGATCGGTCCCGGCCCGGGAGGGGCCGTCCTCCGAGTGAGCGAAACGTTCGCGCTTCCCTTCGAGATCACCCCGCAGCCGAACGAGACCACCTGTGGCGCCGCGGCCCTGCAGTCGGTCTACCGGTACTGGGGACTCGACCTGCCGATCGAGCGCGCGACCCGCGAGGTCGCGCACTTCACCGACGGCGGCACCTGGGCGGTGCACCTCGGGCGCGACGCGCTGGCGCGCGGCTTCGCGGTGCGGATCTACACCTGTGACCTGCATCTGTTCGATCCCTCCTGGTTCTGGGAGGGGGCCGGCGACCTCGCCGGCAACCTGCGCCGGCAGCTCGAGGCGGGCGCCAGGACGCGCCGCCAGGACGTGCAGATTCGCGCCTACCTCGACTTCCTCGAGCGTGGCGGCGAGGTCGGCATGGAAGAGCTCGGCACCGACCTCGTCGGGCGCTACATCCGAGAGGGCGTGCCGGTGATCGCAGGACTCTCGTCGACCTGGCTCCACCGTTCGGCGCGCGAGCGCTGGGAAGGGGATCGGTCGATCGCCGACGATCTGCGCGGCACCCCGACCGGGCACTTCGTCGTGGTCCACGGCGTCGATTCGCGCCGTCGCACGTTCGATATCGCGGATCCCTACTTGCACCGGCCGTTCCCCGGCCGGCATGCCTATGCGATCCCGATCCGCCGGTTCTTCAATGCGTTGATGCTCGGCGTGGTGACGAGTGACGCCAAGTTGCTGGTCGTGCGGCCGCGCGCGAGAGGCGCCTGAGATGGCCGAGAACCTCATCGTCGTCAGCCATCTCGCAGACTGGCCGCACCAACTCGCCGGCACCCGCGTGGTCTCGGCGCAGCAGTACCTGACCGACGCGAGCTTCGGCGCCGAGCAGAAGAGGGTGCGGGTGTTCAATCTGTGCCGCCGCTACGCGTACCAGAGCGCCGGCTACTACGTCTCGCTGCTCGCGGAGGCGCGCGGTCACCGGCCGCAACCCGACGTCCTCACGATCCAGGACATGAAGGGACCGAACCCGCTCCGCCTCGAGCAGCTCGACGAGCTGATCCAGCGGACGCTGCGCAAGATCCCGCACGACGAGTTCGTGCTCTCGGTCTATTTCGGGCGCACCCTCGCGGAGCGCGACCGCCAGCTCGGACGCAAGATCGTGGGTCTCTTCCCGGCACCGCTCCTGCGTGCCTTCTTCCGGCGCCGCGACGGTCACTGGCGGCTCGCCGCGGTGCGTCCGATTCCCGCCGGCGAGGTGCCGGAGAGCCACTGGGCGGATCTCGTCCAGTCGGCCGAGCAATACTTCCGTTCCCGCCACAGCGCCGCGGCCGGAGTCGAGAACGTCCGTTGGTACCTCGGGCTGCTGGTCGATCCGGACGAGGAGGAGCCCCCGTCGGACGAGCGCGCGCTGCGCAAGTTCGAGCGCGCCTTTCGCAAGCGCGGGATCGCGGTCGAGCGGATCACGAACGAGGACTACGGACGGATCAACGAGTTCGACGCCCTCTTTCTCCGCGCCACGACCTCGGTCCATCACTTCACCTTCCGGTTCGCCCGCCGCGCTGCCCGCGAGGGGATCCCGGTGATCGACTCGCCGGAGTCGATCGCTCGTTGCGCCAACAAGGTCTTCCTCGCGGAGCTGCTGGCCCGCCACGGCGTGCCGACCCCGAGGACGGTGGCCGTGCACCGCGATTCGGTCGCCGACGTCATCCCGCATCTCGGCCTGCCGTGCGTGCTGAAGCTGCCGGACAGCGCCTATTCGCTCGGGGTCAAGAAGGTGTCGACGCGGGAGGAGCTCGAGCGCGAGGCGAGGACGATGCTGGACAAGAGCGCGCTCATCGTCGCCCAGGAGTTCGCGCAGAGCGACTTCGACTGGCGGATCGGCGTCCTCGACGGCCGCGCTCTCTGGGCGTGCAAATACCACATGGCCCCCGGCCACTGGCAGATCATCCACCGATCCGGCCGGCGGACCGACTACGGACGGGTCGAGGCGATGGCTCTCGACGAGGCGCCGCGCGGCGTCGTCCGGCTGGCGGTGCGGGCGGCACGCCTGATCGGCGACGGCCTCTTCGGCGTCGACGTCAAGGTGGTCGGCCGCCGGGCGCTGGTGATCGAGGTCAACGACAACCCCAGCCTCGAAGCGGGTTACGAGGACCAGGTGCTCGGCGATCGTCTCTACGAAGCGGTCGCCGACGCTTTCGTCCGCCGCCTGACGCGCAAGACCGCGCAGCCCGCCGCGCCGAGACGCCGCCCGGAGCGCGCTTGACCTGGTCGCTGTTCGAGGTCGTCGGGGTCGAGCTCGAGTACGCCCTCGTCGATGCGCGGACCCTGGACGTCGTGCCGGTGGCCGAGGAACTGCTCGAGAGCCTCGCGGGGGAGCCGGCCTCGGAGATCGTGGGGGAGACGATCACCTGGTCGAACGAGCTGGCCGCGCACGTCGTCGAGCTCGAAGCTCGAGCGTCCCCAGTCTTCGCTCGCCGGCCTCGCCCCTCGCTTCCAGGCTGAGATCGCGCGCGCCCACGCCGCGCTGGCGGAGCGGGGCGTGCGGCTCCTCCCCGGAGCGGCCCACCCCTGGATGGACCCGCGCCGGGACTCGCGGCTCTGGCGCGGCGAGGGTCACGAGATCTACGAGACCTTCGACGGCATCTTCGACTGCCGCAGGCACGGCTGGTTGAACCTGCAGTCGCTCCATCTCAATCTGCCGTTCGACGGCGACGCGGAATTCGACCGCCTGCACAGCGCCGTCCGGCTGATCCTGCCGCTCCTTCCCGGCCTCGCCGCGAGCTCCCCGTATCTCGAGGGGCGCGAGACGGGGCTCCTCGACTCGCGCCTCGCGCACTATCGGACCCACTGCGCGACGGTCTCGAGCCTCGCCGGCGAGGTGATCCCGGAGCCGATCGCGAGCCGCGCCGAGTACGAGCGCCGGATCTACGAGCCGATCCGCCGCGATCTCGAGCGGATCGATCCCTCGGGGACGCTGCGTCCCGAGTGGACCAATGCCCGTGGCGCCATCGCCCGCTTCGACCGCAGCGCCATCGAGATCCGTCTGATCGATCTCCAGGAGTGTCCGGCGATGGACCTGGCGATCGCGGCGCTCGTCGTGGGAGCGCTGCGCCATCTGGTGGAGACGGGGGAACTCGAGGTTCAGCGTGGGCTGCCGGCCGCGCCGCTGTTGGCGACGCTCGGCGACGCCATCCGACGCGCGGAGCGCGCCGTGGTCGAGGATGGCGCGTACCTCGAGGCCCTCGGGCTCGACCGGCCCGTCCCGGTCGCCGAGGCCTGGCGCCACCTGCGCCGCGCCGTCGAGCGCTCGGACGGCCAGGCGCTGGCTCCCTTCGCGACCGAGCTCGACCGGCTCGAGTCGCGCGGCGTTCTCGCCCGCCGGCTCCTCGCCGCCTGCGGCGACGCTCCCGACCGGGAACGGATGCGGGCGGTCTATCGCGACCTCGCCGACTGTCTGGCGGCGGGCCGGGCGTTCGCTCCCTGAGATCCGGCTCGCCTCACTCCTCGTTGCGGTGCGCGCCTCCGCTGGTCGGCGCCGCCGCCGGGTCGAGCGCGCCGAGCCCTGCCGAGCGGAGCGCGTGGCTCGCCTTTCCGATTTCGGTCGAGAGGTCACGCCAGCGCTGGAGGGCGCTGGAGAGGTTCTCTTCCGCCGTCTCGGCGGCGGCGCTCTGGGCGGGAGTCGGGGCGACGTCGGCCTGACCGATCTCGCCATAGAGGGAACCGACCCGGCCGTGGGCGGCCTGGAGGCCGACGACCGCGGGCTTACCCGCAACCTCCTTGCTCCCCTGGAGAAGCGCCTTCAGGTCGTCGTCGAGCTTCCTCGCGGTGCGCGGCAACCGCTTCTTGCCGCCCGATCCGAGCTGCTCGATCTGGTCACGGAGCGAGCGCGCCGAGCGCACGGCGTGGGTCCCCTCGCTGAGCAGGCCGGCCAGTCGCCGTTCCAGGGCGAACTGCGCCTCGAGCGCGGCGGCCGGGGTCTTGACCCGCGGATCCATCGTGACGGTCAAGGGCGCGGTCTGCGTCGCGCCCGCGGCGGTGAGGCGGACCGTGTACTCGCCGGGCGGCACCAGCGGCCCCTGCGGCACCCGCGGCGTGTCGTGCGGCACGGCGGAGATCGGGTAGGAGCGCTCCTCGACGTCGGGCGCCGCCGTGCGCAGGTCCCAGACCCAGCGATGCATGCCGGCCGACGCCGGCAGGGCCCGGAAGGGGCGGACCCAGTAGGTCGGGATCATCTGGACGGCGAGCTGTTCGCTCGTCAGCTCGGGTGAATCCGTGTTGGCGTAGCGGCGCAGCACGTTGCCCTGCGCGTCGAGGATCTCGAGCGTCACCGGCCCGGTCGCAGCCGAACCGAGCGTGTAGTCGAGGATCGCTCCGGCCGGCGGGTTCTCGCCCATCGGCTCGTCGGCGGGAAGCGGCGTGTCCGTATAGGTGTCGCGGCGCACCCGCACCGCCGGGGTCGGCCGAAAGAGATGCACCGGCTCGGCGGCCACCTCGGCGCTGGCCTGGCGCAGGGGCGCCAGGTCGTCGAGGATCCAGAAGGCGCGGCCGTGGGTGGCGACGGTCAGGTCGTCGTCGTGGATCCAAAGATCGCGCATCGAGCTGTGGGGCAGGTTGAGCTCGAGCGACTGCCAGTGGTCGCCGTCGTCGAATGACACCCAGACGCTGGTCTCGGTGCCGGCGTAGAGGAGCCCCTGGCGCACCGGATCCTCACGGACCGAGTCGACCGGCGCGTTGGCCGGCAGGCCGGCGGTGATCTTCTGCCAGCTCTTGCCGCCGTCGTGGGTGCGGTAGATGTAGGGATTCAGATCGTCGACGCGCAGGCGGCTCACCGAGGCGTAGGCGGAGGCGTCGTCGAAGTGCGAGGCCTCGAGCTGTGTCACCTTGCTCCACGGGGTGAGCTCCGGCGGGGTGACGTCCTGCCAGCTCGCGCCGCCGTCCCGGGTGACCTGGATCAAGCCGTCGTCGGTTCCCGCCCAGAGCGTGTCGGTGGAATGGAACGACGGGCCCAGCGCATAGACCACGCCGCGCTTCTTGGCCGCCTGCTCGTCTTGGGCGGCGAGGGTGCCGACGCTCTCCGGGATGCCCGGGGCAGGCCGCGTGAGGTCGGGGCTGATCGCTTTCCAGTGGGCGCCGCCGTCGCGCGTCTCGAAGATCACGTTGGCGGCGTAGTAGAGGACGCGCGGGTCGGCGGGCGAGAACATGATCGGTTGGGTGCGGTCCACCCGGTACTTGTCGCCGAGCACCGGGATCGGGGTCACGTTCTGGGTCTGTCCGGTCGACCACCAGTGCTTCGACACCTCGTTGCGGCCGGCGCCGTAGACGATGTCCGGGTCGAGCGGGTCGGGGGCGACGTAGCCGTACTCGATCGCGCCCACCGGGTGCCAGTCGCGGAAGGTGACGGCGCCGTCGTCGCCGCGGCTCGAGATGCAGACCGAGCCGCTCTCCTGCTGGCCGCTGCACACCTTGTAGGGAAACTCGGAGCTCGCCTGCACGTGGTAGAGCTGGGCGGTCGGCTGGTTGTACCAGGAGCTCCAGGTGCGCCCCCGGTTGGTCGAGACCACCGCGCCCTGGTCGGAAGCGAGCAGGATGAGGTTCGGATCCTCGGGATCGATCCAGACGTTCTGGTAGTCGTCGCCGCCGGGCGCGCCACGCAGGCTCGTCCAGGTCTTGCCGCCGTCCTCGGAGCGCACCGTGACGATGGCGGTCGAGTAGACGACGTCCGGGTTCCGCGGGTCGACGCCGACCATCGGCAGGTCGCCGCCCCCGATGCGCATCAACGGCCGCGGGTCGTCGGTGGCTTTCGTCCAGGTGGTCCCCGCGTCGTCCGAGCGGTAGAGCGCCTGCCCCTGGCCCGACTGGTAGTCGCTCTCGTTCGAGGTCGCGAGGAGAGCGTAGAGCCGGTCGGGACGGCTCGGCGCGATCGCCAGGTTGGCCTGCACGATCTTCTCGGGCAGCCCGCCGGCGAGCTTCTGCCAGGTGGTGCCGCCGTCGGTCGACTTGAAGATGCCGCCGTTGCCGCCGCCGTAGGCGTTGCCGTATTCCCAGGGCGCCTGGCGCCCCTGCCAGAAGGTGGCGTAGACCACGTTCGGGTCAGCCGGGTCGATGTCGACGTCGTAGGCGCCGGTGTCGTCGTCGAGGAAGAGGACCTTCTCCCAGGTCTCGCCACCGTCGGTGGAGCGGAAGAGGCCGCGCTCCGGGTTGGGGCCATAGGGGTGGCCGAGCACCGCCGCGAAAACCCGGCTCGGATCGCGCGGATCGACCGCCAGGGCGGGGATCTGCTGGCCGTCCCGCAGCCCGAGGTGGGTCCAGGTGGCGCCGCCGTCGGTCGACTTGTAGATGCCGTCGCCGACCGAGAGGTCGGGCCGCTGCAGCCCCTCGCCGGAGCCGACGTAGATCGTCTTCGGATCCGACGGAGCCACGGCGATGGCACCGATCGATTGGGTCGGCTGGCCGTCGAAGATCGGCTCCCAGGTGCGGCCGTAGTCGTCGGAACGCCAGACGCCGCCGTTGCAGACCCCGATGTAGAGCACCGCCGGGTCGCCGGGAACGCCCGCGAGCGCCCGCGTCCGGCCCCCCCGGAACGGCCCGATCATCCGCCAGTGCATCTCCTGGTAGAGGCTCGACGGAACGGGCTCGGCGACGAGTGGCAGTGCGGAAGCAGCGGCGAGAAGGGCTGCCATGGCGAGAGTCAGGCGGGGAGCGCGGAATCGCATCGATCGTCCTCCTGGAGTTGAGGATTCGCTGCCCACACGAGGCGGCGAACGAGCCCATTCTGTCTCTCGCCGCCGCGACCGCCAAGCGCCGGGTGCCTCTGGAGGCCTCACACGTTCGATCGCCGCCGCGATGGTGGAGGTCCCGAGAGTCTTGTAGTCTCGGAAGGAACCCGACAGCTGGCCACCATCGAGGTCCTCCCCGGAGGCGGTGGCGCGCGATACCGAGGAGAGCTGCCGTTGATCGGAACGAAGTTGGGTCCCTACGAGATCACCGCCAAGCTGGGCGAGGGCGGGATGGGGGAGGTCTACCGCGCGACCGACACCAAGCTGAAGCGCGACATCAGGAGCTTGTCATGGGTTCACGACTTGTAACGACGGGAACGTACATCGCTGGCTGCGCACTCGCGGTTACGGCTTCGGTGTGCCTGGGAGCGACGGCGCCGAGCCAGATCAGCCCGCAACTGTTCGCCGGAATGCAGTGGCGAAACGTCGGTCCATTCATCGCCGGCAAGGTGGATTCCGTCTCCGGCGCGATCGGGCAACCGGCCATCGGCTATGTGGGGACCGATAACGGTGGCGTCTGGAAGACGGTGAACGCGGGCGTGACCTGGCGGCCGTTGACCGACGAGGTACGCGAGATTCGCGGCATCACCGCGCTCGCGGTGGCGCCGTCCAACCCGTCGGTTGTCTATGCGGGGACGGGGAGCGTCTTCGGCTCCGATTACAGCAGCGGTATCTGGAGATCCAGCACGGCCGGTGAACACTGGCAGACCGCGGGCTTGCAGAACGCCGGCGCGATCGCCTGGCTGCTGGTGGACCCGAAGAATCCCGACGTGCTGCTGGCCGCCACGCGCGGAATCGATCACCAGAAGGGTGGCTCGCGCGGTGTGTTCCGCAGCGCCGATGGCGGGAAGAGCTGGCAACTGGTGCTGGATGCCGGGCCGGAGTCCGGCGCCACGAACCTCGCCTGGGCGAATGACAATCCCTATGTGGTCTTTGCCAGCGTGATGCAGACGTATCGCGAGCCGGGAGCGCCGCGGTTTTCGAGGTCCAAGCATCCGCAACCGTCGTATCTCTATCGATCCACCGACGAAGGAGTGACCTGGCAGAAACTGTCCGGTCACGGACTTCCCGACGCCATCGGCCCGACCGCGGTCGCGGACGGCACGCATTCTCAGCGGGTGTACATGTTGGCTCGCGATGGCCTGTACCGCTCGGACGACGGCGGTGACAGCTGGTCGCTCACGACCGGGACGATCTACACGTCGAGAAATCAGGTGCTGGTGGATCCGGCCGATCCGGATCTGCTCTACACGATGGGCACTTGCGTCTATCGCTCCACCGACGGCGGTCACACGCTGGTGGCGTTCAAGGGCGCACCCGGCGGTGACGATCCGAACCAGTGGTGGATCGACCCGAGCGATCCGAAGCACATCGTTTACGGCGGCGATCAGGGGGCATCGATCAGTCTCGACGGCGGCGGTACCTGGAGCCCGTGGTACAACCAGCCGACGGCACAGATCTACAAGGTGACCGAAGACGACCGCTTTCCCTACTGGATCTATGGCACCAAGCAGGACAGCGGCGGAGTCGCGGTGGCCAGTCGCGGCGCATTCGGCGAGATCACGGACCTCGACTGGTTTCCGTTGCCGTCGTGGGAGACAGGATTCGTGGCGATCGATCCCGCCCATCCCGACATCATCTTCACCAGCGGTGATCTCGGCTTTCTGGAAAGGCTGGACCGCAGAACCTGGGGCGCGCAAAGCGTCGATCCGGGCGTCGGCGCCATCAGCGAGGTGAGCGATACCGCGTTCCGGCGCGCGATCTCGCCGCCCATCGTGTTCTCACCGCAGGATCCGCACACGCTCTATTACGGCACGCAGAACGTGCTGGAAACACACGACGGCGGCGACCACTGGCGGAGCATGAGTCCGGACCTGACGGCGCATCCCGGCAAGCCGCCGCTGCCGCCACCGGAAGGCGTGCACCACGGCGACGCGCTCGAATCGCTCTCGCCTTCGACAGTGCAGGCCGGGGTGATCTGGACCGGCAGCAACAACGGCGTGATCTACGTGACGCGCGATGGCGGACAGCACTGGCAGGATGTCACGCCGCATGACCTGTCCATCTACAGTGTCGTCAACGTGCAGGCATCCGGTTTCGATCCGGCGGAGGCCTATGCGGCGGTCGAGGCCAAGGCTACCGGCGATTACACGCCGCACATCTATCGCACGCGCGATTACGGCAAGACATGGCAGAGCATCGTGACCGGCCTGCCCATGGACGAAGCCACCGGCAGTTTCGTGCGGGTGGTGCGCGAAGATCCACGCAAGCAGGGACTGCTGTTCGCCGGCACGGAGACCTCCGTCTATGTGTCCTTCGATGATGGTGATCACTGGCAGTCATTGCGGCTCAATCTGCCGACCACGGCGTACCTCGATCTGCAGGTTCATGACGAGGATCTGATTGCGGCGACCTACGGTCGCGCGATCTGGATTCTGGACGACATCACGCCGCTCGAGCAGATCCGCACCGACACCGCCGACGAGGCGGTCAAGTTGTTCGCGCCGCGCGCGGCGATCGTGGCTCAGGCGAACGTGAACCAGGACACGCCCTTCCCGCCCGAGGTGCCGCATGCGAAGAATCCGCCGCAGGGCGCGATCATCGATTACTACCTGAAACAGGCGGCACGGAGCGTCACGTTGCAGATTCTCGATGACGCCGGCCACGTCGTGCGTACCTACTCGAATGCGCCCATCCCCAAGCTCGATCAACCCGCCCCGCCGTCGCCCGCGTTCTGGATCCGACTCCGGCAGCCCTTGCCGGTGACGGCGGGCGGGCATCGGATGAACTGGGACATGCGATATCCGACGCCGCCCGCGCTTTCTTTCGAACAGACCATCGCGGCCGTTCCGGGAGACACGCCCTTCGTTCCGCAGGGCCCGCTCGCGTTGCCAGGCGACTACACGGTGAAGCTGACGGTGGACGGCACCGCATATTCGCAACCGCTGACGCTCGAGCCGGATCCGCGCCTCGGCGACGAGCCCGCCGCGATGGATGGCATGCGCAAACAGCTGGCGCTGTCGCAACGGATCATCGCGGTCATCGAAGCCAGCCAGCAGGCCCATGAGCAGGGCAAGGCGCTGGATGCGAGACTGGATACGTCGGACAAAGGCGCGACAGACGAGCAGGCAAAATCGCTGCGGCAAGAGCTCGGCGATCTCATAGGCAAGGTGGACGAGGCTTCCATCGGCCTCTCCGGTGGGCCGTATGCAGTGCCGCCCGTGAAAGGCAACACCAGCTTCAGCCGGATCAACGGCCAGGCCTCGGCGTTGCTGGAGATGGTGGGCTCGACCAGTCAGAACGCACCCTCGGCTTCCCTGTATCGCACCTATCAGCAGTTGTGCCGGGATTTCAACACCACGGCTGCCGCCTGGCATGCCCTGCAACCGGACGTCACGAAACTGGATGCCACGCTCGAGGTAGGTGACATCACGCCGTTGAGCTGCAGTGAATAGGAAGCTGGCAGACCGGGAACGCCTCCCATGAACGGGGGCTCTCGCCACCCGGGCCCTTCCCATGGCCGCGTGCGCCACCCAGTGGAGGCAGCAGCCCGTCTCCGGTAGCGCGAATCGCTTAGGATGGCGTTCTTGCACATGCATCGGAGTCGCTTCTGAGCCTTGCCGCGGGCACCCGCCTCGGCCCCTACGAGATCACCGCCAAGCTGGGCGAAGGCGGCATGGGGGAGGTCTACCGCGCGAGGGACACCAAGCTCGAGCGCGACGTGGCGATCAAGGTCCTGCCCGCGGCGTTCGTCGAAGACCACGAGCGTCTCCAACGGTTCGAGCGCGAAGCGAAGCTTCTGGCCCAACTCCATCATCCGAACATCGCCTCGATCTTCGGCCTCGAGGACTCGGACGGCGCGAAAGCGCTCGTCATGGAGCTCGTCGAAGGCCCGACCCTGGCAGAACGTCTGGAGAGCGGTCCTTTACCCTTAGATGAATCTTTGTCTCTGGCCCGCCAGATCGCCGAAGCCCTCGAGGAAGCCCACGAGAAAGGGATCATCCATAGAGACCTGAAGCCTCAAAACATAAAGGCTTCCAGAGAAGGGAAGGTCAAGGTCCTCGACTTCGGTCTGGCGAAGGCGATGGATCCGATGGGAGCGGCTTCGGGTGGTGGCTCGGCGTCGCAGCTGGCGGCTTCGCCGACGCTGACGCTGGGCGCGACGCAGATGGGTATGATCCTGGGTACCGCGGCCTACATGTCGCCGGAGCAGGCGAAGGGGATGGCAGTCGACAAGCGCGCGGACATCTGGGCGTTCGGCGTCGTGCTGTTCGAGATGCTCGCCGGCAAGCGGCTGTTCGAGGCGCCGACGGTGCCGGAGACGTTGGCACAGGTGCTGACGCGCACGCCCGATCTCGACGAGCTGCCGGCCGACGTGCCGGCCGCGATCCGTCGTCTGCTCCGCCGCTGCCTCGAACGGAATCCGAAGAACCGCCTGCACGACATCGCCGACGCGCGGATCGTGATCGACGACCAGCTCGCGGGGAGGCTCGCGGACGCCGTGGCTCCCGATGCGATGGTCGGAAGCCCGGACTTCCGCTCTCCGCGCGCCGCGCTGCTGGCGGGTGTCGCCGTGGCGGCGCTGCTCGGCGCCGCCGGCGGCTGGCTCGCCCATCGTCCGGCACCTCCTTCCCGCGCGCTGCTCTCGCGACTCGTCATTCCGCTGCCTGCCGGTCAACCGTACAAGGTGCATAGCATTCCCGGCCGCTCGATCGCCATCTCGCGCGACGGCACTCTCGTCGCCTACGTCGCCGCCTTCGAGAAGCAGGAGCAGCTCGTCGTTCGCGCGCTCGACGAGATGCAGCCCCGAGCGTTGGTTACCGGCGAATCGGCGCGCCAGCCGTTCTTCTCTCCCGACGGAAGATGGATCGCCTATTTCGGCAGAAACGGACTGCAGAAGGTGTCGGTCGACGGCGGCCGGCCGGTCACCCTCGTGGCAGACGTGGCGAACGCAGCCTGGGTGCGCGGCGCCTGGACCGACGAGGGGCGGATCGTTTTCGAAACCTGGAACGCCGGGCTGCGCGTCGTCTCCGCCGACGGCGGCGAGGTGCGCGTCCTGACCGAGCCGGAGGAGGAGTGGAACCTCGGGCCGCAACCGATTCCAGGAACTCAGACCGTGCTGTTCTTCACCCAGTCCGCGGCGGGATTTCGGATCGAGGCGATCGGACTCGACGGCAAGGACCGCCGGACGGTCCTCGAAGACGCGAGCCAGCCGCACTATCTCGCCTCGGGGTATCTCCTCTTCCAACGCGACGGCGGCCTGTTCGTCGTGCCGTTCGACGCGAAGAGCGCGAAGGTGACCGGCCGGGCGATGCCGCTGCCGCTCGAGACGATGGTCGACGACGAGCGCGCGGCCACCCCGACCCCGCAGCTCGCCATCTCCTCGAACGGCACGCTGGTCTACGCGCCGCGGCAGCTGTCCGCTCGGGCGCCGAGCGAGCTCGTATGGTTCGATCGCCAGGGAAAGAGCGAGCCGCTCGCCACGGTGCCGTATCCTGCTCCGTCTTTCGACCTGTCGCCCGACGAGACGGAGATGACGCTCGCCGTGCGCGACGGCAATCGGGCACGGCTGGCGCTCTTCGACCTCGCGCGCCAGACCCTGACACCGTTGCGCGACGAGCAGCTCGACATTCCGACCGCAGCCGTCTTCTCGGCGGATGGCAGCGAGATCTACTTCGCGCGTTACGGCACCCATCGGGGAGAGGTCCTGGCGCAGAAGCTCGAGGGGGAGAGCCGCGGCTCCTCGCCCGTCTCGAAGGAACGTGGATCGCGCCCTACTCGGTCTCCCGGGACGGACGCTGGCTGGTGGGCGGTCTCTACGATCCGAAGACCCAGAGTGACGTCTGGTCTGTCGATCTCGAGGCGAGCGATCCCGGGCACGCCGCGCAGTCGTTTGCCGTGCCGGGGGACCAGGAGGGTCCGGTGCTCTCGCCGGATGGTCGCTGGCTCGCGTACACCTCCTACGACACGGGCTGGCGCGAGATCTACGTCCAGCGCTTTCCCGGCGGCGATGGGAGGGTGCGGGTTTCGTCGGGCGGCGGCCGGATGGCGCGATGGTCTCCGGACGGTCGCGAGCTCTTCTATCTCGACGAGAACTGTGACGCCGTCATGGCTGTCACCGTCGAGACGAATCCCAAGCTCGAGCTGGGAGCCCCGCGCAAGCTGTTCGAGGGTTCGTTCGGATTCGACTCGAGCACCGGCCCGTCGTTCGAAGTCTCGAACGATGGCAAGAGATTCGCGCTGCTGCTGGGGCACGGGAACCCGAAACGGGCGTCGGAGTTGATTGTCGTGCAGAACTGGTTCAGCGAGGTGTCGAAGCTCTTCCGGACGGACGCCCGATGAGGGGTGCGAGAAGATGGGTGCTTCGTGATCGACCAAAGATGATCGGATCGAAGTGATCGGAGCCAAGCTCGGCCCCTACGAGATCACCGCCAAGCTGGGCGAGGGCGGGATGGGGGAGGTCTACCGGGCGACCGACACCAAGCTGAAGCGCGACGTCGCGATCAAGGTGCTGCCCGCGGCTTTCGTGGAAGACAAAGAGCGATTGGCGCGCTTCGAGCGCGAGGCGCAGCTCCTGGCCCAGCTCAACCATCCGAACATCGCCCACATCTATGGCATGGAGGCGAGCGGAGACGCCCACGCCCTCGTCATGGAGTCGTCGAGGGGCCGACCCTGGCGGAGCGGTTGGAACAAGGTCCTCTACCGTTAGACGAATCTTTGTCTCTGGCCCGCCAGATCGCCGAGGCTCTGGAAGAAGCCCACGAGAAAGGGATCATCCACAGGGACCTCAAACCACAAAACATAAAGGCTTCCATTGAAGGGAAGGTCAAGGTCCTCGACTTCGGCTTGGCGAAGGCGATGGATCCGGGGAGCGACTCGGCTTCCGCGGGCGACCTGGCGCGCTCTCCCACGCTGCTCAACTCGCCGACCTTGACCGCGGTGCAGGGTACCCAGCTCGGTGTGATCCTGGGCACCGCCGCGTACATGGCTCCGGAGCAAGCGCGCGGCGGCAGGGTCGACAAGCGGGCCGACATCTGGGCGTTCGGCGTGGTGCTCTACGAAGTGCTCACCGGCCGTTCGCTCTTCAGCGCCGAGACGGTGAGCGACACGCTGGCCGGGGTGCTGCGGGCCGAGATCGATCTCGACGCGCTGCCGGCGTCGACTCCGCCGGCGATCCGCAGGCTGCTGGGCCGCTGCCTCGAGCGCAATCCGAAGAACCGGCTGCGCGACATCGGCGAGGCGCGGGTCGCGATCGAGGCGGCACGGACGGGGGACACCGACTTCGACTCGGGGCTGGAGGCCGTCGCAGGTCCGGGAGCGGCCGCAGCCTCCGGCCTCGAGCGTCACGCCAAGCTCGCCTGGACCCTCGCCGCGCTCGCGGTCGCCGCCGCCCTGGGCCTCGGGTACGGCTTCGTCGTGCGCGCGCCGGGGACGCCGCGGGTGCTGCGCAGCTCGATCGAGCTGCCTCCCGGACTCACGGTCGACGGCGACAACGACTCGCTGGCCCTCTCTCCGGACGGCAAGACGCTGGCCATCGCCGCCACCGATCGGAGGACGCAGCAGATCTACCTCCGTGCCCTCGACGGCCCGGCGCTCCGGGCGCTCGATGGGACGAAGGGCGCGACCTCCCCGACCTGGTCCCCCGACGGCCGCTGGCTGGCTTTCTTCGCCGACGGCAAGCTCGAGAAGATCGAGGTCGCGAGCGGTGCGGTGCAGACGCTGGCCGAGGCGCCCCAGGGCCGTGGCATCACCTGGGGGCCGGACGGAAGCATCGTCTACGCGCCCGACCTCTCCGGTCCGCTGTGGAAGGTGTCGTCGGGGGGAGGAAATGCGGCGGCCCTCGAGAAGGACGTGCCCGAAGGCTGGAGCCATCGCGATCCCCGGTTCCTGCCGGGCGGGAAGTCGCTGTTCTACCTCTCGATCACCGGCGGCTCGACCGCGCCCGCGCAGGTCGGCGACGGGGGCCTCCATGTTCTCGATCTCGCCAGTGGCGAGTCGCGGCGCCTGCTTCCGGACCTCACCGAAGGCCGCTTCGTGGCGCCCGGCTACCTCGCTTTCGTGCGCGACGGCAACCTGATGGTTCAGCGTTTCGACCCGAAGGCTCGAAGCTCTCGGGGGAGGCGCTCCCGGTGGCGCAGAAAGTTCGATTCGACGTCTTTCGGGGTACCGCCGAATTCGCCTTCGCGGGGGACGAGTTCCTCGTCTACATGGTCCCCTCGGCCGGCTCCGCCTCGCAGCTCACCTGGCTCGACCCGGACGGCAAGGAGATCGGAACCGTCGGCAAGCCGCTGGATTTCTATCAGAACTCTGTCATCCGCTCGCTCGGGCTCTCCCGGGACGGCCACCACGCCGTCGTCGGGCTCGGCGAGGCTCCGCAGGCACGGTTGTGGATGATCGATCTGACGAGCGGTGTGGCCAGCCCGTTCACGTCCGAGGATCGAACGGCATTCGCTGGAGTCTTCTCGCCGAACGGCGAGGACGTCGTCTACGCAGCTCTGCCGAGGACAGGCAGGATGACGGAATCTCTCATGCTGAAGAAGTCCGACGGCGGTTCGCCTCCCGAAGAGATCATGACCGTGGGAACCGCCTTCGCTTTGCCGACGAGTTGGTCGCCCGACGGCGGTGTCGTCGCCTTCCAGCAGGTGAACCCGAAGACCAAGGGCTGGGACATCGGCGTCCTCTCGATGGTCGGAAATCACCAGACGAAGCTGCTCGTCCATGGAGCGGCCAACGAGAAGTCCGGAGAGTTCTCTCCGGACGGGAAGTGGCTCGCTTATGGGTCCGACGAATCGGGGAGCGACCAGCTCTACGTCATCCCCTATCCCGGGCCGGGGGGCAAGTGGCAGATCAGCTCGAACGGCACCCGGTCGTTCTTCTGGGCGTCGGACCACGAGCTCGACAACATCTCGTCGGACGGCGAGCTCTTCACGATCGACCTCGCGAAGAACGCCCACGGCGGCCTCGAGATCGGCTCCAAGCGCTTGCTGATGGCCCACGTTCCCCGCACGACCGCCGCCGCCTACTCCCGCGCTCTCGGGCGATTCCTGTTCGCGATCCCGACGGGCGCGAGCTCCAATCCTCCCCTCACCCTCGTCACCCACTGGACCCGGTTGCTCGAGAAGCGGTAGGTCGCCGGACGCCACCGGGGAACGGCTGCCCGCCGCCCTCGGCAAAGCGGGGTTGCCACGGTCTGAGCTGGCCCTTGGTCGGGTCGGCTCCGCCGCGCCGCCCCATCGTGGTGAAGGCCCCGCAAGTCTTGTATTCTGTGTGGAGTCCGGACAACTCGGTTGCACCGTAGCCAGCCGGAGAGGCCGCGCCTGGGGGAGGACGCGCACTGATTGGGAAGAAGCTGGGCCCTTACGAGATCACCGCCAAGCTGGGGGAGGGCGGCATGGGGGAGGTCTACCGGGCGACCGACACCAAGCTGAAGCGCGACGTAGCGATCAAGGTGTTGCCGGCGGCGTTCGTCGAGGACAAGGAGCGCCTGCAGCGCTTCGAGCGCGAGGCCCAGCTCCTGGCCCAGCTCAATCACCCCAACATCGCCCACATCTACGGTATGGAGGCGAGCGGCGAGTCCCACGCCCTCGTCATGGAGCTCGTCGAGGGTCCGACCCTGGCGGAACGCATGGAACAGGGAGCTTTGCCCTTAGATGAATCCTTGTCTCTGGCCCGCCAGATCGCCGAGGCCCTGGAAGAAGCCCACGAGCGAGGAATCGTCCACCGCGACCTGAAACCACAAAACATCAAAGCTTCCATTGAAGGGAAAGTGAAGGTCTTGGACTTCGGATTGGCGAAGGCAATGTCGCCCGAGAGCGGCATCACATCCGCCTCCGCCTTGGCGAACTCGCCGACGCTCACCGCCGGCGCGACGGTCGAAGGGATGATCTTGGGAACGGCGGCGTACATGTCGCCCGAGCAGGCGAAAGGGCGCGCGGTCGACAAGCGGGCAGACATCTGGGCGTTCGGCGTCGTGCTCTTCGAGATGCTGGTGGGCCGCAAGCTGTTCGAGGCCGAGACCCTGGCGGAGACGCTGGGCGCGATCTTCCGCCAGGAGATCGACCTCGACGAGCTGCCGAAGACGACGCCGCCCCGCCTGCGCCGCCTGATCGAGCGCTGCCTGGAACGGGATCCCAGAAAGCGGTTGCGCGACATCGGCGAAGCTCGGATCGCGATCGAAGCGATCGCCGCCGGAGAAGTCGAGCCGACGGCGGGTATCTCGACGTCTCCCGGGCGCCGTGGGCTCGCTCTGCCCATCGTGGCCGCGCTCGTCGCTGGCGCAGCGGCGATCAGCGGCCTGCTGGTCTGGCGAGCGGAGCGATCGCCGGCAGCCGGCGCGACCGCCGCGCCACGAGTCACCGAGTTCTCGCTCGACGTGGACCAGCTCGCGCGCATGGATCTGTCTCCCGAGGGGCGCCGCCTCTTTTGGCTCACCGGAAAGCGGGGCGCGCCGGAGCGCTCTCTCTGGGTGCGGGACCTCGACAGTCGGGCGCGGCGACGGATCGTCTCCGATCCCGACCTGGGCGGGGTGTGGTGGTCTCCGGACGGCGATTCGTTGGCCGTCGCGATCGGCGAGAAGCTCTGGAGCTACCCGGTCGCGGGCGGCCAGGCGACACCGATCTGCGACATTCCGAAGCTCCCGAACGTGCCCGCCGCTTTTCCGATCTCCGCCGCCTGGCTGCGCGACGACACGATCCTGTTCGGCGTCTGGCGGGGAGGGATCTACCGCGTGCCGGCGCGGGGGGGTGTGCCCGAGATCTATGTCCCGATCGACCCTGCCGCCGACGTCGATTTCCACTCCATCTTCGATCTGCCGGACGGGGCCGGGCTGATCCTCGGCGTGCATCGGCAAGCGAGTGGGACCTCGCGACGATCCTGGTGGCGCACCGATCTCTACGCCGACGGCAAGAGAACCCCATTCGAGCTCGGTAGCGACCTGACCCATGCCGCGCCCTTCGAATACGCGCAGGGGACTCTTCTTCTCGAGCAGTTCGGAGATGACGGCCTCGCGGTCTGGGGCCTGCCGTACGATCTGAAGCGAAGAGCGGTCACCGGCAAGAGACTCCTCATCCTGCCCAGCGCCGATGCGGCTTCGGTTTCGGCCGATGGGACGCTGGCCTGGGTGCCGCGCAAGGAGATCCCCGGCGTCGTGCAGCAGATCGACGACGCTGGAGCGACGGTGGCTACGCTCGGCAAGCAGCAGGCCGATCTCGGTTTTCCGGTGCTCTCTCCGGACGGCTCCCGCCTGGCCATGGTGCTCGGAGGAAGGGAGCTCTGGGTCGAAGACCTTCGCCGCGACACCCTGAGCCGTCTCGTGCGGGTGGACGGCGAGATCCGCCAGCCAGAGTGGACTCCCGATGGGCGGACCCTCTACTACTCGTCGGTCGGCGAGCGCCACGATCTGATGCGCATCCGGGCCGATCCCGGCGCGACCGCCGAAACCGTGCTCGAAGGCTCCGTCGAGGCGTCCATCGCTCCGGACCTCGGCGGCGTCCTCTTCTTGAAAGATGACTTCCGGCTCGAGCGAGCGCAAGGGCTGTTCTGGGCACCCCTCGACGCCTCGGGTCGAGCGGGGGAGGCGAAGGAGGTCATCGGCGGAATCGGCACTTTCGGCACTCTCTCGCCGGACGGAAAGCTGCTCGCGTACGCTCACATCGAAGATCGGCGGGCGGACGTCTATCTGACCACTTTCCCCGCGCTCGATCAGACGATCCAGCTTTCAGCGAACGATTCCGGAAGGCCGCGATGGAGCGCCGATGGCAGAGCGGTCTACTACGTCTCGGATGGAAAGCTGGTCCGAGTCGACGTCGGCTTCGACGGCAAGCGACGTCTGACGGCCTCGCCCGAGAGGAAGCTGTTCGATCTCGCCGAGCGGGGCCTCGATGCGAACAGCTGGTCGGTTGCACCGGACGGCAAGCTGCTGTTCGTCAAGCCGCTCGCCACCGACGAGCGCTCCGAGATCGTCGTGGCTCGCAACGGCCTGCAGCGGGCTCTGGCGGAGAGCCGATGAGGCCGTCCCCGTGATCGGCGCCAAGCTGGGTCCCTACGAAATCACCGGCAAGCTCGGTGAGGGCGGCATGGGAGAGGTCTACCGCGCGACCGACACCAAGCTGAAACGCGACGTCGCGATCAAAGTCCTGCCGGCGGCTTTCGTCGAGGACAGGGAGCGACTCGCTCGCTTCGAGCGCGAAGCCCAGCTCCTCGCTCAGCTCCACCATCCGAACATCGCCTCGATCTTCGGCCTCGAGGAGAGCGACGGCATGAAGGCCCTCGTCATGGAGCTCGTCGAGGGCCCGACGCTGGCGGAGCGCCTGGAGCAGGGAGCTTTGCCCCTGGATGAATCCTTGTCTCTGGCCCGCCAGATCGCCGAAGCTCTGGAGGAAGCCCACGAGAAGGGGATCATCCACAGAGACCTGAAGCCTCAAAACATAAAGGCTTCCATTGAAGGGAAAGTGAAGGTCCTCGACTTTGGGCTGGCGAAGGCGATGGATCCGATGGGTGCGGCGTCCGGCGGCGCGTCGGTCTCGCAGCTCGCGGCGTCGCCGACGCTGACCCTAGGGGCGACGGTGCAGGGGATGATCCTCGGCACGGCGGCCTACATGGCGCCGGAGCAGGCGAAGGGCTTCACGGTCGACAAGCGCGCCGACATCTGGGCCTTCGGCGTGGTGCTCTACGAGATGCTGACCGGTACGCGGCTGTTCGAGGCGCCGACCGTGCCCGAGACGCTCGCCCAGGTGCTGACGCGAACGCCGGACCTCGACGCCCTCCCGGCGTCCACGCCGCCGGCGATCCGCGGTCTTCTCGGGCGTTGCTTCGAACGCCAGCCCAAGCGGCGGCTGCGCGACATCGGCGAAGCACGCGTGCTGCTCGATGCGGTGGCGGCGGGCGAGGCGGATGCCGCCCCCGGTATTGTCGCCACGCCGGCCGCGCCGGCGCGGCGTGCCGTGCTGCTCGGTGTTCTCGGCGGCGTGGCGCTCGGGGTTCTCGTCACGCTCGGAGCGTTGCTCGTCGGCCACGGCTCCTCGACGGCGGCGGCCGCGCCGGAGCGGGCGGTGAAGTTCCGCATCGAGTTGCCCGAGGGCCAGCACCTGGGGAGGGCGAAGATCTCGCCGGACGGCCGGTCGATCGCCTGGGACACCGGCGACACGCTCTGGGTCCGGCGTCTCGACCAGCTCGAGCCGCGGCGCATCGATCTGCCTTGGCGCGGCTTGCTCGAAGCCTGGACGCGAGACTCCCGGGAGCTCGTCGTCGTGCGCCTGCAGAATGGGTCCGCCGGCGATCTCTGGCGCGTGCCGGCCACGGGTGGCGACCCGCAGCCGATCGGAAGTCTGCCGAACCAAGGTTTTCTCTGGAGTGTCACGGCGGGCCCCGACGGAAAGCTCGTGCTCGGCATGGCGAACGCCGGGCTGTTCACGATGCAGGTCGCCGGCGGGCCGCCGCAGCCCTTGTTGCCGGCAGCCAAGGACGAGTCGTTCGGGGGCCCGGCGTGGCTTCCAGGCGGCCGGGCGCTGCTCTTCGCCGATGTCGATCGCGGACGCATCGAGGCTCTCGTCGGCGGCAAGCGGAAGGTGATTCTCGAGCGCAAGGGGGAGCGCTACCTGGATCCCCTCTATTCGCCGACGGGACACCTGATCGTCCGGGTCAAGGGGGGAAGGAGCGCGGCCGGCATCTGGGCGGTCCCGTTCTCGCTCGACCGCCTCGCGACGACCGGCGATCCGTTTCGGGTGCTGCCGTACGGCACGGCCTCGATCTCCGACGACGGCACGCTGGTGGTGGGCGAGCGTCAGGGGGACCGCTCGACGGAGCATCTGGTGGAGGTCGGCAGGATGGGCGAGGTGCTGAAGGCGATCGGAGACAGCCTGATCGAGATGCGCTTCCCGGCGCTCTCTCCCGAAGGCGGGCGTGTCGCGGTGTCGGCGCGGAGAGGCTCCGACGCGGACTCCGATCTGTTCGTCATCGACCGCTCGAACGGCGCCCGCTATCGGCTGCGGGACGACCTCGGCAACGAGTACTTTCCCGCCTGGAGCCGCGACGGGAAGGAGATCCTGTTCGCGACCTTCAACGCCGGAATCCGCTACGCCCGTGCGCGCGCCGCGGACGGCAGTGGCGCGGTGCGCCAGCTCGACGACAAGGCGATGTACGTGCTCGAGAGTCCCGACGGAAAGTACCTCGTTACCTCGTACTTCAAGACGCACTACCGCGAACGGGGCAGCGAAGAGTGGCACCAGATGTTCGACGGCATCTCACTCAATCCCGACTTCACGCCGGACGGCCGGTGGCTCGCGTACAGCACGAATTTCGGCTGGGCCGGAATCTCGTTGCGCCGCTTTCCGAGCGGCGACGGGTTGACTCCGGTGACCTCCGAAGCTGCAAGTGATCCACACTTCGGCGGCGACGGCAAGGAGCTGTACTTCGTGCAGAAGGGCGCGTTGGTCTCGGTCCCGGTCGACCTCGCGGGCGAGACGGCGAAGGTCGGCTCTCCCCGCGTGCTGTTCGATCTGGCGAGCGCGCATCTCGATCCGCAGGGCGGCTTCGACGTCACACCGGAGGGGACCTTCCTGATGGTGCAGAGGATCGAGAAGGAGGATGCGTCGAAGCCCAGGCCCGACGACATCCTCGTCGCCCGGAACTGGTTCCAGGATTTCTCGACCGCCGCTGGTGGCGCGGGAGGGCAACGACCATGACCGGCGTCCCGACCCCATGATCGGTACGAAGCTCGGCCCCTACGAGATCACCGCCAAGCTGGGCGAAGGCGGCATGGGTGAGGTCTACCGTGCACACGACACCAAGCTCGAGCGCGATGTGGCGATCAAGGTGTTGCCCGCGGCCTTCGTCGAAGACCACGAGCGGCTTGCGAGGTTCGAGCGCGAGGCGAAGCTCCTCGCTCAGCTCAATCACCCGAACATCGCCCACATCTATGGCATGGAGGCGAGCGGCGACTCCCACGCCCTGGTCATGGAGCTCGTCGAAGGCCCGACCCTGGCGGAACGCTTGGAGCAAGGGCCTTTACCCTTAGATGAATCTTTGTCTCTGGCCCGCCAGATCGCCGCAGCTCTGGAAGAGGCGCATGAGAAAGGGATCATTCACCGCGATCTGAAACCTCAAAACATAAAGGCTTCCATCGAAGGGAAGGTCAAGGTTCTCGACTTCGGGTTGGCGAAGGCGATGGATCCGGTGGGAGCGGCTTCGGGCGCCGGATCCGCGTCGCAGCTCGCGGCGTCGCCGACGCTGACGCTCGGCGCGACGCAGATGGGGGTCGTGCTCGGGACGGCGGCGTACATGGCGCCCGAGCAGGCGAAAGGCTTCGCGGTCGACAAGCGGGCGGACATCTGGGCCTTCGGGGTCGTGCTGTTCGAGATGCTCGCGGGTCAACGTCTCTTCGAGGGCGACTCGGTGCCCGAGACGCTGGCCGGAGTGCTCAAGAGCCCGATCGATCTCGAGACGCTGCCGGCCGAGGTGCCGGCGCCGCTCCGGCGGCTCCTGCGCCGTTGCCTCGAGCGCAACCCGAGGAACCGCCTGCGCGACATTGGCGATGCGCGGCTGACGATCGACGAGCTCCTCTCGGGAAGCGCCGCCGCCGCCTCGGACGGCGCCTTCGAGCCCGGTGGCGCGGCGGCCCGGCGGCGCTGGCCGCTCCCCCTGGGAATGGCCGCAGCGCTCGTCGTCACGGCAGCGGCGGCTTGGTGGCTGGCGAGCCGCCTCGCTTCTCCCGCGCCGCGCGCGCCCGGAGCCGCGCTCCACCTCACGCTGCCGTTACCGGCGGAGTATCCGCTCGACGATGTCGGCGGCTCGCCGCTGGCGCTCGAGAACACGGCCTTCGACGTCTCCGCGGACGGCTCGCGGCTCGTCTACCTGACGCGAAGCGCCGGCGTCGCGAAGATCGTCGCTTTCGACGTGGACAGCGGGAAGTACCGCCTGCTCGCGGGCACGGACGGCGCCTTCCAGCCGGCCTTCTCGCCGGATGGCCGCTGGGTCGCCTTCATCGCCGACGGCCGGCTGAAGCGGATTGCCTACGCGGGCGGCGGCGTCGACGACCTGGCCGCCGCCCCGTCCGCCTACGCCCTCGACTGGAACCGGGACGGCAAGCTCTACTGGGTCGGACGCGAGGGGACGGTCGCCTGGAGCATGGAGCCGGTCCTGGGTGCGCCGGTCTCGACCGTCGCGAGCCCTTGCGACTGCCTCTTCATCCGCGCGGGCGTGCGGCCGGGAGAGCTCGTCACCGGGGGGTTCGGTTCGGAGGACGTCGTTCGCCTGCGACCGGACGGCAAGAAGGTGCCTCTGGGTATGCGGGCGGGGGACCTGCGTGTCCTCGGTGACGGAACGCTCGTGTTCACGCGCCCCGGCCGGCTGATGGCGCAGCGGAGCGCCGCCCCCGAGGCCAGGTCGGTCACCGTCCTGGACGGATTGCGGACCGGCATCGCGGGCCAGGGCCAGTTCGCGACCACCGCGACCGGCGCCCTCTTCTACGTCGCGGGCGGAGATGCCGCTCGGGCCTTCCTGGTCCGTCGCGACGTCTCCGGTCGCGAGGAGAAGCTGCCCTTCCCGGCGGCCGACTACGGCGCGTTCGATGCACGGCCCGACGGCCGGCGGATCGTCATCGGTTCGAAAGAGCACCCCGGTCGCCTCGAAGTGCTCGACGTCGAGTCGAAGACGAGCCAGTTCGTCGACATCGCGGGCCAGCCGAGAACCGCGACGCTGTCGCCGGACGGTTCCCACGTCGCGGTCGCCCAGCATGGAGCCGAAGGCTGGAGCGTCGTCGAGTACGCCATCGCCTCCGCCGCCCCGCCGAAGACGCTCTTCGCCTCGCCGCACGCGCTCTATACCGGCAGTTGGTCCCACGACGGCCGTTACCTCGCATTCGCCGAGGGTGATGCGAAGGGCTCGTGGATCTCGGTCTGGGACCGCGAGACCGGCGCCTCGAAGCCGCTGGCCGCTACCCAGTCGGCGAAGGTCTGGGCTCCGTCCTTCTCGCCCGACGACCGCGAGCTCGCATACACCGTCGTCGACGACTCGGGATCGCAGGTCTACGTCGTGCCGTTCCCCACCGGCGACCAGCGCTGGCTGGTCTCGGGCGGCACCGGCGAGGAGCCCCAGTGGCGCCAGGACGAGGCGCAACTGGTGTTCCGACGCGGCCAGGAGTGGTACGGCGTCTCCTACCACGACGAGGGCGGTTTCACGTTCGAGGCGCCGCGGCTGCTCTTCCGCGGGCCGTACCTCAACATCCTGGGGATGGAGTATCGCGTGCTCGCCGACGGCAGCACGTTGCTGCTCGCTCCCGAGGAGCGGGCGCAGGGCACCGACCACCTCGACGTGATCGTCCACTGGCTCGACCAGGTGCATCGCGAGCTGGCGGGCGCCGAAGCTCGATAGCGACTCGAGCGCCGGCCCCCCTCTCGGCGGAGACCCGGGCGTCGTACCCTCCACTCGGAGGCGAGCGCCAGAATCGCCGTCGGGAGGTTCGCGGCACGCCCGGCAGGTACGTGGGCGAGTTCGGCCCGGCCGGATACGGGTAAACTCATCGTCTTGATCGGACAACGCCTCGGTCCCTACGAGATCACCGCCAAGCTGGGCGAAGGCGGGATGGGAGAGGTCTACCGCGCGACCGACACCAAGCTGAAGCGCGACGTCGCGATCAAGGTGCTGCCGCAGGAGTTCACCCAAGACAAGGAACGCCTGCAAAGATTCGAGCGCGAAGCGCAGCTCCTCGCGCAGCTCCACCACCCGAACATCGCCTCGATCTTCGGCATGGAGGAGAGCGGCGGCACCCAAGCTCTCGTCATGGAGCTCGTCGAGGGCCCGACGCTTGCCGAGAGGCTCGAATCTGGGTCCTTGCCCGTAGATGAATCTTTGCTTCTGGCCCGCCAGATCGCCGGGGCTCTCGAAGAGGCCCACGAGAAGGGGATCATCCACCGGGACCTCAAGCCTCAGAACATCAAAGCTTCCATGGAAGGGAAAGTCAAAGTCCTCGACTTCGGATTGGCGAAGGCGATGGATCCGATGGGGGCGGCGTCGGGTGGGGCATCGGCGTCGCAGCTCGCGCAGTCGCCGACCTTGACGCTCGGGGCGACCGTCCAGGGGATGATCCTCGGAACGGCTGCGTATATGGCGCCGGAGCAGGCGCGCGGGGCCGCGGTCGACAAGCGAGCCGACATCTGGGCGTTCGGGGTGGTGCTCTACGAGATGCTCAGCGGCCGTTCGATCTTCCTGGCGGACACGGTTCCGGACACCCTGGCGGCAGTGCTGACGCGAGAGATCGACTGGCAGGCGCTACCGGAATCGACGCCCGCCGAGCTGCGCCGCCTGCTGCGCCGCTGCCTCGAGCGCAAGCCGAAGCGGCGCCTGCACGACATCGCCGACGCCCGCATCGTGCTCGACGAGCTGCTCGACGGGGTACCCGACGAGAGCGCCGGAGCCGCCGCGGGCGAGTCCGCGAATGGGCCCGCGCTCCGCAGGACCTGGCCGTTGCGCGCCGCCCTCGCGCTACTCGCGCTCTCGACGGCGGCGCTCGGCGCCTACGTAGCGCTGGAACGGCCGGCGGCGCTGAAGGTCGTCCGCGCCACCATCCTGCCGCCTTCCGGCGCCCAGTTCCATCTCGACGCCAGTCACCCGGGACCGATCGCGCTCTCGCCCGACGGGCGGCAGATCGCTTTCACCGCGGCCGAGGGCGGAGCGGCTCCGACGCTCTGGGTGCGCGCCGTCGACCAGCTCGCGTCCCGCGAGCTGCCGGGAACCGAGAATGCCGCCTACCCGTTCTGGTCGCCCGATTCCCGGCAGCTCGGCTTCTTCACCCACACGGAGCTGAAGAAGATCACCGTCGCCGGTGGACCGCCCGTCACCCTGACCAAGGCGGGCAATGGCAAGGGCGGCTCGTGGAGCCCGCGCGGCGTCATCGTCTTCACTCCCGACTCGACGAGCGGTCTGTTCGCCGTCTCTGCGGTCGGCGGAGAGGCCAGGAAGGTCACCGAGCTCGACGAGAAGAAGGGAGATGTGAGCCATCGCCACCCGCGCTTCCTGCCGGACGGCGAGCACTTCCTATTTGTCGTTCGGCAGGCCGGCGGCAAGCACGAGCCTCCGCGTCGGTGCCCTCGACGGCTCGCCCGGGGTGAAGCTGCTCGACACCACGGCCAATGCCGAAAACGCCGACGGCAGGCTGCTCTTCATGCGTGACTCCACGCTGATGGCGCAGCCGTTCGACGCCGCGAGCCGTCGCCTCTCGGGTGAAGCGGTGCCCCTGGTCGAAGGCGTGCTGCAGATTCCCGGCGCCGAGGTCGCGGTGTTCACGGCCTCGGCCGAAGGGACGCTCGCCTACCAGACGGGAAGCGCGGTGACCCACCGGCGGCTCGTCTGGCACGATCGCGAGGGTAGGGATCTCGGAACGCTCGGCGAGCCGACGGATCAGGCGTCCCCCCGCCTCTCTCCGGACGGTCGCAGCGTCGCTGTCGAGGTCCTCGACCCCGAGAGCAACAACCTGGACATCTGGACCTATGACGTCGGGAGAGGTGTGCGCTCCCGATTCACCTTCGATCCTGCGGTGGACGACTACCCGATCTGGTCGCCGGACGGCCGGAAGCTCGTCTTCAGCTCGAGGCGCGGCGACCAGAAGAGGAATGCTCTCTGGGTGGCGCCGGTCGGTGGCGCCGAGCCGCCGCGACGGCTCGCGGACGATGCGTCGCGCTCTCTCTACACGGGCAGCTGGTCGCCGGACGGCGAGCGGATTCTCGTCACCGCCCTCGCCGACAAGACGGTCGACCTGGTGGTGGTTCCCGCCGCGGGTGGTGATCCGCAGCCGTTCATCGTCACCGGCTTCAACGAGGGGAACGGCGCGATCTCGCCCGACGGGCGTTGGGCTGCCTATCAATCGGACGAGAGCGGCCGGTACGAGGTCTACGTCACCAGCTTCCCGAAGCCGGGGCGGAAGTGGCAGGTTTCGAGCCACGGGGGGACCGCGCCCGCCTGGCGTGGCGACGGGCGCGAGCTCTTCTTTCGGGACGACGCGCACCTCTACGCCGCCGAGGTCGACGGCCGAGGCGAACGATTCGACGTCGGCCAGGTGAAGCAACTCTTCGCCCTGCCGAAGCCATGGGCGCACGACCGCCAATACGACGTGACGCGCGACGGCCAGCGCTTCCTCGTCGACGAGCCGCTCGGCGCGAGCCAGGTTTCGCCGGTCACGCTCGTCCTCCATTGGGACGCGGAGCTGCCGCACTGAGATGAGCGGCGGCAAGTGCCACAGGCGAGACGGGACGCCGCTACGGCGGTGCTAGCATCCACGGCGTTCATCAGCAGGCTGACGGGAACGAATTCACGATGAGCGGATCGCTCAGAGCCGGGACGAGACTCGGCACCCATCGCATCGTCGCGCCGTTGGGCGTCGGAGGCATGGGCGAGGTCTATCGCGCGCACGATTCCAAGCTCGACCGCGCGGTGGCGCTCAAGATCCTGCCGGCCGAGGTCGTGAAGGACGCCGAGCGGGTCCGTCGCTTCGTCCAGGAGGCGAAGTCGGCCTCTTCGCTGTCGCACCCCAATATCGTCCACATCTACGACATCGGCGAGGCCGTGCCGCTCGAAGAGGGCGCGGAGCCGGCCGCGGACGCCGCCGAGGTCCACTACATCGCCATGGAGCTGGTGGAGGGCGCTACGCTGCGCCAGCTCTTCGACGACCGATCGGTCGAGCCGCGCACGCTGCTCTCCTACCTGGCGCAGGCGGCCGAGGGTCTCGCCAAGGCGCACGCCGCCGGCATCGTCCACCGCGACCTGAAGCCCGAGAACATCATGGTGACTCGCGACGGCTACGCCAAGGTGCTCGACTTCGGGCTCGCCAAGCTGACCGAGCCGAGCGTCTCGGGGAGCGCCCTCGCCACGGCACCGACGGCGCTCCAGGAAGACCGCACCAAGGAGGGCGCGGTGATAGGGACGATCGGCTACATGTCGCCCGAGCAGACGATGGGGAAGCCGGTCGACCACCGGACGGACCTGTTCGCCTTCGGCTGTCTGCTCTACGAGGCGGCGACCGGCAGGAAGCCGTTCACCGGCGAGTCGAACGTCGACATCCTGCACGCCATCGTGCGCGAGAAACCGGCGCCCGTGGAGGAGATCAGTCCGCAGATTCCGAGCGCCCTCGTGCGCACCATCCGCCGCTGCCTCGCCAAGGATCCGGAGCGGCGCTACCAGTCGATGAAGGACCTGGCGCTCGAGCTGCACGAGACGGCCGAGGAGTGGGAGACGCTGCCGACGCCCTCCGGCACGGTGACCGGCGGCTCGTCGGTGTCGAGCGTCTCCCCTCCAACCAAGGGCGGCCCGGGCCGTGCGGGCTGGATCGCGATCGCCGTCGCGGCGGTGGCGGTCGTGGTGGCGATCACGCTCGCGCTGCGGCCGGGAGCGTCCGGTTCGGCGAGCGCGGCGGGCCGGCCGGCGGCGATGAAGATCACGACGGTGACCGCGAACGGCGCCGTGGGCGACGCCGCGCTCAGCGCCGACGGAAGGTATCTCGCCTACACGCGCCGGGACAAAGACGGCGACAGCCTCTGGTTGCGCCAGATCGCGACCAGCCACGACGTCGAGCTGGTGGCCGCCGAGGGCGGCCGCTGGCTGCGCGATCCGACCTTCACGCCCGACGGGAGCTACGTCGTCTACACCCTGAGCGACGAGACGCACACCTATTTCACGGCGTACCGTATCGGGGCCCTCGGCGGTACGCCGCGCAAGATCGCCGTCGGCGTCGATTCCCGGATCGGCTTCTCACCCGACGGAAAGTCGATCGCCTTTCTCCGCGACTTGAGCCAGACCGGCACGCAGCTTCTCGTCGTGGCGCCCGACGGCACCGGCGAACGAGTTCTGACCTCGCGCAAGCGCGCGGAGAATCGGGACTTCTTTGCCGGGTACTCGGGACTCGGCCCGTCTTGGTCGCCCGACGGACGGACGCTGGCTGTGGCAGGCGTGGACACCACCGACGGGTTTCGGGGCGAGATCGTCCTCGCCGACGCCGCGAGCGGTGCGCAGAAGGTGCTCGGCGACGAGATCTGGTACCGCTTCGCGGGACTGCAGTGGACGCCGGACGGGCACGCCCTGATCGTGGCGGGCCTGCACAAGGGCGAAGCCTTCCAGAACCAGATCTGGCGGATCGACGCCTCCAGCGGACGGAGCTCGCGAATCACGAACGACACCAGCAGCTACCAGGGAGTGAGTCTCTCCGGCGACGGCCGATGGCTCGCCAGCACTCAGGTGCTGTCGAGCAGCGCCGTCTGGCGCCGAGATCTCGATGCAGGTAGCGCGGAGGCTCGACGGCTCACTTCCGGCGGCCGACAGACGATCAACAACCTCGAAATCGCGGGGGACGGCACCCTGTTCTTCACTCTCAAGCGCGGCGATGCCCTCTCCGCCGCCCGGCTCGGACCGGGGGACACGGGGCCGGTCACGATCACGCCGACCGAGCGGCCGGCCGTCGAGCCACAGGTCTCGCAGGACGGCCGGACCGTCGTCGTGCGCATGTTTCAAGCGGACGGCATCGCTGCCTTCGTGAAGATGGATCGGGACGGGGGGAATCCGCAGCGGGTGGGAAATCGGATCGCCGAATATCCATGCACGCTCGCGCCGGACGGCAGCGTGCTCGCCACGCACGTCGGCGAAGGTATCTGGATCGTGCCGATCGGCGGTGGGAAGGAACGCCTCCTGTTCAAGGGAAGCGACGCATTTCCAGTCCAGTTCTCCCCGGACTCGACGCGCCTACTCTTCTATCAGTCGCAGCCCGGAGAGGGCGGACGGACCCAACAGTATGGTGGCGTGATCCGGATCGCCGACGGCGCGGTGATCGCCCGATTCCCCCGGCCGGCCGGGCCCGTCAACGGGTTCCGCTGGGCGCCGGACGGCAAGGCGCTGACGGTGCTCATGAAAGTAGGTGGGCGCGACGGGATCTACCGCTGGCCGCTCGACGGTGGCAAGCCGTCCCGCCTTGCCTCTTTCGACGACGACCGGCTCGGCTACTACGTCTTCTCCGCCGACGGGAAGACTCTCTACTACACGCTGGTCGACCGCGCTGCCGACGTCGTCCTGATCGAGAACTTCCAATGAACCGAGCGCGCGGCCGATGAGCACTCCCCTCCGCACCGGCACGACGCTCGGCAGCTACCGCATCGTCGCGCCGCTGGGCGCCGGCGGGATGGGCGAGGTCTACCGCGCGCACGACTCGAAGCTCGATCGCGCGGTCGCTCTGAAGATCCTCCCCGCCGAGGTCGTGAAGGACACCGAGCGGGTCCGCCGCTTCGTGCAGGAGGCGAGGTCGGCCTCCTCGCTCTCGCATCCCAACATCGTCCACATCTACGACATCGGCGAAGCGGTGCCGGTCGAAGAGGGCGCGGAACCGGCCGCCGACGCCGTCAAGGTCCACTACATCGCCATGGAGCTGGTCGAGGGCTCAACGCTGCGTCAGCTCTTCGACGACCGCTCGGCCGAGCCGAGGACGCTCCTCACCTATCTCGCGCAGGCCGCGGAAGGATTGGCGAAAGCGCACGCCGCCGGCATCGTCCACCGCGACCTGAAGCCCGAGAACATCATGGTGACCCGCGACGGCTACGCCAAGGTGCTCGACTTCGGGCTCGCCAAACTGACCGAGCCGACGGTTTCGGGAAGCGCCCTCGCCGCCGCACCGACCGCGCTCGCCGAGGAGCACACCCGCGAGGGCGCGGTGATGGGCACGATCGGCTACATGTCGCCCGAGCAGGCGCAAGGCAAGCCGGTCGACCATCGGACCGACCTGTTCGCCTTCGGCTGTCTGCTCTACGAGGCGGCGACGGGAAAGAAGCCGTTCACCGGCGAGTCGAGCGTCGACGTGCTGCACGCCATCGTGCGCCAGAAGCCGGCGCCCGTCGAGGAGATCGCACCGACCATCCCGAGCGTTCTGGTGCGCACGATCCGCCGCTGTCTGGCCAAAGATCCCGAGCGGCGCTACCAGTCGATGAAGGATCTGGCGCTCGAGCTGCACGAAACGGCCGAGGAGTGGGAGACGCTGCCGACACCCTCGGGCACGGTCTCCTCGGCGAGCGCGCTCTCCAGCACTGCGCCGGCTGCCCGGGTCGGCATCAGCTGGACCGTTTGGCTAGCGATCGGCGCCGGGGCTGCGGCGATCGCCGTGGCGGCATTCGTCCTCGGGCGCGGCGGAAGCCCGTCCACACCCGCCGCCACGACATTCCAGTCGATGAAGATCACCACTGCCACCACCAGCGGAGACCTCGACGCGGCTGCGCTGAGCCCGGACGGCCGGTATCTCGTTTCGGTGCGCAACATCGAGCAGGCGTGGAGCCTCTGGTTGCGCCAGCTCGCGACCGGCACAGAGGTCGAACTGGTGCCGCCGCAGGCTACCCGTGCCATCGTGAATCCGATCGTGACGCCCGACGGGGAGTACGTCTGTTACCTCCTGACCGACGAGAGGTTCGCGCGATTCACGCTCTACCGCGTTCCGGTTCTCGGCGGAGTCCCGCGAGAGGTTCTCGCCAACGTCGATTCGCTCGTGACCTTCTCGCCGGACGGCAGGCGGATCGCGTTCGTTCGCCACTCGGTGCTGCGCCAAGAGCAGGCGCTCATGACCGCGAACGCCGACGGCTCCGGCGACGAGAAGACTCTGGCGACGCGCAGCGAGAAAGACGGCGCCGGCTTCGCGACTCGTCGGGCCGATGTCGGCCCAGCTTGGTCGCCCGACGGACGATCGATCGCGGTTTCAGCCTGGAGCATCGACCAGGGCAAGCTCCGCGGGGAGATCGATCTGGTCGATTCCGACGGCGGAGAGCCGAAGCCTCTCGGCTCGATGAGGTGGAGCAAGGTCCAAGGCATCGCCTGGTTGCCGAACGGTCGGTTTCTCGTCGTAGCGGGCATACCCTTGGATTCGACCTCCGGCTCGCAGATCTGGCGAGTTCCGGCCGACGGCGGCGCGCCGTCGCGAATCACCAACGACGCGACGTCATACTCCGGCGTGAGCCTGAGCGCCGACGGCAGCAAGCTGGCCACCCGCCAGGTGACGATCAGCAGCTCGCTCTGGAGCCGGCCGCTCGACGGTGGGGGCGAGCCGCGCATGTTGATTCCATCCAGTGCCGCCGCCATCAACGACGTGCAAGTATCGGATGACGGCTCGATTTTCTACGAGACCCGGCGGGGGGAAGAGAGCACCCTGAATCGGCTCGATCCGGGAGGCGCGGATCCCTTGCCGTTGAGCCAGGGTGGGGTCTGGTGGTCGGGTGAGCAGGTCTCTCGCGACGGGAAAACGATCGTCGTCAGGTCGCGGCGACCAGGAGGAGAGGTCGTCCTCCTGACGATGGACCGCCAGGGAGGGCACCAGCGCCAACTTCCGCCTCTGGGCGCGGCGGAGCCGTTCGCCCTGTATCCCGACGGGACCTGGTACGTCGCCGGCGACGAGCACGGACTCTGGCGTCAGCCGATCGACGGCGGCCCGGCGACTCCGTTCATCGCGACGCCGGGTGCTCAGGCGATCGAGTTCTCTCCCGACGGCAGCCGCTTCGCCTACTTGGAACCGAAGGCCGGCGCCAATTCGGGCGAGGACGCACAGATCTCCATCGCCTCGGCGACCGACGGCTCGAAGCTCGGGTTCATCCCGCATCCGAAGGGGTACTTTTACTTCCCGAAGTGGGCCCCCGATGGCAAGAGTCTGGTTTCGCTCGAAAAGGAGAAGGATCAGTACGTGCTCTGGCACCTGGCCTTCGACGGCTCTCCCATGCGGCGGTTCGGCCAGTTCAAGGCAGGACAGGTCGGAGATTTTCGGATCACGCCCGATGGCAAGGCTCTCGTCTACGTGCAGTCTGTCGAGACCAAGGACGCGGTCCTGATCGAGAATTTCCATTGAGCGTGGCGAGCGGCCGATGAGCACGCCCCTTCGCACCGGAACCACTCTCGGCAGCTACCGCATCGTGGCGCCGTTGGGCGCCGGCGGGATGGGCGAGGTCTACCGCGCGCACGATTCCAAGCTCGACCGCGCGGTGGCGCTCAAGATCCTGCCGGCCGAGGTGGTCAAGGACGCCGAACGCGTGCGCCGCTTCGTGCAGGAGGCGAAGTCGGCCTCTTCGCTGTCGCACCCCAATATCGTCCACATCTACGACATCGGCGAGGCCGTGCCGCTCGAAGAGGGCGCGGAGCCGGCCGCGGACGCCGCCGAGGTCCACTACATCGCCATGGAGCTGGTGGAGGGCTCGACGCTGCGCCAGCTCTTCGACGACCGCTCGGTCGAGCCGCGCACGCTGCTGACCTACCTGGCTCAGGCCGCAGAGGGATTGGCCAAGGCGCATGCCGCAGGGATCGTCCACCGCGATCTCAAGCCTGAGAACATCATGGTGACCCGCGACGGCTACGCCAAGGTGCTCGACTTCGGGCTCGCCAAGCTGACCGAGCCGAGCGTGACGGGCAGCGCCCTCGCTGCGGCACCGACGGCGCTCCAGGAAGACCGCACCAAGGAGGGCGCGGTCATGGGCACGATCGGCTACATGTCGCCCGAGCAGGCGCAGGGCAAGCCGGTCGACCATCGGACCGATCTGTTCGCCTTCGGCTGTCTGCTCTACGAAGCGGCGACTGGGCGCAAGCCGTTCACCGGCGAGTCGAACGTCGACATCCTGCACGCCATCGTGCGCCAGAAGCCGGAGCCGGTCGAAGAGATCGCGCCGACCATCCCAAGCATTCTGGTGCGCACCATTCGGCGCTGCCTCGCCAAGGATCCCGAGCGGCGCTTCCAGTCGATGAAGGATCTGGCGCTCGAGCTCCACGAGATGGTCGACGACTGGGAGCAGCTGCCGACGCCGTCGGGCACGGTCTCCTCGGCGAGCGCGCTCTCTGGCGCCGGCGTGCCAGCGGGCGGCGGCCTCGGCCGCGCCGGCCGGATCGCGGTCGGCGTCGCCATCGTGGCGGTCGCCGCGCTCGCGGTCGCTGCGGTTGTGATCTGGCGCGGACGAAGCGCGCCGGCGTCTTCTGAGGCCGCCTTCCAGTCGATGCAGATCACCGCCGCCACTTCGACCGGCGACACGACCGGGGCCGCGCTCAGCCCGGACGGGCGCTACCTGGCCTACACGCGGCGGAACAACGGCCTCTGGCTGCGCCTGCTCGCGACCGGCAGCGACGTCCAGCTGCTGGCGCCGCAGAGCGCCCGATACGTTCGCAATCCGAGCGTGTCGCCGGACGGCAACTACGTTTTCTACGCGCAGAGCAACGAGCAGCACTCCGAGATGACGCTCTACCGGGTGCCCGTGCTCGGAGGCACCGCGCGCGAGGTCGCCGCCGACGTCGACTCGCAGATCGGGTTCTCGCCCGACGGCAAGCGGATCGCCTTCGTCCGCAGCGACCCGCGCGAACAGTCGGAGAGGTTGATTCTCGTCAATGCGGACGGCAGCGGCGACGAGACGACGCTCGCGACGCGTTTCAAGAAAGACAAGCACGGATTCGCCACCTCGTCCAACCTCGGACCGGCCTGGTCCCCGGACGGGCGTCGCCTCGTGGTACCGGGTTCGGACGACCGCGAAAAGCTGCGATACGAGCTCGTCCAGATCGAGCTCGACGGAGGACGACAGACGCCGATCGGCGCGACCCCTTGGATCGATCTCCGTGGGCTCTGTTGGATGCCGGACGGAAGCGCCCTTGTTGTCGTCGGGGTGCTTCAGGGGTTGACCTTCCAAGGGCAGCTCTGGCGGGTGCCCGTACCGGCAGGCGAGCCGGTGCGAATCACGAACGACTCGCAGTTCTACGAGGGCGCGAGTGTCAGTCGGGACGGCCGATTGCTGGCGAGCGTACAGGGGTCGGGGCACGCGACGCTCTGGCGGATCCCGCTCACCGGACCGGGCGCGGAGCGCCAGCTCACCTTTTCGAATCGAGAGTTCGACTTCGGGCCCGTAGTGCTGACCGACGGATCTGTCGCGTACTCCATCGGCGATGGCCGCAAGTTCGAAGTGGCCCGCCTGGATGGAGACGGCGGCGAGCCGTTCCTTCTGCCTCGGACGGGCGCGGAGAGCTGGTTGCTCGGCGTCTCGCGGGACGGAAACACGTTGCTCGTGCAGTCGCTGCTCGACGGCGGCCGGATAGTAGTGCGGGCGATGGATCGTGACGGCGGCCACGTGCGCGAGGTTGGCCCGGCTTTGGACACTTTCTCCGGAGTTCTCCACCCCGACGGCACCTGGTTCGTCTCCGCCGACTCCAAGGGGCTCTGGCGTCGGCCGCTCGACGGCGGCCAGCCGACCCTTCTCGTCGATGAGCCGGGCGCCGAGCCGATCGGCTTCTCTCCCGACGGCAGCCGCCTGGCTTACCTGTCCGTCGTCGATCGGGGTGGCACCGAGAGGAACCGGACCTACATCGTGATCCCGGCAGAGGGAGGCGCGCCGCTCGCGCGCGTCCCGAGGCCGGAAGGGCCCTTCTCCAGTCCGAAGTGGGTGCCGGACGGCGAGGCGCTGACGCTGCTGCAGAAGGAAGGCGACGGGTACAACCTCTGGCGCCTGCCGCTCGACGGCTCGCCGCTCGAGCGGTTGACCGACTTCAAGGACGTCCAGATCTGGGACTACGCGATCTCCCCGGACGCCAAGACGCTCTTCTTCACCAAGGGCGTCGAGAACTCGGACGCCGTGCTGATCGAGAACTTCCGGTGAGCGACGGAGCGCGAGGATCGAAATGATCGGCCAACCGTGATCGGACGAAGGCTGGGCCCCTACGAGATCACCGCCAAGCTGGGCGAAGGCGGCATGGGAGAGGTCTATCGCGCCAAGGACACGAAGCTAGAGCGCGACGTGGCGATCAAGGTGTTGCCGGCGGCATTCGTCGAGGACGACGAGCGCCTCCAACGCTTCGAGCGCGAAGCCAAGCTCCTCGCCCAGCTCAACCATCCAAACATCGCCCACATCTACGGCATGGAGGCGAGCGGCGACGCCCACGCCCTCGTCATGGAGCTCGTCGAGGGCCCGACCCTGGCGGAACGGCTGGAATCGGGAGCTTTACCTCTAGATGAAGCTTTGTCTCTGGCCCGCCAGATCGCCGAGGCTCTGGAAGAAGCCCACGGGAAGGGGATCATTCATCGAGATCTGAAACCTCAAAACATCAAAGCTTCCATCGAAGGGAAAGTCAATGTCCTCGACTTCGGTCTGGCGAAGGCGATGGATCCGATGGGCGCGGCGTCGGGCGCGGGCTCGGCCTCGCAGCTCGCGCAGTCTCCGACGCTGACGCTCGGGGCGACGGTGCAGGGAGTGATCCTCGGCACGGCGGCGTACATGGCTCCCGAGCAGGCGCGCGGGCTGGCGGTCGACAAACGGGCGGACATCTGGGCCTTCGGCGTGATCCTCTGGGAGATGCTGTCCGGCCGGCGGATGTTCGAGGGCGAGCTGGTCACCGACGTGCTCGCGGGCGTGCTGAAGAACGAGATCGATCTCGGCGCGCTGCCGGCCGACGTGCCCGGCGGGATTCGCCGGCTCCTGCGGCGTTGCCTCGAAAGAAACCCGAAGCTCCGCCTGCACGACATCGCCGACGCGCGAATCGTGATCGACGAGGTGCTCTCGGGTCGGGTGGAGGAGAGCGACGCGCTACCGGCGGTCGCCTCCGCGGCTCCGGCGCGGGGTCGCCGGCTGACTTGGATGCTGGCCGCGACCGCCGCGCTCGCCACCGCGGCGGCGGTGACGTTGGCGGTTGTTCAGCTGCGGTCGCCGAAGGCCGAGCCGGCGCAGGCGCTCCGACTCGAGGTCACGCGGCCCCAGACTTCTTCGCCCACCAATCGAGGCGGATACTTCGAGCTCTCGCCCGACGGTCGATTTCTCGTCATGGTCGAGGATGGCGAGCTCTGGGTGCGGCCGCTCGACGCGGTCGCTGCCCGGCAGATCGAGGGGATCGAGGATGCGTCCTATCCCTTCTGGTCGCCCGACAGCGCCTGGATCAGCTTCTTCGAGGGGGGTGAGCTGCGGAAGGTCGCGCGCGACGGCGGCCGGGCGCAGAAGATCTGTGCGGCTCCAGGCGGGCGCGGCGCGAGCTGGTCGCCCGACGGCGTGATCCTGTTCAGCGATGATTTCGGCGACAACGGGCTGTCGCGGGTGAGCGCCCAGGGCGGGACGCCGACCGCGGTGACGCAGACCGACAGCAAGGCCGGCATCGAAGTGCATCGCTACCCACAGTTCCTGCCCGACGGCAAGAGCTTCCTCTATCTCGACCTGGCGCCGTCGCCGGCACGATCCGGTGTCTACCTCGGGACGCTCGACGGCGGCAAGCCCGAGCGCGTGCTCGCGGACGCGAACCAGGCGATCTTCGCGCGCGCGGGAGGGAACGGAGCCGGCTTCCTCTTCTTCCGCCGCGACTCGACGCTGATGGCACAGCCGTTCGATCTTGCCGGCCGCAAGACGAGGGGCGAGGCGATTCCGGTAACGGACAGTGTCGGGCTGGGCGCCAACACGGGCTCGGGCGCCTTCACGCTCTCGAATACCGGCCTGCTCGCTTCGAGCGCCGGCGCGGTTGTGAGCAGCGAGCTGGTCTGGTTCGATCGCTCGGGAAAGCGAGGCGGCAAGGTCGGCACGGAGAACGCGGCAAAGGGCGACTTCTTGGGACTCTCCATCGCGCCCGACGGGCGGCATGCGGCGTTCGCGCTCGGCGATCCGCCCAACGTCTTCGTCCAATCGCTGCCGGAGGGCGAGCCGTCCCGTTTCACCTTCGGTCCGGCGCCCGGCTGGATGGATCCGATCTGGTCTCCCGACGGCAGCGAGATCGCCTACGCGACGCAAGACCTCGCCGGGCTGCCGGTCTTCGAGCTGCGCATGCGCCGCGCCGATCGCGCCGGAGCCGAGCAGACGCTGACCAAGAGCAAGAAGGCGATCTACCCGTGGGATTGGTCTCCCGACGGCAGCGAGATCGCCTACAGCGATTGGGACGGTCATCTCTGGCTGCTGCCGCTCGAGGGTGAGAGAAAGCCGGTCGCCTACGGCACGACTCCGGGCAACAAGGCGTATGCGCAGTTCTCACCTGACGGCCGGCTGCTCGCCTACGCGAGCGATGATCAAGGGCGCTCCGAGGTCTTCATCGCGACGGTGCCGCCGAGCGGCGCCCTCTGGCAGATCTCGACCGGCGGAGGAGCGATGCCCCGTTGGCGCCGCGACGGGCGCGAGCTCTACTACCGTGCCGACGACGGCACGCTGATGGCCGTCTCGCTGGGCTCCGGCACCGGCGCCGCGGCGATCGACGGGCGAACGGCGCCGCGGCCGCTCTTCGCGGGAATCCCTTCGTCCGGAAATACGTGGATCTACACCTACGCGCCGACGGAGGACGGCCAACACTTCCTCGTCGCCATGGCCCGCAAGGGCGCCCGGCCGCCGATCCACCTACTGGTGAACTGGCCGACCGCGATCGCGCAACGCGCGCACGGAGTCGCGCCATGACGATCGCCCCCGGTACCCACCTGGGCCCCTACGAGATCACTGCCAAGCTCGGCGAAGGCGGGATGGGGGAGGTCTACCGTGCGAGAGACACCAAGCTCGAGCGCAACGTGGCGATCAAGGTGCTGCCCGCCGCCTTCGTCGAGGACCACGAGCGCCTCCAACGCTTCGAGCGCGAGGCGAAGCTCCTCGCCCAGCTCAACCATCCGAACATCGCCCACATCTACGGCATGGAGGCGAGCAGCGACTCGCACGCACTGGTCATGGAGCTCGTCGAGGGCCCGACTCTGGCGGAGCGGCTGGAATCCGGCGCCATCCCCCTCAATGAGTCTTTGCTTCTGGCGCGCCAGATCGCCGAAGCTCTCGAGGAAGCCCACGAGAAGGGGATCATCCACAGAGACCTCAAGCCGCAAAACATCAAAGCTTCCATAGAAGGAAGAGTGAAGGTCCTCGATTTCGGTCTGGCGAAGGCAATGGATCCGGTGGGCGCGGCGTCGGGTGCGGGCTCGGCATCACAGCTCGCGCAGTCTCCGACCCTGACGCTCGGCGCCACCGTGCAGGGGGTGATCCTCGGCACCGCGGCCTACATGGCGCCCGAGCAGGCGCGCGGCTTGGCGGTCGACAGGCGCGCCGACATCTGGGCGTTCGGTGTCGTTCTCTACGAGCTACTGACCGGGAGCCGGCTCTTCGAAGGCGAGCTGGTAACCGACGTGCTGGCAAACGTGCTCAAGCACGAGGTCGACCTGGCCGCTCTCCCGGCGTCGACGCCGCCGCCAGTCCGCCGACTGCTGCGCCTCTGCCTCGAGCGCAATTCGAAGAACCGCCTGCACGACATCGCCGACGCGCGGCTGATGATCGACGAAGCGCTGTTGCCGGGCGGTGGAGCCGACGGGGCGGAGACGGTACCGGCGGCTCCTGCGCCTTCCATGCGGAGCCTGATTCCGTGGACCCTCGCAGTGCTCGCCGCCGGCGCGCTGGTCGGGTGGTTCGCAAGTCGCTCCGCCCCGGGCGCGACGGAGTCGAGTCCGCGGCTCTCGCTCCGCCGTCTGACCGACCTCCCCGGCCTGGAGAGCAGCCCGGATCTCTCCCCGGACGGCAGGACGCTCGTCTACTCGGGCGCCGCGTCGGGAAACAAAGACATCTACGTCATGCGCATCGACGGCGGCCGGGCGATCGACATCACGCCCAACTCCCCGTCGGACGACGAGCAACCCGCCTTCTCCCACGACGGTCAGCAGATCGTCTTCCGCTCGTCGCGTGACGGCGGCGGCTTGTTTGTGATGGGCGCCACCGGCGAGTCGGTGCGCCGGCTGACCGACGAGGGCTACGATCCCGCCTGGTCGCCGGACGGAACGCGCATCGCCTACTCGATGGAGGCGGTCGTCAGCCCCGACTCGCGGAAGGCGAGCACTTCGCTCTGGGTCGTCGACATCGCGACCGGCGAGAAGCGGAGGCTGCCGCCCGCCGATGCCGTACAGCCTGCCTGGTCGCCGGACGGCAAGCGCATCGCCTACTGGGCCAACGCCGCCGGCCAGCGCGACGTCTGGACGATCGCGGTCGACGGAGGTGATCCCGTCGCGATCACCGACGACGCGCCGACCGACTGGTCGCCAGAGTGGTCTCCAGACGGCCGCTGGCTCTACATCTCGAGCGACCGCGAGGGCGGGATGAATCTCTTCCGCGTGCCCATCGACGCCGCGACCGGCGCCGCTACCGGTGCGCCCGAGCCGGTGACGACCAGCGCCGGCAATCTCGGCTGGGCCCGTTTCTCCGCCGATGGGCGGCGGATGACTGCCGCCGCCTACGAGACGAGCTCGGTCGTCGACCTCTACCGGCTGACTGCCGGATCCGAGCCGCAGCTCCGAGCACTGCGCACGATCCGCTCTCGGACACTGCATTGGTGCAAGGTCTCGCCGGACGCCGCCTGGCTCGCCTGCGTGACGCTCGGCACGCCCGAGGACCTGGTGCTGCTGCGTACCGACGGCTCGGAGCTGCGGCGGTTGACGAACGACGCCTACAAGGACCGGAACGTGAGCTGGTCGCCCGACGGATCGCAACTGGGCTTCTTTTCGACCCGCGGCGGTGGCTGGAGCGAATGGATGCTGCGCACGGACGGCTCCGAGCTGCGACAGCTGGACGACTTCTGGGGAACGTCGACGATCGGGGCTTGGACGGCGGACGGCCGGCAATTGACGATGATGCTCGACTGGAAGAAGCTCGTCTATCTGACGCCGGATCACCTCACGACCTTGGCCAACGCGCAGACGACGCCGCTGCCGCAGTCGATGCAGGGTTTCTGGCCGGACGCCTGGTCGCCATCCGGACTGCTCCTGGGCGGCACCGAGATCGATGAAGCGGTGCGTGCACTCTCGATCGGCGCCGTCGATCTGGAGCACGGGATCTATCACCGCAGCCGGCTGCCGGTGACGGGATTCGGCATCTGGAAGTTCGCCGGCTGGTTGCCTGACTCGAGGCAGTACGTTGCCAACGCGGGCGACCAGATCGCCCTCGTCGATGTCGAGAGCGGGGACTTCCAGACGCTCGTGCCGGTCGACCCCTCGAAGCTGACCGTCGCCTCCCTGAGCCGCGACGGCGGCACGCTGGTCGTCGAAACCCCGGTGGACGACGGCGACATCTGGCTGCTCGAGCGCAAGGCGAAGAAGGAAGCAGGGAACTGAGCCAGATGATCGGAACGAAGCTAGGCCCGTACGAGATCACCGCCAAGCTGGGCGAGGGCGGGATGGGTGAGGTCTACCGCGCGACCGACACCAAGCTGAAGCGGGACGTCGCGATCAAGGTCCTGCCCGCAGCCTTCACGGAAGACAAGGAGCGCCTCCAGCGCTTCGAGCGCGAAGCGCAGCTGCTTGCCCAGCTCCACCACCCCCACATCGCCTCGATCTTCGGCATGGAGGAGAGCGAGGGCACGAAGGCCCTCGTCATGGAGCTTGTCGAGGGCCCGACCCTGGCGGAGCGTCTGGAGCAAGGAGCCTTGCCCCTAGATGAGTCTTTGTCTCTGGCGCGCCAGATCGCCGAGGCCCTGGAAGAGGCGCATGAGAAGGGGATCATCCACCGGGATCTCAAGCCTCAAAACATCAAAGCTTCCATAGAAGGGAAAGTCAAAGTCCTCGACTTCGGATTGGCGAAGGCGATGGACGCGACGGGTGCCGCCTCGGGGTCGGGATCGGCCTCGCAGCTCGCGGCGTCGCCGACGCTGACGCTCGGAGCGACGCAGATGGGAGTGGTGCTGGGGACCGCGGCCTACATGTCGCCGGAGCAGGCGAAGGGCTTCGCGGTCGACAAGCGGGCGGACATCTGGGCGTTCGGGGTGGTGCTCTTCGAGATGCTCGCCGGCCGGCGCCTGTTCGAGGGCGACTCGGTGCCCGAGACGCTCGCCGGGGTGCTGAAGAGCGAGATCGACCTGGGAGCGCTGCCGACGGAGGTACCGTCGGCGGTCCGGCGGCTGCTGCGCCGCTGCCTCGAGCGCAACCCGAAGAATCGCCTGCACGACATCGCCGACGCGCGTCTGGTGATCGACGACGTGCTCGACGGAACGGTCGGAGAGGAGCGGCCCGTCGCCGAGGCTGCGCGTGGTCTTCGCCGGGGAGCCTGGACCGTGACGGCTGCCGTGGCCGTGGCGGTGGGGATCGGCGGGCTCGCCACCGGTTGGCTCTTCCGGAGCAGCCGTTCCGTCGCCGAGCGGCCGATGCATCTGGCGCTTCGCTTGGGGCCCGAGCAGGAGCTGGCCAGCACCAGCCGGCTCGCCTTTTCGCCCGACGGCTCGACGCTGGTCTTCGGGGGGCGGGAGAACGGGCGCGGGGAGCTGTTCCGCCGCCGGCTCGGTGACGCCGAGGCGGTTGCGATCGCGGGCACCGAAGGCGGCTCGGAGCCCTTCTTCTCACCCGACGGGAAATGGATCGGCTTCTACTCGAGCCTCCATGCTGCGCAAGGTTCCCAGCGAGGGGGGACGCCCGTTTCCGCTCGCGAATGTGCAGGGTGCCGGAGGCGCATGCTGGCTCTCCGACGGGACGATCGTCTTCGCGCCGATCTACTCCGAAGGCCTGTTCCGGGTCTCGGCGAACGGCGGAACGCCCGAGCGGCTGACCACGCCGGACCATGGCGCGGGGGTGCTCGGGCACTGGTGGCCACAGGCGCTCCCCGGCGAGCGACAGATCCTGTTCACCGCCTACAAGACGCCGATGGACGAGTCGCGCATCGGCGTGCTCGATCTCCAGTCGAAGCAGGTCCGCTGGATCGTCGACGGGGGCTTCGACGCCCGCTACGTGGCGAGTGGCCACGTGCTCTATGCCAAGGGGAAGCGGATCTACGCGATGCCGTTCGACGCCGCGAAGGCGGTCGCCACGGGACCGGCCGTGGCGGTACTCGACGACGTGCAGACGTCGCAGTCGAGCGCCTTCGCGGTGGTCGCCGTGGCGCCCGACGGCACGCTCGCCTACGCGACCGAGACGCTCTCCAGCCCACCCGCCCGGCTGGTCTGGATCGACCGGCAGGGCCGGACGACCAACGTGCTCGACGAGGCACGCCGTTTCGTGACCGCAAGTCTCTCTCGCGACGGTCGACGGGCGGCGACGACGATCCTCGGCGAGAGCCGCGACCTCTGGACCGTCTCGTTCGACCGCGGGGTCTTGTCGCGCCTGACCACCGGCGCGGACACCGAGTTCGACCCGACCTGGACTCCGGACGGAAGGCAGCTCGTCTACGTCGTGGACGTGCCGCCGTTCACGCTCTTTCGAATCGCGGCCGACGCGCCCGACAGCGGCAAGCCGCTGTGGAAGGACAAGGTGCAGGAGGACACGACCGAGCCGGAGATCTCTCCGGACGGCCGGACCGTCGCCTTCGTGCGCTCCGAGAAGGAGACCGGCTACGACCTCTACCTGCGCCCGCTCGACGGCAGCGCGCCGGCACGTTCCTTCCGCGCGACCAAGGCGACCGAGGCGTATCCGAGTTTCTCGCCGGATGGTCGCTGGCTGGCCTACGATTCGGACGAGTCGGGGCGCTTCGAGATCTACGCCGAGCCGGTCGACGGCTCCGGACAGCGGGTCCAGGTTTCGGTGGACGGCGGTCGCGAGCCGTTCTGGGCGGCCGACGGCGAGATCTTCTTCCTTCACGACGACGAGATGCGGGTGGTCGCGACCCGGCTCGGCGCGCAGATCGAGCTGCAACCGGCCCGGACCCTGTTTCGTCTGGGGATCGCGTTCGATCCCGACGACGAGGTGCGTGGCTACGCCGTGACGCCGGACGGCTCCCGCGTTCTCGCCATCTACACGCCAGAGGAGCTCCGTCCCCGCCAGATCGAGGTGGTCACGGACTGGATGCAGCAACTGCCGCGGCTGGCGCCGCCTGCCGGAAAGTGAGGGAGCCCCGGTGATCGGTCAGCGCCTCGGCCCCTACGAGATCACCGCCAAGCTGGGCGAGGGTGGCATGGGGGAGGTGTACCGCGCGACCGACACCAAGCTGAAGCGGGACGTCGCGATCAAGGTCCTTCCCGCCGATTTCGTCGAAGACAAGGAGCGTCTCGCCCGCTTCGAGCGCGAGGCCCAGCTCCTGGCTCAGCTCCACCACCCGAACATCGCCTCCATCTTCGGGATGGAGGAGAGCGAAAGCACCAAGGCCCTCGTCATGGAGCTCGTCGAGGGCCCGACCCTGGCGGAACGCCTGGAGCAGGGACCGTTACCCTTGGAGGAATCTTTGTCTCTGGCCCGCCAGATCGCCGAGGCCCTTGAAGAAGCGCACGAGAAGGGGATCATTCACAGAGACTTGAAGCCTCAAAACATCAAAGCTTCCATAGAGGGAAAGGTCAAAGTCCTCGACTTCGGTCTCGCGAAGGCGATGGATCCGGCGGGGGCGGCGTCGGGCGATCCGGGCTCGGCTTCGCAGCTCGCGCACTCGCCGACGCTGACGATGGGTGCGACGGTGCAGGGAATGATCCTCGGTACGGCCGCCTACATGGCGCCCGAGCAGGCGAAGGGACTGGCGACCGACACGCGGGTCGACATCTGGGCCTTCGGCGTCGTGCTCTACGAGATGCTGGCCGGCGTCTCGCTCTTCGCCGGCGACACGGTCGGGGACACCTTGGCCGCGGTGATTCGCGCGGACATCGACCTCGACCGCCTGCCGGCGGAGACGCCCAACGCGCTCCGACGGCTCCTGCGCCGCTGCCTCGAGCGCAATCCCAGGAACCGTCTGCACGCGATCGCCGACGCGCGCATCGTGCTCGACGAGCTGCTTCGCGGCGAGGGCGCGGAGAAGGCGCCGCTCGCGTCCGTCGCACCGACGGCTCCTCTCGCGCGACGCCTCTGGCCGGCTGTGGCCGCCGTCGCGGTCGCGCTTCTCGTCGGCGGACTGGCGGAACATTGGCTGTCCTCTTCGTCGGCGCCGGACGGACCCGGCGCCCGCTGGGCCCTGGCGATCCCCGACGGGTACTCCCTGTGGAGCGCCGACTTCGTTCAGATCGCGATCTCCGCCGATGGGCGACAGCAAGCCGCGATCGTCGTCGACGATGGCGGCACGTCGAGGATCCTCCTGCGGACGCGCGACGAGTTCGCCCCGCGGGTCCTGCCCGAGACCGAGCGCGCGAGCACGCCGGTCTTCTCGCCCGACGGACGCTGGATCGCGTTCTTCCGCGACGGCGGACTCTTCAAGGTGCCGGTGGCGGGCGGCCCGCCGATCCGACTGGCGACGGCCGCGGGCGTGACGCGCGGCGTCACCTGGAGCCGCGACGGCAATCTCTACTTCACGCCGGACACGGTCGGCGGTCTGCAGCGGGTCTCGGAGCAGGGTGGGACGATCACCGAGGTGACCAAGCTCGATGCGGCGCGCGACGAGCGCACTCATCGCTGGCCGCAGGCGTTGCCGGACGGCAGCGCCGTGCTGTTCACCTGCGACACGCAGGCCTCGACGGAGTACTACGACGATGCACGGATCGAGGCGGTGCGGCCGGCGACGGGCGAGCGCAAGGTACTGGTCGAGGGTGCGAGCCAGGCGCGCTATGCCCCCGGAGGGCATCTGGTCTTCGCGCGCGGCGGCGCGCTCTATGCCGTCGACTTCGACGCCAAGACGCTCTCCGTGCACGGCGCGCCGACGCGGGTCGCCGAGGGTGTCGCGACCGACGTCGGCTCGGGCGCCGTGCAGTTCGCGATCTCCTCCAGCGGCGCCGCGGTCTGGGTGCCAGGAGGGACGATCGCCTCCTTTCACCTGGTCTGGATCGATCGCCACGGTGCCGAAGCGCCGGTTTCCATTCCAGAGGCGCCCTACAACGAGCTGACGCTGTCGCCGGACGGCAAGCGGGTAGCGCTGGTGGGCGGCGAGGGCGGGGTCTCCGACCTCTGGGTCGCCGATCTCGAGCGTGGCACCGTCACCCGGCTGACGGTCGGTGACTACGTGAGCAATCCGGTCTGGACGCCGGATGGCTCCCGCATCTTCTATGAGACCGGCACCCGCGGCGGTACGGAGCAGCGCTGGCGTGTGGTCTGGAAGCCGGCCGACGGCAGCCAGGACGGCGAGACCCTGGTGAAGGGCAATCGTGGGGTCTATCCGGATTCCGTCACCCCGGACGGCCGCTTCCTGGTCTACAGCGCGATCAAGGACGACGGCTCCGGGCAGGACCTTTTCCTTCTGCCGCTCGCAGGGGACCGCAAGCCGAAGCTCCTGCTGGGCGGACCGTTCTTCAAGACGGAGGCCGCGGTCTCGCCGGATGGCCGCTGGCTCGCCTACGTCGCCAGCGAGTCGGGGGGAACGGAGACCGTCTTCGTCCGTCCGTTCCCGGAAGGCGACGGCCGCTGGCAGATCTCGACCTCGTCCGGGGGCGAGCCCCATTGGAGCCCGGACGGTCGCGAGCTCTTCTATCGTGCGAATCAGACGATCTATCGGGTGGCGGTCGACACCCGCCACGGCTTCGCGGCGGGCCGGCCCGAGGCGCTCTTCGACCGCGTGGCCTCCGGCTCCGCGGTCCGGACCTATTCGCTGTCGCCCGATGGCCAGCGCTTCCTCACCCCCCGAGCGCCCAAAGGACGCGGCTCGCTGCGCACCCTCTATCTCGATCTCGGCTTCGCGCGCCGGCTGGACCTCGCTTCGAGGAAGTCGGACTGAGCGCGGATGACTTTCGAAGCGGCCACCCCATGATCGGCACCCGATGAACGGAGTCACGTGATCGGAACCAAGCTGGGCCCCTACGAGATCACCGCCAAGCTGGGCGAGGGCGGGATGGGGGAGGTCTACCGGGCGACCGACACCAAGCTGAAGCGCGACGTCGCGATCAAGGTGCTGCCGCAGGAGTTCACCCAGGACAAAGAACGCCTCCAGAGATTCGAGCGCGAAGCGCAGCTCCTCGCCCAGCTCCACCACCCGAACATCGCCTCGATCTTTGGCCTGGAAGAGTCCGAAGGCACCCAAGCCCTGGTCATGGAGCTCGTCGAAGGCCCGACCCTGGGAGAGCGCCTGGAGCAAGGATCCTTACCCCTCAATGAATCTTTGCTTGTCGCTCGCCAGATCGCCGAGGCCCTCGAGGAAGCCCACGAGAAGGGGATCATCCATCGGGACCTGAAGCCTCAAAACATCAAAGCTTCCATGGAAGGGAAGGTCAAGGTCCTCGACTTCGGACTCGCGAAGGCGATGGATCCTGCGGGAGCAGCTTCGGGTGCCGCGAGTGCTTCGCAGCTGGCGAACTCGCCGACGTTGACCGCGGGCGCCACGGTGCAGGGGATGATCCTCGGCACCGCCGCCTACATGGCTCCGGAGCAGGCGCGCGGCGGTGCGGTCGACAAGCGGGCCGACATCTGGGCGTTCGGCGTCGTGCTCTACGAGATGCTCGCCGGCGAGACGCTCTTCACCGCGGAGAGCCTGGTCGACACACTGTCGGCGGTGATGCGAAAGCCGATCGACCTCGACCAGTTGCCAGCCACGATCCCGGCGCGTCTGCGCGAGCTCGTCGGACGCTGCCTGGAGCGCGATCCGAAGCAGCGGCTGCGCGATATCGGCGACGCACGGATCGCGATCGAGCAGATCCTCAGGGGCGGCGGCGAGCCGGAAGCGGTACCGCAAGGGACAAAGCTGCGCGGTTCGTCCTCGAAGCTGGCCGTCGCCGGCCTGATCGCGGTCGCGGTCGCCGCCGGGGCGTTCGTTCTCGGGCGGAGGAGCGGGCCGTCCGCCGGCGAGGCCGGCGGCGGCGCCGACCTCGGTCTCGACCAGTTCACCCACCTGACCTACGAGTCGGGCCTGGAGTCGTCGCCGAGCCTGTCGCCCGACGGCGAGTTCGTCGTCTACACGGCGATCGACGGCGGCGACCGCGACCTCTTTCTGCTGCGCATCGGCGGGCAGAAGGCGATCAACCTGACCGAGGACTCGCCGGCGGACGAGGATCGCGCCGCGTTCTCGCCCGACGGGCGTTTCATCGCCTTCCGTTCCGAACGGGGCGGGGGCGGGCTGTTCGTCATGGGTGCCACGGGCGAGTCGGTGCGGCGGCTCACCACCTTCGGCGACAACCCGGCCTGGTCGCCCGACGGCCGCGAGATCGTCTTCGGCACCGAAGGGCGCTCCGATCCGTCGAACCGCGTGAAGGTCAGCGAGCTCTGGGTCGTGCGCGCCGCAGGGGGCGAGCCGCGCCGGATCTTCGCGGGCGATGCGGTCGAGCCCGCCTGGTCTCCCAATGGTGCACGGATCGCCTTCTGGGCCATCGATCCGCACGGCGGGATCCGCGACGTCTGGACGATCGCCGCCGACGGCAGCGACCCGCGGCGTGTCTCGGACCGGGACAGCGTCGATTGGGACGCTACCTGGGAGCCCGACGGCCGTCATCTCGACTTCGTGAGCGATCGCAGCGGCGTGACGCACCCCTGGCGCGTCGCGATCGACCAACGGACCGGCAAGCTGTTGGGCTCCCCCGAGCCGATCCACCTGCCGACGAGCTGGAGCGGGCAGCTCTCGTGGTCGAAGGACGGTCGGCACCTCGCGTACCGGACCAGCGAGAGGACGGCGCGGGTGACCCGCCTCCCCTTCGATGTCACCACCGGCCGGGTCACGGGACCGGTGGCAAGGCTCTTCGACACGACGATCGCCGCGGTCGGCCTCGATCTGTCGGCCGACGGCTGGATGCTCTTCCGGACCCTGAACTCGCCGGAGGACATCTACGTCATGCGCAGCGACGGCGCCGGCCTGCGCAAGCTCACCGACGATCCCGCGAAAGACCGGGCGCCGGTCTGGTCGCCCGACGGGCAGATGGCCGCGTTCTATTCCAACCGCAGCGGCCGCTACGAAGTCTGGACGGTGCGGCGCGACGGCAGCGATCTGCGCCAGCGGACGGCCCTCAGCCCCGGCTTCGTGTACATGCCGATCTGGTCGCCCGACGGCAAGTCGCTCATCGTCACCTTCGACTCGAAGCTCGTTCGGATGCCGCTGCGCGACGCGCCGGTAACGAAGGCGGACGTCGAACCGATTCCGGTCGATCTGGGCGACGCCGAGTCCGTCGCCGCGACCTCCTGGTCGCCGGACGGTCGCTGGGTGGCCGGCGTCTTCATCGGCAAGAACGGCCAGCTCCTCGGCGGGCTGCTGCTCGTCGACCTGTCGACGGGACGGAGCCGCTTCATCAAGGTCGACGGGACCCTGGAGGTCCAGCTGCCCGGCGGCGCGGTCTACCCGACGGTCACTTGGCTGCCCGGCAGCCGCCGCGGCGTTGTGCGCTGGGGCTCCCAGGTCCTGCTCGTCGACGCCCAGACCGGCGCGATCACGACGCTTGCGGAGGGCTTCGACCGCGACGGCGGCATCGCGCGCCTGAGCTCCGACGGCAAGTGGATCTACATGCTCGAGGCGCGCGAGGAAGGCGACCTCTGGCTGGCGAGCCGCGCCGCCCCGGCGGCTGCCACGGAACCCCGCTGAAGGCGGCCTCGGCCACGGCCGGCGGCGTTTCGCTTAGGATGAAGCTCTTGCACTCATTTCGGAGTCGATTTTGAGCGTTTCCGCCGGCACCCGCCTCGGCCCCTACGAGATCACCGCCAAGCTGGGCGAAGGCGGAATGGGGGAGGTCTACCGCGCGACCGACACCAAGCTGAGGCGCGACGTCGCGATCAAGGTCCTTCCCGCCGCCTTCGTCGAGGACAAGGAGCGACTCCAACGCTTCGAGCGCGAGGCGCAGCTTCTTGCCCAGCTCCACCATCCGAACATCGCCTCGATCTTCGGCATGGAAGAGAGCGACGGCACGAAAGCCCTCGTCATGGAGCTCGTCGAAGGCCCGACCCTGGCGGAACGTCTGGAGTCGGGGTCCTTACCCCTAGATGAATCTTTGTCTCTGGCCCGCCAGATCGCCGAGGCTCTGGAGGAAGCCCACGACAAGGGGATCATCCACCGGGATCTCAAACCCCAAAACATAAAGGCTTCCATTGAAGGGAAGGTGAAGGTCCTCGACTTCGGGCTGGCGAAGGCGATGGGTCCGGTGGGTACGGCTTCGGGTTCTGGCTCGGCCTCGCAGCTCGCGGCCTCGCAGCTCGCGGCCTCGCCGACACTCACCCTCGGCGCGACGCAGATGGGCGTCGTGCTGGGGACGGCGGCGTACATGTCGCCCGAGCAGGCGAAGGGGTTCGCGGTCGACAAGCGGGCGGACATCTGGGCGTTCGGAGTCGTGCTCTACGAGATGCTGACCGGCCGGCGGCTGTTCGAGGGCGACTCGGTCCCGGAGACGCTCGCCGGGGTGCTGAAGTCCGACATCGACCTCGCGGCGTTGCCGGAGGATCTTCCCCCGGCGATCCGGCGGCTGCTCCGGCGTTGCCTCGAGCGCAATCCGCGCAAGCGACTCCGTGATATCGGCGATGCCAAGCTCGAGTTGGCGGAAGAAGAGCCGGGCGAGGCGGAAGCGACCGCAGCCGGTCCGAGTGCCGAGTCTGGACGGCCTGTGTGGCTCTGGCCGGCGTTGGCCGCGGTGGCGCTGGTGGCGGGATTCGGTCTGGCGCGCGTGCTCGCTCCCCATTCGGCAGCCAAGGTGGCGTCGGCGCCGGCGCGGGCGACCTTGGCGCTGCCCGCCGACGCGTCGCTCGCCGCCGGCAATTTCCTGTCAGCGCTGGCGTTCTCGCCCGACGGCAGGTCGCTGGCCTATGTCGCGGTCGGAAAGGATGGCGTGCGCCGGCTGGCCGTGCGGCAGCTCGACTCGAACGAGGTCAAGACGATCCCCGGCACCGAAGGAGCGGAGGGGCCGTTCTTCTCGCCGGACGGCGAGTGGATCGGCTTCTGGTCGAAGTGGAAGATCCGCAAGGTCCGCGCTTCCGGGATCGGCGTTCCCGAGGCGATCTGCAGCTCGATGGACATCCGTGGCGGCACGTGGGCCGGCCACACGATCGTCTTCTCGCCGAGCCAGAGGGGAGGTCTCGTCCAGGTGGACGATCGCGGCGGGACACCGCGTCCGCTCACCAAGCTCCTGCCCGGCGAGTGGAACCACCGCTTTCCGCACGCTCTCCCGGATGGCGACACGATTCTCTACACCGCGTGGAAGCAGCCATTCGACGTCGACCGGTCGACGCTCTTCGCACTCTCTTTGAAGACCGGCAAGCAAAAGGAGATCGGCGCGACCAGCCACGACGTCGTCTACTCGCCGGCGGGGTACCTTCTCTACGTCCAGGCCGGCCACCTGCTCGCCGTGCCGTTCGATCCCGGGAAGCTCGAGATCACCGGCCCCGCGCGAGCGATCCTCGACCATGTGATGGTCCAGAAGAACACCGGTGCCGCAGAGCTCGCCGTCTCGTCGACGGGAGCGCTCGCCTGGGCGGCGGGGGAGCTCGTCGGCGACAAGGTCCGCCTGATGCGGGTCGACCGCGGCGGGAAGGGTACGCCGATCCTGGAAGCGCACACGCCGCGGCGCTTCCCGAGGCTGTCGCCCGATGAGCGTAGCTTCCTGGTCGAGGCCATCGGTCCCGAAGTCAACGGAGAGTGGCTGGTCTCGATCGACGGACGAGCCCGACGCCTCTTGCGGAGGGACACGTACTTCGCGCGCTGGCTCCCGGACGGCCGATGGATCTACCCTGACGGTTCGGGTTCTCTCTTCGCCGACTCGGTCGACGGATCCTCGCCGCGTCGCGAGCTCGGAGAAGCGAGCGCGACCGCGGTCCGGATGCCGACAGGAGTGACGTCGGACGGCAAGGTCGTGGCCTATGGCACGTTCGGGCAGACGGGCAGCCTCGATGCCCGGCTCGTCGATGTGCCGAGCGGCAAGTCGCGTCCGTTCCTGACCGGGCCGGCCAACGAGGGGGGCGTGACGTTCTCTCAGGACGGTCGCTACGTCGCCTACGTCTCGGACCGGTCGGGCGACTTCGAGGTCTACGTCACCTCCTATCCCGACCAGGGCTCGACCTGGCAGCTCTCGAACGCGGGCGGCAGCGAGGTCCTCTGGCGTCGCGACGGCAAGGAGATCGTCTACCGGTCGGGCAACGATCTGACTGCGGTGCCGGTGACGACCGAGCCGACCTTCCACGCCGGCAATCCGACCGTGCTCTTCCACGTTCCCTACGACGGCGTCCTCGGCTCTCCGAACGTGCCGAACTACGACGAGTCCCGCGATGGGAGCTGGTTCCTGATGACCGAGAATCCGGACCTCAACCAGCCGAGCGGGGACATCCAGATCGCCTTCGACTGGCCGGTAGTGTTGAATGGGAAGTGAGTCCCGGATCCCGAGGATGGGCATGATCGGAACGCGGCTGGGCCCCTACGAGATCACCGCCAAGCTGGGCGAGGGCGGCATGGGGGAGGTCTATCGCGCGACCGACATCAACCTGAAGCGCGACGTCGCGATCAAGGTACTCCCCGCCGCGTTCGTTGAGGACAAAGAGCGACTGGCGCGCTTCGCGCGCGAGGCGCAACTGCTCGCGCAGCTCCATCATCCGAACATCGCCTCGATCTTCGGCATGGAGGAGAGCGAAGGCACCAAAGCCCTCGTCATGGAGCTCGTCGAGGGCCCGACCTTGGCAGATCGGCTGGAAGCCGGCGCCATCCCCCTCGACGAATCCTTGCTTCTGGCCCGCCAGATCGCCGAAGCGCTGGAGGAGGCCCACGACAAAGGCATCATCCACCGGGATCTGAAGCCGCAGAACATCAAGGCTTCCAGGGAAGGGAAAGTCAAAGTCCTCGACTTCGGTCTGGCGAAGGCGATGGAGCCGACGGGGGCGGCGTCGGGTGGAGCGAGCGCGTCGCAGCTCGCGGCGTCGCCGACGCTGACGCTCGGGGCGACGGTGCAGGGGATGATCCTCGGCACCGCGGCCTACATGGCGCCCGAGCAGGCGAAAGGCTTCGCGGTCGACAGACGCGCCGACATCTGGGCGTTCGGCGTCGTGCTCTACGAAATGCTGACGGGCGTGTCGCCGTTCACCGGCGACTCGGTTCCCGACACGCTGGCCAGAGTCCTGCAGCGCGACATCGACTTCGCGGCGCTGCCGGCCGCCGTGCCGCCGGCGGTGCGACGCCTCCTGCGCCGCTGCCTCGAACGGAACCCGGCCAAGCGGCTGCGCGACATCGGCGACGCCCGGCTCGAGCTGGCCGAGGGGGAGTCCGAGGCGAGCGGCGGTGTGACGATCGATTCGTCTCGGCCGGCGCCGCGCCGTCCCTGGTACCGGCAGCCCCTCACGATCGCGCTGGCTGCGACGGCGCTCGTCTCGTCGTCGGTGGCCTTCTGGGCGCTGACCCGGCACGCGACGGCCGGCACGCTCACGCACCTCTCCATCCCCCTGCCGTACGGGCAGAGTCTGGTGAGCGGTCCGGCGATCAGCCGCGGCGGCCGGACGGTCGCGTTCGTGTCGACCGACGGCATCGCCCGCCCACAGCTCTACGTCCGGCGTCTCGACGAGCCGGCCGAGCGGGCGATCGCCGGAACCGAAGATGCCGACGGACCCTTCTTCTCGCCGGACGGGCGATGGATCGCCTTCTACGCCAAGGGTGGGCTCTTCAAGATCGGTCTCGACGGCGGTGCACCGGTGCGCCTCGCCGACTCGAGCTCCCACCACGGAGGTTCCTGGCTGGACGACGGGCGGATCGTCTTCAACCGGTCGTGGAACGGCGGCTTGTACGTCATACCGGAGAACGGTGGTGACCCGGTGCCGCTGGCCCAACCCAAGCCTCCCCACGAGTACGCCTACGCGTGGCCGTACGCCGTCCCCGGATCGCGGGAGCTGCTGTTCAGTCGCTGGGGCGATACGTTCGACATCGTCCGCCTCGATCTCGGGACCCTGAGGCAGAAATCGATCGTCAAAGGCTGGCGCCGGGCCGAGTACGTGGCTCCGGGATACGTCGTCTTCGGGAGCGGCCAGGTATCTCCAGAGCTGCATGCGGTGCCGTACCGGGGCGCGAAAGCGGGCGCCGGACCCGTGATGGTGCTGCAGCAGGTCGACACCGGCGACATGAGCGGCGATTCTCACTTCGACATTTCGGCGAACGGAACGTTGGCGTACGTGAGCGCCAACCGCGAGCATCGCTCGCTCGTCCTGGTGGATTCGCTGGGGCGGGCGACGCCGACCCGAGTGGCCGATGGCGGGTACTCCGAGGTGAAGCGCTCACCGGACGGCAGACGCGCGGCCATCACGGGCGGCGGGAAGATACTGATCGTCGACCTGGACCGCGGGACGGCCGCGCCGCTCGCGCTCGAGCTCAAGAGCGGCGCACAGGAGACCCCGGTCTGGAGCCCTGACGGCAAGCGCCTGGTGTTCGCGTCGAACCACGAGGGGAACTGGGATCTCTACGCCACGTCCGCGTCCGGAGTCGGCGGCATCGAGCCGGTCGTTCGCCGGCCGTTCGATCAGAAGGCCGAGTCGTACGCGCCCGATGGCACGTTGATGTTCGAGGAGGACCGGTCGGACACCGGGAGGGACCTGTGGATCCTCCCGCCCGGCGGCGACCCGCAACCGTGGCTGGTCACGCCGGCCGAGGAAGGCGAGGCGCGTTTTTCTCCGGACGGGCGGCTGGTGGTCTACGTGTCCAATACGTCGGGCCGGGACGAGGTCTACGTCCAAACCGAGGCCGCCGGCGGCCAGCGGATCCAGGTGTCGGTCGACGGGGGCGTCAACCCCACGTGGTCGCCCGCCGGAGACATGCTGTACTTCCGGCGGGGCAACCTCATGATGGCCGCCACGATCGAGACGAAGGGCGGCCTCGCCGCCGGCGTTCCGCAGCAGCTCTTCAACGGCGGCTGGGAGCTGGCGGGCTCCTTCGAGTTCGAGGTGATGCCGGACGGCAAGCACTTCCTCATGATCCGCCAGCAGCCCGACGCCATCCCGACGCGCATCGACATCGTCCTGAACTGGTTCGACGCTCTCCGCCGGAAGATGTCGGCGGGTTAGCGGCCGGCGTCACCGGCGAATCGAGAACGCCACGCCCATCCCGCCTCGCGAGATCTTCGGCGCGAGGCGCGGCCCGGCGTCCGCGACGCCGCATACGAGGGTAGGGCCCATCCGGCCGTGGTGAAGGGCCCGCAAGTCCTATAGTCTGTGTGGAGTCCGGACAACTCGGTTGCACCATCGTCTGCCGAACCGCCCGCGCCCGGGGAGGACGCGCACTGATCGGAACGAAGCTGGGCCCCTATGAGATCGCCGCCAAGCTAGGCGAGGGCGGGATGGGGGAGGTGTACCGCGCCCGCGACACCAAGCTCGAGCGCGACGTGGCGATCAAGGTGCTCCCAGCCGTATTCGTCGAGGACCACGAGCGCCTCCAACGCTTCGAGAGGGAAGCCAAGCTCCTAGCTCAGCTCAACCATCCCAACATCGCCCACATCTACGGTATGGAGGCGATCGGTGACTCGCACGCCCTCGTCATGGAGCTCGTCGAGGGTCCGACCCTGGCGGAGCGCCTCGAATCCGGATCTTTGCCCCTAGATGAATCTTTGTCTCTGGCCCGCCAGATCGCCGAGGCCCTGGAAGAAGCCCACGAGAAGGGAATCATTCACAGAGACTTGAAGCCGCAGAACATCAAAGCTTCCAGAGAAGGGAAAGTCAAAGTCCTCGACTTCGGGCTGGCGAAGGCGATGGATCCGACGGGCGCGGCGTCGGGGGCTGGTGCGGCCTCGCAGCTCGCGGCGTCGCCGACGCTGACGCTGGGGGCGACGCAGATGGGGGTGGTGCTGGGAACCGCGGCCTACATGTCGCCTGAGCAGGCGAAGGGCTTCGCGGTCGACGCGCGGGCGGACGTCTGGGCGTTCGGGGTAGTGCTCTACGAGATGCTGACCGGACGGCGGCTGTTCGCGGGCGACTCGGTGCCCGACACCCTGGCGGGCGTGCTGCGCAGCGACATCGATCTCGCGGGCCTGCCGGCCGAGACGCCGCCCGCGGTGCGTCGGCTGCTGCGCCGCTGCCTCGAGCGCAATCCGAAGAATCGCCTGCACGCGATCGCCGACGCGCGCCTCACGATAGACGAGGCGCTGACCAGGAGGTCGCCCGAGGAGGAGGGCGCGAAGGCGGCGGAAGGCGTCCCGGCGCAGCGGAGAGCGGGTCTCCGCTTGGCGTCTCCTTGGGCGCTGCTCGTTGTGGCGCTGGCGGTCGGCGGCGCCTGGCTGGGGCGCGGCTGGATGGACCGGAGCAGCGACGCCGGGGCCACGACCGCGCTGCCGTCGCACTTCCTCCGCCTGACGAGCGCTTCCGGCGTCGAGACCCATCCGACGCTCTCGCCGGACGGGAGCTTCGTCGCGTATTCGGGGGGGCCGCCGGAGAACACGGACATCTACCTCCTGCGGGTCGGCGGCAGCCGGGCGATCGATCTGACCGCGGGCTCGCCGGTGGCGGACGAGGCGCCCGCCTTCTCGCCCGACGGCCAGCAGATCGCCTTCCGCTCGGCGCGCGACGTTGGAGGCATCTTCGTCATGGGAGCCACCGGCGAGTCGGTGCGCCGTCTGACCGAGGACGGTTTCGATCCTGTCTGGTCTCCGGACGGCCAGCGGATCGTCTTCGCGGAGGAGCAGGCCAGCGATCCCTACAACCGCAACGGGGTGAGCGCTCTGTCCGTGGTGCCCGCGGCCGGCGGCAAGGTCCAGCGGCTCTTCGCCGGCGACGCCGTGCAGCCGCAATGGTCGCCGCACGGCCGCAGGATCGCCTTCTGGGGGCTCTCCGACTCCAACAGCGGCCAGCGCGACATCGCGACGATCGCGGCGGACGGTAGCGACGAGGTGTGGGCGACGCACGACGCGGCGTTGGACTGGAACCCGGTCTGGTCGCCCGACGGCCGCTGGCTCTACTTCGCGAGCGATCGTGGCGGGACGATGAACCTCTGGCGGCTCCGGATCGACGAGACGAGCGGCCGCGTCTCGGGCGTCCCGCAACCCATGACCGTGCCGTCGGCCTCCGCCGGCTTCCTCGCCGCGGCCCGCCAAGGCGGCAAGATCGCCTACGTCTCCGACGAGTCGCGATCGAATCTCGCCCGGATTGCCTTCGATCCGGTGCATCTCCGCCTGCAGGCCGCGGCGCAGGCGGTGACCACGGGTTCGAACGAGATCAAAGAAGGACACGTCGCGCCCGACGGCGACTGGCTCGTCGTGTCGGAGCTCGCGGGGCGGCAGATGAACCTGGCATTGATCCACACCGACGGGAGCGAGCGGCGCCAGCTCACCGACGATCCGTTCAAGAACCGGGGACCGAGCTGGTCGCCGGATGGCAAGGAGATCCTCTTCTACTCGGACCGGAGCGGCCGCTACGAGGTCTGGAGCCTCCGGCCGGACGGTAGTGGCCTGCGCCAGCTCACCTCGACCACGGGCCGCTCATGGTGGTACCCGCGGCTGGCGCCGGGAGGAAGCCAGTTCGTCGTCGCGAACGAGACCGGAAGCGCCCTGATCCAGCTCGCCGCCGACCGCGCGGCGAAGGAAACGGAGACTGAGATCCTGCCGCCGCTCGCCCCGGGGAAGGTCTTCTATGCTGAGTCCTGGTCGCCAGATGGTCGGCGGCTGGCGGGACTCAGCATCGCTTCCGACTTCCGTCAGCCGCCGGACGCGATCGCGGTCTACACGCTGGCGGACCGTTCGTACCGGCTCTATCCGGCCGAACCGCTCGCCAACACCTCGGTGTTGTGGTTGCCGGACGGACACCGGATCCTCTTCCAGGATCGCGCCGGCCTCGCGGTCCTCGACCTCTCGACCTCCCGCATCGAGAGGATTCCCGGTCTCCCTCCGGACCTCGATCTCATGGACGCGTCGCGGGACGGCAAGGAGCTCTACTTCAACGCGCGATCGAACGAGGCCGATATCTGGCTCGCGGAGGTGAACAGCCGATGATCGTCGCAGAGATCGCGCACCGCGATGGCCCGGGCGCGGCGGCGCGCCGCGCGACCTCGACGCCGGAGACGCCGTGCTGACTTCGATCGCCCTCGACCGGACCGGGAAGAGCTTCGAATTCGTCTCCGAGCGCCGGTCCGTCGTTCGAAGTCTCGAACGATGGCAAGAGATTCGCGCTACTCCCGGGGCACGAGAACCCGAAACGGGCGTCGGAGTCGATGGTCGAGCAGAACTGGTTCAGCGACGTGTCGAAGCGCTTCCGGACGGACGCCCGATGAGGGGTGCGAGAGGATGGGTGCTTCGTGATCGACCAACGATGATCGGATCGAAGTGATCGGAGCCAGGCTCGGCCCGTACGAGATCACCGCCAAGCTGGGCGAAGGCGGGATGGGCGAGGTCTACCGCGCCAGGGACACCAAGCTCGAACGCGATGTCGCGATCAAAGTTCTGCCCGCCGCCTTCGTCGAGGACCACGAACGCCTCCAACGCTTCGAACGCGAAGCGAAGCTCCTGGCCCAGCTCCACCACCTGAACATCGCCTCGATCTTCGGCCTGGAGGAGAGCGCCGGCACCCAAGCTCTCGTTATGGAGCTCGTCGAAGGCCCGACGCTGGCAGAGAGGCTCGAATCTGGTTCTTTGCCCGTCAATGAATCTTTGCTTCTGGCCCGCCAGATCGCCGAAGCTCTAGAGGAAGCTCACGGGAAAGGGATCATTCACAGAGATCTCAAACCTCAAAACATCAAAGCTTCCATTGAAGGAAAGGTGAAGGTTCTCGACTTCGGGTTGGCGAAGGCGATGGATCCGACGGGAGTGGCTTCGGGAGCCGGCTCGGCGTCGCAGCTCGCGCAGTCGCCGACGCTGACGATCGGAGCGACGGTGCAGGGGATGATCCTCGGCACCGCGGCCTACATGGCGCCGGAACAGGCGAAGGGGTTCGCGGTCGACAAGCGGGCCGACATCTGGGCGTTCGGTGTCGTGCTCTACGAGATGCTGACCGGCAGACCGCTGTTCCTGGCCGAGACGGTGAGCGACACGCTGGCCGGCGTTCTCAAGACCGAGATCGACTTCACCAGGCTGCCATCCTCGACGCCCGCGGCGATCCGCCGGCTCCTGCGCCGCTGCCTCGAACGGAACCCGAAGAATCGCCTGCACGACGTCGCCGATGCGCGGATCGTGCTCGACGAGGTGCTCGGCGGAGACGACGAGGTCGAGGCGGCGACGGGCTCGGCCGGCTCCGCGCCGAGCCGCCGATTGGCGTGGACGATCGCGGCCGTGTGCGCCGTGATCGCGGCCGGATCCCTCCTCGCTCTCCTCTTCGGACGCGGCGCGGCGCCGCGATCGCCTCGCGGCGCGCCGACTCGCACCAGCATCCTGCTGCCCGGCTCGGCCGAGGGGATGAAGTCGTCCGACGCCGCGCTCTCGCCGGACGGTGATGCGCTGGTCTATTCGGCGTCGGGGGAGGCTGGAAAGCCGAGGCTCTTCGTCCGCGAGCTCCGCCTCCACCGAGGCGCGACCGCTCGAAGGCACGGAGGGCGCCGACTCCCCGTTCTGGTCGCCCGACTCGCGCGACATCGGCTTCTTCGCCGCTGGCGAGCTCCGTCGCGTTCAGCGCACCGGTGGAGCCGTCCGGCGGATCTGTGCGGCCAAGGCCGCTCGCGGCGGGGCGTGGAGCCCGGACGGCACCATCGTCTTCGCTCCCGAACCGTACGGTCCGCTCTGGAGGGTGCGGGCGAGCGGCGGGGAGCCTTCGCCCGCGACCCGGTTCGAGTCCGGGGCGGACAAGCACGGATCCGACCGCTTCCCGATCTTTCTGCCCGACGGGAAGCACTTTCTGTTCCTGCGGAACGGGTTGGGGGACTTGGACGCGGTGTTCGTTGCCTCGACCGAGGAGATCAGCACCGGCCGGCGGCTGTTCGAGGCGACCTCGGGGCCCCGCTTCGGCGCACCGGACTTGCTGGTGTTCGACCGTGCCGGAGCGCTGATGGCCCAGCGCATCGACCTCGGCCGGCTCGAGATGATCGGCGAGCCACGGCTTCTTGCGGAGCGGCCGAGACAGGCGAGCACGGCCAACGCTCCCATCGTCGATCTCTCGAGCGATGGCCGCATGCTCTACCAGCCCGCCGATCCGCGGCCGAGCCGACTCTCCTGGATCGATCGAACCGGACGCGAGGTCGAGGAAGGCCCGCGCGTGGACGGATCGATCGTCGAGCTGAGCATCTCCCATCAGGGCGACCGGGCGGTGGCGCACAGCCGCACCGCCGACTCGCGCGGGGGACTCTGGATCGCCGATCCGGGCCGCGAAAGCGCTCTCCGCCTCACGCCGCCCGAGCTCTTTCCCTGGGGTGCGACCTGGAGCGCGGACGATCGGGCGGTCCTTTCGAACGTGGGCCCGTTCGCCGGGCGCAGCACCTCGTGGAGTCAGGTGGGCGCCATCTCGATCGACGACGGGAGTGTCCGGAATCTGACCCCCGACTCGAGCCGTTGGATCCTGCCCACCGACGTCAGTGCGGACGGCAGAGTGATGGTCGCGATGGAGCTGACGGCGGGCCGGGGTCGGGATGTCGTCTGGATGCCGCTCGACGCTGGCGGTGGCGAACAGGCGGAGATCGCGAGCTACCTCGCGACCCCGGCCAACGAGTTCGAGGGCAAGCTGTCGCCCGACGGGCGATGGATCGCCTATCTGAGCGACGCCACGGGCCGCCAGGAGGCGTACCTCGACCACTTCCCGACCCCGGCAGGTGCGCAACGGATCGCCCTCGGAGGAGCCGCCGACGACGTCTTCTTCCGCCGCGATGGCCGGGAGCTCTTCGTCGTCGCGGGCGACGGCGCCGGCGATGCGCTCTTCGCCTGCGATCTCCGCCTCGGCGAGCGCGCCGAGGTCGGGACACCACGCAAGCTCTTTCGCCTGCCCGCCGACTCCCTCGGTCTCGCCGCCTCGCCCTCCGGCGAGCGCTTCCTGATCGCCGAGCCGGAGGGCGAGCGCTGGCCCTCGCTCACGCTAGTCGACGACTGGACCGCGCAGCTGGCTCCCGGGCGATAATGGGGCAAACGTGAATAAGCCCCGATGATCGGACCCGAGTGATCGGCACGAAGCTGGGCCCCTACGAGATCACCGCCGAGCTCGGCGGGGGCGGGAGAAGAGCGGCCAGGGCCTTCTCGCTCCAAGGATCTGCCATTGAAAATGGTAAAATTTTGCCATGACAACGACCATCGACGCTGCAGGACGCATCGTGATTCCGAAGGCCCTCCGGGACCGCCTGGGGTTGGTTCCGGGCGAGCCGCTCGAACTGCGCGAACGGGAAGGGCGGCTCGAGATCGAGCCGGCGCCGACGCCGATGCACCTGGTTCGCCGCAAGCACGGCGTGGTGGCGGTGCCCGACGGCAGTCTGCCGCCGCTCACCGACGAGCTGGTCCGGGCGACGCTGGAGCGGGTGCGCCGTTGATCGCCCTGGACACGAGCGTCGTCGTGGCGGCGTTCGCGAGCTGGCACGAGGCCCACGGCCGAGCCGCGGAGCTGCTGGCGCGCGAGCCCCGGCTGCCGGCGCACGTCGTGGTCGAGACCTACTCCGTGCTGACGCGGCTGCCGCCGCCGCATCGGGCGGCGCCGGCCATCGTCGACCGCTTCCTCTCCGAGAGCTTTCCCGGCAGCTCCTCTCGCTGCCGGGATCGGCGCAGCGGGCGCTCGTGGCGCTGGCGGCGCGCAGTGGCTTGTCGGGTGGGGCCATCTACGACCTGCTCGTGGCGGCCACGGTGAAGCGGGCGAAGGGCACGCTGATGACCCGCGATCGCCGTGCGACCCCGGCCTACGAGACGGTGGGCGTCGCGTACGAGTTGCTGAGCTAGAAGGCGCGAAAGGCAGGGACATCCGCTGATCGGAAAACGCCTCGGCCCGTACGAGATCACCGCCAAGCTGGGTGAAGGCGGCATGGGGGAGGTCTACCGGGCGACCGACACCAAGCTGAAGCGCGACGTCGCGATCAAGGTTCTGCCCGCAGAATTCACCGAGGACAAGGAACGACTCCAACGCTTCGAGCGCGAAGCCCAGCTCCTCGCCCAGCTCCACCATCCGAACATCGCCTCGATCTTCGGCCTGGAGGAGAGCGGCGGAACCAAGGCTCTGGTCATGGAGCTCGTCGAAGGGCCGACCCTGGCAGAGCGTCTGGAGAACGGTTCTCTACCCTTGGATGATGCTTTGCTTCTGGCCCGCCAGATCGCCGAGGCTCTCGAGGAAGCCCACGAGAAAGGGATCATCCACAGGGATCTCAAACCTCAGAACATCAAAGCTTCCATCGAAGGGAAAGTCAAAGTCCTCGACTTCGGGCTGGCGAAGGCGCTCGATCCGGCGGGAACGGCCTCGGGGTCGGGCGCCGGCTCGGCGTCGCAGCTCGCGCAGTCGCCGACCCTGACCTTCGGGGCGACGCAGATAGGGATGATCCTCGGCACCGCCGCGTACATGTCGCCCGAGCAGGCGGCGGGCAAGCCGGTCGACCGGCGGGCGGACATCTGGGCCTTCGGCGTCGTGCTCTGGGAGATGCTGACCGGCAGGCGGCTCTTCGAGGGGGAGTCGGTGCCCGAGACGCTCGGCGCGGTCTTCCGGCAAGAGATCTCGTTCGACGCGCTGCCGGCCGACCTGCCGCCGGCGCTGCGGCGCTTGGTCGAGCGCTGTCTGGTTCGCGATCCCCGGCAGCGCCTGCGCGACATCGGCGAGGCGCGGATCGCGCTCTCGGGACCGCTCGAGCCGGGGCCTTCTCGCGACGAAGCGTCCCCGGCCGAAGCCGCGCCGGCTCCCGGCTCGGGCCTGATGCGGGCTTTGCCCTGGATGATCGCCGGTCTCACGATGGTGGTGGCGTTCGTGCTGATCGGGAGAGCCGGCAAGAGCGGCGGCGGCGCCGCTGCGGCTCCGGATCGACCGTTGGCGGCGATCGGTGTCGGGCTCCCTCCGGGCAACGTCCTGGCGGGGGACGAGGCGCCGGTGGTCGACGTGGCGCGCGACGGCAGCCTCGTGGTCTTCGAGGCCGATGGCGCCTCCGGCCGGCGACTCTTCCTGCGCCGGCTCGACCGGGTCGAAGCGACCCCGGTCGAGGGGACCGAGGGCGCGGTCGAACCCTTCCTCTCGCCCGACAATCGTTGGATCGGATTCTTCGCCGGCAGCCATCTCCGCAAGGTGCTGCTCGGAGGCGGCGCTCCGGTCGAGATCGCCAGCGTCAACGCCTACCGCGGCGCCACCTGGGCCGACGGCGGCTGGATCGTCTACACGGAGAGCTACTCGAGCGGCCTGGTGAAGGTGCGCGAAGGCGGCGGCGCGCCCGAGAAGCTCACCGAGCTCGACCGCGACCGGCACGAGCGCACGCATCGCTGGCCGAGCGCCGTCGTGGGGACGCCCTGGATTCTCTTCACCGTCGGCGTCTCGCAGAGCCCGAGCTTCTACGACGACTCCCGGATCGACGCCGTGAACCTCGAGACCGGCCAGCGCAAGACGGTCTACGACGGCGCCTGGATGGCGCGCTTCGCGCCGCCCCGCACCCTGCTCCTGCAGCGCCGGGGCTCGCTGTTCGCGCTCGATTTCGATCCCGCGACCGCGACGGCGAGCGGTCCCGAGCGGCCGCTGCTCGAGGGGGTGGGTGGCGAGGCCTCGAGCGGCGCCGGCTTTTTCGCCGCCGGCGCCGGCGGCGTGCTCGCCTACGTCCCCTCCGACGCCATCTCGAGCGAGAAGGAGGTGACGCTCGTCGAGCCAGACGGCAGGGAGAGCGTGCTCGACCTGCCACGGAAGTCCTACTGGTATCCGCGCTTCTCCCCCGACGGACGGACGCTGGCGTTCGACATCGGCTCGGGACAGGGATCCGACGACGATATCTGGCTCTACCGGATCGCTTCCCGTGATCTGAGTCGACTCACGTTCACACCGCCGTCGGGTACGCCGGCCTGGTCGCCCGACGGCCGCTGGGTCGCCTACGGTGGCAAGCGCGGGGATCGTGGATCCCTCGTCCTCCGCAAGCGCGCGGATGGCGTCGGCAGCGAAGAGGAGATCTGGCAGGGTCACGACGTCATGATCCTCAATACCTGGTTTCCGGACGGCAGTGCGCTGGCGATCAGCGACGTTCCGACCGGGACCGACATCAAGTTGTTCCGCGTGCCGCTCGACGGAAGCGGCGCTCAGCCGATCGCCGCGGCCTCCGGCGGGCAGTGGGGAGCCGATCTCTCCCCGGACGGCCGCTTCATCACCTACACCTCGACCGAGACGGGGATCGGGGAGGTCTTCGTGTCGAGCTGGCCCGAGGGGCACGGCAAGTGGCAAGTGTCGGTCGACAGCGGCGAGGAGCCGGCCTGGTCGCCCGACGGCAAGCGGATCTACTACGTCAAGGACGGCGCGATCTGGGTCGCCGACGTCGAGACGGGGGGCGGCGGCTTCCGCGGCTCGGCGCCGCGCAGGCTCCTCGCCGGTCCCTACGTGTTGCGCACCGCGCCCATTCGCAACTATGACGTCGGCCCGGGCGGCCGCCTCGTCCTCGTCCGCCGCAGGACCGACGCCGCCGCGCCGCACGAGCTCGAGGTACTGGTGGGGTGGCAGGCGAAGCTCGGCGCGGCGCGGCCGCGCTGACCGCCGCCGGGCTCCGGGCGCGGTCGGCTAGACTGGGCCTTCATTCAGGGATTTGGCCAGAGATTCGCCGGTCCTCGACCGGGAGAGGATGTTGGTGACCGCCGACCTGACGGGCCAGACGCTCGCGCACTACCGCATCACCGCCAAGTTGGGCGAAGGCGGCATGGGGGAGGTCTACCGCGCGACCGACACGAAGCTCAGGCGCGACGTCGCGATCAAGGTCCTGCCGGAGGCGTTCACGCGAGACGCCGAGCGTCTCGCCCGCTTCGAGCGCGAAGCGCAACTCCTGGCCCAGCTCCAGCACCCGAACATCGCCTCGATCTACGGCATCGAAGACTCCGGCGGCGCGAAGGCTCTGGTCATGGAGCTCGTCGAGGGGCCGACCCTGGCGGAACGCCTGGAGTCCGGATCCTTACCCCTCGATGAATCTCTGCTTCTGGCCCGCCAGATCGCCGAGGCTCTGGAGGAAGCCCACGAGAAGGGGATCATCCACCGAGACCTGAAGCCACAGAACATCAAAGCTTCCATGGAAGGGAAGGTCAAGGTCCTCGACTTCGGACTGGCGAAGGCGATGGATCCGGCGGGCGCGGCTTCGGGATCCGCTTCCGCCTCGCAGCTCGCGCAGTCGCCGACCCTCACGATGGGCGCGACGGTGCAGGGGATGATCCTCGGCACGGCCGCCTACATGGCGCCGGAGCAGGCGCGCGGGGGCAACATCGACCGGCGGGCGGACGTCTGGGCGTTCGGCGTCGTGCTGTTCGAGATGCTGACCGGGAAGTCGCTCTTTGCCGCCGACACCGTGCCGGACACGCTGGCACGCGTGCTCACTCGCGACATCGACTTGTCCGAGCTTCCCGAGACGGTTCCGCCGGCCATCCGAACACTCTTGCGCCGCTGCCTGGTGCGGTCTCCGAAAGACCGCCTGCACTCGATCGCCGACGCGCGGATCGTGCTCGACGACGTGCTGGCGGGGCGCGTCGAAGCAGCGGCGGCGGCACCGGTCGTCGCAACCGCTGCGACGCCGCGTTCCGTGGGCGGCCGGATCCTGCCCTGGCTCGGCGGCGCCCTGGTCGGCATCCTGATCGGTGGCCTCGCGATCTCGCGCTGGTCGCCCGGACCCGCGCCGTCGTCGGTCGGCGAGGCGAGGATGCAGACCCTGGTCGCGGGGGGCGTGTCCGACTCTCCGTCGCTCGCGCCCGACGGCAAGACGCTGGCGTTCACCTCGACCCGCAACGGCGAGACCCGCGTCTGGATCAAGGACCTGGTCAGCGGTTCGGAGAGCGCGCTCTGCCGCAGCCCCTCGTTCGCCCCGGTCTTCTCGCCCGACGGCACCAGTGTCCTGTTCGAGCGGCAGGAGGGCCACCGCATCGACCTCTACCGGATCGCTCTCGCGACTCGCGAAGAGCGCATCGTGGCGCGCGGCGCCGCCCACGGCGATTGGGCGCCGGACGGGCGCTCGGTCGTGTATGCGCGCCAGTCGGACGCCGAAGACGTGGCGCGTTCTCGCTCGGAGATCGTCGACGTCGCCTTGGGCAGCGGGGAGGAGCGCACGCTCTTCCGCGGCGAGGTCGCGACCAGCGGCGGCGTCACCATGCTGCGCTTCTCGCCCGACGGACGACGGATCGCGGTCCTGGTCTTCGAGGGACAAGCCGGTGTTTCGGACCGGATCGGCCTGCTCGATCCGAAGAGCGGCACGCTGGAGCAGGTGCCGCTCCAGGTTCCGCACGTCGCCGTCAGCAAGATCGAAGGGATGGCCTGGGTCTCGAACCGGCGCCTCGCGCTGCTGCTCGCCGACGGCGGCGGATTTCTCAGCTCCTCCGGACGGATCGCCACCTACGATGTCGAATCGAAGCGCCTGCGCAGCCTTCTGCCGCTGCAGCCGATCGGACTCGGCATCGCGATCGCGGGACCGGGCTCGCTCGTCGTCAGCCTGGGCTCGCAGGAGCAGAGCCTCTACGAGCTGCGCCGCGAAGCGAACGGGCGTTGGGGAACGATCGCGCCGCGCACGGAGGGGCCGTACGCCGACCGCCAGCCCGCCTACTCGCCCGACGGCAAATGGATCCTCTTCTCGTCGAACCGCAGCGGCAACCTCGATCTCTGGCGCCTCAACCGCGAATCCGGCGCGCTCCAGCGGCTGACCGACAACGAAGCGCAGGACTGGGACCCGGCGACGAGCCCTGACGGCCAGCGGTTGCTCTTCAGCTCGAATCGCTCGGGAAGGTTCGAAATCTGGATGGCGGAGGCGGACGGCAGCTCGCCGCGCCAGGTCACGAACGTCGAGAACGCGCAGAATCCAACCATGACTCCGGACGGAGAGTGGATCGTCTTCGTGCGCCAGAACGCCGGCGAGAACGAGATCGGCGTCTGGAGGATCCGTCCCGACGGACGCGATCTGACGCTGATCAAGAGGACCCGTAACGCGTTCATCCCCGACACCAGTCCCGACGGCCGATTCGTCGCCTTCAACGGTGGTGGGTCGAACGCCGAAGCGCAGATTGTCCGGATCTCGGACGGCGAGCCCGTGCCGCTGTCGGTGCCGACGGCGTTTCGCTTCCGCTGGTCGGTGGAAGGTGGAAAGACGTACCTCTGGGCGATCGTCCGGACTCCGGACTCCATGACGATCCGCCGGTTCGCCTTCGATCCCGTGCTCGGCGTCGTCGGCGAAGGCGAAGTCGTCGTCGGCAGCGCGCAAGCAGACGCCGCGGAGAGCCTCGGCGTCGCCCGCGACGGCTCGGCGCTGACCTTCTCGCGCCCCGCGAACGTCAAGACCCAGATCCTCCGCATCGACGGCCTGAGCGAGCTCGGAGCGCAGTGACCGTGGTGCCCGGCACCCGATGATCGGATCGCGCCTCGGCCCCTACGAGATCACCGCCAAGCTGGGCGAAGGCGGGATGGGGGAGGTCTACCGCGCGACCGACTCCAAGCTCAAGCGCGAAGTCGCAATCAAGGTCCTGCCGCAAGGATTCACCGAGGACAAGGAGCGCCTCGCCCGGTTCGAGCGCGAAGCGCAGCTCCTCGCCCAGCTCCACCACCCGAACATCGCCTCGATCTTCGGCATGGAGGAGAGCGAGGGCACCAAGGCCCTCGTCATGGAGCTCGTCGATGGCCCGACGCTGGCAGAGCGTCTGGAATCGGGGTCTTTACCCGTAGATCAAGCTTTGCTTCTGGCCCGCCAGATCGCCGAAGCTCTCGAGGAAGCCCACGAGAAGGGGATCATCCACCGCGATCTCAAGCCACAGAACATAAAGGCCTCCAGAGAAGGGAAAGTCAAGGTCCTCGACTTCGGTCTGGCGAAGGCGATGGATCCGGCAGCCGCTTCCGGCTCGACCGCCGATCTCGCGCGCTCGCCGAACCTGATGCAGTCGCCGACACTGACGGCGGTGCAGGGCACTCAGCTCGGCGTGATCCTCGGCACGGCGGCCTACATGGCGCCGGAGCAGGCGCGCGGCGGCGCGGTCGACAAGCGGGCCGACATCTGGGCGTTCGGGGTGGTGCTCTGGGAGATGCTGACCGGCCGCACCCTCTTCGCGGCCGATACGGTGAGCGACACGCTCGCTGGCGTGCTCAAGGGAGAGATCGACCTCGCCGCGCTTCCCGACGACGTGCCGCCGGCGATCCGGCGATTGCTGCGTCGCTGCCTCGAGCGCAGCCCGACGAACCGCCTGCACGACATCGCCGACGCGCGGCTGGTGATCGACGACGTTGTTTCGGGCGAGAGCGGCGCGGTCGCGGCGGAGCCTGCCGTGGCAACTCCCCGACCGCTCTGGCGCCGCGGGTTGCCCTGGGCGCTCGCCGCCGCGGCGTTGCTCTGGGCCGTGTGGGCCACCCTTCACGGAGATCTCGGGAGGACTCGATCCGGCGCGCCGCGGATCGCGTTCACCGTTCCCTGGCACGACGCTTCGGGCGGGCAAGCGTTCCTGCGCTCGGTCGAGCTCAGCCGCGACGGTCGCCGGCTGCTGATTTGGGACTCTTCGGGCAAAGGCTTTCTGGTGCGGGATCTCGACCGCTTCACCTCCCGGCTCCTTCCCGGCACGGCGAACGCGTCGAATCCGTTCTTTTCCCCTGACGGCGACTGGGTCGGATTCGTCGCCGACGGCGAGCTCGAGAAGCTCTCGCTGGCGGGGGGCGACCCGGTGAAACTCTGCGCGGCCAACACCGACAGTCCCGGCGGCGCCTGGGGGGCGGACGGCTATATCTATTTCACGCCGAGCTGGAACACCGGGCTCTGGCGGGTCTCCGACCAGGGCGGGACGGCGGAGCGCCTGACCGAGGCGGATCCCTCCAACCCGGGATCGTTCCACGGCTGGCCGTCGCCGCTGCCCGACGGGCGCGGCGTCGTTTTCACGGTCAACGGCGCCTCCGGGATTGCCGACGCCCGGATCGCCTTCTTGGACGCGGCGACGAAGCAGGTCTTCGATGTCGGACCCGGCGCCGCGGCACAGGTTCTGGCGAACGGCGATCTCGTCTTCTTCCGGCACGGCTCCTGGTTCGCGGCCTCCTTCGACGCGCGTGCGGGGAAGCTCACCGGTCCCGCCCGGCGTGTGCTTCCAGAGGCGCGGCCGCTCTACCCTGCGGCCGGCAAGGAGCGCGTGTTCTCGTTCTCCGACGAGGGGCGGCTCGTCTACATCGCCTCGTCGAGCACCGCCTTTTCGCCCTACTCGCAGCTCGCCTGGATCGATCGCGCGGGCCACGTCGAGCGATTGCCGTTCGAGGGGCCGCATATGTACGACGGGATCGCTCTCTCCCCCGACGGCCGGCGCGCCGCCGTCTCCGTCTATGGAGAGGGGGAGCTCCAGCTCTGGGTCTACGATCTGGGGAGCGGCACCCGGGACCGCCTGACGCGCGACGGCTCGAACGAGAACCCGAGCTGGAGCCCGGACAGCTCCCGGCTCGTCTTCACCCATCTCGGACACGGCAACTACGACCTCGATCTGCTCGACGCCGACACCCCCGGTCCACCGGTGGACTTCGTCGCCACGCCGGCGGACGAGGACGAGGCGCAGTGGACTCCGGACGGCCGGGCGATCGTCTTCACCCACACCTCACCCAAGACGGGCCTCGACGTCTGGATGCGAGGCATCGACGAGACGGGACCGGGGAAACCGGTGGTCGAGACGCCATACGACGACCAGCGCCCACAGATCTCGCCGGACGGGCGCTGGCTGGCCTACCGGAGCCAGGGCGCCTTCTACGTGACGGGTTTCCCGGAGGCGGGAGAGCGGACCAAGATTCCGGCGGACGGGAGCATGGCGGTCTGGTCGCCGAGCACCCCGGAGATCTTCGCGGTCGAGGGCGGGCGACTGGTGTCGTACCGCTACGAGATCGTCGGCGGAAGGTTCCATGTCACCGGGTCGCAGGCCCTCTTCGAGGTGCCGGATCTCGCGACCCAGACCTACTTCTCCGTCTCGCGCGACGCGCAGCGCTTCCTCCTTTTCGTGCCGGTTCCCGGCAAGACGCTCGAGCCCGAAGTCCGCGTCGTCACCGACGGGTTTGCCGAGCTGAGCGAGGCGCCGACGCCTCGACCCTGACGGAGTGCAGGCCGGTCCCGGAGGTCCCCGCAGGTCGACTTCAGGGGAACCCCGGAGCGGGAGGAGGTTCGCCCCTTCAGGTCACGGGAGTTGATTTATTCAATACTGATATTGATTTCTCGTATCATTTGAGTAGTATCGGATTCATGAAAGCGCGCGACTGGCAGGACCTGACTCGACTGACGGGGGGTGCGGACTTCGCGGTGGAGCGGGTCCGGCTGATCGATCAGGAGACCGCGATCGAAGGGCGGTTCGAGTTGCCTCCGCTGGCCCGTCTCTCCGCCGAGGACCAGGTGTTCGTGGCGGCGTTCGTGCGCTGCCACGGCTCCATCAAGCAGATGGAGAAGTACTTCGGGGTCAGCTATCCGACCATCAAGAACCGGCTCAACCGGATCGGCGCCGCGCTGCCGTTCGTCGAGCCCGCCTCGCCGCCGGCCGAATTCGGACGCCCGGACGCCGGAGCGCTCCTCTCGAGCCTCGAGCACGGCGAGCTGAGCGTCGACGAGGTCGTGGCCGCGCTGAGGAAGGGGAAGGAGAAGGAACGATGACCGAAGAGCGACGCAGCATCCTGCAGATGGTGGCGGACGGAAAGATCACCGCCGATGACGCCGAGCGTCTCCTGAAGGCGCTCGAGGAGCCGGACAGCGCCGACGGGAAGCCGGCTTCCGAGGGAGAGGAGAAGCCCAGTCCCCGCTTCCTGCGAATCAGCGTCAAGAAGAGGGGCGCCTGGTCGGACGCCGCGGTGGACGAGGCCCGCAAGAGCTGGGGCTGGCCCGGCTTCGCCGGAACCGGCCGCAACAAGGAGGTGAATGTCCGGGTGCCGATGTCGCTGGTGCGCAGCGGCCTGCGCTTGGGGGCGATGATCCCGGGAATGGCGGGCCGTCCCGCGCGGCTGCGCGAGCGCGGAATCGACCTCGACCTGTCGAAGCTCGATCCGGCAATGATCGAGTCGCTGCTCGCCGAGGTGGGCGAGATGAACATCGACATCGACTCCGGCCGCGCCCAGGTGCGGATCACCTGCGAGTAGACGGGCGCTTCCCGCGCGCAGCTTACACCTCCAGGGTGTCCGCGGGCCGGGCCACGATCGCGTAGAGCGCCGGCATCAGCAGCACGCTGATGAAGAGCCGGGAGAGCAGGCCGCCGACGATCACCAGCGCGAACGGTTTCTGGGTGTCCGATCCGATGCCGGTCGAGAAGGCGGCCGGCAGCAAGCCGAACGCGGCGACGAGCGCGGTCATCATGATCGGCCGCAGCCGCAGGATCGCGGCCTCCCGGGTCGCTTCCGCGATGCCCATGCCTCCGTTGCGCAGCTCGTTGGCGTAGGAAATGTAGATCACCGCGGTCTGCACCGAGACGCCGAACAGCGCCAGGAAGCCGATCCCCGAGGAGACCGAGAAGGGCGTGTGGGTGACCCAGAGCGCCACCAGACCGCCGACCGGCCCCGAGATCAGGACGGCCAGCACCGTGATGAGCGGGAACTTGATGTTGTCGTAGAGCAGGAAGAGCAGCACGAAGATCAGCATCAGGGTGAGCGGCAGGATGATCCGGAGCTGATTTCGCGAGGCCGTGTATTCCTGATACTCGCCTCCCCAGACGGCGCGATAGCCCGGCGGGAACTCGACGGCGGCCGCGACGTGCCGTTGGGCATCCTGCACCGCGCCGGCGAGGTCGCGTTTCTCGACCGAGTACTGCACGCCGATGTAGCGCGAGTTGTCCTCGCGGTAGATGAAGGACGCACCGCTTTCCACCCGGATGTCGGCGAGCTCCTTGAGCGGCACCTGCTGGCCGTCCGGCGTCGCGACCAGGATGTTGCCGATCGCCTCCGGGCTCTGCCGGTACCGCGGCTCGAGGCGCACCACGAGGTCGAAGAGCTTTTCGCCCTGGACCACCTGGGTCGCGGCTGCTCCGCCCACCGCCGCCTCGACGAGGCCATTGATGTCCGCCACGTTGAGCCCGTAGCGCGCGATCTTGGCGCGGTCGATGCGGACGGTGAGGCTGGGTTGTCCGAGCTGCTTCACCACCGAGATCTCGGCGATGCCGCGCACCGGCCGGATCGCGGCCTTCACCTGAGCGGCCAGCTTCTCCAGCTCCTTCAGGTCCGGTCCGAAGATCTTGACCGCCAGGGCACTCTTCAAGCCGGTCTCCGCTTCGTCCACGGCGTCCTCGGCGGGTTGGGTGAAATTGAACACCACGCCCGGGAACGCCTTCAGCTTCTCGTTGATCGCGTCGATCAGCTCGGCCTTGGTGTGGTACTTGCCGTGCCACTTGCCGTAGGGCTGGAGCCCGACGAAGAACTCGTCGTTGAAGAAGCCGGTCGGATCGGTGCCGTCGTCCGGACGCCCGAGCTCGTTGCCGACCACGGTGACCTCGGGGAAGGAACGCAGGATGGCGCGCACCTTGGGCGAGAACTTGGACGCTTCCTCGAAGGAGATCGTCGACGGCAGGTTGGCGCGGATCCAGAGCGAACCCTCGTCCAGGTGAGGCATGAACTCCGCGCCGATGCGCGGCACGAGGAGGAGGGAGGCGAGGAGGATCAGCGTCGAGACGATCGTGGTCGTCCAGGGCCGCGCCAGACAGACGTCGAGGGTCTTGGCATAGAGGGACTTGATGGCCGTGAAGGCCGGGTTGGGACGCTCGCGCACCCCCTTGCGCAGCAGCCACGCGCAGAGCACCGGCACCAGGGTGACGGTGAGGATGAGCGCGCCGACCAGGGCGAAGATGGTGGTGTCCGCCATCGGCCGGAAGAGCTCTCCCGACGGCCCGGCGAGCACGTAGATCGGCAGGAAGCCGGCAACGATCACGGCGACGGCGTAGACGATCGGCCGGTCGACCTCGGCGGCGGCGCGCGCGATGACCGTGGGCACGCTGGTGCCTTCCTCGCGTTCCGCGAGCTGGCGGAAGATGTTCTCCACCATGACCACCGCCCCGTCCACCAGGATGCCGAAGTCGATCGCGCCGATCGACAGCAGGCTGGCGGGCACGTGCTTGAGGTCGAGGCAGACGAACGCGAAGAACAGCGACAGGGGAATCGTGATCGCGACGATCAGACCGGAACGCAGGTCGTAGAGGAAGAAGACCAGCACGACCAGCACCAGCAGCATGCCGCGCAGCAGGTTGTCCGAGACGGTGCGGGTGGTCAGCGCGATCAGGTCGCTGCGGTCATAGAAGGGATGGATCTTCACGTCCGGCGGGAGCACCGAGCGATCGAGCTCCGCGGTCTTGGCCTCGATGCGCTTGAGCACGACCTGGGCCTGCTCACCCCGTCGCATCAGGATCACGCCTTCCACGGCGTCGTCGTTGTCGTTGAAGCCGAACTGGCCGAGGCGTGGCGCCACGCCCATGCGCACCTCGCCCACGTCCTTCACCAGGACCGGCGTTCCGTCATGCACCGCCAGCACGACATCGGCGATGTCCTCGGGAGTCTTGAGCAGGCCGATGCCGCGTACGTAATAGAACTGGCCGCCCTGCGAGTAGAAGCCGCCGCCCGAGTTGCCGTTGTTGGCCTGGAGCGCGGCGACGACCATGGGCACCGACAGGCCCACGCCGGCGATCTTCGCCGGATCGAGCAGGACCTGGTACTGCATGGTCGGGCCGCCGAGGCCGGAGTCGTCCGCGACTCCGGGAACGGACTTGTACTGGCGCTCGACCACCCAGTCCTCGAGCGTCTTGAGCTCGGTCGGGGAGCGGTCGGGGCTCTCGAGGACGTAGCGGTAGATCAGGCCCGAGGGGGAGAAGAGTGGCGCGAGCGAAGGCGTCACGCCGTCCGGCAGCGCGAGATCCGCGAAGCGCTCGAGCACCTGCTGGCGCGCGAAGTAGCTGTCGGTGCCGTTCTCGAAGGTCATCTTGACGTCGGAGAGGCCGTAGAGCGAGATCGAGCGCACGATCCGCATCTTCGGAGTGCCGTTCATCTCGATCTCGATCGGCACGGTGATCAGCCGCTCGACCTCCTCGGCCGCGTGGCCCTCCCACTGGGTGATCACCTCCACCTGGGGCGGGGAGAGGTCGGGGTAGGCGTCCACCGGCAAGCGGTGGAACGAATAGAGCCCGACCGCGATCAGGATGAGCGTCGCGAACAGGACGAGGAAGCGTTGGCGCAGCGCGGTGGCCGCGATGCGGTGAATGATCGAGACGGAGGGGACGAGGTCCTGCTCGGGGTCGTGCGCGTTCAAGGCGCCACCGTGTTGTGCAGGAAGAGTCCACCCTCGACGACCACCGAGTCGCCGGCCGAGAGTCCCTGGGTGATCTCGAAGCGGTCGCCGGTCCGCACCCCGACCTGGACCCGCCGCCGGGCGAAGTCGCCGTTCTTCTCGGCGAGATAGACGTAGGGAAGATCCTCGTCATCGCGCAGCACGGCGGCGACCGGAACCAGGAGGCCGGTGGTCTCGCGGCGCGAGCGGATGCGGACCCGCACGTACTGGTCGCGCTTCAGGATCCCGTCCGGATTGGGCACCACCAGGCGGACCGCGATCGCCCGGGTGTTCGGGTCGACGAAGGCGGCGATGTTGTCGACCGTTCCGGTGATCGGCGGCGCGCCGGAGCCGGCCGTGACCTCGGCCGGGTCACCGACCGCGACGAACGGCAGGTCGGCTTCGAAGAGGTTCGCGAGAACCCAGACGCGGGACAGGTCGGCGACCGTGAAGCAGGGCGTGGCGCCCGCCTCGAGGAGCTGACCGGGCGAGATGAACTTCTCGACCAGGGTGCCGGCGAGCGGCGAGCGGATGACCGCGCCCGGATTGGCGACGGACTTGCCCTGTCGCAGACCGTCGATCGTCTTGGTGTCGACGCCGAGGGACCGCAACTGCTCCACGGCGGCGTCGCGGTCGGCTTCGGCGCTCACGGCGTCGGTCTCTGCCTGCTCCATGTCGCGCCGCGCGATCGCGTCGTTCTTGAAGAGTTGCTCGTCCAGGTCGGCGATGCGGCGCGCGTTGCGCGCCACCGATTCGGCCTTGCGCAGGTCGCTGACCGCGGCGGCGAAATCGGGCGAGGTCACGATCGCCAGCGGCTGGCCGCGCACCACCCGGTCGCCGACCTCCACCAGCACACGGCGGACCGGGCCGGAGAGCGGCGCGAGCACCGGGGCCGAACGATCCTGGTCGAACGCGACCGTTCCGGTCGCATCGACGGTGCGGACGAACGGTTCCTTCACCACCGGCGCGGTGCGCACCGATGCGAGCTGGTCCGCCGAGAGGTGGATCTCGGCCGCGCGATCCTGGGTGGCCGGCCCCGTGCCGGCCTCGCCGGATGTGGGGTCCTGGTGCTGACATCCCGCGATGGCGAGAGCGGCGATGACGAGTCCCCCGGTCGTGGCGAGGGTGCGGGAGAGTCGGAAGGGGAGGGTCATGGCTGGGCTCCTGCTGCGGGTTGAGGAATCGGGGCGCCGACCGCCAGCTCGAGGGCGGCGCGGGCATCGTTAGCGGCTCCGAGGGCATCGACGTACTGGTTCTCGGCATCGAGGAGGGTGCGCTTGGCGTCCAGGAGTTCCAGGGCGGACGAGCCCCCGAGCCCGTAGCTGAGCGAGGCCACGCGATAGACCTCCTGGGCTTCCGGCAGGACCTGGTCGCGAATGAAGACCGCCTGGCGCAGCGCCGTGTCGGCGTCGGCGAAGTGGGTGCGCACGTCGAGGCTCACCTGGCCCCGCAAGTCGTTCAGGTCGGCCGCGAGCTCGTCTTCGCGATGGCTCGCCGCCGCGATCTCGCCCTTCTGGTGTTGCCGGAAGAAGATCGGGAACCCGATCGAGAGCGTGGTGCCGAAGGTCGCCGGGCTCCCCTGGACGGCGTCCCGCTCGGCCTCGAGGTCGAAATCAGGGAGCCAGAACTGGCGGGCGAGCCGGCTGGCGGCCTTGGCCCCGGCCTGCTGCGCGGCCACGCCCTGCAGCTCGGGACGCGACGCCTCCGCGAGCTTCTCCAGGCTCTCCACCGGGGGAAGATCCGCGGGTGGAGAGAGGGTATCCGTCGTGGTCAGCGGCGACCCGCCCGGCCGGCCGAGCACCCGGTTGAGCGCCGCTCGCGCCGCGGCGATCGCGCGGCCGTTGGCGATCAGGTCGTTCTTCGCCTGGGCGACGTCGACCTGGGCTTTGACCACCTCGATCCTGGCGACGGTGCCGGCGGCGAAGCGCGCCCGGGTCTTGGCGAGAAAGTCCTCGGCATATTGGCGAGCCTGCTCGAGGTCCACGCCGTGGCGGAGCGCGACGAGCACCGCGTCGTAGGACTGGATCGCCTGCGCCGCGATCTGCTGTTGCAGCCCGGTGTATCCGAATTGCGCGGCGTTGAGGTCCGCCGCGGCGACCTTGCGGCGCAGCCCGGTCTTGCCGGGAAAGGGCAGGGTCAACCCGAACGCGAGATCCACCTCGTCGTGGGTGCCGGGACTGAGCGCGTGGCTCTGTCCGAGAGTGGTGGCGGAGAGGTAGGGATCGGGCAGCGCGGTGGCGATCGCCACCTGGGCGCGAGCTTGCTCGACCTGCTGGCGAACCGCCGCCAGGCCCGGGTTGTGCGCCAACGCCTCCTGGACGGCGTCGTGCCGCGAGAGGGCGCTCGGGGCCGGCGGGGATGGGGGCGCGGGATCTTGCTGGCCCGCCGCGGGCAGCGCCAGCAGCCCGGCGGCGAGCGCGACGAGCGCGACGAGCGCGGGCGGTCGGCAGGCGCTCATGGGCGACACCTGCCGGCGACGGCCGGCTTGGCGAGCTGGGCTCGCACGGAATGGTCCTTCATGGATGCCTCCTCGACGGCGAGCGTCTCGCCATCGCGAATCACGACTGGAACAGTTGGGGGTTCAGCGCGTGGGAGCCGCCCTCACGCGAGGGGTGCTCCCGGGAACGGCCCGGAGGCCGTCAGGCGAGCGGCGGAGGGCCGCGCGAGGGGGCGAGGCGGGGCGAGACGAGGTCGACGAGCCGGGGCTGGGCCGTCGTCGCCGCGCCGAAGCAGATCAGGCTGGCGAGCTGCTGGGGCTGGGGAACCGCGTCCCCGATGCTCTGGAGCTGCAGCAGGCAGGCCGGGCAGGCCGGCACGTCAACCGCGGCCGCCGTTTCGAAGTGGGTGCCGGGGTGGGGATGAGCACCGGTCAGGAAGGCATGGGTGACGCCGTCGAACGCGTCGTGGAGCTCGATGCCGTTGTGCAGCACCAGGCCGCTGAGCAACAGCGACCAGGCGATCGCCCAGATGCCCAACGACCGGATGGCCGAGGAGGTCGATCGGTGACGGCTGGCTTCCCTCCGCTTCGACATCGTCGGGCATTGTACTCGTTTGGGAAGACTCTGCACTCCAGGGGTGAGATAGCCTTCCGATGACGTTCTCCACCGAATGATCGAAAGATCGAACGATCGGATGATCGAATGATGAGATCCCTGCCGACAGCCACCGTGCTTTTCACCGCGATCTTGGCGGTCGCCGGCGCCGGGGCGCCGGCCGGCGGCGCCGAGCTCCCAGCCTGGACCCCGGAAGCGATGATGCAGGTTCCCCGTATCGACGGCGTCGCGCTCGCGCCGGGCGGCGGCCGGATCGCCTACGTCGTCGAGCGCGCCGTGATGGGACCCGAGACCAGTGCCTGGCGAGGCCGGATCTTCGTCGGCGCTCCTGGTGCGGCGTCGCAGCCCCTGACCGACGGCACCGGCTCCGAGTCGACTCCGCGTTGGTCGCCCTCCGGAGACCGGGTCGCCTTCCTCTCGGACCGCTCCGGTCACGACGAGATCTGGTGGGCAGCGGCCGGAGGCGGCACGCCGCACCGCATCACGAAGGCACCCGTCGGCGTCCAGGACTTCCGCTGGTTCCCCGACGGCCGTTCGATCCTCTACGTCGCCCGCGGGGGACCGTCGGCGGCGCGCCGGGCCGCCGTGCGGGCCCATGACGACGCCTGGGTGGCCGACTCCGAACCCGACAACGCGCGGCTCTGGAAAGTCGCGGTGGGCGCCCGGCCCCCGAGCGCGGGCCGGGCTCTGACGCCGCCCGATTTTCACGTCGCGGCATCGATGGGCCTCTCCTTCGGCTACATGCTGAGCGGTTTCGATCTCTCCCCCGACGGCCGCACGGTCGCCTTCACCCGCGCTCCTTCGTCGCGCGTCAACGACTGGCAGCACACGGACGTCGTGCTGCTCGACGTCGAGAGCGGCGCGCTGCGACCGATCGCGACGCCGGGGCGGGCGGCCGGATCGCCTCGCTTCTCGCCCGACGGGCGCACCCTGGCCTACACGGTAAGCGGCGAGCCTCCGACCGCGTCGTTCGCGGCGCGGATCCGGCTCTCGCCTGTCGCTGGCGGGGAAGCCCGGGAGCTCGCGGCCACCGCCGACGAGCGGCCGCGCATCGTCGGCTGGTCGGCGGACGGCCGGGAGATCTACTTCAGCGAGATCCGGGGAACGATCAGCCGGCTCTCGGCTCTGCCGGTCGCCGGCGACGCGCCGCGCGACCTCGATCGCGGCGACCGGTTGCTGACCTCGATCGGGCTCGACCGGACGGGAAAGGGCTTCGGCTTCGTCGCCGAGGCCGTGGACCGCCAGCCGGAAGTCTTCACCACCGCCGTCGACGGCTTCGCCCCGCGGCAGGTCAGCGACCTCGCCGCCTCGTCGCCCCACGCGCCGCTCGGCCGCACCGAGAAGCTCACCTGGAAGTCTCCCGACGGCACCGAGATCGAGGGTCTGCTCACCTACCCCGTGGGCTACCGTGCAGGCACCCGGGTGCCGTTGCTGCTCGTCGTCCACGGCGGACCGACGTACTACTTTCTCGAGGACTACCTGGCCACGCCCTGGACTTACCCGCTGGCGGTCTTGCCGTCGCGTGGCTTTGCCCTGCTGCGAGCCAACCCGCGCGGCTCCTCCGGCCGCGGCAAGGCCTTCCGCTTCGCGAACCGGAACGACTGGGGGGGAGGCGACTACCGCGACCTGATGGCCGGCGTCGACCGGGTGATCGCGATGGGCGTCGCCGATCCGGACCGCCTCGGCGTCCTCGGGTGGAGCTACGGCGGCTTCATGACCGAATGGATCATCACCCACACGCGACGCTTCCGGGCGGCGTCGGTCGGCGCCGGCATCGCCGACCTGGTGAGCTTCGCCGGCACCTCGGACATCTACGACTTCGAGCAGGAGTACTTCGGCGGCGAGCCCTGGGCGAAGCCCGACGTCTATCTCGAGCACTCGCCGCTCTTCCACCTCGCCGGCGCGACGACCCCGACCCTGATCCTGCAGGGCGAGGAAGATCGCCGCGTGCCGACCTCCCAGGGCTGGGAAGCTCTACCGCGGGCTCCAGAAGCTGGGCGTCGAGACCCGGTTCGTTCTCTACCCGCGCTCCGGCCACGGTGTCGAGGAGCCGAAGCTGATGCTCGACATCTTCCGTCGCACCGTCGACTGGTTCGAGCGTCGCCTCCTCGTGACGCCTCGGAAGTAGCTCCGCAGGCGACCTCGTCCGACCGCGATCGGACGCTTGCAAGTCCTGTAATATCAGTCGCGTCTGGACAAATCGGCTGCCACGGATCTCACCGGGGTGGAGTCCGCGCGACGGCGGGGAGGATTTCCACTGATCGGCACCACCGTCTCGCGCTACAAGATCCTGTCGAAGCTCGGCGGGGGCGGCATGGGCGTCGTCTACGAGGCGGAGGATCTCGAGCTCGGGCGACGGGTGGCGCTCAAGTTCCTGCCCGAGAAGACCGCGAAAAGCGCCGACGTGCTCGAGCGTTTCAAGCGCGAGGCGCGGGCGGCTTCTGCTCTGAACCATCCGCACATCTGCACGATCCACGATGTCGGGGTGCACCAGGGGCAGCCGTTCCTGGTGATGGAGAAGCTCGAAGGACAGACGCTCAAGCGCCGGATCGGTTCGCGCGGAATGCCGGTCGACGAGGTGGTGAAGCTGGGCGAGCAGTTCGCGGACGCGCTGGACGCGGCGCACCGGGCGGGGATCGTCCACCGGGACTTGAAGCCGGCGAACCTGTTCGTCACCGACCGGGGCGACGCGAAGATCCTCGACTTCGGGCTGGCGAAGTTGACCTCCTCGGAGGCGAGCGGGCCGGTCACGGCGGATGCCCCGACCGTGGCGGGAGAGTTTCTGACCGAGGCGGGGACGACGCTCGGCACCGTCGCTTACATGTCGCCCGAGCTGGCGCGGGGGCAGGCGGTCGACGCCCGCAGCGACCTCTTCTCCCTGGGTGTGGTGCTTTACGAGATGGCGACCGGCCGGCTGCCGTTCGAGGGCGCGAACCCGGCGGAGTTCTTCGCCGCGATCCTGCGCAACGAGCCGGTGCCGCCGAGCGCGATCAACCCGGCGCTGTCGGCGAAGCTCGAAGAGGTCATCTTGAAGGCGCTCGAGAAGGACGCTTCGCTGCGCTACCAGAGCGCCGCCGACCTGCGTGGCGATCTGCGGCGACTGGCGCGCGATTCGAGCGGCGGGAAGGTGGCGAGCGTTGCGGTTCCTCGGGACAGAGACGAAAAGATTTCATTGAAGGTCAGGGACAAAGGGCATTCGCGTCGCGGACTCTGGATCGGCGTTGTTGCACTGGCAGTCGCTCTGCTCGCTGGGATCGGCTACTTCGCGACGCGACGAGCTGTGCCCGGCGGTGCGAGGGGCGAGGTCGAGGCGGGTCCCGGTGCCGGAGTGCCGGACTCGGCGAGGGTCGAGGCCGCTCCCGCGCACTCGATCGCGGTGCTGGCGTTCGCGGACATGAGCGAGAAGAAGGACCAGGAGTACTTCTCCGACGGCATCTCGGAGGAGCTGCTGAACCTGCTCGCCAAGATCCCGCGGTTGCAGGTGACGGCGCGCACCTCGTCGTTCTCCTTCAAGGGCAAGGAGATCGCGATCCCGGAGATCGCGCGACAGCTGCACGTGGCGCACGTATTGGAAGGCTCGGTGCGCAAGGCGGGCAGCACGGTGCGGATCACCGCGCAGTTGATCGACGCCGCCACCGACGCGCATCTCTGGTCCCGGACTTACGACCGCAAGCTCGACGACATCTTCGCGATCCAGGACGAGATCGCCGCCGACGTGGTCAAGGAGCTGAAAATCACACTGCTCGGCACGGCGGCGACAGTGCGCGAGACCGACCCCGTGGCCTATTCGATGTACCTCGAGGCCCGTCAACTCGGACGGCAGTTCGCAGCCGAGGCGTTCCAGCGCTCCGACGGGCTCTACCGCAAGGCGCTGGCGATCGACTCACGATACGCCCCGGCGTGGGATGGCCTGTCCTCCAACCTCATCAATGAGACGGCCATGGGTCTGCTGTCCAACCAGGAGGCGTTCGCCCGGGCCCGCGAGGCGGCGATGAATGCGCTCGCGATCGATCCGGCATACGCGCCGGCTCATGCCGACCTCGGCTGGATCTCGATGTCCAGCGACAATGATCTCGCCGGTGCGGCGCGGTATTTCGAGCGGGCGCTGGCGCTCGACCCGTCGGATCTGAGCGTAGTTGGCGGCAGCGCCGTGCTGCTCGCTTCTCTCGGCCGGGCGGACGCTGCGCGGGCACTCTACGAGGACGTCGTCCGCCGCGACCCGGTCAATGTGGGCAATCTTTTCAACCTTGCCGGCACACAGCGCTCTCCCGATCGGCTCGACGCGGCGATTGCGTTGTATCGCACCGGGCTGAGCCTGAGTCCGGACCGGGGCGGCGCGCACTACTTCCTCGGCGTGGCGCTGCTGCAAAAAGGCGACACGAAGAGCGCGCTCGCGGAAGTCGAGCAGGAGACGATCGACCCCTTGAAAAGGATCGGCCAAGCGATGGCGTACCACGCGCTCGGGCGGAAGTCGGAGTCCGAGGCCACGCTAGCCGCTCTGATTGCGAAGTACGAACAAGAGTGGGCCTACAACATCGCCTTCGTCTATGCCTTTTGCGGCGAGGCCGATCAGGCCTTCGTGTGGCTCGACAAAGCGGTCGAGGCCCGCGACCCTGGACTCTTCGACATCGTGCTGGAGCCGCTCTTCGGCAACCTCCACACCGACCCGCGCTGGCTGCCGTTCCTGCGCAAGATCGGCAAGGCGCCTTCGCAGCTTGCGGAAATCGAGTTCCACGTCACGCTGCCGAAGTAAGTTGCGTGGCGCGCGAGACCGTCGGCCGCGCGGGCCCGTGCGAGGCGGTGCCAGGGCCGCGCCGGCGCCGGCCCCGGGTGCTGCGATCACGCGGCTTTCACCGACTTTCGGAGACCCGCACTGGACCATCGAATCCCGTTAGATCGGCGCCTTGCCGGACAGAACAGCAAGACCTGCGACACTAGGCCGAGGCGCGCCATGATCGGGCAACGACTCGGCTCCTACGAAATTACCGCCAAGCTGGGCGAAGGCGGGATTGGGGGGCCTGGAAGACAGGAGACTCTTGACTCGGGGCGTGAGGTCGCGCCCGGGGTGTTGCCCGAAGCGTTCACCGCCGACCCCGAGCGCACCGAGTGTCCCGAGCGTGAGGTAACAGCGCTGCAGCTGAGACGCCGCCGCAGCCCGGCGGGCCGAGCCGGTACAGCTTGACGCTGTTCGGACGACCGCTTAACATCATACACATGAAACGTACAAATCTTGTGCTTGACGAGAAACTGCTCGAGGAAGCCACCCGGCTCTCGGCGCAGCGCACTTACTCGGCCACGGTCGATCTGGCGCTTTCGGAGCTGGTCCGCCGCGCGCGGGCCGGCAAGATTCTCGAGCTCGCCGGTTCGGGCCTCTGGGAGGGCGACCTCGCCGAGATGAGGCGCGATGCTCCGAAGCGGCGACGACAGGCGAAGCGTGCTTCTCGTTGACACATCCGCTTGGATCGAGGTCTTCCGCAAGCCGCCGCGGCTCGACCTCGAAGCACACGGCGGTCTCGACGATGTCGTCACCTGCTTGCCCGTCGTCCAAGAGGTCCTTCAGGGCTTTCGCGACGAACGGGCCTTCCGGGTGGCCCGCGACGCAATGATGTCTCTGCCGATCGTGGAATCCCCGCTCGCAAGCGAGCGCTTCTCCGAGGCGGTCGAGCTCTATCGAGCGGCGCGGCGCGCGGGCTTCACGGTGCGCTCGGGAGTGGACTGCCTGATCGCCGCGTGCGCGCTGCGCCACGGACTCACTGTCCTCCATCGCGACCGCGACTTCGGCGCGCTCGGCAAGGTGTCGCCACTGAGCGAAAGGAACCTCGGTGCGTGAGCCCGGTCTTCTTCGAGCGGGCGCCCGATGATCGGCCAACGACTGGGCCCCTACGAGATCACCGCCAAGCTGGGAGAAGGCGGGATGGGGGAGGTCTACCGGGCCACCGACACCAAGCTCGACCGCCAAGTAGCGATCAAGGTTCTCCCAGCCGCCTTCACCGAAGACAAAGACCGCTTGGCGAGATTCGAGCGCGAAGCCAAGCTCCTCAAAGCTTCCATATAAGGGAAAGTCAAAGTCCTGGACTTCGGTCTGGCGAAGGCGATGGATCCGGCGGGGGCGATCTCTGGATCGGGCGCGGCGTCGCAACTCGCGAAGTCGCCGACTCTGACCATGGGTGCGACGGTGCAGGGGATGATCCTCGGTACCGCGGCGTACATGGCGCCGGAGCAGGCGAAGGGTTTGTCCGTCGACAAGCGGGTCGACATCTGGGCGTTCGGCGTCGTGCTCTACGAGATGCTCTGCGGCGGCTCGCTGTTCGGTGGCGACACCGTGGGCGACACCTTGGCGGCGGTGATCCGCGCGGAGATCGATCTCGATCGGCTGCCGGCCTCGACTCCGGCGGCGAAGGGACAGACGCGCGGCGCCACCTGGAGCCGCGACGGCTATATCTATTTCACCCAGGATACGGTCGGCGGCCTGTTGCGTGTCCAGGAGCAGGGCGGCCCGGTGACCCCGGTGACCGAGCTCGACACGGCGCGCGACGAGCGCACCCACCGTTGGCCGCAGGCGCTCCCGGACGGCAGTGCGGTTCTCTTCACCTGCGATACGCAGGCCTCGACCGAGTACTACGACGATGCGCGGATCGAGGCGGTGCGGCCGGCCACCGGCGAGCGCAAGGTACTGGTCGAGGGCTCGAGCCAGGGGCGCTACGCCCCCGGAGGGCACCTCGTCTTCGCGCGCGGCGGCTCGCTCTATGCCGTCGACTTCGACGAGAAGTCGCTCACCGTGCACGGCACTCCGATCCTGGTCGCCCAGGGCGTCGCGACCGACGTCGGCTCGGGCGCCGTGCAGTTCGCGATCGCCGCTAGCGGAGCTGCGGTCTGGGCGCCGGGGGGATCCAGGGCCTCCTACCGCTCACGGGCGAGCGCACGCCCAGGCTCCTGCTCGGCGGCCCGTTCGCCAAGAACGAGGCCGCGATCTCACCGGACGACCGTCTTCGTCCGTCCGTTCCCCGACGGCGACGGGCGCTGGCAGATCTCGACGGCGTCGGGTCTCGAGGCGCGCTGGAGCCCCGACGGCGGGAGCTCTTCTATCGGGCGAATCAGACGCTCTACCGGGTGCCGGTCGATACCCACAACGGCTTCTCGGCCGGCCGGCCCGAGCCGCTGTTCGACCGCGTCTCGTCTGGTTCTGGGATTCATACCTACGCCATCACCCCCGACGGCAAGCGGTTCCTCACCCCCCGCTCGCCCGAAGGACGCGGCTCGCTGCGCACGATCTATCTCGATCTCGGCTTCGCCCGCCGGCTCGACCTCGCGGCACGAGAGCGGAAGTGGAGCTCGGATGACCTGCGGCCGGGGTGCAGGATGAGCAAGAACCGGATCCTTCATCGCGATCTCGAGCCGCAAGACATCGAAGCTTCCGTGCTCGGCGGGCGAAGGCCGGAGGAGAAGCGATGAAGATCGAAGTCGGACAGACCGTCACCCGCAGCGCCACCTTCACGGCCGAGGACGTCGAGCTCTACGCGCGACTCTCGGGCGACCGGAATCCACTGCACTTCGACGAGGCGTTCGTCGCCGGAACCCGCTTCGGGCGGCTGCTCGTCCAGGGCGGTCTGACCACCGGGCTGCTGCATGCGCTCGTGGCGATGGACCTGCCGGGACCCGGCACGGTCTTCCTCAGCCAGAGCTGGAAGTTCACCGCGCCGGTCTACATCGGCGACACGGTGACCGCGGAGGCGCGAGTAGTCTCCGTGCACCCCTCCAAGCCGGTCACCCAGCTCGCCATCCGGATCTACAAGCCGGACGGCGAGACGGTGCTCGAAGGCGAGGCCTGGTGCTACACGGCGCGCCCCGAGGGCGGCTCCTAGCCGCGCCTGCAGGCCAGGATTTTGACGCCGCTCAACGGTCCGCCGAACAGCGGGCTCAGCAGGCAGAGGTTGAACGTGCCCGCGATCAGGGGCACGAAGCCCACGATCAGCACGACCAGGCCCCAGGTCTGCCCGCGATTGAGAAAGCCCAGGCAGATGAGGGCGATGCCCACGACGACGCGCAGAAGACGTCCTTCGATGCGCGACATGAACTGGGCGAATGCCGATTCCGGAAAATTCATGGCTCCTCCGATCTCGAGATCTTGCGCTCGAAGTATCGCACGGCGCCATCGGCGCCATCCGTGAATCTCGAGGGACTCGCGAGACGGCGACGGGAGAGGTTCCGTTAGGCTTGCGGAGCTCTCGATGTCGAGGAGGATGTATGACCCTGGATCGGCGGCAGGTGTTGACGTGGAGTGCCCTGGCAAGCTTGACCGCGCTGCGCCCCTCGTTCGCGGAGTGGTGGGAGGCGGAGAGCGCGAGCGGGGAGGCCGGCGCTGCCGGGCTCGCGGCGAGCGCCGCGGCGCGCACTCTCTACGACGCCTCGATCGTGATCGACGGTTGCGGCGGACCCGGTGAGCTGACGACCGGACCGGATCCGCGCCTTGCCGCAGCGACGCTCGACGAGATCCGCCGCTCGGGCGTGACCGCGGTCAATCTGACGATCGGCCCGGTCGGCACCATGCCGAGCTCCCGGGCGTTCGAAGGCATCGTGGGCGATCTGGCGGCGTGGTCGCGGGCGGCGGAGAGCGCTCCCGACGCGATCGCCGTGGTCCACGACTTCGACGGGATCGCGGCGGCCAAGCAGGCCGGCCGGCTCGGCATTCTGTTCGGGCTTCAGGACGGGGTGGCGTTCGAGGACGATCTCGACCGGCTCGAAGTGCTGCGCAACCTCGGCGTCCGCATCATCCAGCCGACCTACAACCGGCGCAACTTGATCGGCGACGGCTGCCTCGAGGAAGCCGACGCCGGGTTGAGCCGCACCGGCCACGAGGCGATCGAGCGGATGAACCGTCTCGGCATCCTGATCGACCTCTCGCACTGCGGACGCCGCACCACCGCCGACGCGGTCGCGCTGTCGACGAAGCCGGTCGCGTACACGCACACCGGCTGCTACGCGGTAAACCCCCACCCGCGCAACAAGACCGACCAGGCGTTGCGGGCGCTGGCGGACCGGGGGGGCGTGGCGGGGATCTACTTCATGCCGTACCTGCGAGCGCAGGGGCAGCAGGAGGCGGCGGACGTGATCGCGCATCTCGAGCACGCGCTGCAGGTGGCCGGCGAAGAGCATGTCGGGATCGGGACCGACGGCGAGATTCCGGGCATCGCCCTGACTCCCGAATACCTGAAGGCGCACGCCGCGGACGTGGCGGCGCGCAGGAAAGCGGGCATCGGCGCGCCGGGGGAGAACGACGACGTCTTCACGTTCGCTCCCGACCTCAACTCGCCGCGCCGGCTCGAGACGCTCGCCGACCGGCTGCTCGCGCGCGGGCATTCCACGGCGCGGGTCGAGAAGATCCTGGGCGCCAACTTCAGCCGCGTTCTGCGGGAGGCCTGGGGCTGAGGAGGGGCGACGCCGGGAGTGCGTCGCCCTGCTACGCTTCGCGCGGGTCGACCCTGAACCGGAAGGAGGCGCGTATGCGCCGAACGATTCCTCTGCTCTTGCTGGCGATGCTGCTCCCCGCGGTCGCCGTCGCGAAGCCGCGTCACGAGAAGCCCGCCGCCGAAATCTCGGAGAGCATCGAGGTGCGATTGGTCGAGGTCGACGCCTGGGCGACGGGCAAGGACGACCAGCCGGTGCTCGATCTCGGGCAGAGCGAGCTGCGCCTGACCGAGGACGGACATCCGGTCGACATCCTCTATTTCGCGCAGCCGACGGCGGAGGGGGGCGGCGTGGGACCTTCCACCGGCGCGATCGAAGGCGCTCCGGTGCGCACCACGCTGGCGATCTTCTTCGACGATGCCCACTTGGCGCTCGCCCATCGCGCCCGCGTCGCCACCGCCGTGGCCGACACCCTCGCGCACCATCTGCCGGCAGCGACGGACGCCATGCTGGTGCGTCTCGACCACCGGCTCGAAGTCGTGGTGCCACGCACCGCCGATAAGGCGAAGATCGTGGCCGCGCTCACGGCGCTGGCCAATCCGAGCGCGGGGGCCGTGGAGGAGTCGCTGGACGAGCAGAAAACCGTCGAGCAGATCCGCGACCGGCAACGCGCCGCCTTGGAACGCCAACGCTCCGGCGGGCGCGCCGGCAACGGTGGAGGCACGCTCGTCCCCGAGCCGAGCGCCAGCGACAGCTTCGACGTCGCCTGCCCGACCGAGCTGCTGCACATCGCCGACGGCTTGGCCGACCGGATCGAGGCGCGTGCAAAGCAGACCCTCTCGGCGCTGGCCGATTTCTCGAGCGCCCTCGCGGCGCTGCCGGGGCGCAAGGTGTTGCTCTTCGTGAGCGACGGGCTGCCGACCCGGCCGGGCGGCGCGGCCTACGACTACGTGCGGGCGCTGTGCGACGGCAGCGGGATGCGGGCGGGGCTCCAATACGCGACCGACGTGACGGGCAACGGTCCGAGCCACCAGCAACCGGGGCAGCTCACCGCGAGCGTTCTGGCAACGGCGGGAGAGAGCCGGAACCTCGCGAACCGGATCGAAGAGGCCGTGGCGCAGGCCAACTCGAGCGGCGTCGTGGTGTGGACTCTCGGGGCGGCCGGCATGCGGGCGTCGGGAAGCGGCGCGGGGATGGACGTGCGCACCGCCGTCCCCGAATCTGCGAGCCGGCGGCGCGGCGAGCTCGAAGACGCCCTGACGGCGCTGGCCGTCGACACCGGCGGCCGGTCGATTCTCGGGCGCAACGACGTCGCCGTGGCGCTCGGGGCGCTGGACGAGGATCTGCGCAGCTCGTATTCGCTCGCCTTCTCCTCGCCGCGCGCGGGCGATGACCGCGTGCACCATCTGAAGCTCGAGACGACGCGGCCCGGCGTCCGGCTGCGCTACCGGCAGAGTTGGCGCGACACCAGCGTCGAGCAGGACCTGGTGGCGACCCTCGACGGCGCGCTTCGTTACGGCATCGATCGCCCCGGCCTGGGGGCCCGCGCGGCGTTGCTCCGCCGGCCCGATGGGACGGGTGGTCTGGTGTTGCGGGTCGAGTTGCCGGAGCGGTCTCTGGCCGCCGTGCCGGGGGAAGATCACCATCTGCACGCCCGGCTTCGCCTGTCGCTGGTGCTGGCGGGCGCGGGCTCCGATCCGACGCCCGTGCACAGCAGCGTTTTTCCCATCCTGATCCGCGACGCGACTCCCGAACCGGGCAAGCCGGCGCTGGTGGTGCGGGACATCGGCCTGCCTCCTCTCGCGCGGCCGGCTCTCGTGGTGGTCGGTCTGCGCGACGAGATCACCGGCACCATCGCGGTGCTGCGTCTCCAAGTACCGGCGCCCTAGCCATCGCCCGCCCGGCTCGGATCCGCCGCGCAGCGCTGCCCGCGCAACGCCCGGGCGGGGCCCGTAGAATGCGCCTCGCGTGACGCTTCGCATCGACTATCTCTCGCCGCTGCCTCCGGTGCGCTCGGGCATCTCCGACTACAGCGTCGACCTGCTCCCTCACCTCACCCAGCGGGCCGACGTGCGGGTGCTACGGCTCCCGGACCTGCCGCTCGACGACGCCGTGGCCCAGCGCTTCGAGGTGCGCGAAGGCGCCGCGAGGGCCGGCGAGGACGGGCGTCTCCCGCTGTACCAGATGGGAAACAACCGGTACCACGCCGCGGTGTGGGATCTGGCTCACCAGCGACCCGGCGTCGTGGTGCTGCACGATCTGGTGCTCCACCACTTCCTGCTCGACCGCACGGTGGGCCAGGATCGCTGGGAGCCCTACCGTGACGAGCTCGAACGCTGTCACGGCTGGATCGGCGACGCGGCGGCGCGGCCGGTGCGCTGGGGCGCTTTCGGCCAGGCGGCGCAGTTCGAGCTGCCGGCGAACCGGACGTTGCTGGAGCGCAACCGGGGGGTGCTCGTCCACGGTCGTTGGGCGGCGGAGCGGTTGGCCGAAGAGGATCCCCGTCTGGCGGTGCGGGTGGTGCCGATGGGCATTCCACTCCCCGACGAAGCATCCCGCGAGCGCGGCAGGGCGTTCCGGCGGGCCCACTCGATCCCGGCCGACGTGCCGCTCATCGGCTCGTTCGGTTTTCAGACGCCGATCAAGCGGACCGACGTGGCGATTCGGGCCCTGGCGCGGCCCGGGCTCGAGCGCGTGCACCTGCTCATCGCCGGGGAGCTCTCGCCCTATTCGGATTTCGCCACGCTGGCGTCCCGGGTGGGCGTCGCCGAGCGCGTTCACGTGACCGGCTTTCTCCCCTTCGAGGAGCTCGACGCGGCGATCGCGGCGACCGAGCTCTGTCTCAACCTGAGGTATCCGAGCGCCGGAGAGACGTCGGCGTCGTTGCTCCGCATCCTGGCGGTGGGACGGGCGGTCATCGTCTCGGACTATGCCGAGCTCGGCGAGCTGCCGGACGAGATTGCGATCCGGGTGCCGCTCGGCGCCGAGGAAGAGGAGCGTTTCGCGGCCCTGGTCGCCGAGCATCTGAGCGGCCACGACGAGTTGGCCGAGATGGGCCAGCGGGCGCGCCGCTACGTGGCCCGTGAGCACGATCCCGAGATCGCCGCGACTCGCCTGCTCGGCGCGGTCGAGGAACTGGCGCGGCTCGATCCGCCCGGCGCCGCCCCGCCCCGCGTGCCGCTGGCGACCTCGGTGTCGGACTTGCGGCCGCGCGGCGCCATCGAGGTGCGCGGGCTCGAGGGTTGGCGGCCCGGTGAACGACGGACGCTCGAGATCCTCCTCGAGAACCAGGGGCAGTCCGTCTGGCGGCCGAGCTCCGAGGTGCCGGGCGGCCTCATCCTGGAGATCCAGCTCACCTCCGAGACCACGGACCACTGGCGAGGGCATCCCTGGCTGACTCTCGACGCCCCGCTCGGGCCGGGCGAGCGGCGCCGTTTCGCGGTCGCGGTGCGACGCCCGCTCGAGCCCGCGCGGCTGGTCGTACGTCCCAAGGTCGTGCTCGAGGACCGGTATCCGTGGTTCGGCGATTGGTGGTTCGAGTGCCGGCTATGAGACGTCGCGCCCGGTGGCTCTGGATGGCTCTCCTGGTGGTCGTGTGGGGATACGCCGTCGTGGCGGGGCCCGGACGGCGCCCGGCTCCGGGCCGGGAGACGACCCTCTGGCTGGCCGTCGAGAGCGGTGCCGTGGATCATGATTTCGTCTACGGACCGGCCGATCTCGAGCGTTTCGAGAAACGCTTCGGCGGCGCGCCAGAGAGCGTGCTGACCCAACGCGAGGGGGACGCCAAACGCTTCGATACGCCCTGGCTCTGGACCCGCCTCGCGGCCACGGCGCGCCGGATCGCGGGAGCGCATGGGACGTTCGCGTTCCAGGGCGCGCTCGTGGTGCTGGCCCTTCTGCTGGCCCAGCTGACCCTGGCGCCACGCCTGGGCGAGACGAGCGCCGCGCTGCTCGGCGGAGTGGCGCTCTTCGGCTCGGTGCTCTTCCGGGTTCCCGCGCGGCTCGAGCCGCACGCGCTCGACTGGCTCGCCATGGCGATCGCGGGCTGGGCGACCTGGCAGCGGCGGAGCGCTCCGGGGGGACCGGCAGGCGACGTCTATCGCGGCGAGCTGCGAGCGCGCCCGGGCCTCTGGCGGGGTTGGACCGCCGGCTTGGCGTTCGGCGTCGTGCTGGCTGGCAGCCCGACCTACCTGCCGCTCGCCCTGCCGCTCGTGGCGGCCGCGCCGCGCGAGCGCCGATGGACTCGGCTCGCTCTCTTCGTGGTCGCGACGCTCGCCGTGCTGACGGCGATCGCGTTGGCCGGCTGGGCGCTCTGGGATCCGATCTCGACGGTCTTCGGGGGTGGGCTCTTCGCCTGGAGCGCGATCGGTCTGCTGCTCGGGCGCGGCGTCGGCGTGGTGCCCTACTTCCTGCCGGTCCTCCTGCTCGTCGTCTCGGGTGGGCGAAGCGAGGGTCGGCGGTGGGTGCTGACGGCAGTCGCCGCGACGCTCGCTCTCCAGGTGCTTCTCCTTCCGTTCGACTTCGTGGAGGGCTCGTCGGGAGTGGGCAATGCGTGGTTCCTGGCGCCGTACGCGCTCCTTCTGCTGGCCGTCGAGCATGCCGAGAGTCGCGCCTGGACCCTCAGCCCGCTGGTTCTCTCGGCGGTGTTTCTGTTGCCCGCCTGGTTGGCGCCGTTCGGCGGGTCGGTGGTGCGCCAGGCCGAGCGCTGGACCGACCCGGTGACGAGCCGGCTGCCTATCGCCTCGACCCTGCGCGCCGCGCCCGGCAGTCCCGAGCTGGTCCGCACCGGCCTGGTGGTGCGCGGCGTCGCGCCGGGCATCGCGCAATCGTCGGGCGGCGGACTGCGCCTTCTGGCGCGACGCGGCACGATCCTGGTGGTCAGCGACCATGCGCTCTCGTCGGTTCGGATCGAGCTCGGCGCCAACGCTCCGTCGGCGATCGCGGTGGAGGGCGGAACGCTGGGCAACACGACCTTCCGGCCGGATGGCGAGGTCGCCTTCGACGTGGCCGTGAGCGCCCGTTCGGCGCGCCGTCATCCGGTCTGGTGGAGCCTCAGTGGCGCCTGGATCTACTCTCTCGAGATCGAGCTCGGCAAAGCGCCGGGCGCGCCGATCTCCCTCGACGTGCCGTTTGGGCGCGCCGTCGTACCCGCCGCAGGAGAAATCTAAGAGCATGAGTCGGATCGAAAGCTGGATTCAGGAGGTGCGAGCGCGGCTCGACTCCCCGCCGCCGCGCCGGATGCCGGCCAGCGAAACCCGTCGCGCCTCGGTGCTGGTGCCGCTCTACGCGGAGGCGGGCGAAGCTCTGGACGCTGCTCACCCGGCGCTCGGAGTCCTTGCCGCACCATCGCGGCCAGGTCGCCTTTCCGGGAGGCGGACGGGAGACCGGCGAGGATCCTTGGCAGGCGGCGCTGCGCGAGAGCGAAGAGGAGATCGGCCTGCCTCCCCGCTTCGTTCTCCGTCTCGGTCAGCTCGACGAGGTGGGCTCGCCGGCCGGTTTCCGCATCGTGCCTTGCGTGGGAGTCATTCCCAACGCGTTCGAAGCCCAGGCGAACCCGGACGAGATCGACGAGGTCTTCGCCATCCCGGTCTCGGCGCTGGCCAATCCGCAGCTCATCGAGGATCGCGAGGTGATCCTCAACGGCCGGCCGCGCATGTTGCGCCTCTACCACGTCGGGAGGCATCTCATCTGGGGGGTGACCGCGCGGATCCTGCAGAACCTGCTCGAGCGGCTCGGGCTTCCGACCCAGATCGACGAGGAACCGCAGGCCTAGGCATCGGGTGTGAGAGATTCTCGCCGCCGCCGGCGGCTCGTCTCGCTCGCCATTCTCGTCGTCGGCACGCTGGCGTTGGGCCCGCTCTCGACCTGGCCGGAGGCATTCGGTGCCACGACCGGTGCGGTCTGCGTCTGGCTGGCCGCTGTGTCCGACCCCTGGACGTGGCCGATCGGCATCGCCAACAACCTGCTCTATCTGCTGGTGTTCATGCGCTCGGGTCTGTACGCCGACGCCGGCCTGCAGATCGTCTACGCGGCGATCTCCGTTTACGGGATGGTGCGCTGGCGGGGCGGCGCGGCATCCGGCGCGATCCGGCCGGTGGAGCGGGGGAGCCGGCTCGAGCTCGGCGTCGTCGCCGCCGCGATCGCGGCCGGCGCCGTGGTGCTCTTTCATCTCCTGCGCGCCTTCACCGACAGCAGCGTGCCGGCCTGGGACGGCACCACGACGGCGATGAGCCTCGGCGCCCAGTGGCTGATGTCGCGCCGCGTGATCGAGAACTGGTGGCTCTGGATCGCGGTGGACCTGATCTACGTGCCGCTCTACGTCTGGAAAGGGCTGACCGTGACGGCGGGCCTCTACGCCCTCTTTCTGGCGCTCTGTGTCGTCGGCCTGCTGGACTGGCGGCGCGAGATGCGAGAGCAGCGCGAAAAGGCCGTCGTGGCGGCCGATTCCGCGACCGCCTGACCAAGCGTCGACCTGGCGGGATCATGGCGCGATCGCGGTCGGCGCGGCTTCACGATGGTAGTCTCTCGCGCTGGTCATGACCGCGAGCGATTCGAACAGCGGCAGCGATTCGACCACCCTAACCCTCAGCCACGCGCCTCAGGTCCGCACCCTCAAGGACCTCACCCGCCTGTCGGTGGGCGCGCTCGGGGTGGTCTACGGCGACATCGCCACTTCGCCGCTCTATGCGGTCAAGGAGTGCTTCGCCGCGCCGCATGGCGTCGCCGTCTCGGCCGAGAACGTGCTCGGCATCCTGTCGCTCTTCTTCTGGGCGCTGACCCTCATCGTGGTCGTGAAGTACATGTGGTTCGTCATGCGGGCCGACAACCATGGCGAAGGGGGCATTCTGGCTCTCCTCGCGCTGCTCACCGACAAGGGGAGCAACCCGATCCAGCCGGGGCAGACGGGTGCCCGCCGGCGTTCGTTACTGATCGCGCTCGGCGTCTTCGGAGCCGCGCTGCTGCTTGCCGACGGGATGATCACGCCGGTGATCTCGGTGCTCGGCGCGCTCGAAGGGCTCGAGGTCGCGACGCCGGTCTTCCAACCGTTCGTGGTGCCGATGGCGATCGGCGTCCTGGTGGCGCTCTTCCTCTTCCAGCGGCGCGGCACCGCCGGGGTCGCCGCCGTTTTCGGTCCGGCGGTCCTGGTCTGGCTGGCCTGCATCACCGCCACGGGGCTGCCGAAAGTGATCGCCCGGCCCCAGGTCCTGGCCGCGGTCAATCCGATCCACGCCTTGCGCTTCTTCGCCGCCAACGGCCTGCACGGCTTCCTGATCCTCGGCTCGGTCTTCCTCTGCGTGACCGGTGCCGAGGCGCTCTATGCGGACATGGGGCACTTCGGGCGCAAGCCGATCCGCACCGCCTGGATCGTGATGGTCTTTCCGGCGCTGCTGATCAACTACTTCGGGCAGGGCGCCCTGCTGCTCGGCCCGCGCGGACCCTACATCGGGAATCCGTTCTTCGAGCTGGCTCCCGACTGGGCGCTCTATCCGCTCGTCGTGGTGGCGACGATCGCCGCCGTGATCGCGTCGCAAGCCCTGATCTCGGGCGCCTACTCGCTGCTCCAGCAGGCGATCCAGCTCGGCTACTGGCCCCGCCTGACGATCGTCCACACGTCGCGCGAAGCGAGTGGACAGATCTACGTGCCGGAGGTGAACTGGGCCTTGATGGTGGCGTGCGTCGCGCTGACGATCGGGTTCCGTCGCGCCGGCGCGCTGGCCGCCGCCTACGGCATCGCGGTGGTGTCGACGATGATCATCACCACGCTGCTCCTCTATGCGGTCGCCCGCCAGCTCTGGAAGTGGCCCCTCTGGCAGGCCCTCGGCATGGCGGCGCTCTTCCTCGCGGTCGACATTCCCTTTCTCGCCGCCAACTCGGTGAAGCTCGTGCAGGGAGGCTGGGTGCCGGTCCTGGTGGCGGTTTCGCTCTTCGTCGTGATGACGACCTGGAAGCGCGGCCGCAAGGTGCTGGCCGACCAGTTCGAGTCGACCAAGCTGCCGATCGACATCTTTCTCTCCGACGTGGAACGGAAAGGGGCGGAAGGAAAGCTTCCGCGGGTCGCCGGCACCGCCGTCTTCATGGTCTCGCAGACCGGCGGCGTGCCGCCGGTGATGCTGCACCACGTCAAGCACAACCAGGTTCTGCACCAGACGGTGGTGCTGATGACGCTGGTCACCGAGAACATTCCCGAGGTGTCTTCGAAGCGGCGCATCCACGTCAAGGAGCTGGGGCAGGGCTTCTGGGAGGTCATCGCCGACACGGGGTTCATGGAGACTCCCAACGTGCCCCGCATCCTGGCGCGCGCGGCCGAGCAGGGACTTCCCTTCGAGCCCAACCGGTGCAGCTACTACCTCGGTCGCGAGACGCTGCTGCCGACCGGACGCTCGCCGATGGCCCATTGGCGCAAGCTGCTCTTCCTCATCCTGGCCCGCAACGCGCGTCCGGCGAGCGCCTTCTTCCGCCTGCCGCCGAACCGCGTGGTCGAGCTCGGCGCCCAGATCGAATTGTGAGCCACCTTCCTGCGCCCGCCAGCCGGGCGCGGTGACAGATCCGGAGAGCCGCGCTCCGGCAGTGGAGCATCCCGTGGTCGGGACGTCGATTGACGGCGGCCCGAAGCCAGTATCATCGCGCCTCGTGAACGTCTCCCGACATCCCGTCGGCTCGGCCGGACCGACGCTGCTGTCCTTGCGCGGCGTTGTCTACCGCTATGGCGGGGACGTCGCGCTCGCCGGGGTCGATCTCGATGTCTGCGCCGGCGACCGGTTGGTCCTGCTCGGTCCCAACGGCGGCGGCAAGACGACCCTGCTCGGGTTGCTGCTCGGACTGCGCGAGCCGAACGAAGGCTCCGCGCGGCGTTCGCGCAAGCGTTTACGACTCGGCTATGTACCGCAGTTTCCGGCTTTCGACCGCAACTTCCCGGTGCGGGTGGAGGAGATGGTGCTCGAGGGGCGCCTCCGCGAGCGGGCGCTGGGCCACGGCTACTCGCCGGCCGATCGCGCCGCGGTCGCCGGCCTGATCGCCCGCCTCGACCTCGGCGAGCTCCGGCGGGCCTATCTGACCGAGCTTTCCGGCGGCGAGCTCAAGCGCGCGCTGGTGGCCCGGGCGCTGGCCGGGCGGCCGGAAGTCCTGGCGCTCGACGAGCCGACGGCCTCGCTGGACGAAGCTTCGCGCCGCATCTTCTGGGAGCTGCTGGGCGAGCTGCCCGCGGAGACCGCGGTCGTTCTCGCGACCCACGATCTCGCCCCCGAGACCTTCGTTCCCGATCGTGCCGTGCTCGTCGACCGGACGGTGAGCGCGTTGCCGCTCGACGAGCTCCACCCGGGCGTCCTGCTGTGCGGGCACGGCCATGACTGACTGGACGAGCGTCACCTGGATGGGCATCCCGGCGTTGCCGCTCGGGGCCGCGGTACTGGCCAGCGTCCTGTGCGGATTCATCGGCACCTTCGTCGTGATGCGGCGGCTGGTCGCCCTCGGCGGCGGCATCGCGCACTCGGCGTTCGGAGGCGTGGGCCTGGCGGTCGTGCTGGGCTTTTCGCCGCGCCTGGGCGCCGCCGCGGTGGCGGTCCTCGCGGCCGCGTTCCTGGCCGCGCGGCACCGCGACGAGAGTGACCGCCAGGACGCGCTGATCGGCGTCTTGTGGGCGGTCGGCATGGCCCTCGGCATGCTCCTGCTCGCGAAGTCGAGCGGCGAGCACGAGGTCGAGGGCTATCTCTTCGGCGATCTGGCCCGCGTGCAGACCGCCGACCTGGTGAGCCTGGGGGTCGTTGCCGCGGTGGTGCTCGGCACCTTCGTCCTGCTGCGCCGTGAGCTCGTCGCGACGGCTTTCGACGTCGAGCACGCGCAGTTGCAGGGACTGCCGGTCGGGCCATTGCGGTTCCTGCTCCTGCTCCTGGTCGCGCTCTCGGTGATCTCGTTGCTGTCGCTGGTCGGCATCGTCCTGGCGATCGCGCTGCTGGCGATTCCACCGCTGGTGGCGCTGCGGCTCTGTCGTGGCCTGCCGGCGATCGTGGCCACGGGGTGCGTCGTGGGGCTCGGCATCTCCATGGCGGGTCTCGAGATCGCGGTACGCCTCCACTGGCCCGCCGGTCCGTCCATCGTGGTGGTGGGCGCGGCGCTGCTGGGACTGGTGCAGGTCCTGCCGTCCCGCCGGAGGGGCGCGAGCGGCTGAAACTGGGCCCCGCACCGGGACCGGCCCACTTCGTCACTCTCGACCGGGGCCGCCTTCGTGCCGCTCGAACGAGTGTTTGACCCCGGACGGCGATTCGACAGAATGGGCCGCCGAACGACCGCCTCGTCGACTACCGTCGACCTCGACTGGAATCGATTCGCAGCAAGGAGGATGCATGCGCAAGCTAGCCACCTGGTTCGTCGTCGCGGGAACGCTCGCCCAAGCCGCCTGGGCCGCACCGTCGATCGATCCCGACCTTTTCGCCGGTCTGAAGGCCCGCTCCATCGGCCCCGCCGGCATGAGCGGCCGGGTGGCCGCGATTGACGCGGTGGAGTCGAATCCGGACATCGTCTTCGTCGGCGCGGCGACGGGCGGCGTCTGGAAGTCGACCAACGGCGGCGTCACCTTCACGCCGGTCTTCGACGATCAGCCGGTAGCCTCGATCGGGGCGATCGCGATCAACCAGCAGAACCCCGACATCGTCTGGGTCGGCACCGGCGAGGGCAACGTGCGCAACTCGACCTCGGTCGGCAACGGCATCTACAAGTCGAGCGACGGCGGGACGACCTGGGCCCACATGGGATTGGACGCCAGCGAGCGGATCCATCGCATCGTGCTCGATCCGACCGATCCGAACGTCGCCTGGGTGGCGGCCCTCGGGCACCTCTGGGGGCCCAACCCGGAGCGCGGCGTCTTCAAGACCACCGACGGCGGCAAGACCTGGCGCAAGGTCCTCTACGTGGACGACAAGACGGGCGCGAGCGACATCGCGATCGACCCGGCTCACCCCAACAAGCTCTTCGCTTCGATGTGGCAGTTCCGGCGCTGGCCCTACAAGTTCGAGTCGGGCGGCCCCGGCTCGGGACTCTACGTCTCCTACGACTCCGGCGAGACGTGGAAGAAGCTGCAACCGGAGGACGGTCTGCCGAAGGGCGAGCTCGGGCGGATCGGCCTCGCCGTCGCGCGCTCGAACCCGGACGTCGTCTACGCGATGGTCGAGGCGAAGAAGAGCGCCCTCCTGCGCTCCGACGACGGCGGCAAGAGCTTCCACACCGTCAACGCGGAGCCCAACGTGAATCCGCGCCCCTTCTACTTCTGCGAAATTCGCGTCGATCCCAAGGATCCGGATCGGATCTACAGCGTCGACAACTCGATCCGGGTCTCGGACGATGGGGGGAAGAGCTTCCATCGCGCGGTCAATGGGCGCGAGATCCACGGAGACCATCATGCGATGTGGATCGATCCCGCCAACCCCTTGCACTTCCTGGTGGGGAACGACGGCGGCGTCGGAGTGACCTACGATGGCGGCAAGGCGACGCGTTTCGTCTCGAACCTGCCCTTGGCGCAGTTCTACCACGTGGCCGTGGACATGGACACGCCATACAACGTCTACGGCGGACTGCAGGACAACGGCGCTTGGCGGGGTCCGTCGGCGGTCTGGCAGCAGGGCGGCATCCGCAACTACATGTGGAAGGTGCTGGTCTTCGGCGACGGCTTCGAGACGCTGCCCGATCCCCAGGACTCGATGCGCGGCTACTCGATGTGGCAGGGCGGCAACATCGACCGCTGGGATCTCGCCAAGGCGGAGTACAAGGACATCAAGCCGGCGCCGCCGGAGGGCACCTTCCTGCGTTTCAACTGGAACGCGGCGCTGGCGCAGGATCCCTTCGACCCGGCGACGATCTACCTCGGCAGCCAGTTCGTGCACGAGTCGACCGACCGGGGCGATACCTGGAAGATCATCTCGCCCGACCTGACCACCAACCGGAAGGACTGGCAGGCCTACGACATGACGGGGGGCCTGACTCCCGACATCAGCAACGCCGAGAACTTCACGACCCTGATCACCATCGCGCCGAGCCCGGCGCAACGGGGCGTCCTCTGGACCGGCAGCGACGACGGCCGGGTGCACGTGACCCAGGATGGCGGCAAGACCTGGACCTCTGTGGAGGCCAACGTCAAGGACGTGCCGCTCAACAGTTGGGTGCCGGCGATCGAGCCGTCGCCCTACGCGGCCGGCACGGCGTTCGTGGTCTTCGACAATCATCGGCGTGACGACATGAAAACCTACGTCGAGCGCACCGACGACTTCGGCAAGAGCTGGCACAGTCTGGTGACGCCGGACCTGCGCGGCTACGCGCTGTCGATCGTCCAGGATCCGAAGAATCCGGACCTGCTCTTCCTGGGCACCGAGTTCGGCCTCTGGACGAGCTTCGACGGCGGCAAGTCGTGGATGCCGTGGAAGCACGGCGTGCCGACGGTGGGAGTGCGCGACATGGTGATCCATCCGCGCGACTCCGATCTGGTGATCGGCACCCACGGACGCGCCGTCTACATCCTCGACGACATCCGGCCACTGCGCCAAGTGACGCCGCAGTTGATGAACGAGAAGTTGCACCTCTTCGCGGTCGCCGACGCGACCGAGCGGCGGGAGCTCGGGCAGGACGGCGGCTACGGCGCCGGCGCCACCGAGTTCCGAGGCCAGAACCGGCCGCTGGGAGCTTTCATCACCTTCACCGCCAACGCGGACGACCTTCCCTGGGCGGACGCGAAGCGGGAGCGCTCCCGCCAGGAACAGGAGCGCGCCGAGAAGGCGGCGAAGGCCGCCAAGGTCGCGGCGACGACTCCCGCTCCGAGCGCCGGGGAGGACCAGGCGAAGGCCGCGGCGAAGGACCAGGACGTCGCGGTGATCGAGATCCGCGACGCCTCCGGCAACCTCGTCCGCACGCTGCGTCCGAAGGTGGTGCGGGGCTTCAATCGCGTGGTCTGGGAGCTCGACCGGGATCCGTTCAAGACGGCGCCGGGTCAGGAGGAGAACGAGTGGCGGAACAACGGCGGCCCGGCCGTGCCGCCGGGCGACTACGACATCACCGTGAAGTTCCGTGACGCGACGGCCAAGGCGTCGATGAAGGTGCTGCCCGACCCGACCTCGAAGAACAGCGCCGCCGACTGGCAGGCGCGCTGGCAGGCGGTGCTCGAGGCGGGGCGTCTGCACGACGCCACGGTCGACGCGATCGCTCGCGTGCATTCGATTCGCGACGACGTCAAGGCGGTCGTCGCGCGCGAGAACGAGGCGCACGCGGACGAGATTCGCAAGCACGAGGTGGAAGCGGATGACCTGCCCCTCGCCAAGGCGGCGAAGCCGCTGGAGAAGGGCCTCGACAAGCTCGAGGATCAGCTCTGGCAGCCGCCCGATACGATCGGCATCGTCGCCGAGAAGGACGTCATGACGGCGATCTATTACGTCCAGGGCTATCTCGACTCGACCTGGGATCCGCCGGGACCGACCCACCTCGAATACCTGCGCCAGGCGAAGGAGAAGCTCGCCTCGGTGATCGAGGCGGTCAACAAGTTCGACGCGGACGAAGTGGCACCCTTCCGCAAGCGGGTGGAGGAGTCGGGCCCCAAGCTGCTGCCGGCGCTCGATCCGCTGCCGGCTCCCTGAGCTGTCGTGGGTCCGATGTCCGTCAAGTGGTGGCCGGGGCGGGCGGCGCGTCACGGGCGTGCCGCCTCGCTCGCCGCGTTGGCGACGCTCGCGGTGGCATGCGCCACCGCGGCGCCGCAACCGCGGTCCGAAGCGAACACCCAGGCGGCTCCCGCCCTGGCGGCCGAGCTTCCGTCGCCCACTTCGCTCGAGTGGATCGGCGAGGCCACGTTGCCCGACCACTCCACCTTCCTGGGGACGCCGATCGGCGGGCTCTCGGGGCTCGTATGGGATCCGGACGACGGCACCTTCTCTGCCCTCTCGGACGACCGCGGCGAGCACGCGCCGTCGCGGTACTACAAACTGGCGATCGATCTCTCGCGGGGTCGCTTGACGGACGGCGACGTGCGGTTCGAGGGCGTGACCTTTCTGAGCGATGGGCAGGGACATCCGTATCCGGTCGGCTCGGTCGACCCGGAGGGCTTCGCGCGCGACGCGCGCGGCACCTTCTACTGGGGCTCGGAGGGCGTCGCTCGCAAAGGGATCGCGCCATTCGTGGCGGCGCTGCGTCCCGACGGAAGCGAGGCGCGGCGGTTCCCGCTCCCGCCGCGCTACATCCCCGACGGGCATCCGAAGCAGGGCGTGCGCGACAACCTGGCTTTCGAGAACCTGAGCGTGACGCCGGATCAGCGGTTCCTCGTCGGCGCGCTGGAGAACGCGCTCACGACCGACGGACCGGCGGCCGACTTCGGCGTTCCGAGCCTGTCGCGCATCCTCGTCTGGCCGCGCGAGGGCGGCGCGCCGCGGGAATACGCCTATCGGGTCGATCCGGTGTCGGTGAAGCCGCCCTCGCCGCAGGCGTTTCATATGAACGGGCTGACCGATCTCCTGGCGCTCGCTCCGGACCGGTTCCTGACCCTCGAGCGGCAATTCGTCATGGGCGTCGGCATGAGCCTGCGGCTCTATCTCGTCTCGCTGGACGGCGCCACCGACGTGTCGGCGCTCGACGACCTCGAGCATCAGCCGATCCATGTCGCGGCGAAGACCCTGCTGATCGATTTCGCGGATCTCGGGATCCCGCTCGAGAACTTCGAAGGGATCGCCCTGGGGCCGCGCCTCGCCGACGGCCGGCGGGCATTGGTCGTTGTCTCGGACGACAACTTCGATCCGCCGCTCGAGCACACTCGGTTTCTCGCCTTCGCGGTCGACGACCGGCCGATCGGCATCGCCGACCTGCAGGGCGCGGCGCAGCGGTCGCCGCTCGCGGGCCGGTGGGTGGCCGGGATCGAGGGCCGGGTGACCGCGGTGGAGCCCCATGCGCGAGGGGGCCGCTTCTTCCTCGAGTCGTTCCATCCAGATGGGGATCCGGCGACCTCGGAAGGAATTCGCGTCGACGGTGATCTGCCGAGCGGCGTGACGGTGGGTTCGGCGGTCCGTGTGGCCGGGCGGGTGACGGAGGAGGCGCGCGACGCAGCTCAGCTGCCCGTCACGACGCTGGTGCTCGGCGATCTGGCGCCACTCGGCGAAGCGCCCGCACTGCCGCCTCCCGTACGCCTGGGCGTGGATCGCGTCATCCCGAACCAAGTGGAGGACGACGGCCTGGCGACGTTCGATCCCGATCAGGACGCCCTCGATTTCTGGGAGAGCCTGGAGGGCATGCGCGTCGAGCTGCCGGGCGGCATGGTCACCGGGCCGACCCTCGCCTACGGAGAAGCTCGTGTTGGCGCCCGATGGCGCATCGACGCAGGCGGAGCGCACTGCCGCGGGCGGGCTCCTGCTCGGTCCGCAGGGACCCTCCCTCGAGCGCGTCATCCTGTCTCGCGCGCTGATCGGCGCCATGCCCCGCCTCTCGGTGGGTGCGCGAATCGAGGTTCCGGTCGTCGGCGTCGTCGACTACTCGTTCTCCAACTACAAGGTGCTGCCTCTGGAACCGCTGAAGGTGGCGGCCCCAGGCGTCGACTGCTCGCCGTCGACCCGACTGACGTCGCGAACCGGGGCTCTCACGATCGCGACCTTCAACGTCGAGAACCTGAGCGCCGCGGGACCGGAGGAGCGCTTCCCTCGCCTCGGCGCCGCGTTGGCTCACACCCTTGGAGGGCCGGCGATCGTGGCTCTCGAGGAGATCGAGGACGACAGCGGTTCGAAGAAGGGCGACGGAGTGGTGACCTCACGAGAGACTCTGCGAAAGATCGTGGACGCGACGCGCGCGGCGGGCGGCCCCGCCTACGAGCCGATCTGGATCGACCCGCAGCTCGACCGTGAGGGTGGCATTCCAGGCGGCAACATCCGGGTCGCCCTCCTCGTGGATCCGGCCCGGGTGCGTTTCGTGCGCCGTGGCGCGGCCGGCCCGCTCGATGCCGCCGAGCCCGCAGGCACCGGCGCAACGCTCCATCTGTCGCTCAATCCCGGACGCGTCGAGCCGCGCTCCCCGGCCTTCACCATCGAGCAGGGGGAGGGCGTCCGGCGCAGTCTCGCCGTCGAGCTCGAGGCGGAGGGCAAGCCGATCTTCGTCGTGGCGAACCACTGGTCGTCGAAATACGACGACGATCGCGCCTTCGGCGCCATTCAGCCGCCGCGCTCGCCCACCGGGGCGAAGCGGCTGGCGCAGGCCCAGGTGATCCGCAGCTTCGTCATCCGACTGCTGGCCGCCGACCCGGCTGCCCGCGTGGTCGTGTTGGGGGACCTGAACGACGTGCCCTGGAGCCCGGGCGTCGAGGCGCTCAAGGCGCCGCCCCTCGTGGACCTGGTCGATCGCCTGCCGGCCGACCAGCGCTACAGCTACAACTTCGAGGGTTCGTCGCAGGACATCGAGCACATCGTCGTCTCGCCGGCGCTTCAGGACGGTGCCGAGATCGAAGCGGTGCACCTCGACTCCGATTGCCCCGATCCCCTGCGCATCAGCGACCACGATCCGGTGATCGCGCGGCTGCCCCTCGCCGGGCGGACGAGCCCGGCCCCGCGCTAGAAGCTCGAGCCGGCGCGGGCGCGGGCCAGATCGGCTCGCGCGCCGTCAGTCCGTTGCAAGGCGCTCGACGACGACCAGTGTCCGATCGTCGGAAGGGGGCTCGTCCCCGACATGCCCGCGCAGCGCCTCGCGCACCCGGGCGAGCGTTGGCGCCGCGCCGTCCGGAGACGACGCGATCACCTCGCGCAGGCGATCCCATCCGAACGCGTCTCCGTCGGCGTTCGGGGCTTCGAACACGCCGTCGGTGCAGATCACGAGCCGGTCGCCCGGCTGGAGAGTGAGCTCTCCCTGCACGGGCCGCGGTTGCGTCGCCAGACCGAGCGGCAGAGATCCGCTCGCGGGCTCTTCGAGCGTGCCGTCGCGACGCCGCACGATCGGCGACGGATGGCCGGCGCTCACGAAGTCCAACGCCCCGCTCGCGGGATCGAGGCGGGCGTAGAAGAGGGTGACGAAAGCGCGCCGATCCCCGGTGCGCTGCAGCGCGCGGTGGAGCAGGGCGGCGACCGCGGCGGGCGCCGGATCGAGGTCGAGCGCGATGCGGAGCGAAGTATCGGTGATCGCCATGAGCAATCCGGCGGCCATGCCGTGCCCGGAGGCGTCGGCGACGACGATCGCCATCCGGCCGTCGGCGAGCGTCTCGAAGCGATGGTAGTCGCCACCGATGTCGTTGGCGGTTCGCCAGGCGTTGGCGAAGGACCAGCCGGCGAGCTCGGGAGGACGCTTGGGCAGCAGCTCCTTCTGGAGCTGCTGCGCCACCTCGACTTCGTCGCGCACCAGCACCCGGTCCACCAGCTCGGAGGCGAGCAGGAAGACAAGCCCGGCGATGGCGAGCAGAAAGGCGAGCGGTGAGGCATCGATGCGAAAGCCCCAGTCCGGCGTATTGATCTGCATGCGCATGCCCATGAAGCCCAGCGCCGCGGCCAACAGGGAGAGCGCGAAGACCAGCCGGCGGCGCGGCGAGAGCTTCTCGGAGAGACTGAGGAAGAGCAACCGGGCGTCATGGAGGAGCCGGCGGACGCGGCGTTCCGGGCGCGGCTCGTCGGCGCGATCGCGCATCAGCACCGAATAGATCTGCGAGGCGTCCCGGCCCACCAGGCGGCGCAGATCCTCGGTCTCCATGCCCTCGGTATAGCGGCGCAGGAACGCCTCGAGGCGCCCCAGACGTCCCTTTCGCCGAGCGCGGCGGCTTCGTCGATCTCGAGCGGCGGCCACGTCCTTAGTTTACGGTCCCGGGCGTCCGAAGTTGCCGGACCGAGCGCGAAAGCGTGGAGGGTTTTCGGCGGTTTCGGCTTTGTGGTCGCGCGGGCGACGTGAGAGACTCGCGGCCGTTCCGCCACGACACGAGAACCATTCGAGACAGAGGAGGGATTCGCCGGTGATCTCCGACCTGCTGCGCACCAAGAGTCTGGACGAGATTCTCGCCGCGACCGAGGAAGGGACAGGCCCGAAGCTCAAGCGGAATCTCTCCGTGTGGGCCCTCATGGCGCTCGGCATCGGCGCGATCATCGGCGCCGGCATCTTCGCGACCGTCGGCACCGCGGCGGCGGGTGGAGCCGACCATGTCGGCGCCGGTCCCGCGATCGCGCTCTCGTTCGTCTTCACGGCGATCGCCTGCGGTTTCGCCGCGCTCTGTTACGCGGAGCTCTCGGCCATGGTGCCGATCTCGGGGTCGGCCTACACGTACACCTACGCCACGCTGGGCGAACTGGTGGCGTGGATCATCGGCTGGGACCTGATCATCGAATACGCGGTGGGCAACATCGCGGTGGCGATCTCCTGGTCGGGCTACTTTCAGGAGCTCATCCGAGGGTTCGGGATCAACTGGCCGACCTGGCTCGGCATCGATTGGCGATCGGCCTCGCACGCCGCGGCCAGCGTCGCCGAGGTGCGCCAACACGGCGGTGACCCCTTGGCCGAGCTCGGCGCCTCGACCGTGCGCATGGCGAGCGCATTCGAGCAGGCCCCGCACATCGGCGGCGTCGCGATCCTGGTGAACCTGCCCGCCTTTCTGATCGTCATGTTCATCACCGTGGTGCTGGTGCGCGGTATCCGCGAGAGCGCCGCGTTCAACAACTGGATGGTGGCTCTGAAGCTCGGGATCATCGGTTTCTTCGCGATCTTCGGCAGCTTCTACGTCAAGCCGTCCAACTGGACGCCCTTCGCGCCGCACGGCTTCAAGGGCGTCGCGTCGGCGGCGGCGATCATCTTCTTCGCCTATATCGGCTTCGACGCCGTCTCGACGGCCGCCGAGGAGAGCCGCAATCCACAGCGGGACATGCCGCGCGCCATCCTCGGCTCGCTGATCGTCTGCACGGTCATCTACATCGTGGTGGCGATCGTGCTGACCGGAATGGTGCCCTGGACCCAGCTCGACACCGCGGAGCCGTTGGCCACCGCCTTCTCGAACCTGGGCATGAACTGGGCGGCCCTGGTCGTCTCGGTCGGCGCGGTGCTGGCGACCACCTCCGTGCTGCTCGTCTTCCAGCTCGGTCAGCCGCGCATCTTCTTCTCGATGGGCCGCGACGGGCTGCTCCCCGAGTGGGCGTCGCGTGTCCATCCCAAGTATCAGACGCCTTACGTGACCACCTGGATCACCGGCTTGTTCGTGGGCATCCTGGCGGCGTTCGCGAACCTCGACGAGATCGTGCAGCTCACCAACATCGGCACTTTGTTCGCGTTCGTGCTCGTCTGCATCGGCGTCATCGTGCTGCGACGCAAGGACCCGACGCGGTTGCGGCCGTTCCGCGTGCCGCTGGGAGACTGGCTGATTCCGCTCCTCGGTTGCGCTTGTTGCATCTTCCTCATGTTCTACCTGCCGCCCGCCTCGTGGTGGCGGTTCATCGGCTGGTTGGTCTTCGGAGCGGCCATCTACTCGTCGTTCGGCTGGCGCAACAGCACCCTCGGCCGCCGGGCCGGGCGCCCGCCCGTGAATCCCCCCTTCATGAACGCGCTCGCCTGGTGCTTCGTCGTGGCCGGCGTGGGAATGTTCGTCATTCCCCACAGCGCCGGGCCGCGCGAGATCGTCCACGCCGCGATGAACGCCGGCGCGGCAGGGCACTGGCGTTCCCTGGTGGGCGGTGGCGGGATCGTGTTCGGCCTGGTTGGAGCGCTCGTGGCCGGACTCCGGGGAGCCCGTTCACGCGCCGCCAGCTGAACGGGGACCGGCTAGGGAACGGCAGACGACCAGTGTGAGAGGTCGCCGCTCTCGAAGTCGTCCTTGAAGTAATCCCAGACCAGGTTCGCGGTGACGCTGGCCGCGGAGTCGACGCTGAAATCGCAGGTTCCGGGGCCAGTGTCGGTGCAGGGGCCGGACCATCCGGTGAGCGCGTAGCCGAGGTAGGGCGTCGCGTCGGGCGAGCACGTCAGCGTCAGGGCCGTCCCCGAGTCGAAGGAGGCGCCGCAGGTCGCGCCGCAGTCGATTCCAGCGGGGGAGCTGGTGATCGTGCCGCCGCCGGGTCCCGAAGTCGCGACGCTGACCAGGTACTTCGTCAGAGGGGAGGGATCGAAGGTCGCAGTGACCGAGCGCGTCTGAGTCATCGAGACGGTGCAGGTGCCGGTGCCGGAACAGGCGCCGCTCCAACCGGTGAAGGTGGAGTTCCCGCCGGCCGTGGCGGCCAGATCGACCGAGGTGCCGTAATCGAAGCTGTGCGAGCAGGTCGAGCCGCAGTCGATGCCGACGGGGGAGCTCGAGACGGTGCCCGTGCCGCTGCCGCTCTTCGAGACGCTCAAGGAGAACGTCTTGATCGTGAACGTCGCGGTGACCGAGCGCGCCTGGGTCATCGAGACGAGGCAGTCGGCGGTGCCGGAGCAGCCGCTGCCGCTCCAGCCGGCGAAGGTGGAGCTCACGTCGGACGTGGCGTGCAGGGTGACCGTGGTGCCATAGTCGAAGCTGTGCGAGCAAGTGGCGCCGCAGTCGATGCCGGACGGGGAGCTCGAGACGGTGCCCGTGCCACTGCCGCTCTTCGAGACGCTCAAGGAGGACGTCTTGATCGTGAACGTCGCGGTGACCGAGCGTGCCTGGGTCATCGAGACGACGCAGTCGGCGGTGCCGGAGCAGCCGCTGCCGCTCCAGCCGGCGAAGGTGGAGCTCACGTCGGACGCGGCGTGCAGGGTGACCGAGGTGCCGTCATCGAAGCTGTGCGAGCAGGTCGAGCCGCAGTCGATGCCGACGGGGGAGCTCGAGACGGTGCCGGTGCCGCTACCGCTCTTCGAGACGCTCAAGGAGAACGTCTTGAGGGTGAACGTCGCGGTGACCGAGCGCGCCTGAGTCATCGAGACGGTGCAGGTGCCGGTGCCGGCACAGTCGCCGCTCCAACCGGCGAAGGTGGAGCTCCCGTCGGCTGTGGCGGTCAGATCGACCGAAATGCCGTCGTCGAAGCTCGCCGAGCAGGTGGATCCGCAGTCGATGCCGGGCGGCGTGCTCGAGACGCTTCCCGTCCCAGTGCCGTTCTTGTCGACCGCGAGGACCCAGTTCGTCGGCGCGCCGTTCGCGAAGCACAAAGTGACGTCCTGAACAGTCGGCGTGAGCGAGTCGTCGGTCGTCGAGAGCTGGGCATCGTACTTCAGGTACCGCATCCCATCGAACTGCGAAAGCGAGGCGCCGGAGGTCGTGAAGTACGTCGAGGCGGTGCTGTCCGGTCCGACGAAATCGAAAGGTCCATAGGCGGAGCTGCTGCCCGCGACCTGGAGGCGCAGGACCGTGTTCGTCGGGGTCGTGGCGTTCCACGAGAGCGTCGACCAGTGGGGGGTCAGCCCTTCCGCCGGGTTGGAATCCTTGTTCGAAGAGACGAGATCGCCGGTGAGCGCATAGGCGCCTTGCATGTAGGTGCGGAAGGCGAAGTCCCGATTGGTTGTCGCACCCCAGCTTCCTCCGGAGTTCGTGGAGGTGTAAATGACCCCGTCGGGGTACTGGTCGTTGTTGCTACGCAGCCAGGCATAGGTACCGCTCGTATTGGGAGCAAGAGCGTGAACGACGAGCGCGTAGGTCGTGCCGGAGCTCAGGGTGGGCGGTGCGGTGAAGCCGACAGACAGGTAGGACGAGGCGCCGCTGATGAAGGCGGGAATCGAGCCCGAGGCGAGAGGTGACCCGCCCGGCGCGCCGCCTGAGGTCGGACGGATGTCCACCGTCAGGCCGCTCGTCGAGCCGGAGCAGGTATAGCAGAAGAGCGACACGTCCACGGAGGCGAGCGTTCCGCTCACTCCCGGCACGAAGGTCTGCGCGAGCCACGTCGTGTCGGAGAGCGCGGTGCCGGAGCTCCCCGTCGATGTCATCTGCTGGTCGAGAGCCGGGGGCGCCGCCAGGAGGACGTTGCCGGGGCTGGTCGTGAGGTTGACGTCGGTCGGAACGCCGGCCCGGAAGTCCGCCTGCGTCGTGTCCACGAAACAGCCGCTCGTCGGCGCCGCGTCGAGCACGAAATCCTCCGTCGCCGTTCCGCCGTCCGGCACCACAATGTCGCTGGCCGAGGACGGGAGGTATCCGGGCGCGCTCGCGGTGAGACCGGGATAGGTTCCCGGCGCCAGGTCGGTGAGCTCGTAGTAGCCGCTCCCGTCGCTGGTCGCGGTGCGGCTACCGAGCGCGACCGTGGCGCCGGCGATGGGCGTGCCCCCGGCGGATGCGGTGATGGTGCCGCTCAGGCTCCCGGGGACGTAGCTCGTGCAGCTCGGAAACTGGAAGGCGCCGATGCGGGTCTGCCAGTCGCTTCCGGTGGTCGCGTAGTACTCGTTCGCGTACCAGAAGGTGCAGCCGTCGGGATCGAGCGTCATGGCGCTGTAGTCGCCCCACCGATTGGTGTAGCTCTGCGAGCCGGTCCCCTCGATGAGCGAAGTCTCGGTCTGCGGCAGCGAGTCCGGCGGGTCCCCGCTCAACCGTCCTGCGTAGCGGATCGCGGGATAGAGCGAGCTGCTCGAGGCGCTGTAGCCGATCGCCAGGTCGGCGTCCCGGTCGACGTCGAGACTCGGCATGTAGCGATGGACGGTGGTGTCCGGAGCGTGGGTGGCGGCCTGGGTGGTCGAGGAGGCCACCGTGCCGCCGGTGACTCCGACCTGGTACCAGCGCACGGCCGCCAGGCCGCTGCTCGATGGATTCGCCACCGTGTGACTGTCCCAGAGGGACTCGACCCCACCGAGGTTCGTGTACTGGTTCTGCATCATGAGCCGCACCGCGAGCGTGTCGTTGGCGTACCCTCCGGGGCTCGACGCGGTGGAGGGCGGCGCGCTCCAGCTCGAAGGGGCCGTGACGATGAACGGCCCCGTGAAGGTCGAGCTCGAGACGTTCTGCCAGTCCACGTGCAGCTCGTAGATCGAGACCGCGTTGGTGTAGTTCCAGACCGTCGCGAAGTAGTTCGGCGTGCCGGGTGGGGGCGTTCCGGTCTGCAGCCGGGCATTGGCCGGGAGCAGGGTGAACTCCGAGGCGGGTGGATCGAAGGAGACGACGTCCACCTCGGGCGCTCCGGCATACATTTCGGCCTTGTCGAGCGCCCAGACCCGTGGCCCGATGTAGGAGCCCGACGCCGGAAATTGGAACATGTTGGCGGACATGTAGATCCCGTCGGGCCAGATGCCGAGCTTCGGATAGTCGTTCAGCGCGTCGGTGAGGTGGAGCGAGTAGAAGTTCCAGCCCCCGGTCACGGGATCCCCCGACTTCGAAACCGCGAAGCACTGGTAGGCCCCGGGCGGATCGGCCACATTGCCGTGCGAGTCGACCTGAAACGCGAAGTCGGTGATCACCCAGCGGTCCTCGAAGGTGTCGTAGAGCACCACCGGGTCACCGAAGTTGTCGGAGTCGCAGAGGTTGCCGAAGCTGCCCTGGCTCATCAGGGTGTCGAAGCTGAAGGCGGCGACCCGGACACCGTCCGACTTGCGGTAGATGCCGATCGAGGTGTTGACGGTCTCGATGAAGTACTGGGATCCGACGTCGCCGTTGGTATCGGGGGGCCAGCCGTCGCCCCAATTCGTGAGGTCGAGGCCGGCGTAGCTGCTCAGGGGCGCCGGCGCCGGCGCGCTCGCCGTGGGGTTGGCCACAGAGGAGCCCGGCCCGGAGCGTGGACTCGTTCCTGGATAAGGGGCCGGATGCAGAGGGGGCGCTTCCCTCTCCGGCCGGGTGCGTCGTCTCGGCGGCGTCTTGGGCAGATCGCGGAGATCGATCTCGACGCCGCGCGCCCTGCTCATCTTTCGCGTGGCCGGGTGCCCGATGCGTCGTGGGTGCTCGCGGAGCACCGGGTTCGATTCCGGTGTCGCTCCCCGGGCCACGCCGCCGCTCGCGACGACGAGGAGCAGGAGCAGGGCGGCGGGTCGTAACCGGATCATCGTCGTGGGGTTCGCCGAGGTGGTGTGCGCGGCGCCGGGCTCACAGCGACAGGCATTCGATGGCCGGGCGGCTTCACGCAACCAGCTCATCGGGACGCGAAGTCCAATTCAGCGGGGGAAAACGCCGACCGGGCGGTCGTCAGTGCGCGTTGTGGCGCAGGCCGTGACGCACGGTCATCCAGAGAATTCTGAAATCGAGGCCGAGCGACCAGTTCTCGACGTAGTAGAGGTCGTACTCGAGCCGCTTGCGTACCGACGTGTTGCCGCGCCAGCCGTGCACCTGCGCCCAGCCGGTGATGCCGGCCTTGACCCGGTGGCGGAGCATGTACTGCGGCAGGTGCTGCTTGAACTCCTGCACGAAGCGGGGACGCTCCGGCCGCGGACCGACCAGCGACATCTCGCCCTTGAGGACGTTCCAGAGCTGCGGGAGCTCGTCGAGCGACCACTGGCGGAGGAAGCCGCCCACGCGGGTTCGCCGCGGGTCGCCCTCGACGGCCCAGACCGGGCCGGTGGTGGCTTCGGCATCGACCCGCATCGAACGCAGCTTCCAGATGAAGAAAGGTCTGCCGTCGAGTCCCATGCGCTCTTGGCGATAGAAGATGGGGCCACGATCCTCGATCCAGATGAGCAGGGAGGCGAGGGGGAGGAAGGGCGCCAGGGCCAACAGGCCGGCAGCCGAGAATCCGAGGTCGACGACCCGTTTGACCAGGCTGCTCCAACCTTCGAGCGGCACCTGCGTGAGATTGATGACCGGGGTGCCGTCGAGGTCCTCCAGAGAGGCCTTGATCGCCGCGTACTGGAGGATGTCGGGAACCAGCTTGACCTCGACGCACTCCGAGCCCACGGCGCGGAGGACACGCAGCATCTTGCGATGCGCATCGAGCGGCAAGGCGACGAAGACCTGGTCGATGCGTCGCTCGGCGAGGACGCGCTCGACGTCGCGGGTGGCGCCCAGCACCGGCAGGCCGAGAATCCTCTTGCCTTGTTTGCCGGGATCGTCGTCGAGGAAGCCGACCACTTCGAAACCGTGGTCGTCGTGAGAGAGCAGTTTCTCGGTGATCTCGCACCCGAGAGTGCCGGCGCCGATGACGAGAATGCGCTGCACGCCTCCGACATGCAAACTGGCACTGTGCAGCAACCAGCGGAGGCTCGCCCGCGTCAGGACGACGAGCATCAGCTCCAGGGTCGCGAAGAAAGCAATGAAGGCGCGGCTGTAAGTGAAGTACTCGATCGAGCCGGGTGCCAGGGAGGGTCGGTACCAAGACACCACGCCCGAGAGCAGGACCGTGGCGAGGACCACGCCGAGCAGGACCGAGAGGGCCTCGTCGACGCGGCTCGCGTTGGTCCGCGACCGGTAGAGGCCGTGGAAATAGAAGACGACCGGAAAGAGAACGACCACGACCGGCAGAAGCACGAGATATCTCTCGAGCTCCGGGGGCGTCTTGGTCAGCGGAATGACTTCGGCGACGAAGCGGAGGTACCACGCGGTGAAGAAGGCCGCCGTCGTGGCCAGGAGATCTCCCGCGAGAAGCACCGCCGCCGTGATTCGATGGCGCTGTCGGATCAAGCCAGGTAGCCCTCCGCTTGCGGCCGTTCTGAGATCAGGAGCTCCACGAACCTGCGACGAAAGTGCTCTGCGGAAAAGAGTCCGCACGACTCCGAAGGTCCATGGAATTGAATTGTATCAGGCGGCAATGGTCAATTGCGGCGGCGATTTCGGCAGGCTCGTCCCGTTCGAAGAAGACCCCGTGGTCCGGTGGCCGGACGATGTCGAGCACCCCGCCGGCGCCCCGGGCGACGACCGGCGTGCCCGCCGCCAGGGCCTCGACGGCGGCGATGCCGAAGTCCTCGATGCCCGGCTGCAGGAAGCAGATGGCGCCGCGATAGAGGTCTCGGAGACGCTCGCGGTCGACTCGGCCGATCAGCCGGGCGCCCTCGCCGGCCAGCGCTTCCAGCCGTCCCCGTTCGGGGCCTTCGCCCACCACCAGGAGCGGGACTCCCGCGGCCGCGCAGGCGGCGATGGCGACATCCACTTTCTTGTATGGGGAGAGGGAGGCGACCATCAAAACGTGCTCGCGGGGGCGTTCGGGCGCGCCGGGAGTGAAGAACTCGGTGTCGACGGGAGGGGGCACGACCTCGGCGCGGCGGCGATAGTAGCGGGCGATCCGGTCGGCGACGAAGGTCGAGTTGGCGACATAGCAGTCCACCCGGTTCGCGGTCGCGGCGTCCCAGTGCCGCAGCCGGGCCAGCACGGCGCGGCGCAGGCTTGCCAGCGGTCCGCGGCCGGGGCCGAAATAGGCGGCCTCCTGGTCCCAGGCGTAGCGCATGGGGGTGTGGCAATAGCAGATGTGCCAGGCGCCCGGACCCTTGCGCACGCTCTTGGCGACGCAGTGACTCGTCGAGACGACCAGCCGGTACGCGCGCACGTCGAGATCGTCGACGGCCCAGGGGAAGATCGGCAGGAGCCAGCGATAGTGGGGGTCGATCCCGGGCGCCCGTTGCAGGAAGCTCGGCTCGATGCGATGCCGTTCGAGCTCCGGATCGACCGTGCCGGGGAAATGGAAGAGGGTGTGGATCGGCGCCTCGGGAAAGAGCCGCGCGATGGCGAGGAGGACGTTTTCTCCGCCGCGCTGGCCGGTGAGCCAATCGTGGACGAGACCGACCGGCGAGCTCGAAGGCGCCGCCTCCCGGCGACCTGGGATGACTCGCCGGTAGACGGCGAGCGTCCGCCGCGCCGTCTCCTCCCAGCGGAATCCTCGCGCTCGCTCGCGCCCGCGCCGGGCGAGCTCGCCGCGCAGGTCCGGCTCGTCGAGCAGGCGCGCCATGGCGCGACGCAGACTCTCAGGGCTCTCCGGGTCGACGAGCAGGGCGGCGTCTCCGACCACTTCCGGCAGTCCGCCACGGTCGGCCGCCACGACCGGTACGCCCTGGGCCATCGCTTCGAGCGCCGGGAGGCCGAATCCCTCCCAGAGCGACGGCACGACGAGCGCCAGCGCGCCCCGATAGAGAGCCGGCAGATGCTCGTCGTCGATCCGGCCGAGATAGGCCACCCGCCCGTGCGAGGCGCGCCCGGCCGTGAGGACCTCGGCGCGCCGTCGCAGGTCGGCGGGAAGCGCGGCATCGCGCCGCGTCGCACCACCGGCGACGACCAGGAAGGGCGCGGCGGGGTGGCGCTCCACGAGCCCGGCGTGGGCCTCGAGGAGCCGCGCCAGGTTCTTGTGCGGCTTCGGGTTGCCGACGAAGAGAAAGTAGCCCGGATCGAGGCCGAGCTGGGTGAGGCCGGCTTCCACCCCCTCCGCCGGCTCGTCGCCCAGGTAGCGTTCGTCGATCCCATTGGGAATCACCTCGACCCGCGCCGCGAGCTCGCCGAAGACCTCGCCGAGCTCGGTCCGGGTCGCCTGCGACACGGTGAGCACGGCGGCCGCCCGGCGTAGCGAGCGTTGCACCATGCGACGGGCGTAGAAGTGATGGACCGCCGTGCGGTGCTCGGGGAATCGGAGGTGGATCAGGTCGTGGATGGTGACCACCGCCGGACAGGAGAGACGGAAGGGCAGGACGTAGTGGGGCGCGTGGTAGAGGTCGGCGTGGAGCGCGGCGACGGCGCGCGAGACGCTCCACAGCTCCCGCAGCGAGTAGCCGTGGGCGCGCTCCTCGAACCAACCGAAATTGGCCGGCAGGCCGGGCAGGAGGGCGGCGTCGGCCGGGTCGCCCAGCAAGACATATTCGGTCTCCCGGTCGAGCACCGCCAGCCCGCCGACCAGGCCACGCAGGTACGTGCCGATACCGAAATCGGCGATCTTGCGAGCGTCGACGACGATCCTCGTCACGGTTCGCCCTCGGCGAGAGCTTCATCGAAAACCGCGCGCAGCCGCTCGGCCGCCAGGGGCCAGCGGAAGGCGGCGGCTCGCTGGTGGCCCTTGCGGCCCAGCTCGGCGGCCAGCTCGGGCTCGGTGGCCAGGCGGAGCATCGCGCCGGCCAGTGCGCCGGCGTCGTCCGGCTCCACGATCAAGCCGCCTTCTCCGGCCACCTCGGGAGGCGAGGAAGCGCCGACCACGACGACCGGGCGGCCGCACGCCAGAGCCTCGGCGACCGGCAGGCCGAAGCCCTCGTAGCTGGATGGGTAGACCAGCGCGGTGGCGGCCTGAAAGCCTCCACCAGCCTCTCCTCCTCGACCCGGCCGAGATGCCTCACGCCCGCCTCGCGCAGGCGTTCGAGTCGACGCTTGAGGGCGCGATTCTTCCAGCCTTCGGCGCCGACGAGGATCAGGGGAAGCGCCGCGTCGGGTGCCTCCCGGCGCAGGATCTCCCAGGCATCGAGCAGCAGGTCGAGGTTCTTGCGCGGCTCGAGCGTGCCGACGGCGAGAAAGTAGCCGCGGGGCGCCTCGAGGCCGCGCCGCAACGCCGCGATCCGTTCGGCGGGCGCGGGCGTGAAGCGCGCGGAGACACCGTGTGGAATCACCCGCAACTTGCCGGCGGCGACCGGGAAGGCGTGCCGCACCTCGCCGGCGATGGACTCGGACCCGACGACGATGCGACGTGCCTGCTCGACGGTGCGCTCGAGGAAGGGCTGGATGCTCCAGCGCACCTTGAGCGGCAACGTCTCCGGGACCTGAATCGCAGCCAGATCGTGCAGGGTCACCACCGCCGGTACCGGCAGGCGGATCGGCAGGGTGAGCAGGGGGGACCAGAAGAGATCGATATCCCCCGCGGCCAGACGGCGCGGCAGCAGAGCCTGCTGCCAGAGCACGCCGGAGGGCGCGGGTTGCCATTCGACGGCGATGCCCATCCGCCGGAGCTGCGGCGCGACCACCGGCTCGCGGTGCGCCAGGGCGAGGAAGCTCCAGGTCCCCGCGGGCCGCAAGCTCTTCGAGCAGCGCCAGGGTGTAGACGCCGATCCCGGTGGGGGTGCGCACGGCAGCCCGGAGATCGACGGCGACGCGGGGTCGGGAATCGGAAATGAGGGGCTCCGGACGCTTTCGAGGGCGGATGGGACCATGCGGCGGCCGCGCCGCCGCTTCGCGCCGGAGAGTCTATGGCGTCCCGGCCGTCGCCGCAGGAAACGCGCGCCGGCCATTTTCCGCTAGATTAGCCGGGCATGCCGTTCGATGGAGATCTCCCGGACCCGGAGCGGAAGGCCGCGGCGGACGCACTCGCCGCGCTGCGGGCCGCCGTGCGCCAGCGTACCGCCGAGCGGGCCACCGCGGGTGGTGGGGGCGACGAGCTCGGCCTGCAGCTCGCCGAGCTGCGCCAGCGGGAGTTCGTGCAGGAGCCCAAGCCGGTGTCGCCGCGCCGCGGCCTCGGTGGGTTGATCGTCTTCGCGCGCAAGGCCGTGTACCACCTGTTCGGAAAGTGGCACGTCCGCGCGGTGCTGCAACAGCAGAACGAGTTCAACCAGACCGCGGCGGCGCTGCTCGACGCCGTGGTGGAGCGGGAGCGGGAGGCGCGGCGCGAGCTGGAGCGCATGCGGGTCCGCCTCGCCGCTCTGGAAGCAGGGGTCGACCGCGTGGACGAGCCGCCGCGAGGAAGCGCGGGTTGAGCCTCCGGATCGCGATCTGCGCCGCCCAGGTTCCGTTCACCCGTGGCGGCGCGGAAGTGCTCTACGAATCGCTGCGCGACGAGCTGGTCCGGCGTGGGCACGATGCGGAAATCGTGGCGCTGCCGTTCAACTGGTCGAGCCGCCTCGCCATCCTGCGGAGCGCCCTGGCCTGGCGGCTGCTCGAGCTCGGCAACGCGGCCGGGCGCAAGATCGACCTCGTCATCGCGACCCGCTTTCCGTCCTACGCGGTGCGGCATCCGCGGAAGGTGGTCTGGCTGATCCATCAGTTCCGGCAGATCTACGACCTCGCGGGAACGCAATACAGCGACTTCGGTTCGCGGCCGGGCGACGCGGAGGTCGCGGCGATGCTGAAACGCCTCGACGCGCGGACCCTCGGCGAGGCGCGGGCGCGCTTCTCGATCTCGCGCAACACGGCCGAGCGGTTGCGCGATCACAACGGCCTCGACGCCGAACCGCTCTATCCGCCGCCCAAGCTGGGCGACCGGTATCGCAGCGCCGCGTTCGGGCACTATGTCTTCACGGTCGGCCGCCTCGATGCGATGAAGCGCTTCGATCTGTTGATCCGCGCGTTGGCTCATTGCCGGCGTCCGCTGCGCGCGGTGATCGCGGGCGAGGGGCCCGAGCGCGAGAAGCTGGCGCGCCTCGCCGCCGAGCTCGGAGTGGCCGAGCGGGTGGACTTTCCCGGCCGCATCGACGACGCGCGGCTGATCGATCTCTATGCCGGCGCGCGGGCGGTCTTCTACGCGCCGCACGACGAGGACTACGGGTACGTCACCGTCGAGGCCTTCCGTTCGGAGCGGCCGCTCGTGACCACGTCCGACGCGGGAGGGGTGCTCGAGTTCGCTCGCGATGGCGAGAATGCGTTCGTCTGCGCGCCGAACGCGGTCCGGGAAATCGCCGCCCGTCTCGACGCACTCGACGAGAGCGACGAGCTGGCGGCGCGGTTCGGACGGGCCGGTGTCCGCGCGGTGGCGTCGATCGGCTGGGACCAGGTCGTGGACGCGTTGCTCGGCGCCGGCTGAGGGGCGATATCCGGTGCGCGTTGCTTTCGCTTCACCGTTACCGCCGCTGAGCTCGGGCATCGCCGACTACGCGGCGAAGCTCCTGCCGTACCTGGTGGCGGCCGGCCTCGAGCTGACCCTTTTCCACGAAGGCCGCGAAGCGCCGCTCGAATTGCCGTTCGATCTCGCCTGCCGGCCGGTCCGCGAGCTGCGCGACCTTGCGTCCCGGTTCGACGCCGTCCTCTTTCAACTCGGCAACAGCGCGCCCCACCACGCGGAGATCTACCGCGCCTCGCTGACGGTGCCGGGCGTCGTGGTGTTGCACGAATTCATGTTGCATCACCTGATCCGCGGGCTCACCCTCGACGCCCGGAACCCGGAAGCCTACGTGGAGGAGATGCGCTACGCCGCCGGTGAGAGCGGGCGGCGCGCCGCCCGACGCTTGCTCGACACCCACCATCCGGTCGACGTCTGGCGCTTCCCGCTCTTCGAGCGGGTGGTCGACCGTAGCCTGGTCACGCTCGTTCACTCGCGGTTCGCGCGGCGCCGGGTGCTGGCCAGCCGGCCCGGCGCGACGGTCGTGGTGGTGCCTTTTCCCGCCCAGATCTCGAGCCTCGCGCCGGTCGACGAAGAGGCCCGGAGACGCGCCCGCCGCGAGCTCGGTTGGGGCGACCGGGACTTCGTCCTGGCGAGCTTCGGTTTCGTCACGCCGCACAAGCGGTTGGATCCGGCGCTACGGGCTTTCGCCGAGCTGCGGCGCACGAGGCCCGGAGCGCGCTTCGTGATCTGCGGCGAGATCTCTCCGCACTACGATCTCGCCGAGCTCGTGGCCGGGATCGGCGGCGCCGGCGTCGAGATCACCGGCCGCCTCCCCCTCGACCGTTTCCACGCCACGATGCGGGCTTGCGACGTGGCGGTCAACCTCCGCCATCCCACTGGAGGCGAGACCTCGGCGGCTCTGATGCGTCTCCTGGCGCTCGGGGTCCCGACGGTGGTCACCGATGCCGGCTCCTTCGCGGAGATCCCGGATGGCGCGGTCGCCAAGGTGGCCCTCGACGAGCGCGAGACGGCCTATCTGACGGCGCTCTTCGCCCGCCTGGAGGCCGATCTCGAGCTGCGCCGCGCGATCGGTCATGCGGCGCGGCGCCACGCCGAGCGCCGGCACGCGCCGGAGCTCGCCGCGGCGGGTTACCTGGACGCCCTGCGGGAGGCTGCCACGAGACCCCGCGAGGTAGCGCCGGAGGTGCCCCCGCTCGCGCCGTGGAACGCCGCCGACCCGCGCCTGGCGCTGGCCGCGTCGCTGGGTGGCGACCTGGCGGATCTGGGGGTGGAAGAGACGGACCGGGAGGGCCTCGCCGAACTGGCGGGCGAGCTCTCCGATCTCGGCTGGGGACCCGGGGAGACTCCTTGAAGCGGGTGGCGGCGGCCTGGGGACTGGCCGCCGGCGCGGCCGTGGCGAGCGTCGCCCACCTGGCGTACTGGTACCTGCCACGCGAGCGCGGGGGCGTGCCCACGGCGCCGGAAGTGCGTCAGCTCCTCGCCGAGCCGGGCTGGGACGTCACGGTCTGGATCCCCTATCCGCACCAGAATCTGGCGGTTCTCGAGCGGCGGGTCGGCGACCTCCGTTCCTGGTCCCATTGGTTCGACAGGGGGTCGCGGGTCGGCGATCAGTTTCCCGGTTTCGGTCCTTTCGTGGTCCCTCCCGGCCAGGAGATCGCCGCGGCCTGGAAGCGGGGCGGGGGCAGCGCCGTGGTGCTGCGCACCTACCCCCTGGTGGCCTGGCTGGCTCGCGCGGCGGGCTTCCTCGCCGGCAACAAGTGGCTGTCCGGAGGCGAGGTGGCGCTCGGCCCGAACCGGACCGGTCGCGTCGTCTGGCACGGCCGGACCTGGATCTTGGATGGAGACGCGGCGCTGGCGCCGATGGCGCCGCCCGCTCCGCTGGCTCAGGTGGCGCCGCCCCCGCCGCCGGTCGCCGGCGAGCCCTTGCCCGACGGGCTGGTCCGCCTGGGGGCGCCGGTGGACGGGCTGCCGGCAGGTCTCTACCGGGTCGTGCGCGGTCCCGCGGGCCTCGAAGTCCGCCTGGGTGCGCCCCCTCGCGCCCCTCCGTTCACTCTCGCCGCGGGAACCGGGGGACCGGCCGCGTGGCGAATCGAGGTCCGAGGCCGCCACCGGGTCGCCGCCCTGTTGATCTGGGAGCGGGATGGGGTCGTCTCGCCTTTCCCGGCCGCGGCGACGCTGGCACGGGGCGGCGGGCCATCCCCACGCCTGCCGGGCGAGGAGATCTTTCGCCTGACCGGCGAGGCGCCGCCGCACGGACGTTCCGCGGGTTTCGAGGTCCGGGCCCTCTCGGCGGGCGAGCTGCACCCTGGCGCGAGAGCTGGCTCCCGTGATCGCCGAGGCGGTCGCGGCGCGGCGCGGCGTCCGGCTGTTGGCAGGAGTGGATCCGGAAGCTCTGGCCGCCGTGGCCAGCCGCGTCGACCGGCGCTTCCGGGGCCTGCCGTTCGGCGCGCTCTTCGGCATCGACCCGGGCCGGATCGCTGCCCAACTCACCCCGCTCGAGGGCTGCGGAACCTCGCTTCTGGAGGTGCGCGCACACCCGGCGAGGGTGCGCTGGGAGCTCTGTCCGCCGCGTCCGGAGAACCCCGCGGCGCGTTGACGCTGGGGGGCTTTTCCGATACCCTTCGCCGGCTCTCCGGGGAGGGCACGAGCCTTGAAACTGCATCTCGCTTCCGCCCGGTTCGAGCCCTTCCGGTGGCAAGAGAGTTTGACGTTCTCGCCGGCCGAGCTCGGTCTCGACGAGGCTGTGGAGTTGTCCCCGGTCGAGGTCGAGGGCGTGCTCAGCCACGTCGCACCGAACGACCTCGTCGATGCGCAGGCGAGCTTCCGCCTGACCGTCCCCTGCGGCCGCTGTTTGAAGCCGGTGACGGAGGACGTCGCGGCGACGATTCGACTGGTGTTGGTCCGGCGACGTGAGGGCGCGGCGCCGGAGGGCGAACGAGAATTGAACGAGGACGAGCTCGGGATTCTGGAAATTTCCGGAGATTCGCTCGACACGCGTCCGCTGGTGGCCGAGCAGGTGGTGCTGAGCGTGCCGGCGAAGCCCCTCTGCCGGGAAGATTGCGCCGGGCTCTGCCCGAGTTGCGGCGCCGACCTCAACGCCGGTCCGTGCGGCTGCGAGGACGAGGCGGTCGACCCGCGGTGGGCGGGCCTGGCCGAGCTCAAGAACAAGTTCGAAGGCGGCTCCTGACGCCGCGCGAGGATACGAAGATGCCGAATCCAAAACACCGCCACTCCAAGGCCCGGCGCGACAAGCGGCGCGCGCACGACGCGCTGACCGTTCCGCCCTCCTCGATCTGCCCGAACTGTGGCGAGCGCAAGCTGCCACACCGCGCCTGTCCGAGCTGCGGTAGCTACCGCGGTCGCGAAGTCATCGACACCCAGTCGAACAGCTGAGCCGCCGGCGGGAGCCGCGGAGCCGATCGATGCGGATCGCCGTCGATGCCATGGGAGGCGACCTCGCCCCCCGCGCCGCCGTCGCCGGCGCGGTGGCCGCCGCGCTGCGGGACGGCGTCGATATCTCCCTGGTCGGCGACCGGGCGGCGATCGGGCGTGAGCTCGAGCGCTGGGGACGTCCCGACGGGCATGTCGAGGTGGTTCACGCGGCAGAGGTCGTGGGCATGGACGAGCCGGCTACGGCGGTGCGCCGCAAGCGGCATTCGTCGCTGGTCATTTGCGCCGAGATGGTGCGGGACGGGCAGGCGGACGCGATGGTCACCGCGGGCAACACGGGCGCCGCGATGGTCGCCGCGAAGCTCGCCATGGGAACCATTTCGGGAGTTCACCGGCCGGCGCTCGCCGCGGTCTTCCCGAACCGTCGCGGTCGCACCGTGGTGCTCGATGTGGGAGCCAATGTCGACAGCCGCCCGGAGCACCTGCGGCAATTCGCGGTCATGGGTCACTTCTACGCGCAGGAGGTCATCGGAACGCCGCGGCCTCGCATCGGGTTGCTCTCGATCGGCGAGGAGGACATGAAGGGTACCGAGGTGACGCGCGACGCCGGCAAGGCCCTCGCCGCCACCGGCCTCAATTTCGTCGGCAACGTCGAAGGTCACGACGTGTTCAACGGCGAGTGCGACGTCGTCGTGTGCGACGGCTTCGTCGGAAACGTTCTGCTCAAGGCCGCCGAATCGATGGCGGAGCTGATCGTGGGGATGATGCGCGAGGAGCTCCATAGGACGTCTCGCACCCAGTTCGGCGGCTGGCTCGCCAGGCCGGCCTTTCTGAACTTCCAGCGCCGCACCGACTACGCGGAGTACGGCGCGGTGCCGCTGCTGGGGGTTCCGGGCGGCTGCTTCATCGGGCACGGACGTTCCAACGCCAAGGCGATTCGCAACGCCATCCTGCGGGCGGTGGAGTTCTGTGACGCCGAGTTGCACGCCAAGATCCGCGACAAGGTGGCCGTCTTGAGAGCGGAAGAGGCGCGTCTGGCGGCCGAGTCGCCGGCAGCGGCGAGCTGACCTGGAGATCGCACGAGGATGGAACCGAAGACCGCTTACGTCTTTCCGGGCCAAGGCTCGCAGAGGGTCGGCATGGGCCGCTCCTGGGCGGAAGCCTTTCCGGAGGCGCGAGCCACGTTCGACGAAGCGAGCGCGGCGCTGGGACTGGACCTGGTACGCCTCTGTTGGGAGGGTCCGGAAGAGGCGCTGCAGCTCACCGCCAACACCCAGCCCGCGATCCTCACCGTGTCGGTCGCGGTCTACCGGGCGCTCGCCGCTCGCGGCCTGGGCGAACCGGACGCCATGGCGGGGCACAGTCTCGGCGAATACTCGGCCCATGTCGCGGCGGGTACTCTCGCTCTGGCGGACGCGGTGCGCCTGGTGCGCGCGCGCGGCGAGCTCATGCAACGAGCCGTCCCGGTCGGAATTGGCGCCATGGCGGCGATTCTCGGACTGGACGCGGCCGCGGTGGCGGCGCTCGCCGAGGAAGTGGCGGCGGGGGAGGTCTGCGCGGTCGCCAACTACAACGCCCCGGAGCAGACCGTGCTCGCGGGGCATCGCGCGGCGATCGAGCGGGCCATGGCCCTGGCGAAGGAGCGCGGCGCCAAGCGCGCGTTGCCGCTCCCGGTCTCGGCTCCATTCCATTGCGCGCTCATGGCGCCCGCCCGAGCGGCGTTGACGCCCGCCCTTGACGCGGCGGATTTCTCGAGCCCGCGACTGCCGGTGGTCGTGAACATCGACGCCCGTCCGGTGGTCTCGGGCGAGGCGGCCCGCGATGCGCTGGTGCGCCAGATCGACGGCCCGGTTCGCTGGGTCGAGTCGGTGCGTTACCTGGTCGACGAGCTCGGCGTGCGGCGTTTCGTGGAAGTGGGTCCCGGCGCCGTTCTCTGTGGGTTGATCAAGCGGATCGCGCCGGGAACGGAATGCGTTCCGCTGCCCGACCCGAAGGCGCTGGCGGACTGGACGGGAGGCTGACCGGAGGATGTTTGGACTGGACGGCAGGACGGCACTGGTGACCGGCGCTTCGCAGGGGATCGGCGAAGCCATCGCGCGACGTCTGGCGGCACAAGGAGCGCGGGTGGTGCTCGCCGCGCGAGGCATGGAGAAGCTCGAAACGGTGGCCGCCGCGATCGCGGCCGAGGGCGGCGAGGCACATGCGCTGCAGCTCGACCTGGCCGACGCGGCCGGCATCGCGGACCGGCTCAAGACGCTGCCGGAGAAGTGGGGAGAGATCGAGGTCCTGGTGAATAATGCCGGCGTGACCGCCGACGGCCTCCTGGCCCGCATGAGCCTCGATCAGTGGCGGCGGGTGATCGACATCAACCTCACCGGCACGTTCGCGGTGACGCGCGAGTTGGTGCGCGGCATGATGCGCAAGCGCTGGGGCCGGATCATCACGATCTCCTCGGTGGTCGGCTTGATGGGCAATGCCGGGCAGGCCAACTACGCGGCCGCGAAGGCGGGGCTGATCGGATTCACCAAATCGCTGGCTCGCGAGCTGGCGAGCCGGAAGATCACCGCCAACGTGGTGGCCCCGGGGTTCGTCGAAACCGCCATGACGGCGGCGCTCTCGGAGGCGACCCGCCAGAAGATGTTCGCCGACATCCCGGCGGCCCGGCTGGGCGAGGCGGAGGAGATCGCCGCCGCGGTGGTTTATTTGGCGAGCGAAGAGGCCGGGTACGTCACCGGCCAGGTCCTGAACGTCTCGGGGGGCCTTTACATCTGATTCGAGTTTGGTTGGACTAGGCTTCGGCAATTGTGCTAGAAACCTTGGGTTGTTGAACACTCCTTGGGAGGAAAACCTCGCATGTCGACCGTCGCGGAGAAGGTCAAGAGCATCATTGTGGAGCAGCTCGGCGTCGAAGCCGACGAGGTGACGCCGGAGGCCAGCTTCACCGAGGACCTCGGCGCCGACTCGCTGGATATCGTCGAGCTCGTGATGGCATTCGAAGAAGAGTTCGGGATCGAGATCCCGGACGAAGACGCGGAGAAGATCGGCCGGGTCTCCGAGGCCGTCTCTTACATCGAGCAGCATTCGGGCGAGAAGAACTGAGCTCCGTCCCGCTCTCCGAGCGGGCTCCGTTTCCCCTCGAAATCATGGCGCGTACCGACCGGCGGCGAGTCGTCGTCACGGGAGTGGGGCTGGTTTCCCCGCTCGCGGTCGGAACGCGCGCGACCTGGGAGGCGCTGCTCGCCGGAAAGAGCGGAGTCGGTCCGATCACCCGCTTCGACTGCTCGGACTTCGAGAGCCGGATCGCGGCGGAGGTGAAGGACTTCGATGCAGAGCTCTACATGGACAAGAAGGAGGTCAAGAAGTCCGACACCTTCATCCATTACGCGATCGCTGCCTCGGATATGGCGCTCGCGGACGCCGGGCTCACGATCGACGAGGGCAACGCCGAGCGGGTCGGGGTCGACATCGGCTCGGGGATCGGCGGACTGCCGCTCATCGAGCGCATGCACAGCATCATCCTCGAGCGTGGGCCGGGCCGGGTCTCGCCGTTCTTCATTCCCGGGCTGATCGTGAACCTGGCCGCGGGCCAGGTTTCGATTCGTACCGGTGCGCGGGGTCCCAATACCGCTCCCTGCACGGCCTGCACGACCGGGCTCCATGCCGTCGGAGACGCCTTCCGCCTCATCCAGCACGGCTATGCCGACGCCATGATTTGCGGTGGCGCCGAGGCGGTCATCACGCCGCTGGCGGTGGCTGGATTCTGCGCGATGAAGGCACTCTCGGTTCGCAACGACGACCCCGAGCACGCGTCGCGACCCTGGGACAAGGATCGCGACGGCTTCGTCATGGGAGAAGGCGCTGGGATCCTGATCCTCGAGGAGTACGAGCAGGCGCGGCGGCGCGGTGCGCCGGTCTACTGCGAGGTGGTGGGTTACGGCATGAGCGGCGACGCGTACCACATCGCGGCGCCGCATCCGGATGGGCGCGGCGCCGCCACGGTGATGCGCAACGCGCTGGCCGACGCGGAGCTCGACGCGACGACGGTCGACTACGTCAACGCGCACGGCACCTCGACGCCGCTCGGCGATCTGGCCGAAGTGCACGCTGTCAGGAACGTCTTCGGCGCCCACGCGGAGAAGCTGGCGATTTCGTCGACCAAGTCGTCGACCGGCCACTTGCTCGGCGCGGCCGGGGGACTCGAGTGCGGACTGCTGGCGCTGGCTCTGCGCGAGCAGGTCTATCCGGCAACGATCAACCTCGACGCGCCGGGCGAGGGCTGCGATCTCGACTTCGTGGCCAACACGCCACGCCAGGGACGGCTCGAAGTCGCCCTGACCAACTCGTTCGGTTTCGGCGGCACCAACGGCGCGCTGCTGATGCGCCGCCTGGCTTGAAGCGCCGCTTCTCCTAGGGCAGTTCCTCGACCGAGATCCCCGACGGCGGTTTGCCGGGCGGAGGAAGGTGCGCCAGCACCTTGCCGCCGACGTCTTCGAGCACCCGCTGAAAGACACCATCGGCATCCCGCCAACCGCGGACCCAGACTTTTCCTGCCGGATCGAACAGGGCTTCGGCGAAGCCGCTGCCGGCGGCGAGCACGCGTGGCGTCGATCGGTGGACATCGAGGACCAGGACCGTCGACTCACCGGCCATGGAGCCGCCGACGCGCAAGCCGAGCACCACGATGTTGCCGGTGAGCGGATCGACCGCGAGGACTCGGCCGAGATCCCACGGCGCGGGCAGCAGGGGGAAGAGCTGCCGCCCGAGCGCGTCGAAATAGGCGAGGCCGCGGTTGCCCTTCCGGTCGACTCCCCAGACGAAGCCGCCGCCCATGAAGCGCAGCGTATCCGTGAGGTGGAGCTCGGGGCTGCGGTCCTGGGTGGCGAGCGGCCGGCAGAAAGCGCGCTCGGGATGGCAGAGCAGGAGATCGACGCCTGCCCGGCCGGGCGCGAGCCTCTCGACCCCGATTGCCCGTCCGTCGAACCGCCACCGAGCCCGCACCGGAGTGCCGGTGGCGCCGTCGCCGGTCTCGAGGATCTGCGGCGTGCGGCTCTGCAGGTCGACGACCGCGATCTGAAGCGGCTGAGCTTGCGCGGCGGCGCCGCCGAGGGCCTCTTCCGTCAGGGCCGGAGCCGGAGGAGAAGGAGGGACGCGGAAGAAGAGGAGCGAGCGGCTCAGCGGCGACCAGGCGAAGGGCGGTTGATCGCGTAGACCGAGCGCGCCGGCGATCTGGTCGGGGATCTCGGCGTTATGCGGACCGGTCCGCCGACCATCGTCGGTGAGCCTCGTCTCGCGTCCGGTCTCGACATCGATCGCCCAGAGATCGAAGTCGCGCACGAACGCGACGGCGGTCCCATCCGGCGACAGGGTGGCGTGCTGCTCGCGCACTTCGGTTCGGGTCAGGCGGCGCGCCGGCGCGCCGGAGGCCGGTCGCCAGAGGTAGAGATCGCCGCCCGCGGAGAGCAGCACCTCGTCGCCGTCGCTCGAAATCTGGAAGGCGTCGAGGGGTGGGACGGGATCGCCGGCCAGATCGCGCGCGCCGGCGAGCTCGAGCGTCCAGCGCGGCACGCCGTGCGATCCGTCGTAGGCGCGCAGCGCGGTCCGGCCTTGCGAATGCAGGAGCCCGGCCAGCGTCGACCCGTCGGCGCTCCAGGTGAGGTCGTCGAGCGTGTCCGTCGAGGCCGGCGCCGGCGCGGTCGTCGCTCGGGCCGCTCCGGCCGCGAGCAGAGAGATCGCGAAGATCAGCGAGAGCGCGGGTCGGCGTCGCATGCCTGCATCGCGGTGGCTACAGCTTGCCGTAGTTGGGTCCCCCTCCGCCCTCGGGCGGCACCCAGGTGATGATCTGGTAGGGATCGGCGATGTCGCAGGTCTTGCAGTGGACGCAGTTCGAGGCGTTGATCTGCAGCCTCCGGCCGGCCGGCGTCGCCGGGTCGTCGACCATCTCGTAGACGGCGGCTGGGCAGAACCTCGTGCACGGATTGGCGAACTCGCGGGCGCAACGGTCCACGCAGATCGAGGTGTCCGCGACCAGCAGATGCACGGGCTGATCCTCTTCGTGCGTGGTGCCCGAATGGTAGACGTCGGCGAGCCGATCGAAGGTGAGCTGGTCGTCGATCGGCACGGGCGCGGCGGGATGGTGATCGGAACGGTCCGAATCCAGGGGGCGGAGCCGTTCCCAGCCGGCCTTGTTGCGCAGCCGGTCGAAGATGCCGAAGCCTCGTCCGGTCACCGTCATGATCCCGGCGTTGAGCATGCCGTCGAAGCCGTTGCGCTCGAATGCCTGGTGGAAGTTGCGGGTGCGGAAGAGCTCGCGCCGGATCCAGCTGGAGCTCACCCGGCCCGGGAAATCGAGGCCGGCACGCGAGAGCGGCTCGCCGGCTCGCGCGGCGGCGAAGATGGATTCCGCGGCGAGCATGCCCGACTTCATCGCCAGGTGGATGCCCTTGAGCCGGGCTCCGTTGAGAAATCCCCCCGAGTCGCCGAGCAGCGCGAAGCCTTCGCCGCCGAGTCTCGGCATCGCCCACCAGCCCCCTTCGGGGATCGCCTTTGCGCCGTAGTACAGCATCTTCCCGCCCTCGACCTGGCGGCGGATCTCGGGGTGGGTCTTGAAGCGCTGGAACTCGAGATGGGGGTCGGTCCAAGGATCCTCGTAGTCGAGACCCACCACCAAGCCGACGATGAGGAGATCGTCCTGCATACCGTAGACGAATCCGCCGCCGAAGTGCTTCGTGCCGAGCGGCCAACCCATGGTGTGGATGACGTCACCCGCGTTCACCCGCCCGGAGGGCAGCTCCCAGACCTCCTTGAGCCCCAATGCGTAGACCTGGGGATTCGATTCCGTGGAGAGGCCGAGGCGCTCGTCGAGCTGTTTGGCGAGCGTGCCGCGGGGGCCTTCACCGAGCAGCGTGATGCCGGCCCGGATCTCGACGCCCGGCTCGAAGTTCGCCTTGTGGCTGCCATCCTTCGCGACGCCGCGGTCGCCGGTGACGACGCCAGCGACGCGCTCTCCGTCGAGCAACAGCTCGCGCCCCGGAAACTCGCAGAAAATGTCGACGCCCAGATCCTCGGCCTGCTTGCCCAGCCAACGAACGAGCTTGCCGAGCGAGGCGACGTAGCAGCCGTGATTGGCCAGCGTGGGCGGCACGAAGGGCAGCGCGATGGAGCGGCGCGGAGTGAGCCAGAGGATCTTTTCCTCGTGGACCTCGCCTTCCAGCGGTGCCTGGTGCCACGACTCGGGAAGCAGCTCGCGCAGCGCCTTGGGATCGAGCACCGCGCCCGAGATCGCGTGGGCGCCGAGCTCGCTCCCTTTCTCCAACACCGCGACGGAGAGCTCGAGGCTCTCGTCCGGATGCTCGGTATTGTGCTTCTTCAGGAGCCGGGCAAGATGGATGGCGCCGGCCAAGCTGGCGGGGCCCGCGCCGACGAAGAGGACGTCGATATCCAGAGTTTCGCGTGCGGCTTCGCTCATCGGATGAGAGTTGAGTTCGGACCGCGGACGCGCGGCCGCGGCGATGGTACCACGCGGTTTCGGCGGTCTCTCCGATCGCCACCCGTTGGGGGGGTGTCTCTCGAGCGCTGGTTTCGTTAGGATCGCGCCGATTCTAAAATAGGGCGTCCGCACGAGGCGCCGCGACACGTTTCCAGCTGGCATGAGGAGAACTGACATGGGCCGTAAGAAGACCCGCAGCTCGATCTCTGTGATCTTGACCCTGGGTGTCTTGGCGCTCGGCGCCACGGCGCGTGCCGCCGAAGTGGCGATCCCCGACGGAAGCTTCGAGAACGGACCGGATGCTTCGTTCTGGACGGAGGCGCGCGACACGGCGGAGTGTCAGACCGGCATCTGGACGTGGGTCACCGACCTGGGAGCTAACGTGCCGCTCAGCCTTCCCGATGGCAACCACGCCTACTGGGCGGGCGGATTCTGCGCCGGCGGCACGATGAAAGCCGTGAATGGCTCGGTGAGCCAGCAACTCACGGTCCCGCAGAGCGTTCCCTTCCTCACCTTCCGTTATTTCGCTGGCCGGCTGACGACGAGCACGAACAGCGACGATACGGGCGGCAGCGAAACGGCTTACGTGAGCGTGAACGGCGCCAACGTCTGGACGCTCGACGTCAGCACGCCCGCGAACAACACCTTCGACCTGGTCGCGGATGCCGCGTGCTTCGACTGGAAGCGCGTCGACCTTTCCTCCTACGCCAATCAATCGGTGGCCCTGCAGGTCGGAGTCGACCAGCATGGTTTCGCCCATGGCGTCGGCAACGTCTTCTTCGACGACCTCAAATTCGCCGACCTGGTTTTCGGCGACGGCTTCGATTGCGCCGGGATCGGGCGCTGGGGCGTCTTCTGACGCCGCGGGTGCCGCACCGAGCCCATCCGGCACGATCTCCGCGGTGACCTCGAGTCAGTTTCGAGTCGTCGCCGGGACCTCGCCCAACTCCTCGTAGGCGTCCAGCACGCCGTCGAGCCCGAATTCCACAGCCCGGCGTATGAGGTCGTGAAGTTGTGGCTCCAGGAACGCGTTGCGGGCGTCGCGGGTCAGGACCTCGCGAGCCGATAGGGCGAAGGCGGCGAGCACGGCGCGGAGCTCCTCGCGAGGGATTCCCTGCTGGGCGCGCCGCAAGGCGAGGTCGTGGCAGTATTTTCGGAAGACCCCGCGGTGGCGCGTGCGGACCGAGTGAGTCAAATTGCGCAACAGTTGCCGGTGGTGCCAATCGTGATCGTTCCGTTCGGCCGTCGCGTAGTGGGGGAAGCGTGCCGGGTCGGCACGGAGACGAGCCGTGAGGGCGTCGAAGAGCTCGTCCTCATGCTCTTCGAACAGACGCAGGATGCGGACGTGAGGCGGATGGCGAGTGACGCGAAAGCGTGCCTCGTTTCGCGCCGTCCAGATCTCCGGTTCGCTGCGCCGGTTCTCGATCAGGAACGGCAGCCGGCGCAAGACGTCGAACCGGCTGCGCGGCGACCAGTCGAGGCGAGCCTGGGTATGGCTGGCGTTGGCGACGAGTTGGAGGTCGATCATGCGCACCATCCAAGGGCGCTCGAACGGCCTCCGGCCGGTGAGTCGCCCGGTCAGATCCCGGCCAAGAAGCCCGAGAAGCGCGAGATGTCGCGGCACGTGGAGGCCGCGACGTGGCCGGCCGAGGGCATAGGCCGTCGCTTCGTGGAAGAGCTCGGCGTGCGAGGTGGCGCCGTTGGGTGACGCGAGCAGCGTCTCGGCGGGCTTCAGGTCGCGACGCCGCTCGAGCACGCGGTCGAGGAAGATCGTCGCGTCACGCGTGTGAAGGTACGGCACCGCGGAGGCGCCGCGACCGCCGAGCAGGTGGGAATTCCAGCGTCCGGATAGCCAGGTTTCGAGGAACGCGTAGAGTGGCGCGTACTCACACCAATCGGAGTAGAGCGCCGCGAGGCGGACGATCACGGTGGGGAAGCGGGTCTCGGCGCGCATCATCTGCTCGCCGGCCGCCTTGCTCCTGGCGTAGGCGGTGGATCCGTTCGGGGGACTCCGCTCGTCGAGAGCTTGGCCCGGGGAAGTGAATTCGCATGCGGCGAGGGAGCTCGCGAAGACGAAGCGGTCGAGGGCGAGATCCGCGCAGGCGTCGAGCAGGAGCCGGGTGCCATGGACGTTGGTGCGCTCGTAGTCGGGATGTTGCTCGCCGGTGAAGTCATAGTGCGCGGCGAGGTGGATGACCGCCGAGAGACCGTCGTCGGCTGCGAGCCGGGTGACCAGTCGGCCGAGCGCTTCACGGTCACAGATGTCGATGACCTGCCAGTCGAGCCTGGGTCGGCGAGCCAGAGCCGGTGGCGGCGGATCGCGGTCGACGGCGACAATGCTCCACCGCCCCTGGAGGTGGTCGATCAGGCGTCGGCCGAGGAAGCCGGCCGCACCCGTAATGAGGAGCCGCGGCGAGCCCTCCATCGCAAAACTTAGCTGGCCACTACTGGATCGAGCTCGCCCCGCCCCGTAGGGTGGGGCCGTTTCGCTCGAGAAGCCGCGCCCGTCCGACGAGAGTGAAGCTAGATCCGTGCGGCGGAGAGCAACGCGCGCTCGACATAGACGGGCGTGACCTGGCCGCGCCAGCGCGGGTCGAGGTCGGTGTTGTCCATCGGCGTGGCCGCGGACCGTGCCCGCGCCGCCGCCGCCCGGATCGACTCCGCATCGAGTCTCTTGCCGACCAACTGCGCGACCACCTTTTCGGCGGGGAGGGGAACGAGGCCACCGAGCCGAGCACCACGCGGGCCTCTCGCACCAGGTCGCCGTCCATCCACAGCGCCACCGCCACCGACAGGACGCCGAAGTCGATCGAGCCGCGCCGCCGCAGCTTGAGGAACGCGGTCCGGCAGCGCCCGGCCGTCGACTCGCCCGGCAGGACGATCTCCGAGACGAGCTCGTCCCGCCGCTTGGCGAGGTAGTCGATGCCATCGTCGTGGTAGAGCGCCGCGATCGGGATCGTGCGCTCGCCGTCGGCCGAGACCAGCTTCACTTCGGCGCCGATCGCCACCAGCATCGGAGCCGAGTCGGACGACTGCACGGCCCAGCAGCGCGGTGAAGAGGGCGCCACCCAGCAGATCTTGCCCTCCGCCTTCATGCAATACGAGATCGATCGCCGCCACTCCTCGTTCTGGTCGTAGTACGTGCAGCGGGTATCGAGACAGACGTTGCCGCCGATCGTTCCCATGTTGCGCAGCAGCGGCGACGAGATCGACCCGATGGCCTGGGTGAGCGCCGGGTAGCGCTCGAGCAGGACCGGATGGTTTTCGAGATCGGACAATGTCTCCATCGCGCCGACCCGCACGGAACCGTTGGCGTGCACCCCGCGCAGCTCCCTCACGCCGGCGAGCGAGACCACGTGCTCGGCCTTCTGATGCCGCCGCTTCATGTTCGGCCAGAGATCGGTGCCGCCGGCGACGAGCCGCGCCGCCTCGCCCTCGCCGGCGAGAATCCGCGCGGCCTCGGCCAGCGAGTCGGGTTGATGAAGCTTGAAAGCCGGAAGTCGCAGCATCGCTCAGCTCACTCCCATGGATCGGGAAGTCATGGTCCCACTCAGTCGCCCTTCTTGCCTTGCAGACGCGTGGTCAGAGCCTCGACGTTGCCGGCCTCGAGGGCCGTTGCGCGCTCGGCCATGGTGCCTTCCTTCGATTTGCGGCCGGTGGCGAGCTTGAACTCGGCCTCGTTGCTGGCGCGGCCGTCGCCGCCCTCCCAGGGCGTCGGCACCCGGAGGGTGAATCCGAAATCGATCTCGGGGAATGCCGAAGGGCCGAAGCGGGGCTCCTTCCCCTGCTGCTTCGCCTCGATCGCCTTGAGCACCATGTGGGGGTGGATCGGCACCTGGTCGACGCGCACCCCGACCGCGTCGTGGATCGCGTTGGCGCAGGCGGGCATCATCGGCAAGAGCGGTCCCTGACCCACCTCTTTGGCGCCGTAGGGACCCGCCGGGTCGGGATCCTCGATCAGGTACGTGGTGACGGGCGGCATTTCCTCGAAAGTCAGGCTCTTGTACTCGAGCAGGCTCGGGAACTTGTGCACCAAGGCGTGCGAGCGCGACTTGGGGAGCCGCCGGAAGGCCGATTCCTCCATCATCACCTCGCCCAGGCCCATGTAGACCGAGCCCTCCACCTGTCCCATCACGAGAACCGGGTTGATCGACTTGCCGATGTCGTGCGCGATCCAGACCTGCACCGGCTTCCAGATGCCGGTCGCGGCGTCGACCTCGACCTCGACGACCGCGGCCGAATAGGAATAGGTGGGCGAGGGTCCGACGCCGGCGCCGCGGTACTTGCCGGGGGAGCGGGGAGGCGTGTAGGAGCCGGCGGTGGCGAGGGGTCCGAAGCGCGCTTCGGCGGCGATCACGGCTTCCTCCCAGGAGAGCCCCTTGGCCGGCTCCGCGGCGTCGAAGACCCGGCGCCCGGCGAAGACGAGCCGCGATTCCGGCAGCGCGAGCTGGGCCGCCACGGCCTGGGCGATCCGCGCGCGGACGCGTCCGGCGGCGTCCTTCGCGGCGTGTCCCATCATCAGGGTGACGCGCGACGAGTAGCTCCCGAGATCGACCGGAGTGAAGGCTGTGTCGGCGACCTGGAGCCGGAGGTCGGCGAGCTCGTGCCCCAGCTCCTCGGCGACGATCGCGGCGAGCACCGAGTCGGAGCCCTGGCCGATCTCCGTCTCGCCGCAGAAGACGGCGACGCCGCCCCCGCGATCGACATGGATCGCGACCCCGGACTGCGGCATGTGGTTCCAGTAGATGGGCAGTCCGGCGCCGGTGAGGTAGCTGCCGCACGCGAGGCCCAGGCCGCGGCCCGCGGGGAGGTTCCCCCAGCGCTCCCGGTAGCCGGAGCCCCCGACGACCGCTTCGATGCACCGGGCGAGGCCGACCGTGCCGAGCTTCAGCCAGTTCGCGGTGACCGTGTTCGGCTCCTCGACGATGCCGAGCCGGAGGTCGGCGGGATTCCTGCCGAGCGCGACGGCGATCTTGTCGAGGTGGACCTCGAAGCCGAAGCGCGGCTGCGGCGTGCCGTGCCCCCGCTTGGGCCCGCAGGCCGGCTTGTTCGTGAAGGCCCGGATCGACTCGAAGCGGTAGCGCGGCAGGCGGTAGGTCACCGTCTGCAGGGCGCCGGTGTAGTAGGTCGACGCAACGCCATAGCTCCCGTACGCGCCGCCGTCGAGCGCCGTCGAGAGCGTTTGCGCGGTCAGCTTGCCGTCCCGGGTCACGCCGGTCTTCATCTTCATGAGAACCGGGTGGCGGCCGCGGTGGCAGTAGAAGACCTCCTCGCGAGTGAGCGCGATCTTGACCGGACGGCCGAGCTTCAACGCCATCGCCGCGCAGACGATCTCGTGTCCGAACGGATCGGACTTGCCGCCGAAGCCGCCGCCGTTCGGGGTCGCGACCACGCGGATCCGCGAGGCGGGAAGGCCGAGCACCTTCGTCAACGCGCGGTGCAGGTAGTGCGGCGTCTGGGTGGAGGACCAGACGGTCAGGCGGGCGTCGTCCTCGGGGACCGCCACGGTCGCGTGCTGCTCCATCGGCAGATGCGTGTTGCCCTCGTAGAAGAACGTGTCCTCGAAGATCCGGTCGGCTTCGGCGAAGCCCGCCTCCACGTCGCCGAACTCCATCGCCAGCACCTTGTGGAGGTTGCCCTCGTCGGCGTAGGCGTGGATCTGCGGCTCGGGTGTGGCGATCGCCTCGGCGACGTTCGAGATCGTCGGCAGGATCTCGTAGTCGACCCGCACCGCGAGCGCGGCCTCCTGGGCCGCGTCCTCACTCGTCGCGGCGACCGCCACCACCGGATCGCCGACGTGGCGCACCCGCTCGAGGGCCAGCGGATGCTCGTCCTGCGACACCGGCAGGATGCCGAAGGTCGTGGGCAGATCCCTGCCGGTGAGAAAGCCGAGTACGCCGGGGACTTTCTCCGCGGCGCCGAGGTCGATGTCGCGGATCCTCCCGTGCGGTACCGTGGAGCGCACCAGCTTGAGAAACGCCAGACGCGGAAAGGAGAGATCGTCGGCGAAGCGGGTGGCGCCGGTCACCTTGGATCGTCCGTCGACCCTCCGGAAGGGCTGGCCGACAATCGACAGATCGCGTGGCTGGGCCGCTGGATCGACCTCCGGCGCGGCGGGTTTGGGCTTGGCCATCGGGTCAGACATCGAGCGCCCTCCCATTTCGATTTCGGGCCGGCCCGGAGGGGCGAATCGCCGCGCCGTGCAACTCCCGTCCTTGGCGCGCGTAGGATCTCCAGAGGGATCGACCGATGCTCACCTTTCTGCTCTGGCTTCTACTCTTCTTCGTCTGCTGGCCGTTGGCTCTGCTGGCCCTGGTCGCGTATCCGATCGTCTGGCTGCTCCTGTTGCCGTTTCGGCTGGTCGGAGTGGCGGTGGAAGGCGTCTTCGCCTTCCTGAAGGCCCTGCTCTTCCTGCCGGCCCGACTGCTCGGCAGCCGGATCTGATCCCGCGCGCACGGCTGGCTCCGTCCGGCGCTCATTCCATGATCTCGGAGCCGTAGAGACTCGCCTCGTTGGGGCGCCATGTCTCGCCGCGCAGCTTGGCGGCGGCGCCTTCGACGGCTTCCAGGATCTTCACGTAACCGGTGCAACGACAGAGATTGCCCGCCAGTGCGGCACGAATCTGTTGCCGGGTCGGAGCGGGGTTGGCGGCCAGGAGCGCCTTCGCCGCCATCAGGATGCCCGGGGTGCAGTAGCCGCACTGAGCGGCGCCCAGGTCGGCGAAGGTCTCCTGGAGCGCGTGCAGGCGATTGCCGTTCTGAAGTCCTTCCACGGTCTCGATGCGCTTGCCCTCCATCTCCGCGGCGAGGACGAGACAGGAGAGCACCGGGCGCCCGTCGACGAGAACCGTGCAGGTGCCGCACTCGCCGAGCTCGCAGCCGTGCTTCGTGCCGGTCAGGCGGAGCTCTTCTCGCAGGACTTCGAGCAGGGTGTGGTGGGCTGGAAAGGCGACCCGGTGGGGCTCGCCGTTGACCTCGAGGGTGCGGGTGACGATCCCGGCGTCATCGCCGCGGTCGCGTTCGTTCATGCGGGCTCCCTTCGCAGGCCGTCGAGGAAGAGGGAAGCGAACTCCTCCCCGACCTCGGTGGCGCTCTTGTCGCCGGCGGGTGAAAACCACTTGACGGTCCAGTTGAGCGCTCCGAGGAGGGCCAGGGCGACCAGCCGCGGCGGACGGGGCGCCAACTCGCCGCACTCGACACCGGTCGCGACCAGCTCGGCGAGCAGACGCTCGTAGCGTTTGCGCTTGCGCTCGAGCGGCGCCCGGCGCCCTGGATCGAGGGCCTCGATCTCGAGATGGGCGAGCGAGCCGGGATAGGTTTCGTTCAGACAGACGACGTGCGCCACGACCACGCGGCGCAGCTTCTCGATCGTCGGCAGCTCGCGCCCGCGTATCGTCTCGGCTCCAGAGAGCAACTCGTCGAGGGTCGTCTCCTGACAGAAGGCGAGGAGGTCGCGTTTGCCCGAGAAGTAGTAGTAGAGGTTGCCCGCCGTCATGCCGAGCTCCGCGGCGATCTCGCGCATCCCCGTGGCGGCGAATCCCTTGCGCCGGAAGACGGCGGACGCGGCGGAGAGGATCTCGCGCCGGCGCAGATCGGCGGCGGGGCCCGAGGCTTCTTGACGGAGGCTGGCGCTGGTTTGAACCACCGTTCAAATTCTGAAGCGATTTGGTCGCGCGGTCAAGGGCCGCCGCAAGGGCCAACGGCGGCGTAGGATGCGCAGACACTTCGAACCGAGAGGGAGGCATTCAGATGAAGAGGAATCAGGTGGGAGTCACCGTGGCTCTGTCGTTGATGCTTCTGCCGCTGGCGGCACGCTCCCTGCGCGCGCAGGACACCGTGAGATGTCCGGACGGGGACACCAAGGTGGTCCACGTCGCGGTTTCGTTCGACCGCACCGCACATACCATCGCGGTTTCGGCGAGCTCGGTGACCGTCGAGATGAGCGCCCCCGGACCGCGCCGCGTCTGCTGGACCTTCCCCGGACTGGATCAGGGAGAGACCCTCCGCTTCGCGAACAAGAGCACAGACGAGCCCGACTACTTCCCCGGGCTGAAGCGCGACATCCACGGGCCGAGCCACTACGCGAACAGCGGCAATCCGTCGCGGGCCGGAACGTGGACCTACGGACTGCAACTGCTCGACCATCAGGGCAAGGTGATCGCGAAGCTGGATCCGGACGTCATCATCAAGCCGTAGCCGGCTGCTGGATCCGAGGCGAGGCTCCGGCCCGGGAGAGCTACGCCCGTCGTGAACTGCTTCCCGGGCCTCCCCTCGACTGGAGCCGCCATGTCGAGATCGTCCGGCCGATCCTGCTCCGCGGGCTCGCCGGGCTTTCCCCGGGCGGCACTTCGCCATCCGGGACGGGTCCCCCCAGGAGGCAGTCATGACTCGACGAAGAAGCCTTGCACTGGCGTTCACGACCCTGCTCGCCGGCTCCGCGACCGCGGCCATGGCGAGCGCCGCGCCGTCCGGCGTCGCGGTCAGCGACATCCTGCAACGCTACGCGGATGACTACGCGCAGGATCCGACCCTCACCACGCCCCACCGTTTCGGCATTCGAGTCGGCGAGGCGGAATGGACCGTCGATGCGCGCCCCGCCGCGGACGGTCGTCCCGCGGTTGCGGCGCTCCGGCACGGCTTTCCGCAGACTCCGTCCTACTTCTTCACCATGGATGCCGCGACGCTCTCCCGGCTCGACCAGGGAGAAATCAACGCCCTGACCGCGATGGGGAAGGCGCACGAGAGCGACGCGTCTCCGATGGACATCGGCACGATGGACGGTTTTTCCCCCGGTCCCGACTTCGTCGGCGAGGTCCTCGGGGTGGCGTTTCACTTCTGGACCCGCGGTCAGCCGGAACGCATTCCCATCGGCGGAGGCCACACGCGGACCGTCCACGGCGCGCAGGCGGTGGTTCTCTACTATCAGCCGGGATTACGCAGCGCCTGGGTCCAGCTCCGGCCGGGTCAGCACGCCAATGCCGATCCGAGCGAGCGGTCCAACCCATTCCCTTCGCTTTTCATCGCCCTGCGCGGCCGCGCCAAGGCGAACATCGGCGGACGGGAGATCGATCTCGACCCGAGCGAAGCGATCTTCATTCCACCGGGCACGCCGCACGATTTCTGGAATCCGTACGACGAACCTGCGGAAGGAATCCTGTTGATGTTCGGCGAGGGTGCCTGACCGAAAGGGTGGGCGAGCGTGCGATCGATGGGGTTCATGGCCTTCTCCGCGCCGGGTCGCGCTCAGTCGCCCGCGCTCTCCACTCGGTCGCTGCCCAGGGCGCGGGCGCGTTCCACGGCGCGTCTGGCCTCGTGGTAGAGGTCGCGCGCCGCCTCGCCGGGTTGTTGGCAGGCGACGCCACAGCTCAGGGTCACGGGAAAGCGGGACGGGTCGCGGTGGCGGTGGATCTCGGCGAAGAGGGTCCGCACCTCGTCGACGATTCGTGCCGCGTTGGCTTGTGAGATCTCGGGCAGCAGAACGAAGAACCGGTTGCCGGAGCGGCCCAGTCCGTCGCGGCGCCGGAAACGTTGGAAGAGCAGACGGGCGAGCCCGCGCAGGACCGCGTCGCCGGCGAGATGGCCCGACTGTTCGTTGAGGATCTCGAGGCAGTCGACGTCGATGAGTGCAAGGGCGAGGCCGGTGCCGTCGCGGGCGGCACGTCGACTCTCGGCGCGCAGCAGGTCCAGCGTGCCGCTGAAGTTGTGCAGCCCGGTGAGTCCGTCACGGACCCGGAAGTCGTGCACGATCCGGTGCCGCTGGGCGTGGTGGAGCACGGTCGGCAAGAGCTGATCGCCGGCCTCCTGGAGGAGCACCAGGTCGTCACCTCCCCGCCGCATGGCCTCCAACTGTTCCGCGAGACCGACCGGGTTGCGCGACATGTAGACGACCGGCAGGTCGGAATGAGCGCGGTGCTGCCGGACGACGGCCGCGAGCTCCGGACCCGAGAGCGTGGTCAGCGCGAGGTCGGTGAGCACGACATCCGGAGCGATCTCGTCGAGCTCTTCGATGGCGCGGGTCGCGTCGCCCACCCGGGTCACCTCCATGCCGTTGCCCTGCAGGGCGAGGGTGACGGCGAGCGCCGTGGTGTGGTCTTCCTCGACCAGCATCACCCGGAAGGGCTCCTCGGCATGCCGGCCGATCAAGGCGTCGAGTCGCTCGATGAGCTCGCGCACGTCGAGCGGCCGGGGCAGGAACGCGTCGGCGCCGAGCCGCACCGCCGCCAGGCGTGCCGCCAGGTCGTCGCGCGGCGAGAGGACGATGAACGGCGGCGGATCCTGCGCGGATCGACGGCAGGACTCCAGGGCGGCGAGCACCTGCCACGCGCGCTCGCCAGGTGCGCCGAGGTCCACGTCGAGGAGGACCGCAGCGGCATGCCGGAAGGAGCGGCCGAGCTCTTCGGGGTCGTTCGCCTGTCGAACGATGAAGCCGAAGCAGCCGAGCTGGAAGCTGAGCTCGGAGGCGACGTCGGCGGCCTCTTCGAAGAGCAGCAGGAGACGGCGCGGCCGCTCGACGCCGAGAGGGGCCTCGGGCTGGTCGGCCTGCTGGCTCTGGACGGCCGCCGCGCGCAGAACGGCGAGATCCTCACGCAGGCGGTCGAAAGCGTGGCGCTCCGCGCCGTCGCTCGCCGCGCCATCGTTGGCCGCCAGATCCGCCGAGACTCGGCGCGCCGCCCGATAGAGCGACTCGAGGCCGAAGGCGACGGCGCTCGAGGCGATGCTGTCGAGGACCATGCGCAGCCGGCTCCGCTCGGCGATGGCGAAGCCGCTGCGCTCGGCGACCTCGAGCGCCGTCTCGACCTCGCGCAGACGCTGCCAGAGCTCGAAGGTGAAGATGGCCCGCAGAGCGCGCAGGCGCTCGACCACGGCGCTGGCGCGGCGAGTCGGCTCAGTCGCCATTTGCGGTCGGCCGTTCGGCGCTGGGCCGAGTACCGTTCGACTGATGGTCGTTGCGCCGCGCCGCTTCGAGCAAGAGGGCGTGCAGGGGCCGATGAATCGTCTTCTCGATGGGAGCGGTGGAGCTCTTCGAAGAAGATCTCGCACTCTTCTTGCGACATCGTGCCGAGAATCCGGAAAACCGCTTCTTCGCCGCGATCCTCGCCGAAGGTGGCGTCCACCAGGTTGCCGTCCTGCATGACGAGACGGCCCGCGCTGCCGGGCGCCCCGACCGACAGCACGCCGGAGCGGTGCTCGAAGTTGAGGAGCTGGAGGAAGCCGACCAGGGACACGCCGGTCAGGTGTCCACGTGGCGTGTGATGCATGAGATCGAGAACCTCGGCGCGCAGGCGCACGAGATCGAGTGGCTTGCGCAGCACGCGCAGGGTGTCCGACACCTCGGGCGAGAGCCCCGGGGCGGCGTCGCGGGTCAAGGCGAGCAGTGGAACCTCCGGCGAGTCGCGCAGCAGCTGACACGCCGCGACGAAGCCGTCCATCAGCGAACAGCCGAGGTCCGCGACCAGAAGGTCGACGCGCCGTTCCGCGAACAGCTTCGCCGCCGCCTCGCGGTCGCCCACCGCGACGGTCTCCACGTCGGCGGAGAGCGACGACAGGCTCTCGACGACGGCCGCGCGCAAAGCAGCCTCGGGCTCGATCACGACGACGGTCTTCCGCATTCCAGCGGCTCCTTGCAAACGAATTAGGGCGCGCGCGCTGCGCGCTTCTCGCGGCTCGGGCGGGTGGGCGCCGTTCGGCGCCCCGGAGCGGCGGGTAGCGTCTCGATTTCAGATCGCCGGGCGGATTCTAGCCTGTTGGCGGGGGAAATTGCCGCCGTCGCCGGCGCCGTGCCGGCTAGGAGGGTGCGGGCCGCGAATCCTCGCGTCGACGCTCGGCGATCTTGCGGACCTCTTCCGCGAAGGTCGGGAAGTGCTCGAGAACCTGATCGAAGCTCTGCTTGTCCAGCGAGTAGAGATCGCAGTAGTCGACCGCCCGGATGCTCGCCGAACGAGGTTGCGAGGTGAGGAGCGCGAGCTCGCCGAAAAAGTCGCCGTCCTTCAGCACCGCGACGACACGCGACTCGTCGGCCGAGAGCACTTCCACCTTGCCCCGGTGGATGAAGTACATGCGGCGGCCGATCTCACCCCTTCGCAGGATCGTGTCGCCGGGCGTGAAGACGGCGGGCTCGAGATGGAGCGCGAGGGCGCGCAGGAAGATCTCGCTGGCCTTCTCGAGCATCGGCACCTTGCGGAGGATGTGGCGGTTGAGGTGCAGCGCGATGTCGACCTGGAGGGATTCCGGGAGATCGTGGAACAGCGTCGCCTGGTGCCCCATGCGGCTGGCCCAGAGGTAGTTGTAGTAGTCGCGCACCCGGGCCTGCAACTCGCGCGGCACCTTGCGGTCGCGCAGGAAGCTCGCCACCGTCTCCATCTTGCCGAGGTGCTGGGCGCGCAGGACGTCGATGTTGGCCAGCAGGTTGGCGACGTTGCCGATGACGTAGCCGTACATCGCCACGCCGAGAGCCATCACCGCCATGGCGTAAGACACCTGGCCGGCGCCCTGCGGGGTAATGTCTCCGTAGCCCACCGTGGTCAGGGTGGTGATCGTCCAGTAGAGCGCCTGCAGGTAGGGAGGAAGCTCGGGGTGGGCGAGCCCGCCGGGTCCGCCGAGGGCGATCCAGCCGCAGGCAATCCAGTGGGTGAGCACGCAGACCCAGAAGAGGAAGAAGACGAGCCGCAGCACCGCGGGATTCATCGACGTGCGGGCCCGCCAGTCGCGCTGCAGGTCGACGATGCGCGCGACCCTGAAGACGCGGGTGAGCCCGAGCAGGCGCAGCACGCTCGCCGCGGCGGTTCCCACCACCGCGGAGTGCATCGCGATGAGCCCGAACGGAATCGCGGCGAGGAGGTCGATGGTGAACCAGGTCGTGAGGTATCGCCGCGAGATGACCCTGCGATCGGCGACCGGCCGGCCGTCGATCTCGATGGGGCGCTGGAAGCGCAGCACGATGTCGACCGCGAACAGCGCCGTGACGGCACCCGACGCGGCGAAGATCCAGGTCCCCTTGAGCTGCCCGAAGACCACGTCGAGTGGCGTCGCCACGGCCACGAAGAGGGTAGCCAGCAGGACCATGACATCCCAGACGCTCAGCGAACGGTCGTCCTCGCGCTTCAGGGCCCGGACCATGCGGGCCGAGCGCAGGGTGGCGGTGGGATTGAACTCGGGGGTCGGTGTCATCTCGAGTCTCCGTCGCCCCGATGGCGGGGCTCGCGAGCGCATGTTACCGGTTGCGCGGGCAGCCTCCGTGCCGCTCGAGGACGGCGGCTGCCGGGGTGCCGTCCAAATACTCTACGGAGCTTCCTTCGCCGACGGCTTTGAGAGCGGTGGTACCACGAGCCGGAGCCGCGCGGCGCCGAGAGCGACACGGGGCGAGCCCGGTCGAAGCGTGGGTTGCGCAGCAGGAAAGCCGATGTGGGATCATTGACCGAGTTTGGTCTTCAGAGTTTCCCCGGCCAGGGTCTTCTCCCGATGAGTCCGCCCGCCGGTCTCCGCACGGACGACGATCGTCATTCTCACCGAGTGACGAATAGGAGGGATCGACGGATGACCAGGATCCGGAGACGCGCTCGGCCCGGGGCATGCGTAGGATTGACGATCGTGGCGCTGGTCTCTCCCGCCGCCCTCTCGGCTCAGGTTTGGGAGGTGGGAAACAAGCTGCTCCAGCTGGGTACACCGCAGGACGGGGCCTACTTCGGGGCCGCGATCGCCACCGGCGACTTCGACGGCGACGGTGTTCAGGACCTGGTGGTGGGAGCGCCACTGTGGGACAGCGCAACAGGAACCAACAATGGACTCTGGAGGGTATACCTCGGCTCGAGAAGCCGCACTCTCAATGCGGTACTGACCTCGGCCGAAAGTGGTACCGACGGTCAGTGGGGCGGTTTCGCTCTGGCGGCGGGCGACTTCGACGGCGACGGGCGTGCTGAGATCGCGATCGGGGAGCCGGAGGCGGATATCTCGCCGACGACCAGCGCCGGACGGGTCCGGATTCTCGGCTACAACGCGGGAATTTGGTCTTATCAGGGGCCGATCAGCCAGGACGACGCGCCGTTGACCGGTCCGGAACAGGGCGACCAGTTCGGATATAGCTTGGCGGTCGGGAACTTCAACGGTGACGCTTATGCCGATCTCGCGGTCGGCGCGCCATTCGAGGATTGGAACAGCGACGTCGACGCTGGAGTGGTGCACGTGTTCTACGGCAGCGCGACGGGCCTGCGGACGGACAACCCGGTCACCTTTCACGCGCTGGAGGAAGCGCCGGGTGAAGAGTTCGGCCGCGCTCTCGCGGCGGGCGACTTCAACGCGGATGGCTACCAGGATCTCGCGGTGGGTATTCCGCTGCGGGCTGTTTCCATCTCCGATAGCGCCGGCGGGATCGAAGTCTTCTACGGTTCTGCGGCGGGAATACCGGAGAGCGGCGCCGTTCCGACCGGTGCGTCGCAGACGCTCGATGACGCGTCCTTCCCGGGCCATGCGGCGGACGCCTACGAGTTTTTCGGCGATGCGCTGGCGGCGGGACAGTTCGATCAATCGGTACTGTTCTGTGTCCTCTTCTCCTCGCCTTGCTATGCCGACTTGGCCATCGGGGTCCCGGGACAGGTTCGTTCGACCGATTACGGGGTCGGGAAGGTCATGGTCGCCTACGGCAGCGCTTCGGGGCTCAGCACGTCGAGCTACACGGACCTCGAGCAATCCGCGCTGGGGGCCGGCGCAGCCCGCGAGGACTATTTCGGTCAGACCCTCGCGGCCGGTTACCAGAGCTGGAACTTCTTCGGTCCTCAGGATCTGGCCGTCGACGCTCCCGGCAAGGATCCGTACGCCTTCGAGGATGGCGAGGTCGACCTCGTCTTCGGAGACTTCTCGGGCCTCAACGCCGGTCAGTCAGCCCAGCTTCTTCCTCAGAAACCGGGATTCAAGGTGGCGCCTGCGAACGATTCCGACCAGTTCGGGCAGGCCCTCGCGATCGCCGACCTGGATGGCGACGGCTGGGGAGATCTGGTGGTTGGCGTTCCGGCGAAAGGGACGAGTGATTCGGGCGCCGTGGAGGTGCTTTACGGAGCTCTGTTCGCCGACGGCTTCGAGAGCAGCGGCACGGCGTCGTGGAGTGCCACGACGCCGTGAGCTCCCGCCTGGCGGCGCCTTGGCGTTGCGGCTCCAACTGACAGAAGCTGACAGTACTTTGCGGTAGAACTTCCGGCCAGGGGCTCCGGCCGCGAAGTTGTGCAGGAGGTCCGTCCCATCTCGGGGCGGACGCGGACGTCTCGTGTGGGCCTCGAGCGCAGGGCATCTCACGTCGTCGTGGGAAGGCGCGCAGGAAGGAGTCGCGAGATGGTGCGAAGAGAGAGCGAAAGCTCGGATACCCTGGACATCGCGAGCGAGTTGGCGCGCGTCGAGGCGTTGCGCGCGCGGGTGCGCGGTTGTCTGCTCGGTGGCGCACTGGGCGACGCCCTCGGCGCGCCGCTCGAGTTCATGACCCTCGCGGAGATTCGGGACCGCTTCGGCGGCGCGGGGCTGACCGCTCCCGCGGAGGCCTACGGCCGGGTCGGGGCGATCACCGACGACACGCAGATGACGCTGTTCACGACCGAAGGCCTGATCCGGGCCTGGGTGCGCGGCAAGGAGCGCGGGATCGGCGATCCGCGCTCGGTGGTCTGGCACGCCTACCTCCGGTGGCTGCACACCCAGGGCGTTCGTCCGGCCGTCCTGGCGCCTGACGAGATCGACGATGCGCTCGACATCGGCGCCGATCCGCCGCTCCAGACCTTCACCTCCCAGCCCGAGTTCCCCGACGGCTGGCTGGTCAGCCAACCCTTTCTGCGCGCCCGCCGGGCCCCTGGCGACACCTGCCTGACCAGCCTGACCAGCGGCCGGATGGGTATGGTGGAGCGTCCGCTCAACGATTCGAAGGGGTGCGGCGGGGTGATGCGTGCGGCGCCTTGCGGGCTGGTCGACGGCCCCAACGGCGGCGACCGCTTTCGCGGCGAGATGCCCCGTCTGGAGGGCATCTTCGGGCTCGGCTGCGAGATCGCGGCGATCACCCACGGTCACCCGTCCGGCTACCTGCCGGCCGGTCTGCTCGCCGCCACCTTGCACGCCGTGCTGCGCGGCGAATCGCTGGCGCGCGCCTTGTCGCACGCCACCGAATGTCTGTGGGGGCAATCGCGCGCCCACGAGACCTTGCGCGCCCTGCGGCGGGGCATCGATCTCGCCGAGAAGCAGGAGGCGCCTTCGCCCGAAAACGTGGAACGCGTGGGCGCCGGATGGACCGGCGAGGAGGCGCTGGCGGTGGCGGTCTACGCGGTGCTGTCCGAGCCGCGCGACGTGCCCGCCGCGCTCCTCCTGGCGGTCAATCACTCCGGCGACAGCGACTCGACCGGCGCGATCGCGGGCAACCTGATCGGCGCCGCGCTGGGAGAGGGCGCGTTGCCCCAGGAATGGCTCGCCGAGCTGGAAGGTCGCGACGTCATCCGCCAGCTCGCCGACGACCTGGTCGACGAAGTCTGCGACCTGCGGCCGCGCGGCGGTGGCGGGTACTCGCAGCCCGACCCGGGTTGGGAAGCGTGGTGCCGCCGCTATCCGGGCGGCTGAGCGCTAGGGGACGAAACCCTCGACACCCGACCAGTAGCGCGTGTCGCCGAACTCGAAGCCGGACGAGAAGATCTCGGGCGGTGGATCGAGCAGCAGCTCGACGGCGCCGACGTCGCAGCCGTCGTCGGCGTCAGCCGTGCCGGCGAAGTCGTAGATGCGCAGGCCGCTGCCGAGTTCCGTCCACTCGCGCTGGTCGTAGAAGCTGCCGCTGCAGCTCCCCTGGTCGATCACCGGGCTGCCGTGGGTGGCGATCGGCAGGCGGCTCCGGGTCGGACCGCCGTTGTCGTCGAGCGCGAGCAGCTGCGGCGGGATCGGCGTCGCGACGCTGCCGACCTGGTCGCCGCTGACACCGTCCTGGAAGACGAGGGCGGCGCCGGCGCCGATGCCGATCAGGTTGTAGCCGCCGCTCGCGGCGCTGGCGCTGGGGGCGCGGAGATCGGGCGCCGGCGTCACGGCGCTGCTCCCGTCCGTGTTGGACGCGACGATGCAGTTGGTCAGCGTGGTGAAGCCGTCGTTCCACGCCAGGTGGAGCCCGCCGCCGGCGGCGGGCAAGGCGTCGGCGTCGGTGTCGGCGGCGTTGCCGGTGAAGGTCGAGTCGACGATCGTCGCCGTGACGTCGGCGTGGTCGGCGGCCGGCGCCTGCCCCAGGGCCAGCGCGCCACCGGCGCCGCGTGCCGAGTTGCCGTCGAAGGTGGTTTCTTCGATCGTCACCGTTACCGCGCTCCCCCCTTCGATCCAGATCGCGCCGCCGGGGCTGTCGGCGAGGGCGCTGGCGCCGTCGTTCGACGCCTGGTTGGCGTGGAAGAGCGAGGTGCGGAGCTGCAGGCCGCCACCCTGGACCAAGAGGGCGCCGCCGCCCCCGCCGGTGCCGCCGGAGACGACGTTGCCCTCGAAGGTGGAGCGCTCGACGATCGGCGAGAGTCCGACGTCGTGCATGGCGAGAGCGGCCCCTCCCTGGCTCGCCGCATTGTCGAGGAAGCGCACCCAGTCGATCGCCATTCCGGGCGCCGCGATCGCCAGCAGGCCGCCCCCTTCGCCCGGGTAGAGCCCGTCGTAGGCGCCGGCGGCGTCGCCGCCGGTGAGGGTGAGGCCGCGCAGGCCGAAGCCGTAGATCGAGAGAAGCCGGCCGTCGAAGACGAGCACCCGGTCCGCGGCGTCCTGCTCGATCGTGAGCTGGTCCGGGCCGCCGCCGTAGAGGTGCGCCGATTCGGTGAAGACGACCGCCCCCGAGAGATGGATCGTGGAGGCGGGCGGGAGGACGAAGACCACCTCGTTGCTCGCCGTGCCGGCGGCGCACTCTCCCGGCGTGGCGCCGCTCGGGGCGTGGTTGTTGGCGGCGGTCGCGGCCTCGCGCAGAGTGCAGGTGCCGTCGTCGGCGACGACGTCGGCGGTCGAGTTGACGAAGATCGTGGTGGGGCTCGCGCCGGCGGCGGCGCCGGCGACGCCGAACGTGGCAGCGACGAGAAGCGCGCAGGTACGACGAGTGGCGGGATATCCCGGGGAAGTCATCGGCGGTCCTCCAACGAGTCCTCGCGCCGTCACCAGCTCGCGTTGGATGCGGTACCCGGCGAGCGCGAAACGAATGGCGCCAGCCCGCTCGCCGGCCGCCATCTGTGGCGAAGTTCGGCAGCTATTGTAACGGAGGGTTCGAGCGCTGCGGCGGTTCGTGCGCGCCGCCGCGGGCGGGGTTTTCGCCCTGCCCCATGGACCCGTTGACCTGCTACCCAAAATCGCGCACAACTGAGATGGAAGTTCTCCGGCTAGAAGCGTGGCGCACGGCGAGTGGGCCGCGGGTCACGGCGTAGAGTTCTACTTCAACCGACCGGGCAAGCCGACCGACAACCCCTTCATCGAGAGTTTCAACGGGAAATTTCGCGACGAGTGCGTGAACGAGAATTGGTTTCTCGGTGTCGAGGACGGGCGTAGGATCATCGAAAGATGGCGCAGGGAGTACAACGAGGAGCGACCGCACATGTCCTTGGGGATGCGGCCGCCGGCGGAGTTTGTGGCGCTCTGGTCGCCTCCGGCTCCCGGCGCGCCACAAACTCCGAGGGAGACAACTAACCCGCCGAGACTTCCGTCTCAGTTGTACGCGACTCTTGGTAGCAGGTCAGGTGGATACACATGCTTACGCAGGAAAGGTGATCGTCGCATACGGGAGCGCCGACGGCTTCGAGAGTGACGCCACCTCCAACTGGTTCGCGTCGACTGACTGAGAGGGGTAGTCCGCCGGCGCGGGCGGGTCGATCCGACCGGGCTGCCGGCCTCGGAACGTCACGGTGCGAGATCGACGACGCCCGACCAGAACGGCGAGCAAGCGCGGCCGTAGTCGGATGGGGCGCGCGGTGCGCAGTGCCATGGTCTTTCGTTCGGGGGATTGTCGTGGCTCGCCCCACCGGACGACTTCACGGCGCCGCGGACGTCCAATTGCCCGTGCTGGAGCCTTCGAAACCATCGGCAAAGAGCGCCCCGAAGAGGACCTGCACCACGCCCGTGTCCGAGGTCCCTTTGTCGGGCGCGGCCGCCGCGAGATCACCCCAACCGTCACCGTCGAAGTCGCCGATCGCCAGCCAGACGCCGAACACGTCGTTGTCGAGCGCCGGTGCGATCGCGTAACCCGGGCGCTGGAAGACGATCTGAGGTGGAGTACCTGCGTTCACACCTGACGGGTCGCCGAAGATCAGGATCGCGATGCCGTCGCTCACGCGGCCCGCGACGTAGCTCCGGAACGGTACCGCCACGGCGAGGTCGTCGGGGGTCGACGGGCCGCCATCGAGCGCCCCGGCGGTGATCGAATAGCCCAGGTAATCATTGTCGGCGGCCGTCAGACCGAGATCGCTTGCCCCCAGGTGGGTCGCGCTCGAAGTGGCGATCCCACCCGGACCGCCGTAGGCCACCACGATCTTGCCCGCGTTGGCGTGGTGATCGCGCGTCTGGCTGGGCACCGTGATGGCCAGATCCGCGTAGCAGGCGCCGGGCGCGGCGGAACACGACTCGGGCGATTGGTCGAAGTTCCCGGCCGCGAGCCAGATACCAAAGGCGTCGCCAGCCTCCGACTTCTTGCCCAGGATCGCATCGGTGAGAAGCTGGGGCGACGCCGTCGCTATACCTGCGGACGAACCGGCGTAGACCTCGACCGCACCCGCGTAGTCATGACCCGAGACGGTCCGATCGGGAGCGCCGACCGCCAGGTCGTCGTATCCGTCGCCGTCGAAGTCACCCGCCGCCGACGACGTTCCGAAGACTTCGCCCGCCGTCTCGTTGGGCGACACGATCGTCGTGGCGCCACTCCCCGAAAGACCGGTTCCCGAGCTGCCGTAGAAGACGTGTACGCGGCCCGCATCGGCGTCGCTGCTCACTGTCTCGTAGGGCCCGCTCACCGCGAGATCGGCGATGCTGTTGCCGTCGAAATCGCCTACCGTCAAGTGGTATCCGAAAAAGTCGCCGTCTTGGGGCCCGCCGCCCGGTGCGTCGGTGCGGCTCAGCGTGACTTCGTTCGTCCAGGTGCCGGATTGATAGCGCAAGACGAGCACCCGCCCTGCGTCCACGTGGCTGGACACGTCGGCCCTCGGCTCCCCGATCGCGAGCTCGTCACGCCCGTCGTGATCGAAATCCCCCGCCGCCAGCGCCTCACCCGCGTGGAGATCGTCCGTGCCGCCTTCTACGAGGTCGCCGCCGAGCGCCAGGCCACGATCCGCCGAGCCCCAGTAGACCCGCACGCGGCCGACGTCGCTGGCCGTCGCGCTGTCCCAGTGAGGCGCTGCGACCGCCAAGTCCGGGAAATGGTCCCCGTCGAAATCGCCGACCGCCATTGCCGTGCCGAAGATCGCGCCGTTCTGCGTGGCCGGCAGGGTCAGCAGCACGTTGTCGACTTCCCACACCTGCGCACCAAGCTCACCGGAGCAAAGCAGGAGCCCGACCAACACCAGGGGCAACGACGACCTGAATAGAGCATTCGATCGAGCGAAAGCCATGACCCCCCTCCTGATTCTTCTCGAGCTTCTAGCGTATCGGACGACCTCGAGTGCGGGGACCCGACGAGCTGGGCCTCGACGTTCGCCTGGACGATGCCGGAGCGATGGAGAACCCGGGCGGAGCGCGATCACGGCGCCAGTCCCACCACGCCCGACCAGAGCCGCGTGTCGCCAGGCTCGAAATCGGACGAGAAGATCTCGGACGGTGGATCGAGTCCCAGCTCGATGGCGCCGATGTCGCAAGCGTCGTCGGCGTTCGAGGTCCTGTCGAGATCGAAGATCCGAAATCCATCGGTCGGCGAGAGCCAGTCGCGCTGATCCCCGTCGTAGACGCCGGTGCAGCTCCCGCCATCGGGAACCGGGGGGAGGATCGGCAATCGGGTGCGTGAGAAGCCACCGTTGTCCGACAGCGGATCGACCCCCGCAGTGAGGGGCGACGACTCGGTGCCGACCCAGTCGTTTGCGGAATTTGGGGGACCGGATGGAAAGACGGCGCTGGCGCCACGCCGGTTGCCGATCAGGTTGTAGCCGCCGCTGGCGAGCACCGTGGTACCGCCCCGGACGTCGTCGGCGGGATGGGACGCCGTGCTCGAATCGACGTTCTCGGCGACGATCGAGTTGGTCAGCGTGGTCAAGCCGTCGTTCCAGCTCAGGTAGAGGCCGCCGCCCGACTGCGCGCTGTCGTCGGCGTTCTGGTCGGCCCGGTTGCCGGTGAAGGTGCAGTCACGGATGGTGGCCGTCACGTTCGCGTTCGCCGACGACATGCCGAATGCAAGCGCGCCGCCCCGGCCGGTCGCCAGGTTGCCGTCGAAGGTCGCCTCGCGGAGGTCGAAGCCGGCGGTTCCGGACTCGATCCAGATGGCGCCGCCGTGGCTTTCGTTCTCGGGAGCCGCGGCGCCGTTCAACGCTTCGTCGCGGTCGAACAGCGCCCGGCGGATCTGCAACGGGCCATTCGGGCTGTCGCCGGCGAAGAGGATCGCGCCGCCGCCCCCGCCGCTGCCGCCCGTCACTTCGTTCTGGGTGAATTCGACGTCCTGGAAGAGGCAGCCGGTCGATGCGTCGTGGAGGGCGATCGCCGCGCCCCCGTTGAGCGCCATGTTGGCGAGGAAGCGCACCCGGGAGAGGAAGTGTGAGGCGCCGCCGATGGCGAGGATCGCTCCGCCTTCACCGGCATCGAGGCCGTGGTAGGCCGCCGTCGCCTCGCCGTTCTCGAGGGTCAGCCCCGTGATCCAGAAGCTCACGCCGTCGAACACGAAGATGCGGGCCCCCGAGACGTCGTTGACGACGGTCAGCGTGGCGTCTTCGGGACCATAGAAGTGGACCGTCGACGTGACCACGAGGGCGCCGCCCGTCAGGTGGATCGTGGAGCCGGCGGGAAGGGCGAAGACGATGTTGTCCGCGACGTCGCCGGCGGCGCATTCCCCCGGCGTCGAGCCGCTCGCGGCCTGGGTGTTCGCGGCTTCGACCGCCTCGCGCAGCGTGCACTGGCCATCGTCCGCCACCAGGTCGGCGGTCGAGTTGACGATCTGGGTCGCGGCCCGCCCGGCACCGGCCCCCGCGCAAGCGGCGGCGACGAGAAGCATGCAGGTGCGAAGCGTAGGGGTGCATCTCGGGGAAGTCATCGGCAGTCCTCCAACGAGTCCTCGCGCCGTCACCGGCTCGCGTTGGACGCGGTAGCCGGCGAGCGCGAAACCAATGGCGCTGGGCTGCTCTCCGGCCGCCATTTGTGGTGAGATTCGACGGACATTGTAACGGAGGAATCGAGAGATGCGGTGGTTCGTGCGCGGCGACGTGGACGGGTTCTTCGGCCTGGCGATCGACAACCTCGTCCAGCTCCTGCTGATCGACGCGCTCTGTCGCGGCATCCTCGGCTTCCCGGCGGCGCTGGTGCACGGACGCATCCTGCCGGGCGCCGCGGTGTCGCTCCTGGTCGGCAACCTCTACTACGCGCGCCAGGCGATGCGACTCGCCCGCGCCAGCGGACGCTCGGACGTCTGTGCGCTGCCCTACGGCATCAACACGGTGTCGCTGTTCGCCTACGTCTTCCTGGTCATGCTGCCGGCCAAGCTGGCCGCGGAAGCGGCGGGCGCGGCCGACCCGGCGCGGATCGCCTGGCAGGCGGGGTTGGTCGCCTGCCTGGGATCCGGCGCGATCGAGTTCTCGGGGGCGTTCTTCGCCGAGAAGCTCCGCAAGGCGACGCCGCGCGCCGCGCTGCTCGGCACCCTGGCGGGCATCGCGCTCACTTTCATCTCGATCGGCTTCCTCTTCCGGGCCTATGCACGGCCGCTGGTCGGGCTGTCGACCCTGGGCGTGGTGCTGCTCGTCTATTTCGGACGCCGGCGCTTCCGCGGCGGCCTGCCGGGCGGCCTCGTCGCGGTGGCGTTGGGCACGCTGCTCGCCTGGATGCAGGGCATCGCGCCGGTGGGGGAGAAGCCGGCTCTCGGCCTCCTCTTCCATCCGCCGATGCCGGTCTTGGGCGACCTCGTCGCCGCGTTCGGAGGTCACTGGATGGTCTACGTCTCGGTGATCCTGCCGATGGGGCTCTTCAACCTGATCGGCTCGCTGCAGAACATCGAGTCCGCCGAAGCGGCGGGCGACCGTTACCCGACCCGTCCGTCGCTGGCCGTCAACGGGCTCGGGACGATCGCGGCGGCGTGCTTCGGCTCCTGTTTCCCGACCACCATCTACATCGGCCATCCGGGCTGGAAGGCGATGGGGGCGCGGGCCGGCTACTCGGTGCTCAACGCGTTGTTCTTCACCGTCGTCTGCCTGACCGGGACGCTCGCCTGGATCGCCTGGGCGGTGCCGATCGACGCCGGCATGGCGATCGTCCTCTGGATCGGCATCGTGATCACGGCGCAGGCTTTCCAGGCGACGCCGCGCGCGCACGCGCCGGCAGTGGTGGTGGGGCTGCTGCCGGGCGTCGCGGCGTGGGGCGCGCTCCTGCTCAAGAACGGCCTGCGCGCGGGCGGCATGGGCGCGCCGGGCGGTCCGCCGTTCGGTCCCGGGCTCATCGACAAGTTGATGTCGGCCGACGTCTGGGCGCACGGCATCTTCGCGCTCGAGCAGGGTTTCATCCTGACCTCGATGATCCTCGCCGCGGCGACCGCCGAGGTGATCGACCAGCGCTTCGAGCGCGCCGCGATCTGGTGCGCGTCGGGCGCCGCGCTCTCCGCGGTCGGGCTCATCCATTCGTACCGCTTCACGGCGTCGGACACGGCGGTGTCGCTCACTCCGTCTTGGCAGCACGCGATCGGCTATCTCGCCCTGGGCGCGGTGTTCCTCGTCGCTCGCTGGGTGACCACGCCGGCCGCTGCGGAGGGTTGACCGGCAACTGCCGTCGAGTTCGCGCGGAGCTCGGGCCCCGTAGACTGTCGAGGACTCTTCATGACGACCGATCTGCGATCGCTGCTGCGGCAAACCGACATCTACCTGGTCGACCAGCTGATGCGGGGACGGATCGCTTCGGGAATGCGGATCTTCGACGCGGGCTGCGGTCGCGGGCGGAATCTCGTCCACTTCCTGCGCGAGGGCTACGAGGTGACCGGGGTCGACGCCGATCGACATGCGATCGAGGACGTGCGGCGGCTCACCGCCGAGCTGGCGCCCGGGCTGCCCGGCGACAGCTTCCGTCACGAACCGGTGGAGAAGCACAGCTTCCCGCGACCGCATGCGGATGTCGTGATCAGCAGCGCCGTGCTCCACTTCGCGCGCGATCCGGAGCATTTCCGCGCCATGCTCGATGCGACCTGGGCGGCGCTGCGGCCGGGCGGGGTGCTCTTCTGCCGGCTGGCGTCGACCATCGGCATGCCGGGCCGCTTCGAGGCGCTCGGCAACGGCCGCTACGCTCTGCCCGACGGCAGCGAGCGCTATCTGGTGGACGAGCCGACGCTGCTCGACCTGACGGCGGCGCTCGGCGGCACCCTGCTCGATCCCCTCAAGACCACCGTCGTCCAGGACCAGCGCTGCATGACCACCTGGGTCGTGCGTCGCTGAGCGCGACGCTACGGCACCGTCGGCGCACGACGACCGATCGGGCGGAGTTGTTACCGAAAATCCGTATGCTGTCCCCGGTTCTCCTCAGAGCTGCGCGCCGCTCCAGCGGCAGGTCTCGCCGACCTCCAAGTCGTCTTCGAAGACGGCGCTCGCGGGCACCAGCGCGACATGGTCGACACCCACGCCCACGGTGTCGTTGGAGTCCAGTTTTTGCACGACGACGAAAACGCGCGCGAAGGCGGTTCCGGACGGCGCGGCGACCTGGGAGAGGACCCCCTGGAACCCGCTGACGTCGTCGAGCACCGACCCGGTGCCGAATTCCGCGAGCGGCGAGCCGGAGTCGCAGCCCGAGTCGTCGAAGAAGTCGACGACGAGGTAGGCGAGGGCGCCGTTGGAGGAGGGGATCACGAAAGAGAATTCGCCCGAGAGGCGGTCGTCCACCTCGCCGTTTGCGGGCAGGCAGTCGCTCTCGACGATCGCCTCGCCGCCGTCCGTGCCGGAGGTGTTCAGGATCCCGTACGAACCCGACGCGGCGCAGGCGCAGGCGTCGGGCGAGTTCCCCCAGGCGGCGAAGCCGTCGCCGGGGGTGATGAAGGTCCAGCCGCTTGCGTCCTGGTCGAAGTCGCCGTTCGGCAGCAAGTTGCTCGAGCCCCGCGCCGCTGGCACCACGAGGCCGGCCATCGCGACGACCGACGCCGTGACGGCCCATCGCCGGACTGTTTCCATCGCTCCTCCTCGAGCCGGAATCGGCTCCGTAAGTTGCTCGACGCGGAATGCGCTCCCGCATCGCCAACTGTAGGAAGCCGCGCGCGCCGAGTCCTCGGCAAGACCTCAGGATTTCCTCACCGTCCGATCTAGCGTCGCTGTGGCGAACTGGTGGCGTGGCTCCGCACCGACGCGGACGCCGGCAAGCACGAAAGAATCCGTCGACGCACGACGACCAGTCGCCCGATCCGCGATCCGGACGGCGACGGCCGGGGCGATCTAACTACGGGGACAGCGAATGGTTTTTCGGTAACAGCCCGGTTGCTCTCAGGCGGACTCGGGCGTCGGCGGCGCGCCCCTCGCGGGCAGAAGCACGAGCAGCAGCCCGGTCAGCGCCATCGCCGCGCCGAAGATCTCGAGCGGCTCCATCGCCCAGAGGAAGGTCGCCGGAAAGAGGAGCGCCAGGACGAGCTTGGAGACCAGGGTGAGCGGCGGGTTGAGGAAGGCGAAGAAGCCGACCGACGAGGCCGGCAGGTGGCGCAGCAGCCAGCTCCAGAGCGGGTAGCCGACGACGGTGCAGGGGATGGCCAGGAAGAGGAGCGCCGCCCACCCGCCGCCGTCGAGCGCGGCGATGGCGTGCCCGCCGCGGAAGGGCAGGGCGACGAGCAGCGGCAGCCCCCCCAGGGCGAGGGTGAGCGCGGTCCAGTCGAGCGGCGAGGCGACTCCGGTGACCGGCTTACCGAGGGTGGTGTAGATGCTCCACGACAGCGGCGCCAGCGCCACGATCGCCAGCAATCCGGCGTAGGCGGCGGTCGAGCGCGGGCCGCCGGCGGCGCCGTCGTGGCGCGACGCCGCGATGACGGCGAGTCCGGCGAGGGCGATGACGAAGGCGAGGACCTTGCGTCGGGTCAGCCGTTCACCGAGCCAGAACGCAGCCAGGAAGAGGACGAAGAGCGGCATCAGCGCGGTGGTGAGCGAGGCCACCGGCGGCGGCACGCCGCGCTGCTGGCCGGAGTAGAGCGCCAGGCAGTAGAAGGGCACCGCGAACAGCCCGCCGACGATCGCCCGACCCGGGAAGCGCCGCAGCAGCTCCCGCGTCTGCCGCCGGCGCGGACCGAAGCACCAGAGGAGGCAGCAGGGAGTGACGAAGGCGTAGCGCGCCACGGTGAGCTCGACCGCGTCCATCTGCGCCCGCCCCCGCTCGCCACCGAGCAGGTAGGAGGCCGCGACGAAGCTGTTGCTCCAGATCAGGAAGAGCACGAAGCCGACGATGGCGGCCCAGACGGTTCCGCGAGGCGACATCCGAGGATTCTGTCGCAGGGCGCAGAGCGGTGTCTCGATCACCACCATGGGAATCGCGGGTCCGGTCCTCGGCGTCCCCTGGCTGCGCACCCGTCGAATCCACTGACGGGGGACGGTCCGAATGGGCTACCATGCGTCCCGTTCGATGAACTCGGTGTCGGAGCACGCCTTCTCCCAGGCGCGAACTGCGCTCGCCCACGCGAGGCGAGAGGGGCCGGATGCGCTCGACGGCCTCGTCGAGGCGCTCTATCCCGATCTGCGACGGATCGCCCACGCGCAGCTGCGGCGGCTGCGGCCGGGGAGCACCCTCGACACCACGAGCCTTGTTCACGAGGCCTACGTGAAGATGATCGGCTCGTCCGACTTCGCCGGTCGCTCGCATTTCCTGGCCGCCTCGGCGCGCGCCATGCGCCATATCCTGGTCAATGCCGCGCGCCGCAAGCTTGCGATCAAGCACGGTCAGGGCCGCACGCCTGATCCGCTCGACGAGCACCAGGTCGCCGACGAGCGCTCCCGCTTCGCGGAGGTTCTCGCCATCGGCGAGGCGGTCGAGGGCCTGCGCGAGATCGACGAACGGCTCTGCCGGGTGGTCGAGTGCCGCTTCTACGCCGGCATGACCGAAGAGGAGACCGCGGCCTCGCTCGGGGTGTCCGATCGCACCGTGCGCCGTGACTGGCTGCGCGCTCGCGCCTGGCTGAAGAGCGCCCTGGGAAGAATGCCGGGGGCGGGGGCCGCCACGCCGTGAGCGCGCGGCGGCGCAGGACCGGCCGGCACGACGTTCGAGAGCTCGACCGGCGGCTGGCCGAGCTCCTCGACCTCGCGCCCGCGCAGCGTGCGCAGCGACTCGAGGCGATCGCCGACGAGTCGCTGCGCGGAGAGCTCACCGCGCTGCTCGCGGCGGCCCTCGCGGAGGACGACTTCCTGCCGCCGGGCGGCGCGCTGGCCGAAGACCTCGTCGCCGCGGCGCTCCTCGACGAGGAACCGGACGCGACCGGGACCGAGCTCGGTCCCTATCGGGTGGTGCGCGAAATCGGAGAGGGAGGCATGGGCCGGGTCTACCTCGGCGAGCGCGCCGACGGGCTCTTCGCCCGCCGGGTGGCGATCAAGATCGTGCGCCGCGACGCCGCGCCGGCGAGCCTCGAGCGGCTGCTCGGCGAGCAGCGGATCCTCGCCGGCCTGGTTCATCCCAACATCGCCCAGCTCTACGACGCGGGCCTCACCCCCGAGGGCTCTCCGTACCTGGTCATGGAGCACGTCGAGGGCGAGCCGATCGATGACTACTGCCGGCGGCACGGCCTCGGCGTGCGTGCCCGCCTGCGGCTCCTCGTCGACGTCTGCTCGGCGGTCGAGGCAGCCCATCAAAGGCTGGTTGTCCATCGCGATCTCAAGCCGTCGAACATCCTCGTCGACGCCGCCGGGAAGGTGAAACTGCTCGATTTCGGGATCGCGCGCATGCTCGAGCCCGAGCTTTTCCCATCGGCGGTGGGGGAGGCGTCGCCGCGAGACGAGGCCGCGTCGGATCCGGCGGCCGCGAGCGGTGACCTGTCCGAAGCGCCGACCGCCGAGGCGACCCACGGCCGCTCGTGGCTGACGCCGTTCTACGCCAGTCCCGAGCAGCTCGCCGGGAAAGCCGTGACGACCGCGTCCGACGTCTACCAGCTCGGCCTCATGCTCTGGGAAGCTCGTGGTCGGTCGCCGTCCGACGCGCGGCCCGGCGACCACCGCGACCCTTGCGGACAGGGAGCCCGGGCGGCTTCGCCCGCGCCTGCTCCCGCCTTCGGCCTTGGCGGAGGCTCCGCTCGAAGTGCCGCCCGCCGACCTCGACGCCGTAGCGGCCAAGGCGCTGCGGGACGATCCCGCGGACCGCTATCCGTCAGCCGATCGCCTGCGCGAGGATCTGGTCCATCTGCTCGAGAGCCGGCCGGTCAGCGCTCGTCCCGCGACCTCCGGCCTGCGACTGCGCCGCTTCGTCGCCCGCCACCGCTTCGGCAGCGCCGCGGCACTGCTGGCGGCGACGCTCGTCGCGCTGCTCGTCGGCGGGTTCACCCTGCGTCTGGCGGCCGAGCGCGACGCCACGCGCCTCGAGGCCGAGCACGCGGAGCGGGCGCGAGTCGAGACCGAAAAGGTGGTGGACTTCCTGGCCGGCCTGTTCCGCTCGTCGGATCCCTATGCTCCGGTGGGCGGGAAGTCGGCCGCGCAGCTCAGCGCGCGCGATCTGCTCGACCGCTCGGCGGAGCGCCTGCGCGGCACCCTCGTCGACCAGCCCCTGGTGCGCGCCCGCCTGCTCTACCAGCTCGGCCGGATCTACCGCGTGCTGGGCCTGCTCGATTCCTCGGATCCGCTGCTGCGCGAGAGCCTGCGGCTGCGCGAGACCACCCCCGGCGCCGACCCGGCCGACCTCGCCGCCAGCCGACTCGCCCTCGCTCGCGACGAGACCCAGCGCGGCCGCTTCGACCGGGCGGCGCCGCTCTTCGCGGCGGCAGTGGCCGGGTACCGGCGACTCGGCGATCGCCGCGGCCTGGCCGGCGCGCTCGAGGCGCGCGGCCAGCTCGAGCTGTCGCGCGGCGAAGCGGGCGCGGTCGCGACCTTCCGGGAGTCCCTGTCCCTCTGGCAGGCGCTCGGGGTCGCGGAGCAGGAGGGGCATCTGCGCCTCTTCCTCGCCAACGCGCTGGCGCGTTCCAAGCAGGTCGACGAGGCGCGAGAGCAACGCCAGCGTGCCCTCGAGCTGTTCGAGCGGACCCTCGGTCCCGACCACCCGCTGGTCGGCGAGGCGCTCGTCGGACTGGCCGATATCCACAAGATCGAGCGTCAGCAGGAGCTCTCGATCCCGCTGCTCGAGCGCGCCCTGAAGATCTTCGAGAAGAGCTTCGGAGTGGACGATTTCCGGGTCGCCACGGCGGCCAACAATCTGGGCGTCGCGTTGATGGACCTGGGGCGCAACGAGGAAGCGCGCCCCTACCTCGACCGGGCCCTCGCCGGCTTCCGGCGCGACCGTCCCAACCACCCCGACGTCGGCAACATCCTCAATAACCTCGGGGCGATCGAGTGGGCGGAGGGGCACCCCGCCGCCGCGGCCCGCGATTTCCGCACCGCCCTCGAGCAACTGCGCCGCACCCTGCCCGAGGAGCACCTGGCCGTCTCCCGGACCGCTTTCAACCTCGGCGAGGCGCTGCTCACCGAAGGCAAGGCCGAGCAAGCGCGGCCGTGGCTCGAGCAGAGCCTGAGGAATTTCCGCGCCAAGCTCGGGGACGACGACGTCACGCTCTCCTGGCCGCAGATCTACCTCGCCGGGATCGCCGAGAAGCGGGGCGATCTCGCCACCGCCGAACGGCTCTTCCGCCGGGCGGCCGCGCTGCGCGAAGCGGCGGCCGGGAAGATCGGCCCGGACGATCTCGCGCACGCCCGCGAGGAGCTCGCCGGGTTCCTGCGCCGCCACCCCCGGCAGAGCGCTCCGGTGGCCGGGACTTCGCGGCCGCAGGCCGACTGAAGCCGGCGGCCGAGTCCCGCCGTCCCGCTGGACGCATGTCCGGATTCGCGAGGCGTTCTTGTATCTCCAGGTGAAGGCCATCCTCGGATCTGGACCGATCCCGCGGTCCTCGACCGTCGCCCGGAGAGACCATGACAAGCGCCCGCCAACCCACCCCCCAGGACCCGAGCCGATGCGGCGCGGCGATGGCTCTCCTGGTCCTCGTCTCGGTTTCGAGCGGCGGCGCGGCCGTCGTGCGGGTCGGAGGCGACCCCGCCTGCGACTTCGACTCGCTGCCGTCGGCGCTCCTCGATACCTACCTGCTTCCCGGCGCCGACACGATCCGCATCGCCAACGACCTTTCCTGGACCGCGCAGGCGGTCGTGATCTCCAACCAGAGCGTGACCCTGGCCGGCGGCTACGCGACCTGCGCCGACGCGACGCCGGTGACGAACGCGATCTCGACCCTGGATGGCGCCGGCGGCGCGTCGGCGCCGGTCGTCGCGGTGAGCAACTCGACCGACACGCAGACCACGGTCGAGCTGCGCGACCTCCGCCTCACCCACGGCGAGGAGGGCGGGCTCCAGGTGAGCGGGTTGGTGCTCGTCGAAGCGATCCACGCGAACATCGTCGACAACGAGGCGACCTACCAGGGCGGCGGCATCTATCTCGATGGAGCCGGCGGCGGCGCGGTCGCCCTCGACCCGACCAGCACCGTGCTGAACAACATGGCGGGGCTCGACGGGGGCGGGATCTATTGCACGGGGAATGGAATCGTCGGCTCGCAGGCGAAGATCGCCGGCAACCACGCCAACGACGGCGGTGGGATCTACGCCGCCGACGGGTGCCTGGTCAACGTCTATCCCGACGTCCTCTCCGGTGCCACGGTGGACGGCAACCGCGCCGAGAACGACGGCGGCGGCGCCCACGTCTCCGCGGGCGCCACCCTCGACCTGCTCGGCAGCGCGAGCCAGTCGGTGTCGATCGGCAACAACCATGCGCTCTACGGCCGCGGTGGCGGCATCTACGCGACCGGCCCGGGAACCGAGGTCTTCGGCACCAACGCGCAGGTGTTCGGCAACCAGTCCACCAACGAGGGGGGAGGCATCGCGATGGCGAACCAGGCGCACCTCGAAGCTCGAGCGCTCCCCCTCGTGTGCTCGCGGTCTCTCCTGCTCGGAGATCGTGAACAACCACGCGATCGGCGAGGCCGGAACGAGCGACGCCCACGGCGGCGGTCTCGGCGTCTGGGACGGCGCGACCGCGGTGGTGACGAGCACGCAGTTCGCCGCCAACTTCGCTTACGACGACGGCGCCGCCGCCTGGGTCTCGGGTTCCGGTTCCGAGATCGATCTCTGGGCTGCGGCGATCGTCGACCACTCCGTCGCCGGTACGCCGGGGGTCGTCACGGCGGAGGACGGCGGAGAGGCGCTGATCTACTACACGACGTTCGCCGGCAACCTCGACGCGAGCGGCGATCATCTGCTCAGGGCGCGGACGAGTGCGACCCTCGGCCTCTATTCGAGCCTGGTCGCCGAAACCAGCGGCACCGTCTTCGACGTGACGGGAGCGACCGGGGACGCCGACTGCGTCCTGGCGCACGAGATCGGCACGATGCCGATCTCCGCGTCCCGTATCGGACCGGCGACCCCGGCGACCAGCCTGATCGCCCAGCCCTCCGGCGCCGACGTGCATCTCGTGCCGGACTCGCCGGCGATCGACTTCTGCGCGGGGGGCGGCCCGCCGCCACCGCTCGACCTGGACGGCGAGGCGCGGGGATTCGACGTCGTCGATCACGCCGACCTCTACGGTCCGTTCGATATCGGCATCGACGAGTGGATTCCGTCGTCCGAGATCTTCAGCGACGGATTCGAGTCGGGCGACACCTCGGCCTGGTCGTGAGGGGCCGGGGCGCCCGGCCCGATGTCCGGATGCGGAGCGCTTTCCTGTATTTCTCATCGAGAACCGCGCGATCCGACGTCCGGCCGTTCCCGGCGACCGGACTCCGGCGCTCGCCACCGACTTCGAGGAGGATCGAGATGCTCCGCGTTTCCCGCCCGCCGCACCCGACGGCAGCCCGCGCCGGCTGGGCGCTGCTGCTCCTGCTCGCCGCGCCGCTCGCGGCGCAGCCGGAGCCCCGGCCCCCCCGACCGGCGATCGACGTCGAAGTCCAGGACTGGCTCAACAGCTTGCCGAGCGACCGGATCGAGCCGGAGCTCGACCGGCTGGCCGGTTCCGCCGCGGCGACGCTCTCGTACCAGGCCATCTCTCCGGGCCGGCTCTATCGCGCCGACCCCGCGAGCCAGGCCTTCGTCTTCGACGATCCGGCGGGCGTCGTGCGGACCACAAACTATCTCTATCCGCCCTGCTACTACGCCGCCCTCCGGTTGCCGCAGGGGGCGACGGTCACCGGCTTCGTGCTCTGGGTGGTCGACAACTACCCGACCGGGGACTTCTACGCGGCCCTGCACCGCAAGGACGTCGGCCTGTTCGCCGCCTCGAGCGTGATGGCTTCGGTCGCGAGCTTCCGGAGCCTCGACCAGCCTGACGCTCCTCACCGACCTGACGATCTCCGACGCGCAGATCGACAACGGCAAGTACGTCTATTACGCCGAGATCTGCATGCCGGAATCCTATGCCGCGTTGAACGGCGCCTACGTCATCTTCGAGCGCTAGGGAGCCGACCATGAGAGCGAACCACGCCGCCGCGCGCGCCGGCATCCTTCTGCTGGCGCTGCTCGCCGCGGCCGCGGCCGCCCACGCCGCGACCCGGACGCTCGGCGCCGCCGAGTTCCGCAGCTGGAACATCAACAAGCACCACTTCGACCTCACCCACGGCGAGATCGAAGGTCCGGCGACCCGGGTGGGGACGGGGTCCGGCTGCATGGTCGCGCCGCTCGACCTGCGCGCCGGATCGGTGTTGCACTCGATCACGGCCCACCTCTACGACGACGATCCGGACGGGAACTTCCAGCTCCAGCTCTGGCGCAAGTACCTCGGCCCGACGCCCACCGCGGAGCTGATGGCGACGCTCTACGCCGACGGCGACAGCGGCGAGATGATCACCGCGACGGATACGACGATCGCCGATCCGATCGTCGACCTGGGGCACGTCTACTTCCTGGCGACGACGGGCAACTGCCTCGACACCTCCCTCCATCGCATCTACGACGTGGAGATCGACCTCGACGAGTCGATCTTCGCGGACGGCTTCGAGCTCGGCAACACCAACGCCTGGAATCCGGCCTTTCTCCATTTCGAGAGCCTCTGGCTCTCGGGCGCGAGCTTCGGGATCACCTTCGCGAGCCCCGAGTTCGACGCCTACGAGTGGCAGTTCGATCCCACGCTGGCGACGAATACCCTGCCCAACGCCTACGACGGCCAGGATCCGCCCTGCCTGCTCGCGCCGGTCGAGCTGCCGCAGGGCGTCTCGGTCTTCGGCCTGCAGAGCTCGCTCTACGACGATCGCGACGACCGCGCGCTGGTGGTGAGCCTGAAGCGCAAGCGGATGAGCACAGGCGCCGCCGCCACGACGATCGCCGGCATCACGACCTCCGGCGCGTCCGGTTGGCAGACGCCTTCGACCTTCTCGATCACCGATCCGACGGTCGACAATGGTCTCTACTGGTACTACCTCGACGCCTGCATCAGCGGAGGACGCACGCTCGGTTCGTTCGACCTCCTGGTCCAGGCGATCCGGATCATCTACACAGTGCCGTAGGACGTGAAGGGGACAGCATACGGATTTTCGGTAACAACCCCAGCCCCCACATGCAGGCCGCCGGGACGCCGAGATCCCGCGTGGTCCTTCGAAAGGCACCGAGCTTCTAGGAACGCTCATCGCTGGAGCGCCGGGAGCCGGGCCCGGAATCCGTCTCTGGAAGCATGGCCCGCATCCCGCGCATCGTCGTTCCCGCAACGCCTCATCACGTGACTCAGCGGGGGCCCGGCGCCTGCCGGTCTTCCTCGCACCAGAAGATCATCGCCTCTACCTCGACCTGCTCCGCGACCAAGCCGACCGCTGCGGCGTCGAGGTCTGGGCCTACTGCCTGATGCCGAACCATGTCCACCTCGTGGCCGTGCCCGCGGAGGCGTCGGGCCTGGCGCGTGCGCTCGGCGAGGCGCATCGCCGTTACGCCGCCCGGATCAACCGGCGGGAAGGGTGGACCGGCCATCTCTGGCAGGCGCGCTTCTGGTCCGCGCCGCTCGACGATGTCCGCCTGCGATCCGCGGTGCGCTACGTGCTCTTCAATCCGGTGCGCGCCGGGCTCGTCGCGCGGCCGGAAGAGTGGCCGCATTCGAGCGCCGCGGCGCTCCTCGCGGGACGCGAAGTCCCCCTCTCCGGCCGCCGCGCGATCGAGCGTCGCTGCGGCGAACCCGCGGCGTGGCTCCGCGCCGACGCGGACGCCGTCGAACGCGACGAGATCCGCCGGCGCACGACGACCGGCCGCCCGATCGGGGGCTCCGACTTCCTGCAGCGGCTCGAGTCGCAGCTGGGCCGGCCGCTCGCCCCCGGCGCGCCCGGGAGGCCTCCTGGCCGTCTGTCGGGCGGAGTTGTTACCGAAAATCCGTAAGCTGTCCCTGGCCCGCCCGAGAGGGTGGCGCGGCAGATCTGGGACTTGCCAATCATCGCGGGCGTTGCAGTCGGTCACACCCGGGTGGGGCCGTCCCCGTCGCGCCCGGCTCGCGGGCGCGCGAGCACGACGCCCCGGCCGGCTCACCCGAGCTTCGAACTTGGAGGTGCTTGGATGACGATTCGCGAACGGTGGTTGCACCACGTCGCTTTCTTGATCTTCCTCGCCTCGATGTTTCCGGTAGCTCTCACCGCCCAGGTCTGGGAGGTCGGCAACCGCATGCTTTCGATTCCCGGTGGGCAGGCGGGCGCCAGTTTCGGAGGGGCGTTGGCGATCGGCGATTTCAACGGCGACGGCATCAACGATCTCGCGGTCGGGGCCGGGGGGTGGGACAGCGCCACGGTCTCGGGGGCCGGCGCATTCTGGGTCTACTGGGGATCGACGCCACGCGCGCTGTCCGCATCGGGTCCCCACTGGTTCGGCAACGTCGGACCGTTCTGTACTGGCGCCGCGCTCGCCGCCGGTGACTTCGACGGCGACGGGCGCGACGAGCTCGCGGTCAGCTCGCCCTGCACCGGCGTCGGATCGGCCGACTTCGCCGGCTACGTGACGATTTGGGACTTCGCTTCCGGCACCTGGACGCTGCGCCGCGGTGTCTCGGAGGACGACGTCCCCGGGGAGGCTCCCGCCGACTTCGAATCGTTCGGCGATCGACTCACCGTCGGCGACTTCGACGGCGACGGTCTCGACGACCTGGCGGTCGGGGCGGAGATCGAGAAGGTCGGCTCGCATGATTACGCCGGCCGGGTCTTCGTCTTTCGCGGCAGTGCCTCGGTCTGGCTGCGCACCGACGACGCCTTCGGATTCTCGTCGCCCACCGAGGCGGCCGGCGAGCAGTTCGCCTTCGCGCTGGCGGCCGGCGACTTCGACCACGACGGATATGCGGACCTGGCGGTCGGCGTGCCGTATCGCACGGTCTCGGGACACGCGAACGCTGGCGCGGTCGAGGTCTACTCCGGGTCGGCATCCGGCCTGGTGACCGCCGGACCGCAGGTCCTCGACGACGGCGACTTTCCGGCCAGCACCGTCGAGGGGGGTGAGCTGTTCGGCAATTCGCTGGCGGTGGGCGACTTCAACCAGGCGCCGCTCTACTGCGCCCTTCATATCGCCGCGGCTTGCTGGACCGACCTGGCGATCGGCGCACCCGGGCAATTCCTCTCCGGCATGACGAGCGTCGGCAAGGTGATGGTGGCGTACGGCAGTGCCGCCGGGCTGTTGCCGGCGACCGGCTCGTACCTTTCGCAGACACTGCTCGGTGAGAATCCGGACGCCAACGACCACTTCGGCTGGGCACTCGCGGCCGGCCGCCTCGACGGGGATCTCTCGAGCCCGGCGGACCTGGCGATCGGCTGCCCGTGGCGGGACGTCACCGAGTTCAACGCCGGGTACGTCGGTCTGGTCTTCGGCAAGAACGGCGGATTCGGTGGCGACCCGGTGTCGCAGTTCGTGACGCCGGTGCCGGGTTGGGCGAGCTTCCCGCGCTATCCCTACGACTACTTCGGCACGATGATGGCGATCGGCGATCTGGACGGCGACGGGTGGGGCGATCTCGTGGTCGGCGTACCGGGGAAGGGGACTGCGGAATCAGGCATCGTCCAGGTGGTCTACGGCGCCCTCTTCGCCGACGGCTTCGAGCGCGGCCACATCTCCGCCTGGTCCGACTGGGGGCCCGACTGACCTCGATTGACCCTCAAGGGCAGGAGTCGACCGGTCGCGAACTGGCCGTCCCCGCGCGGCGGGCCCCTCAGTTCCAGGCGACGTGGATCGTGCAGGGTTCGCTGACGACGTCACCCGCGATCGGCGTCGCGCCATGCCCCGGCCGGTGCCCGACGTGGGCGATCAGCCGGTAGGTCCACGCTTCCTCGGTCCAGCGGAAGAAGATCGGCGTCTGGGTGAGATCGGGCGGGAGCTCGACCCAGTCGTCTTCGTTCCCGAACGTATTTCCGTTGGTGATCTGCAGCCGGTAGCCGGTCTCGCGTGGCAGGTCGTTCCAGGCGAAGCGGAAGCCGACCTCGTCTTCCCATGGGCTCAGACCGTCGGGCCCCTGGTCGACGTAGGTCGCGCCGCAGCCGCCCTGGAGAGCGAGCGTCAGCGTCCGGCTTCAGTCCGCGTCCGCGCCCTCGCGGGCGGCCCAGGCGCAGACGTCACCGGTCGCGTCGAAGCCGTCGGCGAAGAGTGAGGTCGAGGAGCGGTACACGATCTTCGACCAGTCGGCGCCGGCGTTGAGATCCTTCGTCGCGCCGCAGCGATAGCCGGCCATGGTGATCTCGGTGTGCCAGCAGAGCCGCTGCTCCGAATTGACGTTACTCGTGTCGCACGGATAGCGGGAGACGGAGTCGCCCGCCGCGGCGAACCCCCACGATCCCGGGTCGTCCCCACCGCCGCCCTCGCCGAAGTACCACTGGGCGCCGTTCGCCAGGTGGCTCGCCGAGGAGTCGTCGCCCGGGTTCATGAACGCGTCGTCCCGCGCCGCCGCCGCGTCCGAGCGCGGGTGGATGGGGCTCGCGGACCGGGCCGGAGCGTAGGTTCGTGCGAATCGCGCGAAGCCACCCCGCGGGGTGATCTGAGGGGACAGCATACGGATTTTCGGTAACACCCCCGGCCCCGCATGCAGACTGCCGTGACGTCGGGATCCTGCGCGGCCCGAAGCGTGGCCGCATTCGAACGTCGCGGCACTGCTCGCCGGACGCGACGTCTCCCTCTCCGGCCGCCGCGCGATCGAGCGTCGCTGCGGCGAACCCACGGCGTGGCTCAGCACCGACGCGGACTCCGGCGAGCACGAAGCCATCCGCCGACGCACGACGACCGGCCGTCCGATCGGGGGATCCGACTTTCTGCGACGGCTCGAGTCGCGGCTGGGACGTCCGCTCGCCCCCGGTGCGCCCGGGCGACCCCGCTCCCGCGTGCCTGGCGGAGTTATTACCGAAAATCCGTAAGCTGTCCCGTTGCGGGCTAGCCGTCTCCGCGCGCCTGGCTTCCCTGGGCGCAGGGACAGGCGACGTGGGCGAGCGAGTAGACGAGGTGGAAGTCGCCGGGCGAGACCGCGTGCAGGGTGCGGGAGACCTGGTTCTTGGCGCCACCCGACGTGACGACGGTCTGGCTTTCGCCCCCCTCGAGCGAGACGATGCCCGGCGTCCGGTTCTCGAGCTTGAGCGACACGGGCTGGTCGGTCCCCTCGACCCAGAGGGTGACTGGGGTCGCCTGGCCGCGCATCAGCTTGTCGCGATCGACCGAGCCACCCACTTTGAGGACCTCGACCGCCGCGCGATCCGCGGCGGCGAAGCCGGCGGCGGGGTTGCCGGCCACCTCGCCCGGTCCGGCCGGCGTCTCGGCCGGCACGGTGAAGGTCAGGATCTCGGGCGAGGCGCTGGTCGGCGCCCCGAGCGCGACGCCGGAGAGCGACACGCCGCCCCGCGCGGCGTCGTCGGGGAACCAGCCGCAGACGCAGAGGCCCTGACCGGCGATCACCTGCGGGGTGGCGTCGCGGATCGTGGCCGCCGTTGGCGTCGTGGCTGGCGGCGGCACCACTTCGCTGCCGTTTCCTTCGGTGAGCAGCGGGACGCCCCACGGATCGGCGAACGAGACTTCGACCCGGTGGCCGACGACCCACGCCTCCGGCACCGTATAGCGGTAGGCGCCTGCGGACACCCGGTCCGCGGCCACCGACGTCGTGCCGTCGCTGACCCTGGCCGTCGCCCAATCCGGCACGCGGCCGGGATCGAGCAGCGAGATGGCGATCGTTTCGCCCGCGGCGACGGCGGGCGGCATCGCGACCGCCGACTCCGCGGTGGAGCTGGCGTCGCCCGCCGGGTGGGTGGGGGGCAGGCGCGTCACCGTGCAGGTGCGGTGCTCGACCACCTTCCCGCCGGAGAGCAGCTCGACCTGTACGCTCGAGGGCGCCTTCTTGCCGCCGAGGTCGATCTGCGCCTCGACCGGCCCGTCGCCGGAGACCGGCGTACCGCGCAGAATGAGCTTCGCCCCCGTGGCGCGTCATCGCCCAGCCGGTCGGCAGCTCGACTGCGGTCGCGGCGCGCGCCGCGCCGTGCGGCAGGGCGATGCGCACCTCGTCGATGGCGACATCCTTCTCGGAGCGTGGCGTCGCCACCAGCAGCCGATCGTGGCCCTTCGCGTCGGGACGGGTGGCGACGACGACGCCGGAGAGCGACCCGGCGACCGGGACCGCCGCGCTGCCGGCCGTTCCGGCGCTGGACGGCAGCAGGGCGGTCTTCTGTCCCTCGGTGGTGGCCGGATGGCATCGCTTTTCGCATTTCGCGAGCGCGCCCTGGTCCGCCAGGATCGAGTCGATCAGCTTCTGCGCCTGAGCGCGCTGCACCGCGACCTGGTACTGCAGGGCGTCCCGCTGCTGGACCGCCGCGTCACTGTCTCGCCTCGCCTGGTTACGGCGCGCCTTGACCTTGTCGGGGGCTTGGCCTTGCTTGTGGGCGCTCGAGGGCGCGTTCTCGATGACATCGAGCTCGCCGTCCAGGCGCGACAGTCGATCCGCCGCCTCGGACGCGACCCGGCTCGCCCGATCGAGCTGCTTTTCGAGATCCGCCAGCTTCTCGTAGATTCCTTCGAGCGTGCCGATCGAGCTGTTGATCCGCACGACGATCGGCTGACAGGACGGACAATCGGTCTTGGCGTTCCGGATCTGGGCGATGCCGCTGCCCAGGCCGCCCGGCTCGGCGTCGGAGCGCCGCGGGAGGTACGTCGTGCTGCGCGGTCCGGTCGGCGGGCAGTACCGCTTCTCGCAGGCCGCGAGGTCGATGCGGAGCGACGACTCCTGGAGTCGAAGCCGCTCCACGAGCTCGCGCAGGGGCTTGAGCTGCGCGTCGAGGGACTCGACCTGCTTGCGGTACATGGACTCGTCGTGGAGCGCCTCCCGCCGGGCCCAATTCTGCCTGTCGATCTCCTTCTGGGTCCTGGCGTCGAGCTTCGTCTTGTAGCGTTGGCGTTCCTCGTCCCAGGTGAGGCTATCGATCTTGTCATGGGCATCCCGCACTCGACCGAGGGCCTCTTCCAGGGCGGCCTCCGCGATCTTGCGGCGTTCCTCGGGTCCGCGGATCTCCTGGCGCGCCTTCTCCTGTTGGGCTTCCGCTTCGTTCATCTTGCGCGCGATGTGCCGGCAGGGGATGCACGAGGTGGTGACGGTTGCCGCGGCCGCACTCGGCAGCGGGAGGGCAAGCGCCGCCGCAATCAAAAGGAGAGCCGGCGGCGAGATAGCGGTGGACTTCGTCGAGGAATGCGAGCAGGCCGAAGATCGACGCACGGTTTCGCCTCCAAAGTCGAAAGCGAAGCCGCGGCGAGCTTGCGCCGCGCTCTCGCCACCCCGACTGGATCGGTGTTGTGCCCCGAGTGTACACGACCCACCCGAATGGGTATGGGGACAGCATACGGATTTTCGGTAACAACTCCGGCCCCACGAGCAGGCCGCCGGGGCGCCGAAATCCTGGGCGACCCCGCCAACGGCGGCGAGCTTCTCGATCCCCGGGTCGCGGGAGCGCAGAACGCCGGGCCCGAAATCCGTCTCTTGAAGTATGGCCCGCATCCCGCGCATCGTCGTGCCCGGCACGCCCCACCATGTGACCCAGCGAGGGGCCCGGCGCCTGCCGGTCTTCCTCGCGCCAGACGACCCTCGCCTCTACCTCGACCTGCTCCGCGACGAGGTCGACCGCTGCGCCGTCGAGGTCTGGGCCTACTGCCTGATGCCGAACCACGTCCACCTCGTGGCCGTGCCCGCGGAGGCGTCGGGCCTGGCGCGCGCGCTCGGCGAGGCCCATCGCCGCTACGCCGCCCGGATCAACCGGCGGGAAGGGTGGACCGGGCATCTCTGGCAGGCGCGCTTCTGGTCCGCGCCGCTCGACGATGCCTGCCTGCGGTCCGCGGTGCGCTACGTGCTCTTCAATCCGGTGCGCGCCGGGCTCGTGGCGCGGCCCGGAGAGTGGCCGCATTCGAACGCCGCGGCACTCCTCGCCGGACGCGACAGCCCTCTCTCCGACCGTCGCGCGATCGAGCGGCGCTGCGGCGCGCCCGCGGCGTGGCTCCGCGCCGACGCGGACGCCGGCGAGCGCGAAGCGATCCGCCGGCGTACGACGACCGGCCGCCCGATCGGTGGAGCCGACTTCCTACGGCGCCTCGAGTCGCAGTTGGGGCGCCCGCTCGGCCCCGGCGCTCCCGGAAGACCCCGCGTCCGCACGCCTGGCGAAGTTGTTACCGAAAATCCGTATGCTGTCCCCCTGGGCGAACTTCCTCAGAAGCAAGCGGGTCCGCCGGTGACGCTCGACCAGTAGCAGACGCCGGCGCTCTCGAAGTTGTCGCGGAACAGGCAGCCGTCGACGGCGTTGCCCTCGGAGCAGTACTTGGCGCGGTCTGTGGCGATGCCGTTCGAGTACTCGAGCAGGGTGCTGTCGCCGGCGAGCACGCGGACCGGCGTGGCGTCGCCGCTGGCGGTCAGGGCGTGGCCGACGACCGTCGAATCGGGGCTGCCGTCGTTTCCGACGAGGATCTCGTCGCTGCGGCGCAGCACCAGGTCGTAGGGCGCGTAGACATTCGTCGAGGCTCCCGTGATGTTCTTGACGGGCGCCGTGTCGTTGGCGGCGTCGCGGGCGTAGAAGCGGATCGCGCCATTGCGGTCGGAGACGATGAGCCCGTCCGCGGCGAGAGCTCGATCGCCATGCCGCGCGGGCTGCCGAGCAGGGTCGAGGCGCCGATCAGCCGGCGCTTCGGCGCCACGTCGTTGATCCCTGCGCTGCCGGTTTGGGCGAGATCGAAGACGGTCACCGTCTTCTCGGTGGTGGTGAAGCCGAGGGTGGAGACGAAGAGCTCGCCGTGCACGAGGTCGAGGAAGAGCTTCGATCGGGCTATCGAGCGTCGTGTTGCTCCCCTCGATGGTGCGGATCGGCGCCACGTCGCCGTCGGCGTCGCGCGCGAAGACGGCGACGCGGTCGTTGGTGAGGTCGGCGACGTAGAGCAGGTCGTTCACCGGGTCGATCGCCATCCCGGCCGACTGGCCGAAGCCGGTGTTCGAACCGGTGATCTCCCGCTTCGGCGCGACGTCGCCGTCGTCGTCGAGGTCGAAGACCATGATCCGTCCGTACCAGGAGGAGACGAACAGCTCGCGGTGGATCAGGTCGAGCGCCAGGCTCGAGGCACCGGCGAGGTCGGTGTTGGCGCCGCTGATGACGTGGTAGGGCGCCGTGTCGCCGTCGGCTCCGTCGCCGAAGACCAGCACCGCGGCGTTGCCGGTGGCGTAGATCTCGGCCGGAGAGGGCGCGGCGGCGCCAAGCGCCAGGGCGAGGACGGCGAGCGCCAGCGTGCCGGCGCGGCGCTGCGCTCTGCCGTGGGCGCGCCCTTGCGGATCAATCCTCCACGTCCGGCCCCCGCCTGCCACCGACGACCGTCTGCTCCATCCACGACGCATGCGTCACCTCCGGCCGCTCCCGGTCCGAAAAAAGTCCGGCGATTGTCTCATCCGAACCCGCGCCGGCCAAGAGGCCGATCCGCACTCAGGCGGATTCTGGCGTCGGCGGTCTCCCTCGGGAAGTCGCGAGGCGATCGGAGCGGGTGCGAACAGTGAGCGTTCGCGCTCCGTCGATCCCCACCCGAAAAGGTGGCGCGGCACCACTACGGTTCGCTGAGCATCGCGCGAGATGCAGCAGGTCACGCCCAGGGTGAGGCCGCCTGACTCGCGTCCGCTTGGCGAAGGCGCGGGCGCAACGCCCCAGTCGGCCCTCCCGAGATTGGACCTCGGAGGTCTCTCCATGACAACTCGCGAACGGTGGTTGCACCGCGTCGCTTTCTTGATCTTCTTCGCCTCGATGTTCCCGGTAGCGCTCTCCGCCCAGGTCTGGGGGGTCGGCAACCGCATGCTGGCGGTTCCCGGCGGGCAGGCGAATGCCGCTTTCGGCGAGGCGTTGGCCATCGGCGACTTCAACGGCGACGGCATCCTCGACCTCGCGGTCGGGGCCGGGGGGTGGGACAGCGCCACGATCGTCGATGCAGGGGCCTTCTGGGTCTACTGGGGCTCGACGTCGCGCACGCTCTCCGCATCGGGTCCCCACGGGTTCGGCAACGTCGGACCCTTCTGCACCGGCGCGGCGCTCGCCGCGGGTGACTTCGACGGCGACGACCGCGACGAGCTGGCGGTCGGCTCGCCCTGCGCCGGCGTCGGGTCGGCCGACTTCGCCGGCTACCTGACGATCTGGGACTACGCCTCCGGCACCTGGACGCTGCGGGTCGGCATCTCGGAGGACGACATCCCCGGAGCGTCTGCCGCCGAGTACGAGTCGTTCGGTGAACGACTCGCCGTCGGCGATTTCGACAACGACGGGCGCGACGACCTGGCGGTCGGGGTTCCGCTCGAGCAGGTCGGCCCGCACGCGCTTGCTGGCCGTGTCTTCGTCCTGCGCGGCAGTGCCTCGGTCTGGCTGCGCACCGACGACGCCTTCGGTTTCTCGTCGCCCACCGAGGCGGCCGGCGAGCAGTTCGGCTTCGCGCTGGCGGCCGGCGACTTCGACCACGACGGATACGCCGACCTGGCGGTCGGCATGCCGTTTCGCACGGTCTCGGGACACGCGGACGCCGGCGCGGTCGAGGTCTACTCCGGGTCGGCCTCCGGTCTGGTGATCGGCGGACCGCAGGTTCTCGACGACGGCGACTTTCCGGCCAGCAACGTCGAGGGGGGCGAGCAGTTCGGCCATTCGCTGGTGGCGGGGGATTTCAACCAGTCCCCCTTCTACTGCGCCTTCCATCCGACGAGTTGCTGGACCGACCTGGCGATCGGCGCCCCCGGGCAGTTCCTCTCCGGCATGGCGGGCGTCGGCAAGGTGATGGTGGCGTACGGCAGTGCCGCCGGACTGCTGCCGGCGACCGGCTCGTACCTCTCGCAGTCGTTGCTCGGCGAGGGCCCCTCCGCCAACAACCACTTCGGCCGGGCGCTCGCGGCCGGCCGCCTCGACCGCGACCTCACGAGCCCGGCGGACCTGGCGATCGGCTGCCCTTGGCGAAACATCGACGAGATCAACTCCGGGGACGTCGGGCTGGTCTTCGGCAAGGTCGGCGGATTCGGTGCCGATCCGGCGTCGCAGTTCGTGACGCCGTACGAGGGTTGGGAGAGCTACCCACGCTACGACTACGATTACTTCGGCTCGGTGCTGGCGATCGGCGATTTCGACGGCGACGGCTGGGGGGATCTCGCGGTCGGCGTGCCGCGGAAGGGGAGCGCGGACTCGGGCATCGTGCAGGTGGTCTACGGTGCCCTCTTCGCCGACGGATTCGAGCTCGGCCAGATCTTCGCCTGGTCCGACTGGAGCTCCAACTAGCTACGGGGACAGCATACGGATTTTTGGTAACACTTCCCGAGGTCGCATGCAGGTTTCTGAGCGCTGATTCTGCTCAGCCCCGTGAATGGCGCCGAGCTTTCGGCGCCGCGAGTCGACAAAGCGCAGGACGCCGAGTCCGCCTTTCCTCTCTGGAAGCATGGCCGGTATCCCGGTGCGGCCGGGAGGCGCCGCGCCTGCGCGTCTGGCAGAGTTGTTACCGAAAATCCGTATGCTGTCCCCGGCTGCTTTGCGGGTCAGTTGTTGGCGGCGTTCCAGCGGCAGATCGAGCCGATCTCGAAGTCCTCGGCGTAGACGTACCCTTCCGGCGCCAGCCGAACCCGGTCGACGGAGACGTCCTCCTCGGCGTTCGCGGCGTAGTCCTTGATGAAGCGGATCCGCACGGCCACGGATTGGGTGGTGGAAGGAGCCGCGTCGGCGGCGGTCTCGATGATGGTCCACCCGGAGATACCGGTGGGATATTGCGCTGCGGGGTAGTGGGCGAGCGGCGTGCCCGTGCAGTCGGTGCTCGCGAAGTAGTCGATGTCGAGCGCCACGCTGGCGTTGGTCGAGCTGCCGAAGTCGACCTCGGCCCAGGCGTGGTAGGCCGTGTCCAGAGCGACGCTGGTGGCGCAGCTCTGGGTGAGCGTGACGTGGCCGTCGCTGGTGCCCAGGTTCTGGATCCGCATCGCGTTGGAGCCCGAACAGTTGGTGGCGTCGCCGCCGAGGACGCCCACCAGGTTCATCTCGCTGCTCAGCGCCTCCCAGCCGGAGGTCCCGGCGCCGCCATCGAAGTCGCCGTTCGGCAGAAGATTGTCGAGCCCCCTCGCCGGCCCTACGGCGGCGAGCGTCGCCGCCAGGAACCACGCCAACTCCCGGAGTCGCATGCGCATGGTCTGCCCTCCGAACGCCGTGCTGGTGAATCTGAGTTGGGATCGAAAGTAGTCCCGCGCGGCGGGCGGCGCAAGGGAATCCCGCACCACACCCGCGTCACCGCAGGCCCGGTTCGTCCCGCGCGCTCCCCGGCCGCCCGAGATGGCTCGCGCGGGCGGGCTGAGCGGCGCGGAGCCCCGCCGCCGCTCAGCCGCAGCCGGGCGAGAGCCTCGACGGCCAGGCAGTGGGCGCGCCCCTGGAGGTCGCAGGTGACGTGGCCGACGGTGCAGGGGTTGCCTGTGTCGCAGAGCGCTCCGCCGATGCAGCTCGAGGGCGCCTCGGCCGGGCAGCCGGGGGAGCGCTCGTCGGCCATGCAGTGGGATCGCCCGTCGGCGTCGCAGGCGACGTGGCCGACGTAGCAGGGGTCTCCCAGGTCGCAGACGGATCCCGCCACGCAGGTGCTGGGCGGCCGCGCCGGGCAGTCGGGCTCGCGCCGCACGACGAGGCAGTGGCCGCGCCCCGCGGCGTCGCAGCGGATGTTGCCCACCGTGCAGGGATCGCCGGTGTCGCACACCGCGCCGGCGACGCAGGCGCCGGGGGTGGGCGGGGTGCACCCGGCGGCGGTCAGCCGGTCGACGGCCAGGCAGTGCGCGATCCCGGCCACGTCGCAGGTCACGCGTCCGTCGGAGCAGGGATCGCCGGTGTCGCACACCGACCCCGCAATGCAGGTGGAAGGCGGCGGCGCCGGGCAGTCGGGCGTCCTGCGGACCACGAAGCATTGGCTGCGCCCGGCGAGATCGCACCGGATGCGCCCGTCGGTGCAGGGATCGCCGGTGTCGCACACCGCTCCCGCGATGCAGGTGGACGGAGTCGGCGCCGGGCAGCCGGCGCTCCGCGTGACCGCCAGGCAGTGCGCCACCCCGGCCACGTCGCAGAGCACCCGCCCGGCGAAGCAGGGATTCCCGGTGTCGCACACCGAGCCCCCGATGCACTCCGGCGCCGGCGTCGGCCCCGGCGGCGGCGGCGTCGGCCCGGGCATCGGCGGCCCGGGGCAGGCCAGAACGACCAGCCCGACGAAGGGCAGCAGCAGTCCCCTCGCGACGCGACGCAGGCGGCGGGTTCGACTCATGTCGGTTCTCCTCGGCTCCCGAGTCTGCCAAAAAGCCGCCGCCCGCGACGGTCGAACGTTCCACATCGGTTGTCCGCCGACTGTCAGTATCTGTCAGCGATGTGCGATAGAAGTTCTCTGTAGCGCCCGACGAAGCGAAAATTTCTCGGCGGCGGATGTCACACTTCGGGCCCGCGGCGCCACGTAACTAGATGGAGGGCCGGAGCTCGTCCGCTCCGGTCGGGGTAGATTGGGAGCTCTGCGGGAGGTCGATGTGTCACGAGGCAGGAGGAAGACGGCGGGGCCCCGGCCCGGGCTCGGCCACGAGGCCCGGCTCGGGGGGATGGCCGGCGGGCCGCGCAGCGAGCGGGGCGCGGCGGGGTCCGGGCCGTCCACGGAAACGGGTGCGGGGGTGAGCGGGGAGTGAACGCCAACGGAATCGACCTGGACGAGCGGGAGCTGCGGCGGGTGCGGGCCCGCCACGAGGCGATCTATGCCTCGCCCTTCCTGCCACGCTTCGCCACCTGGCCGGTCGCGGACCGCATCCGGGTCGGCCGCAATCCGCTCTCCGAGGCCGACGTCCTCGAGCTCGTGGAGCTCGGCATCACCCACGTCCTCGACCTCCGTCAGCCGAGCGAGTGGTCCCGCCTCGGCCGCCACGGCGAGGACGCGGTCGCCGCCATCGAGCGCCACGGCCTGGTGCGCCACAACGTCCGCATCGAGGACGTCACCGCCCCGACCCGCGAGCACTTCGACGACGCCCACGCCTTCATCCAGCGGACCCTCGCCTCCCGCAAGCACCGCCTCTACACCCATTGCCGCGCCGGCATCGAACGCACCGCGACGATCCTCGCGGCGTGCCTGGGGAGGCGGTGGCGCGCCTCCTTCGACGAGGCGCTGGAGCGGTTGCGCGACCAGGGGTGGAGCGGCAATCCGATGTTCGATCAACGGGAGGCGGCGATCGGGTGGATGGAGGGGGCTCGTTCGTCGGGCGAGAAGGGGCTCGCCGGATAGCGCCGATCGTGTACGACCTGATCGGTGACATCCACGGCCGCCCGTCTTCTTCGGCCACTACTGGCTCGACGACCCGGAGCCGGCGCCGCTGGCCGAGAACGTCGTCTGTCTGGACTACTCCGTGGCGCGAGGCGGATTCCTCTGCGGATATCGGATGGATGGTGAAGGGCCTGTCAAGATCGAGAATCTACTGGTTGTCCCAGTGGGCCAGGTGGCATGAGCGAGGTTTCATGAGATTGGACGACTACTTCACGAGGGTGCTGGGGAAGACTCCATGAGCTTGGACTTCTTCGAGCACCCGATTCTGAACTCGCCCTACGACTACCCCCAGCAGCATTGGGAGCTCGACGCGTCGGGACAGCCGACAGGCAAGACCATCGACAAGCGCCGGCGTGCCGAGTTCATCACCCCGATCCCGAAGCCGAAGAAGCAGAAGGCGAAGGCACAGCAGGCCGAGATGGTCTACGACGAGGGCAAGGGCCTGTCGTCGGAGAAGCAGCAGTTCGACCCGACGTCGATCATCAACGAGCTGCGCGCCCACATCGACGCGTGGCGCGACCTGCCGAACCCGAGCGACTGGGGTGTGACGCCCGAGACCCAGCGCCTGCTCCAGCACTGGCGCCATCACCGCTTCAGCTATTTCCGGCCTTTCTTCTGCCAGGTCGAAGCGGTCGAGACGCTGATCTGGCTCACCGAGGTGGCGCCCGGCCTCGCCGGCGGCAAGAAGTTCCTCGAGCATCTCGATGGGGCGAACGCGCTCTCCAACCCCGGGCTGCCGCGGCTCGCCCTCAAGCTCGCCACGGGCGCCGGCAAGACCACCGTGATGGCGATGGTCATCGCCTGGCAGACGATCAACTCGGTGCGTCGGGAAGGGAGCAAGCGCTACACGAGAGGCTTCCTGGTCGTGACGCCGGGCATCACGATCAAGGACCGGCTGCGGGTCCTCCAGCCGAACGATCCCGACAGCTACTACCAGAGCCGCGAGCTTGTGCCGACCGACATGCTGCGCGACCTCGAGCGCGCCAAGATCGTCATCACCAACTTCCACGCGCTCAAGCAGCGCGAGACGCTGCAGATCTCGAAGGCCGGCCGCGCGTTGCTCCAGGGAAGAACCGGATCGCCAGTTCAGTCGATCGAGACCGAAGGGCAGATGCTGCAGCGGGTGATGCCGGAACTGATGGGGATGAAGAACGTCCTCGTCCTGAACGACGAGGCGCATCATTGCTACCGGGAGAAGCCGGAGGAGGAGTCGGAGGAGGGCAAGCTCAAGGGCGACGACCGCAAGGAGGCCGAGAAGAACCGCGAGGCGGCCCGGCTCTGGATCTCCGGGCTCGAGGCGGTGCAACGCAAGCTGGGCTTGAGCCGCATCGTCGATCTCTCGGCTACGCCCTTCTTCCTACGCGGCTCGGGCTACCCCGAGGGCGTTCTCTTCCCCTGGACGATGAGCGATTTCTCGCTCATGGACGCGATCGAGTGCGGCATCGTGAAGCTGCCCCGCGTGCCGGTCGCCGACAACATCCCGGGCGGCGACATGCCGAAGTTCCGCGAGCTCTGGGAGCACATCCGCTCGAAGATGCCGAAGAAGGGGCGGGGCAAGGGCGCCAAGCTCGACCCGCTGAGCCTCCCCACCCAGCTTGAGACGGCGTTGGATGCGCTCTACGGGCACTACGAGAAGACCTTCGACCTCTGGCAGAAGGCGGGGATCGACGTGCCGCCCTGCTTCATCGTCGTGTGCAACAACACGGCGACCTCGAAGCTGGTCTACGACTACATCTCCGGCTTCGAGTACGAGGAAGGGGAGGACGGCGTGACCCCTCCGCCCTGGCTCGGGAAGCTCAACCTGTTAAGGAACTACGACGAGCACGGGAATCCCCTGGCGCGCCCCCGCACGCTCCTGATCGACAGTGAGCAGCTGGATTCGGGCGAGGCGCTCGATCCCCAGTTCCGCGATGCCGCGGCGGACGAGGTCGAACGCTTCCGGCGCGAGATCGTCGAACGCACCGGCGACCGCGCCGCGGCCGAGAAGCTGACCGACCAGGATCTCCTCCGCGAGGTCATGAACACCGTGGGGAAGAAGGACCGACTCGGCGAGGGGGTCCGCTGCGTGGTTTCGGTCTCGATGCTCACCGAAGGCTGGGACGCCAACACGGTCACGCATGTCCTCGGCGTGCGTGCTTTCGGCACGCAGCTCCTCTGTGAGCAGGTGATCGGTCGCGCGCTGCGCCGTCAGTCCTACGAGCTCAACGAGAAGGGCTTGTTCAACGTCGAGTATGCGGACGTCCTCGGCATCCCGTTCGATTTCACGGCGAAGCCGGTCGTCGCGCCGCCGCAGCCGCCGAGCGACACGATCCGGGTGCGCGCCCAGACCCCCGAGCGCGACGCGTGCGAGATCCGCTTCCCGCGGGTCGAGGGCTACCGGGTCGAGCTTCCCGAGGAGCGCCTCTCGGCGAGCTTCGACGACGACTCGACGCTGGTCCTGACGCCCGAGACCGTCGGCGCGACCGTCACGCGCAGCGAGGGGATCGTTGGCGAGGGCGTCAATCTCACCGTGAAGCACCTGGGCGAGGTGCGGCAGTCGACGGTCCTCTTCCACCTGACGCAGCGCCTGCTGACGACGAGGTGGCGCGACCCGGGCGGTCAGCCGAAGCTCCATCTGTTCGGCCAGCTCAAGCGGGTGGCGCGCGAGTGGCTCGACCATCACCTGGTCTGCAAGGGGGGCACGTACCCGGCCCAGCTGCTCTATCAGGAGCTGGCGGACATGGCGTGCGAGCGGATCCAGCGCGGCATCGTCCAGCAGTTCGTCGGCAGCCGGCCGATCGAGGCGGTGCTCGACCCCTACAACCCGGAGGGCTCGTCGATCCACGTGAACTTCACGACGTCGAAGAAGACGCGGTGGAAGACTGATCCCAGGCGTTGCCATGTCAACTGGGCGATCTGCGATTTTGATTGGGAAGTGGAACTCTGCCGTGTTGTCGAGTCGCACCCGCGGGTCCGTGCGTACGTCAAGAATCAAGGCCTCGGCTTCGAGGTGCCCTACGTCATGGGCTCGCAGAAAAGGCGCTACCTGCCGGATTTCATCGTGAGGGTCGACGACGGTCGTGGGGACGACGATCTCTTGAACCTCGTGGTCGAGATCAAGGGCTATCGCGGCGAGGACGCAAAGGAGAAGAAGGCGACGATGAAGACCTATTGGGTTCCGGCGGTCAACCACTTGGGTACACACGGCCGTTGGGACTTCATCGAGGCTCAAGGATGTCTGGCAGATCGAATCCGAATTCGAGGGGAAGCTCGCGAAGGAGGTTGGAGCGAAGATCGAGCTGGCCATCGGTGAGGCCCGGTGACGCGAGGGAGGGGATGAAGAGAATGGCGACCACCGCATTTACTACCAATCCGGTCGGTCTCGAGGAACTGCTCTCGGACTGCGCCAGGGGCAAGCTCCAGCTGCCGGATTTTCAGAGGAGCTGGGTCTGGGCGGAGGACAGAATCCTCAGCCTGATCACATCCGTTGCGCGGGCCTTCCCGATCGGCGCGCTCATGACGCTCAAGACGAAGTCAGAAGGCGATGACCTTTTCGCCCGCCGTCCGATCGAGGGCGCGTTCGAAGAAGCCGAGAAGACGACGCCGGCAGCTCTGCTACTCGACGGGCAACAGCGCATGACGTCGCTCTATCAGGCGTGTATGCGCCAGCAGGTAGTACGGACCATCACCCCAAAGAACAAGCAAGTCCGGCGGTGGTTCTATGTGGACATTGTCAAAGCACTCTCTGCCGAGCGGGAGGAGGCGGTATTCCTAGTCCCTGAGGACCGGCGAGTCAAGACGAATTTCGACAAGGACATTGTCTTGGACCTCTCGACCTCGGAGCTTGAGTTCGAGCACCTCATGTTTCCGCTGAACAGGGTCTTCGACTGGGACGCATGGCAAGACGGCTTTGGGGATTACTGGATCGCCAGGGGCGAGATCGAGAAACGAGACGTATTCAAGCAATTCAAGAACGAGGTTCTGCAGAAGTTCAAGAGCTATCTTGTTCCGGTTATCTCGTTGGGAGAGGACACCTCCCACGAGGCGGTCTGCCTGGTCTTCGAGAAAGTCAACACAGGCGGCAAGCCGCTTGATGCGTTCGAACTACTCACAGCGATGTACGCGGCTCGTGGTCACCGACTCCGCGACGATTGGCTGGGCACGAAGGGTAAGCCAGGAATTCAAGACCGACTGGCCTCGTTTGGCCGTGCAGCGGATCAGAAAGCCGGTGTGCTGGAGAAGATCGCCGGCACTGATTTCCTGCAGGCGATTGCTCTCCTCCACTCGAAAGCCGTGCGCGCGGAACGCGTGGCCGCCGGGGTGAAGGAGAGTGATCTGCCGGCCGTCCGGGCGACGCGTCAGTCGCTGCTCGACCTCCCGCTCGAGGCATATCTCAAGTATCGCGAGCAGGTCGAGGCCGGGTTCGAGAGGGTGGTCAAATTCCTTCGCCAGCACAGGATCTATCGAGTCCTCGATCTGCCGTATCAGACGCAGCTTGTTCCTCTTGCGGCTATCTTCGCCGAGATCGGTGCCAAGGCCGATCACACGGCTCACATGGCGAAGATCGAGCGTTGGTACTGGTGCGGAATCTTCGGTGAGCTTTACGGCTCCGCGGTCGAAAGCCGCTTCGCCAAGGACATCGTGGAGGTGCCGGCGTGGCTCGACGGGGGCCCGGAGCCGACCACGGTTCGCGAGGGCGTATTCAGAGCCGAGCGCCTTTCCTCGCTCCGCACGCGCCTTTCAGCCGCCTACAAGGGGATCCATGCGCTCCTGATGCTCGAAGGTGCCAAGGACTTTCGGAGCGGCCAAGAGTTCGACGCGACGGTCTTCTTCGACGAGGCCGTCGACATCCACCACATCTTCCCGGAGGCCTGGTGCAAGTCGCAGAAGATCGACTTGAAGGTTTATGACACGGTCGTCAACAAGACGCCGCTGAGCTATCGCACGAACCGGATCATCGGCGGCGTTGCCCCTTCTGACTATCTGGCCAAGCTCGAGGCGGGCAGGAAGGCATCGGTGAATAAGCCGGCGGACCCCCCGATCCAGGCCGAGGTTCTGGACCAATACCTGGAGTCCCACTGCATTCCTGTTGCGCAGTTGCGGGCGGACGACTTCGACGGGTTCATGGCGGCACGCCGAGCGGCACTGCTTGACCGGATTGCCTCGGCAACCGGCCACGCCATCAACGAGCAGCCGGCTTCAGCGGACGAGGGCGAGGATCTTCCTGACGAACTGGCACGGGACGTCGCGAGTAACGGATCGCAGGCGTAGACGGCGGAGCGAGTAGAGCGGAGACCATGGCACGAAGAAAGAAGTCCCCGAAGCAGGTCGAGGCCCTGAAGCACGACGAGGCCTCGCGCCTGAACATCCCGACGGCGGAGTACCAGGCGATGCTGGCCGAGGAGATGGCGAACCCGAAGGAGGTGCGCTATCCGCGGCAGAGCGCGGGCCTCGAGGAGGAGAAGGAGCGCCGCAACCGCGACCTCGACCCGCAGCTCGTCTGGCGCGGCAAAGACGAGAAGGACTGGTCGGACCTGGTGGTGCCGGCGCCGCCGCTCTTCATCCAGGAGAAGGTTCACCCGAAGGTGCTGATCGACGACCTGATGCGCCGCAGCCAGAAGGCGGCGTCGGAGCAGCCGGGCGCTCAGGTGGATCTCTTTGCGGACTTCAACGGCATCGCGGACCCGAGCCTGAAGACGGAGTTCTACCAGCACGACGCGAACTGGACGAACCGGATGATCCTGGGCGACAGCCTGCAGGTGATGGCGTCGCTCGCCGAGCGCGAGGGGCTGCGCGGGCAGGTGCAGTGCATCTACATCGACCCGCCGTACGGGATCAAGTTCAACTCGAACTTCCAGTGGTCGACCACTAGCCGCGACGTGAAGGACGGCGACGCCTTGCACATCACGCGCGAGCCGGAGCAGGTGAAGGCCTTCCGCGACACCTGGCGCGACGGCATCCACAGCTACCTCACCTACCTCCGCGACCGCCTCACTGTCGCCCGCGACCTCCTCACAGACTCCGGCTCCATCTTCGTCCAGATTGGGTCTGAGAATGTTCACCGAGTAAGAGATCTCCTAGACGAGGTGTTCGGCTCTGACTCCTTTGTCGAATCCATTTCCTTTCGAAAGAAGACCATGCCCCTGGGAGGAAGGCTTCTTGAGGGCATTTGCGACTACCTACTTTGGTATGCGCGCGACAAGACGAAAGTGAAGTATCGGCCACTGTTCCAGACCATGGACATCGAAGGCGATGCTCACTGGAACATTGCTCTCGAAGCGGGTGGCGCGCGTCGGATGTCTCGTGCTGAGATCGAGAGGCATGCTGAGCTTCCGCCCGAGACTGACATAGCCCAACTCATAAGCCTCTATCCGACTGGCCCATTCGCAACCGGCATCTATCCGTTTAATTTTCGCGGCAAGGAATACCGCCCGGCTCCGGGTCGCTCTTGGAAGTCTCCCCGCGAAGGGATGAACCGCCTAGCATTCGCCGAACGCCTCTTCCCTTACGCTGAAGGTGAGACGCTTCGCTACCTTCTCAAGTTCTCCGACTATCCAGTGACCCCCCTCTCGAATCTGTGGAGCGATACATCGGCTCCGAGCGACATGAGATACGTTGTCGAGACAAGCACAAAGGTGATCCAGCGTTGCATGCTGATGGCGACGGACCCTGGCGATCTCGTCCTCGACCCCACGTGTGGTTCGGGCACTACAGCCTTTGCATGTGAACAATGGGGCAGGCGCTGGATTACGATCGACACGTCGAGAGTCGCCCTGGCTTTAGCGCGCGCTCTAGTCATGGGAGCACGCTTTCAGTACTACTTACTAGCAGACAGTAGACAAGGTCAGGTCAAGGAAGCAGAGCTCCGCCGGACGGAGCGGGCGACCTCGCCAGTTCGTGGAGACGTCCGACTCGGTCTCGTCTATGAGCGAGCACCGCACGTAACGCTCAAGACTATTGCTAACGACTCAGAGATCGACATCATCTGGGAGAGATTCCTCGCTCCGATGGAGTCTTTGCTTTTGGAGATCAACTCCACGCTCGGCAAGAAGTGGGAGGAGTGGGAGGTCCCGCGCGAAGCGGGGGCGAAGTGGCCGGCTAAGGCAAGACGGCTGCACGCGAATTGGTGGGAGCTGAGAATCGCGCGGCAGCGAGAGATCGACGCTTCGATCGCGGCCAAGGCGGAGTACGAGTACCTCTACGACAAGCCGTACGAGGACAAGTCGAAGGTGCGCGTCGCCGGACCGTTCACGGTCGAGAGCCTCTCGCCGCATCGGATGCTCGGCGTCGACGAGAACGACGAGCTGATCGACGTCGCCGAGAAGAAGCTCGGATATGGCGCGAAGCAAGACTTCCCGTCGATGATCCTCGAGAACCTCCGCGCCGCCGGCGTGCAGCAGGCACACAGGGAGGACCGGATCAACTTCACGTCGCTCGTGCCCTGGCCTGGCCGCTACGTCTGCGCGGAAGGGCACTACCTCGAGGGGAGCAAGGAGCGCCGGGCGGGAGTCTTCATTGGCCCGGAGTTTGGCACTGTCTCGCGCCCCGATCTCGTCGAGGCCGCCCGCGAGTGCGCCGACGCCGGCTTCGACGTCCTGATCGCTTGCGCCTTCAACTACGACGTTCACGCTAGCGACTTCGGCAAGATCGGCCGTATCCCGGTGCTCAAGGCTCGCATGAACGCCGATCTCCACATGGCCGAGGACCTCAAAGCCACCGGCAAGGGCAATCTCTTCGTCATCTTCGGCGAGCCCGACATCGAAGTTCTAGACGCGCCGGAAGGTCAGATCCAGGTCAAGGTCAAGGGCGTCGACGTCTTCGACCCCAGCACCGGCGAAGTCCGCAGCGACGGCGCCGATGGCATCGCCTGCTGGTTCATCGACACCGACTACAACGAAGAGAGCTTCTTCGTCCGCCACGCCTACTTCCTCGGCGCGAACGATCCCTACAAGGCGCTCAAGACAACTCTCAAGGCCGAGATCGACCACGAGGCGTGGGAGACGCTCAACAGTGATACGTCTCGCCCCTTTGACAAGCCGGAGTCCGGGCGGATTGCGGTGAAGGTGATCAATCACCTCGGGGATGAGGTGATGAAGGTGTTCCGAGTCTAGGGCCGTAGAAATGGATCTGGCGGACCTAAAGGCGCGACTGCAAGAGCACCTCACAGATGGGCTGGTAGTTGTCGTCGGTTCGGGCCTCTCGTGCGCAGAAGGCCTCCCCAGCATGCAAGAGCTCGCAGAGCACCTGCGCGCGCAAGTCGGACCGGGGCTCGGCGCCGAAGCAGCAGGCGCTTGGAGGAAGACAGAGCCCCTCATCAAGGCGGAGGGCCTAGAGGCGGCGTTGCTCAAGATCGCGCCACCGGCTGAGCTCGAGGCGCAGATTGCGTTCGAGACGGGGCGTTTAATCGCGGCACGCGAGAGCGAGGTAGTCAGCGCCATCTTCGCCGGTAGCCGTACGCTCCGCTTGACGCGGCTAGTGCCGCACCTGCTAAAGCCACCAACCGGCTTGCCGATTGTGACGACGAACTACGATCGCCTCATCGAAATCGCGGTAGAGGAGGCGGGTCTAGGTGCCGACACGATGTTCTCTGGAAGGTTCGCCGCCACTCTGGACGAGAAGGAAAGCCGGCTCAACTTCTGCCGGGGCGTGAATCTGAAGGGAGGGAAGGCTTCCTTCAACTACCGAAGGCGAGCGCTGATCTTGAAGCCTCATGGGAGCCTGGACTGGTATCTCCGGGGCGACACTCCAGTGTGCTACGCGGGCGAGTTGCTGGAGGGAACGAGGCTCATCATCACTCCGGGACAGAACAAGTTTAGAAATGGCTACGAGAGCCCGTTCGATCATCATCGCGCTCGTGCGAATGACTGCATCGATAGGGCGAGTCGGTTCCTAGTTGTCGGGTACGGCTTCAGCGACGATCATCTTGAGACACACCTGAAGCCGGCGATCCGGGGGGGCAAGCCGACCGTGATGCTGGCGATGTCGCTGACGACGAAGGCCGAGGAGCTGGCTCGTGAGTATTCGAATGTCACGGCACTCGACTGCCGAGAGGAGTCTGGCGAGGAGGGCACGCGTGCACTCGTGGGCGGTCAAGAATTGTTCTTTCCAGGGCTTCGGCTCTGGGATCTAGAGGGTCTCGTTTCGGAGGTACTTGAACCATGACCAACGCGGGAGCTGCGCTGCAATTCTCGGAAGTCGACCTACTCGGCAGGGTCGCGGCTGTTGATACAAGCCGGGTGCTCGTTGACGTTTCGGACTCAATCTTGCTCACCCGGCTCGGGATCGGAAATCTTCTGGCCATACGTGGTACGACTCAACATGACTACTTGATCGCGATCGTAGAGAGGGTCACACGCAGTTTGCGAGACGAGCTCTCGGAGGCGCCGGAGAATGGCGGCGCGGAACTCGACGTGACGCCAGCCCCCTCGGACACGGTCCGTGGAGCTTTGATCGGCACCTTTCGAACGGTAGATGGCGCAAAGAAGAATACCTTCAAGCGTGGGGCGGACAGCTTTCCGCAAATCGACAGAGAGTGCTTCGTCGTCGAAGCTGCGAATCTTCAGCGTTTCATGGGCATTCTTGGCTCGGAGCTTGACGCTGATCAACGCCTGAGGCTTGGCACATTTGTCGTTGATCGTACGGCAGACGCCGTTGTGAATGGAGACAAGTTCTTTCAACGACACGCGGCCATCCTCGGGAGCACGGGCTCGGGCAAGAGCTTCGCTGTCGCCCTGATTCTCGAGCAAGCAGCCAAGTTGAGCCACCCAAACATCATCGTGCTAGATATGCACGGGGAGTATGCGCCGCTTGCGGATCAGTCGGATGGAGGTTTCGCCTCCCGACTGCGAATAGCAGGCCCAGGCGACCTGGAGTCGACCGCGGGCGACGTCCTCTTCCTTCCGTACTGGTTGCTCAACAGGGACGAGATGTTGTCGATGATTCTCGATCGGAGCGACCAGAATGCACCAAACCAGGCTTCGAGATTCACGCTCCATGTTCGCGAGCTGAAGGCGCAGACCCTAAAGACGGAGAAGAAGCCCGCCATCGCGAAGACGTTTACGGTCGACTCCCCCATTCCGTACCCGATGGGAGTGCTGATGGATCGACTCCGACTTGACAACACCGCAAAGGGAGTTGGGTCGACTGGCAAGCCTGTAAAAGGGGAGTGGGAAGACAAGCTGACGAGGTTTATCTCGAGGCTTGAGACAAAACTCGATGACCGGAGATACGGCTTCATGTTTGCGCCACCTAGCACCGCGGGCGCCTATTCCTGGTTGGCGGAGCAGGTTGTGAAGTTGTTGTCAGCAGAGGGTGGTCAGGGGATCAAGATTGTCGACTTCTCAGAGGTCCCAGCAGATGTCTTGCCGGTGGTGGCGGGGACGCTGACTCGCCTTCTCTACGATGTGCAGTTCTGGATGGATCCAGAGAGTCGAACACCGGTAACCTTGTTGTGCGACGAGGCGCATCTTTATCTGCCTGTGAGAGAAGACGCAGACGCTGTCCAGCGCCAAGCGCTTGGCGCATTCGAGCGGGTGGCGAAGGAAGGGCGCAAGTACGGCTTCTCACTTGTCGCCGTGAGTCAGCGGCCATCCGACGTGAGTAAGACGATTCTGAGTCAGTGCAACAACTTCCTGGCACTTCGGTTGACGAACGAGACCGATCAGTCGGTGATTAAACGACTCATGCCCGACTCTCTCGCTGGACTCACGAGCATTCTGCCCCTTCTTGATACGGGGGAGGCGCTTCTTCTCGGGGACGCGGTTCTCTTGCCGTCGCGAATCAAGATGGATCTTCCTTCGATCATGCCGAGCAGCGCGACAAGGGATTTCTGGACGGAGTGGAGGGAGCACTCGCCATCCGAGTCGGCAATAAGGCAGGCGGTGGAATGCTTGCGGAGTCAAACACGAGCGCAAGCTGGCGAGACTGATTGATGGTAGGGAGGCCCGAGCCGGAGATGCTTCGGCGAGGCAAGGCCTTTCATCGGAGAGTCCAGAAGGACTGGGCTGGAACGATCGAGCGGCAGCCCGTGCGGATTGAGCGGAACATCGCGCTCGGGATCCCAAGCGATGCCGCCGGCCCGCTGCGGCGAGGACGCATCGACATCTTCGTTGACCAAACCGGTGACTTTGTTACCGTCGTCGAGATCAAGTCGACCAACTGGGATCGAGTCCGACCGGCGAATCGCCGAAGACTGCTGGCTGCCCACTGTCGGCAGGTCTTCAAGTACGTCGACACCTACCTCGACCGCGAGCGCGTCAATGTCTGTGCAGGGATCATCTATCCGAAACCGCCGAGTAGAGGCGCGGTCCGCGACGAAGTCGAAGAGTTCCTCAACGGAAATGCGTTGCAGGTCGTTTGGTACGAGGAATGAACCCGGAAGCCGTGGTTCATTCACCTAGTCTGCCCGTACCCGAGATAGGGCTCGGACTCGGCGACCTCGAGGCCCGGCTGGCCGAAGATGTTTGGGAGTCGATCGAGCGCGGGATCGTATCGGATGCGGCGCTCGAAGATGCCGGCGATCCCGAGGCCGTCTTCCGAGCTGTCGTCCGTCGCTCGGTAAGAGCCATTGCACGCGAGGGCCGGGCGTCGCTGCTGCGCCACTTCCTAACCGCAGGGCCGTTCTGCGACTCGGGCGAGATTCCGCGCGAGCGCGCCAGTGAGTTTCAGAGTGACGGCGATGTCGAGGCGACTATTCGGTTTATCCACGCATCGGTGATCAGTCGATTCCAGGGCGCACTCGCCGAGCTGCTCGCCATCGGTCCGGTGTGTGAGATCGCTGAGCGTGCATGTAGTGCGCGGGGCACCAGACTCTTCGCCGGTGACACCGTACGCGCGCTAACGGCGCGCGGGCGTAGGCTCGCGAAAGGTGCGGACTTTCATCTCATAGAGGAGCGCGGGGCAGGCGAGGCGAGTCGCTTGATTCTGCGCGGTGTTGCCGAGGTGAAGTCGTATGCCGTGCCAGGGAAGAAGCTCGGCGCCCAGCTCGACCGCCATCTACTGAGGGCGCGGAGGGGTCTCGAAGTGCTTGGCTGCGACCTGCCGGCTGAACGGATCGAGCTGGGCGAACCGGGGCGGCCGGCGCTCCGAATCGTCGTCGAGCCTTCCAATTGGAAGCTGCCCCGGGACTTCAAGATTGAGAGGGGCCAGGACGGAAGCCGAATCGTCGAGAAGCAGTTCGACGTACCCATGACTGGACCCGCAATCGAGAAGAGCAAGGGCCGGGACTGGCGAGTCGTCCTTCGCTGGTCGCGGGAGGCGCTTGCGGCGCAGGCCTACGAGATCACTTTCCGGTACCTGTCGGAGGTGGGGCGAACGCTCTACGCGACGAAGCGCCCGGCCGGGTGGGAGAATCTGAGCCCTGAGGAGGCGGGCGAGAATGCCGTGAAGATGATGCCCTACTACGCGATCCTTCGGGCGACGACACCGGGCGCCTCGAGCCGTGCGGTTGCGCTCTACAACACCTACGGATTCGGATATGCGCTCGGGGCGAACTTCGTCGACTCGAAGGGCCGCCGCGAAATGCTCTGGGTCGATGATCTGCGGGAGATCGCGGAGAGAGGCTACGCTTGGCGGGAGGCGAGGGTGCTCGAAGCGAAAGACGGCGGGGCGCCCCAGATCATTCCGGGGCGGCGCTGTCGAATCCGATAGGTGGTGGTGGGCCCTTGAGCTCCCGAGACCGGAGCCGGTTTCGGTGGGCTATTCCCGTGATTCTTCAGAGCGTCGCGTGAGAAGCAACGTTGGGAAGGACTTCGGCTTCCGAATCGCCGATACCTTCACATTGAGCCTCGGTCGCCTGGCCGCCGAGGAGCAGAAGGCCGCCAAGACAACTGCCTTCGATCTGCAGCTCGATCCGTCCAAGCCGGGCATGCAGTTCCACAAGCTCGACAAGGCAAAGGACAAGAATTTTTGGTCGGTGCGGGTCAACGCCGACTTGCGGATCATCGTTCACCGCAGCGAGGGGAGCCTGCTGCTCTGCTACGTCGGCCACCACGACGACGCCTACCGCTGGGGCGAATCGCGCAAGCTCGAGCGCCACCCGGCCACCGGCGCCGCCCAGCTCGTCGAGATGCGCGAGACCGTGCGGGAGAGGGTGCGCGAAGTCGTCGTGCCGAAGTACGTCGAGGCGGCAGAGGAGGAGATCGCTCCGGCGCCGTCAGCGACTCCGCAGGTTGCGCCGGCGAAGCGGCTCTTCGCCGGCGTCGCCAAAGACGAGCTCCTCGCCTACGGCGTCCCCGAGGAGTGGGTCGGCGAAGTCTCCGCAGCCACTGAGGCGACGCTGTTAGAGCTCGCCGACCACCTCCCCGCCGAAGCCGCCGAGGCGCTACTCGAGCTCGCCACCGGCGGCACCCCGAAGCGGCCCGTGCAGGCGCCCGTCGGCGCCGATCCGTTCGCCCACCCCGACGCCCAGCGCCGCTTCCGCATCGTCGCCGATGCCGAGGAGCTCGAGCGGGCGCTCGAGGCGCCGTGGGAGAAGTGGATCGTCTTTCTCCATCCCACACAGCGCGAAATCGTCGAGCGTGACTTCAACGGGCCTGCGCGCGTCGCTGGGTCGGCGGGGACCGGCAAGACGATCGTTGCCCTGCATCGAGCCGTGCACCTGGCGCGCGAGCGTCCGGATGCAAGGGTGTTGCTGGCGACTTTCTCGGATCCGCTTGCCTATGCACTCAACGATCGCATCCGGCGGCTGATTGGCAACCAGCCGCGGCTCGCTGAGAGGCTCGAGGTGCGATCGATGGGCGCCGTGGGGCGGAGGCTCTACGAGGTCCACTTCGGAGCGCCGACGATCGCGAGCGACGAGGAAGTGCGCCGGCGGATCGAGCGTGCGGCGCAGGAGACGCCCGGCCACAAGTTCGGTGCCCACTTCCTCTGGACCGAGTGGGCCCAGGTCGTCGACGCCTGGCAGCTCGGAACCTGGGAGGACTACCGGGACGTTGCTCGCCTCGGCCGGAAGACCCGGCTCGCGGAGCGGCACCGCCAGGTGCCGTGGGGGATCTACGAGAAGGTGAGGGAGGGCCTCGCCGCTGACGGGCTCGTGACCCTGCCGATGCTCTTCCAGCGCCTCGTCGGGCCGATGGCGCAGGCGGCGGCCGGCGGGCGGCCGCCCTTCGACTTCGTCGTCCTCGACGAAGCGCAAGACGTCTCCGTCGCCGAGCTCCGCTTCCTCGCCGCGCTCGGCGGCGATCGGCCCAATGCACTCTTCTTCGCCGGGGACCTCGGCCAGCGCATCTTTCGCGCTCCCTTCTCCTGGCGGGCCCTCGGCGTCGACGTGCGCGGGCGCTCCCAGACCCTGCGCGTCAACTACCGCACCTCCCACCAGATCCGTCGCGCCGCCGACCGCCTGCTGCCGGCAGAGATCGCCGACGTCGACGGAGTCGCCGAGACGCGGAAGGGGACCGTCTCGGCGTTCAACGGCCCGGAGCCGGACGTCCGCATCCTGCCCTCGGCCGAAGAAGAGGGAGCAGCCGTTGCGGAGTGGCTGGCCGAGCGTCGCAGCGAGGGCATGGCTCCACACGAGATTGGTGTCTTCGTGCGTTCCGAGGCGGAAGTCGAGCGCGCTCTGGCCGCCGTACGCCTTGCCGGCCTCGACGCGGCAGTGATCGACGGGAGCCGATCTACTGGACGTGGCGAAGTCGTGGTGGGCACCATGCACCTCGCCAAGGGACTCGAATTCCGTGCGGTCGTCGTCATGGCCTGCGACGACGAGGTCATCCCGCTCCAGTCGCGGATCGAGCAGGTCGGCGACGAAGCCGACCTCGAAGAGATCTACGATACGGAGCGGCATCTGCTTTATGTGGCGTGCACGAGGGCGCGCGAGCGACTCCAGGTATCTGGAGTGACTCCCGCGTCGGAATTTCTTGCGGATCTGGGGTCGCCCGGCGGCGAGACAGAAAGCCGGCGGATCGGAAACAGCTAGAGCGAGGGTTCGGCGGTGTCGCTAGAGAATGAACTCACAAAGGCCCTGGAACAGGGCTACCAGGAAGCGGGTCGCAAGACAGGGTACTGGGGCCGACGATTCCTCCAGGCTGTGCGGCGCAATGGTGGCCTCGCGACGGTCAAGCGGATGTTGCGCCCCCGCACCAAGGAGCAACGTAAGGGCTTGGATGCCCTCCTGGAGGCTGGATACCCGGAGCTTCACGGTCGAAGCGATCGTGCTGCAGGAGCGTTTCCGAAGCCTCTTTACCGCCGAGGAGCTTCAGACAGCGGCGGATCGGCTTGGCGAGTACTCCAAGCAACTGAAGAAGATCCGAAAACGTGGCCCGGGTCTCTTTCCTGACGAACTGCCGGCTGGTGTGCAGTACTTCGAGGGTGCTCGGAAGTACGTGCGCGTGAACGCCTACGAGCGAAGTGACAAGGCTCGGAAGGCTTGCCTTGCCCACTACGGCGACTCATGCTCGGTCTGCGGAATGTCGTTCGAAGCGCAGTACGGCGAGATTGGTGCCCGCTTCATTCACGTCCACCACCTCAAGCCACTGGCGCTCTCGCAGAGTAGCTACGTAATCGATCCGGTTGCCGATCTGAGACCGGTCTGCCCCAACTGTCACGCCATGCTCCACCGCCGCAATCCGCCCCTATCCATCGCGCAGTTGAAGAAGATGCGGTCTCAAAGGTGAAGGCGGATTGGGCGCTCGACTCCGGGTCGACCCGGCCGGAGCAGGGCCTCCTCCATTCTCAACGTCCGAGTAGGTGACCAGGCTGCGTCTCTTGTGCACTCTCGATCCGCGCGTGTGGATCGTCGGGAGATTTGCCTTCGAAGAATGCCATTTGAGCCTTTGCGCGCGGTGAGAGTTGACCGTGCGCGATGGCATCGGTGCGATGGATCATCTCGACTGCATCCACTGCAAGGGGATTGTCGGTCTGGCGGCCCAGGATGCGCATCGTCGCGGAGGCGCGCGGTCTGTGTCTGGACTTCACGAAGGCGGGGCCGCCTGGCAGCGTTGGCGGGATCACGACGGCTCCGTGCTGGCTCTCCCCCTCCGCCTGGTCGAGCAGGACGAAGTAGCGGTCTCCTGCGTTGAGGGTGATGTCCGCACACCGGCGCAATAGGAGCTGCTCGACACGTTCCGAGCTGCTGTAGCCATTGCCCCGGGCGCGCACCTGCCAGACCGAGGAGTTCAGCTGGAGATCGGAAAACCCTCCCGTCGCGCCATTCCGTTGATACGGAGTGGCGCATGCAGCGAGGCTGGAGCAAAGAACGATGAGAGCGAGAAAGAGTCGGGGCATCTTGTGCCTCCCGTGCGAGCGAGGTTCACAGGTGTGTGGTCGGGCCACGACGATTGGGTGAGTTTCAGGATAGCGGCGACTCATCTGTCGTCAAGTCGTGCAGGCGTCGGGGACAGCTACCTATATCCGGCTGCTCACGGCGTCGGGCTTCTACGCCGAGTGGAAACAGGAAGCTGTCCCCAGCCTCATCGCCGCCCGAGAGCGTCCGCCGCGGTGGCGAGTTGTTCGTAGGCGCGGTAGACGTTCACGGCTGATTCTTCGACCAGGACGCGCAGGAGGTCGTTGTCGCGTGGGGTGCCGGCGGCGCTCGCGGGGCGGAGGCTCTGGACGAGCTCGTGCAGGCGGGGGAGCGAGCGCTCGATGCAGTCTTCGATCGTCGCGACCTTTGGCCGGACGAGGGCGGGTGGGGTGTCCGGAGGCAGGGCGAGGAGATCGAGCAGCTCGCGGCGCGCCTCCCGGTGGAGCTCCTCCCCCCAGGTGCGGGCGAAGCGTTCGACCGCGGTCTTGCGCTCCGGGTCGGCGGCGAGGGTGGGGAAGCTCGCGGAGGATAAAGCGGAGGTTGTCGTCGATCGTGCGGAGGGCGCGGTCGAGGGTCGGGGCGAGCTCGGCCGCGCGGGGGTCGGGCGGGGGAGCGGTGGGCTCCTTCCAGCGTTCGCGGTGATGGCGTTCGTCGTTCATGAGGAATCTCCAGAGGGTTCGGTTCGGGGTCAGACCAGGCTGGGGCGGGTGCGGTCGGCCATCTCGGCGAGGGAGCGGTGGACGGCGGTGACCACGGCGTGCATCGGGTGCGACGCCGGCAGGGCCGGGGCGCGGCGGCCGGCGGTGCGCGGACGGGGGAGCGGGCGGTGGGGGCCGAAGAGCACCGCGCCGCCGGGGCAGCGGTGGCCGGGGAAGCCCTCGTCCCAGACCAGGCGCTCGAACTCGTCGATCACCTCCGTGTCGCCGAGCCAGGCGCGGGCGTGCGCCGTCGTCCAGAGGTGGCGCGGGTCGGCGCGGTGGTCGTAGAGGTTGTGGACGAGGAGGTCGGTGGGGACAGCATACGGATTTTCGGTAACAGTCCGAGCACGCGCGGCCCGTCAACCCGACCGTCATGACGAAACGGGAGTGGAAGCGGAAACGCGCCGCGGCCGACTCCTTCGCCAAGCGCATCGCCGGCCAGCCGAAGCTCTTCGTGATCGGCGACGAGGATGCCCTCGCCTGAGCTCGACCGCCTCGTCGACCTCGGACTCCTCGCGCACGAGGCGCGGAGTCACGAGCAGCGGAACCGTCGCGGGTACGAAGGCGCCGGAGAGATCGACGAGCGGCTGCTTCAGGACGTCATCGAATCGGGTGGAGACCTGCTGCGCAAGGTTCGGCTGCTTCGGCCGCCGACCGAGCGCTGAAGGCCTCGATCGAGAGAGAAATCCACTCCCGCTGCACGGCGATGGGGTGTTTCGGGGCTAGAGCGCCACGCCTCCTTCCCAGGGGAGCTCGGGCTTTCCGAAGTGGCCGTAGTTGGTCGTTCGGCGGTAGATCGGGCGCAGCAGGTCGAGGCGCTCGATGATGCGCTGCGGCCGGAAGTCTAAGCCCTGGACGAACCGGGCCGCGGCCACCTCGTCGCCCGAGCCGAACGTCTCCACCTTGACCGAGACCGGGTGCGCGCGGCCGATCGCGTAGCTCACCTGGATCTCGGCGCGGTGGGCCAGGCCCGCGTCGACCAGCTGGCGGGCGACGTAGCGGCAGAAGTAGGCGCCGCTCCGGTCGACCTTCGAGGGGTCCTTGCCACTGAAGGCGCCGCCACCGTGGCGGCCCATGCCGCCGTAAGTGTCGACGATCAGCTTCCGGCCGGTCACGCCGCAGTCCGCCGCCGGGCCGCCGCGGGCGAAGCTGCCGGAAGGGTTGACCAGCAGCTCGGCGGCGGGATCCCACCAGTCGCCGAGCGCGCGCGGCGCGAGCTGGTCACGGACGTACGCCTGGATCTCCGCCTGCGCGACCTCCGGGCCATGCTGCGTCGAGACGAGCAGGTTGGCGACCGAGACCGGCTCGCCGTCCTCGTAGACCACCGAGACCTGCGACTTCGCGTCCGGCCGCAGCCAGGAGACCGCGCCCGACTTGCGGTCCTCGGCGAGGCCGCGGGTCACCCGGTGGGCGAGCAGGATCGGCAGCGGCATCCGCTCCGGCGTCTCGTCGGTCGCGTAGCCGAACATCATCCCCTGGTCGCCCGCGCCCTGCTCCCGGTCCGGACCGTTCACCGCGTGGCGGATCTCCGGCGCCTGCTCGGTGAGCTCGAGCTGCACGCGCGCCGCGTCGGCCGAAAAGGGTTCGCCGGGGTCCAGGTAGCCGATCTCCCGGATGGCGGTGCGGGCGACGGCCGCGCAGTCGACCGACGCGGCCGTGCTGATCTCGCCGGCCAGGACGACCAGATCTCCCTTGCAGAGCACCTCGCAGGCGACGTGGCTCGCCGGGTCGCCCGACAGGCAGGCGTCGAGGATCGAGTCGGCGATGTAGTCGCAGACCTTGTCGGGATGGCCCTCCGAGACGGACTCGGAGGTGAAGGTGTAGCGCATGACGGTCTCCTTTCGGCGGTGGGCCGGGCGATCAGTGGACGACGGGGTGGTGGTTCTCGGTGCGGAGCTCGGTCCGAGGCCGCGCGAAATCGGGGTTCGCAAGCTTCGCCGCGTCGAGCGTGGGCGCGGGTTCCTTCGCCATGGTCTCCTCCCGAGTCTCCGAGGAGCTGCCACGCCGCGAGCCCGCTCAGGTCCTGAAATGGGGAGAGCCCGCCTCCGTGCATCGGGAAAGGCGGGCTCTCGCCGGACACTTGGTTGTCATGGAAGCTGCTTCCTCGACCGCATCCCCGCTCTCGCGGGAAGGCACCTCGGGTGTCCGATCCCAGGTTGCCGGGCCCTCGAAGGGGCCGCTCCAGATGCATCTCGATGATGCGCCACGGACCGAGTGAAGTCAACTCCGGTGGGCTCGACACCGCTCGGGCGCGAGATGACGAGGCGCGATTCCGTCTCTTCTTCCGGGGGGAAACCGCATGCGACCCGAGCGACTCCTCGCGCGGCTTCGGCGAGGCGACCTGCGCAACGTGGACTTCGAGGACTTCGAGCGCCTCTTGGCCGCGCTCGGATTCGAGCTGCGCCGCGTGCGGGGGAGCCATCGGATCTACGCGCACCCCGAGATCGAGGGGAACCTGTCCGTCCAGCCGCGGGGCGGAGAGTCCAAGCCGTATCAGATCCGACAGCTCCTCGAGTGGGTGGAACGTTACAATCTCTCGCCGAGGGAAGGTCCATGAGCGATTACCACGTCAACATCTTCTGGAGCGAAGAGGACGGCTCCTACGTGGCCGACATTCCCGATCTGCCTCATTGCTCCGCCTTCGGCTCCACGCCGCAAGAGGCGCTGGACGAGGTCCTGGTCGCCAAGCGGGCGTGGCTCGAAACGGCGCGCGAGCGCGGTCTGCCGATCCCCCAGCCGAAGTACCGCCCGGAGCCCACCGCGACGATCGAGGCATGATCTGCGTCGTCGCCGTGCGGGCGCTCGCACCGTATCGGGTTTGGCTCCGATTCGAGGACCGCAGGGAAGGGGTGGTCGATCTCGGGGAGCTCTGAACGACCACCGCGTCCCCTGGCAGTTCGTCGCTTTCCCGGTAACCGCGTAAGCGTCCTCGCAGGTCGCGCTGGCGGGGCACCTCGGCATTCCCGTTCAGCGCGTCCACGAGATCGTGCGCGGCAAGCGGGGCGTGACGCCGGACACGGCGTGGAAGCTGGCGCAAGCCTTCGAAACGAGCCCGGAGTTCTGGAACAACCTGCAGGCGAATCACGACCTCGCCAAGAACCGGCCGCGCGCCAAGGTGAAGAGCCTGCTGAAGCGGGCGAGCTGACCGCTCGAGGAAGAGCCCGGCGCCGCGAAACCATCCGGCCGGGCCGGGCGGCCTTCCTTGAATTCCCCTGACTCTCGATGAGCGGCCGCCGCGGCGCGGTGAGGCGGCGGGAGAAGATCTAGTTCCAGAGCGACCGGTCGCCGGTCTCGAAGCCGTCGCAGAAGATGCCGCTGCCGGAGAAGCAGAAGTCGTCGCGGTTGACGCGGACCTCGACGTAAGCGACGAGCACGTAGTTCGCACCGGTCGGCGGCAGGGTGATGGAGAACTGGTAGGCGCCGGTGAAATCCTCCGGGCCGAACGGCGCCCCACCGTTCGTGAGGTCGGTCACGCTCGTCGTGTCGTTGAGGTCGTCGAGAAGAGTGGAGGAGGCGGCGACCTGGTGGGCAATGGGGAAGTCCGTATAGGACGAGTCGATGGCGGGCAGGTGATCGGCCTGGTATTCGATCCGGTCCGTGCCGAGATCTGTGACCTCGACGATCTCCACGGGGGTCTTCTCGACGTAGTCCGCCACGTCGTCCATGTTGCTCGTGGGCCCGCCGACGTCGACGTCCGCGTAGTGGAAGAGCTCGAGCGAGACCGGCTCGCTCGTCACGTTCTCGAGGTACATCGAGAACTGGACGTCGCCGGAGCCGCTGGCACCCGCCTCGACGATCATGTGCTCGTCCGCGAGGATCCCGGGGTTACCGCCGAGGCCGTTCCAGTAGACATCGGCGCCCGGCCCGTCGAAGACTCCTGAGTTCGGCGTCGGAAAGGGCGTCTCGTGGTCGTCGCCGGCCAGGCGGAACCACCACCCGGCCGCGGCGAGGAGGTTCGGCGAGGAGATGCCGGCGACCTGGAAGCTGACCGTGGGGTCCTTGCCGTAGGCGAAGCGGGTGAAGCTGACCGAACCGGCGGTGATCGTCCCGGCCGTGTCGGCGAGCGCAGCTCGCGAGAGCGCGAGGAGCGCGAGGAGCGCGAACGCGAGAGCGGTACGACGGGAGAGCATCCGGAGCCTCCTTTCTCGGGGGACGGGAACGATCGTTCCACACCATCCCCCCCCGCGCAATCGCCCACGAGCGGGGACAGCATACGGATTTTCGGTAACACTTTCGGATTCTTGGTAACACTCTCCACCGTCGCACAAAGGCCGCTGCGGCGCCGTGATCCTGCGCAGCCCCATGGGGCTGCGCAGGGCTCCTCGAGCCGCGAGTCGAGAAAGAGCATGACGCCGCGTCCGCTTTCCAATTCTGGAAGCCGGGCCCGTCTCCGCGGTGCGCCCGGGAGACCCCGCGCCCGCGCGTGCGGCGCAGTTGTTACCAAAAATCCGTATGCTGTCCCCGTTGCCATGCCTGCGGAGATCCGTCTCCGCGCCTCGATAGGGGGTTCCGTCCGTGCGATCGCCGAGCTGGTGTCCATCGGTCCGCTGTTGGCTGGTCGTCGCGCTGCTCGCCGCTCCGCTTGCCGCGGCCGCAGCGAAGCAGGAAGAGGCGCCGCAGCCGGCGCGGTCGATCGTGGAGCTGCGGGGGCAGATCGAGAAGATCCTCGCCGACACGAAGACGCCGGGGGTCTCGGTGGCGATCGTCCACCGCGACGGGTCCGAATGGGTGGCCGGGGTCGGGCTCGCCGACGTCGCCGCCCGGCGCCCGGCCACTGCGCAGACGCTCTTTCGCATCGGCTCCACTTCGAAGGCGTTCGTCTCGCTCTCGGTGCTCGAGCTGGTGCGCGAGGGCAAGCTCACGCTCGACACGCCGCTGCGCCAGGTGGCGCCCGAGATCGCGTTCTCGAACCGCTGGGAGGCCACCGATCCGGTGCGCATCGTCGACCTGCTGGAGCACACCACCGGCTGGGACGACATCCACCTGCGCGACTACGCCAAGCAGGCGCCGCCCGAGTGGACGACGCGCCAGGGGCTCGACTACTGCCGCAGCTCGCGCGTCTCGCGCTGGCCGCCGGGCACCCGCACCGCCTACTGCAACGACGGGCCGGCGGTCGCCGCCTACGTGGTCGAGAAGCTCACCGGCGAGCGCTTCGAGGATTTCGTCCGCGAGCGCTTCTTTGTCCCGATCGGCATGCAGACGGCGACCTATTTCCAGCCGCGAGGAGTGCCGGCGACCGAGCTCTACCGCCCCGACGGCAAGACGCCGTTTCCGTACTGGAACATCCTGATCCGCGCCGCCGGCTCGATCAACGCCTCGGCCGAGGACATGGCGGCCTACGTGCGCTTCTACCTGGATCGAGGCACGGTTGACGGTCGCGAGATCATGCCGGCGAGCGACCTCGACCGCATGGAGACGCCGACCCGCGACTGGGCGGCGCGCGACGGGCTCGCCGCCGGCTACGGGTTGTCGAACTACTGGAGCGTGCACGAGGGGTTCGTCTACCACGGGCACAACGGCGGGGTGGACGGCGGCCTGACCGAGATGGCGTACTTGAAGGACGCCGGCGTCGGCTACTCGTTCAGCATCAACTCCGGCAGCGCCGACGCCTTCAAGCGGATCGGCAAGGCGATCCGCGCCTACATCACCCGGGACCTCGAGGCGCCGGCGCTCCCCGCCGCGGCGCCGTTGCCGGCCGACGCCGCGGCGTGGGCGGGGTGGTACGAGCCCGACTCGCCGCGGGTGGAGATGTTCCACTTCCTCGAGCGCTTGCTGGGGCTCGCGCGGGTGCGCTTCGCGGGCGGCAAGCTCGTGCTGGCGCCGCTCCTCGGTTCGAGCCAGAGCTACGTCGCGGTCCGCGGCCGCCAGTTCCGCCGCGAGCGGACCAAGGAGCCGTCCGATCCGGTCGCGACCCTGCTGCTCTTCTCGCCGGAGGGCGCGGGGCGCTTCGTGCAGGCGGGAGCCGGCATGGAGACCTGGCGTCGCATCCCCACCGCGCTCGCGCTGGCCGAGCTCGTGCTCACGGGCGGGTTCGTGCTGGCGCTGGTCTCGGTCGTTCTCTACCTCCCGTTCTGGCTGATCGCCGGGATGTGGAAACGGCGCCGCCGCCCGGCGGAGCGCGCCCTGCGGCTCTGGCCGCTCGCCGCGGTCGCGAGCCTGCTGGCGACGGTCGGGATCTTTCAGGCGGCCAGCGCCGACGTCATCACGAGGCTGGGAAACCTCACCGTCTATTCGGGAGGTCTCTTCCTCGCCACCCTGGCCTACGCCGTGGCGACCGTGGCGAGCCTCCTCGTGCTGCGCCGTGGGCGCGGCGAGGGGGTGCGCCGGGGGTTCCGCCGCTACTCCGCGTTCGTGGTGCTCGCGCTCGCGGTCGCGGCCCTCTACCTCGCCTGGTGGGGCGTGATCGGCTTGCGCACTTGGGGGTGATCGGGCGGGTCGCGCACGCGGCGCTCGTCGATCTGGCGTGGGGCGCGCTCGTCTCCGCCGCGGTGGGCGGCGCGAGGATCGCCAGCGTGCGGGCCGGATCGTGAAGCGGACGCTCGGATTCGTCGTCGCGCTGCTGCTCCCGCTGGGAGTGGGCGCGTTGGGGTCCCTCCCCACGGCCGGTGCGGTCCGCGAGTGGTATCCCACCCTGGTGCAGCCCTCCTTCGCGCCCCCGGCGTGGGTGTTCGCCCCGGCGTGGACCGCGCTCTACCTGATGATGGGCGTGGCGAGCTGGCTGGTCTGGCGCCGGGGGGTGGCGCGCCCCGAGGTGAGGGGCGCGCTGGCCATCTACGCGGTCCAGCTGGCCCTCAATCTCGCGTGGTCCTGGATCTTCTTCGGCATGCGGCGGCCGCTTCCCGCCCTGGTCGAGATCGTGGTCCTGCTCGCGCTGATCGGTCTGACCACGCTGCGTTTCGCGGCGGTGTCGCGCGCCGCCGCGCTGCTGATGACGCCCTACCTGGCGTGGGTGGCGTTCGCGACGGCGCTCAACGGCGCGTTCTGGTGGCTGAACCGGACGGGAGCCTGATCGAGTGCCTTCCGGCGGGCGCAGCCCGCGAGAGGCGTCCGAATCCGTATGCTGTCCCCCGCGTCCGAGGCGTGAGGCGGGTCCCTCCGCGTCAGTTGCAGGACCCGGCGGGCGCGCCCGACCAGGCGCACGTCCCCCCCGCCTCGAATCCGGACGCGAAGATCTGCTGCTGGTAGAGGATGAAGGTCATGTCGTAGTAATTCGACGCCAAGGGCCACGTGGAAGGCGGAATGTCGTCCTCATACGGTGGGATTGCCGAATTGGGTGTTCGCCGCCGCCCAATAGATCGGCGTCCCGTCGTACGCGGAGCTCCAGGTCCCCTCGTGGAGGGCGAGCCAGTAGGTGCCGGGGGCGAGGGTCAGGGACCGGCCCATGGCGATTCGCGCCCGCGCGATGTCGAAGGTCGAATGGGTGTCGATCAGCGCGAGCTGCGGCGAGGTGTCGTCGCCGTGCGCGATCAACGCCCCCGGCTTGCCGGAGCTGTCCTGGTAGATCGCCCACGAGAGAGTGCCGCTGAATCCGTCGAAGGTGCCGTTCGCGGCGGCGCCGTCATCCCAGAGCCAGGCGTCGATCGTGGAGATCGTGGTCGTTTTCGCGTAGGCGAAGTCCGAAGCTGTGACATACGCTGAGATCTCCGATCCCGAGTTGGCCGGCGCGTAGGTCCCTGACGCCCAGAGCGTGGGGCTGCCGTAGAGAGCGAAGCTCAGGTCCTCGGGGAACGGATCGGTCCAGCCGGCAGGAGTCGTGGCGGCGGTGTGGACGTCGGCGCCCTCCAGATTTCTCTTGTCCATCCACCAGACGATCGAGCCGTCGTAGGCGGAATGCCAGGCGTTTTCGTGGATCGCCAGCCAGTAGGTCCCCGCGGCGAGCAGAACAGGATGGTCGAGATCGAAGGTCACCTTGACGATGTCGGAATGCCAGCCGCTCTGAATATTGGTGTCCGTCTGCACGATGCCGACCGCATTGCCCTTCGCGAGCTCCGTGCCCGGCGAGCCGGCGCTGTCGGAGTAGAGGGCCCAGCTCAGCGCTCCGCTGAAGTCGTCGAGGGAGCCGTTGTCGTTGGCGGTCGTGTCGGCGAGCCAGACCTCCGCGCTGGTCAGCAGGATCGTCGAGCTCAAGACGAAATCGTCGGCGCTCACCTCGCCCGAGATGTCATAGCCGGTGCTGACGGCGAGATCGCTCTGGTCGACGGACGCCGCGACCAAAACGGTGGCGGAGAGGACCTGCGCCGACACGAAAAGACTCATTGCGACAACGAACCGACTCACCGGCATCTTCGGGCACCTTTCGAGAGCGCGTTGGAACCCCCGCAGGGGCGCTCTCTCTTCCAGGGATAGAGACGGATTCCGGGCGCGGGCGGGGCCACGCCGGGCGAACGTCCGGAGGCCTCCGATCCCTCCGCCGGGCCCGTGGATCTCCAGGAACCGCCCGCGTCGCGGCCCGGGAGAGGTCGGCCTTTCTGGACGCCGGTTGCCACGCGGCGTTACCCTGGAGGTGTTCCGTGAACGAGCGGCGTCATCGATGGAGTCGGGTGGAGCGGTCGCGCGCGGGCGACCGGGGAAGGGCGAGCCTCGTGCGGCGGGGGTGGGCGATCGCCGTGGGGATCGCGCTGTTCGGAGTGGGCGGGGCCGGGATCCTGCGGGCCGACGGTCCCGTCGTGCGCGACGAGAGCCGGCCGACGCTCGACGGGCGCCAAGACATCAGCGACCACGTCGTGGCGGACGATTTCACCGTGGCGGACCGGGTGCGCCTCGACGCGGTCGAGGTCTGGCTGTCCGACGACGCCTGCGCCCCGGGCGACGACAACGGCGTCCTCGATTCCTTCGGCGGCGTCCTGAGCTGGGCGGTCTACTCCGACGACACCGGCAAGCCGGGCAGCCTGATCGCCTCCGGCGCGGCGCACGCACTCACGCTGACCGACACGGGCTTCAACGACATTTCCGGCTGCGACGTGGTGCGCGCGCGCTTCGAGCTCGACCATCCGCAGCTGCTCACGACCGGGACCTACTGGCTGGCCCTGCACGAGGGAGCCTGGGCGTCGGCGGGGGACGGCTCGAAGGTCTGGTGGCAGAGCTCGGCCGCGACGGAGGGGGCGGCTGCGGTCGCGGCGAGCGACCCGACGAGCCCCGGCGGCTGGGCCAGTCAGGCGAGCGACCAGGCCTTCATCCTCTGGGACAGCCCGCTGCTCTGGTACGAGGGCGAGCTCGACACGGCGAAGACGTTGGCCATCTCGAGTCTCCTCTCGGCCGACGATTTCACGCTCTCGAGCCCGGCCGAGATCTCGGGCCTGGACGTCTGGTTGCAGGATGCGACGGCCGGCGACAACGACCAGCTCGACCACTTCGCGGGCACCCTGAGCTGGGGGATCTTCGCGGACGATGCGGGGCAGCCGGGTGCGCTCCTCGCGCACGGCGCCGGCGACGCGGTCGACGTCGTCGACGCGGGGGTCCAGGGCAGCTACGGAGACTTGGCGCGGGCGCGGGTGCGGCTCTCTCCGCCGGTTGCGCTGCCGGCCGGGGCTTACTGGATCGGTCTGCACGAAGGCGCCTGGGCGACGCCGGTAAGCCCGGCCACGGTCCTATGGGCCGGCGCCACCCTGACCAGCGGCGCCACGGCCCGCTACAGCTCCAGCCTCGACGGCTCCGGCGGCTGGGGCGACCACGGATACGACGCCGCCTTCGTACTCTTCCAGGACCTCGTCTTCGCCTCCGGCTTCGAGGCGGGCGGGACCTGCGCCTGGTCGGGCTCCAACGCGAGCGGCTGTCCGTAGGCCGAGCGCGGCGCAGCGGCGCCAAGCTGGGCAGCAGGTCACGAACCTCCGAGAGCCCGACCCTGGACGCCCGGCGCCGCGGGAAACGCCTGCGTTCGTGACGTGATTCGCGGATGCTCGGTCAAGAAGAGCTCGACGACCGGCGACTGAGTTTCGAGAGTCAGCTGCGCGACGTGAGCGCTACCTACGGCCCCCAGAGCGAGCGGTCGCCGGTCTCGAAACCGTCGCAGAAGATGCCGTAGATCGCCGCGCAGTAGAAGTGGATGTTGACCGCCAGGCCGACTGCGGCCACTCTCATCTGGCCCGCCGGGATGGTGAGCTCGATCTGGTAGGCGCCGGTGAAGTCTCCGGGGCCGAAGGGCGTGCCGGAGTTGCTCAGGGTGGTGAGCCCGGGGGAGTCGTTCAGCGCCGTCAGCAATTGGGGAAAGGCGGCCACCTGATGGCGAATCGGGTCGGGGTCGAAGGTGGAGTTGTAGGCGACGTACTGAGCGGATATCCCCGTGTCGGCGAGATCGACGGTTTCGTGCGGCCGTTTCTCGACATAGTCGGCCGAGTCGCCCAAGGCGATGCCGCCGAGATCCATGTCGGCGTAGTGGAAGAGCTCGACCGTAAACGTGAGGGCGGTGAGGTTCTTCAAGTAGATGTTGAACACCACCTCGCCGGCCGTCGACGGGCCAGACGAAAAGTCGTAGACCTGCGCAATCTCGGTTACGGCGATCAGGTGGCGGCCGTCGACGTCGTTCCATTTGGCCGTGGCGTGGTCGCCGCTCACCTCCTCGCTGTCTGGATCGGGCAGCGGGGATTCGTGGTCGCCGCCGGAGATGCGGTACCACCAGCCGGTCTGGAAGACCTGGTCCTGCGAGAGCGTGGCGGCGACGCCGGTCAGGTTGGCGTACGGTTGAGCGCCGTAGCTGAGCCGCGTGAACGTGACGTTGCCGTCGCTGATCGAGTAGCCGGTCGCCAGCGCGGCCTGCGAGTAGGCGAGGGTCAGGATGGCGAAGAGGAGACGTTTGTCGTTCATCGGTCGCTCTCCCAAGAGGTCTCGCGGGGACCGTTCCACGAGCTTTGGTTTCTCGCAATCCCCTGCGGGGGGGGGGCATGCCGCGCTGGTTACTGACGGATACTGTCAGTGACTTGTGGCATCCTCGATCCAACTTCAGTCTGGCTGGGGAGCAACGGAGTTTCGGTAGAGCTGTTCGCGGGGGTGGCGTTCGGCGCGGCAGCCTCAGGTCCGGCGGTCGTGGGCTCGGCTCGGGGAAGGATCGAGCCGCCACGCCGATCCGATCACCACGCGCAACCTCCGGTCCGAATGGTCGGTCTGTGAAGGGCGGGGACAGCATACGGATTTTCGGTAACACTTTCCGCCATCGCACAAAGGCCGCTACGGCGGCGGCGTGATCCTGCGCGGCCCCCGTGGTCGCCGTCGGACTCCTCGGGCCGCGAGTCGCGAAAGAGTACGACGCCGCGTCCACAATCCATCTGTGGACGCCGAGCCCGTCTCCCGGGCAAGCCGGGGAAGCCCCGCGCCCGCGCGTGCGGTGAAGTTGTTACCGAAAATCCGTATGCTGTCCCCCGCGTCCCTTCCATTCTTCGAGGAGCCCGGCCGCTTCCACGACGAGATGATCAAAGTCGATCAAGCAGTGGACGCGTTCTGGAGGGAACGGCCGACTCCGTAAGTACATCTCTCTCGGAGGGGCGAGCAAGAGCGGCACGCGAGGGTTCGAGCCGGCAGGTTGGGCGCCCGACTGTTCTGAGCCTGGCGGACACCGTAGGAACTACCGTGGCGAAATCCGTAACAACTACCGACGCGCTGTCCTGTCGGCGAGGTCTAGGCTGGCCTGAGCCAATCGGTCCATCCAGTCGCCTCACTCCGAGCCGACCGCTGCGTGTTCCGGTGGAACGGAGCGCAGCATGTGTTTCTCCTGTCGACTCGCGGCCACTGCCATCGCCTGCGTCGTCGCTCTCGCCAATTGCCCGCTCGGTGCAGCTGACCAGCCCCCGGTCGACCACACTAACGTCGAGCTATCCAACGCCCACAGCGTCTCCACGGCCGTCAACGCAGCGGATTTCGTCATTTCGGATTCGACCACTCTCGTCACCAGCGCCACGATCTGGCTGAACGACGTCGATAATTCAGACGACGGAACGTTGAATCACTTCAGCGGCAACCTGAGCTGGGCGATCTACGACGACGGCACCGGGGAGCCGGGCACTCTGATCCGGTCGGGTAACGGCGTCGACATCGTTCAAGTCGACACCGGCTTGCAGTCCTCCTTCGGCGACGCGATCCAGGTGCACTTCGATCTCGACCGGCCGATCGCCCTCGACCCGGGAACCTACTGGCTCGCCCTTCACGAGAACGATTGGGGCTCCGCCTACGACAGCACGTCGGTCTACTGGCACCACGCGACGAGCCTTTCGGGCTCCTCGCTCCATACCTCTTCGAGCCTGGATCCGCCCGGGCCGTGGACCACCCCCGGCCCGATAGATCTCGCCTTCGCCCTCTACGGCGGCCCGATGGTCTGGAATCAGAACGACTTCTCGACCGACAACGCCTGGAACATCTCTTCCTTCGTCACGGCGTCGGATTTCACGCTGTCCGAAACGGGAACGATCTCGGCGATCGAGCTCTGGATCTGGACGATTCAGGACGCCGACTTCAGCGGCACGCTCTCTTGGGCGATCTACACCAACGACGCCGGCGTCCCGGGATCGCTACTCGCGAGCGGCACGGATCCCTCGACACGCGTTGTCGCAACCGGAGTGACCGTCCCCCCTCCGTACTCGAGCTACACCATGCGCCAGGTGCGAGCGTCGATGCGCACCAGCCTGACACTCGCCGCGGGTACCTACTGGCTGGTGCTGCACGAAGGAGCCTGGGGCTCCGCCACTGACGGGACGGCGACCCTTTGGGCCTGGGCGAGCTCCAACGTCGGCAACGCCACGATACTCGACACCAACGAGGCATTGCCCGGAGCGTGGGACGGCGGCGGCGGCACCGACGCAGCCTTCATCCTCTACAACGAGCAGCTCTTCGCCTCGGGCTTCGAGCCGGCCACCACCTGCGCCTGGTCGACCGCCGGCCTCTGCCCCTGAGGCGGGGCGAGCCGCATGCCATACTGATTCGTGATGGAAGACGCCCCCAAGGCCGAATCGTTCTTTGCCAGTCGTTGGACGACGGGCAACCGCATCTTCCCGACCCACATCGAAGTCAGTCCGGAGCGGGTGGCGCGCATCAAGCCGCGCTTCCTGGGTAGCACCGAGGAGAGCATCACCATTCCCAACGTCGCGTCGGTGCAGATCGAAACCGGGATCTGGAGGGCGGGAAGACCTGCCTCGGGTTGAACGGCTCGACGATCGACGGCCTCCGACCGGGGCGGCGGGCCTGGCGGAGGCGGGGTTCAGGCGCGTCGCCGACGAGGCGCGTTCCGGGAAACTCTGGCGTTCGTGAGACGATTCGCGGATGCTCAGCCAAGAACAGCGCGACGTCCTGCGACTGAATTTCGAGAGCCAGCTGCCGCTGACGCGGCAGTTCGGGCTCGACTTCTACGAGCGGTTGACCGAGGTCGACCCGGCGATCGAGCCTCCGGCGCGCGAGACGCTCGACGCGCGGGCGATGGAGCTGGTGAACGCGATCACCAGCGGCATCGTCGACCTGATCGGGGAGGGGCGGATCTCCGGGGCGATCGTCCAGTTGGGGGTCCGCCTGCGCACCGAGGGCGTCATGACGCGCGACTACGACACCTACGGCCGGGTGCTGCTCGCGCTCTTCGAGGAGCGGCTGGGCGACGCAGCTTCTCCCCGGAAGGCCGCGAGGCCTGGAACGAAACCTGGGAGCTGCTCTCGACCGAGATGCAGAAGGCCGCGATGGCCGCGGCCAGCGAAGCGGAAGAGGAGTAGCGGCGCCGCGGGGCGGGCGCTTCGAGTGCCACGCCGGGCCGCGGTTCCGGGGTTCGTGCGTGGGGGGAGCGGGGTCCTGCGCCTGAATTCCAGAGAGCCCGCTCCGAATCCTCAGGTGGCGGGCTCTCACCGGACATTGGATTGTCGGGAGAACTTGCTGCCCCGACCGCATCCCCCGCTTTCGCGGGTCGGCACCTTGGGTGTCCGATCCCAGGTTGTCGGGCCTGTGTCGGCCCTCTCGGGATGCACTTTCCAGAGTGCGCCTGATCCTCGACATTGTCAAGCGCAATTGATGGCAATTTCGCCATTCCCGCGAAGTTCTTTCACACTCGCCGAAAACGCCGGAGAGCCCGCCCCCTTTTGCGGAAGGTGACGGGCTCTCGCCGGACCATCGCTTGTCGAATGCCCTATTGCTCCGACCGCATCCCCGCTTTCGCGAGTGGGCACCTTAGGGGTCCGATCCCAGGTTGCCGGGCCCTCGAAGGGGCCACTCAGGATGCACTTACACGGTGCGCCTCTGGAGCGGGAATGTCAAGCACTTTCTGGGCCGGGTTCCGGCGCCCCCTGGCGCGCCTCGAGGAAGCCGCACGGACAGACTTCGATGCACTTGCCGCAGCCTTCGCAAGCCTCGAGGTTCCAGGCGAAGTAGGCGCCGGGCGTGAGCTCGTCGAGGCGGGTGAAGCCGCTCGGGTTGCAGTACATCGCGCAGCTCTGACAGCCGAAGCAGGAGCCGCAGGAGAGACAGCGCTCGGTCTCGGCGAGAAACGCCGCCTCGCCGATCGTCGTCTCGACCTCCGCGTCGGGGGCTGCCAGACGCTTGGCGGCCGGGCGCGGGGAACGCTCGACCCGCGGTCGAGCCGGGTAGCGATCGAGGCGTACCCGGGTTGCGTCGATCGGCGGGCCGGCGAGGCGCTCCGGTGCGGGGAGGCCGCGCAGGCGCGCGTGGATTTCCTCGGCAGCGAAACGGCCCTGCGCGATGGCGAGAGACGCGATGCCGAGACCGCGGGCGTCGCCGCCGCTCAGGATTTCGGGGGTGTGGGCGCCATCCGGGCCGGCATCCATCCAATCGCCGGCAGGCCGCACCGCCTCGAGGCCACTCCAGTCGGGCTCCTGGGCGACCGCGGCGATAACGCCGTCGACCGGCAGCTCGCACTCCGAACCGGCGATCGGGAGCGGACGGTGGCGTCCGGACCCGTCGGGCTCGCCGAGCCGCATGCGGACGAGACGGAGGGCGCACACCCGCCCGGCCTGGCGCGCCACCTCGAGCGGCGCCGCCAGGACTTCCAGCACGACGCCCTCGGCCAGCGCTTCGTCGACCTCGTGGGCGATGGCGGGCATTTCCTCTCGGCCGCGCCGGTAGATCAGGGTGACCGCGCAGCCGGCGCGACGCGCCGCGCGCGCGGCGTCGATCGCCGTGTTGCCGCCGCCGACGACGGCCACGCGCGGGCCGAGCGCCGGCGGCTCGCCGCGGTTGTAGGCGTCGAGGTAGGCGACCCCGCTGAGCACGCCCGGACCCTCCTCGCCGGACACGCCGAGCTGCCGCCCCCGTTGCGCGCCGATACCGAGGAAGACGACCTCGTGATCGCGCTGCAGGTCACTGAGCGGACGGTCGCGTCCGATCGACGAGCCCAGAAAGAGATCGACCCCGAGATCGAGGATGCGATCGACCTCGGCGAACAGCACCCGTTCGGGCAGGCGATGCTCGGGGATGCCGCACAGCAACATGCCGCCCGGCGCGTCGTGGCGCTCGTGCACGCTCACGCGGTAGCCGCGCCGCGCCATCTGGTAGGCGAACGAGAGACCGGCCGGTCCGGCTCCCACGACCGCGACTGTCTCGGGCCAGGGACCGCCCGGCAAGCGGGGCAGAGCGAGCCGGCGCTCGATCCCCCAGTCGCCGAGGAAGCGTTCGAGCGCGTTGATCGAGACCGCGCCGTCCTTGCCGTCGCGGTTGCAGTCGTTCTCGCAGGGGTGGGGACAGATGCGGCCCATGACGGCGGGGAAGGGGTTGCGCTCGACGATCTCGAGCCAGGCCCGCTCGAGCGCCTGATCGAGGCTCAGTCCGAGCTGCTCGCGTTGCGCGACCCAGCCGATCCAGCGGCGCACGTCGGAGCTGCTCGGACAGCCGGCCCGGCAGGGGGGAGCTTGGCGAGCTGTTCGGGGCGCCGGAGCAGCTCCTCGAGCGAGAACCCGCCGCTCGGCGCGCTCACCGCGCCGCCGTCTCCGCGTCGGCGATGCGCTCGGTGAGAGCGCTGCGCAGGAGGGTCAGCTCGCCGTTGAGCTGGCGCACCCGCTGGCTCATCGAGGCGAGGATGTGGAAGGCGAGCGAGGGATCCTCCTGCACGCGGCGCAGGAAGGTGCGCCGGTCGACGGTGAGCACGAAGGCCTCGCCGACGGCGCGAGCGGTCGCCGAGCGGACCTGACGCTCGAAGATCGCCATCTCGCCGAAGACGTCGCCCGGCCCGAGCAGACCCAGCCGCACCTCCTCGCCGGAGGGTGCGCTCTGCACGACCTCGACCTGGCCGCGCTGGACGACGTACATGTGCGAACCGCTGTCGCCCTGTCGGACGATGGTCTCGCCGTCAATGTAGAGCTTGCCGAGTTGGTCAGGCATCGGTTGTCCTCACGGTACGAGAAGCGGTGGACGCCGGCGCGGGATCTCGCCAGCCGCCGGCCAGCAGGTTCCAGAGCAGCCCGCCGGCGAACTGCGGCTTGAAACCGCGCTCGAGGATGTCGCGGTAAGAGGAGCTGCCGGTGAACAGATCCCAGAGGATCGAGCTCAGCAGCTTGTCGCTCTTCTGCGAAGCCTGCTCGCCGCGCGTCATGCGCAGGAGAGCGCGGCGCGTGAAGCGCGCGTGCTGCGCGGCGTGACCGCAGGTGAAGAGGAACTTGCCGATCGAGTTGTCGCGGTCGATGCGCCGGCAGGCGGCACCGTAGTGCCTCGCGAAGCTGGCCGCCGAGACTCCCTGGAGAAGCGCCGTGGTCGAGGCGGACTTGGCGGTCCGGTACGAGGCCCCGATGCCGTCCTTGTAGAGGCGGGTCACGCCGCTGTCGCCGATCGAGACCACCCGGTCGGCCCAGGCTGGGCCGCGCGGTCCGACGTTGATGCGCGGGAAGCAGTGGCAGCTGGGAGGCGGCAGGGCGCCGCCCGGAAAGCAGGAGAGCACCTCGGGCGAGGTGAGGAAGGAGCGCACCAGGTCGTCGTCGATCCGCTGGCCGAGCAGGCAGGCGGTGACGAAATCCCCCTTCGGAATCAGCGCCCCGAACTCGAGGTTCGGCAAATCGAGCAGGAAGACGTGCATCGACGAGCCCAGGGTGCGCTCGATCGTCTCTCTGCCGAGGCGGAGCTCGGTGATGAAGGTCTTGACGGACTTGGGGGCGCGGAAACCGATGCCGAGATTCTCGGCCGCGTCGAGGAGGTTGCTGTTGATGCCGCTCGCCAGGACCAACAGCTCGTAGGAGCGCTGGAAGCCGTCGCCGCAGACCACCCGCGGCCGGGCGTCGACCCACTCGAGATCCGCCACCAGGCGCGGCTCCACCCGGGCGCCGTGCTCGACGGCGAGGTCCAGGAGGTAGCGGTCGAAGCTGATCTGGTCGGTGACCTCGGAGACCCGCGGGCCGTTGCCGCGGTAGACGGCGGCGATCCGCTTCTCGCGTCCGGGGGGATCGATCCGGACCGTGCCGATGTCCATGTGGAGAACGTAACTGTCGATGCCGCGCTGGATGACCTGGCCCGGAATCTCGACTCCCTCGGTGGCCAGCATCTGGACGAGCGACTCGGAGATCACGCCGCCGCAGTGGTTGCAGCCGGCGGGTCCGCGGTGCTCGAAGCGGCGCGGCTCGAAGAGGTCGACCTCGATGTCGAGTTGGAGCAGGTCGGCGAGCTGGCGGAAGAAGATGGCGAAGAGCGAGCCGGCGGGCCCGGCGCCGACCACCGCCACCCGGTCGCCGCTCTCGAGCGAGAGCGGATCGCGCCGCGAGTCGAGCCAGGCGCCTCGTCTCCTCATCGTGGCGGTCTCCTCGCGCGAGCCGTCGCGCGGCCGATGGGCGGCGCCTTCGTCCTCTCTCGCACCTCTCGTCGCCGAGGGCTTCCGGAGGAAAGAGTCCGGCTCGTCGCAATGAACCCTTTCAGCCCAACTGGCGGGAACCTAACGTGCCGGTGGTGGGGTGCAACACCCCGTGGGGTGGCGAGCCCGGGGCTCGAGACGTGGCGGCCCGGCGTCGAGGGCGCGCGTAGACTGCCGCTGACCATGGAACGGGGCGAGACGGAGGCGGCGACCGAGCCGAGGCTCGTGCTGGTGACTGGCGCCACCGGCTACGTGGGCGGACGCCTGGTGCCGAAGCTGCTCGAGCGCGGCCACCGGGTGCGGGTGCTGGCGCGCGACCCGCGGCGGCTCGATGGACGGAGCTGGCAGCCGCGTGTCGAGATCGTCGAGGGCGACGTGATGCGACCGGCGACGCTCGAACCCGCGTTGCGCGGCGTCGCCGCCGCTTACTACCTCGTGCACAGCCTGGGCGGGGCGGGCGACTTCGCGGCGCGTGACCTCGTGGCGGCTCGCGCCTTCGGTGCCGCGGCGCGAGCCGCTGGAACCGGGCGCATCCTCTATCTGGGTGGCCTGGGCGCTGCGGGGCGCGACCTGTCCGTTCACCTGCGATCGCGCCAAGAGACCGGCGCCGCGCTACGCGAGAGCGGCGTGCCGGTGACCGAGCTGCGCGCCGGCGTGATCGTGGGGGCGGGCAGCCTGTCGTTCGAGATGATCCGCTACCTGACCGAGCGCGTGCCGGTGATGGTCTGCCCGCGCTGGGTTTATACGCTCACTCAGCCGATCGCCGTCCAGGACGTGCTCGCCTACCTGGTGGCGGCGCTCGAGGCCCCCGAAGCAGCCGGCGCGATCCTCGAGATCGGCGGGGGCGACGTGCTGAGCTACGGCGAGATGATGATGGGCTACGCGCGGGTGCGCGGGCTGCGACGCCTGCTGTTGCCGGTTCCGGTGCTGACGCCGCGGCTCTCCTCCCTCTGGGTGCATCTGGTGACGCCGGTTCCGGCGGCGATCGCGCGGCCGCTCGTGGAGGGGCTCCGCAACGAGGCGATCGTGCGCGACGATCGGGCGAGGCGTCTCTTTCCCGAAATCCAGCCGGTCGGCTACGAACTGGCGGTTCGATCCGCGTTGGCGAGGCTCGAAGGTGGCGACATCGAAACCTTTTGGAGCGACGCCCTGGCGAGCAGCCGCGGCGAGCGCCCTGCCATCACCCTGACCCAGGAGCAGGGCATGCTGCTCGAGCGCCGCGAGCGTACGGCGACCGGCTCGGCCGCAGGCCTGTTCGACGTCTATTCGGGCCTGGGAGGGCGGCGTGGCTGGCTCGCCTATGGCGCGCTCTGGCGGCTGCGGGGGGGCTCGACCGGCTGCTCGGCGGCGTCGGAATGCGGCGCGGACGTCGGAATCCCGATCGGGTCCGGGTGGGAGACGCGATCGATTTCTGGCGGGTTGAGGCGGTCGAGCCGGGCCGCTTGCTGCGGCTGCGGGCCGAGATGAAGGTGCCGGGCAAGGCGTGGCTCCAGTTCGAGTCGGACGATCGCCCGCCGGACTTCGACGGCGCGCCGCGTGCCCGCCTAGTGCAGACCGCTTACTTCGCGCCGAAGGGGCTCGCGGGCTTGCTCTACTGGTACGCGCTCTATCCGATCCACGGCCTGATTTTCAGCGCGCTCGCGGACCGCATCGTGGCGACGGCGCGGCGCTGAGCGGGGTGGCGGCGGTCTTCGTGACCCGCGCGCCGCCTCGTCGAGTTCCTTACCGGCGGCGTCTGCCCCTGAAGCGCGAACGGTCAGATCGAGTTCGCGACCACGCTCCAGCGGTCCATCGAGCACTCGAAACCGTCCGCGAACAGAACATCCGCGAAGACGAGGTCGTCGACGCGAACGTTTCCGGTATACGATCCGCTCGAGTGGACGCCGAACGTGAGGGTCCCGGTCTGCCCTACGTACGGGCTCAAGTCGAGGGTGATGTCCACGAAGCAGATTCCCGACGGGAAGCTCGTGTTGGAGCTCGACGAACTGATGTCGTAGTTACTGCAGTGTCCATCGAAACAGATGTAGGCGTAGTCGTCGAGGGCGGAGTCATCCGGATCCACTCGCAACGATGCGAACCAGAAAGCGAGGTGTCCGCCGGCCGGGATCGTCACGGTCTGACTCACTGAATCCGTGTTGGGGACGGTGGCGCCGCAATAGCCTCCGCCCCAATAGTCGAAGAGTCCGTCGATCATCGCCGGCGCCCCCCAGGCGGCGGCACTCGGACCGATCTTCTCGCAGCCGTTGTTGTTGAGCCTCGGTCCAGCTCGATGCGGGTGGAGGACCGTTCTCGAAGCTGCCGTCCGTTACCGGCGTTCCCGACGAGAAGCCGTGGGGAGCGCTCGGGGGCGTGGCAAGGAGATCGCGCACCGTCGCGTTTCCGTCGCCGCTCGCGGAGAGGCTGAGCGAGTCGTCCGCGAATATCGCGCCCGTTAAAACTACGACGACGAGCGTACTCGACAGTCCGATCCTGCGCAGGGTCTTCATACTCGGTCCCCCAGAAGGCATGTCGCCAGCAAGATGTTACGAAGATCCTAAGCGAAACGGCGCGGTGAACTCAACCCAGCCCGGCGACCGGGGATGCGGAACGCCGCCTGGGCCGCCGTCGCGGAGCGGGCGACGATGTCGTCCGGCTACTTCTTCTCTTTCGTCTTGGCGCGCTTGCGCCGGGCGGCCGGGACGGCCACGGCGGCGGCGACCGCGGCGACGCCGCCCGCGACGAGGGCGACCTTCTTGCCGGGCGGCAGCTTCTTCCAGCCCTGCTCGATCTTGTCGATCTGGGTGGCGGCGGTCTTCTTGACCCGTGTCGCGGTGACGCGGGTGGCGCGGGCGGCCTCGTCGAGCTTCTTGCCGGCGCTCTTGCGCGCCGCGGCGATCTTCTTGGACGCCGTCTGCTTGGCGCTCCGCACTTCCTTCTTGGCCTGCTTGGTGACGGTGGCGATCTTCTTGGCGGCGGCCTTCTTGGTCTGCGCGACTTCACGCTCGGTCGCCTTGCGGGCGGCCGCGAGCTTCTTGCCGGCGGCGCGTTTGGCGGACGCGACTTCGCGGCCCGCGGCGGCCATGCCGGCGTCGGCCTTCTTGCCCGCGGCGGAGAGAGCGTTCTCGATCGGTCCGGGCTGTTTCACGGCGGGCTTCTTCGTGGTCGGCATCGCGTTCTCCTCGAGGCGGGCGATAGAGGCGCCCTGTATGGGGAATGGTAACCCGAGATCGGACGGCGGCTCCGAAGCTCGGCATTCCGGGGAAAGATGTTATAACATGCACGACGGAAAGCATCTACGGAAAAGGAGCCAGTGAGATGACGGAGAAGAAGACCATCGCAGTCATGGGAGCCACGGGAGCGCAGGGGGGCGGGCTGGTGCGCGCGATCCTGGCCCGGCCGGACGGACCGTTCCGCGTGCGGGCCGTGACCCGCAGGCCCGATTCCGACAAGGGACGTGCACTGGCCGCGGCCGGCGCCGAGGTGGTGGCGGGCGACGCTGACCAGCCGGCGAGCCTCGACAAGGCGTTCGCGGGCGCGCACGGCGTCTATTGCGTGACCAACTTCTGGGAGCACCTCTCACCGGAGCGCGAGCACGCCCAGGCCTCGGCGATGGCACGGGCGACGAAGCAGGCCGGCGTGGCCCACGTCGTCTGGTCGACCCTCGAGGACACCCGGCGGGCCGTGCCGCTCGACGATCCGCGCATGCCGGTGCTCCAGGGGAGTTACAACGTGCCGCACTTCGACGCCAAAGGAGAGGCGGACGAAGTGTTCGCGAGCGAAGCGGCGCCGACCAGCTACCTGCTCGCCGCCTTCTATTGGGACAACTTCATCCACTTCGGCGCCGGGCCGCGACGCGGCGAAGATGGCGGGCTGGTGCTGGCGATGCCGCTCGGCGGACAGAAGTTGCCGGGCATCGCCGCCGAGGACATCGGCAAGTGCGCCTACGGGATCTTCGAACGGGGAGAGCCGGCGCTCGGCCAGCGGTTCGGCATCGCGGGCGGCGTGCTCTCGGGCGAGGAGATGGCGGCCGCGTTCACGCAGGCGCTCGGCAGTCCGGTCACCTTCTACGACGTGCCCTTCGACGTCTACCGCGCCTTCGATTTCCCGGGCGCCGACGAGATGGGCAACATGTTCCAGTTCCAGGCGATCCACGGCGAGGCGTTTCTCGACTCCCGCGACGTTGCGCTGGCCCGCCAGCTGAACCCGGAGCTCCAGGATTTCGCGACCTGGCTCGCCGCGAACTCCGACCACATTCCGATCCAGTGAGTGGCCGATCGGACGGCGCTGCAGCGTCGCGCCGAGCGCGCGCTCTACTTGGTCTCGCGGGCGCTGATCCAGGCGTCGAGATCGGCGGCGGCCTGGGCCATCTCGGGAGCGAGATGGGGGCGCTCGGCGTCGAGCCAGACGCGCATGTCTGAGATGAGGCGGCGTGCGGCCTTCCGGCTCACCTTGGTCAGCTGGTCGTAGGTCGCTTCGGCGTCGGCCACCTTGAAGGCGACGAGTTCCGCGTGCGCCTTGCCGGAGAGCGCGTCGGCATTCTTGGGCGCGATCGCCAAGGCGTGATCGTAGGACTTGACCGCCAGGTCGGGGCGGCCGCCCTTGATCAACAGCGCCGCGAATCCGTTCCAGGCCTCGATGAGCCGTGGGTCGAGCTTGATCGCCTCCTGATAGGCCACGATGGCGTCCTTGTAGGCCGCCTGCGCCTTGTCGTGCTCGGCCTTCTTTTCGGTCTCGTCGGTCGCCGCGACGGACTTCGCCTCGAACTTCTCGGCGTGGGCGACCGAGCGTTTGGCGCCGGCCAGCTTCATGCGCGCTTGCTGCACGGTGTTGAGCGAAGAGGGGCCGCTGTTCGGCGCCCCGGCGGCGTCGGCGTCGTCCTGGGCCGACTGCGCCGGTCCGTCCTGGGCGCGCAGGGCACCCGGGGTGGCGAGCAGCAGAAGTCCGGCGGTGACGCCGAGCAGGGTGAGGGACGAGGATCGGGCGATTCTATGCATGACGAGAGCTCCGTTCAGGACGCCACCGGCGGGGGGTTGCGCCCAAGATCCATGAAATCGTAGCCGAAGATTCTCACTTTTCCGCCCACCCCGACAACCGGGATTCGGGGCTCCCGACCGGGCCGCGACAGGGCCGCTCCCGAGCGTGGCCGTGGCGTTTACGGCGCCGGGAGCTTGGGCGGGTTGATCATGATGTGGGCGCCGGGGGTGCCGCCGAACATCAGCCAGGGGGCGCCGGGACCGACCGGATGATCGGGCAGGCCGGTCGATGCCTGCGTCGCGTTGGGAACGTAGACGACGTAGCGCAGGTAGGGATCGATCACCTTGCCGGTGGCGGGGTCGAAGCCCTTGCCGTCGAGCACGAAGAGCGTCCCCATTTTCGGCATGGATAGCGTGCCGTCCGCGATCTCCTTCCAGCGCCGGTGGACGCGCTCCGGGCCGGTCACTCCCTGCCCACTCAGCTCCCGGCCGCGCGCCATGAAGGGCTCGAGCGATTTCTGGTAGCAGGCCACGCTGAAGCTCTCGTCGGCCGGATTGTCGGCGAGGCAGACGAGGTCGTTCTTGCCCGGCCGCAGCACGCCGAGCTTGCCGGCGGCGTCGTAGCCGAGCACTTCGGCCGCGGCGCGCCACTCTTCCGGCGCCGCCTGGACGGCCGCCGCGATCTGCTGGCTGGCGGGCGGAATGGTCGGTGCCGGCGCGGCCAGGGCGGTGGCCGCGGTCGCTGCCAGGAGCCCGCCGAGCTTCGAAAGGGTCCATCTGGAGATCGTCATCGTCGCCCTCGTTTCGGTGAACCTGGATTGTGGCACAGCACCGAGCGACGTGCGGCGGTGCGGCGATGGATCGGGCAGGGAGAATCAGTAGTCGGTGAGCGCGCGCGGCGGCCAGGCGGCGCGCAGCGCGTTGAGCACCGTGGCGACGTCGATGATTTCCTGCGCCACCGCGCCGGCGACCGGAGCGAGGAGGCCCGCCGCGGCGAATCCCATGCCGGCCACCGAGAGCGCCATGCCGCCGACCGCGCTCTGCAGCGCGATCACGCGCATCCGCCGGGCGATGTGCAGGAAGGTGTCGACCCGTTCGAGCGAGCTGTCGAGCACCACCGCGCCGGCCGCTTCGGAGGTGATGTCGCTGTTCTGCCCGAAGGCGATGCCGACCGTGGCCGCAGCGAGCGCCGGCGCGTCGTTGATCCCGTCGCCGAGAAAGAGGGTCGGCGCGCGCGCGGTCTCCTCGCGCACCCTGAGGAGCTTCTGCTCGGGCGTCTGCGCGAAATGCACCTCTTCGATCCCGACCAACTCGGCGAGATAGCGCACCTCGGACTCGCGATCGCCGGAGAGGAGCATCAGGCGATCGAAGCGGTGGCGTGGCCGCAGGTGGCGTACGAAGCTCGCGCCCTCGTGGCGCGGCGTGTCGCGGAAGCGGAGCAGCGCGCCGACCTGGCCGTCGACCAGCACGGCACACTCCATGCCTCCCGCGGACTCCGGCAGACGCCGCGTGCCGGCCGGATCGCGCTCGGCCGCGCGGGCGCGGTTGACGATCGCGACCTGGCGGCCTTGGATGGTGCCCTGGAGTCCCTCGCCGGGGCGCTCCGAGATGGCGCTCGCCTCGAGTGGCGTCACGCTGCGCTGGCGCCCGGCCTCGAGAACGGCACCGGCCAACGGGTGGCGGGAGTAGCGCTCCAGGGCGGCGGCGTCGGCCAGAACCTTCATCTCGTCGAATCCCGGCAGGGTCACGATCTCGGTGACCTGCGGATCACCGTAGGTCAACGTGCCGGTCTTGTCGAAGATGGCGACCCGGCAGGTGTCGATGCGCTCGAGGACCGCCGGATCCTTGACGATGATGCCGCGCTTGGCGGCCAACGAGATGGCGCCGATGATCGCCACCGGGATGCCGATCAGGAGGGGGCAGGGCGTGGCCACGACGAGCACGGCGAGGAATCGCACCGGCTGGCCGGTGACGAGCCAGGCGGCGACGGCGATGGCCAGCGCGATCGGCGTGTAAATCGCGCCGAGTTGGTCACCGAGCCGGCGCAGGCGGGGGCGTTTCTGCTCGGAGTCCCGCATCACCGCCAGAATCTTCGCGTAGCGCGAATCGACGGCGAGCTTGGTCGCCCGCACCACGATCAGCGTCTCGCCGTTGATGGCGCCGGAGAGCACGGTCGAGCCGGGTGTCTTGGAGATCAGGTAGGGCTCGCCGGTCAGGTAGCTCTCGTCCATGACGCCGTGGCCTTCCTCCACCACGCCGTCGACGGGACAGATCTCGTGCGGGTAGATCTCGACCCGGTCCTCGACCACGAGCTCGGAGACCGCGACTTCCTGGACGCGGCCGTCCGAACGGCGGTGGGCGATGGTGGGCATGCGCCGCGCCAGGGCGTCGAGCACCGACGAGGCGTGGCGCACCGCGTAGGCCTCGAGCGCCTGGCCCCCCGAGAGCATCAGCACGACGAGCGTGCCGGCGAGATACTCGCCGAGCGCGACGGCCGTGACGATCGAGATGCCGGCCAGGAGATCGGAGCCGAACTCGCGACGCAGCGCCTGGCGAAGGAGCGTCCAGAGGAGCGGCGCCCCGCCGAGCACCAGCGCTGCCAAGAGCGGGAGATCGCGCGCCGCGACCGGACCGACGCCGGGCACTCCGGGCGCGCCGAAGCGCAGGACGAGATGCAGCGCGATGGCGACTCCGGCGCCGAGCGCGATGCGTCCCTCGGCGGTGCGCAACCAACTCGGCGTGCTGCGGGCTTCTCCCATCGGGACACGTTAAGCGTTGAGCGCGCCGCCGGCACCACCTGCCGGGGCAGGCGGGCGAAGCCCCCTTTTCAGGGGTCGGTTCGAGTGGCCGGAACGGCGGGCGATCCGCTGCTCGTCGAAGCGGCCCGAGGGGCGGCGCTCGCGAGCCGTTCGGCGATGGCGTCGAGAACGTCGGGATCGAGGCCGAGGCCCCAGTGGCAGGAGGTCGCCTCGAGGTGCTCGACCTGTTCGGTCGCGCGGTCGAGACAGGCCTGCCAGGCGACGATGCCGTCGCGCCGACTGAAGATCGCGGTGACCGGCACCCGGATCGGAGCGCGGTCGGCGGCCGCAACGAGACGTTCGACCTCGGCGAGATCCCAGCCCTGGACGCGGAAGAGTCCGGCGATCGCGGTATGCCGGAGGCCGCCGACGACCGGGCTGCCGAGGGTGACGACCCGACTCACCAGGTCGGGACGCAGGCGGGCGAGCTCGCGGGCCACGATGCCGCCCAGGCTCCAGCCGACCAGGCCGACGGGCTGGCCCGTTTCGGCGGCGATGGCTTGGAGGCGGGCGAGCGCGCGCGGCATGGTCTGCCAGACCTCGGGGCGCTGGCGGCCGAGACGCCACTTGAAGACGTGGAAGCCCCGTCGCCGCAGGAAGCGCCGCAGCGTCGCGGTGGAGAGGTCGCCGACGCCCATCCCGGGGAGGACCCAGACCGGTCGTCCGGAGCCGCGCGGCGCGCCGCTCGGGCGCCGTCGAGCCCGCCAGCGCCGGAACGGTTCGCGCAGGAGCCGGAGCTGGATGGGGACGGCCGCGAGTAACGACGGAGTAGGGATCGGATCGGGATTCGGTGCCGTGGCCGGCACCGGAATCTTTCTCAGCACGGAGCGGACAGTAGCAGCGTCCGGCCGTCGAGCGGCGCGGCGCTCAGCTCGCGACGTCGAGCGCGGCGAGAAAACGGTCGGGCTCGTCCACCGCGAGCGCGATCGTGGAGACAGACCTCGTCATGCCGTAGGGACCCTCGGCGGTGACCGGCTCGCGGAGCCGCAGCCAGAGGCTCGGTCCACCGATCAGCGACGCGCGGAGCGGTTTCTCGCCGCCGCCCGGCGCCCGCCGGTCGACCCCGGCGATCGTGGCGCGCGGTACCCGCGCCGTCCAACGCAGTCCCGTGCGGACGGTCAGCATCGTGTCGTCGAGCAGGATCGGGCGCGCCCGCGCGGCCCGTCAGTCGGCCAACAGATAGACCATCGTGTAGAGGCCGAGCGCGGTGACCGCCCAGGCAACGCCGGGGCGCCAGCGGGAGAGCAGCAGGTGCAGTGGCACCGTCTCGGCCGCGACGACCATCGCCAGCGCGCCGACCACGGCCCCGTAGGCGGTGCGGCGGTGATAGTTGAAGGCGAGCCGGCCGGCCGGCCGGTGCGCGGCGCGGCGGGGCCCGAGGGCATAGACGAGGGCCGCGAGCTCGAAAGCCACCAAGTCGGCGACCCGGCGATTCCACAAGATGTCGCGCGCCGCGACCTGCAGGTGGGCGAGCAGATCGAGCTCGTCGCCCTGCTCGCGGGCGCGCTTCACGGCGCGAATCGTGCGTGCGCCGAGCCAGCCGAGGAGTGCCGCCTCGGCAACGGCGCCGAGCAGGACGAGCCCGCCCGAGAGGGTGCGGTCGTCGGCGGGAAGCACGTGGCGCGCCGCCGCGACGGAGAGCAGAAGGACCGCGAAGAGGCTGCCCGGAGGCCAGACGCCTTTCCTTACCGGCAGGAGCCAGGCCAGGAACGTCACGGTCAGGGTGAGATCGAAGGCGACTCCGGCGGCGACTACGTGCGGATGCTCGAGGCCCGGCAACGCTCGGACGATGGCCGCGCCACAGGCATAGATGGCGGTTGCGCCAACCAGGAACGCGAAGCTGGGCGCCAGCGGATGGGGGTCGGTCCGAGTCATGCCTGTCGTGGCTGTCTTACGTTCCGGGCGGATCGAAGTTCTGGAACGCTCAGTTCTCGAGCACCTTTTCGATCGCGCCGGTGTTGGCGTCGACGATGATGGTCGGTCCGGCGTTCGCGTTGTCCTTGCTGAAGGTGAGGTACCAGGTGGCGTGCCGGGTCTCGGGCGCGGCGGAGGTGTCGATCGAGACGTGATACCCCTGGGCGATGAGGTTGCCCGCTTTCTGCTTGGCGATCGCGTAGAGCTTGGCGCCGTCGCGGAAGAAGTCGGCCTTCAGAGCGGGGATACGCCCGCCCATGGCCGGCATGGCGTAGCAGGTGAACATGCCGCGGAAGGTGTTGATGGCGACCTGCTGGTTGGCCGATGGCGAGACGAAGGTGAGGTTCCAAGCCTCGGAGCGGCCCTGCTCGTCGAGCGGCCCGAGCGAGGTGTTGGTGATCCGGAGCGGCACGACATCGGAGTGCCAGACCCTGGCCTTCGCGACCGCCTTCTCGTACATCGACGAGAGCGTCTGGGCGGGCACGTTCATCTCCATCTTGCAAGCTTCCTGGGCCTGGACGGCGGCGGCGGCGAGAAACAGGCTGAGGACGGCGACGCAAGCGCATCTCATCGAAAATCTCCTCGAAAATTTCGCGAAGAATATCTCCGATCGGACCGATCTGGAGAGGGCCAGGCCGGACGGACAAGGAGCCCGCTCTCCGGTTCGTGCGAGGGCGGGCTCCGACGGACACTTGGTTGCCGCGCTCTGCTGCTCGCGACCGCATCGCCGCGCGTCCGCGGTGGAGCCCCTTGGGTGTCCGTTCCCAGGTTGCCGGAGCCCGTGGATGGGCTCACTCCCGATGCACTGACTAGGGTGGGCTTGTCGGGGCGAAAAGTCAAGGGCCGGAGGTCAGGATCCGGTGGCCGCCGCGAGGCGTCGCACCGGCATCCCCGGAGGGGTCCCCTGCGCGTCCCCCGCCCCTACCCTTGGTTTGCCGCGCGCTATCGTTCGGCAATGGCCGGGGCCGGGGCTGGGGCGGGGCATCGCGAGAAGCGGGATTGGTCGCTCGGCGAGGAGATCTCCCATGCGGTCAGCCACGGCGTCGGCACGGCGCTCGCGCTGGTGGGACTGGTCGGACTGGTCGCGGTCGCGGCGCGCCAGGGGGACGAATGGAGCCTGGCTTCGGCGATCGTGTTCGGCGTGACGCTGGTGCTTCTCTACACCGCCTCGACGCTCTATCACGCGCTGCCGAATCCACGCGCCAAACGGGTCTTCCAGGTGCTCGATCATTCGGCGATCTATCTGCTGATCGCGGGAACCTACACCCCGTTCACGCTCGGCCCTCTGCGTGGGCCCTTGGGCTGGGCGCTGTTCGGCGTGGTCTGGACCGGCGCCCTGGCGGGCATCATCTTCAAGAGCGTGGCGATCGGCCGCGCGCCGATCCTCTCCGTGGTGCTCTACGTGGCGATGGGCTGGTGCGCGGTGGTGGCGTTCCGGCCGCTGGTCCGGGCGGTGGCTCCGGCGGGTCTGGAGCTGTTGCTGGCGGGAGGCATCTTCTACACGGTGGGAATCGCCTTTTTCGCCTGGGAACGGCTCCGCTTCGGGCACTTCGTCTGGCACCTGTTCGTGCTCGCGGGGAGCGTCTGCCACTACTTCGCGGTGCTCTTTTTCGTGCTGCCGCGCCCGTCCTGACGGACGCCGGAACGCCCCCTCAAAAACGCTTGTAGGGCCAGACGAAGTCGGGCGGCGGATTGGCGGGTCGCCCCAGCAGATAGCCCTGACCGAAGTCGACGTTGAGCTCCCGCACGGCGCGCAGCTCCTCGACGACCTCGATGCCCTCGGCGATCACTTTCGCTCCCATGCGGTGGCAGAGATCGACGATCGACTCGATGAGGCGGTAATGCCGGGTACCCGGCTTGAGGCCCATCACCAGCTCTCGGTCGAGCTTCACCACGTCGGGCTCGAGATCGAGGATGTAACGCAGGTTGGAGAAGCCCGCTCCGAAGTCGTCGATCGCGAGCTGCAGTCCCTTGTTGCGGATCTCCGCCAGAACGCTGTGGCATTGGGCGAAGTACTTGAGCGGCACCGACTCGGTGATCTCCAGGGTGATCGGATGCCGGTGACGGAAGATCGGGTCGTCCGGACGGACCAGCCAGCCCTCGTCGAACTCGGCGGGGTGAAGGTTGAGGAAGAGCGCCTGCCCCGGACAGAGGCGAATCGCGTCTTCCCGGTGGATGCGTCCGAGCTCGCCGGTCCGCTTCGCTTGCGCGGCGGCGGCGAAGAGCTCGGCCGGGCCGCTGAACTCCGGCGTCACGACGCGCGCCAGGGCCTCGTAGGCGTAAATAGAAGGACGGCGCAGATCGACGATCGGCTGGAAGGCGATGCCGACGGCCCTGAGGGCGACGATCTGGTCGACCGCTTCGAATTCGATGGGGGTGAAGCTCCGCTCGCTGATCACGGCCGGTGTCGAATCAGATCACAGGGTCCGCAGGGGGGTATCGAGGGGAGAAAACGGGTCGGCGCCGCGGCGGAGGAGGGTGAGCGAATCATGCCTTCGCTCGTGAAGCGATTGGACCGCGGCACCGGCCCGGAATGTTCGTCGGAATCGCGAGTTCACTCGCGCCCGGCGCCGATTCGGCGCACCTCGAAGCTGGAGCAATGCACGTGCCGGAGTCGCGCCGCGGTGATAGATATTCCACATGCGATCTACGCAATCGACCCCACTCGCCCTCGCGCTGGCGCTGCTGGCGACACCGCTGCTGGCCGCCACACCTTTCGTGCTCCGTCCCGATGCCGTCTTCGACGGCGTGTCGCGAGAGCTCCACCGCGGCTGGATCGTCGTCGTGGATGGCGAGCGGATCGCTGGCGCGGGTGCGCCCGGGGAGATTCAGGTGCCGGCTGGCGCGACGACGATCGATCTTCCAGGGACGACCCTCCTGCCGGGCCTCATCGAAGGACATGGACACATGCTCCTGCATCCCTACGACGAGACGCCGTGGAACGACCAGGTCCTCGAGGAGCCGCTCGCCCTGCGGGTGGCGCGCGCCACGGTCCACCTGCGCAAGACCCTCGAGGCAGGTTTCACCACCGAGCGCGATCTCGGGACGGAGGGAGCAGGCTACGCCGACGTGGGCCTGCGCGACGCGGTGGCGCAGGGGATCGTCCCCGGACCGCGGATGTTCGTCGCCACGCGGGCGATCGTCGCGACGGGCAGCTATGGCCCCAAGGGCTTCGCGCCCGAATGGCGGCTGCCGCTCGGCGCCGAGGAGGCGGACGGCGTCGACCTCGTCCGGGTGGTGCGCGATCAGATCGGTCACGGCGCCGACTGGGTGAAGCTCTACGGCGACTATCGCTGGGGTCCCCATGGCGAGGCGCGGCCGACCTTCTCCGTCGACGAGATCCGGAGCGCCGTCGAGACGGCGCGCTCGTCGGGACGACCGGTGGCCGTGCACGCGGTGACTTCGGAGGCAATCCTGCGGGCCGTCGCTGCGGGCGTGACCACGATCGAACATGCCGACGACGCCAATGCGCAAGCGCTCGAGGCGATCGCCCAGCACGGACTCTTCCTCTGCCCGACCCTGGCCGCGACCGAGGCGATCGCGCGCTACCAGGGCTGGGACGGGAAGGACCCGGCGCCGCCGCGCGTGGTCGCCAAGCGGGCCAGCTTCCGCGCCGCCCTGCAGGCTGGCGTGACGATCTGCATGGGGGGCGACGTGGGCGTGTTCGCGCACGGAAGGAACGCGCGCGAGATCGAGCTGATGGTGGAGTGGGGCGGCATGAGGCCGGCCGCGGCGCTGGTCGCCGCGACGTCCACCAACGCCCGGATGCTCGGCATGCAGGACGAGATCGGCGCCGTGCGGCCCGACCTGCGGGCCGATCTCGTCGCCGTCGAAGGGGATCCGACCGCCGATATCCACGCGCTGCGCCACGTCCGGCTCGTGATGCAGGGTGGCCGCGTCGTGGTCGGCCCCGGCGCGACGGCTCAGTGATCGTTCGCGGTGGGCGCGGCGACCTCGACCCGCAGCGGCCGATCGAGGAGCTGCGCCAGCGGATCGGGCGGCACGCCGATGGCGCGGCCGTGCGCTAAGGCGTCGTCGATCGAGAAATGGAGATCGCGCACCAGATAGCCGGCCCAGACGTAACTGGCCCGGGTGCCCGTATGACAGTGCAGGTAGACGCCTCCGGGGTGGGAATCGAGCACCGACTGGAGACGGTCGAGCGCTTCGGGGCGGTAAGGATGATCGTCGCCGCCGATCGGGACCTCCACATAGTCGAGGCCGAGCTTGGCGGCCGCGGCCGCCTCGTCGTAGGGAATCGCTTCGCGGTTCGCCATTTCAGTGGGGGTGCGCAGGTTGACGATCGCGGTGACGCCGTCCTTGGCGAGGGCCGCCAGGCTCTCGGCGCTGGGCTGGCCGCCGATGTAGACCCGGCCATCGCGGTAGATCCGCTTCTCGACTCCGGGGATGTCGGTGACCGGCGCCGGCAAAACCTGCGGCGAAGGCGCGACGGCCGGGCTGGCGGAAGCGGGCGGAGCCGCGACGAGGGTCGCGGGGGCGAGCAGGGTGACGAGAAGCGCGAGCGTCGTGAACGCCTCGCGGTGCGATGGGAAGGCTGGAGTGCGCATGAATGGAGGACTCCTTTCCGGAAAGGTCGGGGACTTTCCGAGGGTAGCGCGCTCCGGGAGCTCGAGCTCCCGCCCGTCGGGGTTGGTGACGTCAGGAGCGGACGCGACGGCTCAGTGCCCGACGCATCCGCCTCGGGCTGGTGCGAGGATCGCGCCTCCTGGTGCTGGTGGCGCGGCGCGGCTCAGGCGGCCGTGCGGAGCTCGTGCCGGCGGGGAAAGGGGATCAGGCGCTTGGCCTGCTCGTCCCAGAGCTTGAGGCGGGCGCAGTGGAAGCTGGACAGCAGGGTGATTCGCGGCGCTTGCTGGAGCAGCGGGTTGGACTCGAAGCACTCGCGCAGGCGGTAGTTCGGGACCTTGCTCGCCAGGTGATGGATGTGGTGGTAGCCGATATTGCCGGTCAGCCAGTGCAGCCAGTGGGGGAGGTCGAAGAACGAGCTGCCGCGAATCGCGGCCTCGTCGGCGCTCCAGTTCTCCTGATGCTCCCAATAGGCATCCTCGAACTGGTGCTGCACGTAGAAGAGCCAGACTCCGGCGGCACCGGCGATCAACACGATCGGGACGTGGACGAGAAGGATCGAGTGCCATCCGAGCGTCCTCACGAGCACCCATCCGGCCACGACCAGAGCGAGATTGTTCCAGAGCACGCTCGCCCATTCGCGTTTCCAGGCGAAAGGAAGGTCGAACGGGAAGCGATGCTTGAGCAGGAACTGGTAGGCGGGGCCGACGACGAGCAGAATGGGCGCGCTGCGGTAGAGGCGATAGCCCAAGCGCTTGTGCCAGGGCAGGGCTTGGTACTCGTTCAGCGTCAGCGTCGTCACGTCGCCGAATTCGCGGCGATCGAGGTTGCCCGAGGTCGCGTGGTGGACGGCGTGGGTCTTCTTCCAGTAACCGTACGGAAAGAGCGTGATCAAGCCGAGCGCCGCGCCGACCGCGTGGTCGAGCTTCCGGTTGGCGAAGAAGGAGCCGTGTCCGCAGTCGTGCTGGATGATGAACAGGCGCACGTAGAGGGCCGCGGCCGGCAGGGCGAGCAACAGCGTCCATCCGTAGCTCCAACCCCAGGTGACGCTCTTCACCATCACCGTCCAGAGCACCAGGAACGGGATCAGGGTGTTGGCAAGCTGCCAGACGGCGCGGCCCCACCGGGGCCGGGCGAACTGGGCGACCAGGCGTCGCAGGGAGATGTCGGAGGCCGATGTCGCGGCTTGCAGATTCAATGCTCCTCCTTCAGAGTCGGGCAAGTTTAGCGCATTTGGAACCGCGCTCCGGAGGACCTGCGAAATGCATCGAGATGAGGAACCGGCTTTCGAGCTCCATCCCATCGGTGTCGTGCGCTCGCCATACGCGTCGCGAGAGGAGGTGCCGCGCGGCCTCGGAACCAAGCATGTCGCGGAGGGCGAGATCGAGATCCGGCCCGAGCTCGCCGACGGGCTGCGCGACATCGAGGGTTTTTCGCACCTCTTCGTGATCTGGGTCTTCGACCGCTCCGATGACTACCAGTTGCTCGGCCGCAATCCGACCGACGAGCTCGAGCACGGGGTCTTCGCCACCCGCTCGCCGCGTCGTCCCAACGCGCTCGGTTTGACCGTGGTCGAGCTGCTCGGTCGCGAGGCCAACGTCCTGCGGGTACGTGGCGTCGACATGCTGGATGGCACGCCGGTCGTCGACATCAAGCCCTACCTGTCCGGAGTCGCGCCCGGGAAACTGCGGCGCGGTTGGCTGGACGCCGCCGAACGCCGCACCGCGAAGTAATTGCGCGCTGAGCTGGAGCGCCGCTCTCAGGCGCTCTCGCGGTGACCGGCCGAGATCGACGCTGGAGTTTCCTCGGCGAGACTCCTGGGCATCGCGGCCGAGCAGGTCGCGCGCGAAGCCGAGGAAGGCCTCGACGTCGGCGAAGCTCGACGCCCAGCCGAGCGACACCCGAACCGCGCCGGTCGACTTGCCGTCGATGCAGCGGCGGAACTCGTCGTAGGTGAGCCGCGTGGCGCTGTTGCGGAAGCAGGTCGCGATCTCGCCGCCCGAGATGCCGAGCGCCAGCTCGCCGGCGCCCGGGTTGCAGAAGCAGCCGGTGCGCAGCGAGATGCGCCGGCGATTGGCCTGCGCTTCGATGACGGCATGGTCGACGAAGCGCCCCGCGGGATCGTAGAAGTTGAGCGTGACCGTGCCGCCGCGATCTTCGGTCGAGGCCGGACCGTAGAGCGCCACCAGGGGTTGGTCGGTCGGGTGGCGCAGCGCGGTGAGCTCGGAGATCAGCCAGCCGGTCAGGTCGTGCACCCTCTGGTGGATGAGCTCGATACCGATCGATTCGATCAGGTCGAGCCCGAACTCGATGGCCGGCAAGACGGCGTAGTTGACCGTGCCGTCCTCGAACGCGGCTTCGCCGTCGGCCAGCGAGAACTGGTCGGCCTGCACCGAGGCGACCGTGATGGTGCCGCCGGCGAACCAGGGGCGATGCAGGCGCGCCAACGCCTCACGCCGCGCCATCAGCGCTCCGACCCCGGTCGGGTAGCCGAACATCTTGTAGAACGAAAGGGCCACGAAATCGGGGTGCCAACGCGACAGGTCGAGGCGGTTGGTGGGTACGTAGGCGGCGGCGTCCAGCAGCACGTCCCATCCGTAGTCGTGGGCACGCTCGATCCACTCGAACGGGTGACGCACTCCCGAGAAATTCGACTGCGCCGGGTAGGCGAAGAGGTGGCGGCGGCCTGGGACGACGTCGGCTAGCTCGCGCGCGAGAGCGTTCTCGTCGAGCCGCAGATCGGGTGGGATCACCGGGACATAGGTCGTGCGCGCGCCGCGCGCCCGGTCGAACTCACGGATCCCGTTGACCGAGTTGTGATTGTCGAAGGTGAGCAGGAACCGATCGCCCTGCTCGAAGGGATACGACTCGCCGACCAGCTTGAGCGCCTGGCTGGCGTTGGCGGTGAAGACGAGCGCGTATTCGTCCGGGTCGGCGGAGAAGAAGTCGAGCACCCGTCGCCGGCAGCCTTCGACCAACCTCGTCGCCGCCGCCGAGGTGGGATTCGACGAGTGCGGATTGCCGAGCACGTGCTCGAGCAGCAACTCGGAATGACGAAGGACTTGCGAATCGGCGTACAGGCTGCCGCCGGTGTAGTCGAGGTAGACATGGCCGGCGCGATCGAGTCGCGACAGCTCACGGCTACGCAGCTCGTCGATGATGGAAGTCGCCGCGTAGCCGGGATGAGCGGCACGGAATCGGGCCAGACGGGATGGATCGGGACGGCTCATCGAGCGGCTTTCGATAGAGGGGAAGTGTCTCACGAATGGGCGACGCGCGACGCCTCGGCATGAGGGGTTGCCGAGCGCGGTGGGGTCCCGTAGGGTCGGCCGCATGCCCGCGTCCAAGTCTTGGTACCGGAAGTTGCACTGGCAGATTCTCTTCGCCTTGCTGGCCGGCGTGGTGGCGGCGTCGGTCGGGGGGCAGGCGCTGGCCGACGATGTCGGGTGGTTGGGCACGCTCTTCATCACCCTGCTCAAGATGGTGGTGGTGCCGCTGGTTCTCTCGTCGATCGTGACCGGCGTGGCCTCGATCGGTGGCGGCCGAGCGGTGGGGCGGATGTTCACCAAGACCTTCGCCTATTACGTGCTCTCGAGTCTGCTCGCGATCTTGACCGGCCTGGGGTTGGCCAACCTGATCCAGCCGGGCCGCGGGCTCGACCTCCTGCAGGCCACCGGACAGAAGCTTCCCGAGCACCTGGCGACGCCGACCAGCGTGCCCGACCTGTTGCTCGGCATGGTTCCGGAGAACGTCATCGCGTCGGCGGCGCGGGCGGATCTGCTGGCGTTGATCGTGTTCGGAATCCTGTTCGGCATCGCGGTGGGAGCGATACCGGAAGAACCGCGAGAGCGCGTGGTCGGATTCTTCGACGGCGTCTTTCAGGCCATGCTGAAGCTCACGGGATACGTCCTCACGCTGGCGCCGATCGGCGTGTTCGGTCTGGTCGTGCGCGCGGTGGCGGCGTTCGGCCTGGCGGCGTTCAAGTCGATGGCGCTCTACATGCTGATGATCGCGTGCGGGCTCGCCTTTCACTTCTTCGTCACGCTACCGATTCTGCTCTGGCTGCTGGGGAGGATCCGCGCCACGGTGCACTACCGCAACGTGCTGGAGCCCCTGACCATCGCCTTCTCCACCAGCTCCTCGGCGGCCACGCTCCCCGCTACCATCTCGGCGGTCGAGAACAAGGTCGGCGCGTCGCGCCGGGTCACCTCATTCGTGCTGCCGATGGGCGCCACCGTGAACATGGACGGCACGGCGCTCTACGAGTGCGCCGGAGTGCTGTTCATCGCCCAGGCGCTCGGGCTCCATCTGACGCTCGGCCAGCAGGCGGTGGTCGTGCTGACCGCGTTGCTCGCCTCGATCGGCGCCGCAGCGGTGCCCTCGGCCGGCCTGGTGGTGATCTTCATCGTGCTCGAGGCGGTCGGCCTGCGGGGTCCCGAGGTCGACGCGCTGGTCGGCTTCATGCTGGCCGTCGACCGGCCGCTCGACATGGCCCGGACGGCGGTCAACGTGGCGAGCGACACGTGCGGCGCCGCGATCATCGCGCGCAGCGAAGGCGAGAAGGAAGTCGACGTTCGAGTCGCCTGAGCCGGCCGCTCGCGGCCGGGCTCAGCGCTCGGCGATCAACGACTCGCCCCGCGCCGGGATGACGAGAACGGCGCATTCCGAGAGACGTGCGACACGCTCCGAGACACTGCCTAGGATGAGCCGGTCGAGGCCGCTCCTGCCCTGGGTGGCGAGAACGATCAGGTCGGCGTCGGTCTCGGCGGCACGGTTGAGGATCGACGCCGCGGCCGGCCCGTGCCAGACGGCGGTTTCGATCACGACCTGAGGTCCCTCGACTCGCGCCATCTCTTCGAGCGCCGCGGCGGCCTGGGGCTCGAGCTCCTGGACGATCGTGGCGGACGCTCCCACGCCGGCGGGGTTCATGGGCAGCGGGACCTCGAGGTCGGGCAGCACGTGGAAGAGCTCGAGGGTGGCGCCGAAGCGGGAGGCGACCTCGCGGGCGTGTGCCGCGGCGAGCCGCGAGGGAACGGAGAAATCGACCGGAGCCAGGACGCGGCGGATGCGGCCGGCCGGCCGGTCGCCGCGCGCCGGCACGATCAGCACCGGCCGGTCGCTGCGGCGCAGGATCTCGGACGCGACGCTGCCCATCAGGAGGTGGGCCGGCCCGCGCCGGCCGTGGGTGCCGAGCACCAGGAGATCGACGTCCTGCTCGGTGGCGAAGTCGAGGATGCCGCGCTCGATCTCGGGCGCCGTGCGCACGAACTCGTGGATCGCGAGAGGCTTTTCCCGATGGGGCTGGAGGAAGCGCGCCATCTCGGAGTCCGCGAGCTTGTGCAGATGCTCCTCGAGCTCTTCGGGCGAGGGGAAGTGATGCTCGGGATTGAAGGGGTCGGCCGTCTCGAGCGCGAGTACGTGCAGGAGAAGGAGTTGCGCGTCCTGCAGTTCCGCCCACAAGAGGGCGTGATCGAGCGCCTTCTTTGACGCATCGGAGAAGTCGGTCGGGAAGAGAATTTTGGAAACGCGCAGCATGGTGGACTCCTTTCGGATCACCTCGATGTCAATGTGGCGCCGACGGCGCCGGCTGTCACCACCCGCGCGGGCGGGACGGCGTCCTCACTGTCTCGGCGCGGTCGTGTCACCGAGAAACCGTTCCTGTTCCTCGAGCAGGCCCGAAGCGCCCGCGAGGCGAGCTCCTTCGACGCGGGCCGAGAGCTGAGCGCCTCGTTCGTCGACCTCGAAGAAGCGGGTCGCGGAAAGAGCGGTCGCGGAGAGGTCGGCGCCGGAGAGATCGGCGCCCGCGAAGTTCGCGCCCTCGAGGTCGGCGCCGCGCAGATCGGCGCCCGCGAGGTCGGCGCGACGGAGGTCGCTCAGCGACAGGTTCGCCTCGCGGAGATCGCAGCCGGTCAGACGCGCGCCGCGCAGGTCGCAATGCTTGAGCTGCAATCGCCGCAGATCGCGATCGCGCGGGTTCCAATCGCGCAGGTCGGCGCCGAGCACCACCTTGCGCGGCAGACGCCAGGTGGCCAGGTCGTCGCCGGCGCGCAAACGGGCGAGCTCGTCGGGATCGATCGAGCCGCTGGTGAAGCGTTGGTCGCCGGCCCATGGATCGCCGACGTTGTGGTAGGCGGATTCGCGTTCCCAGTAGCCGAGCCGGTCGTCGCGCAGAAGCTCCACGCGGTGCAGCCACTTGAGCGACTTGTAGAAGTAACGCGACGGTGTGACGGCACGCAACGGATGGCCGTGCGCGACCTCGAGCGGCCGGCCGTCGATCGAATCGACGAGCCAGGTGTCGGCGCGCGCGACGTCGAGGGGCAGGGAGGTGTCGTGATCGCGCTCCGAGTAGGCCGCGAAACGGACGAAGCGGGCCGAAGCGTCGACGCCGGCGCGCTCGAGAAGCGAAGCGAGCGGCACTCCTCCGAGTCGCGTCGCGAGGCGGCTCCAGCCGGTCACGCAATGGAGATCGACGGGGCGATCGTCGTGCGGCAGCGCCATCCAATCCTCCCAGGTGAAGGTGAGGGGACGTTCGACCCGGCCGGAGATCTCGAGTCGCCAACCCCGCAGGTCGAGTGCCGCCGGACTCGGCGCGCTCTCGCCGACGACCGGAAACTTGCGGGTCAGAGCCTGTCCGGGAGGGAGGCTCGGATCGCTGACACCGGGAGTGGATTCACGCATCGCTGGTGGCGAAGCCTAACGCCGTCCTTTGTCGAGGGTCTGGCGCCCGGGGCCATTGGCGTAGCACGCCGAGTTCGGTAGCCTCCCGCTCGCCATGCAACGGGTCGTTCGCATTCTCACGCTCGCCGTGGCGCTCTCGGCGGCGGGATGCGCTCACGCCCGGCATGCTGAACCGGTGGCGCCGCCCGACTCACCGGCCCGGGCCGAGCCGGTCGCGAGCCCTCGACCCGGCGGCGAGGCGGCCACGGGGCCGCAGGCTCCCGCGGCGCCCGTCGAACCGGCCCAAACCGGAGCGCGCGAGGAGGAGCGAGGACCGTGCGAGCTCTCACGCCTCGCCGGCGACCGGGCGGTCGACGCCGCGCGCCGTGGCCTCTACCAGACGACCTGCCGCGCCGCGCTCTGGTTCGACGGTCTCTTCGGGGAAGAGCGGCATCCCGCGGCGGCCAGCAACGCGACGGGTCGCGTCGAGTTGTCCTCGACCTACTCTCAGTACTACGGTGCCCGCTTCCGGGGCCGCTTCAACGCCCGCGTGCGGCTGCCCAACTTGGAGAAGGGTGCCGAGGCCTTCTTCGGACGCGACGAGAAGAAGACCATCGTCGAGGATCGTGAAGAGGGTTTCGCGTTGAGGTCCCAGTTCCTGGGTCTGGAGGAGCAGGATCGCTGGGTGGCGGGGCTCGGCTATTCGCTTCCCGGAACCTATCGGCAGCGGGCGGATTTCCGGGTCGGCGTCAGTGGCAGCACGGCGCCGGAGATCTTCGTTCAGGCTCGCAACCGGAACAACTGGTACATGGGGAAGCGCGACCTCTGGCATGTGCGTGAGACGGCGTTCTGGAGCAATCGCGACGGCTTCGGCGCGACGGCGTCCGCGGATTTCGATCACCTCTTCACCCGCGTTCTCCTGGTCCGGTGGGGCTCCATCGGCACCTTTTCCGAGGCGACCCACGGGATGTCGTGGCGCAGCGCGCTGGTCGCCTACCAGGACCTCCACACCCGTCGCGCGATGGCTTACGAGCTGTTCATCCGGGGAGAGACCGACGCGCCGGTGGGGGTCAAGGAGTACGGAAGCCGCGTCGTCTATCGACAGGCGATCTTCCACCGGCCCTGGCTCTTCGGCGAGCTCATCGGCGGCTACAGCTGGCCGCGCGAAAAGATACGTGACTTGCGGCGTGGCTCCGCCGTGTTCGGATTCGGCCTCGAGCTGCTCTTCGGCCGCGACGAGAATTCGTACTACTGACCGGCCGGCAGCCGTTGCACGAGATGGTCGGCGACGATCTGGTAGGCGCCGGCGAAATGATGTCCTCCCGGCAGAACCAGGGTCTCGCCGACTTCCGCTGGCAGGCCGAGGCAGCCCGAGTCCTCCTCGTGCTCGCCCCGAAAGCAGAGGACGCGCAGGCCGGCCAGCTTCGCGAGCTCGGGGGCGGTGGGGCGTGCGTCGGCGGCATCTTTGCCCAGCCATTCGGAGACGTGAAACTCGAATTGAGCCGTGCGGGCCGGCGAGATGAGCACGACCTCCGCGATGCGTGAACGCAGCGGCGCGGGCAACCGGTTGACCAGGAAAGGCATCACGTCGGCGCCGAAGGAGTAGCCCACCAGGACGACCCGGTCCTTGTTCCAGGCCGCCAGGTAGTGATCGAGGACCCGCGCCAGGTCGGACGCGGTGCTCTCGGGCGTCCGCGCCTTCCAGAAGTACTGCAGGGAGCTCCAGCCCACGACCGGGATGCCGCGCTGCGCGAGTGCGCCTCCGACCTCCTTGTCGAGGCCGGCCCAGCCTCCGTCGCCGGAGAGGATGACCGCCATCTCGTCGCGTGGCGCGCCGCTCCCCGGAAGCTCGACGAGCGGCAGGTCGGCGACCGCGGGGGCGGACGGCGCCGGCTGCGGGGGATTGGCCGCCACCACTTTCCTGAAGGCCTCCTTCATCTGCGGCATCCAGTGCCTGGGCACCGAGAAGCCGTGGCCGACGTGCGGCAGATCGAAGAGGATCGCGGACGGAATGCGCGCCGCGTAGGCGCGGGTGCTCGCTGGGTCGCAGACCTGATCGATCTCGCCCTGCAGCACCGCCCAGGGCACGCCGAGCTCGGGCGTCGAGAGGAGGTCGACGCTCTTGCCGTCCTTGTCGTTCGTCTGCGCGAGGGCGCGGCCGTGGCAGAACTCGCGCCGCACCGGAAAGTCGGGACAGAAGCCGAGCGAAACGGCGCCGCGGAAGGTCGCGGTGGGGGATTGCGCGAGCAGCGCGTAGACCAGGGTGGCGCCCGAGGAGTAGCCGACCAGGACCGGCGGCCGGTAGGTGGGCACGCCGAGCTTCTGTTCCACGAACTGGGCGAGCTGCTCGAAGTCGGAGGCGGGGTAGAGGCAGCTCGCCGAGCTCTTCTCGAGTGTTTTGTAATAGCTCCGGATATCGATCCCGACGACCAGGTGTCCGAGCCCGGCGAACTCGCGCGCCATGTCCACCACGCCGAGGTTCCAGCCTCCGTCCCCGGAGACGAAGAGAACGATCTGGTCGGCGGTCTTGGCGTCGCCGTAGAGCGACACTTCGCCGAACGGGCCGAACCTCAGTGTGGGAGCCGTGTGCTCCTTCGAGCTCTGCGTCTTCTTGGCTGCCTTGGGGTGCGGCGAGCCCGCCCTGGCTGCGGCGCGGGCCGCGGCCGGCGGAACGACGAAGGCGAGGGCGAGGAGAAGGGACGAAATCGCGAGCGGGCGTCGTACGCATGGGCTCATCGGGTGAAGACTCCGGAGAGGCCTCCTCCGATGAGCGCCGCCAGGTTGGCGAGTACGCTCGGCAGGGTGGGACCGCCCGGGGAGGCCAGGTAACGCGGTTCCCAGACGGGATCGTACTTCTCTTTGAACTGGCGAATCCCACGAAAGTTGTAGAACGGTCCGCCGTGCCGGAAAGCGAGCCCGGCGAGGCGGTGCCAGGCCGGCGCGAGGCGTCCCTCCTCGAGCCCGGCGAGCGGCGCCATGCCGAGGTCGAACCAGCGATAGCCCTCGTGCTGCGCCCACAGGATGAGATGGAGGAAGAGGAAATCCATGACGCCCGCGGGGGCCTCCTCGCGTTGCCGCATGAGATCGACCGAGGCCGCCTCGAGCCCGCCGGCCAACCAGAGATTGGCGAACGCCAGGACCTGTCCCTCTTGCTGCACCACCGCGAGCGGGCAACGGCGCAGGTAGGGCTCGTCGAAGGAGCCGAGCGAGAAGCTCTTCTCCCGTGCCTGCTTGGCGGCGAGCCAACTGTTCGACACGCCTCGCAGCTCCGGCAAGAGAGACTCCAACCGGCCCGGCTCGAGAATCTCCATCCGACATCCTTCGCGTTCCAGGCGATGCAGCAGGTTCCGGAACTTCTTGTGATGCGCGCCGTCGAGGGAGAAGGCGGGGAGGGCGACCCGCGCCTCTTCGCCGAGCTTGAGCAGTGAGAGCCCGAGATCGAGATAGAGCGCCAGGTTCTCCGGACGCACCTGGTAGAAGACGGGCCATGCGTCGTGGCGATCGGTGAGGTCGCGGAAGCGCCGCGCGAGCTCGCGCCGCGCGGAGGGCGGCCCCACGGGATCTCCCATCGACACCCACGAGCGCCCGTGCGCGCCGTACATGAGAAAGCCGTCGCCGCCCGGTGCGAGCAGAAAGCGCTTGTCGCCGGTGAGCGCGAGATGTGCCGTGGTCTCGTGGCTCGCCGCGACCAGTGGGGCCACCTCGTCGAGGCTCGCTTCGGAGGGAATCGGAGTGCGCCCCCGCGATCTCCCGGCCAGGCGCGCCACGGCAAAGAGCAGCGCCACCGCGATCGCACCCGCGGAGGCGCGCAGGAAGCGGGGCGCATCGGCGTTGAGCGCGAATCGGAACCAGAGCTCGTCCGAGTACTCGACATGCCGGTGGGCGAAGAGCCCGAGCCAGATCGATCCTCCGAGAAACGCGACGACCGCCACCAGCCAGCCGGGGCTCAAGGGCTCGGAGAGCATCGAGCCGCGCCGGTAGAAGCTGCGCCGCGAGACCACGAGCAAGAGGGCGAAACCGACCAGGATGAGCGCCTCCTCCCAGTCGAGACCTTTGCCGAGGGAGGTGACCGCGCCGAGCACGGTCGCGCCGAGGGCCATCCACCACGCGGAGTCCAGGCGGCGCGCCAGTCCGTAGGCGAGCAAGAGGAGAACCGACCCGACGACGCTGGCGGTGAAGTGCGAAACCTCGACGATCGGCAGGAGGGCCTGAAGGCGCTGCAGCCGCTCGTGCAGGGCGGGTGTCGCGCCGGAGACCAGCAGCACCGCTCCGGCGCCGAGCGAGGCAGTGGCCACCGCGGCCGGTGCGACGGCGTCGAACGCCTTGCGCAGGCCCTTGCCGATCTCCGCCAGGGCGGGCCATCGGGCCAAGCCCTCGCCCGCCGCCAGAACCGCAACGGCGACCAGGAAAGGGAGCCAGTAGTAGAGCACTCGATAGGCGAGCAGAGGCGCCACGAGGGTGCGTGCCCCATCGGGCGCGAGCACCAGGATGACCGCCTCGAAGACTCCCAACCCGCCGGGCACGAAGCTCAGATTGCCGGCCAGGAGAGCCAGCATGTAGAGCGCCAGGAAGGTGGGAAAGGCGGCTCGCGCGGTGAGCGGGAGGAGGGCGTAGAGAGCGAAACCGCTGATCGCGAGGTCCACGGCGCCCAGCGCGACCTGGGCTCCGGCGATCCGGAGAGATGGGGGCCGCACCGCGAAGCGGCCCAGTCGCAACGTCCGTCCACGCCGCGAGGCGGTCAGGCCCAGGTAGGCCAAGGTCGCGGCGAGCGCGGCGACGCCCAACGGAAGCGTCGTCGAGAACGGCAGGAAGCGCAACTTCGCGGGCCAGGGCGTGGGCCAGACGGCGAAGAGCAGCCCGGAGAGCGCGGCGAACCCCGACCAGAAGGTGGCGGTTCCGAAGAGGGTGATGCGGGTGACGTCGGCCGCCGAACAGCCGAGCGACTGATAGATGCGATAGCGCGCCGGCAGGCCGACCAGGATGCCGTGGCCGGCGGTGTTCGAGAAGGTGAACCCGACCACGCCCGCGACCGCCGCGCGACGGGGCTCCACGTTGAGGCGAAAGTGACGGATCGCGAGCAGGTCGTAGAGGGCGACCAGAGCGTAGCTGGCGGCGGTCGCCAGTCCGGCGAGGAGGACCGCCCCCGGGGGGATGGCGGCGAAAGTGGTCTTGAGCTCCCGGTAGCTATGCCCCGCGAGCTCCCGTCGAATCGCATAGCCCGCCAGCGCGAGGAGCGCCAGCGAGAGAAGCGGTACGACGAGAGCCCGGGTGCGTGAGGTCATGCTCGACCCGGGACTCTACGTCACGAGCCGAGCGTCTTGACCTGGAAGAGCCGCGAAGGGATGAAGTTGAAATCCAGCAGCTCGATCTCGCCGCTCTTGCGCGGCCGGATGCGGGCCGCCGCGATCAGCGAGCCGCTGCCGGTGCCGTCGGAGCGCAGGTCGAGCTGCAGGACGGTGAACGGATAGTCGGCGGTGGGCCAGCCGGCGAAGATCTCGCGCATGGAGAGCGGGCGCTGCGCGATGAGGAGGACGTGCGTCCCCTGGGCGTCGTGGAAGGTCCGCGCGTAGGCGATCGGATCGGCGATCCGCCCGTTGACCTCGAGGTTGCCGAGGAACTCGTGACCCAGCGCGGTGCGGAGCGCGATCTCGCCCTTGCTTCTCGCCACTGCGGCCAGGTGCTCGGCCTGGCGGTCGGTCGTGAAGCGGTCGAGTCGTATCCGGATCGGCACCGACGCGGCGAAGGGCAAGACGTGCACCGTGTCGACCAGCGTGGCCAGGTAGATCGTTCCCTTCGTCGATGTAGCCCTTGCGGCGAGGGGCGCGGCGAGAAGCAGCAGCAAAGCCAACGGAGCGGTGAAGCGCAACTTGCGGTTCATACGAACCTCCGACTCCCTCCGGCGACGAAGATTGCAAAGGCCGGACCAGGCCGTCACTTTGCGCGCGTGCGAATTCTCTCGTCGGCGGTCGTCGGAGGCTTGTGCGGGCCGCGCGGAATCAGGTCGCCGTGGCGGCGACCGGAGCCGGCGCCGCGATCTCCACCACGAGCGAACCTTCTCGAACCTCCACGCGGACCGCCGCTCCCTCGGCCGCTTCCCCCGAGAGCAGGGCGCGACCGATGCGGCTCTCGAGCTGACGCTGCAAGAAACGCTTGAGCGGCCGCGCGCCGTAGACCGGATCGAAGCCCTCGCGCGCGATCAGGGTGCGCGCTTCGGGCGTCAGTTCGAGGCGCACCCCGCGCTCGGCGAGCCGGTGGCGAAGGTCCTCGGTCAGCAGGTCGACGATCTGTTCGATTTCGGGCAGCGTCAACGGCTTGAAGATCACGATGTCGTCGAGCCGGTTGAGGAACTCCGGCCGGAACTGGGCGCGCAGCTCGCGCATCACCGCGTCGCGCACCGACTCCCGGATCTCGCCGGATGCGTCGATCCCTTCGAGCAGCAGTGGCGACCCGATGTTGGAAGTCAGGATCACGACCGTGTTCTTGAAGTCGACGGTGCGCCCCTGGGCGTCGGTGAGCCGTCCGTCGTCGAGCAGCTGCAGGAGCACGTGGAAGACGTCGGGGTGCGCCTTCTCGACTTCGTCGAACAGGATCACCGAGTAGGGCTTACGGCGCACCGCCTCGGTGAGCTGTCCCCCTTCTTCGTAGCCGACATAGCCGGGCGGGGCGCCGACCAGGCGCGAGACGGTGTGCTTCTCCTGATACTCCGACATGTCGATCCGGATCAGGTTCTGCTCGGAATCGAAGAGAGCCTGCGCCAGCGCTTTTGCGAGCTCGGTCTTGCCGACCCCGGTGGGGCCGAGGAAGAGGAACGAACCGATCGGCCGGCGCGGGTCCTTGATGCCGGAGCGCGCCCGGATCACCGCGTCGGCCACCGCCTGCACGGCTTCGTCCTGGCCGATCACGCGGCGATGGAGAAGGTCGTCGAGGTGGAGCAGCTTCTCGCGTTCGCCCTCGACCAGCTTCATGACCGGTATGCCGGTCCACTTGGAGACGATCTCGGCGATCTCCTGTTCGGTCACCTCCTCGCGCAGCAGGCGAGTCTCGCCGGCGGTCCCCTCGGCGATTTTCGTCTCGGCGAGGTGGACCTTCTCCTCGAGTGAGGGGATGAGGCCGTGGCGCAACTCGGCGGCGCGATTCAGGTCGTAGTCGCGCTCGGCCTCTTCGACCTGGACGCGAGCCCGCTCGAGCTCCTCGCGGAGCTTGCGCACCTCGCCGATCGCGGCGCGCTCGGCCTCCCACTTGCTTCTCAGGGCGTGTTGCTCGTCCTTCGAATCGGCGAGCTCCTTCTGCAGCTCGGCCAGGCGCGCCTTCGAAGCCTTGTCCTTCTCCTTCTTGAGCGCCGCCTCCTCGATCTCGAGCTGCAGCACCTTGCGGGTGACCGCGTCGAGCGCCTGGGGCATCGAGTCGATCTCGGTGCGGATCAGGGCGCTCGCTTCGTCGACCAGGTCGATCGCCTTGTCGGGCAGGAAGCGGTCTGAGATGTAGCGGTTCGAGAGGATTGCCGCGGCGACCAGAGCGTTGTCCTGGATACGCACGCCGTGGTGCACTTCGAAGCGCTCCTTGAGGCCGCGCAGGATGGAGATCGTGTCCTCGACCGAGGGCGGATCGACGGTCACGGGCTGGAAGCGCCGCTCGAGCGCGGCATCCTTCTCGATGTGCTTCCGGTATTCGTCGAGCGTTGTGGCGCCGATGCAGTGCAGCTCGCCGCGGGCGAGCATCGGCTTGAGGAGATTGCCGGCATCGGTCGAACCCTCGGTCTTGCCCGCGCCGACGATCGTGTGCAACTCGTCGATGAAGAGCAGGATCCGGCCTTCGCTCTGCTTGACCTCGTTGAGCACCGCCTTGAGTCGCTCCTCGAACTCGCCGCGATACTTGGCGCCGGCGAGCAGCGACCCCATGTCGAGCGCGAAGATCGACCGGTCCTTGAGCCACTCGGGCACGTCGCCCTTGACGATGCGCTGGGCGAGGCCCTCGACGATGGCGGTCTTGCCGACCCCCGGCTCGCCGATCAGCACCGGGTTGTTCTTGGTCTTGCGCGACAGGATGCGCACCACGCGCCGGATTTCGGCGTCGCGTCCGATCACCGGGTCGAGCTTGCCGTCGCGGGCCTGCTTGACGAGGTCGGTGCCGTACTTCTCGAGCGCCTCGTAGGTCGCTTCGGGCTCGGCCGAGGTCACCCGCTGGCTGCCGCGCACCGAGGTGAGCGCCTGCAGGAAGCGACCGCGATCGACGCCGAAGGACTTGAGCAGCCCGGCGGAAGGTCCGGGCGGGTTTTCGTCGAGGATGGCGAGGAGCAAGTGCTCGACGGAGACGTACTCGTCTTTCAATCGCTTGGCCTCGTCCTGCGCCGCGCCGAAGATCCGCTGCAGACGCTGGGTCACGAAGACCTTGCCGACCTCGGCGCCGGGACCGGCCACCGCGGGACGGTTGGCGAGCTCGCGTCCCACTTGCTCAGCGAGCGTGGCGGGGTCGAGCTCGAGCTTGCGGATCAGGCGCGGCACCAGGCCGTCGGGCACCGCGAGCAGGGCGGCGAGGAGATGCTCGACGTCCACTTCCTGGTGGCCCCGGCGGGCGGCTTCGGTCTGCGCTGCCGCCAGCGCCTCCTGTGATTTCTGAGTCAGTTTCGAAAGATCCATGTCGTTCACCTCGTCCGGCCGCAAGCGGCCGTTGATCTCCTGCTGATGTTCTTCACTTCCGCGGATCGAAGGAGGAGACGTCGCGCAGCTTCTCGAAGAGCTCCTTCTCCGCCGGCTCGAGTTGGCTGGGTACGACCACCCGGAGCTCGGCGATCAGGTCGCCGGGTTGCTCCTTCTTGCCGCCCGGGAAACCCCGGCCGCGGACGCGGATCTTGCGGCCCGAGGAGGTACCGGCCGGAATGCGCACCCTCACCTGGCCGTCGAGGGTGCGGATCGAAGCCTCGCCGCCCAGCGCCGCTTCCCATGGCGTGACGTCGAGGGTCGAGACCAGGTCGCGGCCCTCGAGTCGAAAGCGTGGATCGGGCGCGATCTCGACCCGCAGCATCAAGTCGCCGGCGGGGGCGCCGCCACGGCCGCGGGAACCTCTGCCGGGCACTCGGATGGTCTGTCCGGTCCGCACGCCGCGCGGCAGGTTGACCTTCAGCTTGCGGTTCTCGCCACTCTCCGGATCGGCGAGCGTGAGCTCGCGGACGCCGCCCCGCGCGGCTTCCTGAAGCGGCAGACGGAGCGTGTACTCGAGATTCGCCCCGGGTCGCGCCCAGCCTCCCCGTCCTTCGGTCGACCAGGAAGCCCAACCGCCGCCCGGGCCGCCAGGAGCCGGCTGACCGAAGAGCATTTCGAAGAAGCTCGAGTAGCCCGACGCTCCGGCGCCGAAGGGACCGCCGGCGCCACCCGCGTCGAACTGGAACCCTTCGAATCCCGGCGGGGGAGCGCCACCCTTCTCGCGAGCCTGCCAGGCCTGGCCGAACTGGTCGTACTTGGCGCGCTTGTCGGGATCCTTGAGCACCTCGTTGGCCTCGGCGATCTCCTTGAACCGGGTCTCGGCGTCTTTTTCCTTGGAGACGTCGGGGTGATACTTGCGCGCCAACTTGCGGTAGGCCTTCTGAATCTCCTCCGCGCTGGCCTCCCGGGCGACCCCGAGGACTTGGTAATAGTCCTTGTAATCCAAGCGCTTCCCTCCTCGCGGCCGGGTCGAGACCCGAGCGCTCCGATCCCTTTGGATCTGAGCGCCATCTAATCATATTTTTTAACATGCTGCCGGGCGGATTCATTCCGCGAGGATCGAGCCGCGCCAGGGATGGTCCGCGATCAGACGCTGTCGCCAAACCCAGACGGAGTCTCGATCGGGACGAGGGCGGGACGAATACGAAAAAGGCGCGCCTCAGGCGCGCCTTTTCGTGCTCGATCCAGCGGTTGCCGGATCAGGGTGGGGTCAGGCTGAAGTGCTCGTAGTTCTTGGCGATGAAGTCGCTCCACTTCTCGGGGACTTCCTCCTGCGGGAAGATCGCCTGCACCGGACAGGCGTCGATGCAGAGCCCGCAGTCGATGCACTCCTCGGGTTGGATGTAGAGCATCTCCAGCGCCTCGTCGTCCTTGCCGTAGATGCAGTCGACGGGGCAAACGTCCACGCAGGCCGTGTCCTTCACGCCGATGCAGGGCTCGGTGATGATGTGCGGCATCCGATTTCGTCCTTTCCGCGGCCGCGCGGACCGCCGGTCGGGCATTGTACCGGCTGCTCCGGACGGTCTCAATGGCGGGCCTTGACGAAATTGCCGCACTGCGGTATAAATGTCTTGCCGCGTTGCGGCATCTAGAAATGAGGGCAATCTGACATGGCCCGACTGATCAAACGCTACGAGAGCCGCAAGCTCTACGACACCGAAGAGAGCCGTTACGTTTCGCTCGACGAGGCGGCGGACTGGATTCGGTCCGGTCAGGAGGTCCACGTCGTCGACAACGCGAGCGGTGGCGACGTGACCGCCCAGACGCTCACCCAGATCATCCTCGAGGAGGGTCGGCGCGGCACTTGGTTTCTGCCGAGCGAGCTCTTGCACGAGCTGGTGCGGGCGGGGCAGCGCGCCGTCGAAACCGGAGTCGAGCAGGTGCAGCAGAAGGTCGACCGCTTCGTGCAGTCGTCGATCGACCGGCTCGGGCCGGTTCGCCGGGCACGCGAGGAGATGGATCGCCTGCGTACTCGCCTCGAAGAGCTCGAGGGTTCCCTGGCGAAGTTGGAAGTGGAGCGTCCACACTCCACGAGCCGTGGCGGCAAGCGACAGCGCCGCACGAAAGGAGCTTCCGAATGACATCCTCCAAGAAGGCAACCCGACGCCCGCGCAGCCGACGGCCGCGAACCGCCGCCGCGGCACGCCCGGCAGCCGGACCCGTTCGACAGCTCTGGCTGGCGAGCCTCGGAGTGGCGGCAACGAGCGGCGAGCTGGCGGTCGGATTCCTCGACGAGCTGGTCGTGCGCGGTCGCGAGCAGGAGCCCAAGACTCTGGCCGCGGCGCGTCGCATGGCGCGCGATGCCCAGGGTACGGCGAACGGCTGGGTCACCGACGCGACGAAGCTCGGCAAGCAGTGGATCGACCAGGCCTTCGACCGGCTCGGGGTTCCCGACCGTCCGCGGCAAAAGAATGTTTTCCATCGTCTCGGCGACCTCGCCGAGGCGCTTCTCTGAGGCGGCGATCCCGCCAGGAGGCAGCACCATGGCCACCAAGAAGCGCACCACCAAGCGCACCACGAAACGCACCACGAAAGGCACCACGAAGCGCACGACGAAGACCCGCAAGCGGGCGCCCAAAGCACCCGCTGACCGCATGAAGGACTCCGCCAACAAGATCTGGCTGGCCGGCCTGGGAGCGTTCGCGCTCGCCGAGCAGGAAGGCAGCAAGCTCTTCAAGTCCCTGGTGTCCAAGGGGGAGCAGTTCGAGAAGGTGGGCCGCAACCAGTTCGACAAGGCGCGGGTGAAGGTCGGGTCGCTGGCCGATTCCGCACGCGAGAAGCTGGGCGAAGCCACCGACGAGGTGCGCGAGCGCGCCAGCGGGACCTGGGATCGGATGGAAAAGGGTTGGGACGAGCGGATGGGCGCGACCCTGCAGAAGCTCGGCGTGCCCACCCGGAGTGAGATCGCCCGGCTGACCCGACGCATCGAGGAGCTGACGAACCTGGTCGAGAAGCAGGCCGCCGCCCGCCGTCCGCGGGCTCGCAAGGCGACCTCGACCCGGACCGCGGCCCGACGCAAGGCGAGCTGAGGCGCGTGGCGCGCGGCCGTGGAAAGCCGCAGATCGGGCTCGCCCTTGCCGGTGGAGGGCCGGAAGGCGCCATCTGGGAGATCGGCGCCCTCCGAGCCCTCGACGAGGCCGTCGACGGCCTGAATCTGGATTCGCTGGCTGTCTACGTCGGGGTGTCGGCCGGCGCCTTCGTGGCGGCCAACCTGGCCAATGGCTTGACCACGGCCCAGATGTGCCGGGCGATCGTCAAGCACGAGCCCGGAGAGCATCCCTTCAATCCCGAGATGTTCTTCACGCCGGCGCTCGGCGAGATGACGCGACGCGGGCTGTCGGTGCCCCGCCTGTTCGCTCAGGCGATCTCCGGATTCGCCGCGAATCCGCGCGACCGCTCGCTGCTCGCCTCGCTCACCCGGCTCTCCCGCGCGCTCCCGGTCGGCGTGTTCGACAACGAGCCGATTCGCCAGTACTTGCGCGCCATTTACTCGATCAAGGGACGCAGCGACGACTTTCGCCGCCTGCGCGGAAAGCTCTTCGTGATCGCGGCCGACCTCGACCGCGGCCGGCCGATCGTGCTCGGCTCGCCCGGCTGGGAGCACGTACCGATCTCGCGGGCGATCCAGGCGAGCTCGGCTCTGCCCGGTCTCTATCCGCCGGTCGAGATCGACGGGCATCGGGTGGTCGACGGGGTGCTCTTGAAGACCCTCCACGCTTCGGTGGCGCTCGACGCGGGGGTGAAGCTTCTGTTCTGCATCAATCCGATCGTTCCCGTCGACGTCTCGCAGCTTGGCGCGCCGGGCATCAACGGGACGAACGGGGGCGAGCTGGACATCGAGGCGCGCGGTCTGCCGAGCGTTCTCTCGCAGACGTTCAGAACCTTGATCCACTCCCGTCTGGTCGTGGGAATGAAGGCGTACGAGAAGCGCTACCCGGGCGCCGACGTGATCCTCTTCGAGCCCGATCGCGACGACTACCGGATGTTCTTCACCAACATCTTCGGCTTCTCCGCGCGCCGCAAGGTCGCCGCCCACGGCTACCAGTCGATGCGTCAGGACCTGCTCGCCCGGGCGGACGAGTTGCTTCCCCTGCTGGCCCAACATGGGCTGCGCCTGCGAGTCGACGTGCTCGAGGACGACACCCGCGAACTCTGGGAGGGTGTCGGGTTGCCCGCGGACGAGTCCGCTCCGGCGGTGTCCCGTACCCTGCGTCGCCTCGATCGGGCGCTGGATCGCGCGGACCGCCTGTTGCGCTAGCGATCCCGCCAATCGCGCCGCACGCGGCGCCGAGGCCGGTGGGTTCGACGGCACGAGAAGAGATTCCAGGCGACATCCTTCGGGCTAGACTCCCGACCGAAGATGTCTCCCCATCGGCACGCCATTGCGACCGAGCCACTGCCGCTGCGGCAGGGCGAGAAGGGCGTGCCCCTTTCGCCGGTGGACCTCGCCTGGTTGCGGATGGACGAGCCGACCAATCGGATGCACGTGCACGGCGCGCTGGTCCTGGACGGGGATCTGTCGGGCGAACAGGTCGCCGCCGTGCTCGCCGAGCGCTTCTCTCGGATTCCGCGGTTCGGACAACGGGTGGCGGCGGACGGCGGGAGTGTTCTCTGGGTGGACGACGCCGATTTCGACGTCGACCGCCACGTCTTCGAGCAACGCCTCCATGCTCCCGGCTCGGACCGGCATCTGAGGACCGCGATCGAGCGTCGTCTGCACGAGGGTCTCGATCGCGCCCATCCGCTCTGGGCGATGCACGTCATGCGCGGCTACCAGGGCGACAAGACGGTGGTGCTGGTGCGCATTCACCACGCCCTCGGCGACGGCGTGGCCCTCATGATGGTCCTGCTCGCGATGACCGATCCGGCGCATCCCCCGCCCGGCTCGGGCGGTGCTCACGCGGCGCACGCCAATCCGTTTCTCGAGATCCTATCGGCAAGCCGCGGCGCGAAGCTCCAGGCCGCCCGTCACGCGGCCGAGCGTTGGGCGCCCGAGATGTTGCGCCTCATGCTCGGCTCCGCCGAGGCTTACGCGCGGCTCGGGCTGGCGACCCGGGCGGTCGGCAGCGCGTACGCGTTGACCCGGATCCTGGCGACGTTCAACGAGCCCGGGACGCCGTTCAAGGGACCGCTCGGAGTGCCGAAACGAGTGGCGTGGAGCGAGCGCTTCGCGCTCGATGACGTCAAGGCGATCGGTCATCGACTCGGCGCCACGGTCAACGACGTGCTCAACAACGCCATGGCGGGTGGTCTGCGGCGCTACCTGGCGCGCGACGGAACGCTGCGGGAGAGCCTCTCGTTCCGCTGCGCGATGCCGGTCAATCTGCGGCTCCTCGGAGAGATGGCGGCGCTCGGCAACCGCTTCGGCCTGGTCTTCCTGGACCTGCCGGTGGGCATCGAGGATCCGCTGCGCCGGCTGGAGGCTCTCGGACGGGCGACCCAGGCTCTGAAGAGTCCGCGGAGCCGATGTTGGTGCTGTCGCTGATCGACCTCGCCGGTCGATTGCCAAGCCCGCTGCAAGATCTCATGGTGACGATCTTCGGGGCCAAGGCGACGGCGGTGTTCACCAACGTGCCGGGACCGAGCGCGGCACTCTCGTTCGCTGGCCGGCCTCTTGCCGACATGTTCTTCTGGGTGCCTCAGGCGGGCCGGCTGGGACTCGGGGTGTCGATCCTCTCCTACGACGGCTGGGTGCGAATGGGAGTGGGCACCGATGCCGGCCTGGTCCCCGACCCCGAGCGCATCGTCGAGGGCTTCCACGCCGAGCTCGACGTCCTGGCGGCCGCGCGATAGGCCGCGGCTACCTCCTCATCCGATCGTGTTCCGGGCTCCCGGCTTCGCAGCGAGCGCAGGAGCGGACGACTACCTCTTGCGCCACAGCGCCAGGACGATGCTGGCGAGGACGAGCGGCGTCCAGGCGTACCAGGGCTTGCCGAACGCGATGAGGATGGCGGAGGCGATCATGCACGAGCCCGCCAGGAGCGTCGTGTGCAGGCCGCCGAGCGGGTTCGCCACGGGCTTCTGCGACGCGTTCTCGATCAGACGCAACCCCTCGGTGATCAACATCGGCGCCTTGGTGATCGCCTCCATAACCTCGGGCGAGTTGCGGAAGCTCTCCCGCGCCAGGCGGAGGGGCGAGAACTGGGAGAGGAAGATCTCGTTGATGTGGCGCTGGGTGACCGCCTTGACGTCGAAACCGGGACGGAGCATCTGTCCGACGCCTTCGAAGGTGATCAGGGCCTTGACCATGAGAACGGTCTCGACCGGGAAATACATGTCGAAGCGGGCGCCCTGGGTCACCGATTGGAGGATGAGGCGCGCCAACGGGTACTCCTTGAAGTTCGCCGTCCTGGCCCAGCGCCGGCTCGATTCCTCGACCTCGCGGCGGAACCCGACGACGTTGCCGTGGCGTCCCGGCTGCGCCACCATCGAAAGGTAGCGGGCCGCGTTCTCGCTGTCGCCCGTGACGAGGCAGAAGTAGTACCACATCAACGTCCGCTTCAGCTCCTCGTTGAACCGCCCCACCATTCCGAGATCGATGAAGCCGAGCCGCGCGCCCGGAAGGACGAGCAGGTTGCCGGGGTGGAGGTCGGCGTGGAAGAAACCGTCCTTGTAGAGCATCCGGATGATCGACGAGGCGCCGAGGTCCACGAGCTTGTCGCGGTCGGCCTCCGGCAGGTCCTTGGCTTCGGGCGCCGAAGGCTTGATGCCGTGCAGGAACTCCATCGTGAGGACGTCGCGGCCCGAGAGCTCGCGGTAGATCTTGGGAAAGACGACCTCGGGTTGGTCGCGGAAATTGGCGGCGAAGGTCTCGGCGTTGTCGGCCTCGCGCCGCAGGTCGAGCTCGCGCAGCGTGTACTCGCTGAACTCGTGGAGCACCCGGCGCGGCTGGAAGCGCTCGAGAAAGGTCTGCAGAAAGCGGCCCAGCATGTTGAGGAGGATGGTGTCGCGGCGCAGGATTTCGCGGTTGCCCGGCTTGACGACCTTGAGCACCACGTCACGTCCGTCGAGGGTGCGCGCCGCGTGCACCTGAGCGATCGACGCCGAGCCCAGCGGCACCGGCTCGATCGAGGCGAACATCGAGCTCACCGGCCGCTCGAGGTCGTGCTCGATGATCTCTTCGACCCGCGTCAGGGGCACCGCCGGGAGGCGGTCGAGCAGGTTCTTGAGCTCGTCGGTGATCTGTGGCGGCAGGATGTCTTCGCGCAGCGACAGGATCTGGCCGAGCTTGATGTAGGTCGGTCCCAGGATCTCGAGCCGGTGCCGGAGCTGGACCGGGAACGGGAGATCGCGCAGCGCACGATCGAGCCACGGAGAGCTCAGCCAGGAGACGAAGCGGGCGAGTCCGTAGAAGCGCGGATAAGGAGAGGACCGGCTGCGCGCCCAGGCCCGGATGCCGCCGAAGATGAGCCCAAAGACGTGTTTCTGGGTCGTGAAATAGCGGCCGACGAGGCCCGGCGGCTTGCCCTCGGCGAGGACGGCGTATTCGCCGACGTGGTCGGGCTGCTGCTCTGGGGGCTTCTTGCTCATCGACGAGCGGCCTGGTGTCGGAAGGGCGGGCGGCTCAGCGATTGCGGCCGTACTTCTCGTGGCTCGATACCCAGTCGAGCGACGAGATGGCGGCGCCCAGCGAGATCTCGCCCGCCAGGACGACTCCGGCCACGATCTCGGCGAGCTTCTTGACGGTGCCGCGCCCCCGGCAGCCGAGCAGCTCGAGACATTCGCGCTGGGTCGGCAGGCCGGTGCCGCCGCCATGGGTGGCCACGATCAGAGAGGGGATGGTGATCGAGACGTAGAGGTCGCCGCTCGGCGTGACCTCGGTATAGCTGATCGCCGCCGAGGACTCCGCGACGTTGGCCACGTCCTGCCCGGTGGCGATGAACATGGCGGTGATGCCGTTGGGCGAATGGGCGCCGTTGTTGTTCGCCCCGGAGATGAAGGTGCCGACGTTGGCGACCTGGGCGTGGTAGTGGAGCTGTTCGGGCTCGACTCGCATGTGTTGCACGAGGATTTCGCGCGGGATCGTGCATTCCGCGACGACGCGCTTTCCTCGCGTCCGCATGATGTTGACTTGCGACGCTTTCTTGTCGGTGGCGAGATTCGACTCGAGGTAGAACTTGCGCGTGTGCTCCTTGGGCGAGGGCTGTTCGAGGATCCACGAGCAGGCCGCGAAGGTGGCGCGACCGACCATGTTCTGTCCGGCCGCGTCGCCGGTCGCGAAGTTGAAGCGCAGATAGGCGAACTTGGCAGCCAGGTAGGTGTCGATGTAGAGCAGCTTGGCGACCGATGACGTGGCCTCCGCGGCGTCGCGGATCCCGGCCAGGTTGCGTTCGACCCAGAGCGAGAACTCGCGCGCCTCGCGCGCCGAGTCGAAGACGAAGACGGGGGCGCGCTGCATGGCGTCGGCGAGCACGGTCGACATCACGCCTCCCGAGAGGTTGAGCACCTTGATGCCGCGGTTGTAGGACGCCACCAGGGTGCCTTCGGTGGTGGCGAGCGGGATCAGGAACTCGCCCTGTGCATGCTCGCCGCGCACGTGCAGTGGGCCGGCCAGGCCGATCGGCACCTGGGCGACGCCGACGAAGCTCTCGATGTTGCCGCGCAGGAGCTCGGGTTCGAACGAGAAGGCCGAGACGTGATCGAGCCGCTCGCCGGTGTAGCTCGCGGCGAAAGCGCGCCGACGCTCGACCCACTCACGGCTGTAATCGGAATCCTTGTCGTACGGGATCTGAGGGCGCCGGGCCGTCTCGGCGGCGATCGCGTCCTGAACGCGGAACGACAGCTCACCGAAGGGCTCGGCTTCGAACGAGAGCTCGAGATCGTGATGACCCATCGCGAGGCTTGCGAAGCCTTCGACATGGAGGCTGACGCTGCTCTTGAGCAGGAATTCGACGGCGTTGGCGGGCGAAAGCTCGCTGGCGCGCATCGAGCGCCCCTCGGCGAGGCGCAGCGTGGTGCGCGCGAGATCGACTTCCTGATCGTCGATCCGAATTGCGAGCAGGCGGGTCAACCGGGCGTCGCCGAGCCGGTTCTTGATCGCGAACCGCACGCCGTTGGCCTCGTTCTCTAGGCTGCCGAAGGTGTAGAGCTGTTTCAGAAGCAACTTGGGAACGCGCAGGAACATAGGCGTCTCAGAGCTTCGCCGGGCGCTCGCAAACGATCCTGCCGCCGAGAGGTTCATCGCGCGCCAGGAGGCCCATCGCGGCGGAGAGGACGTACGGTTCCTTCATTGGAAAGCTCTCCCCGGATTGAAGTTGTCGCCATGCTAGCATCCTTCGGCTCGCCATTTCGGAGCTTCATTCATGGCCAATATCGTCGTTGTCGGACTGCAGTGGGGAGACGAAGGGAAGGGGAAGATCGTGGATCTTCTCTGCCCGGCTTTCGACGCGGTGGTGCGCTATCAGGGCGGCCACAACGCCGGTCACACCGTGAAGTTCGGCGAACGCCATTTCGCGCTGCGGCTGATCCCCTCGGGCATCCTCCATCCGGGTCTTCCGTGCGTGATGGGAAACGGGATGGTGGTCGCTCCGGATGCCTTCCTCGAAGAGTTGGAGCAACTGCACGAGGCGGGCGTCGAGACGGAAGGCCGGTTGTTCGTCTCGAACCGCGCTCAAGCGCTCCTGCCCACCCACGTCGCGCTCGACCAGGCGCGCGAAGCCGCGGCCGGCAAGTCGAAAGTCGGAACGACCGGACGCGGCATCGGTCCCGCTTACGAGCTGAAGACGGCCCGCTACGGGATCCGACTCTCCGAGCTCGCGTCGCCGGAGCTCAAGGACCGGCTGCGGCGTCAGATGGTGCGCATCGAGGCCGAGTTGCTGGCCCACGGACAGGAGGGACTCGGCGGCCCGGGTCGGCTCGCCGACCAGTGCCGAAGCTGGGCGGAACGCCTGGCGCCGTTCCTCGCCGATACGGAACACTTGCTGCACCGCTGGGTGCAGGAGGGCAAGTCGATCTTCTTCGAAGGCGCTCAGGGGTCGTTGCTCGATGTCGACCACGGCACGTACCCCTTCGTGACCAGCTCGAATCCGACCGCGGGCGGAGCGTGTACCGGGACGGGCGTGCCGCCGACCGCGCTCGACGGCGTGCTGGGCATCGTCAAGGCCTACACGACCCGGGTGGGTGGGGGGCCATTCCCCGGCGAGCTCTTGGACGAGGCGGGCGAGCGGCTCCGGAAACGCGGCAACGAGTTCGGTACCGTGACCGGCCGGCCGCGCCGGTGCGGCTGGTTCGATGCGGTGGCGGTGCGCTACGCGGTGCGCCTCAACGGAACGCGGCTGGTGGCGCTGACCAAGCTCGACGTTCTCGACACGCTCGACGAGGTGCCGGTCTGCGTCGGCTACCGCTACCGCGGCGACGACCTCGCGGAGTTCCCCTCCTGTCTCGAGACGCTGGCCGGAGTGGAGCCGATCTACGAAACCCGGCCCGGCTGGAACCAGGACACGAGCGGCATCGTCGACTTCGAGAAGCTGCCCGGCGCGGCGCGCGACTACGTCGCCTTCCTCGAACGACAGATCGGCGCCGAGGTGGCGATCGTCTCCACGGGTCCGCGCCGCGAGGAGACCGTGGTGCGGCGGAGCGCGACCCTGGACGCCTGGCTCGGCGACCGCCTCGAGGTCGTGATGGCCGGACGCGGCGCCTGATTCGTCGGCTAGAATCTCCTGCAGTTGGGGGCCCTTAGCTCAGGTGGTAGAGCAGCTGGCTTTTAACCAGACGGTCGGGGGTTCGATCCCCTCAGGGCCCACCAATCCTTCTCGCGGAGATGCAGAGCCTTCGGGCACGTCACCCGCCTCCTGATTTCAGCCAGCCGGTCGAGCGTCGGCCGCCATCTTCAGCCGGAATTCTCGAGATCGAACGGCTGACCGCCGCGCTGGACGAAACGATCGACGATGCGGAAGATCAGCTGTCGGTGCCGCGGGTCGATCTCGACGAATCGCATGCCGAATCCGGAGCCGCGCGCGGAGGGGACCGCGCCCTCCTGCGTCCAGACGACCTCGCCGGTGCCGCTGATGCGACCCTGCAGGATCTCGAGATCGAGCTCGAATCCGACGATCGAGCCGACGGCCGGAGGCGTCGCGGTGGCGACGAACATTCCACCGACAGAGACGTCGCGGCAGAGCTCGGTGACGAGTCGCTCGCGATCGGGATAGTTGATCCTGACTTTGGCGTCGAGCGGGACCCGCGGATACACCCGCTTGTCCGACCTGCCGACTGACCCCTGCTGGCTCATGGCGCCCCCCGAGTTGCGCTGCCTTGCCTGGCGAGCAACCTAGCATGGGGGTGGAGGACCGTCGACCGGAGCGCCCGGAGTCGCGAGTGGCCGCGCAGCTCCGACGTCGGCACTTTCGAGGTCTTCCCCTCGTCTCGAGAGCCTGCTGTTCCAGACCTCCGATAGAATCCCCGCCGCTCGCAGTCGGGGCCCCATCGTCTAGCCAGGTCTAGGACGCCGCCCTTTCAAGGCGTAAACACGGGTTCGAATCCCGTTGGGGCTACCAGCCTTCCTACGGAACTATTCGCCACGCTCGGGATTCGGACGCGAGGCTGCCTGGACGGCAGCTCACGTAGCGAATCCCGTTGGGGCTACCAGCCTTCCTACGGAACTATTCGCCACGCTCGGGATTCGGACGCGAGGCTGCCTGGACGGCAGCTCACGTAGCGAATCCCGTTGGGGCTACCAACAAGGTCTCAGATCTATTCGGCGTTGTGCGCGCGTGCGTTTGATGCGGGCTCAATATGGGCTCAACTCAAGGATCAACCGGTGTCGTTGAAGGTGTGAAGTACGCGCTGTGGCTCGGCGCGCGCCTGAGCTTGTGCTACTCGCCGGATTCACCCTTCTGCGCGCTGTCCGCACCCTCCCCTCCGAGCCGTTCAGATTCTCCCGAGCGAACGCCGCCACCAGGACTAGACTGACAACCCCTTCATCGAGAGTTTCGACGGGAAATTTCGCGACGAGGGTCTGAATGAGAATTGCTCTCTCGGTGTCGAGGACCCGCGTAGGATCAGCGAAAGATGGCGCAGGGAGTACAACGAGGAGCGACCGCACATGTGCTTGGGGATGCGGCCGTCGGCGGAGTTTGTGGCGCTCTGGTCTCCTCCGGCTCCCGGCGCGCCACAAACTCCGAGGGAGACAACCAACCCGCCAGGACTTCCATGATCAGGGTGCTCACTACTGGGGGCGGGTCATCGTGGCTCCCTTCGAAGAGCAGCTGACCGGTGATGCGAATGGGGTGCGTCAGCTGACTTAGATTGCCCGGGCTCCACGCGAGAAGTCGTCAGCGCAGCGGCTCAGCTCGCTGTCCGCGCGACTCCATCTCATCCGACGCGGCGTATGCTGCGGAGTCCGATCTTGGTCCAAGAGGGAGGTGGAAGATGCTCAATGTGAAGTATTGCTCGCAAAGCTTTCTCATCATGCTCGTTGTCGCTGCGGGGGCGTCTGCGGGGGGACGCAGGCCGCGCTCGGGCGTTGGGGGCGGGGACGCCGTGGGCCTCTGAGTCTTCCTTGCGTCCGACACCTCGCTTTTCGGTGACGGTTTTGAGTCGGGAACCTGCGCATGGTCCTCCATCTCACCGACTCCCGCGACCTGTAGCCACCTTACGCAGGACGACTGTGAGACCGACGTCGACTGCGGAGGTGGTCAGTGTGCGGCCTGCGCGGACTTCTTCACCTGCGTGGTCGACAAAGACTGCCAGAGCGGCTTGTGCGACGTCGACACGTGCGTCCAGTGCACCGCGGCGGGGGACTGCCCGCCGACCGGGACACTCTGTGAGATTCCCGGCTGTTCGAGTGGAGCCTGCGAAACGACCGCGGCACCGGAATACGCGGCCTGTAACGACAGCGGTGGTTCGATCTGCGACGGAAACGGAAGCTGCGTCCAGTGCCTAGTTGACAACGACTGTCCAGCGACCGGCACCGCATGTATCGTTCCAACCTGCTCGACGGGCAACTGTACGGGCGTATTCGCGGCCTTGGGTGCGCCGTGTAACGACAACGGCGGTACAGTCTGCAACGGATTAGGAGCCTGCGTACCTTCGTCTTGAGGACGCAATGCGCAAAGCCCTCGCGCCGCTGCTGCAGCCAGAGCAGATCGCATTCATGCCGCGGTCGAAGCGCCGCGAGTTCGAGCAGCCGACAGCGAATTCTTGAGTCTTCGCGTCGTCGCGATCGATAGCGCGCCGTCGACCGGTGAGCCAGGGTCAGTCCCGTCGCTCGCCTCTCGATCAGCTCGAACTGCCCGCGCCGGGGCCGTTCGGGCGGCGACGTGCGCGAGGCGCATCGCCGCCTTCCCTCTAATCCCGGTTGCGCCAGGCGGGTGTTCTCACTGCCAGGGCCGGTCTTCGAGGATCTCGAGGAAGGTGTCCACGACGCGCGGGTCGAACTGCTTGCCGCGCTCTTGGAGTAGCACTTCGCGGGCCTCGCTCGCTGCCAGCGCCCGACGGTAAGGGCGGTCGGTGGTCATGGCGTCGAAGCAGTCGACGACGGCGATGATGCGCGCGCCGAGCGGGATTGCGTCGCCGGCGAGGCCGGCCGGGTAACCGGGGAAGCGGCCGTCCGTTCTCCCGTCCCAGCGTTCCTGATGATGCAAGACGAGCGGTGCGGCATGGCGCAGACCGTCGATGCGGGCGAGCATGCGGGCGCCGGTTTCCGGGTGCATCTGGATGACCCCGCGCTCATCGTCGTCCAGGCTCCCGGGCTTGTTGAGGATCCCCTCGGGGACGGCGATCTTGCCGATGTCGTGCAACGTGCTGGCGATCTGCAGCAGCTCGAGCTCGGAGGCCGGGAGGTCGAGGCGCCGGCCGACGTCCAGCGCGAAGGCTTGCACTCTCTGCAGGTGGCCCCCCGTGTATTCGTCCTTGGCCTCCACCGCGCCGGTCAGCGCTCGAACGACCCGCTGGAGGTCCTGAGCCAGTCGCTCGCTGAGCTCGGCAAGACCCTCGAGCAACTGTCCCTCCCGTTCGGCACCGTAGCCGAGGAGCGCCGCCACCAGCCAGAGGGCTAGGATCTGGGCATAGACGGCCAGGGTCTCGTCGGCCGACATCTCGACGGCCGACCGCGCCGCGGCGCTGTCGATCAGTGTCCCGACCGCCACGGCGCCGGCGATCACCAGGGCGCCGGGCAGGCGAAGCCGGCGCGCCTCCCACCAGATCAGGACCAGGTAGAGAAAGTTCCACCAGGCTCCCGCGGCGCTGTAGCCGCCCGCGAAGTACCACTTGCCCGCGGTGATGAGCGCCACGCCGGCAAGGCCGAGCAAGAGGTCGCGGGTCGGCGCGAGCTCGCGGGTCTCGACCCCCACGACCTGCATGGTTTCGCCGGGGAGCTCGGAGCGGACCAGAGCGACTCTTCGGGGCGGGTGTGAACGTGGCTCGCTCGGGAGCGGCGCGAGCGCTCGCGCCAGCCAACGGCGGCCAAGGAGAATCAGGGGAGGAGCCAGCACCCAGACTGAGACGATCGTGCTGCGCGACCAGACGGCGACCATATGGAGAATGTGGCCCTCTCGGACCGTCGCCGAGATGACGATCGGTGAAATCACGCCTCCGATCGCGGCGGCGGTGGCGAACCAGGCGAAGGTTCTCAGTCCTTCGAAATCGCGACGCAGATCCGGCACGTAGCGAAAGACTCCGTACGCGATCGCGCCGGCCAGGGCATAGGCGAGCGTGCTGGCCCAAGGGTAGACATCCGCCAGACCTCGAGTGAACGCCATCTCCAGCATCTGCACCACGGTCGCCGTCGCCACGCCGACCCAGCCGAAAAGGACCGACGCGGTGACGAACGTGACCGAGGTGCCCGCCAGCAGCGACAACACCGGCTTCTGGTAGATCCACAGAGTGAGCAGCTTTCCGACCAGCACCCAGCTCGTGGCGCCGCCAAGGCGCACGAGGAATGAGAGGACGCGCTCGCGGCGCAGCGGCGGTGCCGGGTGGGGTCGAGGAAGAGGATCCGCGCTCGCGCCCGCCTCGGTTCGGGTGGTCATGGCGAGAGCAGTCTAGATCAGGCGGAGCTTCGGCGAGTTCCAACGAGCTGGCCCGCCAATGGTCGGGCCGTCCTGCGAGAAGCGGGTCGAGATCCCCGCCGACTCGGTCTTCGCGAGGGGGAAAGCATCGCGGTTCTTGGTATCGTCCGCCGGTCCCGTTTCCGGGGTCCCGTCGGATGACCACCAAGGAGTCATGACATGAGCAGGCCAGGTCTCGCCGCATTCGCCGCCGCCGCCGCAATTGCCCTCATCAGCCTGCCGGCGGGCGCCGGCGCGGCGGACACGCCGTTGGCGGCCCATCCGGCCATCCTGGGCTTCGGCGGGATGAAGCCCCTGCCCGACGCTGCCGTCCAACCGGACAAGTCCACGGTTTACAAGGTCGTCTTCGGCGTCTCGTCCGCATCAGCGGAACCGTCCGAGATGCTCGAGGGCTTCGAACATGTTGCCCGTGCCGTCAACATCTTCGCGTCGGCCGGCGTCCCGGTCTCGAACCTCAAGTTCGTGGTGGTGCTCCATGGCCCGGCCACGTTCGCCGTGCTCGACAACGAGCACTATCGCGCCCACTACAAGACCGACAACCCGAACCTCGCGGTGATCGCCGCGCTGAAGAAGGCCGGCGTCGAGGTCGAGGTCTGTGGTCAGGCGCTGGCCGGGCTCGAACTCGAGCACGATTGGGTGAACAAGGACGTGGTCATCACGCTGTCGGCCCTGTCCGACTTCGTCATCTACGGTCAGCAGGGGTACACGATCATCAAGCTGTAGCCCCCTCGTCTCACTCGCTTCGGGGAGGGGCCAGGGCGGCGTCGCCGGAGGGAATCAGGATGCACGTTGGCCGTTTTTCGCTGGCTCTCGCAGCGGCGCTCTCGCCGGCCCTCGCTCAGGCGTCCGGGCCGATCTCGAGCGTCGAGCCGCCCTGGAGCGCGCCCCTGGTCCACGGCGTCGACATCACGGTGCCGGGCGTGGACAACGTTCCCGACCTGCACGGTGACGTCAACGATCCGCAGCTCGTCGTCTTCTTCGCCGGCAATCAGTACATGCTGGTCAACGAGCTGCTCGCGGAATTCCAGAAAAGCCATCCGCAGGTTCGGCGGGTCTTCGCGGAGACCTTGCCTCCGGGCATCCTGGCCCGCCAGGTCGAGGAGGGTGCGCTCGTCATCGGCAACCTGCGGATCGCGCTCGCTCCGGACGTTTTCACGGCCGGCCTGGGCCGGATGCAGTCCTTGCAGAAGGACCACGACTGGTTCTCCGGCATGGAGAACTATGCGCGGAACCGCCTCGCCATCATGACCCGAGCCGGCAATCCGGAAGGCGTGCGCGGCTGGCGGGACCTGGCTCGCCCGGAAGCTCGAGATCTGCATGCCCAACCCGAAGTTCGAGGGCATCGCCCAGCACGCCATCGTCCCGGCCCTCGAAGCGGCCGGAGGCCAGTCTCTGGTCGATGCGATCTACAAGAGGAAAGTCGCGGCTGGCACGACGTTCCTGACCCGCATCCACCATCGACAGACTCCGATGCGGATCATGGCGGGGGAGTGCGCAGCCGGTGCCGTCTGGTACACGGAGGCGTACTTCCATGCCGAGGTCGCGCACCATCCGACCGCGCTGGTGACGATCCCGGACGACCAGAACAAGGTCGTGACCTATACGGCGGGAGTCTTGCGCGCCGCGCCGCACCCCGAGGCCGCCGCGGCGTTCATGAAGTTCTTGTCGGGACCGGAGTGCCAGGCCCTCTACCGCAAGTACGGCTTCCTGCCGCCGCCGGCCGCGCCGAGCGGCACGCTTGCGCACCCGCCCACAGGGGGAGCGGGTTGATGCGGATCGCGCAGACGATCGGGCTGCTCGGCATCGCGACGGCGAGCATCGTCGCTCTCCCCATCCCGGCCCTGGCCGAGGACGCCCCCGCGGCCGTCCTCTATGCGCGGGGCACGGCGAAGGTGGCGTCGTGTTTCGGCTGCCACGGAGCCCGGGGTGGAGGGGTCGGGCAATTTCCCCGCCTCGCTGGACTGCCGGTCCGCTACCTGGCCGAGCAACTGACGGCATACCGGGACGGCACGCGGTCGAACCCCGTCATGGAAAAGATCGCGCGACCGCTCGACGACGGACAGGTGCAGGCACTCGCCGCGTACGTGGCTGGACTCTCCGCGCCCTTGGCCTCACGGTCCGCGCTCGATCCATCCACCCTCGCGGCCGGAGCCAGGCTGGCGGCGCTCGGCGACTGGCCGCGCGGCGTGCCGGCGTGCCGCGACTGCCACGGGCCGGCGCTGCGCGGCGGCGGACCGGCCCTGCCGGGGTTGGCGGGACAACCGGAGGCTTATCTCCTGGCGCAGCTCGAGGTGTTCAAGAAGGGGGAGCGGCCGAGCGGTCCGTCGGGGGTCATGGCGCGCATCGCCGTCCAGCTCGACCCCGCCGAGATGAAGGACGTGGCGGCCTTCGCGGCCGCGCTCGGCGAGGGAGAGGAAGTCGAGATCCCGCGTGGAGAGAAGACATCCTGGAAGGCACGAGCACAGGATCCCGAGCATTTCGAGCCGCCTCCCGAGGACGCTCTCCCGGCCCATGCCGAAGACGCGGCAGCCGTGTTGCTGGGCGAGAGGATCTTCGGCGACACGCCAAGGTACGCGCCGCAATACGCCGGCAACTCATTGAGTTGCCGCCACTGCCATACGGATCGCGGACGCAGTCCGGTCTCCGCCCCGATGTGGGCGGCAGTGCCTCAGTATCCGAAGTACCGCTCCAAGAATCGCCGGGTCAACACCCTGGCGATGCGGATCGAGGGCTGCTTCCGCTACAGCGAGAACGGAACGCCGCCGCCGGCGGACAGTCCCGAGATGGCCGCTCTGATCAGCTACATGCACTGGCTCGCGACGGGGCTGCCGATCGGCATCAAGCCGTCGGCGGCGGGCTATCCGGTCCTCGCGGAGCCGGGCTCGAAACCCGACCGAGAGCGAGGCCGCGCGGTCTACGCCGCGAGCTGCTCGGTCTGCCATGGCGAGACCGGTCAGGGAAGCCGGGTCGCCGGCGCGCAGGTGATTCCGCCCCTGTGGGGTCCGCAGTCGTTCAACTGGGGCGCCGGGATGCATTCGGTGGACAAGGCGGCGTCCTTCATTCTCCACAACATGCCCTTCGGCGCGGTGGGAACGCTGACGCCGCAGCAGGCCTGGGACGTGGCCGCCTGGATCGACAGCCAGCCGCGCCCTCAGGATCCGCGATTCACCGAGAGCGTGGAGAAGACCCGCGAGCTCTTCCACGAGAAGCGCGAATACGACTTCTACGGTGAAACGGTGGAGGGCAGCACGCTCGGAGCACCCGGCACGCTCGAGGCCTGGGCGCGGAAGAACCCGACGGACCACGGCTGACGCGCGGCGGCCCGGCCTCCGGAGTCCGGGCGACCGGGGCGCCCGAGGCGATCAGGTCGCCCAGGATGGCCGCGGCAGGGGCGCCGCTAGGGCAGCAGGACCGAGATCGTGGTCAAGCCGAGCGCCTGATCACGACCGACGCCGACCAAACGGCGCGGTTGGCCGCCTCCGGCCGGCAGCTCGAAGTAGCGCCCCTCGGCGTCGCGCACGATCCGGTTTTGCATCATCGGAGCCACCGCCTGGGCGATGGCCTCCTGCATCTTCTCGTTCAGCTCGGCGAGCTTCTGTGGATCGGTGACGCCCTCCATCTGCGCAGTGATGGCGTCCAGGGCATCGGTGTCCGGCACCAGCGTCTGCTCGAGTAGCTCGGAGCCGCTCCAGGTCGTCCGCCCTTTCGCCAATACGGCCGTCACGCGTTCCGGGCGATCGGAGGTCGTGAAGACGAGCAGCGTCGCATCGCTCAGCGAAGGGCGATAGGTGGCGGTGGAATACCCGGGCAAGCCGAGCGCGACCAGCGAGCGCGGATCCTCGGGCATCAGCGCGGCCGTCCAGTCGTCGCTCTCCAGCGGATCGGGCAGAGAGCTCGAGACGGGTGAGTCGGAGGCCCAACTCAACTGCGCTTCGAGCTTCGGGCTGCGGCTGGTGCGAGCCAGCTGCCGGGCCAGCTGCCGCACTGCCGGGCTCGGATGATCCATCGCCCAGGCGACCGCCGCCTCGTCTTCCGGACCCTCGACCTTCTGCATCAGCTGGAGGCCGAGCAGGGCGAGAAAAGGGAACTCCGCCCGGGCGGCCACCCGGATCACGTCGCGGCCGATCGGCTCGTCCAACTGCTGCAGCTCCTGCAGGTCGGCCAACAGGCGGACCTCGAGCTCGCGCTGCAGCCAGCCGCACTCGGCGGGCCGCGCGGCGACCGCGCAGGTCCGTTCGTACGTCGTCGCCAGCTCGGTGTCGTTCAGGGTGATCTCCGGAATCCGGATCGTCGACGCCAACAGGAGACCCGCCGCGAGCACGCTCATCGTTTCGCCCCCTTGCTCAGTGCATTCGCCTTCCGCTGCACCGCGTCTTTCAGCGTCTGGACCTGTTCCGCCGTCGGCACGACGGTCATTCCGCCCTTCTTCATCTTCCTGCTGGAGCCTTTCCAGCCGCAGTCGTTGCGCGCCAGGTTGGCCATCTCGCGGCGCAGCGTTTTGATGCCGGCCGTGTACGCCTCGAGGTCCTCTTTCAGATAGTTCTCGGGGACCAGGATCGCGCTGCCGTCGCCGCCGTTCTCGAAGCGCTCCCGGCAGCGCTTCTGGTGCAGTCCCTCGTGGGCGAGCAGGAACTCCGAGATGGCGGAACAGTTCTGGGCCCGCACCTCCTCGGGCGAGGAGGGAACGGGATCCGGCTGATGGCCGGAGGCGTCTGGAGGCGGATACCTCATCAACTGGCAGTCCTTGTGGAGGAAGTCGGTACCGAACGCGGGCGCGGCGCCGGGAGGGCTCGCCGACTTTCCGGGCGACCCTTGCGAAGCCCGGCGTCCCGCGATGAACTGATTGAGACGCCACTGCAGCCGCTCGCTCACCTCCTTGATGGAGAGGAACTCATCATTGGGCGGCGTCTTGGAGTTCAGGTACTGCTGGCAGAGCTCGCGCAGCTTCTCTTGTTCCATCAGCTCTTCGAAGAGACGCGGCAGGTCCCGGCACTCGCAACGGTGGAAGGCCTGCGCGGCTCCAGCGCCGGGAGCGCTGGTCGTCGCGAGGAGCAGGAGGGCGGTGAAGATCATGGCTGTTCTCCTTTGAGATCTCGCGACTCGCCGTCCTTCGAGAGGGCGAGCGCGAGCAAGCTTTGGCGAACCTGTACGTCGCCGGGATCGATCTGTAGCGCCTGGCGGAAGGCCGTCCGGGCGGCCTCCGGCTCGTCGTGCTCCCAGCAGGCCATGCCGAGGTTGTTCCAGGCGCGCACGCTGTGCGGCGACTTGACGGTGGCATCGCGCCAGAGCGCACGCGAGTCGCTCCAGACGTCGACGCGCTGCCGCACGAGCAGACCGGCGGCGAGCACCGCGACGACGACGGCTGCGACCCAGGCTGGGCGCAGTCGCGGTCGCTCCAACACTCGCCGGCGCGCCGCTCCGAACGCGGCGCCGATCGCCAGCGCGGGTCCCACCCAGGCGAGGTAGAGCGAGCGTTCGCTGATCGGATCGAGCTTCCAGATGACGGAGTTGGTGGGCAGGAGCGCGACCGGGACCCAGAGCAGCGCGAGCGCCGCCAGCGGATGCCGGCGGGTCATCGCCAGGCCGGCCGCCACGAGGCAAGTCACCAGCGCGGCGCCGAGCGCGACGTTCGCCACGCTCGGCGCGGGGAGCAGGTGCTCGATCGAGAGCGCGCCCGGCCGGATCCAGAGCGAGAGCAGCTCGGGCGCCGCGGCGAGGTTGGCCGCCAGGGCGCGCAGCGGGGACGCGGTCCCGAACGAAAAATCGAGCAGGGACCGGAGGCGGCTCGAGCTCAGGGCGAGCGTCGTGAGGGTCGCCGCGAGCGCTAGATGAGCGAACAGGAGCGGGCGGATCCGGGCGAAGCGGCGCTCGGATCGCGCCCCTTCCCAGAGAGCGACGAGCAGCGGGAAGACCAGGGCGACCTCCTTGGTCGCCACCGCGGCGGCGAACGCGGTCAGCGAGAGGAGGATCCGGCGGCGGCGTTCGGAGTCGGTGTGGGCCGTGGCGGCGCCATCGTGGGCCAGCAGCCCGAGGAGCAGGAACATCGTCATCAAGCTGCTGCTGCGCCCCGAGACGTAGGCCACCGCTTCGCTCTGGGCGGGCTGCAGGGCGAAGACGAGGGCGGCGGCCGCGCCACCGGACGCAGCCAGCCCGCGGTGCCGCGCCAGCGCCAGCACCGCGAGCGCGCAGGCCAGATGGATCGCCAGGTTGACGGCGAGGAAACCCGCGGCTCGCTCACCCCACATCCACCTGCCGGCGAGGTAGGAGCTGCGGAGCAGCGGCCGGAAGCCGGCGCGCCAGGTGTCGATGAGCGAATCGAGCGTGGGGGCCGAAGGCGAGGTGACGACGCTGTCGTGGTCGTCGTACTGGAAGACGCCGAACGGCACGCGGCTCCACGCGGCGAGCGTGACGGCGATCACCACTCCGGCGGCGATCCGCCACGCCCGGCCCGCCGTGCTAGCGGCACCGGATCGCGGAGTCATGGCTGAGTCGGTCCTGGCTGGGGGCAAGCTAGCAGAAGACGGTCGGGCAGAGAATGACCTTTCTCCCTCGGCTCCAAGCCGGCCACGGCGAGGCAAGGGAGGCCGGCAAGCGGCGCGGCATGGACGCCGGGCGGATCGCCTCGTACACTCGCGGGCGCACGAAAGACCGCCAAGACATGAGCGAAGCTCCTCTGAGCGAGACCATCCGTCGCCTCGAACGGGAAGCCCGGGCGCTGGAGCCCGGCCCGGCCGAGCGTGCCGCCCTGCGCGACGCCACGATGGCGTGGTCCGAGGACTTTCTGGACCGTATCGACGCGCTTCCCGGCTATGTGGAAACCGAGGACATGGGGAAGGACCTTCTCGATATGCCGATCGGCGAGGGCGGATATCCGCTCCCGGCGGCCCTGGAGTCCCTGCGGCACGACGTGCTGCGCCCCGGCGCGAACCCGGCCTCGCCCGGCTACCTGGCCTACATTCCGGGCAGCGGCCTCTACCACTCGGCACTGGGCGATTTCGTGGCGGCGGTCAGCAACAAATACGCGGGGGTCTTCTTCGCCGGTCCGGGCACCGTGCGGATGGAAGAGCTGCTCGTCCGCTGGGTGGCCGACCTGGTCGGATATCCGGCCACCGCGGGCGGCCACATCGCGTCGGGAGGCAGCCTCGCCAACCTCGCCGCCGTGGTCGCCGCCCGCGATGCGCACGGACTTCGCGGCGCGGACTATGCGCGGGCGGTGGTCTATCTGACCGGGCAGGCGCACCATTCGATCGCCAAGGCTCTGCGCCTCGCGGGGCTCGGCGAAGCGCGGCTGCACGAGATCCCCACGGATGATCGCTTTCGGCTGCGGCCGGAGGCGCTGGCCGAGGCGATCGCCGACGATCGGGCGCGCGGGCTGCGCCCCTGGCTGATCGTGGCCGCGGCGGGTACCACCGATGTCGGAGCGGTCGACCCGCTCGCGGCGGCGGCGGACATTGCCGCGCGCGAGCGTTGCTGGCTCCATGTCGACGCGGCCTACGGGGGCTTCTTCCTGCTCACCGACGCGGGCCGCCGGGCGCTGCAGGGCATCGAGCGCTCGGACTCCGTGATTCTCGATCCCCACAAGGGACTCTTTCTGCCCTGGGGATCGGGCATCGTCCTGGTGCGCGACGTCGCGACGCTGCGCGCCAGCCACGCTTCCAGGGCGCACTACATGCAGGACGCGTCGGCCTGGAGCGAGCTCTCGCCGGCCGATGTCTCGCCCGAGCTGAGCAAGCCCTTCCGGGCGCTCCGCATGTGGCTACCGCTGGTCCTGCTGGGCGTGGCGCCTTTCCGCGCCGCGCTCGAGGAGAAGCTGTTGCTGGCGCGTTACGCCCATCAGCGGTTGCGAGAGGCCGGATTCTCGGTCGGACCGGAGCCCGAGCTTCTCGATCGTCACCTTCCGTAAAGAGTCGGCGGACGCGGATCCGGAGGCCTCCGACCGGATCAACCGGGCGCTGGTCGATGGGGTGCGGCGCGATGGGAGGGTGTTCCTCTCGTCGACCACGCTCTCCGGCCGGTTCACCCTCCGGCTCGCGGTGCTGAGCTTCCGCACCCATCTGGAGACCGTCGATCTGGCGATCGAGGTCCTGCGCCGCCAGCTGAGCGCCATCGAAGCCTGATCCGCGTCGTCACGCGACGTGGATCGGAAGCGGCATCAGGCGGAGTGCGCGGTCGTACGCTCCCACCAGAGATCCGAGGAACGGGGCTGTCCACGGCGTGGCACGGCGAAGCCGAGCCGCTGGAGCTCGGCGACCGCTCGGCCGGCCATCTCGGGGACGGTCGCGCGCATCGTGTCGGAGAGCTCGGTTCCGGCCTCGAGCCGCTCCGGGACGACGCCGACGATCGTGGCTTCGGGCGTACGGCCCTCGAAGGCCAGGGTCGCCAACGCCTCACCGATGTCCGGGGTGTGGGGAGTGAGGCGCTGGACCGGCGGCGGTGGATGCCGGGCGTCGTAGCGGACCACGCGGATCTCCCCGGGCACTGCTGCGGCGCGAATGGTGTCGAGGAAGATCACCCGATCGAAGCCGCGGATCATCTCGGCGAGGTAGGGGCCGGGAGTTCCGAGGTCCATCGTCTCGACCTCGCTCGGCAGCTCCCAACCGGCCTCGAGTGCGGATAGTGCCGCCGCCCCGGCGCCGTCGTCGCTCATGACAATGCTGCCAAGCGCGACGACGGCGGTCCGGGGCGGGGGGACCCGCCGAACGGTGGAGGGGGGGAGTGGCTGCTGCTTACTCACCACCGATCTAGAGCGCCTTGACGCGAGCCACCTGGTTGCCCTCGACGTCGAGGGTGTGGATCGCGCAGGCGATGCACGGGTCGAACGAATGAATCGTGCGGATGACCTCGAGCGGGCGCTCGGCGTCGGCGACGGGATTGCCGAGCAGGGAGGCCTCGTAGGGCCCCGGCTGCCCCTTCTCGTCGCGCGGGCCGGCGTTCCAGGTCGAGGGGACGACCGCTTGATAGTTGGCGATCTTGCCGTCGCGGATCACGACCCAGTGCGAGAGCGTGCCGCGCGGCGCTTCGTGCATGCCGAATCCGCGCTGCTCCCCCTTCGGGAAGACCGGCGCGTTGAAGATGTCGGTGTCGCCCTTGGCGATGTTGTCGGCCAGGAGCTGCCAATGTTCGAGCGAGACGTCGGAGAGGTAGGCGCAGCGGATGGCGCGCGCCAGGTGACGACCGAGCGTCGAGTGCACCACCGCTGGAGTCAGCGAGGCGCCGGCCAGCTTCGAGACGGTCGCAAGCGAATCGTCGACGTACTTCTTGATCCGCGGGTGGCCTCCCGCGTAGCCCATCAGCACCTGGGCGAGCGGGCCGACCTGCATCGGCCGGCCGTCGAAACGCGGCGCCTTGATCCAGGAGTACTTGCCCTTGTCCTCGAACTCGCCGTACTTGGGAACCGTTTCCTCGTCCCAGGGATGCTTGGTCCAGTCGCCGTCGTACCAGGCGTGGGCGATCGACTCCGTGACCTGCTCGCGAAATCGCTCGTCGCCCCACGAGTCGATGGACTTGAAGGTGTCGAGCTTGCCGTCGAAAAGGGTGCCGCCGGGGAGGTCGAACTGGGTTGCCGCGGCATCGAGCGGCAGATCGGGGACAGCGAGGTAGTTGGTCACGCCGGCGCCGTAGCCGAGCCACTCGGGATACATGGAACCGACCGCCATCACGTCGAGCAGGTAGACGTTGTGGATGAAGTCGCTCACTTCGGCCAGCAGGTCGCGGACCTCGTAGAGTTTCTTCATGTTGAGGGTCGCCTCGTTGTCGAGGTTGATCGCGTTGGCGACTCCGCCGACCGCCAGGTTCTGGATGTTGGGCGTCTTGGCGCCGAGGATCGCCACGACCTGATTGGCCTTGCGCTGGTACTCCAGCGCCTGCAGGTAGTGGCTGACCGCCAGCAGGTTGACCTCCGGCGGCAACTTCATCGCCGGATGACCCCAATAGCCGTTCTGGAAGATCCCGAGCTGGCCGCTGCCGACCAGCGTTTCGAGCTTCGCCTTGACGGCCTCGAACTGACGCCGGCTGTTGCCCGGCCAGGTCGAGAGGTTCTCCGCCAACTTGGCGGTGGCGGCGGGATCCGCCTTCAGAGCCGAGACCACGTCTACCCAGTCCAGCGCCGACAGATGGTAGAAGTGCACCATGTGGTCGTGCAGACCATGCGCGATCAGGATTAGATTGCGGATCAACTGAGCATTAAGCGGGATCTGCAGACCGAGCGCGTTCTCGACCGCGCGCACCGAGGTGATTGCGTGCACGGTCGTGCAGACCCCGCAAAATCGTTGCGTGAACAGCCAGGCGTCGCGCGGGTCGCGATCCTGGAGAATGATCTCGATACCTCGGAACATCTGGCCCGAGGACCAGGAGTCGCGCACCTTGCCGCCGTCGACTTCGACGTCGATGCGCAGATGCCCCTCGATGCGGGTGATGGGATCTACGACGATACGGGTCATCAGGGACTCCTTCTATCGGGCCGCGGCCGCGTCGTGGCCGGACAGGAACGGGAAGCGACGCACCGCCCAGATGTAGAGCGCGATCTCGGCTGCGAAGAAGCCGATCGTGATGAACATCTCGGGCAATGCAGGGAAATACGAGAAGTTGGAACCGGGCATGAAGCCGACGAGGTAGGTGTCGACCCGGTAGAGCGTGCCCCCGAGCACGAGCAGCAACCCGGCACGGGTCTGCCAGACGCCGCTCGCCCGCCGCGCCGCCGAGAGCAGCAGGACGACCGCCGCCAGGTGCAACAGGACCTCGGCGATGAACCAGGCCCCCTTGGCGCTGGCGATGAGCGGCAGCTTGCCGGTCAGCGCCACCTCGCCGAGCCGGAAGAGGACCCAGAAGGCTCCGACCCAGAGGGCGACCTTGGAGAGCTTGGTCAGCATCTCCGTCTCGCGCGGCCGGCCGAAGGCCCAGCTCGAGAAGGTGGCTTCGATGACCACGATCCCGTAGCCCATGATCAGCGCCGAGACCAGGAAGAGGAAGGGCAGCCAGGGCGTGTTCCAGAGCGGGTGGAGCTTCGGTCCGGTGAGCAGCATCATGGTGCCGAGCGAGGACTGGTGCATGGTCGGCAGGAGGAGCCCGAGCGCGAGCAGCCACGGCATCACCCGGTCGAGGCCGCGCAGGGCGCTCTTCGAGAAGCGCTGCAGACCGCCGGGCCGGCCGGCGCTCAAGCGCTCGAAGAGGGCGGGCGACGCCTCGATCAGCAGGACGAAGACATAGGCGGAGATGCAGAGCGCGACCTCCAGCTGAGGCGATCCGGTCCAGCGCCAGAAGAAGATGGGAACCTTCCAGAGCTCCCACGGGCGGCCGAGGTCGACGACCACGCCCAGGGTGCCCATCCCGTAGCCGAGCAGACTGGTCAAGACCGCGGGACGAACCAGGGGGTGGTATTTGCCCCGGTTGAGGATGTAGACCAGGATGCCGACCGCGTAGCCGCCGCAGCCGAGCGCCGTGCCGACCACCACGTCGAGCGCGATCCAGATGCCCCAGGGGTAGCCGTTGTTGATGTTGGCGACCGAAGCGAGCCCGAAAGCGAAGCGGTAGACGACGATCGCGCCGGCCAGAGCGCCGAGAAAGACCAGCACGCGGGTGAACGGGTTCCAGTAGTTGCCGCCGAGCGGCCGGTGGACGAGCTTGTCGTGGTTCATGACCGCTCCTCCTCGCCGCCCTTGTCTTCCTTCTTGCGGTTACGCAGCATCACCGCGGCCAGCACGCCGTAGAGCGCCACCGGCGCGATGAAGCCTTTGTAGAGCGACTCCTGAATCGAGTAGGCGGTGGTTGGCACGGCGCGATCGGAGTACTTGGGCAGTCCGACCTTCTCGAACGGGAGGTGCGAGAGGTAGAGCACCTGGGTGCCGCCCGCTTCGGTCTCGCCGTAGACGTGATCCTGGAAGTACTTGCCGGGGTTCTCGGCGACGCGCCGCTTCGCCTCGGCGAGGAGCTCGTCGCGCCGGCCGTAGATCACCGCGCCGCGCGGACAGACCTCGGCGCACGCCGGGCCGTGTCCGGTGGGATAACGGCTGAACCCGTCGGCGCCCTTTTCGGCCACCGCGTCCTGGATGCGGTGGCGGCAGAGCTCGCACTTGACGAGCTTCGGAATCGCCTTGTCGAACTGGAACTTCGGCACGTCGAACGGGCAGGACATCTGACAGTAGCGGCAGCCGACGCAATAGGTCGGATTCCAGCCGACGACGCCCGTCGTCTCGTCCTTGTGCAGCGAGCCCAGCATGCAGGACGCGGCGCAGGCGGGATCGACGCAGTGCATGCACTGCATCTTCATGAACGAGAGCCGCTCCCCGTCGTTGTAGAGCTTGATCACGTTCTTGGTGTTGCCGCTGAGATCGATGGGCGCCAGGTGGAGGCCCGCCGGATCGAGGTCGGGCTCCAGGTCGTTGGCTTGCTGGCAGGCGAACACGCACGCTTTGCACCCGATGCAGAGCGTGGTGTCGTAGAGCATGCCCATCGCTTCGGGCGGCGCCGTCTTGCGCTCGTAGGCGGCGGCGGGAGCGGCTCCGGCCGCCGCCGCGCCGCCGGCGAGCGCGAGGTTCTTGAGAAGGCTGCGTCGATCGGTGACGCTCATCGCCTCACTCCTGCGGTCCCGTGGGCCGTTCGTCGACCTTCTTCGCAGCCTTCCAGGCGGCGCCGACCGCGGCGCCGACCACCGCGCCGGCGACGCCGGTCGCGACCGGGCTCACGGTGCCCTGCTTGGCGTGGATCGGGGGGTAGGTATCGGGCGGTGTCGGCCGCTCGATATCGACCGTGGTGTGGATCGGAAGCTGCCAGAGGATCTTCTGTTCGGTGCAGCCGACGCACGGATGCCCGAGTCCGATCGGCCAGGCGTCCGGGACCTCGCCGAAGCTCTGCACGGAACAGTTGGCATGCGTGACCGGCCCCTTGCAGCCGAGCTTGTAGAGGCAGTAGCCGAGCCGGTGCCCCTCGTCGCCGAACTGCTGGGCGAACTCGCCGGCGTCGAAGTGCGCGCGGCGGGGACAGTGCTCGTGGATGGTGCGCCCGTAGGCCCACTTGGGACGCCCGAGCTCGTCGAGCGCTGGCAACGTGCCGAAGGTCGCGTACTGGAGCGCCGTGCCGAGGAAGTTGTACGGGTTCGCCGGGCAGCCCGGAATGGTGACCACCGTCTTGCCCTTCAGGACCGTCGGCGTCCCGGTCGCGCCGGTCGGGTTCGGGTCGGCGGCCGGAATGCCGCCCCACGATGCACACGATCCGATGGCGACGATCGCGCCGGCCATGTCGGCCGCCTCGTGCAAGATGTCGACCGCGGTCTTGCCGCCGATCTTGCAGTAGATGCCGCCGTCCTTGAGCGGCGTGGAGCCCTCGGTGACCAGGATGAACTTGCCTTCGTTCTCCTTCATCGCCTGGTAACGCGCCTGCTCGGCTTGGTGCCCGGCGCCTGCCATCAGGGCTTCGTGGTAGTCGAGCGAGATGAGATCGAGGATGAGCTCGTCGAGCGCCGGATGGCTGGTGCGCAGGAGACTCTCGGTGCAACCCGTGCACTCCTGGAAGGAGAGCCAGATGACCGATGGGCGTCGGCCCTGGGCAACCGCGGCGGCGAACGCCTTGCCCGCCGATGCGGGAAGACCCACCGCGGCGGCGGCGAGGGTGCAGATGCGGAGAAAGTCGCGCCGGTCGAGGCGGGCGGCTTCACGCCTCCCACGGGCGACGAGATCTAGGGTCGTGGTCTCCAACAGCCACCTCCTGATCGTCGACCGGGAGTATCGCTGGCGCGCGGTATCGGCGAGCCTCCCAGCAAGTTTCGGGAACTTTCCCTTGCGAGGTCGAGGCGCTCAACGTCCTGCGGGACGGGAGCCCGTGCCGTGCGCCGGGGTGGGCCTGATCGAGGGTTTGCGATGCCACACTACGCGACGAGGAATCTCCAACGTGCACGAGTACTCCATCGTTCAGGCGCTGCTCGACCGGATTCGCGAAGAGACCGAAGCGCATGGAGCCTCCGCGGTCGCGCTGATCCGCGTCGCGCTCGGCGCACAATCCGGCGTGGAACCGGAGCTGCTGCGCTCCGCGTTCGAGCTCGTGAGCACGGGAACGGCCTGTGAGCACGCGGCGCTCGAGCTCCGGCGAGTGGAGCCGCGCTGGGTCTGCCGTTGCTGCGGACGCGAGGTCGCCACTGGAGGGGCGCCGCGTTGCGCGGATTGTGGCGCGCCGGCTCGTCTCGTGGCCGGGGACGAGATCGTTCTCGAACGATTGGAACTGGAGGTGGCGTGATGTGCGAGACCTGCGGTTGCGGTGACCCGGCGCTGGTGCCGGTCGAAGTCCACGAGAGCCTGCTGGCCGGTAACGACCGGACGGCGCGGCACAACCGCGAGCACTTCTCGGAGCACGGCGTGCTGGCGATCAACCTGATGGGCTCGCCAGGGTCGGGCAAAACGGCCCTTCTCGAGGCGACCGCTTCGCGACTGCGGGGTTGGAAAGTCGCGGCCGTGTCCGGCGACTTGGCGACCGATCACGACGCGGACCGGCTCGAAAAAGCCGGCATCGCGGCGCGTTCCATCACCACCGGCTCGGCTTGTCATCTCGACGCCGAGATGATTCACCATGCGTTGCATCACGTGCCGCTCGAGGGACTCGATCTGTTCGCGATCGAGAACGTAGGCAATCTCGTCTGTCCGGCCGTGTATGACCTCGGGCAGCATCTGAACGTGGTCGCGTTGGCGGTGACCGAAGGCGAGGACAAGCCGCTCAAGTACCCGATCATGTTCCGCAAGGCCGATCTGGTGGTGCTCACGAAGGTCGATCTCTTGCCCTATCTGGAGGTCGACCTCGGCGGGCTCGGCGACGCGCTCGCCCGGACCATGCCCGAGCCGCGCGTCATCGAGGTCTCGGCTCGCACCGGCGAGGGGCTCGACCGCTGGGTCGAGTGGTTGCACGAGCGACGCGCCGAGCGCCGGCCGCGGCTCGCCATCGAGGCCTGAGATGCAGCCGGAACAGACCTCGCTCGCGCTGCTGGTGACCGCCGTGTCGATCGGCAGCGTGCACACACTGTTCGGCCCAGATCACTACATTCCGTTCGTCGCCCTGGCGCGCTCGCGCGAGTGGTCGCTCAAGCGCACCTGGATCGTCACCGCGATCTGCGGCGCGGGACATGTGCTCAGCTCGGTCGTGCTCGGCGCCCTCGGTATCGCCTTCGGTTGGGCGGTCGGAAGCATGGTCGATCTGGAAGCCTGGCGTGGATCGGTCGCGGGTTGGCTGTTGCTCGGCTTCGGGCTCGCCTACACGGCGTGGGGCGTCCGGCGCGGGATCCGGAATCGTCCGCACAGCCATCTCCATCTGCATGCCGACGGATCGATGCACAGCCATCGGCACGTGCACGTCACCGAGCACGCGCATCCGCACGACGCAACCGTCAGGGCGAGCGAAGGTGCGCTCATCCGGCAGGCGTTTCTCAAGCGCTGGCTCGGACCCTGGGCGCTCTTCGTGATCTTCGTGCTCGGTCCGTGCGAGCCCATGATTCCGCTCCTCATGGTCCCGGCGGCCGGCCACGACTGGGGTGGCGTGGTCGCGGTGGCGCTCGCCTTCTCGCTGGCGACGATCCTCACCATGCTGATCGTGGTGACGGTGGGCGCGCTCGGTCTCGCCCGACTCCCCGCCGCATCGGCCGAGCGCTGGTCGCATGCTCTGGCCGGCGCCGCGCTGGCGCTCTGCGGCGTCGCGGTCACGCTCGGTCTCTGAGCCGCATCGTGGCACGAGGCGAGCGCGGCGGCCTCAGTCGGCGGGAGTCGTTGCCGCTCGTCGCGCTCGCTCCATGGTTCCTCTCGTCGGCGTGCCAGCGGCCCGCCGCTCCGTCGAACCTGTCGATTCCCCTGGCGGCGCTGCCGCAAGGCGAGCATGTCCGCGTGCTGCGGAACGGAGATCCGATCGATCTGGTGCGCACGGACCACCGGGTGGAGGCACGTCTGCTCTGGTGTACCCACATGGGTTGTGAAGTGCGGTGGCACGAGGAGCTGAAGCGCTACGTCTGTCCCTGTCACGGAGGCGTCTACGACGCCCAGGGCCGCAACATCGCGGGACCGCCACCGCGTCCCTTGCGAGCCGTCGACGTTCGAATGGAAGGGGATCGGGTGATCATTCCTCCACCAGAGCCTTCGCGTCCCGGTCCGGAGGGTGCTTGAGCGACGACCTGAGCCGGCGTCGTCTGCTCGCGCTCGCGGCGCCGCTCGGCATTCTGGTCGCCTGCGGCGGGCACCAGCCTTCCGATGCGGTCGTCGAAGTGCCGCTCGCCAAGTTGCCGGACGGCGAGCGCGTCCTCATCTGGCGCGACGACGAACCGGTGGAGGTCGTGCGCTCCGGCCCGACGGTGCGGGCACGCTCGCTCTGGTGTACCCACACGGGCTGCCGGGTCGTCTGGCATCCGCAGAACTCGACCTACGACTGTCTCTGCCACAAGGCAGCCTTCGGCGCCGATGGCCGGGTTCTCTCCGGCCCACCGACCCGACCGTTGCGGAAGGTGCCCGTCGTCGTGCGCGCTGGTGTCGCCCTGGTGGGCCTTACGGACGCTACGGGCCACTAGGTACCGGGCGGCGGCGATTCGCCGATGAAGCGGTAGCCGACGCCGGGCTCGGTGCGAAGGTAGCGCGGCGCGGCGGCATCGTCGCCGAGCTTCTGGCGGATCTTGCCGACGACGACGCGCAGGTACTGCGTATCCTCGACATGCGACGGTCCCCGAGAGCTCGCGTAGCAGCTGCGGCTGCGTCACGACGCGCCCGGCGTAGCGCAGGAGCATCTCCACAACGCCGAACTCTTTGCGCGAGAGTGGAACGGTCTCGCCATCGAGAGTCACCGTCCGCAGCGGAAGGTCGATCCGCAGGTGACCGTCGTCGAAGACCGGTGCCTCGCTGTCGCCACCCTTGGTGCGCAGGAGATTGCGCACCCGCGCCATCAGCTCCTGGATGCCGAACGGCTTGGTGACGTAGTCGTTCGCCCCGGCGTCGAGGGCGCGGACCTTCTCCTCCTCGGAGGCGCGGACGGAGAGGACGATAACCGGCACCGCGGACCAGCTGCGCAGATCGGCGAGGACCTCGTGTCCATCGCGGTCGGGAAGTCCGAGGTCGAGCACGACGAGATCGGCGCCGCGGAGTGCGAGTTCTTCGAGCCCCGCCTGCGCGGTCGCCGCCTCGGCGATCCGGTAGCCCTGGGCGCGCAGGCTGATTTCGAGGAAGCGGCGGATCTGGGGTTCGTCGTCGACGACGAGGATGCGGGGCGGGGGGGCGGATTCGTTCATGCGCTCTCTTCGGCGGCGGCATGCGGCGGCTCGACGAGCGGCAGCCGGATGCGGATCGTCGTGCCCGCGCCGCCGTCTCCGGGGAGCGCCTCGACGAGGCCGCCGTGGGCGCCGATCATGCCACGCACGATCGTGAGGCCGAGCCCGGTGCCGCGCGAGCCGCGGTCGCCGCGCTCGACGGAGTAGAACATGTCGAAGATCCGGCGCCGTTCCTCCTCGGGGATCCCCGGTCCGCGGTCGACGACGTCGACGAGAATCGTGTCGCCGGCGCGCCGTGCGCGCACGGTCACCGGGGCCCCGTGGGGCGAGAACTTCGCGGCGTTCTCGAGGACGTTAAAGAGCGCCTGCTCGACGAGCGCGCCGTGGACGTAGAGCGGCGGCAGGTCGGCCGCCAGCTCCGTCTCGACACGTGAGCCCGGTGAGAGCCGCGCGAGACGGTCGGTCGCCGAACGCAGGATCTCGTCGAGGCCCACCCAGTCGCGGTGGAGCTTGATCGGCCCGGAGCCGAGCCGCGTCATGTCGAGCAGGTTCTGGATGTATCGATCGAGCCGCTCCCCCTCGCGGCGGATCGAGTCGAGGAGCTCGCCGCGATCGGTTTCCGACATCGTGGCGCCATAAGCGGAGAGACTCGTCGCGCCGCCGATGATCGCCGCCAGCGGCGAGCGCAGGTCGTGGGAGATGGAAGAGAGCAGCGCCGTGCGCAGCCTCTCGGCCTCGCCCTCGAGCCGCGACGCCTCGAGGCTGGCGACGAGCCGGGTGCGCTCGGCGGCCTGGGCGGTCTGCTGCACGATCGCCTGCGCCAGCTGGCGCTGCTCGGACGCGAGGATTTCCTGCCCCTCCGGGAAGCGTGCCCCCACGACGCCGAGACAGCGGCGGTCGGCGATCATCGGCACGAACCACCAGGGCGAGCCCGCGAGCGTCCGCGTGAACCGGCCGGCGTTCTGCGAGTGCTCGAGTACCCAGTCGGCCGCCGCGAGGTCGTTCGGCGACAGCTCGGCCGAGGGCGGTTGGGCCGCGGCGCGCCGCAGGGTGACCCTGCCGGCTGCGTCGCCATCGGCAGCGAGCGCCACCGCCTGGCAGCCGAGCGCCGCGGCGAGGGCCTCGCAACCAGCCTGGAACACCTGGCCCTCGTCGGCCGCGGCGGCGAGGTGCTCGCCCAGGCCCTGCAACGAGCGGGTGAGGTCGTTCGCGGCCCGGAGCATCACGACCTGGGCGTGCTGGCGCGCCGCGAGCTGCCCGACGACGAGCGCCGCGACCAGGAACGCGAAGACCGCGGCGACGTCCGGCGCACTCTGGATGCGCAGCGTGAAGCGGGGTTCGGTGAAGAAGAAGTTGTAGCTGAGGAAGGAGAGAACGGCTGTGTAGATCGCCGCGCCGGTGCCCGCCCTTACGGCGACTGCCAGGACGCCGAGGACGAAGACCAGCGCCAGCGTGCCGACCGGAACGTAGGGGTCGAGCAGCAGCGAGACGAGGACCGCGAAGGCCACGATACCGGTCGCGACGAGCGCGGCGCGCGCTCGGCGCGCCCGGCCCCCTCGCCGACCGCGCGGCGGTGCCTCCGCCGGGCGCGCTCTGACGGGGTGGTCACGATGGTGAGCTCGTAGCGCTCGCCCCGTTCGAGGATCTGCTGCGTGATCGTGCGGTTGAACAGGCGGGCGATCGGCCGTTCGCGCGTCCGTCCGACGAGAATCGAACCGACGCCGTGGCGGGAGGCGTAGGCGAGCAGCTCGTCGATGACGCTCGTACCGCGGAGGATGACCGTCTCGCCGCCCAGACGCTGCGCGAGCTCGAAGGCGGCGTGCAGGCGCTCCTGGTCGGTGCGGGCGCTGCCGGTGTCGACGTAGGCTACCGTCCAGGCCGTCTGACGCCGCTCGGCGAAGCGCCGCGCCACCCGCACCAGGTACTCGGTGTGCTCGTGGCCGTCGACGGCGAGCAGCACCCGGCGACCGAGGCCCGGGCCGAGCGTCGTACCGCGCGCCGCGAGGCTCTCGCGCAGATCGCTGTCGACGCGGCTGGCGGCGATCTGCATGGACAGCTCGCGCAGCGCCGCGAGGTTCGACGGCGAGAAGAAGGCGCGCAGCGCCGACGGAACGAGATCGGGGACGTAGACCTTTCCCTGGCGGAGCCGCTGGATGAGCTCCCGTGGCGGCAGGTCGATCAGCACGATCTCGTCCATCCGATCGAGGAAAGCGTCCGGGACGGTCTCGGCGACGCGCACGCCGGTCGTCTGCGCGACGACGTCGTTCAAACTCTCGAGGTGCTGGACGTTGAGGGTGGTGTAGACGTCGATCCCGGCGTCGAGCAGCTCGGCGACGTCCTGGTAGCGGCGCTCGTGGCGTGCACCCGGAATGTTCGTGTGGGCGAGCTCGTCGACGAGAGCGACCCGCGGCCGGCGCCGGAGAAGCGCGTCGAGGTCGAGCTCCTCCCACTCGCGCTCCCGGTATTCGAGCCGGCGGCGCGGCAGGATATCGAGCCCCTCGGTGAGCGCCTCGGTTTCGGCGCGGCCGTGGGTCTCGACGAGACCGACGACGACATCGACGCCCTGGCGGCGGAGCTCGCGGGCGGCGTTCAGCATCGCGAACGTCTTGCCGACGCCCGGCGCGGCGCCGAGGAAGACCTTGAGCCGCCCGCCGCGGTCTTCTCTCTCGGTCGCCTGCGCGACCGCGAGCAAGGCTTCGGGATCGGGGCGCCGGTCGTCGGACATCGCTCCTCGTCTCCTCCCCCAATCCTACGCCGCGCTAGAGCTTCTCCGCGCCCGAAGGGTCCAGCGCGTCGAGCGCGAGATTGAGCTCGAGCACGTCGACGAGCCGGTCATCCACCAGCGGAGCGCCGGGGGCGACGGCCCGCCGGCGGACGAGGTCTTCGACCGCCGAGAGCTCGAGCCCTCGTGCCGCCGCCACCCGCGGCGCCTGGTAGAGCGCGGCGGGTTCGGAGATCTGGGGATCGAGGCCGCCGCCCGAAGCTGCGGCGAGCTCCGGCGGCAGCGGATTCGCCGGTGTCGCCCCATAGGCGGCGACGAGTTTCTCGGCGCGCTCGGTCAAATCGTGGCTCGTCGGCGACTTGTTGCTGCCGCCGGCGGCGGAGGCGTCGTAGTCGACCGCCGACGGACGAGGCCAGAAGTAGCGCGGCGACGTGAATCCCTGCGCGATAAGCGAGCTGCCGACGATGGTGCCCGCTGCGTTACGCAGGAGCGAACCTTCGGCCTTCTGGGGGACGAGGATCTGGGCGAGGCCGAAGACGATGCTGACGTAGCCGACGACGCAGACGAGCATCGTCATAAGCATCAGGCGGAGACTGGCGATCCAGGCGAACATGGTCTCTCTCCGTGGCTCTTGAAAGGGGCTCAATGGAGAAACTGGAAATGCTCGACGATCGGTCCCAGCGCCGCGGCCGGGAAGAAGGTCAGCGCGCCGAAGATCAGGATCGTGGCGACGAGCATGATGCCGAAGGTCACGCTCTCGACACCGAGCGTCCCGGCCGTCTCCGCCGTTCGCCGCTTGGCGGCGAGCGAGCCGCCGATCGCGAGCGGCAGAAGGATCGGCACGAAGCGCGCGAAGAGCATCACGAGGCCCGTCGCGACATTCCAGGGGACGGTGTTGTCGCCGAGGCCCTCGAATCCCGAGCCGTTGTTGGCATTCGCGGAGCTGAACTCGTAGAGGATCTCGCTGAAACCGTGGGCACCGACGTTATGGACGGTCTTCGCTCCCCAGGGCGTGACGGCGAACAGAGCTGTCGGCACCAGGACGAAGAAGGCGTGGACGAGCATCGCGACCGCCGCGAGCTTGACCTCGCGTGCCTCGACGCGCCGGTTGAGGTACTCGGGCGTTCGGCCCACCATCATCCCGGCGAGGAAGACGGCGATGACGATGTAGAGAAACATGTTGATCATGCCGACCCCGACGCCGCCGAAGGTGGCGTTCAACCACATGCCGATCATCGGCATCAGGCCGGTCAGCGGGTTCAGGCTGTCGTGCATGGCGTCGACCGAGCCGTTGCTCGTCGAGGTCGTGAGGACCGCCCAGAGCGGCCCCGCGGTGGCTCCGAAGCGGAGCTCCTTGCCCTCGAGGTTGCCGGACGTCTGGGCGATCGGCAGCCCGGCGAAGGCCGCGGTCGGCGTCCGCTCGAAGACGATCGCGCCGGAGATCTTGGCGACCAGCAGGGCGAGCATCACGGCGAAGACGACGACCGCGTGCCGCCGCCGCCCGACGATGCGGCCAAACATCCAGACACAAGCCATCGGAATGAGGAGTATCGAGACGGAGGAGAGGACATTGGTCCAGAAGCTCGGATTCTCGAACGGGTGGGTGCTGTTGGGGCCGAAGAAGCCGCCGCCGTTGGTGCCGATCTGTTTGATGGCGACGAAGGCCGCGGCTGGCCCGCGGGCGATCGTCTGGGTGGCGCCTTCGAGGGTCTTCGCGACCGCCGCGCCGTGGAAGGTCATCGGCATGCCGCCGAGGGCGAAGAGCGTGGCGACGACGAGCGCCACCGGCAGGAGGACGAGGAACGTCGCGCGCTGGAGATCGACGAAGAAGTTGCCCATCGCCTTGCGGCCGCCGACGCCGCGCGCCACCGCAGCCAGGGCGGCGATCCCCGTCGCCGCCGAGACGAACTGCAGCCACATCAGGGCGAGCAGCTGTGACAGGTAGCTCATCGTCTGCTCGCCCGAGTAGTGCTGCAGGTTGGTGTTGGTCGTGAACGAGGCGGTGGTATGGAAGATCAGGCTCGCCCCGATGGCGCCCTTGTGGTCGGGGTTCAAGCGGGAGGTGCTGTTGGAACGCCAGGATCCCGAAACAGGCGGCGAACATCACGACGTTGAAGACCAGCATCGAGAGGGCGTAAGCCTTCCACCCCTGCTCGGCGCGGGCGGGCTTGCCGGCGGCGGCCGCGAAGAGCCGTTCGAGGGCGTCGCGCACCGGCCCGGGCGCCCCAGGGTCCATCGCCCACCGGAGGTAGCGACCGAAGGGCAAGGAGAGGAGCGCTGCGGCGCCGACGACGAGCGTGACGAAGAGGATCGCCGTCCATGGCGCTCACCGCGTCTCCCGGCGGTCGTCGATCGCGTGGGTGAGCAGGAAGAGGGCGGCGAAGCCGGCGAGTCCGAGCAGCAGATAGAGGAGGTCGGTCATGGGGGTCTCCAGCGACCTCAGGCGAGTCGCAGCGCGACGAGCGCTAGGTCGATGAGCTTGATGCCGAGGAAGGGTGCGACGACGCCGCCCAACCCGTAGAGCAGCGAGATTTCGGCGGAGAATCGTTGCGGAGCTGTCGGGGCGGTAGGCGACGCCGCGGAGCGCCAGCGGGATCAAGACGACGATGATCAGCGCGTTGAAGATGACCGCCGAAAGGATCGCCGAGGTCGGCGAGTGGAGCCGCATGACGTCGAGCGCCGCGAGCGGCCCACGAGCGGCGCCAGTAGCGTAGAGGCGTCGCGAAGACGGCGGGCAGGATGGCGAAGTACTTGGCGACGTCGTTGGCGATCGAGAATGTGGTCAGCGCGCCACGGGTCATCAGGAGCTGCTTGCCGATCTCGACCGTCTCCAGGAGCTTCGTCGGGTTCGAGTCGAGGTCGACCATGTTGCTCGCCTCTTTGGCCGCCTGGGTGCCGCTGTTCATCGCCACCGCGACGTCGGCCTGGGCGAGCGCCGGGGCGTCGTTGGTGCCGTCGCCGGTCATTGCCACGAGGCGCCCGCCGGACTGGTACTCGCGGATCAGCTCGAGCTTCTTCTCCGGCGTCGCCTCGGCGAGGAAGTCGTCGACCCCCGCTTCGGCCGCGATGGCGGCGGCGGTGAGGGGATTGTCGCCGGTGATCATCACGGTCTTGATCCCCATCCGGCGGAGGTCGGCGAAGCGCTCCTTGATGCCGCCCTTGACGACGTCCTTCAGGTGGACGACCCCGAGCGCCCGCCGCCCGTCGGCGACGACCAGCGGCGTGCCGCCGCTGCGGGCGATCGTGTCGACGCGCGCCTGGACGTCGCCGCCGAGACCGCTGCCTCCCTGTTCGCCGAGCCAGCGGGCCACGGCGTCGGCGGCGCCCTTGCGGATCTGCCGTCCCTGGACGTCGACGCCGCTCATCCGTGTCTGGGCGGTGAACGGCACGAAGCGGGCGTCGAGCTCTTGGATCGGGCGTTCCCGGAGTCCGTAGCTCTCCTTCGCCAGCACGATGATGCTACGCCCCTCCGGCGTCTCGTCGGCGAGCGAGGCGAGCTGGGCGGCGTCGGCGAGCTCGCGCTCCTCGACGCCGGGCGCGGGGAAGAGCGCCACCGCCTGGCGGTTGCCGAGGGTGATCGTTCCGGTCTTGTCGAGGAGCAGCACGTCGACGTCTCCCGCCGCTTCGACCGCCTTGCCCGACATCGCGACGACGTTGGCGCGGATCATCCGGTCCATGCCGGCGATGCCGATCGCCGAGAGCAGTCCACCGATGGTCGTCGGGATGAGGCAGACGAGAAGCGCCACGAGCACCGTGACCGGCACCGGCGCGCCGCTACCGGAGGCGCGAACGCTGTAGGTGGAGAAGGGGAGGAGGGTGACGGTGACGAAGAGGAAGATCAGCGTCAGGCTGCTCAGCAGGATCTGGAGGGCGATCTCGTTCGGCGTCTTCTGTCGCCGCGCGCCTTCGACGAGGCCGATGATCCGGTCGAGGAATGTTTCGCCCGGGTCGCTCGTCACCCGCACGATGAGCCAGTCGGAGAGCACCTTGGTACCGCCGGTGACGGAGCTCCGGTCGCCTCCGGACTCGCGGATAACCGGGGCGCTCTCGCCGGTCACCGCGCTTTCGTTGACCGAGGCGATCCCTTCGACGATCTCGCCGTCGGAGGGAATGACGTCTCCCGCTTCGACGAGCACGACGTCCCCCTTGCGCAGGCTGCCGGAAGGAACGATCTCGGAGGGCGCTTCGCGCTTCGCTTCGCGAAGGCGCTTGGCGGTCGTCTCCTTGCGGGTCTTGCGGAGCTCGTCCGCCTGGGCCCGGCCGCGCCCTTCGGCGAGCGCCTCGGCGAAATTCGCGAAGAGCACCGTGAGCCAGAGCCAGACGGACACGGCGAGGATGAACCCTGCCGGTGCTTCGCCGTGGCCGGCGAGCGCCTGGACCCAGAGCGCGGTGGTGAGCGTCGATCCGACGACGACGACGAACATCACCGGGTTCTTGACCTGGATCCGCGGGTCGAGTTTGAGGAAGGCCTCGCGGAGGGCGGGTCCGACGAGCGCCGGGTCGAACATCGACCGCTGCCGACGGGTCATCTCAGAACCTCTCCGGTTCGAGGAGCGCGTCGAAGAGGTATGCCGTCAAGAGCAGGGCGACGACGAAGCCGATCCAGTAGAGCAGGTGCATGGCTCTCCTTCCGAACGGCCGGGGCGACGGAGCTCAGCGCCCGCCGAACCAGGATTGGTTGATGTCGAGTTGAATCGTCCATTTCATCTTTCCGTTGATCGCCTGATCGTTGAACCAGACGGCGCCGACGAGAATGCTGAGATCTGGCGTGAAGTAGTAGGAGACCCCGACGGCCCCGCCGCCGAGCGCGTTGTCGCCGGAGGCGTAGTCGGCCGCGAATACGAAGCGGTCGAACTTCCCCGCAGGGCCTTGCACGGAATGGAAGGCGCGGTCGTAGGCGACCATCCAGCCGGTGTTTTCCCGCTGTCCTCTGGAGTCGACGAGCAGGTCGGGGTTACCGCGGTACGTTTCGGCGGAGATCCGGCCGAATCCCGCGAAGGACTTGCCGACGATGAGGTCGAGCGTGTCCTGGTCGGTCACGCCGCGCCGGGTGCCGACGTTGAAGATCCCGATCTCGACGGCCGGCGCCCCGGCGAAGAGCGCGCCCTCCGGCGCGCCGAGCTTGGCGTTGAAGCTGAGCGGATCGTCGGTCGCCTCGAGGAGGTCGACGCCGACCTCCATCTTCGCCTTCTCGAAGGGGAGCACGCCGATCGTCAAGCCGGCGTCGGTCGGAAACGAGCCGCCGCCGGAGGCGAGCGTCCGCCCGACCGTGAAGTAGTTGTCGACGCCCCAGTGGGCGACGCCGTACGGCTGGATGTCGAGCGTCGTGTTGGTCCAGACCGTCGAGGAGGGAGTCGCCTGCGCAGTGCCGGCGGGCAGGAGTGTGGCGGCGAGCGCCAGCGTCCAGAACTTGCATCTCCGTTTCATCGCGGATGCCTCCAGGAGCGCCGCCACCATAGGGTTCCCGCCGCAAGCACGAGGATTCCCGCCAAGAGACCGAGCGGGGCGGGGACGCGGAGCCCCAGGTAGTCCTCGAAGAGCCAGTGGCCGTTGGCGAGCGCATGGAATGCGGTGCCGATCAGGTAGATACCGAGGGTGATCACCGCGATGCGTTCGAGCCGCCCGGTGGATTCGGACTTCGACTCCATGTGCACATTCTGGGGAGGGGCCGCGTAAAGGCGCCATTGGAGCGCGCCTACGCGAGCGTCATCGCAAGATAAAGTCTCTGACCGCGCGGACTTCTGGCCCCGCGTCCCGGTGGGGTTCAGACCTCGATCTGCATCCCGAGCTCGAGGACGCGGTTCGGCGGCAGCCGGTAGAAGCGATCCGGTCCCACGGCGTTGCGCGACAGGAACATGAAGAGCGTCCGGCGCCAGCGGGCGAGGGTCGGCCGCTTCGCGGGCACGAGCTGGTTGCGGCTGAGCACGAAGGTCGTTTCGGACGGCTTGACTCCGATCGCCTCGAGCTCGGGGAGACGCATCAGTCTCGGGACCTCGGGATCTTCCATGAAGCCGAATCGCGCGATGGCCCGATAGAAGCCCTGGCCGAGGTCGTGGAGCTCGATCCGTTGGTCGTCGGGAACGGTCGGGACCTCGAGCCCGTGGACGGTCAGGAAGAGGTTGCGCTCGTGAACGACGCGGTTGATCTTGAGGTTGTGCAGTAGCGCGAGCGGCGTTCCGGACTCGTCGCCCGTCAAGTAGACCGCGGTCCCGCGCACCTGCGGAACCTTGCCGCTCGCGATGTCGGCGATCACCTTCTCGACGGGCAGCATCCGGACGCCGACCACGGCACTCAGCACCTCGCGCCCCTTCGCCCACGAGGTCATCAGCAGCAGGATCGCGATCGCGACCACCAGCGGGAACCAGCCGCCGTCGGGGATCTTGAGCATAGCGGCGGCGAAGAATGACGTGTCGGGGATCAGGAAGACGATCGTGACGATGGCGGCGAGCCATCCGGGCCACCCCCAGATCTTCCGGGCCGCCAGGTTGGCCAGCAGGGTCGTGATGATCATGGTGGTCGTCAGCGCCACGCCATAGGCACTGGCGACGTGGCTCGAGCTTCTCGAAGCCGGCGACGACCCCGATCGTCGCCACCGCGAGCAGCCAGTTGACGGCCGGGATGTAGATCTGTCCGATCTCGGTCGCGGAGGTGTGGATGATCTCGATGCGCGGCAGGTAGCCCAACTGTACCGCCTGGCGGGTGAGCGAGAAGGAGCCGGAGATGATCGCCTGCGAGGCGATGATCGCGGCCATGGTGGCGAGCACCAGCAGCGGGAGCCGCGCCCAACCGGGTGCGAGGAGGTAGAAGGGATTGACCTCGGTGCCCTTCGCCGAGAGGACGAGGGCGCACTGTCCGAAATAGTTGAGCGCCAGGGAGACTCCGACCAGGCAGAACCAGTCGATCTGGATCGGGCGCTCGCCGAAGTGGCCGAGGTCGGCGTAGAGGGCCTCGCCTCCGGTCGCGACGAGGAAGACCGCACCGAGAACGAGAAATCCGGCGCTCCCCCCGTGAGCGAGAAAGCGGACCGCGTACACCGGGTTGACCGCCGCGAGCACGGCGGGATCGCGCAGGATTCCGAAGACGCCGAGGACCGCCAGAGTGGAGAACCAGACGAGCATCACGGGACCGAAGACGGCTCCGACCCCGGCCGTTCCCCGGCGTTGGAAGAAGAAGAGTCCGATGAGGATCGCGATGCTGGCCGGCACGACGAGCCGGCCGAGCGCGGGCTGGACGATCGCCAACCCCTCGACGGCTCCCAGCACCGAGATGGCCGGCGTCAACACGCCGTCGGCGTAGAGCAGCGCGGCGCCGAAGAGCCCGACGCCGAGCAGCCCGTAGCGCCAGCGGACCGAGACCTTCGAGCGCACCAGCGCCATGAGCGCCAGGATGCCCCCTTCGCCCCGGTTGTCGGCGCGGAGGACGTAGACGTGGTACTTGAGCGTGACGACGAGGATCAGGGTCCAGACGATCAGCGACATCACGCCGAGGACGTTCTCGCGGGTCGCGGGCACCCCGTGTTCGCCGTAGAAGCACTCGCGGATCGCGTAGAGGGGGCTGGTTCCGATATCGCCGTAGACCACGCCGAGCGCGGTCAGGGCGAGGATCGCGAGACGCGAGTTCTTCTTGTCGATGGGCTCTGGATTCAACGGAATCTCCAAAACGTCGATTCCGCCAGAGACCCGCCTCAAGAATCAATAGCGATCCGAGCGCACCGTATAAAGGATCCGTAAAGAGCCAGGACGCACCGCCAACGCCCGGCGAGAGAATTGGCGTCGACCTCTGGCCCCGTTTCCCTTCAAGAGGCTTCCGTAGTGAATCGGCGCGAAGGCAGCTCCGGGGCGACTCCTGAAGAGTACGACCGCCTGCGCGCGCGAGTTCGTGAGAATGTCGCGCTGCCGAGCGCTCAGCAGATGCGCGGCAGCTGCTCGCCGGTCAGCAGGTCGACGATGCGTGAGCCGCCGATCGAGCTGCGCAGGGTGACGAGGCCGGGTCGCTCGGCGACCACTTCGCCGACGATCGCCGCGCCGGCGCCACGCTCGTGGGCACGCATCGTCTCGAGGGCGGCCTCGGCGGCTTCTCGCGCCACGACCGCCAGCAGCTTGCCCTCGTTCGCCACGTAGAGCGGATCGAGACCGAGGATCTCGCAGGCGCCGCGCACGGCTTCCGGCACCGGGATGGCGGTCTCGTCGAGGCGCATGCCGACGCCGGCGCGGGCCGCGATCTCGTTGGTGGCGCTGGCGACCCCGCCGCGCGTCGGGTCGCGCAGCACGTGCAGGTCGCCGCCGAGGCGATCGAGCAGCGCCGCGACCAGGTCGTGCAGGGGAGCCGAGTCGCTCAGGATCGGACTCTCGAACTCCAGTCCCTCGCGCACCGAGAGGATGGCGATGCCGTGCTCCGCGATCGCTCCCGACAGCAGGATGGCGTCGCCCGGACGGGCTCGCGTCGGATCGATCGTGATGCCGTCGCGGATCAGACCGATGCCCGCGGTATTGATGTAGACGCCGTCTCCCTTGCCGCGATCCACGACTTTGGTGTCGCCGGTCACGATCGGCACTCCGACCCGGGCCGCCGCCTCGCGCATCGACGCGATCACGCGCACCAGGGTTTCCATCGGGAGGCCTTCTTCGAGGATGAGCCCACACGAGAGCGCGACCGGCCGGGCGCCGCACATCGCGAGGTCGTTGACCGTGCCGTGCACCGCGAGGGAGCCGATGTCGCCGCCCGGGAAGAAGAGGGGATGCACCACGTAGGAGTCGGTGGTGAAGGCGAGCCGGGCGCCGCCCGCGGAGACGAGCGCGCCGTCGTGCAGCATTGCCAGGGTCGGGTTGTCGAACGAAGGGAGAAATAGCCCCTCGATCAGTTCCTGGCTCAACTTGCCGCCACCGCCATGCGCCATCTGGACGCTCGGATAGTCGGTGAGCGGTAGCGGACAGGACCCGCCGAGGGCGGGATCGTCGAACGCGTCGTCGCTCATCGGGCCCTCCCGTAGCGATAGTAGGCGGCGCAGGCGCCTTCGGCGGAGACCATCGGCGCGCCGAGCGGACGTTCCGGCGTGCAGGGGCGCCCGAAGGCGGGACAGGCACTCGGCTTGCGAAGGCCGCGCAGGATCTCGCCGGCGATGCAGAGCGGCGATTCGTCGGCGGAGAGGTCCGAGACCCGGAAGCGCTTCTCGGCATCGTAGTGCGCATACTCGTCGCGCAGGCGAAGGCCCGACATCGGAATCGTTCCGATACCGCGCCACTTGCGATCGCACGGCGCGAATACGGTCTCCACGAGCTCTTGAGCGGGCCGGTTCCCGTCCCGGGTGACCGCCCGCGAGTACTGGTTCTCGACCCCGGTCCGTCCCTCCTCGAGCGCTCTCACGGTGAGATGGATGCCGTGCAGGAGGTCGAGCGGCTCGAAGCCGGTGACCGTGATCGGAATACGGAACTTCGCGGCGATCGGCTCGTACTCCCAGTAACCCATCACTGCGCAGACGTGGCCAGCGGCGAGAAAGCCCTGGACGCGATTGTTCGGCGAGCCGAGGATGGCCTCCATAGCGGGGGGCACGAGGACGTGAGAGACCAGGATCGAGAAGTTCGTGAGGCCGAGCTGCGCGGCCTGCCAGACCGCCATGGCATTGGCGGGCGCGGTGGTCTCGAAACCGACCGCGAAGAAGACGACTTCGCGGTCGGGGTGCTTCTGGGCCAGCTTCACCGCGTCGAGAGGGGAGTAGACGATCCGCACGTCGCCGCCTTCGGACTTGACCGCGAGCAGATCGGTGGTCGAGCCGGGGACGCGCAACATGTCGCCGAACGAGGTGAAGACGACGCCCGGACGGCGCGCGATGGCGAGCGCCCGGTCGATCTGCTCGAGCGGCGTGACGCAGACCGGGCATCCCGGTCCGTGCACCAGGGTGATCGACTCGGGCAACATGCGGTCGATCCCGGAGCGCAGGAGGGTGTGGGTCTGTCCGCCGCAGATCTCCATCAGGGTCCAGGGGCGGGACGTATCGCGCTCGATCGCGGCCAGGAGCGAACGGGCGAGCCGCTCGTCGCGGTATTCGTCGACAAAGCGCACGGTCAGCCGTCCTCTCGCGCGGCCGTCGGTGGGCCGAGCTCCTCGCCGAGGTCGCCCGTGTCGGTGAGGTAGGCGAAGACCCGTTTGGCTTCGCCTTCGTCGATCATCGAGATCGCAAATCCGACGTGGACGACGACGTAGTCGCCGACCTGAGCCTCGGGGGTGTAGGCGAAGCAGACCTCCTTGACGATGCCGCCGAAATCGACCCGGCCCGTGGAGACGCCGATCGGGCTGGGCCGAACCTCGATCACTCTTCCGGGAACTCCGAGACACATGATGGCGACCTCCTAGGCGATCGAGGGCTCGCGTTCGGCGAGTAACCGGGCGCGGGCGACGGCGACCTGGCCCAAGGCGATGCCGCCGTCGTTGGTGGGTACGATGCGGTGGACGAGGGCTTGGCGTCGCTCGGCGCGCAGGCGACGAACGAGGGTCTGGGTGAGACGGCGGTTCTGGAAGCAGCCGCCGGTCAGGCCGACCTCGGGTGCGTCGAAGCGGCGGGCCAGCATGAGCGCGCATTCCGTGAGGGAGGCGTGAAAGCGGGCCGCCAGCGTCGCCGCGGGCACGCCACGCGCGCGGTCGGCGAGCAGCGCCACGACGAGAGGCCGCCAGTCGATCTCGAGCAACTCCGGTCGCGCTCGCTGGGCGGGCGCCAGCTCGGGGGGCGCCGGCACCGCGGCGAGATCCAGCGGGTAGGCGCCAGAGTAGCCCTCCTCCGCCATCGATTCGAGCCGGATCGCCGCTTCCCCTTCGAAAGACACCCGCTCGCTGATGCCGGCCAGCGCGGCCACGCCGTCGAACAGGCGGCCGACGCTCGAGGTCAGGGGTGAGCGCAGGCCTTCGCCGAGCATGTGTCGGAGGACGCCGCGGTCGGCGGCCGAGAGATCTCGCAGGGCGTGGAGGTCGGATGATTCGAGCGCGTTCTCGCCCTCGATTTCCCAGAGGAGCGCCAGCGCGACGCGCCAAGGTGCCTGCACGGCGGCCTCGCCCCCCAGCAGCCGGAACGGCCGCAGGCGAGCCATCCGCTCGAAGCCGGCGGCGTCGCCCCGCAGGAGCTCGCCTCCCCAGATCGTTCCGTCGGGGCCGTAGCCGGTACCGTCCCAGGTCAGGGCGAAGATCTCGCGGGGCTCCGGCTGCTCGGCGACCAGGGCCGCGAGGTGCGCATGATGATGTTGCACGGGCACGGCCGTGAGCGGTACGGGAGCGCGGCCGCACCGCGCCAGGAGACCGCCCGCGGATCGAACGGCGTCGCGTGCCCAGGCGGTCGTGGCGTAGTCGGGGTGGAGGTCGAAGGCAATCGCCTCCGGGTTGGCGTCGTAGACCCGGATGAAGTCGAGCAGCACGCGTGCGAAGGCGGCGTGGGCTTCCGGCGTCTCCATGTCTCCGATGTGCTGAGAGAGGAAGACCTGGCGTTCGATCGCCAGCGCCGCGACGTCCTTCTGGTGGGCGCCGACCGCGACCAGAGTCGGGCCGGGCTCACTCAAAAGAACGGGCAGTGGCGCGTAACCACGGGCGCGGCGCAGCAGCTGCGGCCGCTCGTCCACGATCCAGGCCACGCTGTCGTCGACGTGGCGGGCGATCGGGCGGTCGTGACTCAAGAAGAGGTCGGCGATGCCACCGAGACGGCGCAATGCCTCGTCGTCCTCGATCACGATCGGCTCGTCGGTGAGGTTCCCCGAGGTGGCGACGACCGGGAAGCGGAGCTCGGCGAGAAGCAGGTGATGCAGCGGAGTCGTCGGAAGCATCACGCCGAGATTCGGGCTGGCCGGAGCGACGCTCGGCGCCAGACCGGCGGCGGGGCGGCGGGCGAGGAGAACGATCGGTGCCTCGCGACCGCGGAGCAGCGCGGCTTCGGCGGACGAGATCTCGGCCAGCCGTCGCGCCGTGGCTAGATCGCCCACCATGACGGCGAGCGGCTTGACCGGGCGGAGCTTGCGTTCGCGCAATCGGGCGACCGCTTCTTCGCTTCGCGCGTCGGCGATCAGCTGATACCCGCCGATCCCTTTGAGCGCCAGGATGCGGCCGGCCCGGATCGCGGCCGCGGCCGAGCGCAGCGCCTCGTCGTGCCGAGCGAGCGTGCTCCCCGTCGAGTCGGTCAGCTGCAGGCGCGGACCGCACTTCGGACAGGCGTCGGGTTGAGCGTGGAACCGGCGGTCGAGGGGGTCCTCGTACTCGTTCCGGCAGTCGGGACACATCTCGAAGTGGCGCATCGTGGTGTGCGCCCGGTCATAGGGCAGGTCCTCGACGATGGTGAACCGTGGTCCACAGTTGGTGCAGTTGATGAACGGGTAGCGGTAGCGGCGATCGGACGGATCGAAAAGCTCATCGCGGCAGTCCTTGCAGGTCGCGAGGTCGGGCAGGATGACGACGCTCTTGATCGCCGCGCCGTCGCTGGCAACGATACGGAAGCCCGATTCTCCGAGTAACGGTCGCCATCTCGCGACGACGTCGTGGACCACCGCCGCGGGCGGGCACTCGGCCGCCATGCGGTGGCGGAAATGCTCGACGTTCTCCGGCGGCCCTTCGACCTCGCAGATCACGCCGCGGGCATCGTTGAGCACCCAGCCGGCGAGCTTCTCCTGACCGGCCACCCGGTAGACGAACGGGCGGAATCCCACGCCCTGGACGGCGCCCTGGATCTCGAGGCGTAGTCGAACCGAGGGTTGGGAGGGTGCCTGGGCACCGTCGACCTCCCCCGTAATCAACCGTTGCGGGAGTGCGCTCATGCGGAATCAGGCTAGAGGCCGGGACGCCGAAACGCACCGTCCACGGGGGTGGTCGCGCTCCGGCCCTCCCGGGGGTCGGTGGGGTCCGCGCCGGGACTGGCCGGCGCAGCCCGAGCGCGGCTCAGCGCGAGCGCGGAAGCTGGATCCGTTCCCAGGTCCCGTGCGATAGCTCCCGGGTCACGAACTCGAAGACCACGGCGCGGACGCCCTCGAGGCGGGCCGGATCACCCGCCAGCTCACGCGCGAGACGCCGCCGGGTCGCGGTCGCCCCGCCCCCGGACTCGCGGATGGCATCGACCGGCAGGCCGAGCTCGTACGCGAGGCGGTCGACGAGGCTGGCGCGGGTTCCCCAGCGGGGACCGTCGTAGACCTGGGAGAAGCTGTCGCCGAGCAGCAACACGGACGCGACGGGAGAGCCTTCGGGCGCTCGGGTGCGCCGCTCCACGCGGCGCAACGTAACCGTCTCCGGAGGATAGAGGTGGCTCCAGGGGGGGAGATCGAGCATCGGCACGAGCTCACCCTCGCCGGTGAACGGAGTGACCTCCTCGCGGTAGAGGGAGGGGTCGCCGGGCGGCAGGTCACTCATTTGCCGCAAGCGAATGGCGATCTCGCGCGCGGCGACCTCCATCGCTTCGGGGCGCCAATGGGTGTCCGTCTCCAGGTAGAGCGGCCGGAGCGCGGCGTCGCGCGCGAAGCGATCGGCGAGATCGAGCACCGCCACGCCGCGGGCCGAGAGCCGCGCCAGGAGCTCGCGCTCCCCCGGTCGGCGCAAGGGCGAGAGCGCTCGCCGCGCTCCGAGCATCTGCGGCTCGATCGCCGGCTTCACCGGAACCGGGACGACGAGCAGCGCGATCGAACGGCCGGCGAGCTGGTCCCGGAAGTCGACCAGGGTGGCCAGGGGATCGCCGGCGAACCCGGACGCCCGCCGCTCGTCCAGCAGGTGGTCCACGTCGTCGCGAAAGAACAGCCAACGGCCGTGGCCGACGAGGGCGCGCTCGTTGCCGTAGCCGAGCCAGCCCGTCAGGGCCTGTTGGATGAAGGGGCGAGTCCGCTCGACGAGCTGGGAACGCTCGTCGAAGCGCTCTTCGATCTCGTCGATCCCGCGCCGGATGGCGTGGAGCGGCGAAGTTTCCGCGGGGGCCTCGGGATCGCGCAGGTCGAGCTTCTTGAAGATCTCCGAGTGCCCTCGCGCGGCACCGGCCAACTCGAGCGCCGGTCCGCTGGCGAGGATCAGGAGGAAGCCGGCGAGCAGCGCCACCGCGGCCCCACGGCCGAGCCGGGTCGCCGCCATCTCGGCGTTCGCCGCGGCTTCTCGGGAGTTGGGATCGAAAGGCGCCATGGTCGATCGCTCAGAAGAGGAAATAGAGGAAGGGGTTGAACTTCTGGGTGGTGAGCACGGCGAGCGAGAGAGCCAGCAGGGAGAGGGAGATGGCGACCTTCCCGGGTCCGATGACGCGCGTCCAGTCCCAGGTCTGCTGGCCCCACCAGACCACGATCGCGGCGATCAGAAAGGTCACGACCAGGTAAGGCGAGAGGGTGATGCCGGAAAGCAGCGCCGCCGCCGGAGCGGGCGGAACGAGGCCGAAGAGGCGGCCGGCGAACTGGCGGGCCGCCGCGAAGCTCGGGGCGCGGAAGGGGATCCAGGTAAGCAGCACGACGATGAAGATCCAGACACCGCGCAGGCGTGCCGGGACCCAGCCCCAGAGGCGGTCGGGGCCCGCGGCGCGCTCGGCGGCGAGCAGCGCGCCGTGCAACGCTCCCCAGGCGACGAACGTCCACGCGGCGCCGTGCCAGAGGCCGCCGAGCAGCATGACGGCCGCCAGGTTCGCGTAAGTGCGCGCGGTGCCGCGCCGGTTGCCGCCGAGCGGAATGTAGAGGTAGTCCCGCAGCCAGGTGGAGAGCGAGATATGCCAGCGGCGCCAGAACTCGGTGATCGACCGCGATTTGTACGGCGAGTCGAAGTTCTTCGGGAAGACGAAGCCGAGCATCAGGCCGAGTCCGATCGCCATGTCGGAATAGCCTGAGAAGTCGAAATAGATCTGGAAGGCGTATCCGGAGAGCCCGTACCAGGATTGCAGTGGAGAGGAGCCCACCGCGCCGAAGACGGTATCGGCGATCTTGCCGCACGGGTTGGCCAGGAGCACCTTCTTGGCCATGCCGAGGGCGAAGAACGCCACCCCCCGCGTGAACTTGACGAGCGTGTGGTCGCGATGACGCAACTGGTCCGAGATCTCGGAGAAGCGGATGATCGGTCCCGCCACGAGCTGCGGGAACATCGAGACGTAGCAGGCGAAGTCGACGAAGTTGCGCATCGCCGCGGCACGGCCGCGGAAGACGTCGATCGAGTAGCTCATCGACTGGAACGTGTAGAAGCTGATCCCGAGAGGCAAGGTGACGCGCAGGGCGCCCGCGATCGTGGCCTGGGGCACGTCCAATGCCGCGGCGAGCCCGTTCCAGCTTCCGACCGCGAAGTCGAAGTACTTGAAGAAGCCGAGGATGGAGAGATTCGACACCACCGAGATGGCGAGCGCGACGCGCTGCCGGCGGCTGCGTCCCCGGCCCGCCTCGAGGATTTCGGCCTCCCAGCCGAAGGGCCACCAGTGCCCGGTCGCCTGAACGAGCCCGGCCCAGTAATCGATCGTGGTGGAGAGCAGGAGCAGGAGGGTGAAGAGCGGGTTCGTCCAGCCGTAGAAGAAGTAGCTCGCCAGCGTGAGCACGAGGTGGCGGCCGCGCGCCGGCGCGAGGTAATAGGCGGCCAGCGCGAGCGGCAGGAAGCCGAAGACGAAGAGATGCGAGCTGAAGACCATGGCGCGGTCAGCGGCCGACCAGGGACGTGTCGACCTCGAGCTCGACGCCGGGCGCCGGTGGCAGGGTGTCGGAGAGCACGACGCTTTCGAGCTGCTGTTGGGAGGCGTAGGGCTCGAGCTCGAGGGTCGCTTCGCCGCCGATCGGCCGCGACATGTCGGTGGCCGGTCGACCGTCGAGCAGCGCCCACCGGGCGACGCGCAGGGAACGGCCCGCCAGCGGTCCCTCGGTCGCCTTGTATTCCTCGACGACCAGCGCCTCGCGGTAGGGAGAGATCTCCTCGAGCGAGGGGATGCGCGAGCGCGCCACCAGACGGGCCCGGATCCGCACCTGTTTCACCGCCTTGGCACCGGCGAGCCAGGCGCGAGCTTGGGTGGCGTCGGCGGCGATCGCGTCGTCCTCGAGCTCTCGGTCCCAAATCGTGATCCTGGCGAGCGCGCCGTGGAAGCGGGCGTCGGTGCCCGCTTCGGTGCCGAAGCGGAGGCGGTCGCTCCGCCAGTGGAAGAAATCGCCGGTGATCGGTCGCCGCGCCACCTCGCGTCCATCCAGAAAGGCGACGAGACGGCCGGGCGAGTAGCGAATCGCCACATGGTGCGGAGCCGCGTCCGGAAGTCGAAGCAGGTCGATCGGCGCGCCCCCGGCGGGACCGGTGCGGTCGGCGGTGCGCAGGACGAGGGCGACCTCGGCCCCCCGCTGCAGGAGGACGAAGGCGCGCTGGCGTGGCGAGCTGGTGAGCGCCACGATGGGTCCGCCGTCCGTCGCCGCGAGCGACGCGGGTGCGATGACCAGGGCGATCGTGAAGGTGTTCGTCTCCCGGAGCTGGCGCGCCACGCGCTGTCCGCTCTCGTCCGCGGCGCTGAAATAGCCGCCGGCGAGCGCCAGGCGTCCACGCCGGTCGGTCCAGGCTTCGCCGTGCGCCTCCAGCGTCTCGTTGGTCGCGTCGGGAGACCTCCGGTTGAGATCGGTCGCGTCCCGCCAGAGGAAAACCGGCGCCAGGGCGGAACTCTCCTCGGTTCGGGCAGCAGCAGGGGCGCGCCCGGCGGGAATTCGGGCCCGCGGCGGGGCGAGGCGCCAGACGTCGGGATAGCGATCGACCGCCGGATCGGCGGTCACTCGGACGGCGGAACCGGTGGGCGCGAGCGAGGTGGGATCGAGCGCGAGCAGGAAGACATCGTAGTCGGCGCGGAAGTGGTCGTGTTGGTCGTGCGAGGCCGCGTAGGCGAGCAGGCTCCGGTCGGGCGAGATCATCGGAAAGTAGAGATAGCCGCGATCGGCCGGCAGACGAGGGTCGTTCTTGCGCAGCAGTGTCCGCGTCTTCCATGAGGCGAGATCGACCACATCGATCGGACCGCCGGCTCCAGCCGCCCAGTAGCCGAGCTCGCCGTCGGCCGTGATGTAGGGCTGACACCCCCCGAAGGGGCGCGAGGGTCGTACACGCCCGCTGCGCGGATCGAGCCTCTCCGAAGTTGTTCTCTCCGCCGGCGACGTGGCGGCCGGTGGGATCGACCAGCCATCCCCCTCCACCGGCCTCGGCGCGAGCGACGATGCGCGTCGTGCCGCGCGCCAAGTCGATCTCACGGGTGGTGCCGTCGCGTTCCAGGTAGACGAGCGCGCTCGGGCTCCACCAGAAGACCGCCCGATGCTCTCCGTAGTGGTGGGCGGTATGGCTCACCACGCGGTTCGAGGAGCCGTCGACGGTCATCACGTGAAGGTCGCCGGTCACCCGCGGCGGCAGGTAGCCGCGCGATCCGCCCGGCAGCGAGAGGTAGGCGAGGCGGGCCCCGTCCGGCGACAGATGCGCGCAGCAGTGGTCCCGCCCCGGTTCGTCAGGGGAGAGTTGGCGCGGCGGCCCGCCGGCCAGATCGCGCGCCCAGATGCGATAGGCCCCGGTGCGGTTCGACTCCCAGACGACGATTCCGACGCCCAGGTGGGCCCGCTCGAGCGGAATCGCCGCGACCGCCTCCGCACCTCGCGCGGTGGCGAAGGCAATCAGCCCGACGAGCGCGAGCCGCGAGAGGACGAACGAGAGGCCCGACCGTGACACGCCTCGATTCTAGGGAAGAATCGCGAAGCCGGACAGCTGGCAGGACGGACTCGATCGCCGGCCGTCGCGTGAGCGCGAGGATTACCGCCGCCCGGCGAACCGGTAGAGAATGGTTTCAGAGATGAAACCGTCGGCCTTGCTCCTCGCCCCTTGGATGAACCGCGCGACACTGAGCGTCTTGGCACTGTTGCTGATCGGGGCGTCCTTTGCGCCCGTAGGCAAACCGGCGGACCAGGGCGTGAGCCCGGGCCCCCAGGCGGGTCCCTACGTGACGGTCTATCGCGATAGCGCGACCGCTTTCCAGGTTCGGCGCGATCGGATCAAGACGCTCGACGGGGGGATCTTTCAGGTGCGACTCCGCTGGCTGTGGGCGAAGCCGAGGCCGTGGAAGGGGCAAGACGAGGTCGCCCTGGTGATGGATGCTCTTCTCGATTGCCGGAATCAGAGGCTGCGGGAGCTCGATCGCATGCACAAGAACCGCAAGGGTGACCTCTACGACATCGAAGAACCGGGCACCGAGCCGGATTGGAAAGAGTTCGAGAAGACTCCTGGAGCGGCCGCCGCCCTCCAGCGGCTCTGCGACTTCATCCCCGAACTCCTCTCGTCCGCGGAGAAGCGGCGCGACGGATGAGTCGTCGCGGCCGTTTCCGAACCTCGGGCGAGGGAAGCATCGGGAAGCCGGCAGTGGGCGGGTGCGGGGTCTCGGCGCGATCCTTTGCAAGAGCCCTTTCATGCGCCCTCCTATGAGCGATCACGGTTCCGGGGACATCGCCGGTCGGGACGCGGCTTCGTCGTGCGCCGGGACGCAGAGAGATGCCGGTGACCGGCGATCGAGCCGCGGTGGGCAGAGAGTGACTCGCATCGTCGCCGGTATCCTGCTCGTGCTGCTCGGTGCCGGCGGCTTCCGTCCGATGTTTCTGGAGCTTCTCGTGTCGCGCCGCATGCTGCATCGGCCCGGCCCGGCGAGCGGTCTCGACCGCCGGCCGTTGCGTGAGCGCCAGGATCCGTCGCCGCCCGCCCTCATCGAGTTCCTGCAACGGCTGCGAGAGACGACGAGGCCGGGCGACACGATCGCCCTGGACTTTGCTCCGCCTAACGCAGGATGGGGATACGCCTACTGGCGGGCGAATTACCTTCTCGCGGGGCGCACTGTCCTGCCGCCAGGCCGCAGAGACGCAGACGTCGTCGCGCGCTATCCGCCGCGAACGCCGACGAGGAACCGATGATCACGGTATCAATCACGATCCTGCTGGCGACCCTCACCGGCGTCGCGCTCGTGCGAGTGCTCTCGCCAGAGCTCCACGGACCCACCCGGGCGGGCGCCGCGATTCTCGTGGGCTTCGGATACATCGGCCTGACTCTATTCGGGTTGTCGGTGGCGGGCCTGCCCTGGTCCCGGACCGCCGTCCTCGTCGCGCTGCTCGTGCCGTTGATTTGCTTTCGGATTCCCGTTCGCGCGACCGCTGCCTCGTGGGTGAGCCGATGGGGTTCCCACTGCTGGGTCGACGTCGTGGTGCTCTTGCTCGTCGTCGGGCACGCGATCTACGCGACCTGGGCGCCGATGTACGAATGGGACTGGTTCGGAATCTGGGGTCTGAAGGCACGGACCTTCTTCGACGCGCACGGCGTTGCCTGGCATGCTCTGCGCTCGCACATCTCGCATCCCGACTATCCCCTGCTCGTGCCGCTTCTCGTCGATCTGCCGTCGTTGTTGCGTGGCGCGTGGGGAGATCGGTACGTCGGTCTCCTGTACACCGCCCTTTGTTCCGGGTTCATCCTGATCGCGCGGGGCTTGCTCGCCGAGGAGCTGGAGTCGGAATGGCTGGCCGCGGTCGGGACGCTGGCCATCGCTTCTCCAGCGCTGAATCTGTGGATCGGGCTCGCCGAAGGTCCGGTGATGGCTTACGGATGCGCGGGACTGCTCTTCATTCGCCGCGGCCTGACCCGCGGTTCGGATTCCTCGATGCGGCTCGGCGCGATCCTGCTCGGTCTCGCGGCCTGGTGCAAGAACGAGGGCTTGGCGCTGACTGGGATGGCGATCCTCGCCGTGCTGGTGGTGGCGCGGCGTCGCGCGTGGCGGATGTGGCCGGCGGTGGCGATCCCAGGCGTCTGGATCGCCGCTCGCGTGCTGCTTCGCTTGCGGACCGGCATTCTCCGGGGTGATGTGCTGGCTCGGCTCGGCCTGCATGTTCGGGAGCTGGGCGCCTTCTTCCGTGCGCTATGGGTGTACGCGCCCGACCTGGGATGGTTCTGGATCGCCACCCTGCTCACGCTGATCGTCTTCGCGCGACGCATATGGCGTGGGGAGCGCTTTCTGGCCCTTACGCTGCTTTCGCAGACGTTCCTCTTGGCGGCGCAGGCACTGGTGGCGCGAGTCGACGCCAGCGTGCAGGTCGAGTACTCGTGGAATCGTTTGCCTCATCAGATCGCGCCCGCGTTCGGCTTTCTCGCTGTCGTGCTGCTCATCCCGGCGGCACGCGGCGGGGCGGGCGACGCGCGCGCCGCGTCACCCTAGATTCCGGTCACTCGGACGACCTCTTCGAAGGTGGTAACGCCTTCGGCGAGCTTGCGCAGGGCCGACTGACGCAGGGTGCGCATGCCTAGCCGCACCGCTTCGCGCTTGATCTCGGGGGCGTCCTTCTCCTCCATGATCAGCGTCTTGATGGTGTCGTCGATCGGCAGGATCTCGAAGATGCCGCCGCGGCCCCGATAGCCGGTTCCGCGGCATTCGTGGCAGCCGGTGCCCTCCTTCACCTTGATCCGTTTGCCGGACGGCACGCTGATGCGCAGCGACGAGGCTTCCTCGAGCGAGAGGGTGCGCTCGGCCGCGCAGCCCGGGCAGATGCGGCGCACCAGGCGTTGCGCCATCGAACCGATGAGCGTGGAGCTGATCAGGAAGCGCTCGACACCGAGGTCGACGAGCCGGCTGATCGACGTGGACGCGTCGTTGGTGTGGAGGGTGGAGAAGACGAGGTGGCCGGTCAGGGCCGCCTGGACGGCGTACTGGGCGGTCTCCGGATCCCGGATCTCGCCGACCATGATGACGTCGGGGTCCTGGCGCAGGATGTGGCGCAGCGCGCCAGCGAAGTCGATCCCGATCTTGGGATGAACCGCCGTCTGGTTGAAGTCCTCGATCACCATCTCGATCGGATCTTCGATCGTGGTGACGTTGCGCTCGCGGGTGGCGATGGTCTTGAGCGCCGAGTAGAGGGTGGTGGTCTTGCCGGACCCGGTCGGACCGGTGACCAGGATGATGCCGTGCGGCCGGCTGATGAACTCGTTGAACTCGAGCAGCTCCTCGGGGTAGAAGCCGAGGCCGCTGAGATCCTGGAGCAGCACGTCGGGATCGAAGATGCGCAGCACCGCCTTCTCGCCGAAGGCGACCGGCAGCGTGGAGACGCGCAGCTCGACTTCGCGGCCGCTGCGCGTGGTCTTGACCCGCCCGTCCTGGGGGCGGCGCTTCTCGGCGATGTCGAGCCGCGACATGGTCTTGATCCGCGACACGACGGCGGCGTGCACGACCTTGGGGATCGTCTGGATGTCGTGTAGCACGCCGTCGATGCGGAAGCGGATGACCGCGAACTCGCGCTTCGGTTCGATATGGATGTCGGAGGCGCGCGAGTCGAAAGCGTGCTGCATCATGTACTCGACCGCGTTGACGATGTGCTGGTCGCTCGACTCGATCTCGGTCGCGTTCTTCATGCGAACGAGCTGCTCGAGGTTGCCCAGGTCGATGCCGGCCTTGAGGTCGCGCTCGGCCCGCTTGACCGCGTAGCGGAGGCCGAAGAACTCGGTCAGCGCCTTGAGGATCTCGGGCTCGGCGGCGACCACGATCTCGACGTCGCGGCCGACGATGCGGCGAAAGGAGTCGAGTGCCTCGAGGTCGTAGGGATTGGCGCAGGCGACGCGCAGCTTTCCGTTGGTGACCTGAAGCGGAATCATGCGGTGGCGGCGGGCGAAGGGTCGCGAGACCTTCGATTCGATCAGCTCCGCGTCGAGGGCCAACGGGTCGATGCGGACGTACTCGAGGTTCGTGTCCGCGGCGATCGCCCGAGCAATCTCGGCCTCGCCGATCTCGACGCTCGGGTCGGTGAGGCTTGGAAAGTGAAAGCTCGCAACGACCTCATAGGCGAACGCCTTCTGGTCGATGGCGATCGGAGAGCGCAGGCGGCGCGGAATCATCCGCGCTTCCTTGCGCACGTGCTCGGATTGCTCGGCGGTGATCAGACCCCGCCGGAGGAGCACCTCGCCGATCTGCTCTGGGGTCAGCCACATCGGCGGGAGTGTACCCAATGGGACGGCGCCCGGCGAGGCCGCGCTTGATAGTGTCGCGCGCCCCCATGACGGTCTTCGGCACGGGAATTCTGCTCGCCCTGGTTTCGGCGGTCTGCTGGTCGCTCTTCGACGTGACGCGGCGGCTGATGGCCGCCCGCCTGACGACCTGGGCGCTGGTCTTCTGGGTCAGCGCCGGAGCCCTGCCGGTGGTCGGGGTCTGGGGCGCCGTGTCGGGGTGGGGTTTCGGACCGGGCTACTGGAGCGTGGGCCTGGCGTCCACCGTTCTCAACGTGGTCGCGAACTTTGCCTTCTTTCGCGCCTTGCAGATTTCGCCGCTGTCGTTGACCTTGCCTCTACTGTCCCTGACTCCTGTTTTTTCGTCGGCCCTGGGCGCGGTGGTGCTCCATCAGCCCCTCTCCTTGCGGGCTGCGGGGGGGATCGGCCTGGTGGTGGCGGGCGCCTCTCTCCTCTCGACTTCGGGCTCCCGCAACGCGGCGGGGAAGCGGCGGCTCGAGCCGGGCAGCCTGCTGATGGGCGGCGTGGCGTTGCTCTGGTCGGCGACGCTGCTGCTCGACCGCCTCGCCCTCGAGCATTCCACGGCCCCTTTTCACGCGCTGATTCTCAACGCCGGCGTGGCGCTGGGAAGCATCGTGGCCCTGGCTCCCCGGCGGCGTCTGTCGGAGCTGGGGGAGTTGCGCGGCGTCTGGTGGGTTCTGGTGGGCGCGATCGGAGCCGGTGTCGCGGCGCTGGCCTTTCAGCTCGAGGCGATCCAGCGGGCGCCGATCGGCATCGTCGACACGCTGAAACGGGGCGTCGGCGGACCGCTCGCGGTGCTCTGGGGGCACGGGCTCTTCCACGAGCCGGTGACCTCGGCGAAGCTCTGGGCCGTTTCGCTGATGGGGGCCGGCGTCGCGCTGATCCTGCTCTGAGAGGTCCCGCGGCGCGGCGTCCCGGGTCCGGAAGTTCCGCGTTCAGATCAGCGGCGGGGCCAGGCGCGTTCGAGCTCTCGCGTGGCGGCGACGTGGGCGCTCAGCTCGGCCATCGAGTCGCCGCCGTACTTTTCCAGGCAGGCGTCGGCGAGGACCAGGGCGAGCATCGCCTCGGCGATGACGCCGGCCGCTGGCAGGGCGGTGACGTCGCTGCGCTCGTACTGGGAGGTGTGGGGCTCGAGGGTGTCGAGGTCGACCGAGGGGAGGCCGTTGCGGAGGGTCGAGATCGGTTTCATGTAGATCGTGGCCACGACGTCCTCGCCATTCGTGATGCCGGCCTCGAGGCCTCCGGCGCGATTGGACTCACGGTGGAATCCACGCTCGGCGGTGTGGTGGATCGGATCGTGGGCGGCACTGCCGAAGCCGTGCGAGGCCGCGATCGCGGAGCCGATCTCGACCGCTTTGACGGCGGGCACCGACATCAGCGCTCGGGCGAGACGGCCGTCGAGCTTCTGGTTCCACTGCACGTGCGAGCCGAGGCCGATCGGCACGCCGTGGGCGATGACGGTCGCCGAGCCACCGAGCGTCTCGCCGCGCTGCTTGGCGTCGTCGACCAGGGCGACCATCTCCGGCTCGAGCTCTCGATCGATCGCTCGCAAGGGGGATGCGTCATCGACCGCCGAGACTTCTTCCCATCCGGGCACCGGGGCCTCGGTACCCAGGGGGCCGAGCGAGCGCACGCCACTCCGCACCTCGACTCCGAGCTCGGCGAGCAGCATCTTGGCGAAGGCGCCGCCGGCGACCCGGGCGGCCGTTTCGCGCGCCGAGGCGCGCTCGAGCAGGTCGCGCAGGTCATGGCGCAAATACTTCTGGCCGCCCGCCAGGTCGACGTGGCCGGGGCGCGGGCTCTTCAGGCGGCGCAGCTCGGCGAAGGCCGGGTCGATCGCTGCGGGGTCGGCCGCCAGGGCGCGCTTCCAGTTCTCCCAGTCCCGATTCTCGATCCAGAGGGCGAGCGGCGAGCCGAGCGTCTCGCCGTCCCGCACGCCGCCGCGGATCTCGGCGCGATCCTGCTCGATTTGCATTCTCCGCCCACGGCCGTGGCCGTGTTGGCGGCGCCGGAGGTCCCGCTCCAGGAGCTCGAAGTCGATCCGCAGGCCGGCCGGAAGACCTTCGAGGATCGCCGTCAGGCCGGGCCCGTGGCTCTCGCCGGCAGTCGTCAGGCGGAGCCGGCTCACGAACCGGCTCCAGGCAGGAAGCGCTCGAAGGGTCCCTTGAGCTCGGGCGGAAAGCGGGCGGGCCGCCGGTGCGCCGCGTCGACCCAGATGTGTTCGGTAGATCCGGTGGCGAGCAGATCGTCGCCGCGGGTGACGCTGTAGGCGAAGGTCACGCCGCGGCTGGCGACCCGATCCACCCAGCAAGCGACGTCGACGGTGTCGCCGTAGCGGCTCGGGCCCCGGAACGAGAGCTGGGCGCCGGTCACCAGGAGGAGGTAGCCGCGTTTCTCGATCTCGGCGTAATGGACTCCCGCCTCGAAGCAGAGACGGGTCCGCGCCTGCTCGAACCAGACGAGGTAGTTGGCGTGGTGGACGATCCCCATCTGGTCGGTCTCGGCGTAGCGGACCTCGATCGTCGCGTGGACGGCGTAGGCAGGCGTTTCGTGCACTGCGGGCAAGCCTATCCGAGCCATCCGCCGGACGGGTCGGCGCGCAGCGCTGCGATATCGTTTGCGGCCCGGGCCACCGGGTCCGGTCCATGGAGAGCGAAGTGCCGATCTATCCCTACCTCGAGAAGTCGCCACGCCTGGGCGAGGGCGTGTTCGTCGCTCCCGGAGCCCATCTCTCGGGCGATCTGGAGGCCGACGCCGACTGCTCCTTCTGGTTCCATACGGCGGCGCGAGGCGATGTGCACTGGATCCGGATCGGCGCTCGCACCAACGTTCAGGACGGCAGCGTCCTGCACGTGACGGATCGGGATTTTCCGCTGCGGATCGGATCGAACGTCGTGATCGGGCACGGCTGCGTGGTGCACGGCTGCACGCTGGAGGACGCCTGCCTGATCGGCATCGGCGCCCGGGTGCTCGACGGCGCGGTGGTCGAATCTGGCGCCATGGTGGGCGCGGGAGCGGTGGTGCCGCCCGGGATGCGGGTGGCGGCGGGACAGCTCGTGCTCGGCGTGCCCGCCAGGGTCGCCCGCCCGCTCTCCGACGCCGAGCGCGAGAACATCGCCGTGATCGCCGAGCGTTACGTCCGCATCAAAGACACCTATCTCGCCGAGCTGGGACGGGGCTACTGAACGATGGTCAAGGGCAGACGATTCCAGGCTCCGAAGGGGACCCGCGATCTCCTGCCTCCGGCGACCGCGCTCTGGGCGCGAATCGAGGAGACGGCCCGGCGGGTCTTCGCTCTCTACGGGTACGGCGAGATCCGGACGCCGGTCTTCGAGGACACCGAGCTCTTCTCGCGCGGGGTGGGTGAGGGGACCGACATCGTCGGCAAGGAGATGTACAGCTTCACCGACAAGGGGGGCCGCGAGATGACCCTGCGGCCCGAATCGACGGCCGCCGTCTGTCGCGCCTACGTCGAGCACGGCATGCAGTCGCTTCCGCAGCCGGTCCGCCTCTTCTACATCGGCCCCCAGTTCCGCTACGAGCGCCCGCAGAAGGGCCGCTTCCGCCAGTTCCACCAGATCGGCGCCGAGCTGCTGGGCGGCCGGGGTCCGGAGTCCGACGCCGAGATCCTGCTCATGCTGGTGCGCTTCCTGCGCGAGCTCGGGTTCGCGGACTTGAAGATCCTCGTCAACACGGTGGGGGACTCCGATTCGCGGGCGTCGTACCGCGCGGCCCTGCAGGCGTATCTGCTTCCCTTTAGGGAAAGGCTTTCCGGGGACAGCCAGAGGCGTCTGGAAAACAACCCCTTGAGGATCCTCGACACGAAGAGTCCGCAGGAGCAAGAGATTCTCGAGGGTGCTCCGAAGCTCTCGGACTCGCTGACGACCGGCAGCCGGGAGCACTTCGAGCGCGTGCTTTCTCATCTCGAGGCACACTCGATCGGTTTCGAGATCGATGACCGGCTGGTCCGGGGACTCGACTACTACACCAATACGGTGTTCGAGGTCGTCTCGGAAGGGCTGGGCGCCCAGAACGCGATCTGCGGCGGTGGAGCCTACGAGGGACTGATCGAGGAGATCGGCGGCAAGCCGACCTACGGCGTCGGCTTCGCAATCGGCGAGGACCGCCTCGTCGAAGTTCTGCCAGCAACCTCAGCAACAAGGCACGTCGGTCGGCGAGCCGTTCAGGTGGAGCTGGCCGGGTCGTTGCGCAAGAGGAGCTCCGAGCTGGGGCGGAGCAAGCTCTTCGAGCTCCTCGAGGCCATCCGAGCCAGAGGCGTCCCGGCGGTCGAGGCGAGCCGCGGTCTCGACAGGGACGACGACCAGGCCGTGAGAGCGAGGCCCGGCCCCCGCATCTTCCTGGGCGACGACGAACTGGAGAAGGGCGAGCTCACCGTCGTCTGGCCGGACGGCAGGCGGGAGACGGTCCCGGAGGACTCTGGCCTCTCGAAACTCGCGAGCTTCTACGATGGCGACCGGGCTGCAGAGGCGGTCTGATCGCAGGGTCATCGTCGGCTGGCCGCTGGATCCCTCGAAGTCTTTCCCTTCTATGAAAGTCTTTGCCTGCGAAGGCATTTGCCGTGAGAGGTGATGGGATGAAGCGCCGTGGCGCGGGAACGTTGAGGAAGGAAGACATCGGTACCCGGGTGCGGCTCCAGGCCTGGGTGCAACGGCGCCGGAACCTGGGCGGGCTGCACTTCGTCGACCTGCGGGACCGCTCCGGGATCTGCCAGGTGGTGGTGCGCCCCGACGAGAGCCCAGAGCTCGTGGCGGCGCTCGAGCCGGTGCGCTCGGAGTGGGTGGTCGAGATGGAAGGCGACGTGGTGCAACGCGAGTCGGTCAATCCGAGCCTACCGAGCGGTGAGGTCGAGGTCGTGGCGCGGCGGGTCGAAGTGCTCTCCTCCTGCGATCCGCTGCCGTTCACGCTCGAGTCGTACGCGGAAGCTTCGGAGGAGACGCGGCTCAGGTTCCGCTACCTCGACTTGCGACGGCCGGAGCTGCAGCGCAACCTCCTGCTGCGCCATCGCGTGACCCAGGAAACCCGGGCCTATTTCGACGAGCAGGGCTTCCTCGAGATCGAGACGCCGATCCTCACCAAGTCGACGCCGGAAGGGGCGCGCGACTACCTGGTGCCGTCGCGCGTTCATGCGGGGGAGTTCTATGCGCTTCCGCAGTCGCCCCAGCTCTTCAAACAACTCAGCATGATCGCCGGCTTCGAGCGCTATATCCAGATTGCACGCTGTTTCCGCGACGAAGATCTGCGCGCCGATCGCCAGCCGGAGTTCACCCAGATCGATCTCGAGATGTCGTTTCCGACCGAGGAGGACGTCTACGAGCTGCTCGAGGGTCTCTTCTCCCGGCTCATGAAGCTCGTCGACGTCGAGATCGCGAAGCCGTTCCCGCGCCTGACATACGCGGAGTCGATGGCGCGCTTCGGGGTCGATCGTCCCGACTTGCGATTCGGTCTGGAGATTCAGGACGTGACTGCTGCCCTCGCAGACAGCCCGTTCAAGGTCTTTCAAAAGGCTGTCGCCGAAGGGGGCGTCGTACGAGCGCTCGTCGTTCCACGCCATGCTTCGGCATCGCGTTCCCAGATCGACAAGTGGAATGGCGTGGCCAAGAAGCATGGCTTGCCCGGCCTGCTGACCTTGAAGCGTTCGAACGATGAAGCGACATTTCAGGTCAAGGAAGGCCTGCCGGAGCACCAGAGGAAGCAACTGGCCACGCAGCTGGGCATGGAGGACGGGGACTTGGCACTGCTTGCGGCCGGACCGGCGGCTGTGGTGGCGCCGGCCCTGGGCGCGCTGCGGCAGGAGCTGGCGCGACAGCTCGACCTCATTCCGGCAGGGCAGTGGAAGTTCGTCTGGGTGACCGAGTTCCCGCTCTTCGAGTGGAGCGCGGAGGACGACCGCTGGTACTCGATGCACCATCCCTTCACGAGCCCCGATCCGCGCGACCTCGAGCGGCTGGAGAGCGACCCGGCGTCGGTTCGGGCGCGCGCCTACGACCTGGTCCTCAACGGGACCGAGCTCGGCGGCGGCTCCATCCGTATCCACGACTCGAGCATCCAATCGCGAGTCTTCTCCCTGCTCGGCATCGAGCCCGACGAGGCGCGGAGCCGTTTCGGGTTCCTGCTCGACGCGCTCCGCTTCGGCGCCCCTCCGCACGGCGGTTTGGCGCTCGGTCTGGACCGGATCGTGATGTTGCTCGCCGGCGCGACGTCGTTACGCGAGGTGATCGCGTTCCCGAAGACGGCCTCGGCGACCGACCTGATGACCGACGCTCCCTCGCGGGTCGACGACCGGCAGCTCGCCGAGCTCGGCATCGCGCTGCGCAAACGCGAGCAGTGACCCCCGGGCATCGAGCGAGCCGGCGCGTCACCCCTCGAAGACGTGGAGCCGAACCTCGGCGGCCGGAAGTTGGAGTCAAAACCCTTCTATGGAAGTCTTCGGGGCGTGGAGCTGCCCGGTGACGCTTGACCGCTTCGAGTTGACGCATCCGAGTGGCGTGACCCGCCACCTGTATGGAGCCGATGCCTTGGCCGCGGGGGTCGAGGAGCTCGGAGAGCGGGTGACGGGGCGGACCGTGCTCGCCGTCACCGCAAGGCCGATCCTCGACCTGCACGCCGAAGCTCTGGCGCCCCTTCGCGAAGCGGCGGCCTCTGTCGAGCTCATCGAGGTGCCGGACGGTGAGGCGGCCAAGACGGTCGGGGAGGCGGAGCGGCTCTGGCGCGCCTGGCTGGAGAGGGGCGGCAAACGGGACTCCCTCGTGGCGGCCTTCGGAGGCGGCAGCGTGTCCGATCTCGCGGGCTTCGCCGCCGGTGCTTTCCTGCGCGGCGTGCCCTGGATCGCGATACCGACGACGCTGCTCGCCCAGGTCGATGCGGCCGTCGGGGGCAAGACGGCGGTGGACCTTCCCGAAGCCAAGAACTCGGTGGGGCTCTTTCATCACCCGCTCGCCGTGCTGGCGGATCCGAACCTTCTCGCCACGCTCTCCCGGGATCAGATCCGCTCGGGGTTGGTCGAGGTCGTGAAGGTAGGTGCGATTCTGGATCCGGCCCTCTTCGCTTCGGTCGAGGGGGATCTCGACGCCCTTCTGGCTGGGGATGCGGAGAGGCTCGCTTCGACGGTGGCCGCGGCGGCGCGGGTCAAGGGACGCCTGGTCGAGTCCGACCCCGAGGAGGTGGGGGCGCGCAAGCTGTTGAACTTCGGCCACACCCTCGGCCACGCGATCGAAGCCGCCGCGGGTTACGGCACCCTGCAGCACGGCGATGCGGTGGCTTTCGGGCTGCGCTTCGCGCTCCAGCTCTCCGTTCGCCACGGCGGAGATCCTGAGTTCTCGGCGCGCGTCCTTCGTCTGCTCGATCGGCTGGGCGGGCCGGAATTGCCGGAGCTGGAGGCGGAGGACCTGCTCGCTCGAATGGGGCGCGACAAGAAGATGCGACGGTCGGGGATCGACTGGATCCTGCTCGCCGGGGCCGGACAGGGGCGTGTCGAGCGGGAAGGCTGCACGGACGAGCTCCGCGCCGCCCTGTCGGATTTTCTCCACTCGGCAGGCAAGCCACCCGTATAATCGGTCTGTGCCCGTCACCGACTCCTCGGGACCGCACGCCGCATTCCGGTCGAGAGGTTTTTTTCGCCAGCTGCGGATGCGTACGCTGGTCTTCATCCTCTTGCTCGGGATCGGCGTGGTGCCGCTCGCGATCTCGAACTGGTTGTTGGTCAGCCAGAACCGCGATCTTCTCGTCACCGAGGAAAAGCGCTACCTCACGCAGTCGGCGCAATCGCTGTCGCGAGAGCTGCAACGACTACCTCTCGGAAATCCGCCGCCAACTCCACGAGCTCGGCCTGACCCTCATGGCGGCTCCCGGTTTGGCACCTCCGGATCAGCGATTGCGGGAGGATTGGGTCGGAAACTACCTGCACCGCTTCGTGGTCGCCAATCCGGACCTCCTGGCGCTGCGCGTGCTGGCGCCCGACGGCGTGGGACCCCGGCTCGCGCCTCCCGATCTACCCGCAGCGCTCTCGATCGCCCTCGACCAGGCCTTCACGATCGCGGGCCATGAGCACCGGCCGGTCTGGCGGTTCACCGTCGCGCCCGCGGCGAACGAGCCGGTCGCGGCGCTCGCGGTGCCCGTGAACGACGACGACGGGCAGATGGTCTACGTGGTGGAGGTGCTGGCGCGCCTTCGCCTGATGGAGGCGGTCTTCGAGCGCGAGGCGACCGGGAACGCGGCGGTCTTCCTGTTGGGCTCCGATGGCAAGTTGCTCTGGTCGGAAGGGGCCGATGACGCTTCGCGCGCCGCGCTGGCGCACTCGAACCTGGTGCGCGACTTCGTACGCAAGCCGCTCCTGCTGACCGCGCAGTACTCGGTACAGACCGAGAACGGTCCGGTCGAGATGCTCGGTCACGTCAGCCCGGTGGAGGAGACCGGTTGGGGGGTGGTCGTGCACAAGCCGGTCGCCGCCGCGTTCGAATCGGCCCGCCGCATGGTCGTCTCCGCCGTGGCTTCGACGCTCTTGCTGCTCGGCGCCGCCTTCGTCCTGGCGTTGGTCATTTCGAGCCGCATCGGGGGCACGATCCGGCGCCTGACCCGGAGCGCGCACGAGATCGCGGACGGGAACTTCGGCCGCCGGATTCCGGAGGAGCGTTTCGTTTCGGAGGTCTCCCAGCTCGCTGCCGATTTCAACCGGATGAGCGAGCACGTGCAGGAGCACGTGGCGCGCCTCAAGCAATCGGCGCAGGTGAACCGGGATCTCTTCATCAGCTCGATCCGCGCTTTCGCGGCCGCGATCGACGCCAAGGATCCCTACACCCGCGGTCACTCCGACCGGGTCGCCGAAATGGCGCGGTCGATGGCCCGGCACCTGGGCCAGAACGAGGACTTTCAGCACAAGATCTGGATCGGGGCGTTGCTCCACGACGTGGGAAAGATCGGCGTCGACGACCGGATTCTGCGCAAGGGGGGCGTCCTCTCGGCCGACGAGTTCGAAGAGATGAAGGCCCACCCCAAGGTGGGCGCGGAGATCCTGGCGCCGATCGAGCAACTCCACGACATGATCCCGGTCATCCGCTGGCACCACGAGAACTGGAACGGGCGGGGCTATCCGGACCAGTTGCGCGGCGATGAGATTCCGCTCTCCGCGCGCATCGTCGCGGTGGCCGATTGCTTCGACGCGATCACCACCGACCGGCCCTATCAGAAGGCCTACGAAGCTCGCTTCGCCGCCGAGGTCATCACCAAGCTCGCCGGTTCGCGCTTTGACGCCAAGGTGGTGACCGCGTTCCTGCGCGCCTTCGAGATGGGCGATCTCGTGCAGCAGGTCGGTGAGCATGACGATTCCGAGCTCGAGGTCGAGCTCCCCGCGACCGCCAACGTCTGAAGGCTGCCACCTCGATGCCATTCGAATACCTGCTTGCCGACCTGATCGCCCGCAACGAGGGGGCCGTCGGAGTGCTCTTCCTGGACGACAGCGGAGAGACCGTCGACTTGGCGTGCGCGGAGTCGAGCCCCTACCAGATGAAGATCGTCGGTGCCTACGTCGGGATCTATCTGCGACAGGCGCAGGAGTTCCTGGGTGAGTCGGGCTACGGCTCCGCGCGTTGGATGCACATCGAGAAGGATCACCTGCACATCCTCGTCGAACCGCTGCCGGACGGTTACTATCTGGTCCTGGTGCAGCGCGCGCCGGCGCGGGTCGCGCAGGCCCGCAAGACTCTCCAGCAGGTGGGCGATCAGCTCGCCCGGGAGCTTTTCCCAGCCAGTCGATGACCGAAGAGCGAGGATTGTGGGGCCGCCTCCGGGCCGGCTTGGCGCGGACGCAGGAGCGACTCTCCGAACGCCTGGGGGAGCTCTCGACCTGCCTGCCCGCCTCGACGAGGAGAGCATCGACGACCTCGAGGAAGCGCTTCTCGCGGCGGACCTCGGCGTTGCCACCACCACCCGGCTGATCGACCGCTTGCGTGAACGGGTGCGGCGATCCGATCTGGGACGCCATGGTCGTCTGCGCGAGCTGCTGGCCGAGGAGATCGAGCGCCTGCTGAGGGAGTCTCCGGAGCCGCCGATCGAGGGCTACCCACGGGTGACCTTGGTGGTGGGAGTCAACGGCGCCGGCAAGACCACGTCGATCGCCAAGCTGGCCCGGCGCGATCTGGCAGCCGGCCGGCGGGTGATCCTGGCGGCGGCGGACACCTTCCGGGCGGCGGCGATCGAGCAGCTCTCACTGTGGGGGGAGCGCCTCGGCGTGGAGGTGATCCGCCACGCGGCGAGCTCGGACCCCGCGGCCGTCGTGTTCGACGCGATTCAGGCGGCGCGCGCCGGCGGGGTCGATCACCTGATCGTCGATACGGCGGGTCGCCTCCACAACAAGGACCAACTCATGGCCGAGCTCGCCAAGATTCGGCGGGTGGTCGATCGCGAGGCGAAGGACTGGGCGGTGGCGACCCTTCTCGTCCTGGACGCCACGACCGGCCAGAACGCTCTGGCGCAGGCGCGCGCCTTCCTGACCTCGGCGGTCGCCGACGGCGTCCTGTTGACGAAGCTCGACGGCACGGCGCGTGGAGGCATGGTGGTGGCGGTGGCGCGGGAGCTTCGCCTGCCGGTGCTCTTCCTCGGGGTCGGTGAGACCGCGGACGACCTGGTGGAGTTCGACCCCAAGGAGTTCGCCGCTGCGCTCGTCCGCTGAGCCGATGCGGCGGGCCCTGGCGCTCGCCCGGCGGGGGCGATTCACGACCTCGCCGAATCCGCGGGTCGGAGCGGTGGTTCTCGACGCCCAAGGCGCCGTCGTCGGCGAGGGGTGGCATCGCCGGGCGGGGGAACCGCATGCTGAGGTGCTGGCGTTGGCTGCCGCGGGAGCGGGCGCCCGCGGCGGCACCCTGTTCGTCACCCTGGAGCCCTGCGCGCATTTCGGTCGGACGCCTCCTTGCGCCGACGCGGTCGTGGCCGCCGGGATCGCCCGCGTCGTGGCCTGCCATCGGGATCCGGATCCTCGCACCGCGGGTGCCGGATTCTCCCGTCTGAGCGCTGCCGGTATCGAGGTCGAAGTGGGACCGCGAGCGGAGGAGGCCGTGGCGCTCAACCTCGCGTATCTCGTCTCCCGTGTTCTCGGACGTCCGGCCGTGACCCTCAAATGGGCGTCGTCGCTCGACGGCAGAATCGCGACCTCGGCGGGCGAGAGTCAGTGGATCACCGGCCCGGCGGCCCGGCGGTCAGCCCTCGAGCTGCGCGAGGAGCACGACGCCGTGCTGGTGGGTTCCGGGACGCTGCTGGGCGACGATCCGCGCCTCACCCGACGGCTCGGAAAGGCGGGCCGCGCGGGGGTGCGCGCGGTGCTCGACCGGCGTCTTCGCTGCCCTCGCGATGCGCGCCTTTTCGCGGAGCCGGGAGAGGTGCTCGTGTACACTGAATCAGCCGACGGAGCGCGACGAGAAGAGATCGAGCGGCGGGGCGCCACGGTAGTGACGATGGGTCGAGTGACTCCCGCGACGGTGCTCGAGCATCTGGGGGCACGAGGCGTGCAGAGCGTGCTCGTCGAAGGTGGAGGCGCGGTCGCCGGGGCGTTCGCGGACGCGGAGTTGTGGGACCGCATCGTCGCCTTCCAGGCGCCGCTGGTGATCGGCGGCGATGCGGCGCCGTCGACGGTGGGGGGCGCCGGGGTGGCGCGGCTGGCGGCGGCGAATCGGCTGGCTCGGCTCGAAGTTCGGCGATTCGGCGAGGACATTCGGATACGAGGGATACGGACGGCATGTTTACGGGACTTGTGCTCGAACGTGGGCGCCTGAGCGCCGATCCCGCCCCTTCGTCGCGCGGCGGCGTGCTGCTGAGCCTCGAGCACAGCCGCGCGCTCGGCAAGCGGCTCGGGATCGGCGCCAGCCTGGCGGTGGCGGGTGTCTGCCTGACCGTGGTGGAGAGCCGGCCCCAGAGGAGCAGTGTCGAGCTCTCGCCCGAGACGTTGGCCCGCACCCGCCTCGGACGGCTGAAGCTTGGCGACGAGGTGAACCTGGAACCCCCCCTGCGGGTCGGAGATCCGCTCGGCGGTCACTGGGTCCAGGGGCACGTCGACGGGATGGTGAAATTGAGGGCTCGCCGCGACCTCGGAGATCACAGCCGGTTCACCTTCGATCTGCCGCGCCACGGCGCCGCCGCGATCGTCGAGAAGGGGTCGGTGGCGCTCGACGGTGTCTCGTTGACCGTCGCGGCTCGTGAGCCGGACGGCTTCGAGGTGGCGCTCATACCGCATACCCTCGAGGTGACGACGCTGGGCTCCGCCCGGCCCGGCGACAAACTCCATTTCGAGACGGACGTCCTGGCGAAGTACGTGGCGAGCGCTCTGGCTGCGCGAGGTGACGGCGGAGCGCTACCGTGAGCTGGGTCGAGATCGACCCGCTGCCGACCCGGTTTTGGATTCGCTGGGCGCCGCGAAGGACCCCCGCCGCGACGCTGCCGTTTCTCGATCTCGGGTCGCGCCGGATCGTCTGGCCGGACGGCGACGGCCCGGCGCGGGAGCTCCCCGTCGGCGCCTCCTGCGGATGCCGAGCTGACGCTCTTGCCCCCGGTCGCGCCGGACATGCGCCCGCAGCGCCTCGAGCTGATGCGGCACCTCGAGCGCCGGGGCTTCCCCCTCCTGACTCAGGAGATTGCCGGAACCGAAGGACTCGACGAGGAGGGGAGTCACCCCGTGGTGCTCGATCTGCTCGCCCTGATGCTCGAGGGCGACGCGGGACGCGCGCGACTCGCCGGCTGGACGCGGCCGCCGCGCCGCCTCTGGGTCGCGTTTCCACTGGTGCCGGGCCTCGCGTCGACCGGAGAGGAGACCGAGGCTTGGCTGCGCTGCCTGTTGCCGTTCGAACCCGCGGCGGTCGTCGGCCTGGCGCCCGAGCTCGACCCGCTCGATCGCCGGCGCCTGCTCGGGGTGGTGGGAGAAGACCGGTTCGACGCGGTCTTCCACTCCCGGCCCCGATCCGAGATGGAGCCTCTCCAGGGCAGCCGGCCTGCTCGGCCTGCCCGTTCTGCCGGCCCGCCCGGAGCTGCGTGGACTCGAGCCCCGTGCGGCCCGCAACCGGAGGTTGGCCGCGACTCTCGCCGAGGCCGGCGATCTTCAGATCCGGCTCGGCGGCGCCGAAGTCGAAGCGGTCGATCTCCTCGCCGCGGCGCGCCACCTCGAGCGGACCACTCTCGACGTGGCGGCGCTCGCCCGAGAGGGCAACCTCGCGCTCCTCGATTGGTTGTCGCCGGCGGCCCGAAAGGCGCTCGAGGCGGCGAGCCGCGGAGCCTGGCCGGCCCTCCACGAGCTTCGCCAGCGCTGGCGGGGAGCGCAAGCTTGAGGCGATCGCTGGGGATCTACCTCCACGTCCCGTTCTGTCGCACCCGGTGTCGCTATTGCGACTTCTACAAGGTGGGAGAGAACCGGCAGCGGATGGACCGCTTCATGGCCGCGCTGGAACGCGAAATCGACGGCTGGACGATGCTGCACGGGCGACGCGTCGAGACGATCTTCTTCGGCGGCGGCACGCCCTCCCTGCTCGATCCGGAGGAACTGGCCGGCGTCGTCGGCCGTGTGCGCGAGCGCTTCGAGCTCGCTCCGGACGCCGAAATCACCGCCGAGGCGAATCCCTCGGACCTTTCGCCGGCGCGCCTCGCCGGCCTGCGCGCCGCGGGCGTCAACCGGTTGTCGGTGGGCGTGCAGTCGCTCGTCGACCGTGAGCTGCGCCTGCTCGGCCGCCGCCACAACGCGGCGGACGCCGCGCGGGTTCTCGAAGAGGCCCGGTCGGCGGGCTTCGACAATCTCTCGCTCGACCTCATGGTAGGCATCCCAGGGCAAACCGAGGGGAGCTTCCGCAGGTCGCTCGAACGGGCGATCGCCATCGCGCCCGATCATCTCAGCCTCTACCTGCTCGAGGTGCATACAGGCAGCGAGCTGGACTTCCTGCGCCGCGAGCGGCCGGGCCTCTTCGCGGGCGAGGAGACCCAGCGGAAGCGCTACCTCGCGCTCCACGACGCGCTCACCTCGGCGGGCTACCTACACTACGAGATCTCGAACTTCGCGCGTCCCGGCCGCGAGTGCCGACACAACCTGCGCTATTGGCGTAGCGAGGATTGGCTGGGTTGCGGGCCGGCGGCCCACTCGTCGATCGGCGGCCGCCGCTTCCGCCACTTGCCCGATCTCGAAGGGTGGATGACCGATCCGTTGGGCATCGAGGAGCAGCCGGGCGATGCGGACCAGGAACGGGTATTGCTCGGCCTGCGCCTCGATGAAGGGGTCGACGAGTCGGCTTTCCGCGCGGCGGGCGTCGACGGCGCCGAGCTCGATCGCCGCCTGACCCGACTGGCTCCTTTCGTCGAGCGCCGCGCGGAGCGCATCCGTCTCACGCCGGAGGGCTTCCTCGTCTCGAACGCGGTGCTCGCCGAGCTCCTCTGCTGAGACGGACCGGGTCCGTCGGGAGGTTCGCTCTCCGAGCGGGAAGCCCTAGAAGAGCTCGCCGGCCGCGATGACTTAAGCTCTCGCCATGGAATTCGAACCGATCGATCTGAGGAGCGACACGGTCACGCGACCGACCGCGGCGATGCGTCGCGCGATGGCGGAGGCCGAGGTCGGCGACGACGTCTACGGAGAAGATCCGACCATTCGTGCGCTGGAGGAAGAAGCGGCCGAGGCGCTCGGCTTCGCCGCCGGGATGTTCGTTCCGTCCGGCATCATGGGCAACCAGATCGGCCTCCGTCTGTTGGCCGACCGGGGAACCGAGCTGCTCTGCGACGAGCGGGCCCACGTCGTGCTCTTCGAGATGGGCGCCATGGCCGCGCTCTCCGGAATTCAGCCGCGCGTGCTCCCGTCCTCGGATGGACTGCCTTCGCTCGAGTCCTTTCGACGTCACTTCGCCGAGCGGGGCGGTCACCGGGTGCCGACCGGCGCCCTCGAGCTCGAGAACACGCACAACATGGCGGGGGGACGGGTCTTCGCGCGCTCCCGGCTCGATCCGATTCTGGACTTCGCCCACCAGAACGGCTTGCCGGTCCATCTCGACGGGGCGCGGATCTGGAACGCGGCGGTGGCGCTCGGTACCACGCCGGCCGAGCTCACCCGTGGCTTCGACACGGTGATGGCCTGCTTCTCGAAGGGGTTGGGTGCTCCGGTCGGGTCGATCCTCTGCTCGACGAAGGAACGCATTGCCGAGGCACGCGGCGTGCGGACGATGTTCGGCGGTGCGATGCGCCAAGCGGGCGTTCTGGCGGCGGCGGCCCTGGTGGCGCTTCGCGAAGGGCGAGAGCGGCTCGCGGAGGATCACGAGCACGCCCGGAAACTGGCCGATGCCCTGGCCGAGAATCCGGCGATCGAGATCGACCCGGCCAGCGTCGAGACGAACATCGGGTTTTTCCGGGTGCGCTCTCGCGAAAACGCCGATCGGACGTCGGGGGAGCGCTGGTGTGATCTGGCGCGGCAGGAGGGGGTCCTCATGTCGACGATCGATGGTGTGAACATCCGGTTCGTCACCCATCTCGACGCTTCGAAAGAGCAGATCGAGCGGGCGTGCGAAGTGGTGCGCCGGGTGAGCGGATGAGCCTCGCCGATCGGCCCGTCGATCCGGGCGTTCGGGTCGGCCACGTCCACCTGAAGGTGGCCGATCTGGAGCGCTCGTTGGGCTTCTGGTGCGGCGTGTTGGGATTCGAGCTGACGCAGCGCTACGGAGCCGACGCGGCCTTCGTGTCCGCAGGTGGCTACCACCATCACATCGGGCTGAACGTCTGGGAGAGCCGGGGTGGTTCGCCGCCACCGCCGGGGTCGACCGGCCTGTACCACGTCGCCATCCTCTATCCGACCCGGAGCGCGCTGGCGGACGCTTTACGCCGATTGATCGCGGCCGGAATTCCGCTCGAGGGGGCCGCGGACCACGGGGTCTCCGAAGCGCTCTACCTGCGCGACCCCGACGGCAACGGCGTCGAGCTCTACTGGGATCGTCCGCGCGAGAGTTGGCCGCGGGACGAGGCGGGGAGCCTCGCGATGGTGACTGGCCCCTTGAACCTGGAGGGCTTGCTGGAGTCTGCCGAGCCGGAACCGGCGGGCTAGGCGCTCAGCCGAGCCACCAGGTCGATCTCGACGCGGGCGCTCTTGGGAAGCGCGGCGGCCTGAACGGTCGATCGCGCCGGCTTGTACTCGCCGAAGGCCTCCGCGTAGATACCGTTCAGGACGGGGAAGTCGGACATGTCCGCCAGATAGACGGTGGCCTTGACGACGTCGGAGAAGCCACAACCCGCGCTGGCGAGGACCGCGGCGAGGTTGGCGAAGACCTGCCGAGCCTCGGCTTCGAAGCCGCCCGCGACCATCTCGCCAGTCGCTGGAATCAAGGCGATCTGACCGGAAGTGAACAGGAATCCGCCGGCCGAGATCGCTTGGCTGTAGGGCCCGATCGCCTTCGGTGCCCGGTCGGTTGCGTACGGAACGGGTTCGCTGGATCGGGGGTCGGCGGTGCTCATCTTGGGATCTCCTAGGGTTCGTCGAACTCGACGGTGGCGACGTAGGGAAGGTTGCGGTATTTCTCGCCGTAGTCGAGACCGTATCCGACCACGAAGCGATTTTCGATCGGGAACCCGCAGTAGTCGATGGGTACCTCGACTTCTCGGGCGTCGTGTTTGTCGAGCAGCGCGCAGAGCTTCACCGAACGGGCCCCGCGAAAGCGGAAGAGGTCCAGGATGGTCCTCACGGTCCAGCCCGTGTCCACGATGTCTTCGACCAGGATCACGTCGCGGCCCCGCAGCGAGAGGTCGATGTCCCGCTTGATGCGAATCTCGCCCGCGCTGGTGCCGTCGCCATAGCTCGTGGTCTGGAAAAAGTCGATGGTCACCGGGATGTCGAGTTGCTTGACCAGATCGGCGTAGAAGAGCACGGCTCCCTTGAGCACCGCGATGGCGACCAGACCGTCGCTGCCGGCGAAGTCGCGGTTGATCTCGGCGGCGAGCTCGGTGACGCGCCGCTGGATCGCGGCGGAGTCGATGAGCTGACGAATGCGGTGACGGCGTGTGGTCGGCGGCATGGCTTAGAATACGGTGCCAATGGTGCGAGCTTGAGCGTCCAGGATCTTCCCTCTCTCCACCGGCGCTATGTCGACCTGGCGGGTCGCTTCAAGGCTGCCTGGACTTTTCATCAGTTTCTCCAAGGGCTGCAGAAGCTCTTCGTCGCGGCTCAGATCCCACAGTACCCGACCGATCTCAGCGAGATCCACGCGATTCTGAAACGGGCTTCCGAGAGCCTCACCGGTACGGCTCCCGACTCGGTGACCGACGACCTGGAGACCGCCGCCCGCCAGCTCGATCAGACGTCCGGTGTCCTCGCGGCCGCCGATGTCCGGGTGACCCCTCCGTTGCTGCGTCAGTTCTTCGAACGGGTCAAGAACTACGACGATCAGATCCTAGCGCAGATGGTGCGTTTCTATCTCGGGCTCGCGTCGGACGGCGCATTGAGCGGCGATCGTCTCGACAAGGTGGATTTCCTGGTCACCCGCCTCTCCGAAGAAACCGATCCGGTCTCGGGCGCGGCGTTGCTTCGCGACCCGACTCGCCTGCGCGGCATGTTCGAAGGGTTTTGGGCGCTTCTTCCCGGCCTCACGGTGGAACCGTCGTGGGTCGAAGAGCGGCGCTCCGAGTTGGCGGAGTTCCGCCGGGAGTTGAGCGGAGTCCAAGACCTCGCGAGCTTCTCGTCGAGTCAGATCGTCTCGCGCTACCGAGAGGCCAAGCGCTTGCTGGGCCGTTATCTCTTTCATCCCGAGCTTCTGCTGGCGGTCGTCGAGACGAACCTGGCTTTCAAGAACAAGGTGCGCCGGAACTTCCACGACGAGGAGGAGCGGATTCTCGCCGAGTCGCAGCGCATCCTCGCGGAGGAGTCGGCGAAGGAAGCGGACGGTGGCGGTGGTGCGCACCTCGGCGAGCTGCGTCGCGCCGTCCAGGTGGTCGAACGCGAGAAGCAGCTCGACAATCTCAAGATCGACGATCTCGCGTTCCTGCGCCGCCAGCTCGAGGAACTGCGTCCACGGATCGTTCGCCCCACCGCGGCTCCGACGGACGCGACCGTGACGAAGGTGGACGACCTGGGGATCGATTCGGAGCTCGCGCCTTTCGTGCGGACTCTCGTGGAAGCGCTCGAAGGATCCGACGACCGGTCCGCGGCCAAGCAGGTCGCTCTCTCGGGCGAGCTCTACGAGTATCGGCTCGAGGCCCGGGACGTGACCGCGTACCGGCGCATCTTCGTCCTCGAGGAGGGAGATCAGACGCTCGAGAGGTTTTTGTTCGAGTCCGCCGCGCTTCGGCAGCGGATCAACGTCGGGGCGAACGAAATCACCGAGCTGCTCGATGAAACCGCGGTCACGCGTGAATCACCCGTCTTCCAGAGCGCCCGGGAGTGCACTCGCATGGCGGACACCTACGTGCAGAGGTTCGGCGGGTTCATCGACGAAGCGGTGCGAAGTGGAAACCTGGGTGAGGCGCAACAGCTCCAACTGCTGCGCATGCGGCTGATTCGCGATTATTCGGGGCTCTGGCTGCTGGTCAACCGTCCGTCGAGCTGAACCCGGAGACGAGCCTCGGGTCGCTCAGGAGCGCCGCGAGCAGGGAGCTGACCCGGCCCGCCGCCAGGCGTCCCGCGGCCAGCACCTCGCGGTGATCGAGGGGTTCTGCGGCCACTCCCGCGGCCGGATTCGTGGAGAGCGAGAGAACCAGGCAGCGGAGCCCGAGGTGGCGGGCCGCGATGACCTCGAGAACGGTCGACATGCCGGCGAGGTCGGCGCCCATGGCGCGCAGCATGCGGACCTCCGCCGGGGTCTCGTACGAGGGGCCCGCGAGCCCCGCGTAGACGCCTTCCGGCAGCTCGATGCCGAGACGATGGGCGTGGTGGCTCGCCAGGTCGCGCAGGGTCGGATCGTAGGCGTCGACCATGTCGGGGAAGCGGGGGCCCCAGTCCGCGGGAAGCTCGCCGCGCAGCGGATTGAGGCCGGTCAGGTTGAGATGGTCGGAGACCGCGGCCAGGGTTCCGGCGGGCCACTCGGGACGGATGCCACCGGCCGCATTCGTCATCACGAGGACGCGGGCGCCGAGCCGGGCCGCGAAGCGCACCGGAAAGACGACCTGTGCCGCCTCGTAATCCTGATAGGAGTGCAAACGGCCCCGGAAATAGAGGATGAAGCGGCCGGGCGCCGGCTCGAGCACTTCGACGGCGTGATCGTGCCCCTCCACGGCGTGGACCGGAAACGGCAGCCAGTCGGCGAGAGGTTCCGGCGCCACCACCGGCTCGCCGAGCGATACCGAGAGACCGGATCCCGCGACCAGGGCGACCTCGGGTGCCGGCCGGCCGAGGTCCCGCCAGCGCTGACACGCGGCGTCGATTTCTTCGGCCCATGGACGCATGGCGAGATCCTAGCAGCGGGCGAGTTCGCGCTATCCTTTCTCGCCCGTGTCCGAGCTCGACGACCAGATCGCTTTTCGCCGCGAAAAACGCGACCGCCTGCGCGACCGCCAGGTCGCCGCGTACCCGGCTCATTGCGAGTACGACCTCGAGCCCGCGGAGGTGCGTCGGCGCTGGGAAGAGACCGCCACGGAAGAGCTCGAGCGCGCGGCGGTCCGGCTGCGCGTGCCGGGCCGGATCCGCGCCCTGCGCGATCAGGGGAAGTTGCTCTTCCTCGATCTCCACGACGGGGAGGCCAAGCTCCAGATCTTCGTGCGCAAGCAGAAGCTCGACGAGGCGTCGAGTGGTCTCGTCGAGGACCTCGATCTCGGCGACTACGTGCTGGCGGAGGGTGCGCTGGGGCGCACCCGGACGGGTGAGCTGTCGCTCTTCGCGGAGCGGCTGACCCTGCTCTCGAAGGCGCTGCGGCCCTTGCCGGAGAAGTGGCACGGCCTCAGCGATCGTCGAGGCGCGCTACCGGCAGCGCTACCTCGACCTGATCGCCAATCCCGAGTCGCGCCGCACCTTCGAGATCCGGGCGCGGATCGTCCAGGGCATGCGCCGGTTTCTCGACGAACGAGGCTTTCTCGAGGTCGAGACGCCGATGATGCAAGCGGTGCCGGGGGGCGCCGTGGCGCGGCCGTTCGTGACCCACCACAACGCGCTCGACATCGACCTCTACCTGCGCATCGCGCCCGGAGCTCTACCTCAAGCGCCTCCTGGTGGGCGGGCTGCACCGGGTCTACGAGATCAACCGCAACTTCCGCAACGAGGGGATCTCCACCCAGCACAACCCCGAGTTCACGATGCTCGAGTTCTACCAGGCCTACGCGACTACCGGCGAGCTGATGGACCTGACCGAGGAGCTGCTCGTCGGCGCTGGCAAGAGACATGCTGAAAAGCGAAAAGCTTTCATTTAGGGGAAAGACGATCGACCTCACGCCTCCTTGGCCACGCTGGACGATGAAGGCAGGCGCTGGAGCAGTTGGCAGGGGTACCGCTGGACCAGACGAGCGATTGAGAAGCTCATGCCGGTCGCCATGGAGCGCCTTCCTGGCGAAGACATGGAGCGCTGCGGCGGTGGCCTTCCGACCCAGCCGAACGCCAATCCTCAGTCCCCCTTCTATGGAAGTCTTTTGGCCCTCGTCTTCGAAGGGCTCTGCGAGGACAAGCTCGACGGGCCGGCCTTCATCATCGACCATCCCGTCGAGGTCTCGCCGCTGGCGAAGCAGAAGCCGGAGGATCCCCGGTTCACGGAGCGCTTCGAGCTCTACCTCGGCGGCATGGAGATCGCGAACGCCTTCTCCGAGCTCAACGACCCGGACGTACAGGCCGAACGCTTCCGCCAGCAGCTGGCGGCGCGGGAGGCGGGAGACGCCGAAGCGCACCGCTTCGACGCCGATTACATCCGGGCCCTAGAGCACGCGCATGCCCCCGGCGGGAGGCGAGGGGATCGGAGTCGACCGGCTGACCATGGTGTTCGCCGATCGATCCTCGATCCGCGACGTGATTCTCTTCCCGCTCCTGCGCCCCGAGGGCTCGCCAGCGGACGGCGAGGCGTGAGCGCGACGCCGAGCTTTCCTCTCCTGCTGGCCCGGCGCTACCTGCGCAGCGCGCGGCGCGACGCCTTCACGAGCTTTCTGTCCGGGGTCGCGGCGGGTGGTATCGGGCTCGGCGTCGCGGCGCTCGTTCTGGCGCTGGCGGCGCTCGCGGGCATGCAGCAGGCGCTGCGTGACGAGATCCTGGCCCGCACCCCTTCGATCTCGGTGACCCTGCCTCCCGGCGCCGATCCTCTGGCCGCCGAGCAGGCCTTGGCGGGCGAGGGCTCCATCGTCGAGCTGCAACGGGTCATCGAGGGGCGCGGTTGGGTCGTCGCGGACGGCCGCGCGGCGCCCGTTCGCCTGATGGGCTACGAGGGAAGCCCGCCGCGTTCCTTGCCGGGTATCCGCGGCGGCGCGCCCGGGCTCTATCTATCCGATCATCTGGCGGCGCGCCTGGGCCTCGCGCCGGGAGACGTCGTGACGCTGGCGTCTCCGCGGCCGGGACTGACGCCGCTGGGTCCGCAGCCTCGTCTGCTCACGGCGCGGCTCGCCGGAACCTACGAGTCGGGGCGGATCGAGGAGGAGCCGGTCGCCGCGATGCCGATCGCCCGGGCGGAGATCCTGCTCGGGCGCTCCCGCGCGGGACGCCTGCTGGTCTTCACCCGAACCCTCGAGCAGGCCGAGGAGCTTGCGCCGCAGCTCCAAGCTCGCCTCCCGCAGGGGACTCAGGTCGAGACCTGGGAAGAGCTCAACCGGCCGCTCTTCTTCGCCCTGGCCCTCGAGCGGACGGTGCTCTTCCTGGCCGTTTCTTTGATCGTCGCGGTGGCGGCGATGGCGCTTTTCTCGGACCTCCAGCTCGTCGCCTCGACGAAACGGCGAGAGCTGGCGCTGCTGGCCGCGATGGGCGCCGACGAGCGGGCGCTGCGCCGGGCCTTCCTCTACCTGGGGACGATTCTGGGCGTTGGGGGAGCGGTGGTCGGCGGGGCGGTCGGGGGCGTCGCCGCCTGGGCGCTCGATCGCTGGCACCTGGTGCGGCTGCCGCGCGGACTGCTGGTTTTCGACTCCCTTCCGTTTCGCCTTCGGGTGGGTGACGTCGTGGCCGTGGTCGGGGTGACCGTTGCGTTGACGCTGCTCTGCGCGGCGCTCGGCGCCACCCGGGCGGCGCGCCTCCTGCCGGCGGAGGCGTTGCGCGGATGAGCGTCGCCGTCCGGGTGAAGGGCCTGCGCAAGAGCTTCCGGGACGCCACCCGCACGGTCGAGGTCTTGCGCGGCGCCGATCTGGAGCTGGAGCCGGGTGAGGTCGTCGCGGTCGTCGGGCCCTCGGGCTCCGGTAAGTCGACCCTCCTCCACCTTCTGGGGGGGCTCGAGCGCGCCGACGAAGGGGAGATCGAAATCGGCGGCCGGCGCATCGACCGGTTGCCGCAGCGCGAGCTCGCCCCTTCCGCAATCGCACGATCGGCTACGTCTTTCAGTTCCACCAACTGCTGGCCGACTTCACGGCCCTCGAGAACGTCGTCCTGCCGGGACGTATCGCCGGCCGGCCGGCGGCGGAGCTCGATCGGCGGGCGCGCGAACTGCTCGGCGAAGTGGGCTTGGCGGATTTTCTGGATCGTTTTCCCGGCCAACTCTCGGGCGGCGAGCAGCAGCGGGTGGCGCTCTGCCGGGCGCTTCTCCTGGAGCCGCCGCTGGTGCTCGCCGACGAGCCGACGGGGAGTCTCGACCCGGCGGCCGGCGACGCCGTGTTCGAGCCTCCTGCTGGACCTCCAGCGCCGCCACCGCACGACCGCCCTCGTGGTCACCCACAATCGGGACCTGGCCCGCCGCTGTGCTAGGATCCTGCTGCTCGAGGGGGGCATTCTCCGGAGCGGAAACGCTTGAGCAACCGGGACTTCCGCGCGAGCGCCGAGAGCTGACCACGGTGTTCGAGAAATTCAACGAAAAGGCCCGCCGCGCCCTCTTCTTCGCCCGCTACGAGGCGTCCAAGCTGGGGAGCCGGGTGATCGAATCCGAGCACATCCTGTTGGGCATCTTGCGGGAAGGGGAAGAGAGCGTTTCCGAGCTCTTCCGGCGCTTCCACGTCAAGGCCGAGGAGATCCGCCGCGAGATCGAGGGCGAGCGGGTGTTCGTCGAGCGGATCAGTTCGACCGCGGAGCTGCCGCTTTCCGAGGAATCGAAGAAGGTCCTGGCCTACGCCGCCCACGAGGCGGAATCGATGCTGCACCCCGCCGTGGGATCGGAACACCTCCTGGTCGGAATCCTGAGGGTCGAGTCCTGCGTGGCGATGCGGATCCTGACCCAGCACGGCTTCGACGTCTACTCGTTGCGCGAGGAGGTCATCTCCCTGGCCAAGGAGCGGGACTCGAATCAACAGAAGAAGGAGCTGCCGTTCCTCTCCGAGTACAGCCGCGACCTGACCGCACTGGCGACCCAGGGGGGATTCGACCCGCTGGTGGGCCGGGAGCGCGAGGTCGAGCGCATCGTTCAGATCCTGTCGCGACGAACCAAGAACAACCCGATCCTGCTCGGCGAGCCGGGGGTGGGCAAGACGGCGATCGTCGAAGGACTCGCCGAACGCATCGTCGACGGCCGGGTACCGATTTTTCTCGCCAACAAGAAGGTGCTGGCGCTGGATCTCTCCCTGATCGTCGCCGGGACCAAGTATCGCGGGCAATTCGAGGAAAGGCTCAAGGGAATCCTGAAGGAGCTCAAGGAGAACAGGGACATCATCGTCTTCGTCGACGAGATCCACTCCTTGATCGGTGCGGGATCGGCGGAGGGTTCGCTCGACGCGGCGAATATCCTCAAGCCGGCTCTGTCGCGCGGCGAGATCGCCTGCATCGGCGCCACCACGCTGAAGGAGTACCGCAAGTTCATCGAGAAGGATCGCTCGCTGTTGCGCCGTTTTCAGGCCGTCACGGTCAATCCGCCGACTCCCGAGGAGACGATGAGCATCCTCGAGGGGGTCAAGGACCGCTACGAGGACTTCCACAAAGTGCGTTACGCGGACGACGCGTTGCGGACCGCCATCTATCAGTCGACACGCTACATTCCAGACCGATTCCAGCCCGACAAGGCGATCGACGTGCTGGATGAAGCGGGCGCGCGGGTCAAGTTGCGGCGGGTGCGTGACACCCAGCACTTGCGCAAAGTCGAGGACGAGATCCGCGACGTCGTCCGGCAGATGAAGCAGGCCATCTCGGACAAGGATTTCGAGACCGCGGTCTATCTGCGCGAACGCGAGATCGAGCTCCGCGAGGATCTCGAGCGGATGAGTCAGACCAGTCCCGAGGAAGACGAGCTCGAAGTCACCGCTCGCGACATCGAAGAAGTGGTTTCGTCCTGGACCGGAATTCCACTTTCGGCTCTCGAGAAGGACGAGGCCGAGAAGCTCCTCCACATGGAGGAGACGCTGCGCAAGCACGTGGTCGGCCAGGACGCGGCGATCAACGCGATTGCCCGCGCCATCCGGCGCTCGCGGCTCGGCGTCGCGAATCCTCACCGGCCCATGGGATCGTTCATTTTCCTGGGTCCGTCGGGAGTCGGCAAGACCGAGGTCGCGCGACGTCTGGCGGAGTTCCTGTTCGGATCGCAACAGGCTCTGGTGCGCTTCGACATGAGCGAATACATGGAGAAACACGCCGTCTCGAAGATGATCGGTTCGCCCCCCGGCTACGTCGGTCACGAGGAGGGCGGTCAACTTACCGAACGCATCCGCCGTCAGCCATACTCGGTGGTGCTCTTCGACGAGATCGAGAAGGCCCATCCGGACCTGGCCAACCTGCTCCTTCAGATCCTCGATGACGGCATTCTCACGGACGCCTACGGGAATCAGGTCGATTTCCGGAACTCACTCGTCTTGATGACCTCGAATCTCGGCAGCAAGCTCGTCCTCCGGGGCGGGCGGATGGGCTTTGGCGGATCGAGCGAAGACGAGAGCTTCCAGCGCATCGAGGAAGAGCTGCTGACCGAGCTGCGGCGCAACTTCAGTCCGGAGTTCATCAATCGGGTGGACGAGATCATCGTCTTCCATCCGCTGGGTCAGCAGGAGCTCGAGCAGATTATCGATATCCTTCTCGACGAGATCAACGAGACGCTGGCGCGTCAGTCGTTGAGTGTCGAGCTGACGCTGGCGGCTCGGAAGTGGCTGCTGGACCAAGCCGGCCTCGATCCCTCGACCGGCGCTCGGCCGTTGCGCCGAACGCTGCAGCGGCACGTTCAGGACGCCGTCTCGGATCTGCTCATTCGTTCCGGGGGCGAGGGTATCGAGAGCTTCGAAGGGGACGTCGGCGAAGAGGGACTGGTGTTCCGCGCCCGGCGCCGCGAGCTGGTGACCTAGCCGGTACGGACCCGGTACTGGCTTTGCAGGCGATTCTGCTGAGATATTTGGACTCTGGGGGAGTCATGCGCGCTTCTAAAGCCGTTCTGGTCGCCATCTTGCTGCTCGCGGCGCATGCCGCATGGGGCCAGGAGATCGTGCGCTCCATCGAATTCCACGGTCTCAAGGCCCTGCCCGAGGAAACGTTGCGCTTCTATCTGGGCCTCGAGGAGGGGCAGCCCTTCGACGCCACGGCGCTCGATCAGCACATCCACGAGCTCTGGGACCGCAAGTTGATCGACGACATCAACGTGCAGAAGGAACCGGTCGCCGGCGGGGTGCGCTTGATCATCACCGTCAAGGAGCGTCCGGTGCTCAAGTCCATCGAGTACAAGGGCCTCAAAGGGATGTCGCGTACCGATGTGAACGAGCGGATGGCGAAGGACCAGATCGAGCTTCACGAGGGAGGGCCGCTCGATCTGGGTGAGCTCAACCGACTGAAGGCGACGCTCGAGTCGATGTATCGGGACAAGGGATACCGGTTCGCGCAGGCGAATTACCAGATCGAAGAAGTCTCTCCGACCGAGCGCAAGGTGGTCTTCACGATCGACGAGGCCGAGAAGGTCCGCATCGGCAAGATCCGCTTCGACGGCAACAAGGTGTACGGAGACTGGCGGCTCAAGTGGGCCATGAAGAAGACCAAGCAGACCGGTTTCTTCACCCGTATGTTCCGCAAGGACATCTACAACCCGGCGACGATCCAGGAGGACCTGGACAAAGTTCGTGATCTCTACCGGGGAGCGGGCTACAAGAACGTGGAGGTCGGGGAGCCCAAGCTCTCGGTCATCCAGAAGGGCAAGAAGCGGCGCCTCGGGATCGAGATCCCGGTCGACGAGGGAGCGCGTTGGAAGCTGGGCAAGGTCGAGATCCAGGGCGATACGGTGTTCAAGCAGGCGCTCCTGAAGTCCAAGTTCAAGCATCCGCACGGCGGGTGGTTGCGCGCCAAGATGATCTCGGACGGGATCGACGCCATCCACGATCTGTATCGGAACTACGGCCACCTCATGGCGGACGTTCGCAGCGAGGTGAGCGAGCAGCCGAATCACGTCGCGGACCTCATCGTGAAGATCGACGAGGGCGACCAGTTCCGGGTGGGACACCTCGAATTCGAGGGCAACACGCGGACCCGCGACAAGGTTCTTCGGCGCGAGTTCCGGGTTCAGGAAGGCACGCTCCTCAACATGGGAGCGGTCAAGAACAGCCTCTACAAGATCAACCAGCTCCGGTACTTCAAGCTGGACGAAGACAACCCGGTGAGCTTCGAGAACTTCGACACCGAGAAGAAGACGGTCGACCTCCTGGTGCACGGCAAGGAGGCTGACCGGACCGAGCTCCAGGTCGGCGGTGGCTGGAGTCAGGCCTATGGCCTCTTCGGCCAGGTGTCGGTGCGAACCACCAACTTCATGGGACGGGGCGAGACGCTGGGTGTCTCGTTCCAGAACGGCGCCTACGCGACCCAGTACAACATCTCCTACGCGGTGCCGTGGCTGCTGGACCGGCCGCAATCCGTCTCTTTTCAGCTCTTCGACACCAATGTCGATTACACGCAGTACCTGAGCTACCAGAACAAGCAGAAGAGCCGCGGCGGCGTGGTGACCTACGGGCGCTCGTTCGGCCTGTTCCAGAGCGCCTCGCTGGCGCTGAGCCGCTATGACCGTACGGATACCCTGAGCGTGCTCGACTCGTTCGGGAACTATGCGCCGGTCGTCTACAACGTCTCGAACGCCTCCATCCGGCCGGCCTATAACTTCGACAGCCGGGACAGCGCCGTCGAGCCGACGAGGGGCCACCATCTCGCGGCGTCGGTCGAGTTCGCGGGTGGTTTCCTGGGCGGCAACGACTTCTACGTGCGCTACGACGCGGGGGCGAGCTATTTCCATCCACTGACCTACACCCCCACCAAGACCGTGGTGGGTTTCAACGCGCAGATCGGCTGGATACGGCCGACCCAGGGCCACGAGCCCTGCCGCTAGAGCGCTACTTCCTGGGCGGCGAGACGAGCGTGCGAGGCTTCCAGTTCCGGGACTTGACGGTCCGTTGCACGGGGGGCGAGCCTTTCCCCGGGCGTCCGGATTTGCCATGCCGTCCGAACGAGCGTCTGATCGACAGCACGTTCGCCTTGCTCGGCGGCGACAAGTACGCTCAGCTCAACCTCGAGTACCACATCCTGCTGGGTGGGCCGTTTCGTATCATCGGCTTCGTCGACGCGGGGCAGGTCTATTCCAAGAGCCAGTCGCTCGATATTTCCCGGCTGCGGACCAGCGCCGGGATCGAGCTGCGAATCTTCGTGCCGGTGTTCGGCGCGCCGTTGCGCTTCATCTACGCGAAAGACGTCTCGCCCTTGCCGGACGACCAGTTTCAGTCCTTCCAGTTCAGTATCGGAGCCACTTTCTAACCTCGTGACCATCGGAGGAGTCATCAGCATGTGGAGCAGATCGAGTATCGCCCGGACCGCCGTTTTCGCGTTGCTGGCGCTTGTCACCGCGTCGGTCGCCGCGGCGCAGACCGGGAAGATAGGGATCGTGGATACCCGGAGATTGATCACGCAGTCGGTGGCCGGCCGCGCCGTTCTCGCCGACCTGGACAAGCTCGCTGGCGAGAAGTCCCAGAAGCTGAAGCCCATGCAGGAGGAGATTCAGGCTCTGCAGAAGAAGATTTCGGACGGCCGCCTGTCGCTGTCGGAAGACAAGCTGGCCGACATGCAGAAGCAGGTCGACGAAAAGGTCACCTCGGCCCGCCGGCTGCGCGAGGATCTGCAGAAGGAGATGGAGGACGCGCAGCAGAAGGCGTTCGGCCAGTTCGAGCAGAAACTGGCGCCGTTGGTCGAGAAGTTCGGCAAGGAGCAGGGGTTTCTCTTCATCCTGAATAGCGAATTCTTCAACCAACCGAACCTGCCGTCCGGCATCGTTTGGGCCGATCCGAAGGTCGACGTGACGGACCAGCTGATTCAGATCCTGGATGCCGCGAGCGCCAGTCAGGGCTCGACCGGGAAACCCGCGACGACACCGGCGCCGCCGAAGCACTGAACGATGGCGTGGACCCTCTCCCGGCTCGCGGAGCGGGTCGGCGCCGAGCTGTTCGGAGACCCCGCCCGCGAGATCGAGCGCATTCGAGCTCTCGACGAAGCGGGTGCCTCCGATCTTTCGTTCCTGACTCATGCCCGCTACCTCGAGGCCGCGCGGTCGAGCGGCGCTGGAGCGCTGCTGGTCGGCCGCCGCCACGAGGAGTTGGCTGCCGACCAGCTGGTCGTGGCGGACCCGCCGCGAGCTCTGGCGGAGTTGCTCGAGTGGATGCACCCGGTCGCGCGTCCGGCGCCGGGAATCCACGCGAGCGCTGTCCTGGGTGCGGGCTGCGAGGTCGATGCGAGCGCGCACGTGGGTGCCTACGCCGTCCTGGGCGACCGGTGCCGGATCGGAGCTGGAGCCGTGTTGCATCCCCACGTCGTCTTGGGAGAGGGCTGCACGGTCGGCGAACGCACGGTGCTTCATCCCCACGTGGTCCTTTACGCCGGGGTCGAGCTGGGCCTCGATTGCGAGGTGCACGCCGGCACGGTGCTGGGAGCGGACGGGTTCGGTTACGCGTCCGGGACCCACGGGCACCGCAAGATTCCCCAGGTCGGCCGGGTGACGATCGGGGATCGGGTCGAGATCGGCGCCCTATCGGCGGTTGATCGCGCGCTGGTCGGGGCGACTCGAGTGGGTGCCGGGACGAAGATCGACAACCTCGTGCAGGTTGGACACAATGTACGCATCGGCAGCGACGCCATTCTCTGCGGGCAGGTCGGTATCGCGGGCTCCGCGAAGCTGGGCGACGGAGTCGTCCTGGGCGGGCAGTCCGGCGTCGGCGGGCACTTGAGCGTGGGCGATGGTGTCCAGGTGGCGTCGAAGAGCGCCGTTTACGACGCGGTGCCCGCCGGCGAGGTGGTGGCGGGGATACCGGCCGTGAAGATCGGCCGCTGGCGCCGCCAGCAGTCCCTGCTGCGCAGAATCGACGATCTGTGGCGCCGACTGCGCGCCCTGGAGTCGCGCAGCGCCGGCGAGGCCCGGCGGAGCGACAAGGAGAGAGAGGAATCGTGAACGCCGAAACATGGGACGTGCGGTGGGTGATGTCGGTCCTGCCGCATCGCTATCCGATGCTGCTGATCGATCGAGTGATCGAGATGGAGCCCAAGCGCCGTATCGTCGCGATCAAGAATTTCACGGTCAACGAAGAGTTCTTCAACGGTCATTTCCCTGGACACCCGGTCGTGCCGGGGGTCCTGTTGGTGGAGGCCATGGCGCAGGCGGGCGGTGTTCTATTGATGCACGACGACCCGGATCGCGAGCGCAAGCTCCTCCTCTTCATGTCGATCGACCGGGCCCGCTTCCGGCGCCCCGTCGTTCCCGGCGACCAGGTGCGCCTGGAAGCCGAGGTCCTGCGTCTCAAGGCCAACCACTGCAAGTTGTCGGCGCGTGCTCTGGTCGACGGCACAGTGCACGCCGAGGCCCAGCTGCTGTCGACGACGATGGACCGAGACGCCATTCGATGAGTCAGAGAATCCACCCCCTGGCGAGCGTGGACCCGTCCGCGGTGCTCGCCGATGACGTCGAGGTCGGCCCTTTCGCCGTGGTGGGCGAGGAAGTCGAGATCGGCGCCGGTACGACGATCGGAGCCAGCGCGCAGATTCAGGGGCCGGCCCGGCTGGGCGCCCACAACCGGATCTACCCTCATGCCTGCCTGGGCACGGATCCGCAGGATCTGAAATACGCCGGAGAGCGGGTTCGGCTCGAGATCGGCGATCGCAATCAGATCCGCGAGTTCGTGACGATCCACCGGGGCACGGGGAAGGGGGGCGGCGTGACTCGGGTGGGCGACGAGAATCTCTTCATGGTCTATTCGCACGTCGCGCACGATTGCCAGGTTGGGAGTCGCACCATCTTCGCGAACAACGCGACCCTGGCGGGGCACTGTGAAGTGCACGACGACGCCACGGTCGGGGCGTTCTCGGCGATCCAGCCGTTCGGGAGAATCGGACGCCACGCCTACATCGGGGGCTACACGCGGCTGCTCAACGATGCGCTTCCCTTCGTGAAGACGAGCGGGCTCCGGCCGGTGGTGTTGGGCGTCAACCGGATCGGCATGCAGCGCAAGGGTTACGACGTCGCGCGGGTACGAGCGATTCGGGAGGCGATGCGAATTCTGTTGCGCGCGGGGCTGAACACCTCGGCCGCCATGCTGCGTCTCGAAAGCGATTTCGGCGGCAACGACGATGTCCGCTACCTGGTGGAGTTCGTTCGCGCCGCGCGGCGCGGGGTCATTCGGGCGCTACCGCGTCAGCGTTCCGACGACGAGGAGGGGAGCGATGAGTAACCTCCGAGTGGGCGTCTTCGGAGCGGGATCCCTCGGACGCCACCACATCCGCATCCTGGGCACGATGCCGGGAGTGGAACGGGTCGGCTTCTTCGATCCGAACCGTGCGGTGGCCGGCGCGGTGGCGGGAGAGCACGGCGCGAGGATCTTCGAGAGCGAGGCGGCCCTCGCTTCCGTGATCGACGCCGCGGTTATCGCCGCGCCGACGACGGCGCACGCCGATCTCGGCTGTCGGCTCCTCGAGCGCGGATTGCACGTCCTCGTGGAGAAGCCGATCGCCAGCACGCTCGACGAGGCGGACCGCCTGATCGAAGCGGCCGCGGCGACCGAATGCGTTCTCGCCGTCGGCCACGTGGAATTCCATAATCCTGCGGTGGCGACCCTCCTCGCGGCCGGCGGCTCGCCGCGTTACGTCGAGATCGAGCGCTTGGGCATTTTCTCTCCGCGCAGCCTCGACGTCGACGTGATCGCGGACCTGATGATCCACGATCTGCAGATCATCCACGCGCTCGACCCGAGCGATCTGGTCGAAGTCCGCTCCACCGGAATTCCGGTGCTCTCCGAGCGGATCGACATCGTGAGCGCGCGGCTCGCGTTCGCGTCCGGGCTGGTCGCGAACGTCACAGCGTCTCGGGTGTCGATGGATAAGGTGCGCAAGTTGCGCGCCTTCTACCCGGACCGCTACCGGTCGCTCGACTATCAGGCGCAGGAGATCAAAGGCTACCGGCTCGACCGGGAAGCGACGGAGCGACGGATCCTTCCCGAGACGCTGGTCGTGAACAAGGCGGAGCCGCTGCGCCGCGAGTTGGAAGCGTTCGTCGAGGAGTGCGCGGGACGGCCCTCGCGCAGCGTCGGAGGCGCCGCGGCTCGGCGCGCTCTCGCCACCGCGCGCGAAGTCGCTCGCTCGGCGAACGCATGAAGCGGTCTATGCTAGCGTCCGCGTGCCCGTTTGGTCGGGCCTCGCACGAATCAATCGAACAATAGGTATTCCCGGAGAGCGCGATGAGCGAGATTCGGATCGGTGTGATCGGTGGCAGTGGTCTGTACGAGATGGATGGCCTTCGCGTCGAGGAGGAGCGGCAGGTCGAGACGCCGTGGGGAGAGTCCTCCGACGCCTACCTGGTGGGCGAGCTGGACGGCCTTCGCGTGGCGTTTCTCGCCCGGCATGGGCGAGGTCATCGGCTCCTGCCGACCGAGCTGAATTTCCGGGCGAACATCTACGGGTTCAAGAAGTTGGGAGTCGACTTCCTGATCTCGGTTTCGGCGGTGGGCTCGATGAAGGAGGAGTACGCGCCGGGCCATATCGTCGTTCCAGATCAGTTCTTCGATCGCACCCGCCACCGTGCCGACACGTTTTTCGGCAACGGTCTGGTCGCCCACGTGTCGCTCGCCCATCCGGTCTCGGCCGCGTTGGCGGGAGTTCTCCACCAGGCGGCGCGGGACGAAGGGGCGACTGTCCATTTCGGTGGCACTTACCTGAACATGGAAGGCCCTCAGTTCTCGACGCTGGCGGAGTCGAAGGTCTACCGGCAGTGGGGCGTGGACGTGATCGGGATGACCAACCTGCAGGAAGCGAAGCTCGCCCGCGAGGCGGAGATCGCCTACGCCTCGCTCGCCATGGTGACCGATTACGACTGCTGGCACGAAGAGGAAGAGGCGGTGACCGGAGAGGGCGTGATGGAGGTTTTGCGCAAGAACGTGGCGCTCGCCCAGCGCGTCGTTCGGCGGGCGATCCCAGCCCTCGCCGGCGTCGACAACGATTGTTCGGATGCTCTCGCGATGTCGCTGATCACGGACCCCGCGCGGGTTCCCGAAGAGACCCTGGCGATGCTGGATCCTCTGATCGGCAAGTATCTGGATCGCTCCGGCGGCAAGCTCTCCTGGAAGCGTTGACCGGACGTCTCCGCCGGCCCGCGGCGTGAGTGCGGGGTCGGTGGGCCGATCCGGCACCGTGCTGGCGCCGTCCCCCGATCTGTGGAAGTCTTTCTCGCCGCATGACTGAGTCCAAACGTATTCTGGTGACGAACGACGACGGGGTCTACTCGGAGGGCCTCCGTCTGCTCGCGCGGGCTCTTTCGCGGCTCGGCGAGGTGGTTGTCGTGGCGCCCGATCGGGAGCAGAGCGCGACCGGTCATTCGCTGACCCTGACCCGGCCGCTGCGGATGCAGAAGCTCGAGCCGGATTGGTACGCGGTGGATGGCACGCCGACCGACTGCGTGAATCTGGCGGTTCTCTGGCTGCTCAAGGAGCGGCGGCCCGATCTGATCGTCTCGGGGATCAACTTCGGCCTCAACGTGGGCGACGACGTGACCTATTCGGGCACCGTTGCGGCGACTTTCGAGGGATCGCTGCTGCACATTCCGTCGGTCGCCTTCAGCCAGGAGGTCGCGGAAGGCATCTCTTTCGAACGCAGCGCCACGCTGGCGGCGCGCTTCGTCGAGAGCCTGTTCGGGGAGCCGGAGCTCCCGCCGGACCTTCTTCTCAACGTGAACTTCCCGGCCGGGCTCGCGAAGGGGGTCGTGTTCACGCGGCTCGGCAAACGGGTCTATCAGCAATCGGTGATCGAAAAGGTGGACCCACGGGGGCGCACCTACTTCTGGATCGCGGGCAATCCCGAGTGGCGCGAGGATCGGGGAACCGATCACGAGGCGGTGCAGAACGGCTTCGTCTCGGTGACGCCCCTCCATCTCGATCTCACCGACTATCGCGGCCTCGAGGCGTACGCGGGCCTCGCCTCCAGACTGCACGACGTCGCCCTCGCGGAGAGCAACGGTGTTCGATGACACCTACCACCGCGAGCGGATGGTTCGCGAGCTGGTCGAAGCGCGGGGCATCCGCGATCCGCGCGTTCTGGCCGCCCTGCGCGAGGTGCCACGCCACCTCTTCGTCCGCGAGCACCTCTGGGGGCAGGCCTACAAGGATCACGCCCTGCCGATCGGCGAAGCACAGACGATCTCTCAGCCCTACGTGGTGGCGCGGATGAGCGAGCTGCTCGAGGTGACCGAGGAGCACAAGGTGCTCGAGATCGGGACCGGGTCGGGCTACCAGACCGCGATCCTGGCCCGCCTGGCGCGCTGGGTCTACAGCCTCGAGCGCGTTCCGGAGCTGGCGCATCAGGCCATCCGGCGGATGCGCCACCTGGGCATCCTGAACGTCAAGATCCAGGCCTTCGACGGGACGGTCGGATGGACCGAGGTAGCGCCCTTCGATCGGATTCTGGTGACCGCCGGAGCCCCAGCGCCTCCCGAGCCGCTGCTCGAGCAGCTGGCGGCTCGCGGCCGCCTCTTGATCCCGGTCGGGAATCGGGGCCGCCAGCGCCTCCTGCTCTGCGAACGGACCCAGGCCGGCAGGATCCGCAAGCGCTGGCTCGACGATGTGGCGTTCGTGCCGCTGCTCGGGCGATTCGGCTGGAGCGTCGAGGCCGAGGGGGGCAAGTGAGCCGGGCGACTTACCGCGTCGATGGCCGGGTGCAGGGCGTCGGCTTCCGCTTCTTCGTGGTGCGGCTCGGGCGTTCGCTGGGGCTGCGCGGAGGGGTCCGCAACGAAGCCGACGGCTCGGTGCTCTGCTGGGCGGAGGGCGACGAAGCGGCTCTGGAAGACTTTCGTCGATCTCTCGTCGTGGGGCCGTCCGCCGCGAGGGTCGAGGGCGTCGCTCAGGTGGAAGCGGCGCTGGAGCCCGGGCAGGATGCGTTCGACACCGAGTTCTAGGAGCGTGCAGTCATCGAGAGGGGAACCGTGGACGATCTCAAAGCTTACATTCGCGAAGTGCCGGACTTTCCGAAGCCGGGCATCCTGTTCTACGACATCACCACGCTGCTGAAGGATCCGAAGGCGCTGCGGATGACGGTCGACCGCTTCGTCTGGCTCTTCTCCGAACTGCACGTCGACAAGGTGGTCGGCATCGAGTCGCGCGGCTTCATGTTCGCGCCGCTCCTCGCCTACAACCTCAACGCGGGCTTCGTGCCGGTGCGCAAACCCGGCAAGCTCCCCGCGGCCAAGGTCGAGATGGCTTACGATCTCGAGTACGGCAGCGACTGCGTGCAGATGCACCGCGACGCGGTCGCCGAAGGGGAGCGGGTGCTGATCGTCGACGACTTGATCGCCACCGGCGGCACGGCGGCGGCGGCGGCGCGGCTCATCAAGGCCCAAGGGGCCGAGGTGGTGGCGTTGGGATTCGTCATCGAGCTCGGATTCCTCGACGGGCGCTCGAAGCTCGACCCGTTCCGCGTCGAGTCGCTGATTCGCTATTGATAGACTCGTTCGGGGCGGCTGTAGCTCAGCTGGATAGAGCAGGAGCGTCCTAAGCTCTTGGTCGGGGGTTCGACTCCTCCCAGCCGCACCAGCGCGAACCGACGGCCACATTCGGGAGAATCTCAGGAGGCAGCATGGCGGTCCACTTGACCCGTGGAGAGTTGAAGCGTGACGAGCTCGGAGAAGCCGTCGGCGCAAGCATGCATTGGATTGAAATTCATCTCAAGGCGATCCTCTTGGGCGTCGGCGCGGTGCTCTTGGCCGTGGTCGTGACCTGGGGGGTCTTCGCGTGGCGCGCCAGCCGGGACGGCCGCGCCAACGTACTGCTCGGACAGGCCCTGGAGGTCGCGCAGGCTCAGGTCGTGGAGAGCGGCGCCAAGCCCGACGATCCCGGCCAGCCGACCTTCGCCACCGCGGCGGCACGCGATGCGAAGGCCAAGGCGATGTTCGAGAAGCTGACCCGGCAGTATGGCGCGACGGGAGCCGGTGCGGCAGCTCAGCTCTGGCTCGGCCAACAGGCGTTCTCCAGCGGAGACCGGGCGTCGGCGCGGACCCACTGGGAGGCCTGTCTGCACGCCGAGCGGGACGGTTCCTACGCGATCGTGGCGCAGCGTGACCTCTGGTTGCTCGATCGACTGGAGGGCAAGGGTCAAGCGGCGCTGACCGAGATTCGTGGTGCCCTCGAGCGGGATTCGTCGACCGTGCCGACCGACGTCCTGCTCTGGGAGCTCGCCGAGACGGAGCGCGCCTTGGGCAACACCGCCGACGCCCAGGCGGCTTACCGGCGCATCGTCGACGAGCATTCCGATTCCGCGTTCGCGTCGGCGGCGCGCGCCGAGCTCGCAGCGGAGGGAGCGGCGCTCTGAAGACGGCTTTCCAGATTCTGGCCGATCTGCGCGCGGGCCGGCGCTTGTCGGCCGAGGACCTGGTGGCGGTATCGGCGGGCGCCGCGGATGGGTCGTGGAGCGACGCCGAGATCGGCGCGCTGCTCATGGGCGCCGCGATCCGCGGCCTCGACGAGGAGCAGACCCTGGCGCTGACCCGCTCGATGCTCGAGTCGGGCGAACGCTGGGAGTTGTCTCGCGAGTTTCCGAATCTGGTCGACAAGCATTCCACGGGTGGGGTCGGCGACACGGTGTCGCTGGTCCTCGCTCCTCTGCTGGCCGCCAGCGGCGTGCCGGTGGCGATGCTCACCGGCAGGGGGCTGGGCCACACCGGGGGCACGGCGGACAAGCTCGAGGCGATCCCCGGCCTGCGTCAGGAGTTGGACCGGGAGGCCGCGCTTCGGCTGCTCCACGAGACCGGCATCGCCCTCGGTGTCGCGACGTCGGCCATCGCCCCGGCGGATCGGCGCTTGTATGCGATCCGCGATCGGACCGCGACCATTGATTCGATGCCCTTGATGGTGGCGAGCATCCTTTCCAAGAAGCTGGCGACGGGTGCCGCCGCGATCGTCTTCGACGTCAAGGTGGGTGACGCGGCGTTCCTCCCGCAAGAGGAGGCCGCGCGCGAGCTCGCCCGGCGACTGGTCGGCATCACGCGTGGACTCGGCGTGCACGCGGCGGCGCTGCTGACCGACATGGATCAACCCTTGGGCGACTGGGCCGGACATGCCGCCGAGGTGCACGAAGCTCTGGAGTGCCTCGAAGGCGGAGGGCCGGAGGAGACGGTCGACCTGACGATCGCTCTGGCGGGTGAGCTCGGGCGTCTGCTCGGCCGCGGCTGGAGCGCCGGCGAGCTGCGCCGGACCTTGGGCTCGGGCCGGGCGCGGGAGGCCATGGTGCGATGGGCGGTGGCCCAGGGGGCCGATGCGAAGTGGTTCGATGCGCCAACCCTGGATCTGGCGCCGGTGGAGCGCGTTCTCGTCGCGCATCGCGGTGGTGTGGTGCGGGCGGTGGCGGCGCGTCGGCTGGGCGAGCTGCTCGGCGAGGCCGGTGGCGCGCGCCGGGTGGCGGCCGGGGAGATCGATCTGGGTATCGCGTTGCGCTACCGCACTCGGCTGGGGCGGCGAGTCGAGGCCGGCGAAGAGCTGGCGCGGGTCTATCTGCGTCGCGACGACCCCGAGCTGGTGGGGCGATTCGAGTCCTGCTTCGAGATCGGCGATGAGGGCGAACCGCGCCCGCTGATCCGCGAACGATTCACCTGAGCTCCCGCGCTGGGATCAGAAGCTGGAAAGTCCGAAGTTCGCCGCCAGGAGAGCGAGGTCGGTGCCGTCGACCTTGCCGTTGTGGTTGAGGTCGGCGCTCGCCTTGTATCGTGCGTCGCCCTGCGCGGCACCGAATGAGTAGCCCAGCCGGACGAGATCGGCGCCGTCGACCCGGCCGCTCTGGTCGATGTCTCCGACCACGAACTGGGTTCCCTTGACCGTGAACTGAGAGACGTCCTCGTTCAGCAGGTTGGCGGGCGTCGCGCGGTCGCGGCTGCTCACCCCGAGGATCGGCCGGCCGACGAGGCCGCCTGGCTGCGCGGTCAGCACGACACGTCGGCCGGAGCCGGTGACCGTGGTCGGGATTGGACTGCCATCGAGGAGCAGGGTCGATTGCGAGGTGTCCACGCCCGTCAGAGGATCGAAGAGGATCACTTGCAGCTGCGCGTTCGGCGCGACATCGACCGAATCGTGGAGCGGCTGGACGAAGCTCGAGGTCGGCGCCACGGTATCCCTACCGAGCAGGTAGTCGGCGAAGATCTGGGCGAGATCGTCGTAGCCTTGGCTGTTGGGGTGGAACGCGTCGTAGTACAGCGTTGTGTAGACGCCGGGGATGTCGGCGAAAATCTCGAAGGGCTCGGGCTGGCCGACCGCGACGTCGACCGCCGCTTGGCGAATCTGCCAGGCGAGCTCGTGAGTGATTTCCCGCGTCTCGGGAACCTCCACTTTGGGCGAGCGCGGCAGCACCGTGGCGAGAAGCACCGTGGTGAATCCGTTGGCGCGCCCTTTGCGGACCATGTTCTTGAGGTTCGTCGCGATGGTCTCGTTGGAAATATTGGCCGAGACGTCATTGGTGCCTTCCATCAACACGAGCGTGTCGCCGCTCGCTCCGGTGATGCCGTTGAGCCGGGACAGACCGGCGGCGGTGGTCTCTCCGTCCTTGCCCTGATTCACCACGGTGACGGTTTCACCGGCGGTGGCGAGCAGGTTCTGCAGTCGGCCCGGATAGCCCCCGAGATTGGCGCCGTCTCCCAGGCCGCGGGTGATGCTGTCGCCGAAGGCGACGATGCGGGGAGTCTGCGCGAAGGAGGCCGTTGCGCAAACGGTCGCCAGGAGCGCGACGGCGAGCCCGGGTCGCTTCACTTCCAGGGGGTGGTGACGCTGCGGCCGGCGAATTCCCAGGTGACGCCCGCCGTGTTCGTGTGGATCATGGGCCGGTCGCTGCTGTCGCCGGAGAGCCGCGTCGCGCGGGTCAGATCACCGCGCGAAGAGACCTGCGCGGCGACCCAGCTCCCGGAACGCGCGTCTCGATAGAGAAGCAGGGGGGTCCCGGATGCGTCCTCGTAGGACGGGAAGAGCGAACCCGGAGGGCCGACGAAGTGGGGATCGAGAAAGGTCTTGCCGTCGAAGCGAGCGGCCATGAGGCGGTATTCCGAGCCGTCGTAGCGGCTCCAGGTGACCAGCGCGCCGTCGGACGTCGCGAGTACCGTCGGCGTGATGTCCGGGACCGAATCGTCGGGGGCGACGCGAGCCGGCTGCGACCAGCCCGCGCGACCGCCGACACTGGCCCAGATCTCGTCGTCGTGTCCGTCGAAACCCGCCCAGACCAGGAGCGTCCTCCCGTCGGAGAGCGTGGTGCCGGTCAACGCCAGTTGGCTGCCGGGGCCCGGAGGGGCGACCGTCGTCGCTGCGCCGAGTTGGGTGCCGTCCCAGGCCGCGAATCGAATCGCGAAGCGCGCCGGGAGCGCACCTTCGAGCCACGCGACCCCACGGAGCGCTCCGGCGGACTGGAGAAGGACCGGGGAGGCCGCGATGGGCCCGAGCCGTTTCGCCGGAACGTGGAGCTCCCGCGTGGACGCGGCGGCGCCGCCGTGCAATAGAAAGAGGTCCTCGCCTCCGGATCCGTCGCTGCGCGATCCGGCGACCAGCCAGCCGGCGCCGACCTGGGCGACCGAGGTCACCCGGGTGTGCGCCGAGAGGGGAAGCGCCGAGACCCGGGCGCCCTGCTGCAGCGTCCAAACGCCCCGATTCTCCAGGACGCGGAGGGCATTCGGGCCCCCCGCTTCCGCGTGGGCGGAGATCTGGGCAGCGGCGAGTAGCGGACTCGAGGCGAGCAACGCCAGGATGCAGGAAAATACTGTTCTGTGTGACATTTCGGGTCAGGATCGTACGAGCCGCCGACCGGGGGTGTCAAACGGAAGTTCAGCGGGCCGGCTTGCTATCCTCGGCCGTCGTGCGCGCCGGCATTCTCGCGGTCGGGACCGAGCTCCTCTCGACCGATCGTCTCGACACCAACTCACTGCGCTTGACCGCTCTGCTGGAGCGCCATGGCGTCGAGCTGGTGCGCAAGTCGGTGGTCGGAGACGACGAGGCCCTGATCGCCCACGAGATTCGGGCCCATCTGGCGGAGTGCGGGCTCGTCCTGGTCGGAGGAGGCCTCGGTCCCACCGCGGACGATGTCACGCGTGAGGCGTGTGCCCGCGCCCTGGACCGCGAGCTGCACGAGGATCCCGAGGTGGTGGCGATGATCGAACGGCGCTTCGCGGCCTTCGGACGCCGGCCCTCGAGCAACAACCGGCGCCAGGCGCTCGTCCTCGCGGGAGCGGTCGTGCTGTCGAATCCGCGCGGCACCGCGCCGGGGCAGCGCATCGATCTCGCGGGGCGGACGTTGTTCCTTTTTCCGGGCGTGCCCTTCGAGCTCGAGGAGTTGATGGGGACCTACCTCGAACCCTGGCTGGCGGAACGGACCGCCGGAGGCGGCATCGAGCGGCGTACCTTGCGCGTCGCGCTGCGCCCCGAATCCGAGGTCGACGAACGATTGACTGCGGCTTACGGAGAGTTCGGCCGCTCCTGGATCACCGTGCTGGCGGCGCCCGGCGAGGTCCGGGTCCGGCTCACCGCGCATGGCGAACCCGCCGATCGCGCGGCGCGCCTCGTCGCGATGGTGGCTCGGGTCCGCGACCTGCTGGGCGATAGCGTCTACGGCGAAGGCGACGCCATCACTCTGGAGCAGGTCCTGGGCGAGGAGTTGGCTCGCCGCGGCCTCACCCTCGCCACGGCCGAGTCCTGCACCGGGGGCCTGGTGGCCGAACGGCTGACCCGGGTGCCCGGATCGAGCCGCTACTTCCCGGGCGGCGTGGTGACCTACTCGAACGCGCAGAAGACCGCGCTGCTGGACGTGAGCGCGGCGCTGATCGGCGCGCACGGCGCGGTCTCCGAGGAGGTGGCGCGCGCCATGGCGATGGGGGTGCGTTCGCGATTCGGCGCCGACCTTGGAGTCGCCGTCACGGGCGTCGCGGGACCCGACGGCGGCACGTCCGAGAAGCCGGTCGGCACCGTGCATGTGGCGCTCTCGGGTCCCGGCGATACCGCCGATCATCGGCGGCTGCGGCTGCCCGGCGATCGCGAGCGGATTCGCTGGCAGTCGAGCCAGGCGGCCCTGGAAATGGTGCGCCGGGCGCTGCTCGGACTGCGGCCGCTCGGGGAGGGTCGATGAGACTCTTCGCCGCGGTGGCGTTGCCGGAGGCGGTGCGGGATTCGATCGCGGGCCACGTCGCGGCTCGGCGCGCGGCTCTGCCGTCCGCGAGCTGGGTGCGCCCGGAGAATCTCCACCTGACGTTGGTGTTCTTCGGCGAAGTCGCACCGGAGCTCGTCGAGGTGCTGGCCGAGGCCCTGCGCGGAGCGGCGATCGGCGTGCCGGCGTTCGGCGCCCGGATCGAGTGCGCCGGCGCTTTCCCCTCGACGGGCCGTGTGCGAGTGATCTGGCTGGGCGTTGCGCCGCGGGAGAGCTTCGCTCTCCTGGCCGAGGCGCTGCGGTGGGCCGCGCGGAGCGTGGGCGCGCCGTTCGACGACAAGCCCTTTCTCGGTCACGTGAGCCTGGCTCGTTGCCGGAGACCCTGGCCGGCGCCGGAACGCGAGCGCCTAGGCGCTCTGGTCCCGCGGCACGGCCTCGAATTTCCGGTGCACGAGGCGGCGCTGATCTCCAGCGAGCTCGCCGCGCGAGGATCCCGTTACTCGACCGTCGCTTCACTGCCTCTCGGTGGGGCGTCATGAAGGTCGTTTCCGTGGCGCTCCTGCTGGGCGCTTATCTGCTGGGCTCGATCTCGTTCAGTCTGCTCCTCGTCCGGGCGTTGCGCCGCGTCGACGTGCGCGAGGTGGGCAGCGGCAACCCGGGAGCCACCAACGTCTGGCGCACCAGCGGCCGCTGGCCGGGCTTGCTGGTCCTGTTGCTGGACATCGCCAAAGGCGCGCTTCCGGTCGAGGTCGCACGCCGGCTCCAGGTTCCCGCAGTGGTCGTCGCGGGCACTGCGCTGGCGGCGGTGCTCGGACACGTCTATCCGGTCTTCTTCGGTTTTCGGGGCGGCAAGGGGGTGGCGACCGGATTTGGCGCACTGGCGTGCCTGTTGCCGTTCGCCGGCGCCGCCGCTCTGGTGGTCTTCGTTCTCGTCGTCCTGGCGACGCGATACGTTTCTCTGGGGTCGATCGCCGCCGCGGCGGCCTTGCCTGCGCTCGCCTGGTCGCTGGGGCGCGCCGGGTTGGCGCCGCCGCCGGGCGCCGCGGTGCTCGGCCTGGCGAGCGCCTGTTCGGCGGTCGTCATCGTGCGGCACTCGATCAATCTGCGACGCCTGCGGGCGGGGACCGAACGTCGCATCGATCAGGGGGAGGAGGCATGAGCTCGATCGGAGTGCTGGGCGGGGGTTCCTTCGGGACCGCGTTGGCGATCCACGCGGCGCGCTGCGGACATCCGGTGTCGCTCTGGGTGCGCCGCGAGGAGGCGCTGCGCAACCTCGCGACGCAACGGGAGAACCGGATCTACCTGCCGGGCGTGCCTTTTCCGGAAGGCTTGACCGTGACCCGCGACGCGGCCGCGCTGGCGGACGCCGAGGCGACGGTGGTCGCGGTGCCTTCGCATGGCTATCGCGAGGTGCTCGTGGAGCTCTCTGCGTCTTCGCGCCACCAGCGCGCCGCTCACCCTCGTTTCGGCGACCAAGGGCGTCGAAGCCGAGAGCATGGCGCGCATGAGCCGGGTCTCCGCGGAGGCGTGCGAGCAACACGGCGTGGAGCTGCGCTTCGCGGTCCTCTCGGGACCGACGTTCGCGGCCGAGCTGGCGCGCGGCGTCCCCTCCGCGGCGGTGATCGCCTGCGAGCAGGAGGAGCTCGCGACAGCGCTGCGCGAATCGCTCGCCAGTCCGGCGTTCCGTCTCTATTCCTCCCGCGACGTGGCGGGAGTCGAGCTCGCCGGGGCGGCGAAGAACGTCATCGCGATCGCGGCCGGCGTGCTCTCGGGATTGGGGCTCGGGCACAACACGCTCGCGGCGCTCATCACCCGCGGCCTGCACGAGATCACGCGATTGGGGGTAGCCTACGGAGGTGATCTCAAGACGTTCTCCGGCTTGGCCGGTCTGGGCGATCTGGTGCTCACCTGCACGGGCGCGCTGTCGCGGAATCGGCGCACCGGCATCGAGCTCGCCCAGGGCAAGACGCTGGCCGACATCCAGGGCGAGACGACGGAGGTCGCCGAAGGGGTGAAGAATTCGCGGGTGATTCTCAAGCTGGCGCGCGAAGTCGACGTGGAGATGCCGATCGTGGAGCAAATGGTCGCGGTCATGTACGAAGGCAAGACGCCTCGCCAGGCGCTGCACGACCTGATGACGCGCGAGCTCAAGGAGGAATCCCAGCTGTGAAGCCGGAGGAGGCGATCGCCGCCCAACTCAGCGAGATTCCGAGCTTCGATGCCGCGGGCGCGACCCATCCCGGCAAGGTCCGCGAAGGGAACGAGGACGCCTTCATCTTCGGGCGGGTGGGCCGCTTCCTCCAGATCGAGGGAACCAACCTGCCCCCGTCGCCGATTCCATCGAGGGTCGAGCAGGCCGGTTGGTTTGCGCTGGTCGCGGACGGCATCGGGGGGCGCGCGGCGGGCGAGGTGGCCAGCCAGGCGGCTCTTCTGGCCGCTTTCGAGGCGACGCTGGGACGGCGCGACTGGGTCAACCGGGTCGAGCCCGGGGACATCCCGGCCGTGCTCGAGCGGATGCGCGATCTGGTGGAGCGCGTGCACGGCTCGGTCTCGGATCTGGCGCGCGCCGATCCGGCGTTGAAGGGGATGGGAACGACCTTCTCGCTGGCCCGCGTGGCGGGCGCCAGCCTGCTGGTGGGTCATGTCGGAGACTCCCGCGTCTACCTGCTGCGGGAAGGAAAGCTCCGCCAGCTGACGACCGATCAGACGGCGGCGCAGCTCCTCGCCGATCTGGGCGAGATCCGGCCCGACCAGGTGGCGCGCCATCGACTCTCGAGAATGCTCACCCAGGCCGTGGGCTCGGGGAGGGACATCCTGGTCGAAGCGCGCCACACCTGGCTGATGAACGGCGACGGGCTCCTGATCGCCAGCGACGGGCTGACGAAGGTGTTGGACGACGCCCGTATCGAATCCGAGATCAGCCGAAACGACAGCGCGCAGGAAGTCGTCGATCGCCTGATCGACTGTACCCTCGAGGGGGGCGCGCCGGACAACGTGACGGTGGTCTTCGCTCGCGTCTCGCGACTTCCCGCCGTTCCGGAAGCCGAGCTCGAGGACACCGAGCACTGAGCGGTCGCCGGTCGTCCGGCCGCCAGGGTGGAGGCGGTCTCAGCGGACGACCAGCCAGGTGCCGCCGAGCAGCACGGCGATGCCGAGCAGGCGCGAGGCGTCGAGTGGTCGTGCCACGGCGACGAAGATGCCGATGAGCTCCGATCCGCGAGGAAATGGAACCGGGATTGTAGGCCGCTCAGCCGGCGGTTGGAATCTTCGGCCGACGGAAGAAGAGGACCAACATCCATCCGACCGTCGCCGCCATCGCGACGAAGCAGATCAGGAAGAGCGCGAAGACGCTCCACTGCGGGCGGATCGTCATCGTGGCCGGATCGAGGGTGCCACGCAGGGCGAGCAGGCGGGCGAGGTGGCGCTGTTCGACCATGCCCGCGAGCGAGAGCGCCAGGAGGATGCCCGAACCCAAGATCCGGTCGCGGTAGATCAGATGGAGCGAGGCGAGAGCGAGCAGGAGCGAGCCGGCCATCCACCAGGCCGCCGGCGAGCTCAGGTAGGGCAGCAGGCCCTCGCCGAGTCCGGCCAGGGCGCCGAAGCCGAGCAACATGGCCGCGGCCATCGTCCAGAGGTAGGCGGTGCGGGCGGCATGCCGCAGCTCGACGTCGTCGTGCGCCGATGCGGTCACGTAGAAGGCTCCGAGAGCGAGCGCTCCGGCCAGCAGGTGCAACCAGCGGGGCAGCCAACGGCCGAGGTCGGGATTGAGCGCCCAGCCGGTCGAGGCCGCCGCGTAGGCATTCGCGATCATGCGTGGCGTCTCGGCGAGCGTGAAGACCGAGCTGAGGACCATCGAGACCGGGAGGAGCAGCGCGAAGGCGATCGCGATGCGAAGCGCGCCTCGCGGCGCGGGTCTCCGGTCGGCGAAGGCGCGGGCGTAGAGCAAGAAGTACGCGGCGATGACCAGCCCGACGACCGCCAGCCAGTACCAGGCGGAGACGATCGCCGCCGCGTAGACCTGTCGATGGTAGACGAGCTGGACGAAGAGCAAGGGCGCCACCCCGAGGGTCACGGTGACGGCCACCAGGGTCGGGGCGAGGCGGACGAGTCGGCGCACGGCCGGACGCGACCACTTGCCGGGCAGGCGGACGCCGAGCAGGATGCCGAGGCCTCCGAACAGGGCACCCATGGCCGCGAGGTGGAGCGTCAACGTGAGGACATTCAACAGAGCGAGGATCCAGGGGGGGGCGGAGAGGAATTCGTAGGCGGGGGGATTCACTGCGTGCCTCCGGAGCGAGGAGTGGAGAGCTTGCCGAGATAGTCGATCAGCGCGTCGCGTTCGGCGCCCGCGCCCGTGTAGGGAGGCATCTGGTCGCTCAGCTCGCCAGCGGAGTCGAGGAAGTCGGCGATCTCGTCGCGGGACATTCCGGCCAAGCTCGACGACATGTCTCGATACCCGCCCGGCACGTGACACTTGCCGCACCGGACGGCGCACGCCTTGGCGCCCAGCGCGCTCCCCTGGAGCCCGTAGATCTCCCCGATCGGGCGGCGGTCCATGCGCTCGGCGAGCCACGCCGCGAGGAGGTTCGTCTCGGCGGCCGTCCCGGCGAAGGGGGGCATCTGGCCGCGCACCTTGTCGGCGCCGCGGATGACGCCGGCGATGAAGGGCGCGTCGGTTCCGTCGAAGGCGGGGCGGAGCGCCTTGTAGCCGTTCAGGGTGTGGCAGCTGCGGCAGGCGTGCAGGAAGAGATCGCGGCCGTCGTCGCCGGTCCGGTAGGCGAGGTGGGCGAGCATGCCGTCGCGCTGCTGGACCGCGAGCTGTGCGACCTCCACCCCGTTGCCGTACATCGTGTCGGTCACGATCCATGGCTTGCGGATCGACTCGCGCAGGAACTCGAACGAGCCGAACCAGGCGAGCCCCAGAATCATCAGGACGACCGCGCCCGCGGGATGGTGCCGCCTCCCGGGCAGGAGGGCGAGGAGAACGATCGCCCCGGCGAGCAGGATCGCGATCCAGCCGAGCCGGCCGTACCAGAGCATCGTCCAGGGCATCGCCGCGCGGGCGGTGTCGAGCAGCGAAGCGGGCAGGGTGGACCGGAACCAGAGGAACGAGGGCACCGCGATCGCCATCCCGGCGAGCGCCCACAGGGCATTGGTGCGCGCGAGGCGGGCCTTGAGCGCGTCGGCCCTCCGCCGGCTGGCGATCAGAAGGGCGTAGAGGCCGGCCAGGAGAACGCAGACGCCGGTGCGCAGCGCCAGGCTGGACAGGTAGCCGGGATTCAGGAAGCCGTCCCAGAAGTCGCCGCTCTGCAGCCAACGGCCCGGCGTCAACATGAACGAGAGGATGCCGTCGATCACCGCCAGCGACAGCCAGGCGGCGGCGAAGTAGATCCAGCCGAGCGTCAGGTGGACGCGCGGCTCCATCTGTTTCCAGCCGTAGTAGTAGAGGATCGCGGCCAGGATCTCGACCGCGAAGAAGGTCCATTCGATCGCCCAGCCCCAGACGAAGTTGTGGATGAGCAGCTCGGTGGCACCGGGATTGAGCAGCCCGATCACGAACCAGATGCCGACTCCGGTCAGGGCGCCGAGCACCAGGGTGGTCAGCAGGAAGAAGCGCGAGAGATCGATCAGGTAGTCGATCTGCTCGGCATCACCACGGCGGCGCGCCAAGTGTTCCTGGACGACCAGGTAGAGACCGCCGCCGATCGCGAAGTGCGAGATGAAGACGTGCAGGATGGCGATGGAGGCCATCAGCGGGCCGTAGCCCACCGCGGCATCCCAGAAGGGATAATTCATGGGCGCGCGCTCCTCCCGGAGAGGCGTCGAAGCAAGCGATGTCGAATGCCGCGCGCGACCCGCGAACCGGTGCCGGGCGCGGTGCTCGGGGCAGTGTAGAGACGCGGCCGCCAAGCCTCCACACCCTCGAGGGTGGGAGCGCCCCGCGCAGTGAAACGAGTCCTTGCTGCAGGTGCGTCGGTGGGTCAAGCTCCGGTCGCATTCCCGCGGGAAGGGAGGAGGCGCCATGCGCGAACTGACGATTCGTACCGCCGCCCGTCTGGTCACGGGCACCACTTTCGGACTCGGGCTGCTGGCTGCGGCTTTCGCTTGCGGTGGCTCCGGAGGAGGGGGGGCCGAAGTCTCGGGAACTTCGCCGGACAAGGGGACCGGGCAGACCGCCGCGGCGCCGGCCGGCGGCTCGGGTGGTCTCGATCTCGCGAACTGCGCCGGCTTCGGCGTCGCCGACGCGGCGACCATTCTGGGGACGGCGGCCGACGGGCTCGATGCACGCACTTCGCAGGAGAGCTGGGGTACCGATTGCAGCTTCTTTCCGCGCGGCGACGTGATGAGCGAGCAGGCGGTGAGCTTCACGCTGTCGCGTTCGGACTCCGCCGACGCGGCGGCGGAGGAAATGGCTCAGCTGGCTGGACACGCCGGGGTGGCCGATGAGGTCCTGGCCGACCAGAAGGTCTCTCACTGGGTGAAGGGGGTCGGCGACGAAGCCCTCTGGGCGGCGGCGAACGGTTCGCTCTACGTCCGTTCGGGCGCCTACCAGGTGATCGTCACCCGTCCGAAGGAGGAAGCGCGGCAGATGGAGGTCGCGCGCCGTCTCTTCCACTGAGCGGACGGCTCAGTAGCTGGCGTCGCCCGCGTCGCGCTGGCGCTCGCGCCAGAGCTGATCGAGCACCTCGAGCTCGGCGGCCGGATCGGGGCTCTCTTCTTTCGGGGGATCGAGCTCGTCGAGCACTTCGAAGGTGAAGGCTTCGGCGCCGAGCTGGTTCCAGTCGTCCTGCAGCTCGCGCGTGCGGTGATTGCCCATGCGGAGCTGGAAGCGATGGCGGTTGAGGATCGCGGGCAGGTCCACCGAGGTGCCGATCAGGGATCGGCCGCTGACCCGATTCCGGATGCGGTAGACGCCCATCGGGCGCGGGCTCTCCTTGTAGGCGCGGATGAGCTCCTTGCGCTGCGCGTGATCGGTCACGACCGGGGAACCTCTTTTTGGGGTTGGTCCAAAACGAAGACGGCCGGCTCACCCGAGGGCGAACCGGCCGACGTCTACGTGGTGCCGAGACTCAGAGTCGGGTGACGTTCTGCGCCGCCGGGCCCTTTTCGCCCTGCACGACGTCGAACTCGACCGCTTCGCCCTCGGCGAGGTTCTTGTAGCCCTCGCCCGAGATTGCGGAGTGGTGAACGAAGCAATCCTTCTCTCCGTCCTCACGCGTGATGAATCCGAAACCCTTCGACTCGTTGAACCACTTGACTGTACCTTTAACGCGCATGTTCGTCCTGCTCCTTTGTAGTGAGCCGGCGAACCGCGCCCATCTACTCGGTTTCGCGAGACTGCCCTCGCGGAGGCTGATACCAGAAGCCGCACCTGCGACTTCCAAGCGAATTCGATCACAATTCGGCTCCGATGTGCCGGAAATCCTCTTTCCGGCCTTTCGCGCCCGGGCCCGCGGGGATCTAGAAGAAGAAGGGCAAGACCCGCCGCGTGTGGGCCGCATAGGCCGCGTATTCGGGATACCGTCGTTGTAAGAGCTTTTCTTCCAGAGACATACGGACTCCTAGCCCGAGGGTCACCAAGCCGCCGAGGGCGGCCGACAACGGCGAGAGATGGACCGAGACGCCCACCCAGGCGAACAGGAGCACCGCCGCATAGATGGGGTGGCGCCACCAGCGGTAGGGACCGGAGGCCACCAGACCGCCTTCCGTCGGATTGGCTCCGGCGTGGAAGCTGCGCATGCCGAAGGTGACGCGAGCCCAGACCATGAGCGCGAGAGCGAGGCCTTGCAGGACGATGGAAATCGGCCCGGTTGCGAAAATCTGGCGGGTGTAGAGGAGTCCGAGCAGGCCGAGAACCGCCAGGAGAAAGCCGGCGAGCGAGAGGGCTCGATCCCGGGCGAGATCGTTTCCGTCGGTCGTCACGACAGCTCTCCTGCTTTCCGAGTCGAGCAGGTCATCCCTTGCGGATCCGGTCGCCGACCCGAATCGTGCCGGGCTGCGCGACCCGGGCATAGACGCCGCGCAGGCGGAGCGGGCGGCGCTCGCGCGCGTTGACGAGCTCGAGGGCGCCACCGCCGAACCGGGCCACGAATTTCCGGCAGCCGGCGTGGGGCACGGCGGTGATCTCGAGCTCGGCTTCGCCGATCCGCAGGCGGGTGCCCGGCGGCAGGTTGTCGGCGCTCAGGTCGAAATCGACGAAGAGCTGGTCTCCGGCCAGCGCCCAGCGCTCCCGGCTCCCCGCGAGGCGCGAGATCACCCGTGCGTTCATGAGGGTGATCTGGGTGTCGGGGCTGATCGGCCGGCCGCCGGCATTGGCGCTGGTCCGTTGCCGCCAGTTGTCGCCTACCAGGCCCACTTCGGGATCGAGCTCGCCTTCGTCGATGGTCTCGCGCTCGTCGACGGCGGGACGCCCCACGATCATCTCGAGCCGCCCCTCGTCACGCGGCGCCGCGAGGATCTGGTCGAGCTCGGTCAGAAGCTCTTCGAGGGGGGCGTGCCGCACTTCCGGACTCACGTCACCGATTCTCTCATTGAGCCGGACTGTCGCCTGCGCTCAGCTCGCCGCTGCGCGCCCACTCGGTGACCGGCTTCACCCAGACCTCGAGCAGCTTGAAGAGAAAGCCGTGGCGCAGGCCGGTGTGGACGACGAGCTCGCGCACGGCGGGCGCGGTGCGTTTCACTCTCGAATCCCTCGCCTGACGAACGAGCCGACAGTCGGGCCGCCCTCACGACGGGTCTTCGCGGCCGGCGCGGAAGAAGTCGCCGAGTGAGCCGAAGCCTTCTTCTGCAGCCGGACGCGACCGGCCGGGCGCGGTGGCCTCCGCTTCCTGCTCGGTCTCGGTCTCTGCATCGGCGCGCACGAGGGCGAGCGAGATGCGGCGGCTCGCGCGATCGAGGTCGAGCACGCGCACGTCGATCGACTCGCCGATCTGCAGGCGCTCGCGCGGGTGCTTGAGCTCCCGCTCTCCGGGGGCGGCGAGCTCCGAGATGTGGAGCAGGCCGTCGACGCCGGGCGCCAGCTCGACGAAGGCGCCGAAGCTCTCGAGGCGGGCGACCCGTCCGTGGTGCCGGCTGCCGGGAGTGAGCCGGGCCGCTGTCTCGTCCCAGGGATCCACCAGCAGGGCGCGCCGGGAGAGCGAGATGCGCTGGCGCCCCTTGTCGTCCGGCGGCTCGATCTTGAGCACCTCGACGTCGATCTCCTGCCCCACCTCGAGCACTTCGTTCGGATGCTCGACGCGCCCGTAGCCGAGCTCGGAGACGTGGAGGAGGCCCTCGATGCCGCCGAGATCGACGAAGGCGCCGTAGCTGACCAGCGAGCGCACGGTGCCGCGCACCCGCTTGCCGACTTCGAGGCGGGCCCGTGCCTGCTCGACGCGGGCGCGCTCTTCCTCTTCGAGCAGGGTGCGACGCGACAGCACGAGGTTGGCGTGGCGCCCGCGCGCCGGCTCGTAGCGGATGATGCGGAAGCTGAGCCGCTGGCCGACGAAGGCGTTGGCGTCTTCGACGTAGCGGCTGTCGAGCTGGGAGATCGGGCAGAAGCCGCGCACGCCGCCGACGGTGACTTCGACGCCCCCCTTGACCACGGCCTGCACGGTGCCTTCGACCGGCAGGCCGTGCTCGTGCGCCTGGAGGAGCTCTTCCGGCGCCGCCGCCCCGCGCCCGGCGCCGACCCGCAGCGTGACCACGTCGTCGACCACCGAGGCCACGACGCCCTGCACCTCGTCGCCGACCTCGACGGTGCGCGCGCCCTCGTGGTCGGTGACCTGGGTGAGCGGAATGACCCCCTCGGCCTTGCCGCCGAGATCGACGAAGACGGACTCGCCGCCGAACCCGACCACCCGCGACGTCACGGCGTCGCCGACCTTGGGGAGGGCTCGGTCGAGCCCGCCCTGTTTCCGTTCGAAGGCTTCGAGCAGGGCCGCGAAGTCCTCGCCACCCTCGGTCCGATCGCTGCTCATGGGGCTCTCCCGCGAAATCGCGCCCGCGAGACGGACGCTCCCGGGCATTCTAGCGGCCGCGCGCCTCGAGCTGGCGATACGGCGGATGATAGGGGGCTAGCTGGCGCGCACGTAGCGGCAGACCTGCGCGCCGGTGCTGGCTCGGGCCGTGGACGCGAGGGTGAACGGGATCGCTCTGCCGTCGTTGGAGAAGATCGTCTTCCCGCCGCCGAGGATGATGGGCTCAATCGTCAGCAACAGCTCGTCGACGAGGTCGGCGGCGAGCAGCGCCCGCACCATGGTCGCGCTGCCGTAGACATAGATGTAGCCCCCCGGCCGTGCCCGCAGGTCGGACACGGCCTGAACGAACGCTTTGCCGCGCAGGATGGTGGTGGGGTTCCAGGTGATGTCCGCCTCGGTGAGGGTGTCGGACACCACGTACTTCTGCACGCGGTTGATCCAGTCGGCGAAGGGGTCCCCGGAGCGACCGGGCCAGGCGCCGGCCGAGACCTGATAGGTGCGGCGTCCCTGCAGCAGCGCGTCACTGCTGGCGGCGAGCTCGCTGAACGTGCCGCCCATGACCTCCGGGTCGAAGTACCTCATCGACCACCCGCCATGCCGAAACCCGCCGTCGGTATCCTCGCTCGCTCCCCCGGGAGCCTGAACGACGCCGTCTAGGCTGATGAATTCCGTGATGAGCGTCTTCATGATGTCTCCTGGTCGTACGAGAGAGGGCCGATCCCGGTCCTCTACGGTGAGCCCGCGGCCCGCAAGCATCCCATGCGTCGCACCCTCCGCGGCTCCCAGATCAGATAGGGGAGAAGTGCCAGCCGATTAGCCACTTCCGTAGGTTCAGTGACTTGCCACCCGGCTGGCGCCCCTTCGGACGTGCCACCCGAGTGACAATCGACGTGTTCGCAATATCTTACGAATCGGCAGGCACCTTCTCGGCGAGACGAGGAAACGCGTCGACGGGAATCGGCCAGGATTACAATAGGTCCATGACGCAGCGCCGCGACCCTCCGAGGGCGACCGATCGATGTCGTTGCCCGCGGAGGCGCCGCCACCGGCACGCTGCCTACAGTCGAAATTCCCAAGTACGCGCGAACCGACCGGTGGAGCGCGCCGGACTCGAACGGGGTCTTTGCCCGACCCGTCCGATCACGGCTGCGGTGCATCCGCACGCCGCGTACCCAGCCATGGCGGGAATGACGGCAATCGCGAGGAAGCAGAGATGAGTCGATGGAAGCCGTTCCTGGGATTCTGCCTCGCCGTGGGAGTCGCGGTCTGCGCGCACGCCCAGGGCACCGACTGCGCACCGCTCGGTCACCTGCCCACCTATCACGCGCTGAACGATCAGCCCGAGCGGTACGCGTACGACAGCGCCCACTTCGTCGTGCCCAAGGGCGACGACACCGAGGAGTTGACGATCGCGGGAACCTCGTGCCGGCAGTCGTATGGACCCAAAGATGGAACCGAGGAGCTATCCGAGCTCGAGGTGCTGATGAACTATCAGCAGCAATGCGAGAAGCTCGGCGCGCAGATCCTGTTCAAGGACAGCGTCAACCTGTACGCGAAGCTGGTCCGCGATGGCCAGGCGACCTGGATGCACGTCGACGCCGGCGGCGGTGAGATCGACATCGCCGTGGTCGACCAGCACCCGCCGAAGCTGGTTCTCACGGCGCCGTCCGGGAACGACGACCCGTTGTTCGGCCACATGCCGAATTACGAAGCTGGAGCTTCCGGACAAGAAGAATTTCGATCAGCTCGAATTCGTCGTCCCCGACGAGGAGGACACCCGGACGGTGATGGTGCAAGGCGCGAAAGACGTCGTGACCTATACGCTGCGCGATGGAGCGAAGGCGAGCAGCGACCTCGAGATCCTCGAGAACTACCAGATGGCGTTGCAGGCGCTCGGCGCACAGATCCTGCAGCGCGACGACTCCAACGTGTACGCGCGCCTGGAAGCGAACGACCGGCCGGTCTGGGTTCACGTCGACAGCGGCGGCGGCTCGTACGACGTGAGCGTGATCGAAGAGAAGGCCTTCCAAGCCAGCATCGAGCCGCCCAAGGCCGACGCCTTGAAGGCGGCGCTCGACAAGGACGGCCACGTCGCTCTCTACATCCACTTCGACTTCGCGAAGGCGACGCTGCGCCCCGACGCGACGCCGGTGCTGAAAGAGGTGGAGAAGCTTCTCCAGGACAACCCGGCGCTCCGGCTATCGGTCGAAGGCCACACCGACAACATCGGCACCCAGCAGGCGAACCTGGCGCTGTCGCAGAGCCGTGCCGCGGCGGTGGTCGCGGCACTGGTCAAGTCGGGCATTTCCGCCACCCGCCTGCGCTCGAGCGGCCACGGCGCCGACCAGCCGATCGCGGGCAACGACACCGCCGAAGGCAGAGCCAAGAATCGCCGCGTCGAGCTGGTGAAGGGCTAACGCTCGAGAGGCCGCCGACCCTGGCCGGCGGCAATAGGCCGACTCCTTCTCGCCGGGCGAATCAGGCGCAGCCCTCGTCGACCAGGTTGTCGCAGTCGTTGTCGAGGCCGTCGCAAGAGGTCTCGTTGTCTTCGTAGCTCGCGGAGTGGAGCGCGTAGTCGCTAGCGGTACAAGTTCCCCAGGTGCCTCCCGAGCAGAGCGCGGCCGGCTTCTGGGCATCGGAGCAGACGCCGTTCTGGTTCTCGCAGCTCACCGTGACGAGGCCGAGGTCGGCGGCGTCGATGTCGCCGTCGCAGTCGTTGTCGGCGCCGTCGCAGATTTCTATTGCACCTGGATGGATGGACGAATCGGCGTCGTCACAGTCCGAATGGTTCTGGACGACGCCATCGGGCGCCGGGCAGCCGGGGAGCTGTCCATCATCGAAGAGATCGCCATAGGTGTCGGAATCGGCGTCGACGTACCAGAGCGCCGAGAAGCGTGCCAGCCGAATATCGTCAGATTGAGTCGTTGGCATCCGTCCTTTGAAGTCGCGATGTCACGGAGAATCCGCTTTGTGCCTGCCGGCTCTCTCGTCGAGGTCACCTGCCGCACGGTGCAAGGGCGTCTCCTCCTGCGGCCCAGCCCCATCTTGCGGGATCTCACTCTGGGCATCCTCGCGCGTGCCGCACGGCTCTATCCGGTCGAGATCCATGCCTTTGCCTTTCTCTCCAACCACTTTCACATTCTTCTCTCAGTTTCCGATGCCCAGCGCCTCGCGGCCTTTATGGGATATCTCAACTCCAACCTCGCCCGCGAGGCTGGCCGTCTCATCCGCTGGCGAGAGAAGTTCTGGGGACGCCGCTACCAGGCGATTCTCGTCTCGAACGAGGAAGGCTCTCAGGTCGCCCGCCTGCGCTACGTCCTCAGCCACGGTGCGAAGGAAGGCCTGGTCCGCTCGCCGCGAGACTGGCCGGGTGCCCACAGCGCTTCCTACCTTCTATCGGGCGATCCTGTTCGCGGCCGTTGGATCAACCACACGCTCGAATACATGGCCGGCCGCAAGGGGATCCAGCTGCAGCCCGAGGACTTCGTCGAGGAGGAGTCGCTCGAGCTCGCACCCATTCCTTGCTGGGCGAGAATCGGGAGCGAGCAGTATCGGGCGCGAGTCGCCGAGATCGTCGAGGACATCGAGACCGATGCCGACCTCCGCGCCCGGGACACCGGCAAGCCGGTCGCCGGTCGGGCTTTTGTCCTACGCCAGGATCCCCACTTCGAGCCGAACCGCGTCGAGAAGGGGCCCGCACCGCTCGTCCACACGGTCTCACGGCAGATCCGGAAAGAGTTTCGCGAGGCCTACGCGCTCTTCCTCGCGGCATTCCGGCGTGCCTCTGAGCAGCTCCGCGCTGGCGAGGTCGGAGCGCTCTTTCCACGAGGAAGCTTCCCGCCGGCCCTTCCTTTCAGAGAAATCGAACTCGCCACATAGATCCAAGGAAGTCCTGAGCCCCGTGCCGAGTCGGGCGAGGCGAACATCGCCCGCCCCCGAGGGCGGCACCGACGTGACCTTGCGAATACATGGCTTCGGAGGGGAGAACTGACTTCCGGCCACTGCAGTCGCTCGGAAAGCCGAGTTTCGATCTCCGCAGTTAGAAAGGGTATCTCTGCGCGCCCTGTTTTGGCGAAATCTCCACGGACCTGTCCGCGATCTCTGCTATTTGGGTGGCACCCATATGCTGAATGGTAACCATTGTGTTTGCAATGAATTACGAATCGGCTGACACCCTTGCTGCTGCGGCACGCTGACGCCTTACGCATCCTTATGGCCTTACGACACCCTTATGCACACCATCGCGCGCCACCTGCACGCACTCATGTTCCTTTACGGCAACCTGGGGGAAAACATTCGCAACATCGGGTCATTCCCTTCGAGGAAGGAGTCCTTGACCATCGGAGCCGGCCATGCGAAAGCAAGACGTACCCCAGGAAACCGACCGGGAGCGCCCCATGCCGACTCGACCACGGACCTTGCCCCTCGCCCTCGCAGTCGCCCTTCCCCTCGCGATCCCGGCGGTCCTCCTGGCGGCGATCCTGCGCGTCGTCCCGAGCGGCGGCGTCAGCACCGGAGACTGCTCGAGCTGGGACCCTGGAACCGCCTGCCGGCTCGCCTACGCCGTGAACACCGCTGCGAGCTCGGGAGACGAGATCTGGGTCGAGCAGGGTGTCTACCATCGCGGGACCGTGACCGGGACCTTCAAGATCAAGGAAGGAGTCCAGGTCTACGGCGGGTTCCTCGGGACGGAGACCCTGCGCTCCCAACGCGCCACCGACCCGGCGTCGACGATCCTCACGGGCGACATCGACGGCGACGACGTCAACACGGACGGCAACCACGTCGACGAAACTCCGGACGACATCGTGGGCACCAACGCCTACCACGTCGTCACCCTGGTCGGGAACCCGACCAAGATCACCAACGCCACGGTGCTCGATGGCTTCACCATCACGGGGGGCGACGCCACCGGCGCCACTCTGGACGTCGAGTACGGCGGCGGCCTCTCCTGCGACGGCGGCGGGTCGGGCAACGCGTGCAGCCCGAAGCTCGAGAATCTGCGCTTCGTCGGCAACCGGGCGACGGTGGGCGGCGGCGCGATCGACCTGATCAGCGTTAACTCCGGCGAGAGCGCTCCGAAGCTGACGGCGGTGAGCTTCGAGAGCAATCGGGCGGGTTCAGGGGGAGCCGTCCTTGCCGAGTCCGCTCAAGGAACCAGCGCTCCCACCTTCGAGGACGTCGATTTCCTGAACAACGCCGCGACATCGGCCTCGGGCGTCGGCTGGGGCGGCGGCGCGTACTTCAACGAGGCGGCCCAAGGCGACGGCCATCCCGCCTTCACCGACGTCCGATTCGAGGGCAACACCTCGCAATCCGAAGGTGGCGCTTTCTACGACGACGCACAGAGCGGATCCGGGAACGCGACCTTCGAACGCGCGACGTTCATCGACAACAGTGCGCAGGGTGTCGGCGGCGCGATCTACATCGGCGCCTATGCGGGCATCGCGAGCCCGCTGTTCACCAACGTCACCTTCTCGGCCAACGACCCGGGCGTGCTCGCCATCTACTACCAGAATGGAGCCAGCGACCCGCGGTTCGTCAACTGCACCCTCGCCGACAACACCAGCGCGCCCGCGATCGAGTACCTCGCCGAGAGTGGCGGGACCTCCAGTCACGTCTACTTCACGAACGTCATCTCGTGGAACGGCCAATACTCCGTGGACGGTACCGCCTCGGCGTGCACGATCGAGAACAGCATCATCGAGGACGGCGCCGTCGGCGCCGCCTGCGCCGGCGGGCAGTTCGGCGCGGGATCGACCAACCTCACCTCGGATCCACTGCTCCTGCCGCTCGCGGACAACGGCGGACGCAGCTTCACCTATGCGCTGGATCCATCCTCCCCGGCGATCGGCAGCGGCGACGCGACGGTCTGCGCCACTCCGTCCGGCCCGACGGAGTACGGGGCCGGGGGCGTCGATCAGCGCAACTACGTGCGCGGCGATGCGCTCTGCGACATCGGCGCGTACGAATCGGACGGCTATCAGGTGGTGTTCGAAGACGGCTTCGAGAGCGGCGACACCAGCGCCTGGAGTCCGGTCGCGCCCTAGAGCGGGCGGCAGATGGCCGGCCATCGCGGCGACGCTGCGGACGACCGGGATCGGGAAGGCGGGAGCGGCCGGCGTAGACTCGGGCCGTGCCGCTCGACCGCCTTGTCCGCAATCCGGTCGGCTCCGACGGGTCGCCGGCAAGGCACGACCGCGCGGCTCGGCGCGGGGCCGGATGGGTCCGCCTGCTGGTGTCGTTCCTCCTGACGCTGAGCACAACCGAGGCGGCCCTACCGCAGGCGGTCCCCGACCTCCCCGAGCTTCTCCGCACGGCGCTGGGTGCAGCGGCACTGGACCACGGCGGAAGGGCTGCCGGTCGCCGAGCTGACCGGCGTCGCGCAGGGCGCCGACGGCTACCTCTGGATCGGCACCTACGACGGCCTGGTGCGCTTCGACGGCATCCGCTTCGTAACGCTGAGGCCGGCGCAGGAGCCGGCGCTCGACAGTCCGCGGATCGTGGCCGTCGTCCCCGAAGGCGACGACATCTGGATCTCCACCGCCGCCGGCCTCACCCGGCTGCGGGCAGGACGCTTCGAGCGAGTGGCTCCCGAGTCTGCCGCCGACGGGCCATTCCAGGTGCTCCACCGTCGGGCCGGCCGGCTCTGGGCGCTGGCGCGGCACGCGCTCTACGAGATCGATGCGAACGGAGCGTTGCGGCGCGTCGAAGGCGTGCCACGCGATCGCGACCTGCTCGACCTGTTCGTCGATCGTAGCGGACGCATCTGGCTGCTCACCTCCCGCGGGATCGGCTGGCGGGAGGGCGGCGCCCTCCACTGGCGGCTCACCTCGGCTCCGGTCATCGGCGCGGCTCGGACCGATCGCGGCATCCTCTTCTTCCGCCAGGGACTGCCGCCGCTGCTACGACACGACGGTGGCTGGGAGACAGCCCCGCAAGGGCTGGCGCCGCGCGTCCGGCTGCTCGGCTCGAGCGTCCGCGCCGAGACGCCGTGGGGCACGAGCTTCCTGCTCAACGGCGATCGACTGCTGCGCAGCGATGGCCGGAGCCTCGAAGCTGCCGACGCCGAGAGCCGTTCGTTCACCCTGCGGCCGGGCTTCGCGCTCGAGGACCGGAAGTCGGGCCGCTGGACCGCGCTCGGACCGACGGTGCGGCTCGACAACCGGGTCGTGCTGCGGGTGGCCAACGGCGCGGATGCCTCGGCCCTCGCTCTCGACCGCGAAGGGACGATCTGGGTGGCCACCTCCCGGGCCGGGCTCTACGCCCTGAGCCCGGCCGCGGTGCACATGCTCGAGGGGCCCGAAGGGGTGGACCCGCTGAACGTCTACGGGGTGTTCGCGGATCGCAGCGGGACCCTGTGGGTGGGCGCGCAGGGGGCCGGAGTCTGGCGCCACGCGGCGTCCGGCTGGACGCGGATTTCGACCTCTACGGGCGACGGCGGGCCGGCCTTCGGCCGGAGCTTCTTCGAAGACGATCGGGGGACGCTCTGGGTCGGTCTCCTCGGCGGTGTGTACCGTTTGGCTGGAGATCGGCTCGCGCGCGTCGCCGAGCCGGGCGCGCCACGGGTGCGCGTCAACTCCTTCGCCGAGGACGATCGCGGCCGGATCTGGGCCGGGACCGCGGACGGTCTCGTCCGCCGGGACCTGAGCGCCGAGGGCGCGATCTGGCGCTCGCTGCCGTCGGACGGGCGGGCGCTCGGCGATGTGCGCGACCTGCTCTGGACCCCCGGCGGCGGGCTCTGGGTCGCCGGCACGGAAGGTCTGGCCCGCTTCGACGGCGTACGCTGGCAACGCTTCGGCCGCCGCGAGGGCCTGCCGACCGACCTGATGCGCAGCCTCACGCTCGACGCGGACGGTGTCCTCTGGGTCGGGACCGACGACGCGGGACTGCTGCGGGTGGACCCGCGGACGAATCGGGAGAAGCCGTCGGTCTTCGCCTTCGGGCCGGAGCAGGGGATCCCGACCACGGTCGTCCACGCGGTGCTCGAGGGTGACGACGGGTCGCTCTGGTTGAGCAGCAACCGCGGCCTCTTCCGGGTGGAGAAGCAGGATCTCGACGAAGTGGCGGCAGGGCGCCGAGCCCGAGTGCGCGCGATCCGTTTCGACGAGGTCGACGGCATGCGCGACGCGGAGGCCAACGGCGGCACCGGCGACGCCGGGATGCGCACCGGCGACGGCCGTCTCTGGTTCGCCACCCAGAACGGCGTGGCGGTGGTCGAGCCCGCGGCACTGCTCCCTGCGGGAAAGGCGGTCAGCAAGGCCCGGATCGAGGCGATCCGGGTGGGACAGACGCTGCATGCGCCGGCGGACCCGCTGACCCTGGCGGCGGACCAGCGCACCTTCTCGGTGCTCTTCACGGCGCCGGCTCCGTCGACCGCGCGATGGGCCCGTTTTCGCTACCGCCTCGCCGGCTTCGACGACCGGTGGTCGGAAGCGGGCAAGAGGCGCGAGGCCTTCTTCACCGGTATCCCGGCCGGCACCTACCGCTTCGAGGTGGAGACCCTGGGCGTTCCGGGTCTGCTCGCGTCGAGCCGCGCCTCGACCTCGATCGTGGTCCTGCCCCTGGTCTGGGAGACCGGATGGTTCCGGGCCCTGCTGGTCGTCGCGGGGCTCGCGCTGCTCGGCGCGATCGCTCTCTGGCGCGAGCGCGCGCAGCGCCGGCGGCGGCGGCAGCTGGAGGCGATCGTGCGCGAGCGCACGGCGGTGGTGCGCGACCAGGCGGAGCGCCTGCGGCGGCTGGATCGGGTGAAGTCGGATCTCTTCACCGACGTTTCGCACGAGTTCCGCACCCCGCTGACGCTCGCCATCGGACCCCTCCAGGATCTACTCGACGGCGCGCGCGGCACGCTCGACGCATCCGCCCGCGAGGAGGTGGAGCTGGCGCTGCGCAACGCGCGCCGGCTGCTCGACCTGATCAACCAGATCCTCGACCTGGCGCGCATGGAGGCCGGCCAGGTCCGCCTCGCCCGCGAGCGCCGTGCCCTGGCGCCGTTCCTGCGCGAGCGCGTCGAGGCCTTCGCCGCGCTCGCCCGGCACGACGGTGTCGAGCTGCGGCTCGAGATCGCGCCGGAGCTCTCGGGATCCGGCGCATCCGCGGCCTTCGACCACGATCGCCTGGGGCGCGCGGTCGACAATCTGATCCTCAACGCGCTGCAGTGGACGCCGGCCGGCGGACAGATCGAGGTCCGTCTCGCGAGGCGCGGGGAGGAGGCGGAAGCGGACGGCAGCCCGGAGGCGCGTTTCGAGATCTCGGTGCGCGACACCGGGCCGGGGATCGCGCCAGCCCATCTCGAGCGGATCTTCCTCCGCTTCCAGCGGGCCGGGGACGAGGCGGAGCGCTTGGCTCCGGAGAGCGGCCCGGCGGCTGCCGGCGCGGGGTCGAAGGAGGTGCGCCGTGGCGGCGGGACAGGGATCGGTCTCGCGCAGACGCGGGAGATCGCGCGGCTGCACGGCGGCTCTCTCGAGGTGGAGAGCGTGGAGGGGCAGGGCACCACGTTCCGCATCCTCCTGCCCGTCCTTTCCGCGTCGCCGTCGAGCGAGGCGCCGTCGGCCGGTCCCGCGGAGGCGGCGCCCGTCCATCCGGCCGGCGAGCCGACGATCGCGCCCGGAGGCGCGTCGGCGGATCCGGAGGAGACTCCGGCCGACGACGAACGGCCGCTCGTCCTTGTCGTCGACGACGAACGCGACATGCGCGACTATGTGCGGCGTACGCTCGAGGCGGACTACCGCGTGGTCGTCGCGGGCGACGGGGAGGAGGCGCTCGTCCGGGCCCGGGCACTGGTCCCCGATGTTGTGGTGTGCGACATCATGATGCCGAAAGTCGACGGGATCGCGGTGGCCGCGGCGTTCCGGCGCGACCCGGAGCTCGACTTCGTGCCGTTCGTGCTGCTCACCGCCCGCGGTGCGGACGAGGTGCGGGTCGAGGCCCTGGAGGCGGGCGTCGACGACTACCTGACGAAGCCGTTCCTGCGCCGCGAGTTGCTGAGCCGCATCCAGAACCTGCTGGCGCGCCGCCGGCAGTGGAGTGCGCCGGCCGCGTCGGTCGCCACCAGGGCGCCGGGGCCGGGATCTCTCCTTCACCTGCCTCCGGCGGCCGATGCCGAGCCGGCCGACGCCACCTTTCTGCACCGTCTGGTGAGGATCGCGGACGAGAGCCTGGACGATCCCGATCTCGGCGTCGAAGAGCTGGCGCGACGCCTCGCCTGCGACCGCACGTCCCTCTTCCGCCGCCTCCGCGACCTGACGGGCGAAACACCCTCGGCGCTGCTACGCCGGCTGCGTCTGGAGCGCGCGGAACAGCTCTTGCGTGCGCGGGCGGGCAACGTATCGGAGGTCGCCTACGCGACCGGCTTCCGCGCCGTCTCGCACTTCTCGAGGGCGTTCCGCGACCACTTCGGCGCCACTCCGTCCGCGATTGCCCGCGCCGGCCCCGCGCCCCTCGCAAGACCCCCCGCGCCCGAAAGGTTGCCGCCCGAATAGCAACCATCGTGTTTGCAGTGAGTTGCCAATCGCCTGGCACCCTTTCGCCTGAACGAACGCTTTGCCGCGCAGGATGGTGGTGGGGTTCCAGGTGATGTCCGCCTCGGTGAGGGTGTCGGACACCACGTACTTCTGCACGCGGTTGATCCAGTCGAGGTAGCCGGTGACGGCAAGAACCACTCCTGCCAGGTCGGGCTCGCCACCCTCTTCCAGGCGTTTCGCGACAAGGTGCCACCCGAATGGCCGGAAGAGATTCGATAGACTCCGTTCCGTTCCCGAAAGGAGTGCGGCGGATGAGACGACTCGCGCGGGCGGAGCTTGGGCCGATCTTCAGGGGCCCGAATGGCCACATCGGAGGAGCCCTCGCTGCCACGGCCGCGATGCTCCTGTTCGCCGGAGCCTCCTCCGCGCCGGCTCAGGTCTCTCCCGACGGCGACCAGTTCCAGGTGAACACCTACACCACGAACGGCCAGTACGATCCCGCGGTCGCCGTGGACGGCCGCGGCGACTTCGTCGTGACCTGGGACGACCTCAACTATTCCGGAAACGACATGGACGGTGCGGGCATCGGGGCCCAGCGCTACGACGCCCACGGAAGTCCTCTGGGAAGCCAGTTTCAGGTCGATTCCTGGACGACCGGCTTTCAGTACCTCTCGGCCGTGGCGGCCGATTCGCAAGGCCGCTTCATCGTCGCCTGGGTGAGCGAGACGTCAGGTGGTGACGACACGGGCGACGCGAGCATCCAGGCGCGCCGCTTCGACGCGAACGGATCGCCCATCGGTGACGATTTCCAGGTCAACACCTACATCACCGGAGAACAGTTCTTGCCCGCGATCGCCATGGATTCGGACGGTGCCTCGGTCATCGTCTGGAACAGCGACGGTTCGGACGGCACCGACCAGAGCGGAAGGAGCATCCGAGCCCGCCGCTTCGACACGAACGGATCGCCGATCGGCGACGACTTCCAGGTCAACACCTACACGACCGGCACCCAGTATTGGACCAGCGTGGGAATGGACGACGCCGGAGACTTCGTGATCGTGTGGGACAGCGAGGGCTCGAACGGCGGCGATACGAGCGCTCGGAGCATCCATGGGCAGCGCTACTACTCGACCGGAGCCAAGGTCGGGCGGTGAGTTCCAGGTCAACTCTCTGACCACCGCGAGTCAGGACACCCCGTCGGTCGCCATGAACGGCTCCGGCGATTTCGTCGTCTCGTGGAACAGCGGTTCCTCCTACGGCACGGACACCTCCAGTTCCAGCGTGCAGGCGCAACGCTACGACTCGGCTGGCGCCCAGGTGGGTGACCAGTTCCAGGTCAACTCGTTCACCTCCGGCTACCAGGACTACAGCTCGATCCGCATGGACAGCGAGGGAAGCTTCGTGGTCGCCTGGCAGAGCCAGTTCTCCGGCGACACCGACAGCTCGTTGAGGAGCATCCAGGCCCGCCGGTTCCTGGCGGATGGCTCGCCGCTCGGCGACCAGTTTCAGGTCAACACGGTGACCTCCGGGAACCAGGAAGCAGCGGCGGTGGCCCTGGACCCAGAAGGAGACTTCGTGGTCGCCTGGCAGAGCCATTCCTCCGGCGACACCGACAGCTCGTACAACAGCGTCCAGGCCCGGCGATACGACAACCTGTTCCGCGACGATTTCGAATCCGGCGACACGTCACGCTGGTCGGTGACCTCGCCCACGCCCTGAGCCCGCCTACCGGCACCTCGCGGAGCCGGCAAGCCGGCGACGGAAACGCGCCCCGGGACCCAATGCGGTCCGCCCGCTCGGTGGGAGGCGCGCACTTCCGGTGCGACAAGGTGCCACCCGAATGGCCGGAAGAAATTCGATAGACTCCGTTCCGTTCCCAAATGGAGTGTGCCAGATGAGACAACTCGCGCGGGCAGAGCTTGGGCCGATCTTGAGGGGCCCGAAGGGCCACATCGGAGGAGCCCTCGCTGCCACGGCCGCGATGCTCCTGTTCGCCGGAGCCTCCTCCGCGCCGGCTCAGGTCTCTCCCGACGGCGACCAGTTCCAGGTGAACACCTACACCACGAATGGCCAGTACGATCCCGCGGTCGCCGTGGACGGCCGCGGCGACTTCGTCGTGACCTGGGACGACCACAACTATTCCGGAAACGACATAGACGGTGCGGGCATCGAGGCCCAACGCTATGACGCCCACGGAAGTCCTCTGGGAAGCCAGTTTCAGGTCGATTCCTGGACGACCGGCTTTCAGTACCTCGCGGCCGTGGCGGCCGATTCGCAAGGCCGCTTCATCGTCGCCTGGCAGAGCGGAACGTCAGGTGGTGGCGACTCGAGCTACACGAGCATCCAGGCGCGCCGCTTCGACGCGAACGGATCGCCCATCGGTGACGATTTCCAGGTCAACACCTACGTCACCGGATATCAGTTCCGGCCCGCGATCGCCATGGATCCGGACGGCGCTTCGGTCATCGCTTGGCCCAGCGACGAATCGGACGGCACCGACCAGAGCGGAAGGAGCATCCGAGCCCGCCGCTTCGACACGAACGGATCGCCGATCGGCGACGACTTCCAGGTCAACACCTACACCACCGGCGACCAGTATTGGACCAGCGTGGGAATGGACGACGCCGGAGACTTCGTGATCGTGTGGGACGGCGCGGGCTCGAACGGCGGCGATACGAGTGCATGGAGCATCCATGGACAGCGCTACTCCTCGATCGGTGCCAAGGTGGGCGATGAGTTCCAGGTCAACTCCCTGACCACCTCGGGTCAGTACTTCCCGTCGGTCGCCATGAACGGCTCCGGCAATTTCGTCGTCTCGTGGCACAGCGGTTCCTCCTACGGCACGGACACCAGCGGTTACAGCGTGCAAGCGCAGCGCTACGACTCGGCCGGCGCCCAGGTGGGTGACCAGTTCCAGGTCAACGCGGTTACCTCCGGGAACCAAGTTCTCAGCTCGATCCGAATGGACAGCAAGGGGAACTTCGTGGTTGCCTGGCGGAGCGGCTCGTCCGCTGGTACCGACTCGTCGGGCAACAGCCTCCAGGCCCGCCGGTTCCTGGCGGATGGCTCACCGCTCGGCGACCAGTTTCAGGTCAACACGGTGACCTCCGGGAACCAGGACGAAGCAGCGGTGGCCCTGGACCGCCAAGGGAACTTCGTGGTCGCCTGGCAGAGCGGGTCCTCCGCCGGTACCGACAGCGCGGATCGAAGTATCCAGGCCCGGCGATACGACGACCTGTTCCGCGACGATTTCGAATCCGGCGACACGTCACGCTGGTCGGCGACCTCGCCCACGCCCTGAGCCCGCCTACCCGCACCTCGCGGTGCCGGCAGGCCGGCGACGGAAACGCGCCCCGGGACCGAACGCGGTCCGGTCGCTCACTCAGTAGTGGGTGGTCTGGAGGCCACCCGAGTGAGAACCGGCCTGTAGGCAACATCTTACGAATCGGCTGGCACTCTTTCGCGGCGCGGCGCGTAAGGCGAGAAAAGGTACCTCAAGAATATTAACCGTCGTGCTTGCAGTGAATTGCCAATCACCTGGCACCCTGTCGGAGCACCCTTATTAAGGGCACTAGCGGCCATAGATTGCACAGATTGTGAAGGCCGATGTGCCGAGAGCCACAACCGAGATCACTGCCTCTTGGCCAGTAAGCCAAGGAACGGGGCGATTCTGCTGAGAATAGATGGAGCGGCCGAGCTTCGAGAATAGGCGATAGTGCCCGGCGATGACTAGCGGTGTAAATGCAACAAACACATATGAACCAGCCAAGACCGCCTTTGAAAGCCGAGAGAACGCGCCACTACTGATAGGCATGACGATGCAGACCACTACGACGGCTAGCATTGAACCGAAGTTGAGGTAGTCGGACAGGAAGAGCCACGTTCTTCGCCCTTCGTCTCCGACTGAGATCTCACGGGCGATGCGCCAACCGAATATCGCGAACTGAAGTGCGAGGAGAGTGGGAACAAGAACCAGAGGACTTGGCATTGGGACCTCTTTCACTGCGCCTAACACCCAGCAGCAGCGGCGGCACCCAACGCCGCCCGCTGCATGCTGTTGTTAGACTGCGCCCTTCCCCGAAACTCGGCCCAGCTAGAGTGTTAGTCCTCGCCAGGGCAAAAGCCCGGAGGACGCGATGCGAAAGAAGCGTTTCAGCGAAGAGCAGATCATCGGCGTGCTGAAGTCGGCCGAGGCCGGTATGGCGGTGAAAGAGGTCTGTCGTCAGCACGGCATCACCGAGACGACTTACTACCGGTGGAAGAAGAAGTTCGGGGGCATGGAGGTAAGCGAGGCCAAGCGGCTTCGCCAGCTCGAGGAGGAAAACCGCCGCCTGAAACAGATCGTGGCGGAGCTGACGCTCGACAAGCAGGCCCTGCAGTGGGCCTTGGGAAAAAAGTGGTGACCTCGCAGGCCCGGTGCGAGGTCGCCGGAGCGTTCCGGGAGCAGTTCGAGCTGAGCGAGAGGCGAGCGACGGGGCTGGCCCTGGCTCACCGGTCGACGGCGCGCTATCGATCGCGACGACGCGAAGACCCAAGAATTCGCCGTCGGCTGCTCGAGCTCGCGGCGCTTCGACCGCGGCATGGATGCGATCTGCTCTGGCTGCAGCTGCGGCGCGAGGGCTTTCTGGTCAATCGCAAGCGCATCTTGCGTCTGTACCGGCTGGAGCGCCTCGCGCTGCGCCAGAAGCCCCGCAAGAAGCTAGTTGCGGCCGCGCGGCGCAGTCGAGAAGTCGCGGCGACGGCGCCCACGCAACGTTGGTCGATGGACTTCATGCACGACACGCTGAGTACCGGAAGGTCGATTCGGCTGCTCAACGTGCTCGATGAGTTTCATCGCGAGAGCCTGGCCATTGAGGTCGATCTTTCTTTGCCGGCCGAGCGAGTCGTCCGTGTGCTCGATCGCCTGATCGCGGAGCGCGGCAAGCCCCAGGAGCTCTGGGTAGACAACGGCCCGGAGTTCACCAGCAAGACCCTCGACCGATGGGCTGCCGATCTCGGCATCGAGCTTCGCTTCATTCGCCCCGGCAAGCCAGTCGAGAACTGCTTCATCGAGAGCTTCAACGGCACGCTGCGGCGGGATTGCCTCAACGCCAACTGGTTCGATTCGCTGGCTGAGGCCCGGCTGCGCATCGAAGCCTGGCGGCGCGAGTACAACTACGATCGGCCGCACACGAGCCTGGGAGGGTTCGCGCCGGCGGAGTTTGCAGCTCTCCGGTCGCCTACGGCTCCCTCCGAACTGCAAACTCCGAGAAGCCAGGTCCAGTGAGATCATTCAACCCGGACTAACGCTGTCAGTGGACCGACATAGGGGAAGGGCGCAAGACCGCTCACCCACAGTTAGCCGCCCCGCCCAATGAAACGACACCTGTCGCGAACAGCCCCGCGACAACCGCTGTCAGTAGGTGCAAGACGAGCAGCGCGTTAGGGACCCAGATTTCTCTTGAGGTGAACGACCGATACACTTTCGGATTCTCACCCCTGCCCAACGCCTCCCACTCGGCGGCGTAGATGGCGGCCTTCAAGTAGCGTTCGATGGTATTGATGACCTGGAACTTGCCTCGGTTGAGTTGCCCGAACGACTTGATCAGACTTCTCCACGCTAGGCAGAGGATTGCCCCAGCAATGGCCAGTACGGCGACTCCGACCCCACCAAGCCTATCGCCGCCAGAGCTTTGAACGATGATGCCGGATGCCGTGAGCAGCGCTCCGTTCATTGTCAAGAAGAACGTGTTCACACCTTGCCGACGACCCACCAGCTCCTCGGAGCTGTCGACCATCATCTTGTAAAGGTCGAGAGCCTGGCTAGTCTCCGCTTCGCTCTGCGGAGGTCCAGAAGGAAACAGAACGTCCCCGAAGGACGGGCGCGACGCCCCATTCCGCCCCGACTCCTCGGCTGCTCGCCGGATGGCAGTGGCAAAGACGCGATCCTGTTCTCGGACTTCCTTCGGCAAGTTCTCATACGACATCAGCGACTCGTGCTGACTATCATGCTTCGCCATCCAGGCCGACCAAGCATCGTGAATGTCGCTGAGTGTTACCTGAGCTCCCTTAGCCCGGAGAAGAACAGCGTATACCCGCAGCAAGTCTTCAGCATCACCTTCCGGCATTCGGTCTTCCGGAATGTGAGCGCGGATCTGAGCCGCGAGATCATCAAGGTACATGAGCTGTCACACCCACGTCTTCAGCCAAGCCACGATCTGCTCAAAGTCCCATCGGATCACGTTCTTGCTCGGCAAGCCCGCCGGGATTGGGTGCGTCTTGTCCTTGTTAATCTGGATCCCGAACATATAGTGTTTCTGGCGATTCGTCTCAGCAATTTCCCAGAGGACCGCTTCCGACCTTGATGTCGTCGGCCCAACGAGGATTATCGTGCCTTTGGTCATGGCGATGCGCTTGGCGCACTCCGCCTTCCACTTCGAGTCAAACGGGTCCTTGACGGAGTAGTCGTAGAACTCAATGTCGTTCTTCTTGTCCTTCGCCTGCTGCACGAGAAAGTCGCGTGCCCACTTGTCTTCCATCTCGAAACTTATGAATGCTCTTGGTGCTGCCATTTTCCTTCCTTTCTCAGGTTTACGTCCCAGCGGGTATTGGTCTGTCCAGCGGTCCGACGGATCTGAGTTGAGCGGCGGGTTCGCACCACGCTAGCCCGCGAAGCAGCCGGGGCGGTCGATGCATGTCCACTCGAACGATTGGTTAGGCGGTCGGCCACAGGTTGCCAATCTTGGGCTTTCCCGGAACAGACCAATCGACGTAAGCGCCCGAATAGCCCGCCGCCTTCAAGAAGAGACGATCAACAAAATGCAGGAGCCAGAACCACTCCTCCACCTGTGAGCCGAGCGGAGTGAGTGCATCCCGGTCCCGCTCGCTTGCTTTCTCGCAATAGAAGTGACCTTCATGCACGAGCCTGTTTCGTGACGCCACAAAACGGCGAAGGTCGGTATCATCAAGAGGCAACTTCACGGCGGAGCAGAGCCGGCGCAGTTGCGCTGAAAACGGCACGCGATTGAGGCCGGCGAGATTCTCATACACGACGCATCGCTGCTCCGGCGTGGTTTCCCCGACGATTGCGTCCTTGACCGCCTCCTTGAGAGCCGGCCGCAGTTTCTCAAAGTCCTCGAGTGCAATTGCCAATGAGCTTGTGCGGGTTGCGTCCTGAAATGCCGCCTTGAGCATCTCGACGGCAACGACTAACTTTAGGCCTCGCACCTCCAGGAAATCACCTTCTGCCTTGGCGTCGAGATATGTATCGATGACGGCGTTGGTGAGGCCCACCGCCTTACGTGCGTCGCCGAAGTCGGCAGCTTCAGGAGACTTCATAAATTCTTCGATTGCGCCTTCGCTCGGATTAATCGCTGCGAGTGATCCATATCGCTTTGTGACGCGGGAGTAGTGATTCCTCGCGCTCCAATCGCCCGAAGACGTCCATTCGGTTAGGGCAATCCACTGTACCTTCGTGCCAAGAGCGATGGAAAGCAGGTAACACGCTTCGTCGACAACCTCAATGTCGTCCTCGATCGTAATGCCCGCCTCCAATTCGACTTCCGCTGTTGGCAGTACACCTCGTGTAACATTCAAGCGCTGGAGGTTCGCCACAGCGTCTCGGTGGGGCCGGATGAGCAGATTCTTGCCGTGAATGGTGAACGGAAGGTCCCGGCGGATCCCAGCCAAGTTAGTGAGAGTGAATGTGAGCCGGGAGCATGCTTCTTCACGCGCCCTTGAGACCTTGAGATGCCCAATGCGAAGGGCGAAGTAGGTGCCGGACTCAGTTGGTTTGGATAAGTAGGTTGTCTCAGAAACGTTCCGTACAGCCTCAACGCGTAGTCCTTCATGAGTCGTACCAGAGAAGAATTGCGCGTCAACAACGCCGACAAGATGGCCCCAAAGAGGTTCTTCTGTCGCGCAGAGGAGTATCGTCTTCCCATTCTCGAGCTGGGCCGCCACAAACTCGCACGCAGCCTGCCGTTGCGTCGTGAGAGTCACGATGCCATGGCCCGCGTATTTTCTAAGGGCAACTCCGTAGTGCTCGAGGGCGGCTTCTGTCAGCAATCTCATGAGAATCTAACGGCTCTCCGGCTTTCTAACGGAAGTTGAGGTGAGCGGCGGGCCGCGTAGCAGGGAAACGCGAAGCGGCCGCCAGGCTTCCGGCCCGGCCGCTGGAACGAGTTGTTAGGCGAACTTGGCACGAACGCCCCGCATAGCGACAGCGATTTCTTGGAGTAGCGGTAGCAATCCATTCCAGGCCGAGAACATCTCCGACTGAGGGCCATCAGAACCATCGAGTTCACCAAAGACCCAGAGCCGGACACTTCCAAAACCGTGCGCCTCTGACGTGCGATACCGCTCGTCAAGGCTCATGGCGAAGTCCGACACGTATGAAGCGAGGCGCTGCAGGCCGGGAGGGCTCTCCCCGGCAAGACTTGCAAACGCCCTGCGGCGACTCCTCTTTCTCCGGAAGGCCTCGAACTTGTCCGGATGGGCCGTGAGGACAACGAATGCCATGATCTTGTCGAGGATCGACCGCATTCGCAGGATGTATGAGGAGTTCGTCCTGAATAGCTGCAAACGAGACTCGATGTCCGGTGGTTCTTTGTCCTTCTCCCTCCGCGCCTCCTGATTGACGTCTCGAGCTAGCTCACTCAGTTCGACCTCAAGGGCGCTCACAGCGAGGCGCAGGTCAAGAAGCGCCGCGAACACTCGGCCGCCGTTCTTCAGGCAAAGATGAAGCTCCCATGCGTCGCACAACGACATCCACTTGTATGGAGGTGCACCGCACCTTGCCTGGTGGTAGGACGCAAGCGCTTCTTCAAACTCCAGGACTTGATCTGCATCCTGAAAGCGAAGATTCGTTGGAATCGCCATGCAAGTCGCCTAACGCTCAGCATCAGCGGTGGCGCGTAGCGCCGTCCGCTGCATACTGTTGTTAGGTGCCATAGGCTAGGCGCCCCCAGATGAGGCGCCACCGAAGATGCCGTCAAAGATCAATTCGAACTCCTTAGCCTGGACGATTTCGCCGTTCCTATTGATCGGTTGCTCTCCGCAACATTCCAGTATCGCCTCGGCGGTAGTCACCTTCGCGCAAAAGTCCTGGGCTCGTGACGGCTTGTCTGCGCCGGTGATTGTGCTCGGGTAATACTGTTCAATGGCCCCACGCTCAAGCAAGTAGACGTCGTCACCTCGAAGCATCTCCAGCAGCCGGTGTTTCAGCTGGAGCAGTTCTACGTCGTCGCTGTTCTGGAGCAAGTCGAGCCGTTCTGACCTGCGTTGCCACGCGAAGAACGCTTCTACAGCATCGTCGTGCTCTTCTTGCGTACATTCACCGGCCTTGAGCTTCGCTTGAAATTCCCGCACCCTTCGCCACAGACCGCGCAGCTCGCCTGACCCGTGGGCATTCTTCGCATCCTTGGTCGACGGGCCGTCTTCGTCGGGGATGACCAACTCATCCACCTTGTCCAGGAGATTCTTGCGGGCGTCCTTCAATTCATTACTGGGGCCGATGTGATCGAAACCATTGACCAGCAGGTCCAGGTCGGCAATGACCGGGACGCGCACACCAAAACGGGAGAAGAAGTCGCGATAGCGCCGGATATTTCCCTTGCCGGTGATTCGGGCGAACAAGACCGGTACTTGGGCCACGTCCCAAGCGGGATCGAGGATCTTGGCAATATGCGGCATGAGAAGGTAATCGCTGTCGCCTTCAACCAAGACCACGGTGTCCGCGAAGAATGCGGCGTTATTATTCTCAAAGCAGATGATCTGGAACTGGTCCTTGGCCGTCATATCGGCCAAGTCAACTGGTTGGACCTGCGTGAACGGCCGAGGTGCAATCGCTGCATCGGATACCTTGCGCAGCTTGACGAAAGTCTCGGTCGCTCCTGGGCCAAAGAACATGGGTGAATGGGTGGTGACGAGAACGTGATGCTCCTTGGCAAAGACCCGTAGGGCGTCAAAGAGAATGTGCTGGGCCTTGGGGTGAAGGAACAACTCCGGCTCCTCGAACAACAGCAGGTAGGACGCCGGTGCGGGATCCACCTGTGGCTCGGCTGGCCCAGGCGCAGCGTCGGCTCCGTCGCCCGCAGGAGTGTCCACGGCCAGTCGCACCTTGAGTTCCACGTAAGACCGAAGAATTGAGAAGACGATGGCGCGGCGTAACCCATCGCCCTTGGTGTCGATAAGGCCATCCACCCCATCGTTGGCGTAGATGCGTGCGGATGAGAATACCGTCTTCAGCTCTGGGGGCGGGATCGTGATGCGCAGTGCCACATCGGCAAAGCTTTCGCGCACGTACTTCTCAACGGTTGACTCAATCAGCTTCACTTCCTCAAGCCGATCATCGACTACGGTTCCATCCGGTTGCTGAACAGGGTTGAGCTTCGCATTTAGCTCCTCGAAGAGCTTCTTTGCATCCGGCAACTTCGGCTCCACCGCCTGAAGCAAGATGGCTAGTATCTTCCCGAACGGCGTGCTCTCGGTCGTCTTGATGTCGTCTGCGAGGTCTTTGACGGCCGGAATGTAAATCGGGTCAGGCAGCATCGGCTCAATGCTCTTGTCGATGCCGGTCGGCAACGCCTGGTCGGCGGCAGTTTTCTGGTCGTCAGGCAGGGAGTCAGCAAGCTCCTGAATCTTCTGCTTCATAGCGTCTTGATTCAGAGTCGTATCGACTACACCGTCGAGTTCAGGAAAGGCCTCCACAATCTTGTTTACGAAGTGTTGGCCCGGGCGCTGCCGTTTCATGAGATCTGCAATACTGTCCGCCGAAAACCGAGGGTCATTCGGCGTGAGTGTGTTGTAGAGAAGTGAGCTCTTGCCATCGGTGCCGTAAGAACGGACAAGCGACAGGCAGCCATCCTTGACGATTCCCGCTACTCGTGTCCGATGCTCGTCAGCCAGTCGCGCCAAGTCTGCGTCGGTGATGTCTTCAAACGTGACGGCAATACGGATCGGCTTGGTCTCGTCAAAGAAGTAGCTCGAAGCCAGCTTTGAGCCTGAGAAGAACAATGACAGTGCCTGCAGGAACGTTGACTTGCCCGAGTTGTTTTCGCCAATCAGACAGCCGAAATGGGACAGCGGAATTGTCACGTCCCTAAGTGCGCGATAGTTCGTGACAGACAGCCGCGTGAGTTTCATTCGACAGTCTCGCTTCTTGTGCACCTAACTTGGGTTATGCGTCAAGGTCTTGTGGAAATACCGTGCGACAACGACGGATAACACGGGAGGTGAAAGTCGGTGCCAGCGCGGGCATCGTGTTGAGCGGGAAGGTCCTGCGGGCTCCGCGGTAGGTGTCGGGACAAATGGAAAGACGGCGGAAGGTGACGGACAAGCCGAATCGTGGGATTCGAGAAGCTGGTGAGCAGGGAGTTGTGGGGGCTGGAGTGGCGCATGGTGTTTGGGGGCTTCTCTATATACGTTGCCTGAGGAGGGGTAAACGTGACACTCGCGCGGAGATTTCTCGCGACGGGCTTGAGCTTGCTGCGTCTTTAGGCTGAGAGCGAGGGTAGCTCCGGGGGCGGGGGAGGGTCAACGAGTGGTGTCAGGAACTGACAGTGGGTGGGGTCGGGGGCGGTGGGGGCGCTGATAGATTTCGCGGGTCTTCGGAAGGGGTGGGATGGCACGGCATCAGTTGGTTCTCATTCTCGATTTCGGGTCGCAGTTCACGCAGTTGATCGCGCGAAGGGTGCGCGAGAACCGGGTGTACTGCGAGGTGCATCCGTTCGATCTGGGCGTCGAGCAGATCCGTGAGCGGAGGCCCATCGGGGTGATCCTCTCCGGGGGGCCGCAGAGCGTTTACGACGACGAGGCCGCGTTGCCCGATCCCGAGATCTTCGAGCTCGGGATTCCGGTGCTCGGGATCTGCTACGGGATGCAGGCCGCGGCCCACCTGCTGGGCGGCGAAGTCCACCCCGGCAAGACGCGCGAATACGGGCGGGCCGAGCTCGACGTGCGGGGGCAGAGCGTGCTCTTCGCCGGGCTCGGCGAACGGGAGACCGTCTGGATGAGCCACGGCGACCACGTCACCCGGGCGCCCGAAGGGTGCCTGGTCACCGCGGCCAGCGAGAGCATCGACATCGTCGGCTTCGAAGACCCCCAGCGGCGGCTCTACGGCATCCAGTTCCATCCCGAAGTCAGCCATACCCGGCACGGCGCCGCGATGCTCCACAACTTCCTCCACAAGGCGTGCGGCGCGAAAGGCGACTGGACCATGGCCGGGTACCTCGAAGAGGCCGCCATCGAGCTCGCCGAACGGGTCGGGGAAGACCGCGTGCTGTGCGGCATCTCCGGCGGCGTCGACTCCGCCGTCACCGCCGCGCTCCTCGAACGGGCGATCGGCGAGCGGCTCGTCTCCGTCTTCGTCGACACCGGGCTGCTGCGCAAAGGCGAACGGCGCCAGGTCGAGATGAGCCTCGCCGAAGGGCTCGGCATCCCGGTGCGCACCGCCGACGCCGGGGCCGACTTCTTCGCCGCGCTCGCCGGAGTCGAGGACCCGGAAGCCAAGCGCAAGGCGATCGGCAAGACCTTCATCGACGTCTTCGCGCGCCAGGCCGAAGCGCTCGAAGGGGTGCGCTACCTCGCCCAGGGAACCCTCTATCCCGATGTCATCGAATCCACCAGCGTCAAGGGGCCGAGCGCGGTCATCAAGAGCCACCACAACGTGGGCGGGCTGCCCGAGCGGCTCGGCTTCGAGCTCGTCGAACCGCTGCGCTGGCTCTTCAAAGACGAAGTGCGCCAGCTCGGCCGCGAGCTCGGCCTGCCGGAAGAATTCATCGGCCGCCACCCCTTCCCGGGACCGGGTCTCGCGGTGCGTATCCTGGGCGGGGTCACACCCGAGCGCGTGGCGCTCCTCCAGGAGGCCGACGCCATCTTCCTCGACGAGCTCCGGGCCGCCGGCTGGTACGACAAGGTGGCCCAGGCCTTCGTCGTCCTGCTCCCCGTCAAGAGCGTCGGCGTCATGGGGGACTTCCGGACCTACGAGAACGTCTGCGCCCTGCGCGCCGTCGAGACCCACGACTTCATGACCGCCGACTGGAGCCACCTGCCGCACGAGTTGCTCGGCCGGGTCGCCAACCGGATCGTCAACGAAGTCCGCGGCATCAACCGGGTCGTCTACGACGTCACTTCGAAGCCTCCCGGCACCATCGAGTGGGAGTAGCCCCTCGAGCGCCGCTCGACTTCCGGTTCAGCCAGCCGCGGCGGCGGCTTCGGGGGGCGGCGCCAGCGGGGAGCGGGGCGCCACCAGGGTCTCGAGGGTGACCGAGGCGAAGGTGGTGCGGGCCTGCTGGTCGACCTCGTTGAAGAGGCCGCGCAGGCGGCACTCCGAGTAGACGCGACAGGAGCCGTCGTCGCAGGTCGCCAGGACGCACGAGGCCGGCTCGCGGTTGCCCTCGAAGATCTCCACCACTTCGAGCAGGGTGATCTTCGAGGCGGGACGGGCCAGGCGATAGCCGCCCGTCACCCCGCGCGTGCCGTGCGCGATGCCCCGTTGGACGAGCCGCTGGAAGACCTTGGCGAGCACCGTGGGAGGCAGCCGGTACTTGTCGGCCACCGCCGCGGCGGTGACCAGCTCGCCGGCGTCCGCCGACGCCATCTCGATCGCGGCGTAGAGGGCATACCGGGTCGAGAGCTGGTAGTTCATTCGGGCACGGTCCGCGGATCGGGGTCGAGATCGAGGTCGAGGGCGAAGCGGGGCGCCGGCCGGAAGCCCTCGTGTCGGAAGAACGCCATCAGGCGCTGATCCTCCCACGCCACCTCGGTCTGCAGCGAACCGACGCCGAGCGCCCGCAGGTTGCGCTGCAGCTGTCCGATCAGCGCCGTCCCCACGCCGCGCCCCTGGAAATCGGGATGCACGCCGAGCGTGTCGAGCACCGCGGCGGGCTCCGTGCGGCCGAACTCCCCGTAGAGCACCCGGGCGAGCAGGAAACCGGCGAAGAGATGGCCGATGCCGTCCGAGATCTCGGCGGCGAGCGACACCCGGACCCCGGTGGCGGCGAGGTTCTCCTGCAGCTTGATGCGGAAGAACTCCTCGCGCCGGCGGCCCACGTTCTTGGCGTCGATGGCCACCACGTTGTCGAAATCCTCCGGCTTCAGCCCGCGCACCCGCACGGTCTGCTCCAGAGCGAGCGCCTCGTCCAGCTGTTGGTTGGTCATCGTTCTGTCCTCACGCGGCCTGTCCGGCCGTCAGGTCGAGCCCCATCGAACCGAGCTTGCGGGCCCGGAAGGCGCCCCAGAGCGCCGCTCCGTAGGCGCCCGCGAGCACCGACTCCGGGTGGGTGCGGAAGGCGACGCCGCTCTCGGTCTCCTCGGCCGCCTCGCGGAGCGCCGCGACCAGGCCGACGTCGGCGGCGAGGCCGCCGGTGATCAGCACCTCGCCCTTCACGCCGAGACTGGTCAGCAGCTTCAGGTAGCGGCCCGCCATCGATTGGTGGATCCCCTTGATGATGTTCGGGGCCGAGATGCCGCGCGACACCATGTTGATGACGTCGGTCTCGGCGAGCACCGCGCAGATCGACGAGCAGGGCTCCGGCTTGTCCGCTTCGAGCGACAGGCGACCGATCTCGTCGAGGCTGACGCCGAGGTAGCGGCAGATGTTCTCGAGGAACTGCCCCGAGCCGGAGGCGCACTGGCTGGTCATCCGGTAACCGAGCACCTTGGAGCGCGCGTCCATCGAGACGCCGCGGCAGTGCAGCGCGCCGATGTCGAGGATCGCCCGCGCCTCCGAATCGAGGTGCAGGCCTCCCCGGGCGTGGGTCGTCATGCCGTAGAAGTGACCGGTACGGAAGCGCACCATCTCGCCCTCGCCGGTGGTGGCGACGTAGGCGAGATCCTGGCGCGCGATGCCCGCGGCGCCGAGCGCTTCTTCGAAGAGTCCTTCGACGACGCTCCGTGGGTCGCGCCGGCGAATCCGCTCGACCCGGGTGAGCAGCGTCTCGGCGGGTCGCTTCGGATCGTCTCTCAGGAAGACGAGCTTGACGGCGGCGGTGCCGACGTCGAGGCCGGCGACGAGGAAACGATCGGTGCGGTCTCCGGAAGCTGGGCTCATGCGGCGACTCCTTCGACCTGCTTGCCGGCGTCGCGGTGGGCGAACAGCGCCGCGCCCAGGGCACCGGTGTAGATCGAGTCGGGCGAGATGTTGGTCGTGAGCTCGCCGTAGTTGGCCTGGATCAGGCTGGCCAGCGAACGCACGGCCATCGGATTCTTGGCCACGCCGCCGGTGAAGGTGAACTCGTCGCTCACCCCGCCCGAGCGGGCGAGCAGCGACATGGCGCGCAGGATGATGGCGCGGTGCAGACCGGCCAGGATGTCCTCGCGCTTCTCGCCGAGCGACAGCCGTTCGCGCAGCTCGGCGCCCGCGAAGACCGTGCAGGTCGAATTGATGCGCACCGAGCGCGTGGCCTTCAGGGCCAGCGGACCGAGCTGGTGGAGGCCGAGGTTCATCTCGTCGGCGATGTAACCGAGGTAGCGGCCGCAGCCGGCGGCGCAGCGATCGTTCATCTGGAACGAGGTGACGATCCCCTTCTCGTCCACCTGGATCGCCTTGGTGTCCTGGCCGCCGATGTCGAGCACCGTGCGGGTCGCCGGGAACATCTGGTGGGCGCCCAGGCCGTGGCAGAGGATTTCGGAGCGGATCTGGTCCTTGGGGAAGGGGAGGGTGGCGCGTCCGTAGCCCGTGCCGACCGAGCGCATCGTCTCGATGGGCACGCCGGCCGCGGCGTCGACCGCCACGGCGAGCTCGGGGGGCGCGGCGGTCATCGCGGCGAGCGCCGCGCGCACCATCGGTGGGTAGAGGTCCTCGCCGGCGGGGAGGTTCTCGACCTCGAGGATGGTCCGGTCGAAGAGGCCGGCCAGCCGGTCGAAGCTCGCCGCGCGCTCGCGCGCCGCCTGCTCGGCGAGCGCCATGTAGCGTCCTCCGGCGAGGTCACGGAAGAAGTCGCTCTTGCGTGTGGCGCCCTCGGCGTAGAGCCCGGCCACCTCGCTCTCCATCTTCTGGAGGATGCCGTCGACGGTGCGGCGCATCGGTTCGCCCTCGTCGCTCGCCGCGGCATGGGCGAGGAGATGCTCGGCGAAGAGACCCAGCAGGCGCCGGTACTGCTGCTCGCGGAAGCGCCGCTCGAGCTCGCCGAGCAGGCGTTGACGTTGCGCGGCGTCGGTGGAGTCGGGCAGGGCGGCCGCGACGCGGCCGAACCGCGCGTCGATCATCGCCTCCGAGAGGGCGAGGTCGCACGCCACCTTGTAGTTGCTCCGGCTGTTGGTGATGCCGCGGCCGAGGATGGTGGAGTCTTCGCCGAGCACCACCGCCTTCGTGGTCGTCGAGCCGAGGTCGATTCCGACGGTGCATCTCATGCCGGCACCTTCTCCCGGGACGGATCCCGTTTCTGCTCGAGCATCTGGAGGAACGACTCGAGCCGGTTCTTGATGTTGGCCGCCGAGAAGTAGCGCGGGTCGACCAGGTCGCTCTCGATGAAGCCCCCCGGCTTGCCGGTCCGGTTCTCGATCTCGCGCAGCATGGCGAGCTGGCCGGCGCTGAACGAGTTGCAGCTCTTGATCGAGTTGATGAGCAGGCCGTCGGCGTCGTAGTCGACCAGGTACTTCGAGAGCAGGTCGACCCGGCTGGGCAGCGACATGTTGGTGTAGCAGCCCATGCAGTAGTCGGCCAGCGTCTCGAGCGGATGCTCGGGGTCGTGACGGAAGCCGGTGTCGTAGACCCCGCCGACCTTGGTGTACGAGGAGGCGACCACCACCGCGCCCTCGTCGGCGAACATCTTCCAGAACTCGTGGAAGTTCGTCCAGTTCGGGGGCCCCTCGACCACCAGCCGGAAGCGTTCCTCGGTGAGCTGGCCGCCGGGGGTCACCGGGCCGAGCCCGTTCGCCATCCGCTCTTCGATCTCCTCGCGGAGCTCCTGGTAGTAGGCGCAGGCGTCCTCGCCGCCCCGGAAGGACGAGAAGATCGGTCCGACGTAGTAGACGCCGCCGAAATAGGCGTCGATCGGAGACGGCCGGTGCTTGGCGGATTCGAGCACCGCGACCAGGTCGTCCTCGGCCCGCGCCGAGCGGCCGAGCTGCTCCTTGAGGCGGTCTTCGTCGTACTTGCGGCCCGAGACCTTCTCGAGCGCCGGGATCACCTGGTCGCGGAGCTGGGCGACCACGTAGCGACGCATCGACTCGGTGATGCGGCCGTCGGCCTGGTAGGGCACGTGCAGCATCACGGCGGGGGCGTCGTACTCCTCGCGCAGGATTTCGAACCACTTGAGAAAGGTGAAACAACCCGTGTAGGAGAGGAGGAGCAGGTCGGGCTTGGGCAGCCGTTCGCCGGTCGGCCCGACGTTGCCCGACTTCATCATCCCGACGTCGCACTTGACGTACGTGCAGACGTCCTCGGAGTGGCCGGCCTTCTCGGCGATCGAGATGTACTCCTTCGACTTGCCGCGCATCGCCGACTGCAGGGCGTTGATCTCGGGCAGCACCGGCACCAGATCGAACGAGCGGATGAGCTCGGTCAGGTTGCCGGGCACGAAGGTGTAGACGCTTCTTTCGCCGCTCTCGGGGATTCTCGCCAGGCGCGAGAAGTGCTCGGCGATCATCGTCTTCTGGCGAAGCTGGCTGCGGTCCTTCTGGGCGGGCGGCAGGGGGGGCTTGGCTGGCATCGATGGGCTCCTGTCTGGTCGGCCGCTCAGGCGGCGCCGCTCCACAGCTTGATCGAGTCGGCGAAGGTGCCGGCCTGTTCGCGGATGACCTGGAACTGGCCGGTGTTCTCGGAATATTTGAAGGCGGTCCAGGGGATGCCGATCGACTCGACCGCGCGGGTGGCGAGCGGCTGGTCGAGGAGCGCCGGATCGCAGAAGCTCGGCGCGCAGAAGACCACCCCCTCGGCGCGGCAGGCACGGACCCGCTCGACCAGCCGGCGTTGCTTCTCGCCCGGCTCGGAGAAGCGGGTGGGGCTCTCGATGGCGTGGTGGAGAAAGGCCTCGATCAGGTTGTCGAGGGGATCCCCGTCGATCGCCACGTCGCCGCGCAGGAAGCGATGCACCTGCACGAAGTCGTCGTCGACGATGTAGCAGCCGGAGCGCTCGAGGGTCTTGATGAGCCCGAGCGGCGGCTGCTCGCAGAACGAACCGGCGAGCAGCACCCGGGCCTGATCCATCGGACGGCGTTCCGGGTCGGCCTCGACCGCGGCGCGGTACTCGTCGAGCAGGCGATCGAACGCGTCGAGGGGCAGCACCAGGCCGGCCCGCAGGACGAGGTAGAGCTCCCAGGTCGGCACTTTCCAGGGCTCGCGCTCGCGCAGCGCGTAGAGGGCGTCGACCCGGCGGCGATTCTCGTTGTAGGCGGCGATGGAAGCGCGCATGGCTTCGGGCTCGTAGGGGCGGGCGCCGCGCTCCGCGAGGTCCGCGGCGAGCGACTCGAGCTCCTGGCGCAGGAAGGCGCCGCCGATCGCGGGGTCGAAGTTCTGCGGCACGTCGAGGTAGCGCACCAGCTTGCCGGGGAAGCGCATCTGCCAGACGCCCGAGAGGTTGCGGATGACGTCGCAGATGGCGGGGAAGAGGAGGCCGTCGAGCACGTCGAGCTGACCGCCCAAGCCGAGCTCCACCGTCGAGCGTGGTAGGTGGCAGATGTAGGACTGGTAGTAGGCGTCGCCACGGATGATCTCGACGTCCTCGCCGCCGCCCATCAAGCCGACCGGCAGGACGCCCTGCGCGTCGAGCAGCTCGCGCGGCGCCCAGATCGGCAGATAGCCGACCGCCAGCCCGCCGGTGCGCGCCTTCCACTCGTGCACGGAAGCGAGCGCGTTGTCTCGGTAGAGCTTCTCGGCCTCGCCGAGGATCTCGTGGGTCGGGCGGCTCATCGTGCGGTCTCCCCGTCGGTCGGCAGCTCGAGCTCGAGCTGGGTGAAGGCGCCGGCGGCGAAGCCGTGGGCGCGGAAGAAGGCGAGCACCGGGACGTCGCTCCGCCGCACCATGGTGCGGATGGTGCGGATGCCGGCATCGCGGAAGACGCGGCAGGCCTCGGTGAGGAGCTGCGACGCGACGCCGGAGCGCATGGCTTGCGGATCGACGCCGACCGCGAAGACCCAGCCGCAGGGTTCGGAGCCGAACTCGAAGGCGCGCACCTCGCCGAGCAGGAAGCCCACCAGGCGGCCGCCGAGCTCGGCGCCGAGAGCGACCCGCACCCGCTCGCGGTCGGGCACCAGGAAGACCTCGCGGACGCGCTGCCAGTAGTCGGGTACCGCCCGCCCGCGATGTCGGGCGTCGATCTCGACGACCCGGTCGAGGTCGGCCGGCGCCAGGCGCCGGATGCGCAGCGTGACGGGGGTGCCGGCGACGGTCATGGCTCGACCTTCGCCTCGGGACGGAGCGGCGCCAGGAGGGATTCGGTGAGCTCGTCGCTCCAGGGCTCGCCCTCCGCGAGGCGCCGGCGGAGCGCGATGAAGTCCACCTCGCGACGATCCCGCGCCCCCTCGTGGAAGGCGCGGAAGCCGAGCCGTCCCTCGGTCATCATGTTGAGGCCCAGCCAGGCGCGGTTGCTCTCCTTGTTGCGGTCCCAGTGCTCGAGCTTGTGCTTGCGCACGCTCTCGAGGGTCTTCGAGAGGCATCCGGGCATGGTGCGGGCGAGCCTCCAGACCAGCTCGTCGACCGCGCGGTCGAGCGGCTCGAGGTCGATCGTGCCACGGCTCAGCAGCGCCTTGGCGGCGCCCAGCTCGTCGCCGATCCGGCGCTCGCCGTAGACCAGGCGGCCGCTCTCGTCGACCCAGCGGTCGGTGACCACGAGCGGGTTGGCGAGCAACGCGCCCTCGACCCGCAACGCCGGGACGACGCGGGTGAGCAAGCCGAGGCGGTACGCCTTGTGGGCGCTCCAGGAGTCGCAGAGGGTGCAGCTCTCCATCGCCGCCTCGATCCCCACGAAGAGGGGCAGGAAATCGGTCGAGCCGCCGTCCGGCGCCGAGCCGTGGCGCGGCCCGGCCTGGCCGAAGAGCGCCAGGTCCTGGGCGATCGAGAAGTCGCACGCCATCCCGATCTCCTGGCCGCCGGCGATGCGCATCCCGTTGACCCGGCAGACCACCGGCTTGTCGCAGGCCAGGATCGCGCTCACCATGTCGTTGAAGAGCCGCATGTACTGGCGGTACTCCTCGGGACGCCCGGCGTAGTAGGTGGCGTACTCCTCGGTGTTGCCGCCGGTGCAGAAGGCCTTGGTGCCGCCGCCGGTGAAGACGACCGCGACGCAGGCGCGATCGTTCGAGGCGCGGCGGAAGCCGAGGATCACGCCCTTCACCATCTCGGTCGTGTAGGAGTTGAGCTGGGATGGGTTGTCGAGGGTGATGCGGGCGACGTAGAGGCCCTCCACCGACGATCCGTCCGGCGCCCGGAGGGGAGCGCGCTCGTATCGGACGCCCGGGTGCTCGAGGCCCGGGGCGAGGTCGTGGTTCTTGAAGGCGAAAGATGTCGGCATGATCAGTTCTCCGGGACGAGGACGATGCGTCGCGGGTAGGGCGCGGCGTGGAGTTGCTCGAAGGTGTGGTTGATGGAATCCAGGGGGCGTTGCTCGACGAAGGGGTCGACAGCGACCCGGCCCGACAGCACCAGATCGAGGACCGCCGGATAGAGCTCGGGGAGGCAGGCCCAGTTGCCTTGCACGGTGGCGTCGAAAGCCATCACGTTGGAGAGCCGGATCTCGACCTTGGCCGGCGTGAAGCCGACCACCGAGAGGTAGCCGCCCGGGCCGAGCAGGCCCCAGGCGGTGGTCTGGCCGGCCGGCGTGCCCGAGGTTTCGAAGACGAACTGGCGGAAGCTCGGCACGCCGTGGCGGGAAGCGAGCTCTTTGACGGCCCGCCGCACGCCCTTGAAGTCGAGCTGCCGGGCGTCCAGCGCCAGCTCGGCGCCGTGACCCGACATCGTGGCGAGACGGTCGGCAGCGACATCGATGGCGGCCACGTGGGCGCCGAGCGCCGCCGCGATCTGGACCGCGAACCCGCCGACCCCGCCGCAACCGACGACCACCGCGAGGTCTCCGGAACGGAGACCGCTGCGCTGGATGGCCTGGTAGGGCGTGGAGACCGCGTCGGCGATCACCGAGAGCTGGGCGAGCGCGAGGTGGGAAGGATTGACGTTCGGGTCGGCGAGATCGGGAACCGGGCAGAGTCCGGCGGCCGGAACGCGGACGTGCGAGGCGAATCCGCCATGGACGTCGTTGCCGGGGAAGATCTGGCGGGCGCAGATCTGGCCGCGGCCGGCCCGGCAGGCGTCGCACTCGCCACAGGGCATGACCGCGGGCACGACGACGGAGCGGCCGATCCACGATTCGGCCCCGGCGCCCGCTTCGACGACCTGACCGGCGATCTCGTGACCGAGGGTCAGAGGGAAGGGGTGGCGGGTCGGAACGCCTTCGTAGAAGAACCCGAGATCGGTGTGGCAGACCCCGCAGCCCGCGACGGCGACCAGCACCTCGCCGGCGCTGGGAGTCTCCTCGCGCTCCTCGAGCAACATGGCCTCGCCAGGGGTGTGGACGGACCAGGCTTTGATGAGCATTCGAAGGATCTCCTAAATAAGAACTCTATGTCCGAATTCTGCTTAGAAGGCGCCCAGTTGTCAAGCCCGACAGAAAAGCGAGCCGTGAAGGCGGGAAAGCAAGCCAAACCAAGAAAAAACAAAAGCAAAAGCTTCCCTAGAAGGGAAAGGCACTTGGAACCGACGCCCTGGCTGGACGGGCCCACGCTGCCGCTTGCCGGGCGGTCGAGTCGGCTGGCGGTCGTCACCAGAACCTCCCCCGAGAGGCTCGACAGCTGACGAGGGCACCACCTCCGATTTTCATGTCCCCTTCTATGGAAGCTTTTGCTTTTGTCTTTGTAGATGTCTTTGTGGATGTCTTTGCCTTTGTCCTCGGGGTCCTTGGGAGGTCGGCCGGAGTTTGGGAGAGAATCCGGCCGTGAATTCCATGGCAAGCAAGGATGGATGGGCGGTGGAGCTCGACGGACGCTCGCTCGACCTCGCGACCTTCCGCCGGGTCGTCTTCGAACGGGTGCCGGCGCGGCTCGCGGATGGGGCGCGCTCGCGGGTGCGGGAGGCGCGCCAGGTCATCGAGCGCGCGGTGGAGAGCGGCGAGCCGGTCTACGGCGTGAACACCGGCTTCGGCAATCTCTCCAACGTGCGCATCCCGGCCGGCGACCTCGAGACCCTGCAGGAGCGCCTCGTCCTCTCGCACGCCGCCGGCGTGGGGGAGCCGCTCGACGAGCTCGCGGTGCGCGGCATGTTGCTGCTGCGCGCCAATACGTTGGCGCGCGGCCATTCCGGGGTGCGCGACCAGGTGATCGATCGACTGCTCGATCTGCTGAACGGTGGCCTCCATCCGGTCGTTCCCTCGCGGGGCTCGGTCGGCGCGTCGGGCGACCTCGCGCCCCTGGCGCACCTCGCGCTGCCGCTGATCGGCCGCGGCGAGATCACCTTGAACGGGCAACGGCGGCCGGCGGCCGAGGCTCTGCGCGAAGCGGGGCTCGAGCCGTTGCGGCTCGCCGCGCGGGAAGGCCTGGGCCTCATCAACGGAACCCAGGCGATGACCTCGCTTCTGGCGCTGGCGGCGCTCGAGGCGCGGCGCTTGGTCCGGATCGCCGACCTCGCCGGCGCGCTGACGACCGACGCGCTGCGCGGCACCGACTCGGCTTTCGACGCGCGCATCCAGGCGGCGCGGGGGCATGCGGGGCAGATCGTCTCGGCCGCGAACCTCTGGGGGCTCCTGCAGGGGTCGGCGATTCGCGACTCCCACCGGACGAACGACGTCCGGGTCCAGGATCCGTACTCGATTCGCTGCATGCCGCAGGTCCATGGGGCGGTGCGAGACGTGCTGACCGACGTGGAAGCGAAGCTCGCCATCGAGCTCAACGCGGCGACCGACAACCCGCTGGTCTTCGCCGAGGACGGGGTCTCGATCTCGGGCGGGAACTTCCACGGCCAGCCGATGGCGTTGGCGGCCGACTTCCTGGCGATCGCGCTCTCCGAGCTGGGCTCGATCTCCGAGCGGCGCACCGAGAAGCTGACCAACGACTCGTTCTCCGGTCTGCCGCCCTTCCTGGTCGAGAACGCGGGACTCAACTCCGGTTTCATGATCGCCCAGGTGACGGCGGCGGCGCTGGTTTCGGAGAACAAGACCCTCTCCCATCCGGCCTCGGTCGACTCCATCCCCACTTCGGCCGACAAGGAGGACCATGTCTCGATGGGGATGTGGGCGGCGATCAAGCTCCGGCAGGTGGCGGCGAACCTGCGCACCATCCTGGCGATCGAGCTCCTCGCCGCCGCGCAAGGTATCGACCTGCTCCGCCCGCTGCGCTCCGCACCGCCGCTCGAGGCCCTGCACACGGACCTTCGCGAGCGCGTCCCGAAATGGACGGAAGACCGTGAGATGTCTCCGGACATCGGGCGGGCCGAGGCCTTCCTCGCCGGCGAGATCGATCGCCATCTGGAGAGCTTGCGGTGACGGCGCGATCGATCGCGCTCGTTCAGCAAGCGGCCTCGGAAGATTTCGCCTCCAACGTCGAGCGGGGAGTCGCCGCCGTGCGGCGGGCCGCGGCCGGTGGGGCGAAGCTGGTCGCCTTCGCGGAGCTGGCCTTCTCGCGCTTTCATCCGCGCTGCCACTGCGCTGGTGACCGGCGCGAGCTCGCCGAGCCGATCCCCGGGCCGACCACGGAGCGCTTCTCGGCGCTCGCGCGCGAGCTCGGCGTGGTCCTGGTGCTCAACCTCTACGAGCGCGACGGGGCCCGCGCCTTCGACAGCTCGCCGGTGATCGACGCGGACGGCCGGTTGCTCGGCGTCACGCGGATGATCCACATCACCGACTACCCCGGCTTCTACGAGCAGGAGTACTACGACCCGGGCGATCGCGGCCTGCCGGTCTACGAGACCGCCGCCGGCAAGGTCGCCGTCGTCATCTGCTACGACCGCCACTACCCCGAGTCGATGCGCGCCGTGGCGCTCGCCGGCGCCGAACTGGTCGTGGTGCCGCAGGCGGGAACGGTGGGGGAGTGGCCGGAAGGGCTCTACGAGGCCGAGCTGCGGGTCGCCGCGTTCCAGAACGGTTACTTCACGGCGCTGGTCAACCGGGTGGGGGAAGAGGGCGAGGTCACCTTCGCCGGCGAGTCGTTCGTCTGCGATCCCGCCGGCCGGGTGGTGGCTCGGGCGGGCGCGGGGACGGAGGAGATCCTGTTCGCCGAAGTCGACCTCGCGGCGCTCTCCGAGTCGCACGCCCGTCGCCTCTTCTTCCGCGACCGCCGGCCGGAGCTCTACCGGCGCTGGTTCTCCTGAGGTCGCGGTGGACGTCGATCTGCCGCTCGACGAGTTGACCTTCGAGACCTTCCGGAGCTCGGGGCCGGGTGGACAGAACGTCAACAAGGTCGAGACCGCGGTCCGGTTGCGCTGGGACGTCGCGGCGACCACGGCGTTGTCCGTCGAAGTCAAGGTTCGGTTGGGCGCCCTCGCCGGGCGTCGAATGGGCGCCGACGGCACGTTGCGGATCGAGGCCCGCCGCTACCGCACCCAGGAGAAGAATCGCGCCGACGCGCTGGAGCGCCTGGCCGAGTTGGTCGCACGCGCCGAGCGTCCGCCGAAGCGGCGGCGTCCGACCAAGCCGGGCCGTGCCGCGCGGGAGCGCCGGCTCGAGGCGAAGCGGCGGCGCTCGCAGCGCAAGCGCGGCCGCCGGCCGGGCACGCGCGAGGAGTGATCGGTGGGCGCGCGGCGCGGGATGAAAGAATCCGCCGCATGTCCGCACCCGAGAGCTTTCGTGTCGCCGCCGTCCAGGCGTCGCCGGTCTGGTTCGACCGCGCCGCCACTCTCGCCAAAGCCGTCGAGCTGATCGCGGAAGCGGGGCGCGAAGGCGCGTCGCTGGTCGTCTTCCCGGAGGCGTTCGTCTCCGGCTATCCGTTCTGGGTCTGGTTCGTGCCGCCGGGCCAGACGCGGCCGCTGCGCGACTTCTACACGGCGCTTCATCGGGGTGCGGTCGACGTGCCCGGTCCGGTCCTCGACGGGGTCGCCGCCGCGGCGCGCGAAGCGGGCGTGGCGGTCGTCCTGCCGGTCAACGAGCGCAACAGCGAGGCGGGCGGCACGACGCTCTTCAACAGCTATCTGATCTTCGGTCCGGACGGCACGCTGGTCGCGAAACACCGCAAGCTGATGCCGACCGGTGGCGAGCGCATCGTCTGGGGGCAGGGCGACGGCGCCGACCTCGACGTGGTCGAGCTGCCGTTCGCCCGCGTCGGCGGGCTGCTCTGCTGGGAGAACTACATGCCGCTGGCGAGGTACTGGCTCTACTCGCGCGGCCTCGAGGTGCTGGCCGCGCCGACCTGGGACCGTGGCGAGCCCTGGACGTCGACGATGCGACACGTCGGCAAGGAAGGCCGCTGTTTCGTCGTCGCTTGCTGCATGCCGATGCGGCGTTCCGAGATCCCCGAGCCGATGGCGTCGATGCCCGAGTTCTTCGAGCGTGCCGGCGACTGGATCAACCCCGGCGGCAGCCTGATCGTCGACCCGGACGGCAAGCTGGTGGCGGGACCGCTCCTCGAGCAGGAGGGGATCCTCTACGCCGACGTCCGTCGCGAGCAGCTGGTCGGGCCGCGCTGGCAGCTCGACGCCTGCGGGCACTACGGTCGCAGCGATGTCTTCGAGCTGCGGATCCACCGGCGCCCCAGCCGGGTCGCGACCGTCGTCGCCGCAGCGGACGAGGCGGAGCTCGACGCCGCGAACGAGTCGGGAGCCTGAACGCTCGCCTCGATGCGCCCGATCGACTACATCGCCCTCTCGATTCCGATCTTCTTCGCCCTGATCGGGGTGGAAGCGCTCTACGCGCGGTGGCACGGCGAGAAGCTCTACCGGCTAAACGACTCGATCTCCGATCTGTCGACGGGAATCGTCGATCAGGTGCTCGGCGTGTTCACGAAGGCGATCACGGTGGGAGCGTTCGCCTGGGTCTGGGATCACTACCGGATCGCCGCCTGGGACGTCCACTCGGTCGGGACCTGGGTGCTCTGCTTCCTCGGCGTCGACTTCTTCTACTACTGGTTCCATCGGGTGAGCCACGAGTCCAACCTGCCCTGGGGAGCGCACATCGTGCATCACTCCTCGGAGGAGTTCAACCTGTCGGTGGCGTTGCGTCAGGGGGCGTTGCAGTCGCTGTTCAGCTTCCCGTTCTATCTGCCGCTCGCCTGGCTCGGTTTCCCGCCGCTCGTCTTTCTGGCCTGCTCGAGCTTCGACACGCTCTATCAGTTCTGGATCCACACCCGGGCGATCGGCAGGCTGGGACCGCTCGAGTGGGTGCTCAACACGCCCTCGCATCACCGCGTCCACCATGGCTGCGACGCCAAGTACATCGACCGCAACTACGCCGGCACGCTGATCGTCTGGGACCGCCTCTTCGGTTCCTTCCAACCGGAAGAGGAGGAGCCGACCTACGGCATCACCAAGCCGCTGCGCAGCTGGAACCCGGTGTGGGCGAATCTGCACCACTACGTGGATCTCGCGCGGCTCAGCCGTCATGCGCCGGGGCCCGGCGAGTTGCTGAAGCTCTGGACGCGCGGCCCGGGATGGAAGCCCGGGTGGGTGGCCGAGGCCCGCGTTCCCGATCCCGGGCCGACCGTGCTGACGGCGGGCGAGGCGGGGAAGTACGACCGGCGGCCCACGCCGCCGCTGCTCGTCTACGCGATGACTCAGTTCCTGCTCGTGACGGCGGGCACGCTGGCTTTCCTGTGGAGCAGCGAGCGGATCGCGTGGACCTGGAAGCTCGGCGGCGCGGCGCTGATCGTCTGGACGGTGCTCGACGTGGGTCTGATCTTCGACGGCCGCCGGTGGGTCGTGCCCTCGGAGCTGGCGCGGTTGGCGGGGATCTGGATCGGAACCACCCTCGTCGCGGCGAGATGGCTCTCGGGGAGCGCCTTCGGCCTCGCCGTGGCGGGTGCGCTGGCTCTGGCGGCGGGTCTGGCCGCCTGGCTGCTCGGCGGGCGGCGTCATCTCGATGTCCCGGACGACGAGCGCGTGTCGGTGTCCGCCTGAGCCGCAGGCTAGAATCCTCCGCCATGCTCATCCGGCAGATCTTCGACGAAGCGCTGGCTCAGTACGCCTATCTGGTGGGATGCCAGCGCACCGGCGAAGCGATCCTGGTGGACCCGGAACGGGACGTGGACCGTTACCTCCAGATCGCGAGACGAGAGGGTCTTCGCGTGACGGCGGTGACCGAGACGCACATCCATGCGGACTTCCTGTCGGGCGTCCGCGAGCTCGCGGCGCGCGACCCGGAGGTGAAGGTCTACCTCTCCGCGGAGGGCGACGAGAGCTGGCGGTACCGCTGGCCGGAGCGCGACGGCAGGGCATGGACGCCGCTCCACGATGGCGACCGGATCGCGGTCGGGAACCTCGAGCTGCGGGTGGTCGCGTCGCCGGGGCACACTCCGGAACACGTCGCGTTTCTGGTCGTCGACCGGGGCGGCGGAGTCGAGGAACCGATGGGACTCCTGGCGGGCGATTTCGTCTTCGTGGGCGACCTGGGCCGGCCCGATCTGCTGGAGAGCGCGGCGGGCGTGACCGGCGCGCGCGAACCCTCGGCGCGCCGTCTCTTCGCGAGCGCGCGGCGCTTTCTCGAGCTGCCCGACTGGCTGCAGGTCTGGCCCGGCCACGGCGCGGGGAGTGCCTGCGGCAAGGCCTTGGGAGCGGTTCCGACCACGACGGTCGGCTACGAGAAGCGATTCTCTCCGGCGTTCGCCGCGGTCGGGCGCGGCGAGGGATCGTTCGTCGACTTCATCCTCGAGGGGCAGCCCGAGCCGCCCGTCTACTTCGCCCGGATGAAGGAGCTCAACCGGGACGGGGCCCCTGTCCTGGAGAGCCTGCCGCGACCCCGGGAGCTCGCGCTGGAAGAGCTGGTCGAACGCTCCCGCCGCGCCGGCTCGATCATGCTCGACGCCCGGCGGAGCCGGCGCGAGTATTTCGCTCGGCACTTGAGGGGATCGCTGTTCGTGCCGCTCAACCGGAGCTTCTCCACGGTCGCCGGCTCGTACGTGAAGCCGGAGGAGGAAATCGTGCTGATCACTTCGGAGCGCGGGCTGGATCGCGCGGTGCGGGAGCTCGTCCGGGTGGGTCTCGACCACGTGGTCGCCTGGTTTCACGAGGGGCGCCTCGGCGAGGTGCCAGACGACGGTTGCGTCGCGCTGCCGCGGATCGACTTCGCGGAGCTCGAGCGATTGCGCGTGGAGAAGCTCCCGGTTCGCGATCGTGGACGTGCGCAGCGCCGCCGAGTTCGCGGACGGCCACGTGGCCGGCGCGCTGCAGGTGGCCCACACGAGGCTCGGCGCGGAGACGGCGAAGCTACCCGGCGACCGCGAGCTGCTGGTGTACTGCGCCACCGGCTCGCGGGCCGCGAGCGCCAGCTCGTACCTGGCTCGCGAAGGATGGCGGGTGCGGTTCGTCGACGATGAGTTGCGGGTTCTCGCCAGGGTCGAAGAAGGGGTGGCCTGAACCTTGGCTTGGCTGGGTTGGTTCGGAGCGGCCCTGGTGGGTCTCGCCTTGGGACTTCTCGGTTCGGGCGGATCGATCCTCACCGTACCGATCCTCGTCTATCTGCTCGGCCAGGAAGAGAAGACCGCCATCGCCGGGTCGTTGGCGATCGTGGGCGCGATCGCGTTGATCGGCGGAACGCGAGCCGCGGTGCGGCGCCGGGTCGATTGGCGCTCGGTCTTCCTCTTCGGCATTCCCGGGATGGCCGGCACGGTGGGAGGCGCCTGGCTGGCGCATTTCGTCTCGGGGGAGCTGCAACTCGCCGTCTTCGCGCTCTTCATGCTCGGTGCGGCAGGCTACATGTTGCGGCGCGGGCCGGCAGCGGATGGCGAGCCTCGGGGTCGCCAATCTCCGCTGCGCCTCGCCGTGCAGGGGATCGGGGTCGGCGTCGCCACCGGCTTCGTGGGGATCGGCGGTGGCTTCCTGATCGTTCCGGCCCTCGTGCTCGTCGGTGGTCTGCCGATGCACCTGGCGATCGGGACCAGTCTGATGATCATCTCCATCAACGCGTTCACGGGCTTCTTCCGCTATCTACCCGCCCTTGCCGCGTTGGGCCTCTCTCTCGACTGGAGGGTGATCGTTCCCTTCGTCCTCGTCGGGGGGGCGGGCAGCCTGGTCGGCGGTCGCCTCGGTGCGTCGATGCCGCAGCGGACCCTGCGCCGCATCTTCGGCTTCGCGCTGATCGGAATCGGACTCCTGGTGCTGGCGGAGAATCTCCACAAGCTCTTGCAGTGAGGCGTTCAGATATGGAAATCGCCGCCTGAAGGGCGGCGATCTTTCCATCGACGGCCGGGGTTTCGGCCCGGAGTCGCGAGCAGAAGCTCGCGTCAGAATCCCCCCGCGGCCTCGCCGCCGCGAGAGGCGCGAACCGCCTCGACTCTCCGCCAGAATGGCGGCCCGCAACGTCATCGGTCGGAGGCTCGCAAGGACCGTGGTCGACAGGACCGGCGCTACGGGAGGGTGCGGAGAGCGCGACTACTAGAGACCGGGCCGACTCTCCCCGACCGTGCGAGCCGGATTGAACCGCCCGGCCAGGGGGGTTGTCAAGGTGAAATATTGGCACCTCTTCACGCCGGTCCGGAGTGACCGATTCAAGGCATTGAAAAAACAACACTTAACTTGGTTGTGACAGAAACGGGTCGGCCTCGAGAGGCCCTTCTGGAGGGTCGGCTCGGGACCCTCCCGGGGGCTCCCGGAGGCCGGCTGCGCCCGGCCAGCCGTGGCACGCGTCCCGCTGCGGGTCGCCCGGCCACGAATCAGGATGCGACGCGCACGGACTAGAATCGACCCATGAGCGCCGAAACCGCAGTGGCCGGACCTCGTGTCGTTCGGGCGCCGCGCGGCACCGAGATCTCCTGCCGGGGCTGGTTGCAGGAAGCCGCGTTGCGCATGTTGATGAACAATCTCGATCCCGAGGTGGCGGAGCGCCCCGACGAGCTCATCGTCTACGGTGGCTCCGGCAAGGCGGCCCGGAACTGGGAGTGCTTCGAGGCGATCGTGGCGAGCTTGCGTCGCCTGGCCGACGACGAAACGTTGATCGTCCAGTCGGGCAAGCCGGTGGCGGTGCTGCGCTCGCACCCGGACGCACCGCGCGTCCTGATCGCTAACGCGAACCTGGTGCCGAAGTGGGGGACCATCGACGAGTTCCGTCGCCTCGAAGCGCTGGGGCTGACGATGTACGGTCAGATGACGGCCGGCTCCTGGATCTATATCGGCACGCAAGGGATTCTCCAGGGGACCTACGAGACCCTGGCCGAGTGCGCGCGCCAGCGCTTTGGCGGCACGCTCGCGGGACGCCTCACCGTGACGGCGGGGTTGGGTGGCATGGGCGGCGCCCAGCCGCTCGCGGTGACGATGAACGAAGGCGTCTGCCTGGCGGCCGAGGTGGATCGGGCGCGGATCGAGAAGCGTCTCGCCACCCGCTACCTCGATGAGGTGGCGCCGAGTCTCGAGGCGGGGATCGAACGCGCGCTCGCGGCGCGCGAGGGCCGAGAAGCGGTCTCCATCGCGGTGGAAGGCAATGCGGTCGACCTTCTCGAGGCCCTCATCGCAAGGGGCGTCGTGCCCGACGTCCTGACCGACCAGACCTCCGCCCACGACAACCTCGGCGGCTATGTTCCACACGGCATCGACTACGCGTCGGCGCTGGCGCTCCGGATGTCGGATCCCGGCCAGTACATCGAACGTGCGATGGCCTCGATGGCGGCTCACGTGCGCGCGATGCTCGAGCTCCAACGGCGTGGCGCGGTGACCTTCGACTACGGCAACAACCTGCGCGGGCAGGCGAAGGACGCGGGCGTCGCCGAAGCGTTCGAGATCGGCGGTTTCGTGCCGCTGTTCATCCGGCCGCTGTTCTGCGACGGTAAGGGGCCGTTCCGCTGGGCGGCGCTGTCCGGCGATCCCGACGACCTGCGAGCCACCGACGAGGCGATCCTCGAGCTCTTCCCCGACGACGCCATGCTGCACCGCTGGATTCGGCTGGCCCAGCAGCGGGTCGCCTTCCAGGGACTGCCCGCGCGCATCTGCTGGCTCGGATACGGCGCGCGCGCGAAAGCCGGCCAGGCCTTCAACGACCTGGTGGCGAGCGGACGGGTGAGCGCGCCGATCGTCATCGGCCGCGATCACCTGGACTGCGGGTCCGTCGCGTCGCCCTACCGGGAGACGGAAGGGATGCGAGACGGCTCCGACGCGATCGCCGACTGGCCGATCCTCAACGCCCTGATCAATGCGGTGAACGGGGCGAGCTGGATCTCGGTCCACCACGGGGGTGGGGTGGGGATCGGCAACTCGATCCACGCCGGCATGGTGATCGTGGCGGACGGCAGCGCGGCCGCGGGGCGGCGGCTGGAGCGAGTCCTGACCAGCGACCCCGGAATGGGCGTCGCCCGGCACGCCGACGCCGGGTATCCCGAAGCGTTGGCATGCGCCCGCCGGACCGGCATCGACCTCCCGATGCTGGAGCGCTGACCCCGGGCCCCGGCCCACCGTTTGCACGATCGGGTCGCGCTTCCGATGCCTGCGATCCGGCCCCTCACCCGCATCGAGCCCGTCGCCCTGACGGCGCTCGCATTCGCACCCGCGTTCCACTCCGGATTGGGCATCGCCGCGGCGGCGTTCGGAGTGGCGCTCTGGTGGCTGCGCCGGCCGCCCGGACGCCGCGAACAGAGGGTGGCCGGAACGCTCTTCGCGCTGGCCCTCGCCGGGCTGATCGCCGGATGGGCTTCGAGCCACCTTCCGGCGGCGAGCGAGCCGCAGATCGAATCGGAGCTCCGGGGTCGCTACGCGGCCTATTGGCGGAGCCTCGACGCCGAGGCCGTTCGAGTCGCGAAGCGTCTTCCGGCGGAGCCGCGGGACGCGGCCGGACGCCGCGCCGCGTTCGTGGCCTTTGCGCGTCGCGTGCCGCGCGCCAACGGCGGCGCCCGGACCTTTCTGTTGTTCGACCCGGACGGCGAGCTCCAGGTCTGGAGCGGGCGCGGGCTGCTGCAGCGCGTCGACGGCAGTCTCGACCTGACCCGCCGGCACGGTTTCGCGCAAGCCGCGCTCTCGGCGACCCTCTATTGCAGCCGCCCGATCTTCGCGAGCGGAGGCCGCGCCTGGCACCTCGTGGTGGGGGAGAGCTTCCGCCGCGACGAGGCGCCGCCGGGCGAGCCGCCGATCGAGGGCTGGCGGTCCGGACGGTGGCGGCTGGCGAACGACCCGTCGGGAGAGGCGCCAGAGTTGGATTTCGACGCGCGTGTCGTGAAGTCGCGGCGTGTCGATCCCGATCTTCTGCGGCGCGGTGCGGCGGCCCTCATCGCGCTCGCCCTGGCTTGGCTCGCGGTGATGCGCGGCTCAACCCGCGTCCTCTTGGCCGGCGCGGCGATCGGGGCCAAACCGCGGCCGCTGGCGGTCGTGCTGGTGGCCAGCGGCGCGTTCATCGCCGCGGGCCTGGCGGTGAACGCGGCGCTCCCGCGAACGCTCGTGGCCGGCCTCGGTGTGGCGCTGGGCGGGCTCGGATGGGTGCAGGCGCGTCACCGGGGGACGATCCGCTGGGGCTGGCTGGGTGCGGCGGCCGCCGGGCCGGTCTTGCTCGCGCTCGCGACGCGCCTCCCACCGGCCTCCGCCGCGAGCGCCGCGATGCTATTCGACGGAGGACCCGAGTTGGTCCTGCGCTGCGGAGCCGCCGCGTTCGTGTTCGGCCTGCTGAGCTTGGGACGTCTGCGATCGGACATCTGGGCTCCACCGTCGGCGAGCTGGATCGCGCTCGCTCTGGCGCTCTCCGGCGCCGCCGCCGAGAACTATCCCGGGGCGGCGGTGATCCTGCTCTCCGCTGCCGGCGTCGTCGCGGCCGCCTCGTTGGCGAGCCGGGATCGAGCGACCCTGGGTGCGCTGGCGGGCGTCGCGGTGGTCGCGACGCTGATCGCGGGCGGCGCCTGGGTGAGCGGAGAACGGGTGGCTCGGATCGAGCGGGCAGCGGCGCGCCTGCCGGGACTGGCACCGCCCGAGCCTGCGGAGCTCGCCGCCGTCGAAGCGCGGGTCCGTCAATCGATTCGACAGGTCGGTCGTGAGGTTCTGCTGACCGATGGCGGCGCCGCTCACCTGCCGTCGGATCTGGCCCTGGCGATCTGGCGGCGTACGCCATTGGCGCGCCGCGATGCGCTGTCATCGCTTTCGGTCTTGCGCATCGATGGCGCGAGCGCGAGCTTTGCGTACGGCCTGCCGGTCGATGCGCAAGGCTTGCCCGACCTGAGCCCGGTGCGTTGGGTCGACCTGGATCCTCCGGCCTGGGTCTCCCGGCGGCTGGAGGGCGAGGAAGAGATCGACTTCGGGCCACGCAGCGCGTTCCGCATCCGCTGGGCGCTGGTTCCACGTCCGGGGTTCGGGCCCGTCGCTCCGCGAGTCACCGACCTCGCGATCGCGTTGCTGCGCGGCGGCGCGGCACAGACCGCGCTCTCGGATCTGGTTCCGGGCGCGCACGTGGCGATCTTCGAGAGCGACCGCCCGGCCGTGAGTCCCTGGGTCGAAGGCACCCCCGAACCGACGCCGATCTGGTGGACCGGACGTCCGTTCTCACACCGCGTGGAGACGCCCGAGGGACAGGCGCGGGTGGCGGCGATCCACCGCGGCAAGGTCACGGCGGCGCTCTTCGTCGCGGACGCATCGGTGGTTGCGGCCCTGGAACGAGCGGGCACGTTCGCCGCGGGAGCGCTGCTGTCGGCCGCTCTGATGGGCCTGGCGGCGCTCTTGGTGGCATTGCCCAGAGGGGCCATCCGGGATCTCGTGCGGCGGGCCTTGCGGTCCTACTCGAAGCGGCTGGTGCTGGTCTTCTCGCTGCTCCTGCTGGTCCCTCTGCTGGTCCTCTACGGGCTGCTCTCCCATACCCTCGCCAGCCGCTTGGCGAAGGAGCAGGAGGTCGCCGCGCTCGACGCGATGCGTTCGGCGCAGCGGGTCCTCGGCGAGTATGTTCTGTCGCTCGAACCGGGATTCGGCGTGGGCACCGCGCTCGACGACCGTCTCTTCGAGTGGCTCGCTCGGGTGATCCACCACGAGATCAACCTCTATTGGGGGAGCGACGTCTACGCCTCCTCCAAGCGCGACCTGTTCACCGCCGGACTCTTGCCGCGCCGCATGCCGGGGCAGGTCTGGGAGCGGCTCGCTCTCGCCGGCCAGCCGATCGCTCAACGGACCGCCCGCACGGGGACGAGCGAATACCTGGAGATCTATGCGCCGCTCGAGGTGCCGGGCGTGAGCTCCCAGCCGACCCGCCTCGTGCTGGCGCTGCCGTTGCTCGCTCAACAGGAGGAGGCGGTCGCCGAAGCGGCGCGCATTCGCCGCCGGGCCCTGCTCGCCACCCTCGCGTTGGCTCTTCTGCTCGCCGCGCTGGGCAACCGGTTCGCGAGCCGGTTCACGCGCCCGATCGAGGCGATCGTCGAGGGCACCCGCAGGATCGCGGACGGCGCTCCGGGGCTCGGTTATCGCCCCGACGAGGTGGAGCTCGAAGCGCTCGCCGATGCGATCGACCGGATGGCTTCCCGCATCGCCGAGTCGCGCGCCCGACTCCAAGGGGAGAAACTGCTGGTCGAGAGGATCGTCGACAACGTCACGGCCGCGGTGGTCGGGCTGGACCGAGACGGACATGTGTTGCTCGCCAACCGCCTGGCACGGGAATGGCTCGGCGCGAGTCCGGGCGAGCTGTTGCCGGGGCGGGCGGCCGGCGAATCGGCCCATTCGGGCGCCGACGCGGTGGCCGCGGCGCCACGCTCCGGAGAAGCTGTCGCGCTGCGGGTGGACCGCGCCGGCACGACCCGTGAGTGGTCGGTGGTGAGGGTGCCTCTGGAGGGGGGCGAGCCGAGCGAGCTCCTCGTCGTCGAAGACGTCACCGACGTCGTGCGCGCGCAGAGGCTCGACGCCTGGGCGGCGATGGCGCGGATCATCGCGCACGAAATCAAGAACCCGCTGACCCCGATCCGGCTCTCCGCGGAGCATCTGCGGGAAGCGTGGGCGCGGGATCGCGAGCATTTCGCGGCGGTCTTCGAGCGCTGTACGGGAAACATCCTGGCGCAGGTCGAGGAGCTCCGCCGGACCGCCTCGGAGTTCTCGCTCTACAGCGAGATTCCGCGCATCGAGCCCCAACGTCGGGATCTGCGAACCGTCGTTGCGGACGTGGTGGAGGCCTACCGCGCCGCGCCGCCGCCCGGCATCGAGCTCGTCTACGAGGAACCCTCCGAGCCTCTGCCGGCGAGCTGCGATCCGCGGTTGCTCGGCCGCGCCCTGAGAAACCTCATCGAGAACGCGATTCGGGTTTCGGCCGGTGGCGGGCGAGTGGAAGTGCGGCTCGAACAGGGCGATGGGAAGGTGGTTCTGCGGGTCCTCGACGAAGGTCCGGGAGTGCCGCCAGACTTGATCCAGCGGGTCCTCGAGCCCTACTTCTCGACCGCTTCGGGGGGCACGGGCCTGGGACTGCCGATCGCGCGCCGGGTGGCCGAGGAACACGGCGGCCGGCTCGAGGTGAGGAACCGGCAGCCGCGCGGCTTCGAAGTGGCGATTACAATTCCGTCGACATGAAATGGAGCTCTGGCGCGAAGGGGTTGGCGGCAGCCGTCGTCGCCTTCGGGTTGGTCGCGTGCGGTCGCCCCGGACTACCGCCCAAAGGGCCGGTGGAGGCGGTCTGGCTCGCGCGGACCTCCGCTGCGCCGCCGCGCGCCGCCATCGAGCGCCTCGAGCAGGCGGGGATGCGCGAGCTCTTCGTCCAGACGGCGCGGATCGATCCGCACGACGTCCAAGGGCATCTGATCGAGAACGCCGCGCCCGCTCTGCCCGAACCGGTTCCGTCCACCCTGGTGGTGAGCGGCGACTGGCCGTCCGGCGCGGTCGACACCTCGCGGCTCGCGGCGGCGTGGGAGCGCGAGCTCGACGACTTCGTGGCGGCGGCCGAGCAACGCGGTTGCGTCCCGGTGGGCATCCATTTCGACATCGACGCGGGCGCGAAGACGAACGACTTCGCCAAGGTGCTCGGGCGGCTTCGCGCGCGGTTCGGCAGCAAGCTCTACGTCTCGGCGAAGCTCTCGCGCAATGCGGTCGGGACTCCGATGGGCGAGGCGCTCTCACGCCGGGTCGCTTTCGTCGTGGTGCCCGTTTTCGGCGAAGCCCCGTCGGCCACCGAGCGGTCCGAGAGCTGGGATCTGGACAGGGCGCGCAAGACGGTCGACGCGCTCGAGGCGGCCGGGCGTCCCTATGTTCTGGAAGGATGGACCGAGAGCGTCGCGCGACACCGTGATCGGGCCGGAAATCCGCTGGAGTACGGCGCGGCGGTCTCTCTCGCCGGCCTGGCGCGCTCTCCGGCGCTGGCCCCGCGGCCAGGCTCGGTGCTCGAGGGCATCGACCATCAGGTCTGGGAATTCGAGGCGCAACGCCCGGTCCGCGCCGGATCCTGGAATCTGGCGACGGGAGATGTCGTGCGCGTCGTCGGCCCCGCGACCTCGGACGTCGAGAAGTTCGTGACGCGGCTGGTGAATCGAGCGTCACGCCATCGTCTCGGCGTGGTCTTGCGGCAGCTCCCGGCCGCCGACGACGAGCTCTCTCTCGGCGGCCGACCTGGCGGCCGCGCTGAAGCCGGGCAGCGTCGAGCCCGCCCTGGGCGTCGTGCTCAAGGAACTGCCCGGCTCTTCGCCGGAGCGGTTGCGCGTCCGGGTGCTGCTCTTCAACGAGACCGGGCAGGGGACCGACCTGGCGACGCTCGACGCGAACTACGTGGAGCTGCGGATGCCCGGGGCCTCGATCGTGAGCGTCGAGCGCGGGGATTTCGCGCGCTGGGAACAGCTCTGGCACGGCAGCGAGCGCGGGACGTTGCGCGCTCTCAGGAATGCCGACACGTTACGTCTCTATGTGCCGATGGTGGGCGGAGGCGAGCGTCTCGCCAGTGGCATCGTCGAGGTGCGGTGGCCCGCCGGGAAGGAGCCTCACGTCGGCGTCACGGGGCGCTTCCTTTTCCCGGGCGGTCGAATATGGAATCCTCCTTTGCAAGACTGGACATTCACGAGCGGTCACTGACCAGGAGACGAAGGCATGCGAACGCGCGGCTGGGTGGGATTTGCCGGACTGATGCTGTTGGCGGCGTGTACCGCCGCGAAGGCGCCGCGCGGCCCGGCCGAGGCGCCGCACAGCTCCGGAACCAGGCCCCCCGAGTTCGCCGCCAAGATCGCGCCGATGAAGCGGCTGCCGGGGCTGTTCGATCTCTACCTCGACCGCGCGCAAGGCAAGGTCTACGCCGTCCTGCCGGCGGTTTCGGCACCGGGCGGGGAGATCGGGCGCTATCTGTACGTCGAAGGGATCGCGACCGGGCTGGGCTCGAATCCGGTGGGGCTCGACCGCGGACAGCTCGGCGAGTCGAGCGTCGTCGCGGTGCGTCGGGTCGGCTCGCGGGTCCTGTTCGAGGAGCAGAATCTCGGCTACCGGGCGCTCAGCCAGGATCGGGACGAGATTCGCGACGTGCACGACTCGTTCGCGACCTCGGTGATCTGGGCGACCGAGATTCTGGGCGAAGACGCGGGCGGCAGGACCCTGGTCGACTTGACGGGTTTTCTGCTGCGTGACGCGCACGGCGTGTCCGATCGTCTCGCCGCCGCCGAGCAGGGCAAGTTCGCTCTCGACAAGGAGCGCAGCGCGGTCGATCTCGAGGCCTGTCGCGCTTTTCCGGAGAACGTCGAGCTGGTGTCGGTCCTGACCTTCGCGGGGTCCCATCCGGGCTCGGAAGTGCGGGCCGTGACGCCGGATCCCGAGGCCGTCACCCTGGTGCTTCATCAGGCCCTGGTGACCCTGCCGGACGACGGCTACAAGCCGCGCGAAAACGATCCCCGCATGGGCTCGTTCGCGGTGCGCTTCGTGGACTATGCGGCGCCGCTCGACAAGCCGATCGTCCACTACTGGACGGTGCGGCACCGGCTCGAGAAGACGGATCCGACGGCGGCCCGCTCGCCCGTCAAGAAACCGATCGTCTACTACGTCGACCGGGGTGCGCCGGAGCCGATCCGCTCGGCGCTGATCGAAGGCGCCTCGTGGTGGGCGCAGGCGTTCGACGCGGCGGGGTTCGAGAACGCCTTCAAGGTGGAGGTTCTGCCGGAAGGCGCCGATCCGCTGGACGTGCGCTACAACGTCATCCAGTGGGTTCACCGCGCGACCCGTGGCTGGTCCTACGGTGGCGGAGTGGTCGATCCGCGCACCGGCGAGATGCTCAAGGGGCACGTGACCCTCGGATCGCTGCGGATTCGCCAGGACCGTTTGCTCTTCGAGGGGCTGGCGGGCGTGGCGCGCACCGGTAGCGGCGCTCCCGACGACCCCGTGCAGCTCTCGCTGGCCCGCATCCGTCAGCTCGCGGTGCACGAGGTGGGCCACACCCTAGGCCTGGCTCACAACTTTGCCGCGTCGACCTTCGGGCGCGCTTCGGTGATGGATTACCCGGCGCCGCTCGTCAAGGTGGGAGCGGACGGCAATCTCGACTTCTCGCAGGCCTACGCGACCGGCATCGGCGACTGGGACAAGACCGCGATCAAGTGGGCGTACGCGGAGTTCGCGCCGGGCACCGACGAGAAGGCGGCGCTCGACGCCATCGTGAAGGACTCGCTCGACCGTGGGCAGTTCTTCCTCTCCGACATCGACGCGCGTCCGGCCGGGGCGGCGAACCCGCTCGCCAACCTGTGGGACAACGGCTCCGACCCGGTGACTGCCCTGCAGGAGACGATGAAGGTGCGCCACGTCGCGCTGGCCCGCTTCGGCGAGCAGAACATCGCGCCCGGAGCGCCGCTGGCGGGTCTCGAAGAAGTGTTCGCGCCGGTTTACTTCCATCATCGGTACCAGCTCACCGCGGCGATCAAGGTCGTGGGGGGGATGGACTATCGTCACGCCCTGCGCGGCGACGGCCAGGCCTTGGCGCGGCCGGTGTCGGCGGAGCGTCAACGCCGCGCCTTGTCGGTGGTGCTCGACACGCTCTCGCCCTCCTTCCTGGACATCCCCGAAGAGGCGCTGCGGCGTCTTCTGCCGCGTACCCCGGAAATGCCGCACGACCGGGAGATGCTGTCCAATCGCACGGTGCCGGCCTTCGATGCCCTCGACGCGGCCGCGACGGCCGCCGACCTGACGATCCGAGGATTGCTCGAACCGTCGCGGGCCGCCCGGATGGTCGATTTCCATCGCCGCTCCCCGAATCTGCCGGACTTCTCGGAGGTCCTGTCGGCGTTGGTCGGCCGGGCGTTCGGCGAGACCGCGAATCTGCCGCCGCGTGAGGTCGAGATCGCGCGGGTCGTCCAGCGCACGCTGGTCGAGCGGATGGAGGAGCTGTCGGCGAATACCGACGCGGCGCCCTGGGTGCGCGAGCGCACCGACCTGGCGCTCGCCAACGTGCTCCAGAAGATCGACCAGATCACCCCGGTGGACACCGCCGAGCAGGCGCACCTGGACTCGCTCGGGGCCGAGATCGGGCGCTATCTGGCGCGGCCGGCGCCCCCGCGCCTGCCGACGCCGGCGGCCCTGAGCGAGCCTCCGGGCGACCCGATCGGGGCCGCGCCGCGCGGCCTGCCTCCGACGCTGGGCGATTGCGGGTTCGAGCCTCCAGCTTGACGATCCCGTTGCTCGACGGGCGGCGCGCTCTCGCGCCGCTCGCTCTGGCCCTGCCGCTCGCCACCCTGGCCTGCGGTGCGGCGGCGGACCGGGGTTCGAGCCCGGCCGCGGCGGTGCCGGTCCGGCCGGTGCGGGTCCTCGCCGTCCATCCGCACGACGCCAAGGCGTTCACCCAGGGGCTCATCTGGCGGGACGGTCATCTCTTCGAGAGTCTCGGGCTGCGCGGCCATTCGGCGTTGCGCGAGGTCGACATCGCTTCGGGGCACGTGCTGCGCGAGGTCAAGCTGCCGAGCGACGAGTTCGGCGAGGGCATCGAGGAGGTCGGGGGGCGCATCTTCCAACTGACCTGGCAGGAAGGGATCGTCCATCTCTGGCGGGCGAGCGACTTCGCGCCCCTGCGGACGTTTCACATCCGCGACGAGGGTTGGGGCCTCGCCTGGGACGGACTGCGCTTGATCCAGAGCGACGGCAGCTCGACGCTTTACTTTCGCTCGCCGGACGACTTTCGTGTCCTGGGCTCGCTGAAGGTGTCGCGAGACGGGCAACCCGCCGCCTACCTCAACGAGATGGAGTACGTCGACGGATCGATCTACGCCAACGTCTGGCAGAGCGACGAGATCCTGCGCATCGACCCGGCGAGCGGCCGGGTTGTCGAGGTGTTCGACGCCTCCGGGCTGCTCGACCCGGAGGCGCGCGCGCACGCCGACGTGCTCAACGGCATCGCCTGGAATCCCCGGCGGCGGATCTTCTACCTCACCGGCAAGCTCTGGCCGAAGTTGTTCGAGGTCGAGCTCCGCCTGCAGCCCGCTGAACGGCGGCGCTCAGCGGGCCGCGTCCTCCTCCATCAGATCCGCCAGGAGCACGATGCGGCGCGCCAGTGAAGCGAGCTCGACGTACTCCTCGCGGGTGTGCATGCCCGCGCCCACCGGCCCCAGCCCGTCGAGCACCGGGATGTCGCGGCCTTGCGGCAGAAAGTTGGGGAACGAGATACCGCCCCGCTCGGGTTCCACGACGAGACGCCAGCCGCGCCGGCCCGCGAGCTCGACCGCCGCGCCGGCGGCGCGGAGCCGGGACGGGGTCGGGGGCACCGGCGGTATGGCCGAGCCGGTCGAGAGCGCGAGCTCGACGCCGGTGCGCTCGCCGATTTCCCGCGCCAGCCGTTGGAGCGTCTCGCGGGTCGACGTTTCGTCCACCGGATCCAGGTAGCGGAACTCGCCCTCGAGCAGCGCCCGATCCGGGACCACGTTGAGCATGCGCTCGCTGCCGAAGAGATCCGCATGTTCGGCGAGTCCCTCCACGAGGTCCTTCTCGCCCCCCAGGATGCGCGCCAGGTTGATCGTCGGCCCGGCAGGGAGCCGCGAGAGCGTCGCCGCGGCGGCGGCCCATTCGCACAGCGCCGCCACCGCCGAGCGCCCGCGCGCGAAGTCGAGGCCGGAATGGGCGCTGCGCCCCCTGGCGTGAATACGGAAATCCACCAGGCCGCGTCGTCCCGCGACCACGGTTTCGGCGTCCCCGTCGGCCGCCTCGCCGGGCTCGAGCACCCAGAGCGCGCGGGCCCGCGCCCCGGCCTCGGCGGTGAGGCGGCGCGACAGCGGTCCCGCGATCTCCTCGTCCGGCACCAGGAGGAGCTCGAGATCCTGGACGGGCGAGAGACCTCGTCTCCGGAGGAGATCGACCGCGGCGAGGAACGCCACGATCCCACCCTTCATGTCGATGGATCCGGTGGCGTGCAATCTCGTTTCGGTGCGGCGCGGCGGGGTCGCATCGAGGACCGTGTCGAAATGTCCGATGACCAGCAAGCGGGCGTCCGGCCCCTCGTCCGTCGTGCCGGCGCGCACGACGGGCGCCCCGGCGTGCGTTTCGACGTGCGCCGCGAAGCCGCGCCTGGAGAGCTCGTCGACGAGCATCGCGGCGCCGCGACGCAGCCCGTCCGGATCCCCGGAACGGGAGCTGCAGGCGGTGAGGCGCTCGAGCAGCGAGACCGCCTCGTCGAAGGGCGCCGCGGCGAGATCTCCTGGCAGATGGGTGGGGGCCACGCCGGGAGTCTAGCCGCTCACGGTGGCGCGGAAGCGCGGCGCGGCGCGTTACACTTGCCGGCCGGCGAGAGGAGCGGGAGCGAGTGAGCGATCGGCAATGGTACGTGACGGTGCAGGGGAAACAGGACGGACCGATGGACGATTATCTCGACGGTGACCGATGAAGCGCGCCACGCGCGTCGCAGCGGTCGTCGCCCTCGCCGCGGCGTGGGCCGCCGGAGTCTCGGCGGACGGTCCGGCGGAAGACGTGTCGCGGTCGCGGATCGAGAGCGCGCTCGCCCAGGTGCGGTCGGCCCTGGTGAACCTGACCGTGGTGTCCCGTCACTTCGACGGTGGACGGATGGTCCGCTTCCCGAGCGCCGGCAGCGGCGTGATCGTGGGCGCCGACGGCGTCTTGCTGACCAATTACCACGTCGCGGGAAACAGCGTCCGGATCCAGGCGACGCTCGCCGACGGACATGTTCTCGATGCGGACGTGGTGGCGGATGATCCGCTGACCGATCTCTCGGTGCTGAGGCTGCGCCTGGACGCGGTGGAGAAGGAGCATCCCGGCTTCACGCCGGCGGTTTTCGCGAAGCAAGCCCCGCAAGTGGGCGATCCGGTCCTGGCGCTCGGCAACCCGCTCACCCTGGCTTCCTCGGTCACCCTCGGCATCATCTCCAACACGCGGCGGGTGTTCACCGATTTCACGGGCACGCAGCTCGAGGACATGGATCTCGAAGGCGAGCCGACGGGGCTCTTCACGCAGTGGATCCAGCACGACGCGCTGATCCTGCCCGGCAACTCCGGAGGGCCGCTGGTCGATCTCGAGGGTCGCATCGTCGGCATCAACGAGCTCGGCGGCAATGGAATCGGCTTCGCGATCCCTGCCGCGATGGCGCAACAGGTGCTCGCTGCGGTGTTGCGCGATGGCGAGGTGCGGCGCGCGGATGTGGGTCTTTCGGTCTTGCCGGTCTCGAAGCTCGGCCGCGAGACCGGTGCCCTGATCGCTTCGGTCGTGCCGGGCGGGCCGGCCGCCCAGGCCGACGTCAAGCCGGGGGACATCCTGCTCGCGGTGGATGGCGCGCCGGTGACCGTGAAGTTCTTCGAACAGGTACCGGAGCTCTACCGGCGCCTCGCGGCGCTGCCGATCGGCGGGGTCGTGAAGCTCGCACTGGAGCGGGACGGAAAGTCGATCGAGCGGCACGTGAGGACCGTCGAGCTCGAGAAGGCGCACGGGGCGGAGGCGGAGATCGCACGGCTCGGCATCACCGTTCAGGAAGTGACCTCGCCGATGGCTATCGCACGTCATGTGGCTCCCCGATCCGGTCTCATCGTGACCAGCCTGCGGCCTGGCTTCCCGGCCGCCGACGCGCATCCCGACGTCGAGGAAGACGATCTGCTGACGGCGATCGACGGACAGGCGGTCCCGACGATCGGCGCGCTGCGCGCGGCGCTCGAGAAGGCGAAGAGCGGCGACCATCTGTTGGCCTTGCGGCGCGACGACGAAGCTCTCCTCGCGGTGGCGCGGCTGGGCGAGGAGCGGTCGGCGCGCTTGGGCGGAGAGCTGCCGAAGGCGTGGCTCGGGGTCCAGACCCAGGTCGTCACGGCGGAGCTGGCGCGGACCCTCGGCCGTCCCGATCTGCGCGGATTCCGGGTGGCCGAGGTCTATCCGTGGAGCCGGGCGGAGAAAGCGGGTTTCGAGGTGGGCGACGTCGTGCAGTCCCTCGACGGCGAGGCGCTCGAAGCCGAGCGGGAACAGGACGCGGAAAATCTACGCCGCGCGGTGGAGGAGAAGTCGATCGGAGACACCGTCACGATCGGTCTCGACCGGGGCGGCGAGAAGCGGACCCTCGACGTCGTGCTCGAGGCGCGGCCGCGCTCGCCGAGCGAGGCGCGGAGCGTGCGGCAGGAGGAGCTCGGTTTCGTGGTTCGCGAGCTGACCCTCTTCGACCGGGTCGAGAACCATCTCGACCGCGATCAGCAGGGGGTCGTGGTGGCCGAGGTCGTCCCCGGCAGCTGGGCGCAGATGGCTGGGCTCCAGGCCGGTGATCTGATGCTTTCGATCGGCGGCGCGAAGGTGGCGTCGCTGGCCGATTTCGAACGGCTCGTCGCGGCCACGATCGCGCGCCGGCCGAAGGTGGTCTCCATTTTCGTGCGCCGCGGAGTGCGCACCCATTTCGTCTTTCTCGAGCCCGACTGGGCTCCGGATCCGGCACCGGGAGGCAAGAGCCGATGAAGATCGTCGCGGGACTGTCGCTGCTGGCGATGCTGTGGACGGGTTCGGTGGCGCCGGCGGGAGCCGCCGACGCGACCGGATGGACGACCTTGCTCGACCGCTACGCTCCGAGCGTGGTCAATATTCGAGTGACCCTGCGGACCGAGGTGGAGGGCAGCGGTGCGCCGGCACAGGAGTCCACGGACGAGGTGCGGGGCGCTCTCGTGGACGACTCCGGTCTGATCCTCGTCTGGAACTCGGATTTCTCGGCCGGACGCACCGCGGAGCTCTTCTCACGGTTCTCCGGAAACGACTCGATGCACATCAAGGTCACGCCGACCGACATCCGGGTCACGCTGCCCGGGGAGACCCAGGAGCGCAGCGCCTTTCTCGCCGCGTCGGACAGTGATCTCGATCTCGCCTTCGTTCAGCTCGACGAGAAGCCCGCGACGCCGCTGCCGTTCATCGACTTCGCGAAGTCGGCGCCGCTGGCGATCGGAGACGAGTTGGGCACGGTGTCGCGTCTGTCGTCGGCGTTCGACCGGGCGCCGTTCTTCGATCTGGTGACGGTGACCGGGCAGGTGCACAAGCCGCGCGACGCGTGGATCGTGGGAGGTGGCAACGCGACGCAGGTCGGGCTGCCCTATTTCACGGCGGATGGGCGGCCCGCAGGCGTTCTGGTGACCTTCGTCTCGAAGACCGGAGAGGCGACGTCGCGTAATGCGGGCAAGATGTTCGCCGAGCTGATGTCGCTCGGACGGGGCGCGAGCGAGGTCGGTCCAGTGGGACTCTTTCTCCTGCCGGCGGAACGGGTGAAAGGCGTGATCGAGCTGGCCAAGCAGCGCGCCGAGGAGCTGCTCGCCGAGCACAAGCCGGCCGCGCAACCGGCCGAGCCGAAACCCTGATCAGGGGGTCGGAGCGACCGCTTCTTCGACGTGCAGGATGCGCGCCCACGCGGTACGAAGCGCGGGCGGCAGCTCGAGCCGCGAGAAGAGTCGCGAGACCTCGTCGCGGTCGACGAAGCTCCAGATCTCATCCCATTCGGCGTAGAGCAGGAGGCGGGTGACGGCCCAAGCGCGCTGTTCGTCCGAACCGTCGGTGAGCAGCTTGTGGAGCTGCGCCGCAGTCATCTCTCGCTCCGGAATGAAAGCGAGCTTTTCTTCCCGGTCGAGGTCCGGAAGATCTGTCCCGGAGGCACGCATGAGCAGAGGCAGTATAGCCGCTTCGCGGCACCTCGCAAGCGCTTGACCGGACCGGGGCCGTCGGCTAGATTGCCCGCTGCTCGAAGCAGCTCGCGGGCATAACTCAGCTGGTAGAGTGTCAGCTTCCCAAGCTGAAAGTCGCGGGTTCGAATCCCGTTGCCCGCTCCACTGTCGAATCTCCGGGCGGTGACGTCACGACGTCGCCGCCCGTTTCTTTTCAGAGGGCCGGAAAGGGATTTCCGACGGCTTCTCGCCAGAGGCCTCGGAGGTCGGCGGGCACCGGCGCTTCCACCTCCACGAGATGCCCGTCGCGAGGGTGCGGAAAGGCGATCCTCCAGGCGTGCAAGGCCGGCCGCGGGAAGTCGGCGAGGGCGCGCATGGCGGGGCCCTTCCGGCCACGGTAGCGGGGCTCGCCATAGGTGGGATCGCCGATCAGGGGATGGCCGAGAGATCGGGCATGAACCCGGATCTGGTGAGTGCGTCCGGTTTCCAGTCCGAACTCGAGCAACGAAACGTCTTCCCCGGCGGCGCGGACCTTCCAGGTCGTGCGGGCGGGCCGGCCGGCCTTGCGAATCGCCATCCGCTTTCGATCCACCGGATGCCGTCCCACCGGCGCGTCGATCCGTCCAGAGGTCTCCGCGGGGCTTCCCCAGACGATGCCGAGATAGGTCTTGCGCACCTGTCGCTCCGCGAAGCAGCGCGACAGGAACTGGTAGCTGTCGGCCCCGAGGGCCACCAGCAGCGCACCGCTGGTGCCCTTGTCGAGGCGGTGGACGATGCCGGGCCGGCCTGGCCCGCCGATCCCGGCGGTGCTGGGGAAGTGAGACAAGATCCGGTTCGCGAGCGTTCCGCGCTCCCGCCCGGCGCCGGGATGGACGACCATGTCGGGAGGCTTGTCCAGCACCACGAACTCGGCGTCTTGCATCAGGATGCGCAGCTCGCCGGTCTCGGGCTCGAGATCGGATGTCGGGTCGGGTGGAGGCGTCCACGACACCCGAACGCCTGACCGGAGGAGCTCGCCGCCCTTGCTCGCCGTCCTGCCGTCGAGTTGCACGAGACCCGCCGAGATCCAGCGCAGAACTCGATTGCGCGGCAGGGCGAGATGGTGCGAGAGCGCTCGGTCGAGCCGCTCGCCGGCGAGATCTTCGGAGACGCGAAAGCTCGTCGCGGCGCCGCCGCTCGCGCTCACGACTTCGGCTCGGCGGAAGTCTCGGGGTGGTGGCGAAAGGAGTCGAGCACCAGCAGGCAGAGGCCGACGCTGATCGCGCTGTCGGCGACATTGAAGTCCGGCCACCGGTAGGAGCCGATGTAGACGCCGATGAAATCGGTGACGGCGCCGGTGCTGACTCGGTCGACCAGGTTGCCGACCGCTCCTCCGAGCACCATCGCCAGCGAGACGAGAAGCAGGCGGGAGTGCGACGGGGTGCGCCAGAAGTACCAGCCCACGAAGAGCAGCGCCGCGAGGCTGGCCACCGAGAGCCTCCACGAGAGAATCGGGTTGCCCTGCGCGGCGAAGAGGCCGAACGCGACGCCGGTGTTGCGCACGTGCGAGAGGTGGAGGAAGCCTGGCACGACGGGGTGGGACTCGTGCAGAGGGATCCGGGTCTCGACGAGCCACTTGGTCCACTGGTCGAGCGCCAGAACGGCGAGCGACAGCAGGAGGAAGCGTCCTTTCTGGAGAGTGTCCGCCGTCTCGCTCACGCCGCAGCTCCATCGTGGCCGGCCTCGAGGATGACCACCGCCGCGGCAGTCCGTCCATCGTGCGAAATGGTGACGTGAATGCGGCCGACACCGAGCGTCAAGGCGCGCTGCCGCGCCGCGCCGTGGAGCTCGAGATCGGGCGCTCCCCCGGCTCGCCGGACCACCTCGACCTGCCGGAATCCGACCCCGTTCGCCCATCCCGTGCCGAGCGCCTTCATGGCCGCCTCCTTGGCGGCGAACAGTCCGCCGAGGTGGGCGATCCCGGCGCGGTCGGCGGCGCTGCGCCGGCACTCGCCGGTCCGGCAGATGCGGTTGACGAAGGCGTCGCCATGTCGGGCGAGCACCGAGCCGAGCCGGTCGAGGTCGACGAGGTCGAGGCCGATGCCGAGTATCGAGGTCATTCCGGGAGCGCTCCATCGCCGACCGCGGCGACCATCCGGGCCGCGGAGGCCGCGTCGAAAAAGGCTCGCATCGCGGCGACGCCGCAAGCTCCGGCCCGCATCACGACCGCGGCGTTGCCCGGGTCGATCCCGCCGATGGCGAGGACCGGGACGCCCTGGGCGGACGCGCGGCTCAGCGCGGACAGTCCGCGGGGTTCGATCCGGCCCGTCTTGCTCGGCGTGTCGAAGACCGGACCGAACACCACGTAGTCGGCGCCTTCGCGCGCGGCGGTCTCGACCTCGTTCAGGGTGTGGGTGGACCGGCCGACCAGGAATCCGCTCGGAGCGCGCCTTCGCACCTCACCGGTGGGCAGCCCTTCGGCCGGCAGGTGGACACCGGAAGCGCCGGCGGCGAGGGCGATGTCGAGGCGGCGATTCACCAGCAGAAGGCCGGGGAGAGGAAAGGTTCGTCGAGTCCGCACGGTGAGGTCATAGAGGTCCCGGTCGTCGAGATCCTTCTCCCTGAGATGCAGGGCCTCGACGCCGGTGTCGCGCAGCATGGCGCACCAATCCTCCCAGCGGCGCGGCGCGATGGCGCGGCGGTCACTGACCGCGACGTGGCGCGGAATTCTCGGCACGGAGCGCCGCTCCCGGACGGAAGACGAGGTCGATGTCGTGGGCCGCCCAGATGAGATGGACCGCGCCGAATCCGCTTACCAGCCCACGGACCCAGGCGCTCGAGAGCCAGACGCGAAAGATTCCCAGAGGGGCCAGGAGGAGGAGTTGATTCCAGCCTCCGCTCCAGGGAGCGACCAGAAGAAAGAGCCCCGCCTCGATGCAGTAGACGATGAAGAGCAGTCGAAAGACGGAATCGAAACGCACGAGGCGGGGATCCTAACCCACCCTCGTGCACTCATCCGTCGACGACCCGGCGAATCAGGAGTGCCCGTGCGGGTGGGCTCCGGATCCACGGCCGTGGCCGCCGGAGTGGCCGTTGTTCGAATGGCCGCCACTGTTGGAGTGACTGCTTCCTCCCGAGCCCCGGTTGACGCGGGGCGGCGGGGCGGAGCTGCCACTGCGCGGCGGAGGCGTGGAGCGGCTCGAGCCGCCGCGCAAGCTGGGAGGTTGAACGGTCGGACCTCGCCACGAGGGGGTCGGACGAAGGGCGTGACCAGCGGGCGCCTGGGTCCCGGGGCGCGGCCGAATCCAAGCCGAACCGGGAGCCGCGGGGGAAGGCGCCACGTAGCGTTGGCCGGGCCCGACCAGGGGCGTCCCCGAACGGCGATTTCCCTGCGATCCGTCGAAGGCCGGCGGCGCATCCGGCTGGGTGCGGCGCAGTCCGCCGATGACCCGGCTGACCGGCGTCTGGTCGCCATTCGAGGTTCGCCAGCCCGGGTTACCGGTCGCTCGGGTGTCGCCGACCGGCTCTCCCCAGCCACCTCGCAGCTTCCATCCCTGGCGTGTATTCGAGGGTGGGGCAGGCGGTGCCGATGTCCGCGGCGTGAAGGTCGGGAGCGCGTCGCGGCGCAACGTCCGGGGAGCTTCTCCCGGGGCGCGATGCGCCGAGTCGACTCCAGCCGTGCCGAGAGCTCCACCCACCCGGCTGCCCCAGAGCCGGCCGGAGCCTGCGCCGGGTCGGTCGGTGCCGGTCGCCGGAGCGAGGGCACGAGCTCCTGTCCCGGGCTCACCAAGACCTCCCACGCGAGGCGCGCGCCGCCGCCATCCGGCGGCGGGATCCTCGGCGACCCGCGTGCGTCCGGTCTCAGCGCCGCCCAGACGAGGCGCGGCGGGGTCGAGGGGGGTCGCGACGCGGCGACCCATGCGCCGGTTTGGATCCGGTTCGACGGCCTGTCGAACCACGGGGGGCAGGCCCGGGCGTCGCGCCACGAAATCGGTGACCGTCGGCAGCGGTCCGCCTCCGTCGCGTCCGCGGTTGCGCCGTGCCAGGACCTCGACCAGCTCATCGGGGCGATCCCAACGGTTGCGCGGCAGTCCATGCGTGTCGGTGGTGAGGATGCCGTGCGGGCCCGGCCCGTGCCCCTCGCGTCCGAGCTCGACGCCGGTCCTTCTCCAGCCGTGTCCATGCCGGTCGCAGAGACGGGGTGTCGGGAGGAAGTTCCATTGCGCGTAGAGACCCCAGTCGCCGCCCGTCCAGCCGTAGACCCCCAGACGGAAGCCGGTCGGCCAGTAGGGACGATAGAAATCCGTGTAGTAGCCGACCGGGCACCAGCCGGTCCAGCTCGAGCTCCAATACCAATAGACCCAGGCTGGCGAATAGACGTTGCCGGGTCGCCAGACCCAACCGTAGCCGGGCAGATTCGACCAGGTCCCGTAGTGATACGGCACCCAGCCCCAAGGCTCGTCGGAGACCCAGGTCATGCCGCTCGGCGTCCAGGTCCAGTTGCCTTGCCAGTAGGGGCGCCAACCGGTGGCGACGCGGGGCTGCCAGTACCAGGTCGCGTCCACGTCGACCCAGTTCCCGTAGCGGGCCAGCGGCGCCGCCTGGTAGGCGAGATAGGGCTCGACGTGCAGGGTGCGCGAGCTCGCCAGGCGGGCGCCTTCGTCGAGCTCGGCGCCCCAGCGTTCCAAGCCGTCCAACGGTCCAGCCGCGGCGAGCTCGACGGAGCTCCAGTGGTCGGGCAGAGCGAGGGCGTCCTCGCCGCTGCGCACGACCGTCGAGCCGCGCTCGGTGAGGAGCTCGGCGAAACCGCTCCGCACGGCGACCTCGCAGCTGCCGTCGGGCTGGACCTGGATCCGGTAGGTGCCGGGCTCGTGGATGTAGATCGATCCGACCGGGGTCGAGATCTCGGGCAGCTGGTCGCCGAGCGCCTGATCCGTCACCTGGAGCACGATCTCGCCGGCCTGCAGGTCGAGCAGGGTCGTACGGTCGTCGCGGTCCGCCGAGAAGGCCACCCGCGCGAGCACCAGTGAGGACTCCCCACCGACCCGAAGGAGATTTCGGTCGGCCAGCGCGATTTCGAGCCGCGCGCCGGCGGCGACCTGGATCCGGTCGCCCTGCATGAGGGGCTGCTGAACGGTGGCCGCCTCGCCCGGGCCGCGTCCGACCGAGGCGAGGGTCGCCTGGCCGTCCAGGGTGCGGATAAAGGAGTAGCTCGTCTGCTCGCTCACGTCCCCGTCGGCGGCCCAGGCCGCCGAGACGCCGCTGGTGACCAGCAGGGCGATCGCGATTCCAAGTGTCGGCCTCATGGTTGGCTCCTCTCAGACTCCCTCGAAATGGGATGGAGAGCAAGCTCCGGGCCAGGCCGACCGTCCCCGGACGGCGCCCGGTCGTCCTCTGGGACGAACGCCGCCGTCCACCCCGGGGCGGATCGCGCTCTCGTGGTGTGTTTGCTCGACAGGGCAGGGGCGGACTGTTAGTTTTGCCCCGGAGAGAGACTGGGGCCGAGCGCGGATGATCAAGAAGCTGTTCGGCAAGAAGAATGCGGAGCCCCCGACGAAGGACCTCACGATCGAGGATCTGATCGTCCTCGAGCGGTGGGACGAAGCAATCGGCTACCTCGAGGCACGCATCGAGAACAGCCCGAACGATCTACACGCCCATCTCCGCCTCGCCGAGGTCTTCGTCCAGTCCGGCAAGCCGGCGCGGGCCGTGGACCGCTTCGTGTTCGTCGCCGACAGCTACACCGACGACGGGTTCTACGACAAGGCCATCGCCCTGCTCTCCAAGGTGGCCCGCCTGGCGCCCAGTGACTCGTCGATCGAGAGCCATCTTCGGCGCGCCAGACAGTTCAAGGATCTCGAGCATCGGCGCGGGCTGGCGCTGGAGGGCCTGACCGCCGCGGAGAAGGAGAAGGACCTGACGGTTCGCCTCTCCTTGGTGGAGGCGCAGAGCATCTGGGCGGCGCTCGCCCCCACCGACGTGGTGTTGCGCCTGCCCGGCGAGCAACTCAAACGCCTCTTCGAGTTCTCGAAGATCCTCGACGTGCCGGAAGGAACCTACCTGGCGGATCGGGGAAACGCGGCGGAGGTGGCCTTTCTCATCGTGAGGGGCGAGGTCGAGGCGGTCATCGACCTGGGCGCCGGGAGGCCGGTCCAGGTGCGCACCTTCGCGGTCGGCGACATCATCGGTGACCGCGCGCTGCTCGAGCATCAGAGCTGGCCGGCCTCCTACCGGACGACGGCCGCTTGCCGGCTCTTTCGCCTCGACCCCGCGGGCCTCGAGAAGGCTCTGGAAGGCAATCCGGATCCCCGCCAACTGCTCGACGCGTTGCGCGCCCGCCGACACGACCACGACGTGGCGGCCTCGGTGCGGAAACTGGTAAATTCGTCCGGCTGATGGCGCTGCGTCCGATCGTTCTCTTCCCGGATCCCGTCCTGCGGCGCCCCGCCTCCGAAGTCGAGGCGTACGACGAGGATCTCGCGCTGCTGGTGCGGGATCTCGCCGACACGATGGTCGCGGCGCCGGGCGTCGGACTGGCGGCGCCACAGGTCGGCATCGGGCAGCGAGTCGCGGTGGTGGACATCGCACCCGGAACCCCGGAGTCGAAGCTCCACGTCCTGGTCAACCCGAAGCTCGTCGACCGTTCGGGGCGCGAGACGGGGGAGGAAGGCTGCCTCTCCATCCCGGGCCTTGCCGAGAAGGTCGACCGGCCGCAGCGGATTCGCCTCGCCGCTCAGGACGTCACGGGCAAAACGTTCGAGCTCGAAGCCGAAGGATTTCTGGCCCGCGTGCTCTGCCACGAGATCGATCACCTGGATGGCGTGCTCTTCATCGACCGGCTGACCGGCCTGCGCAAGGAGCTCGCCATGCGACGCCTGCGCAAGCTGCCCTTCATGACCGAAGGCCGGGCATGAGGAGCCCGGGCATCGTCTTGGCGGTGGGGTTGGCGCTGAGCCCGGCGCTGCTGGCCTGCGGAGGGGGTGGCGGGGGCGGGGGAGGCCCCACCCAGCCCCAGTCGGGCATCACGTTCACGGCGAGCGGCTCGGGCGCGGCGGATTCGGTGTCCATGGCCGACGCGGGAAGCACCTCGACCACGCTGCGGGTCGACGTGCGCTCCAACGGGATACCGGCCCTCTACGGCGTGAGCTTCGACGTGGTCTATCCGACCTCGCTGCTGAGCTTCTCCGCCGCCACCGCGGGGGGGCTCCTGGGCGGCGTCAACACGAGCTTCCAGGCGAAGGAGGTCTCGCCGGGCCGCGTGGTCATCGGCTTCACGCGCCTCGGCGCGGTAGCGGGAGTCTCCGGCAGCGGCACGCTGGTGACGCTCGAGTTCGCCTCGCGTGGCGTGGCGGGCTCCGGATCGCTGAGCTTCGACAAGACGACCGCCTTCGACTCGAACGCCAAGTCGATCAGTGGCGTCACCTGGAGCGGCGGCAGCCTGACGGTGGTGCCGTGACGGTGCGTCCGGCACGCTTCTACAACACGCTGGGCCGCAGACTGGAGCCGTTCGAGCCGGCGAGTCCTCCGCAGGTGGGCCTCTACACCTGCGGCCCGACGGTCTACAACCACGCCCACATCGGGAACCTGCGCACCTTCCTCTTCGAGGATCTGCTCAAGCGGACCCTGACCTACCTCGGCTACCGGGTCGAGCACGTCATGAACCTGACCGACGTGGACGACAAGACGATCCGCGGCGCGGCCGAGCGGGGCGTCGGCCTCGACGAGTTCACCGAGCCCTACATCGAGTCGTTCCGCAGCGATCTCGAGGCACTGCATGTGATTCCCGCCGATCACTATCCACGCGCCACCCGCCACATCGAGGAGATGCTCGATCTGGTGGGCAAACTGGTCGAGCGGGGCCACGCCTACGTGAGCGACGGATCGGTCTGGTTCCGGATCTCCACGGATCCTGACTACGGCCGCCTCTCGGGAATCCGGCCCGACGAGGTTCGACAGGGGGAGCGGGTCGCTGCCGACGAGTACGAGAAGGAGGACGTGCGGGATTTCGTCTTATGGAAAGGGACCAAGCCGGGTGAACCGGCTTGGGACTCTCCCTGGGGGCCTGGCCGCCCAGGGTGGCACATCGAGTGCTCGGCGATGAGCTCGCGCTACCTCGGCGAGAGCTTCGACATCCACTGCGGAGGCGTGGACAACATGTTCCCGCACCACGAGAACGAGATCGCGCAGAGCGAGTCGGCGAGCGGCAAGCCGTTCGTGAAGTACTGGCTGCATGCCGAGCACTTGATCGTGGACGGCCAGAAGATGTCGAAGTCACTGGGCAACCAGTACACGCTCAAGGATCTCCTGGCGCGCGGCCTTTCGCCACGCTCGATCCGCTACGCGCTGATCTCGGTCCACTACCGCCAGAAGCTGAATTTCACCTTCGAGGGCGTCGAGTCCGCCGGCAGAGCGCTCAAGCGGGTCGACGACCTGCGCTTCCGGCTCACCGACGCACCGCTGGGAGAGCGCGACGACGAAGGGCTCGCGGCGGCGATCGGGGAGGCCAAGGAGCGATTCGTCGGCGCGCTGGGCGACGACTTGAACATCTCGGCCGCGCTGGCGGCGCTCTTCGAGCTCGTGCGCGGCGCCAACCTGGCGATCGATCGTGGGATCTCCCAGAAAGACAAAGATTCCATAGAAGGGGTGATCGCGGAATTCGACGCGGCGCTCGGGGTGCTGCGTCAGGAAGACTGGGTGAAGGTGATCAAGGGACTGGCAGTGGAAGTTCCGATCAGCGTCAGCGATCCCACGGTCAGGGTCCTGGATTCGGACGAGGGGGTCCAAGCGAAAGTCGATGCACGGCAAGCCGCCCGGGCCCGACGGGATTTCGCAGAGGCGGACCGGATACGGGACGAGCTGTCGGCTCAGGGGATCGTGCTCGAGGACACGGCGCAGGGGACCCGTTGGAAGAGGTCGAGCTGAGGTGAGCGCCCGGGCCGGGGGATGAGCCGCGCCAGCCGGGAGCTCGGCCGCTTTTCGGATCTGCCCAATCCGCGCGCCCGCGGGGCGGCGGCGGAGGACGCGGCCGAGAGCTACCTGCGTTCCCTCGGCTACCGGATCGTCGAGCGCAATCTGGTCACCAAGCTGGGTGAGATCGACCTGATCGCCCTGGATGGCGAGATCCTCTGTTTCGTGGAGGTGAAGGCCCGCACTCACCGCGACTTCGGCGACGCGATCGAGGCGGTTGGACCGCGCAAGCGCGCCCGGCTGACCCGCGCCGCGGCGCTCTTCCTGGCCCGCAATCGCTCGCAGAGGGCCTGTCGATTCGACGTTCTCGGCCTCGACCGGATGGAGGATGGGAGCTGGCGATTCACGCTGGTTCGCAACGCGTTCGACTCGCGGCTGGCTTGACACTGCAAAAGCCCGTTCGCTATCGTTTCGCGCCCGGGCGGGAATAGCTCAGTGGTAGAGCACAACCTTGCCAAGGTTGGGGTCGCGGGTTCAAGTCCCGTTTCCCGCTCCAGAATTTGCTAATCTCCCGGCGCCGCCCTCCGAGCGGCCGCCACCCTCCGGACGGCGACGTAGCCAAGTGGTAAGGCAAGGGTCTGCAAAACCCTCATTCGTCGGTTCGATTCCGACCGTCGCCTCCAGATCCATTTCCTAACAAGTCCTTGGTTTTCTCTACATGGACTTCCGAATTCGCCTTTGACGTCATGACGCTATGACGTTAAGGTGTCGGCATGACTGAACCTCGCCGGACAACCGTCTATCTCGATCCGGAGCTGCATCGGGCGCTGAAGTTGCGGTCGGCGGCGACCGACGTGTCGGTGTCCGAGATGGTCAACGATGCGGTGCGCTTCGCACTGGCTGAGGACGCCGCGGATCTCGAAGCGTTCGCGGCGCGCCAGGAAGAGCCCGTGGTCGACTTCGGAGAGCTGGTGCGCGACCTGAAGCGGCGTGGCCGACTATAGGGTCGAGATCAAGCGGTCGGCGGCCCGGGAGCTGGAGTCGATCGAACCGCGCGCATCGAGGCGCCGCGTCGTGGCGCGCATTCGATCTCTCTCCGAAGATCCTCGGCCTCAGGAGACACAGAAGCTCGCGGGAAGAGATTCGCTCTACCGGATCAGACAGGGCGACTATCGGATTCTGTACGAAGTCGACGAACGAGATCGTCGAATCGTGGTGATCAAGATTGGCCATCGGCGCGACGTCTACCGGTAATCGAGTGTCCACATTCGGCGCGCCAGATCGCGCCGGAGGGGCGGAACGGTAGACGCGAGGGACTTGAAATCCTCCCTCCCGAAGGGGACAGGCAGGTCCGAGACCTGCCTCCGGCACCAGATGGACTCAACCGCCAGGCGGGGTGTAGCCAGTATCCTTCTTGGCGACCGCTTCGTCGATCTCTTGCGGGGTCAGGAGAACGGTCGTCTTGAACGCGATCGCTCCCGAGGAGCTGACGGCGAGCGAGACGGCCGCGGCGGTGACGTTGTCCGGCAGGTCGACGATGCAGACCACGTCGCGGAGGCCGAAGGTGAAGTACATCGCGTCGAGCTTGCCGCCAGCCTTCTTGAGCGCTTTCGCGACGACTTCCTTGCGGCGCGTGCCGCCGTCCTTGATTAGACCCCTGGTGCCTTCTGCACTGTAGTCGCCTTCGAACAGATATTTGGCCAAAACGAGCCTCCTTGGGTTGCGGGGACTGTAAGCCGCGCCCCGATCGCGGTCAAGGTGGGGCGGAGAAGCGAGGCTGACGAAGCGGCAGGCGCTCGTTCCGGTCAAGGGTGTTCCGTCTCTCCATTCCCTGAGGCCTCGGGAACCCGCGCTCCTGCAGAAGGTCCGCTCGCGCTCTCCGGTGAGCGGATTCGTCGGACCGTGGCGTGCGCGAGTCGGTCGTAGAGGGGGTCGGTGGAGGTGAGCAGAGCGGCGAGAGTGGTGAGCGCGACGAGCGTGATCAACAGGGCGGAGAGCGCGGCCAGGTGCCAGTCGCCGGCCAGCAGGGCGCCGAGCGCGAGCCAGAGACCCGAAGTCTTGAGCGCGAAGCGGCGCATGCGCCAGGACTCGGCAGTGCCGGCCATCGGCTCGATACGCAGGCGAAGAAGGCGCTTGCCGGGGGAGGCGCCGCCAAACGCCTCGCGACCGAGGACGAGCAGGAGCGCGAACGGGTAGCCGTAGACGAGCTCTCCGAAGATGCCCAGGACCATCGGCAGGGGACCCTGCCAGAGCGTGTCCGGCGATCCGATGTGGAGGGTCGGGACCGCGCGCTCGGCGAAGAAGACGCCACTCAGGGGCGACAGCACGGCGGCGAGGGCGAGAGCGAGCGCCAGGTCGATCGCGGCCGCCACCGGGCGTCGCCACTCGGCGCGGCGTTCGCGCCCGTCGTCACTGCTTCGTGAGGGTCGCCACACCATTTCCCCCGGTGGGGGAGGTGAAATTGAACGTCCCCTCAATCTTGCTGGCGTCGCCCGTTCCCTGGAAGGTGAAGGCGCCGAAGTTCAGCGCCCCCGTGACCGTGCCGTTGCCGGTCCCCGCACCGCTGACCTTGAGCGTTCCCGCCCCCGAGCCAACCGTGGCTGCGGAGAAGGTGAAGTTGAGTGTGTCGCCCGAGACGGTGCCCGAGCCGTTGCCGCTCTCGCCGCCGAGGCCGAGGCTCTGCAGACCGATGACACCGATCGCCGAGACGTTTGCTCCGTTGACCGTGAAGGTGGCCTGGAGGCTTCCCGTGACGTTGTAGCGGGTGTCGGTCCAAGTCCCGGTCCAGGTCCCGTTCAGGAACGAGAAGTCCGCCGACGTGGCGGGCGAGGTCGGCGAGTTGTGGTTCGACTTGCAGCCGGCGAGTGGGTAGGCCAGTGCACCGAGAACGACGAGGGCCAGGAGCGTTGCGGAGGATTGCATCGTCGAGCGATGGATCGGAACAGGGATCGTCGAGATCATGGGTGGCGCCCTTTCGAGGTGCGACTCTCATGGGATCCGGGGTGTTCGGCCCGGACCGCGGCAACACGGACGACGGTCAGTAATGGGTGGAACCTAGCACAGCGCCTGCTCGGGACCCGGTTCGGCGACGCTCTCTCACCGCGCTGCACCCGAACGGCGCGGCGAGGTCTAGAATTCGGGCGACATCGCGCCGGAGTGGCGGAACGGTAGACGCGGAGGACTTAAAATCCTCTGTCCCGAAAGGGACGTGCAGGTTCGAAACCTGCCTCCGGCAAACCCAATCGAATCGTGACAGGAAGTCTTTCCGGGCACGGGCTCGCCGGCCCAGGCGGCGGGCGCGTGGCGATGTGGCGAGACGGGCTGGCGATGGGGTCGGTTCTCGGCCGCCGGTTTCGGAAGTTTCCTAGCATCGCGGCACGCGGAGGAGCCGGCGATTCGCCGGAGGCGAGACCGCGGTCTTCATGTCTTTTCACAGCCGTTGACGAGGACCTGGAGGTCGGGGTGGTCCCGGCGTTGGGGTCCTCTGGATTGCAGTTCGCCGCGAGGACCCCCGATGAAGCGATTTCTCGTTCTCGTCGTGTGCCTGGGCGCGCTCTCGTGCAGTGGTGGCGGTGGTAACTCGCCCACCGCACCCGCGCTGCCCCAGTGCCAAGTGAACAACACGGCCCAGGTCACTTTCCAGGACCGCTCGGCCTCGAATCGGACCTACGACGTGATCTGGGACGGTTCGCGATTGACGACCGTGGCGCCGAGCCAGACGAGCTCGGCCTTCACGGTCGCGGCGGGAACTCAGCACACGCTGGTCTTCAAGTTCACCAATACGAACGTGGACGCCTGCACGCCCTCGACTCCGACGCTGTCGCAATGCTCGAGCGAAACCTATTGGTGCACGAGCTAGGTAGCGCAGGCGGCCCGCGTCGGCGAGGCGGGGTGTGCGGGTGGGCGAACTCCTGAACGAGAAGGGGGGCGAGGCAGGACACCTCGCCCCCGACTCTTGGCAGAGCCGCTCGTTCAGGCTACGGGGATTCGCTTCGGCTCCGGCTCGACCTTCGGAGGCAGGGGGATCTTGAGCTCGAGAACGCCATTGTGGAACGTCGCGTTCACCAGCTTCGGATCGAGCTCGAAGCCGAGCGGGATGCGGCGGTAGAACGAGCCGAAATACCGCTCGCAGTGGTACATGTCCTTCTCCTTCCGCTCCTTCTCCTCCGTGCGCTCGCCCTTGATGACGAGCTCGCCCTCCTCGAAGTGGAGGTCGATGTTCTCCTTCTTGACGCCGGGCAGGTCGGCGCGGACGAGAATCTCTCCGTCCTTCTCCCAAGCGTCGACGCGCGGACTCCAGTCGAACTCCACCTTGCGCAGCTCGGGCATGCGGCCGAACATCTCGAAGCGGAGCGGGAACGCGCGCTCCCAGAGATGCTCGACGTCGCGCATCATCTCTTCCATGCGGCTGACTGGAAGGTGACGAGGCAACGTCTCCTGCTTGGGTCCCTTCTTCTCTAGCGTAGTAGCCATGGCGCCCTCCTGGGATCGGGCCAACTGGAGGCCCGAGATCAACGTAGGAGCTGTCCGGAGGTCCGAACACCCCCGTTCGGGTTGGAGGCTACCCACCCGAAAGGGGAGGCATCGACGGCGCCGGACGAGGTGCCTGCTACTCGGCGCCCGGCTCGACGATGCGATGGCGCAGCGCGAAGGAGACCGCCTGTGCCCGATTGTTCAGGTGGAGCTTGTCCAGGATGTTGCGGACGTGGAACTTGACCGTGTTCTCGCTCACCCCGAGCCGCTCGGCGAGCTTCCGGTTCGAGGTCACCCCGTCGACCAGACAGCGCAAGACGTCGAGCTCGCGGTCGGTGAGGGCGTCGGGAGAGTCCTTGGCCTGGCCTGGCTTGGCGAATTCCTTGAGCAGCTTCCGGGCCAGCGCCGGGGTCAGCGCCGGCTCGCCACGCTCGACACCATCGAGTAGCGAAAAGAACTCGTCGGCGTCGAGATTCTTCAGCAGGTAGCCCTGTGCGCCCGACTTGATGGCGTCGAACAACATCCGGTCGTCTTCCGACGCCGTCAAGGCCACCACCTTGACCTCCGGCTGCTCGGCGGCCATGACCTTGATCGCCGACAGGCCGTCGAGAACCGGCATCGCCAGATCCATCAGGACGACATCGGGCTTCTTCTCCTTCGAACGCTCGACCGCTTCCTCGCCGTTCGAGGCCTCGCCGACGACCTCGTGGCCGCGGGCCTCGAGCAATGTGCGCAGGCTCTCGCGAAAGAGCGAATGGTCATCGGCGATCACGATCTTCATGCCTTCCTCCGAGATGCTAATTGGGCTCCCCGCCCCACCGGGACGACGAGACGAATGATCGTACCGCGGCCGGGCTCGGCCTCGACATCCAACTGCCCGAAGACCGCTTGACCGCGCTCGCGCATGGTCACCAGGCCGAAGTGCGGCCGTCCGTCGAAGCCCGATGGATGGGTGGGGTCGAAGCCGCGGCCGTCATCCGCGATCTCGAGCGCCGCCGTGGCGCCTGCGCGCTCGAGGAGGATCCGCACCGACTTGGCGCCGGAGTGCTTGCGGACGTTGGCGAGCGCCTCTTGGGCGATCCGGAGCACCTGCACCTCGCACTCGGGAATCAGGCGGACCTGGGAGTCGATCTGTGCGTCGACCCGGATTCCGGACTGATCTTCCCAATCTTCGAGGTACGCGCTGAGGGTCGCACCGATGCTGGAGCCGCTCGAGGCCGTCGCGCGCAGCGCCAGGATGCCTTCGCGCACCTCGGCGTGCATGGCGCGCGCGTCCGCCGCGAGCCGTTCGAGAACCGCCGTCGCCGGCTCGACTCGACCGCCGCGCAGATGCTCACGGACCGCCTGGGCGCGGGCGTTGACCGACGCCAGGATCTGTGCCACGCCGTCGTGCATTTCGCGCGCCAGTCGCAAGCGCTCCTCTTCGATGGCCGTGACTCGCAGCCGTTCGTGAAAATGGGCCGCGTCGATCGCGTTCGCGGCCTGGGTCGCGAAGCGGACCAGGGTCGCCTCGTCGCTCTCCGAGAACTCGGGCTCGTCGATCTTCTCCGCGAGGTAGAGATTCCCACGGAATGGCGAGCGGCAGGAGATCGGCACCGCCAGGAGCGACTTCATGACCGGGTGATGGGGCGGAAAGCCGGCCGAGCGCGGGTCGGATTGCATGTTCGCCATGCGGAGCTTCTCGCCGGCGTGGAGCACCACGCCGAGCAGCCCCTTGCCCTCGGGTGGCGGGCCGATTCTCTGGCGCTGCTCGTCCGTGATGCCATAGGTCACGAAAGCTTCGATGCCACCTTCGCGGTCGATGACCGAGACGGCACCGTAGCGCGCGCCGATCAACGCGGTGGCGCCGTCGACCACTTTCTGCAGGAGCGCAGGGAGTCCGAGCTCGCCGCCGAGGTCGAGCTCGGCATGGTGGAGGGCCAGCAGCTCGGCGTTCTGGCGCTCCAGTTTGTGTTCCTGCCGCTGCACATACGCGAAGAGCAGGCCGAGCAGGAAGATGCCGCCCGTGAACACGAAGGCGTCGAGAAGGACCCGGCCTCCGACGCTCGACAGCAGGGGATGGATCTTGAAACGCACCACATGGAGGGCGGCGACGAAGATTCCAAGCCCAAGAAAAGACAGCCACTTGAGATGTTCGGTAGTCATGCGCGCGATGGGCGCGATCCTACCATTGGCCACCCGGAGGGGTGGGCGGGCTCCTCAGCGGCGACGAGTCGAGATGCCGAGGAGGGTGTAGAAGGGGCACCAGCCCGCGAGGCCGGTCAGGATGGGTACCCAGGCGAAGAGGAGAATCGCCGTGGCGGCCAGGCCGGTGACCCAATCGGAGAGCGCGAGGACGAGGAGGAGACCCCCGATGCCCAGGCGCAGGGCCCGGTCGACTCGTCCAACGTTGCGGGTGAGCGTCTCCACGTAGTTCATGTCCTCGCTGTGTTCCGGCGCAGAGTAGATCGTCCTCGAGATGATCACAACGCTCCGGCGATGCACGTCGCCCCGTCCCGCCGGTGGGACGCCTGGCCACCCCACCGGGCGGGTGGAGGTGTCATATCCTTCGAGGGCACCGCGGGGCGGGCACCGGAGCGAATCCGGTGGCGACCCCGGGTCCGAGGCCCATGCTCGACCTTCTCGCACCGACCAAGACGATGCCGCAGAGCGACGAGTCGGAGCGCGCCGTCCTGGCGGCAGTGCTCCTCGATCCGCGTCTTTTGCCGTCCATCTCGGGCCGCCTGACGGTGGAGGATTTCTACGCCGAACGCCACCGTGCGATCTACGCCGCGATGCTCGAGCTGCAGGAGGAGAACACCGCGATCGACTTGCGCACCTTGCAGGCGGCGCTCGAGCACAAGGGAGCTCTCGAGGGCGTGGGCGGCTTCGCGTATCTGGCCGGTCTCGACGTCGACCTGCCCGACCTGGGACGTTTCGAGACGTACGTCGAGATCGTCAAGGAACGCTCGGTCCGGCGCCGCCTGATCGATGTCTGCCGCGATGTGACCCGGGACTGCCTCGACGGGGGAACGGACGCGCCGGCCGCCCTGGCGCACGCCGAGCAGGCCGTCATGGCGCTCGGCGAGGAAGCCGTGCGGCGCGGCTTCGTGCCGCTCTCCAAGGTCCTCGAGGACACCCTGGAGATGCTCGAGGACAACCCGGGCCGGGGCCTGACCGGTCTCGACACGGGCTTCGTCGATCTCAACAAGAAGATCCACGGTCTCGGTGGCGGCACCCTGGTCATCGTGGCCGGGCGCCCCGGCATGGGCAAGACGACCCTGGCGGTCAACATCGCGCAATACATCGCGGTGAGCCTCAAGAAGACGGTGGGCGTCTTCTCGCTCGAGATGGGCCAGCAGGAGCTCGCCCTGCGCATCCTCTCCGCCGAGTCGGAGATTCCGTTCTCCAAGCTGCGGACCGGTCACTACTCGCAAGCGGAGGCGGTGCGCCTGATCGAGACCATGAAGACGATCGGCCGGGCGCCGCTCTACATCGACGACACGGCGTCGCCCTCGATCCTGGAAGTCGGATCGAAGGCGCGACGGCTCAAGGCGGAGAAGCGCCTCGAGCTGCTGGTCATCGACTACCTCCAGCTCATGCAGGCGGGCGGACGTTTCGAGAACCGGAATCTCGAGATCGCGGCCATCACCCGTGCTTTCAAACAGCTCGCCAAGGAGCTCGACATCCCGGTCATGCTGCTCTCGCAGCTCTCCCGAATGCCCGAGAGACGGGGCGGCGATCACCGTCCCCAGCTCGCCGACCTGCGGGAGTCGGGCGCCATCGAACAGGACGCGGACCTGGTGATGTTCGTCTACCGCGACGCGGTCTACAACGAGGAGGCCGACCCGCGCGACGCGGAGCTGATCATCGCCAAGAACCGGAACGGCGAGACCGGTACCGTCGAGCTCGTCTTCTTCGGCGAGAACACCCGCTTCCTGTCGCGCGCCGCGCCCGGTCAAGAGGCCCCTTTTGCCTGAGCCGAGCGGGTCCGGAAACCCTCTTCCGCGCGCCGGGGTCGAGGGCGACTTGGGAGTGCTCCGGCTGCGGTTGCCGCGGGTCTGGAGCTCGCGATCCGAAGCGGAATCTCCGCCCCTCGCGCGGCCGGTGGAGGTGGTCTCTTGAAGCTCAAGCTCCCGGCGCCGCTCGAGTCCCTGTTCCTCGAAGTCGGGCGCAATTTCGGCATCTTCGGCCGGGCGGTCTCGTGGACGCCGCGGCCTCCTTACGACATCACGGCCCTGATCCGCCAGATGGTGCGGGTCGGCGTCGAATCCGTGCCCGTGGTCGTGCTCACCGCGATGTTCACGGGCATGGTGATGGCGCTGCAGACCTTCTCGACCTTGAAGCGGGTCAACGCGGAGAGCTTCGTCGGTACGCTCGTGGCGTTGTCGATGGTTCGGGAGTTGGCGCCGGTGATCTCATCGCTGCTGATCGCCGGGCGCTGCGGCTCGGCGATGGCCGCCGAGCTCGGCACCATGCGGGTGACCGAGCAGATCGACGCCCTCGAGGTCTTCGCCACCGACCCGATCCACTATCTCGTGGTGCCTCGCATGTGGGCGACGATCCTCACCCTGCCCATGCTGACGGCCATCGCGGACGTGGTCGGTATCGTCGGCGGTTATCTCATTTCCGTCCTCTATTTCGGCGCCAATCCGGTCACCTACATGGACAACACCTTTCGCTTCATGGACACCCAGGACATCACCTCCGGCCTGATCAAGGCGGCGGTCTTCGGCGCCATCGTCTCGGTGGTGGGTTGCCAGAAGGGCTACTACACGCGGGGCGGCGCCGAGGGCGTCGGCCGGGCGACGACGCGCGCGGCGGTACTGGCGTCCATCTCCATCCTGGTGGCGGACTTCTTCCTGACCAAGATCCTCTACTGATGACGCCCACCGAGACCCCTGCCGTCGAGATCCGCCTGCGCGGCGTCAGCAAGGCGTTCGCGGGCAAGGTGGTGCTCGATGGTCTCGATTTCGACGTGTTCGAAGGAGAGTCGGTGGTGGTGCTGGGCGGTTCCGGGACCGGCAAGAGCGTGTTGCTCAAGCACATCATCGGCCTGCTCAAGCCGGACTCGGGAACGGTGGAGATCGACGGCGTCGACATCGCGACGCTGAGCGGCCCGGAGCTCACCCGGTTCCGTCAGCGCTTCGGCATGGCCTTCCAAGAGGGTGCGCTCTTCGACTCGATGACGGTCGAGGAGAACATCGCTTTTCCGCTGCGCCGGGCGAAGTGGACGCGCGACCGCATCGAGGCGCGGGTGGCGGAGTGCCTCGACATGGTCCACCTCGAGGGCGCGGAGCAGAAGATGCCGGCCCAGCTCTCGGGAGGCATGAGGCGGCGGGTCGGTTTCGCCCGCGCCATCGCGCTCGAGCCCAAGATCCTGCTCTTCGACGAGCCGAACACCGGTCTCGACCCGGTGATCAAAGCGGTGGTCGACGGACTGATCATCGAGTTGCAGGAGAAGCTCGATTCGACGGCCATCACGATCACTCACGACCTCGAGAGCGCTTACCGGATCGCCGACCGGATCGCGTTTCTCTTCCGGGGCAAGATCATCGCGTACGCGCCGCCCGAAGAGTTCCGGGCGCTCGAAGATGCACGCGTTCAACAGTTCATTCGCGGCCTGCCGACGGGGCCGCTGAGCGACTAGGAGCCGCACCATGCAGACGTCGCAGACCGTCAAGGTCGGAATCTTCATGACCATCGCCCTGGTACTCGCGGCCTGGCTGATCATGCGGGTCCAGGACTGGAATCCCTTCCAGGCGAAGGGCAAGAGAATCGACGCAGTCTTCGATACGGTGGTCGGGCTCGACGACAAGGCGGCGGTGCGGGTGGCTGGCGTGCGGGTAGGACGCGTCGACGGAATTCGACTCGACGGCCGGCGGGCCCGCGTCACGTTGCTGCTCGAGCAACCGGTGACGCTCACCGCGGGGGCCGAGGCCACGGTCGCGAACCAGGGGCTGCTCGGCGACAAGTTCATCGAGCTCTACACGGGCAAGGAGGGCGCTCCCGTACTGGCTGACGGCGCGGTGCTTCCCGGACGCACGCCGATCTCCTTCGATCAGGCGATGGGCAAGTTGAGCGACATCGGCGAGTCCATCCAGAACGCGCTGGGCGGTCTCTCGAGCGGCGAGGGGGGCGGCATCGGCGGGCTAGTGCAGAGTCTGAAAGACACCGCGGACGAGCTGCGCGCGGTCATCGCCGAGAATCGCTCCAGCTTCGGCGGCACGATGAAGAACTTCCAGAAGTTCAGCGGCACCCTGGCCGAGGATCTGCCGCGGCTCAGCGAGAAGCTGCAGGGAACGCTCGACCAGATCAACGGGATCCTGGCCGAGAATCGCGGCAACCTGCGCGACAGCATGGCCAACATCCGCGAGGTCACCGCACGGGTTCAGCATGCGGTGGACAACATCAACGAGATCACCGACAAGATCGCGAGCGGCCAGGGGACGATCGGCAAGCTGGTCAACAGCGACCAGGCGCACGACGAGATGGTGGGCGCGCTCGACAGCGTCAAGAAGGGTGTCGACTCGCTCAGCGACACGCTGGGGCGGGTGCAGAAGCTGAAGCTCGACCTCGGGATGGAGGGCTACTACCTGACCGACTCGGGGGACTGGAGGACCACGGTGCGGGCCGACATGCTGCCGCACGGCGAGGAGAGCCCGCACTTCTACCGCTTCGAGTTGGTCGGCGATCCACGGGGGCGGCTGACCCAGAAGGAGAAGCGGTCACGGTCACCAATCCCGACGGTACGACCGCGACCACGACCACGACGAGCCTGTCGCGCGACATTCGGCGCACCAACTATTCGGCGCTCTTCGGTTTCCCGTTCGCGGGCCGGCGCGGCAAGCTCTTCGCCGGGCTGGTCGAGAACTCCGGTGGTGTGGAGGTCGAGTACGGCGTGGTGCCGAAGAAGGTCATCGTCTCGTTGACGGCCTACGACTTCTCGCGCGAGAGCAACTTGAGCCCCCACCTCCGGGTGAGCGCCGATTGGTATCCGTGGCCCAATCTCTATGTCAAGGCCGGCTACGACGACCCGTTGGTCAAGGAGTTCCGGACGCCGTTCGTGGGGGTCGGCATCCGCTGGTCGGACGACGACCTCAAGTACCTCCTGGGCTCGATGCCGAAGTTCTGAGGACGTGAGCGCGACGGCCACCCTCTACGTCTGCCAGTCCTGTGGGCACCGCTCGCCGAAGTGGCTGGGGCGCTGTCCGGAGTGCGAGGCGTGGTCGAGCTTCGCCGAGGAGATGGTCGAGGCGCCGCGCGGCAAGCGGGCGCGCCGCGCCAAGTCGGCCGTGGAAGCGGTGCCGCTCTCGGAGGTCGACCGCGAGGCGGTGGCCCGCGCCTCCACGGGGCTGCCGGTCGTCGACCGGGTGCTGGGGGGCGGCTTGGTGGGCGGCTCGGCGGTGCTGCTCGCCGGTGAGCCGGGTATCGGAAAATCGACCCTCCTCCTGCAACTCGCGGCGCGGCTCGCGGCGGCGGGTGCCGCGGTGCTCTACGCCAGCGCCGAGGAGTCGCCGCGCCAGCTGCGCTTGCGCGCCGAGCGCCTCGATGCCGTCTCGGAAGGTGTCGCCGTGGTCGGCGAGAATTCGCTCGAGGCGGTCTTGGCCGCGCTGGAGGCGACGCGGCCGGCGGTCGTTCTGGTGGACTCGATCCAGGCGTTGCGCTCGGATGATCTCGAGTCGCCGCCGGGTTCGATCGGGCAGGTGAGGCATTGCGCGAACCGGCTCGTCGAGGCGTGCAAGGGGCGCGGCGTGGCGTTGTTCCTGGTCGGCCATGTGACGAAGGAGGGCGCGATCGCCGGTCCGAAGGCGCTCGAGCACCTCGTCGACACGGTGCTCGCGTTCGAAGGAGAACGGGACTCCGACTACCGGATGCTGCGCGCGACCAAGAACCGGTTCGGGCCGACCGGTGAGCTGGCGCTCTTCGAGATGCGGGAGAGCGGGCTCGAGCCGGTGCCGGATCCTTCCGGCGTCCTGCTGGCGCGCCGGCGCACGGGCGCTCCAGGCTCGGCGGTTCTGCCGACCCTGTCGGGGACTCGACCGCTGCTCGTCGAGACGCAAGCTCTGGTGCATCCGACGAATTTTCCCTCGCCACGGCGCATGGCGGTGGGGCTGGATCCGAACCGGGTGGTGCTGCTGATCGCGGTGCTGGAGCGCTTCGCGCGCCTGGGGTTGGCCGATCGGGACGTCTTCCTCAACGTGGTCGGTGGCCTGGCGGTGCGTGAGCCGGCGGCGGACCTGGCGGTGGCCGCGGCGCTCATCTCCGCGTACCACGGCGGGGTCCTGGCGCCGGAGGCGGTCTTCTTCGGGGAGATCGGTTTGCTCGGCGAGGTGCGGCCGGTCGGGGGCTCCGAGGCGCGGCTGCGCGAGGCGGCCGCGCACGGCTTCAAGCGGGCTTACCTCGCTCGCACCGAGGGGCTGCAGCGCACGCGGGGGGGGCTCGAGCTGGTCGAGATCGCCACGGTCGAGGAATTGGTCGAAGAGGTCTCGGCGCGCTAGATCTACCGACTGCCGCAGCATCCTCAGTGCTCTTCGGGCTTGGCATTCCGTGGGTCCGGTAAGCGTCTACAGCTTCCTCGGTGGATCTTCGGAGTTCCATCTGAGCGGAAGATGTAGCCGCTTCCCAGCCCCTCGGCCAGAGAGGCTCCGGCGGCAGCTCCAAAGTGAAGAAACCGCGCGCCGCGCAGAACGGTTGCCCGTAGGCCGATCCGGTCCAGGGAAAGGACCGAGCACGGAGGCGCTCTCCCGCGCGCAGGTCCTTTCCCGCCGGGTGGGGGGGTGCCGTTCTCTGCGTCTAGGCGGTGCGCCGCCTCACTGGTCGGGCATTCCGTGGGTCCGGTAAGCGTCTACAGCTTCCTCGGTGGATCTTCGGAGTTCCATCTGAGCGGAAGATGTAGCCGCTTCCCAACCCCTCGGCCAGAGAGGCTCCGGCGCGAGCCTCAAAATGAAGAAACTGCGCGCCGCGCAGAACGGTTGCCCGTAGGCCGATCCGGTCCAGGGAAAGGACCGAGCACGGAAGCGCTCTCCCGCGCGCAGGTCCTTTCCCGCCGGGTGGGGAGTTGCCGTTCTCTACGCCTAGGCGGTGCGCTGCCTCACTGGTTGGGCATTCCGTGGGTCCGGTAAGCGGCTACAGCTTCCTCGGTGGATCTTCGGAGTTCCATCTGAGCGGAAGATGTAGCCGCTTCCCAGTCCCTCGGGCAGAGAGGCTCCGGCGCGAGCTCTCAAAATGAAGAAACCGCGCGCCGCGCAGAACGGTTGCCCGTAGGCCGATCCGGTCCAGGGAAAGGACCGAGCACGGAAGCGCTCTCCCGCGCGCAGGTCCTTTCCCGCCGGGTGGGGGGTTGCCGTTCTCTGCGCCGAGGCGGTGTGCCGCCTCACTGGTTGGGCATTCCGTGGGTCCGGTACGCGTCTACAGCTTCCTCGGTGGATCTTCGGGGTTCCATCTGAGCGGAAGATGTAGCCGCATCCCGGCCCCTCGGACAGAGAGGCTCCGACGCCAAGTCAGAAGAGGACTCTCCTGGTGCTACAGGACCGGATCGTTGCCCGTCAGACGGCGGAAGGCTTCGCTGTAGCGGTCCAGGGTGCCCTGCACGACGTCTGCCGGGAAGCTCGGGGGGTGGAGTCGTGATCCCAGCCCGAGGCGTCGAGCCAGTTGCGGACGAACTGCTTGTCGAACGAGGCGGGCTCGGCGCCGGGCTTCCAGTTGGCGACGTCCCAGTAACGGGAGGAGTCGGGGGTCAGGGCCTCGTCGATCCAGGTGAGGTCGTCGCCGATCCAGCCGAACTCGAACTTGGTGTCGGCGAGCAGGAGGCCTGATTGCTCGGCCTGGGCGGCCGCGGTCCGGTAGAGCTCGATCGTGATGTCACGCAGGCGGGTGGCGAGCCGCTGCCGAGGGCATGGGCCACATGGTCGAAGGTCACGTTCTCGTCGTGTCCCGATTCGGCCTTGGTGGCGGGGGTGAAGATCGGCTCGGGCAGCCGGCTGGCGCGTTCGAGACCGGAGGGCAGCGAGATGCCGCAGACCTTTCCCGATTTGACGTACTCCCGGTAGCCGCTGCCGGCCAGGAAACCCCGCGCCACGCACTCGAACGGGATGACCTCGGCTTTGCGCGCCACGACCGCGCGTCCGGCGAGGATCTCCGCGTGGGGCGCGAGCTGGGGGGAAACTCCCGTGTCTCGGTCGCGAGCAGGTGGTTGGGCACCACGTCGGCGAGCTCACCGAACCAGAAGTTGGTGAGTTGGGTGAGGATTTTCCCCTTGCCGGGAATAGGGGGGCGCAAGACGTGGTCGTAGGCGGAGAGCCGGTCGGTGGCCACGATGAGCAGGCGGTCGCCGAGATCGTAGATGTCGCGGACTTTGCCCCGCTTGGGGGAGGGAAGTCCGGCCAGATCGGTGCTCCAGACCGCGGATGTGCCGGTCATTTCGTCGTCCTTTCTCGATGTCGTCATGGGTCAGTCGTCGCTACGCAGGGGCGAAGCGAATTCACGTTCGATGGACTCCAGGAGATCCTCGCCGCGCATCTCGACGAGGGTGTGATCGCCCCACATGGCTGCGTCCACGATTTCGTAGATCGGCGTGCTGTCGAGGCCCTTGAGCTGGGCCAAGCCGAGCTTCCTGAACCCGATCAAGAAACTGCCTCCGGGACCGTCCAGCTTGATCGCCACCCAGCTCCGTTGACCGTCGACGAGGCGAAAGATCCGGTCGTGGGTGCGTTCGGCGGTCAGGCGCGCCACCAGATCGCCGGTCGCCACGATTCCTTCGTTGACCAGGCTTCCGTTCTCGTTGATGTAGGCATAGAAGGTTCGCGCCTTCTCGGTCTTGTCGATGACGTCGATGCTGTGCCGGATGAGCGGGGCAAAAAATCGGTTGACGGTCGTCTCGGGGTAGCCGTAGGTGATCAGCAGTGTCTTGAGCTCGTCGATGTCGCGGCTGCCCTTGCCGGTGGTGAGGCGGGTCAGCTCGACAACGCCGTGGCCGAAGAACTCGTAGCGCTCGCCTTCGGTTTGGGCTCCGATCTGGATCGGCAACAGGCGGTACTGGCCGTGGTTGAGCGCGATGCGAAGGCCCTTGGAGAAAGGGAAGCCACGGCTCAGGGCCTCGCGGTAGGCGCGCTGGATCTGGATCGCCAGGGCGACCAGACGATACGCGTCGCGGCTCGAATAGAAGGCTCCGTCGCCGAGATACTTCTCGAGGGTCGCGTGGCTCTGCAGGGCGAGACGGTTCACCTTGCGCTGGAACCGAAACATCATCCGGAACGAGCGATCCTGCTCGAGCGTCCCGGAGCGGCGCAGCATGGTGACGGTCTCGGTGAACTCCGAGATGTCGTAGATGAGACCGAAGCGCGAGACCACGGGGTCGATCACCCAAGGCGCCATGAAGTCGAGTGGGCGGGCGCTCGGTGAAAGGCGCAGCCATTCTCCCGTGGCCGAGATCCGGCCGGAACCGCGTCCCCGGCCGACCACGAGGTCGCCCTGCTTCTCGCACAGGACGATGGAGCGGCGCAAGGCGTGGAAGATCTCGAACTCCTTGAGCTTCAGGAGCAGCTTCTCCCAGACCTGCACGTGCGGAGGTGCCAGGTGAATCCGTGGGTCGTAGCTCGCGCGCGAGGCGAGGAGGGAGAGGAATCCGGGACGATTGAGGTGGGTACGCGGCGGATCGCTGGGTGAGAAGTCGAGCATCGCCGCGAGGCTCGCGAGCTCGCGGCTGCTCTCGCGCTCCTTCGCGTACCACTCGGCCGTCCGGTCGAGGCGAGCCCGGAAATCGCGTCCCTCGAGCCTCAGGCAGCCGCTGAAGTAGGCCGACAGCTCGGCCAGGTTGGCGCTGACGTGGTCCTCGGTGAGCACCAGGATGTTGTCGCACATCCGGGTGAAGAGAGCGGGGAAGAGCTGTTCCTCGACCTCTTCGGTATCCAGAGACAGACGCTGTACGAGCTCGTAGTTGATGTTGGCGACGCGGTCGAGCACCTTCTGCAGGACACGGTACTTGAGGGCGTCGCCGTGCTCCCGGCCGGCCGTCAGGTCGCGGCGCAGCATCCGTTTCGGGCTGTCCTTGAACACTCGCGCGAAGGTCCAGGAGTGCCAGAGCCAGAAGATGGCGGGGAAACTCCGCCCGTAGCTGGCGGTGGTGACGTTCTCGGCGGCGCGGTTGAGAAGCAGTCGATAACGCTCCCAAGCACCCTGAAAGGCCTGGGAGTCGAACGAGGCGCGCTGCAGCACCGCGAGCTCCACCTCTTCCTCGGCCATGACGTATTGCTCGAAGGCGCGCTCGAGCGCCACCAGCTCGGGGGTGAGCTGAACCAGGAAGCCGATCAGTGGCGTCGCGGCCTCGTCCTCGAGGAAGATCTTCTGCGGGGAGGGCAACGCCCGCTCCGCCTCGGGAAAGTGGCGGCGCAACTCGTCGGCGTCGCGCAACAAGAAGTTGAACGAGCCGGTGAGAAGTTTGGACGCGGGAATCATCACGGGCGCGCGATGGTGAGAAGCGGATCGGCTGCGGCGAACACTACCCTATTCGTGGTGGTGGGGCGAACGGAAACGCTTGATACAATCCGTGGTCGGCCAAGCGAGCTGCCGCGCCATGTCCCTTTTCGAGTCGATCGCCCCCGAGCTCGGATCTTCGGATCCAGGGCCCGCCGTGGCATCTGTCGAAGTGACGGTTCTGGTGCCGGTGCTCGACGAGGCAGGCACGGTCGAGGAGTTGGCGGCCCGGGTGGTTCGCGTCCTCGACGGCCTCGGCCGGACGTTCGAGATCGTTTTCGTCGACGACGGTTCCCGGGACGACACCTGCGAGCGGGTGCGCAGCGCGCGCTCGGCCGACTCCCGTATCCGGCTGGTCAAGCTGCGCCGTAACTTCGGGAAAGCGGCCGCTCTCACCGCCGGCTTCGATCACGCCCGCGGGGAGCTGATCGTGACCATGGACGGCGATTTGCAGGACGACCCCGACGAGATCCCTCGCATGCTCGAGGAGCTCGAGGCCGGCCCCTTCGACCTGGTCTCGGGTTGGAAGAAGGATCGCCGGGATCCGATCTCGAAGACGCTCCCGTCACGTCTGTTCAACTGGGTGACCCGTCGCCTTGCGCAAGTCGACCTGCACGATTTCAACTGCGGCTTCAAGGTCTACCGCCGGGAGGTTCTGGAGGAGGTGCCGATATACGGCGAGCTGCACCGTTACATCCCGGTGTTGGCCAGCCGGCGGGGCTATCGGGTCGGCGAGCTGGCGGTACGACATCACCCGCGCCGTAGCGGCTCGTCCAAGTACGGTCTGGATCGCTTCTACAAGGGGCTGCTCGACCTCCTGACGGTGCTCTTCATCACCAAGTACACGCGACGCCCCCTGCACCTGTTCGGGATGTTCGGGCTCGCCTCGTTCGGCCTCGGGTTCGTGATCGACTCTTGGTTGGCATGGCTTTGGGCGTTCCGCGGCGAATCGCTCTCGAACCGGCCATTGCTGTTTCTCGGTGTGCTGCTGATGCTCGCCGGATTGCAGATTCTGACCACCGGCCTGCTCGCCGAGATGATGACCCACCGGACTTTCCGCCGCACCGACAGCTACTCGATCAAGGAGATCGTCGATTAGCTCGCCTCCGTTGCGGATCCTGTTTCTCACCCAGACCTTCCCTCGTGGCCCGCACGACAGCGCGGGTCCGTTCATTCGTGACCTCGCCCGGGGCCTGGTCCGCGGCGGTGACCGGGTCCGCGTCCTGGTGCCGAGCGGTCCCGGCGTGCCCGCCGAGCGGCACGAAGAGGGTGTCGAGATCCGGGCTTTTCGCTACGCGCCGCGGGGGTTGGAGGTGGTCGGCTACGGCCGGTCCCTGGTCGCGGACGAATCGGTTCGGCTCGCCTCGGCGGTGGCGGCGCCGCTCTACTTCGCGGGGGCGCGACGAGCCTTGGCTCGAGCGTTGCGCGCGGAAGCCTGGGACCTGCTCCATGCACACTGGGTGGTGCCGAACGGGTTGATCGCCGCTCCGTTCGCGCGGCGGGTGAAGCTCGCGGTCGGCTTGCATGGCAGCGACGTCTTTCTCGCCGAGCGCGCACTGGTGCGGAACTGGGTCGCAAGGGTCCTGCGCAGAACCTCGGTGCTCACGAGCTGCTCGCCGGAGCTGGCACGACGCGTCGAGGCGCTCGGCTTCGATACCGCCCGGACGCGGGTGATTCCCTACGGCGTGGACGTCGACCTGTTCCGTCCCGACGCCGCGTCGCGGACTCCCTGGCGAGAGCAATTGGGCATCCCGCAAGGGGCGCCGATGGCGCTCGGAGTCGGACGAATGGCGACGAAGAAGGGCTTTCACCTCCTGGTCGGCGCGCTCGCCGACCTGCTCGCGCGGGCGCCCGATCTGCACGTGGTATTGGCGGGCGGCGGAGACCGTTTGGAGGAGCTGCGTGGCGCGGCGGCCGAGTGGCCGGACCGGGTGCACTTCCCCGGCCCGGTGCTCCACGATGCCTTGCCCGATCTCTATCGAGCCGCCGACTTCTTCGTCCTGCCGGCGGTCCACGACGCGAGCGGGAACGTGGACGGCCTGCCCAACGTGGTGCTCGAGGCGATGGCGAGCGGTTTGCCGGTGGTGGCGAGCGCGATCTCGGGCATCCCCCTGGCGGTCACTGACGGAGAAACCGGGCGGCTCTTTCCGGAAGGGGACGTCGCTGCGCTCGTCGAGGGGATGGTGGCTTTGACGGTCTCGCCCGACTCGCGGCGCGAGATGGGCGCGGCGGCGCGACGGAAGGCGGTGCGCGACCTCACCTGGGACGCGGTCGCGGCTCGCTATCGCCAGGCGTACGATCTGGCTCTCCGGCGAGACGGATCCTGATCGCGATCGCCCGGCCGGCTCGCAGCACCGCCAGTGTCACCTCGGACTTCCCGGCGTTCAGTAGATGATGGAGCGTGGCGGCGCTGTCCACCGGCCGACCGTCGAGGCGCACGATGAGATCGCCGACCCGCAGCCCGGCGCGCCCGGCCAGTGAGCCGTCGGGTACGGTGTCGACCCGCACTCCGTGAATGCCCAGCGGGGCATAGTTGGCGAGCGAGAGACGGGCGCCGAGGTCCGGCCGGTGACGCGACCCCTCTCCCGGCGCGTCGAGGGTCGAGGCATGTTCCTGCAATGAGGCGAGGGCACGCTGGACCGCCGGGTTGGCGGGATCGAGCTCGAGGGCGTGGTCGAGGGCGCTCTCGGCGTGTGGGTAGTCGCGCATCTCGATGTAGAGGCCACCGAGATCCTGGGCGACGTCGGCGCGCTCGGGCGCCAGCTGGCTGGCCCGCGTGAGAGCCTGCTCGGCGCCCGCGAGATCGCCCAGGGTCTGACGGGCGAGCCCGAGCAGAAGCCAGGCTCCGGCGTCGTTCGGCGTGAGCTCGGTGGCACGGGAGGCGGCCTTGGCGCAACCCGCGGCGTCGCCGGCGTCGCGCGACGTCTCCGCCAGCAGCAGAGCCGCCGAGGCCGCGGTGCCGCGGTGTCCGTCGGGATCGAGCTCGAGCGCCTTGCGAAACGAGACGATGGCGTCGCCCACGTTGCCCTGTCCGCGTTGGGCCCGACCGAGCTGGAACCAGACATCGGGATCGGCCGGGCGGGCGCGGCTGGCTTCGTTCAGCAGACCCACGGCGCCCGGCCAGTTGGCACGGGCGATCTCGGCGAGGGCGAGGGCGTGGGCCATGTCGAAATCGTTCGGGGCGAGCTGGTGGGCCTTGCTCAGCGCCGCGTAAGCGCGCGGCTCGTTGCCTAGTTTCTGCCTCGCCAGACCGAGGTTGTACCAGCTCTCGGCGTCGTCGGGCTTCAGGCCGACCGCCTCGCTGAGCGCCGACTCGGCGTCCACGAAGTCGCCGCGCGCGAAGTAGACGACGGCCGAGTTGTTGAGCGCCTGGCCCTCGAGCTCCGGAGTGACACCCGTCGGGTTGCCACGCTTGAGCGCCAACACCTTCTGGAATCCGGCCAGCGCGTCGTCGAGGCGTTCCTCACGCAGGTCGAGCAGCGCCAGGTTGTAGATGCCGTCGGGATCGTTGGGTCGCAGCGCGAGGGCTTCGGTGAGCAGGCGCCGGGCTTCCGGATACTCCCGCGAGCGCAAGTTCGCAACCGCCTGATTGATGTCCTGGGACGCGCGAACCTGTCTGCGATGGAGGGCTGTAGTCAGGGCGTCCTGGTAGAGCGCCTGAAATTCCGGGGTGTAGAGATCGGCCTGGAACGGCAGGCCGGGCTGAGCGTAGAGAGCTTTCTCGAGCAGCGAGCGGGCGCCGTCGAAATCCTTGACCTGCCAGCTCAGCCACGCAGCTGTCACGGTCAGACGAGCTCGCTCTCCGGGCTCCCGCTGGCGCGCGATGAGATCGCGATAGAGCTCCAGAGCGCGCGCGAGGTCGCCGTCGGCATAGGCGCGCTGGGCCGCCGCCTCCTGGACGTTCAGATCGCCGGTCACCGGGAGCGCGGTGGTGGCCGAGGTCGGCGGATGGGCCGGTGTCTCGGCGGGGGTTGGAGGAAGGTCCTCCTCCTCGATCGGCGAAGGGGTCTGGGCGAGCACACCGCCGGGCGCCAGGGCCAGGAGCGACTGGACGAGACAGGCGGCGAGGAGGGACGAAGGTCGGCGCGTCATCGCACTCAGACGACGCCGGGCAATCTAGCAGAGGAGAGTCAGGATCCGCCGAGCGGCCTCTCCCGGACGAGCGTCTCGAGCTTGCCGTCGAGGTCGAAGGTCACGATGGTCTGCGCCCCGCCGTCGACATGCACCGAGCGGGACAGAGATGGGGAGGCGGCACCGCCGAGCGGATAGACCTCGACCAGGTGATCGCCCGGCGCCAGCCAGTGACCGCGCATCGGTGCGACACCGAGCACTTCGCCGTCCACGCGGACTCTGCCGGGCCGGGTGCCGAGATGCGGCTGCACGGTGATCTGGCCGGGCTTCGCGATCGGGTTGGAGACCTCGATCGTGGCGCCGGCGGCGAGGTGCAGCGGCAGGGTCTTCGCGAAGTGGTAGTCGGGCGTGGATAGGGAGAAATGGAGCAGGATCCGTCCCGGGGCAACCTCCACGGTCCGCGCCCGATCGAGCCGGTACCGCCGTCCTCCGAGGGTGACCGTCAGGGCGGGATTCCACGCCGGTTGGAGCTTCAACTGCCCACGCTTCGGCGGTTGCGGAGCCGGCTGCGGCGGCGGTTGCGGAGCCGGCTGCGGCGGCGGTTGCGGCGCGGCTTCGGGATGGATCGGAGTCGAAGGGGGAGCGGCTTCGGGATGGATCGGAGTCGAAGGGGGAGCGGCTTCGCTCGCCGCGGCCGAAGGCGGCGCTGCGGCAGGGGTGGTCGCGGCGCTACGGTGGACTCGGGCCGGACGCGCCACGCTGTGATTCCGCGACAGGAGAAACGCACCGCCGGCGAGCGCGGCGACGATTCCCATCGCCGCGACCCAGACCGCGCCGGATCGTCTGCCGAAGCGCGCGGTGGCCATTCCGAAGCTCTCCGGGCGGGGCGCGCCTGCGCGGCCGGCGAGCTCGATCTCGTGCAATCCCGGCCGCCCGGCACGGGTGGATGCAGGCCGCTGCTCGAGCGCTAGCGTCGCTTCCGGGCGCTCGATGCGATGGGTCGGCTCGCCGTCGCTCCGGGCCGATGACGAGCTCGTGTCGGCGAGCGCCTCGAGCGCCGTCGTGAGCTCGCCGGTGGTTCCCCAGCGCCTTCGCGGGTCCTTGTCCAGGCAGCGCGCCACGATCGTCTCGAGCACTCGAGGCACGCCCGGCGTACGGCTCGACAGGGGCGCCGGTTCCTCGTTCAGCAGCTTGTAGAAGAGGGTGGAGATCTCCTGGGCGCGAAACGGCTTCTCGTAGGTCAGCAGCTCGTAGGCGAGGACGCCGAAGGAGAAGAGATCGGTTCGGTAGTCGACCAGCTCGCCGCGGATCTGCTCGGGCGCGAGATAGGACGCGGTGCCCAACGTCACGCCCGCCTGGGTCAGGCTGCTGTCGTGCCGAGCGAGCTTGGCGATGCCGAAATCGAGGATCTTGGCGTGTCCGTCGCCGAGGATGCGGACGTTGCTGGGCTTGACGTCGCGATGCACCACACCGCGTCCATGGGCGAACTCCAGGCCCTGTGCGATCTCGACCAGCCATCCCACCTTGGTGGCGAGCGGGATCGCGTCGCCGCGTTGGATCTTGTGGTCGAGATCCTCACCGGAGAGGAACTCCTGGACCAAGTAGGGAACCTCATCGTGGAAGCCGAACTCGAAGATCGTGACGATGTTGGGATGCTGGAGGTTGCCGGCGATCTCCGCTTCGCGCAGGAAGCGCTCCCGGGTTTCGGAATCGGCGGCCGAACAGGTCTTGATGGCGACGAATCGCTTGATGAAAGGGTCGTAACCCTTGTACACGACGCCGAAGCCGCCGACGCCGATCTTGTCGACGACGTCGTACTTCCCGAGCTTGTCCACGGTGGGCGGATGGTAGCACGCGGGGCGGCGCCGAACTCCCCGCAAAGCCCCGTCACGGCGGCGGTCGAAGCGCTTGCTCGAGGACCCGCAAGAGCGCCGTGGCGCTGTCCCCGGAGAGCCCGTGAGCGGTGGGCGACCGCGGTTCGATCCGGAGCGTGATCGGCGCTCCGCCGACGATCGCCGCACGGGCGCTCTCGATAGCCGACGAACCGTCGGCATCGCCCGGATCCAGCGTCACGAACAGAGGCGCCCGCGCGGCGCCGATCGGAAACCGCCACCGGTCGCGCAGGGCCGCGGCTCCGGACCGAGAGGGCTCGCCCCCGCCCGATCGCCGGAGCGGTGGGCCGTCCGCGCCCGGGTCGGCCGGCGCGCCGCGGTCCTCGGCACGCAGAGGATCGGGGTCGGGATGAAGCGCCGCGATCGCGACGAAATGCGCCTCCGGAGATCCGGCGGCGACCAGCGCCACCGCGGCGGACCAGGGTCCCTCCCCGACGAGAGCGATCCTCGCGGGCCCGTTCAGGTGCCTCGTCAGCTCGTCGCGCGCGGCCTCGAGGTCCTCCCGCGCCGCGGCCGTCGGATCGCCCTCGGCGCCCCGCCGCAGGGTGCGTCCGAATCCGGTCGATCCACGAGCCCGCCAGCGAAGCACCGCGAGGCGCTCGCCGACCAGCGCGTCGAGGAGAGGATCGAAGCGATTCCAGTCGGGCTCGCCCGTGGACGGGCCGAGCCAGAGGACGCCGGCCGAGGCACCGCCTCGCGGCAGCCAGAGCTCCGCCGGCAGGTCGTTCGCGCCCACCGTGAGGGACTGGGGCGAAGGGAGGAGGTCGGGTTCCAAACGGGGTGGAAGTCCGTAGGTCTCGGGTCGCGTCTCCGCCTCGTCGTCGACCCAGGCGAGGTCGGATGTCCACTCCGGCCCCGTGGTCTCGATCCAGGGCCGGCCGCTGCCTGGCGGGAGCGTCAGACCGGCGAGGCGGGTGCCTCTCGGGAGCTCCGGAGGATCGATGCGGCCGCCTTCCGGGTCGAGGCGGACGGCGGTGCGCGCCCCTCGGCAGGAGAGCTCGACCAAGATCGATCCGTCGGCCAGGCGGGCGGCACCGCGCGGTGGGCAGGGCAACTCGCCGAACGGGGCGCGGGTCCGCGTGGAGAGGTCGAGCCTCTGGAGTTGCAGGTCGTCGCGGCCGTCGTCGGCCAGAAGCAACAACCCGTCACCGGAGAGGAAGAGTTGGGGCAGGAAGTGTCCGTCCTTGTCGTCCGGGAGCAGGAGCGCGCTGGTTCCGTCCTGCCGGTCGTGGACCACGAGCTCGTTCGCATCGTCGTCGAGTTGGCGGATCAGCGCGACCCGACGAGCCGACTCGTCGAGCGCGGCGATCTCGAACCCTGAGGGGGCGGCCAACAAGGTGCGGCGGAGGAGGTTCGCGGTCGAGGTTTCGAGCAGAAGCTCGCGGCTCCCGTCGGCGGAGGAGACCGCGGTGCGAAAGGCGGTGCCGTCGGCGCTCCAACCCAGAAAGCGTTCGCGCCCGGCGCCCTCCGCCCGCAATGGCGTGGCGACGCCGTTCGATGTGACCGCCCAGAGCGTGGCCGGACGGGCCGGGGTGGCCAGGCTCTCGACGAGCGCCCGCTCGTCGTGGGGAAAGAGAGCGACCGCCCGGCTGCCTCCCAACACCGCCGGGAGAACCGGTCGCGGCGGTCCACCGTCGATTCCGACCCAGACGGCGCGGCTGCCGTCGACGCCAAGCTCGGTGGCAAGGGCGCCAGGAGGGGACGCCCGTGCCGCCACCAGGTCATAGGAACGGGCGGCGAGGTAGACCTCCGGCTCGGAGATCGAGGGCGTGCCGAGCGGGGATTTCGCGGCGCTCTCCAGCGGTGCGCGCCCGCACGCCGTCAGAGAGAGCGCGCCGGCGGCGAGCAACAGGGCGCGCTGGTAGACTCGCCGCAGCATGGATGACCGCAAGTATAAGCAGCGCGGCTATCAGCAGTCCCGGCAGCGCGAGGACTCGCCGGGACCGCGATCCCCGCGCCCGGCCGCCGGACCGCCGCCCGACCAGCGAGATCGGCCGCGCGGCCGAGGGCTCGGCGCCCCCACCGAGGACGTGTTCCGCTGCGCCCGCTGCGGAGAGGCGGCGCCGGTTGCCGCGGCGCAGAGTGTCGAGGCCCGTTGCGCCTCGTGCGGCGCCGACTTGCACGCTTGTTCCAACTGCGCCTCGTTCGACCCCGGGGCACGCTTCGAGTGCCGTCGCGAGGTCGTGCAACGCGTCTCGCCGAAGGATCGCGCGAATCGCTGCGAGCTCTTCGAGCCCCGCACGCGCAGTGAGTTCGCGCAAGAGAAGGAACGTCGCCCCGGCGACGCGAGGTCGGCGTTCGACGCCCTGTTCAAGATCTGAAGCTCAGCTTCCGGCAAGCGCCATCAGGTGCTGACGATGCTCCGGCTCGGCGTCGTCGAGCGCCAGCTTGAGGGTCCAGCTGTCGCTGCGCGGGGCGCGCACCGCATCGATGACCGTGGAGGTCAGGTCGTGGTCGAGGGCCGCGAGGCGAAGGGTGGCCTGCGAGCCCGGCGCGGGCTCGAGACCGAGGGCCGCCTCGACCGTCACCGCGTCGGACGCGACCTCCAGGATCTTGCACTCGGCGGTCGAATGCACCGCGACGGGGCCGGCGTTGGCGACCCGGAAACGGCCGAACATGCGCGTTTCGCCGTTGACTTGGGCGTGCTGCTCGAGAAAGCCGAGCAGCTTCTCGGCGAGCGGCGTGAGGACGTCGCTGAACTCGATTCCGGCGCGGTAGACCGGCACCTGCTCGCCCGTTTCCGCGGTCGTGGTGCCATGAAAGAAGCACCAGACGACGCGCCCGCGCAAGCTCGAGCTCGCCCTGGGGCGTGGTCAGGCGGAGACCCATGGAGCGGTGCGGCGTCAGGCGCGTGCCGGTCTCGACCGCCAGCCCGGAGAGGCCGATATCGAGCACCACGGCCTCCAGCGAAAGGCGGATCTCGGCGTGCGACGCGCCCGTTGCGCCAGCTTCCCCCTCGGCCGTCGACGCTTCCTCGGACATCTCGCTCATCCTCCCAGATAGGACATCTCGACCCGCTCGGATCGAGAGGTTACGCGATTTCGCAACTCGGAGTATCGATCGTCGCGATGCTGCCAGATGGAGCGGAGGGTCTCCAGCAGGTCCTCGTCCAGGCTGCCGTCGCGCAACGCCGTCCTCAGGTCGTGACCGTGGCTTGCGAACAGGCAGGTGAAAAGCCGCCCCTCGGCCGAGATCCGGGCCCGGGAACAGGCACCGCAGAAGGGCTCGCTGACCGAGGCGATGAACCCGATTTCTCCTCCGCCGTCGCGGAAACGCCACCGGCTGGCGACCTCTCCGGGAACTTCGGGTGGGACGGCTTCGAGCGGATGGGCCGCCTCGACGCGGCGGCGGATCTCCGCAGCGGGGACCACGTCCGCGAGGTTCCAGCCATTGGTGGTGCCGACGTCCATGTATTCGATGAACCGCAACACCTGCCCGGTGCCGCGGAAACGCTCCACGAGCGGCAGGATCTGATCCTCGTTGACGCCGCGCACGACCACCGTATTGATCTTGACCGGGCGCAGGCCGGCGGCGGCGGCGGCGGCGATGCCGGCGAGAACCTCGTCCGGCGTCGCCGGGGCGTCGCTCAGGCGCCGGAAGATGTCGGCATCCAAGGCATCGAGGCTGACACTCACTCGATGCAGGCCCGCCGCGCGGAGCGCCGCAGCCTGTTCGGCCAGGAGCGAGCCGTTAGTGGTCAACGCGAGGTCGACCGGGAGCGCGGCCAGCCTCTCGATCAGGCGGGTGAGGTCCCGGCGCAACAGCGGCTCGCCACCGGTGAGGCGGATCTTGCGGACGCCCAGGCACACGAAGAGCCGCGCCAGACGCTCGATCTCCTCGAAGGTCAGCACGGCGGAGCGCGGCAAAAAAGGCCAGTCGGCGCCGAAGCGCTCCCGCGGCATGCAGTAGGGACAGCGGAAGTTGCAGCGGTCGGTGACCGAGATCCGCAGGTCGTGCAAGGGGCGGGCACGCGAATCCCGCGGGCCGGAGTCGATCACGGAGAGAGTCATCGTCCGAATTGTACGACTGGGATCCGGCTATGTGGCGTGAACCAGGTCGGCCCGGTCACCCCGGCGGAGCGTCCGGGTCGTTCCTGGCCCGGCCCCGTGGCGCCGAGCGCGCGGCCGCGGAGAGGAGCTCCTGCAGACGGGAGGGCAGTTGGTCCGGGACGGTCGCAGGATCGAGCCGCCAGCCCCAGTTGCCGCTCTCGCGTCCGGGGACGTTCATGCGCGTTTCGCTGCCGAGCCCGATCAGGTCCTGGAGCGGGAGGACGGCGAGAGAGGCGACCGAGGTGAGCGCGGCGCGCACCAGGGCGGGCACGACTTCCGCCTCGTCGCATCCCAGGTAGACGAGAGCGCGCCGCCGGGTCTCGGGGCTGGCGGCGGCGAACCAGCCGAGCGTGGTGTCGTTGTCGTGGGTCCCGGTGTACACGACCGTGTCGGGCACGTGACGGTGGGGCGCGTGGAGGCTGTCCACTTCGTCGAAGGCGAACTGGAGAACGCGCATGCCGGGCAGGCGCAGGTGGCGGCGCAGCGAGCCCACCCGCTCGTCGATCAGGCCGAGGTCCTCGGCCAGCAGGGGAAGCTCGCCGAGCGCCCGGCGCAGCGCGGCGAAGAGCCGTTCGCCCGGACCGCGCCGCCATCGTCCCGCCGCCGCGGTCGGCGCTTGGGCGGGAATCTCCCAGTAGGAGACGAAGCCGCGGAAGTGATCGAGCCGCACCCGGTGGAAGAGGCGCAGCTGCCAGCGGAGGCGCCGGATCCACCAGTCGTAACCGCGCGCGGCGAGGCGCCGCCAGCGATAGACCGGATTCCCCCAGCGCTGCCCGGTCGTCGCGAAGTAGTCGGGCGGAACGCCGGCCACGTGCCGAGGGTGGCCCGTGCGGTCGAGATCGAAGAGCTCGCGGTCGCACCAGACGTCGGCGGAGTCGAGGGCCGGGTAGAAGGGAAGGTCGCCGATCAGCTGGATGCCGCGCGCCTCGGCCGCCTCGCGCAGGGTGCCCCACTGGCGGAAAAAGAGGAACTGTTCGAACCGGCGGACTGCGATCGGCTCGGCGAGCTCACGCCGCGCGCGCGCCAACGCGGCGGGTTCGCGATCGCGCAGGGCGGGCTCCCAGTCGAGCCAGCTGGCGCCGTCGTGGGCCTCCTTCAGCGCCGCGAAGAGGCACCAATCGTCGAGCCAGGCATCCACCTCGGGGGCGCGCGTGAAAGCTTCCCACTGCGCCGGCAGCGGCTCGCGTGGCGAGCGTCGAAAGGCGCTCCAGGCGCGTTCCGTCAGGTCCTCTTTCAGGACCCGAGCCGCGGCGAAGTCGACCGCCGCCGGCGACGCCGGGGACGACGTCGCAACATCTGGCGCGTCGACCAGTCCCGCCGCGGCGAGAGCCTGTGGGGAAATCAGCAACGGGTTTCCCGCGAAGCTCGAGAGCGCCCCGTAGGGCGAGTTCCCGAAGCCGGTCGGACCGAGCGGCAGGACCTGCCAGGCGGCCAGTCCGGAGTCGACCAACCAGTCGAGCAGGGCCTGCGCGGCCGGACCGAGATCCCCGATGGGGAAGGGCCCGGCCAGGGAGCTTGGATGGAGCAGCAGGCCGGCGGCACGAGACGGCCGGGCGGGTGTCGCTCCGGTCTCCGCGACGCGGCGGGCGATCATTCGCGCTCGAGGTAGGTGTAGCCGGCCAGCCCCTGCTCGTACGTGCGCAGCAACTGGCGCGACTCCTCGAAGGTCATCCGGTTGGCGCGCAACGCCTTCTCGGTGGCGCGCCGCAGGCGGGCCATCAGATCGTTCGGATCGAAGCTGACGTACTTGAGCACGTCGGCCACCGTATCGCCGGTCAGCACGTGATCGATGTGATACCCGCCACCTTCGCCCAGCGAGACGTGGAGCGTGTTGGTGTCGCCGAACAGGTTGTGCAGGTCGCCGAGAATCTCCTGGTAGGCGCCGACGAGGAAGATGCCGAGGTAGTAATCCTCTTCGCCGAGCGGGTGGAGCTCGAGCACCGGCTTGACGTCGCGACGATCGATGAAGTGATCGATCTTGCCGTCGGAATCGCAGGTGATGTCGGCCAGGATGCCGCGCCGCATCGGCTCTTCGAGCAGGCGGTGGATCGGCACCACTGGAAAGAGCTGATCGATCGCCCACGAATCGGGCAGCGACTGGAAGACGGAGAAGTTGCAGAAATAGGTGTCCGCCAACTGGCGCTCGAGTCCCTGCAGCTCCTCGGGCACCTCGTCCGACTCTCGCACCAGGCGGAGGATTTTGAGCACCAGCGCCCAGTAGAGGTCCTCGCCGAGCACCCGTTGGGTGAAGGAGAGGTGGCTGAGGTTGAAGAGGGTGAGGATCTCGTCGCGATAGAGGCTGGCGTCGTGGTAGGTCTCGAGCAGGTTTTTCCGTGACACGTCGTGGTAGGTCTCGTGCAGATTCCGGATCGGCGCTGGCGTGTCGTCAGGCAGCGAGTCGGGCAGGGCACCGACCCGGAACTCGCCCACTCCCAACACGTCGACGATCAACATCGCGTGGTGCGCCACCAGCGCACGCCCCGATTCCGAGACCAACGTCGGGTGCGCCACGCCGGCCGCGTCGCAGAGCTCCATCGTGCCGTAGACGATGTCGTTGGCGTACTCCTGGAGCGTGTAGTTCATCGAGGACGAGAAGTTGGTCTGCGAACCGTCGTAGTCGATGCCGAGTCCGCCGCCGACGTCGAGGTGGCCGAGCGGGGCGCCGAGCTTGACCAGCTCGCAGTAGGTGCGGACCGCTTCCCGCAACGCCTCCTTGATATTGCGGATCGACGAGATCTGACTGCCGAGATGAAAGTGCAGGACCTCCAGGCAGTCGAGCAGGTCGTGCTCGCGCAGGAAGCTCATTGCCTCGTTGAGGCCGCGCGCGCCGAGACCGAACTTCGAGCGGTCGCCGCCCGAAGCTTCCCAGTGTCCGGCGCCGCGCGCCGAGAGGCGGGCTCGCACGCCGAGCGACGGGCGGACGCCGATCTTCTCGGCCACCCCGGCGATGAGCGGCAGCTCGGACGACTTCTCGACTACCAGCACGACGTGGCGGCCGAGCCGCGAGGCGAGCAGCGCCGTCTCGACGTACTCCTCGTCCTTGTAGCCGTTGCAGATGATCAGCGCCTCTTCGTCCTCGAGCATCGCCATGACCGCGAGCAGCTCGGGCTTGGAGCCCGCCTCGAGGCCGAAGTGGTACCGCCCACCGGCCTCGACCAGGCGCTCGACCACGTAGCTCTCCTGGTTGACTTTGATCGGGTAGACGCCGCGGTAGGTCCCTCGGTACTCGTATTCGGCGATCGCCTTGAGGAAGGCCTCGTTGAGCTCCTCGAGGCGTGCCTTGAGGATCTCGGAGAAGCGGATCAGCAGGGGGGGCGCGATGCCGCGACGCCGAACCTCCTCGACCAGCTCGCGCAGGTCGACCGACCGCCCTTCGGGTTCGGCGGGTTGAAACGCCAGGTTGCCTTTCTCGTTGATCGAGAAGTAACCGTTGCTCCACTGGCGGATGTTGTAGAGATCGAGGGAGTCCTCGATCGACCACTTGCGTGGCAGCCCGTTGCTCGCCATCGGGGTGCGTCCTCCGTCACACCGGGGGTCGCGCCGGCGCGGGGCGGGACTCTAGCACCCGGTGCACGTCAGGGTGCGGGCGTGGAGGCGACGCGGGTGACGGCGCCGGAGGAGCTGTCGACCTCGATCGCCTGGGCGTCGAAGAGCACCCCGGCGACGCTCGGCGCATCGACGTGCAGGCGGAGCGGTGTCGAGTAGGAGGACAGGTCAGGGAAGAGCTCGTCGAGCGTCGCGCGGGTGACCGACTGGCGGAGCAGCCCGACCTCCGCCGTCGCCACCTCGGTGTCGCTGCTGTCGAACAGGTGGAGGGTCGTCCAGGTGTCCTGCTGGCTCAGGTCGGTGAGGGCGAGGCGGACCGACACGTGGTTCGAAGGCGAGAGGCCCGAGAGGTCGACCGCCGAGGAGCTCCAGGACGAGTCCGCGCTCTCGGTCACGCTGGCGCCGAGCGCGAGGTTCCCGTCCTGGTAGAGGCTGCCGCCGGCGGCGAGCGAGGCGGCCGATCCGGCGTCGAGGTAGTAGAACGTCACGAGCAGGCTGCCGCGCAGATCGCTGGTTCCGAATTCAGAGAGCAGCAGGTCCGTCAGGTCGAGGTTCTCTCCGGCGTGGACGAAGTGGAGTTCACTCGCGATCGGGGAATGCGGCACGTCCTCGCGCAGATCCACGATCGTCGAGGGGATATCGAGCCCGAGATCCGGAGGAACCTGCGTGAGGTCGGTGAGCGGAAGGGGCTGGTCCACCGGGTCGGGCTGGGGCAGATAGGTGAGCTGGGCGATCACCGGCTCGCTCGCGCCGTCGTCGAGCTGGAGGTCGAAGCGCAGGTCGTCGGGCGCGGCGGCGGTGCCGCGAAAGGCGAGCGGCACCACCGAGGTGTGGGGGTGCAACCAGGTGAGCGGCGATGGCGGGTTGGGGATTTTGATCGTGCGGGTGATCGCTCCCGAAGCGCCGCCGCTCGTGTGCCAGGTCAGTGTGACGGTGTAGGTGCCGGCCGACATGAACATGTAATCGACGTCGCTGGTGGTGGTTCCGGCCGAAAAATCGACCACCGAGTGCCCCCCGTCCCCGAACCGCCAGTCGAGCTTCACGATGTCGGAGCGAAAAAGTTGCGCCCGGAAGGTGATGGTGCTCCCCGCGGCCGGGTAGTCGTAGCCCGACCCGCCGTTCACCGCCAGCGGCGCAATCGCCGCTCCCGCCCCGAGCTGAGCGATGACGGCATCACGAAACGGTTCGACCAACTGATCGTAGCCGACGCCGCGGGGGTGCCCTGGATCCCCGGTGAGAAAAGTATCTCCGCAACTGGTGGAGTTGTTGAAATAGTAGGTCTCGTAGAGGTAGCACTGGTAGGACTTGTGGTTCGAATAGTAGAAGGAGCACTTGTAGTTGTCGTGACCTGCCGCGAGCGTGTAGCGGAAGTAGCCGTAGGGATCGACGACGGGCCATCCGTCGCTCTGCGCCAGCGTCAAGATGGCGGACGAGAGCGAGGACGTTGCACTGTCGTAGGTGTCCTTCTTCGTATACGGAGACCGCGGAATGATGCTCGCGAGCAGGACCGCATAGCCGTGGGCCTCTGCGCGGCGGCCGAGCTGTTCCAGGTCGAAGAGTGTCGTCTCCTGGCTGACATGGCTGACGTCGTTCGTTCCTTCCATCAGCAGAAACAATTGCCCATCGCCGTTGTCGGAAAGCGTCGTGTCGATCCTGGAGAGAGCCTGCGTCGTCCGCTCTCCGCCCACTCCGCCGATATCCGCGTCGAGGACCGTCTGGCTCCAGCCGTAACCCGGCAGCTGCTGCGCCAATCGATTGGGATACCCGGCGGTTCCCAGGTCCGTGCATGGGTGGTTGAGGTTGCCGTCGTAATCCCCCTGGGTGATGCTGTCGCCGAAGGGCACGATGTCGGCGCCGGAAGACACTGTCGCGAGGGCGTACAGGGGCGCGGCGCTCAGCATGAACAGCAGCAGCGGTCCGGTGAAGAAGTGCGGGAGGCGCATTGAGGGGATCGATCGGTAGGCGGGCCCGAACGGCCAGTGAGATTATCAAAAGCGGCCGGCGTGCTAGGGGGTGGGCGGCGCCGGGCGCACGGCCTCGATAGACTCCCGGCGTGGCCCGTGAGCTCCTCTCCGATGCCGACCGCGAACGCATCCGCGCGGCGGTGCGTGAAGCCGAGCGGCACAGCGGCGCCGAGATCGTGCCGGTCATCGTGGCGGCCTGCGGCGGACACCGCGCCGCCGACTGGGCCGGCACCGCCCTGGGCGCCCTGGCCGGCGCCCTGGCCTCTCCCTGGATCTCGCTCGCCCGTGGCTGGGCCCCGCCTTCGCGCTGGTTGGCGCCGCTCTGCGTGGTGGCCGGTGCGCTGGCCGGAGCGCTCCTGGCCCAGGTCCCGGCGCTGCGCCGGGCGCTCACTGGACGCGCCGGTCTCGAGGCGCGGGTGGACGCCATGGCCCACCTGGCCTTCGTCCGGCACGAGGTCTTCCGCACCCGCGACCGCACCGGCATTCTCCTTCTGGTGGCGCGGTTCGAGCGGCAGGTCCGGGTCCTGGCCGACAGCGCCGTCTACCGGGCGGTTCCCGCCGCAGTCTGGGAGAAGCTGGCCGCCGAGACCGCGGCGGGCATGAGCCGGAGCTCGGCCGCCGAGGCGCTGCTCGGCGCGGTGCGACGCACCGGCGAGCTGGTCGGCGAGTTCGGCCCCCGGCGCCGCGAGGACGACGTCGACGAGCTCCCCGACGAACCCATCGAAGGCGTCTGAGAGGCCCGCCGGTCGGAGACCCGCGTGCTAAGCTCCGCGCCACTTTTTTTGGAGATTCGAACGTCATGAGCGAGCCCGCCGCCCCCGCCGCCCCCGTTGCCAAGAAGGGTCTTTCCACTGGCGCCAAGGTCGCCATCGGCTGCCTCGTCGGCCTCATGCTCGTGGTCGGCGGATGCTTCGTGGTGACGGCGTTCTTCGTCAAGAAGGGCGTCCACGCGGTCAAGGAGTTCGCCGACGAAACGCAGAAGGATCCCGACTTGGCGGCCTACAAAGGCGCGCTCTTGATGTTCAAGATGCAGCCCGACGTCGAGGTCGTCTCGTCCGACGCCAAAGCCAAGTCGATCACGGTGCGCGACAAGAAGACCGGCAAGGAGACGACCTTCAATCTCTCCGACATCAAGAGTGGTCACCTTTCGATCAAGTCCGGCGACGACGAGGTGAACGTCGAGGGCAACGCCAGCCCCGACGGCAAGAGCGGCTCGTTCAAGATCACCTCGAACAAGGGAAAGATGGTGCTGGGCGGTGACGGCAGCGAGATCCCGTCCTGGGTGCCGATCTATCCGGGCGCCAAGACCGACGGTTATTCGAGCCTCGATTCGGCGGAAGAGACCAGCGGCACGTTCACGATTCACACCCCGGACGCCGCGGATCGCGTGCTCGCCTACTACGAAAACGCGTTGAAGAGGTCAGGCTACAAGGTCGAGAAGACGACCATGCAGTCCGACAAGGCGACCGGCGGCAACCTCACCGCCACCTCTGGCAATCGCACCATCAACATCGCGGTGGCGACCCAGGAGGGCCAGTCGCAGGGACTGGTCGCCTACTCCGAGAAGCCCTGATCCCGCCGGCGGGCCGGCCCTCGAGGCTCGCGCCGGCGCGCACCCGGCGAGCGGATTGACCCATGTTCACGAGAAAACGGCAAGGTTCCGTTGTCTGCCCCAGCTGCGGGCGGCTGGTCGGCGTGCACGACGCGCGCTGCTTCAACTGCGGCGCGCGCAATCCGTCGCTGTTCGGATTCGCGCCTGCGCTGCAGAGGCTGGGCGCCGATTTCGGCTTCTCGAAGCTGATCCTGGGGGGCTGCGTGACGATCTACGTGATCGCGCTGCTGCTCTCGCCCGGCGCGCTGTCGCCACGCGGCGGATTGTTCAGGCTCCTGTCGCCGGACCAGAAGATTCTGTTCATGTTCGGAAGTTCTGGCGCCATTCCCGTGTTTGGGTATGGAAGATGGTGGACGATCCTCTCGGCGAGCTGGCTGCACGCGGGCCTGCTGCATATCGGTTTCGACATGCTCTGGGTGCGCGACATCGCGCCCGGGGTGGCCAGGCTCTACGGCGCCGGACGCATGATGCTGATCTATCTGATCGCCGGGGCGGGCGGCTTCCTGACCACCACCCTGATGGGCTACCTCGGGCCGGTGCTTCCCGGCCCTCTGCACGGCGCCATGAACACGGTCGGCGCCTCCGCGGCGCTGTTCGGGCTGTTCGGCGCCCTGATCTGCTACGGACAGCGGACCGGGCAGACCCACATGAGCCGCATGGTCTGGTACTGGGTCGCGATCGGGATCGTGTTCGGAGTCGTGGTGCCGGGGATCGACAACTGGGCGCACGCCGGCGGATTCGCGACCGGATGGGTGACCGCGCGGGTGCTCGATCCGTTGCGCGAAGAGAAGCCCGTCCACGTGCTGCTGGCGATCATCGGTCTCGCTCTCACGCTCGCCGCCGTGGCGGTCTCGGTGCTGACCGCGCTTCCACTGCTCAAGGGATGACCGGAACGCGATGAGCGAAGAGAAGACCCGGAAGAAGAAGCGCAAGTTCAAGGTCGACGCCGCCTGGCAGGAATCCAAGGCGCTGCTCTGGCAGCACCGCAAGCGGCTGGGCATCTCCTTCGCGATGATGGTGGTCGGGCGGCTGGCCGGCCTGGCTCTGCCCGCCTCCTCGAAGTTCCTGATCGACCAGGTGGTCGGCAAGCACCGCTGGAACCTGCTGCTGCCGCTCGCGATCGGCGCCGGGCTCGCCACCCTGGTGCAGGCGGCCACCTCGTTCGGGCTCTCCCAGCTGCTCGGCGTGGCGGCGCAGCGCGAGATCGCCGAGATGCGGAAGCGCCTGCACGCGCACGTGCTGCGGCTGCCCACCCGTTTCTTCGATTCGACCAAGTCGGGCGAGCCATCACCCGGGTGATGACCGACGCCGAGGGGATCCGCAACCTGGTGGGCACGGGGTTGGTGTTGCTGGCCGGCGGACTGTTCACGGCGACCCTGGCTTTCGGCGTGCTGATGTGGCTCGCCTGGAAGCTCACCCTGGTCAACCTCGTGGTCGTGGTCGGCTTCGGCCTGTCACTCTCGTACGCCTTCCGCAAGCTGCGGCCGATCTTCCGCCAGCGCAGCAAGATCCAGGCGGAGGTCACCGGACGGCTCGGCGAGTCGATGGGCGGCGTGCGGGTGGTCAAGGCCTACACCGCCGAGCCCGAGGAAGAACGGGTCTTCGGCGCTGGCGTCGACCGGCTGTTCGAGAACATCAAGAGCACCATGGTCGGGGTCTCGGCGGTCACCGCGGCGTCGACCGCCCTGATGGGCGTGGTCGGCACGATCCTGATCATCGCCGGCGGGCATGCCATCGAAGCGGGCCGGATGACTCTCGGGGACCTGGTGATGTACGTCTTCTTCACCGGGCTGCTCGTCCAGCCGATCGCCCAGATCGCCGCCATCGGCACCCAGCTCACCGAGGCGTTCGCCGGTCTCGACCGGATCCGCGAGATCATGGACAACCGGACCGAGGACCAGGACGACGACGCCAAGCTGCCGGTCGAGTCGGTGCGCGGCGACGTGGAGTTCGACGACGTCTCCTTCGAGTACGAGGCCGGGCAGCCGGTGCTGCGTGGTGTCTCGTTCCAGGCCGCGGCGGGCACGACCACCGCGCTGGTCGGCTCCTCGGGCTCCGGCAAGAGCACCATGATCGGCCTGGTGCTGGCGTTTCACGCCCCCCAGAAGGGCAGCGTGAAGGTCGACGGCCGGGATCTCACGACGGTGCGCCTGCGCGACTACCGCTCGCACCTCGGCGCGGTCTTCCAGGATAACTTTCTCTTCGACGGCACGATCGCCGAGAACATCGGCTACGCCAAGATCGGCTCGAGCCGCGACGACATCCTGGCCGCGGCGGCGGTGGCGCACTGCGACGAGTTCGTGTCCCGCTTCGAGCACGGCTACGACACCCTGGTGGGCGAGCGCGGCGTCAAGCTCTCGGGCGGCCAGCGGCAACGCGTCGCGATCGCCCGCGCGGTGCTCGCCGATCCCTCCATCCTGATCTTGGACGAGGCGACCTCGAGCCTCGACTCCGAGAGCGAGGCGTTGATCCAGGACGGGCTCGCCAAGCTGCGCCAGGGCCGCACGACGTTCGTCATCGCGCATCGTCTCTCCACCATCCGGGCGGCCGACCAGATCCTGGTGGTGGAGGAGGGCCGCATCGTCCAGCGGGGGCGCCACGCCGAGCTGCTGGCGACCGGCGGCCGCTACAAGGAGCTCTACGACCGCCAGTACCAGCTCGAGAGCAACCTGTTCGTCAATCCGGGAGAGGACTTCACGCCCGAGCACGAGGACGACGCGCCGGCGCTGCGGGTCTCTCCCGCCAACCGACTCTGACCCGGGCCCTGCCGTAGGATGAACCTCGTCATGCGGCGCTCCGCGCTCACGTTGGTCCTCGCGCTCCTGGGCGCCGCCGCGGCTCTGCCGGCCGGGGCGCAGAGCTGGGCGGGGGACGCGGCGTTCGGGCTCCGGGTGGAAGACGCCCAAGGCAAGGCCGTCGCGGACGCGCGGGTCGAGCTCGTCTACCTGAGCGAACCGGGAGGATCGGCGCCAGCCCCGCTGGCGACCGACGGCCGGGGCCGTCTCGCGGTCGGGGGCCTGGCCTCGGGAAGCTGGTCGCTCGAGATCAGCAAGGCCGGATTCATGGTCTACGAGGCTGAAGTCGCGCTCGCCGCCGGGGAGAAGCCGAAGATCATGAGCGCGCTGCAGCACAACGTCCCCGGCGCCGTCTCGACCTTGCGCGTCAAGCTCTCGAAGAGCCGGCACGCGGCGCCGCCGCCGATGCGAAGCGCCGCGGTGAGCGCGCCACCGGCGACCGAGCCGGCAGCGGTCGCGGCTCCCGCGGTGTCCGCACCCCGGGAAGAGAGACTTCCCGAGAAGGCGGAGGTACCTCCGGCCCCGGCACCCGCGGCGTCTGCACCCCCGGAAGAGAAGCTTCCAGAGAAGGCGCAGGCCACTCCCGCCCCGACGCCGCCTGCGCCGCAGCCGGTCGAGGCGCCGGAACCGGCTCCCACGGCAGCGGCCCTGAAGGCGCCTCGTTCCCAGGTGCCAGCGCCTGCTGCTGCCCCTGCGCCGGAAGTCGTGCCTCCCGCTGTGGCGGCCGCCCCGGTGGTCCCCGAACCTCCGACGGCGGCAACGCGTCCTCGACCGGCTCCGGTCCTGGCGACGCCGGTGACGAAGGAAGCCCCGGCACCCGCGCCGGCCGCGGTGCCGCTGGCCGAGGTTCAGGCCGCTACCGTCCCGGCGGCTGCAGCTCCGGCCGAGGCGCCCACGCCGGCTCCCGTCGAACCGCCCGTACCGTCAGCCGCACCGCCTCCGCCTGCGCGGCCCGTGCTGCACGCGCCAGAGGCGATGGCCCGGAGCTGCTTCGAGTGCCGGCCCGGCGAATCGGCCATCGTCGTCTCGGCGGACCTGACGGGCGGCACGGGAAGCGGCGCCGCCTGTCCGGACGATCTGAGGAGCCGGCTGGAGAGCGCTCCCCTCGCGTCGCTGAACGGGATCGAAGCGGCCTTGCCCCCCAGTTGCGTGGTCCTGCGGATCGACCTCGCGGCCGGGCAGCGCTATTCGGGTTTCCGTTACGAGGCGGGCGTCCCGGGTGGCATGCCGTCGGACTGCCTGCCCGGCCAGACCTGCCGGATCGGCGACTGCCGGTTCGTCGGCGCTCCGGTGGTGCGGGAGAAAGGCGCCGAGACGACCCTGCTGGCGATCTTCTCGTCGTCCTCGAACCGCGAGCGGAGGCCGGCCTTCACGGCCTACTGGATGACCGGCAGGCGCTGAGGCGCCGCCGGGCGGTCGCACGGCTCCGGACCCACCGACTCAGAACTTCTCGACCTCGACGCGCGCGTCGTTGAAGCAGGCGCCGCCGGCCACGTCGGTGAGCGTGTCTGGAACGAGCGCGTTGGAGGTGGCGCCGTTGTGGGTGTGATGACTCCACAGCCCCTTGGGGAGCTCGACGACGCCGGGCCGCATCTTGGGGGAGAGACGGGCCGCGACGATGACCTCGCCGAGCTCATTCCAGACCCGAACTCGATCGCGGTCCGAGATACCGCGCGGCGCGGCATCGTCCGGGTGGATCTCGAGCGGCACCAGGACCCGGTGCCGCTGACCGAACGTGGACGAGATGCGAGACCGGCCGGCGGGCGAGATCAAGGCGAGCGGGAACTGGCGGCTGGCCGGGTCCGGACGGAATCCGAGCAGCCGCCCTTCCGTCTCGCGATCGAGTGACTCCGGGACGAGATGGATCTTGCGGTCGGGGGTGCGTGGGAAGCAGTCGACGAACTGCACCGGACGCTCCCCGGATTGCGGCTGGGCGACCCCGTGCTCGGCGAGCTCGCGGCCGAACATGGCGCCGCGGCCGGTCGAATCGAGGAGCCGCGCGACGGCCTCCTCGGAGCTCGCGATCGAGCTCGCCGGGACGAGGCCGCAGCGCACCGCGAGGTCGGCGAAGACCTCGTAGTTCGGACGCGACTCTCCGACCGGTGGAATCACCGCGTCGGCGAGCTGAAGGCTGAAGCTCCCGTAGCCGCGCGAGAGCTCCCGGTGCTCGAGAAAGGTGGTGGCCGGCAGGAGGAGATCGGCGTACCGAGCCGTGTCCGTCTGCACCGCGTCGAAGACCACCGTGAAGAGATCTTCGCGCTCCAGGCCGGCGCGCACCAGGTTCTGGTGTGGCGTGGTCGCGAGGGCGTTCGAGTCGTAGACGAAGAGGAGCTCGACCGCCGGAGAATCGAAGCGCGTCAGCGCTTCGCCGAGCCGGTTCATGTTGACGATCCGCGTCGCCGGCTCGACGCCGGCGATCGCCGTCGAGTCGAAATTCCAGGCTCCGGAATTCGAGAGGACGAAACCGCCCCCGCGGACGCCGAACTTGCCGGCCACGGCCGGCAACGCGAGGATCGCAGCGACCGCGGATCCGCCGTTGCGGTTGCGCTCCACACCCCATCCGCAACGGACGACGGCGGGCGAGATTGCGGCGTAGAGCTCGGTGAAGGCCCGCAGGTCTTCGACGGCGATATCTGCCGTCGCGGCGGCGCGCTCGAAGGTCCAGGGCTCGGCGCGACGGCTCAGCTCCTGCCAGCCGAGGGTGTGCGCGGCGAGGAACTCGAGCGCCGCGCGTCCGCTCGCGAAGAGCTCGCGGACCACAGCCAGCGCCACGGCGACGTCGCTGCCGGGCCGTACGGCGAGGTGGAGGTCGGCCTCCGCCGCGAGGCCGGTCCGGCGCGGATCGACGACCACCAACTTGGCGCCAGCGCGGCGCGCTCGCTCGATGACCGGAACCAGGTGGATTCCGGTGGCATGCGGATTGGCCCCCCAGACCACCACGAGCCGGGAATGCTCGAAGTCGGAGAGCGCGACGCCGGGCATCTTGCCGGTCATCGCGGTCGCGACGGCGCCCGTGGGCGCGGCGCATACCGTGCGCGCGAGGCGCGAGGCGCCCAGGCGCCGGAAGAGCAACGCGTCGGTGGTGTCTTGGCTGAGCAGCCCGTTCGAGCCGCCGTAGGAGTAGGGAAGGATCGCCTCGCCGCCGGACCGGTCGCGGACCTCGACGAGCTTCGAGGCGGCGAGGTCGAGAGCGTCTTCCCAAGAGATGCGCTCGAAGCTCCCTTCACCCTTGAGTCCCGCTCGCCGCTGCGGAAAGCGCACCCGCTCGTCGCCGTAAAGATGGTCGGCGAATCGGCGCACCTTCGAGCAGAGGAAACCGCTGGTCAGGGAGTTGCGACCGGAGGCTCCCTCGACGCGGGTGACCCGACCTTCGTCGACCGTGACGTCCAGGCTGCAGTGGTCCGGGCAATCGAGCGGACAGGTGGAGGGAACGACGCGCGTCTCGGCCGGCATCGCGCAAGTCTATGACTGCCTGCCCTCGGGCGCCCGGCGGGCTGGTGGGGGTGCAGCGTCGGTTCGAGATCAGATCGCGAGCGTGCGTTCGAGCTGCTCGAAGAAGGGATCGAGATCACCGGCGGCGGGGAGGACGATCTCCCAGGTACCGTCGGGCAGGCGGTGTATACGTCCGTCGCCCTCTCCGGCCAGAGGAACGCGGATCTCCTCGCGGGAGATGCCCCGCTCGTCGGTGATCGCGAAGACGCGTTCCATCGTCTTCTGATCGACGATGCGGAGTGGTCGGGTGGCGTTGACGTTGTCGCTCGAGCTCATGGTGTGGACCTCAGATGAAGAAATCCGCCAGGAGCTCGACCCCGGGCTGAACCGCGTACTTCGAGAGGTCGGTGACGCCGGCGCGGGCGAGCGCGTCGACATCGAGGAAGAAGTTGCCGGTGCACTCGCCGGCCGGCTGGGTGAGGATCCAGTGGGCCGCGTCGGCCAGGATCTCGGGCTTGCGGCTGTGCCGCAGCATGGGCTCGCCGCCGATCATCGAGATCGCTGAGGTGGCGATCGAAGTGCGCGGCCAGAGCGCGTTCACGGCCACGCCGCGGGCGCGGAATTCCTCGGCCATGCCGAGCACGCACATCGACATGCCGTACTTGGCCATGGTGTAGGCGACGTGGCCGGAGAACCACTTCGGCTCGAGATTGAGCGGCGGGGCCATGTTGAGGATGTGGGGGTTCGCGGCTTCGAGCAGATGCGGCAGACACGCCTGCGAGCAGACGTAGGTGCCGCGAACGTTGACTCCGAACATCAGGTCGAAGCGCTTCATCGGCGTCTCGAGCGTCCCGGTGAGCGAGATGGCGGAGGCGTTGTTGACCAGAATGTCGAGCCCGCCGAAGGTCTCGATGGCGCGCGCCACGGCGGCTCTCACCTGATCCTCGAATCGGATGTCGGTGGGAACGGGGAGGGCCTTGCCGCCCGCCGCTTCGATCTCCTCGGCCGCGGTGTAGATCGTCCCCGGCAGCTTGGGATGGGGCTCGGTGGTCTTGGCGGCGATCACGACGTTGGCGCCGTCGGCGGCCGCGCGCTTGGCGATCGCCAGCCCGATGCCGCGCGAAGCGCCGGTGATGAAGAGGGTCTTGTTCTCGAGGGTGGCCATTGGGTCTCCGCGGTGCGCGCGGAGTGGATCCTAGCGCGGCCCGCCGCCGCGCCGACGCGCGGGGCGGCGGGAGTGATAGAAATCGCCCAACACGATCGATTCCCGGAGGCACGCGGCCATGCGCTGGCAGGGACGAAGAGAGAGTACCCAGGTGGAAGACCGGCGTGGCCGGACCGCTGGTCCCCGGGTGGCGATCGGCGGCTGTGGAACCCTCGTGGTCGTGCTCGTGATCTCGTGGCTGACCGGCGCGAATCCCTTGCAGTTGCTTCAGCTCATCGCGGGCGGAAACGGGGGCCCGGTGACGGAGGACACGAGTCCGGCCACGACCGGGGAAGCGGGCGGGCCGACGGCCGGGCAGGATCAGGAGGTCGACTTCGTCAAGGTGGTGCTCGCCGACACGGAGGACACCTGGACCACCCTCCTCCGCGACCGGGGCGAGCGCTACGAGTTGCCTCGTCTAGTCCTCTTCCGCGATGCGGTCCAGTCGGCTTGCGGATTCAGCCAGGCGGCGGTCGGTCCCTTCTACTGCCCCGGCGACCGCAAGGTCTATCTGGACCTCTCCTTCTTCGACGAGCTCGCGCGGCGCTTTGGAGCGTCGGGCGACTTCGCGCGCGCCTACGTGATCGCTCACGAGGTGGGCCATCATGTGCAGAATCTGCTCGGCATCTCGGAGCGGGTCGAGAGGGCAGAGCGCGCCGCGCGATCGCGCCAGGAGGCGAACGCCGATTCGATCCGGCTCGAGCTGCAGGCCGACTGTTTCGCGGGCGTCTGGGGCTACTACGCGAATCGCCGGCAGGGGTTCCTCGAGCCCGGCGACGTCGAGGAGGGCCTGCGCGCCGCGGCGGCGATCGGCGACGACCGCCTGCAGAGCCTGGCGCGCGGACGCGTCGCGCCCGAGAGCTGGACGCACGGATCCTCGGCGATGCGGGTGCGCTGGCTGCGCCGCGGACTCGAAAGCGGCGATCTCGCGCGTTGCGACACCTTCGCCGCATCGTCGCTCTGACGGGCGGGGGATTCGAAGCCTCCGCCCGGGGAGGGCCGAAATCGCGTGTTAGCGTTCCCGGTCTTCCATCATGAATGAAACGGCAATCGAAGTTCTGGATCTCCGCAAGACCTACGCGAAGGGGGTCGAAGCGGTGCGCGGGATCTCCTTCGCCGTCGAACGAGGTGAAGTTTTCGCCCTGCTCGGCCCCAACGGCGCCGGAAAGTCCACCACCGTTCGCATCCTCACCACGCTCTCCGCGGCCAGCGCGGGCACCGCCCGCGTCGCCGGTTTCGACGTCGCGACCGAACCGGGGGAGGTCCGCCGGCGGATCGGCTACATCGCCCAGGCTTCGGGCGTCGACATCTACGCGACCGGACGCGAGAATGTCGTCCTCCAGGGGCGATTCCACGGCCTGTCGAGCGCCGATTCGAAAGCCCGGACTGCCGAGCTGCTGGGCGCCTTCAAGCTGGAGGAGGCCGCCGACCGATTGGTGCGGACGTACTCGGGTGGCATGAAGCGGCGCCTCGACGTCGCGATGGGTCTGATCAACCGCCCGGAAGTGCTCTTCCTCGACGAGCCGACCACCGGCCTCGACCCCGAAGAGCCGCGCCGCCCTGTGGGACGAAGTCGGGCGGCTGGCGCGCGGCGGGCTCACCATCCTGCTCACCACCCACTACCTCGAAGAGGCCGACCGGCTGGCCCGTCGCGTGGCGATCATCGACCACGGGAAGATCGTCGCCGAGGGCACGCCCGAGTCGCTGAAGGGGAGCCTGCGCGGCGATCTCGTCAAGATCGAGCTGGCGGAGGGCGATCAGGCGGAGCCAGCGCGGACGTTGCTCGCGGATCTGCCAGGAGTCGTCTCGGCGCTCCTCGACGGAACGACGCTCTACGCCCGGGTCGAGAACGGGGCGCGGGCGATTCCGTCGATTGTCGGCGCGCTCGAAGCGCGGGGGCCTGACGGTGGCCGAGATCTCGGCCAGCCGGCCCTCGCTCGACGATGTCTACTTGCAGGCGACGGGGCACCGGTATCCCGGCGCAGATGAGAAAGCGCCCGCCCAGGCGCGCGGCGAGGGGGCGCGATGACGGACCTCCTCCACTTCGTGCGCGACACCTGGCTGGTGCTGGTCCGGCTCGTCCGGCTCACCATCCGCATGCCGGTCTGGATCGTGATGGCGGTGGTGCAACCGGTCATCTGGGTGGTGCTCTTCGGCGCGTTGTTCGGATCGGTGGCAAAGCTACCGGGCTTCGACGCCACGAGCTACATTCAGTACCTCGCGCCGGGCGTCGCGATCATGACGGCACTCTTCGGCTCGGCGCACTCGGGCCTCTCGATGCTCGGCGACGTCGAACGAGGCATTCTGGACCGCATGCTGGCGACGCCGGTTTCCGCGCAGCGCCCTGGTGGCCGGCCGGGTCACCCACGCCGGGCTGCAGGTGGCTCCTGCAGGCCCTGATCATCATCTTCGTCTCCTGGCTGCGCGGTGCGCACCCGCACGGCGGCGTGATCGGTCTCGCGGTGGAGTCTGCCTTTCGTCGGCGCTCCTGGGCGCGGCCATGGCGGCGTTGTCGAACGGCCTGGCGCTCTGGGTGCGGCGCCAGGAGATCGTCATCGCGGTGATGAACTTCGTCCTCCTGCCGATGATCTATCTCTCGTCGATGCTGATGGCGACGAAGCTGATGCCGGGCTGGATCTCGGCCGCGTCGAAGTACAACCCGGTCAACTGGGGTGTCCTGGCGGCGCGAGCGGGGTTCGAGGGCATGTCGATGCGGGTCATCCTGCCGCCGCTCCTCGGCCTCTGGGTGTTCGCCACGGTCTGCATCGCCGTGGCGACGCTGGCTTTCCGCAACTACCGGAACTCGATCTGAAGGCGGCGGCGCTTCCGGACCTTCTCGGCTGACCTCGTCGGGTGGCGCGCTGCGGCGGCACCGCCGCTGGAACGAGTGAACGACTCCGCGAAAGCGGGGCACGCGTCTTGCTAGTCTTCAGGTCGCGTTGGCGCTCGGGCACCGCTCGAGCGCCTGCCATTCCCATCTCGGGAGAAAGGATCAAGAGCATGCGTATCCTCTCGAAGCTCGCCCTCGTGGTGGTGGTCGCGTCGTTCGCGGCGTTGCCCGCCCGAGCCGGCGAGCATCGGATCGGCCTTGGCTACCATTACTTCGAAACGATCGACAACATTCGGGCCCCCAGCGACGTGAAGGACAACGGTCAATCGGTGGTGGTCTCGTATCAGTATCTGCCGGGAGGTCTGCTGCGCTTCGAGGGGGATCTCGAATTCTGGAACGACGGATACGGTGGATCCACGGACCGTGCGTACGCCCCGCAGGCCTACGTGCTGGTGGGACGCGGGATCTACGGCGGAGTCGGTGTGGGCGTCACCAAGAGCAACGGATTCAATGGATCCAAGTGGTCGAATCCCTGGTACGCGGCGCGGGTCGGGCTCGACCTCCTGTTGCTCCCGAAGATCCATCTCGACATCAACGCCAACTATCGCGCCAACGCGTTCGACCAGCTCAAGGGCGCGAAGTCGGATGCGATCACCCTCGGCGCTTCGGTCCGAGTGGGTTTCTGAAGTCAGTTCGATCCTGAGAGGAGTCAAATATGTCGGTACGTACGGCCAGCGCGGTCTGGCAAGGCGGTTTGAAGGACGGTAGCGGTTCGATGAAGCTCGGTAGCGGAGCCTACGAAGGCAAGTATTCGTTCGGCTCCCGCTTCGAGGAGGATCCGGGCACCAATCCGGAGGAGCTGGTCGGCGCGGCTCATGCGGGCTGCTTCTCGATGGCGCTCGCCGCAGCGCTCGGCCGCGCCGGGCACGCTCCGAAGCGCATCGCGACCGGCGCGAAGGTACACCTGACGGCGGGCGACGGCGGAGCGGTGATCTCGAAGATCGAGCTCGAATGCCGCGCCGAGGTGGATGGAATCTCGGCCGAGGAGTTCGCGACGATCGCCGACGGCGCGAAGAAGAACTGTCCGGTTTCGAAGGCGCTGGTGGGGGTCGAGATCGAGCTCGACGCCAAGCTCGCCTAGATCCGAAGCGCGCAGCAACAGGGCCCGGAACACCGGCTGGATCGGTGTCCCGGGCCGCTTTTCGTCCGCTCTCGCCGGTGCCGGGAAGCGCGGTCGCGAGGCAACCTCGGTCCGACAGCGTTCAGTTCGAGTCGGGATCCGAATCCGAAGCGTGGTGACCGTGGGTGTGGGTGCGATCGCGGGAGCGGGACTTCGATGCAGCGTCGTCACCCAGCTTGATGTCGACCCGTCCGTGGTCGTGCCGGCCACCGTCGATGTGGATCTCGACGCCGTCCCGGGCCAGGAGGTGACCAAGTCCCTCTTCCGGTTCCTCGCCGAGCAACACGCAGCGCGCGACCGGCCACGGGACCGCCAGCGTCGAGACGTCGCCGTCCTCGTTCTTCGTCTCGATCTTGAGTTGCCCCTCGGAGCGGCGCGCCACGACTTGGCGCCCCGAGTGATCGTGGGTCACGAAGACCCCCCCCTCGCCCTGGCGTTCGAGGCTGCGCGCGAGGCGTCGGGCGTCGACGTCGACGTCGCTGTCACAGTGGAGACTGGCCTCGGCGAGCAGGCCGGTGAGCCATCCCGACGGCAAGCTGATGTCCACGCGGCCACCGTCGCGGCCCTGCACGAGAATTCGAACGCCTCCCGAGGTGGCGCCCTGTTCGGCGCGCGCGGCGGGCGCAGCGACCAGGAGAAGTGTGGACACGGCGAGGGTGAGAAGCGAGCGGGTGCGCATGACGTGACCTCCTGTCGGCTCCCTACGCCAGGCCCGGCTGTCTGGTTTCACCCGTCCTCGACGGCCGCGTCGCGTAGGATCGGACAGTGAAACGATGGATCGCGATCGGGGCTCTGCTGGCGGCGGGCGTCGGCATCTGGCTCTGGTGGGGGAGCGATCGGCGGCGGATCGACCGCCGGCTGGCGCGTCTGGAGCGAGTCTGCGAGAAGAGCGGAAGCGAAGGAGAGGGAGCGCTCGACCTGATCGGGCGCGGCGAGGCCATCCTCGATGCGTTCGCGCCCGGATTCGTGGTCACGGCCCACCCCTACGAAGGCACCCTGACCGACGGCCGCCAGCTGGTCGGCGCCATCGAGACCTACCGTCGGCGGTGTGAACGCGTGCGGGTGCATGACGGAGAGGAGAAGCTGACGATCTCGGATCACGGAACCGCCGAGATGGATGTCCTCTTCGCGGTCGACTGCCGGCGCGGCGGCGGACCCTCGGGCTCGGGGGCGCGGTTTCGAGCCCATCTTTTCTGGGTGGATACCGATCAGGGGTGGAAGATCCGGGACTTCGAGATCGTCAAGGTGCTCGAGGATCGAGGGCTCTTCCGTTGAGTGGCATGACCGCGGCGGGGCGCGGCGACCGGGCTCCGATGCTCGCCGGGAGGGTCGCGGCCGGGGTGGGTCTGGCGGTCCTCGTGCTCAAAGTCGTGGCGGCGTTGCGTACGGGCTCGCTGGCCCTGATGGCCGATGCGACGGAATCGGCAGTCAACCTGGTCGCCGCCCTCATCGCCGTGTCCACCTGGCGTGAAGCGGCGCGGGCCGGCCATGCCCCGGAGATCGCCGGTCACGGGCGTCTGGAATTCCTCTCCGCCGCGATCGAAGGAGGCTTCGTCGTCCTGGCGACGTTCGTGGTGGTCTTCGACTCGATCGCCCGCTTCGGCCAGATGCCGCGGGTCACGATGCTCGGCGTGGGCCTTCTGCTGGCGCTCAGCGCCACGGCCGCGAGCGCGATCCTGGTTCGCTATCTGCTCAAGGTCGGTCACGACAGCGCCTCGCCGACCCTGCTTGCCGACGCGCTGCATCTGCGCAGCGACGTGATCACCTCCCTGTTGGTCTACCTCGGCCTCGGCATCGCCTGGGGGACGGGCACCTGGACACTCGACGGTTGGCTGGCGCTCGGCGTGGCGATCCACATCCTGGTGGCTGGGATGCGGGCGGTGCGCCATTCCGTGACCGGCGTCGTGAACGAGGACCTCTCGGGACCGGAACGGGCCGCGATCGAGCGACGGCTGCGCGACGAGGGGCCACCGGTGGTCGGATTCGGAGACCTGAGGACCCGACGCTCGGGCTCGCAGGTGAGCGTCGATTTCCGCCTGGTGATCAGTCGCTATGCGCTGGTTTACGAGGCCCACGAGATCTGCGCGCGCATGGAAGCCGATCTCCGGCGACTCCAACCGGGAGCGCGAGTGGGAATCCGGGTGGAGCCCGAAGCGGGAGCTTCGGGTCTCGATCGCGGCGAGTCGGGCTGAAGAAGATCCTCAGGGCAGGAGGCGGGGCGCCGCGTCGGCGACCCGCCGCGCCGGAAGAGCGCTCAAGGTCGCGGCGAGGACGCGGAGCTCGCCGGCGCCACGCAAGAGGATGCCTGGTCCGCGCACCGGCACCCGCAAGGCGAAGAGGCTGCCGCGACCGAGCGGCAGATCGTTGCCCCGCCGATCGTGAAGGTGGAGCGAGACGTAGACCAGAGGCGCGCGGCGGAAGGCCCCGCCGCCGAAGCGCCAGCGACCGCTCCAGCCGCGCCGCCAGCGGCTCTCGACCAGATAGGGGAGCCGCCAGCCGGGGGCGGCCACCTCGAAGGTGCCCTCCCCGTCCTCGACGCCGAAGCGCGAGTCTCCACCGGACGAGGCGGCGAGAAGCCAGAGCTCCGAGAAACCGGCCGCCGGTGCGAGGAGCTCGCCCTGCGGTTGCCACCCGAGGCCCTTGGCGTCATGAAGCGGGCCGAGGTCGAACGGTACGGGGCTCTCAGTGATCTGCCGCGGCAGGCGCTCGAGGGGGAAGCAGACGCCCTTTTCGTCGAAGCCTCGCTCCACTCGTTCACCCTGGCGGGAAGCGACGGTGCGGTTGCGGGGAATTGCCAGCGGCGTGCTGGAAGGCGGACGCGTCGCCGCTGCGGAGCATCGGATCCGTCGCGTCGCCACGCCGGCCCGGTCCAGGCGAATCTCGCCCTCTCCGGCGGGGAGGGCGGGGACTGGCGCGAGCTCGCGCTCGAGGGCGTCGAGTGGCTCGCCGAGGCGCGCTCCCGGAGGAAACACGAGGGCGGCGGTGAGGGCGCTCTCGCTCGGGTTCGCCATTCTCACCACGAGGTCCACGGATTCGTCGGCGGGCTTGAGCGCCATCAGGCGAGCCGTCGACGCGGTGCTCAGGAGTGTTATTCGTCGCGGTGCCGCGGAGCCTGACGGCGGTGTGACGAGGCGTTCGAGAGGGCGCGGGCGATGGAGGAATCGCTCGGCCAGCTGGGCGACCTCGCCGCGGCCGACGGCGCCTTCCGAGATCCCGGCGAGCGCCAGGCGGAAACGATGATGACCGAAGTCCTGGCGCGCCTGGTGCCGGAACTTGTGCCCCGGATTCGGGGCGTGGATCCAGCTCAAGCGGAGCGTTCCCGGATCCGGATGGTCCCAGCCGTGGCGGGAGTCGACGAAGATCGCCACCCCTCCCGCGCCGTTCTCGTCCTCGATGGCCGCCCAGTGCTGGGCCGGCACTTCGTACAGGGCAGGGCTCGCCAGCGGGCGGCGGGTTCCCGCCAAGCCATCGTCGAACCTAGCTTCCGGATTCCGCGCCGCGAGCGGAAACGCCTGCTTGAGCAGCCGGTGGCGCGTTCTCCAGTCGAGCTCGACCTCGCAGCGCAGCATGTCGTCGAGCTCGGGGTCGGCCAGCGTCCAGGTTTCGACGACCCGCGAGGCGCCGCATCGCCGCTCGATGCGTACCGCGACGCGGAGCGGTCCATCCTCCACGACCCGGCGTGAGACCACGTCGGCAAATCGGCCGCGGGAAGGCGATGCAATGTCCTCCCAGCGGATCTCCCAAGCGGGGTACTTGGGAGAGCGGTCGGGCAGGAGCTCGAGGCGGAGCGGCGTGGCGAGGAGCTCGCGTTCGAGACCTTTGTCGTACAGCGAGGCGAGGTCGCCCCGGCGGTCGAACGTGGCGCGATAGCGGGAGCTCTCGAGGCGTTCGTCCGTCGCTTCGAGCGCCGGACGAGACGCTGCCGCGCCAGTCTCCTCCTCGCTGAGCGCGATCGCCTGGAGCTCGACCCCGGCGCAGTCGAGAGGGGCGAGCAGGATCGGGTTCCTGCCCGGGCGAAGCGACGTCTGCACGGGCGCACGGCGCCCCGCCGCGTCCACGACGCTGCGGTAGGCGACGGGAGCATCGAGGGTGATCTCCACGAGCTCCCGGCGTGGCTGGGGCACCGTCGAAAGGACGAGGAAGGGCGCGCCCGGCGCCGGCGACGAGAGGCCTGCCTCGACGACGGACGCCGCGTCGAGAAGCAACTCCTGGAAGTCGTTGGCGGCGGTACCGAGGTCGTCGAGGCTCAGTTCGTAGGCGGCCGGGATCGAGGTGCCGGTGAGGTCGTCGTGCATCTGGTGGGCGAGGAGTGATGTCCACGCCCTTGCGAGCCGAAGACGCGGCGGACCGCCGCCACACAGGACCGCCGCGGCGCAGGCGGCTTCGGTCTCCCGGGCCAGGTTTTCGACGATTCGATTCCAACGCTTGAGGCTCCCTTTCGCCGTGTAGCAGCCGGTGCCGTGCAAGCGGAGCAGGAGCTCTCCCTCGTAGATGGGCAGAGCGGCTCGTTCCTCCTCGGTCGTCTCGAGGTAGATCGCCTCGGAGGGGCCATGGCGCACCTCGATCGCGCCGTCGCGTCCGAGCGCCGCTTCGAGCTCTCGCAGGGTCGATTCGGGAGGCGCACCGCCGCGGTCGCCCGTCCCGACATAGTAGAGAAGGCGGCGCCCGCCGGTTGTCTCGCTCAGCTCGCGAAAGCGACTCAGCCAGACAGGATCGTCCGCGGGGTCGCGCTCGATGCGTCCCGAGTACTCCCCGGGATCGAGCGCCGCCAGGAGCTCCGCTTCCGTCGGCCCCGCGCCAACGGCCGTACGGAAAGGGAATCGGCGCGGCGGCGCGCAGCAGGGCGCCGCGCCGCAGCTTCTGGGTGGAAAAGCCGATGATGCCGGCGTGAACCGCGAGGGTGGGCAGAGTCGCCGGGAAGCCGAAGCAGTCAGGGAGGAAGAGGTCGCGGCTGTCGACCCCCAGGACGCGGCGGAAGTAGCGCCGTCCGAGCACGATCTGGCGGAGGATCGACTCCGGCGACGGAAGGAGCGAGTCGAAGGCTTCGATCGCGGCGCCAGCGGGGTACCAACGGCCCGCGGCGACGAGCTCGCGGAGACGTTCGAAGCGCGCCGGATCGTGCTCCTCGAGGAGCACGTACCGCCACGCGCCTTCGAAGGAGAGGACGTAGTGGGGAAAGCGGGTGAAGAGCTCCTCGTTGGCGTCGACCGTGGCGGGGAGAAATCGGCGCACCGAGTCTCGTGCCGTCCACCTCCACTGGGTGTCCAGATGGGCGAGAGCGACGACGTGGAGGATGGGGCGGGTCACGCGAACGGCCGATTCTAGCCGTCCCGCGAGCCTCGCAGGTGCGGCGATGCCGGTATACTCCGCTCTCGTTCGATGACGAAGCGCAGGATGGAAGGGCGGGGTCGCGGCGCGGTGGGCCTTTCGGGCGGACGATGCGCCGTGCCGACCTGGAGGAGGTCGAAATGTCGAATCAGCGGTTGATGTGGAGGTGGACCGTGGCGCTCGTCGCGGTCGGATGCGTGGCCGCGCGGGGCGCCGATCTGGCGACCGCCATGGCGGCGCTGGACGCCGGTGACGATGCGACAGCGCGCGCGGTGCTGACGACCCAGCTCGCCGAGGATTCCTTCTACCGCTCGTTGGCCGAGCAAGGGGAGATCCGCGAGCAGGACGCTCGGCGCGCCGCGGAGCTGGCTCCCGCCGGCAGCTGGTTGCAGGTCGCGGCGGGCGGCGTGGCCGCCGCCGCGGCGGGCGATCTCGACACGGCGATCGCCGCGCTCCAGAAGGCGACCGGTCTCTCGCCGAACGACTTCCGGCTCTGGAAGGTGCTTGGCGACCTGAACACCCGAAAGCGCGATTTCGCGAACGCCCGAGCGGCCTACGAGCGCGCGACGACCCTCAACCCCTCGTATCCGGTCGGGCTCATCGGTCTCGGCGACGCGCTGCGGCGCGACGGCGACTTCGGAAGCGCATTCAACGCCTACAACCACGCGATCAATAGCCAGGGACTTCCGGTCACCGCGCTCATCGGGCGGGCTACCGCGCGTCTCTACATGGGTGACGAGGCGGGCGCATCGGCCGATCTGGAGCGCGCCGCCACGGTCGCGCCGCCGGGCAACGACCGCTATCGGGCGCTCATGGGGCTGGTCTACCTCCAGACCTACCAGCGGAAGTTGCCGCAGGGCCTCGATCGGGCGGAGGAGGCGGCCCGCATGTGGGGTCAGCTGGGCCGCGCCGACATGGTCGCGGCGACCTTCAATGCGACGGGGCGGGTCCTGCTCGAGACGGGTGATCCGAAATCGGCGGAGACCTGGTACGAGCGCGGATGGCAGGCGATCCAGGTCTCGAATATGCCGGCCGACCAGCGTACGATCTGGGAGATTCGCTGGATGCACGGGGTCGCGCGATGCGCGGCCACGGAGCGTGACGCGGAGCGGGCGACCTCGATCGCCCAGCAGGCCGCAGCGTTGATGGCCAAGGACACGACGAACCAGGAGCACTACGCTTGGATCGGACCCTATCTGGACGGATATCTCGCCCTCCGCGACCGGCGCTACGGCGATGCCATCGCGGCCTTCAAGAAGTCCGATCTGACGCGGCCCCATCTCTGTCTGCTGCTCGCCGAGGCCTACGCCAGGAACCGCAACAAAACGGAGGCACGGACTTGGTATCAGCGCGCGCTGGCCGCCTCGACCGGGCTCGATCCGGAGTCGGTTCTGGCACGTCCCGACGCGACGGCCTGGCTGGCCAAGAACCGCTGAGCAACGGCTCATGAGCGGGCCGCGGCCCGAAGCCGCCGCCGCGCCGTCGAGGCGGCCTCGCGGTGCGGTCGCGGTGGCGGCCGGCATCCTGTCGAGCCGGGTCTCGGGTCTGGTCCGCGCCGCGGCCACGAGCGCTATCTTCGGCGTCGGGCCTCACGCGGACGTCTTTCAGACCGCCCTGCGGGCTCCCAACGTGCTCCAGAACCTGCTTGGCGAGCAGGCCCTTTCGGCGTCGTTCATTCCCGTCTACAGTCGTCTGCTGGCCAAGGGCGACGAGGCCGGCGCGCGGCGCCTCGCGGGCGCCGTTTTCGGCCTGCTCACTGTGGCGGCTTCGGGGCTTGCTCTGCTCGGGGTGCTCGCGGCACGGCCCCTCGTGGCGCTCTTCGCCGCGGGCTATTTGCGTGACGCGGCGCAGGTCGCGGCAGGTCACCTCACGGTCGACCGCTTCGAGCTCGCCGTTCGGGCGGTGCGCTGGATCTTTCCGATGACCGGCTTCCTGGTGCTCTCCGCCTGGGCGCTCGGCGTGCTGAACAGTCATCGACGCTTCTTCCTCCCCTACGTCGCTCCGGTCGTCTGGAACGCTTCGATCGTGACCGCCTTGCTGCTCGCCGCGGGAGGTCGTCTGCACACCGGTCTGGCGCCGACCAATCGGTTGCTCTTCGCGGCCTGCATCGGGGCCCTGGTCGGGGGGTTTCTGCAACTCGTCGTGCAGCTTCCCGGCGCGTTGCGGGCGGTCGGGGGGCTCGAGTGGTCGACCTCGACGCGGATCACTGGCGTTCGCGAGACCCTGACCGCATTCTGGCCGGCGGTGGCGGGGCGGGGCGTCGTGCAGATCTCGTCGTTTCTCGACCAGATCATGGCCTCGCTGCTGGCGGTCGGCGCGGTCTCCGCGCTGGGCTATGGACAGATGCTGTATCTGCTGCCGATGAGTCTCTTCGGGCAGTCGATCGCCGCGGCGGCTCTCCCCGAGTTGTCGCGGAGCTCGACCGCGGGCGGCTCGGAAGAGGTGGCGCGGCGTTCGCGGCGGGCGATCGCGATGACGGCGTTTCTCACTCTGCCCGCGGCGATCGGCTACGTGTTCTTCGCCCCGGTGGCCGTGGCCGGCCTCTATCGACTGCTGCCGGGGCGCTTCGGAGCCGCCGACGTGGCGCTGGTCGGTCTGGTGCTCGCCTGCTACGCGATAGGGCTGCCGGCTTCAACCTCCTCGCGGGTGTTGCAGACGACCTTCTTCGCGCTCGGCAACACCCGGACGCCGGCACGCATCGCGGCGCTGCGGGTGGGAGCGGGCGCGCTGGTCGCATTGCCGGTCATGTTCGCGCTCGATCGCTATCCCGTGACGTTGCTGCCGGGCCTGGCCCAGGTTCATAGCGGGTTGCGGCTCGGCGCGGCGGGCCTCGCGGTCGGGGGAACGGTGGGCGCCTGGCTCGAACGCGGCTTGCTCGGCTGGGCGCTCCGTCGTCGCCTGCCCGGGTTCGGACCCCCGGCGCGTGCCACTCTGGGACGATTCGGGTTGGCGCTCGCCGCCGCCGTCCCTGCAGGTGGCGTCGGATTCTTCTTGCGGTCGCTTCACCCTACATTGCGCGCCATCGGCGTGTTCGGAACCCTCGCGGGGGTCTACCTCCTGCTCGGCCTGGCGGTCCGTCTGCCCGAGCTGAGAGAGCTGCCTCGACCGAGATTCCGCCGCTGATCGAGGCGGCTCGGATGGACGCTTCCGGCCCCGCGTGAGCGAGGACGCCCAGTAATTCGAGTCCTCTCGGCACGGCCTCTGACCCCGAATTTCCGCGAAACCTCTCCCGTCGGGCTCCGTAAGGAGGAGTGACGCGCAGTTCGCGAGGAGACGTTCATGAGTCGAACCGGCAAAGTGGTGATCGGATCGGTGGTGGTCGGAGCCGCCGCCGTCGCGCTATTCCTGTGGAGCCGCAACGCGGCCGCCAAGCAAGAGGGCATGAAGACGGTGGAAGTGACGGAGGGCACGATCGTCGACAAGGCGCTCGCGGTGGGACAAATCGTCCCGGACCACGAAATCCAGGTGAAGTCCCAGATTTCGGGCATCGTGAGCAAGATCTTCGTCGAAGTCGGCGACCGGGTGGAGGTCGGCACCCCGCTCTTCACCATCACGCCCGATCCGACGCCGCTCGAGCTCGCCGACGCGGGGCGCTCGGTGGAGCTCGCGCAGGTCGCCTACGATCGCGCGCAGCAGGATCTCGACCGCCAGAAGAGCCTGTGGTCGGGCGGCATCATCGCCAAGGATCAGTTCGATGCCCGCCAGAAGGATTGCGAAAGCGCGCGAATCTCCCTCGACCAAGCGAAGGACAAGCTCAAGCTCCTCAAGGAGGGCCGCATCGATCGCGCCAAGGGGCAGGCGGCAGTGGACTCGATCATCCGCGCCTCGGTGGCCGGTACGGTCCTCGAACGCAAAGTCAACCAGGGCGATCCGGTGGTGCCGCTGACCACCTTCCAGGAGGGCACCGTGCTGATGTCCCTGGCCGACATGAGCACGCTGCTCTTCCGCGGCACGGTCGACGAGATCGATGTCGGCAAGTTGAAGGAAGGCATGCCGGTGCGGATCCAGATCGGCGCCCTGCCGGGAACGGAGGTTCCCGCCGTGCTCACCAAGATCGCGCCCAAGGCGACCGAGAAGGAGGGAGCCACGGTGTTCGATGTCGAAGCGGCCATCGATGCCGCGAACGCGGGGGTGGTCCTGCGGGCCGGGTATTCGGCGAACGCCAACGTGATCATCCAGGAGAAGAAGGACGTCCTGCTGGTCCCGGAGCGCTTGGTCACGCTGGCCGACGGCAAGGCGACGGTCGAGGTCCCGGCCGCCAAGCCCGATGCCGACCCGGTCAAGAAGGAGATCCAGGTCGGCCTTTCGGATGGCCTCAACGTGGAGGTGGTCGCGGGTCTAGCCAAGGGCGACAAGGTCATTCAGCGGCCGCCCAAGGAAATCGAATAGGCGAGTGCTCACGGAGCCACGGCCTTGTTCTTTCGTAACTATCTTCGCCAGTTCGTGCGGGATGTCCGCGCGCAGAAGCTGCGCCTCTTCCTGACCATCTTCGGCATCGTCTGGGGAACGGCGGCGGTCACCCTCCTACTCGCGTTCGGACAGGGACTGCACGAGCAGATCGTGGTCAATCAGAAAGGGCTCGGCGATGCGATCGTGATCGCGTTTCCGTCACGCACCAGCAAGACCTGGCAGGGGCTGCCGCGGGGCCGCCGGATTCAGCTCACCGACGAGGACGTGGCCTACATCCGCAAGGAAGTTCCGGACGTCGACCGGATCAGCGAAGAGTACCGGCACACGGGGCGCCTGAATTGGGGAACCAAGACGCTCGCGGCGGATCTCTCGGGCGCCAACGCGGAGTGGGGCGTTATGCGCAACATGATCCCGGCCGAGGGCGGTCGCTTTTTCGACGCGCTGGACCTCTCGGAGCGTCGCCGGGTGATCTTCCTCGGCGACCAGCTCGAGAAAGACCTGTTCGGCGAGGCCGGGCTCGCGGTGGGGAAGATGGTTCGCCTCGACAGCGTACCCTTCCTGGTCATCGGCGTCCTGCAGCCGAAGACGCAGGACTCCTCGTACGGCGGCCGGGACAAGGACAAGGCGATCATCCCCTCGACGACCTTCAAGGCGATTTACGGCCCGAAGGCGATCGACGACATGATCTTCCAGGTCCTCGACCCGCAGCGGGTCGCCGGAGCGAAGAAGCAGGTCCTCGCGGCGGCGGCACAGAAGGAGCGGTTCGACCCGACCGACAAGGAAGCCCTCATGATGTGGGACACGACCGAGGGCTCGAAGTTCATCGACACGTTCTTCATCGCCTTCCGCACATTCCTCGGCATCGTGGGCGCGCTCACTCTCGTGGTGGGTGGCATCGGCGTATCGAACATCATGAACGTGACGGTCGAGGAGCGCACCAAGGAGATCGGGATCAAGATGGCGCTGGGCGCCAAGCGGCGCTTCGTGATCGGCCAGTTTCTCTTCGAGACGCTCTTCATCACCCTGGTCGGCGGAGCGATGGGCTTCCTGATCTCTTGGGGAGTCTGCGCGGTCTTTCCGAAACTCAACTTGAAGGAATACGTCGGCGATCCGGTGATCTCGTTCCAGGTGGCGGCCATAACGACCACGATCCTGGGCTTCATCGGACTCCTGGCCGGCTACTTCCCGGCTCGCACGGCGGCCAACTTGCGGCCCGTCGAAGCGCTCAAGATGTGACGCCATGTTTCGCGCTGGTTTGATCTGGGCTCTGTTCCGCCGCGCCGCGCACATCCAGCGCAAGCGCATGGCGATGACCGTGGCGGCGATCGCCTGGGGAACCCTTTCGATCGTGCTCCTGCTCTCTTTCGGCGAGGGCCTGAAGCGTAACTTCGAAAAGGGCTCGAAGGGGCTCGGCGAAGGCATCATCGTCGTCTGGCCCGGCACGACAGCGAAGGCCTACAAGGGCTTTCCGCAGGGCCGGGAAGCTCCATTTCGCGGAAGAAGACGTCGCTCTCCTTCGCGCCTCGATTCCCTTGATCTCCCAGGCGTCGGCCGAGATGCGCCGCTGGAGCACGAACGTCACCTGGCAACGCACTACGCTGAGCAAGCCGGTGGTGGGCGTCCAGACCGACTATGGCGACATGCGAAATCAGATTCCTCAGGCGGGCGGACGCTTTCTCGATGCGCTCGACGAGCAGGACAAGCGACGAGTCGCGTTCCTGGGAGACAAGACGAAGCAGGAGCTGTTCGGCGATCAGGACGCGGTGGGCCGCACCATCATGGTGAACCAGACCCCTTTCACGGTGATCGGCGTCATGCAACACAAGATCCAGATGGGCACCTACAGCGGGCCGGACGAGAACAACGTGATCGTCCCGCTGTCGACTTTCCGCGCCATGTTCGGCCGGCGGACGTTGTCGGATTTCGTGGTGAGGGCGGCGCATCCGGAGGACAACAAGGCGCTCCGGCAGGAGCTCTATCGCGTTCTGGGCGGCAAGCAGGGGTTCGATCCGACCGACAAGCGGGCGCTCTCCATGTGGGACACCGTGGAGTCGCAGAGGGTCACCCGCAACATCTCCATCGGAATCGAGATGTTCCTGGGCGTGATCGGCGCGCTGACTCTCCTGATCGGCGGAGTGGGCGTCGCCAACATCATGTACGCGGTCGTGAAGCACCGGACGCGGGAGATCGGCGTTCAGATGGCGCTCGGCGCCCGGCGCTCGTACGTGCTGGGACCGCTGGTGCTCGAGTCACTCTCGCTGACCGCGTTGGGTGGGTTGATCGGGACGACGGTGGGCGTCGGGATCGTGCAGCTGCTGGCGTTCGTCCAGTCGCGATCGAACAGTGATGCCCTGAAATTGATGGGCGCGCCGACCTTCTCGTTCGGCGTGGCGATGACGACGATTCTGTTGCTGGGAACGATCGGATTCCTGGCCGGCTATTTCCCATCGCGTCGCGCGGTGTCGATTCAGCCCGCGGTGGCGCTGCGTTACGAATGATGAGGCGAGGACGATGAATCTGTTCACCGGACGGAACGGCAGGAAGAAGAGCGACGACGCGATCGAGACGGCGCCCGCGGTCATCGACATGAGGCGGATCCGCAAGATCTACGACATGGGCGCGGTCCAGGTGGAAGCCCTGCGCGGCATCGACCTCCAGGTGCACCCACACGAGTTCGTGGCGATCATCGGCCCGTCCGGCTCCGGCAAGTCGACCCTGCTCAACCTGGTCGGTTGCCTGGATACTCCGACCGACGGCTCGTATCACCTCGACGGCGAAGAGGTGGGAGAGCTCGGTCTGGACGAGCTGGCCGACATCCGGAATCGCAAGGTCGGGTTCGTCTTCCAGAACTTCAACCTGCTGGCGCAGATCACGGCCTACGAGAACATCGAGATGCCGCTGCTCTTCAAGGGCACCGGAGCGAAGGAGCGCCGCGAGAGGGTGGAGGAGCTCCTGGAGCAGGTGGGGCTCGCCGATCGAGGCCACCACAAACCGACCGAGCTCTCCGGCGGCCAGATGCAGCGTGTGGCCATCGCCCGGGCGCTCGCCTGCGATCCCGCCCTGATCCTGGCCGACGAGCCGACCGGCAACCTCGACACGAGCTCCGGGCAGGACGTGATGGGTCTCTTCGAGGACCTGTCGGCGCAAGGGCGAACCATCGTCCTGATCACCCACGACGCCGCCCTGGCGCGCCGCACCAGGCGGATCGTGCACCTCCAGGACGGCCGCATCGTCGAGGATCGACCGAGCAGCGAGGCGGCTTAGGCGGAGCGCACGCGGGCGAGCTCCGCGACATGGGGCTCGCCACTCGATATCCTTTGGCGGATGAGTGTTTCGATCTTGAACGGCGGCGGAGGCCGCCTCGATATCCCTTTTCGCGGACCGTGGGGGTGCTCGGCCATCCTCGCGGCCTGCGCCTTCGTTTCCATGCTTGCGCTCTCGGTGCTCGCCTGCACGGCGAATCCGGCCACCGGCCGCCGCCAGCTCAATTTTTATAGCCAAGCCGACGAGATTCAGCTCGCCCGGCAGTCGGACGAGCAGGTTCGGCGGCAACTCGGCTTGGTCGACGACCCCAAGCTCCAAGGCTGGGTGTCGGCGATCGGCAAGCGGCTGGCCGCGCAGTCGGAACGGCCCGATCTTCCCTGGTCGTTCGAAGTGGTGGACGACCCGGCCGTCAACGCGTTCGCCGTGCCAGGGGGCTTCGTCTACGTGACTCGAGGCATCCTCGGGCACCTCAGCACGGACGGCGAGTTGGCCGCGGTGCTGGGCCACGAGATCGGACACGTCACCGCGCAACACAGCGTGAACCAGATGTCCAAGCAGCAGCTCGCCGTCGGGGGTCTGCTGGTCGGGATGGCTCTCTCGCCCGATCTCGCCCGGGCCGGGGAGGTGGCTCAGCAGGGGCTCGGGCTCCTCTTCCTGAAATTCAGCCGCGACGACGAGAGCCAGGCCGACAACCTCGGCATGCGCTACGTGCTGAAAGCGGGGTACGAGCCGCGCGAGATGCCCAAGGTGTTCGCGCTCCTCGACCGGGTGAGCGCGGCTTCGGGGAGCGAGCGGATTCCGAATTGGCTCGCCACCCATCCGAACCCGGTCGATCGCGAGCAGCGGGCCGAGAAACACATCGCCGAGCATGGCTATCCGCACGGGGAGGTCGGGGAGGCCGACTATCTGCGCCACGTCGACGGGTTGGTGTTCGGCGCCGATCCGCGGCAGGGTTATTTCGAGGGCCGGCGCTTCGTCCACCCCTCGCTCGGCTTCGAGATTTCGGTTCCCGCGGGGTGGTCGGCGGCGAACGAAACGAGCCGCGTGGTGGCGAGCCATCCCGACAAGATCGCCCAGGTGGAGCTGCGCCTGGACGGCCAGGAGACGGCCCACGCGGCGGCGCAGAAGTTCTTTGCACAGCAGGGTCTCGAGGTGCAGTCGCAGGAGGAGCGACGCCGTCACGGAGGGACCGCGATCGAGGCGGCGTTTCGCCTGGCACGGGACAACGCCTCGACGATCGACGGGCGTGTGGCCTTCGTCGAGCTCGGCGGGAATGTCGTTCAGCTGCTCGGCGTCGCTCTGGACGAGAAATTGCAGCTCGTCGACGCGGATCTACGCGGCTTCGTCGACGGTCTCGCGCCTTGGACCGGCCGCTCGCGCCCCGACGTGGAGCCACAGCGGGTCCACATCGTCGAGGTTCCGCAAGCCATGACGCTGGGCGAGTTCGCACGCCGTTTCTCGCCGGGAGCGAAGCCCGAGACCTTGGCCTTGATCAACGGGCTCGACGGGCCATCCTCGACTTTGCATGCCGGCGCCCGGGCGAAGGCGATCGAGGGTCGAACGGTCGGCACCCAGCGAGTCGGGCCGGCGCTGCGATGACGGACTCGGGCGAAATCCGTATCCGCGACGCCCAGCGAGCCGACCTGGAAACGCTGGTCGAGTACAACCTCGCGATGGCGCGGGAGACCGAGGGGCGCGAGCTCACCCCGGCGGTTCTCCGTCGCGGAGTGGCCAAGGCCCTGGCCAGTGCCGCCCGCGGTCGCTACTTCGTGGCCGAGCTCGAGGGCCGCGTCGCCGGGTGCCTGATGCTCACCCTCGAGTGGAGCGACTGGCGCGACGGCTGGTTCTGGTGGATCGAGAGCGTCTACGTCCGCCCGGACTGCCGCGGCCGTGGCGTTTACAGCGCCTTGCACGAGCACGTGCGAGCGGCGGCCCGCGCCGAGGGCGACGTGGTCGGTCTGCGGCTCTACGTGGAGAAGAGCAACCAGAGCGCCCAGCGCACCTACCAGCGCCAGGGCATGCACGAGACGGACTACCTGCTCTACGAAGAGACCTTCTAGAGAGTCGATTTCCGCGGCCATCACGCGGCGACCTCTCGGCGTGGGGCGCGACCCGTCGCGGGCGCTCAGTGGACCCGGCGGCGGCGGTTGCGGATGTAGTCGGCGAGGATGAACTCGCCCAGGTTGTCGGGGGAGGCGAAGTAGGCGCGGCCGCGGTTGACCTGGGTCAGTTTCTCGACGAAATCCTGCAGCCACGGGTCAGTCGCGATCATGAAGGTAGTGACCACGATCTTCTGACGCCGGCACTGGTCGGCCTCCTCCAGCGTCCGGTTCACGATCCGCATGTCCAGGCCCATCGGGTTCTTGTAGATCCGGTTCCCCTCGGTGATCGCGGAAGGCTTGCCGTCGGTGATCAGGAAGATCTGGCGGTTGGGCTGCTTGCGGCGCTCGAGGATGGCGCGTGCGAGCTGCAGGGCTTCGCGCGTGTTGGTGTGGAAGGGCCCGGCTTCGATATAGGGAATCTTCGAGATGGGAATTCGCTCGGCCCGATCGCCGAACTGGATCACCGCGAGGTAGTCCTTCGGGTATTTGCTGGTGATCAGCTCGGTCAGCGCCAGGGCGACCGTCTTGGCGGGCGTGATGCGGTCCTCGCCGTAGAGGATCATGGAGTGGGAGACGTCGATCGCGACCACCGTCGCGCACGACGTGAGGTGCTCCGTCTCCTGGACCTCGAGATCCTCTTCGGCCAGCTCGAGGCCGCCTTGGGTGCGGCGCAGCGCGTTCGAGAGCGAGCGCACCGAGTCGATGCGATGGAAGTCGTCGCCGAAGGAATAGGGGCGGGTCTCCGGTTGGGGTTCGCTCCCTTCGCCGGCCGATTCGGTGGCGTGATAGCCGGAGCCGCCCTTGGTCAGGTTCGAGAAGATGGCCTCGAAGGCGCTCTTGCGGATCTGGCGCTCGCCCGAGCCCGAGAGGACCAGGGTGCCCTGACCGTCACGCTCGAGGAGTCCCTCGCGCTCGAGCTGCGCGAAGAAACCCTCGAGGTCGATCGATTCGTCGAGGTAGCCCTGCTCCTGCAGGTAGCGCAGCCAGTTCTTGGCCTCTTCCGGATCGCCGCCGGCCGCCAGGATGAGCTGGTTCCAGATCCGCCGCAGGTCCATCTCCGCCAGGAGCTGGCGCAGCAGGTCGGGATCGAGATGGAGGTAGCGGTGGCGCACGTCAGTGCAGATCGGTCGAGTGCGGCCCTCGGCGTTGCGGCTTGAGGAGTTGGAACTTGAGCATTTCCTTGTAGCGCACCGTCGAGTCGAGGTCCTGGCGAGCCAGCTTCACCGCCTGGTGCAGGCCGTCGAGGACGAGCTCCGCCCAGAAGGCACGCCCCCCGGGGGAGTCGGCGCGTTTGGCCACGATGTCCATCAGACCCGGAACGCGCTCCAGCTCGGCGAGGTAGTCGCCGAAGGGTTGCTCGTCGGAAATAGTCACCTCGTTGCCGGCCGCGAACCAGGCCAGGATCGGCGCATAGGGCCCGATGTCGTCGTCGCCACCGGAGCCGGCCTCGCGGCCGACCTCCGGGAAAGTGGTCTGGAAAGTCTTGAGCACTGCCGCGCCGACCAACTTGCGGACGACGACTTCAGCGCCCTGCTGCTCGCCCTCGTAGACCATCTCGATCTTGCCGGTGATCGCGGGCGCGAGCATGGCGAGGTCGCAGACCCGCGGGTAGACCGTGGAGTCGCCGCTCAGCAGACTTCGCCGCTCGAGATTCGAGACCAGGATCTCGAGCGCGGCGATGGCGACTCGGGCCGACACCCCCGATGACTGGTCCACCAGATCGCTCTCGCGGGCGGCGATCGAGATCTCCTCGACCAACAGCCGCATCGGCGCGGGAAGCTCGACGCCGGAGACGCCCTCGCGCTCCGTCCAGGCCTCTTGAGAGGTGATCTGGGCCGCCAGCTCGGCGCTGGGCGGGTAGTGGGTGAGGATCTGCGAGGCGATTCGGTCCTTGAGCGGCGTGATGATCGTGCCGCGGTTGGTGTAGTCCTCCGGGTTGGCGGAGAACACGAACATCATGTCGAGCGCCAAGCGCACCGGGAACCCGCGAATCTGGAGGTCGCGCTCTTCGAGCAAATTGAGCAGGCCGACCTGGATTCGTGGCGCGAGGTCAGGGAGCTCGTTGATCGCGAAGATGCCGCGGTTGGTGCGCGGAATGATCCCGAAGTGGATCACCTCCGGGTCGGCGTAGGTGAGCTTGCGGGTGGCCGCTTTGATGGGGTCGATGTCGCCGAGCAGGTCGGCGATCGAGACGTCGGGAGTCGCCAGCTTCTCGTTGTAGCGCGCCTCGCGCGGCAGCCACTCGATCGGGGTGTCGTCGCCGGCCTCGTCGATACGCCGCTCCGCCCAGGTCGAGATCGGCGCCAGGGGATCGTCGTTCACCTCGCTGCCGGCGAGGATGGGAACCTCCGGATCGAGAAAGTCGACGAGGGCTCGCAGGATGCGCGTCTTGGCCTGGCCGCGTAGCCCGAGCAGGATGAAATCGTGCCCGGCCAGCAGTGCGTTGACGACGCCCGGAACGACCGTGCGCTCGTAGCCGAGGATGCCGGCGAAGAGGGGCTCGCGGGCCGCCAGCATCCGCAGCAGGTTGTCGCGGATCTCGCGGTGAACGGTCTTGGGCCGGTAGCCCGAGCCGCGGAGCTCGCCGAGGGTGCGCGGTTGGCGGCTCATGCGCGCTGTCCCTCGAGCCAACGCTCGGCGTCGATCGCCGCCTTGCAGCCCATGCCGGCGGCGGTGACGGCCTGGCGATAGGTTGGATCCGCGACGTCGCCGGCCGCGAAGACGCCCGGCACCGCGGTACGGGTGGAGGGTTCCTCGACGAGCAGGTAGCCGACCGGGTTCATCGGAAGCTGGCCGCGAAAGAGCTGCGTATTGGGCTCATGGCCAATGGCGATGAACAGGCCCTGGATGGCGAGCTCTGAGGTCTCGCCGCTTTGCGTATCGCGCAAGCTCAAGGCGCGGACCCCGGTGTCCCGTGCTCCCACCACCTCCACGACCTCGCGATTCCAGAGGATCTCGATCTTGGGGTTCTCGAACGCTCTCTCTTGCATGATCTTCGAAGCTCTCAGCTCGTCTCGACGATGGATGACGGTCACCTGCTTGGCGAAACGGGTCAGGTAGGTGGCTTCTTCCAGCGCGGTGTCGCCGCCTCCGACGACCGCGATCTCCTTGTCCTTGAAGAAGAAGCCGTCGCAGGTAGCGCAAGCCGAGACACCGTAGCCCATCAGGTGGCTCTCCGACGGGAGGTGGAGCAGCTTGGCGCGGGCGCCGGTGGCGATGATCAGCGCGTCGCAGGTATAGAGCTTCTTCTCGTCGGTCTCGACCCGAAAGGGGCGTTCGGACAGATCGACCTTCTCGACCGTCTCGAAGCGGACCTGGGCCCCGAAGCGCCGCGCCTGCTCTCGCATCTGTTCGACGAGCTCCGGCCCCATGATTCCCTGGGGAAAGCCGGGATAGTTCTCGACGTCGGTGGTGATGGTCAGCTGCCCGCCCGGTTGCGAGCCCTCGAGCACCAGGGGCTCGAGCTCCGCCCGGGCGGCGTAGAGCGCCGCCGTCAGACCGGCCGGACCCGATCCGACGATGAGGACGCGATGATACGAGGCGACACTTCCTTCCGCATTCGACATGGGGGATGAGGGCTCCCGAGGCTCGACATGGTACGGATCTTCGCGGCGTCGCCGGCCGGCGGGCCGCAGCGCAACAAGAAGTATAACAATCAGTTGCGAGGCTCCATTCCGTCTCGGACGTCGAACGCCGGGGCGGCGGAGCAGGTAACATCCGGCAATCGGAAGGAGGCCCCAATGGCCAAGAAGCTCAAGGGAATGCCCAAGAATCCGGCCGTTCTGGCCAGCGAGAAGCTGGTCGCGGCCCTGAACGTACAAGTCGGACACGAAATGCATGCGTCGCTCCAGTACGTCGCCATCGCCGCACACTTCGACTCCGAGAACCTTCCTCAGCTCGCCGCTTTCTTCTACCGGCAGGCGACCGAAGAGCGGGACCATGCACTCAAGTTCGTCCATTTCATCGTGGACGTCGGGGGGCGGGTGGAGCTCCCCGCGGTCGAGGCGCCGCGATCCCATTTCGATTCCGCCAGCAAGGCGGTCGAACTGTCGCTCGCCTGGGAGCGCACCGTGACGGAGCAGATCTACGGTCTCGTCGAGATCGCGAAGGTGGAGAACAACTACATCGCCCTCAGATTCCTCGACTGGTTCGTGACCGAACAGCTCGAGGAGATCACGGTGATGGATCAGCTCCTGTCGCTCACCGAGCGCGCCGGAACCAATCTCCTGTTGATCGAGGACTATCTGTCGCGCAACGCCCTGGTCGCGACTGCGCCGGCCGAAGCCGGAGCCTGAGCGGGATCAGCTCGGGGACGGCGCTCCGAGGAGGATCTCCCCGAGCTCCAGGGCGTTGAGCGCACCGCCGCGAATGAGGTTGTCCAGCGCGGCCCAGAGCCAGTAGGCGCCAGGGTCGCCGGCCGGTCGAACCTCGCCCAGGAGAAGCGTCTCCTCTCCACCGGCCGCGACCGGGCCGATCGTCCGGGCATCGCGTGGTGGTGGCGCCTCGACGCCTACAGCGTCGCCGAGCCGGCGGCGTAGCCCGTCGGACGTGACGTTCTCGGAGAGCTCGACGTAGACGCTGAGCCCGATACCGTGAAAGATCCCCGCTTGCACCGCCTGGGCGGAGACGCCCACCTCCGCGGGGAGCGTGAGTGCCTGGCGCAGGGAAGCGCCCAGCTCTTTCGGTGCGATCCGCGAAGGGAGCAGGTTGAAGGCGAGCTGGCCGCCGAAGCGGTTCTTCTCGTGCGGCGCGAAGGTCAGGAGGGCGCGTGCTTCCGCGAAGAGCTCGTCGATCGCCGCGTCCGCGGCCACCGAGACCGGGAGGATCACCGTCGCATGCGCTCCCTTCAAGCCGAGCTCCCGGAGTGGCGCGAGCAGAAGGGCGAGGCCGATCACGGCCGGGTGGGGGCTGGCGACGACGTCGGCAAGCGGCGCCACCGTCACTCCGGCGACCGCGCTCGGCGCGTCGGAGGCCGAGACGCCACGCGACAGGAAGACCGCACGCGTCCCGGCGGGAAAGAGCGCCAGCGCCCGCCGGTCGGCATCGATCTCGCCGCAGAGGAAGACCAGATCGACCCCCTCCGCGGTCGTCTCATCGAGACGTCCCACGAAGGCTGCCGCGCCCATGTTCTCGGTCACGGCACCGATCTCGTCCTCGTCGATCGACAGCAGACGGATCTCCTGGGCGAGGTCGGGCCGAGCCTCGAGGCGCTCGCGTAGCTCCTTGCCGGCCAGGGTGGTGGGGTGGACGACCGCGACGACGCTCATGCATGCGCTCCGGAGGCAGAGATCCTGCCGAGCAGCCACGCGATCGGTCCCGACAACGCGTAGGCGGTCGCGAAGCCCGGCAGGAAGAGGGTGGGCCAGAAGGCGAGGAGGAGCAGGATCGCCGCGATCGGCAGCGCCGAACGGTAACTGCGCGGCCGCCGCAGATCGAGCCCCTTGAAGCTCCAGTAGCGAAAGGTCGAGACCATCAGGATGCCGAGCCCCACCAAGCCGGCCGCCATCGCGCCGATCAGCCAGGGCCGCCAGTCCGGACCCGGCCCCACCAGCAGGAAGGAGGCCAGCGTTCCCGCCGCGGCCGGGCAGGGAAGGCCGATGAACCAACGCTTGTCGGCGCGGGTGACTTGAACGTTGAACCGGGCCAGGCGGGTGGCGGTGCAGACGACGTAGAAGACCGGAACCAGCCAGCCCGCGCGGTGGAGGGCCTGGAGACCCCAGGCCCAGGCCGCCACCGCTGGAGCGACGCCGAAGGTGATGACGTCGGCCAGCGAATCGAACTCGCGCCCGAACGCGCTCTCGGTGCCGGTCATGCGGGCGATGCGTCCATCCAGATTGTCGAGCACGGCCGCCAGGAGAATGGCGAACCCCGCCGCCTCGAAGCGGCCCCGCACCGACGCGACGATGCAGAAGAAGCCGAGCAGGATGTTGCCGATCGTGAACGCGCTCGGAAGCAGGAAGGCGCCTTGGCGCAGGCGCGCGCGCACGGCGGCGTTGCCGCTTCGCTTCCTCATCGGTCGCCCCGCGGCGCGGCCATCGGCGTCTCACCGTTGCGGACGCGGTCGCCGACCCGCACCCGCACCTCGTAGCTCTCCGGCACGAAGAGGTCGACCCGGGAGCCGAACTTGATCACCCCGAGCAACTCGCCGCGGCGATGGGATTCCCCCTCGCGGAGGTAGGACACCACTCGACGGGCAATCAGTCCGGCGAGCTGACGCACTCCGATTCGGGTCCCGTCACCGAGCCGGAAGACGTTGGTGTGCGCCTCGTTCTTCTCCCCGACGTCGGGCCGGAAGGCGGCCTTCTTGAGTCCCCTTCGAAGTCCGGAATGGATGACTTCGCCGGACACCGGGCAGCGCTGCACGTGAACGTCGAAAACGGAAAGAAAGGTGACGACGCGATGAAAACTGCCCGGACCGATCTCCGCGTCCTGGACGAGGGAGACCTCGGTGATCTTCCCGTCCGCGGGCGCCACGACGATGGAGTCCAGCCCGTCGAAACGCCGGGCGGGATCGCGGAAAAAGAGCAGCAGGAGCAGAGCGAGGAAGAGCACCGTCGCGCCCGACCCGGTCCATCCGAGGACGAACAGGACCGCCGACGCGAGGAGGGTCGGGACGACGAAAGGCCAAGCCTCCTTGGCGAACTTCATCGGGTGTCGCGGCGGGCCGCGCTCAGGCGGATACGGGCGCCCGGTGCTCGCGCAGGATCGCTTCCATCTGATCCTTGAGCGCCAGTTTGTGGATCTTGAGCCGCTTCTCTTCGACCTCGTCCTCGGGGGACGGCAGCGTTTGCTGGGAAAGCTCGGCGAGACGCGTCTCGCACTCCTGGTGCTCGTGGTGGAGGCGGCGGAAGGTCTCGTGGTTACGCAGCAGATCGCGCTTCAGGTCGTCGGAGTAGGGCATCGATCGAGCTCCTTTCAACGGATAAACCACGGGAGTCGCCGGGGCAGGATAGCACCCGGATTCCGAGCCCCTCAACCTGCCCGTTCAGGGGTCTCACGGCGGTAACGGACGGCGTCTTCGCCGTCCGCGTAATAACGGCGGCGATGGCCGACCACTTCGAAGCCGAGGCCTTCGTAGAGCCGGCGCGCCGCCAGATTTCCGGTGCGCACTTCAAGGTGGCAGAGGGGCCGCTCCCGGTCCGCCAACCTGTCGAGCGCTGTGAGGAGCAAGGCGCTTCCGAGGCCGCGGCCCCGCGCCGCGGGCCGCACGCCGATGCGAAGCAGCTCGACCTCGCCCGGCAAGAGCTGGAAGATGGCGTAGGCGCCAGGTGATGCGCCTCGCGGGCCCGCCACGAAAGCGATGAAGGCTCCAGAGCCCCAGAGCGTGGCCAGCTCGGTCTCCGGCCAGGGATCGGGAAAGGACTCGCGCTCGAGGCCGGCCAGGGTGCCGAGATCGGCGATCGTCGTCTCCCGGATCTCGAGCGCGCGCGGGGCGGTATCCGGCGGGGTGCTCATCGGGGTCGGCTGGTGGCGGGAGGGCGGAGATAGAGGGGGAGCGAGAGGAGGCCGCGGTCCCAGGGCCAGCGGTCCAGCGAGGCCGCGCGAGCGACCGCGGAGGCGACCTCGCGAGGTTCGAACGCCCACTCCGGATCGAGACCGGCGGCGGTCGCGAAGCGCGCCGCTCCGAATCCCACCAGACGCCGGACCCCGCCCAGCGTCGAGCTCCCCGGTCTTTCGATCCGAGGCGAGTCGAGGGCCTTCACGACGAGCTCGGACGGGCCCGCGAAGCGCTGCACGAACCATTCGCCGCGCAGCGCGTCGACGACGGCGAGCACCTCCCCCCGATCGGGCCCGGCCGACAGCGCCAATCCCTCCAGAGTCGAGACCCCGGTCGCCATGATGTCGAGTCCGGCGGCCAGGCCGAGCGCGGTCGCGCACGCGACCCGTGTGCCCGTGAAGCTGCCGGGACCGCGCAGCGCGATGACCCCGTCGAGATCGCAGCGCGCGGCGCCGGCGCCGCGCAGGGTCTCGTCCACGAGGCGGAGCAGGTCCCGGTCTCCGCCGTCGCGGTCCGCGCTCCGTTCGGCCGCGAGCTCGCCGTCGCGCGCCACCGCCACGCTGGCGACCGGCGAGCCGAAGTCGAAGGCGAGGACCGTCCGTTGGCTGGGCATGCGCGGAAAGTCTAGCCCGGCGGCCACGGTAGACTCCCTCCGTGCCCGCCGTCGCCGAGTTGACGCCGATGCTCCGGCACTATCTGGAGCTCAAAGCCCGCCATCCCGACGCTTTGCTGTTCTATCGGATGGGAGATTTCTTCGAGCTCTTCTTCGACGACGCCGTAGAAGCCTCGTCGCTCCTCGACCTGACCCTGACCGCCCGTCAGAAGGGGACCGACAACGAAGCGGCGATGTGCGGCGTGCCCCACCATGCGGTGGAAACCTACATCGGCCGCCTGCTCCGCCTCGGACGCAAGGTGGTGCTCTGCGATCAGGTCGAGGACCCGGCACAGGCCAAGGGCCTGGTGAAGCGCGAAGTGACGCGCATCTTCACGCCGGGCACCCTCTCCGAGACGAATCTGCTCGACAGCAAAGAGGAGTGCTACCTGGCGGTGCTCCTGTGGGATGGCGAGCGCGGCGCGGGCGCCTTTCTCGATGTCTCCACCGGATCCTTCTTCGTCCGCCGGTTCACGGATCCGAACGAGGCACTCACGGAGGTCGAAGCCCTGCGCCCGCGCGAGGTGCTCCTCGACGACGACGCCGTACCGGCCGAGCTGGCGCAGTGGGCGAGCCGCGACGACGTCTGCCGGACACCCCTGGCGGATCGCCTGGAGAGTGGCTCGACGGCCAGCCAGAGGCTGAAGCGCCGGTTCGGAGTCGGGACACTGCGCGGCTTGGGCCTGGAGGAAGGGGAGCTCGCGGTGCGGGCCGCTGCGGCCGCCCTCGCCTACGCCGAGGCCAATCAGCTCGCCGACCTGGCCCACGTCCGGGCGCCGGTTCTACGTACGAGCCAGGATCGACTCATCCTCGACGGCACCACGCTGAGCAACCTCGAAGTCTTCCGTAACGCTCGCGACGGCAGCCAATCGGGCACCCTGATCGAGCTCCTGGACCGCACCAAGACGGCCTCCGGCGGCCGCCTGCTCCGCGATTGGGTGCGCAGGCCGCTGCTCGAGCCGGAAGCGATCTCCGCTCGCCAGGACGCGGTCGACGAGTTGCTCGGCGATGGCGCGCGCCGCGCGCGGCTGCGCGAGGGTTTGGCGCGGCTGACCGATTTCGAGCGGCTGGCGAGCCGGGCCGTGATCGGAACGCTGACGCCGCGCGAAGCGGCCGCCTTGCGCGATGGGCTGTCCGCCGTACCGGCCCTGCTCGACGAGCTCCGGGAAGCGTCGAGCCATCTCCTGGCCGAGGCCGCGGCGGTGGACCCGGTGGATGACGTGGCCGGGCACCTGCGGACTCACGTCGCGGAGTCGCCTCCCGCGTCGATCGAGGACGGAGGCGTGGTGGCGGAGGGCGTCGACAGGGAGCTCGACGAGGTCCGCTCACTGGCCCGTGACTCCAAGCGGCACATCCTGGCTCTCGAGGCTCGCGAGCGCGAGCGCACCGGAATCTCGACGCTCAAGATTCGCTACAACCGGGTGTTCGGATACTCGATCGAGGTCCCGCGAGCCCACTCCGCCAAGGTCCCCGAGGGCTATCAGCGACGTCAGACCCTGGTGAACGCGGAGCGCTACGTGACTCCGGAGATCCAGGATCTCGAGTCGAAGATCCTGAGCGCCGAGGAGCGCCAGATCGCCCGCGAGCGCGAAATTTTCGAGCAGACGCGACGGGTGGTGGCCGCCGAAGCGGCGCGCTTGGGCGCTCTGGCCCGGGCCGTGGCGCAGATCGACGTGACGGCGGGCTGGGCCGATCTCGCGGCGCGCGAGGCTTATGTGCGGCCGCGCGTGCTCCCTGCCGGGAGCGGCATCCTGATCTCCGAGGGCCGACATCCGGTGTTGGCCCGGCTGCTCGGCGAGAGCTTCGTGCCGAACGACGCCGAGCTCGACCCCGCGTGCAGCCAGATCGTGTTGCTCACCGGCCCCAACATGGGCGGCAAGTCGACCTATCTGCGACAGGTCGCCCTGATCACGCTGCTGGCCCAGACCGGGTGCTTCGTGCCCGCGCAGTCCGCCGAGATCGGGGTGGTCGACCGGATCTTTTCCCGGGTCGGCGCCAGCGATGACCTGGCGCGTGGGGAGTCGACCTTCATGGTCGAGATGATCGAGACCGCCAACATCCTGCGCTTCGCGACCGCCTCGAGCCTGGTCATCCTCGACGAGGTCGGACGGGGCACCGCGACCTTCGACGGGCTCTCCCTGGCCTGGGCGATCGTCGAACACCTCCACGAGAAGGTCGGGGCGCTGACCCTCTTCGCCACCCACTACCACGAGCTGACCGAGCTCGCCGAAGTTTTGCCGCGGGTGCTCAACCGGACGATGGCGGTGAAGGAGTGGGAGGACCGGATCCTCTTCCTGCGGCGGGTCGTGCCCGGCAGCGCGGACAAGTCCTACGGACTGCATGTGGCACGGCTCGCCGGTATACCCGACGAGGTGGTCGAGCGTGCGGGGCAGGTGCTGAGCAACCTCGAGGCCAACGAGTTCGATCCGCACGGACGGCCGCGGCTCGCCGAGGGTGCCCGTCTCGAGGAGCTCGCGCCGCGCAGATGCCGCTCTTTACGCCGGCCGAGGAGATCGTCGCGAAGGTGCTACGTGACACGGATCTCGATCGCGTCACGCCGCTCGCCGCGCTCAACCTCCTGGCCAGCCTGCAGGATCGACTGAAGTGAGCCCTTCGTGAAAGGCGCCGAGGTTCTCTTCGTGGGCTTCGAGGGTACACGCCCGACGCCCGAGGAGCGTTCCATCCTGCGACGTCTGCAGCCCGCCGGGATCACGCTCGTACCGCGGAATATCGAAGACGAGCCCGGCCTCCGCGCTCTGCTCGCCGAGCTCCGCCTGCTCTGTCCGGCCGCGATCTTCGGCCTCGACGCCGAGGGTGGTCGGGTCGACCGTCTGAGGAACCTGGTCGGGCCGGCGCCCGCGGCTCGGGATCTGGCGGCCGTTTCGCCGCGGCGTTCGGCCAGAGCCGGACGCTGGGTGGGCGAGGCCCTACGCAATTTCGGATTCGATCTCGATTTCGCTCCGGTCGTCGACCTGGACCACGGCCAGCGCGGCAACGCCTTGGATGGGCGCTGTCTGGGCCGCAATCCGCGCGCCGTCACCGCGCGCGCCCGGGCCTTCCTCGGCGGTCTCCACCGGGCAGGTATCGGTGGCTGTCTCAAGCATTTCCCAGGGCTCGGGGCGGCCCCCGCCGACACCCATTTCGAGCTTGCCCGCGTGCTGCTGACCCGACGCCGCTTGGCGCGTGACCTGGCTCCGTTCGTGGCGCTTGCGGGTGAGGTCGAGGCGGTGATGGTCGGGCACGCGATCTACCCGACGCTCGATCCCTCGTTCCTGCCCGCCTCGCTCTCTCCGACGATCTGCGGCGGTCTGCTCCGGAAGAGCCTCACTTTTCGGGGGCCGGTCCTGAGCGACGATCTCGAGATGGGCGCCCTGGGTGCCCACGGAGATCTGCCCTGGCGTGCCGAAGCGGCACTCGTCGCCGGTTGCGACGGATTGCTCTTCTGCCGGCAGCTCGGGGCCGCGCCCGAGATCGCGCGGCGTCTGGCGGGGCGCCGCCTCGATGCGCGCCGCCGGCAGGCCGAAGCGCGCTTGGCGCGCCTGCGCCGCGCCCTCGAACGACGGCGCCGTCAAGCCGGCGAGCCGCTCGACCTCGGCGAGGTGCGTCGGCAACTCGCGGCTCTGGCTCGTCCCCCGGTCAGTCGGCGCTCCGGGCAAAGCGCCGGACGGCGGCGACCAGCAACGCGCTCCCAATGAGAGCCAGGGCGACCAGCTGAGGCAAGACGTCGGTCGCGCCGACTCCTTTCAGAAAGACTCCGCGCACGATCTCGAGGAAGTGGCGCAGCGGGTTGAGCAGAGTCAGCCACTGAAAGAGCTTCGGCATGCTGGCGACGGGGAACATGAAGCCCGACAGCAGCATGGTCGGCATGAAGATCAAGAAGGACGACAGGAAGGCTTCCTGCTGGGTGTTCGCCACCGTCGAGACCAGAAGGCCCATGCCCAACCCGCAAGCCAGGAAGAGGATCGCCGCTCCGAAGAGGAGCAACGGATTGCCGCGGAAGGGCACGCCGAACCAGAGGAGGGCCGCCGAGGAGATGAGCACCAGATCGGCGAGTCCGATGAGCGCGAAGGGAATGGTCTTGCCGAGGATCAGCTCGAACGGGCGAAGCGGACTGACCAGGAGCTGCTCGAGAGTCCCGATTTCCCGCTCTCGCACGATCGCGAGCGCGGTCATCAGCATGCAGACCAGAAGCAAGATGGCGCCGATCACCGCGGGAACGTTGTAGTCGCGACTCTCGAGGTCCGGGTTGTACCAGGCTCGGATTCGGGCGTCGAGCGCGACCGCCGGCAGCCCGCTCCGGGCCATCGCATAGGAATTCACGATGCCCTCGGCGTACCCCTTGGCGATGGTCGCCGTATTCGAGTCGGTTCCGTCGAGGAGCAGCTGCACGCGCGCGTCGCCCTCCGCGAGGTCGCGCGAGAAATGCACCGGGATGACCAGGCCGGCGATGACCGTACCGTGGTCGAGGCGGTCGATCAGATCCGCCGGCCGCGCGGAGCGCCCGGCAATACGGAAGTAGCCGCCCGCCACGAAGCCGTCGATCAACTGGCGGGACTCGACCGTGCCGTCCTGGTCGACGACGAAGAGCGAGGTGTTGCGGACATCGGTCGAGACCGCGTAGCCGAACAGCATGAGCTGGATCAGCGGTGCGACGAAGATGACGCGCGCCATCCGCGGGTCTCTGAATATCTGGCGGAACTCCTTGCGCACCATCTCGCGGATCCGTTCGAAGGACTGTCTCTTCATCCTTCGATCTCCTTGTGGAAGCTACGCACCGCGAGGCCGAGCCCGACCATCGCGAAAAGAACCATCAACAGCGCCTGCACGAACAGCACCTCGACTCCGACGCCCTTGAGAAAGATGCCCCGGGTCACGACGAGGAAATACCGCGCCGGCACGAGATAAGTGATGGCGCGAAGGGGAGCGGGCATGGTCTCGATCGCGAACATGAAGCCGGAGAGCAGGAACGCGGGCAGGAAAGTCACCAGCATCGAGACCTGGGTCGCCAGCATCTGGGACCGCGTCGCCGCCGAGATGAACAGACCCAGGCCGAGCGAGCCGATGAGGAAGAGTAGCGAGAGCCCGCCGAGCAATAGCACGCTACCCCGGAAGGGCACCCCGAAGAGCAGAATGCCGAGCAGACTGCAGACCAGCACGTCGACCACGCCGATGACGAGGTAAGGAAGCAGCTTGCCGAGGATGATCTCGAGTCTCGACACCGGAGTTGCCGCGAGTTGTTCCATGGTGCCGCGCTCCCATTCGCGCGCGATGGTCAGCGAGGTCAGCATCGCCGCGATGATCATCATGATCACGGCGACCAGGCCGGGTACGATCATGTTGCGGCTCGACAGGTCCTCGTTGAACCAGACCCGCGAGTTGGCGGTGACCGGTAGACGCAGTGGGACTCCATGCATGAGCAGGTGCTGACCGTAGGTCCGGGTCACGGCTCCCGCGTAACCCAAGGCGATGGTTGCCGTGTTGGCGTCGCTGCCGTCGAGGAGGATCTGGATGGTCGCCGTCCGGCCGGAACCGAGATCGTTGGCGAAATCGGGTGGAATGACCAGGACCATGAGCGCCTCACCGCGCGCGAAGAGGCGTTTCGCCTCGATGGGCTCGGCCGGTCGGGCCACCAGGTCGAAGTAACCCGCAGCGAGAAACGCGTCGATCAGATCGCGGCTCTGCGCCGTCCGGCTCTGATCCACCACCGCCATCCGGATGTCTCGCACGTCGAACGAGATCGCGTATCCGAAGAAGACCAGCAACGCGAGCGGCAGCGCGAAAGCGAGCAGGAGGCTGCGACGGTCGCGCGCGAGTTGGATTCCCTCTTTGCGGGCCATCGCGAAAAGTCGGACCGGATCGATCATCGCCGGCCTCTCAATCCGTGGGCGCGCCGCCGGCGGCGGAGACCAGAGTGATGAAAACGTCTTCGAGCGACGGGTCGATCGGCCGGATGGACTGGACGCCGATTCCATGCGCCTTCAGGTCCTGAGGAAGCGTCTCCAGCGCCTTCGACTCGTCTCGCACCGTGACGTGAAGAGCGCGTCCGAACAATCCGGCCCGGACGACCACCGATTCCGCTTCGAGGGCGCTGAGCGCGCCGACGGCGTCGTCGACGGTCAACTCGAGGAGCGGCTCGCGCCCACTCTTCCGCAGGCCTTCCGGCGAGTCGAGGGCAATCAGTCGGCCGCGGTTCATGAGCGCGAGCCGGTTGCAGTACTCCGCTTCTTCCATGTAATGGGTGGAGACCATTACGGTCGTACCACCGTCGGCGAGGCGGTAGATCAGGTCCCAGAAACGCCGCCGCGAGATCGGATCCACTCCCGAGGTCGGCTCGTCGAGAAAGAGGATCGGAGGCTCGTGCAGGACCGCGCATCCGAGCGCCAGACGCTGCTTCCAACCGAGCGAGAGATCCGCGGTCAGCAGGCGGCGCTGATCGACCAGATCGGCCATCTCCAGCACCCAGTCGCGGCGCTCATCCCGGCGCTCGAGGGGGACGCCATAGAGACCCGAGTAGAAGGCTATGTTCTCCTCCACGGTCAGGTCGCCGTAGAGGGAGAAGAGCTGCGACATGTAGCCGATCGAAGACTTGACCGCCGAGCGTTCGTGGGCGACGTCGTGACCGGCGACCCGGGCGACCCCCGAGGTGGGAGCCAGCAACCCGGTGAGCATCTTGATCGTCGTCGTCTTGCCCGCGCCGTTGGGTCCAAGAAAGCCGAAGACTTCCCCCGGATGGACTTCGAACGACACGCCGTCAACGGCCACGAAGTCGCCGAATTTCCGGGTCAGCTCATCGACGAACACGGCAGCCTCGCTCACGCAGCCTCCTGCGCCTGTGCGGCGCCGATGCGGGCGAGGAACACGTCCTCGAGGGTCGGTTGGATTTCGGTGATCGACTCGACCGCGAACCCGGCCGCGCGCAACGCGCCATCGAGCGCGGCGCGCACGACCTCGGCGCTGGCGACCGTCACGTGGAGGCGCTCGCCGAAGATCTGAGCACGCTCGACGCCGGGCACCGCGCGGACCAGGTCGCGGGCGCGTCGCGCGTGCTCCAGGCGCACTTCCAACAAGACTCCGGAAAAGCCGCGCTGCAACGCGAGAGGCGTGTCGAGAGCCAGGAGGCGGCCCTCGTTCAGGAGGGCGAGGCGGTCGAAGCGCTCGGCCTCGTCCATGTAAGCGGTGGAGACGATCGCCGTCACGCCACGGTCGACCATCTCGTGCACGATGCGCCATAGGTCGCGCCGGGATACCGGATCCACCCCGAAAGTCGGCTCGTCCAGAAGCAGCACCCGCGGCTCATGGATGAGCGCGCAGGACAAACCGAGCTTCTGTTTCATGCCGCCGGAGAGTTGTCCGGCCAGCCGCTCCTGAAAGGGCTCGAGGCCGGAGAAATGGAAGAGGCGCTCGAGTCGGGCCGGACGCTCCGTTTTCGGAACACGGTACAGATCCGCGTAGAAGTGGAGGTTCTCGGCCACCGTCAGGTCGGTGTAGAGACCGAAGCGCTGCGACATGTAGGCGAGCCGGTGCTTGGCCCGCTCGGGGTCGTCGGTCACGGAGACACCGTCCAACTCGATCTCCCCGCCGCTCGGGCGCAAGACCCCGGCGAGCATGCGGAGCGTCGTGGTCTTGCCGGCACCGTCGGGCCCGACCAGGCCGAAGAGCTCTCCTCCTCGGACTTCGAAGTCGAGACCCGCCACGGCGACCGTGTCGCCGAAGCGCCGGGTCAGACCGCTCACGCGAACCGGGGCGGAAGCCTCCGTCACGAAGAGCTACCCAGTTGGAGCTCGACGTCGGCGGGCAGGCCCGGCTTGAGCTCCTGGCCAGGGTCGCCCTCGATCCGGACCTTGACCGAATAGACGAGCCGGACTCGTTCTTCAGTGGTCTGCACGTTCTTGGGCGTGAACTCGGCTTCGCTCGCGATGTAGGAGACGATGCCGTCGTAGCGCTTGCCGGGGAATGTGTCGGACGTGATGGTCGCCTTCGAGCCGAGCTGCACCGCGCCGAGGCGATTCTCGGGAACGTAGATGCGAACCCAACGATCGTTCGGATTCAGGACGGTGAGCACCGGTGAGCCCGCCGGCACGATCTCTCCCGGCTCCCGGTGACGCACCGTGACCACGCCGTCGAACGGCGCCACGATCCGGTAGTTCGCAAGCAGCGCGTCGAACGTGTCGAGGGCGGCCCGGGCCGCATCCACCTGGGCCCGAGCGGCATCGATCGTCTCCTTGCGTTGACCGCTGCGCAGCAGGCGAAGCTGCTGGGCGGCCTGGTCGCGTTGAGAGGTCGCGAGGTCGACGGCCAGTTGCGCCTTGTCCATCGCTTCGCGGCTGACCGCGCGGCCGTCGAAGAGCTTCTGGACCCGTCTCAGGTCGCGTTCGGCATCCTGCACACGGTCCTTCGCGCTGCCGAGTTGAGCCTCCGCCTGCGCGACTTCCTCGCTCCGGAACCCCGACTCGAGCTCCGCGAGCCGTGCCTGCGACGCGGCGAGGGAGGCGGCCGCCTGGGCGCGTCGAGCTTCGCTCTCGGTGGCGTCGAGGCGGGCCACTTCGGCCCCCGCTTGGATCCGGTCTCCCTCATGGGGCCCGACCTCCACCAGCCGTCCGGGAACCTGGAATCCCAGTTGAGCGTCCGTGGCCTCGACCGTGCCGGAAACAACCAGTTGTCGATCGCTCTGGCGGGGCCGAAGGAGGGTATGCCAGACGACCCAGCCGCCGACGGCGAGGAGGAGAAGTATGGGAACGATTCGCTTCGGATTCATCGAACGGCCTCCAGATGACGGGCGATCCAGTCGAGGGAGAGCTCGCCGGTGGCGCGGGCCAGCGCCACGCGCGCGGCGACCTGGGAGCTGCGGGTTTCGGCCAACGCGGCCCGGGTTGCCGCGAGGTCGGATTCGGCCGCGAGATAGTCGTTCTGCGTCCCCGAGCCCACGACGAGCAGGAGGTTCTGGATGCGGGCCACCTCGACCAGGCGTTGCTCGGCCTTCTCGAGCGCAGTGAGGCGGGCGGCAGCGTCCGTGCACCCGGCCAGGGCGTTGTCTACCGCGCGCCGGGCGTCGAGCTCACTCTGGCCGAGGCGAGCTCGAGCGTCGTCCAGCGCCGCGTTCGCCCGCGCCACCCTGCGATCGGTCGCGCCACCGTCCCAGAGCGGAACGGTCAACTGCAGACCGACGTTCCATTCGTTGGAGAAAGTCAGCGCGGATCCTCCGAGCTCCTGGTAGGCGCCGCTGGTGCGCAACTTCGGGAAGTAGGCGGTGCGGGCCAGCGAATGAGCGGCCTGGGCGGCCGCCACCGCCGCGCGTGCCTGCGACACCGCCGGGCTCGCCGCCAGTGCTTGCTCCTGCAGGGCGGTGCGAGTGGAGGGATCGGGCGAGGCGACGGGGGCGAGCGCCACCAGCCGTTGCGGGCTGACCCGCGAGAGATCGACACCCAGCAGACGAGCGAGGTCTCGCTGGCTCGTTTCGAGCCGGGTGCCGGCGCTCGTCGCATCGGCCTGAGCCGCGGCGACGGAGGCCTCGGCGCGCAGCCGGTCGACTTCGGGTGCCTTGCCGACCGCGAGCCGTTGGGTGACGCGGTCGAGCTCGGCCTCGAGCGCGGTCACGCGTGCCGCTTCCGCCTCCACGGTCTGCTGGTTCGAGAGGACCTGGGCGAAGTTGGCGGCGACCTCGGCGGCGATGCCTTGCTCGGCGGCCGAGAGGCTCGCGCCGGCGGAGGTGAGCTCGGCATTCGCCTGCCGAACCTTCGCGGCCCGGACTCCGGAGTCGAAGAGGGTGTACGAGAGTTGCACGCTACCCTGGACGAGGGTCTGGTCGAACTCCGGCGCGACACCGGGGCTGAAGCCGTGAATCGGAGTCACCGGCACGGGATCCTGGAACTGCGATCCTGTCGCCGTGGCGAAGATGAAAGGGCCATGGTCGGCGCGCGCCTCGCCAAGGCTCTCCCGGGCTTCCGCTTCGCGAGCCCTCGCAGAGGTCAAGGCAGGGTAGCTGCCGAGCGCCAGACGGACGGCCTGGTCGAGCGTCATGGGCGGCGCGGCGGTCTCGGCGCGCGCCCCCACTCCGCTGGCGAGGATCGCGGCGACGAGCAGGGCGGTCGATCCGAGGAAGCGCCGGAGGAGGGGTCGTTTCGAGGCGACGATCATCGCGGTTCCTCCTGAGAGTCGTCGGGATTCGCGGGTGCCGTCAAGGCGCGGACGTAATGGCGGACGAGGGTGTCCATGTCTCGCTTGGAGACATCGCGCTCGGGGTGTGCTCGCAACTGGATCGCGAGGGCGACCGGAAGACCGAGAAAGAGGATGGAATAGAGGTTCGGTGACACCGGGAGGTCGAGGTTCATTTCGCCGAGAGCTCCGGAGAGGAAGTTGCGGTAGCGCTCCATGACCTGCCCGAGACGAGTGATCAGCTCTTGATCGCCGGTGGACAGCCCTTCGGCGACGAGCAGAATAGGGAGCCCGTTGGTGGACTGGAGGATGGAGACATGGTGACGGACCATCCGCTCGATCCGCTCCGCCGGAGGTTTCGATCGATCGTCCGCCAGGGAACCGAGGCCGCTGAGAAGCCGCTCTCCCAAGAAGGAGATCAAGCCGAAGATCAGGGCGCGCTTGTTGGGGAAGTGGCGGTAGATGGCCGCCTCCGTAAAGCCGACCCGCTCGGCCACGCGTTTGAGGGTCAGATTGGCGAGACCGCTCTCCTGCACGAGCTCGAGCGTCTTCTCGATGATGTCCTGCTGTCGGGCGGTGGGTGTGGTTCGTTCCATGATTCTCTTCGGGTTAGTGAGTATCCACTGACGTCAGTAAATATACACTGACCCGACATAGAATCAACCGGTGCCGCTCTGCCACCGAGGACCGCGCCTCAGCTACCTCGAGGATCGAACGGAATCATCGTCGCCGCTCGCCGGGGAGCAGCGCCAAGCGGATGGACCGCGGCGGCGTGAATCAGAAGGGAATGTCGTCGTCGCCGTATTCGGGCCCCTCGCCGCTCCGCGAGGTGTCCGGAGCCGAAGCGCCGCCGCTCTCGTCGCCGGACGAGCTCCCGCGGCCGTCGAGGAACTTGAGGTTCTCGCTGACCACTTCGGTCCGGTACTGGCGCTTGCCTTCGCGGTCGTCCCAGGAACGGGTCTGGAGGCGCCCCTCGACGAAGATCCGGCTCCCTTTCCGCAGGTACTGGCCGGCCCGCTCGGCGGTCGCGCCAAAACAGACCACGGTGTGCCACTCGGTCTGTTCCTGCCACGCCCCGTCTCGATCCTTGTAGCGGCGCGAGGTGGCGATGCGCAGATTGACCACGGAATGGCCGCTCGTCGTGTGTCGGACCTCCGGGTCCTGACCCAGGTTGCCGATCAAGAACACTTTGTTCAACATCTCGTCGCCTCCTCTCGAGGATGGCTATCATAGCGACTCGTCGTCGCCCGGTCTCGATACATAGGACGGAAAACATGCGACTCGTCTTGCAGAGAGTGAGCTGGGCCCGGGTCGAGGTCGCCGGCCAGCGGATCGCCGCGATCGGTCATGGCCTGCTCCTGCTAATCGGAATCGAGCGTGGCGACGGCGCCGCCCAGGTCGACGCCGCCGCGCGCAAGGTCGTGACCCTGCGGATCTTCGAAGACGACTCGGGGAAGATGAACCGGGACCTCGCGGACGCGGGCGGGAGCATTCTCGCGGTTTCGCAGTTCACCCTGCTGGCGTCGACCGAGCGCGGCCGTCGTCCTTCCTTCGCCCGCGCGGCCGAGCCCGACCTGGCCAAGGCGTTGTTCGAAGCCTTTGTGACCCGATTGCGTGGGTTCGGTCATCGCGTCGAGTGCGGCCGCTTCGCAGCGCACATGGAGGTGTCGTCGCTCAATGACGGACCGGTGACCCTGGTGCTCGATTTCCCGCCTGGCGGTCTGACGACCTGACGGCTGGGTGTCCCCGGCGGATTCCCGGATCCGAATCGGATTCGGCATGAAGCAGAGCGCAAAGATCACCAGTGCCGCGAACGCGAGCCACCGGCGGCGACGGTCGAGTGGCTCGGACGCGTCGACCACCCGCGGATGGCGGGCGCCCATGACGAGGACGATGGCGCTCCAGAGCCACCAACCGGGCCACACGAAGCCGAGCAGAGCCAATCCCGCCCAGAGCGGCCAAGCGAGGCGACGTTGAAGTTCGCCCAATGCCGCGTACAGGATGTGTCCTCCATCGAGCTGCGCGAGGGGCAAGAGGTTGAGCATCGTCGCGAACAGACCAACCCAACCAGCGAGCAACAGGGGGTGTGGGTTGAGGACCATACCGGGAGGCAAGGGGCCGTGAAAGAGACGAGACAGCCCCTGGAGAAGGAGGCTGTTGCCGGGTTGGTAGAGCACGACCGGAATCCCGGCGAGCGCGGGATCGACGAGCGGAGCCGGATGTGAGAGCGCCACGCCCACCACGAGTACCGGCACCAGAGCGAGGAATCCGGCGATCGGTCCCCACACGCCCACGTCGAGAAGCTGCCGCTTGGAGTGGATGGGGCTGCGGATCCTGATGAAAGCCCCGAAGGTTCCGAGACCGATCGGAGCGGGCAGGAAGTAAGGAGGAGTCGCGTCGAGACCGTAGTGGCGGCACGCCAGCCAGTGCCCCATTTCGTGGCAGAGAAGAATGAAGAGGGTCGGAAGCGCGAACTCGAGCCCGAGCCGCAAAAGAGCGGGGTCCGTCCAGACCCGAACGACCGTCGAGTAGCTGAGTGCCGGATAGATGTCGGTCAGGACGTCGGTGCGGGTGAAGAGCGTCCAGGCGGCGCCGAGGGTCGTCGTCGTCGCGAGGGTGAGCAAGAACAGCCCGATTGCCAGAACGCCGGATCGCCTCCGAGCCGGGACGCGCGGCTGCGATCCCGGAGCCGCCGGAGGCAGGAGCTCGACGCGAAGCGGCTCTAGCGGCGACGGTTCCAAGCGGAAAGGGGGAGCGCTGAGCGATCGGATGGCGATGAGCGGGTGCGGGGCACGGGACGTGGATTGGGCCGGCCGCGGACGGCCATGACGCGCCTCAGCCTATCTCGCTCAGAGGTTCTTGAGGTCCTTGCCCGGCTTGAAGCGGACCGTCCGGCCCGGCGTGATCGCCACTTCCACTCCCGTCTTGGGGTTGCGGCCGACGCCCTTCTTCCGGTCCCGGACCTGGAACACTCCGAAACCCCGCAGCTCGATCCGTTTGCCGGCGCAGAGGGCGGCCTTCATCGCTTCGAGAACGGTGTCCACCGCCTGGACGGCCTTGTTCCGCGGAACGTTCGACAGCTCCGCCACACGATTGACGATGTCCGCCTTGATCATGATCCGGAAAACCTCGCCTGAAGATTACGCAACTGAAATCGGACTGTCAACGCGAGACGGCCGAAAAGTCTCATGCGTGCCGTAACTTCTGCTTCAGTACCAGGAGCTCGAGAGCAACCGACGCCCGCGCGGCCAAGTGCTGGAGGTCGCGGATCAGCTGGGCCGAGAAGGTGTCGTCCGCGGCCGTGACGAACCAGACCGCGGCCAGCCGATCTCGGACTCGCAACGGGAGCGCCAACACGTCGACCGCCGAATCCGTCGCGAGGAGCTCACGCAAGGGAAGATGCGCGGGCAGATCGGGCAGGTGTCCTCGGTGCTGTGGAGCGCCCTCTCGCAGAGCGCGCACGACGGAAGGCACACCGAGGGGCAACCGGCATCCACCGACCGCCGCCTCGGTCAACGGAGGCTGGAGACCCAACCAGCCGCTCGCCATGTCGCGCCGAATCATGAGCAGTAGCGCGGCGCTGACCCGCCCGCGCGAGAAATCGATCAGGACGCTCCCGACGGCGTCGCGATCCGACGGGGACTGAAGGCTCCGGTCGGCGTCCACCAACGAGAGGAGCGGTCCACGATCGAACGGTGGAGGCTCCACCACATCCACGGTGCTTTCGGGGGCAGGATCCGCAGGAGCGGCAGGGGGTGGAGATGACCAGACCTCCACAGGTTTCGACGTGGACGGCTCTGGCGAGCTTCCGCTGGCCGCGGCGGGCTCCGGAGTCGGAGTGAAGGCGGAGGCGGGCGCCTCGTCGCCCTCCTGCTGACTCGCCCACAGGAAGCGCTCACGATCGAGCCGGTCCAGAAGCTGGACGTAACGACTCGGGATGTCGACGTGGTAGTAGCGCGCCAGAGCGCCATAGAGACGCGCTTCGGTCGCGATCTGAGGCCGTGCGCGGCGTCCAGTCACGAAAGAGATCTCGTCCAGCGCCGCGAGGTCCTGAGGATTGAGCATGGCGACGGTCACTTGAGTGCGGCTGGCTCGCAGCGGAACCGCCAGTCTCTTGCGGGCGATCTTTTCCGGCAAGAGGGAGATCACCTCGGGGTCGACATGCCGGAGGTCTTCCGGGCTGGCGAACGGGACCTTCAGTTGGACGGAGAGAACATCGAGAAGGTCGTCTTCGCTCACCGCTTTGATCTCGAGGAGGCAGGTCCCCAGGCGGCCGCCGCGCGACCGCTGAGCACGCAGGGCTTCGAAGAGTGTCTCCTGATCCAAACGGCCGCGCAGAGAGAGGAGCTCACCCAGCTTCGGTCTGCCCGGTTTCGAGGTGCTCATCTACGAAGCAGTCTGAGAAATTGGAAAGTGGTGACCTTGCCCGGCATCCTAGCGACGGGAATATCGCTTGTAAAGCGAGCGAGACGGCTATGATGCGCGGGTGCGCGACTTCGCGAACCTGCTGCTCGTTTTTCTTATCTCGGCCCTGCCGGCGGCCGCGAAGCCGACCCCGCCGGCCGATGCGGCCGTCGATCTACTCGAGGCTCGCGCTCTCGCGGCGGACAGTCACTACGAAGACGCTCTGAAGGTCATGGATGCCGCGCTCGCTCAGGTGCCCGGCGATCCCTACCTGCACCTTGAGCGGGCCAAGCTGTTGCTCCAGCTCGGCAAGCTCGACAAGGCATCGGAGGACGCCGCAGCTGCACGGTCCGCGGCGCCCCGCGAACCCGAGGTGCTGCGCACCCAGGGTCGCATCGAGCTGGCTCGGGCCGACAACGACCCGCGCGCGGCACGAACCGCGCGAGATGCGTTCGAGGCCTTGCGCACTCTCGAACCCGACGATCTCGAGGCCCTGGTGTCCCTCGGGCAGCTCTATCTCGCCGCCAATCAGGCGGACTTGGCTGGCGAGGTCCTGGACGAGGCGGCCCGCCTGCGCCCCGGCCACCCCTGGATCGAATCGCTACGTGCCCGCGCCACCGCCGCGGCTCAGGATTCACCGGCCGCCGAGAAGCAGCAGCGGGATGCCTTGGCGAGCGATCCGTCGGACCTCGGAGCCCGTTTCGAGCTGGCCGTCCGACTGAGCCGGCGAGGCGCCAACGCGGAAGCGGCGCAGCTTCTCGAAGATGCGCCGTCAGGCCAGCGCTCCCGGTTCGACCTGCGGCTCCGTCTCGCCCGTCAGCTCTACCTCGCCGGGGATCTCGCGGCCGCGAAACGGACCGCCGGCGAGCTCCTCGCGGAGCGCCCGGACGATACGGCGCCGCGCCTCGTTCTCACGCGGGTCGAGCTGGCTCTCGGCCGTTATGCCGCCGCCGAGAAGCTGCTCCGACCGGTCGCGGCCGTGGCGGACAGCGAGGACGCGGTCGCGGATCTCCTGGTGCGGGCATTCGAAGGTGTCGGGGAGCGAGAGCGCGCGGCCGACGTCCTGGCACATCGCAGGATGGCTTTTCAAGCGGGGGATCAGGAACACCTCGCGTGGGCCACGGCGCTCGATCTGGCACGCCTCCGCGCCCGAGGAGGGGAGTGGAAGCAGGCCGCCGCTCTCGCCGCAGCGGTGGCGGGCAGCGGCCAGGCTGACCTCGCGGAGCCCGCCCTTCGCCTCCAGGCGAGTGCGTTGGGCGAGCTCGGACGGTACGACGAGGCTCTCGAGGCTCTGGGCGCGCCGGACCCCGGGCATCCCGAGCTGGCGGCCCTGCGGCTCGACCTGCTTCTCGACGCGGGTCGCAAGCAGCAGGCGGACCTCGAGGCGAAAGGCTTGCTCGACGCCTCGCCTCGTGGCCCCTTGCTACTCGGCGCGGTCTTCCAGGGTCACGGGATGTACGAGCGCGCTCGGCCGCTGCTCGAGAAGGCCCTCACCCAAGATCCGGGATCGATCGAGGCGAATTTCAGACTGGCCACCGTCTATGAGCGTCTCGGTCAAATCGACCGGGCCATTCCGATCTTTCAAGACCTGGTCGAGAAGGCGCCGTTCTTCAGCCCGGCCCTCAACTATCTCGGCTATCTACAGATCGAGCGTTCGCAAGACCTCGACCGGGCCGTGAAGTTGGTGCGGGAAGCCGTTCGCCTCGAACCGGACAACGGCGCCTACGTCGACTCGCTCGGTTGGGGGCTGTTCAAGCTCGGGCATCTCGATGAGGCGGTCCAGAGTCTCGAGCGGGCGACTCGTCTGCAACCGGAAGACGCGACGATCCTCGAGCATCTCGGAGACGCTCGGGCCGCGACGGGTGATTCGACCGGCGCGCGCGATGCCTACGAGCGCGCTCTCGCTGCGCCAGGAGCCGCGACGGAGCAGCTCAAGCACAAGCTGTCCGCGCTCTCCGGAGGCGCCTGACCTGGCTCCGCGCTCCTGTTTGGCGCTCGGTGCCCTGGTCCTGCTCGCCCTGGCCACCGGTTGTCGCACCTCGGGCGGAGTGGGAGCGACAGGACTCGCGTCCGTGCGACCCGCAACCGGGCCGGAGGCTCCTGGGCAGTATCTGTTCCGGCTCGAGGTGCGGACCCGCGACGAGCACGACACGATGCGCCTGACGCTGCGCCTCTGGCGGCCTTCGCGCTTCGAGATCGTGGCCAGTGATCCATTCGGCAGAGTGGCGGGAACCCTCGAGGTCTCGGAGCTCGGAGGAAGGTGGAAAGACCGGCGCCACAAGGAGAGCTGCCGATTCGATCCGAAAGCCGGCTTCGTGCTGGCGGGTCTCCCCATTCCCTTGCCGGCGGCGGCGCTACCGCGCGTCCTGCTGGGAAGGCTTCCCGTGACGCCGCCGGCGCAGACGGCCGGTTCGGTCGAGCCAACGGTGCGTCATGTCGAGTTTCGAGACGAGCGGGGAGCCCAGTGGACCTTCGAGATCCGGAACGGAGAGCCGCGCTCGTGGCGCCTCGACGAGGGCGGACACGCGGCCCTCACCTGGAACGGCTCGGCCATGGCCGGACACATGATCCTGGGAGTCGGCTCGGTCGACCTGCGATGGAGACAGTCGGCGAGAAGTGCTCTGCAAGCGGGCCCCCCCGCCTGGGAGACCGGGCCCGAGAACGAGCCGGATTGCGCCCATGACGACGTTCCATAGCTTCGCCAAGATCAACTGGCACCTGGAGGTCGTACGGCGCCGGCCGGATGGCTACCACGAGCTGCGAACGATCTTTCAGACGATCGACCTCGCCGACCGGATCGACATCGAGCCACGCGCTGACCTGAACGGCGCCGTCGCGGTCGAGGTCACCGGAGCGGCACTGCCGGCCGACGACAGCAACCTGGCGACCCGAGCCGCCCATGAGTATCTGGCTTCCTGGGGGCGGCCCGGCGAGGGCGTGGAGATCCGGCTGGACAAACGAATTCCCCTGGGGCGCGGTCTGGGTGGCGGAAGCTCCGATGCGGCGACCGTGCTTCTCGGTATGGCGAAGGTTTTCGGACGAGAGCCGGACGCCGGATGGTTCCAGTCGGCGGCCCGCCGACTGGGAGCGGACGTCCCGTACTTCCTGGTCGGCGGAACCGCTCTCGGTTCCGGACGCGGCGACCTGATCCAGGCGCTGCCCGACGATGCCGAGTTGGAGCGGGATCTCTGGCTCATCCTGCCGCCATTCCCCGTTTCCACGGCGCAGGTCTTCGGATCCATCGACCCGAGGCTGGAGGAGAGGGCGCCTGCGGAGCCGGTGCGGGCCGCCGTCACCGGGCGACCGCTTCCGTCGGTGGAATCGGAGTGCTACCGCAACGACCTGGAAGCACCCGCCATGCGGACGCGGAGCGAGCTCACGGCGGTATATACTGCGCTCCGTCAGTCGGGAGCGCGGCTGGCGAGAATGTCGGGCAGCGGCTCGGCTTTTTTCGCGGCTTTCGACGACATGGCGGCTGCCCCCGGGGCGGTCGCGGGCTTGCCGACCGGTACCGTCTGGAAGAGAGTGCGAACGATGGGCCGCGAGACCTGGCGGCGAGCGAATGGTCTCGGCGGGCGCGAAGGAGGGGGCTGAAGTGGAGATCACCGGGGTTCGAGTCTTTCCCGTCGAGGACGAAAAGCTAAAGGCCTTCGTCTCGATCGTGCTCGATCGATGTTTCATGGTGAATGACATCAAGGTGATTCGCGGCAAGGACGGCTTCTTCATCAGCATGCCGAGCCGACGTAAGCGGAATGGGGAATTCAAGGACGTGGCCCACCCTCTGAACCAAGAGACACGGCGGCGCGTGGAAGAGCGGATTCTCACCGAATACCACGCCGTGATCAGTGGCGAGCCTGCGGCGGTGGCGGTGGAAGAGCCCGCGCCCCCTCCGCCGGAAGAGAAGACACTCGAGGAAATCGAAAGGGAACATCTCAACGACTCGTTTTGGGGGGTCGTCTAGTCGAGCAACGCGGCGCGGTCCGGCGCACTTTCTGGGGCGTCGCCAAGTGGTAAGGCAGCGGACTTTGGATCCGCCATTCGGAGGTTCGAATCCTCCCGCCCCAACCACGCGCCTCCGCTCCGGACGGCGCGACGAAGCGAGGGAGAAGTCGAGCGGTGAAAGGATCCAGCACGATGTACGGCGAGATCAAGATCTTCGGAGGACGGGCGCACCCTTCCTTGACCCGTGAGATCTGCGACTATCTGAACCTTCCTCTCGGGCGATCCTCCGCGTACAACTTCTCGGACGGCGAGACCTTCTGCCGGATCGAAGAGAACGTTCGAGGATCGGACGTGTTCATCGTCCAACCGACCTGCCGGCCGGTGAACGAGAACCTCATCGAGTTGCTGATCATGCTCGACGCCTTCAAGCGGTCCTCTGCCTCACGGGTAACCGCGGTGATGCCCTACTACGGCTACGCCCGGCAGGACAAGAAGGATGCTCCGCGCGTGCCGATCACGGCCAAGCTCGTGGCCGACCTGATCTCGCGTGCGGGTGCCGATCGCGTGCTCACGATGGACTTGCACGCCGCTCAAATCCAGGGCTTCTTCGACATCCCCGTGGATCACCTGTTCGCCGCACCGGTCATGCTCGAGGCCTTGCGTGAGATCGGAATCCCCGATCTCGTCATCGTGTCGCCCGACGCGGGCGGCGTGGAGCGGGCGCGGGCGATCGCCAAGCGCCTCGGCGTCGGGTTGGCGATCGTCGACAAGCGGCGTACCGCCCCCAACGTGGCCGAGGTCATGCACATCATCGGCGACGTCGAAGGCAAGAACACGCTCATTCTCGACGACATCATCGACACTGCCGGGACGCTCACGAAAACGGTGGAAGCGCTCAAGAAGCACGGCGCGGGCCGAATTCTCGCGGCCGGCGTCCACGGCGTCTTGAGCGGTCCGGCGCTCGAGCGCATCGAAAAATCACCGATCGAGCTGGTTCTGGTCAGCAATACGACACCGGTGGACGAGAAGCTCAGACAAAGCTCGAAGCTGCGCGCCCTGTCGGTCGCGAAGCTCCTGGGCGAGGCGATTCTGCGGATTCACGAGAACAGCTCCGTCTCCTCGCTCTTCGTTTGATCCCTGCAACGAGGAACCCCACGTCATGACCGAAGCCGCCATCGAAGTTCAACGCCGCGACCAGCTCGGCAAGGGAGGCAGCAAGCGCCTCCGCAAACAAGACCTCATCCCCGCCGTCCTCTACGGCGCCGACCGCGATCCGGTACCGATCCAGATTCCGCGTCGTACGTTGCTCGCTCTCTTCAAAGAGGGAGGGCACGAGAATCGCATTTTCCAGCTCTTGCTCGCGGGAACGGATCAGAGCCGGCACGCCATGATCCGAGAGCTCCAGCTCGACCCGGTCACCGACCAGGTTTCGCACATCGATTTCCAGCGCATCGCCATGGACAAGAAGCTTCGGGTCAACGTGCAGATTCGTCTCGAGGGAACCCCGTACGGCGTGAAGACCGAGGCTGGCATTCTCGACTTCGTGACCCGGGAGATCGAGATCGAGTGCCTGCCGACCCAGATCCCGCAAGACATCCGGCTGGATGTGAGTGAGCTACGGATCGGACAGCACTTGGAGGCGAGCAGTCTCGTGCTTCCCGACGGAGTCGCCTACGTCGGCGAGCCAGGCGCCGTGATCGCCTCGGTGAAGCATGCACGCGTCGAGGAGGTCGCCGCCGAAGCCACCGCCGAGCCGACGGCTGAAGCCGAGGCCACCGAGCCGGAAGTCCTGCAACGCGGCAAGAAGGAGGAGGCCGAAGAGTCCTGAGCGGCCAACGCCTCGTCGTGGGCCTCGGGAATCCCGGCGAAACCTACCGAGAGACGCGCCACAACCTCGGGTTTCGGGTGATCGAGGGATTGAGACGCCGACTCGGCTCCGGATCCGAGATCGAAGCGTGCGGTGCTCTGGTCAGCGAGACCGAAACGGCGATCTTGGCTCGTCCGCAGACCTACATGAATCGCAGCGGATGGTCGGTGAGGTGCCTTGCTGACCGTTATGGACTTGCGAGCTCCGAGGTCCTCGTGATCTTCGACGACGTGGCTCTGCCACTCGGCAAGCTGAGGGCGCGAGCGCGTGGCGGCCCCGGTGGACACCGTGGCATGGAGTCGATCGTCGAAGCCATGCGTACTTCGGAGCTGGCTCGCCTGCGGCTCGGGATCGCGCCTCCGGAGGCGACGGTCATCGCGAGGAGCGCTGCCGAGGCGGACCTCGCAGAGTTCGTCCTCGCCCCCTTCAGTGAAGCGGAAATCCCGCTCGTGGAACCCATGGTCGAGCTCGCAGTCGATGCGGCGGCCTGTTGGCTCGACGTCGGCATCGATGCCACGATGAATCGCTTCAACCCCTAGATTCACCGAATCTTGGCGGGGGGCGGCCAAGTCGGATAGAGTCCTCGCTTGCTGCCCGCAGGGGCAGCGACCTCGGCCGGATCGGCTGGCCGGGTTCGACCTCTCTGTTCCGCTCCGGCGAGTGGGACCTCACGGCCATGGGGAGGCCTCATGAGAACGTACGAATTGGCGATCGTCGCCGATGCTCGTCTCACAGACGAGGAATTCGTCGGCCTGATCGACGAAACCAAACAGTTGATTTCGGCACGCGGCGGTGAGCTGGTGCGCGAGGAGAGCTGGGGAAAGCGGAAGCTCGCTTATCCGATCCGCAAGCTCACCGAAGGACGCTACACCTTCCTCTTCTTACAGATGGAGCCCAAGACGGCGACTCTGTTGAGTGAGGTCGAGCTGCGGCTGCGCCAGAACGACAAGGTCCTGCGCTACTTGACGGTGCGCACCGATGTCGACCTCAAGCGGGCGGCGAATCGCCTCCGGCCGGGACAAGAGGTGCCGATCATCCACTCCGACCCGAGCAACCCGCCCCGGGAATCGGTCGAGGGAGACTGATCATGGCGATGGGACGTGGTGGTGGCCGCGGTAAGAAGCCCTCGGGGAAGAAGAAGAACTTCTTCAAGCGCCGGAAGGTCTGTCGCTTCAGCGCCGAGCACATCGAGTACATCGACTACAAGGACGTCAAGCTGCTCCAGCAGTACATCCTGGAGAGAGCCAAGATCCTGCCGCGCCGCATCTCGGGCACCTCGGCGCGTCATCAGCGGATGCTCCGGACCGCGATCATGCGGGCTCGCCACTTGGCCTTGCTGCCGTTCACGACGGACTGACCGGGAGATCGACATGAAGGTGATCTTGATGAGCGATCTCCGTCACCGGGGACGCCGTGGACAGGTGGTGGAGGTGCGGCCGGGCTACGCTCGGAACTATCTCTTTCCACAAGGTATCGCCCTCGAGGCGACGCCTGGCAATGCCAAGGTGTTCGAGCACGAAAAGAAGAAGATCGAAGCGCGCCATACCGCCGAGCGGCAGGCAGCCGCAGAGATCGCCGCTCACCTTGCGGGCCTCAAACTCACTCTGCGCAAGCGTGCCATGGACACCGGAGCGCTCTACGGTTCGGTGACGGCGAGCGAGATCGTGGAGGCGCTGGCTCAGCAAGGCGTGGAGATCGACCGCCGACAGATCGATCTCGCCGGTGGCATTCGAACGGTCGGCGATCATGCCGTCCGAATCGATCTCCACTCCGAGGTCATCGCCGAGGTCGCCGTCTCGGTCGAAGCTGAAGAGTAGGTTGTGCAGCTCGACTCCGAGCGACGGCGGGCAAGCGCCCGAGGCGCCGGAGCCGAGCCTGGAAGATTTTCTCGGCGACCCCACTCGAGATCTGGCCGACTGGCGGTGGCTGTGGGATCGGAACACGACGTTTCCGATCCGCAGCCACCGCGGTTTCCTGGGCAAGCTGGTCGTCTTGGCCAAGCGGATGCTGCGCCCTCTCGTCGCATCGCCACAGGCGGACCTGTGGGAACGGCAGAGGATCTTCAATCTGATCTTGCTGGAGTACGTCCAACGCGGCGAGGACGTGCGCCGAGTCGTCCTCGAGACCCACGAGGCCCGTTTTTCACACCTCGAGAGCGTTTGGCGGGATGGCCTCGTCGAGGTGATGGGGCACAACGACGCTCTGTTCGCGCGCGTCGACCAGAAGGTCGACCGCGTTCGGCGGGAGACGCGGGATGTCTGGGCAAAGCTCGGAGCCGCTCTGGCGGTCGCGGAGCAGGCGGCCGGAGTGGCCGGTCTTTCCGACGTCCGGCGTGAGCACGCCTATGTGGAGCTCGAGCGCCGGTTCCGCGGCACCGAGAGCGAGATCGGCGAACGTCTGTCGACGTACTTGCCGTATCTGCGCGGCGGAGGTGCGGTGCTCGACCTGGGCTGCGGGCGAGGCGAAGCGCTCGCCCTGCTGAGCGCCGCGGGCATCCTGGCGCGCGGTGTGGACAGCTCGCAAGCGATGGTCGACGAGTGCCGGGAGAAGGGCCTGAAGGCCGATCGCGGCGACCTTCTCGACGCACTGTCCGGCGTGCCCGAGGGGTCGTTGGGAGGCGTGGTTTCCTTCCACGTCGTCGAGCATCTGCCACCCGAAGTCGTTGACCGGCTGGTACGGCTGGCATGGCGCGCGCTGGCACCGGGCGGCGTTCTGATCCTCGAGACCCCGAACCCCCTGTCCCTCGTCGTGGCGGCGCGCAACTTCTGGATCGACCCGACCCACGTTCGTCCTGTCCATCCCGCGGCGCTCGAGCTGACCCTGCGCGAGGCCGGATTCGATCCGGTCGAACGTCTCGACCTTCGCCCGTTCGCGGAGGACGACCGACTTCCTGAGCTCCCTTTGCCCGATGGACCGTCGGAGCTGCGTCCTCTCGTGCAGGGGCTGAACGAGCTGCGGGATCAACTCGATGACCTGCTCTTCGGATCCCAGGACTACGGGCTGGTCGGCCGGAAGCCCCAGCCGGCCTGACGCCGACTCAATTCGGATTCGTTGGATTCGCCGCGGCCGCTTGCTCCGCGGCCGCGAGTTGCGCGGTCAACTCGTAGGCGTTGTCGTCGGGCATCCGTTCGTTGCCGCGCGGCGTGTAGAAGGCGAGCTGTTGGGTCCACGGCAGAGCAAGCACGGTGCCCCAATGCGCGTCCCAGGTCTGGGCGGGGGCGGTCCCGGTCGAAAATGCCTCTTCGACGGGCTGCGGGGCCCCCGGCACCGCGATCAATCCCGACGCCAGATCGACCGTCCGGATCTCGACGCCCGCGGGGACGGGGAACTCCTCCCCCTTCTTGATCCAACCGTCGGCGAGCCCGGACTCGGCGATACGCCGCCAGATCGGCAGGGCCGCGGCCGCACCGGTCATACGGCGGCCGATCGACTTCTTCTGGTCGAATCCCACCCAGGTCAGGATCGTGTACCGCGGCGTGAAGCCGACGAACCAGGCGTCCGTGTAGTCGTTCGTGGTGCCTGTCTTGCCCGCGATAGCGACCGGGAGATCGGAGATCGACGCTCCGGTTCCGCGATGGACCACGCCCTCTAGCACGTGAGTCAGGACATAGGCGATCGCCGGGTCCGTGGCCTTCGAGGCCTCGACATGGTGGCTCGACAACACCACGCCGTCGCGCCGCTTGACCTCTTCGACGAAGTAAGGTCGAACCCAGACGCCCTGATTGGCGATCGCCGCATACGCCGCTGCCAACTCCAGTGGAACGAGATCGGCCGATCCGAGGGCGAGGCTCGGATAGGGGGGAGGGGGAGGTGATTCCGCAGCGGCGCGCGAAATTCACGACCCGATCGGCGCCGACCATGTCGAGCAGCTTCACGGACGTGACGTTGATCGACAGCTCGAGTGCCCGCTCCAGAGTCAGGATTCCGTAGTAACGGCGGTGATAGTTCCGAGGCGCGTAGCTGGCCAATCCGTCGGCGCCCACGAAGGCGGTCGGTCCATCGAACAGACGGTCGGCTGGGGTGAAGCCATCCTCGAAAGCGGCGCCATACACGAACGGCTTGAATGCCGAGCCAACTTGCCGTTGCGCTTGCGTCGCCCGATCGAATTTGTTGCGCTGGAAGCTCCATCCGCCGACCAGGGCTCGCACCGCGCCCGTCGCCGAGTCGATCACCAGAGCGGCGCCCTCGAGCCGCGGTTCCTGCTCCACCGTCCAGGTCGCTTCGCCGGAACTTTCGAAGGGAGGCTCATTCCGGAACCAGGCGATGTCACCCGAACGCAGGATCGACGAAACGGCCTCCCGTCCGGTCCACTCGATGCCGTGTGAATCGATGCGGATCTCTCCGTCGGGTGTGCGGACCCGCGCCTGCTTGGCGTTCGATTCGAGCACCAGCCCGGGAACCCAGGTTTCCGGATCGGGGTTGCGGCCCACCATGCGCTCGATCTCGTCGCCACTCAGCAGCAAGCTCTGCCCGTGTAACAGAGGGCCGCGCCAGCCTTGCCGGTGGTCCAGACGCATGAGGCCCCAGCGCAACGCATCCTCCGCTTCGCGCTGGATACCGAGATCCAGCGTCGTCTGGGCGAGCAGGCCCTCGCTGTAGAGGCGTTCCGTACCGAACTCCTGTTCCAGGGTCTGGCGAACCTCTTCGGCGTAGTACTGCGCCAAGTCTCGGGTGGGGTGGCGCGGCGCGACTCGAACCGGCTGGGTCACCGCCACGTCGTAGTCCTGCCGGGAGATGAAGCGATCATCCAACATGCGCCGGAGCACGTAGTTGCGCCGCGACGCCACCGCTTTCGGATTTCGATAAGGATTGTAATCGCTGGGCCGCTGCAGCATGCCGGCGAGGCTCGCCGCCTCGTCCAGGGTCAGCGCATCCACGCCGTGGCCGAAATAGTCTCGTGCCGCCGCTTCCATCCCGTAGTTGCCGTGGCCCAGGAACATCAGGTTGCAGTACATCGTCAGGATCTGCTGCTTCGAAAGGCGTTTCTCGAGCTCGACCGCCAGAAACGTCTCGGTGATCTTGCGGTCCCAGGTTTTCTCCCGCCGCCCCATCAACTGACGAGCCAGCTGCATCGTGATCGTCGAGGCGCCGAAAGCCTTGCGGCCACGCAGGGCGTTCAGAACCGTCGAGCGCACGATGCCCTCCAGATCGATTCCGCCGTGGCGGAAGAACTGGGAATCCTCGGCGGCGAGGACGGCGTTCTGCAGAAGCTTCGGCAGATGCCCCTCTTCGATCAGAAAACGGCGTTCGCGCGCGTAGGTCGCGAAGACGCTGCCGTCATGGTCGAGGAGCTTGGTGATCAAGCGAGGCGTGTAGGCCGCGTAGGCCTCGAGGTTGGGTACCCGGATGGCCATGGCCACACCGACTCCTATCGCGGCGCCGAGCAGACCGATCGCCAGGGCAAGGGCGACGAAACGCGCCCAACGCCGCCAGCCGGCGGAAACGGCCTCGGGAGCTCGGCTCGGGGAGGGCGCGGAGGGATCCGCGGGAGATGCCACGCTTGGATTATAGACTCCGGGCGGACGACGAGAATCCAATGAACGAATCCTTACCACCCTCGCGCGAGCCCGCACCGCCGCCACCGGCCGGGCGGCCATTCACCGGAGAGCCGCGGCGCGCGCCCAGCGGCCGCTCACGGCCTCTTCTCATCGGTTGCGGCATCGTGATCGTGCTGCTCGGCATCGCTGGAATCGTTCTGGTGGCGAAGGCCAAGGACCTCCTCGCCTGGACGATGGGGCAGATCGAGAGCCAGGTGGTCGCCGCCCTGCCGGGCGACGTGACGCCGGCCGAGAAAGCCCGTGTGCAGCGCGGCTTCGCTGCCGCTCTGGATCACATTCGGGATGGCAAGGTCGATCCGCCGGCTCTCTATGCCCTGCGGCGTCAGTTGACCAAGGCGCAGGAGAAGGCGAGCCAGGGCAAACTGACTCACGACGACGTGCTCGACCTCCTTTCGGCACTGGAGCGAGTCGGTGGCCTGCTGCCCGCACCGGGATCCCAGGAGCCGGCGGGACCCGACCCCCCGACGAGGGCGGCAAAGCCGCCCGGCTCGTCGACGTGACCAGCACCTTTCGACTGGATTCCGACTTCGAGCCGCAAGGAGATCAACCCCGGGCCATCGCCTCCTTGACCGACGGCCTCGCTCGGGGCGACACCGAGCAGGTCCTCCTGGGAGTGACGGGGTCGGGCAAGACCTACACGATCGCGAAGGTGATCGAGCAGGCGGAGCGTCCGGCCCTAGTCCTCTCCCACAACAAGACCCTGGCGGCCCAGCTCTATCAGGAGTTTCGCGCCTTCTTCCCGAGCAGCGCGGTCGAGTATTTCGTCTCCTACTACGACTATTACCAGCCCGAGGCCTACGTTCCGCAGTCCGACACCTACATCGACAAAGAGGCCACGATCAACGAAGAGATCGAGCGCTTGCGGTTGCGCGCCACCAAGGCGCTCTTCGAGCGCCGCGACGTCATCATCGTCGCCTCGGTGTCCTGCATCTACGGTCTCGGTTCACCCGAAGCGTTCTACGGCATGCTGCAGTTCTTCGAAGTCGGGGCCGCGAACGGGATGGATCGGACGCTGGCCAAGCTGGTCGAGATGCAGTACACCCGTACCCCTCTCGACCTGTTTCACGGCAGCTTCCGGGCTCGTGGAGACGTCCTCGAGATTCTGCCCGCCTACGAGGATCGCGGCATCCGGGTGGAGTACTTCGGCGACGTGATCGAGCGCATCGTGCGTTTCGACACGCTGCGTGGCGACGTGTTGGAAGAGGTGGATCGCGTCGCCGTCTATCCGAAGACCCACTACGTAACCCCGAAGGAGCGGCTCGCGCGAGCCATCGTGACCATCCGCGAAGAGCTGCGCGAACGGCTCGACGTATTGGAGCGCGAGGGGAAGCTGCTCGAGCGGCAGCGTCTCGAGCAGCGGACGAATTTCGATCTGGAGATGCTGAAAGAGGTCGGCTACTGCCACGGCATCGAGAACTACTCTCGCCACCTCTCCGGGCGAGCTCCGGGTGAGCCGCCGCCGACCCTGCTCGACTATCTGCCACGCGACTTTCTGCTGATCGTCGACGAAAGTCATCAGACCGTCCCGCAAGTGCGGGGGATGTACCACGGTGATCGTTCGCGCAAGCAGACCCTGGTCGATTTCGGGTTCCGGCTCCCGTCGGCGCTCGACAACCGGCCGCTCACCTTCGAGGAGTTCGACGCGAAAGCCGGCCAACGCATCTATGTCTCGGCCACCCCCAGTGGGTTCGAGCTGCAGCGCACCGGAGGCGTCGTGGTCGAGCAACTGATCCGGCCGACCGGCCTCCTCGACCCCGAGGTCGAGGTGCGTCCCGCGAAAGGTCAGGTGGACGACCTGCTGAGCGAGATTCATCGGGTGGTCGAGCGCCGGGAGCGTGTCCTCGTCACCACTCTCACCAAGCGCATGGCCGAGGAATTGACCCAGTACTTGACCGAGGCCGGAATCCGGGTCCGGTACCTGCACAGCGACATCGAGACGCTGGAGCGGATCGCCATCGTGACGGATCTCCGCAGGGGTGGATTCGACGTCCTGGTGGGGATCAACTTGCTGCGGGAAGGACTCGACCTGCCGGAGGTCTCGCTCGTCGCCATCCTCGACGCCGATCAGGAAGGTTTTCTACGCAGCGAGACGGCACTCATCCAGACTTCCGGCCGGGCGGCCCGGAATCTCAACGGCCGGGTGATCCTCTACGCGGATCGCGAGACGGACGCGATCGCGAAAACCCTGCGCGAGACGCGGCGTCGCCGCGTGCGTCAGGAAGCCTTCAATCGCCAGCATGGCATCGAGCCGCGGTCCATCCTCAAGGACATCCACTCGCCCTTGATCGCCATGGCGAATCTCGACTATCCCGAGGAGATTCGCCCTCATCTCCTCGATGTGGCGGACCGCGAGGAGATCCCGCTCGCGGAGCGCATCTCGCGTCTGGAGAAGGCCATGCGGGATGCGGCGAAACGGCTCGAATTCGAGGAGGCCGCGGAATTGCGCGACAAGCTCCGCGAGCTCAAGGAAATTCAGATCTACGCCGGATGAATATCGGAAGTCCTGGATTTCTTTCGCGTTAGCATTTGAGACGTGGACGGGCAGAGTCGCCTCGAGAGGCTTCGGGTTCGGATCGAAGGATTTCCCGAGCAGCCGGGTATCTACTTTTTCCTCGACGAGAAGAAAGCGACCCTCTATGTCGGCAAGGCGAAGGCTTTGCGCAAGCGGGTCGGGAGCTACCTGAGCCGGGAGCTCGAGCCGCGCCTCGCCGCGATGCTCGCGGAGGCGCAGGACGTCGACTACGTGGTCGCCGGGTCCGAGCGCGACGCACTCCTGCTCGAGAACCATTTCATCAAGCAGCGGAAACCGCGCTACAACATCATGCTGCGCGACGACAAGACCTATCCCTACCTCAAGTTGACCCGGGAGCCGTGGCCGCGCATCATCTTCACTCGGCGGATTCGCGACGACGGCGCCGAATACTTCGGGCCCTACCTTCCCGGAGGACTGGCCCGTCGCGCGATCAAGCTGACCCAGAAGCTCTTCGGGATCCGGGTCTGCCATCTCGAGATCGACGGCAAGCTCGCGAGGCCCTGTCTCTACTGGGACATGAAGCTCTGCTTGGGTCCTTGCGTCGCGGGACTCACCGACGCGACCGAGTACCGCGCGGCGGTGGAGGGAGCGAGACTCTTCCTCTCGGGGCGCATCGAACCTCTGGCCCGCCGGCTCCGCGGGCAGATGGCAGAGGCCGCGGAGGGGCTCGATTTCGAACGTGCGGCCCGCTTGCGGGACCTGCTGCGCGAAGTCGAGCGCCAGGGTAGCCGAACGCCTCTCGCCACGGTGGACGACGAGGATTCGGATCTCTTCGGCGTGTCGATCCACGGATCCCAGGCGGCCGTCTCGATCCTCGTGATGCGCGGCGGGAAGGTGCTCGATCGTCGAGAGCTCTTCTGGGAGGGCTCCGAACGCCCGAGCCCCGAGAGCCTGCTCAGCGAGTTGTTGCCACAGATCTACGATCGGACGAGCTTTCTCCCCAAAGAGGTTCACCTGCCGGTCGCGATCGAAGGCCAGGATGCGCTCTCCGCGTGGCTTGCCGAGAGGAAGGGCGAGCGGGTCTACCTCCGGTTTCCGGCTCGTGGCCCCAAGGCAGAGCGGCTGCGGGTGGCCGAGAAGGATGCCGAATACGCCTTTCGGCGCCGCTTCCGGGTCGCGAACGAAACCGAAGCCGCCGTGCGGTCGCTCCAGGAGCACCTCGACCTTCCCGAGCCCCCACGCTGGATCGAGGGCTTCGACATCTCGAACACCCAGGGCAACGAGAGCGTGGCGTCCGTGATCGTGTGGCGGGAGGGGCGCCTCCGCAAGAGCGATTACCGCAGCCTCAATCTGCGCGGACTCGATGGACCCGATGACTTTCGATCCATCGCGCAGGCCGTCGAACGGCGCTGTCGACGCCTCCTCGAGGAGCGTGGAGAGGTCCCGGATCTGCTCCTCATCGACGGCGGGCGCGGTCAGCTGAACGCGGCCCTGACCGCCTTGGCGGAGGTCGGCCTCGACGAGCTTCCGGTGGTGGGTCTCGCCAAGCGCTTCGAGGAGCTCTACCTGCCTGGCTTGCCCGAGCCCCTGCGACTCTCTCGCCACGACGCGGGGCTACAGCTCTTACAGCGAATCCGCGACGAGTGCCATCGCTTCGCCCTGGCACGGCATCGGGCCCGTCGATCCAAACGCAGCCTGCGCAGCGTTCTGGACGACGTGCCAGGCATCGGGCCGGTCCGCCGGAGGGAGCTCCTGCGCCGCTTCGGGACGCTCGAGGCCATCCGATCGGCTCCCGACGACGATCTCCGGGAAACCGTTGGCCGCGCGGTCGCGGAGCGGCTGAGGGCGGCGTTGGAAGCATCCTCCGAGATGGCCTAGACTCACGGTGCGAACTCGAGATGGCGAACCATGAGAGGCGGGCAGCCTCGCTCGGCAAGGTTCTTGGCCGGCTGATCGATCTCTATCGGCGCGGTGCCACGGGCACGCTCGAATACGAAGTTCGGGGGGCCTCGCGGAGCCTGCATCTGATCGAGGGGGAGCTCTATTTCTCGCCGGAGCATCCGCTGGGGGTACTGCTGGGTTCAGTCGGCGCCCGTTCTGCGGATTCCGAGGGCTATGCGGCCGCGGAGCGGGCGGCGCGTCAACTCGCCATGAGTCTCGCCGAGCGCTCCGCCACCGAGACCCGGTTCAGGGAAGGTCTCTCCGGTCTTCCGGTGAGCAGGATGGGACCGCTGCCGACCGCGAGGGTGATCCGCCTGGTGGCGTCGCACGCCATTTCGCCCGAGAGCTGGATCGAGCGATTCCTGCCGGATCCCGGAGCGTCGATCCGGACCGTGGAACCGGTCCCCGGCGCCGAGCGGATGCTCCGCTGGGAGCCCGAAGAGCTCTGGATTCTCGAGCGCCTTCGTCAGCCGATGCCGCACCGCGGCCTCGAATCCGACGCTCCCTTCCCTGTGGACGCGCTCCGCCGGGCTCTGGCGGGACTTCTCGCCGTTGGGGTCGTGCGGCCGGAGGGCACTCTGGAGACCGTCCGGGATCTGCCGTCGACGGAGGATCTGGAGCGCGTCTTGGGTGATCGCATTCGGACGGGCTTGGCCGAGCGTCCCCTCGATCTGGCAGCCTCGGACTACCAGGACCAGATCATCGCGCTGCTCGGTTCCGCGGGTGGCCTCGATCACTACGAGCTCCTCGGAGTACGGCCGGGAGTCGAGATCGATGAGCTGGGGACCGCGTTCGAAGAAGTCGCGCGTCTCGTCCACCCCGCGAACGCGGCGCGCTACGGCCTGGCGAAGAAGATCCAGGTTGCGCTCGATTACCTCTTCGGACTCCTGGTCGAGGCCTACCAAACCCTCGCCGACCCGGACTCTCGGATCGCCTACGACGCTCGCCACCAGATCGAACCCGTACTTCCCGCGCCGAGTCCCGAGGAACGGGCCGCGGAATCGCGTGCCATGGCGCGCCGCAATTTCGAGCGCGCTCGCGACGAGGAGGCTCAGGGTGACCTTCATACGGCCCTGCAACTGCTCGAGCAGGTGGTGCGAACCGATGCCAGGGTCGAATACTGGCTCGCCCTGGCTCGTCTGCAACGCAAGAATCCGGCTTGGTCGAACCGCGCCCTGGCGAGCTACCGCGCGGCCCTCGAGATCGACCCTCAGAGCTCCGAGGTGCGGTTCGAGCTCGGGGAACTCCTGGAAGCGACGGGCGATCTCGAGAGAGCGCGCGGTCTCTACCAAGCCGCGGCGGCGGGGAACCCCCCGCATGCGGGCGCGAAGGAAGCCCTGGCTCGCCTCGACCGCGAAGCGGGCGGCGGTTCAGGAAGCCGTCGACTCGGGCGGCTTTTCGGTCGCGGATGATCCCCTCTCTGCTAGCATTCCCTCGGTCGAAGGCATCGAGACGGTCGCTCCCTTCGGGGAGAGGAAAGTCCGGACTCCGACGGACAGCAGGCTCGCCAACGGCGAGGCGCGGCGACGCGACGGAAAGTGCAACAGAGAGCAGACCGCCGGAACCCTCGCGGTTTCGGTAAGGGTGAAAGGGTGCGGTAAGAGCGCACCGCCCGGCCGGCGACGGACCGGGGCACGGCAAACCCCCTGCGGAGCAAGACCGAATAGGGGAGCGTGACGCGGGCCGTCCGTCCCGCTCCGCCGCGCGAGCGGCGGCGCGTTCCCGGGTAGGTTGCTGGAGGCCGTCGGCAACGGCGGCTCGAGAGGAATGACCTCACCCGGCGCGAGCCGGGCACAGAATCCGGCTTAACGGTGCCTTCGACCTCTCTCGATCACGTACGACTCCCTCCGCCGGTCCGATCCGGCGATCGCGTTGGGGTCGCCGCCCTGTCCGGGCCGGTCGACCCGGATCGCCTTCGCCGGGGGCTGACGGCATTGGAGGATCTCGGGTTCGAGGTGGTCACCGCCGGGAATCTCGAGTCTCGGCACGATCTGTTCGCCGGAACCGACGAAGAACGCCTACGTGGCCTTCACGAGCTCGCGCGTGACGAGTCCGTCGGCGCGATCTTCTTCGCCCGTGGCGGGCATGGTTGCCTCCGTGTCCTGCCGTTCATCGACTGGGAGCTCCTCGCCCGGCGACCTCGCGCCTGGATCGGATATTCCGATCTCACGCCCTTTCTACAGGCCGTCGTCGTTCGCCTCGGCTATGCGTCCTTCCATGGACCGATGGTGGCCGCCGATCTGGCGCGAGGCTTGACCGACATCGAACGGGACTCCTTGCTGGGAGCCTTGGCCGGGAACTTTCCGAACAGCCTGCCGGTGGCGGAGGTGGTCGCGGGAGAAGAGCCGGTCGTCGAAGGTCGCCTGATGGGTGGGTGCCTGAGCCTGCTCTGCGCGACGCTCGGCACCCCTTGGTCCGCGCCCCTCGACGGAGCGATCCTGGCCCTCGAGGACGTCGGTGAGCCGACCTATCGCGTCGATAGGATGTTGACCCACCTGAGGCTGTCCGGTAGTCTGGCGCGCGTTCGAGGAGTGGTTTTGGGGGATTTGCGCGGCAACGACGAGACCCGAGAGGAGGCTTCGTCGATGGCCCGTCGAGTGGCCGGACTGGTACCCGGATTGATGGTCGCCTACGGCACAGAATTCGGGCACGTCGCGCCCAATCGGACTCTGGCGCTGGGTCTCCCGGCGCGCCTCGACGCGCGGACGCGGAACCTCACCATCGGCCTCCCTCGAGACGAGCGATGAAACAGCCGGTCTTCAAGACGACCAGCAAGAAGCCAGATCGACCGAGCTTCACGGCCGAGCTCGACGCTGGGGAGTTCGTCTTCCGGGAAGACGAGCTCGGCACCGAGATGTTCATCATTCAGGACGGCAAAGTCGAGATCCTGAAGGAGATCTCCGGAGAGCAACGCCAGCTCGCGGTGCTCGAGAAGGGAGATTTCTTCGGCGAGATGGCGATCCTCGAGGATCTGCCCCGTACCGCCTCGGCGCGCACCGCGACGGCGGTCAAGCTCCTGACCATCAACGGGTCGACTTTCGACCAGATGTTGCGCAGCAACCCCGAAATCGCGGTGCGAATGATGCGCAAGCTCTCGCGCCGCCTGCGCGAGACCGACGGCATGTTGCGCGAAGCGCTGGGCGGTCCGTCTCCCAAGCCGGTCGTGGAGATGCCGGCGCCCACGGAGACTCCGGTCACGCCGTCAGCCGAACGACTCGTTCACGAGAAATCCGGTATGTCGTTCGCGCTTTCGAGCGACGGCGAGAGCACTCTCGGGCGGCGCGATCCGGTGACTGGCATCAACCCGACGATCGACCTGACGCCGGTCGATACTCAGCGTTCCATCAGCCGACGCCATTCGAAGATCTACCGGCAGGGGGATCAGTTCTTCCTTTCCGAGGAGATCGGCACCATGAACGGCACCTTCGTCAATGGCGTACGGCTCGAAACCGGAGTGCCGTCGGAGATTCACGCGGGCGACGAGGTTCGGTGCGGATTGGTCTCGCTCGTCTTCCGAACCGAGTGACTGATTCGCCAGCGTCGCCTCGCCCCGTGCTGCGGCGCGATACGGCGTTGCGGTATTTGCCCGGAGTGGGGCCGCGTAGAGCCGAGAAGTTGGCGAGCGCGGGCGTTCGAACGGTCGGCGATCTTCTTCTCCATTTGCCCTCTCGCTATGAGGACCGGCGCCACGTCGTCGATGTCGATCGGGTCGACGCACCGGGGACCTGGACGGTGCGCGGCCGACTCGCCGAGCTGCGATTGATCCGGACCCGGCGGCGCGGCTTCGTGATCGTCCGCGGACGCCTGCTCGGAGAGCGGGGCACGTTGACCCTGACCTGGTTCAATCAACCCTATCTGCTGCAGCGTCACGCCGACGGTGACGAGGTCATCCTGCACGGACAGGTTCGCCCGTTGGGGGAGACGCAACTCGAGCTCGTCAATCCGACGATCGATCCGATCGCAGGTGAAAGCGAGGTCGGTCGGGTGGTGCCGGTTTACCCCGCGATCGGGGGTGCGGGGCCGGGACAGGTGGCCCGCTGGGTTCGCGAGTCGCTGCCCCTGCTGCGCTCCGACCCTCCTCCGGAGCTCCTTCCCGAGCAGCTCCGCCATCGTTACGCGCTTCCGGACCTGGCCACCACCCTCTCGCAGTTGCACGCTCCGAGACCAGACTCCGATCTCGAGGCCCTGTCGCGCGGCGAGTCTCCGTTCCACTACCGAATGGTCTACGAGGAGCTCTTTCTACTCCAGCTCGAGCTGGTGGCGCTGCGGCGGCGGGAAATCCGCGAGCCGAAGAGGCATCGGTACCGGATCGACGACCGCGCTCGATCGGTCGCTCGGTCCGTGCTGCCCTTCGCTCTGACCACTGCCCAGAAGCGGGCGATCCGCCAGATCGTGGACGAGTTGAAGAGTCCGTTTCCCATGTTGCGACTGCTGCAGGGCGACGTCGGCAGCGGTAAGACGATCGTTGCGGCGATGGCGTTGCTCCTCGCCGCCGAGAGCGGGCTACAGGGCGCTTTCATGGCGCCCACGGAACTGCTCGCGGAACAGCACTTCGGAAATCTGGAGCGCCTGCTCGGAAAACACTATCGGGTGGGCCTGTTCACCTCGTCGACCGTCGATCCGAGGTCCCGGGCGGAGCTCGCTGATGGATCGATCCAGATCGCCGTCGGCACGCATGCGCTGATCCAGGAGGGCTTGCACTTCTCGCGGCTGGGACTCGCGATCGTCGACGAGCAGCACCGCTTCGGGGTCGAGCAGCGTCGGCTGCTCCAGGGCAAGGGCGACCGTCCCGACGTCCTGGTCATGACGGCGACGCCGATACCGCGATCGCTGGCCTTGACTCTCTATGGCGACCTCGAGGTCTCGGTTCTCGATGAGCTTCCGCCGGGGCGGGTGCCGATCGCCACCGAAGTCCTTCCGGGCTCCCGGCGTGGCGACGTCTACCGCCGGCTGCGAGCCGATCTCGCCGACGGAGCGCAGGCCTACGTCGTCTTTCCCCTCATCGAGGAGAGCGACGAGGTTTCAGCCGCCTCGCTGGCGCGGCTGGGCGATCGCGTGCGCGAGTTTCTCTCCGACTTCCCGAGCGCCGTCCTGCACGGCCGGATGCCGGTGGCGGAGCGCGAGAGGATCCATCGCGCCTTCGCCAACGGTGAGGTTCGGGTTCTGGTCGCGACGACCGTGATCGAGGTGGGCATCGACGTGCCAGCGGCGACCTGGATGGTGATCGAGAGCGCCGAGCGCTTCGGGTTGGCGCAGCTTCACCAGTTGCGCGGCCGGGTGGGCCGGGGGAGCCGGGCGTCGCGCTGCGTCGCGCTTCACGGCCGGCTTTCCGACACCGCTCGCCGGAGGCTGGCCACTTTCGCCGAAACCGCCGACGGATTCGCGATCGCCGAGGCCGATCTGGAGCTCCGGGGACCGGGCGATCTGCTCGGCAAGCGCCAAGCGGGTTTGCCCTCCTTGCGATTCGCCAACTTGATATCCCATCGGACCTGGCTCGAGCGAGCTCGCGGCGATGCGCAGGAGTGGATCGACCGTCTGGACGAACCCGCGCTGGCCCCCCTCGCGGCGCGGTTGCAGAGGATTGCCAGTGATCGCTATCAGGCCCTGGCTGGAGGTTGAGAGCGTGCGCCTGCTGCTGGTCGCCAATACCCTGCCCCCTCACGATCTCTCGGGGGTCGGCGAACAGGTCGTGCAACTCGCCACGGGACTGCGCGAGAGAGGGCACGAGGTCCGGGTGTTGGGTCGGCAAACCGGGGGGGCTCGCGGTCCGAAGATGTTGTTTCCCCTCTCGGTGGGAGGGGCGCTCGAGCGCTCCGTGAAGGCGTTCCGACCCGATGTCGTGCAAGTCCACGAGTCTGACGCCGGGTTGGCCCTCAGAAATCTAAGAAGGCGGCGGGGCATCGCCCACCGTCCGCTCCTGATCGCGTTGCAACAAGTCAGCTACGTCGAAGAGAGGCGCGCGGTTCGGGCGCTCGTCTGGAACGGGGAAGTGCTGGGCCGGCCGGGAGGTGTCGAGCGCCGATTCCGCGCCATCAAGGCGCCGCTACAGATCCTTCTCGGCCGCTGGACGGCGCGCGCGGCGGATCTCGTGCTGGCACCCAGTTTGGCGACGGCGCGGGAGCTCGAGCGCGACTACGGAGTTCATGGCGTGGAGGTCCTCCCGAACGTCACCGGTGGAGGGGAGGTCGCTCCCGCGGACCTCGGCCCAGGGATGCCGACCTCCGAGGACCTCCTCGTCTTCGTGGGTCGTCTGCGAATCCGGAAGGGTGTCGAGGTTCTGTTCGCGGCCTTGCGCGAGCTTGCCGCCGGCGGAGCGCGACCTCACCTGGTCGTCGCCGGCGAAGGCGAGCACCGTCGGGCGCTGCAACGGGCGGCTCGCGCTTTCGGGGTGGAGCAGCAGGTTCACTTTTTCGGCCGCGCGGATGCCGGCCAGGTAAGGGCCCTGCTCGCTCGGGGGCGGCCCTCGTGGTGCCTTCGACGTACGAAGGCATGCCGCTCGTGGTTCTCGAGGCGATGAACGCCTCGCTCCCGGTGGTGGCCAGCGCCGTGAGCGGCATCCCGGAGGTGGTGGTCGAGGGCGAGACCGGGTGGTTGGTCCCGCCCGAGGATCCCGGTGCTCTCGCCGCCGCCCTGCGATCGATCCTCGGGGATCGTTTCGAAGCCCGCCGGCGAGGTGAAGCCGGACGGGCCCGGGTGGAGAAGTGCTACCTTCCTCATCATGCGGCGACGCGCTGGGAGTCGCTCGTGATACCCAGATTGGAGACCGTCCGAGAATGAACCGCTGGTCCCGCATCGTTTTGGCTCTCGCCGCTGTCGCCACGCTGAGCTGGCTCTACGCCGGAGCGACGGGCTTTCGAGTGAACGACGATCAGAGTCTCGCTCTCCACACGCTTATCTCCTTCGCGGCGCTTTTGGCTCTGGTGCTGACCCACACCTGGGTGGCTGTCTTCGTGGTGGTCTCGGAACGCCTCATCCGGCGCCGCGGCGGGTGTGCGGACTCGGAGTTGCGGGCCCTCGCGCAGGCGCGGCGCCGGGGCCTCTCGGGCGCCCTCGCGTCGGTCGGCCTGGCGGTATCGATGTTCGCGCTGTCGAATGCCCTCATCCCTGGTCATCTCGACCGGAGGAACCACCTCGTCATGGCGGTGATCGCCTGCCTCGCGGTGGTCGGAGCCCTGCTGCTCGAGGCCCAGGCGCTGTCGCTCCACGGGCGTGCGACACGGGCTCTCGAGGCCTAGAAGGGCCCCCGTCGCGTGCTAGACTGCGCCGCCTCGAAGCGCCCCGTCCACAACCGGCCCCAAGGCCGGTAATCGGACGACGACGGCGGTTCTCCCGCACAGTCCGGAGCGTTCACGCGGGCGCGTACGTGGCGCTATCAGAAGGAGACTTTCGAGTGTCGGATCGCAAGGTGGTGCTCTCGGGGATGCGGTCGACCGGTCGTCTGCATCTCGGCCACTACTTCGGAACCCTTCGCAACTGGGTCGCGCTGCAGGAGGAGCACGAGTGCTACTTCTTCGCCGCCGACTGGCACGCGCTGACCACGGACTACGCGGATCCGTCGCAGGTGCGGGCGAACACTGTCGACGCGCTGGCTGACTGGATCGCAGCCGGCATCGACCCCGCGCGATCGGTCGTCTTCGTGCAGTCGATGGTGCCCGAACACGCCGAGCTTCACCTCCTTCTCTCGATGATCACTCCGCTCGGTTGGCTGGAGCGCGTGCCCACGTACAAAGAGCAATTGCGGGAGATCGAGAGTCGCGACCTAAACACCTACGGCTTCCTTGGCTATCCGGTATTGCAGACGGCCGACATCATTCTCTATCGGGCCCATTTCGTTCCGGTGGGAGAGGACCAGGCCAGCCATTTGGAGATCAGCCGCGAGATCACGCGGCGCTTCAACTCCCTTTATCGTCCGGTCTTCCCCGAGCCGAAGGGCTTGTTCACCCCGACCCCGAAGGTACCCGGGCTCGACGGGCGGAAGATGTCGAAGTCCTACGGCAACGCGATCAACTTGAGCGATCCTCCGGAGGTCGTGCGTGAGAAGTGCCGCGCGATGTTCACCGACCCGGAGAGAGTTCGGCGCAACCAGCCGGGCCACCCCGAGACCTGCAATCTCTTCGCTTTTCACAGGCTGGTCTCTCCGCCGGAGCTCTGCGCCCGGGTCGAACGTGAATGCCGAGCCGCGGAGATCGGCTGCGTGGACGACAAGAAGCTGGTGGCGGATCAGATCATCGCCTTTCTCGAGCCGCTGCAGAAACGCCGCGAAGAGCTGCTGCGCGATCCTGGTGCCTTGCTCGAGATCGTTCGCCGAGGATCGGAGCGCGCCCGCGAGCGCGCCCGCGAGACCATGCAGCAGGTTCGCGAGGCGGTGGGCCTGGACTACGACCGTCTCCTGACGAGTGCCGGCCGTTGAGCACCGCGCCGGCGGTCGGGCGTCTACTTCCCGAATCCTGGCGAGTTCACCTCCCGGTCTTCGAGGGTCCTCTCGACCTTCTGCTCCATCTGATCCGCATCAATCAAGTCGAGATCAGCAATATCCCGGTCGCCACCATTTGCGATCAATTCCACGAGTACCTGCGACTCATGGAAGATCTCGATCTCGACATCGCCGCGGAGTACATCTACGAGGCGGCGCTCCTCATCCAGCTGAAGTCGAGGATGCTCCTGCCGCGCCCGAAGGCGGAGGACGGCACGCCGCTCGAAGAAGACCCCCGTCAAGAGCTCGTCGAGCGTCTGCTCGAGTATCGAAAGCTCAAGGAGGCCGCGCAGACGCTCGCCGAGGTCGACCGCGTCCGACAGGGTATCTGGACGCGGCGCAAGCGGGACTGGCGCGAGGACGGAGAGGTCGAGGAAGTCTCCCTGGACGAGGTCTCGCTCTTCGATCTCCTCACCACCTTCAAGCACGTGATCGAGCGCTTCGACCGGGACCACCCCGAACCGGTCCACCTGCCGTCCGAGACTTTTCCGGTGCGTGGCGAGTTCGAGCGCCTGCTCGCCGTCCTCGACAGGGGGCGCCCGTACGATCTCGTCGAGGACCTGAGGACTCGCTCCTGCCGTGCCGAGGCCATCTCCACCTTCCTCGCCGTGCTCGAGCTCGCCCGCCTCGGTCTGGTCCGGGTCCATCAGGGTGAGGCGCATGGCATCGTTCTCTATCGAACCACCCGGGTTCTCGCCGACGAGGAGCTGGAGGCCATTCAGGGATGACTTCTAGAAGCGACATCGAGGCGGCTCTGGAGGCCATCCTCTTCGTGACCGCCGAGCCGGTCTCCACCGAGCGCCTTCTCGCGGTCTTCGAGGAGGACGAACGGACGGAAGCCAGCGCGGCGCTCGAATCGCTCCGCGAGCGCTATCGAGCCCAAGAGGGGCGGGGGGTCATTCTCGAGGAGGTCGCGGGCGGTCTCCGTATCGTCACGGCGCCGGAGCACCATGCCTACCTCAAGCGCTTCTTCGCGGCATCGGGGGCGAATCGACTTTCCATGGCCGCTCTGGAGACCCTGGCCATCGTGGCTTACCGTCAGCCGGTGACGGCGCCCGAGATTCAGGAGTTGCGCGGTAAGAACTCGACCACCGCGCTGAAGACGCTCCTCGAGCGGCGCATGGTTCGCATTGGCGGCCGCCGAGAGGTGGTGGGGCGGCCCTTCGAATACGCGACGACGCGCGAGTTTCTGATGCATTTCGGGTTGAGGAACCTCGCCGACCTGCCGCCCCTCGAGGAGTTCGAAGAGGCGTTCAGCGAAGCGATGGGCGAGGCGGCCATCTCGCACGAGCACGAAGTCATCGGCCTGGTCTCCAGTCGTGAGGCGGAAGCGTCGCTCGGCGTCGAGGAGGCGGGTATTCGGGACGAGCACGATGCCGACGCCGAGGAGCCCTTTCCCGACTCCCTCCCGGGGGATTCGAGCTCGAACGACGCCGCCCAACCGGGCGAGCGGATCGGCGCTTCGGCGATGGAAGGCGAGGAGCCCTGAAGTGGGGGAGGAGCGACTCCAGAAGATTCTGGCTCGCGCCGGAGTGGCGGCGCGGCGCAAGGCGGAGGACCTGATCCGCGAAGGCCGCGTCACGATCAACGGCAGCCCCGCGGAGCTCGGCCAGAAGGCCGACCCGGCCCGGGACGCCATCAAGGTGGACGGCAAGAGGATCTCGACTCCCTCCTCGCACCGCTACCTGTTGCTCAATAAGCCGAAGGGAGTCCTGACCGCGGTCTCGGACGCGGCCGGCCGCGCCACCGTCATCGACCTCGTCCCTCCCGCGATGCGGCGTGCGCTGGTTCCGGTCGGCCGGCTCGACTTCAACACCGAGGGCCTGCTGGTTCTCACCGACGATGGAGAGTTCGCGCAACGCCTTTCCCATCCGCGCTACGGTTGCCACAAGACCTACGAAGTGAAGGTCAAGGGCGTTCCGCCGGCCGCCGATCTCGACCGCCTCCGCCGCGGCATCATGCTCGAGGGCCGGCGAACGTCGCCTTGTCGAATCGAGCCGATCCGCACCACGCCGGTCAAGGGGCAGGAGGGAGGCAACGCCTGGTACCGCGTCGAGCTGGCGGAAGGCCGGACGCGGCAAATCCGCGAGATGTTCTTCCGGGTTGGGCACCCCGTTCAAAAGCTGCGGCGCATCGCGATCGGGCCGGTGACCGATCCTCACCTTCCCTTGGGCGTGCTGCGGGACCTGTCCGATGCCGAGATCCGCGCCTTGCGCAGGATCACCGCCTCGGAGAAGCCCCGGCCCAGCCGGCCCTCGAAGGATTCCGCAGCCGCCGTACGGCGTGGCTCTCCGGGCGCTCGGCGCCGCCGATCGTGACGCCGCCCGGAGTTCGCGTCGTCGCCATCGACGGTCCGGCCGGGGCCGGCAAGAGCACGGTCGCTCGCCGCTTGGCCAGGCGACTCGGCGTTCCCTACCTCGACACGGGGGCGATGTACCGGGCCCTGGCCTTGTACCTGCTCGACCACGGGATCGACCCGGACGACCGCGCGGCGGTCGCGAAGGCTCTTCCCGCCGCCCACGTCGAGCTCCGACTGAGCCTCGATGGGGATGCGCAGGTGCTTCTCGGCGGCTCGCCGGTGGAGGAGCGGATACGAACTCCCGAGGTGGCCGCGGCCACTTCGCGGGCGGCCGTCCACCCGGAAGTCCGGACCCGCATGGTGACGCTCCAACGGGAGCTCGCGCGCCGCCAGGGTGGGGTCATCGAGGGGCGGGACATCGGGACGCGGGTGCTGCCCGACGCTCCGTTCAAGTTCTTCCTCGAGGCCTCGGCCGAGGTTCGTGCGCACCGCCGGCTCGGCGACCTGCGGGCTCGAGGTGCGGGAGAGGTCCGTGCCGCCGAGGTGGCGGCCGAGCTCGCCGAGCGGGACGCCCGGGATCTTTCGCGTGCTCATTCGCCTCTCGCGCCGGCAACCGACGCCGAGATCATCGACACGACCGGCCTGGACGTGGAGGGAGTTCTCGATCGGATGCTCTCCACCATCCGGCGGCGCGGGGAGCATGTCCCCACCTGAGGGGGGCGACAACGCCTATCCACGGCGGAAGAATGGCCGCATGGACGATTTCCGGCCAACCTCGATCATCGAGCCCTTTCGGATCCGCTCGGTAGAGCCGATCCACTTCAGCACGGCGCCACAGCGGCGAAACGCCCTGGCCGCCGCCGGCTGGAACCCCTTCCAGCTGCATTCCGATGACGTGCTCATCGATCTACTAACCGACAGCGGCACCGGCGCGATGTCATCGCGCCAATGGGCGGGCATGATCGCGAGCGACGAGTCCTATGCCGGCTCACCCTCCTTCTTTCGGTTCGAGGCCACGGTACGCGACATCACGGGATTTCGGCATGTCATCCCGACCCATCAGGGCCGCGCCGCGGAGAACATCCTTTTCACCACGATGGCCCATCCGGGCGAGGTCGTCCCGAGCAACACTCTCTTCGACACCACGCGCGCTCACGTGGAGCACGCCGGCGCCGAAGGCCGCGACCTCTTGGTACCGGAGGCTCGGGACCTGCGCGCCCGGCTGCCGTTCAAGGGCAATCTCCACGTGGCGGCTCTGGAGAGCACGATCCGCGAGGTCGGTCGCGAACGCATCCCGCTCGTGCTCCTCACCGTGACCAACAACTCGGGGGGAGGTCAGCCGGTTTCCATGGCCAACGTCCGGGCCGTCTCCGAGGTCTGTCACCACCACGGCATTCCACTGATCATCGACGCCTGCCGCTTCGCCGAGAACTCCTGGTTCGTGAAGACTCGTGAAGAGGGCTTCGGAGATCGCACTCCGATCGACATCGCCCGCGAGATGTTCGCGCTCGCCGACGGCTGCACGATGAGCGCCAAGAAGGACGGCATGGCGAACATCGGCGGTTTCCTGGCGCTCAACGACGATGCGCTGGCAGCCCGCTGCAGGAATCTGGAGATCCTCACCGAGGGATTCCCTACCTATGGCGGAATGGCGGGCTACGATCTCGAGGCCATCGCCCAGGGACTCTACGAAGCACTCGACGAGAACTACCTGCGCTATCGAACCCGATCGATCGCCTACCTGGGCGAGAAACTGACCGGAGCGGGCGTTCCGATCGTGGAGCCGACCGGAGGTCACGCGGTCTATCTCGATGCACGCGAGATGCTGCCCCACATCGATCCGCTCGAATACCCGGCGTGGGCGCTCAACAACGAGCTCTACATCGTGGGAGGCGTTCGCGGCGTCGAGATCGGCAGCGTGATGTTCGGACGCCAGCCGGACGGAAGTGAGCGCCCCGCAGCGCACGAGCTGGTCCGCCTCGCGTTTCCGCGCCGCGTCTACACGCAGAGCCACGTCGATTACGTGGCCGAGGTCATCCTTCACGTGCATGCCCACCGGGAGCGCGTGGTCGGCTACCGCTTCGTCGAGGAGGCCGCCGTGCTGCGGCACTTCACCGCTCGGCTGGAGCCCCTGGCTCCCGTCCAGGCTTCATCGGCCTGAAGCGGAAAAACCTCAGAAGCGGACGCTGACCCGCTCGCGGGCGCCGATCTCCCAGTGCTTGGGGCCGATCGTGTTGATCGCGGCCACCCGCTCCTCGGCGAGGCGGTCACCCGCCAACCAAGTCGGTACTCCGTCCCGGCGCGCGATCTCGAAGACGCGCAGCGTCGTCTCGTAGATGGTGTCGGCCATGCGCATCGCGCGGTCGCGGTCATAGCCGACGTACTCGTTGTACACGTTGATGAGCCCGCCGGCATTGATGACGAAATCGGGAGCGTAGAGGATCCCGCGGCGAGCCAACTCGGCGCCGTCCCGCTCTGGTACCGCGAGCTGGTTGTTCGCTCCGCCCGCCACGACCCGGAAGCGAAAGCGCGGAATGGTCTCGGAATTAACGGTCGCCCCGAGCGCGCAGGGGGCGAAAATATCCGCTTCCACGTCGTAGATCTGGTCCACGGGCACGAGCTCGACGTCGTGGTCCGAGCGGACGGATTCCGCCACCTCGTCGTCGAGATCGCAACCCAAGGTCTTGGCCCCCTCCTCCCGCAGGTATTCGGCCAGATAGCCGCCCACGCTGCCCAAACCTTGGATCGCGACACTTCGGCCGCGCAGCTCCGGAGAACCCCAGAGGTGCCGCGCCGCTGCGCGGATCCCGGACAGAACGCCGCGCGCCGTCACCGGGGAGGGGTCGCCGCTGCCTCCTCGATCCGCAGGCAGGCCGGTCACCCAGCGAGTCTCCGCCGCGATCCATTCCATGTCCTGGACGTCGGTGCCGACGTCCTCGGCGGTGATGTAGTGGCCGCCGAGGGACTCCACGGCTCTTCCGAACGCCCGGAACAGAGCTTCGCTCTTGTCCTTCTTGGGGTCTCCGATGATGATGGCCTTGGCCCCCCCGAGATGGACGCCCGCCGCAGCCGCCTTGTAAGTCATGCCGCGAGAGAGCCGCAGGACGTCGAGCAGCGCCTCGTCGGTCGAGGCATAGGGCCACATCCTCAGGCCGCCGAGGCCAGGCCCCAACGTGGTCGAGTGGATCGCGATGATCGAGCGCAGGCCAGCCTCGGGGACCGAGCAAAAGAGCACTCTCTCGTGCCCCAGGCGCGACGCCTCGGCAAAAAGATCCATACGTTCCTCCAAGTGAATGGCGGCCGGAACGCCGCGACGAGGCGGGACTCTACCGCACCGATAGGATTCGAGAATGGATGGTCGGGAAAGCGCCGAGCGAGTGCGCTCGATCGCACGCGAAGCCGGCTTCGAGATGATCGGCATCGCCGCGCTGGGACCCGCCTCGACGTCCGCGGCCTATCGTCGATGGATCGACCGAGGCGATCACGCAGGGATGAGCTGGATGGAGCGGAACATGGACCTGCGGGGCGATCCACGCGCAGCTCCTGCCGGGTGCCCGCTCGGCGCTGGTCGTGGGGCTCCGGTACGCCCCCCTGGACACCCCGAGCGGAAGCGAAGAACCTGCAACCGATCTCTGGTCGAAAGTGGCGCGCTACGCCTGGGGGCGGGACTACCATGACGTCTTGCGTGAACGGCTGGGCGGGGTCGTCGTCCGGCTCGAGTCGGCCTTTCCCGGAGTCAAGTCGCGCATCTGCGTCGACACCGCGCCGCTTCTCGAACGCGAGCTCGCGGCTCTGGCTGGCCTGGGCGCGATCGGCAAGAACACGAACCTGATCCATCCCCGATTCGGATCCTGGTTCGTGCTGGGTGAGCTGCTGCTGAACCTCGACCTCCCGTCGGACGTGCCGGTCGCCGATCTCTGCGGAAACTGTTCGGCATGCCTGGAGGCCTGTCCCACCGGAGCGCTTCCCGAGCCTTATCGACTCGACGCGCGGCGTTGCTTGTCGTACTGGACGATCGAACATCGCGGAGCGATTCCAGAGGCGTTCCGTTCCGCGGTCGCAGATCGGGTCTTCGGCTGCGATATATGCCAGGAGGTTTGTCCTTGGAACTCCGGTCCGCCGCCAGTCAGCGACCCCGAGATGAGACTCACGCCCCAGCGCGCAGGATTGAATCTGGTGGGGATGCTCCGGATGGAGCGGGACAGCTACGTCGAGAGATTCCGCGGCAGCGCGATGAAGCGCGCCAAGTTGGACGGGCTGCGCCGCAATGCAGCCCTCGCCTTGTCGGAGTCTCCCGATCCGGGCACCCGGGCGGCTATCGCGGACTGCCAGGCCGAGGAGGGGTCGCCGACCGTCCGTGCGGCCCTGGACTGGGCGCTCTCGGAGCGCCCCCGCCGGGAATCGACGGATTGACTCCAAACCCCGATAAAACCTATACTTCGCGCCCCCGGATTTGCGGCGGTCGTCATGGCCGGAATCCTCCCGAACGGGCCGGGAAGCTGCAAGCCTGAATCTCGAGAAGCAAGGAGGAAGTTCGCTTTATGGCTTTGACGGAAAACGAGCGCACGGATCTCGACGAAGAGACCAGCGCCGAGGATCGGCAGGCTTACGAGCAGTTCATCGCGCTCTACGACGAGAGTCTCCGCCATCTGACCGAAGGAGAAATCGTTCCCGGTCACGTCGTCGCGCTGACCCACGACGCCGTCGTGGTCGATGTCGGATTCAAGTCCGAAGGCCACATTCCGAAGGAGGAGTTCTTCGACACCGAGGGGAACCTGCCGATCAAGGTGGGCGACTCGGTCGAGGTACTGCTAGAACGTACCGAGGACGTGGAGGGTCACGTCCTGCTCTCCTACACGAAGGCCGCCAAGATGCGGGTGTGGGGCGAGGTCGAGCAGAGCTACCGAGAGGGGCGGATCATTCAGGGTCGGGTGGTCGATCGCATCAAGGGAGGCCTGACGGTCGATGTCGGCGTGCGGGCATTCCTGCCTGGCTCCCTGGCGGACATCAAGCCGCTCAAGAACCTCGAGGCGCTCAAGGGACGCGAGCTCGAGTTCAAGGTCATCAGTCTCGATCGCCGGCGCAACAACATCGTGCTGTCGCGCAAGGCCGTGCTCGAGAAGGAATACGAGCAGAAGAAGACCGAGACCCTCGAGAAGCTCCAGGAAGGCGCCGTGATGAAGGGCGTCGTCAAGAACATCACGGACTACGGAGTGTTCATCGACCTGGGCGGGATCGACGGCCTCCTGCACATCACGGACATCTCCTGGGGGCGCGTCAACCATCCCTCCGAGCACTTCAATATCGCCGATGAAGTGGAGATCGTGGTCCTCAAGTTCGACCGTGAGACCGAGCGCGTCTCGCTCGGCTACAAGCAGAAGAGCGAAGACCCCTGGATCCTGGTCGACAAGAAGTATCCCGTCGGCTCCCGGATTCACGGCAAGATCGTCAGTTTGGTGGACTACGGCGCTTTCGTCGAGCTGGAGCCGGGTGTCGAGGGACTGATCCACGTCTCAGAGATGTCCTGGACGAAGAAGGTGGTGAATCCGTCCAAGATCTTCGAGGCGGGGACGGAGACCGAGGCCATCGTGACCGAGCTGGACCTCGGGCAGCGACGGATCAGCCTTTCGCTCCGTCAGACCGAGCGGAACCCCTGGGAAGACCTGTCGAACCACTTTCCGGTCGGTTCGATCATCGAGGGCAAGGTTCGCAATCTGACCGAGTTCGGCGCATTCGTCGAGATCACCGAGGAAATCGACGGTCTCGTCCACGTTTCCGACATGAGCTGGACCAAGCGCATCAAACACCCCAGCGAGGTACTCAAGAAGGGCGATACGGTGCGCTCCCGAATCACCAATATCGACGTCGAGAACCAACGCGTGTCTCTCTCGATCAAGGAGTTCCTGCCCAACGAATGGCAGGACTTCGTCGAGAACAATCGAGTTGGAGACATCGTTACGGGTCGGGTCTCGAACGTGACCGACTTCGGACTCTTCATTGACATCTACGACGGGCTCGAGGGACTGGCGCACATCTCCGAGATCGACTTCCTGGGAAGCAAGCTGAGCGACCAGTTCACGACCGGCGACTGGGTACGTGCCCGTATCCTCCGCATCGAGGACGAAGACCGCAAGGTCGGGCTCACCCTGCGCGGCGTCACTCAGCCGACCGCCGAGGAGATCGCCGAGTTGGAGGCTGCCGCGGCGGCTCGAGAGGCGGAAGCAGCACAGGAGCAGCAGCAGGCCGAAATGGAAGCGGAGGCGGACGCGGAGGAGCCCGAACCCGAGGTCGAGCCCGGTCCCGCCGAGGACTAACCGCGCCAGCCGCAGGAGGAGCGAATCTTGTCGACCACCGACGGCTTGACCAAGGCGGCGCTCGTGGAGGAAGTCGCGCGCGCGACGCAGGTGACGAAGAAGCAGGCTGAAGAAATCGTGCAGACGGTTCTCCACACGATTGTCGATTCGCTCCGCGGCGGACGCAAGGTCGAGCTACGCGGTTTCGGCAGCTTTCGAATCCGAAGCCGCGGAGCCCGCATCGGTCGGAACCCGAAGACCGGTCACCGTGTCGAAGTTCCGGCGAAGCGCATCCCGTACTTCAAGCCGGGCAAGGAGCTGAAGGAGCAACTCAACCGGCCTACGGCCGGCTGACCGGGAAGCCCATGACCGAAGCCGAGACACCGCACCCTAGCGGTAGGGCGGTGGCGCTGGCGGGCCTCGCTTGGCTGATTCCGGGCGCCGGGCACTTCGCGCTTCGCCGGTTCCGCCGCGCCTTCCTCTTCCTCGCCGTTGTGGCATGCGCCTTCGCCGTCGGCTTGCGCTTCGACGGCAATCTCTATCGTCCAGTGCCGCGCCAACCTCTGAGCTGGCTTGGAACGGCGGGAGCGATGGGCGTGGGGATTCCGTATTTCGCTTGGCGTTGGGGGTTGGGATACGAGGGTGATCCGGCGGCCCCCGGTTACGAGTACGGTACCGTTTTTCTCCTCTCCGCGGGCCTCATGAACCTCCTCCTCGTGCTCGACACCTGGGACATCGCTACGGGACGGAAGGAATAACCCATCGATGAGCCACTTCGCGCTCATGGTCCTCTACGCGCTGCTTCTGGGGCTGTTCTTCGCCGCCCTGTGGAAGCGCGAGCGCAAGCAGCAGGTCGTCCTCTTCCTGGAGATATTCCTCGGCCTCGTGCTCGGTGCCGTCGCACTCGGGTGGCTCATGTATTTCCTCCCCTCGGGGCCACCGGCACCCATTCCATGAGCTCGAGCGACCTGCTGGTGGTCGCTGGCGAAGCCTCCGGCGACCTCCATGCGGCGCGGCTCCTTCGCGCTTTGACCAAACGCCGGCCGGACTTGCGTGCGTTCGGCCTCGGGTCGGACGAGCTGCGCGCGGCGGGGGCCGAGCTCTTGGCCGACAGCCGAGAGATCTCCGTGGTCGGGATCATCGAGGCTTTCGGCGTCCTGGCCCGCGCTAGAGAGATCTTGGCGCTCCTGATGAGCGCCGCGGAGAGACGGCGCCCGGCGGCGGCGATTCTGGTCGATTTCCCGGACTTCAACTTGCGTCTGGCGAGCGAACTCCGCTGGTTGCAGATCCCGGTCATCTACTACGTCAGTCCTCAGGTCTGGGCTTGGCGCCGCGGCAGGGTCCGCGCGATCGCGGAAACCGTCGATCGGATGTTGGTGCTCTTCGGCTTCGAGCTCCCTTTCTACGTCGAGCACCGGGTCCCGGCCGTTCACGTCGGGCACCCCCTCGTGGACGAGGTCCCTCAGCTCGAGCAGGCGTGGGATCGCGTCCTCCCGGGCGAGACTCCCGAGGTCTACGAGCTCGCGCTCCTGCCCGGCTCCCGGCGCAGCGAGATTCGCGTGCTGCTGCCCATCATGGTCGAAGCCACTCGCCGCCTCGGAGAGCATCTGCCGATTCGAGTCACCATCGTTCGCGCGCCGTCGATCGATCTCGACGAGCTCGAGAGCCTGCTTCCCGACGGGTCCGCCGCCAATTTCCGGATCGTCTCCGAAGGACGTTTCGAAGCCGTCGCGAACGCTCATCTCGCGCTCTGCGCTTCGGGAACCGCAACCCTCGAGACCGGGCTCCTGAGGACTCCTCTGGTGGTTCTCTATCGCCTGGAGCCCTGGACGTGGTTGCTGGCCAAGCTCCTGGTCCGAGTGCCGCATGCCAGTCTGGTGAACCTGGTGCTCGGCATGCGGGCCGTCCCCGAGCTGCTGCAGACGGAAGCCAGTCCGGAGCGGGTCGCAGCGGAGGCGCAGCGCCTGCTCGAATCGCGACGCGACATCGATCGCATCCGCGGGGCGCTCACCGAGCTACGGGGTCTCCTCGGGCTGCCGGGTGCCAGCGATCGCGCAGCCGCCGAAGTGCTCGATGTCTTGGCCAGGCGGGAGACCGCGGCATGAAGTTGAGCCGATTCATCGGCCGCTATCTCGTGCGCTATTGGCGTTGGGCCTCTCTCTCCCTCGTCTCGACGGCGGTCTACGCGATCACGACGGTGGGACTGCTCGAGGTCATCCAGGCGGTCTTCAAGGAGGTCTTGCACACGGACGGGCCGGGGGGAGGCCTGCCGTCGCTCCCCAAGGCGGCAGGAGCCGGTGGCGCAGCGCTCGGAGGAGAGACCGGTGCTCACGCGAAGGTCTTTCTCGATCGCTACCTGCACGACGGATATCTCTACCTCAAACACGCTCTCGGGGTGACGCCGCACGACGTCGTCGTCTATGTTCCCCTGCTCTTCGTCTCGATCTTCATGCTTCGAAGCCTGAGCGACTTCCTGAACGGGTATGCGTTTCAGCGAATCGGGTTCGGCGCCACCACCGATTTGCGCAACGACCTCTACGCGCGGACGCTCGGTCAGACCAGTCGTTTCCATTCGGAGCATCCTTCGGGGGAGCTGGTCAGCCGTGTCGTGCACGATGTGGGAGTCCTGCAGGCGGCCATATCGACCCGTCTGGTCGACCTGTTTCAGCAGTCGCTGACGTTGGTCGGTCTCTTGCTGTTGCTCTTCTCGATCAACTTCAGGCTCGCGCTCTTCTGTCTGGTCGCGGCGCCTTTCCTCGTCTACACGATCGTGCGCTTCGCGAAGGGGATGAGGAAGACCAGCCACCACGCCCAGGAGCGCACGGCCGACCTGGCGAATCTCGTCTCCGAGGTGTCACGCGGCCACCGCGTGGTGAAGGCCTTCGGGATGGAGGGTTTCGAGGCGAAGCGGTTTCACGACGCGACCGAGCACCACCTCGCCGCCAACCTGAAGGGGCAGCTTCTCTCCAAGCTCGCGGGACCGGTCGTCGAGTCGATGGGGGCAATCGGGGCAGGTGCGTTTCTGATCTACGCCGGAAGGACCATCGAGTCCGGCGTGATGGAACCGGCGACCCTGCTCAAGTTCCTTTTCAACCTCTACTTGCTGTACGACCCGATACGGCGCTTGAACAAGGCGAACCTGGTGGTTCAGCAATCGGTCGCCGCGGCGCAAAGAATCCGATCCCTGATGAGTCTCCCGATCGAGATCCGGGACCGCCCGGATGCGCGTCCGATCGCGTCGCTCGAACGTGCCATCCGCTACGAGAACGTGTCCTTCCGCTATGACCATCGAGAGGTGCTGCGCGGCATCTCGCTCGAGGTGCCGCGGGGCGAGGTCGTGGCCTTTGTCGGACCCTCCGGGGGTGGGAAAACGACCTTCGTCAACCTCCTGCCGCGCTTTTTCGATGTCACGGAAGGTCGAGTCACGGTCGACGGTACCGATGTCCGCGACCTGCGACTCGAGGACCTGCGTCGACTGATCGGGCTGGTCACCCAGGAGACGATGTTGTTCAACGATACGGTCCGCAACAACATCGCGTACGGACGCTCCGGTCTCTCTCTGGAAGAGGTCCGTGCCGCGGCGCGCGCCGCCTACGCGGACGAGTTCATTCAGGACCTTCCCGGAGGCTATGACTCGGTGGTGGGGGAGGCCGGCGTTCGCCTTTCGGGCGGTCAGCGCCAGCGGATCGCCATCGCACGGGCACTTCTCAAGGACGCTCCCATCTTGATCCTCGACGAGGCGACATCCCAGCTCGACACCGAGTCCGAGGCGCTCGTCCAGAAGGCACTGGCGAACCTCATGCTGGGGCGCACCACGCTGGTGATCGCACACCGCCTGACGACCATCTCGCGCGCCGCGCGGATTTATGTCATCGAGGGCGGACGAGTGGTCGAGGAAGGTTCTCACGAAGAGCTTCTGGCCCATGGCGGAACCTACAAACGACTCTACGAGCTCCAGTTCCGCGACTGAGATCGGTCCTCGCGAACCCTCACGGGCCGCGGAACGGGGTTGGAAGACGACGCTCCTGGCGACGTCGGCGGCGCTCTTCTTGCGCCTGCTACGGGGTTCGGTTCGGATGCGCTTCCACGGCGAGGAGACGATTCGGACCTGGGAAGGCGAGCGGCAGCGCTTCCTGCTCGCTTTTTGGCACCGGCACCTCCTGCTGATGCGCTACGCTTACCGCGGAGATCGAATGAGCGTGCTGGTCAGTCGCAGCCGGGACGGCGAGCTCATCGCCCAGGTCATGAGACGCTTGGGCATCGGGACGAGCCGAGGGTCCAGTTCGCGGGGAGGCGCCGCGGGACTGCGCGATCTCCTTCGCGTCGCCGCTCGAGGCTCGGACATCGCGGTCACGCCGGACGGTCCCCGCGGACCACTTCGGGTGGTGCAGCCCGGAGTGGTCCTGGCCGCCGCCGCCAGTGGGCTTCCCCTGATCCCGGTGGCCATCGCGGCGAGCCGCCGCATCGAGCTGCGAAGCTGGGACCGGATGCCCATCCCCCTGCCCGGCAGCCGAGTCGAAGTTGTCTACGGCGAACCCCTTCGCGTCCCCCGCCACGCGGACACCGCCGAGTGGTCCGCTCGAATCGGCCAGGCGCTCGGCGACGCGGAGCGGCGAGCGGAAGCGCTCGCACACGGGGCCAGGAGAGGCGCGTGAAGAGCATGACGGGATTCGGCCGCGCCCTGGTCGGCGAGGATGGCCTTCGGGTCACGGTCGAGGTGCAGGGCTGGAATCATCGTCATCTGGACGTCGTGATTCGCGCTCCCGATGATCTGCGGCCGATGGAAGCGGAGATTCGCGAGCGCACGGCTCGGAGCGTGGCTCGAGGCCGTTGCGAGGTCAACGTCCGCGTCCAGATCTCTGATGAAGCCTCGGGCTTGCGCCGCCTGGATCACGCGGCGCTGCGGCGGTTCCTGGAGGATACCCGCGACCTCGTCGAGAGCGGCGAGTTGGACGATGGATTTGGCCGCGGCGATCTGGTGCGTTCACCTTTTCTCGTCCCGGTGGCCACGGAGCCGGTCGAGGCGCAGCTGCTGCGTCGGCTCGTCTTGCAGGCTCTTGAAACGGCCCTCGGTGAATTCGAGAAGGTGCGAGGACGAGAGGGGTCCAAGCTGGCGGGCATTCTCTCCGAATCGCTCCGGGACCTCTCGATGATCGTGGAGCGCCTCGGCGCACGTCGAGCCGCGATGGCCGGCACGTTGGAAGAATCGCTGCAGAAGAGATTGACCGAGATCCTGCCGCGGGACGCCGGGCCGCTTCCGAACGATCGGATCGCCCAAGAGCTCGCGCTGTTGGCGGAAAGGGCGGACGTGAGGGAGGAGCTCGAGCGCCTCAAGGCGCATCTCGAGCACTACTCCGCCTCTATCGATGAGGCGGGACCTCACGGCCGGAGGCTGGATTTTCTCGGACAGGAGTTGCTTCGCGAGCTCAATACCGTGGGCTCCAAGAGCCGTGACGTCGAGACGACGCGCCTGGTGGTGGAAGGCAAGTTGGTGAACGAGCAACTCAGGGAGCAGATCCAGAATGTCGAGTGACGAAGCGCGGCGGATCCCGCGTGGAGAGCTCTTCCTGCTGTCCGCCCCATCGGGCGCCGGCAAGACGACGCTCATTCGGGGCATTCTCGACGCCTTCGAAGGGCAGGGGGGCTTGGAGTTCTCGGTCAGTCATACGACCCGGCATCCTCGCGCCGGAGAGGCCGACGGTAGCGACTACGACTTCGTGACCTCCGAGACCTTTCAGCGCATGATCGCGGAAGATCGCTTCCTGGAATGGGCGGAGGTGCATGGCAATTACTACGGCACCTCGAGGGACGCCGTGTTGCCGTACCTGGACGTCGGCGTCGACGTGCTCGTCGACCTCGACGTGCAAGGTGCGGAGCGTCTCATGCGGGCCTTCCCGAAGGCGCACTCGGTCTTCATCTTGCCGCCCTCCTACGAGGACCTGGTGAGTCGACTGGAGGGGCGGGGACTCGACGGGAGCGAGGCGATCGCGCGCCGCCTCGCCGTCTCGCTCTGGGAGATCCGGCGTTACTCTTCGTATCAATATGTTATCGTCAACGACGATGCCGCACGCGCCACCGAGGCGTTGGCGGCGATTATTCTCGAAAAGCGACATCGGCGCGCACGCATGGAGCGTCGGGTCGGCGAGGTTCTCGCCGACTTCGAACGCTCTCGTGGGGTCGCCGGTGCCGGCTGAAAAGCGGAGACTCGATGGACCGGATTCCCGAACGGATCGACAGCACGTTTCGCTTTGTCCTCTTGGCCGCTCGGCGCGCCGAACAACTGATGCGCGGCGCACGCCCCAGGGTGGAGGAGGCTTATTTCAAGCCGAGCCGCATCGCGCTGCGCGAGGTCTCCGCTGAGCTCGTGGATTGGGACTACGGCCCGCCGCCGGTGCCCTTGGAGGAGCCCGCGCCAGAGGTCGACGAAGGCGGCGACGAGATCGCTCCGGCCTGATCCCGCGTCGAGGTTGAGCGCGTGAGCACCCGTATCGCGGACCACCATGTGCTCCTCGGCGTGTGCGGCGGCATCGCCGCCTACAAGGCACCGGAGCTCGTCCGACGGCTCCGGGATCACGGCTTCGAAGTCCGCTGCGCATTGACTCCCCACGCGGACGCCTTCGTCAGCCCTCTAGCCCTCGAGGTGGTCAGTGGCCACGCCGTCTATCGGGAGGAGTACCTCGCTCCCAGCGGAACGGGCCAGGAGCTGCACATCGAAGCGGCGAGCTGGGCCGACCTCGTCCTGATCGCTCCCGCCACGGCCCAGACCCTGGCGGCATTGGCCCTGGGGCTCGCGAACAATTTTCTTCTGACGACGCTTCTCGCCCACCGCGGCCCCGTGCTCGTGGCACCCGCAATGCACGCCGCCATGTGGGAGCAGACCAGTGTTCAGCAGCGCGTGAACGAGTTGAGAGCCCGCGGGGTCGAGGTGATCGGTCCCGCTGTCGGGCCGCTGGCCTCGGGCGAGATCGGTGCTGGTCGAATGGTCGACGTCCCGGTCCTGGTCGAGGCGGCGGCCGCGCATTTCCGTTCCGGTGACCTGTCGGGCAAGCGTGTCCTGATCACCGCCGGTCCGACCTACGAAGCCATCGATCCGGTGCGCTTCCTCGGCAATCGCTCGAGCGGCAAGATGGGCTTCGCTCTGGCCGCCGAAGCGGCCGCTCGCGGCGCCGAGGTAACCCTCGTCGCCGGGCCCGTGGCGTTGCCCACGCCGGCAGGGGTCTCGCGCCGCATCGACGTGGTCAGCGCCTTGGAGATGGAGGCCGCGGTCCGGGAGACCGCCCCGCAATCCGACTTGGTGGTGATGGCGGCCGCAGTCGCGGACTTTCGGCCCCGCATGCCGGTCGACGAGAAGATCAAGAAGCGATCCATGGTGCCGCATCTCGATCTGGTCGCGAACCCGGACATCCTGGCGTCCCTTCCGGAGCTCGCGCCGCACGCCCTCCGCGTAGGTTTCGCGGCCGAGACCAGTCGACTTCGCGACGAGGCGGAGCGGAAGCTGCTCGCCAAAGGTGCGCACCTGCTGGTCGCGAACGATGTTTCCCGCACGGACATCGGGTTCGGGAGCGAGGAGAATCAGGTCCTCGTGTTGCGACTCGACGGCGAGCCGATCGCTTTTCCGAAGATGTCGAAGGCGCGACTCGCGCACGAGCTGATGGACCTCTTCGCTGAAGCCTTACGGAACACTCGCCGTGAAGCCGTCTCCTCGCCAGGCTGAGCTGCTCAGCTATCTGAGCGACCTCGGCTGGAGCGAGCTCAGGGTTTCTCCGTCGCCGGCCCCGGCTTCGTCCGGTGGCGCTCCGACGGCGGCAGAACCGCGGCGACCCGCCATCGACCTGCCGGCTCTCGCGGCGGAGGCACTGGATTGTCGACGTTGCCGGCTCTGCGAGACTCGCAACAAGGTCGTCTTCGGGACGGGCGATCCCCACGCGCGGCTCATGTTCATCGGGGAGGGTCCCGGGGCGGAGGAAGACCGACAAGGCCTGCCCTTCGTCGGGCGCGCGGGCGGTCTTCTCGATCGCATCATCTTGGCGATCGGACTGCAGCGCGAAGCGACCTACATCGCCAACATCGTCAAGTGCCGCCCACCCGGCAACCGGGATCCAAAGCCCGATGAGGCCGCTGCTTGCCGTCCCTATCTCGACGCCCAGATCGACATGGTGCAACCGAAGGTGATCGTCGCCCTCGGGCGCGTCGCGGCGCAGACCCTGCTCGGCAACGACACGCCGATCGGCAAGATGCGCGGCACGTGGTTCGTGGTTCGCGGAGTCGACACCATGGTGACGTACCACCCCGCCGCGCTGCTCCGCAACGAACGACTCAAGGGACCCACGTGGGAGGATATGAAGAAAGTGCGAGACCGCCTCGCCGCAGGGGAGCGGGCATTGGCACCAAGCAGAGGAGATCGAGATTGAGCAAGCTGATCGAGGTCGCGGTCGCCGGAAGAACGGCACCCGTTGCCGATCGCACGGCGATCGGCGTGTTCGAATCCATTCAACCGGAGATATCCAAGCTCCGCAGCGAGGTCCGCACTGCTCTGGGCCGCCTGTCGGCGCGGCGCGGCTGGAAGGGGAGAGCCGGGCAGGTGAGTGAGACCCAACTTGGCGCCGGTCGCGCCCTGTCCCTGTTCGGCCTGGGCGCCGCCGACTCGCTGACCTGGCGGTCCTTCGCGACCTTTCTCGAGGCGACGATCGCGGCGGCTGTGTCGGCCGGCGACACCCACCTCGTGATCGTCCTGCCGGACCATCCGGTCGCGCGAGGCGAGCGGGCCAGCTCGCGCGTCGCCCGGATCGCCGCATTGGGTGCCTATCGATTCGATCGTTTCCTCGCCAAGCGGACGCGCCTTCGCTTACGCCGCGTCACCTTGCTACCACCGCCCGGCGACGGTGCCGCCTATCGGCGAGGAGTCGAGATCGGCGCAGCCGTCGCGGCTGGGGTGGCGTTGGCGCGAGACCTCGCGAACACGCCCCCGAACGAGGCTACGCCGAGCTGGATGGCGAGTCGCGCCCGGGATCTCGCGAGGCGCCACAAGGCACGCATCCAGGTTCTCGGCCCGGCCGAATTGCGGCGCCGCGGCATGGGGGGCATTCTCGCCGTCGGGGGGGGCTCCGCGAATCCGCCCCGCCTGGTCAAGATCGAGCTCGGCCGGGGGCCGCGCACCGTGGCGTTGGTGGGGAAGGGAGTCACCTTCGACACCGGCGGCATTTCGATCAAGCCGGCCGCACAGATGGACGAGATGAAGTGGGACAAGTGCGGTGCGTGCTCGGTCCTCGGCATCCTCGAGGCCATGGCCCGTCTCGGACCCGGAGTGAAGCTCAAGGCGTACGTTCCCCTCGCCGAGAACATGCCGGATGGCGCCGCCTACCGGCCCGGGGACATCGTGCGGTGCGGCAATGGGAAGACGGTCGAGATCCTGAACACGGACGCCGAGGGCCGAATGATCCTCGCCGACGCGCTCTCTTGGGCGGCGAGCGAGAAGCCGGACCACCTGATCGAGTTCTCGACCTTGACCGGCGCCTGCGTCGTCGCTCTCGGACAGACCGGAGCCGGTCTCTTCTCACCCGACGACGATCTCTCGGGATCGCTTCTCGAGCATGCCGACGGGGCGGGCGAACGGCTCTGGCGTCTTCCGCTCTGGGAGGAGTTCCTCGAGAGCATGCGCGGGACCCATGCCGACCTCAAGAATTCCGGCGGGCGGTGGGGAGGCGCTTCGACCGCAGCGGCCTTCCTGTCGCAGTTCGTCGAGGAGAAGTCGAGCTGGGCCCACGTCGATATCGCGGGACCCGCCTACCAGGGTGAAAGCAAGGAGACGCGCGGAGCGACGGGCTACGGCGTGGCCTTCACCGTCTCCTGGTTGAGGAGCCTGAGCGGCGCTTCGCCAAGCTGAGCCGTGGCGCCCCTGCTGCGCATCGAAGGGCTCGAGGTCGGTTTTCCCGGGGCACGGGACGACCTGCTCGCGGTGCGCGGCGCCTCACTCGAGGTCGGCTCGGGCGAGATCGTCGGTCTGGTGGGGGAGTCGGGCTCGGGCAAGAGCCTGACCGCGCTCTCCGTGATCGGGTTGGTGCCTCGTCCTGGACGGATCCTCGGAGGCTCGATTCGGCTCGCGAGCGACGAACTGGTCGGGCTTCCCGAGGCGGCCTATCGATCGATTCGGGGGGGGCGCGTCGGCCTCATGTTCCAGGAGCCGGCTGCCGCGTTGCATCCCGTCCTCTCGATCGGAACCCAGATTCGGGACGCTGTCCGCGCCCACCTGCCGCTCTCTCCAGCGGCCGCCGATCGGAGGGCTCTCGAGTTGCTGGAACGGCTGGCCATGCCGGAGCCGAAGAAGCGGCTGGGGCTCTTCCCACACGAGCTTTCCGGTGGACAGCGCCAGCGCGCCATGCTCGCCGTGGCGCTCGCCGCCGAGCCCGAGCTGCTCATCGCCGATGAACCCACCACCGCCCTCGACGTCACGCTTCAGGCCGAGGTGATGGACATGATCCTGGATCTACGCCGCGAACGGGGCCTGGCGGTGCTCTGGATCAGCCACGACCTCGGTGTCCTCGCCCAGGTCAGCGACCGGGTGGCCGTCATGTACGCGGGCCAGATCGTGGAGGAAGGCTCGACCCGGCGAATCCTGGCGGAGCCGGCCCATCCGTACACCCGGGGCTTGCTCGATGCGCAACCCCGCATGGGGCCAGCGATTCCGGGCGAGAAGCTCCGGACCATCGCTGGCCAGGTACCGACCCTCGAGGACCTCCCGGCGGGGTGCGCGTTTCATCCGCGCTGCCCCCAGCGTCGATCCGAGTGCCCGACGAAAATGCCTCCAGCGGTCGAGTTGGGCGAGGGGCACCGGGTACGGTGCCTGCTCTACGCGGACCCAGGAGTCCGGCCATGACCCCGATCCTCGAAGTCCGCGATCTTCGGAAATGGTTTCCCGCGGCGCCCGGTTCGTTCCGTCGCACGGGCGGCTCCGTGCGGGCGGTCGACGGCGTCGATCTCGACCTGGCCCGCGCCGAGATCCTGGCCCTGGTCGGGGAGTCGGGCAGCGGCAAGACGACCCTCGGGCGCTCCGTCCTGCGACTCATCGAGCCCACGGAGGGCAGCGTGCGATTCCGCGGCGAGGACCTGCTTGGTCTCTCACCCTCGCTCCTGAGGGAGCGCCGCCGCCATTTGCAGATGATCTTTCAAGATCCCTTCACATCGCTCGATCCACGCATGCGAGTCGGCGACGCCGTTTACGAGCCCCTCAGGATTCATGGGCTCGTGCCACGGAAGGGTCCGGCCGGTCGGATGGGCGAGCTGCTCGAGGAGGTCGGACTCTCGGCCGACCTCGCGCAACGCTTCCCGCACCAGCTTTCCGGGGGCGAGCGCCAGCGAGTCGGGATTGCACGGGCTCTCGCAACGTCGCCATCCCTGGTCATCGCCGACGAACCGGTCTCCTCGCTCGACGTCTCGGTGCGCGCCCAGGTGGTCAACTTGCTGCTGGATCTCCAGCGGCGCCGCGGCCTCGCTCTCCTCTTCATCGCGCACGACCTGAGCCTGGCGGCGCGGATCGCCGATCGCATCGCCGTCATCTACCTCGGGAAGTTCGTCGAAGAGGCCCCGGCCGCGGCGCTGCTGGCCGCCCCGCAGCACCCCTATACCAGCGCTCTCCTATCGGCGGTTCCATCCCTCGACCCGGCTTCGGCCGCAAACCGAATCCGGCTCTCCGGAGAGCCGCCGAACCCGGCCTCTCCGCCGACCGGATGCGCGTTCCACCCCCGATGCCCGATCTCCGGGGAGCTTTGCGTCCGCGAGCCGCCCGTGTATCGTGAGGTCTCGCCCGGGCATCGGGTCGCCTGTCACTTCCCGGGAGAGTTGCGAAAGCAGGCTCCGAGCCCCGCAGGTGGAACCTTTCCGGCGGGTTAACGTAAAGAACAGCGACGCCCACCGAGGCGCAGACCAGGACGAGGATGCGTGGCATGAGCGAATTGCGTGAAATCGTGGCTCGGCGCCTGACAGGGCGCCTGATCGTGTTGTGGGGGATTCTTCTCCTGACCGTGGGTCTCGGAGGTGCCCGGGCCGCCAACCAGGAGGTCGTCCAAGCGTCGCCTCAGCCGGCGCCCGACGAGCCCACCCTCCGGATCGAGGACGGCAAGCTGCACCTCTCGCTCGAGGAGGCCATCGACCTGGCGCTGCGGCGCAATCTGGGCCTCTCCGTGCAGCGCTATACGCGCGAGCAAGCCCGCCTCGGTATCCAGCAGGCGATGGGCATCTACGATTTCAACCTGACCGGCGGGTTGTCCGCCCGGCACGACGAGGCGGCGGCGGCATCCGAACTGGTGGGCGCTGCGGTCCAGAAGCAGGATAGGCAAGATGGATCCCTCGGACTGGCGCGACTGTTCCCCACCGGCGGCACGGGTCAGGTCTCGTGGACTGCTACGAAGCTGAAGACCAACAGCTCCTTCTATACCCTGAATCCCTCCTATACCTCTGGATTCCAGTTCGACTTCTCCCAACCCCTGTTGCGTAACTTCGGACGCTCGGCGACCGATTTCAGCATTCGGGTCGCGAGACTCTCCGACGATCAATCGAGCGAGATCTTCCGCGAGCAGGTGATCTCGACCATCCAGCAAGTCGAGAACGCCTACTGGAGCGTGGTCGAGGCCCAAGAGCAGCTCAAAGTCGCGGAGGAGAGCAAGCGCATCGCAGTCCAGCTCCACGAGGACAACAAAGTGCGCGTGCGGGTCGGGACGCTGGCGCCCCTCGAGCTGGTCTCCAGCGAAGCGGGCATCGCGACCCGCGAGGAGGAGGTCATCGCAGCGCGCGCCGCGATCGGGAACGCCGAGGACGTCTTGAAGAACCTCCTCTGGGTCGACTCGAGCGACGCGCTCTCCGCCGCGATCGTTCCGGATACCCCGCCCGAGGCCGCCTATCTCGACGTGAAGCTCGGCGACTCGCTCGACACCGCGGTGAACGATCGGCCCGAGCTGGCGGTGGAGAAGCTGGCCCAGAAGTCTCGCGATCTCCAGGCGGCCTTCTACGCTCAGGCCACCAAACCCTCGCTCGACCTGAACGTCGCCTACAGCTATAACGGCCTCGGAAGCAGTGTCGGGCACGCGGTCGATCAGATCACCGCCACCGATTTCCCGAGCTGGTCGGCGGCGGTCCAGTTCGCCTATCCCCTCGAAAACCGGGCGGCCAAGGCGCAAGCCTTGATCTACAAGCTGACCGCGGAGCAGGGGCAGGTCTCGATCAGTCAACTCGAACAGCAGGTACGAACCGAGGTGAGGCTCGCGGTGCGCGGCCTCGAAACGGCCCGCCAAGAGTTGGAGTCCTCCAAGGTCTCGGTTCGCCTGCAGACCGCCAACCTGGACGCCGAGCGCAAGAAGTTCATGAACGGCCTCTCGACCAGCTTCCAGATCCTCCAGGTCGAAGAGCAGCTCACCGCCGCCAAGAGCCGCCAGGTGCAGGCCGTGACCGGCTACCGCCGGGCCATGGTCGAGTACTATCGGTCGATCGGTAAGCTGCTCGACCAGACCAGCGTCAAGATCGCCGACTGAGGAGCCCGCGGAGGGCCTCTTCGGCGACTTCACCCAGGGAGGAGGAAGGTCACACCATGCCGGAGCCAACGAACCCGGCCGAGTCCCGTCAGGGCTCGGCCCTCGGCAACCTCGTCAACGCATTGATCTCGCCCCGCGAGGCCTTCGAAAGCCTCGCCAAGCGACCGACCTTCGCGCTCGCGATGATCGTGCTGGTCGCTCTGACCACGATCCTGTCCTACATCGCCATGTCGAAGGTCACTCCCGCCGACTTCCTGAAGACGCTCGAGGAGAGCGGGCGTCAGCTGCCGCCCAACGCGCAGGAGCACGCGGGGAAGTTCTTGGCCGTTGCGACCTGGGGCCAGGTCGGCGCGTCTATCGTGATCGCGCCGCTCGTCTATCTCGCGGTCGCGGGGATCTTCCTCGTCATCTTCCGGATGGCCGGCAGCGAGATCTCGTTCCGGCAGAGCCTCGCGACGACGATTCACGGCATGCTCCCGTTCGGCGTTCTCGCCCTCGTCGGCATTGCCGTTACCCTGGGCAGAGAGCAACTCTCGCTATCTCAAATTCAATCGGGCCAGATCGTGGCTTCCAACCTGGGTTTTCTCGCCGGTGACCAGACCAGCAAGGCGATTCGGGCCCTACTGACCAGCGTGGATCTGTTCTCCGTCTGGTGCATCGCGCTCCTCGCGATCGGCTACCGCGTCGTCGCCAAGATCCGCGGCGGAACCGCTTGGGCGGGGGTGCTCGGGCTATGGATCGTCGGGGTCCTGATCAAGGTCGGCCTCTCGGCGATCTTCTGATCCCGAAGGAGGAGGAGTCTTGAATCGCAAGCTGCTTCTGATCGCTGGAGGGATCGTCCTCCTCTTGGTCATCGTCGTCATAAGCATCAAATCGAGAGGCGGCGGAGACGAGGTGAAGGTCTACGCCCAATCTGTCGAGAAGCGAGACATCACCCAGACGGTCAAGGCGAGCGGACAGATCAATCCACGCGTCAAGGTGAATATCTCGTCCCACCTGATCGGCAAGATCGACAAGATGTTCGTCAAGGAGGGCGACTGGATCGAAGAGGGGAAGCCCTTCCTCCAGCTCGAACAGCAGGCATTCATCGCGGCGCGCGACGACGCCAAAGCGAGCCTCGCCATGGCCGAGACGCAGCTGCAACAAGCCAAGGTCAGCCTGAGTGACCAGGACCTCAAGCAGAAACGGGCCCAGGAAGCTCTTCGCCGGCGGCATCTCGTCCCGCCAGGATCTCGAGTCGGCGAATCTCCAGCACACGTCGGCCGAGCTCCAGGTGCGTTCTGCGCACGAGCGCGTCACCCAGGCCAAGGCCCTGCTCGACAAGGCGGAGGACGACCTCCGCAAGACCACGATCTGGGCGCCGCTCTCCGGCCGCGTCATCTCCCTCGCCGCGAAAGAAGGGGAGGTCGTCGTCACCGGCACGATGAACAATCCAGCCTCCGTCATCGGAACGATCGCGGACCTCTCCGAGATTCTCGCCGAGGTCGACGTCGACGAGACCGAAGTGGTCGACGTCAAGCCGGGGATCGACGCCGTCGTGAAGGTGGACGCGATCCCCGACGTGGACTACGCCGGCAAGGTCGTCGAAGTCGGGAGCTCAGGCTACTCCAAGCCACAACAGCCCGACGTCGAATTCTTCCGCGTCAAGGTTCTGCTCGAGAACCCGGACCAGCGACTACGCCCCGGCATGTCCGCACGCGCCGAGATCAGGGTCGCGACCCATCCGCACGCTCTCGTGGTGCCGATCCAGTCCGTCGTCGAGAGGGTACCCGCGAGGGCCAAGAACGACACCGGCGCGGGCACTCCCAAGGCGGCGTCCGCGGGCGGCAAGATAGACAAGCAAGCGGAAGTTCCGGTGATCTTCGTCATCGACAACGGCAAGGTTCATCAGCGTCCCGTCAAGACCGGGATCTCCGACACCACCCACGTCGAGATCATCGAGGGTGTCAGCGAGAACGAGCAGGTCGTGACCGGCCCCTACCGGTCGCTCAAGAAACTCGCAGATGGGGACCGGGTCAAGATCACTTCGGAGGCGGACGCCGACGAAAAGGGCGCGAGCTCCGGAGGGGATTGATGGCTCTCATCGAGCTGCGCGGCGTCGAGAAGGTTTACGACATGGGCGCCGAGAGAGTGCACGCCCTCGCCGGCGTGGACCTGGACATCGAGCGTGGCGAGTACCTCGCGATCATGGGGGCTTCCGGAAGTGGCAAGTCCACCATGATGAACCTGTTGGGCTGTCTCGATACGCCCACCGCGGGCAGCTACCGCCTCAACGGCACCGCGGTCGAGACCCTGAACGATGTCGAGCTCGCCAACATCCGCAACCGCGAGATCGGCTTCGTCTTTCAAACCTTCAACCTCCTCGCCCGCACCAAGGCGCTGGAGAACGTCGAGCTCCCCCTCATCTACGCCGGGGTGCCGAGCCGCGACCGTCACGGCATGGCCATGCAGGCGCTCGATCGCGTGGGGTTGGCGGACCGCGCCGAGCACCAGCCCAACGAGCTCTCCGGCGGCCAGCGCCAACGCGTCGCGATCGCGCGGGCGCTGGTCAATCGTCCATCCATACTGCTTGCCGACGAGCCGACCGGCAATCTCGACTCGACCACGTCGGACGACATCATGCGTCTCTTCGACGAGATCCACGACCTGGGGAATACCGTGATTCTGGTCACCCACGAACCGGACATCGCCGCCCATGCCGAACGTCGCGTGGTGCTGCGAGATGGCCGCGTGCAGAGCGACGAGCGGACCCCGGCTCGAGCATCCGGAGGAGCCTGAGTCGTGGTCTTCACAGAGAACTTCCGTATCGCCCTGCGCGCCCTGCGCGCCAACAAGATGCGGTCGATCCTGACGACCCTCGGGATCATCATTGGCGTCGCGGCGGTCATCGCCGTCGTGTCCCTGGTGCAGGGGCTGCAATACCTCATTACCCAGCAGCTACAGGGAGTCGGCGCCGCCTACATCATGGTGGTGCCCCAACAGGACCGGAACCAGGGGCCCGGAATCGTCGCCCGGCAAGTGCGTCTCACCTGGGACGACGGGAAGGCCATCCTGGATCAGGTGCCCGGTATCCGATTGATGACGCCTCTGGTCGGCGGAAAGGCCACCGCGAAATATCGCGACCGTCAACACGATCCCGACTTCGTCTTCGGAGTCAACGAGAACTGGCCCGAGGTCAGCAACTACACGGTGGACCGCGGGCGCTTCTTCTCGCAGCTGGACCTCAAGGCGCGCCGCAAGGTCGCCGTGGTCGGTCCCAAGATCGTGGACGAGCTCCAACTGGGACCCGATCCGGTGGGCAAGGAGATCTATCTCGGATCGCTGCCGGTGACCGTCATCGGAGTGATGGAGAAGCGCGGGCAGACGCTCGGTACCGACATCGACAATCTGGTCTTCGTGCCGTTCGACACCGCCCTTTCGCTGTTCGGACGATCGGCGGCCGACCAAGTCCAGCTGAGGATCCAGGCCACGAGTGCGGAGATCGTCGATCAGGTCAAGGACGAGATCTCCCGGGTGTTGCGAGTTCGCCACCGCATCCCTCAGGGCCAGCCCGACGACTTCCGGGTCGTCCTGCAAGACGAACTGCTGAAGACGGTGGGCTCGGTTCTCGGGAGTGTCACCGCGGTTGTCGGCGGGGTCGTGGGAATCGCCTTGCTGGTGGGCGGTATAGGCATCATGAACATCATGCTGGTCTCGGTGACCGAGCGGACGCGGGAGATCGGCGTGCGCAAGGCCGTCGGAGCCAAGCGCCAGGACATTCTCATGCAGTTCCTGATCGAGGCGGTGACCCTCTCGCTGGTCGGAGGAGGCATCGGGCTGCTACTCGGCTACGGCCTCGGTGCGGGAGTGGCGAAGATCCTCCCCGGGGACTGGCCGTCGGCCCACGTCCCCCTCTGGGCGGTCATCCTCTCTCTGGGATTTTCGGTCCTCGTGGGCGTCTTCTTCGGCATTTACCCGGCAGGCAAGGCCTCGCGACTCGACCCCATCGACGCGCTCCGCTACGAGTGAGGCGCCACGATTCGCCTGGACGTGCCGGGGGGGAGCAATCGGGCTGGTGCCGGAGGAGGGAGTCGAACCCACATGACCTTGCGATCGGGGGATTTTGAGTCCCCTGCGTCTGCCATTCCGCCACTCCGGCGCCGGAAGCTGGAATCGTACGGAGGCGTTCACGGAACTGTCAACGGCAGACGGCGGGCGGCAGAATTCGTCCCCAAAAGGGGACATTGCCGCCACTCTTGCGCCTTGACGAAACGATCGTTTCGAGCTATCCTTCACGGTGCGTGATTATTGACCTTTCGTCTTTCTTTTCAATAACTTAGTCAAGGAGAACTCGCGACGTGACGTTCAAAGTCGGCCAGAAGGTCGTCTATCCCAACCATGGGGTCACGGTGGTCGAGGCCATCGGTTCCAGCGCAATCGACGGGACCGAACGAACCTGCTACCACCTTCGCCTCCTGTCGAGCAATTCGAAGGTCATGGTGCCGAAGGACAATCTCGATCTCGTCGGGCTTCGTGCGCTCTGCGAGCCGAAAGAGATCAAGGCGGTTCTCTCGATCCTGGAGAGCGGCACGTTCGACGCTCAGAAGGATTGGAAGGGTCGCTACAAGCAGAACGTGGAGAAGATGAAGACGGGGCGGATCACCGAAGTGGCCGAGGTGCTGCGCAACCTGAAGTTCGTGAGCCAGCGCAAGAGCCTCTCGTTCCGCGAAAAGAAGATGTACGAGCGGGCGAAGCACTTCATTGTGAGCGAGTTGGCCCACGTCCGCGGCCTCAACGAGCGGGAAGCCGAGACCCAAGTCGAACGGGCACTCTCGTCGAGCCTCGCCAAGCGCGCCAAGGCGGATCAGCTGGCGAGCTGATCCGCGATGGAGAGCCTCCGCCTCCGCCGCCGCATCCCCTTCCGACTGCGCCGCTTCGTCCAGCGCGGCCGATTCTGCTTGCAGGAGAACATGCTTGAGCCGTGACCACATCCTCTTTCTGCTGATTGGACTTCTGGGCGGCTTCATCGGCGGATACCTCGCTCACGAAGCGGTGGTCGGCGTCCAGCCGGCCCGGATTGCCGCCGCGACCGAGAGCGCTCAGGGAACCGCCACCGCAGCTTCGCAAGGGCCTCCGCCCAGCTCGAACGGCGCGCCGGCTGGCGGCGGGCCACCCATGGCCGAGATCAATCGTCTGAAAGAGGCCCTGGCGAAGAATCCCGACGACGCGGAAGCCCTGGTCGAGCTCGCGAACCTCAACTTCGACATCCAGAACTGGGCAAAGGCCCAGGAGCTCTACGACCGCTTCCTCAAGCTCCGTCCGAAGGACCCGGACGTCCTCACGGACCTGGGTATCACCCTCCGGGCGCAGGGCCACTTCGACGAGGCGCTCGCCAGCTTCCGCGAGGCGGAGAAGTTGAAGCCCGACCATTGGCAATCCCGGTTCAACGAGGTGGTCGTGCTCGCCTTCGACAAGAAAGATTTCGCCGAGGCCGAGAAGGCGCTCGCGGCGCTTCGCAAGCTGGAGCCCGATAATCCGGACATTTCTCGTCTCGCCGACGAGGTCCGCCGCCTGAAGGAGTCCGGTTAGAGTCGCGCCCAGTGAGCGCGCCTCCATTCGTCGAGATCGCAGTCCCCGTTCCGGTTCCCGGAGCGTTGACCTACCGGCTTCCTCCCACTTTGACGCCCTGGGTTCGGCCCGGGCAGAGAGTCCGGGTTCCGCTCGGCCGCCGCAGCGCGGTGGGCGTGGTCTGGGCATTCGCGGAGCATCCGCCCGATGGCGTCGAACCGCGGAGCGTGGAGCGGCTTCTCGATCTCGAGCCGGCGCTGACTTCGGATCTCCTGGAGCTCGCCCGTTTCACCGCCGATTACTATCTCGCCCCGCTGGGCGAGGTTCTGGCCGCTATGTTGCCGCAGGACCTCCCGCCGTGGGGTGACCGTGCGGTCACCCTGACGGCGGCCGGTGCGCTCGGTCCGCTTCGCGACGATCTCGACGCGCGCCTTCGCGACGCACTGATCGAGAGCGGGCGGCTGCGGCTCGGCGAGCTGCTCACTCGCATTCCGGACTTCGCACTGGCGGAACGGGTGGAGGCCTGGATCCAGGAGCAGCGGCTGCGGGACCTCGGCGCAGAAGCCCGGGGTCGGAGCTATGTGTCTGCCTTCCATCTCGCTCCCGGAGAAGTCGACGAGCTCCTCCTGCGATGCGGCCGTTCGGTGGCGGGCCGGCGGGTCGTCGAATTCCTGGCGAGGGAGGAACGGGTCGTGGCGCTCGACGAGGTTCGCGCAGCGACCGAGGTGGGGGACTCCGTCCTGAATCGGCTCGTTCGTCTCGGCGTCCTGCAACGCTTCCGGCAACCAGAGCGCCAGGACCTGGGCCGGCATCTCCTCCGCGGGAGTGAAGCTCCAGCCCGAGAGATCGTCTTGCAGGACGATCAGCAGAGCGCCCTGGCCGCGCTCGTCGAGGCCGTCTCCACGCGCCAGTTCTCCCGCTTCCTGCTGCAAGGTGTCACCGGATCCGGCAAGACCGAGGTCTACCTGAGGGCGGCGCAGGCGACCCTCGAGCAGGGCCGATCGACCGTCGTCCTCGTCCCCGAAATCGCTCTCGTTCCGGCGTTGGCGCGCGCCGCCAAGGACCGGTTCGGTGATCGCCTGGCGGTGCTTCACTCGGCGCTCGGCCGCTCCGAGCGAAACCAGGAATGGAACCGGATCCGGAGCGGAGAAGCGCGGGTGGTGGTGGGCCCCCGGTCTGCGCTCTTCGCGCCCCTGGTCGACCTCGGTCTGATCGTGGTCGATGAAGAGCAGGACGGAGCCTACAAGCAGGAAACAACGCCTCGGTACCACGGGCGTGACCTCGCTCTGGTGCGCGGCCGTTCCACCTCGGCGACCGTGCTCCTGGTTTCGGCCACCCCCAGCGCCGAGGCGCGGTACGCGGTCGAACGGGGTGCCGTCCGCCGCCTGAGCTTGCGTCGACGAATCGGCACCGCACGGCTTCCCGAGGGCATCCTCGTCGACCTGCGGAGCGAGCCCAAGATCGGGCGACCCGGAGAGCTGCTTTTCTCCGAGCGGCTCCTCCAGGAGATCGAGTCGACCTTGGAGAGCGGCCGTCAAGCCATCCTCCTGCGCAACCGGAGGGGCTATGCGCCGCTGTTGCTCTGCCGGGCTTGCGGCGAGGACTTTCGCTGCGCCGCATGTGGATTGCCGCGCACGCTCCATCGGCGGTCGGCTCGCCTGGACTGCCACTGGTGCAATGCTCAGATTCCCGTACCCGAGACCTGCCCGAGCTGTGGAGGCGGGGCTCTGGAGCCCATCGGATCCGGAACCGAGCGGGTGGAAGAGGAGCTGGGGAAGCTCTTTCCTGGGATACGGATCGGAGTCCTCGATCGAGATTCGGCCCGCCGAGTCGGAGGCCCAGCCACCATCCTCCAGAGCTTCGCAGCCGGCGAGACTCGCATTCTCGTCGGCACGCAGATGCTCTCCAAGGGGCACCATTTCGAGGGCGTCACCTTGACGGCGGTTCTGTCCGCCGACGCCTATCTCGGGTTTCCCGACTTTCGCGCCGTGGAGCGCACCTACGCGCTTCTGACTCAGCTCGCCGGTCGCGCGGGGCGTGGTGAGAGCCCCGGCAGAGTGGTGCTTCAGACCTACCATCCAGAACACTATGCGATCCAGGCGGCGCTCCGGCACGACGACGAGGCCTACGTCGAACAGGAGATGCGATTCCGCAAGATGTTCGACTACCCGCCTTTCACTCGCATGGCCCTGGTTCTGGTTCGCGATCGAAATCGCGACCGAGGCTTCGACAGGATCCGCGATCTCGCAGCCCGGATCGAGGGCCATCCTGGAGCCGGAAGCATTCGCCTGACAGGGCCCGCGCCAGCTCCACTCGAGCGCCTCAAAGGCGAGTGGCGGTTCCAGCTCATCTTGCGCTCGCCCTCGGGAGCCCAGATCCGCGCCGCGGTCCGGGGTGCACTCGTTGGCCGAACCGAGCCGGACCTCGTGGTGGACATTGATCCCTATCAACTCCTCTAGGCGTTTGACGCTGTTTTCGGGCCCCTGGTAACGTCCCGCCGCCATGACGGTCGCCGAAAACCAATTCGAAGAGCCGCTAGCGGAACTGCGCCGCCAGATCGAAGAGCTCGAGGGGTATCCCGAGGCGGCAGGCCGACAGAAGGAACTGGAGCGCCTGAGAGCCGAGTTGGCGAAGCAGACCCGGGAGATCTACTCGAAGCTCGATCGCTGGCAGAAGACTCTCGTGGCGCGGCATCCCGAGCGTCCGCACGTCCTCGACTACATCGAGGGCTTGATGGAGGAGTGGATCGAGCTCCACGGAGATCGGGCCTATTCCGACGACCCCGCGATCGTCGCTGGCCTGGCCCGGTTCCGCGGCCGCGAAGTGGCCGTGGTCGGACACCAGAAGGGGCGTGGCACAAAGGGTCGCATCGTGCACAATTTCGGGCAACCGCGACCCGAGGGCTACCGCAAGGCACTGCGCGTCATGCGCCTCGCCGAACGTTTCCATCGCCCGATCCTGAGCTTCGTCGATACACCCGGGGCCTACCCCGGCATGGATGCGGAGGAGCGCGGACAGGCGGAAGCGATCGCGCGGAACTTGATCGAGATGGCCGGTCTCGCCGTGCCGATCGTGGTGACCGTGACCGGGGAGGGCGGTAGCGGAGGCGCTCTCGCTCTCGGCGTGGGAGACCGCGTCCTGATGCTCGAGTTCGCCATCTACTCGGTGATCTCGCCGGAGGGCTGCGCGGCGATCCTCTGGAAGGATCAAGGCATGAAGAGCGCCGCCGCGGAGGCCATGAAGGTGACCGCGCCCGACCTGCGCGAGCTCGGCGTCATCGACCAGATCGTGGCCGAGCCGCTGGGTGGCGCCCATGCGGATCCGCGAGGCGCGATCGAGCGGGTCGGCGACGCCGTCGAGTCGACGCTCGGCGATCTGGCGGAGATCCCCATCGACCGCCTCCTCACCGAGCGGTATCGCAAGTTCCGCTCGCTCGGCGTCTACGTCGAGAGCTGAACTTTCGTGCAGAGACGCTGGGTCGCTCAAACGGTGCCCCCCGCCGCGGGCGCACTGGTCGAGGCCGGCTTCGCGTCGCCGCTGGCCGAGCTCATGGCGCTCCGGGGCATCCGCACGGCAAGTCAGGCTGACCGCTACCTGAACCCGGTCCTCGACCACCTCGCGCCGCCCGAGAGCCTGCCCGGTCTCGCGGAGGCGAGCGAGCGGTTGAGCCGCGCGACGGAGCTCGGCGAACGGATACTCGTGGTGGGTGATTACGACGTCGATGGCGTGACTTCGACCGCCATGCTGGCCGCCGTCTTGAGAAGCTGCGGGGCCGACGTAACGACCCACCTCCCGCGACGCGACGGAGAGGGCTACGGCCTTCAGAAGGCCCACGTCGACCAGGCTCGGGTCCTCGGCTGCGGCATCCTCGTGGCACTCGACAGTGGAACCAACGCGGTGGATGCGATGGAGGAGGCTGGCCGCCGCGGTATCGAGCTCATCGTCGTCGATCACCATCTTCCGGAGCACTCGTCGCAGCCTCGCGCCATGCTGGTGAACCCGCGCCTGGGCACGCGGGGAGAAGGTGTCGCCGACCTCACCACGGCAGGCCTGGTGCTTCGTCTCTGTGCCCAAATCCTGGCGCATCGCCAGCGTCGGATGGCATGGAAGTCCCTGCTTCGAGTCGCCTGCCTCGGCACCATCGCGGACGTCGCCCCACTGACCGGCGACAACCGAGTCATCGCCGCCTTGGGCCTCGACGCGCTCGGATCCGTGCGCTCGCCGGGATTGCGCGCATTACTCCGGGTCTCCGGAGTGAACGGGGCACCGCGCGCCTCCGATATCGCCTTCCGGGTGGCGCCTCGGCTCAACGCGGCCGGGCGCCTGACCTCGGCCGACGAAGCGCTCGAGCTCCTCCTGTGTCGCGACGAGAGCCGCGCGGTGGAGCTGGCACAGCGCCTGGAACAGCGGAACCGAGACCGGCAGCGACTCGAGAAGAGGGTCCTCGCCGAGGCACGGAGCGCGCTCGCCCTCACCGGTGATCCGCCCGCGGTCCTGGTCGCGTGGAGCCCGACCTGGCATCGCGGTGTTCTCGGTATCGCGGCGGCCCGGCTGGCGAGAGAGTTCCATCGCCCCACCATTCTCCTGTCGGTCGACGGTGACCTCGCGGTGGGCTCCGGCCGAAGCGTCGGGAACCTCCCGCTGCACGACCTCCTGCGGCCGACCTCGGGCCGGCTGGAGCGCTTCGGTGGCCATGCCCAGGCGATCGGGCTCACGGCGCGGGCAGACCGCCTCGAAGAGCTCCGCGAGGCTTGGCAGGAGGCCGGGATGGCCTGGCTGCCCGAGTTGCGGCAGCCAGAGCAGCGCTACGACCTGCCGCTCCCTCTGGCCGACGTGGGTCCGGCGCTCCTCGGCGTCGTGGACGCCCTGGAACCCCAGGGGGCCGGTAACCCGGAACCGATCTTTCGCTTCGGACCGTGCCGGCTCACGGGCTCGCCACGCAGCTTCGGCGACGGGCACTTGGCCTTCGACGTGGTCGATCCGGTCTCGGGCGAGGTGCGACCTGTCGTGGCATGGGGATGGAACCGGCGCGCGACCACGGAACTGCCGGAACACTTCGAGCTCTTGGCCGCGGTGGAGAGGGATCGCTATCGTGGAGTCCGGCTCCGCCTCTGCGACCTGCGACCCGGAAGCGCAACCCGGAACGACTAGAATGCCCAGCGTGCCGAGACGTCGCTCCGGGCCACCCATCCGTGCCATTCGCCGTGCCCTGCTGGCGGCGATGGTCCTTCTCGTCGTAGCGGTGGTGGCCCTGTTCGTGCTCGGACGCTCGAGCCAGCCCGCCCCGATCGTGAAGCCGTCCACCACTGCGGGCGGTGAGAAGGCGAGGAGCGGGAAGGGTAAGCGCGACGGCGAGCACGAAGCTGCCGTTCTCAGCGAGGGCTTCGACTACGAACAACAGGTGGCGGGCAAGCCCGTGTTTCGCCTCAAAGGGAAGCGCTTCACGACCGATCGGCAAGGCAAGATCGCACTCTCAGGGGTACAGCTCGAGCTGTATCGAGACGGCGAGCCGTACCATGTCGCCAGCCGCCGAGCGAACTATGACCCAGACACCCACGACGCGCAGCTGATCGGGGATGTACACCTCACCGGAGGAGTGGGTTGGAACGTCGACGCGGACCGGCTCGATCTGGTCGGTGGCGGCCGGATCGTCGTTTCTCGAGGCCGGAGGGTGCACTTCCGGCGGGTGGAGTCATTCACCGGAGCGGCTGACCACCTGCGCTTCGACCTCAAGGACGACCGCCTCCACCTGAATGGCAAGGTCCACCTGGAAACCGGCGACTCTCCCGACCGAACGAAGTCATTTCTCGACGCCGGGCAAGCCACTTGGGAAAAGGATGCACGAACCATCGATGCCCAAGGCCGCGTCCAGCTCCACTGGGGAGACAACATCCTGCGAGGCCACCAGGTTCACGCGATTCTTCGCGACGATCAGGGCGACATCGAGTCGGCTTCGGCGAGCGGAGAAGTAACGGGCGCGTTGCGGGGAGCCGACGGAGGGCAGGCAACCTTCGCTGGCCGGTCGCTCGAGGCGGCATTCGACGACTCGGTCGACGAGCCGACTCGCATTCGCCTCCACGGAGAATCCAACAAGGACCCCGCCAGCGTCCGGTTCGAGACATCGGAGGCTCCAGTCAAGACGATCTCGGCGCCTGAGATCGAGCTCGACTTTGCGGCCGGCAAGCCCTCGGAGGCGCGCGCCTCGGGCGGAGTTCTGCTCGAGGAGCGCGCACCTGATCATCCGGCTCGAGTCATTCGTGGCGACCGGCTCGTGGCGGCGATCGGGACTGCGCGAACCCTCGAGAGCGCCCAGATCGAGGGAAGCGTGGTGCTCCAGGACGGCGACATCACGGCCGGCGGCCAACTGGCCGTCCTCGCGCGCGGTGGAGAGCACCTCCAACTCACCGGATCGCCGGCCCGCGCACGCAATGCTTCGGACGACGAGATGACGGCGCCACGCATCGAGTACGACCGAAAGTCTGGAGAAGTGACCGGCACCGGCGGGGTCCTCGCCACGTTCAAGCCCGAGTCGAGCCCGTTGCCCGATGCATCGAGCTCATCCTCGGCGCCCCGCGAGCCCGTTCACGTCCAATCCGATAGCGCTACGTTCATTCTGCAGCCGCGGGGCTACCTGTTCGTGGGCGGAGTTCAAGCCGCCCAAGGCGCCAGCCTTCTCTTCGCGGATCGCCTCGAAGGAGACGAGGTGGCGGGAAGAGCCACCGCGACGGGCAAAGTACGGACCATCTGGAAGGACGCCGAATCAGCTGGAGACGGGGGAAACAACCTCACGGTGGCCACGGGCGACAAGTTGGTCTACGGACGAGAGAGCGGAAAGCTTCGCTACAGTGGAAATGTGCGGGTGAAACAGCAGAGTCGTGAGCTGGCGGCTCAGGAGGTCGAGGTTCTTCTGGATTCCGAGCGCCGCGCTCAACGAATGCTCGCAACGGGCGAGGTCCGGCTCCAGGACAAGACCACCGGACGCATCGTGACGGGTGACGACGCCGACTACGAGCTCGACAAGAAGAGCGTCATCGTGACTGGAACGCCGGTCACCATTCGCGACCTCAACGGATCCCTTCTGAAAGGCCGCAGAGCGCTCTTCGACGTGGCGACCGGATCGGCGAAGATCCTCAGCGAGGATTCGTGAGCGCGCTCGGAACCTGTCTGCGCACCCGCGATCTCCGCAAGGTCTACCGTGGAAGGGCTGTCGTGGACGGCGTTTCCATCGAGATCTCCGGCGGTGAAGTCGTGGGCCTGCTGGGCCCGAACGGTGCCGGTAAGACAACCACTTTCTACATGGTCGTCGGAATCACGCCTCCGGACGAAGGCACCGTCCACCTCGGAGAAGATGACATCACCTCGCTGCCGATGTACCTTCGGGCGCAGCGCGGCATCAGCTACCTTCCCCAGGAGCCATCGATCTTCCGGCGGATGACCGTTTCGGACAACCTGCGCGCCATCTTCGAGACCCTCGACCTCTCTCACGCCGAGCAGGAGCGACGCATCGATCGCCTGCTTGAAGACTTCAAGCTGCAGAGGGTACGCGAAAGCCTCGGTTACATGCTCTCCGGAGGAGAGCGAAGGCGCGTCGAGATCGCCCGCGCGCTCGCGATCAGCCCGGCATTCATCCTCCTCGACGAGCCGTTCGCCGGCATCGATCCCATCGCCGTGCTCGATATCCAAGGTATCATTCGACACCTGAGGGAGATGGGAATCGGAGTCTTGATTACCGACCACAACGTCCGCGAGACGCTCAAGATCACGGACCGGGCCTACATCATCAACAATGGCGGAATCCTGCGTTCCGGAAGCCCTCACGAGCTGTCCACCGACCCCCAGGTCCGCAAGATCTATCTCGGCGAGGAGTTCCGCCTCTGAGCGGTTGATTCATGGCTCTCGAACAGAAGCTCTCTCTGAAGCTGTCTCAGCGTCTGGTGATGACGCCGTCGCTGCAGCAGGCCATCAAGCTCCTGCAAATGACCCGGATGGAGTTGGAGTCCGTGGTCGCTCAGGAGCTCGAGGACAATCCGGTTCTCGAAGAGGTCGAACCTGGAGCCGACGAAGAGAGCGAAACGGCGGAAGGCGAACCCAATGCCGCCGAGCAACCTGCGGGTGACGAGACGCCCGAGATCGAATTGCAGCTCCGCGGTTCGGTGAGTGAAACCGCGAGTTTCGAGAGCTGGCTCGCCGATACATGGAGCAACGACGACGGAAGCTCGGCCGAGTGGGAAGAGCATCAGGCGCCACCGATCGAGAACACCCTCACTCGTGAGCCTGATCTCTACGACCACCTGCTCTGGCAGATCCATCTCGGTGACTTCGCGGACCGGGAGCGGCAGATCGGGGAGTTGATCGTCGGGAATCTGGACCCCGACGGATTTCTGGTCGCCACGGTCGAGGAGATCTGCGAGGTCGGCACTCATCAAGAGACCGAGCCCTGGACGGAGCAAGAAGTTCGCGATGTCCTCGACAGAGTCCGCCGCCTGGATCCACCAGGGATCGCATGCTCGGATCTCCACGAGAGCCTCTTGCTTCAGCTCAAGATGTCGGGCGAGCCCGAGGATTCGCTTGCCTTCCAGATCCTGCGCGAGCATTGGGAAGAGTTCCTGCGCCGTCAGTACCCGGTGATCGCCAAGACGCTCGGCGTTCCCTTGCCGGAGCTCGAGCCCGTCATCGAGCGGATTCGTCTACTCGAAACCCACCCCGGCCGCGGATTCTCGAAAGAACGCCCGCTCTACGTGGAGCCCGACGTCCACGTGGTCAAGGTGAGTGACGAGTACGTGATCCAGCTCAACGACGACGGGCTTCCACGCTTGCGGGTGAGCCGGGCCTACCGGCGAATGTTGCAGAAGATGCGTGCCGAGGGACGATCGAGCGAGGCTCAGAGCTTCCTCTCGGACAAGATGCGAGCGGCGCTCTGGTTGATCAAGAGCCTGGATCAACGGCAACGTACGATCTACAAGGTAGCGACTTCGATCGTCAAGCAACAACGTGAGTTTCTGGACCGTGGAATCGATTACCTTCGCCCGATGGTCTTGCGCGACGTTGCGGAGGACATCGGGATGCACGAATCGACCGTCTCGCGGGTCGTATCGAACAAGTACATCCACACGCCGCGCGGACTCTTCCCTCTGAAGTTCTTCTTCCATAGCGGCATCGACCGAGACTACGGCGAGGACATCTCCTCCTTGACGGTCAAGAAGAAGATCCGTCAACTGATCGAATCCGAGGATCCTCGTCACCCGCTGTCAGACAGTGAGCTGATGCGAATTCTCCACCGGGAAGGCATCCAGATCGCACGCCGGACGGTCGCCAAGTACCGGGACGAGCTCAAGCTTCCATCCTCTGCCGACCGTCGTCGTGTCTTCTGACCCGAACGTACGAAAAGGGAACCGCCATGCAGATCGACTTCGTGTCGCGCCATGTGGAAATCGACGACAGCCTCAAGGTCCTCGTACAGGACAAATTGGAAAAAGCCACCCGGTACTTGCTCGCTCCGATCGAGCTGCGCGTCGCCTTCGAGTCCAGCGGCGGCGACAAGCGCTTGTTCGCGGCCGAGATCAACGTGGCCCATCGAGGAGGCAACCTCCATGCGCGAGCCGAAGGACCGGATTTGCGTGACGCAACGAACGAAGCATTGAGCGGCATTGCCACGCAAGCGCGAAGAAGTCGCAGAAAGCGAGTCCTCGGAGGGCGCCGGATCAAACGAGAAGCGGCCGAGCAGCGCCACTGGCCGGTCGACGTGCTGGCCAGAGAGAGCCTTCGCTCGGGATCCACGCCTCGTATCGTCAAGAGCTCCCAAATCGACATCGATCCGATGACCATCGACGAGGCGGCCTTGCTCTTGGAGTCTTCTCGGCACGACTTCGTCGTCTTCCTGGATTCGGAGAGCGCACGGGTGAGCGTGCTCTACAAGCGAAAAGACGAAGATTTGGGTCTGATCGCGCCGGAGTTCTGACGATGTCCACGGGTCCCTCACGAGGCACGGTTCTGGCGGCTGCGGATTGCTCGACAGGGCGGCGGCGCAACCTACCGGTGGATTCTAGGGGACCGCGATCCCGCACGCTCACCTTCTGCGACGGCGTGCGGGCACGAGCGCTGGCGAAGCCTCTCCAGGCCGCCGATCGCGCATGAAGGCTCCCGAGCATGTCCTCGTCTCGGAGCTTCTCGGTGCCGAGTTGGCGGACCTCGAACTTTCGGTGCGGAGCGGGGACCAACATCTCGACAATCGGATCACCCATCCGCGCGTGCAGAAGCCCGGCCTGGCGTTCGCGGGTTACTACGCATACATCAAGCCTGGGCGGGTCCAGATCGTGGGCGAGAGCGAGCTCGCATACCTGGCCACGATCGAAGAGGACGAGCGGCGCGAGCGCCTGGGGCGCATCTCGGCGCTACCGATCCCGGTGATCATCGTCACCAAGGGCCTCATGCCGCCCGACGACCTGCTGGAGGCATGTCGCCGGCGAGAGGTACCCGTTCTCTCGTCCCGGGTGCTCTCCTCGCTGGTCATTCAGCGGGTCGGCTACTTCCTCGAGGACCGGTTGGTTCCCAGCACCCGATTGCACGGCACGCTCCTCGACATCTACGGTCTCGGTGTGCTGCTTCTCGGCTCGAGCGGTGTCGGCAAGAGCGAGGCGGCGCTCGATCTGGTGACTCGCGGGCACAGCCTCGTCGCTGACGATCGCGTGACGGTCAAGCGTTACCCGCACGGGGATCTCCTGGGCTTTTCCGACGAGCCGATCAAGCACCACATGGAGCTGCGCGGCCTCGGCATCGTCAACGTCAAGGACCTCTTCGGATTGGCCGCCGTGAGGGACCGTAAGACCGTCGATCTCGTCATCGAGCTCGAGCCGTGGCGCGAAGGGCAGATGTACGATCGACTCGGCTTGGACGAATCCGTTTACACCATTCTCGACACTCCATGCCCGTTTATTCGGATGCCCATCGCACCGGGCCGAAACGTGGCGAACTTGGTCGAAATCGCCGCCCGCAACCACGTTCTGAAACTGCAGGGCACTCACTCCGCCCGCGAGTTTGCCCGCAAGTTGGAGGACCAGCTTGAGCGAAACCGAAAGCGCCGCCTCCGCTAGCCTGGTCCTGATTACGGGTCTCTCCGGCTCGGGGAAGAGCACGGTCGCGAACTGCTTCGAGGATCTCGGTTACTACGTCACCGATAATCTGCCGATGCCGATGCTTGAGAGATTTCTCGCCGAACCGCTGGAGCTGTCCGGCGGTCACGAGCAGATCGCGGTGGTAGCGGACTGTCGCTCGGCGGGATTCGCGGAAGCGGCACCTCGACTATGGCGTGCGGTCGATCGTGATCGTATTCGACCCACGCTCGTTTTCCTCGAGTCCTCGGAGGAAGCTCTCGTGCGACGTTTTTCGGAGAGCCGGCGGCCTCATCCACTCGGTACGGATGTGCCGGTCGAGGAGGCAATACGGCGGGAGCGCGCGATGATGACGGAACTGCGCGGGGCCGCAGATGTCGTCTTCGACAGTAGTGAGTGGTCGGTCCACGAGATGCGGTCCCTCGTCTATCGCCAATTCGGCCGTGAGGCGGGCCACCAGCCCGAGATGGCGGTTTCCCTCGTGAGCTTCGGATTCAAGCACGGCACCCCGAGCGGAACCGACCTCACCTTCGACGTTCGATTCCTCCCCAATCCTCATTACATCGACGGGCTGCGTCAGCTACCGGGCACCGATTCGCGAGTCATCGAGTACCTCACCTCGCAGAGAGACTTCCCCGATCTGGTCGAACGTCTAGGTGCGCTCTTGCTCTTCCTGCTGCCACGTTACCGACAGGAGAATCGGAGTTACTTGACCATCTCGATCGGATGCACGGGAGGGCGCCACCGTTCGGTCGCGGTGAGCGAGCAGTTGGCAGAAATGTTGCGCTCCGAGGGCTGGATGGTGAACATCCGCCATCGCGACCTCGGAAAGGCCATCGCATGATCGGCGTTCTCCTCGTCACGCACGGCCATCTCGCGCACGAGCTACTCGCCGCCGCCGAAACGATTTCCGGCAAGCTGCCGAACTTCCGTGCACTTTCCCTCGAATGGACCGAGGGGCTCGAAGGGGCCCGCGCCAAGATCGCGAACGCTATTGAATCGCTCGACTCTGGCGAGGGCGTGCTCGTCCTTACAGACATGTTCGGCGACACTCCGTCGAACGCCGCCCTCGGACTTTGGCAAGCCGGGCGAATCGAAGTCATTTCCGGAGTCAACTTACCCATGGTGGTCCGACTCGGCTGCACCAGAGTGGAACATCAAACGCTTTCGGAAATGGCTCGTTGGTTGGAGATCAAGGGTCGGCGCAGCATCTGCCGCGCCGGCGCGATCGAGCGCGGCCCCCTGCCGGAAGGGGAGAAGGGCGGTGATTGAGACGGAACTGCAAGTCGTCAACCGCCTCGGTCTCCATGCCCGCGCTGCGGCGAAGCTCGTTCACCTCGCGGGGAGCTTCGAGAGTCGCGTGCTTTTGATCTCCGAGGATGGCGAGGAGATCGACGCCAAGAGCATCCTCGGGATCCTGTTGTTGGCCGCCGGTCAAGGGACCCAACTCTGCCTGCGTTGTGACGGGTCCGACGAGGACGCCGCCCAACGGGCCATCCAAGGGCTCTTCGCGGACCGCTTCGGGGAAGGGGAGTAGGGAATGGCGCCCTCGCGGTCACCCGAGCAGCGGCTCAGCGGCATGGGCGTTTCCGAGGGAGTCGCGATCGGCCATGCCGTCGTGATCGCGCGCCGCGATATCGAGGTCTTCCGGATTCCGATCGACGAGGACGCCATCAAATCCGAGGTCGAGCGATTCCGCGCCGCCCGCGACGAAACCCTGAAGGACATCCGACGCACCCGAAGCGGCATCGGTCGGCTCTTCGGAGACGAGCTCGGCGCCATCTTCGAGGCTCACGCCCTCCTCTTGGGGGACCGGACCTTCGTCGCCGCCATCGAACGACGAATCGAACGGGACAGGATCAACGCCGAATGGGCTGTTCACGAGACGGCCCTCGAGCTATCCGGTCGTTTCGCCAGCATGAAGGACGAATACCTTCGCGAGCGCGGCCAGGATTTGGAGGATGTGTCCCGGCAATTGCTCCGAGCCCTCCAGGGCATCTCCCACCACGACGTGAGCGAGGTGCACGGCGACGTGGTGCTGGTGGCCGATGACCTCGTACCGTCGGAGGCGATTCGGCTCGGGCGCGGCAACGTCGTCGGATTCGTCCTGGAGTCCGGAGGACGCACCTCACACACCTCGATCATCGCCCGCTCACTGGGGATTCCCGCGGTGGCCGGGGCACACGGTGCAACCACTCTCGCGACCGACGAGGATCCGATCATCGTGGACGGCACGGCCGGCGAGGTCGTGCTCCATCCCACGGACGAGACGCTGGCGAGCACCGATCTGTTGCGCCGCCGCGAGCGCAGGGAAGCCGATTCGGCCAGCAAGGTTTCGGCAGCGCCCGACCTGTGCACCACCCTGGACGGAGTCGAAGTCGAGCTCATGGCCAACATCGATCTCCCTGAGGAGCTCGAGTCGGCCAGGCACAACGGCGCGCGTGGAGTCGGTCTCTATCGAAGCGAGTTCCTCTACATGGAGACCGATCCGAACCTGCCCAGCGAAGAAGACCATCTGCGGATGTACCGGAAAATCATCGAGGCCTCCGCTCCGTTTCCCGCAACCGTTCGGACGTACGACCTGGGGGGGCGCAAGCTCGCCCGGGAAATGATGGAGAGCTTCGAAGAAAATCCAGTCTTGGGGCTGCGCGGAATCCGTCTCACCTTGGCTCGCCCGCAGATCTTCCGCCTGCAACTGCGCGCACTCCTGCGGGCCGCAACGCACGGAGATCTCTGGATCATGGCCCCGTTGGTCAGCCGCGTCGAGGAGATCCGAAGCCTGCGGGCTGCCCTGGCGCAAGCGGAGGAAGAGCTGGACGCCGAAGGGGTGCCGCGCGCGGGAAGCTATCGACTCGGCATCATGGTCGAAGTGCCGGCCGCAGCGATGATCGCGGATATCCTGGCCCGGGAAGTGGATTTCTTCTCTATTGGAACGAACGACCTGATCCAATATTCACTGGCGGTCGACCGCAACAATCGTCAGGTCGCGGACCTCTATGAACCCATGCATCCCGCTATTCTCCGCATGCTACGCTTGATTTCTGACAACGGTCGTGACGCCGGGATCCCGGTTAGTATCTGCGGCGAGATGGCCGCCGACGAGAAGCTGACGCCGCTACTGCTTGGTTTGGGAATCCGGCGTCTGTCGGCGCACCCGCGGTCGCTTCCCAAGCTTCGGAGGGTCATCTCCGCCGTGGATTGTTCTCATCTGAAACGGGTCGCGATGGCGTGCTGTGACGAGCCATCGGCGCTCGAAGTCGCGAAGCGCCTGCGCGATGAGCTTCCCGAGATCTATACCGAAAGGTAGAGCGGGGGCGACGATGGAATTCCCGGTCCGGCGAGTCGAGAAGCCTTGGGGCTACGAGCTTCTGTTCGCGCAAACGGATCGATATGTGGGAAAGATCCTGCACATCGAGCCGGGTCAGGCGCTGTCGCTGCAGTACCACGAGCGCAAGGACGAGACCTTCTACGTCGCCCAGGGTGAGATCGAGTTGCAGGTGGAGAAGAACGGCACGCTCCAGCGCCGCGCCCTTCGAATGGGGGAGTCCTACCACGTCGTGCCTCCCACCCGACATCGGATGACCGCCGGACCCGAAGGCTGCGAGCTTTTCGAAGTGTCGACGCCGGAGCTCGAAGACGTCATACGGATCGAGGACCGCTATGGCCGGACTTGAAAGAAACCGGTTCGCCGCTTGGCCGGGTCTACTCGCCCTGACGGCCACCCTCGTCTTCACGGGGTGCGCCTCGCGCGGCAAGCCGCCGGCTTCCGGCAACTCCGGCGAACTCGTGCCTCCGCAGACCCTGGTCGCTCCACCGACCTCGCAAGGCACTCCGCCGGAACCTGCACAGCCGCCGCCCGCTGCCGCGCCGCCCGAGAAAACGGTGGATCCGGATGCGAAGGACCCCACCGTCGTGCTCATCGACTCGGCTCCGGCCCCGGAGACGGCTCAACCCCAGACCTTGGCTCAAGCAGCGGCGAACGAGCGTCAGCGTAGGTCCGAAGCAACCGGCGTCACCCCCAAGGTCGTGATCACCGACAAGAATCTCGCGCGCTACGCGGCCGGCGGAGTCCTCACGATAGCCAAGCCCGACAACAAGACGGGCGCGGATGCGACCGCAACGGCCGATGAGGCCAAGAAGGCCAGTGAAAAGGAGGCCTATTGGCGGCATCGTGGCTTGGAGATTCGTCAGAAGTGGCACGACGCCGTCGAGAACGTCAAGGTCCTCCAAGCCAAAGCGAACGAGCTTCGACAGCAGTTCTACTCCACGGATGATCCAGCGGTTCGGGACGGGCAGATCAAGCCGGAGTGGGATCGCACGCTGGCCGATCTCGAGCAGGCGAAATACGATGCTGCGCAGGGACCCTCTCAAGTCGAAGCCTTCCTGGAGGAAGGACGCCGGGCCGGCGCGCTGCCTGGCTGGCTGCGAGAAGGCGTCGATCTCGAGCCGGAGCCCGTCCTCGAAACGGTCGAGGACGCTGGCGAGCCCGGTGTGGTCGAGCCCATGGAGCCCAAGGTCTACCAGCAGGCGCCGCCGACTCAGGACTCATCCGAAGAGCCGCCACCGGGCAGCCTCCCGTGAAAGACGAGGAGTCCGCCTCTCCCGACACCGCGCAAACGGCGGTGAAAACCCCGCTGTCCCGCTATTTCATCGAGACCTGGGGCTGTCAGATGAACGAGCTCGACAGCCAGCGCATGGCTGGCCAGCTCTCGGCCATGGGAATGGTTCCGACCGAAGATCCCGAGGCGTCCGATCTCATTCTGCTCAATTCCTGCAGCGTGCGCGAAAAGGCGCTGCAGAAGGTCTACTCACGCCTCGGTCAGTACCGATTGCTCAAACAGACCCATCCCGACTTGCTCATCGGGCTGTGCGGATGCGTGGCGCAGCAAGAGGGAGAAGCGGCCTTGGCACGCGTCCCGGAGCTCGACTTCGTCCTGGGCCCGGCGAGAGTGGGGGAGCTCTCCGAGCTGCTGAAGGACTTGCGCGCTCCAGTCCGAGGGAGATTCGCGCTCACCGGCTTTCCGGATCAGCGCCGCTACGACTTCGATTCCATCGCGCGCGAGGGCCAATTCAAGGGCATGGTCACGGCGATCGAGGGCTGCAACAAGAAGTGCACCTTCTGCATCGTCCCCTCCACCCGGGGCCCCGAGCGCTGCCGGCCCTTCGATGACGTCGTCGCCGAGGCGCGGAGACTCGTCGAATCCGGTTTCCTCGAGGTCGAGTTGCTCGGTCAGACCGTCAATCACTGGCGCGATCCGTCCAAGAGCGCCGACTTCGCCGATCTCCTCGACGCCGTCGCCCGGATTCCCGGACTCCGCCGTCTGCGGTTTGTGACCTCCTACCCGCGGGATTTCACTCCACGCATGGTGGAGCAATTCGCGCTCCACGAGAACATCTGCGACTACCTCCACCTTCCGGTCCAGTCCGGAAGCAATGCTGTGCTGCGAAGAATGGGGCGTGGATACACGGTGGAGCAGTACCTGGACCTCATGGCCGACATCCGCCGTGCCCGACCAGGCGTCGCTCCCTCCACCGACATCATCGTGGGCTTTCCGGGCGAGACCGACGAGGACTTCACCCAGACGCTCGCGCTGATCGAGCGGGTGCGATTCTCGGCTCTTTACGCATTCGTCTATTCGCCGCGCCCCGGCACGGGGGCGCCACGCCTCGGCGGCGATGTCGAAGGCGCCGTCGCCCGGGAGCGCCTGCAGCGCCTGCTCGCTCTTCAGAACTGCATCCAGGCCGAGATCAACCGAGAAGCTCGAAGGGCGCGAGCTCGAGGTCCTGATCACCGGGCCCGGGCGAGAGGCGGGCAGCTCTCTCGGTAGAACCTCGTGCAACCGGATCGTTCACGTCTCGCCGCACGCCGAGTCCACCTCGCTCCGTCCCGGCACCATCGGTCGCGTCCGGGTGACCCGGGGACTTCCGCATAGCCTTCTCGGCGAAATCGTCGCGACCGGTGCCTCGACGATCCGCGCGCGCCAGGAGGTGGTTCCAGGCGGTGGCGGTGCTTCCGGCCGAGGAAATCTCGTCGTTCTGAGTTGACCGCTTCGTCGGCGGCATTCTGCGGCCTTGGCTCTGGCGATCAGGACCCAGACAAGAACCCGAACACCGCCGGCAAGGAGGGATAAGAAGCTGCCTTCCAGGGGATCTCCGACCGAGAGGATTCAGTGTATGTAGAGTCCGATAAGATAGATTATGTCTACTCCGAGCGCCATGGACACGCGCAGACCCTCCGCCAGGCGGCCCCGAAGCCCCCTCCCTCGAACAATCGATCAGCGCTGTTCTTTGCGGAGCTCTGCGAGCAACTGCTCGACGGCCTGGATCAAGTCGGCCTGCTCGACCGTCGATTGTCGAAAACTGAGGCTGAGAGAGAATCTGCGGTCCGGCGAACGGAACTTGAAGAGATACGGCTTACGTCGAGCGCCGGACGCTTGGCTCTGCGCCTTACGCCGCTCCGATCGCCTCAAGTCGTCTCGCGTGAGGCCCTGGCGCGAGGCCTTCTCGATCAGCGCCCTCATACGCGCCGGGCCATCCGCCTTGGCGATCTCCAGCAAGGCGCTCTTCGCCCGGAGCCCCATCGTCTCCGCGGCCCTCCGCAGGTCCTCTGGAATCGCCAGGAGGGTCAGACTCTCGGCTACGGTCGACCGCGACTTTCCGACCGACCGCGCAACCTCGTCTTGTGTGTAACCATGAAGGTCGGCCAGGGCCTTGTAGCCTTCGGCTTCCTCGAAGGCCGTGAGGTCCTTTCGCTGCAGGTTCTCGATCAGAGCAATCTCGAGGGCCTCCTCGGGACTGACATCGAGCTCGATCACCGGCGCCTCGAAAAGGCCGGCTTCCAGGGCCGCCCGATAGCGCCGCTCTCCAGCGATGATCGAGTATCCGGGTGAACCCGCTGTCTCGTCGTCCGCCCCGGAACTCGAGACACCAGGATCCTCCCGGCGCACGAGGATCGGCTCGAGGATGCCCTTCTCGCGAATCGACGCGACGAGGTCCTCGAGGTCGCCCATTTCCGCCCGCGGCTGCTTCGGATTGGGCCTTAGCGCGGATAGCGGCAGAAGCCTCCCGACCGGCGCCTCGTGCCGCGCCGCCAACTCGTCGACGAAGTGCGAGGTATGGCGCATCTTGACGCGGATCGGAAGGCCGCGCTTGAGCGATGACTTCTGGCTAGGCTCAGACACGACTCAAGATCTCCTCGGAGAGCTTGTAGTACTCATACGCCCCACTCGATTTCGGAGCGAACGAAAAGATGGACTCCCGGTAGGCGGGGCTCTCTTCGAGCCGGACACTCTTCGAAATGACGGTTTCGAAAAGCTTGTCCCCGAAGACCTTGCGGATTTGCTCTTCAATGTCTCGCGCCAACAGGGTCCGACGGTCATAGAGCGTGATGACGGCACCCAGGATCTGGAGCTCAGGATTGGCTCTCGCCTTGACCTTCTCGATCGTCTCGAGGAGATCGTCCGTGCCTTCGAGCGCGAAATAGCTCGATTGCACGGGAACCAGCACATGGGTCGATGCCACCAGAGCGTTGACGGTAATGATGCCCAACGTTGGCGGCGTGTCCAAGAGAATGTAGTCAAACTCGGTGCGCACGGAGTCCAGCGCGTCCTTGAGGCGAAAATGACTGTCGAGCTCGCCCATCAATTTCGCCTCGAGCTTTGCCAACGCGATCGATGCCGGCGCGAGGGTCAGGTTCGGCACCTTCTCCGCCGGTATGAGGACGTCCCGGAACGGCACGTCATCTTCGACCAGAGCATCGTAAATCGTTCGAGGTGCGGAGTGCACATCGACGAAGGACATCGAGGCGTTTGCCTGCGGGTCGAGATCCACCAAGAGCGTCCTCAGACCCTTGGAAGCCAGAGCTGCGGCAAGATTGATCGCGGTTGTGGTCTTCCCCACTCCGCCCTTTTGATTGGTAATAGCGAGGATCATGATGGTGGCCCGAGTCTAGGGAACCGCCCGCGATGCGTCAAGTTGCTCGAGGCGCCTCCTCAGGCTCGTGTCGGCGCGCCGACATTGGACGTAACACCATGATTTATAAAGGCTTATAGGTGTCATCGTAGTCTACATGGAATACTTGCCCAGATCCTCGGGCCGCGCATTTTCGAGCCACTGACGGAGCCTCTCTTCATCGTCGATGGCGGTGGCCTTCGCCGTGCTGAGAGCCTGCTGCAAAACCTCTCGCGCCACCCAGATCTTCGCCCCCATCCGCAGCGCCAGAGCGATCGCATCGCTCGGCCGAGAATCCACCACCCGCTCACCACCACCTGCTACGCGCAAGAGGAGGCGCGCATGGTAGGTCCCTTCATCGAGCGAGTGAATCTCGACTCGAGAGAGATCCACCTCCAATGCTCCCAGAACTGACCGCAAGAGGTCGTGGGTCATCGGACGAGGCGATTCGACAGCCTCGACCGCCATCGCAATCGCATTGGCTTCGAAGGCGCCGATCCAGATCGGAAGATAGATCTCTCCCGTCCCCTCGCGCAGGATCACGATCGGCCCCTCATTCGTCGGGTCCAGTATCAGGCCTCGCACCTGCATCTCGATCCACGGCCCCATGGTGTCCGCGCCTCCGCTCACCCCCTGATTGTCGAGCGGGTCTCCGTTTCCGTCAAGGGAATTCAGGATCTCCCCCGCCGGCGAGCCAGACCGCGGCCAGGAACTCGTCCTCCGAGAGGCGTACCTTTCGGAGGCGGCAGGCGGCGGGAAGGAGATCTTCCAGTTGCTCCCTGATCCAGAGCACCAAGTTCTCGCAGGTTGGAACCTGCGCCCCGTCCGCGAATCCCTCCAGGGCCGAGTTGATGTGGCGATGATCGAGCCGGTCGAGGATACGGTTCGTGACTTCACGGTCCAGCCAGGTCAGGTCGAGGACGAAGCCCGTCCTGCGATCCGGCTCTCCTTCGATGCCGATCTCGAGTTGGTAATTGTGACCGTGCCCCGGCGCCCAAGAGCACTTACCGAAACGGCTCAGATTCTCCTCCGCCGTCCACTCCGGTCGGTGGTAACGATGCGATGCGCTGAAGCGATATTTCCGCTCGAGGCAGACCGTCAACACGCACCTCCTTCTCGGCCCAACTGGCCTGCAAGACCCGTCTCTACGTTCACGTCGACGTCACCATGAAACAGCCGATCCCGGCTGCCCGGGCCATGCTTCCATAGGCAGGAGCATCTCGAGGAAGTAGCACCGCGACAGCTCGGCTTGGCGTAATTAGAGCGTAATTTCGGACACGCAACTTCTCGGTTCGCCTTTTCTATCGAATCCGGGCGAAGACGTCGACGAATACCAGGACGCTCGATCCAGTCCCGTTCCTCGACTTCTGGCGACTCATCGCCGATCGATCCCGCCTGCAGGACCCACCCAGCGCTCCCCACCCGAGAACCGTCCCTCTCGAGCGCAATCCAATACATAGAATGCCTTCCGTGTTTCGCCGCGTGGATCGCTACGTCATTTCCGAGTTGATCGGCTCGTTCGGTCTCGGCCTCCTCGTGTATACCTTCATTCTCCTCATCCAGTTGTTGTTCAGCCTCGCCGAGCTGATCATCAAGAGAGGGCTCCCGGCCGCCACGGTCGGGAAGCTCCTCCTCTACTCCCTGCCGAACATCTTCGTCCTCACGATCCCGATGTCGCTCTTGCTCGCCGTTCTCCTGGGCATCGGTCGGATGGCGTCCGACAGCGAGCTCATCGCCTTTCGGGCCGCGGGAATCAGCATCTATCGCATCCTTCGTCCCGTGATGATGGTCGCGCTGCTCCTGGGTGGCATCAACACCTATCTGATGCTGCATCTGCTGCCGCTTGGAAACACCACGTATACGAGGCTGCTGCTCGACATCTCGACCCGGACGTTGGGCTCACAGTTCCAGTCACGTGTCTTCTACAACGAATTCCAGGGCAAGGTCCTGTACATCTTCGATGTTCCGCCGCGTGGCGGCGAATGGCATGGAGTGCTGATCGCCGACGCCGTCGTCACCAGCGATCAGCCCACCGACCTGATCATCGCCGACAAGGGGCGCCTCGAGCTCTCACCCGACGGCGACCAAGTCGTCCTCGACCTGCAGGACGCGGTGGAGCACAACTACGATCTCACGCGGCCTGACCGCTACGAGACCCGCCACTACCAACACATGCGCCTCCTGCTTGCGGATCAGTTCGCGACCCACCAGCGAGCCCGTATCCTGGCCCAAAAGCAGGTCCGGTCGATGAATTGGTCCGAGGCGCGCGCGGCGGCGTCGAGTCCCAAGAATTCGCCGAGCTTTCGAGCCCAAGCTCGAGTCCAGATGGAAAAGATGTTCTCGATCCCGGCGGCCTGCCCGGTTCTCGCTCTTCTCGCACTGCCGCTTGCGTTCAACAATCGGCGCGGTGGAAAGTCATCGGGCTTCGCTCTCTCGATCGGTATCGTGGTCGCCTACTACCTCCTGATCAGCCAGGGAGAGAAGTACGCGGTCGCCGGACGCCTATCGCCTTGGCTGGCCATGTGGCTGCCGAACTTCGCCCTCGGCGGAATCGGACTCGCCCTGCTCGTCGTTCGGGACCGTGATCGGAGCCTGATTCCTCGCGCCTGGCGACGTTCTCGATGGGTCATCAGAATGGCCGCAGGAACGGATTTGGCGTTTCAGTGGGCGCTCGGAATCGTCGGCATTCGCAGGCGGCGACAACGTGCGCAGTCCGCGACTGATCTCCGAACGCGGCCCGGAACTCGCTTCGTGGTTCGCCTGCCGAGGCTTCGGATCCGCTTCCCCAATCTGATCGATCGCTACGTCCTGCGGACCTTCGGTCTCGTCATGGGGCTGGTCTTGCTCTCCGGCGTAGGCCTGCTCATGATCGCCGACTTCACGGAAAACGTCGACGACATCCTCGCGCACAAGCCGGCTCTTTCGGTGCTCATCACGTACTACAAGTTTCAAACTCTCCAGATGTCGTACGACATCGCCCCCGTGGCCGTGTTGATCACGACGCTGGTCACATTCAGCTTGCTCTCGCGAACCCATGAGGTCACGGCCTGCCGGGCCCTCGGAATCAGCCTGTATCGCATGTCGTTACCGGCTCTGGCGGGCGCCGCAGTGATCGGCGCTTTCTTCGCCTTCTTGCAGGCGGAGGTCCTGCCTGCATCCAACCAGAAAGTCGAGGAAGCGCGCGACACGATGCGTGGCCTCACGCCTCAGCAGATCTCTCGCAGCGCCGATCGTCAATGGCTCATGGGACGCGGCCGCTTCATGTACAACTTCCTGAATTTCGACCGCAAGCGCGGGACGGTCCAGCGTCTGCAGGTGTTCGAATTCAATCGCCAGGAGCGGCTTGTCGGCAGGCTCTTCGCGGAGGAAGCTCGACATACCTCAAGCGGCTGGATTCTCGAGAACGGATGGATCCGTCGTTTCGACGGACGGGCGCAACTCGGGTACCGACCGTTCACGGGGAAAGTGTCGGTGGACCTCGATGAAAGGCCCGCCTTCTTCGTGGAGGAGGCCCGGCGGCCGGATCAAATGACCTTCGGCCAGCTGGCCGATTACGTCGAGGAGCTCCGTCAGAGCGGGCGTCCGCAGCCCGAGTATGACGTCGCGCTCCAAAACAAAATCGCCTTTCCGATCGCATCGCTCGTCATGGCCTTGGTGGGACTGCCGTTCGCTTTCCGCCTCCAACGCCGCGGTGCGCTCTACGGGCTCGGAGTCTCCATCGCGCTCGGGCTGGTCTTCTTCATCGTGTACGCCTTCTTCAGGACGCTCGGCGAGGTGGGTGCGCTGCCCCCGGCCGTGGCCGTCTGGAGTCCGAGCACCCTCTTTTCTCTGCTCGCCGTTTATCTCTTCCTCGGCGTGCGAAGCTGAGGACCGCGACCCTCGGACTTGCCGTCGCAGCTTCGCCCGATCACCGACCGAGGGCCGTCCTGGCGCGCCTCCGCCGCGATTCGAAGTAGCGAGCTACCTCTTCGGCCGAGTCCGTGTTCAGGACATCCGTCCGACTCGCGCCGGCCTTGCGACAGATCCCGACGCCATACTGCACGTCCGTCAGTCCCTGCGGACTGTGGGCGTCGGGGTGGATGGAGGTGCGGTAGCCGCGGGCCAGCCAGCCGCGCAGCAATCGCCAGTCGATGTCGAGACGGTGAGGTGAGGCATTGACCTCGACGATGACGCCGTGGCGTCCGGCGACGTCCAAGACCCGGTCGAAGTCGAACTCGTACCCTTCGCGAGCCAGGAGCAGCCGGCCGGTCGGATGTCCGAGAAAGGTCACGCAAGGGTGAGAGACGGCTCGAATCAAGCGGGCCGTCTGGGCCTCCCGGTCGAGTCGGAAACGGGAATGAATCGAGGCCACCACGTAGTCGAACCCCAGCAACAGATCGTCGTCGAAATCGAGCGTTCCGTCGGCGAGGATGTCCACTTCGGACCCCTTGAACAGCCGGGGTGATCTTCCGGACTCGTTCCACGCGTCGATCTCGGCCCACTGCTCGAGAACTCGTTCAGCGGCGAGGCCTCCCGCATAAGCCGCTGCTCGCGAGTGGTCGGCGATGCCCAGGTAGTCCCAGCCGAGCTCGGCCGCCGCCTCGGCCATCACGGCAATGGATGCCTTGCCATCGCTCCAGTTGCTATGGACGTGAAAGGTCCCCCGCAGGTCTCGACTCTCGAGAAGGAGCGGCAACCTCCCTGTCTCTGCGAGCTCGATCTCTCCCATGCCTTCGCGGAGCTCGGGTGGTATCCAGGCAAGCCCGAGATGCTCGAACAGTTGACTCTCGCTGCTCAGCGGCAGCGGTTCTTTTCCCCGGAACAGCCCGTATTCGTTGAGCACCAGCCCCAGACCCTTGGCGCGCTCCCGCAAGGCGACGTTATGTTCCTTACTCCCGGTGAAGTGATGCAGGGCGCTCGCGAGCTCGCGCTCCGCCACCATGCGCAAGTCTGCCCGGAACCCGCCGGCGAGCTCGATCTGAACTTTCGTCTCGCCGCTGCTCAGAGTTCGTTCGTAGCCGGGAGACCGGGCGAAATGATCCGCGACGGACGGCCGCCATGGTTTCTCCACGGAGGCGACGAAATCCAGGTCTCCGATGGTCTCTCGACGACGCCGGAGGCTGCCGGCGATCTCGATCGCAGAGATGTCGCGACACGACGCGAGATGCGCCTGGACGGCCGCTGCCGTCGCGAGGGCATCGCTGATCAGGTGGCGCTCTTTGTAGACTCCGAGACGGGTGACGCTGTCCAGGATCTTCGCCTGGCTCTTGGCTCCGAAGCCCGTCAGATTCTCGACCCGTCCATCCCGGCATGCCCGCTCGAGGTCGGCGGGTGATTCGACTCCCAGCTCGCGATAGAGAAGGCGAATTCGCTTCGGACCCAGACCGTCCACCCGGTAGAGGTCCAGCAGTCCAATCGGATATTTGCGACGCAACTCCTCGTGCAGACCCAACCTTCCAGAATGGACGATTTCCGCGACCGACCTCGCGACGCCCGGACCGATTCCGGGAAGCTCCGCCAGGGTACCGGCTTCGAGCAGGTCCTGCGGCTCTTCGGTGAGCCCCTCGAAGGTGCGCGCGGCGTTTTCATACGCCCGGACCCGGAACGGATTTTCGCCGGCGAGCTCGAGGAGAGTCGCCGTCTCTTTCAGGACACGAACGATGGTGTCCCGATACATGCTGATGCTCGACAGGTTCCGGGGTGCGGCCGCCAGGAAGCGGGGCCCCGGCTCAACTCGCAGTGACTGGAACGGCGCGCTTCGCGCCCGAGCTCCTTCTGAGTGCCTCACTCTTGTCGGTGAGCTCCCAGGTGAAGCCCGGCTCCTCGCGGCCGAAGTGTCCGTACGCGGCGGTCGCCCGGTAGATCGGACGCCGCAGCTGCAGGTGTTCGATAATGCTGTGCGGCGTCAGTGGAAAGTGCTCACGCACCAACCCCTCCAGAACTCCTTCGTCGACCTCGCCCGTTCCGAAGGTGTCGACCCGTACCGAAACGGGTTCGGCGATGCCGATCGCGTAAGCCAACTGCACCTCGACCCGCCTGGATAGGCCGGCTGCGACGAGATTCTTCGCGATGTATCGAGCCATGTAGCTCGCTGAGCGGTCGACCTTCGTCGGATCCTTGCCCGAGAATGCCCCACCACCGTGGCGCCCCGTGCCCCCGTATGTGTCGACGATGATCTTGCGCCCGGTCAATCCGGAGTCACCATGCGGTCCGCCCACCACGAAACGCCCGGTCGGATTGACGTGCAGGATCGTTTTCTCATCGAGAAGGTCTCCAGGCACCACCGGCCTCACGACACCATCGAGGATCTCCCGTCGAATCTCCTCCTGCGCAAGGTCGGGATGGTGCTGGGTGGAGACGACGATGGTATGAATTCGCGCCGGACGGCCATCGTGATACTCGACCGTCACCTGGCTCTTGCCGTCCGGTCGCAGCCACTCGATCTCGCCCTTCTTGCGCGCCTCGGCCAACCGGCGCGTCAGCGCATGCGCGAGCATGATCGGGAGCGGCATCAATTCCTTCGTTTCCCGACAAGCGAAGCCGAACATCAGCCCCTGATCGCCCGCTCCCTCACGGTCGACCCCCAACGCGATGTCCGGCGACTGCTTCCCCACCGCATTCATGACCGCGCATCCCTCGCTGTCGAAGCCGATGCCTTCCGTCGTATAGCCGATCTCTCGCACCATGTCCCTGGCCAGGCCAATGAAATCGACCGAGGCGGTGCTGGTGATCTCGCCGGCGAGCATCACCAAGCCCGTGGCGACCAGCACCTCGCACGCCACTCGACCTTTGGGGTCCTGACGCATCACCTCATCGAGAACCGCATCTGAGATCTGATCGCAGATCTTGTCCGGATGACCCTCGGTCACGGATTCGGAAGTGAACAGCTCGGACTCTCGCTCACTCATGGTCGGAAACCTCGCTAGGGGACGGCCGGGACCACCTGCGGTCGACCGGACGGCGAGCGATGCTATCAGAGAGATCTGCGCGTCCAGGGTCGCCTCGGAAGCGAACCGCGCGGGCTCTCGAGGATGCCGAAGAAAAGGGTCGAGAGCGCATTGAGGGTGGCCACCGCCACCGCGTCCCGTCTCGTCTCGAGCCCTCCGGTGAGGCGAGCCATCAGCCCCCCCCGACGGCGGCTGCCCGGCACCTTGACCGCGACCTCATGAGGCTCGAGTCCCTCGACCAGCGAGCGCGGCAGCTCGAGCGACGCGCTCGCACCGATGGTCTCTCCCGGCGGGCCGATCACGACGATCCAACTGCGCAACAGAAGATGTCGCCCTTCGTCGGCGACTAGATCCTGGACGCAGACCTCGCCGGCAACGTAGAACTGGTAGGTCTCTTCCAGTCGGCGCGCAAGCTCGCGCGCCGCCCACCTCGCGCTACCCAAGGCGTCGACATCGGATTGCGCGATACCGCGATGCCGGTGCTCGACTTCATGCGGCACGACCGCGACCGGGGCCGACCGCTCCAGACCTTCATGAAAGAAGCGCAGGAAGCCATCGCGGACGCCCAGCAACTCCTCGGGTGAGCCGGCGGCGACGCCGACCTCGATCCCTCGCTGGTATCCTTCCAGAAACTTGCTTAGCTGCGGAGCCATGATCTCGAGCCGCCGGAACGCGACATTGAAGGCTATCCGTCGATTGCGCGGGAAGCAAGGCGACGAGGCTCTCCTCGAGGGTCCTCACTTGATCGCCGAAGCGCTCGACAGCGGATTCTCCCCCGCCGCCGTACTGACCACCCCCGCCTTCGAGGCCAGCGCCCAAGGCGTGGCGCTCAGGCAGCGGCTCGGTCGGCCCGCGGTCTTGGTAGAAGAATCGCTCCTCTCCGAGCTCGCAGATTCGGATTCTCCACGCGGCGCTCTGGCGGTCATCACCCTGAGGCGGTGCGGCATCGAGCAGGTACCGGTTCATGGGAATGCGACGTTCGTCTTCCTGGACCGGATCCAGGATCCGGGAAACCTCGGCGCCATCGCCCGCGTGGCGGAGGCCTTCGGCGTGCACGCCATGATCCTCGCTCCCGGTTGCGTCCACCCGAATCATCCGCGAGCGCTGCGCGGGTCAGCCGGTAGCCTGCTGCGAGTTCCGGTCACGCGTGGCGTGACGGTGGGAGCTCTCAACGAACGGCTGGCGAGCGTCGATCCGTTATGGGCCGGGCTGGTCGCGCATGCTGGCGATCCAATCCCCGAGCAGCGCCCCGCGGGAGCGCTCGTCCTCGTCCTGGGCTCAGAAGCGCACGGGCTGTCGAAGGAGAGCGAAGCCATGGTCTCCAGGCGCTGGCGCCTGCCGCTCTCCGGGCGGGTCGAGTCTCTCAACGTCGCGGTCGCAGCGGGAATCGCGCTCTTCGCGCTGCGACACCGCGGTTGACGTCACGTCCGACGGGCTCTAACCGGCCTCGTCGCGTAGTGCCTGGGAGAGAGCGGGGACGACCTCGTGAAGGTCCCCCACGATCCCGTAGCGGGCCAGCTTGAATATGGGAGCGCTCGCGTCCTTGTTGATCGCCACGATACAGCTCGATCCCTTCATTCCCACCAGGTGCTGGATCGCGCCGGAGATGCCCAGAGCCAGATAGAGCTTGGGCGCCACCGTCTGACCCGACGATCCGATCTGCCGGTCACGCGGCAACCAGCCGTTGTCGATGACCGGGCGACTGGCTCCCAGCTCCGCCTTGAGCAGACCGGCGAGCTCCTCGATCGGCGCCAGCTTGTCCGCGCCGCCGACACCCCGGCCCACGGCCACGATGACCTCAGCCTTGCTGAGGTCGACTGCTTCGCCTCCCGCCTGCTCGGTACCCAGGATCTCGCGGTCCGCCACGAACGTCGAGAAGTCGACGCTCAGCGGTTGGACGGACGCTTCGCCAGTGCCTCTCTCGTCGGCCGAAAAGGCGCCCGACTGAATCGTCACCAGGCTCACTCCTTCGCCCTTGATCCGCACCCGCGCCTGCATCTTGCCTTCGAGGATGGGACGCTTCCATACCAGCGCCCCCTCCTCCATCGCGAAACCGATGGCCTCGGGAAGATGCGCGGCGCCGAGCGCCTGCGCCAAACGGGGCACGTACTCACTCGACTGATAGGTGTGGGGAAAGAGAAGGAAGTCGGGCGCCTCGGCCTGGATCGCCGCCACCAGGGCCGCGACATAGGCACCCGGCGTATACGAGCCCACGGCCTCGGCGTCGAGGACTCGAACGGATCCCAGGGCGCTGCCGGCGATCTCTGACGACAACGCGCCGACCCCACTCCCCAGCAGCACGGCCTCCGCGACTCCACCAAGGGAAGCGGCCAGCTTCTGGGCCGCCACGATCGCCTCCCACGAGCCGCGATGCAGCTTCCCTTCGCGATGCTGCATCACCGCCCAGATTCGTCCGCTCATGACAACACCCTCGCTTCCTTCCTCAATTTCTCGACGAGCTGCTTCGCAGCGACGGCGGGGTCTCCCTCGAAGATCTGAGCGCCCTCGCCTGTCTCTGGGAATCCGACCGAGAGAATCTCCAGTCGCGAGCCCTCCCGACCGATACGGGCGGGATCGAGACCCAGATCGGCGACCGAAGGCTCGGTGATCGGTTTCTTCTTCGCCGCCATGATCCCCTTGAGCGACGCGTAGCGAGGGTGATTGATGCCGGCTTGCACCTCGATGACGGCAGGAAGCGACAGGCGGAGTATTTCGTTGATGCCACTCTCCATCTCGCGAACGATCTTCAGGGACTTCGCCTCGCCCTCCACCTCGACTCCCATCACCAACCAAGCGTGCGGCCAGCCGAGCTCGCCCGCGACCGCCGTCGCCGTCGCTCCGAAGCCGAGGTCGTCCGATTGTGATCCGGACAGGACCAGGTCGCATCCTTCGCGGGAGATCGCGGCGGCGAGGGCTCGCCCCGTCGCCTGGGCGTCCCCACCCTGAAATTCGGGGGCCACGAGGTGGACCGCCCGCGCCGCGCCCAACGCCAGCGCCTTGCGCAGCGCCTCCCGGACCCTCTCGGGTCCGAGCGAAAAGACGATGACCTCGCCTCCGGAGGATTCAGCCAACCCCAACGCCTCCTCCAAGGCGTACTCATCGCCCTCGTTGATCACGAATGGAAGATCCTCCTCCTCGATCCACCGCTCGTTCTTGGCGACCCGCAACCGGGCCTCGGTATCCGGAACCTGTTTCAGGCAGACGGCAATCTTCATGATGGTACGACCTCCTACCGACGTTCCCCCCGACGTTAGGACGGCCGAGCTGCACGGAGTCAACGTACCGTGGGGCGGTGCGTGGACACTCCGGCGAAGCGCATGTTACGGTTCCCCGCGCCGAGAACTCCGGCGATCCTATGCTCATCGCGATACCGCTCCTCCCCGCTCCGGCGCTGCTCGCGACGCCGGCCGGCAGCCTCTCCGAATCGTTTTCCCGCTCGGGGCCGATGGCCGTTCTTGTTCTGGGAATCCTCGCCTTCTTCTCGATCACGTCCTGGGCCATCCTCTTCTGGAAGATGGCGCATCTCCGCCGAGCGCAGCGCCAAAGCCACGTCTTCCTCGAGACCTTTCGGAGCAGCAAACGGTTCAGCGAGGTGAGCGCGTCGGCGGGCAGGGTCTCGAGCTCTCCGCTAGTCGGCGTCTTCCAGGCCGGGTATGCGGAAATCGACGGACAGATCCGGGCACTGGGCGAGGGGGCCGGCGCGGGAGGCCGCTACCAGATCCGCTCGCTGGAGAGCGTCGAGCGCAGTCTGCGCCGGGCAGTGGCCGTCGAGACCCGCTTGCTGGCTCGCGGCGTGGCCTTCCTCGCCACGACGGCCGCCTCGTCGCCGTTCATCGGATTGTTCGGCACCGTGTGGGGGATCATGCGCGCCTTCGAGGACATCGGGAGGACCGGTTCGACCTCCCTCGTCGCGGTTGCGCCGGGCATCGCCGAAGCGCTGGTCAACACCGCTGCCGGTCTCGGGGCCGCGATTCCCGCCCTGATCGGCTACAACTATCTCGCCGGCCGGTTGCGCCGCCAGCGCGACCAGATGGAGGATTTCGCGCTCGAGTTCATCAACCTCGCCGAGCGGAACTTCACCGGATGGCCTTCCTGAGCCCGGGGGCAGGCGAGGACGACGACGTCCTGGCCGACATCAACATCACTCCCCTCGTGGACGTGATGCTGGTTCTCCTGATCATCTTCATGATCACGGCGCCGATGCTCCACCACGGAATCAACGTCGACCTTCCGAAGTCGGAGGCGCCCAACCTTCCCGCGCGGACGCAAGAGCCCATCGTGCTGTCGATCAGCAAGGACGGGCTGGTCTACTTCCGCGATCGGCCGATCCACCCGACCCGCCTCGTCGAGGTGCTCACCCCTCTCCTGCGTGGTCACGAGGACGAGACGGTCTTCCTCAAGGGTGATCGCGAGGTGGCCTACGGCAAGGTCATCGCGGTGCTCGACATCCTGCACAAGGGAGGAATTCAAAAGGTCGGCATGGTGACCGAACCCCCCGAGGAGCGATCCCACGGATGAGCGAGAGCGTTTCGCGCGTTCTCGAGCATCGTCTCGAGGCACCCGTCGCCGGTTCGTTCCGGCGCGGAGTGATCGCGGCATTGACCGTCCACCTCGTTCTCATCGCGGCAGCCTGGCTCATCCCGCGCTGGACGCAGAGCCGCCAACCACCGATCCAATACGTCGCCGTTCAGATCGTTCCGGCGGCGCGCCTCGGCATCGAGAAGCCGCCGCCGAAGTCCGAGCCTCCGAAGCTCAGCCAGCCCGCTCCGAAGCCCAAGACGGTGTCTCAGGCACCCGTCCTGCCCGCCCCCAGGAAGTCCGTCAAGAAGCCGGTCCCGAAGCCCGAGCCGCCCAAGCCTCCACCCCAGAATGCGGGCTCCCCGACCGGAAGCGCGGCGGGCCTCGCCATGGCGGCACCCATCGCGACGCTGGACAATCCGGACTTCACTTACGGCTACTACGTGGATCAGATGCTGGCTCAGATCTCTCGCAACTGGGCGCGCCCTCCGGTCGGCTCCGGAATCCAGGCCGTGATCCACTATCGAATCCAGAGAGACGGGCGGATCACCGAGGTCGAGATCGCCCAATCCTCGGGCATTACCAGCTTCGACCTCGCGGCGCTCCGCGCGGTCGAAAGCTCGTCCCCGCTCCCCCCTCTGCCGCGCGCCTATCGCGAGACCTCGCTGGGCGTTAATCTGATCGTCCGTTGATGGAGCCTGCCCGATGAGGACCACGACCCTTCTGAGCAGCCTGTTTCTCGCCCTCGCGTCCACTGGGATGGCCGCGGCGCAAGCGCCTCCAGCAACTGGCCAGGCCGCCAAGCCCCCAGCCGGGGTGGCTCCGCCGGCCGCCCAGCCGGGCATCACGGTCGTGCTCGACAAGAGCAACCAGGTGCCCGTCGTGACACTCGCGTTTCCCGCCCCGCCTGGTCTCTCCTCGCTGCCCGGCACGGCAATGAATGCCGGGCGCGAGCTCGACCAGACCCTGCGCAAAGACCTCCAGCGAACGGGGATCTTCGACATCCTGGGTCCAGATCAGATCTCGGTCCTCACCTTGAGCGGCGATCTGGAGAAGGATGCCGACCAGTACCGTTCACTCGGCGCCTCGATGCTCCTTCAAACCGTGGTCAAGGTCGAAGGCGACAAGCTCGTCCTCGAAGGTCGCCTGATCGATCTCGCGAGTCGCCAGACGATCGTCGGCAAGCGGTATCGCGGAACGATCGACCTGGCGCGTCGAATCGCGCACACCTTCGCCGACGAGATCGTCCTCTTCCTCACTTCGAAGCGGGGTGTGGCGATGACCTCGATCGCCTTCTACTCCGATCGAGACGGGTTCAAGGAGATCTATCTGATGGACTACGACGGTTACGGACAGCATCGCCTGACCGCTCACCAGTCCATTTCCATGAGCCCCTCCTGGAGCGGGACCGGGGATTCCATCGCCTACGTTTCGTTCTTCGGCGGTAACGGCCCCGCGATCTATCTCGCCAATGTCGCGACAGGGCGCAAGAGCCCGCTGGTCACCGACGGGTCGCTGAATATCTCCCCCGCCTTTTCGCCGGATGGCCGACAGGTCGCTTTCGCCCGCTCGGCCGGCGCCAACATCGAGATCTATCTCTGTAACCGTGACGGCTCCAATCTGCGCCGCCTCACCCATTCGGGAGGGATCGACACCAATCCGGCATGGAGCCCCTCCGGCCGCGAGCTCGCCTTCACCTCCAGCCGGTCCGGCACGCCCCAGATCTACATCATGGACGTCGACGGCGCCAACATCCGACGGGTCACCTTCCAGGGTGATTACAACGACGGGGCCTCCTGGAGCCCCGATGGAACCCGGATCGCCTATGCCACGCGAGTCGAACGCAACCGGTTCGACATCGCGGTGGTCGATCTCGTATCGCTCGCGGCCCACCGGCTGACCTCGGGGAACGGCTCCAACGAGGCGCCGACCTTCTCGCCGGACGGCCGCAGGATCGCCTTCACATCGACCCGGACCGGCGGCACCCAGATCTTTACGGCGAATGCCTCCGACGGGGGTTCTGTCGAGCAACTCACCTCGGAGGGAAGCAACTGGGCTCCCGACTGGTCGGGATACCTCCATTGAGCGGGGCGCATCCGTTGCGGGCAGCACTGCACTCTGTTAGGTTTCTCTGCGAGACGATCGCCGCCGTTCATGCCTAGGATCTGGCCGAAGGAGATTGCGATGAAGCGCTTCCGGACGATACTTCTGCTCGCCCCCCTCGCCCTCGCTGTGACTTTCTCCGCCTGCGCGAAGAAGAAACCCCAAGCTCCCCCACCCGCGCCTCCCGCGCCGGTCGTGCAGCCCGCGCAGCCGACCGAGGACGTCACTCCGAGAACACAAGGGGAGGTCGTCGACAAGACTCCCAACCCGCTGGCCGGAGACATCGCCGCGGTGAATGACTTCGTATCGAGCAACGCCTTGCTCGGCGACGTCTATTTCGACTTCGACAAGTCCGATCTCTCGGAAGATGCCCGAGCCCGCTTGGCGAAGAACGCCGACTGGCTCAACGCTCACCCGGAATTCCAGGTCACGATCGAAGGCCACTGCGACGAGCGCGGCACCAATGAATACAACTTGGCGCTCGGCGCCCGGCGCGCCGATGCGGCTCGAGACTACATCGCCTCGCTCGGCGTCTCGGCATCCCGTCTCCGCACCATCAGCTATGGCGAGGAGCGCCCGGTGTGCACCGATCACGATGAGGGCTGCTGGTCGCGCAATCGTCGTGCTCACTTCCTCATCACGGGCCGCGCGAGCGGCTGAGCGAGCGTCGGGAATCCCGAGGTCCATGGTTCGCCGCCTGGTGCCGGTCGTCGCGCTCCTCCTGCTCGGAGGATGCGTGTCGAGCAGTGATATCGAGAGCCTGCGCGCCCAGATCGTGGCGCTCCAACAGCAGATCCAGCAGTTGCAGGCACAGGGCTCGAGCAAGCAGGAAGTGGCCGGACTTCAGACCGCGATCCAGCAGCAGACCGACAAATTGCTGAAGGCCGAAGCCGACATGAGAGTCGATGTCGGAAACCTCTCCGGCCAATTCGGCGAGTTGCAGGGAAAGCTCGACGATACGAATTACCGGATCGCCCAACTTTCCCAGCAGATCGCGTCGGCGAACCAGGACCTCAAGGCGGTACGGAGCGCGACGACGCCTTCCGCTCAGGCCGCGGGCGGATCGCCGGCAGCGAGCACGGCTGCCGATCCGGAGACGCTCTATCAGACGGCCTACAGCGACTATCTTCGCGGCGCCTACGACCTCGCCTTGCTCGGCTTCCGTCAGTACCTCGAGGCCTACCCGGACACCGACCTGGCTGACAACGCGGTTTACTGGATCGGAGAGTGCTACTACCGGCAGCAGCGCTACACCGAGGCCATCGCGGAGTACGACCGGGTCCTGCAGACATGGCCGCGCAGCGACAAGACGGCCAGCGCCCTCCTCAAGAAGGGGTACGCGCAGCTCGAGCTCGGTCGACGCCAGGAGGCCATCCAGCAGCTCAACAAAGTCGTATCCGGCTTTCCCAACTCCGACGAGGCGAACCTGGCCCGGCAGAAGCTGCAGAGCCTCGGTGTTGCTTCGAAAGGCCAGCGCTAGTAGAGTTCGCGGCTCCGGCCCGCCGTTCGTTCAGCGGGTGAGAAGCAGTCCAAGAGAGGAAGCATTCGATGGCGAACACCAAGTCGGCGCGTAAGCGTGCCGCCAAGTCCGAACTACTCCGCGAGAAGAACCGGGCCGTGCGATCCCATATGCGGACCGCGGTCAAGAAAGCCCGTCAGGCCGTGGAGAGCGGCTCTGCGGACGCCGAGGGGCTCGTTTCCGCAGCCATGTCGACCGTCGATCGGACGGCGAAGAAGGGCGTGATTCACCCCAACACGGCAGCCCGCACCAAGTCCAGGCTCGTCGCGGCAGCCCGCCGCTCCACGCCCCGCTAGCGCGCGATCAGAATCCTTCCAGCAGATCGGTCACCATCGACTCGGCGAACTTCTTCGCCGCGTCCTCGATAGCCGGGGTCTCACGGTCCTGATAGCCCAGGTCCGAGGACTCCAGTTGGTAGCTGTCCCTGAACTGATACCGGTCGTTCTGCCAAAGCACCTTCTCCGGCTTGAGTTGGCGCAGGACGACTTTCGCGGTGACCTCGATCTCGAATTCCGTCGCACGCCGGTCGCTGTCGAAGCTCACGGGGTTCACATCGAATCCGGTCACCGTACCCTCGAGCACGGCGTCCGCCGCCTCCTCCGAGGAGGCGATCGAGAACCGTTGTCGCGTCACCAACTCATCGGCGACCGCCCGCGTCAGGATCTGGTCGATCTGAACGCGGCTGGTGCTGTTCTCGAACGGCTTGAGAAAAATCGTCTTCACTTCCGGAGGGATGTTCGTTGCCTTGCCCACCAGCGAATATCCACAGCCGGCCAGAATCCCCAGGACACCGACCAAGGCCCACAACGCGGAGCGGTTCCGCATCAAGCGCTCTCCTTTCGAGTCACCACGTTGACCAGACGCCCGGGGACGATCACGGTACGCGCGACCTCTCGGCCGGCCAGGTGCTCATGAACCTTCGGACTGGCGAGCACGATCTCGCGAATTTCGCGATCGTTCGCACCGCTCTCGACTTCGACCCGATCCCGTAGTTTTCCATCCACCTGGACGACCAACATGAGGCGATCTCGTCGCAGCTTCGATTCGTCCGCGACGGGCCAATCGCTCTCGAGCAGGGTCATGACGTGCCCTCCTCTCTCCCAGAGCTCTTCCGTCAAATGCGGCGCGATCGGGTGCAACAACTGCAACAAGGTGTCCAGCGCGGCCTCGCACGGGAGCCGCGACGCCGTCTTCTCCTCGACCGCCCTCGCCAGGGCGTTGAGGAGCTCCATCAGGGCGGCGACCGCGGTATTGAACTTGAATCGCTCGAAATCCCGAGTGACCCTCTGGATCGTCACGTGCCGGAGTCGGTCGAGCTCGTCGTCCGACGGCGCGACCGGAGGGGCGTCAGGGATTCGTTCGGCGACCCGCCAAATTCGCTGCAGGAAGCGGTGCGCGCCGGTGACCGCTTCGTCGCTCCATTCCACTTCGTCTTCGGGCGGTCCGAGAAAGAGCGTGTAGACGCGTTCGGTATCGGCACCCATCTGCTCGATCAACTCGTCCGGCGATACCGTGTTGCCTCGGGACTTGGACATCTTCTCGACCCGTCCCGTCTTCTCGGCGAAATGGGTGATCATGCCCTGATTGAAGAGACGGGTGAACGGCTCCTCGAACCCGACGAGATCGAAGTCGAAGAGGACGCGACAAATGAAGCGCGCGTAGAGAAGGTGCAGAATCGCGTGCTCGATCCCTCCGATGTAGAGATCTACCGGAGCCCAGCGATTGGCCACCTCGGTATCGAAGATACGCGTCGAGTCCTTCGAGGAGAGGTACCGCAGGTAGTACCAGGAGCTGTCCACGAAGGTGTCCATCGTGTCGGTCTCCCGGCGAGCCTCGCCACCACACTTCGGACAATCGGCGCGCACGAAGGCCTCGTGCCTGGCGAGCGGATTGCCTTCACGGCCCGAGAGCTCGACGTCGTAGGGCAGCTCGACCGGCAACTGATCTTCCGGCACCGGCACGATGCCGCAAGCTTCGCAGTAGACGACGGGAATCGGGGTGCCCCAATATCGTTGCCGCGAAATGAGCCAGTCCCGCAGCCGATAGCTCACCTTGCCCCTTCCGCAGCCGCGGACCGCCAGCCAGTCGATGAACTTTCGTGTCGTGGCTTCGCCGGGGTCCAGGCCGTCGAACTCTCCACAACCGAGAATGCGTCCCGAATCCGGAACCGCTTCGGTCATCTCCGTGGCGTCGCTGGCGGCCCCCTCGGTGACGTAGACGAGACGCACGGGCAGGTCGTGCTGTCGCGCAAAATCCAGGTCACGCTGATCGTGCGCGGGCACCGCCATGATCGCGCCGGTACCGTATTCGGGCAGCACGTAGTTGGCGAGCCAGATCGGGATCCGCTCTCCGGTGGCGGGATTGATCGCATAGCGTCCGGTATCCCGGCCCTGCTTGGCCGTCCCCTCGCCTTCTCGCACGATCCGCGGCGTATTCCGAACCTCGTGGATCCAGAGATCGATCTCGTCTCGGCCCTTGACGCCATCCAACAGCTCGTGCACTCGAGGATGTTCGGGTGCGAGCACCATGAAGGTGGCTCCGTGGATCGTGTCCGGCCGGGTCGTGAAGACAGTGATCGGCTCCCCTCCACCGGCGAGCTCGAAATCGATCTCTGCCCCCTCGGAGCGGCCGATCCAGTTTTGCTGCATCACCTTGACGCGTTCCGGCCAACCCTCCAAGGTCTCCAGGCCGGCGAGGAGCCGTTCAGCGTACTCGGTGATACGGAAGAACCACTGCTCGAGGTCCTTTTGCACGACCGCGGTCCCACACCGCTCGCAGGCGCCCTCGATCACCTGCTCGTTCGCCAGCACCGTGTGGCAGCTCGAGCACCAGTTGACCGGAGCTCGTTTCTTGTAGGCCAGGCCCCTCTCGTACATCCTGAGGAAGAGCCACTGGTTCCATCGATAGTATTCGGGTTGGCAGGAGGTGACCTCCTTCGACCAGTCGTAGAGAATTCCCCAGCGCTTGAATTGCTTCTTCATCACCCGAATGTTCTCGAGCGTCCAGTCCTTGGGATGCACGTTTCGCTGGATTGCGGCGTTCTCCGCCGGAAGCCCGAAGGAGTCCCATCCCATCGGATTGAGAGCTCTCTTGCCGCACATTCGAAGGTAGCGGTAAACCGCGTCGCCGAGGATGTAGTTTCGTCCGTGCCCGACATGAAGGCGGTCTCCGGATGGGTAAGGAAACATCATCAGCATGTAGAGCTTTTCTTTAGCCGACCGCAGATCGATCTCGGCGACCCGCCCCTTCTCCCAACGCTCCTGCCACTTGCGCTCGATTGCGACGTGGTCGTAACTCTTCATCACTCGCCCCCACCCACGGCCGATCCAGCGTCGGCCCGAATCAAGAGCTCCGCCAACACGGGTGCGCGGAAGACCAAGGCCTTGTGGGCTCGGAGCCGTCCAGCCGAGCTCACCGTCAGGTCATAGCGTCCCACCGACAGACCCAGGAAACGACCCTCTCCAGCTGCGATCTCCACCGATCGCCGATCACCGTCCAACCCAACGAGAACCGCCTCCCCCGATTTGCCCCCCGGTAGCTTGACCACCAGGGCCGCGGATGTGCGTCGACCGTCGTTCGGCCGCACCCGCACGTCATCGGGCACGTCGAGGGCCAGGTCGACGGCTCGCATCCCATTCCGCCGCTCCAGGACACGCCCCTCTCCCGGCTGTTCGGCCAAGGTTTCCTTGGCGAGCCGCAGGTAGGTCGCGGGGACGAAGTTGTGGGAGGCAACGGGATCGCTGAAGACCCATCCGCGGTCCGGGTACCAGACCTCGACCCAACGATGGAACCCCGACCTCCTGCCGTCCGGAAGCCCGCCGAAGACGTATCCAGGAACTTCTCGGGCCCGTATGCCGACCGCCTCGAGCATCGCGACCGAGAGCCGCGCGATGCCCGTGCAATAGGCCGAGCCGCGCGTGAGCACCGCCGAAGGGCTCTGAGCCTCGCCGCGAGTCAACTGATACCGGACATGACTTGCCACCCAGTCCATGACCGCCGACACGGCGCCGTATTCGTCCGCCGCCCCAGAGGTGGCCGCGTAGGCCGCCGCTTCGACGGCACCAACCGGGGACCGTGCCGGACGCGTGAATGGCGATCGACTCTCGAGCGGATCAGCCGTCGTCTGCACCTCGATTCCTCGATTCGTAAACCTCAGCGAGTAGCCGGCGTTCTCGTACGGCTCTACGACCGCGCCGGCCGGGGGCAGCCAGAAGGCCACGTCCTTTCCCGCCACGACTCGTCCCGAAGCCCGCAGAGGAGCGACCGGAAGGAGCAGCACGAGAAGGAACCCGATCGCCGTCCTCATCGCTCGCTCCCGGGAAGGGTGTGCGACCGGAGCAGACCATCGAGCAGGCCGTTGACAAAACGCCCCGAGTTTTCCGAACCGTAGTGCTTCGCAAGCTCCACCGCCTCGTCGACCACGACGAGCTTTGGAACATCTCCCTCGTAGAGCATCTCGAACACCGCAAGGCGAAGGATATTGCGATCCACTGCCGGCATGCGCTCCAGCCTCCAGTTTTCAGCCTGCGAGCGGATCAGTTCGTCGATCTCGGCCTGGTGAACTCCGGTTCCCAGCACGTACTCGCGCGCTTTCGAAAATGCCTCCCGAAGCGTCTCCACGGGGGCCCTCGACCTCCGGCTCACGCGCGCTGGCTCTTCTCCGGACCCGGTCGCCTCCACGGCGTCGTTCTGGAACTCCGCAGGTTCGAAGGCCGCGAGCACCTCGGCCGAGGTGCTCTCGCCAAGGTCGCTCTGGTAGAGCATCCGAAGGGCCATTTCTCGCGCCATCCGACGCTTCCCCACCGATCGTCGTCCTTCCTGGCTCAAAGAGCCTCTGCAACTACCCACTCGGGAAAGAGGTTACTCCGTCCTCTGTCCCTGAATATCTCGAAACGTCAGAGCCAGATCCAGCGATGCGAGCGCCGCCTCTTCTCCCTTGTTTCCGGAGCTTCCCCCCGCTCTCGCCATCGCCTGCTCCATGGTGTCGCAGGTCAGCACCCCGAAACCGACGGCAACCCCGTGACGGCGCGCCACCTCGGCCACCCCCCGACTGCATTCACCCGCGACATACTCGAAGTGCGGCGTCTCCCCTCGCACCACCGCACCCAGTGCCACCAGAGCGTCGAAGCGTCCCCGGCGAGCCAGCATCTCGAGGGCTTGAGGAATCTCCCAGGCTCCCGCGACCTGGACGATCGTTCGATCCGATGGCTCGACGCCGCAGCGATCGAGGGCCAAAAGAGCACCCGAGAGAAGCGGTTCCACGACTTCGCCATTGAATCGAGCGGCGACGATCGCGACTCGCAGGCCGTGAGCGTCGACGACCTCTATCGGAGGGGGCTGATGGCTCATGCTAGGAGAAGATCCGAGAAGCGGGCCGCCAGTCTAATCGCGGCAGTTGGCTCACGCAATCGACGAACCGGAGCTCAAGAGCCCACCCCACCGAGCAGACCCCGCAGATAGAGCCCGTAGGCGGGCGCGAGAAGCGTCTTGATGGAGATGTCTGCCAGCAAACCGATCAGAATCCAGGTGATCCAACGCCACTCGCGTCGTCCCCACCAGCCCCAGCGGCGCGTCAGAACGGGACGTGCCAGAAGAGATCCCAGCGCCACGAACGAGACGACGCGAATCACCGACCAGGGCACCCACCCGAGTATCGCTCCGACCACCGGGTGACCGCTCGACGCCGCGAAGCTCCCCACGAAATAGCTCATGTAACCCACCAGCAGAGCGCCCAGCGAGAGGCCCAGATATCCGCCGGACACCAAGCTCAGGACGACGAAAGCGCCCAAATGCTCCAGATGTTGGGGCAGAAAGAGCCTCGGATCGTTTTCCGGCGCCACACCGCTGTTGATCCAACCGAACATCTCGGTCCGATAGGGCTCCGCGTGAAGAATCCCGAGTCCCGCCATCCGGGGCACCGTCTCCGTGAACACGATGACGCCTGCGCTGAGCAGCACCGCCCAGCAGAGCGCCGCCAGGGAGGCCCGACCGTAACGGCCTTCCCGCACCGCCGGCGCGAAGAGCAGCCAAACGGTGATCGGTGCCGCCAATGGAAAAATCCAACGCCCCCCGGGCAGGGTGGTCAGGAGCGGCGCCAATGGGGTCACGGCGAGCAGGATGAGCCGGACATCGAGTCCCGATCTCACAGGTTGCCTCCCGGAGGCTGCAATCGGATCTCCTCGACCACCGACGCACCCTTCCACTCCAGCGCCCAGAGCAGAGCTTCCGCGACCTCCTCTGTGGAGATCATTCGCGTGCGATCCCAGTCGCCCGGGACGTCGTCCCACAACGGGGTCTCGGTCGCTCCAGGCGTCAGCGTGAAGATCCGCACTCCGGTGCCAGTCAATTCCTCGCGCAGGGCGCCGATCATGCCCAGGAGGCCCCACTTGCTGGCGCTGTATGCCGACCAGCCGGGAAACACCTGCCGCGCCGCCACCGATGCGATCGCCACCAGAGTGCCTGTTCCGCGGGCCGACATCGCGGGCAGAAATGCGCGGAACAGATTCGCCGCCCCCAGTAGATTGGTCTCCACGGTCTCGGTGAACGCCGCAGCGGGGAGCTCCGCGAAGCGCCCGACCCGGGCGACTCCAGCGGCCGCGATGACCGCGTCCGGAGCCACTCCCTCCTCGACCAACCGTTCGGCGACCGCAGCGACGCTGTCGGGCTCCCGAACGTCCACCGCGAACGACCATCCCGACCCGCCGCAGTCGGCCAACGTCTTCTCGAGAGGCGCCGAGCGACGGCCGAGCAGAGCCACCCGCCAGCCACGACCAGACAGCGCCCGAGCGGCGGCCCTACCGATACCCGATCCGGCTCCGCTGATCACGGCCAGCGACGGCGCCGGTTCGGTCATCGCGACTCCCTTCAATCGGATTGGAAGTATTGGTCGGGACGGTGGGATTTGAACCCACGACCCCCTGAACCCCATTCAGGTACGCTACCAAGCTGCGCCACGTCCCGACCGGAAGAGCTATCGGCTGGATTCGAGAAGCGAGAGGATCGCTCGGGCCTCTTCCAGAGCCGTCGCGATGCCCTGCCGGAGGCTTTCTATCCGCTCGTCGGCGGAGGTGTCAAGCGTCTCGGCGGCCCGATCACTCGCCTCATCTCCAGCATTCTCCTCGAAGAGAGGCCCGGAGCCTTCGGGCGCCGACGAAAGCTCGACCTCGAGCTTCTTCTTGGCGCCCGCGATCGTGTAGCCCTCTTCGTACAACAAACGCTTGATGCGCTTCAGCAACGCGAGATCGTCGTCGGAGAACGATCGCCTCGTCGCGCTCCCCCCGCCCTCCGCGTGCTGGAGCATCGGGAACTCGGTCGCCCAGTAACGCAGCACGTACGGTTGAAGCTCGAGCTTCCGGCAGACGTCGGCGAGACGGTGACCTTTCTTCATCGCTTTCCGAGTCGATCCTACGGGAGCCCGCACTCTAAGTCGAGCGGCGCCGCACCACCAGCCGGACCGGGACACCCTTGAGCTCGAAAGCCTCGCGAAGCCGGTTCTCCAAGTACCGGCGATAGGTGTGTGTCCTGGCCAAGGCGCGATTCGCGAACAACATGAAGGTCGGCGGCCCGGTCGCCACTTGGGTGGCATAGAAGAGCTTCCAGGGTCGGCCGCTCACGATCGGCGGAGCGTGCTGTTGCGTCCACTGCTCGAAGAGGCGATTGAGCTCGCCCGTCGAAATTTCGGTGCGGTAGGCCGCGCGGGCGGCAAGGATCTGCTCGAACAGCTTCTCGACGCCGCGTCCCGTCGTGGCGGAGAGATTCAATCTTCGAGGATCCGCCAGCAGCTCGTCCAGTCGCGGCCAGCTGCGATCGAGGCGCTCGCGTCCCGCATCGTCCAGGAGATCCCACTTGTTGACGGCCACGACGACGGCACGGCCCGCCTCCCAGGCAGCTCCAGCAACGGCCAGGTCACCCGTCGTCACGCCGCTCGGGGCCTCGATGACCAGGACCGCGATCTCGGCCCGTTCGATCTGGCGGCGGGCCATCATCACCGCGAGCTCTTCCGGTGCTCCCGAGGTACGGCTGCGCCGCCGGATCCCGGCCGTGTCCACCAGGACGAAGAGTCCCTCGGATCGCGAAACCCGGGTGTCGATGGGATCGCGAGTCGTCCCCGGCTCGGCCGAGACGAGCAGGCGGCTCTCCCCCACGATTCGATTGACCAGGGAGCTCTTCCCCACGTTCGGCCGACCGACGATCGCCACCGAAACCTCATCCATCGCCGGAGATTCCTCCGGCGAGCCCGGAGGCAGGAGGTTCGCGACGCGCTCCCCGAGCTCCCCGATACCGACTCCATGCTCGGCCGAGATCGTGACCGGCTCGCCGAGGCCGAGCGCCCAGAACTCGCCGACACCCTCTCTTGCCGCCCGGGTGTCGCTCTTGTTGACTACAGCGAGCGTCGGCTTGTGGAACCTCCTGACCTCTTCCGCGACGCGTTGGTCCGCGCTCGTGAGGCCTTCGACTCCATCGAGAACGAAAAGGACGGCGTCACTCTCCTCGAGGGCGAGATAGACCTGCTCGTTGAGACCCAGCAGATCGCCTTTGGGCACGAGGCCTCCCGTATCGATCCACTGGATCACTCGGCCGCCCACCTCCGATCGCGCGACGATCCGGTCTCGCGTCACTCCCGGTTGGTCGTGCACGATCGCTCGCCGCGCTCCCACGAGGCGATTGAACAGCGTCGACTTGCCGACGTTTGGACGGCCGACGATCGCGACCGTCGGCGTAACTCCCATCAGGAGGGCTCGCTGGAATTCCGAAGAGTGCGCGACAGCACGAGCCACTTGCCGTGCTCTTCCACCAGGTTATAGGTCAAGTGGTTCTCCTGCGCCAGGGATTCGGAAACCGTCTGTTCGCTTCCCACCGCAACAACACGCAGGTCCCAGACCTCGAGCGTACTGACGACCGCCGTCATGACGCCTGCCGGCTCGATGGATTCCACGGCCAGGCTCTTGAGAGTCGGCCGCAACGATTTCCCTTGCCGCGCCAGTTCGGCGATCGCATTGCGAACCCGCGCCTGCTCGCGCGGCGTGGCCACTTCCGCCAGGAGCGAGGGATCGTCTTTCCGATAGGCTTCGGCCATGCGGGAAGCGTAGGTCGAGAGCAGGCTCTGAATAGCTTGCCGATCAGCCCGCGAGACCTCCCCGGGGCCGCAACCGAGGTTGGCAGCCAGGACCAGGCAGGTGAGCAGCCCGAGCGCCGCGCGTCGCACGGTCGCACGATAGCAAAGCGCAGGGGCCTCAGTTGACTCTCCCGGAGCCCTACCCTAGGATCGCGCCGGCCGCGAAAGTGGCGGAATTGGTAGACGCGCAAGATTCAGGATCTTGTGGTCGCAAGGCCGTGGGGGTTCGAGTCCCCCCTTTCGCACCACCCCCCCAAGTCTAGGCTTGTCGTGACAGCAGCAGGTCCAGCGAGCCGGCCGGTCGGCCACCCAAGTCGATCGTCGCCGCCACCCGAACGGCGTTGCCGACTCGAGCCACCAGTCGGGCCTCGACGTTGATCGATTCTCCCGCCTCAGGCAGAAGGTCGATGCGGGCATGATCGATTCCCGCCAGCAAGAAGCGCGTATTCGAGGCCCCGCCGAGGTCACCGAGCAGAAGGGCGGCTCCCTGCGCCGCCGCCTCCACGACGAGAGTCAACGGCAGGGGACCGCGGCCCCGATGCCAGAAGCCGCCACCGGAAACCAGCATCACCGCCCGGCGTTCACCGGCTCGATCCACCAGCTTCACCGGAAATCGGTGTGGAAGGCTCAACTCGGTCGGACTTGCAGCTCGGGGTGCTCGGAGAGCAGGAACGCGGCGAGATGACCGATGGTTTCCAGCGCTTCGGTCGCGACATCCTCGTTTCCCAGTCGCACGTCCAGCTCCTGCTCGACTCCGAGAACCAACTCCAGCGCATCGATCGAGTCCAGCCCCAATCCCTCCGGCGAGAAGAGGAGTTCGTCATCGGCGATGGACGAGGGGTCCCGCTCGAGCTTCAGTCGTTCGACGAGAATCTGCTTGAGCTTGAGCTTTAGAGCGTCCGTGGAGCTAGCCGTCATGAGCGCGCGGGATCCTAGCACGCGAGTGCGCCGCACTCGCCCATGGCCCCGCAGCTCATGCGTCATGGCTCGCCAGCGACAATGAAGAGACGACCTCCGCCAACGTCGAGCGGAATTCGAGCCGATCGAGCACCCCGTCGAAGTGCTCCGCGAAACCCTCACGTCCAGCGTCGTGGAACCATCTTGCCAGCCCCGCGTAGAAACCCGGACAGGCGCGATCCGTCAGCTCCCACGGATGAACCACGAACAGGGGCACCCTGCCGTCCGCGAGACTCCGTTCCGCGGCCCGGACCAGCACGGAGACGCCGGCCAGCCTCCCACTCCAGCCACCCGCCGGAATGCGCAGGGCTCCGCCCCAGGTGAGCGGAGGAATCTCGTGCAACGTGCGGGATCCGCTCCAACTCAGCAGACTCGGGTAGACGGGGTTCCGAGAGCCACCCGCGCCCGCCGCGGGGCTCAGAGAACTGTCATAGAGGAATCCCACCTCCGCGAGGACGGGCAGGCGTGGATTGTCCAGCCGGCGCATCGACCATTCCGGTGATCGATAGCCCACGACGGCTCGTCCGGTGAGGTCTTCCAGGTAGGCCTTGCAGGCGCTCACGCGATCCCGGAACGCCTCCACGGAGCTTTCGCCGACCCGCAGGTGCAGTTCGTCGTGGCACGCGACCTCGTGTCCCTGCTCGGAGATTTCTCGGATCCTCCCGGGGACCCGACGCGCGACCTCTCCGAGAACGAAGAAGGTCGCTCGCCTCGAGGCGCGATCCAGGCGATCGAGCAACTCGGGAAGCAGGCGGTCGAGCTCCTCGGGAAGCTGCGCCCTTTGAGCGGGGTCCACGTATTCGCGAACCCAGCAGTTGTGGTACCACTCCTCGACGTCGACCGTCAGCACCGCCTCGCGAGGCGCCGCGACCCGGCGGGGATCAGGTCCGGGCGTCGAGATCGTCAAAGACTTTGAAGTAGATCGACGCACACGAAATGCGAAAGGTGTCCAAGACGGGTCTGAAGTGACTGCCGCCGTCATTGTAGATCGTCCGCACGGGAACATGTTCGAAACGCGCGCCGAGACGCGCCGCGCGAATCAACATCTCGGACTCGATCGCGAATCCTGCCGCAACCAGGCGCAGGCGGCTCGCGAGGTCACCACCGAGCAACCGATAGCCACTCTGCGAGTCATCCAGGTCTCGTCCCGTCATCCACGAGAGAATCCGCGACCCGATGTAGTTCGTCCAGTACCTGGCCCCGGGTATGGATTCCGGATCACCCAGTCGGCAACCGATCACGAGATCCGGACGCGAATCGTCCCAGGCTCCCAGGAAGGCCGGAATGTCGGCCGGATCGTGCTGGCCGTCGCCGTCGAGGAAGATCAAGGCATCCGGGCGCCCGCTCAACGCCGCCTCGATGCCCCGGCGCAACGCCACTCCCTTGCCCGAGTTGACTGGCAGATTGACGACCATGGCGCCCGCATCCGCTGCCCTCTCCCCGGTACCGTCGTGGCTGCCGTCATCCACCACGATCACGGTCTCCAGAAAGTCACGCACCCCCGCCACGACCTCCCCGATGGTGGTCACGCAATCGAAGGCCGGAATCACCGCAACGGCATCGCCTCGAGACACGGTTTGGCCTTATAACACGGCCCGCCCGGCGGGCGCTTCCTCTTGTCTTGCCGCGGGCGCTTGTGACAGTCTTCACGAGTGCCACAGTCGTACCTTCCCGTCCTGATTTCTCTTGCCGTCGCCTTCGCCCTCGGCGGCATTTTGCTTCTCCTCTCGTGGGTCTCCGGCAAGCGCGTCGGCGGCCGTATCAAGCTCTCCACGTACGAGTCCGGACTTCCACTCCTGGACCGCTCGAGAAAACGCTTCTCGATCGCCTTCTTCCTGATCGCGATCGACTTCGTCGTGTTCGACGTGGAAGCGGCTTTTCTATATCCCTGGTCGCTCGTGGTCCGGATCGGCGCGTGGACGGTTTTCTGGGCGGTGATGGTCTTCACCGGATTCATCGTCGCCGGATACGCCTACGTCTGGCGCAAAGGGGGTCTCGAGCTCGCGACTCGTCTGCCAAGCCGAACGGTGGAAACGCCCCGATGAGCGAAGCAGGCCAGCCCCCGCAGCTCCCCGTGGAAGTCGTCGCGAAGATCGACGAGCTCCGGCCCCGCTACCCCACCGCGGAAGCCCTCCTGCTGCCGGCCCTCCACTTGGCTCAGGATTCGAATGGCGGGTGGCTGTCGGACGGCGTCATCGCGGCCGTCGCGGCGCTGCTGGAACTCCCGCAGGCCAAGGTGGCGGGAGTCGTCTCCTTCTACGACATGTTTCATGATCGGCCGGTGGGACGACATCGCATTCGCCTCTGCACGAATCTCTCCTGCCAGCTGCGGGGCGCCAACCAGCTCGCGGAGCTGCTACGCCGGGACCTCGGTGTCGACGAAGGTGTTGTCACGCCGGACGGCCGCTGCTCGTGGGTGCAGTTCGAGTGTCTCGGTTCGTGCGATACCGCGCCGATGGCGATGATCGACGACGACTACCACGAGAACCTGACCCCGGCCCGTCTCCGTCAGATCGTCAAGGACCTGTCCTGATGGCCTTCGAAAGAGTCCTGACGCGCAACGTCGGCCGTCCGGAAGCCCGCTCCGTGCGCGGCTACCGGGAAAGCGGCGGTTACGAGGGCCTCGCGCGCGCATTGCGTATGCAGCCCGAGGAGGTCGTCGAGGAAGTGAAGAAGTCGGGTCTGCGTGGACGCGGAGGCGCCGGCTTCCCCTGCGGCATGAAGTGGAGCTTCGTCCCGAGGAACGTCGACAAGCCGAAGTACATCGTCTGCAATGCCGACGAGTCTGAGCCAGGGACGTTCAAGGACCGGCTCCTGATGGAGCACGACCCGCAACAGCTCATCGAAGGATGCATCATCGCGGGCTACGCGGTCGGGGCGAGCACGACCTACATCTATATACGAGGCGAGTACACCTACGCCGCCCGGGTCCTCGAAGAGGCCATTCGAGACGCCTACGACGCCGGAGTCCTGGGCGCGAGCGTGCTCGAATCGGGCTTCCGCCACGACATTTACGTGCACCGGGGCGCGGGCGCGTACATCTGCGGCGAAGAGACCGGGATGCTCGAGTCGCTCGAAGGAAAGCGCGGACAACCCCGCGTCAAGCCTCCTTTTCCCGCAGTCATCGGAGCTTTTGGCTGTCCGACCGTGATCAACAACGTCGAAACGCTTTGCTGCGCCCCCCACATCCTGCTGCGTGGTGCCGAGTGGTTCAAGTCGATCGGGACCGACGATCGCAATACGGGACCCAAGCTGTACGCGATCTCCGGACACGTGGAGCGGCCCGGTACCTATGAGCACCCCATCGGAGTGACATTCCGCGAGCTGCTCGATTCCTGCGGCGGCATGTACAAGGGGCGGGCGCTCAAGGCCTGGATACCGGGCGGTGCCTCCGCCGCGATGCTGGGCCCCGCGGAAATCGATATCAGGCTCGATTTCGACACCCTCGCCAAGGCCGGCTCCATGCTCGGCTCCGCCGCGGTGATCGTCATGGACGAGACAACCTGCGTCGTCCGCGCCATTCTCCGCCTCGCGCGATTCTTCGCCCACGAGTCGTGCGGCCAGTGCACGCCGTGCCGCGAGGGCACCGAGTGGATGCGTCTGATTCTCTCGCGGATCGAGAGCGGCCAGGGCAGCGAAGCGGATCTCGATCTGCTCGCCAACGTCGTGCCGAACGTGGGAGGCATTTCTCTCTGCGCGCTGGGTGACGCCGCCCAAGGGCCGGTGCGTTCCCTGGTTCAGCGATTCGGGGACGAGATCCGCGACAACATTCGCCACCAACGGTATCCCCTTCCCGTCATTCCCTTCTTCGATCTCGGAGCCGCCGCGTAATGCCCACCGTCACCATCGACGACCGGACCATCGACGTACCGGCCGGTACGAACCTGGTCGACGCCGCACTCAAGGTTGGCGTTCAGATACCTCACTATTGCTATCACCCCCGCCTTTCGGTCGTCGGCCAGTGCCGCATGTGCATGGTCGAGGTCCAGGGGATGCCCAAGCTCCAGGCCGCATGCTCGACCCAGGTCGTGAAAGACGGCATGGTCGTGCGGACGAGCTCGCCCGCCGCCAGCGAGGCGCAGCGCGCGATCATGGAGTTTCTGCTCATCAACCATCCTCTCGACTGTCCGATCTGCGATCAGGCTGGCGAGTGTGGCCTGCAGGACTACTCCTTCAAACATGGTCAGTCCTTCTCTCGCTTTCATTTCGAGGAGAAGCGCACCTACCCGGAGAAGGAACGCATCCCCCTCGGTCCGACCGTGATCCTGAACATGAATCGCTGCATTCAGTGCACCCGATGCGTCCGGTTCACACAGGAAATCTCCGAGACCGGAGAGATCGGTTTCTTCAATCGAGGCGCCCATGCCGAGGTCGGAGTTGTCGAGGGTAAACCTCTCGACAATCCGCTCTCCACCTGCGTCGTGGACATCTGTCCGGTCGGCGCCCTGACCTCGACACGGTTCCGCTTCGCCGAGCGTGTCTGGTACCTCGACAAGAAGCCTTCACTCTGCACGGGTTGCGACGCGGGTTGCAACATTACGCTCGAGCACCGGCGCAGCTCCATCAAGCGTTACAAACCGCGTTTCAACCCCGAGGTCAACGACTACTGGATGTGCGACCATGGGCGCGCCAGCCACGAGCGCTACCGCGACGAGAAGCGAATTCTCTCGCCACAAGTGCGACGGAATGGCGAACTGACTCCGGCGAGCTGGCGCGACGCGGTCCAGGCCGTGTTCCAAGCCATTCGAACGAAGCGGTCGGAGGGCACCATTGCGTTTCTCGGCTCGGGCTTCCTCTCGACGGAAGAGGCCTTCCTGGTCGCCCGTCTCGCGAGTCTCGTCGAATCGCCTCATCGAACCGTTTGGGTAGACAGCGGCGAAGCCCGGCGAATCCCCAATCTCCATGGTGGCTTGGTCGGCCATGACGCGGCGCCAAATCGCCGCGGGGCGGAAATGGCGGGACTCGTTCCCGGACCCGGCGGCATCGACGCCGAGAAGCTCCTCGTCGAGGACGGGGCTGCGGGCTGCGACGTCCTCTTCGTCGCCGACTCCAGCTTCGGCAAGGCGGCCGAAGACCGAACGGTCGTCGAGCGCCTGCGTCGCGCGGAATTCCTCGTCGTCATGGGATGGGCGGATACCGAGCTCGCCCGCGCCGCCGATGTCGTGCTCCCGGCCGCGACCCACGCCGAACGGGATGGCACCTTCGTCAATGTCGAAAGGCGTCTGCAGCGCTTCGAGCGCGCCTTCCCGGCGCCTTCCCAGGCCCGCCCGGGTCTCGAAATTCTGGCCGATCTCTTGGCGAAGTTCGAGCCTCAATGGGCCTCGGTCTCCGCGCCGACGGTCTTCGACCTCATGGCCGAGGAAGTGGAGGCGTTCGACGGCCTGCGGTGGTCTGACATCTCGCCGCGCGGAATCGAGCTCGCCAAGTCGGCAATCGGGGCGGGAGCGGCCCGGTGAGCGCTGAGAGCATCGGCGCGCTGGCCAAGATCGGCCTCTGGGTTTTCACCCTTCTCCAAGTCGCTCCGGCCATGCTCTGGCTGGAACGGCGAATCCCAGCATTCATGCAGGATCGCCTCGGCCCCAATCGGGTCGGTCCGCTTGGCGTCCTCCAGGGCATAGCGGACGCCGTCAAGTTCATCGTCAAGGAAGACATCAATCCCTCCGGGGTCGACCTGCCGTTCTATCTCCTCGCACCGGTGCTCGCTCTTGTCCCGGCTCTGACGACCTTCCTCGTGCTGCCGTTCGGCCCCGACGTCATCATCGCGGGGCATTCGGTCAAGCTGGTCGTCATCGACTCGGACGCCGGGATTCTCCTCTTCCTGGCGCTAGCCAGCCTGGGCGTCTACTCGCTCGTCCTCGCGGGCTGGAGCTCGAACAACAAATGGTCCTTGATCGGCTCCATCCGCGCCACGGCGCAGATGATCAGCTACGAGCTCGCGTTGACGACCGCCGTCGTCTGTGCCCTCTTGCCCGCCAGCTCGATGAACCTCGGGGCCGTCGTCGACTATCAACGCGCGCATCTCTGGCAGTTCCTGACCCAGCCGCTCGGCTGCCTGGTCTTCTTGATCGCGGCCTTCGCCGAGACCAACCGTCTTCCTTTCGACCTCCCGGAGGCCGAGTCCGAGCTGGTGGCCGGCTATCACACCGAATACGGCTCGATACGATTCGCCATGTTCTTCATGGGCGAGTACATGTCCATGACCACCCTTTCGGCGCTCGGCATGACGCTCTATTTCGGCGGCTGGTCGTTGCCCGGATTGGATTTCGCGGGATACGCCGGCTGGATCCAGGCGCTGCTCGGATTCGCGATCCTCATGCTGAAGGTCGCCGTCATGCTGTTCGTCTTCATCTGGGTGCGATGGACGTTCCCACGGTTTCGCTATGACCAACTCATGAGGCTCGGCTGGAAGGTGCTGCTTCCCCTGGCGCTGATCCAGTTCATCGTCACCGCCGCGCTCACCGTGGGAGGAGTCCTCTGATGGAGGTCTTCGTCTTCGCGGTCTTCGCCTTCGCGGCAGTGGCCTCCGCCGTCGTGGTCGTCGGGCATCGCAATCCCGTCTATTCGACGGTGAGCCTCGTGGTGACGCTCCTTTCGACGGCGGTACTGTTCGCCTTGCTCGGCTCTCCCTTCCTGGCGGCTCTCCAGGTGCTGCTCTATACCGGAGCGATCCTGGTGCTCTTCCTCTTCGTCATCATGCTGCTCAACATCGGTCGGGAACGACCGCATCCCGGCGGCATTCCAGTCCAGGTCTGGCTCGCCGGGGTGGGCGCCCTGGTGCTCTTCGGCGCCATGGCCCGTCTCTTCTGGGACGCGCACTCGGGCGACAAGGTGCCGACCTTCGATCCCGCCTTCGTGGCGACCCGCTCGCTGGCCGAGCTTCTCTTCTCGACCTACCTGCTGCCCTTCGAAATCATCGCCTTGCTACTGCTGGTGGCCATCGTCGCGGCGAGTTGGGTGGCGCGCCGGCCCGACTCATCCGAGGAGGAATCGCGGTGACGGTTCCGACCACTTGGTATCTAGTACTGGCCGGCGCGCTGCTCTGCATTGGCATTTTCGGCGCCCTGACCCGTCGCAACGGCATCGCCATCTTCCTCTCCATCGAGCTCATGCTGAATTCCGCCAACCTGGCTCTCGCGGCCTATGCGCGGGCGCTCGGAGATCACACGGGTCAGATGGTCGTGTTCTTCGCCCTCGCGGTGGCGGCAGCCGAAGCAGCGGTCGGTCTGGCCCTCTTCGTCGCCGTCTTCCGGTCCCGTCGCACCATCGACATGAACCGCATCAACCTCTTGCGCTGGTAATGCGATGAACGCGCTCGCGCTGCTCTGGTTGATTCCCGTGCTCCCGCTTGCCGGCGCCGCCATCAACGGGCTTCTCCTCAAGAACTCCCAGAAGAGCCTGGTCACCACCGTCGCCCTCGGCTTTCCCGGATTGTCCCTGTTGGTCGGCCTCGCCGCCACCCTCCAATGGTCGACATCGGTCCGGCCGGCCGCCTTCGTGCAGTCCCTCTACGAATGGTCGACGGGGCCGTTTTCGGTCGACATCGGCTTCCGGTTGGACGGCCTATCGGCGGTCATGCTCTTCGTGGTGACCTTCGTCGGCTTCTGGATTCACCTCTATTCGGTCGGCTACATGGGACACGAGGAGGGCTACCGGCGGTACTTCGCTTACCTGAACCTCTTCATGGGAGCGATGCTCCTTCTGGTGCTGGGCAGCAACTATGTCGTTCTCTTCGTCGGATGGGAGGGCGTCGGCCTCTGCTCATACCTGCTGATCGGTTACTACTTCGAGGAGCCGTTCCCTCCTTACGCCGGCAAGAAAGCGTTCATCGTCAATCGAATCGGCGACTTCGGGTTCCTCCTCGGCCTGTTCGCCATCTGGTCGACCTGGGGAACGTTCGATTTCACTCGGCTCAGCGAGCGTATCCTCGCGCGGCCCGAAGTCGCACACGCGCCCTACGCGCTGGGTCTCTCGACTGCCGCGTTCATCGCGCTTTTCCTTTTCGTCGGCGCGACGGGTAAGAGCGCCCAGATCCCACTCTTCGTCTGGCTGCCCGACGCCATGGCTGGACCGACCCCCGTCTCGGCGCTCATCCACGCCGCCACGATGGTGACGGCCGGTGTCTACATGGTGGTACGAACCAACCTGATCTACGAGCTCGCTCCAGAGATCTCCACCGTCGTCGCCGTGATCGGCGCGGCAACCGCCATCTTCGCCGCGACGATCGGAATCGCCCAGAACGACATCAAGAAGGTCCTCGCCTACTCCACCGTCTCCCAGCTCGGCTACATGTTCTTGGCTGCGGGCGTCGGCGCCTACAAAGCGGCAATTTTCCACCTCGGAACGCACGCCTTCTTCAAGGCCTGTCTCTTCCTCGGCTCTGGGTCCGTGATCCACGCCATGGGCGGCGAGCAGGACATGCGAAAGATGGGCGGGCTCGCCAAGTGGATGCCCTCCACGTACCGAACCTTCCTGATCGCCACACTCGCCATTTCGGGTATTCCGCCGCTCGCCGGATTCTTCTCGAAGGACGAGATACTCGGCAGCTCCTTCGCTCATCCGGGCGAGCTCTACAAATTGCTCTGGCTGGTCGGCTGGATCACCGCCGGTCTGACCGCTTGTTACATGTTCCGGGCGGTCTACATGACCTTCCACGGGAGGTTCCGCGGTACCCAGGAGCAGGAGCACCACCTGCACGAATCCCCGGCCGTCATGACGATTCCCCTCTGGGTGCTCGCGGTGGGAGCGGCCCTCGCCGGATTCATCGGTATCCCGAAGGGAACCTGGGAGCTCTTCGGAGCGGGCGATCACGACGTTCTCGGACATCTCATCGCGTCGGTTGTCGCATCCGTTCCGGCCCACGAAGGCAGCGGGCACGAGATGGCTCATGGCACGGAGCTCGCGCTCATGTTGGCGTCGATCGCCATTGCGGTGGGAGGCATCTGGCTCGCGACCCGCCTGTGGGGCCGCGGCCGTGGCTTGGCGGCCGACCAGGCATTCGCCGCGCGCGCCCCGCGGCTCCAGAAGCTCCTCGAGGAGAAGTATCGGGTCGACGAGCTCTATGACTCGATCATCGTTCGACCTATCGCTCGCCTGGCTCGCGTCTGCTGGAAGGTCGTCGACGAGCTGATCATCGACGGGGGACTCAACGTGGTCGCCTTCCTGACCGAAATCACCGGTGACCTGGGCCGCTTCACCACGACCGGCAATGTACGAAGCTACGCCATGTACTTCTTCTTCGGAGCACTGATTCTCTTCTGGTGGATGGTGCTCGGATGAGTGGAGGATTCACGGATCTGCTCGTCGGCGACACCATCACTCGCCTGGTCTTCTTCCCGACCGCGGCCGCGCTGCCGCTTCTCCTGTTCCGGCGAGCGTCGGAGCGCGCCGTCAAGATCTACGCGCTGGTGGTGTCACTGATCGAATGCGGCCTGGTCGGCGCCTTCACCTGGCACCACTGGGATGCCGCCGGGATGCTGGTGCGCGACGCCCGGCTTCCCTGGATCTCTATGCCGCATCTCTCGATCTTCTACGAGGTCGGCGTCGACGGCATCTCCCTGCCTCTCGTCGTCCTGACCGCACTGCTCCTTCCCATCGTGATCCTCGGGTCTTGGCGCGGCGTCCACGAGCATTGGTCCGGATTCGCGGCTTCGCTGCTGGTTCTGACCACCGGCATCCTCGGTGCCTTGGTCGCCCTCGACCTCTTCCTCTTCTATATCTTCTGGGAAGTCATGCTCATTCCGATGTATTTCGTCATCGGAATCTGGGGCGGCGACCGGCGCGTCCGCGCGGCCATCAAGTTCTTTCTCTTCACGATGGCGGGAAGCCTCGTGATGCTCCTCGGCATCCTCTGGATGGCTTGGTCCTACTCGAAGCTGACCGGGTTGTGGAGCTTCCGTTACGCGGACCTCATGCAGCTCGATCTGCCGTTGTCCCAGCAGATCTGGCTCTTCGCCGCGTTCGCGATCGCGTTCGCGATCAAGGTGCCCATGTTCCCGTTCCACACCTGGCTCCCCGATGCCCACGTGGAGGCGCCGACTGGCGGTTCGGTGATCCTCGCCGGCATCTTGCTCAAGCTGGGGACCTACGGCTTCCTCCGCTTCGCCCTGCCGTTCTTCCCCCATGCTTCGCGTCGGCTGGCTCCTTGGCTTCTCACCCTGGCCGTCATCGGCGTGCTTTACGGCGCGCTCGTGGCCTGGGTACAGCCGGACATGAAGAAGCTCGTGGCGTATTCGTCCATCGCTCACCTCGGTTTCGTAATGCTCGGCATCCTGGCCTGCGACATCGTCGCATGGCAGGGCGCGCTCCTCCAGATGGTCAACCACGGCATCTCGACGGGCGCTCTCTTCCTTCTGGTCGGCATGCTCTACGACCGCCGCCACACCAAGAGGTTCGACGAGTTCGGAGGCCTCGCGAAGGTCATGCCTTGGTTCGCGTTCTTCCTGGTCTTCTCGACCCTCGCATCGGTCGGCCTGCCCGCTCTCAACGGCTTCGTCGGCGAGTTCCTCATCCTGCTCGGCACCTGGAACGCCGGCCTGCGCCTCGCGGCGGCCCTCTCGGCCTTCGGTGTCGTCCTGGCGGCCGTATACCTCTTCCGGATGCTCCAGGAAACCCTTTGGGGACCGATCACCAAGGACGAGAACAGGAGCCTCAAGGACCTCAACCTCCGGGAGGTCCTGGCCCTCTTGCCACTCTGCATCCTCATGCTCTGGATCGGCATCGCGCCCAAGGTGTTTCTCGAGCCGAGCCGACCCGCGCTCGAAGCCGTGCTGACTACCTACCAGGCGCGTCTGGCCGTTCCGGCCCCGCAGCGGGCCGAGCTCGCTACCGCTTCGTTCGATCCCCAAGCTCGCGCCTTCGCCGCCGGACTCGTCTCCAATCCCACCGAGCCCCAACCATGAGCAACGCTTTTCAACTCTCTTCGAACGATCTCGCGGCGTTGTCTCCGGAGATCGTGCTGGCGGCGGGAGGCACTCTCTTGCTCCTTCTCGAGGCGTTCGCGCCCCGGCTGCGCGCCGCTTTCTGCACCCTCGGAGTCTTGATCGTCGTCTGGGCCGGCTGGCTCGTGGCGGGCCTCGGGACCGGACCCGCATTCCATGGATTGGTCGAGGCGACTCCTCTGACCATCGCCTTTTCCGAGACCATCCTCCTCGCGGCCGCGCTCTCGCTTCTGGCTTCGAATGCATACCTCAAGCGAGAACGGCTGCAGGCCGGTGAGTATCCGGCCCTGCTCCTCTGGTGCACCTGCGGTCTGCTTCTCCTCGTCCGAAGCGTCGAGCTCCTGTCCATCTTCCTCGCCCTCGAGCTGCTCTCAGTAGCTCTCTACGGACTCGCAGGCTTCCATCGCCGGATGGCGGCCTCGGCCGAAGCCGCCATCAAGTACTTCTTGATGGGAGCGTTCGTCAGTGGATTCGTGCTCTTTGGCATCGCGCTCGTTTACGGCGAGAGCGGCACGACTCGGCTCGACGGCATCGCGAACGCCATGGCTTCGGGCAAGGGCTCACCAGGCCTCCTGGTCCTGGGCATGCTGCTCCTCATGTTCGGATTCGCCTTCAAGCTCGGTCTCGTTCCCTTCCATGCCTGGACTCCGGACGTGTACCAAGGAGCTCCGACCCCGTTCGTCGCATTCCTCTCCGTAGCGCCGAAGGTCGCGAGCGCTGTCGTCCTGGTGCGCCTCCTGGCCGTCGCTGTCGATGGACCGCTCGCCGGACGTTGGCCCGAGCTCATGGCCTTCTTCGCCGTCGCGTCCATGCTGGTCGGCAACCTCTTCGCGCTCGTCCAGCGGGACTTCAAGCGCATGCTCGCGTATTCGGGCATCGCGCACATGGGCTACCTCTTGATTCCCCTCGCATCACCCGGCCCCGAGGCCTGGCGGCCCGTCCTCGTCTATCTGGTCGCCTACGTGCTCATGAACGCGGGCGCGTTCACCATCGCGTCCATCCTGTTCACCCGCGGCGGGGCACAGAGCTCCATCGCGTCGCTTTCGGGATGGGGCTACCGCTTCCCTGCGCTCGGGTTCTGTCTCACCGTCTTCATGGTGTCCCTCGCCGGCATCCCGCCGACCGCAGGGTTCCTAGGCAAGTACCTCGTCTTCCTGCACGCCATTCAGCACGGGCGACTGGGGCTTGCCCTGGTCGGCATCGCGGCCAGCCTCGTGGGAGTCGGCTACTACCTGCGCGTGGTCTACATGCTCTACATGAAGTCGGAGATCTCGGCGCCCGAAGGCGTCCGGCTCGATTTCGCAGCGGCCCTGGCGGTCGGGATCGCCACCCTGGCGACCCTCGGCATCGGCCTCGCTCCGGCCCGCTTCCTCGACTGGGTGGTCAGTTCTCTCCCCATGGGCTGAGGCCTACCCTCCTCGGAGTTCCGGCTGCGCCCCTCCCCGAAGTCCAGCACCCCGTCCCAGTCCCGCAAGGGCTCGCGCCCGAACGCGAAGGGGCGAATGCCCGCGTCGCTCATCGACCGCGCGCAGATTTCTCCGCTGACTGTCAATCGGCTCTCCGTCTACCTGCGCTCGCTTCGTCATCTTCAGGCCCGGAACGTTTTGCGGGTCTCGTCGCAGCGGCTGGCCGAGGAATTCCACCTCTCCTCCACCCAGATCCGCAAGGACCTCGCCCAATTCGGAGAGTTCGGGGTGCGGGGTGTCGGTTACGACGTGGAGGCTCTGATCGAGCGACTCTCGAAGCTCCTGAATCTGGACGTTCCCCATTCCGTCGTCATCCTCGGCATGGGGAATATCGGAACGGCGCTCGCCCGCTTTCCGTCCTTCAACTCCGAGAGCTTTCAGGTGGTCGCGGGCTTCGACTCCGACCCCGACAAAGTCGGCAGGACGGTGGGCCAGCTGACGATATTGCCTCTCCAACGCTTGCCGGGCTTGGTCGCGAAGCGAAACGTCACGATGGCCGTCCTCGCGGTGCCCGCGGCCGCGGCCGTCGAGGCTTTCGCCCTTCTGGTGGAGTCCGGAATCTCCGCGATTCTGAATTTTGCGCCGGCATCCCTGCCTCCGCATCCCGGGTGCCGCGTCAAGAACGTCGACCTTCGAATCCCCCTCGAAGAGCTCGCCTTCTTCCAGGATTTCGAGTCGCCGCCCCCGCCAGACCACCGCTGACCCAGCGGCTCGCATAGGAGCCACTGAAGATGCGAGGGCCTGGGCGATGTGCTCCCAGGTGCGATCGCCGCCCGAGCGACCTGGCGACGAGAGGCTGAAACAGGAAAGCGCTGGACCTGACTCTAGCTCCGAGAAGGCGAGGCTTCCGGTCCGACTCGAGTCAGGATGTCAAGCTCGCTATCGCCATACCGGCGGCTCGAATCGGGACGCCACCAGGGATTCGAGGGTAGCCCGGGCCCGCCCGACCTTCGCTCGATTACGAGGCAGGCATCCGGAGTCGCGACTCCAGCCAGATCTTCGAGATCCTCGACCGACACCGCCTGAGAATAGGGCGGATCCACGAAGATGAGATCGAAGATTTCGCTTTCCGCGCGAAAGCGCTTCAGCGCCTGGGTCGCGCCGCAAGGAGCCACGGAATACCGATCGCGCGGCGCGAGTGTCGCGAGATTCTTCTCGAGCGACTGGAGCGACGTCCGGGCCCGTTCGACGAATGCCGCCGACTTCGCTCCCCGACTCAGAGCCTCCAGGCCGACCGCCCCACTTCCGGCATAGAGGTCGAGGAAGCGGGCATCTCTCACGCGCTCGCCCAAAATCGAGAAGAGCGCTTCCCGCAAGCGGCCGCTCGTCGGCCGAACGCCTGGAGGTACCTCCACTCGCCTACCGGTCCAGACCCCACCCGTCAGACGCGATCCAGCCTTCACGGGGTCCCCGGAGAGGCCACGAGACGACGGAACACCTCACGGAGCTTTGCCCTTTCGACGTACATCGTGAGCGGCTCCCGCAGGGAGGTCAGCTCAACGCCTTTGCCGTCGGCCGTGAACCCCACGACCTCGAAGACCACACCGTCGTCACGTTCCAGGCGATCGCCGATCGCCGGTCTATAGGCAGCTGGGATGGCGGCAGAAGGCACCTCCTGGCTCGCTTCCTCCAGCAGGTCGCCGACGATGCGGCGTATCCGTTGCAGGGCGAGCCCACCCACCGAATAGCGGTCGTAGTCGTAACCCGATCCCGGATGACCGGGCGGGTTGAGGTCCAGGTGGCAGTGCGACGTCCACTCGCCCTCCGGCGAATCGGGCGGCGACTCGGTTTCGCTCAGATCGATACTGTCGATGCGACCCAGATAGGCCTTCATCTCGCGTGGACCGAGCTCGTGCAGAACCATCCTCTCTGCGCCGAGCCTCCCCTGACGAAGCCGCACGGTACCGTTCGCGAAGAGGGTCAGGTCTCGCCGGTCGAGCGAGCTCGTGCAGACTTCCCGCAGGATGACTTGGGATCTCGGATCTGGAGGCCGCGCCGGTGTGGGAGAAGACCCCACCGGCTCCGCGAGCAGCAGCCAGAGCGATGCCGCCGCGGCGAGCCCGACCATGCCGCCCGCGCTCATCCTCCGAGCGGAGCGACCGCCCCGGGTCCGACCAGGGCCTCGATCGCCTCACTCAATTCAGGGGTGTATTCGACCTTGAAGCGGTTCTCCGGCGCAATCGAAACGTCCCGGTCGCCGTCGATTCGAACCGACAGCGTCACGACCGCGTCCCCCGGATGTTCCGCCAGCAGGTCTCTCAGGTCGAGCAGCTTGCCGCGCGGCAAATCGGACGGCAGGCTCACCCGGAGCTCACTCACCAAGGCCAAGGCCGCCTGGTTGAGCGGTATCACCTCTTCGAGAGTCAGTTCGACCTCGCCGCCACGCTCCCGCACCGTGCCCTTCGCAACCACCGCTGCGTCTTCCACCAGGATCGGGTCGAAGCGTCTCAGTGCGTCGACGAAAACGAGCACGTTGATGCCGCCGTACATATCCTCGAGAACGAAGCGCGCCATCACTTTGCCCATGTTGGGTCCACTCTTGATCTTGATCCTCTTGAGCCGAGATACCAATCCACCCACGGTCGTGGCGCCTTCGTGCCCGTCACGCAACTCGCGAGTCGAGTGGGTCGTCAAGCGGTCCAGCTGGGACGAGAATTCGGAGAGCGGATTGCCGGTCAAGAAGAAGCCCAGCGCCTCTTTCTCGGCTCGCAGGCGCTCCGCCTCCGGCCACACTTCGAACGCCTCGTCGACCGCGGGCGCCGTCTCACCCCGCGAGCCGGCGAACAGGCTGCCCTGTCCGGCTTCCTGCTCGCGCCTGCGGCGCTGTGCCCAGGAGAGGATGCGGTCCAACGACGCCAGTAACGCGGCACGATGAGACCCGAAGCCGTCGCACGATCCCGATTTGACAAGGGTCTCGAATACTTTCTGGTTCACCGAACGCGAGTCGGCCTCCAGCGCGATCTGGGCGAGACTGTCGAAGCGACCGACCCGCCGCCGAACCGCCAGGATCGCCTCAGCGGCCGTCTCTCCCAACCCCTTGACGCCACCAAGACCGAAGCGCACGGCGCCCTGCTCCACGGTGAAGGCCCATTCACTCACGTTCACATCCGGTGGGAGCACGGCGATCTTCATCTCTCGACATTCATTGACGTACTTCACCACGTCGTCCGTCGAAGCAATCTCGGAGGTCAGCATCGCGGCCATGAATGCAACTGGGTGATGCGCCTTCAGATAGGCGGTCTTGTAGGCGAGCATCGCGTAGGCGACCGAGTGGCTCTTGTTGAACCCATAGCCCGCGAAGGGCTCGATGTAGTACCAGATCTCCTCCGCCTTGTCCCGCGCGAAGCCCTTGCCGACCGCCCCTTCCAAGAACTTCTCCTTCTGCTTCGCCATCGCCTCCGCGTTCTTCTTGCCCATCGCCTTGCGCAGAACGTCGGCCTCGGCCATCGAGAATCCGGCGATGTCGACGGCGATCCGCATGACCTGTTCCTGGTAGGCGATCACACCGTAGGTCTCGCGGAGGATGTTCTCGAGCTCGGGCAGCACGTAGGTCACCCGCTTGCGACCCTGCTTACGCGCGATGTAGTCGTCGACCATGCCCACCGAGAGAGCGCCGGGCCGGTAGAGCGCATTGAAGGCGGCCAGCTCCTCGAATCGACTCGGCTGGGCTCTGCGCAGCATGCCGCGCATGCCGCTCGATTCGAACTGGAAGATTCCACTCGTCCGGCCTTCCGCGAAGATCTTGAGGGTCTCCGGGTCGTCGAGAGGCACGGCGTCGAGGTCGAGATCGACCCCGAGATGGGCGAGCGAGCGCAAAGTGTCATCGACCACAGTGACGGTTTTGAGGCCGAGGAAGTCCATCTTCAGGAGGCCGAGCCGTTCCACTCCCTTCATGTCCCACTGGGTGACGATCTCGTCCTTGGCCGTCTTGTAGAGAGGCACGATCTCGTCGATCCGTCCAGGTGTGATCACCACGCCCGCCGCGTGTACCGAGACGTTACGAGTCAGGCCCTCGAGTCGGCTCCCGATCTCGACCACCTCGCGAATCTGGGGATCCCGTTCAATCTCGGCCGCCAGGCTGTCGACCGTCTGCGCCGCCTCGGCCAGGGACTTCTCCGTCTCCGGAAGCATTTTCGCGACCCGGTCCACGGCGGCGTAGGGAAGGCCCAGAACACGGCCGACGTCGCGCAACACTCCCTTCGCCGCCAGCGTGCCGAAGGTGATGATCTGGGAAACCCGATCCCGCCCGTACTTCTCGCTCACGTACTGCAGGACTTCTCCCCGTCTCCTCTGACAGATGTCGGTGTCGATGTCCGGCATCGAGATCCGCCCCGGGTTCAAGAAGCGCTCGAACAGCAAGTCGTACTGCAGCGGGTCGATATCCGTGATGCGGAGCGCGAACGAGACGAGCGAGCCCGCCGCCGAGCCTCGTCCTGGTCCGACTGGAATGCCGTTCTCCCGCGCGTGGCGAATGAAGTCCCACACGATGAGAAAGTAGCCCTCGAAGCCCATGTCGTGGATCACGCCGAGCTCGTGGCGAAGCCTCTCGCGGTACTCGTCCTCCGAGTTGCGCTCCAAGGCGCCGGGGTTCTGCCGCCGCAGTTGATCAAGCCTTTCGTCGAGGCCGGACCAAGCCACCTGCTCGAGGAAGGAGGAGATGGTCTCGCCTGCCGGCACCGGGAATTCGGGAAGATGAAAGGTCCTGTCCTCCAAGGTCACGTCGCAGCGCTCGGCGATCTCCAGGGTCCGGTCGATCGCGTCACCATCGTCCGGAAAACGCTCGAACATCTCGTCGGCGCTCTTGAGGTAGAACTCCTCGGAGGCATACCGCATCCGATTCGGATCCGAGCGCAGACGTTGCGTGCCGATGCAGAGCAAGACGTCGTGCGCAGAGGCGTCATCCCGACGCAGGTAGTGCGTGTCGTTCGTCACCACCAGGGGAATCTCGAGCCGCTTCGACATCTGGCGAAGTACATCGTTGGCAGCTCGCTGCTCGGCGATGCCGTGGTCCTGCAATTCGAGATAGAAGTTGCCGTCGCCCAGGATCTCCCGGTACCGGCGAGCCGTCCGCTCGGCTTCGTCTTGCTCCCGGGAGAGGATCTTCTCGTTGATTTCGCCCTTGAGACAGGCGGAGAGACCGATCAGGCCCTCGGAATGGCGGCGTAGAAGCTCGTGGTCGATGCGCGGTTTGTAATAGAAGCCGTCGAGGTAGGACCGGGTCGTCAGTTGAATGAGATTCCGCCAGCCCGTCAGGTTCCGGGCAAGCAAGACGAGATGGTTGCTCGAACCGCGTGCCGGATTGCGCTCGACGTGACTCCCTTGCGCGACATAGGCCTCGATTCCGAGAATCGGCTTGACGCCAGCCTTTCGGGCCCGATCGTGGAACTCCAATGCTCCAAATAAGTTACCGTGGTCCGTGAGAGCCATGGCCGGCATGCCTTCCGACTTCGCGGCGCCCAGGACGTCGTCCAGCCGGTTGGCTCCGTCGAGGAGGCTGTACTGGCTGTGCAGATGCAGGTGAACGAAAGACACGCCCTATCCTAGCCGGGTCCGGGGCGTCGTCGACCTCCCCCGTCGCTCGAACCAGGTGACCGCGGGATCGAGCTTCGTCTTCTTCACCGCGGCCGGGGCTCCATCTGGTTGGCGCGATGAATGTAGTCGATGCCCGACGCCAGAGTCAGAGCCGCCACCAGATAGACCGCGATGGTGGCTGCGGTCAGCAGGCGGCTCGTCACTCCCGAGAGCAGAACCACGATGACGGCACCCACCTGCGTCGCCGTATTGACCTTGCTGATCGGGCTCGGAGGAAAGCGATCGATACCGGCCGCCAGGTGGAGAATGAGCGCCATGACCACGATGACGATGTCCCGCGTGATCACCAGTGCGCTGATCCAGGCCGGAATCGTGAGGCCGTCGTGCAGGTGTGGAATCGCCAGCACCACGTACGCGCTGACCAGCAAGAGCTTGTCGGCGGCGGGATCGAGATAAGCGCCCAGGGTCGACTGCTGCTTCCAGAAACGGGCAATGAAGCCGTCCAGCCCATCGGTGATTCCCGCCAGGACGAAAACTCCCAGGGCACGCCCCGGATGGCCATCCAGAACCGTCACCACGAACAGAGGAACGAGCGCCATACGCAGAAGAGAAAGCAGGTTGGGCAGAGTCAGCCTCATGGACCACCCATCCGCGACGACGCGAGCCGGATCCAATGCACTGCGTCCGCTCCCGACACGGGAGCCGAGGCCAGGCACTCGGCCGCCTCCGGTATCAACCCGCAGGCCGCGGCCGCACCACAATAGTCGTGGTTCGCCATATCCGGCGACGCACAGGCAGCCGAGCGGCCGGCGACCGGCGAGAATACCGCGCGAAAAGCCTCTGAACGGCGGAGCGGCCGTCGAGGCTCGAACAGGTGGAGCGTCTCGTCCACCTTCATCAGGCCGAGGCTCGAGACCCGCAGAATCTCGTCGCGTGCCGGGTCATCGAGGATGTCCGTCGCGATCGCCGAAGCGGCCGCGGGGGCACTCCGGACTCCAGGCTCCAACCAGTACAGCAGACGCGCGAACCCCGCCCGATCGATCTGTCCGGAACGGGCGAGAGCCCGGACCTCGTCGGGCGCGTTCGAGAGCCGGAACGCGAACTTGGCGCGCGCGATTTCGGCCTCGAGCTCCACCATCTCCGGATGAGCGTGCCGTAACCTCTCGAGCTGCTCCAACGCCTCGGCGGCGTCTCCCGTGTCCTCCTCGAGCCGCGCCTGCTGAAGCAGAAGCGTTGCGCGGTCCGGGTGCCGGGCGGTGAGCTTCCGGAGGGCCGCGAGCGCGCCCGCGCTGTCACCTTGCGCCGTCGCGAGCCGGACCTGAAGCTCCAGGGTCTCGTCGCGATCCGGTCGCAGGCTCGTCAGGTCCCCGACCGCTCGCGCCGCGTCGTCGAACCGTCCGCCGGCGAGGGCTTCGTCGGCGCGCGCCGTCAACCTCTCGATCGCCCGCGGTTCGAGCGTCGAACGCCGCGTCTCTGCAACCTCCGAGCTCGACGCCGCGACTTCATAGGCGCGCAGAGCCGCGACCAGATGCCCCGCGCCTTCGGCCGCCCGGCCAGCTACCAGCTGGGCTGCCACTTCCGAGCGGTCAGTGGGAGGGAGCAGATTCACGACGGCTTCGGCGGCGACGAAATCCGATCGAACGAGATCGATCTCGGCGCGCAGCAGGCGCGCCGCCGCGCTCGCCTCGCCTCGCCCCGTCGTCGACGAGTCCAAGTCGCGCTCGACCTGATCCGGCTCCTCTCCTGCGAGCAAGCGCCGATGAAGCTCGATCAGGCCGGGTGTCGAACCCCCAAGCGCGGTGGGCGACGGCAGGAAGGGCCGCAGGTCGGCTGGCACCGCGCGTGGTCCGCCGCCGGTCGGGCCACTCGCGCAAGCGCTCAGCAAAACCAAGAGCACGAGGCCCGCCAGCCGCTCGTAGAACCGCGCCGCGCTGGCCATCTCGTGAAGCGTCAGCTCCCGCCCGCCGGTGCGATCGTCGCGATCGCGTGTTTGTAAACCAGGATCTCCTGGCCCTCGGTCTCGACCACCACGGCAAACCGGTCGAAACGCCGAATCGGCCCCTCGATTCGACGGCCGGTAATAAGTTCCAGCCCGACCGGCCGGCCGTCCTTGAGGCTCTGAAAAAGGAACCCGTCTTGGATATTGATCGTCGGCTTGTTCATCCCGTCCTCGGCTCAATCCGAAAGCTTCGCGCAAATCGCCTCGACCAACTTCCGCGGCTCTCGGGCATCCAACCAAATCACGCCATTCTCTCTACGAAACCAGGTTTCCTGACGTTTCGCATATCGCCGGGTGGCGACCACGATGCTCTCCACGGTTGCTTCCAGTCCGAGTTCGCCGTCAAGGTGGCGGATCCAGTCGGAATAGCCGATGGCCTGTAGCGCGGGTGCCCGACGAGAGACTCCGGAGTCCAGCAGCCGTCGAACCTCTTCCGGCCACCCCTGAGCGACCATCCGACGCACGCGCTCGGCGATGCGATCGTACAGAAGCGTTCGCGGGAGCGTCAATCCGATCCACTCCGCTCGAGGTGGCCTCCTGGGAGCCGACTTGGCGATCCAATCGGTCAGCGAACGGCCTGTCGAGAGAGCGACTTCGAGAGCGCGTAAGACGCGCTGCGAGTCGCCCGGTCCGATCCGCGCGAGGGTCGTCGGATCGAGCCGCGCGAGCTCCTCTCGGAGACCCTCCAGGCCCTCGGTCTCGTAGCGCGTGCGCAGTGACTCGCGGATCGAGAGATCGGTCGGAGGGATCTCCGCGAGGCCTCGGAAGAGCGCCCGCAGATAGAGCCCGCTCCCGCCGACCACGAGCGCGCCACGACCGCGGCCCGCGATCTCGGCCAAAGCTCCCCGGGCTCGCCGGGCGAACTCCCCGGCCGAGAATCGCTCCGTCGGTCCCAGCACGTCCACCAGGTGGTGAGGCACCTGACGCCGGGCCTCCGCGTCCGGCTTTCCGGTTCCGATCTCGAGGTCCCGATAGGCCTGAAGCGCGTCCGCATTGACGATCTCGGCGCCCATGATCGAAGCCGCCTCGAGAGCCACCGCACTCTTCCCGGTCGCAGTCGCCCCTACGATCGCGACGATCTTCGGCACGAGCCCAGTCTATGGGTTGAGAGGGGTTCGACGCGGTGAAGCCGGAAGGTCGAGCGTCCAAGGTGCTCCTTCTCCCCATTTCAGCTCGATCTCCCCATCCCGATCCGTGCGCAGTACTCGCATCCGGACGTCCGAAAGGTGATCGAGCGTCGAACGCGCAGGGTGTCCGAAGGCGTTGCCCAGGCCCACCGAGACGATCGCCAGGCGGGCCCGGGCCGCGGCCAGGAACGGAGGTACGGACGAGGTCTTGGATCCATGGTGAGCGACCTTGATCAGGTCGCACCTCAATCGGAGGGGCCTCACGCTCCCGAGCAGCCGCAACTCGCCACGCCGCTCCAGATCGCCCATGAAGAGCAAGCGCTTGCCGCCCAGGGTCAGTCGAACGACCACTGAGTCCGCGTTGTCGCTCGCCCCTGGATCCGGCGAATCGGCATGAAGGACGTCCAGGTCGACACCCGACCGCTCCAAACGATCTCCGCCGCGCAGCAAGCGGACCCGACCGACCCGGGCGGCGAGGCGTCGAGGACAGGGTGACTTCAACGCGCTGGGGGCGATCCAGAGCTCGCGAATCGGCACGAAGTCAGTGAGATCGGCCAGTCCTCCGCAGTGGTCGAGATCTGGATGACTGAGCAACGCGACGTCCACCCGACCGACTCGATGCCTCGACAGGAAGGGCCAGAGCGCCCTGCGACCCACGTTTCGTGACCGTCCTCCGCCTCCGTCGATCAGGAGCGTGAATCCACCGTGTCGCACGACGGCGGCGTCACCTTGGCCAACGTCGAGGAAAACGACCTCGAACGGCGATGACCGCCTGGCCGCGACCGGGTATTGAGCGAGCGCGACCACGGCGAGAAGCAGCAGCCTAGGTCGCCAACGCACATCGATCAGCAGGCCGATGGCCAACCCGGCCAACAGACCCCCTCCCACTCCCCCGGGAATCCAGAGCGCGGCCCACGGGCTGGCCGGCAGGTGTTCGATCCAACGCATCGGACGTGCGGCCAGATCCAGGAACGGCAAGACCCAAGTGGCGGCTGCCGGCACGATCGCCGCGGTCACGGTCCATGCCATGGCACCCAACATCCAGAGGGTCGCCCAGGGCGCTGCCAAAAGATTCAACAGCGGAGAGACGGGCGAAAACTGCGCGAACGAGGCGACGCTCCACGGCAGCGCGCCGACCTGAGCCGCAAGCGTGGCCGCGATTCCCGTGCCGACGGCCGTCGGCAGGCGAGCAAACCTCTTCTGCCACCGCGAGGTCAGGACGATCAAGCCGGCCGTGGCTCCGAACGAGAGGCGGAATCCAGGGTCCGCGAGGACTTCCGGTGAGTACGCGACCAGAGCGGCTGCGGCGAGCGCCAGCGCCTGCAGGGCGGATCCGGCGCGCCGCAAGGCGAGTACCGCCACGCCCGCCGTCGCCATCACTGCGGCCCGCAAGAGCGAGGGCTCCGGGCCGACTGCCGCCAGATAGGCGAGGACGGCGAGCAGCGGCGCAGCGAGGCGTCCGACTCGCCCACCGAACCCGAAGAGAGCACCGGCCAATGCCGCCACAACCGTCACGTTGAAACCGGAGACCGCCAACAGGTGAGCCAAACCCGCCCGCCTCATGGCCCTCCTCTGAGATTCGGTCAGTCCCCCTTCGTCGCCGAGCACGAAGCCCCGCGCGAGCGCGAGCCCCGGCCGGGTGGGCGGACCCGCCTCCATAAAGGCCCGCTCGACTCGGGCGCGCAGCGCGGCGCTCCAACGGGCCGGAGGACTCGGATCGAACACCGGCAGGAGGTGGAGTCGCGACTTGACCCGCAGACGCCAAGGGCCCGGCGCGGCAGGATCCTCGTTCGCGAAACCGGGGAAGCGACTCAAGACGCCTCGCCCCCGGACGACGGCGCCCGGCGGTGGAGCCGGGAAGTCCGTCGGCAGGTCCAGCCAGATGGGTGGAGGACGAAGGAGCAACCTCCGTCCCTGTCGCATGCGGAGGGGGCAGAAACGTGCCGAGCGAGTGGCGAATCCTCGCCTTTCTCGCCAGTAACCGCACACCGTTCCCGTCACATCGGTCACCAGATCGCGGTCGAAGGTCGGCTTCTCCCGCCGATCGAGCCCCCCGACCACGAGACCGATTCCCGTCGCCACGAGAATCGCACCGCCTGGACCACCCAGCGCCGTTGAGCAGCCAACCAGCATCGCGGGCAGCGCGATGGAGCATGGAAGCAGCGAGCCGGAAAGACCGACGCCGAGGACGAACCCCACGATTGGAAGGGCCGCGGGGGACGTGCGAAGGCTCATGCCTCCAGAAGACGTATTCCCGGTAGCTCAGCTCTCGTCGGGGTCTTTCGATTCCGTCATGACCTCGGGTGCGAACAGCGAGAAGACCGGCAGTTCGAGCTGTGAGCGAAGGGCTTGCCGAATGAGGCGGTGTCGGGTCTCCTCGAGTTCCTCGGTGCTACCGAGAGCCGCCAACCGACCCATCGCGCGCTCCACGCGGTCGAGGATCTCGCGCCGAACCGAATCCTCGAGGTTCTCCTCAGCCCGATCGAGAACCTCGCCCTCGAGCACCATGAGATCCCGCTCCACGGAGTCGAAGTCGCCCCTCAAACGAGCCAACCGCCCCCGGAGCGACGCGACCGCCGGAAGATCGCCCGGCAAACTTCGGGCGAGTCGATCGAGGCGCGTCGCGATGGGAGGGCCGGGATCCGACGGCCGGGGCATCGCTCCGCCCGCGGCATGCTCGAGGCTCTCTCGCCAGGCCACCTCTACAGCGGCTGCGAAGTAGCGCAGACTCGAGATGCCTCGTCGTGACTTGCGCTGCTGCTGGCGCACGAAGAGATCTTCCATGACTCGTCGCACCAGCTCGACCGGAATGCCCGCATGGCGCCACCCGCGAGCGACCATCCAGTCTTCCGGACCCAGCAGCGTCGTCTTCCCGCGCAGCTGCAGAAAATGGTCCTCGAGCGCTCGAAAGTAGGCGCGATCTTCCGCCGAAACCTGCTCAGGTTCCTCGGTTGAGCTCATGAATCCGCCTCAGGCCGATCAGAGTCAGTAGCGGCTCGACGCGTCGGATGTATTTCGATCCCCGCGCGACGAGACTTGCTTGCCCTCCCGTCGCGACCACGGCCTCCAGCTTCGGCTCCTCGGCCACCAGGCGCTCGAGAATGCCGTCGACGAGGCTCACGTATCCGAAGTAGATTCCCGCCTGCATCGCTTCCGCGGTGTTACGCCCCACCAGATGCGCAGGTGGCTGCAGATCGACCCGATAGAGGCGCGACGCGTGGGCGAATAGCGCCTCGGCAGAGATCAAGAGTCCCGGGGCGATGATGCCGCCGATGTATTCGCCTTTCGGATTCACCACGTCGAACGTCGTCGCCGTACCGAAATCGACCACCACCACCGGCGCTCCGAAGAGCTCGCGCGCCGCGAGGGCGTTGACGATGCGGTCCGCACCGACTTCGGCTGGATTGTCATAGCGGATCGGCATGCCCGTCCGAATGCCCGGCTCGACGAACATCGGACGCTGGCCAAAGAAGTCCTCCGCCAAGCGTGAAATGGTCTCACGCAACGGAGGAACGACCGACGCGACGATGACGGATGACACCGCCGTCGGCTCGAGGCCATCCCGTTCCAGCAGCGTGCACAGCATCGCGCCGTACTCGTCACTGGTCCGGTCGGTATCCGTCGAGAGACGGTAGCTCTCGAGGAGGTGATCTCCGTGCCAGAGACCGAAAACCGTATTGGTGTTTCCGGCATCGATCGCCAACAGAAGATCGCCGGACGCCGCCGAAACCTCCCGTTTACGGGTCACCATGCGAAGACCTCTCCCGACGCCAGGATTCGCTCTCCTTCCGGCGTGTCGAGACGTAGAAATCCGCGCTCGTCAAAACCGGCGAACCGGCCCACGAGTCGTTCCCCCTCGAGGTCGCAGACGAGCTGATCTCCCGCGCGATGGGTCGCCAACTCCCGATACCGAGAAAGCCAGTCCTGGCTCATGGCCTCGAGCTCGCCGGCGAGCTTCGAGGCGAGGATCACGGCCAGTCCGCCGAGGGTCGGGATCTTGCCCTCCCCGACCATATCCCTGAGGCTCGTCGCCGCGGCCGGTTCCGGAGGAGACAGCGGCGGTTCGAGATTGACTCCGAAGCCCACCACCACTCCGACCCGCTCTTGCTCGCGCGCGATGACGTCCACGAGAATCCCCCCGAGCTTGCGATGTCCCGCCACCAAATCGTTGGGCCACTTGAGCCGGACGCCCTGCACCACCGTCGCCAATCCCTCCGCGAGCGCCGTCGCGGCCCGCATGGGCACGGTCGCGACCTCCGACGATGGCATCACCAGGATGAGGCTCGCCCACAGACCTCGTCCGGCACCGCTCACCCAGGGTCGCCCTCGGCGACCGCGTCCCGAAGTCTGCTCGAGCGCGACCATGAAGCAAGGGCGGATCTCCTCGTCCTCCGCCGCGAGGTGGTCGATCAACAAACGGGAAAAATGCTGGGTCGAGTCGAGTCGATCGACCACCAGCAGCGGGATCTCGAGCAAGCGACGCGGCCACTCCGCGGCCACCTCGGCAGGCGTCGCTACGCGGAAAGCCGGGGAGCGGCTCATCCGTCGCCGATCTCCGCCGCGCCAAGCGTCTCGCGGAGCGCGCGCTCTTGAGCCTCGAGCTCGGCGAGCTGGCGCCGCGCTCCTTCCACCACCGCCTCGGGCGCTTTGGCGAGGAATCCAGGATTGTCCAGCCGCGCCCGCACCCGCGCGATGTTCGCTTCCACCTCGCTCAGCTGCCGGTTCACCCTCTCGAAATCCACCGAAACCTCTTCAAGGTCGGGAAAGAGGATCGCTACATCGGTTGTACCGATTCGGTGACGCGTGCTGCCCTCTGGAATCTCGGTATCCCCTTCGAGCTCCTCGAAGCCCGCAAGGATTCTCAAAAGGACATCGAGAGTGGAGTTCCACTGACTGTCTGGACTGTCGAGGTCGTTACCCTCAATGAAAAGCTTTGCTCGCTTGAGCTGAGCACGGCGTTCCGGGGCCGCCGCCTCTTGATCCGCGCGAGCGCCGCGCATCCAGGTGACGATCTGCTGAAAGTAGTCGACCCTCTGGTAGTCGCGCTCAGCGAGCTCCCAGCCCTTCTCCGGTCGCGGGTAAGGAGCGAGGCAGATCGTGTCCGGATGGATGCGGTCGTGCCCCGGCAGCCTCTGCCAGAGCTCCTCGGTGAGGTGGGGCATGACGGGATGCAGCAAGCGAAGCGCACGGTCGAGCACTGTGACCAGAACGTCGGCGACCCCGGGTCGCGACGATTCGGCGGCCAACCCCGGCTTCGACATCTCCACGTACCAGTCGCAATAATCGCTCCAGAAGAACTGGTAGAGCTCATGGCAGGCGAGATCGAAGCGAAAGTCTTCGAGGTGAACCTCGACGATCCGCGCGGTTTCGGAAAGTCGAGCCAGAATCCAACGCTCCGGTAGCTCCAACGCCGTCGAATCGATCGCGTCCCGTACCTGGCCACCCTCCGCCTTCAGCAGGACGAACCGGGTGGCATTCCAGATCTTGTTGCCGAACGCTCGATAGCCCGCCATGCGCGAGGCATCGAGCGGAATGTCCCGACCGGGCGAGTCGAGTTGAGCGAGGGTGAATCGCATCGCGTCGGCGCCATACTCCGCGATGAGCTCCTCCGGATCGAGGACATTCCCCTTGGTCTTCGACATCTTCTGTCCCTCGGCGTCACGGACCAGTCCGGTCAGGTGCACCTTGCCGAACGGACTCTCGCCGGTCAGATGGAGACCCATCATCACCATGCGAGCGACCCAGAAGAACAGGATGTCGAACCCGGTGATCAGTACCGAGGTCGGGTAGAAGGTTCGATAGTCCGGCGTCGCTTCTGGCCAGCCCAACGTCGAGAACGGCCAAAGTCCCGAGGAAAACCAGGTATCCAGAACGTCCGGGTCCCGGGTGAGCCGATCCGTGCCCGCCAGCCGAGCCGCCTCGTCGGCGTCGTGCGCCACGAAGATATTGCCCCGCTCGTCGTACCAAGCGGGGATCTGGTGCCCCCACCAGAGTTGACGGGAGATACACCACGGGCGAATGTTCGCGAGCCAGTGCTCCCAGGTCTTGCCCCAGGATTCCGGGATGAACGAGAGGCGCCCCTCCCGCCATGCCGCCAGCCCCAACTCGGCCATCTCGTCGACATTGCAGAACCACTGCGTGGAGACCAGAGGCTCGACCCTCACGCCGCTTCTCTGACAGAAGCCCACGTTGTGGACGTAATCCTCCTCGCGCACCAGGTGACCCGAGGCACGCAGCTGATCGACCAGCCTGGCTCGCCCTTCATCGACGCTGAGCCCCGCATAGCCTTCTCCCGCGGCCGCCGTCATCCTTCCCCTCCGGTCGATGACCTGAATGCCGAGAAGCGAGTGGCGTCGCGCGATCTCGAAGTCGGCCGGGTCGTGGAAGGGCGTCACCTTGACGAGCCCGGTGCCGAACTCCTGCTCCACGGCCTCGTCCGCGACAAAGGGAATCTCCCGGCCGACGATCGGGATCACGGCCCGACGTCCGGCGAGGCCCGCGAAGCGCTCGTCGCCCGGGTGATAGGCCAACGCCGTGTCGCCCAGCATCGTCTCGGGTCGGGTCGTGGCGACCACCACCTTCTCGTCGCCGCCCTTCACGTCGTAGGAGATGTGCCAGAGCTTGTCGCGCACCGAGCGCATCTCGACTTCGAGGTCAGAGATCGCGGTGTCGAGGCCGGGTGACCAGTTGACCAGGTACTCGCCGCGATAGATCTTCCCTTCCCGATAGAGGCGAACGAAGGCCTCGCTCACCGCGCGGGACATTCCCGGGTCGAGCGTGAATCTCTCCCGCGAGAAGTCGCAGGAAGATCCCATGGCGACGAGCTGCCGACGAATGTTGCCCTGGTAGCGGTCCTTCCACGTCCACATGCGTTCGAGGAACCGTTCGCGTCCGAGCTCGACGCGACCGAGACCCTCGGCGGCGAGCTCGCGCTCGACCATGAGCTGAGTCGCGATCCCGGCATGGTCGGTCCCTGGCAACCAGAGCGCGTTATAACCCTGCATGCGCCGCCAACGCGTCAGCAGGTCCTGGAGGGTCGATTGCAGGGCGTGACCCATATGCAGCTTCCCGGTCACGTTCGGGGGGGGAATCATGATGCAGAAGCTGGGACGCGACGACTCCGTCTCGGCGCGGAACCAACCTCGTTCCGCCCACTCCCTCTGCCATTTGCTCTCGTAGCTCTGCGGGTCGAAGCGTGATTCCAACCGGCTCTCCGTCGGAAATCTGGGTCCCTGAAAGGCGCCCGCAGGCGCCAAGCCGGCGGACGATGATCGCGAGGTGGCCTACTCTACCGAGGCTTCGAGCTCGCGGATCCGCGCCTTGAGGAGCACCTCCGCGAGATCCGGCACCACTTCCCAAGCGACTTCTCGAATCGGCCGGTCTCCCAAAAGCTCGACGACGCGACGCGCGATCCGATCCACATCATCTTCCGATAACGGCCCGGCCTGAGCCGAGGTCGCGGCGGCTTCGGGGCCCGCTTCCTCCCCGGCGCCCGCCGGTTCGACCGCAGGCGGCTCGGTGAAAGCCACCTCGGTCATCGAAGCCGGAACCGTCACGTCGACGTCGGCTCCGCTGAGCACATCGAAACTCGCCGACGTGTCGATCCGAGGGAGCGCTTCGAGCGGCGCCTCCGCAACTTCAGGCGCAACTTCAGGTGTCGACTCGTCGGCCTGCTCCGGCGCGGCGACTTCTTCCTCGACCGGCTCGAATCCCCAGGAGGACCCACCGGCGGCCCCATCACCGGCATCACCAGCCGGCTCCGGCTGCGGCTCGGTCGGAGACGCCGTGTCCACCGTCGCGCCGAGAGGCATCGACCAGCTCGGTTCAGGATCCGCGATCGGCTGCGCGGACTCACTTGCGCCTTCCAAGAGCTCCTTGACGCGTCGCAACAGCTCTTGGGAGTCGAACGGCTTCTTCATGTGTCCGGCGGCGCCGACCTCGGCCGCCCTGTCGGCGTCGAAGAGTTCGAACGTTCCGACCAAGAGGAGAACCGGCGTCGACGGCGCCGCCTGCTTCACCGCCGAGCACACCTCGTAGCCATCGGCACCCGGCATATGCACGTCCGCGAGCACGATGTCCGGCTGAGTCTCGGCCAGCCGAGTCATCGCGTCGGTACCATTGCCGAAGGCGACGACGCGAAAGTCCTCATCGAGAAAAGTCAGTTCGACGACCTTCTGGATCGTCACGCTGTCGTCGGCCAGCAAAATCGTCCGAGTCATCGCTCCTCCGTCGCCGGCTACGCCGCTTCGAGTCGGCGGTTCAGATAGTCGATGATTGCCACCGTCGAGGTGCCCGGCAGGAAGATCTCGTCCACGCCGACCGCCTTGAGCGGCGCGATATCCCGTTCCGGGATGATCCCGCCCGCGAAGACCAGAATGTCACCCGCACCGGCCTCGCGGAGCAGGCGGGTCACTTCGGGCAACAGGCGGTTGTGCGCTCCGGAGAGGATCGAGAGTCCCACCGCGTCGACGTCCTCCTGCACGGCCGCGGACGCGATCTGTTCGGGCGTCTGGCGAAGCCCCGTGTAGATCACCTCGAAACCCGCATCACGCAGTGCGCGCGCAACGACCTTGGCTCCCCTGTCGTGACCGTCCAGCCCAGGTTTCGCGACCAGAATCCGGAACTTGCGCGCGCTCATCGACCGAGGATTCTAGCAGTAGACGGCTCGCCCGCGACTTCCGCCCCTCGGACGCCGGAATCAGGAAAAGCCACGCCAGTAGACCAGGTCGGTCGAGGCGGGCGCATAGCCGAGCTGCCGGAGCTGGGAAACGACCTGCCCCCGATGGTAAGTGGCGTGGTTCACGAAGTGGAAGAGCACCTGCCGAAAGGGCGCCGTGTGATTCTCGCCACGGCTATTCATCCACGTGAAATCGGCTCCGATCTGGTCTTCCGTCAAGGAGGCGAGGAAGAACTCGAGCTGGGGCCAGAAATCGTCCCAGCTCGCTCTCAGAATCTCGAGGCTCGGAAAGTCCTCGATGGAGGGAAGGCCACCCAGAGGAACGCCGAGAAAGCGGGACAGCCAGAGCTGCTCCGCTCCCAGGATGTGGGCCAGCGTGCCGAGCACCGAGCCGTGACCCGCTCCGGTCTCGCGGACCAAGTCTTCGGCCGTCGCCGTCGCCGCGCCGTCCAGCAGCTGCCGGTCGGCCCACATCGTGTAGGCGAGGAGACTTTTCAGCGAGCGATCGAGCTCCGCCATGGCGTTCTCAGAAGACGGCAGGCTCTTCCCAGGTGCCAAAGACGTCACGCAGAGCATCCGAGATCTCGCCGACCGTGCAGTAGGCCCGCACGCAGTCGAGGATGAGTGGCATCGTGTTGGCGTCGCCATTCGCACCCGACTTGAGGGCGTCGAGGCAACGCACCACGGCGCCCGAGTCGCGGCGGGCCCGCACTCCCTCCAGATCCGCAGCCTGCCCGGCACCGACCGACTCGTCGATGTAGAGCGTCTCGGGAGGCTCTTCCCCCTCGAGCTCGAAGGCATTCACCCCCACGATGAGCTTGTCCTTCCTCTCGACGGCCCGCTGAAAGGCGAAAGCGGCATCCATGACCTCGCGTTGAGGATAGCCCGCTTCGATCGCTTCGACCATGCCGCCAAACGAATCGATCTTGCCGATGTAGTCGTAGGCGCCATCCACCATTCGGCGTGTCATCTCCTCGATGAACCAGCTTCCACCGAGCGGGTCGATCGTGTTGATGACCCCCGACTCGTGGGCGATGATCTGCTGAGTGCGGAGCGCGATGCGCGCGCTCTCCTCGGTGGGCAGAGCGAACGTCTCGTCGAGCGAATTCGTATGCAACGACTGCGTCCCGCCAAGTACCGCGGCGAGCGCCTGGATCGTGGTCCGCACGACATTGTTGATCGGCTGTTGAGCAGTCAACGAGCAGCCGGCCGTCTGGGTGTGGAAACGGCACATCCACGAGCGCGGACTCGTGGCGCCGAAGCGCTCCCGCATGACTGTCGCCCACACCTTGCGTGCGGCGCGGAACTTCGCGATCTCCTCCAAGAAATCATTGTGACTGTTGAAGAAGAAAGAGAGCCGTGGGGCAAATGCATCCACATCCAGACCGGCCCGCACTCCGTATTCCACGTATTCCATCCCGTCCCGCAGCGTGAAAGCCAACTCCTGGAGCGCGGTCGAGCCCGCCTCTCGGATGTGGTAGCCCGAGATCGAGATCGTGTTCCATCGCGGCACCCGCTCGGCCGCGAACGCAAACTGATCCGTGATCAGTCGCATCGAGGGTCGCGGCGGGAAGATGTACTCCTTCTGAGCGATGTACTCCTTGAGAATGTCGTTCTGGAGCGTGCCCGAGACCTTGCGGGCGATGTCGACGCCCTGCTGCTCGGCGACCGCCAGGTACATGGCGAAAAGGATCGGCGCGGTCGAGTTGATGGTCATCGACGTCGTGACATCGCCCAGCGGGATGCCGGCGAAGAGCGTCTCCATGTCCGCCAGCGAGTCGATCGCCACCCCACATTTGCCGACTTCGCCAATCGCCATCGGATGATCGGAGTCGTACCCGTATAGGGTCGGCAGATCGAACGCCACCGAGAGCCCCGTCTGGCCTTGTGCGAGTAGGAACTTGAAGCGTTGATTCGTGTCGCGCGCTGAACCGAAGCCGGCGAACTGCCGCATCGTCCACAACTTGCCCCGATAACCGGTGGGGTGGACGCCGCGCACGTAGGGGAACTCACCCGGCACTCCGATCTCGGACGTCGGGTCGAGCCCCGAGACCTGATCCGCGGTCACGAGCTCCGGCACATCCATGCCGGATACGGTCGTGAAATCCTTCTTCCAGGGCGGTCGTGCCGTCCGGGCCTGCGCCGCTTCCCGCTCCCAGCGCTGGCGCCCTTCCTCCGCTCTGCGTTCGACCGAGCGATCGAGCGTCGAGACGCTCTCCGCCGGCCGAGTCGCGCCGTCAACCGGCTTCGGGGGTTCCTTCACCGCCATGGACATTTCCTCCTTCGACCCGCCACTTGGTCACCGAGTATAAGACGCGACGCCATGGAGCGCTGCGCATCGAGTCGACGTGGGCAGGTGATGCGGCCCTATGCCCGAGGGACCGCGTCGATCTTGACTCGCAGGCCTCTCAATGTCCCGCGAAACTTCGCCACGACCGCCCTCGAATTACCGCGCATCAGCTCCCGGACGAATGCCGCCGGGAAAGCCACCAGGCTCCAGAGAGCCCAACTCAGCCATCCTCCGAAGCCGGCGAACTTGCGCACGAAAATCGCGGTCGATCGCCCGGTTCGAAACGTACGACTCGGCACATAGCCGCCGGTGGTCGGAGAGACCATGTGCCAGAGCTGGGCGCGGGGCGCGTACCAGCAGGTCCAACCCGCTCGCTTCACCCTCTGGCAGAAGTCCGCGTCCTCCACCGAAACCCCGTAGACGGGATCCCAGAGCCCGGCTTCTCTCATGGCGGCGGCGCGGATCAACATGCAGGCACCGTTCACATAGCCGACCTGGCACTCGAGATCGAACTGCCCGTGGTCGATCTCGCCCATCCCTCTCTCTCGAGTGACGGACTCGCGAAAGCGCACTTCGCCGCCGGCCGACCAGATCCGATTCCTCTCTCCGAAATAGTAGTAGCACTTCGGACCGACGCATCCCGCCCGCGGCTCGGCCTCTGCCAGGCGGATCAGCTCCGCCACCATGTCGGGTGCCACCTCGATGTCATTGTTCATCGCCATCAGGTAGTCGTACCCTTCATCGAGCCCGACCCGGAATCCCAGGTTCAACCCGCCCGAGATTCCAAGATTCACCTCGGTGCGCAGTCGACGAACCGTCGGGAAGCGCTCCGCGACCGCCGCGCTCGAACCGTCTTTCGAGCCATTGTCCACCATCAGGAGATCGAGGTTCGACCCCTTCGAAAGGAGGAGGCTGTCCAGGGTCCGCAGGGTGATCTCCCGGCCGTCGTAGTTCAGCACGACGCCGAGCACCCGCGGTCCGGACGGGCTCATCGTGCCGGTTCTCACGCGTCGAGGAGGTGGCGAGCGATCACCAACCGCTGCATCTCGCTCGTCCCTTCGTAGATCGTCGTCACTCGTACGTCGCGGTACAGCCGTGCGATCTCGTAGTCCTCGCAAAACCCGTTACCGCCGTGGACTTGGAGGGCATCCCAGCAGGCGCGGTTGGCGGCTTCGGACGCATAGGCCTTGGCCTCCGAGGCGAGCCTTCCGGCATCGCGACCGGTCGACCCGAGAGCCGCCGCGTGGCAGAGAGCGCGCGCGGCGGCGAGCTCCGTCGCCATTCGCGCCAAGGTGAACCGCACCGCCTGATGCTGCGCGATCGCGACCCCGAACTGGACCCGATCGCGGGCATAGGAAATGGCGAGCTCGAGCGCCCGCTGATGGATGCCCACCGCCTGCGCTGCGATCCCCAGTCGAGAATGATCGAGCGTGGCGAGAGCGATCTTGAATCCCTGACCGACTTCTCCGAGCAGATTCCCGGCGGGAATGCGGCACCCCTGCAGGGAAATCGCGGCGGTTCGGGAGGCGCGCAACCCGAGTTTGTCCTCCTCCGCACCCACTTCGAAACCCGGCGCGTCGGAGGGCACCACGAAAGCGCTGATGCCGCGCTTCCCTGCCGCTGGATCCGTCTTCGCGAAAGTGACGAAGTACCTCCCCACTCCCGCATTGGTGATCCAAGCCTTCTCGCCATCGAGAACCCAATGCTCGCCGTCGAGACGCGCCGTCGCTTGCATCGAGGCTGCGTCGCTTCCGGAGCCCGGCTCGGTCAGGCCGAATCCACCGAGAGCTCCTTCCGCAGCCAGCTCCGGGAGCACCCGCCCCTGCAGAGACGGGCTCCCGAAGTGAACGATCGGCCAGCAGCAGACCGAGTTCGTCACGCTCAAGGTCACCGCGACAGACGGGCAAACCCGCGCGATCTCCTCGACACAGAGGCAATACGTCAGCGCGTCCTGACCTGCGCCTCCGAGCTCCTCGGGAACCAACATCCCCAAGAGACCGAGCTCCGCCAACTCCGGTACGAGCTCCTTCGGAAAGCGATGATTCCGGTCGCGCTCTCGGACACCGGGACGAATCCGCTCCTCGGCAAATCGACGAACCTCTCGCGTCAAGAGCTCCTGCTCCTCGGAGACTGAGAAATCGATCGTCATCTCTTGGTGTCTTCCCGGCTCCGCCTCACGACGGTCAGCAGCTCCCCCCGCGGTCGAATGGGTTCGATCCAGCCGTCGCCCGACCGCCTTCGAGCCATTTCTTCGCTACTTCAAGATCCAATCGGCGATCACGATCTTCTGGATCTCGCTCGTTCCTTCGTAGATTTCGGTGATGCGGGCGTCGCGGAAGAATCGCTCGACGTCGTACTCCCGCGTATAGCCATATCCACCATGGATCTGGAGAGCCTTGTTGGTGACCCGTTGCGCCACCTCCGAGGCGAAGAGCTTGGCCTGTGCCGCCTCGAGCGTGTATCTCTTCTGTGTCTCCTTGGCCCAGGCCGCCTTGTAGACGAGAAGCCGCGCGGCATCGAGATCCATGGCCATGTCGGCCAGGTAGAACTGAATGGCCTGGAAGCCAGCGATCGCCTTGCCGAACTGTCGGCGTTCTTGCGCGTACGCGAGGGCTGCCTCGAACGCGCCTTGCGCGATCCCGACCGCCTGAGCCGCGATCCCGATGCGGCCGCCGTCGAGCGTCGCCATTGCGATCTTGAAGCCGCTGCCTTCCTCGCCCAGCCTCTGACTCGCCGGGACGCGCATCTCGTCGAAGAAGAGTTGCGTCGTGCCCGACGCCTGGACGCCCAACTTGTACTCGTGCTCGCCGCGCCGAAATCCCGGCGTATCCACCGGAACGATGAAACAGGTGATCCCGCGGTGCCCCTGCTCGAGATCCACGTTCGCGAAGACCAGGGCGATGTCGGCGTGGGTTCCATTGGTGATGAAAACCTTGCCGCCGTCGAGAACGTAGGAGTCGCCATCGCGGCGGGCAGTCGTCCGCAGAGCGCCCGCATCGCTTCCCGCCTCGGACTCGGTGAGCGCAAAGCAACCCAGCTTCGTTCCGGACGCGAGGGGCGCGAGGAGTTCGCGCTTCTGTTCCTCGCTGCCGTAGCGGAGCAACGGATCGCACACCAACGAATTGTTCACCGAGAGAATGACGCCGCTCGAGGCACAGACCTTCGAGATCTCCTCGATCGCCACCGCGTAGGCGACCGCGTCCATGCCCGCACCGCCGTACTCCTCGGGGATATAGACACCCGCAAGCCCGAGCTTCTCCGGCGGCCCGGAAGAAGTCGAGCGGGAACTCGCCACTGGCATCGATCTCCTTCGCGCGAGGCGCCACAACCTCCTGCGCGAATCGGCGCACGGTGTCGCGCAGCAGGGCCTGCTCTTCGCTCAGTTCGATCTGCATGACTCTCCTCGGAGTTTTGCGCATCGCCGGCAGCGATGCGCCGGAATCGTACCAGCAGCTCCGGCTACCGTGTCGCCCGAAAGACTTGGCGCAAAGACCCCGATCGGGAGAGAATCGCCGCGCCATGAGCGCCACCCCTACCCGCTTGAGCTACACGGAGCTCGAGATCCGTTCCTACCTGCCCTCCGGCTGGGGAATCCAGCCCGACTCGGCCCCGCGGTGGAACGCCGCGCGCGGCGTCTGGGCGATCGATGTCTACGATGGTGCCGACAACATCTGGGCGGTCGAAGTGAAGGCCGACGAGACCTCGCGCGGCGATCGACTCGCCGCTCTCAAGGCCAGCTTCGACCGCTTGCAGCGCAAGGCCCTGGGCCGGAAGTCGGTGCTGACGGGCTGATCCCGGGCGGCCCCGCGAACCGCTCGCCGAAGCCGCACGGGTCAGGGCTGCGGCCTGCTGCCGGGCTTCACGGGCCGCGATCCCTTCGCGCAGAGCGGGCAATCCGCGGCGCTCCAGGTCGGCAAATCGAGCTGCGTGAGGTGGAGAAAAGGCACGGAAAAGCCATGATCTCCGCCGGATCGATCGAGGATGGAGGCAATCGCGAGCACGCTCGCTCCCGCCTGCGTCGCGACCTCCGAGGTCTCGATCGTCGATTTACCGGTTGTCACGACATCCTCCACGACCACCACCCGCTCACCGCTCGCTAGCTCGAATCCACGCCTCAAGGCGAGCTCGCTACCGGCGCGCTCGACGAAACGAAACGGAACTCCGAGAGCGGCCGCGACCTCGTGCCCGATGATCACTCCGCCGAGGGCCGGTGCAAGGACCGAGTCCACCTCGATCCCGGCGGATCGGACGAGAGCAGCGAGCTCGGCACCCGCCCGGCGAGCCCGCGTCGGCTCGGACAGGAGCAGGGCGCACTGGACGTAGGCCGGTGAGTGCCGACCCGAGGAGAGGAGGAAATGTCCGTGGCGCAATGCGCCACAGGCTTCGAGCTCGTCCTTCCACGCTTCAGCTGTCGTCACTTTCCGCGTCCTTTCGCCGGATCTCGTACTGGTCGAGCTTCTTGTAGAGGTTGCTGCGCGGCGTTCCGATCGCCAAGGCCGTCTGGGTCACGTTCCAGTCGTGCTCATCCAACTTCTGGAGCAGGAACAGCTTCTCGGCCTGGTCCCGGAACTCACGCAGCGTCTCGAGACCGTGAAAGGCCTGAGCCAGCTCCGGCCGGCCGCCGCCGACCACCGCGGCGACATCGGCCTCCACGACGGTCTCGCCCGGCGCCAGGATGAGCAGACGCTCCACCACGTTGCGGAGCTCACGGACGTTCCCCTTCCAGGGCTGTCGAGCGAGCAATGTGAGTGCCCCCTCGGAAAAGGACTTCGTCTTGTAGTTAGCGGTCTCCGCGAAGCGGCGCGCGAAGTGCTCGACCAAGAGAAGGAGATCCTCGAGGTGCTCGCGTAAGGGTGGGGTGCGAATCGGGACCACGTTGAGGCGATAGTAGAGATCTTCGCGAAAGCGTCCCCGGTGCATCTCCTCCTCTAGATCCCGGTTGGTCGCCGCGACGACCCGAACGTCGACTCGGATCATCTTCTCGGCGCCGACCGGCTCGACGTCTCCGCTCTCCAGGACCCTCAACACCTTGGCCTGAGCGCGCGCCGAGAGGTCTCCGATCTCGTCCAGGAAGATCGTTCCGCCGTCCGCGGCCACGAATTTGCCGATCTGCTTGCGCACGGCACCGGTGAAGCTTCCTTTCTCGTGGCCGAACAGCTCCGACTCGATCAGCTCTTCCGGGATAGCGGCGCAGTTGACGCGTACGAAGGCCTGATTGCGCCGCGGCGAGCGGGCGTGAACCGCGCGTGCGACCAACTCCTTGCCGGTGCCGCTCTCCCCCGACACCAGCACGGTCGCGGGAGTCGGCGCCGCCCTTTCGATGGTGTCGCGAAGCTTCCGGACCGCCGCCGAAGTTCCGACCAGATCGTCGGGCACCGCCGTGCCCCCTTCCGCCTGCCTGGACTCCTTGCGCAATCGCCACGACTCCACCGCGTTCCGCAGAGAAAGGAGGACTCGATCCCGCTCGAACGGTTTCTCGAAGAAATCGAAGGCGCCTCGCCGGGTGGCCTCGACAGCCGTTGGGACGTCGGCGTGTCCGCTGACCACCAAGACGGGCATGTCGTAGCCGCGCTCGCGCAACTGGCGGAAGGTCTCCAGCCCGTCCATCTCCGGCATCCGCAGATCGAGCAGGATGGCGTCCGGAGGGCGATCGCGAGCGATCTGAAGCGCCTCGATACCGGTGGCCGCCGTCTCGACCCGGTAGCCCTCGAACTCGAGGGTCATGCGCAAGCTGTCTCGAATACTGCTCTCATCGTCGACGACGAGAACGGAGGCGCGTTGCGAGGGCGGCATCGGATGAAGTCTAGCAACGCCGAAAAACGAACGGCGGACCCAGGGCGTCATGCCCTCGGCCCGCCGTGATCTTCGGATGTCCTTGCGTCAGGGGACGCGGACGATCGCGAAGAAGCTCACCGGACTGTTCTGCCCCCGAGGGTCGTATCGAGTCACGTAGAACCTCAGGTAGGCACCCGTCTTCTCATCCTTGACGAGCTTCTCGAACTGATCGCCGCTGGTGACTTTCTGACCGTTGACCTCGGTGATGACATCGCCCGGGGCCACGCCCTCGTCGACCAGCGGGCTCTCCGCCGAAACCTCCCGCGCCACGATTCCATCGACCCGGTCCGGCACGCCGAGGCTCTGCCGGATCTGCGGCGTGAGGTCCTGGAAGTCCAGGCCGAGCCAGTCGATTCCGTGCGTCCCTTCATCGCCCGGCGTCGCCTCGGCAGCGCTGTCACCCTGGCGCTCTTCCAGCTTGGCGTGCTTGGTCAAGCGCTTGCCATCGCGCAGGATCTGGATCGCCACCGTCGAGCCGGGGCTCTGTCGTGACACGTAGTCGATCAGGTCCCGGGTCTGCTTGACCTCGTGCCCGTCGACCGCCACGATGATGTCCCCGTGCTCGATGTCGGCAGCGTCCGCCGGTGACCCTCCGACGACGGTGGTCACCAACGCGCCGTCGGTCGACGAGAGACCGAACGCCTGGGCGCGGTCCCAGTCGAGATTCTGGATGTTCACCCCCAGGTAACCCCGCGAGACCTTGCCCTTCTCTTTCAGTTGAGGCAGGACGCTCTTCAGGGTATTCACGGGCACCGCGAATCCGATGTTCTCGGCTCCCCAGTTCATCGCCGTCGCGATACCGACGACCTGGCCACGAACGTTGACCAGTGGCCCGCCGGAGTTGCCCCGATTGATCGCGGCGTCCGTCTGAATGAAGTTCTCGAAGGACACGTCGCGGGTCAGGCCGATGGAGCGCCCCTTGGCGCTGACTACGCCCACCGTCACGGTGTGGTCGAGCAGCAGGGGGTTGCCAATCGCCATGACCCAGTCCCCGACTCTCAACTGGTCGCTGTCGCCGAGTGGCAGGACCGGCAGGGCGTGCCCGGCATCGATCTTGAGCAGCGCCAGGTCAGTCGCCGGATCGGCACCCTTGAGCTCCGCTTCGTAGTAGCGATCGTCCAGCCGCACGCGAATCTTGCTCGCTCCTTCGATCACGTGATTATTGGTCACGATGAAACCGTCCGGCGACACGATGAATCCGCTTCCACCCGCGCTCGATCTGTACTCGCGCGGCGAGTTGCCTTCGGGACGGTCCGGGCGCTGTTGGCCGTGCGGATTATTGAAGAAGAACTCGAAGGGATCGCTCGGCGTCCCACGCCGACCCTGAGGCGCCTTCTCGATCGTCTCGGCATCGATCGAAACGACGGCGGGCAGAGCCTCTTGCGCCAAGTCCGCAAAGGACGGCAACGAAGCCGTCCCTCCGGGCGCGGTCACCGCGGCAGCCGTCTGGGCTGCGGTCGTGGCCGGTGCGGCGTGACCCTGCGGACTAAGGTCCAGCGCCCCGGCGAGAACCATGCCGAACACTGCCGAAGCCAAGAGCATCGAAAACGTGACGAATTGTCGCCTGCGACCGGAACTCATCTGCTTTGGATCTCCTTTCGCGAGGCCACCGTTAGTAGAGCGACCTCCTGTGGAGACGCATTAGAGCAAACCTCGTGCCGTCTTCGCAGTTCCCCCGCACGAATGACCGGAAACGTCGGTCGCCACTTGATTTCGTCCCCATCTTGCCGGATACTTCCCTGGCCAGTCTGCCGGAAGTCGGGAAGGTGGGCCGACAAGCCCGCCTTTTTTGTTGTGGGCAGACTTCGAGGGACGATGCCGGGCACCTCTCTGACGACGGAGCTCACGGCGGAGCTCGCGGCGGTGGCTGAAGCTCACGACTGCGAGCTGCTTCACGTGGAGTTCAAAGGGGGAACGTTGCGCATCTTTCTCGACCGGGAGGCCGGGGTGGGACTAGAGCATTGCGAGGCCGTGTCGAAGGAGGTTTCGGCGCTCCTCGACGTGGCCGATTTCGGACGGGGCCGTTACACCCTCGAGGTGAGCTCGCCCGGCCTCGATCGGCAGCTCCATCGGGCGCGGGACTACCAACGCTTCCTGGGGCGGAAGGTCCGGATACGGCATCGGGATCCGCTGTCGGGTAAAAGGGCCACCGTCGTCGGACGGCTCATGGATTTTCGCCTGGACGAGCGGGGTGAGGAGATCGAGCTGGGAGAGACCGAGTTGAAACAGAATCTGGTGATCCGGCTGTCGGACATCGAGCTGGCGCGACTCGAGATCGAGATCTAGGAAAGAACATGGCTCAAGCCCAAACCATAGAAGTGAATCTCAGCGAGATGCTGAAGCAGGTCGCGCGAGAGAAGGACATCGACTACGAACGGCTTGTCGCCGCGCTCGAGGATTCGATGGCTTCCGCGGCCAAGAAGCAGCACCACATCAAAGAGCCGGTGCGGGCTCATTTCGATCCGGAGACCGGTCGATTCGAGGCCTGGAGCGTACGCAAGGTCGTCGAGGAGGTCGAGGATTCGACGGCCGAGTGGACGGTCGAAGAGGCGCGAGTGGCCAAGCCGGACGCCGAGCTCGGGGAAGAGATTCTTTCGCCTGTTTCGACAGATGGCCTCGGGCGAATCGCCGCGCAGTCGGCCAAGCAGGTGCTCTATCAGCGAGTTCGTGAGACCGAACGCGAGAAGGTCTACAACGAGTTCATCGATCGCGTCGGCGAGGTCGTCAACGGGACCGTGAAGCGCTTCGAGCGCGGGGACGTGATCGTCGATCTCGGCCGCACCGAGGCCATCGTTCCCCGCTCCGAGCAAGCGCGCCATGAGCGCTGGAGCCAGGGAGAGCGTATTCGCGCGGTCATCGTCGAGGTTCACAAGCAGCCCAAGGGCCCGCAAATCGTGCTGTCCAGGACCGATCCCCGCCTCCTGGTCAAGCTTTTCGAGATGGAAGTGCCCGAGATCTACGACGGCACCGTGGTCATCAAAGCTGCCGTCCGGGCCCCCGGAGAACGTGCCAAAGTGGCAGTCTATAGCCGCGAGCGCGACGTCGATCCGGTGGGTGCCTGCGTCGGCATGAAGGGCTCGCGCGTCCAGGCGATCATTCGTGAGCTGCGGGGCGAGAAGATCGACATCATCGAATTTTCGGACGATCTGGTCACCTTCGCCCAGAGCGCCTTGGCGCCGGCGAAGATCACCCGCGTCTCGGTTCACCATGTGGGCGACCAACCGCATCTCGACGTCATCGTGGAAGACGAACAGCTTTCGTTGGCAATCGGCAAGCGGGGACAGAACGTCCGTCTTGCCGCCGAGTTGATCGGCTGCAGGATCGACATCAAGAGCGAGAGCGACGTGAAAGACGAGGTCGCGGATGCCCTGGCGCGCATGCTCCAGAGTGCGCTCGGTCAGGAGCAGCCCGGCGTCTCTCTCACCGACGAGCTCGACCTGACGACCGTCCCGGGCGTCGGCGTCAAGACCGCGGCGGATCTCAGAGCCACCGGCTTCACGACCCTGCAGACGCTGGTCGATGCGCAGCCCGAGGACCTTCAACAGGTCGAAGGCGTCGGCCCGAAGACTGCCCAATCGATCCTCAACTGGGCGCACGACCGTGCCTCCAGGGCGACCGTCGATGTGACGGGAGAGTCTGAGGAATCCGCCCCGACGGCCACCGAAGCCGTGGCTTCACTGCAAGACGACGACTTCCTCGCGGCTCTCTCGAAGGCCTTCAAGGAGTCCGAGGAGGAAGCCCGGGCGAACGAAGCGTCGCTCGCCGAATCCGAACCGGAAGCCGCCCCCGAGGGCGAAACGGAACCTTCCGGCGAAGCAAGTAGCTGAGGCTCGCACCGAAAGCGGCAAGAGTCGGTAGCGACAAAGAGGAGAAGTCGAAGCGTATGCCAAAGATCCGGGTCCAAGACCTCGCGAAGATGATGGGGATCCCCGAGCAAGATCTCGTCTTCAAGTTGCGCTCGCTGGGAGTCCGCGTCGAGGGAGAAGACGCCGGAGTCGACCCCGAAGCCCTGCAGGCGATCATGCAGGGGCGCCGACTGTCTTCGCCGCGCGAAGTGATCATGGACGATGCTGGCGAGGCCGCGCCTCCGGCCGGAAGACGCACCGGGCCGCCCGCGGCCGGGCCGGCTTCGACGACTCGCCGAAGCACCGCCAATCCCCTTCGCCCTTCCCGGCCCCGGACGATCATCCAAAAAGTCGAGCCTCGGATCATCACGATTCCGACCACTCAGCCGGAGCGGCCGCCCACTTCGGCCGAAGTGCCGCCGGCGCCGGCCGAGAAGACCGCTCCCCCGTCGGCACCCGCTTCATCGCAAGAGTCTCCGGCCGCAGAACGGCCCGCAGCCGCTGCCAAGCCACCGGCCGCTCCCGAAACGTCGGCACCCACGCCGGCTCCTCCGGCCAAACCGGCTCCGCCGCGTCGAGGAGCGATTCTCATCCATCGTCCCACCGAGCCCTACCGGCCGACTCCACCGCCAGGTCGCGGACGCAGGCCGCCCGGCAGCCCGAGCCGTCCGAGCCCCGGAGGCCGTTTCGGCGCGCCCGGTTCCGCACGTCCTGGCGCCCCGAGCCGGCCCGGCTACGGGCGGCCGCCGGGACCTGGACGCCCGGGTCCCGGAAGACCCGCACCCGGAAGACCGGGCGGGTTTCGACCCGCTGGCGCCCCTCCCCCGCCCGCAGCTGGGCCCGGCCGCGGTGACCGGCGATCAGACGGACCCGGCGGACGGGACAAGGCCAAGTCCAAGAAGGGACGAAAGACACAGTTGCTGCCGGAAAAGGACACGACGGACATCCGGCATTTGCGAGGGTCGCTCGAGGAGATCGAGGATGTCGTCGACGAGGCAGTCGTCCCCACGGGCTCGGCGGGCCGCCGGCGTCGGCGCGCCGCGGGTTCCGAAGGCGACCAGAGTGGGGCCTCCCTGGTCCCGACCCGTTCTGCGGATGAGGGCCCGGTCGTCATCTCGGAGGGCATGACCCTCCGCGAGTTCGCGGAGAAGGTCGGTGTCAAGGTCCGAGACCTGATCAAACTGCTCTTCGATCGCGGCGTCGTGGCGAACATCAACCACGTCATCGAGCCCGAGTTGGGCGTCCAGCTCGCCCGGGACTTTGGACTCGAGGCCAAGGTCATGAGCTTCGAGGAGGAGATCCAGGCCAAGCTTGCCGGCGTGGAGGAACAGGACGAGACGACGGGCCAATCGTCACCACGCGCCCCGGTGGTCACGATCATGGGTCACGTCGACCACGGCAAGACGTCCCTGCTCGACAAGATCCGCTCCTCGAAGATCACCGAAAGCGAGTTCGGTGGGATCACGCAGCACATGGGCGCGTACCACGTCGACGTCAAGAACCGCCAGATCGTCTTCCTGGACACGCCGGGACACGAGGCGTTCACGCTGATGCGCGCCCGCGGTGCACGGGTCACCGATGTGGTCATTCTCGTGGTCGCCGCCGACGACGGCGTGATGCCCCAGACACTCGAGGCGATCGACCACGCTCGGGCGGCCGGCGTGCCGATGATCGTGGCGCTCAACAAGATCGACAAGCCGAACGCGAGCCCCGAGAAGGTCAAGCAACAGCTCGCCGACAAGGGCCTCCTGCCCGAGGATTGGGGTGGTCAGACCGTCGTGGCTCCAGTCTCGGCATTGACCGGCGACGGTATCGACGATCTCCTCGAAATGGTCCTGCTGACCTCGGATCTACTCGAGCTCAAGGGCAATCCCGATCGACCCGCCCAGGGCGTCGTCCTCGAAGCCAGAAAGGAGACTGGACGCGGCATCGTGGCGACAGTGTTGGTCCAGAACGGGACCCTGCACGTGGGCGACATCTTCGTCTCGGGAGCCGCGTGGGGCCGCGTTCGCTCCATGAATGACGACCGCGCTCACCGCGTCGATGCGACCGGCCCGGCGACCGCCGCCGAGGTGACCGGATTCCAGGACGTGCCCGAAGCCGGGGATACTTTTCAGGCCGTCGGGGACGAGCAGAAGGCACGCAGCATCGTCGAGTTCCGGCAACAAGAGCAGCGCCGACGCGACCTCCTGCCCTCGGCCGGACGGACCACCCTGGCGCAACTCTTCGACAAGATCGAACAGGGCGAGGTCAAGGAGCTCGGCATAGTGCTCAAGGCCGACGTTCAAGGATCGGTCGAAGTGCTGCGTGAAGCCATCGAGAAGCTGTCGACCTCCAAGGTCCGGATCGAGGTTCTGCACAGCTCGGTTGGCGCCGTTTCGACCAACGATGTCCTGCTCGCCGCCGCCTCCAAGGCGATCATCGTCGGCTTCAACGTTCGTCCCGAGAAGAACGCCGCCGAGCTGGCCGAGAAGGAGCAGGTCGAGATCCGCCTCCACACCGTGATCTACGAGCTGCTCGACGAGCTCAAGAAGGCGATGACCGGTCTTCTCGATCCGACCTTCAAGGAGGTTCATCGGGGCCGGGCGGAGGTCCGGGAGACCTTCAAGGTGCCCAAGGTGGGCACCATCGCCGGATGCCACGTCATCGATGGCATCGTGCCGAGAAGCGCCGGCGTGCGGCTGGTGCGCGACGGCAAGGTCGTCTATGAGGGCAAGATCTCCTCGCTCAAGCGATTCAAAGACGACGCCTCCGAAGTCCGCGCCGGCTTCGACTGTGGCATCGGGCTCGAGCGCTACCAGGACATCAAGCCGGGCGACGTGATCGAGGCCTTCGCCAAGGAGGAAGTCGCCGCGGTCCTCGCCTGACCGCCCAGCCGGTTCGCCGGGCGATCCTGAATCGTCCATGTACGTTGGCTACGGCGCGTTCGCGCTTCATTTGCCTCAGGTCCGCGACCTCAAGTCCAAACGTCGTGTGGTGCGGAGCTTGGTGGGCCGCATCCACTCTCGCTTCAGAGTTTCGGTGGCTGAAACCTCGAGCCACGAGCTTCACCAGCGAGCCGGCGTTGGAATCGCGGTCGTGGCGGCCGAGGCTCACGAGGTCGAACGGATCCTCGAGGCGATCCAGGCCCTGGTCGAGTCAGAGCCCGAGGTGGACGTGCTCGGGTGGGCACATGAAGTGATCGAAGAGGAAGAATGAGTCAACGCACAGACCGCATCGGTGACCTCCTGCGCAGCGAGCTCGCGAGCCTCGTCCAGCGTGACATGCATGATCCCCGCGTCCGCCTCGTGACCATCACTCGCGTCGAGGTATCGCCGGACCTGCGTCACGCTCGCGTGGCGGTATCGGCCCTCGGCGAAGAAGCGCAGCGAACGGCCGCCGTCGAGGCTCTCGTGCACGCTCGCGGCTACCTGCGGCGCGAGCTCGCCCATCGCCTTTCGCTCCGGGTCACTCCGGAGCTCGAGTTCCATCTGGATCGCGGTGCCGAGCAAAGCCAACGCATCAGCGATCTGCTGGAGAGTCTGGCCCCCGAGGGAGATCCCGGTGATTCCTGAGGCGCTGCTGCAACCCATCCGCGGCGCACGCCGCATCCTCTTGAGCAGCCATGCGAATCCGGACGGCGACGCCATCGGATCCGAGCTCGGTCTGGCCCGTATTCTCACCTCCCTGGGCAAGCAGGTCACGATATGGAATCTCGATGCTTGCCCCGGCATCTATCGCCAGCTACCCGGAGCCGAGGGGATCCACGTCGGCTCCGAGCCCCCTGCCGGCTACCCCGACGAGATCGATCTCGGGATCGTGCTGGAATGCCCGAGCCTCGACCGGACAGGACTCGAGGCTCGCTTGCGGGAGCTACCTCTTCTCAATATCGACCATCACCTGGGCAACACCGGATACGGAATTTCCAGCTGGGTCCAGGTGGACGCCCCTGCCGTCGGCGTGATGGTCTCCCGGCTGGCACGCGCCCTGGAAGCGCCGCTCGACCATATAGCGGCCAATTGCCTCTACCTGGCCCTGGTCACCGACACGGGCGGATTCCGCTTCGCCAACGCGAACGCCTCAGCCTTCCGCGCCGCGGCCGAGTTGATCGAAGGAGGAGCCGAAGTCGAGACGGTCTCGAGATGGCTCTACGAGAGCCAACCCGAGGGCGCCGTCCGCTTGCTCGGCGAGCTTCTGGCCACCCTCGAGCGCCATCGCCGAGTCGTCACGGTTCACCTGACCCTCGACGCCTTCACGCGGGCCGGAGCTGCAACCGGCGACTCGGAGGGGCTGGTCGACGTCCCTCGATCGATCGCCGGCGTCACCGCCGTGGCTCTCTTCCGGGAGCTCGGGCCCGACCTCTGGAAGATCTCGCTGCGTAGCCGCGGTCCAGTGGACGTCGAGCGAATCGCCCGCGGTTTCGGCGGCGGCGGCCATCCGAACGCGGCCGGCTGCCGCTTCGCCGGCACGATCGTCGAGGCCAAACGGCGATTCGTCGCTCTGCTCGAAGAGGTGGTGGAGGCGTCCGGTGCCGATTGACGGCCTTCTCCTGGTGGACAAGGACGCGGGCTGCACGTCCCACGACGTGGTGCAGATGGTTCGGCGCCAGTTCCGTCAGAAGCGGGTCGGCCACTGCGGCACCCTCGACCCCGATGCCACCGGACTGCTGCTGCTCACTCTCGGACAGGCCACCCGCCTGACCCGCTTTCTCATTCATGCACCCAAGGTCTACGAGGGCGAGATTCGATTCGGTATCGCCACCGACACGTTCGACGCCTCGGGCCGCGTGGTGAGAGAGGCGCCGACCACGAATCTGGAAGGCCCCGCAGTGGACGAAGCCATGCGCCGCTTCGTCGGGACCTTCGAGCAAAAGGCGCCCGCCTACAGCGCTCGCAAGACCCACGGCGTGAAGTTCTATGAGCTGGCTCGACGCGGCGAGGACGTGCCCGACGCCACCAAAGAGGTGACGGTCTCCGAATTCGAACGCATCGGAGAGATCGAGAACGATCGGATGCCCTTTCGTCTCTCCTGCTCCTCGGGCACCTACGCCCGGGCACTCGCCAACGATCTCGGCGCGGCCCTCGGCTGCGGTGCTCATCTGTCCGGCCTGCGGCGCTCGGCCGTCGGTCCCTTCCGAATCGAGTCCGCTTCGACCCTCGAGGAGCTGGCGCGCCGCCGGGATGCCGGAGAACCGCTCGGCGAGGCCTGGATGCCGCTCGAGCACGTTCCGCTTCCGTTTGCCGATGTATCGGTCGACCCTCAGCAGGAACGCCGGCTGCGGAACGGTCAGACCGTCCTGGCGCCGGCGGGCCAAGCCCGGGAGGGCGACTGGGTGCGGCTCGCGAACCGGCGGGGAGATCTCGTGGCGATCGGCTCCGTGTCGGAACGGATCGGCGCCGGCCCAGTCGCTGTACTTCAGCCCCGTATCGTGTTCAGCCGCGAGGCCGACGTGGTAGGCTTCTGACGGACATCTATAGATAGATAGACGAGAGAGAAAAGCACCGAAGGAGAAAGACTTGTCGCAGACCAAGGAACAAAGGGACGAGATCATCCGGGACTACCGGCTGCACGAGAGCGACACCGGATCGACCGACGTGCAGGTCGCACTACTCACCCAGCGCATCACCGAGCTCACCGAGCACTTCAAGACACACACGAAAGACCACCACGGTCGTCGTGGACTCCTGAAGCTGGTCGGTCAGCGGCGCCGCCTGCTCGACTACCTGAAGCGGCAGGACGCCTCCCGTTACCGCGAGCTCATCGAGCGCCTCGGCATCCGCAAGTAGCGCCTTCGCGGTCGACTCCCTCCGCTGCGGAACCTCCGCATTGGGGCAGGGAGTCCAGCGTCGGCATTTCGTGCACCCCTAAGGAATTCAAAACTGATGAAAGTTGAAAGAACCATCACCATCGGCACCAACGAGCTCCGCATCGAGTCCGGGCACATCGCCAAGCAAGCGAACGGCTCAGCCCTCGTCCGGCTCGGCGACACCGTGGTGCTCGCCACCGCCTGCATGCAGCAGAGCGCCATGCCGCGAGACTTCCTGCCGCTCACCGTCGACTACCGCGAATACGCCGCTGCGGCCGGGCGCATACCCGGCGGCTTCTTCAAGCGCGAAGGCCGACCGACCGAGAAGGAGACAATCACCTCCCGACTGATCGATCGTCCCCTCCGTCCCCTGTTCCCGCCCGGCTACACCAACGAGACCCAGGTCATCGCCCTGGTGCTCTCCGCCGACGGCGAGAACGATCCGGACATCCTGGCCATCAACGGCGCCTCGACGGCGCTCGTGCTCTCGGAGATTCCGTTCTACAACCCGGTCGGCGCCGTACGGGTCGGACTGATCGAAGGCGAAGTCGTCTTCAACCCGACCAACAGCCAGCGCGACGTGGCGGACCTCGACCTGGTGGTCGTGGGCACGGAACAGGCCGTCGTCATGGTCGAAGCCGCCGCCAATCAGCTCCCCGAGCAGACGATCCTCGATTGCATCTGGGCCGGCCATCGCGAGCTGCAGAAAGTGCTCCAGGCGCAGATCGAACTGTTCCGAGAAAAGGGACTTTCGAAGCCGGTATGGGAAGCCGTCAAGCCTTACTCCGACGAGTTTTTCGCGCAGGTGCGCAGCGAAGTTCACGCGTCGCTCAAGACCGCACTCCACACCGCCGCGAAGTTCGAGCGCAAGAAGGCGGTCTCGGAAGTCCAGAAGACCTATCTCGCCAGCTTGCCGGAAGACGACACGGAACGGCGGGGCCAGGTCAGGCACGTTTTCGAGGCGCTCGAAGAGGAGATCCTCTACGATTCGATCCTCGATGACGGCCAGCGCTTCGACGGACGCAAGTCGAACGAGATTCGGCCGATCGAGATCGAAGTCGGGCTGCTGCCCCGCACCCACGGTTCGGCGCTCTTCACCCGCGGTGAAACCCAAGCGCTGGCGTCGGTCACCCTGGGGACCAAGAGGGACTCTCAGATACTCGAGGAATACGCGGGCGAGACCAAGCAGAAGTTCCTTCTTCACTACAACTTCCCGCCCTTCTCCGTGGGCGAGGTGAAGTTCATGCGCTCGCCCGGACGGCGCGAGATCGGTCACGGCGTGCTGGCACGTCGCGCTCTCACCCCCGTCCTGCCGCACGAGGAGGAGTTTCCGTACACGATCCGCGTGGTCTCCGACATCATGGAGTCGAACGGATCCTCTTCCATGGCGACGGTCTGCGGCGGCTCGCTGGCATTGTTCGACGCCGGGGTGCCCATGCTCGCCCCGGTCGCGGGCGTGGCGATGGGTCTGGTCAAGCGCGACGACCGATTCGTCGTGCTCACCGACATCGCCGGCCAGGAGGACCACTACGGAGACATGGACTTCAAGGTCGCCGGGACGCGCCAGGGCGTCACGGCGCTGCAGATGGATCTCAAGCTGACCGGCGTGACCCGCGAGGTCATGGCGGCGGCCCTCGAGCAGGCGCAGGCCGGGCGGTTCCACATCCTCGGCAAGATGGAGGCCATCCTCGAGCAGCCGCGCACCGATCTGTCGACTTACGCACCGCGCCTCTTCACCCTGCAGGTGCCGAAGGACAAGATCCGCGACGTCATCGGACCCGGTGGCAAGACGGTCCGGTCCATCGTCGAGGAGACCGGCTGCGAGATCGAGATCGAGAACGACGGCCGAGTGGTCATCGCCTCCCCCGACGGCGCCGCTGCGCAGCGTGCCATCTCGATGATCGAGCGCCTCACCGAGGTCCCCGAGATCGGCACGGTTTACACGGGCACCGTTCGGCGGGTCGAGTCCTACGGCGCGTTCGTCGAGATTCTCCCCGGAACCGATGGCCTCGTGCACATCAGCGAGCTCGCCCCCTACCGGGTGCGCGAGACGTCCGACGTCGTGCACGAAGGCGACGAGCTCGAGGTGAAGGTCATCGACATCGACGACACCGGCCGCGTCCGTTTGTCGCGAAAGGCCGTGATCATGGAGGCGCCGGACTACGATCCTTCTCAGTACGAGGGTATGGGCGAGCCTGCGCCGGCCGGCGGTACGTCCGATCGAGGAGATCGCTCCGATCGCGGCGACCGCGGTGATCGCGGCGGGCGTGGAGGCCGTCCTCCGCGGCGCGGAGGACGCGGCCCGGGAGGACGCGACCGCGGTCCACGCCGCTGACTGAGATCATCCGGAGCCATCGGGGGTCGGAGCCTGCGGGTTCCGGCCCCTTTTTCATTCCGACCCGGAGGTAGACATCATGGAAATCCAGCCCCTGATCGACTACTGCGACCAGCTTCTCGACGCCGCTACCGGCTCGGACTATGGTCCCAACGGATTGCAGATCGAGGGAAACCGACCGGTTCGCAAGGTCGTCACCGGCGTCTCGGCTTGCCTCGAGCTCTTTACCGCGGCGCGGCAGGCGAATGCCGACGTCGTCCTGGTTCACCATGGGCTGCTCTGGGATTCGGCGGCGGCTGAGCCCATCACCGGCTTCCGCTATCGCCGGATGGCCTCGCTCATCGACTCCGGCATGCACCTGGTCGCGTACCACCTGCCGCTGGATCGTCATCCCGAGCTCGGCAACAACGCCCTGGCCGCCCGCCGACTCGGCCTCTATTCCCTGGAGCCCTTCGCCGAGCATCGAGGTGCTCCGGTGGGTTTCCGCGGACACTATCCAGAACCGATCTCCGCGGCGCACCTGCTGGCCAAGTGTCACGAGGTCTTCGGCCGCGAGCCGCTCGCCTTTCTCCACGGGCCGGATCCGCTCACCCGGGTCGGCATCGTCTCGGGCGCCGCACAGGGCGACGTCTATGCCGCCCTCGAGTCCGGGCTCGATGCCTTCGTGACCGGCGAGGTGTCCGAGTGGGTGATGAACGTGGCGCGCGATGCGGGGATTCACTTCCTGAGCTGTGGGCACTACGCGACGGAACGGCTCGGGGTTCAAGCCCTGGGAGAGCACCTCGCCCAACGCTTCGCCCTGGAGCACGAATTCATCGAGATTCCCAATCCGGTGTAGCCGGAGACGAGTCGAACGGATTTCGCGGTGCCGCTCACTCCCAGCGAAGCCATTGAACCCCGGGCAAGAGCAGACGGACCAGGTCCACCTGTCGCCGCGTACCGACCTTCTTGAACACCTGCTTGAGATGCATGCGGACGGTCTCGCGGTGAATGCCCAGATCCGTAGCCGTCTCGTCGAGCGAATGTCCGAGGAGGATCTGACCGACGACCTCAGATTCGCGCCGGCTCAAGCCGTAGAGCTCGCGGAACAGCGACGGCGGAGTCTGCAGCCCGAGGTCCGGGTCGCTCACGAACAGCGCCACCGCGCATGCGTCGTCGAGATCCAATCCCTCCAGGCTCACCGCCAGAACCTCCAAGGGAGAGGCACCTTCCCTCTCCACCACGAACCGGGTGGCCGGCCGGGATCTCGCGCCAGCCGGCTCTTGGGCCCTGAGGTCGGCAAGGCTTTCCGAAGCGGTCCGGGCGCCGAACCGGACGAGGCCATCGACGTCGGCGACGATGCCCGCTCCAGTCTCGAGCAGCGAGCGCCCGGCTTGGTTGGCATGCAAGAGCTGACCGCGAGAGTCGAGGACGATGACCGCGACCGCGAGACGGTCGAGCGTGGCCGCGGAGAGATCCGTTCCGGTCGGAGCGGCCGGCTGAGCATTCTCTCGCGCCCTCACGACGTGCGGTGCGAGCGCCCGGACCACCACGCCGGCTTCCGCACCGATTCGGCCCCGCGACAGGATCTCCAGCTTGAGACGTTCGGCTCCTCCGAGCTCCACCTGGGTGCACTTGACGGCAGGGTCGCGCTCGCTCGTCGACTGCCGGCTGGCCGCGATCAGGCCTCCGCTTCCATGCTGAGTGCCGATCAGCCGGCACGTCTCGACGTCCAGAACCTCGGCCAGCTCGGAGAGCCACTCCGCCACGGCGTCGGGATCACCGCCCGCCGCGTAGACGTGGTCCGTCAGAGCAAGAAGCTCGACCGCGTCCGAGGCCGCCGGAGAAGATCCCGACCTGCCGCGACCGCGCTTTCCTCCTCCGCGCCCGGTCATTGCACACCATTATTTCGCAAACCGGCCGAGAACGGTCAGCCGGAAGCTTTCGCGAAGAGGCGGTGGAAATTGCGCTCCGTTCGCGCGGCGACTTCCTCGAGGGTGGTCGCCTGCAATTCGGCGAGGTGGCTCGCCACCTCGACCACGTAGGCGGGCTCGTTGCGCTGGCCTCGATGGGGCACCGGAGCGAGGTAGGGCGTATCGGTCTCCACGAGCTGGCGGTCCCGGTCCATTTCCAAGAGCCCTTCGCGCACGTTCCCGGCCTTCGGGAAGGTGACCATGCCGGAGACCCCGAAGTAGAAGTCGCGCTCGGCGAGAGCCCGGGCCATCTCGACTCCACCCGCAAACGAGTGAAGATCGGCGTGCAGCCCGTCGTAGCCCGGGTCCAGGAGCACCTCCAGCATGGTCTCGTTCGATTCGCGGTTGTGTACGACGATCGGCAGTCCAGCTTCCAACGCGATCTCGATCTGAGCTCGAAAGACGCTCTGCTGCAGGTCGCGCGGCGCATGATCGTAGAAGAAATCGAGACCGCACTCCCCCACGGCGACCACTTTGGGATGGTCCAGCAAGGCTCGCAATTGCGCCGCCGATTCGTCCGTCCACGTCGCCGCGTCGTGCGGATGGGCTCCCAGCGCGCACCAGACGCCGGGCTCCCGGTCGCACAGCATCAGGATCTCCTCGGCTTCCTGGAGGCGGACGGACGGGACCAGAAAGCCCTCCACTCCCCGCTCGCGCGCCCGCTGGAGCACCGCGCCCAGCTCGGCGCCGCGATAGTGCTGCAGGTGGCAGTGCGAGTCGATCAGCACTTCACTTGACGCGGGTTCCCGGCGCCACCCCTTCGCCGCTGGGCCGCACGACGATCGGCCGTCCCTCGCCATCCGTCGCGGCGAGCAGCATGCCCTGAGATTCCTGTCCCATGAGTTTGGCCGGCTTCAGATTAGCGACCACCACGATGTCGGTGCCCACCAGCTCTTCGGCGGAATACGCTTTCGCGATCCCCGCGACGATCTGGCGCGGCCCGGTCGATTCACCGAGGTCGACCCGCAGCTTGAGCAGCTTCTCGGACTTCGCCACCGGCTCGCACTCCAGGACCCGGCCGACCCGAAGGTCCACCGTGAAGAACTGATCGATGTCGATCTTCTGACCGGTGGCGCCCGGCGTCGATGTCGCGGCGGCCGGAGCCGCGGTGGAAACTTCGGTCATGAAGACCTCCTTGTCGATACGCGGAAACAGTGGAGCAAGCGCGGACAGTTCGCGATCCGTCGGCATGCCTCCCCAAGCGAGGGCGGAAAGCGATGTCGGTGGATCCCCGGCTCCGATCGCTGCCAGAACCCGTGGCGCGAGCGTCGGCATGAACGGCAGCAAGCCGGTCGCGACGATGCGTACGCCCTCGAGTCCGGTCCAGAGCACGCGCGAGAGCGACTCGGAGTCCGCCTCGGACTTGATCATTTTCCAGGGCTCTCGCGCCACGATGTACTGGTTCGCCTCGGCGAGAAGTCTCCAGAGCGATCTCAGGGCGGTCTGGAACGCGAGCTCGTCCATCGCCGAGCGATACTCGGCGATCACCTCGGCGGCGACCGAGGCGAGCTCGCTCTCGTCGTCGGCCCGCGGTGGCGTCCGACCCGCGAAAGCCTTTCTCGAGAGCGTCACCAGGCGGCTCGCGGTGTTGCCGAGATCGTTGGCCAGGTCACTGTTGTAGCGATCGACGAAGGCCTCGTCCGAGAAGCTCGCATCCTGGCCGAACACCATTTCCCGGAGCAGGAAGTAGCGCAGCGGATCGCTGCCGAAGCGCTCGATCAGGTGATCCGGACGGACCACGTTGCCCACCGACTTCGACATCTTCTGCGCGTCCCGAAGCCACCAGCCATGCGCCCATATCGTCGTCGGAAGGGGCAATCCGGCCGACATCAGGAAGGCCGGCCAAAACACGGCATGGAACCGCACGATGTCCTTGCCGACCAGATGGAGTTTGACTCCCTCGGATTCCCAGTATCGACGGTAGAGAGCCTCGCCCTCGTCACGCGAGCCGTAGCCGAGCGCCGAGATGTAGTTGGTGAGTGCGTCGAGCCATACCCAGACCGAATGGCCCGGGTAGCCCGGGAAGGGCACCCCCCAATCCAGCCCGAAGCGACTGATCGAGAGATCCTTGAGCCCTCCGGCGACGAATGCCCGGACTTCGTTGCGACGACTTTCCGGCCGAACGAAGTCGGGACGCTGGTCGTAGAGATCGAGCAGTCGATCCCCGTACCGCGACAAGCGGAAGAAGAGGTTCTCTTCCGACTTCCACTCGGTCGGCGTGTCGTGATCCGGGCAACGGTTGCCCGGCTGGCGCAGCTCCTTTTCGGTGTAGAACGTCTCGCACCCGGTGCAATACCAACCTTCGTGCTTCGCCAGATAGACGTCGCCGGCCTCGGTCATGCGACGGAGAATCTCCGGCACCGCCCTCTCGTGCCGCTCCTGGGTCGTGCGAATGAAATCGTCGTTCGATATCGCGAGCGTCTTCCAGAGCTGGTGATACCGCGCCACGACCCGGTCCGCGAGCTCGATCGGCCGCACGCCCTCCTTCTTCGCGGCGCGCTCGATCTTCTGGCCGTGCTCGTCAGTGCCGGTCAGAAAGCGGACGTCATCCCCCGCCAGGCGCCGATAGCGCGCCACCGTGTCGGCGACCACGGTGGTGAAGATGTGTCCGATATGGGGCAGGTCGTTGACGTAATAGATCGGGGTGGTGACGTAGAAGCTCGGCATAAGTCCTCGGGGCGCGGAAGCTTATCAACCGGCCGCGCGCTGCCGCGCCCAGTCGATCTCCTGAGGGTCGAACAGATACGACACCCCACAAAAGGCGCACTGCGCGACGATCGTCCCATCCGGCGCCGCGATCTCCCGCAGGTCGGCCTCCGAAAGGGCCGCCAGGCGTGGAAGCAAGGCTTCGCGGTCGCATCGGCAACGGAAACGAACCCCCTCCCGCTCCCGCACCTCGAGTGGAACGCCCGCGAAGACCCGCCGAACGACCCGGTCGAGACCGATCGCACCGAGCTGTCGAGAGTACGAATCGAGCCCCCGCAAATTCGCCTCCAGCCGTTTCAGGATCGCCTCCCCGGCACCGGGAATGACTTCGGCGATCAACCCTCCCGCGCTACGAACTCCCTCGCGGCCCGCCAGCACCCCGACCACGACGGCCGAAGGAGTCTGCTCGCTCTGCTCGAGGTAGTGCGCGAGATCGAGACCGATCTCACCGTTGACGAGCGAGACCTGACTCTCGCTCGTGGAGCCGTCGGCGAGCTCCCGCCTCACCCGCAGAGTTCCCTTGCCCACCGCTTCGCCGATCCGCAGCTTGCCGTCCGGACCCGACGGCAGGTCGGCGCTCGGGTTGCCGACCATTCCCCGGACGTTACCCTGCGCGTCGGCCTCGGCGACGACGTTCCCCAACGCCCCGTCTCCCGCGACCGTGAGGACGAGGCGAGCGCAGGCGCGGGTGGCGAGAGACCGCAGCAGCGTCGCTCCGGCGAGGGCGCGGCCCAAGGCAGCAGCCGCGATAGGCGAGAGATCGTGCCTCCGGCGAGCCTCCTCCGCCGCCGCCGTGAGCTCCACCGCCGCCCAGCGCAAATCCATCTCCCCGGCCACTCCCGAGAGATGGACGCCTTCCCGGGAGCTCTCGCCGCGCGGGCTCCCGCCGCGAGCGGTCCTCTCCCTTGCCGCCGCTTCCCTCATCGCCCGATCCTCTCAGATCGCCCGCCGACTTCCGATCCGGTCCCGGCTTCTCGGATCCGCAGGCGCGGCCCACCGACTACCAGCCGCCGCGCTCGCGCAGCGACACCCACCGCCCGATGGCGCCGAGGACGAGATGATCGACGAGCCGGATACCCACCACCTCGCCCGCCTCGGCCAGACGCCGCGTGAAGGCCAGGTCCTCCGCGCTAGGCGACGGATCTCCGCTCGGATGGGTGTGGAAGACGACCACCCCAGCGGCGCCGAGCAGCAGCCCCTCCTGCAGCACTCGCCGCGGCTCCACGGCGGCACGCGAGAGCGTGCCGCGATAGAGCTCGCGCTCGGCCAGAAGCCGGTTCCGGGTGTCGAGATAGAGCGCTCCGAGCACTTCCTGGTCGCGGCGCGCGAAACGGAGGGCCAGATAGCTCGCCACGGCCGCCGGGCGCGAGAGAGGCTCACGCTCGGCGATCTCGGACCGCGCGAGCCGCCGTCCCAGCTCCACCGCCGCCAGGAGGGACGCCACCTTTGCCGGCCCGAGTCCCTTGCGGCTCAGACTCGGCGCATCGGCCAGAGCGAGGCCGCTCAGCCCTCCCACGCCGGCCAAGAGCGCCCGCGCCATGTCCAGCGCCGATTCGCCCCGTCGTCCGGTGCGCACCAGCACCGCCACCAGCTCAGCGTCGCCGAGCGCGCGGGTGCCCTGCTCCAGGAGGCGCTCGCGCGGCCTTTCGTCGGGAGGCAACTCGCGAATCAGGCCAGCGACCGCCATGGCTTCATCTCTCCTCCGGGCCTCGTCATGCCTACAGAGGACGAGAACCGACCCCGCCATCTCGCGCGCGGCCAGCCAACCAGGACCACGCGGGCCATCCACCCTGGGCGTTGACGGTCCCCGCCCGCGCTGCTAGAAAGCGGGCATGCCTTCGCTTCCCTCCAATTTCGGGCTGCTTTCCGCCGACCAATCGGACTATTCGACCAGCCGCGTGGCGGTCTTGCCCGTGCCGCTCGAGCGCACGGTCTCTTACGGCCACGGAACCTCGGCGGGTCCGGCCGCCATCCTGCGCGCCTCCCAGGCCATGGAGCTCTACGACGAGGAGCTCGGCGGTGAAACGTCCGAGGTCGGCATCGCGACGCTGCCCACCTTCCTGCCGGATGCCTTCGACATGGCCACCGCCATGGCGGAGCTCGAGGTGGAATGTCAACGTCACCTGGAGGCCGGCAAGTTCCTGCTCACCCTGGGCGGAGAGCACAGCTTGACCATCGCGCCGGTGCGGGCCGCGCGGCGCGTGTTCGGAGAGATCGGCGTCGTGCAGTTCGACGCCCATGCCGATCTGCGGGACGAATTCGAGGGAACGCCCTATTCCCACGCCAGCGTCATGCGGCGAGTGGCCGACGAAGGCATTCCGAGCCTGCCCATCGGCATCCGTTCCCTGTCCAAGCCGGAAGCGGAATTCGCGCTCGAGGCCGGCATCCCGATCGTCTGGGCCAACGAGCTGGACCCGGTGGGTGATCGCTTCGACGAGCTCCTGGCGACCCTCCCGGAACAGGTCTACCTCACCTTCGATATCGACTACTTCGATCCGGCTCTCGTGCCCGCCACGGGCACTCCCGAGCCGGGGGGTGGCCAGTGGTATCCCACCCTGGGCCTGCTCGCGCGGCTGTTCGAAGCCAAGCGGGTGGTGGCGATGGACCTCGTCGAGCTGGCCCCGATCGGAGGCCAGACGGCGTCCGACTTCCTGGCCGCGAAGCTCGTCTACAAGTGCCTCGGATACTGGGCACGCCGCGCCACTCCGAAAGCCTGAAGACCTCCCCGTTCGACGTTGGGCCGGCCAGCGGCGCCACGATAAGCTCGACCGGCAGTCAGGACGTGCTGGTCTCTGACCTTCACCCTCGATTACACGGAGCGATATCTCGCCATGGAACCTACTGATCTCGTACTCATAGACGGCATTCGCACGCCGATGGCCGAGTTCCTCGGCCCCTTCTCGGAAGTCTCCGCCATCGATCTCGGAGCCCACGCGGCTCGCGCTCTGTTCGAGCGCACCGGCATCGATCCCGCGATCATCGACCACACCGTGGTCGGCAATGCGCTCCAGACCTCGGGCGACGCCATCTACGGCGCCCGCCATGTCGCTCTCAAGTCCGGCGTACCGCAGGAAGTCCCCGCGTTGACGGTGAACCGGCTCTGCGGCTCGGGAATCCAAGCCATCCTCTCCGGAGCCCATCTGATCTTCGCCGGCGAGGCCACGACCTGCCTGGTCGGCGGCATGGAAAACATGACCCAGGCCCCGTACGTCGTCCGGGGAGCCCGCAAGGGCCTGCGGCTGGGCCACGCCAAGTTCGAGGACCTGATGATGGAGTCGCTGATGGACGGCGTCTGCGGGTTCTACATGGCCCAGACATCGAATAACCTGGCGCGCGACTACGACATTTCTCGCGAGGAGCAGGATGCCTTCGCGGTCCGCAGCCAGAACCGGGCAATGGCGGCGATCGAGGCGGGACGGCTGGCCGAGGAGATCGTTCCCGTCACCGTCGGCAGCGGCAAGCGGCAAGTCACCGTCGACCACGACGAGCATCCGCGCCCGGGAACCACCCTCGAGGCGCTCGCCAAGCTTCCGACCGTGTTCGGCCCCGACAGCTTCGTCACCGGCGGGAACGCCTCGGGAATCGTCGACGGCGCCGCGATGCTGATCCTGACCACGGCGGCCAAGGCCGCCGAGCTCGGCAAGCAGCCGCTCGGCCGGCTGGTCGCCTGGTCGGTGGTCGGTGTCGACCCGGCTCGGATGGGAATCGGACCCGCGCCGGCGATTCGCAAGGCGCTCGACAAGGCCGGGATGAAGCTCGAGGACCTCGACCTCCTCGAAATCAACGAAGCGTTCGCGGGACAGATCCTCGCCGTCATCCGCGAGATGAAGCTGGATGAAGAGAAGCTCAACGTCAACGGCGGCGCGATCGCCCTGGGGCATCCTCTCGGCGCGACCGGCGCGCGCATCACCCTCACTCTCCTCAAAGAGCTGCAGCGGCGCGGCGGCGGGCGGGGCGTCGCTTCGGCCTGTATCGGCGGCGGGCAGGGCATCGCGCTCATCGTGGAGGCCACCGGATGATCGATCTCACCGGGTACCACGTCCTGATCACGGGCGGCGACCGGGGTATCGGCGCCGCGACGGCGAAGCTCTTCGCCCGGGCCGGCGCCACCGTGATGATCCATTACCGGGAGCGGGAGGAGGAGGCCCAGCATCTCCTCGACGAGCTCTTCGCGATCGCGGCGCGCGACCACCTCCGCTTTCCCTGCGACTTCATGGAACCCGCCGAGATCCAGGAGCTCTTCCAGTTCGTCGGTTCCAAGTGGGGAAAGCTCGACTGCCTGATCAACAACGCGGGCGTCTGGCTCCACAATCCAATGACCCAGTTCGACGAGGAGAAGTTCATCGCGTCGCTGCGCATCAACGTCAGGGGCCCGTTCCTCTGCCTCCGTCACGCGCTCCCCTACCTGCGCCTCTCCAAGACCGCCAGCGTGATCAACATCGCATCGACGGCGGGGCAGCGCGGCGAGGCCTTCTACAGCCCGTATGCCGCCTCGAAGGGAGCCATGATCTCGACCACGAAGTCCTGGGCGGTGGAGCTCGCCCCCGACATCCGGGTCAACTGCGTCGCTCCAGGCTGGGTCGACACCGACATGTCGGCTTCCGCGCTGCGCGGCGATCGCGATCTCCGGGGCGAGATCGAAGCGCAGATTCCTCTCCGCCGCGTGGCGACCGCCGACGACATCGCGGGCTCCATCCTGTTCCTCGCCTCGCCCCTGGCCTCCCACGTCACCGGAGAGGTCGTGAACGTCAACGGAGGAAGCGTCCTCTGCGGCTGAGCCGCGGGTCCGGCGGCGCTAACGCCGCGCTCCCACCTCGAGCTCCGAGGCGAGGCGGTGGAATTCACGGCGGAAGGGATTGAAGTCCACCCTGGACGAGAGGCGGTGGGCGAGGAGCAGGTAGATCCGGCCGCGCGGCGGGTCGATCCACAAGCTGCCTCCCGTGAATCCGGTGTGCCCGAACGCCGCTGGCGTCAATGCCGGCCCGGAGGAACCGTCCTCGCTCCGGCGCGCCCAGCCGAGAGCGTACGGGTCCGTTCCCGAAAGTGCGCTCTCCACCTGCGACACGGTCAGCAGGCGGTGCGGGTTCAGCCATTCGCGTCCCAGCTCCAGCATCTCGTCGGCGGTCGGAAAGAGCCCCGCGTGGCCTGACGGGACGCCGAGGTGCCGCAGAGCCCGGGCATTGCCGTCCTGGGGAACCCCCAGGTGGAACGAACCGGATCGAGTCAGGCGGATCCCCTGCGCCGCCGCGAGCTCGACCTCCTTGCCGTTGTCGAGCCGGCACTCCACGGCGCGCGGCGGATGGCGCGACAGCTCGCCCAGCCGGGGCAGACCGAGAGGCACGCAAACGAGCTCGTCGAGCAACTCGTCGAGACCCCGCTCCAGACGACGCTCCGCGAGACCAGCCCAGAGGATGTAGCCGAGATCGCTGTAGAGGGTCGCCGGCGGGTCTTCGCGGCGCCGCGGAACGAGGGCCAGCAGGAACTCCGTCAGCTCGTCGGGCTCGCTGAGACGCTTGCCGAGCGTCACTCCGAGAGGCATCCAAGCCGGCAATCCGGCGCGATGGCGCAGCAGGTCCTCGAGCCGCGGTCCGGTCGTGCCCTCCCCCGCCTCGGACCCGGGGAGGAGCGTCGAGTCGAGACCCAGACGGGGCCCCTCGTCGCCCGCGCGATCCAACACCAGCGCCAGGGTGGCCATCCAGGGCTTGGTCAGGGAAGCCCCGTCGAAACGCGCCTCGGAGCCCGGGACCAACGGCTCGCCGCCGATCCGGAACCCGGCGGCGTGGCGGAAGAGGATCCCCTCCCGGCTCGCCACGATCGCCTCCAGAGCGCTGACCGGCCCTCCCGACGAAGCGCTCGCCAGACGATCCAGCCACTCCCGGAGTTGACCATCACCCATCATGCTCCGTATCTTGCCTCGAACCGTGGCACCAGAGAACCGCATCTTGATCGCGCCGGGATCCCGCGCCGCTGAAGCCGTCCTTCTCGAGGAGATGGAGCGGGCCCTCCCCGCCGCGTCGATTCCGCCGGCTCCTGTGCTCGTCGTGGTGCCTTCCCACATACTGCGCGAGCACCTCCTCGGCCGACTCCTGGCGCGACGGCCCGCCTGGCTCGGCCTCGAAGTCACGACCCTGAACGGCATCGTCGCGTCCGTTCTCGGGGAAGAGGAGGAGCCGCTGCGTTCCGGCGAGCTCGTCGAACCGCTGTTGATCGCCCGGCTCGCCGCGACCGAACGGGCGCTCTCGCGCTCTCTCGGCGGACTGGTACGCGGCTACGACGAGGTCGTGGGAGCCGTTCGCGACCTCGTCGATGCCGGGTTCCTGCCCGAGCACCTCGACGCCTGCGTGGAACGACTCGAGGCGGAGCGTTCGACGGTGGGCGTCGCGGCCGCCGAGCGCGCCATCGCCATCGTTCGCGTCGCCGCCCGTCTGGTGGAAGCTCTCGCCGTGCGTGGACGGGTCCCGGCGGCGGCGTGCACCGCCCGGGCGGCGCGCCGGATCTCCGAGGATCCCGAACGCGCGCTCCCCGCCTCCGCGATCTTCCTGCACGGTTTCGTGGATGCCACGGGCGTCGCCTCCGATCTTCTCGAGGCCATGGTGCGCTACCGGAACACCACCGTGGTGCTCGACCGCCCGCCGGCGCCCGGCGGCGATCCCGGGAGCTGGGAATTCGGCTCTCGACTGCTCGAACGACTCTCCGGAGGCGCCTCCACCGAGTTCGTCGAGACGCCCCCTCTCGAGCCGCCACGCATCCTGCTCTTCCGCGCCGCGGATTCCGCGCGTCAGGCGCGCTCCGCCGTCGGCTGGCTGCGAGAGTCCGAGGAGAGCGAGCGGGATCCCGGACGCGACGCCCTGGTGGCGCGCAACCTCGCCACAGAGGGAGGGCGCCTGAGCGTCGAGCTCGACCGGCAGGGAGTCGCCGGCTCGTTGCCGAGCGGTTTGCCGTCGCGTCTCGGTCGGCACATCTCGGCTCTTCTCGCTCTCCTCGCGCGCCGGGCCGATGCACCGCTCGGGTTGGCGCTCGAGCTGGCCGGCGAGCGGCTCGAGGCGCGCTGCGGTCTCCTGGTCTCCGACTTGCGGATCGCCTGCGCGCTGCGCGGCGCCCGCACCCTCGCAGCCGCCGCCGATCTCGAGGTGCCGGAGCGCTCCGTCCGGCTCCTGGTCTCCGACCGGCTCGAGCGCGACGACGATGGAGGTGCCACTCGCGCCCGCTCGCGCGAGATCACCGCGCCCGCCCTGGCGAACGCGAGGACGGAGCTCCGTCGGTTGCGCGACCAGTTGCGGGCGCTCGATGCACCGCTGCCGCTCGCCCGGCTCGCCGGGGCACTGGAGGAGATCCTCTCGAGCACGCTTCCCGACGAGCCGGCAAGGCGGCTCCTCGATGCGCTCGAGCCGCTGCTCGAGCCGGGCCTCGCCGATCTGGAGGCCGATCCCGAGGAGTGGCGCGGCGTCCTCCAGCGGCTCTGGAACCCTCTCGCCATCGAGCCCGTGGGCCAGGGAAGCGGCGTCGCGCTTCTCTCGGTGACCGAAGCGCGTGGCCTCACCTTCCGCCGGTTGGCGTTGGTCGACCTGGCGCGCGATCGCTTTCCGCGCAGCATTCGGCCCGATCCCATGCTCCCCGACCCGCTCCGGTTGCGTCTGCGCGAGCTCCTGCCCGACCTGCCGGTCAAGCTCGAGGGACATGGGGAGGAACGCTTCCTGTTCGCCCAGTTGCTCGCCGCGGCCGACGAGATAGCCCTTTTCCGCCCCGCGGCCGACCTGGAAGGGCGCGAGCTCCCGCCCTCGCCCTTCCTCGACGAGCGGGTCCGCGCCGGAGAGAGCGAGGAGCGCGACGCGCCCGAGCCCGAGTGCCCCTCCAGCTTCGTCGCGGCCGTCTCCGCGGCGCTCGCGGCCGGCGAAGAGGGGTTGGCGCACACCCTGCCCGGCGCGCTCTTCGAGGCCGGCGCGCGCTGGATGGGCGGAGGCGCCGCGGCTCCAGCCGCCCTCGCGGCCACCCGGCTCGCCGTGCTCCGCGAGCTGGGTGCCGACCCGAGCCGACCGAGCACGCATGCCATCGGTCCCTTCCTCGGGGCGGTCGGAGCCCTCTCGGCTCTCGACCCGCGGCAGGCCGGTCCTTCGGTCACCGCGCTCGAGCGCTTCGCGCAGTGCGGTTGGCAGACTTTTCTCGAGCGGCTGCTCCGACTGCGGCCCCTGCCCGATCTCTCGGAGGGACTCCCTTCCCTGCCCCGCCGGCTGGTCGGCAGCATCGTTCACCGGATCCTCGAAAGTCTTCTTCCCGGTTCCAGGAGCTCGCCGAACGATCTCGCCGCCGTGCTCGCACTCGGCGTGACCGAGGTGGCCTGGCCCGGCGAACGGGAGCTCGAGCGCCGGGTGCGGCACGCCGCGGCGTCGGAGCTCGCCGCCGAGGCGCTCGATCCCCAGATCTTCGCGACGACCCTCACCCGCGAAGCGCTCGCACTGCTGCAGACGGTACGCGAGTCCGATTGGAGCGCCGGCCAGCGACCCCTCCTCGCCACCGAGGTCACCGGGGAAGCGCATTTCGTCGCCTCCGGGAAGGAACGCCGGCTCCCCTTCCGCGTCGACCGCGTCGACCGCGTCGACGGCGAGATCCTGTTGACCGACTACAAGACGGGACGACCGATCAGCACCGCCAAGACGGAGAAGACTCGAAACGGGCATCTGCGGACGGCGATCGAGCATGGCGAAGCTCTGCAGCTGCCCGTCTATCTCCTCGGGTTGCCGGACGAGAACGCCAGGGCCCGGTATCTCTACCTCGATCCGAACCTCGACGAGCGCGCCCGGGAGCTCTCGTTGACGACCGAGGAGCTCGATGACGATCGAGTGCAAGCTCTCTTCGACGTCATCTACGGGGCTTGGGATCTCGGCGTCTTCCTGCCCCGGATGCTCGAACCGGACCTGCAGAAGAGCTATGCCGGATGCGAATGGTGCGAAGTCCGGGAAGCATGCCTCCAGGGGGACAGCGGCGCCCGTCTGCGGCTCGAGCATTGGCTGGCTCGCGAGGAGACCGGCGGCGCGTTCGACCGGGCGGCGCGGGCCTGGTGGCGCGTGCACGGCGAACCGCGGAATCGGAGGTCTCCGGCGTGAGCCCGCTCGCCGACGCCGCGGCACGGCTCACCGCCTGCAGCGAGTTCGACCGACCCCTCCTGCTCGAGGCCGGTGCCGGAACCGGCAAGACCCGCACCCTGGTCTCGCGGATCGGGAGCTGGCTCCTGGGAACCGGGTGGACGGACGCCCTCGCCGAGCTGCGCGACGAGCGGGCGGCACGGGGTGCCGCGGCTCCCCTCGCCAGCGAAGTCGCCGGCCGCGTCACCGACGGCGTCGTCGCCATCACCTTCACCGAAGCCGCCGCCGCCGAGATGGCCGGTCGCGTCGGCCGGCTGCTCGCCCAGGCCACCGCGGGCGGGCCGATCGCCGACCTCGAGCATCCGCCGGCAGGGACGTCCCCGAACGAGCTGGCGGAGCGCGCCAGCGCCCTGCTTGCCTGCGCCGGCCGCCTGCGCCTCTCGACGATTCACGGCTTCTGCCACCGCCTGCTCTCCGAGTACCCCCTCGAGGCCGGGCTCCATCCCGCGTTTCGGGTCGACGCGGACGGTGAGCTCCTCGACCGAGCCGCGACGGACGTGATCCTCGCCCGGCTTCGCGGAGGAGATGCCGGGCTCGTCGAGCTCCTCGCCGGCGGCGTCGATCCGCCCGAGCTTCTCGAGGTCCTCACGGAACTGGCCAGCCGGGCCGTCCCGGCGAGCGATCTCGAGAGGCGGGACGACACGAAAGAGATCGAGGCCGCCCTCTCGGAGATGCGGACCGCGATCGATGGGTTGCTCGAGATCGCGGCGCCGCTCGACGGCGCGACGAGGGCCGCGACCATCGGCGAAGGGCTCGCAGCGCTGCGCTCGTTGCGGTCGATTCTGGCCACGCTCCCCCCCACGCCGGAAGGCCTGGAGACGCTGGCCGCGCCGCTCGACGAGTTCACCGAGAGCGGCCGGAAGATCCTCGGGCAATGGGCCAAGGGCCAGGTCGGCGCCACCGAGCAGAAGCAGCTCGGCGCGACGGCCGACGAGCTGCCGCGACGAGCCGCCGCGCTGGCGCGGATCCATCGCGACCTCTCCGAGCTCGACCCGGTCGGCTTCGAGCTCGCCCGCGCGACGGTGCGACCGATCCTCGCCGAGCTGCATGGCAGGTTGCGCTCCGAGGGCGTCCTGACTTTCGAGGATCTCCTCGAACGCGCGGTCGCTCTCCTCGTCGATCACGCCGGGGTGCGTCGCCGCGTGCGGCGAGGGATGCGGCAGCTCCTCGTCGACGAGTTCCAGGACACCGACCGACGCCAGTGCGAGCTCTTGCGGCAGCTCGCGCTGCGCGACCCGGACGAGCCCCATCCCTGTCTCTTCGTGGTCGGCGATCCGAAGCAATCGATCTACGGCTGGCGGAGCGCCGAGCTGGCGGCCTACTTCGAGTTCCGCGACGAGCTGCTCGCGGCGGGCGCGCGACTCGGCCGGCTGGAGACCAACTTCCGGTCGGTGCCGCCGATCTTGGAGGAAGTCGAGCGCGCACTCGCGCCCGTCCTCACGGAGGAGCCCGGCCTGCAAGCGCCGTTCGAGCGGCTCCTGCCCTCTCCCGGGCACCTTCGCCAGCCCGGCTTCAACGCCTCCGGCCGCAGTCCGATCGAGTACTGGCTCTCCGAGGATCGCGAGCGGCTGGCGATCGGCAAGCGCACCACGGCGCCCAGGGCGGCCGAGCTTCGAAGCACGCGCCATCGCCGCCGAGATCCGAGAGCTCGTGGACGCGGGCGAGGCCTCGTTCGCCGATTTCGCGCTCATCATGCGAGCGCGCGGCGACCTGGAGATCTACCTCGACGCACTGCGACGAGCGGGCGTCCGCTACGCGGTCGAGAAAGACCGCTCCTTCTACCGTCGCCGCGAGGTGGTCGACGCCGCGGCGGCCGTTCGCGCGATCCTCGATCCGGGCGACCTCCTGGCGCTGGTCGCCTTCCTCCGCTCCCCCTTCGTGGGGGTCCCGGATGCCGCCTGGATCCCTCTATGGGGCACCGGCTTCGCCGCGGCGATGATCGACCTCGAAGGAGAGCGGGGCCTGCCCGAGGTGCTCGAGTGCATCCAGCGGGCCGTCGCGGCGATTCCCTTCCACGTCCAGGGACTGGATCGGATTCCCGGCTGGGAGGAATCGCTCGCCACGACCGTCGCCGCGATCGGAGCCCTGCGGGCGTCGGCGAGACGCGCGCCGCTCGCGCTCTGGATCGAGGAGCTGCGGACCCGCCTCCTGTTCGAGCCGATCGCCGCCGCCCGTTTCCTCGGCCGCTTCGGCCTCGCCAACCTCGAGCGTTTCTTCGCCGATCTCGAGCGGCGGCTCGGCGAAGCTCTCGACCCGGCCCATGCCCTGGCGGCGCTTCGCCAGGCGGTCGCCGAGGAGGCGGCGGCCGAGGAGGCGCACCCGCCCGACGCCCGCGACGACGCCGTCGCCGTCCTCACCGTGCACACGGCGAAGGGGCTGCAATTTCGCCAGGTCTACTTGGTACAGTGCCAGCGCCGCGGGCGCGGGCGCGGGTCGAGATCGTCGCCACTCGTCGACTTCGGGCGTCGCAACGGCCGCTCCGAGCTCGTCCTCTTTCGTCTTCCGACCCCGGGATGGCGCCACGTTCGTCGGCGCCGTGAACAGGTCGCCACCGCCGAGGCGGCGCGATTGCTCTACGTCGCGATGACCCGAGCCGCCGAGCGGCTCGTCGTCTGCGGCACCTGGTCGCCCGACGGCGACGCGACCGATCCGGAGGCCCCCGACGCACCCAGTTTCGCCCAGCTCCTGGCGCGACGGATTGCCGCCTCGCCATCGCCAGATATCGAGACACCCCAACAACTGGACTCCCATGCCGGACTCTGGAAGCTGGTCGACGTGGTCGATGACGAGCGCTTCGCGCGCCGCACCGTCGAGCCGACGGTCGCGGCGGAGCCCGATCCACTCCGCGCGGCAAGAGCCCTGGCGGGGCGGCGTCAACAGGCGCGCCGGCGCTCCGCGCGTCCGCGCATCGCACCCGCGAGCCGCCTCGGTTCCATCGCCGCCGGCGCCTCCTCCGATCGTCCCCGGACGACGGAGGGCGACGATGGAAGGCGCCGCTCCGTGAGGCGCGCTCTCGGAACGGCGCTCCACCGCGCGCTCGAGCTCCAACCGGTGGCCGCGGCCGACCAGGGCCGGTGGCGCAGCGGAGTCGAGAGTGCTTTCCTGCGCGGACTTCCGACCGCCTCGGCGGCGGAACGGGAGGGCTCGCCCGTGCCCTCGAGACGCTGCGAGCCGGTTCCGCCTGGCGGCGGCTCGAAGCGCTGCAGCCCCGGATCGTGGCGCGCGAGCTGCCCCTGGCGGTCGCGGCGAAGCCCGGCGATGGTGGGGGTCCCACCGCCGGCATCGTCGGGACGCTCGACCTTCTCTATCGAGATCCCGACTCCAACGATTGGGTGGTCGCCGATTTCAAGAGCGACGACCTGGATAGCGACGCCGACGTCACGGCCACGCTCGATCTCTACGCGCCGCAGCTGCGCGCCTACGGCGAAGCGGTCCGACGAGCTCTGGTTCTCGATCGCACTCCACGCCTCGAGCTCTGGCTGCTTTCCATCGACCGGATCGCGCCCCTTCCCGCCGAGGCCACGGAGCCGCCCGAATCCCGGTAACATCCACGGCTCCGGCGGTCAGCGTGCACGGTCTCGCCCGAGCCATCGCGAGCGCGCCGCACCGGATCCGTCGGGACCGAGACATGTCGACGACCTACACCTCCTACCTTCGGCTCGCCGAGCTCCTCGCCTGCCAGGTCCCGAAATCGCCCGGGCCCGAACACGACGAGATGCTGTTCATCGTCATCCACCAGGTCTACGAGCTCTGGTTCAAGGAAATGCTGCACGAGCTGGACTACCTCGGCGCTCGTCTCGACGCCGACGACCTGCCCGTCGTCCAGGCGACGCTCAAGAGAATCCTGACCATTCTCAAGGTCCAGGTGGCCCAGATCGACATCCTCGAGACCATGTCGCCGGTTCAGTTCCTCTCTTTCCGATCCCGGCTGGAGGCGGCGTCGGGTTTCCAGTCCCCCCAGTTCCGGGAGCTCGAGTTCGTGCTGGGTCACCGTGACCGCAACATGCTCCGCTGGCACGAGGGGACGCCCGCTCACGAACGTCTTCGCGGGCGCCTCTCGGAGCCCTCCCTCTGGGACCACTTCGTCGGGTTGCTCGCCCGGCGTGGCCTTCCGGTTCCTTCGTCCCTGCTCGCCCGTGACCGCGAGCTCGCCAACCCGGAGTGCGCCGAGCTCCATCCCCTGCTGCTCTCCATCTACGCCGACCACCCCGACCTGGCGGCGATCTGCGAACGACTCGTGGACCTCGACGAAGGGATTCAGGAGTGGCGCTACCGCCACGTGAAGATGGTCGAACGGACCATCGGCACGAAGCGGGGAACCGGCGGTTCCACGGGCGTGGAATATCTCAAGGCAACCCTGTTCAAGCCCCTCTTCCCCGACCTCTGGGCCATCCGCGCCGAACTATGAGCCCCACCGTCGCGGACCTCGCGCAGACCCCCAACGCCCTGGCGCGTCATTACTCGCGCTTTCGCGTCGCCGAACGCCTGCTGCTGACCGGACACTCTCATCAGGCTTGGCCCGACGTGGCCCGTGAAGGGCAGGTCGAGGCGTTCGACGACGCCGCCCGCGACCTCGACGCCAAGTGGGACCGCGCCTTCGCCAAAGCTTCCCAGGTCCGACAGGGCTTCCGGCGTCTGCTCGCCGACCAGGACGCCGAGATCGCCTTGGGGGCCAGCACCCACGAGCTCGTGGTCCGCCTGATCTCGGCGCTCCCCTGGCATGACAAGCGACGGATCGTGACGACGGATGGGGAGTTCCACACCCTCCGCCGGCAGTTGGCTCGGCTGGAAGAGGAAGGCCTCGAAGTCCACCGAGAACCTGCTGCGGATACCGACACGCTCGGCGAGCGACTCGCGCGGGCCACCGACGAGCGGACCTTCGCGGTCTTCGTCTCGGCCGTTCTCTTCGAGACCGCCCGCATCGTCCCCGGGCTCGATCGGCTGGCCGACTTCTGCTCGCGCCTCGGCGTCCCCCTGGTCGTCGACGCCTACCACGCGCTGGGCGCCATCCCGTTCCGGATCGCCGATCAGGGCCTCGAAACGGCATACGTCCTCGGCGGCGGCTACAAGTACCTGCAACTCGGAGAAGGCAACTGCTTCCTCCGCCTCGCGCCCGGCGTCGAGCTGCGGCCGCTCGCCACCGGCTGGTTCGCGGAGTTCGACGAGCTGGCGCTCCGGAGCTCGACCGAGCGGGTCGCATACGCTCCCGGAGCCTCGGCGCTCGCCGGATCGACATACGACCCCACCAGCCACTATCGCGCGGCGCGCGTCTTCGACTTCTTTTCCGAGATGGAGCTCGACGATCGCTTCCTGCGCGAGCTCTCGCAGCACCAGGTTCAACTGCTCTCGCGCCGCTTCGACGCGCTCGATCTACCGGAAAGCCTGGTGCGGCGCGATCGCGCCGTGCCGCTCGACTCCATCGGAGGATTCCTCGCCCTCGAGAGTCCGCGCGCCGGCGAGCTCTGTCGCGCTCTCGGCGCCCGCGGCGTCGCGACGGACTCCCGAGGCATCCACCTCCGGCTCGGGCCGGCGCCCTACCTCTGCGACGCTCAGCTAGAAACGGCGATGGAAGTCTTCGGAGAGACCCTCCGCCGGCTGTGAGCGGATCCGCTCCTCAGCGCATCGCCTCCATGGGCGAGAGCCGCGACGCGCGCAGCGCCGGATAGAGGCCGAAAACCGCCGCCAGCGCCAGAGCCGACGCCCAAGCCGCCACCAGGCCGATCCGGCTCACCACCAACCCATAGGGAAAGAAATCGGAGAGCGCCCGGCAGAGGGCCGCTCCGCCCAGCGTGCCCGCCAAGGCGCCGAGCGCGGCGAGGACCAGAGCCTCGAGCAGGAACTGTCCGAGGATCTGCGGATCGGTGGCTCCCAGCGACTTCCGGAGCCCGATCTCGTAGCGCCGCTCCGAGGACGAGATCAGCATCACCGACAGCACCCCGACGCCGCCCACCAGAAGCACCGTGATCGCCAGGCTGTAGAGCACGATCGACCAGCCGCGCATCTGGTCGAGAAATCGCTGATAGGAGCGCGCCGCATCGGCGTCGAGGTTCAGAATGCGCACGTCGTTGATCCCGTGGTGCGATTGGCGCACTCGGGCCAGCACCATCGCCGCGACCTCGTCGAAGTCGCGTATCGAGCTCAGTTTCACCGCCACCTGATCGAGCTTGTGGTCAGGTTCGAGCCGATCCATGTAGGTCTCGAGCGGGATCAGGGCGCCGTGGGCGTCCATGTAGTTCGTATCCGAGAAGATCATGCCCGGCGCCTGAACGCCGATGATCCGGTAGGGAACTCCTCGGATCACCAGGTCGCGGCCCACCGGATCGGTTCCGCCGTAGAGCTTGACCGCCAGGGTCGCGCCGAGCACGGCGACCGTGCGGTGACGCCGCTGATCGTCCGGGGTCAGGCCGCGGCCCAGCGCGACCGGTCGATTCATCAACCAGCTGTAGTCCGCGGTCACGCCGGTCACGAAGATCCGCTCGCTGCCCGAGGGCACGCGTACGTCGACCCGCTGGGTGGCGCGCGGCGCGAAACCGATGATCTTCGCGTCCGGCACGGTGAGCCGCGACAGGTCCTCGTAGCGCAAGCCCGGGCTCATCGCGAAGCGCTTCTGCTCCTCCGAGGTGCGAGCTTCCTGCGGAGCGACCAGGAGCGTGCCGTCCCAGCTCAAGCCCGCGAAGCCGGTGGCGATCTTGTCCTTGACGCCGTCGAGAACCGAGGTCATGACCACCAACGCGAAGACGCCCAGCATCAGCAGGGTCAAGGTCAGGATCGAGCGCAACTTGTGCGCCCAGAGCTCGATGAAGCCGCCCGCGATGACCTCCCAGACGAGGGCCAGTCGGGCCCTCAGCGAACGGCGCCCAGGCGTCGCTTCGCCGAGCGCGCGGTCGTCCCGATCGAGGACGAGGCTCTCACTCATAGCGGAGCGCCTCCATGGGCGACAAACGGCTGGCGCGCCAAGCCGGATAGAGCGCGAAGACGAAGCCGAAGATCAGCGCCAGAGCGAGCGCCCAGACGAAGCTCATCGGCGCGAGAGCGAGGGGAATCCCGATCGCTCGCGTGATGACCCAGGAGAGCAGCACGCCGAGCCCGAAACCGCCAATTCCGCCGAGCAGGCAGAGCAGCATCGCCTCGGTCATGAAGCTCTGGAAGATCTCGCGTCCCGAAGCCCCGATCGCCATCTTGACGCCGACCTCGCGCACCCGTTCCTTGAGCGAGGCGAGCTGGATGTTGACGTTCACCATGCCGCCGCCGAGCAGCGCCAGCATCCCCGAGAGCATGAAAATCATGTCGTAGACATCGCCCTGGCTGAGCATCCGTTTCAGACGCTTGGCCACATCGTCGAGGCGAAAATCCTGCTGCTGGCGATGATTGGCGAAGATGAGCCCGGCGAGCTGCTGAGAGAAGTCGGCCACCTTCGTGAAATCGGGCACCCGGAAGGTGATGCGATCGAGCCGCTGGTAGTCGTCCCCCTGCATGCGGCTGGTGACCAGTGTGGCCGGCACGGCGATGATGCGGTTGCGCCACGCGAACATGTTGTGCTGCCCTTCGCGGAAGCGGAAGACCTTCTCGCTCAGCACGCCCACGACCTTCACCGGCACGTCGCCGATCCGCAACGTCTGGCCGACCACGTCGCCAGTCGGGAAGAAGACGCTCGCCGCCTCTGATCCGAGGACCGCCACCGGCGCGCCGCGTTCGAAGTCCGCCGTCCCGAACGCGCGGCCGCGCTCGAGCCGGTAGCCCTGGACGGGAAGGTAGTCGCCGCCGATGCCGGTGATCGAGCGCTCCTGGTCCGCCCACGGCGAGCGGACCCGCGCCCGCGCGCCACGCTGCATGGAGACCCCTTGCACGACCGCGGGATCGAGCGCGTGTCCCTCCGTCGCGTCCGCGGCCCTCAGGCCGAGGTTGGCCATGCGTAGCGCGGTGGGACGTCCTTCCTGGACCTGCTCGACCGGCCTGACGTTCAACTTGTCGATGCCGCCGACGCGGGCGAAGAGGTGCTCCGCCTGACGCCGCTGGCTGTCGGCGATCGAAAAGCCTCCGAGCACCGACGCGACGCCGAGCATGATGCCCAGCGCCTGGAGCACGGAGCGCCCCGGGTTCTCGCGCAACTCGGTCCACGCGGAGCGGAACCGTTCGGCGAAGGCGCCGGTGATTCTCACGCGGCGGCGCTCTCCGGGTCGTGCACCAACCCGTCTCGGATCTCCACCTGCCGGGCGGCGAGAGCCGCGATCGTCGGATCATGGGTCACCAGCACGAGTGTGTTGCCCTGAGCATTGAGCTCATGGAAGAGCTCCAACACTTCGTGCCCGGTCTTGGAGTCGAGGGCCCCGGTGGGCTCGTCGGCGAGCAGGAGGGCGGGACGATTCGCCAGCGCCCGTGCGATCGCGACGCGCTGGCGCTGGCCGCCCGAGAGCTCTCCGGGAAAACTCTTCGCCTTCTCGGCGATACCGACGCTTTCGAGCAGTTCCACGGCCCGCTCGCGTCGCTCCCGCGACGAGATCCCCGCATAGAGAAGCGGCAGCTCGACGTTCCGGGTCACCGAGGCGCGCGGCAACAGATTGAAGCTCTGGAAGACGAAGCCGACCTTGGCGTTGCGGATCGCCGCCAACTCGGCTCCGGAGAGCTCCTCCACCGATTCGCCATCGAGCTCGTAGCTGCCCGAGGTCGAGCGGTCGAGGCAGCCGAGCAACGCCATGAGCGTCGACTTGCCCGACCCCGAGGGACCGATCAGGGCGACGAACTCGCCCCGCTTGACGTCCAGGTCGACGCCGCGCAACGCGTGCACGGCGGTGCCGTTGGCGCCATAGGTCTTGACCAGCCCCCGGGCGCGGATGATCGGCGCGCTCATCTCAGTTGACCTCGTCGTCCTGCTCGACCTTCTTGCGAGTCGGATCCTCGAGCGCCACCTGGTCGCCCGCCGACAGTCCCGCGACGACTTCGACGCGTTCGAGCGTGGCGATGCCGGCCTGGATCTTCACCGGCTCGAAATAGTCCTGCCAGTGGTCGGAGAGCCACGTGTACTTCTCCTTGCCCGCGAGGCCGGAGCGCGCTTTCTCGATCTCCTTGGGCGGCAGATCCGATTTCAACCGGTACGCCACCACGTCGCCGTCCCGTCGCTGCAGCGCTTCGAGCGGGATCGAGAGCGCCTGGTCGCGCTTCTCACCCAGGATCTCGACGTTGGCGCTCATTCCGGTCCGGAACGCGGGGGCGAGCTCGTCGAGCGCGATTTCGGTCTTGAAGACCTTGATCTTGTCGACCAGCGTGGCCGCCGGCGCGACGAACCGGACCTTGCCCGAGAAGGAGCGCTGCGGGTAGGCATCGAGGGTGATTCGCACCGGCTCGCCGACCCGCACCTTGGCGATGTCCACCTCGTTCAGATCCACTTTGATTTCGAGCGAATGGAGATCCGCCACCGTGAAGAGCACCGTGCCGGCATTGAACGAGGAGACGCCTGAGGTCACCGTCTCGCCCAACTCCACGCCCCGCGCGATCACCACCCCGTCCATCGGCGCCAGGACGCGTGCGCGCTGCCCTCCCGCGGCGCCCGAGATCGGAATGCCGTGGTCCTCGACGATCTTGTAACGGGTCTGCGCGGCGGTGAGCTGCTGCGCCGCGAGGTCCCGCGTGGTTCTGAAGTCGCGCAGGGTCTCGCTGCCGATCAACCCCGCCTCGGCGAGCTTCTGCTGGGCCGCCAGGGTGCGCTCCGCGTCGTTCAGCCGGAGCTCGGCCTGGGTGACGCTCGCGATGACGTCGGAGAGCGATTGCGCCTGGGTGACGTCAGGCTCCACTTCCGCCATCACGTCGCCCTTCTTGACCTGGTCGCCCTCGTGCGCCTCGAGCGCAACGAGCCGCCCGGAAACGGCCGACTTCACGTCGACCTTGTCGACCGGGTCGACCACCCCGACCTCGCGGACGGCGATCTGGAGATCTTCAGCCTCCACCTTGCCGAGCCGGAAGGGCGAATCTTTCGGTTTGTCATCCGCGCTGCTGCGACTCTTGGCAGCGATCAGCGCTCCTGCCACGACCACGGCCACGATTCCGGCCACGATCCATCTCTTCTTCATGAGGGTTCTCCCACCGTACGGCTCCGTCGATGCGGCGCTGGACCGAGGCGTCCCGGTTTCGAGCCCGCCTGCTAGCTTTACGATGGAAGTCGCGGAATGTTCCAGTCGAGCCGCTGCCGGCTCCCTTCACCAGCTGCCCGATGCGCCTCCGCCGCCGAACGATCCCCCGCCACCGGAGAACCCCCCGAAGCCTCCTCCTCCCCCACCTCCCCATCCGCCGCCGAAGCCGCCGAAGCCGCCAAAACCACCGCCCCGGGGTCCACCGAAGAAGCCGCCACGTCCGCGCCGGCGTCCGGAGCCGAGCAGCAGGAACAAGAGGACCAGCAGGCCGAGCGCCACCGGAAAGCCGCTTCCACCCTGCTCGGCGCCCCGCCGGGCCTCGTCCGGATTCGGCTTGTACTCGCCTCGAATCGCCTTCAGGATCGCGTCGGTCGCCGCCGTCATGCCGCCGTCCCAGTCTCCTTGACGCAAGTGCGGAATGAGCACCTGATCGAGGATCACCTTCGATTCCAGATCGGTGAGCGCACCCTCGAGCCCATAGCCGACCTCGATTCGAAGCGCGCGGTCGTCGACGAACGCGAACAGCACCACCCCGTCGTCCTCCTTTTTGCGTCCCGCCCCCCAGGACTCGGCGACCCGCTGGGTCCAATCCTCGAGCGCCTCGTCGGGCGGCAGCCGCCGGAAGATCGCCACCAGGACCTGAGAGCCTTGCTGCTTCTCGAAGGCCGCCAGCTTCTGGTCGATGGCGGCCGCGACCTGCGGCGAGAGGACGCCCGCCTCGTCGGTCACCCAGCGCGCCGGCTTGGGCGGCAGGGGCGTCGCCGCGAGCACTGCCGATCCCGAGAATTCGTTCCATCCGAGAAGCACGACAACAAGAAACAAGAACTTCCACCCCAAGGGGCTCGGCAAACTGCGACGAGCCGACACTCGGGCGGGACGGCCCCGCCATGTGCTTGCTTTCTCCGACGCGATTCGCCGGTCCGCGCGCGTCGCGACGACCAACACTCTCACTGCTTGCCGAAGTCGACCTTGGGCGCTTCCTGTGCGGCCGGCGTGGCCTGGAAGTAGGGGCGCGTCGTGAAGTGCCAGCCGAGAATCCGCACGACCAGGTTGGCCGGGAAGCTCGAGAGACGGGTGTTGAACTCGCGCGCCACTTCGTTGAACTTCCGCCGTTCGACCGCGATCCGATTCTCGGTGCCCTCGAGCTGCGCCATGAGATCCCGGAAGGCCTCGGTCGACTTGATGTCGGGGTAGCGCTCGACGACGACCATGAGCCGCGAGAGCGCCGAGGAGAGGCCGTCCTGCGCCTGTTGGAACTGGGCGAATTTCTGTGGATCGTTGAGGATCTGCTGGGTCGCCTGAGCGGAGATCTGCCCGACCCGGCTCCGCGCGTCGATGACCGCCGTCAAGGTCGACTTCTCGAAGTCGGCCGAGCCCTTGACCGTCGCCACGAGGTTCGGCACCAGGTCGGCCCGGCGCTGGTAGACGTTCTCGACCTGCGACCAGCCCTCCTGCACCGCCTGCTCGGACTTCACCAGACCGTTGTATTGCCCGACCAGCGCCAGCGCCACCAGCGCCCCGACGGCGACCAGCGCCACCAGGCATCCGACGACCATCGTCTTCTTCATAGCGTCTCCTCCCCGCCGGTCGCCCTCGGGCGAGCCCGCGCATCCCCTAGAGCCTACGTCATCGATGCCGGCCGCCGCGCTCGACCGAGCACCACGAAGTCCATGCCCGGCTGGCCGGAGCCGGGCTCGGCGGGCAGGGCGTCACGCGCCACCTCCCGCCACGCCGTTCGATCGAAAGCGGGGAACCGGGCCTCGCCTTCATAGTCGCCGTGGATCTCGGTCAGATAGAGCCGGTCCACGAGATCCTGCTCCAGCGCCTCGCGGAAAACGCCCTCGCCTCCGGCCACGAACGGTTCGGCATCGCCCGTTGCCAGCGCCAGACGGATCGCCTCGGCGACCGAACCGGCCACGCCATCCGCCGCCCCGGATTCCGGGTGCCGCGTGACGAGGATGAACTTCCGGCCGGGCAGCGGCCGGCCGATCGACTCCCAGGTTCGCCGTCCGACCAGGAGATGGTGGCCCATGGTCAGCTGCTTGAACCGTCGCAGGTCGGCGGGCAGGTGCCAGGGCAAGGCACCGTTCCGGCCGATGACGCCGTTCGCGGAAACCGCCGCGATCAACGAGACGGGCATGGGCTCAGATCGCGATCGGCGCTCGAATCGCCGGGTGGGGGTCGTAGCCCTCGATCGTCACATCCTCGAAGCGGTACTCGTCGAGCGAACGAACGTCCGGGTTCAGTTGCAAGGTCGGCAGAGCACGCGGCTCGCGCAACAGCTGCAGCTCCGCCTGCTCCAAGTGGTTCAGGTAGAGGTGCACGTCGCCAAACGTGTGGACGAACTCGCCGACCCGCAGGTCGCAGACCTGGGCGACCATCGCGGTCAGCAGCGCGTAGGAGGCGATATTGAACGGCACACCGAGGAAGAGGTCGGCACTGCGCTGATAGAGCTGACAGGAGAGCACGCCTCCGGCCACGTAGAACTGGAAGAGGGCGTGACAGGGCGGTAGAGCCATGTGCTCGATCTCGGCCGGGTTCCAGGCCGAGACGATGTGGCGCCGCGAATCCGGATTGCTTCGGATCGAATCGACGACCCGGGAGATCTGATCGATCGTGGCGCCATTCCCGGCCGGCCAGGAACGCCACTGATGACCATAGACCGGCCCCAGCTCGCCGTCCTCGTCCGCCCACTCGTCCCAGATCGTGACTCCATGCTCGCGCAGGTAAGCGATATTGGTGCTGCCGGAGAGAAACCAGAGCAACTCGTGCACGATCGAGCGAACGTGCAGCTTCTTCGTGGTCAGCAGGGGAAAACCCCGGCGGAGGTCGAAGCGAGCCTGATAGCCGAAGACCGACCGCGTTCCGGTTCCCGTCCGGTCCGACTTCTCCACTCCGTGCTCGAGCACGTGGCGCAAGAGGTCGAGGTACTGGCGCATCCAGGCGCAGCGTAGCAGAGGCCGCGCGGAGGTAACGCGAGTTGGGAGCGGTCGATTCCGTCTCTTGAGTTCGACATGTTGGCTCGTATCGCCTCCGCCACCCCATGGGGCATCGATGCGCGGCCGGTCGACGTCGAGGTCGACGTGCAGACCGGCCTGCCGCAGATGCAGATCGTCGGCTTGCCCGACGCCGCCGTGCGAGAGGCCCGCGAGCGGGTGCGGTCGGCGCTGCGGAATTGCGGCTTCGACCTGCCGCCGCGGGCCATTACGGTGAATCTGGCTCCGGCCGACCTGCGCAAAGAAGGCAACCACCTCGACCTGGCGATCGCCCTGGCCCTTCTCGCCGCCCACGGCGCCATCCCGGGCGAGCGCCTGGCCGGCCGGATGGCGATCGGCGAGCTCGGCCTGGACGGCGCCGTCCGGCCGGTCCGCGGAGCCCTCGCCATCGCCGATGCCGCCGCGCGAGCCGATCAGGAACAGCTTCTGCTGCCCGCCTCCAACGCCGCCGAAGCCGCCGCTCTCGAAGGCCTCCCGGTGTTCGGGGTGACCACTCTGCCCGAGGCGCTCGGTCACCTGCTCGGCGAGCAGCCCCTTCCCGCGGCCCCTGGTGACCGGGCGTGGACGCCGCCCGGCGAGCCCCCGGTCGACTTCTCCGAGGTGCGCGGCCAGGCGACCGCCAAGCGCGCCCTCGAGATCGCCGCGGCGGGGGGCCACAACCTCATCCTCATCGGCCCCCCCGGAGCCGGCAAGACGATGCTTGCACGCGCTCTGCCCGGCATCCTCCCGCCCCTGGAGCGCGCCGAGGCCGTGGCGGTGACGAAGATTCACTCGCTGATCGCCGAACAGCCTCCGGCGGGATTGTTTCGCGACCGGCCGTTCCGGTCACCCCATGCGGGGGTGAGCGGACCGGGCCTGGTCGGAGGCGGCCCTTTCTCGCGGCCCGGCGAGGCCAGCCTGGCTCACGGGGGCGTGCTCTTCCTGGACGAGCTCGCCGAGTTTCGTCGCGATGTTCTCGAGGCGCTGCGCCAGCCTCTCGAGGACGGCACCATCACCATCACGCGGGCCCGAGCCACCCATCGATTCCCCGCTCGCTTCATTTTGGTCGCAGCCATGAATCCCTGTCCCTGCGGACATCTCGGCGACTCTCGACACGCCTGTCGCTGTCCCCTGCCGATCATCGAGAAGTACCGCTCCCGGGTCTCCGGTCCGCTTCTCGACCGCATCGACCTCCACGTCGAAGTGCCCGCGGTCCTGCTGCGGGAGCTGCACGACGTTCGCGCCGAACGATCGACGGAGATCGCCGAACGGGTACGCCGCGCTCGCGATCTCCAACGGTCGCGCTTTCCCCAGGGCCATCCGACGCCGGTCAACGCTGCGCTCCAACCCCGCCAGCTGCGCCAATACTGCCGGACCGACGAGGCGGGCCGCACGCTCCTGGACACCGCCTTCGAGCGTCTCGGCCTCTCGGCACGGGCGCTCACCCGCATCCTCAAGGTCGCCCGCACCGTTGCCGATCTTGCAGGCAGCGAGCCGGTCACCCCACCCCACCTCGCCGAGGCGATCCAGTTTCGGAGCCTCGACCGGAGACTCGCGGGGTGAGTCGCGCACCGCTCGACGCCGGTCGACCGGGTCGCAGGATCGTTCCTGTCGTGCCACCCAATCATGGAAGTGCCTGAAAACACCCGGGTTGACTTATCCGCACGGGGACCGCTAGAGTTCGTTCCCGCATAGTTACGGCCCGCCGGGCCGAGATCGCTGACATCCCGAGGAGGTCGTTCGAGCGCATGCCGAACCGGCGCCACACGGTGATTCTGTTGCGCGGTGAGAGCCGCGAGCTGTTGCGTTGGGATGTGACGGTCCGACGAGTGGCCGCCACTCTCGGAGGCGTCGTGGCAATCGTCGGCGTGGCGGCGCTCGCCGGCTGGCTCTGGCTCTCGGCGCGCTCCGATCGCATCGAGCTCGCCAACCTGCGCCAGGAGAATCAGACGCTGCGCAGCTCGAACTCCTCCATCGAGGATCGAATCCAAGAGCTCCAATCCCGGCTCGTCGATTCCGAGGATCGCACCCGCAAGCTGGCCATCGTGGCGGGAGTCGAGAGTCTCGGCGCGGGTCACCAGCCCGGCCTCGGAGGCGAGCTCGACGCCGCTCCCCGGCCTGGAGCCCAGTTGGACGGCATCGAGAACCGCACCGCAGAGCTCTCGACCGAGCTCGATCGGGTCGAGACGAAGATCGACCACAACTTCAAGCTCCTCTCGGCGACTCCCTCGATCTGGCCGGCGCCCGGTCTGCTGGCCAGTGGCTTCGGCTGGCGCCGCGACCCGATCACCGGCCAACGCGCTTTCCACAACGGCGTCGACATCGACGCTCCGCCCGGCCATCCGATCCTCGCCGCAGCGTCGGGCGTCGTAGCCAAAGTGGTTCAGGAATATAGCGGCCTCGGGCGCGGCGTCTTCATCTCCCACGGATTCGGGGTCACTACCGTCTACGGGCACATGTCTCGCATCCTGGTTCGCCCCGGACAGCGCGTGCAGCGCGGCGACACGATCGGATTGGTCGGCAATACGGGCCGCGCGACCGGCTACCACCTGCACTACACCGTCGAGATCGACGGCAAGCCGGTCAACCCGCTTCCCTACCTGCTCGGCAGCGTTCGCTCCGGCTCCTGACGTGAAGGCGAAGCTGCGGAGCGCCGCGCCGGCCAACCGCCGGCGGGTGTCCGGTCGCCGAACGTCTCCCGCGGTGAAGGTGGACGTCTGAGGTAGACTTGCCGCGTCTTCGCGGCCGATTTCCGGCGACCGCCGCAGAAGGTTGGCAGGTCCATCGCGCCGGCACCCGAGAGCCCAATTCCGATATGTTCGACGAACTCCTGACGAAAGTCTTCGGCAGCAAACACGACCGCGACGTCAAGCGGGTGCAACCGACCGTGGCGGAGATCAATGCGCTCGAGCCGGAGATGAAGGCGCTCTCGGACGAGCAGATCAAAGCCAAGACCGAGGAGTTCAGGCGCCAGCTCGCCGACGGCAAGACGCTCGACGACCTGCTGGTTCCCTCCTTCGCGGTGGTCCGGGAGGCGTCGCGTCGGGTACTCAAGATGCGGCATTACGACGTCCAGTTGGTCGGCGGCGTCGTTCTCCATCAGGGCAAGATCGCCGAGATGCGAACCGGCGAAGGCAAGACCCTCGTCGCGACCCTGCCCGTCTATCTCAATGCCCTCGAGCAAAAGGGCGTGCACGTCGTCACGGTCAACGACTATCTGGCCCGCCGCGACGCCGAGTGGATGGGACAGGTCTACCGGTTTCTCGGCCTCAGCGTCGGTGTGGTCCAACACGGAGTCTCCGACGAGGACCGGGTCAAGGCCTACCAGGCGGATGTCACTTACGCCCAGAACAACGAGCTCGGCTTCGACTACTTGCGCGACAACATGAAATTCGACCTCTCGGCGATGGTCCAGCGCGGGCACCGCTACGCGATCGTCGACGAGGTGGACTCGATCCTGGTCGACGAGGCGCGGACCCCGCTCATCATTTCGGGCCCGTCCGAAGAATCGGTCGACAAGTACTACGTGATCGACCGCATCGTCCCCAACCTCGAGCGTGGCGAGGAGATCGAGGAGAAGGACGGCTCGAAGTACACGACCGGCGATTTCGTGGTCGACGAGAAGTCGCACTCCGTGGCGCTCACGGAAGAGGGCGTTCCGAAGGTCGAGAAGCTGCTCGGCGTCAAGAACCTCTACGACATCGAGAACATGGAGCTGCTGCACGGGATCAACCAGGCCCTGCGCGCGCACCACCTCTACCAGCGCGACGTCGACTACATGATCAAGGACGGCGGCGTCGTCATCGTCGACGAGTTCACCGGGCGCATGATGCCGGGCCGGCGCTGGTCGGACGGCCTGCACCAGGCGGTCGAAGCCAAGGAAGGGGTGAAGATCGAGCGCGAGAACCAGACCCTCGCCACGATCACCTTCCAGAATTTCTTCCGCATGTACGACAAGCTCTCCGGCATGACCGGCACCGCGGCCACCGAAGCCACGGAGTTCGAGCAGATCTACGAGCTCGACGTGGTGGTGATCCCGACCAATCGGCCGATGATCCGCGACGACCGGTCCGATCTCATCTATCGCACCGCCAAGGAGAAGTGGAACGCGGTGGTCGAGGAGATCCAGGACTGCGTGCAGCGCGGCCAGCCCGCCCTCGTCGGCACATTGTCGATCGAGAAGAGCGAGATGCTCTCGGGCCTGCTCAAGCGCAAGGGCGTGCCGCACGTCGTTCTCAACGCCAAGTACCACGAGCGTGAGGCGCCGATCGTCGCTCAAGCGGGAAGCAAGGGCTCCGTGACCATCGCCACCAACATGGCGGGGCGCGGTACCGACATCCTGTTGGGCGGCAATCCCGAGGGATTGGCGCGCTCCGAGGCGGACCCCGAGACCGAGGCGGAGGCCTACCAGGCCGCCCTGGAGCTGTACACCGTGAAATGCGCCCGCGAGCGCGACGAGGTCCTCGCGGCCGGCGGCTTGCACATTCTCGGCACCGAGCGTCACGAGTCGCGGCGCATCGACAACCAGTTGCGCGGCCGTTCCGGACGTCAGGGAGACCCCGGATCGTCACGCTTCTTCCTGTCGCTCGAGGACGACCTGATGCGGATCTTCGGATCCGACCGCATCCAGGGCCTGCTCGGCAAGCTCGGCATGCAGGAAGGCGAAGCGATCGAGCACAAGATGGTCAGCAAGTCGATCGAACGCGCCCAGAAGCAGGTCGAAGGCCGCAACTTCGAGGCCCGCAAGCATCTGCTCGAGTACGACGACGTGATGAACAAGCAGCGGGAGGCGATCTACCAGCTGCGCAAGGACATTTTCGAGGGCCGCGAAGGCAAGGAGTACATCCTGCGGATCGCGCGCGACATCGTCGACTCGCTGGTTGCCAGCCACTGTCCGGAGAAGGTCGATCCGACCGAGTGGACGATCGGAGAGCTGAGCGGCGACGTCCTCGCCTACTTCGACATCGATCTCCACAAGTCGGGGCTCGAGCTCGCCAAGATGGGCGATCTCGAGATCGGAGAAGAGCTCTGGAGGCAGGTCGAGGGCAAGTACGACGAGAAGGAGGGCCGGGTCGGTATCGAGCTCATGCGGCTGCTCGAGCGCGACGTCATGCTGCGCTACGTCGACCTGTCGTGGAAGGACCACCTCTTCGCCCTCGACCACCTGCGTGAAGGCATCGGCCTGCGTGGCTACGGGCAGCGAGATCCGCTCCAGGAGTACAAGAAGGAGAGCTTCGAGCTCTTCGGCGCCCTCAAGGAGCGGGTCGAGGATTCGGTGGTGAAGACCCTCTTCCGGCTGGAGCCCGTTTCGGAGGAGCACATGGCCGAGCAGCGACAGCGCCAGGAACGGTCAGCTCCGCCGTCCCGGATGATTTTCAGCGCGCCGCAGGCGGCCCCTTCCATGGGGGAGGCTCCCGATTCGCCTTACGGCGACGCCGCGCAAGCGCCGCAACGGCAGCAACCCGTCCACGTCGAGAAGATTCCGGGGCGAAACGACCCCTGCTGGTGTGGCTCGGGGAAGAAGTACAAGAAGTGCCACGGCGCCACGGCCGGCGTCGGCGCCTGAGCCCCCCGCCCTCGCCGGCAGGTCCGGACGGGCCTATCGAGCCCATCGAACCATCGCGCGCCTCTGATAGTCTGCGCCGCAGCGGAACTCCCCCCGCCGCAGGAGCGAAATCCAGAGAACGATGGCCGCCCACGACGACGCCCCCCGTCTAGCCCTCACATTCGACGATGTCCTGATCGAGCCTGGCTTCTCGTCGGTTCATCCCAACGACGTCGACCTCTCGACCACCCTCTGCAAGAGGATCCGGCTCAACATCCCGATCCTCTCGGCCGCCATGGACACGGTCACCGAGTCCCGGCTGGCCATCGCGCTGGCCCAACAGGGCGGCCTCGGAATCGTCCACAAGAACCTGCCCATCGAGCTGCAGGCCGAGGAGGTCGACAAGGTCAAGCGCTCCGAGGCCGGCATGATCGTCGACCCGGTGACCATGCAACCGGATCAGCGGATCGCGGAAGCGCTCGAGGTCATGGCGCGCTACAAGATCTCCGGCGTCCCGGTCACCGACGAAGGCGGCCACCTGGTCGGGATCCTCACCAACCGGGATCTACGTTTCGAGTCCAACCCGAACCGCCGCATCCGCGATCTGATGACCAAGGAGAAGCTGGTCACGGTGCCCGAGGGCACGACGCTCGAGGAAGCCAAGGAGATCCTGCACCGCCACAAGATCGAGAAGCTCCTGGTGGTGGACCGCGCCGGCGCCTTGAAGGGTCTGATCACGGTCAAGGACATCCAGAAGATGATCGAGTATCCGCACGCCTGCAAGGACGAGCTGGGCCGCCTTCGCGTCGGCGCGGCGGTCGGCGCGAGCGGCGACTACCTGGAGCGCGCCCAGGCGTTGGTGGATGCCAAGGTCGACTTGCTGGTGCTCGACTCGTCGCACGCCCACAGCGAGGGCGTGCTCGACGCCGCCGAGAAGCTCCGCGAGCGCTTTTCGGATGTCTCCCTGATGATCGGCAACGTGGCCACGGCCGAAGGCACCCGAGCCTGCATCGAGCGCGGCGCGGACGTCGTCAAGATCGGCATCGGCCCCGGCTCGATCTGCACCACCCGCGTGGTCACCGGCGCAGGCGTCCCGCAGATCACCGCGATCACCGACTGCTCGCGCGCCGGCGCCGAAAAGGGAATCCCCGTGGTCGCGGACGGCGGCGTGAAGTTCTCGGGCGACGTCACCAAGGCGCTGGCGGCCGGGGCTGGCGGGGTGATGATCGGCTCGCTGTTCGCCGGCACCGAGGAGAGCCCTGGCGAGACGATCCTCTACCAGGGACGTACCTACAAGGCTTACCGCGGCATGGGCTCGCTCTCGGCCATGGCGCGCGGCAGTGCCGATCGCTACTTCCAGGACACCGAGACGTCCCTCGCCAAGATGGTGCCAGAAGGCATCGAAGGCATGGTCCCCCACAAAGGAAGCGTCCACACGATGCTGCCGCAGATCACCGGTGGCCTCCGTGCAGGCATGGGTCTCGCCGGCTGCGGCTCCATCGACGACCTGCGCACCAAGAGCCGCTTCCTGCGGATCACCTCGGCCGGGCTCAAGGAGAGCCACGCCCACGACGTGGTCATCACCAAGGAAGCCCCCAACTACTGGATCGAGCGCTAGCGGCGCCGCCGGCTCGCCTCCACCCGCCGGGCCGAAGCTCCTTCAGGACGAAAGCGTCCGGCCGGATCCGTCCAAAGGCATCCAGGCGAGCGCGACGAGCTTCACTCGCACGTCGCTCCGCCGCGGCTTGATCTCCTTCGTCTCCAGTTCCACCGCCTGCGGATCCACCGGTCCCGCCAGGGCAGCCAACTCGTTCTGAAGCTCGCCTTCGAGGTCGGCCCTGCTCTGCTGAAGTTGTGCCAAGCTCGATTCCGCCCGCGCCATGTCCTCGCGTTCCTTCGCCGCCCGAGTCACCGAGCGGGCCGCGTAGCCCGCCCGCGAGATATTGGTCGTCGAAAGCAGACGCCTCCCGAAGAGCGCGCCGAGAACGGAGGCCCCGACGGATACCGCCGTTTCGACGGTCCGCGTCGAAGCCTCGGCCTTCTCTCTCGCCGCCCGCTCCGTGGCCCGCGCGATCTGCGCATCGAGCTTGCGAAAGCGCTCCTCGTACTTCTCCTTCAGCTTCTCCTTCCCGGCATCTCGTTGCTCGCGCAAGAGCTGCGACATCCGCACTCGAAAGTCCCTCTCGGACTCCTCCGGGCGGGACGTCTCCTTGAAGGCGGGACAGGTGAGTAAGCGAAGACGCTCGCCGCGGTACAGAAAGTCCGCGAAGTCCTTTTCCCACCCCGCGTACCGCCGTGGATCCGAGGCCGGGCCCGGGAGGTCCAGAAATCGGGCGCCGGACCGCGGATTCGACTCCAAACCCGCGTCCCCGATGGCCGCCTCGGTGCCCTTCTCCCAGGCCACGCCACCCGGCTCGTCGAAATCCGCGACGACGGTCTTCCCGATCGACTCCTCCGCTCCCGAAGCCCGATCCGAGAAGCCGACGATCCCGACCCCGATCAGAAGCGGTCGATACGAGGCGACCTCGCCCGCCCGGCTCGGCGCGACGAAGACCTCGCGGATCTGCGGATTCAGGACCGGACGAGCCCCAGTCGAGGTCGCGGACGGGGCGGACGGCGGCGCCCCGGCCGGAGCCGTTGCCGCGCCGACCGCGCTCGATGGCGGCGCGGCGTCGGACGGCCCACTTCCTTCCTCGACTGTCCTTCCTGCCACCGGCGCGGAGGCCTGTCGCCGCGCCAGGCCGCGGACCTGCTCGCGGTCCAGGGGACCGGCGAGGTAGGAGAGGGCCCAGCGCGTCTCGAAGAGCATCGGCGCCTTCTCGTGCACATTGTGGAGGAGGAAAACGCGCGTGCGGAGGGCGGAGAGCAGCTTGTCCATCGTGGCGCGATCGAACCCCTCGCCCGAGGAGGCAGAGGCTCCTTCGAGACCGTCGAGGACACGCGCCTTGTCGCGCTCGGTCTGCAGGCGTCCGAGGAACCAGGTGCCGATGTTCGAAAGCGCCTTGTAGTCGAGGTCCACCGGATTCTGCGTCGCGAGCACGACCCCGAAGCCGAAAGCACGCGCCTGCTTGAGCAACGTCAGCATCGGCTTCTTCGACGGAGGTGCCGCGACCGGAGGCAGGTAGCCGGCGACCTCGTCCATGTAGAGCATCGCGCGCAAGCTCGAGGTCCCCGACTTCGAGCGGACCCACGAAACCGTCTCGTTGAGGAGCAACGAAACGAAGAACATGCGCTCCGCGTCCGAGAGATGCGCGATGGAGATCACCGCGAGACGCGGCTTGCCGCCCTCGCCATAGAGCAGCCGGTCGAGCGACAGCGGCTCCCCTTTCAGCCAGACGTCGAAACCGGGCGCGGCGAGCAGATTGTTGATCCGCATCGCGAGCGTGAACCGGTCCGCCGCCGGATAGAAAGTCTCGATGTCCATGACGCCAACCTTCGACACGGGCGGCTTCTGGATATCCGAGATCAGGGTCGCCAGCTCGTAGCTCTTGCCGGCCCGCCACGCCTCGGAGAGCAACGTCGAGACCAGGATGTGCTCGCGGCTGCGCAACGGATCGGCGTCGATGCCGGCCAGCGACAGCAGGCTCGTCGCGGTGGTCTCCACGCGATCGCGGAAGAGGTCGGTGTCGGCGACGACTCCCGCGCGGGCGCGGCGAAGGAGGACAGGATCGAGATCGGGGTGGCGAGCTCGCTTCCCGGCGTGTAGAGCGCCACCTCGGCGGCGGCACGCAGGCGGCGGATGCGCTCCCCGTCCTCTCCCCAGCTCGCCAATCCGTCACGCCACTTCGCCGCCTCGGACGCCGCGAGCGCCTCGCGCGTGACCCCCTTGCGCTGCGCGTCCTCCTCCCGCACCCACGGCAGGAAATCTTCGGGCTTCAGATCGGGAAAGGTGAGCAGGAGATCGGCCAGGTCCCCTTTGGGATCGATCACCAGCGCCGGAACTCCGTCGATGGCGGCCTCTTCCAGGAGCCCGATGCCGAGGCCGGTCTTGCCGCTCCCGGTCATCCCGACGATCATCGCGTGGGTCACCAGATCCCGCGAGTCGTAGAGCAGCGGGGTGTCCGGAACCAGCTTGGCACCGTTCGCGTCGAGCGGGCGACCGAGATAGAACCAGCCGAGCTTCTCGAAATCCTGCACGGGGGAATCCTCCGGCGACGGATCCTATCCGGAGGGTCCGCGGAGTGGGCGCGAGCCCGCTACCAGGCGCGGGGATCGAGCGTGTAGGGCAACGGGGTGAGATTCTCGAGGCCGCCTTCGCCCACCACCACGAGGTCCTCGAGCCGCACCCCGAAGCCGTGCTCTCCCGGCTCGTAGATTCCGGGCTCGAGCGTGACCACGTCACCGGCCTCGATCACTCCGTCGCCGGACGCCGCGCCATCCTTGAAGCTGGGCAGCTCGTGGAGCTCGTAGCCGACGCCGTGACCCAGATTGTGGACGTAGCCGCGCACCGTGCCGGGCGCGTCGACCGGAGTGGGCCAGCCCCGCTCGGCAAGGAGCGCGCAGACCCGGCGCTGGATCTCCCACCCGCGAGCTCCGATCCGGGTCTCCCGATGCGCCAGCTCGAGCGCCGCCCGCGTGTCGGCGTGAGCCCGCGCCAGCGGCTCGGGGGGCTGCCCCACGCAATAGGTCCGGGTGCAGTCCGCGAAGAGTCGACCTTTGGGGAACAGGTCCACCACCAGCGACTCGCCGGCGCGGAGAACGCGCTCCGCCGTGCCGGTGTTGTGAGGGATGCCCCCCTCCTCTCCGGGCGCGACGATGCAGGCGCGCGGCTGGGTTAGACCGGCACCGGCGAAAGACACCGCCACCTCACTCTTCAGACGGTCGACCGTGAGGGGTTCGCCTTCCGAGTGCAGATCGCCGGAGCGGACTTCGGCCGCCGCCAGTCGGGCGGCGAGGGCCCGAAACGTGAGCGAGGTCGCCGCGGCGACGCGCCGGATTTCCTCGATTTCGGCGGCGGTCTTGAGCTTGCGCGCCCGACGCAGGGCCGCGCCCGCCGCCACGAAGCTCCAGCCCTCGTCCGCCAGAATGCCGCAGGCCTCGACGAGCGTGCCGGCCGGCCAGCTTCCACCGAGCGCGACCCGCCCCGGCTTCAACCCGCAGCCGGCCAGCGCCGCCGCCAAGACCGCAGCGGTGAGCGCTCCCGGCTCCGGGTGGCGCCGGCTCAGCTCGGCAAGTCCCAGAGCTTCCGGAGTCAGCAGGTCGAGGCCGCTCGCTGCCGCCTCCTCGCGCTCCATGGGCGTCCAGAAGCCGAGCCGCGGGCGCTCCCCGAGCGGCACGACCACGAAGGCCTCGCCCAGTCGCGCCGCCCCGGCGAACGGCGCGAAGTCCGGCTCTCCCGGCTCCGCGGCCAGGACGATCAGGCCCGAGACGGCGAGGCGTCCCAGCTCGCGATCGAGCCGCGAAGGGGCGGGTCGATCTCCGCGATCCCCGCCCGACGGGCTCATCCGATGTGGGGTTGCACGAAGCTCTTGAACGCGGCCTTCGGCATCGCGCCGACCGTCCGGTCGACCGCCTGGCCGTCCTTGAAGAGAACGAAGGCAGGAATGCTCGAGACGTGGTACTGCATGGCGAGCTCCTGGTTCTCGTCGACGTTCAGCTTGGCGATCTTCAGCTTGCCGTCGAACTCTTCCGCCAGCTCGTCGAGCACCGGCGCGACCATGCGGCATGGACCGCACCAGGCGGCCCAGAAATCCATCAGCACGGGTACCTCGGACTGCAGCACTTTGGTCGCGAAGTCGTCCTGGTTGACCGTGATCACATGCTCACTCGCCATTGACCTATTCCTTTCCTCAGTGACTTGCATCGATCGATGCGGCGGCGTCTGGAGCTTCGCCGCGCGCCGCACTTTCAAGAGAACGTCGTCGACGGACGAAGTATTCTCGCGCCGCCTCCACGTCTGCCGAGATCTGGGCCGCGAGCGCCTCCAGGGAGGAAAATCGTCGCTCGTCCCGGAGCCGCCGCAAGAAACTCACCTCGACCCGGCGACCATAGAGATCGCCAGCGAAGTCGAGCACGTACGTCTCGACGTGCAACCGGCCGTCGCCGGTCCGGGTCGGACGGACCCCGACGTTCGTGACACCGTCCCATTTCCGACTCGCGCCGAGCACCTGGAACTCCGTCGCGTAGACGCCATTGGCGGGATAGAGATCGGTCAACGGCGCGATATTGGCGGTCGGCCAACCGAGTCCTCGGCCGAGCCTGTCCCCGGCGACGACGCTGCCTTCGAGCGCGCAAGGCCGACCGAGCAACTCCCCGGCCAGCTCGACGTTCCCCGCCGCCAACGCCGTGCGAATCCGGGTGGAAGAGACCGGCTCCCCGTCGTAGGTCAGCTCCGGAACGCCCCTCGCCGAAAAGCCGAGCTCCCGCCCCATTCGCTCCAAGAGACCCAGATTGCCGCGTCTGCCCTGTCCGAACTGAAACCGCGAACCCACGATCAGCTCCCGTAGCGCGAGACGCGCGTGGAGGAACTCGGTGACGAATTCCTCCGCGGACCGCCGCGAGAACTCCCGGGTGAACGGAATCACCCAGAGGACGTCGACGCCCGCAGCGGCCAGCTGACGCTCGCGTTGGCCGTCGGAGCTGATCCGCCGTGGCGCCCGGGCGGGGTCGATCACCGCCATGGGATGGGGCTCGAAGGTGACCACCACCGCGGCCGCGCCGAGCTCGCCCGCCCGCTCGACGACCCGGTCCACGACCGCGCGCTGGCCAAGGTGCAGGCCGTCGTAGTTGCCGACCGTCGCCACCGCGCCGCGCGGCAGACCGGACGGATTCTCTCCCCGCAGGACTCGCATCGCTCAGGCGGCCGCGACGGGACGCACGCCCGGCGCTCCGAGCGGCCCGACGATTCGGCCCACCAGATCGCTCGGGTAGGCGTCGGTGATCTCGACTTCGACGAAGCTCCCCGCCGGCGCTGTGCCGTCGTTGATCAAGAGCCGGCCGTCGATCTCGGGCGCCATGCCGTGGTGTCTTCCTTCGAGCAGGTGCTCGCTCTCCGCGCACGCCCCCTCGACCAGCACTTCCAGACGCCGGCCGACCAGGGCCTTGCGGCGCCGCAACGAGATCGGCTTCTGGCGGGACAGCAGACGCCGCCAGCGGCGCCGCGCCGTGCCGGCGGGCACCGGCGCATCGAGCTGCGCGGCCGGCGTCCCGTCTTCCGAGCTGTAGACGAACCCTCCCAGATGGTCGAATTCCGCCCGCTCGACGAAACCCAGCAGGTCGTCGAACTGCTCGTCGGTCTCCCCCGGGAAGCCGACGATGAAGGTACTACGCAGGAAGAGGTCGGGCACCCGCTCGCGCGCCCGTTCGATCAAGCGGAGATAGCGCGCCGCCGAGCCTCCCCGGCGCATGCGCCGCAGAACTTCGGGATGGCTGTGCTGCAGGGGAATATCGAGATAGGAGGCGAAGCGGGGCTCGCTTCCCATCAGGCGCAAGAGCTCGTCGTCGAGCGTCGTCGGGTAAGCGTACAGAAACCGGATCCAATGGAACGTCGTGCCCGCGAGCAACGCCTCGACGAGGCGGAGCAGACCGTGCTTGCCCTGCTCCAGGTCGGCGCCATACCGAGTCGTGTCCTGAGCGATCAGGCAGAGCTCGCGGGCGCCCCGCTCTTCGAGGCCGCGGGCCTCCTCCACGAGGCTCTCGACGGTGCGGCTGCGAAAGCGGCCTCGCCATTGCGGGATCGCGCAGAAGGTGCACGGGTTGTCGCAACCCTCCGCGACCTTCAGGTAGGCGTACCCCCGGGTCGTGAGCACCCGGGGCGCCGTATGGTCGAAGACGAGGTGGGAGGGCCCCGGCGGAGGCGCCGCCCCACCGAGCTCGACCACATCCGCGACCTGACGCAACTGGTCGAGACCGACGAAGCCGTCGATCTCCGGGATCTCGCGGCGCAGCTCTTCGCCATAGCGATTCACCATGCAGCCCGCGACGAGCAACTTCTCCACCCCGCGACCCTTGCGGGCCGCGACCTCGAGAATGGCGTCGATCGACTCCCGTTTCGCGTCGTCGACGAAGGCACAGGTATTCACGATCACGGTCTGCGCGCTCTCGAGCTCGGGCGTGAGCTCGTGACCGCGTCGCTCCAGCTCACCGAGCAGGATCTCCCCGTCGACGAGGTTCTTGGCACAACCGAGACTGATCAGACCGATACGTGAGGTGCGGGCGCCGCTCATCCGAGCACTCAAGACTAGCAGAGCGCCGCCTCGCGACCGACCCACCCGAGGCCCAAGACGGCGCTCGAGGCCCTCACGACCACCGCGGCGGACATCCTCGGTATCGCCGATCGGGTGGGCGCGCTGGCACCCGGCCTCGAAGCCACCTTCTTCGTCTCCGACGGCAATCCGCTCGACCTGCGCAGTCACGTCGAACGCGTCGTCGTTCGGGGTGAGGCCGTCGATCTGGAGCGCGATCCCCAACGCCGGCTCTGGGAGCGCTATCGCGCCCGCCCGAAACCGCCGGCCGCCCAGCAGCCCTAGCCGGCGACCGGCAGGCGCTTGAGAAGCCAGCGCACGAGCCATTCCGGCTGCGCGATCTGGGTCATGCCGAGCTCGGTCGGCATGTGGGGCGTCTCCATCAGGTGGAGCGCGCGGAAGACGCAGTAGCTGAAATTCTCGCGCACGGTGTCGCGCCGCCGGTCGCCGAACATGACCCGCAAGCTCTCGAGTTGGCGATCGAGCATCCCGTCGATCGCCCTCTCCACCGACACGGCCGGGCTTTCGGCCGCCGGGCTCCCGACGGATCGCCTCTCCATCCCGAGGTAGGCCGAGCGCAGAGACTCGAGCTCGGCGAGCACGGGATCCGGCGCCTCCTTCCGGCTCGGCCGCTCGGCTTTCGAATCGCTCTCCAGAAGGAGCGGCCGGCCGTCGCGGTTCGCGCCGTGCAGACGGGCGTCCTCGACGATCCAGCCGAGCTGGGTCAAGTCGAGCCGCGTCGAGACATCCTCCGCCAAGCTGCGCACGAAGGGCACCACCGCCCGCTCGTGGCTCTCCTCCACGCCATCGAACTGATTGAGGACGTAATGAACGCGAAAATCGGAGAGTAGGCCGGCCAGCGTGTCGACCAACGAATCGTCGTCGAGTAGCTCGCCCAGCTCGCGCAGCATCGCGTCGAGGTTCGGCAGCGCCTCGTCGTAGGAATCCTCGGCGCGATCGAGGAGCTCGAGGATGAGGTCCCGCCCGGCCGCCGCGTCGGGCAGAGACCAGACGGCCGACTCCGGCGCGAAGATCGCGCGCAGGGTTCGGAAGACGATCGCCTTGACGAGATCGGCAGCCGCCGCGGTGGCCTGCGGAAGCTGCGGCGTGAACAAAAGGATTCCGGAGTTCGTGTACGGGAGGAACTCGAGCACGTTGGCGTCGACGCCGGCGCGCAAGTCGAGGACGACGTAGTCGGCGGGAAGCGTCGAAATCTCATTGGCTAGCCGGCGGCGGAACTCCGCATTCGGATCGGCCAAGTCCTCCAGGTAATGTCGAGGCGCCGCGATGAAGCCGAAGTTCGGGTAGCGGCCCCGGCGGTCGAGGCTCTCGTCGAGGCGGGTCACGCAATCGGCGAGCGGCTCACCCCGCCGGTGGAAGTGGTAGAGGTCCCTGACCACCGGCATGTCGATCGCGCCACGCACCGAGGAGGTCGCGGTATCGAGATCGATCAGGATCGTCGGCGCCTGTCGAGAGAGCGCGAGCGCGAACTCGACCGCGAACGTGGTCTTACCGACTCCCCCTTTGCCGGAGGCGATCGGCAGGATGCGCTTGGGCATGCGCGCGGGAGCTTACCGCCCGGGCGGGGATCCGAATAGAGGCCGGACGGCAGATCGGCTAGGCCGGCCGCGGCGCCCGCACCACGACCTTGCCGAGCGGGCGCCCCCGTTCGAGGTATTCGTACGCCGCGCCCATCTCGCTCCAGACGAAGGTTCGGTCGACGACCGGAAGCAGCTCCCGGCGCTCGAGGAGCGGTCCGGCGAACTCGATGAATCCCGAGACCAGCGCCGCCTTCTCTTCGCGAGAGCGGGGACGAAGCACCGAACCCCGCAGCTCGAGCCGGCGGCGCAGGACGAGGCCCAGGTCGACCTCGGCCAGACGACCGGCCGTCAGTCCGACCAGAACCAGACGTCCGCGTGGGGCGAGCGAGGCGAGCAACCGGGGAAGGTGCCTTCCACCGACGAGGTCGAGCACCAGGTCCACCGGTCCGCCGCCCCTTCCCGTCGACAGAGCGTCCGGGAGCTCGTCCAGCAGGACGACGCCGGCGGCGCCGAGCCGTCCGACGGTCTCGAGCCGCTCCCGATCGCGCCCCGCGCCGACCACTTCGCCGCCGAGCGCCCGCGCGAGTTGCACGACGAATGTCCCGACTCCCGAGGTGGCGCCCGAGACCAGGACCCGTTCGCCGCGCGCGAGCCGTCCCTCGACGACCAGATTCGTCCAGGCGGTGATCGCCGCCTCCGGCAGCGCCGCTCCCTCCTCGAAGCTCCAACTGGCCGGCAGCCGGATCATTTGACCCGCCGGGGCCACGACGCGCTCGGCATGGCCCCCGCCGGCGAGCAGCGCGGCCACCCGCTCGCCCACCTTCCAGCCCGACACGTGCTTCCCGGGCTTGAGAACTTCCCCCGCGGCTTCCAGGCCCGGGATCTCACTCTCGCCCGCCGGCGGTGGATACTGCCCGCGCATCTGCAGCAGGTCCGCCCGGTTGAGGGCGGTGGCGCGGACCGCGATCAGCACCTCGCCCTCCCCCGGAGATGGCTCCGGGACGTCGCCGAGACGCGGCGACCCCACGACCCCCGTGACGGCTGGGAGAACGGCTCTCAACGGCGCGGAGCGGAAACTTCCGGCGTTCCGGCCGCGGGAGCCTCGACGCCCCGCAGGCTCGCGAAGTGGTGTTGCGCGACCGGGATCGTCCCCTCGTGCACGAACCGGTAGCGTCCGTCGGTCACCGCAGCCCCGGCCTTGTAGTTGGCCAGGTCGTCGTTGTGCCAGAGCTGCCGGAAGAGACGTCCCACCTCGCGGCGCGAGTTGAGGCAGAACAGATCCGCCAGCTCCGCCGCTTCGCCCGCCTCCGGCCTGCCGGCGCGTTCGAGGGCGCGAGCCCGCGAGACCGACGCCGCCATAGCGAAGAGCTCGTCCGTGATGTCGACCAGCCGGAACAGGAAGCCTTGCTTGAATTGAAGCTTGGCGCGGTACACGAGCATGCCATGCAGCACCTGACGCGCCAGACGGCGCGCCGCCCGGTTGACGAAGCGGAGATGGCGCGCCAAGCGGCCGAACTCCGAGTAGCGCGGCCAGCGGCCCCAGCCCAGCCAGCGGCTCGGGTACCACCACGAGTAGAAGCCCACCGCGCGGAAGAGAGCGGCGACCTTGGCGCCGGTGGGCTTCTCCTTGTCGATGATGTCTCCCGCCACCTCGAGATGCTTGTCCACCGCCTCGCGGGCCATGAACAGTCGCATGATCTCGGACGAGCCCTCGAAGATGCGGTTGATCCGGTAGTCGCGGAAGATCTGCTCGACCGGAATCGGCTCGTCGCCGCGCTGCGCGAGCGACCGCGCGGTCTCGTAGCCGCGGCCGCCGCGTATCTGCATGGTGTCGTCGATGATCTTCCAGGTCTGCTCGGTGTTCCAGAGCTTGGAGGCCGCCGCCTCCAGCCGGATGTCGTAGCCGCCCCGGTCGGCCATCTGACAGGAGAGCTCGGTCACCGACTCCATGGCGAAGGTCGTCGCCGCCATCCGGGCCAGCAGGTGGGAGATCGCTTCGTGCTTGCCGATCGGTCGCCCCCACTGCACCCGTTCGTGCGCGAACTTACGGCTGATCTCGAGGCATATCTTGGCGCTGCCGATCGATCCCGCCGGAATCGCCAGGCGCCCCGTGTTGAGCGTGGTCAGCGCGATGCGCAATCCGCGCCCCTCGTCGCCGATCCGGTTCTCCACCGGCACCCGCACGTCGGTGAACGAGAGCTGCGCGTTGGCGAGCGCCCGCAGGCCCATGAAGTGGCAACGATGCTCCACCTTCACTCCCGGCGACGCCGTCTCGACGACGAACGCGCTGATCTTGCGGGTCTCGGGGTGGCGGGCCATGACGACCAGCAACCTGGCGATCGTCCCGTTGGTGCACCAGAGCTTCGTGCCGTTGATCAGGTAGTGGGATCCGTCCTCGGAGAGAACCGCGGTGGTCGCCAGCCGGGCCGGATCGGAGCCCACGTCCGGTTCGGTGAGCGCGAAGCCGGAGATCTCGCCCGCCGCGCAACGCGGCAGATACTTCTCCTTCTGCTCGTCGGTCCCGAAGAGAAGGAGCGGCGTCGGCACGCCGATCGACTGGTGGGCCGAGAGCAGCGCCTCCACGTTTCCGTCGACGCTGCCGAGCAGCTCCATCACCTTCGAATACTCCAGCATGGAAAAGCCCAGACCGCCGTACTTCTTGGGGATCTTCAAACCGAATGCGCCGAGCTCGCGCAGCTTTTCGACCACGTGGTCCGGGTACTCCCCCGTCTCGTCGATCGCGACCGGGTCGACCTCCGATTTCACGAACTCCTCGAACGCCCGGTAGAAGGCGGCGAACTCCGCTCTCTCGGTCTGAACGATCGGATACGGGTGAATCAAGTCCAGCCGGAAATCGCCCAGGAAGAGCTCGCGCAGGAACGAGGGCTGCTTCCACTCCGCCTCGCGCGACGCTTCGGCGACCTTGCGCGCTTCCTCCTCGCTGACCTGTCGGACGGCTTCGCTCATGGCGCCTCCCCTGGGTGAGCCTCTACTCTAGCTGCCTCGCCGCAGCCGGTTGGCCGAAGCTTACGCACCGCGGCATAACTTACCGCGAGGCGGCATTCAGGACCCGGGGCCCCGCGCCTCGTAGCCCATCAACGTCGAGCGCGCCGTCCGAGAGCGCCCGCGACGCCTCCGAGCACCAGTGCCGCTCCGACCACCATCCGCGCGCTCAGGGGTTCGTGCAGAGCCACGACACCCACCCCCACCGCCACCACCGGCGCGGTATAGGAGACCAGCGCCGCCGAGACGACCGAGCGCCGCGAGAGCAGCCAGAAGTAGACCGGAAAGGTCGCCGCCGAGCCGACCAGCGCCAGGTAGAGGGTCGCCAGCCAGGGAGCCGACGCGTGCGCGGCCACCCGCTCGCCGTTCCACCACCAGGCGACCGGGCCGAGGATCAGGCCGGTGATCAGCATCGGCGGACCGGCGAGCGACTCGATCCGGATGCCCCTCCCGTACCTCTTCAGGATCACGCTCCCGAGCGCCGAGAGGAGCGCCGCGCCGAGCAGCGAGAGCGCCGCCAGGTCCGCGCCGGCGCCGAGCGTCCGATCGAGATCCTCCGAGAAAAGCACCGCGACGCCCGCGAAGCCGGCCACCACGCCGACGAGACGCCGGGCGGAGGTCCTCTCCTCCGGCACCAGCGCGCGTGCCAGCAGCACCACCCAGAGCGGGAAAGTGGCGAACAGAATCGAAGCCAAGCCCGACGGCACACGCTGTTCGGCCCAGTAGACGATGCTGTAGGAACCGACGAACGTCAGCAGCGCGTTGGAGATCCAGAGCCCCCATTCGCGTCCCGACCGGCCGAGCCGAATCCCCCGCGCGAGCGCCCAAGCGAGCAGCACGACGCCCGCGATCGTGAAACGCACCGCGACACCGAGCAGCGGCGGAAAGCCTTCGAGCGCGATCCGAATCGCCCCCCAGGTCGTCCCCCAGACCAGAGTGAGGAAGAGAAATGCCGCCACCGCCCGCCCGTCCCGTGCCATGACGACGCACTCTATGGGACGCGCACCCGAAAAGACGGACCGGGCGGCGGCTTGCTCCTATCTCAGGCCCGGCTCGACTCGACCAGCTTCTCCACCACCGACGGATCGGCGAGGGTCGTGACGTCACCGAGGTCGGCCGTGTCGCCCGCGGCGATCTTGCGCAGAATGCGGCGCATGATCTTTCCCGAGCGGGTCTTCGGCAAGCCGGGCGCGATGACGATCCGATCCGGCGTGGCGGTGGGACCGATCACCTGGCGGACCTGCTCCTTGAGCATGCCGGTCAGCTCGTCCGGATCGTAGCTCTCGTACTCCGGCGTCACGATCACGAAGGCGAAGATGCCCGTGCCCTTGATCTCGTGCGGGTAGCCCACGACCGCCGCTTCGGCGACCGCAGCATGGGCGACCAGCGCGCTTTCGACCTCGGCCGTGCCCAGGCGATGTCCCGACACGTTGAGCACGTCGTCCACCCGCCCCGTGATCCAGTAGTAGCCATCCTCGTCACGGCGGCAGCCGTCGCCGGTGAAATAGAGGCCCGGGAAGCGGCTGAAATAGGTCTCCTGGAACCGGGAATGGTCCCCGTAGATCGTCCGTGCGATGCCCGGCCAGGAGCGGCGCAGGCAGAGATTGCCCGACACGCCGTTGCCCTCGATCTCGTTGCCCTGGTCGTCGACCAGCACCGGTTCGACGCCGAAGAACGGAAAGGTGGCCGAGCCCGGCTTGCAGGGCGTCGCTCCCGGCAACGGCGTGATCAGGATCCCGCCCGTCTCCGTCTGCCACCACGTATCGACGAGCGCGCACCGCCCCTCCCCCACCACGTCGTGGTACCACTTCCAGATCTCGGGATTGATCGGCTCTCCGACCGAACCGAGGACGCGCAGCGACTTGCGCGAGTAGCGCTTCACCCAGTCGTCGCCCTCGCGCGCGATGGCGCGTAGCGCGGTCGGCGCCGTGTAGAAGATGTTCACGCCCAGGTCATCGACGACCCTCCAGTAACGACCCGCATCGGGATAGGTCGGCGTCGACTCGAACATCACCGTCGTGGCTCCGTTGGCCAACGGACCGTAGACGATGTAGGTGTGCCCGGTGATCCAGCCGATGTCGGCGGCGCAGAAGTAGATGTCGCCGGGATGATAATCGAAGACCGTCTTGTGGGTCAGAGCCGCGTATACCATGTAGCCGCCAGTGGTGTGCAGGACGCCCTTCGGCTTGCCGGTCGAGCCCGACGTGTAGAGCGTGAACAGAGGCGACTCCGAGTGCATCCACTCCACCGGACAGGTCGAGCGCTGCCTGGCCATCTCCTCCTCGAGCCAGAAGTCGCGCCCCTGCTTCATCGGCACGTCGGCGTCCGTGCGACGAGCGACCAGCACGTGCGCCACGTCGCTCAACCCCTCGATCGCGCGGTCGACCGTCGCTTTGAGCGGGATCTTCTTGCCGCCGCGCAGGCCCTCGTTCGCCGTGATGACCATCTTCGCTCCGGCATCGAGGATCCGTCCGCGCAGGGACTCCGCGGAAAATCCGGCGAAGACGACCGAATGCACCGCGCCGATCCGCGCGCAGGCCAGCATCGCGAAAGCGAGCTCGGGGATCATCGGCAGATAGATGGCGACCCGATCGCCGCGCCGCACCCCTTGCGCCAAAAGCACGTTCGCGATCCGCGCGACGTTGTGCTTGAGCTCGGCGTAAGTGATGGTTCGGTACTCGCCGGGCTCGTCGCCCGCCCAGATGATCGCCGTCTTCTCCGCTTGGGTCGGCAGATGCCGGTCCACGCAGTTGAAGCAGGCGTTGAGACGACCCCCGCCGTACCAGGAGAAGTCGACCTCCTTCATGTCGACATCCAGAATCGACGACGGCGCATGAAACCAGGTGAGTAGATCGGCCTGCTTGCGCCAGAAGCCCTCGGGATCGTCGAGCGAGAGGCGGTAGAGCCGCTTGTACTCGTCGAGGGACGAAACGTAGGCTCGACTCGCGATCTCCGGTTTCACGGCAACGGTCGTCATCCTGCAACCCCCTTCCTATGCAAATCGGGTTTCAGATTGTGGCGCACGAGCATCAATTCTAGTCCCCCGTCCGCGGCGACGCATGGGGTCCTGGCCGAGGCGACGGCCCGCGGTCGCATCGCGGCCTGCCGGCGTTCGATCGCTCGGAGATCAACCCCTGCGCAGCTCGGCCACGAGAGCGGACGGACGAAACCCGAACAGCAGCCGGCGCTCGACGAGATAGCTGCCGTAGCAATCGACGCAATCGTGTCGCGTCGCGTGCCGCAAGGCCTCCTCCAGACCGTCGGCGACGAGGTTCCGGGCTCGAAAGTCCGCGCCGCACGACTGACAAGGCCAGACATCGCCGTTGGGCTCGATCTGGACGTAGTACTTGCCGGCCATGCACCGAGAAGGGAAGTCGCCCCGCCGCGTCAGCTCGTCGTAGTCCTTCCAGCGCGCCCCATGGTCGTAGCTCGCCGCCGAGAAAACCAGGCCGCGGCCTTCCCGTCTCCACGCCGCCAGCCGGCGGTAGAGGTCACGCACCTGATCGCCGGACAGGGCGATCGGACGTGCCCGTTCGTCGAACACCTTCTTGCCGAAGAGAGCCGGCTGCGGATTGAGGAGCACGCCCTTGCTCTCGCAGAACTCGAGAAGCCGCGGGAGGTCCTCGACGTTGCGCTTCGTCACCACCGCGACGGCGAATACCGCCAGGTCGCGAGCCAGGCCGGCGTCGATCGCGGCAAGCGCTTCCGCATGATTGCCGCGCCCTCGCTGCTCGTCGTGGATCTCGGGATCGAGGGAATCGACGCTCACCACCAGCTCGTCGAGCGGCTCGAGCAGGCTCGGATCGCGAGCGATGCGTGAGCCGTTCGTCACGACGGCCGTGCGCATCCCCAGTCCCTTGGCGGCGGACGCGATCTCGCGGAAGTCGCGGCGCAGGGTCGGCTCGCCTCCCTGGAACTTGATGCGCGACGTGCCGAACCGGCCCAGACCTCGCAACGCTTCGATCCATTGTTCCGTGTCGAGCAGCCGGGTCGACAACTCGGGGCAATAGCAATAGTCGCATTTCAGATTGCATGCGTAGAGAAGCACCGCCTGGACCTCGAACGGATGCAGCTCGCGCCAGCGATGCGCCAGGAAGTGGGCGCCCAGCCGAAGGTGACGAGAACGGATCAAGCCGCCTCCCGATTCGAACCCGCCGTCCAACCCATCGTCGTGAGCGCGATCATCGAGAGAGCCCCCCAGCGCAAGAGCGCGAGAACGTCGGGACGCCGTCGCCACTCGACGCAGGTGCTCGCCAGAGCCAGGAGCGACACCAGAAAGGTGGCTGCCACGGCCAAGGGCGCCTGGTGCTCACCGCTCAGGGCCAGCGCGCAACCGCCAGCGGCCAGGCACCAGAGAGCCCACGGCACGACGGCGAACTGCAGGTATCGCACGGTGGAGGCGATCCGGGCCGGCCAGGGCAGGTCGCGGCGGCTCACCATCCGTCGCACCTCTTCGCGGTAGCGCCCGCCGCGACCACGGCGCACCCGGAGAAACTGCCCCAACCGGACTGGAGCGCGGGACTCGACAGCGACCGCGTCGAGGCGCATCTTCGCCCGCAGGCCTCGGCAACCCGCGGCGAGGGCCAACTCGACATCGTCGGCCGCCGATTCCGGGCTCGGCGCCACCATGCTGCGCCGGAACGCCAGCGCCACGCCCGATGGCACCGCGGTCCCGAAAACCACGCCCTCGAGCCAACCGAGCCTGGACATCAACGCCCAGTGCAAGCGTTCTTCTTCGAGCTCCGTCTCCGGCAGGACGCGCGCACCCACCACCGCGGTGCCCGGCTCGCTCACCAGCATCTCGACCAGCTTGCGCAGGCAATCGGGGGCCAGACGCGCGTCCGCGTCGCTCATCACGATCAGCTCGTCCTCGATCTCGTTCAGCGCCGCGTTGAGCTGCACGCCCTTGCCACGCCTCCCCGGGACGGCCAGCACCCTGACTCCGGCTCGAGCCGCGGCGCGGATCCGCCGCACGGTGGCATCCCTCGAGCCTCCGTCGACCACCAGAACACGCAATTTGTCGGGTGGATAATCGGTGTGGTCGAGGTCGGCCAGCCGCTCGGTGATCCGCGCCTCTTCGTCCAGAGTGGCAATCAGCAGAGTGACGGCCGGGAGGTCCTCGTCGGAGAGCCGCGGCGTCACCGCCGAGCGCCGACGGGAGAGCAGCCAGAGCACCGCCGGATACCCGAAGACGAGGCACCAGACCGCTCCGGCAAAAGAGAGAAAGGACCAGACGAGGGGGCTCACTCGGCTCGGCGATGGCGCCGGTTCACGATCGATTCCCGACCGATACCCGCGCCGTCATGGATAGATCTTATAGAGCATGCGTGGATAGGGAATGGTCTCGCGCAGGTGCTCGAGCTTGCCCATCCAGGCGACGAAGCGCTCCAGGCCCATCCCGAAGCCCGAGTGCGGACAGCTCCCGTACTTGCGCACGTCGAGGTACCACTGGAAGGCCTCGACCGGCAGGTCGTGCGAGCGGATGCGCTCGAGCAGCAGGTCGTGGTCGTGGATCCTCTGGCTGCCCCCTAGGATCTCCCCGTAACCTTCCGGCGCGATCATGTCGAGGCCGAGGACGACCTTCGGGTTCTCGGGATCGGGCTGCATGTAGAAGGCCTTGAAGGCGGTCGGAAAGCGGCTCACCATCACCGGCCGGTCGAAATCCGCCGAAACCGCCGTCTCCTCGTCGGCTCCGAAATCGTCGCCCCACTCGATCGGCTTGCCGGCGGCGTTGAGGCGCTCGATCGCCTCGCTGTAGGTCATGCGGGGGAACGGCCCGACCACCCGTTCGAGTGGCGCCGTATCCCGTTCGAGCACCTTCAGATCCTCGGCGCACCGGTCGAGCACTCGGGCCACCAACTCGACGACGAACTGCTCCGCCAACTCGCACAAGCCGTCGAACTCGAGGAACGCCACCTCGGGCTCGACCATCCAGAACTCCATGAGATGGCGACGGGTCTTGGACTTCTCGGCGCGGAACGTGGGGCCGAAACAGTAAACGCGACCAAAAGCCGAAAGCGCCGGCTCGAGATAGAGCTGCCCCGACTGGGACAGGTACGCCTTGTCGCCGAAGTAGTCGGTCTCGAAGAGCGTCGAGGTGCCCTCGCAGGCCGCCGGCGTCAGAATCGGCGAATCGATGCGCACGAAATCGCGCGCGTGGAAGAAATCGTGGATTCCCTGCTCCACCTCGCTGCGAATGTGCAGCGCCGAACGCTGGCGGGAGGAGCGCAGCCAGAGATGACGGTTCTCCATCAGGAAGGCCGTGCCGTGCTCCTTCGGCGTGATGGGAAAGTCCTGGGTGAGGAAGTCGACGTGAAAATCGCTGAGTCCGATCTCGACGCCCGATGGCGCCCGCCGGTCCGCTCTCACCTCGCCCGTCAGGGTCACGGTCGACTCCTGGGTCACCCGCTCGAGGTCCGCCCAGGCCGCTTCGGAGACGTCGGCCCGCGACGCTACGGCCTGCACGACCCCCGTTCCGTCCCGAAACTGCACGAAGGCGATCTTGCCGCTCGACCGCTTGCCCACCAGCCAGCCGCGGAGCGTCACCGACTCCCCGACCTGATCCTTCAATCGACGTATGGAGATGAAATCCTTCATAGGAGCCGGAGATTCTAGCAATCGCGAGGCGCCGCCGGAGCGCGCCGTCAGCTCCGCTGCGTCTCGGGAGACACATCCTCGATGCCCGCCGGGGCACGGGCGAGTTCCCTGGCCTCGAGCTCGGCGAGCGCCGCGGCCGCCGCGCCCTGTTGGGCCTCCTTCTTGGTCCGGCCTTCGCCTCGTCCCAGCACCTCACCGTGAACGCTCACCTCGAAGGTGAACAGCTTGTCGTGCTCCGGACCTTCCTCGGCGACTACCCGATAGACCGGCAAGACCGCGCCACCCTCCTGGACCCGTTCCTGCAGCTCGGTCTTGGCGTCGACCCAGCGCGGCTCGCCATGATGCAGCGTCCAGTCGAGAAAGAGATCCACCGCGCGCCTCGCCGCCTCGAGGCCGCCGTCGAGATGCACGGCTCCCAGAACGGCCTCGACCCCGTCTGCCAGGAGAGACGACTTTCGCCGCCCTCCCGATCGCGCCTCACCGACTCCGAGGCGAAGGAAACTGCCGAGGCCGATCGACTCTCCGAATGGCGCCAGGCATTCGGCGCTGACCAGCGTCGCCTTGGCGCGCGCGAGATCCCCTTCGGCGCGCTCCGGGTGCTCGCGGTAGAGGCGCTCGGCGACCAACAGACCGAGCACCGCGTCGCCGAGAAACTCGAGCCGCTCGTTGTGGGTGGTCAAGCCTTGCTCGTTGGCGAAGGAGCGGTGGGTCAGCGCGAGCTCGAGAAGCCCCAGTTCGGCGAAACGATGGCCGATCAGGCCCTCCAGGAGCTCGAGGGATCGGGGCTCCGGCGTCGCGCCTTCGGCGCTTCCCTTCAGCTCGTCCGGCATGGTTCGCCCTGGGGGCGCGTCGCGTGGCCCTGTCTCACTCGCCCGTCGAGAGCTGGATTCATGGCGTGGCGGCGGCTCGTCGGCTCTGGTCGCGGTGGAAGATCTGCAGCATTCCGTTCTGGAACGTCAGACGATACCCCTCTTCTCCGAGCATCTCACGGACCTCCATCGGATCTCCCCAGATCAGGAAATCCTCGGCCCATTCGGTGACCCGACGGAGCTTGACGCGGGTCATGCGACGGTCGCCCGGGTAGCGCGCGAGCCCGGCGTCGGTATAAGCGATGGGGAACTGTGGCGCGCTGTCCGCGGCCGCCTGGTAGTGGTCGAAGTTCGGCTTGTCGAGCGCCATGAAGTAGTAGTCCTCCACCGTGGCCATGGGGCGCGCCACGAAGGACTGCGATCGCGGCACCTCGATCACCGCGAAGATTCCGTCGCTGCTCGCGAGCTCCGGCATTCCGGAGAGAAACTGCACGAGGTCGCGATCGAAGCCCGCAAAGACCCGCACCAGAAAGAGAAGGTGAGCCACGATCAGCGCCGCGATCCCGACCGCCACGACGCGACGCAACAGAGGGTTCGCCACGCTCACTCCCGCGGCGAGGGTCAGCCAGAAGAAGACGATCATCCGTTCGTCGAGGTACGAGCCCGATCCGATCGCCGATGGAAACGCGACCGCGCCGACGAGGAGCAGCGACGCGAAGCCGGCCAGCTCGCGTCGTCCCTCGCGCGCCCGCAGGATGCCCCAGACGGCCAAGGGTAGAAGGACCAGACCAGCCAGCAGCGCCACCCGCTCTTCCCGTTCCCCGAAAGCGCTCGCGATATGCATCCCGAGCACCGACGAAAGCCGTTCGCGCAGCGTCTCTTGCCAGATCCACTTCTGCTCGGGATCCACCGTCGCCGGCCAGAAGAAGGGCGAGAGCAGCGCGACCGGGAGCGCGCCGGCGAGGCCCCAGAGACGCCGCCCACCGCGAACCAGGAGGATCAGGACGCCGGCGCCCAGCAGGGCGGCGCCGAAGGCGACCAGATGGGCGCAGAAGGTGGCGGCCAGCAGAAGATTGGCGGCCGCCAGCCGCCACCAGCCGGGCGCTTCGAGAATCCGCCGCTCGACCGCGAGAAATCCGAAGACGAGCGGGACGCCCCAGAGGAAGTTGAGAAATCCCATGAAGAAGAGGAAATTCAACGACAGGCCCACCGCGCAGATCGCCGGAAGCCAGGGCGGCCGCTTGAGCGCCCGGGCGAAGGCCCCCACCGCCAACGGCAAGGCGATCAGATAGAGCGTCATGCCCATCTTCTGGGCCGCTTGAACGGAGACCCGGCCGATCACGGCTTCGAGGAACCACGAGTAGCAGGCGTTGGGATAGATACGCCGCGGATTGCGCCGGAAATACTCCGAGAGATGGCCCGTCGGGTCGGCGGCGAGCTGCCGCCAGACCCACGCGCTATAGAGATGCGATGGCCCGTCGTTGGTCGGCACCGCGGCCGGGTGCCAGATCAGGGCGATCTCGGCCAGGAGCAAGAAAGCCAGGAGGACGGGTGAGAGTCCGTCCCGCTTCCATCGCGTCCCGCTTTCGCTCGCCCCCCCGCTCATCTCGATGGCGCTCGCAACGGCACGGAATGCTACGCCGAACGCGGCACCCCGAGCATGAAAAAATCTCACGCCGGAACGCGTCTGTGGCCGGCGCTCACCGGCCGGACGATACGCGCCCCGTCTTCGCTCCGGCCCTTACGCGGGGTGAGTTCCGCTCGCCACGCGCGAGGCTCGGCTCGTCCTAGCGGCGGCCGAATCGACGCTCGAGATCCGCGTCCCCGAGCACGAGCACGACCGGTCGACCGTGCGGACACGAGTATGGGTTCTCGGCCCGGAAGAGCTCGGAGACCAGCGCCTCGACCTTCTCCGCCGAGAGCGGATGGTGCATCTTCACGGCCGCCTTGCACGCCGTGGAGGCCGCGAGATCGTCGAGTAGCCGGCGCCGCAGGTTATCCGGCGTGGCTTCGGCGTCGGAGGCCAGGGCGGCCAGGAGCGCTCTCGCCTCGTCGGGACCGAGCGCCGCGGGAGCCGCCGCGAGGCCGAGGGTGCCTCCGGAGAGCTCCTCGATCTCGAATCCGAGATCGAGAAGCGCCGGCAGGAGCTCGAGAAGCTTGAGGCTCTCGCCGCGCGAGAGCTCGAGCAGCAGCGGCGTCACCAGTCGCTGCGCCACCTCGTCCCGGCTCTCGAGCTCGCGCCGAAAACGCTCGTAGAGAATCCGCTCGTGTGCCACGTGCTGGTCGATGACATAGAGCCCGTCCGGACCTTCGAGGAGAATCAGCGCGCCTTTGTACTGACCGAGCAGCCGGAACGGACGGACTTCGCCGGAGCGTCCGGAAAGGGGAATCGGCGCTCTCTCGACCGGCGCCAACGCCGCGATGGCGATCCGCGCTTCGGCCCGGGACCCGGCCGGCTCGCCGATCCGGGTCCACCCGGTGCTCCAGGCGCGCTCCGCTCCGTCGTCCAGATTCGGGCGCGAGGCGCCGCTCCACTCGGCGGCCGATTCGCGGATCTCGCCGGCGCCTTCGCCGGCCCGCCGGCCCCCCAGACCCTCCCAGGCGAGCGGTCCCGAGAATCCGGGGTTCCCATCGCCGGAGCCGGGCGCGCGCAGCGGCGCGGGCTCCTCTCCGCGGGCTCGCGCCAGGGTCGCACGCAGCACCTGCCCCACCCGTTCCACGTAGGCCGAGTCGCGGAAGCGCACCTCGGCCTTCTGCGGATGGACGTTGACGTCGACCTGTTCGGGGGGCGGGTCCAGAAAGAGAAAGAGCGCCGGGAACTCGTCGCTTCGCCACTCCTCGCGGACCGCCCGGTAGAAAGTGGCGAGAATGGCCCGGTCGCGCACCAGCCGCCGGTTCACGAACACGAACATGCGCTTGCCACGGCGCGCGGTTTCCGGTCGGCCCACCAGACCTCTCGTCCCCGGCGCCAAGCGCGCCGCGACCTCCGTCGGGATCGCCTCCAATCGCCGATCGAGCTCGGCACCGAAGATCTGCGCCACCCGGGCGCGCAACCCGGCGTCGTCGTCGGCCAGGGCCGGCGCGTCCAGCATCAACCGGCCCTCGTGCCGCACCCGGAAGCCGACGTCGGGGCGCGCCAGGGCGTAGCCCTCGACGACTTCGACGGCACGCCGCAGCTCGGTCTGTCGCGTCTTCAAGAACTTGCGGCGCGCCGGCACGTTCCAGAACAGCGACGCCACCTCCACCGTGGTACCGCGTGACCGGAGAGCCGGTTCGGAGGTCAACACCCGCCCGCCCTCGATGCGCACCCGCGTCGCTTCCCCCGGCGCGATCGCCGTGACGAGGTCCACCTTCGCCACCGCAGCGATCGAGGCCAGCGCCTCGCCACGAAAGCCGAGCGTGCCGACCCGTTCGAGGTCCTCGAAGCTGTCGATCTTGGAGGTCGCGTGCCGGTCGAAGGCGAGCAGCGCGTCGGAGCGGTCCATCCCGACGCCATCGTCCGCGACCCGAATTCGCCGTACGCCGCCGCTCTCGAGCTCGATCTCGAGCTGCGTCGCTCCCGCGTCGAGGGCGTTCTCGACCAGCTCTTTGAGCACCGAGGCCGGCCGCTCCACCACTTCGCCGGCGGCGATCTGAGAAACCAGCCGGTCCGCGAGAATGTGGATCCGAGGCATGGCGGCGAGTCTATCCGGGCCCTTCGCGAACGAGGGGACGCTCGGCGGCCCCACCGCCGGCCTCGATCACTGCTTGGCAGCCGGCGCCAGCGCGGCGGGCCGCCGCCTTTCTATTGAAGCCTCAGGCGTCGCGGCGCTGCCACCAGGGAACCGGCTCCGCGGCCGCGGGCCGCGAGCGGCCAACCGGATGGTTGGCCCGCTTCGAACGGGCCGGCGTCGCGGGATGCTTGCGATCCGTCCGTAGCTCGTTCGTCCGGCTCTCCGGGCGAGCCGGCGAGCGGCGGCCGCGGCGCCCGGCCGGCGCCGTCGCCGGACCTCCACCGCCCTGTTTGCGCGCGGCCTTGTCGGCCGCCCGGCGGCGTTCGTCGGCCTTGCGCGCCCGGATCGCGGCGATCCGCTCCTGGAGCGGGATCTCGAGCTTCTCGGCGGCGCGCTTCGCGTAGTCGAAGCCGTCGAGCATGCGGCGCTCGATGGGCCGGCCGACCGCGCGCTCGATGGCGCGCAGGTCGCCTTCCTCTTCCCGGCTGACGAAGGTCCACGCGTCACCCAGGCGCTCGGCGCGCGCGGTGCGTCCGACCCGGTGGATGTAGCTGTCGGGATCGGCCGGCACGTCGAAGTTGACGACGTGCGGGAGCGCCTCGATGTCGATGCCGCGCGCCGCCACGTCGGTCGCCACCAGAACCCGGTACTTGCCCTGCTTGAAGCCGGCCAGCGCTTCGGTGCGCTGCGCCTGGCTCCGGTTGCCGTGGATGCGGGCGGCCGCGATGCCGCGCTTGGCGAGCCAGTCGGCGACCCGGTTGGCACGGTGCTTGGTGCGGGTGAAGACGAGCGCGTTGGCGAGGTCGCCGCGGCTCAGGAGCTCGAGCAGCAGCGAGCTCTTGAGATCCTGGGCGACGGGCCACGCGGCCTGCGTCACGCCGTGGGCGGGCGCCGAGCGCGCGATCTGGATCACTTCGGGCTCGCGCTGGATCTCCCGCGCCAGGCGCGCGATCTCGCTCGGCATGGTGGCCGAGAAGAGCATCGTCTGGCGCCGGGCCGGCAACTTGGCGAAGATGCGGCGCACGTCGGGCAGGAAGCCCATGTCGAGCATCCGGTCGGCCTCGTCGAGCACCACCACCTCGACCTGGTCGAGGCGGGCGTAGGGGTGCTGCAAATGGTCGAGCAGGCGGCCCGGCGTGGCGACGAGAATGTCGACGCCCCGGCGGAGGGCCGTTTCCTGCGGACCCATGCCGACGCCGCCGAAGATGGCTGCGCCGGTCGTGCCGGTGAACCGGGCGAGGTCCTTGCGGTGGGCGTCGATCTGCGCCGCGAGCTCACGGGTCGGGGCGAGCACTAGAGCCCGCACCCGGCCGCGCGGACCCGCGTCGAGCCGCGCCATGATGGGAAGCAGGAAGGCCGCGCTCTTGCCGCTACCCGTGGCGGCGCAGGCCGACAGATCCCGCCCCGCGAGAGCGGGCGGAATGGCGCGAGACTGAATGGGCGTCGGCTGGGTGAAGCCGAGGGCGGACACGGCGTCGAGCAAACGACGGTCGAGTCCAAGTGAATCAAAGGACATGCATACTCCTAGTGCGGGCGGTCGCCCACTTCGAGCGGACGCGTTCCGCGAGGTACTTCCGGCGAACTTGGAAAACGGAGGAACTGCCGGAGAGGGCCGCCGTTCAGGCTCCAGAAAGGAGCCGGGCGCTGCGATCGGGGGCCCGTGGGGCCGCGCTCCGAACGACGGAGCACATCGCGACGACGACGCAGCCTTTCACAAGACGCGGGAAAAGTCGAACGGGGACGGGCGAGGGAACGAGCTCCACCCCGGGTGCCGGTCCCGCGGCTCACGGCGTAGGATTCAAAAATGAGTCTGAGAACAGGTCGCTCGAGGGGTGTGGTTCAGGTCGGCCTCGTGGCCATACTTTGTCTCGCGGGGGCGCGTGCGGGGGCTGCCGCGGAACCAACGTGGTACTGGCAGCGGGGGCCGGCCGATCTGGTGCTACGCGGGGGGCACGTCGTGACCGTGGACGCCGCCCGCCCCGAAGCGCAGGCGGTGGCCGTCTCGGCGGGACGGATTCTCGCGGTCGGCAGCGACTCGGAGATCCAGGGCTACATCGGTCCCCATACGAGGGTGATCGACCTCGCCGGCCGCCTGCTCGTTCCCGGCTTCATCGACGCACACGCCCATTTCATGGGAATGGGCGAAGCCTTGAAGGAGCTCGACCTCACCAAGGCGCGCACCTGGGACGACATCGTCGCGCTCGTGGCGGCGGCCGTCCAGCAGGCCAAGCCCGGCCAGTGGATCCAAGGGCGCGGCTGGCATCAGGCGAAATGGGACCGCGTGCCGCAGCCGAACGTCGCCGGCCTGCCCTACAACGACAGCCTGAGCGCGGTCTCGCCCGACAATCCGGTGATTCTCACCCACGCGAGCGGACACGCCATCTTCGTGAACAAGAAGGCGATGGAGTTGGCCGGCATCGGACCCGGCACGCCCGATCCACCGGGCGGCGAGATCGTGCGCGATGCGCACGGGCGGGCGATCGGCGCGCTGCGCGACAACGCGTCCGGGCTCGTCTGGCGCTCCCTGCAGGCGGACCTGGCGCAGCGGACGCCGGCCGAGGTCGAGGCCGACCTGACGGAAACGGTGCGCCTGGCCGCGCACGACATGCTGTCGAAGGGCGTGACCATGGTGTCCGACGAGGGCGAGTCGTTCCAGACAGTCGACTTCCTGAAAAAGCTGGTGGCGGAGGGGCAGGTGCCGGCGCGCCTCTGGGTGCTGCTGGACGCGGCATCGCCCGCGACTCTTGCCGCCAAGTTGCCCGAGTACTGGCTCGACGGCTTCGGCGACGATCACCTGAGCGTGCGCGGCCTCGGCGAGATCACGGCCGACGGCGCGCTGGGCACGCATAGCGCGTGGTTCCTCGAGCCCTACGCCGATCTGCCGACCAGCAGCGGCCTCGACGTCACGCCGCCGTCGTCCATCGAGGCCATGGCCGAGGTCGCGCTGAAGAATCACTTCCAGGTGTCGGTGCATGCCATCGGCGACCGCGCCAACCACGAGGTGCTGGACGTCTTCCAGCGCATCTTCGCGGCGCATCCCGAGGCCCGCGACCTGCGCTGGCGCATCGAGCACGCGCAGCATCTGGAAGCGAGCGACATCCCACGCTTCGGCGCGATGCACGTCATCGCATCGATGCAGTCGGTACACGCCTGTTCCGACGGTCCGTATGTCGTGGCGCGACTCGGAGAGGCGCGCGCGGCCGAAGGCGCCTACGCCTGGCGGAAGCTCATCGACAGCGGCGCCATCATCGCCAACGGCACGGACGCGCCAGTCGAGGACATCGACCCGATTCCGAACTTCGCCTGCGCCGTGACGCGCCGGCTCGCCGACGGCCGGACCTTCTTCCCGGACGAGGACATGACGCGCCAGGAGGCGCTGCGCTCGTACACGATCAACGCGGCCTACGCTATTTTCCAGGACGACCGGCTGGGCTCGATCACGCCGGGCAAGCTGGCCGATCTCGTGGTGCTCTCGAAGGACATCATGACCATCCCGGCCGACCAGATCCCGACCGCCCGGGTCGACACCACGCTGGTGGGCGGCAAGGTCGTCTACCAGCGCGCGCCGTAGCGACGCCGGCTGAACGCCGGGACGGGTTCACCGCTCCAGCCAGTGGAACGGGGGCAGGCGCAGCACGGGGTAGCGGTCCTGGAGGGCGCGGACCTCGCGGCGATAGATCTCGAGCGGCTGCGGTCCGAGTACGCGCTCGCGCTCCCGGTGGCGGAACTTCGCCTCGCGGATCTCGAAGGTGTAGATCGACTTGAGCAGCTCGTAGGCGCGCTCGGGCGGCGTGTCGGGGCGAGGCACGATGCCGTGCCGCAAGAGCTCTTCGAGAACTTCGGGCCGGTAGCGGGCCACGGCCGGCATCGTCTCACGAGATCCGCTTCGGACGGCCGACGCCCAGCCGACGGAACGGCGAGTCGATTGATTTCAGGCCGTCGCCACCCAGGCCACGAAAATTGGTGCCTGTCCCTCTTTTCGAGAAAAACAGTACGCTCAGCCGTGCCGAGCCGTGGATGGAGGGGCCCCCTTCTCCCACTCGCGTACGTCGCCGGGCACGATCAGGAAGAGGGGGTGCGCTTGCGGCCGCGGCGCTCCTCCGAGCGCAGCGAGCGCCTCCGGCGCGCGCCGGGCGAGCTTCGTGCGCAGATGCTCGAGCTCGTAGAGGAGCTGCCCTTCGGTCTCTTCGATCCGTTCGGCCGGTCGTCGCTCGAGCACCTTCGCCCGGTCGAAGCGGTAGCCGCGCCGTACCGCCTCGTCGCAGACGGGTCCGAGAAAAGAGCCGATCGCAGCCAGCGGATCGGCCGCCCCACGGAAGCGGACGAGCTGCGGGTGCTGCCTATAGCCGCGCGTGCGGCCGGCGAGTACTTTCTGCGCCAGGAGCCCTTCGCGCCAGAGCGCCACCAGCCCCCGTGGGTCGAGGTAGCGCGGGTGCAGGGTCCAGAGCCTCATTCGGCGAAGCTTTGCGCGAGCTCGCCGACTTCGACCAGTCGCGTCCGGCAGCCGGGGCAGATGCCGTGGGTCATCGCCGGGGGAACGGACTCGGCGAACATCTCGGCGGTCGCGACCGCGTCCTCGACTTCGAGCCAGCGTTCGCCGTCCTGAAAACGCTTGCACCAGCTGCAGACGACAACCATGCGACCGCCGCCGCCCGACTCGCCGAACGGCCAGCGCGGCCGCCGCTCGGCGCCCTCGAGCCGGCTGCGGAAGACGACGCCCCCCTGCCCGTCCGCCTCGATCCGCATCCTCATGTCGCGGCGGATCCCGGGCGCGTCGCAGCGGAAGGGGACTTCGACCGGGCGGCCCCGGAGCGCGCACTCGATGAGCTGCTTGTAGATCCAGCGCGTCGTCGGCTCGCCGATGAGGTCTACCAGCCGTCGCCCCACCACCTGCGCCCCGACCAGCTCGGGGGCACCGTTCTCGCCCGCGAAGCGGTCCCAGGCGCCGCCAACGCCCGTCAGGATGCCTCCGGCGTCGATGCGGTATTCGACTTCGTCCTGGGCATGAGGATCCATGACCAGGATCCTAGCGGAGCGCCGCTACGGGCGCCCCTTCCCTACTCTCCGACCTCGTAGATCTCGTCCGAAATCCGCCACCGCCCCGCTTCACGGGTCAGCGCAACCTGGCCGTGAACGTGATCGAGCAGCTTCGAGTGCGCCTGGATCAGCAGAATCGCCTGATCGCCGCGCATGAAACCCTCGACCACGCGCGGCTCCACGATGCGCCAGTGGACCTTGTCCAGGCGATAGTCGAGCCACTCCTCGAGATTGCCTTGCTTCTCGTACTTGTGCCAGAGCCCACGGTGAAAATCATCGAGCGCATCGAAGATCGCCTTGCGATCGCTTCCGGTCATCGCCGCGCTGTAGGCGCTGTAGGTCGCACCGGGCTCGCCGCCGCCTGCTGGCAGCGGGCTCCCCCACTCGCGCGGTGCTACGGGCACGTCGAAGTGCACGTCGAACGTCCGGTTCTTGCTCGTGAAAGAGAGGCCACCCTGGGCGCGGCCGTTCCTGAACCGCACCGTCGACTTGACCCCGGGGTCATAGCAGAAGCCGCAGCTGTCTCCCGCTGCGAGCTGATACGAGACACCATGGTACTTGCCGTTCGGCTCGAACTCGAAGTAGGCCACCACGGTCCGCTCGTCGACGAAGGTCGACTGGATGACCGGCGCCGGATCGTAGAAGGCGTCGTAGGCGTCGCCGAACTCGTCGTTCGCGATCGCCACCTCGATGAGCGGCTCCCCCGGCGAGCGACTCCAGAACGCGTAGGCGCCGGTGACCTCGAAGGAGATCCGGTTTCCCTTGAACGTGCCTGAAGCCTGGGTCTCGGCCAGGAGCTGGTGCGAGCCCGACAGGATGAGAGCGACGATCGTCCACGCCAGACGTTTCATGCGATACCTCCTCGACTCCGCAGTCGCGTGGGCCGCGAGAAGCGCCCACGTCAACGTAAACGAAATCTCCGGCCGCGAGGGGACACGCCCGGGCTCGCAAGGTTCCACGCCGGCGGTTTCTACTCCGATCGCAAGGCCAGCATCGGGTCGACCCGAGTGGCGCGGCGGGCGGGCACCAGCGTCGCCACGAACGCGACGACCGCGATGAGCGTCGAGACCCCGAGGTAGGTCAGCGGGTCGCGCGGATCGACCTGGAAGAGCGCCCGGCGGATCCCCTCGCCGCCGACCGTGGCGATGAGGAGCGTCAGGCCGACCCCGAGAGCGAGACCGATCGCGAGCTGGACGAGCCCCTGGCGCAGCACCATCTCGAGGATCCGCCTCCGGTCGGCTCCGAGCGCCATGCGGGTGCCGAACTCCTGGCTCCGCCGGCTGACCGAGAACGACATGACGCCGTAGAGGCCCACCGCCGAGAGGATCACCGCGACCATGCCGAAGAGGCTGAACATGATCGCCACGACGCGGTTCTGGCTGAGCACGCTGGCGGCGTTCTCGGCCGGCGTGGCGACGAAGTAGAGCGGCAGGTCGGGATCGATCGCGGCGAGGTCGCGGCGCAGCGGCGCGGCGAGCGACTCCGCCCGCCCTCCCGCCGGGCGAACGACCACGGTTGCGAACTGAGGCGGCGTCGGCGCGGGCGTCACCGGGCCGAACGGCGTGGCGTCGAAGGGCACGTAGAAGCCGCTCTCGTCGACATCCTGGTTGTTGAAGGGACCGGTCATCCTCATCTGAGAGACGACGCCGACGATCGTCCGCCAGGGGCCGAAGCTCTCGCCACTCGGCGCGGCGGTGCGGAAACGGCGGCCGATCGGATCTTCGCGGCCGAAGTACTTCGCGGCGAAGTCGGCGTTGACGACCGCCACCGGCAGCTTCTGGTCCCTGTCCTCACGCGAGAGGTCCCGCCCCTCGACGAGCTTCACGCCCAGGGTACGGAAGTAGCCGTCGCTGACCGCCTCGACATTGGCGTTCGGCCGGTCCCGCGGGTCCTTGTAGACCCGACCTTCGATCTCGATCGGGCCGCTCCCCGAGAAGATCATCTGGAAGCGCGTGGTGAGCGCCACGTCGGCGTACTGCGGGTCCGCCCGCAATGCGCGCAGCGCGCGCTCGAAGAAGAGCTGGCGGCTCGCCGGGTCGGGGTAGCTGCCTTCCATGAGCCCCAGCCGCGCCGACAGGACACCCGTCGTGTCGTAGCCATAGTCGACCTGCTGCTGCCTCCGGATCGACTGCAGTTGCAGCATGGAGCCGATCAGCAGCACACAGGTGACGACGATCTGGAAGATGACGAGCCCCCGGTTGACGAGGACCAGCCGCCGCCCGGTGTTGCCCCGGCCCGAATCGCGCAGGACCTCGGCCGGACGTGCCCGCGACGCCATCCAGGCCGGGAGCAGCCCCGACACGAGCGCGGCGACGCTCGCCGCGACGACGACGAACCCGAGCACCAGCGCGTCGACGCGGAAGACGATGTAGGCGGGAATCGGATTCGACGTGCCGTGGAAGGCCCGCATCAGCAGGGCGTTCGCCCAGTAGGCGCCGCCGACGCCCAGCAGCGCGCCCAGCGCGGCGACGATCGAGCTCTCGGTCAGCATCTGGCGCATGAGCCGTCCCCGCGTGGCGCCGAGCGACGCGCGGATCGCGAGATCTCGCGCCCGCAGCGTCGCGCGGGCGAACTGCATGTTCATGACGTTGGTGCAGGCGAGGAGCAGCACACCGACGCAAAAGCCGAGCATGGTGTAGAGCAGGCCGCGCAGCTGGCGCGGCGTGAACGACTTGATGAGCGGCTCGACCAGGGCGGCCACGTACTGCTTGTTGGTCTCCGGATAGCTCGCCGCGAGCTGGCGGGCGAAGCCGGCGAACTCGGCGTTCACCTGCGCGAGCGAGACGCCTGGCTTGAGCAGCCCGATGACCGAGACCGTGTTGCCGTTGGGGTCGTTGCGCGGCAGCGGCGGGAACTCGTTGAAGAGCGGCACCCAGAGCTCTTCGTTGCCGGGAAAGGCGAACCCCTTCGCCATCACTCCGACGATCGACGCCGGCTTGCCGTTGATGCGCACCGCCTTGCCGACGACGCTCGGGTCGCCGCCGAAGTCGCGCTGCCAGACGAGGTGGGAGAGGATCGCGACCTTGGGCGCGCCGGGTACGTCGTCGGCGGCGACGAAATCGCGCCCCAGCACGGGCTGGACGCCGAGCGCCCGCAGAAAGCTCTCGGTGACGTAGGCACCGGTGAAGCGCTTGGCGTGGCCGTCGATGGTCATGTTGACGGTCGAGCCGTCGAGGTAGGCGGCCAGCTCGTCGAGCGAGCGTTGTTCGCGCGCGAGGTCGAGGTAGTCGAGTGCGAAGACCTGGCTGCGCACCTGGTAGGGAGTCGTTCGGGCGGGATCGATGAGCCGGACGCTCTCGAGCCGCCCGGCGGTGGGGAACGAGAAGCCGCGGATCAGCACCGCGTCGACGACGCTGAACTGGGTCGCCACGGCGCAGATCCCGAGCGCCAGAACCCCGACCGCCAGCGCCGCGAACGCCTTGTCGCGCCACAGCAGCCGGAAGCCGATCCTCAAATCCCGCGCCGAGCTCGAAAACATGCGGCTCCCCCACTTTCCAGGAAACGTTCCCCTGGAAGCTCGTACGACGGGCAGCGCTCTTGGTTTCGCCCGCCGCCACGCCGCAAGGCCCGAAGCGGGCTCCGCAGGGCGGCCGGCGAGCCTCAACCCTGCGGCGTCATCGGTCGTAGCTCGGGCCGCTTCGGCAGCCGTCCGTCGCCCGACGAACGGCCTCGGGCGTGGCGCCAGAGCCAGGGCAGGAAGTGGCGGTTGAGCCATGCGAGCTCGCCGCGCCAGCGGGCGAGCGCGGTCGGCCCCGGGAGCGGCGGCAGCGGCTGCTGCCAGGAGGCGTCGCTGCCCGGCAAGTCGAGCGCCTGCGCCAGCGCGGCGGCGATACGCGCGTGGCCGGCCGAGTTGGCGTGCAGCCGATCGTCGCTCCAGAGCCGCGGATCGGCCGCCACCGGGTGCGCCTCGAAATCGACCAGCAGCGTCCCGGTGGATGCCGCGATGGCGCGCAGCCGGGCGTTGAGGTCACGCACCCGCGGCGCGACGCGGCGCGCCAGCGGCATCACCGCGGCGAGATCGGGCAGGGTGAAGGTGAGCACGGTCGCCCCACCCTCGACGAGAGCCCGCTCGATCGCTTCGACGTCCGCCGCCACCGCCGCGGCGTCGAAATCGCGCGCCACGATGTCGTTGGTGCCGCTGAAGAGCGTCGCCAGGTCGGGTCGCAGGGCGAGCGCCGGCGCCAACTGCTGCTCGCGGATCTGGCCCGTGCGCCGCCCGCGCACCGCGAGATTCGCGTAGAGCAGGCCCCCCTGCACCGCGGCGAGGGTCTCGGCGAGTCGGTTGGCCCAGCCGCGGAAGCCCCCCGCACCGTCAGGGTCGTCGATCCCCTCGGTCGAGCTGTCGCCGAGGGCGACATAGCGCTCATAGCGGCGCGACGAAGCAGGGCTCATCGACGAGATGCTACGCGACCAGGCGGACGCGCAGACCTCCCGCGCTCCGGCTCAGGGAGACGTCGACGACCAGTACGATGGGCCGCACTCGAACCCGTCGGCGAAGACGAGGTCGGCGAAGCGGAAGTCGTCGAAGACCACGTTCCCGGCCCCGTTGTCGCTCTGGGTTGGAGTCATGCCCACCTTCAGGCTCACGGTCGTTCCGGCGAAGGTGGAGAGGTCGATGCGCGCCGGGCGGTAGCAGAGATAGTCACCGTTACCGACGGTATTCGTAGCGCCCGTGCTCGCGTCCAACGTCCACTTGTCGGTACCGTTGACGCTCACGTAGGCCACGTCGGTCCCCTCCGAGTCGTCGGTGTCGATCCGATACGCCAGGTACCAGAAGATCAAGATCGGAGGATCCGACGGCACGGCGACGCTCTGCGTCACGGAATTCTCGATCTCGTTGTGGTCCAGCGTGCAGTCGTTGCCCGACCAGAAGCTGTTCGAGCCGTCGGGCGCGGTCGTCAGGTAGGCGCTCCAGCTTCCGATGCCGGTCCCGCAGGCGCTGGCCGTTGTTTCCGTCCAGGAAGAGGCCGGCGGGGCGCCGTTCTCAAAGCTCCCGTCCGGCACGGGATCCCCCTCGGTGAAGCCTCTCGGCGCCGGCGGGAGCGCGGGGCCGAGCCTCCCCGGAGCGGCCGGAGAATCGGCCGGGACGCCCGCCGCTCCGAGGGCATTTGCCTCCGCCGAGACCGAAGACGCAAGTAGAAAGATAAACGCCGCGACCGTCGCTCGATAGTCGATGCCCATCGTCACCTCCTTGACCGTGATCTGAGCTGGGTTCGAAGTCATTGTGCCAGCGACGAGCGCCGATGGCAATCGGAGCCGCGGGCGGGCCAGCGTCGAGTCCGCACGCTCGACTTCTTCGGAGGCCTAGTGGGCGTTCACGATTCGAGCGTCGTCCGCGCCCGCAGAGCCGAGGATGAAAGGGATGCGGAGAGCGCCATCGATCTCGAGCCATCCGATCCCGGCGCGACCACGGTAGGCTCGACTCACCCAAACCGGGACGTCCCATGCCTTCCTCCCCATCCGAGAGCCGTCGTTGCGGCGTCGCCGCCCTGGCGGCCGCGATCGCGACGCTCGCTTTCCTGCTCCCCTGGTGGAACCGCCACCTCGGGCTCAGTCTCGACGGCTACATGCCGTTCTATGGAGCGCTGATCCTGCGTGGCGAGATCCCTTATCGGGATTTCTTCCTCCACCTTCCCCCCTTGCAGCCGCTGGCCGAGGCCGCGCTCCAGGTCCTGGTCGGCCGCTCGCTGCTCGCCGTGCGGATCGTCGGCGCGCTCGGCCGCATCGCGCTGGCCGGGGTCACCGCCGCCTGGCTCGCCCGGCGTTTCCGCCCCGGCACCGCGGTCGCGGCGGCGCTCGTGGGCATCGTCTTGCTGAGCTCCGATGACACCGAGATCCTCGACCTCTACAACCAGTGGGCGTCGCTCGCCGCCGTGGTCTCCGGGTGGCTCGCGGCCATCGCGCTCGGACGCGACCGCGACAGCTCGCTGCTCTGGCTCGGCTCCGGCATCGCCGCGGCGCTCAGCTTCTGGACCAAACAGACGATCGGGCTCGGGGCGATCGTCGCGGTGCCGGCGGCCCTCGTCGCGCTCTCGCTGCGCGACGCCGGCCGACGGCGCAAGCTGGTTCGGGGAGCCGAGCTCTTCCTCGTCGGCGCGGCGGTCCCGACCGTTCTGCTCGGCGCCTGGCTCGCCCTCCACCACGCGCTCGGGCTCTTTGTTCAAGACGTGTTCAGGGCCGCCGCGGCGAGCAAGGGATCGTCGGCTCGCCTGCTGATCCGCCCCTGGCTCGGCCCCTTCCAACTACCCGGCACGCTCCTCCCCGCCACGATCGGTCTGATCGCGGCCGTCACCGTGCTCGTGACGCTCCGGTTCCGCGGCCCGGGTCGGAGCGCCCCGGTCCGTCCGCCGCGGTTGGCCGCCCTGACCCTGGCGCTGGCCTTCGTCGCCGTCGCCGCCCTGAAGGTCCCGCGCATCTTCGGGCCGCAGTCCTATCGGGCCATCGTCGAGCAGCTCCTGGCGCTCGCTCGCGGCGGCATCCTGTTCGGGAGCTTCGGCGCGCCCCTGCTGGCGCTCGGCCTCGCCGCGACCGCGCTGCGCCGCGCGCTCGACCAGGTCGAGTGCGAGCTCCTGCTGTTCTCGGTCGTCGCCAGCGCGATCGCCACCACTCACGCGCTGTCGTCGGCGGTCGGAGGCGCCAACGCCCTGCCGGCAGCTTCTCTGCTGCTCGCCCTGGCGCTCGACGGCGTCGCCCGACGGCGCTGGCTCGCGCCAGCTCGCGCCTTTCCGATCGCCCTCTGCATCATGGCCGCGCTCGCGGCCGTCGGCCTCCACAGCATCCGGCTTTTCGCGTTCGCCCAGTGGCGGGAGCCATGGCTCGGCGCGTCCGTGGCGCGTTCGAGCCTTCCCGAGCTGGCCGGCCTGCGGCTGGCGCCAGACACGCGCAACGTGGTCGACGGGCTCGTCGATGGGATCAGGACCTGGACGCGCCCCGGCGACCGGCTGATGACCTTCCCCGTCTACCCGATCTTCAACTGGCTCGCGGATCGTCCACCGGCGACGTTCGCGATCCTGCACTGGATCGACGTCACCCCCGATCCGATCGCCGACCGCGACCTCGCGAAGCTGCGGGCGGATCCGCCGCCCGCCGTGCTCTGGCAGTGGATCCCGGAAAAGAATCTGGCTCTGCAGGAGTACTATTTCCGCCACGGTCGCCCGAGCGGCATGCGGCGGATGCGGGACGGGCTCGCCGAGCTGCTCGCGAGCCGCTACGTCCTCGCCTCCTCCTACCCGCCTCCCGCCCGCAACGCCCCGCCCCTCGAGCTCTGGCTGCGGCGCGACCGGGCCGCGCAGGCCGGAATCGACACGACGCCCCCGTGACGGCGGTTTCTGCCGCGCCGGCTGACTTTCCCATGCGCCGCTCCCGGTCCGCGCCCGACACCTTTCAACCCCAGTGGTACGATCCGTTTTAAAGAGAGTAAGAGAGCGACTTCAGCCCGGGACCTGCACTCGACGAGTCGGGTGGGTTGCGTGATCTGCAACCGCTTCCCGTTGACGTAGTCAGAGGAGGAGTCGATGGCGCGGATCGGATTTGAGGTTTGCCCGCGGAAGCGGCTGCGGTTCTCTCTGCTGCCGGCGCTCTGCGCGCTCGGCCTGCTCTGGATGGGAGCGTCGCCGGCGAACGCCTGGCCCCGGTCGACCGACGAGCTGGATGCGCAGATCCAAGCTGTGCTCGACGGCGTTCCCGCCGAAAGTGCGGACCAGGTGGTGACCCGAATCCTCGGCACGAGCCCGGCCGCGACCGGTTACTACGGGTTCTCCCCGGCCGCGTTCTTCCAGTCGGGGGAACCGGGCAACAAGCTCGTTCTCGACACGGCGTCGGGCTCGCTCTACTTCAACGAGACGTCGAAGGTCTGCATGTACGCCCCCCTCCACTTGCCCCAGGGAGCGACGGTCACCGGGTTCGTTTTCTGGGTCCGCGACAACAACTCGGACAAGGATGCGGACGCGGCCATCCGCCGCCGTCGCCTCGACGGCATCGGGGGCTTCCAGGAGCTCGCCGCGGTCTCGAGCTCGAGCTCGGCGGGCGGCTCCCGGATTTTCACGGATTTCTCGATCTCGAACGGCACCATCGACAATGCGGACTACTGGTATCTCGCCTTCGTCTGCCTGCCGGGTTACACCGACGCCGCGGGCCCAACCGAGATGCGGGGCCTCTATGTCGCCTACACCTACTGAGGTACCGATCATGCGCCGCCCAGCGATATTCCTGCTCCTCGCGACGCTGCTCCCTCTCCCGGCCAGCGCGGTCGTACTGGTGGTCGGCGCGCCCGAGTTTCACAACGCCGACGGCTCGGGCCACACATTGGCCGAGTTCGCTGGCTGGATCCAGAAGGGCGGCGGCTCGGGCGATCTGGTCGCCCCGGTCGAGCTACCGAGGGGCGCCGTGCTCAAATCGATGAGCGCCTGGATCGGGGATTCCGAGGCAAGCGGCGATTTCAAGATCCAGCTGCTTGCCAAGCGGCGGGGCAATTCGGTGCCGGCGGAGCAGGTCGCGCGCGTCTTCTCGACGGGGATCGATCCCGCCGGACAGCAGTATGTGATCGACATGAAGCTGTTCGGTCGGATCGTGAGCGACCAGTACGTCTACTACTTGAGCACCGCCGACGACGTCCTCGACTCGACCGTGCAGCGGATCTACTCGGTGCAGATCGAATACACGCTGGCGCTCTTCGCCGACGGCTTCGAGTCGGGGGACACCTCGGCCTGGGGCGCAACGCCCCCCACCTACCTCTCGAAGTGGATCTCGGGTGCGAGCTTCTCGTCGGGCGCCAAGGATTACTCCTGGCCCTGGGTGTTCAACGCGGCGCTCGGCACCTTTTCGCTGCCCAACTCGACGGACTCGACGCCCCCCTGCGGCGTCGCCCCCCTCGAGCTGCCGCACGGCGCGACGGTCCTCGGCTTTCTCGCGAACCTGTACGACAATCGCAGCGATCGTGGCATCACGCTCCGCCTCCGCCGTTCGGCGATCAACTCGCTGGTGGTCTCGTCCGAGATGGCCGTCGCCTCGACCTCCGGTTCGAGCGGCTGGCAAAGCCGCTCCGATCTCTCGGTGACCGATCCAGTCATCGACAACGACAACTTCTGGTACTACTTCGAGCTCTGCATGACCGGCGGCACCACCGTCGCCGCCAACGAGCTCGCCGCCCAAGCAGTCCAGGTCTTCTACTCGGCCCCCTGAGCGCGGGCCGGCGCCTTGGACGCCCGCCGGGCCACCCAAGCCCGGCGTGATCGGGCCTCTGTCGAAGACGGCCGCTCCAGAAGAACCCGCGGAGAGACGCCGCGGTTCGAGCCGAGTTCATCGAATGACCGCTCGGTGATGTCGTGCCGGAGATGGTCGACGCGCTCAAGCGCGATCTGGCGGCGGCAGATCGCGCGAGAGAGTGCCAACTGATTCGCAAGTGACGGTTCGGTCGTGACTTGCGAATCGGTTGGCGCGTTTCCAGGTCTTCGTCGGACTGGTGGTCTATTACCGGCTCCAACATCGTCCGCAGATCACGCCCGACGTCGGCGAGCCGTCGAGCTTCGTCGCCGCCAAGTAGCTCATCGGGTTGCCCCTGTTCGCGAGCATCCTGGCGCTGGGCGCCGACGCGGCGTGGCGGGCGTACGTCGGCAGGTCACGCTTCCCGTTCTTCGATTTCCTCTACACCGTGCTGATCTTCAGCGACGTGTTGATCATCCTCGTCTCGCAGCGCACCGCGAGCCGCTACGCGGTCGTCACCGCCAGCGGTCCCCCGTCGCCCTTACGTAGTGCCGCCAGACGTAGCCCCAGGGGATCACGATCGGCATCAGGATCACCCCCGCGGCGATGGCCTGAAAGTCGCCAGTGTAGGTGGAAGGGCCCAGTCCGGACCTCCACTGGGGTAAGCCGTAGAACAGGATCCAGATCGCCTTCCAGGCGAGCTCGAAGAGCAGCATCGGCAGCATCCGCCGCGGATACCGGATGCCGAGCAGATCCACCAGACACATGCCGGCGAGCAGGCTCGGGATGACGCCGCGGTCGAGCGCGGCATGGTCGAACAGGGGCGGAACGATCTGCATGCCCATCCCGAAAGCGATCAGCGCGTAGGTGGCGCGCAGCACATACAAGCGCCACCGCGGCAGCTCGGATTCGTCGCTTCGGAGACGGGGCACTGCGACGGCGACGACGCTCGAATCCATAACAGCTCTCCTCTTCAGGTGGCGCTCGACGGCCCGGCCGCGCCGGGATCGGGTTGGAACTCGAGCAGATCGCCCGGCTGGCACTCCAGCACGGCGCAGATCGCCTCGAGCGTCGAGAAGCGGACGGCCCGCGCCTTGCCGGTCTTCAGGATGGACAGGTTGGCGAGCGTGATGTCGATCCGCTTGGCCAACTCGGTCAGGGTCATCCGCCGCTCGTGGAGCAGGTCGTCGAGCTTGACGACGATCGGCATCAGACCGTCCCCTCCAGGTCGTCGCGCATCCGCGTGCCGACCGCGAAGACCCGGGCGAGGACGAAGGCCAGGAGCACGGCGAGCCACCCGGCGGTCGAGAAGCCCGCGTCGAGGTGGAGAGGATGCTCGGGCGTGGAGACGGCGCTCGCGATGCCGCCGATCACGAGGCTGAGGATCTGGAGCGCCAGGAGCCCCCAGGCGATCGTGCGCAGCCGGTCGGCGTTCGCGGAGATGAAGGGATCGTGCCCGCGCACGGTCCCGACGATCGCCAGCAGCCGTCGGAGGACGGCATACTGGATCGGGACGGCGACCAGGCCGAGCGCCGCGATCGCACGCATGCCCTCGATGAGGGGCCGGGTCCCGGGCGCCGGCACCACGCCGAGCGCCCGGAAGGTCCACTGCTCGTGCATCACGGACCCGACGAACAGCGCGAGGATCGCCGCTCCGTAGAGCCAGTTCAGCACGATCAGGACACGCAGAACGGCGTGGGCAATGGGCAGTGCGGTGGATCTGGTTCGGGCCATCGGGCGCCTCCAGGGCAAGAAGTTACCGATAAACAATACACTATTTATTGTTTAGCGACAATCCACACCTTGGGGTCGCCCGCCTCCTCCGTCCCCCAGCGAGGGAGCGCGAGGGGCATCGAGCTTCGGAGCCGCGCCAGAGTTGCGCTTCCGAGTGGCACTCGAGAAGCAGGACGCCGCCGGCCCGAGAAACGCGCTCAGGCAGCTACAGTCTTCTCGTAAGCGCCAGCTCGCACACCCGAGTGCCGATCGGCCGGCACCTTCGCTCGCCTACTTCATCCGGGCGACTCTGCCGCGCTTTTCCATCATCAGCGCGAACCTCTCCCAGGAGAGGCGGCGCTTCTTGAACGTGGCGTTCGCCGGCACCCACTCGAGGTTGCCTTTGCTGATCAGCAGCTCGCCCAACTTCCGGTCGTCGGATCGAATTTCGAACCGGACGTCTTTGGCCAGGATCATCTTCTGCGGAATCTCGATCGAGACTTGATGGCTCGGCATGGCTTCCTCCCGATGGTCGTGTGATTCGAGCCTTTCGCCCGCGACCCGGCCTCGGCTCAGCGACTCGGGCGCGAGGCCTGAAACGCCGTCTGGTACTGCTCGATCAGCTCGCGGATGCGGCGCGCGTCCGCCTTGGTGTGGCCATGGCTGACGATCGGGTTGCTGCCCCCGGCCGAGTCGATGCGGATGTCGGAGAACAGCACGCCGGTGCCGATCTGCACCGACGCGACGTTCGGGATCGTGATGCTCTCCTCGGTACTGCCGAGAAAGCGCGGTTTGATGCGCGCCACCCGCTCCGGGCTGACTTCGATGTGGGTCGGAAAGATCCGGTTGCCGGTCGTCCAACGACTGGCAAAGAACGACTCGGTGTTGCCGGGTTTTCCCATGATCGACCAGTATCGCATGCGGCGCCGGGCCGTCGCGCCGAAACGCGGTTGCATCTATGGCTCGCGCGACGCGGTCCGGCGCACGCCCTGGGCGAAGCTGCCGAGCCTCATCTCGCGCGCCGGACCGGGCCCGGTCGCGAACCGGACCTGCCTCCACTCCGCGCCGTCCGGCGCGCTGAACAGGTCGCCACCCTGGTAGAGGAGCGTCGTGCGGTAGTCGAGGTCCCCATCTTTCACGATGTCGGGATCGCGCAGGACGACGGCGATGCCGTCGCCGTCCGGAACGACGTCGAACCAGAACCCTCCGCCGTCGTAGGTGCCCACCAGCCGATCGCGCTCCGCGGCGGGGAGCGGCAGGTAGCGCACCGCCAAGGGAGGCAGCCCCAGCAGCTTCCGGGCGAGCCGCTCCTCGAGATCGTAGGCGATCGAGCTGGCTCCGCCCAGGTTGGCGAAGATCGCGATCGACAACTCCGCTTCGGGGTAGTACGAAACCACCGCGTAGAAGCCGAGGATACGGCCGGTATGGCGATGTCTCGGCCGTCCCGCGAGCGGCAACAGGCCGATGCCATAGCCGTACGGCCAGGAGCGGCCGTCGCTCAGGCGAGCGGGGGTCGTCATTCGTTCGTAGCTCGCAGGAGAGACGACGCGTCCGCTCGCCAACTCTGGGCTCCAGCGCGCCAGGTCCGGCGCGGTCGTCCATGCCGAGCCGAGATTTTCCTCCCACTCCTCCGCGAATCCGGTGCTGTCGTCGGCGCGATATCCGTGGGCGACTTCCGGGTCGCCGCGCGCGGGGCGCGGGGTCCACTCGGCATGGAATCTCTGGAGTCCGGCGGCGCGCGCCGTCTCCGCGATCGCCTCGTAGTAGGTCTCCCCCGTCGCCGCCGCGAGCACGAAGCAGAGCAGGTCGTAGTTGGGCTGGCTGTAGGAGAATCGGTCGCCGGGCGAGAAGTAGAGCGGCTGGCCGAAGAACATCGAGATCTCGTCCGTCGAGAAGCCGGCGCCGACGGCTTCGGGAGCGACCGGTGCCCAGGGCCCGCCGCCCGGAGCCGGGGCCAGACCTTTAAGGCGTCGGGCCTCGAGGGTGCTCTCCTCCTGCAGGCCGGAGATCTGATGCAGCATCTGGTCGATCGTCACCACATGGCCGGCGGTGTCGAGGCGAGGCAGGTATCGGGTGATCGGCACGTCGAGACGCAAGCGGCCGCGCTCGACCTGTCGCATCACCGTCGCCGCGGTGAATTGCTTCTCGACCGAGCCGATCGGAAAGAGGGTCAGCGGCGTCACCGGGACGCGCCGCCCGACATCGGCCCACCCGTAGCCGCGCGCGAACACGAGATCGTCGCGGCGCCGGACGGCCACGGAGAGGCCGGGCAAGCGGTGCGCTTCGAGAAACCCTCGGATCTCGGCGTCGATCGCGACCGCTTCCGGCGTCTCCATCCGCGGTCCGCCCGGAGCCCCGGGTGGAATCGCAGTCGCCCGGCACCCGAGGACCGCGAGAGCGACGAGCATCCCGCAGCCGCGGAGCCCACCAGCGAGCCCGAGCCGAGATTCGCGGATCATGGCGAGGAAGACTCCCCTCCTCCACCACCGCTCGAAGCGCGGCGGACGCGCGAGGTGCGCTGCGACCGGGACGCGGATCTCCAGGATACCGGAGCCCCGTCAACGTCCAGGCGGCCGAGATTCCGAGGAGCGTCGAGCCCGCGGAGAGGTGCCACCCGAATATCCGGCCGTGCCGCTCGGCCTCAGGGGATCGCGAACGGCAGGGCCATGCCTTCGGCGAGGTGCGGCTTGCCGGTCTTCGGGTCGATGACGAAGCAGAGGAGGGCGTAGTTGCCCGGCGTGAGATCGAACGGAACGTACTCCACCTGGCCTGGCATCATCGGCGCGGCGCCGCCCAGCGACGTCCCGGGGAGGGGCCCGGCGTAGGTCGCGCCCCAAGCCGCCAGATCGTCCAACGTCTTGCCTTCTCCCAGGCGGATGAGCCCGAGCTCGTGGGGCTGCTTGCCCTTGTTCTCGACCTTGACGACATGGTGTCCCGCGGTGAACGGGGCGGAGGGGACGAAGCCGAAGTCGATCTCGGTCACCGTGAGATCGCTCGCCGGTGGCGCGGCGGAGGGCTTCGTCGACTTCGTGACGGTGAGACCCCGGATCATCCCCTTCATGATGTGCGGTATGTGATCGGGAACGTCCACGAAGCAGACCACGGCGTAGTGGCCCGGCTCGATGTCGAGCGTGGCGCGGGTGTCGCTGCCCGGCATGGGGGGATTCACGCCACCGGCCGGCACGGCCCAGGTGGGCGGCATGTCGGTCGGCTTCAGGGCGGCCACGGCGGCCTTCAGGTCCTCCACCGTCTTGCCGTTCTCGAGACGCATCAGCATGAGGTGGTGCAGGCTCGGCCCGTTGTTGTGCAGCACCAGGGTGGTCATGCCGGAAGGGATCGTGTCCGGACCCTCGAAGGCGAAGTCCTTCGCCGTGAAGTGGACCACGGGTATGGCGCTCGCCCCCGCCTCCGCACCGGACTTCGTTCCCGTTTCCGCTCCGACGAGAGCGTTCGACCCGAGCAAGAGAATCCCAGCCAACACGATGACGCGCATTCGAGCCTCCTTGTTCGCTTGTTCGTTGAGAGCGGGATTATCACATGGCGGAATCGAGATCTGGGGGGCCGAATCCAGGGGGAGGACGAATTCGAGCCGCTCCATCCCTCGGCCGACCCGGGCGGCACCGCGAAAGCGAGTCCGATCGACCCGTGCCCGCTCGCACGCTCCGGAGGAACGTTCATACAGCTTGTTAGTACCATGGCTTCATGATCCTCGATCTCCCCGCGCACGAGAACGAGGACGACCTCCGGATCCTGGTCGCGCGCGAAGCGGCGCGCAGGCGGTTCGCTCCGGTCGTGCGGGTCAGCCTCGCGCCGCGGGAGCTTCCGGGTCGACCTGTCCTCCTTCTGGGGCAGCCACGCGCTGCCAGGGGCCCGGAGCAGCTCACACTGCACCGACGCCTTGATCCTGATGAGTGGCTGGTGCGCCTCCCGCAAGGGGCGACGCCGAGAACGAGAAGATCCGGAACGCCCGACCGAACGGCTCGACAGCAATGCCCAAAGACGAGCCCACCCAGCTCGCCACAGAAGAGGTCTACGCCTTGACTACGGGGCCTTCAATGAGTGGCACCTCGGCCAGGGCACCTCGGCAGGCGGCTAGCCGGCCGATCCGACCGCGAGCGTCAGCCGGCGGCTGCGCCGCCAGAAGACGAACGCGGCCGTCCAGCCGGCGAGCGCGACCACCAGGCCGACCGCGAGGCCGCGGACGAACTTGAAATTCGCTGCGCCGGTGTCGATGTCGTGCCGGTGGTTCCAGATCTCGACGATCTTGCCGTCGCGGAAGCGGAAGACGTTGATGATCGGGATCTGATGGCGCCCGCCCATGATCTTGAACATCAACGACGTCGGCTTGAACTTTAACTGCCAGCGCGTGGCAACGAGATCGCCTTCCGCGATCTGAAAGTCGATCGTTCCGGTCATCTCGCCGTTGGCATGGAAGAAGTCGGCGATCCGCTTCTGCTCGACCGCCGGCTCGACGACGCCCTTGCGGTCACCGATGTCGTGCACGACGTACCGGTCGGCGACGTAACGAGCGTAGTTGTCGGTCTGATTCGTGAACCAGAGATCGCGGTAGAAGTCGCGTGCGAGCGCCTTGTTGGTCTCCTGGACCGACGGCGCCGGCGCCCGAGCCTCCGGTTCCGGGACTGTCGGCTCGGCTTGCGGCCGTGCGCCGGGCGCGATGGTGGCGAGCACGAGAGCGGCGCCCAGCGACGAGAAGCGAACACGATCGATCGGCATCTCCACTCCTTTCCAGCGGAAGTTGAAGGGGCTGAACGAGGGTACCACTCGGAGCGATGTCGCGGACAGCCAGCTGGCAGGGGCCCACGTGCGAAATCGGCTGAAGATCTTCTGAAGGCTTCTCCTTCGGTCGAGGGTTTACTCTCGGCCCTTGGGTCTGTGGCGGACCAAAAAGGAGAAGCCGATGGAACTTGTATTGCGGAATCGATCTGCATGCAACGAACAGCTGGCTATGCGTGATCGACGAGACCGGGCGAGCGCAGCTCGAGACGCGTGTGCCGAACCAGATCGAGGTGATGCGAGCTCGGCTCGAGCCGTATCGAGAGGAGCTGACCGCGGTCGCGGTGGAGTCGACCTTCAACTGGTACTGGCTGCTCGACGGCCTGGCCGAGTCGGGCTACCCGATGCGCTTGGCCAATCCGTCGGCCATGAAGCAGTACGAGGGTCTGAAATACACCGACGATCGTCACGATGCGCGCTGGATCGCCGAGATGCTGCGGCTGGGCATCTTGCCAACCGGCTACATCTACCCTCGCGCGACCCGCTCGGTGCGCGATCTGCTCCGTCACCGAACACGTTTTGCGCAACCGGACAGCGCGCCTGCTCACACTGCAGAACGTGCTGGCACGCGAGACCGGCTGCAGGGTGGTCGGCACCGAGCTCAAGCGCCAGACCATGGAAGATCTCTCGCGGCTCGGCCTCAGCCGCGAGACGAACCTCGCCCTGTCGAGCTCGCTCGAGATCATCGAGCTGCTCTGGCTGGAAAGGTGCCACCCGAATATCCGGCTCCACGGCCCGCGCAGCGGCTAGCGCGGAAACGGGCCAACCGTTTCGTAAGTGCCACCGTGACAACAACTTGCTAATCGGGTGGCACCTTTTCGGACCTCGCGTCGCTTCATCAGATACCTCGCCCCCACGACCAACGCCCGTGTTCATCTGCAGCCGAATCCAGGAGTAGAGTAAGAACCACGCTTAACCGAAGAGATGTGCTCCTTCTGAAGGGACGGAACGATGAACCGACGCGGAAGGTTGGGAGCCGCATTTGTAACTTGCATGCTCCTCGTGAGCTGCACCGCGATCCAAGAACCCGACGACTGTTGCTGCGTGCGAACGGACGGCACGCTGTGGAGCAACGGGCGCGCTGGTATGTGGATATCTACGAACGACTGCGACAAAGACTTGAATGCCGCTTGCAAAGAGTTTGATCCCGACCATCAATGTTCTCAGAGTTCGGCTGGTGGCGTGAACCGAAGTCAAATCGCTCTCACTTCTGAGCAGCAATACGTAGACTCCAGTAGTTGCATGGCTAAGTGCCGCGCAGATGATCCTTATTGTCTTGCTGTCCGTTCGCTGCCACATGAAAGAGCGCAGCAAATTCTTAGATTTCGCCAGCAATTGCTCAGTCAAGGAGATCTAGCGCTGCCAGAGTCGGAGCTCCGCAGCCTGTTCAATGTTCCGCCAAATTCGGGCGCAAAGCGGGGGCCAATCGAAGTGAGGGGAACCGCAATATCAAACCTCGGAGTGCCAGCTTCACTGGAGATGAGTCTGTCGGGCTTCTCAATCCGGATCGACGTTCCGGACCGCGTGGTTTACCACCTGAATCGGACACCAGGCTTGTTAGACCTCACTAAGGAGGGGCCCAAAGCTCCGGTTCTCTTGGTCTCGGACAAGGAACTCGATGCGATCTATGGCGGCACAATCACTCGCGCCGAAATCAGTCGCACCGCAATCTACCTGACGACGAGAGCGTGCATTGAGGTCTCAGTTGAGGGCGGTCAGGCCGCCACCAAGGGGAGACGCCCGCGGGGGAGCAACTGGTGACGTCGCGCAAGTGTGTCGCTGCCCTTCTCGCTGGATGCCTCGGCCTTGTAGCACCCACGTTCGCCACGAGTCGGCCGACCAATCCGCTCTTTCCGATGTTGTTCCTCCTCAAGCAGTTGTACCCCAACCTCGAGATCTCTTCCACGGATAGGACGGGCGGCCCGCTTTCTATGGTTGTCGCGTTCAACACACCCTTGAAACTTCAAGCGCTTTCGGGACTTGTCGCCTCCTACACCAGAGCTGGGAATCTTCAGGATCCCCCCGCGTGCCCTGATGCTCAAATCGCTGATCCATTCGCTCCGCTACATTGCTGCTTCACAGGCACAAACTCAATTGTCACCGGGATTTCTGCTGACTGCCTGACAAAGTTCCAGTGGAGTGGTCTAGACCCTATCGGGCAGGGCCTAATGAAATACGGCCTCGACTTGGGAACTCTATTTGCGCTGGCCCGCGAGATCTCACGAAGTAGTTTCGCACTCGATATCGACTGGCTCAAGGCAACGAATGAGATGCCTCCGGATCAGCTTGTCTATATCTGGCTAGATCGCAAGCTCGACGATCGACACTATCTTGCGACCCGCGTCGACGCTGACCTCGCAGCTCGTATCTCTCTCACTCTTCATATGCTCCTGCCCCGCTTCTACGAGGCGGCGGGAATGAGCGAGCAACCGCAAGACGCCTTCCTCTGCGATGAGAATGGCCTGACACCCGCTGACATCTCACGGGTTTCAATCGTTGAACCAATCAAGGTGTCGCTTGGCTCCAATGTCGATCTAGTCGCCCCGGCTGCTCTTAAAGGATCGTATGGCGCTTCCGTCTTCGTCTACGCAACTGGAAGTGGAACCGGGATTAGGTTCGAAGAGAAGACCTCGCCAGCGATAGTTGGATCCGACTCATCGTGGATGTCATTCGCAAGAGGTATGGAGCCTGGGCACAACTACTTCCCGTGCCTGGACCCACGAGGCGGCATTTCCAGACTCTTCTCTAAGAATCCTGAAATGGCTCGGCCCATCAACTCTCCAGAGGCGTCTTCGTTTCTCTTCTTTGGAATGTATTTGGCGGGTGCTTACGATGAGATCCAACGTGCTGCGTCGACGGCCCAGAGCATGCCAATCGACGGCTCGAAAATGCCCGACCTTTGCAAGCAGCTTCGCGATGCCCTTCCTTTTCCTGGCTTTCTTAAGCCGACCTGCCGTTAGGCCCTCTCCTGAGGTCAGCGATCATTGAGAGGCGGGCGCAAGTCTGCCGAGTGACGTGTTCCCGGAATCCTGAACCAGCTTCGGCCTCCAGAGTGGCGCCCAGGACAGATTGCCTATGTGGAGAGCTTCAACGGCCAGTTTCGCGACGAGGGCCTGAAGCTGCACTGGTTCGCGAACCTATACCAGGCCTGAGGCGTCCTCGCCGCATTGCGAGAGGCGTACAACAATTCGAGGTCGCATTCCAGGTTAGGCAACGTGGACCTGACCTGCTCCCCAAGTTGACACCACGAGTAACTGTACACACTTCGGCTCACCGGCTTTGAGTCCCGGCACTTCCGAGAGGTGCGATGGAGGCCGACGAAGTCGGCCGGAGTCGCGCCTCTCGGGCCGCGACGGCCGGGGATTCGCCTCCCAGAGTGCTGTGCGGCCGGACGTAGTTGAAGTCGTGTCGCCAGGTCTCGATTCGGCGGCGAGCGTCGTCCAGACCCAGAAACCAGTGGAGATTGAGACACTCGTCTCGAAACTTGCCGTTGAAGCTCTCGACGAAGCAGTTCTCGACCGGTTTGCCGGGCCGGATAAAGGCGAGTGTCACGCCTCGCTGGTAGGCCCATTCGTCGAGCGCTCTGCTGGTGCACTCCGGCCCGTTGTCGAGGACGATGCGGCTGGGGTAGCGACCGCGCTCCCGAGCGATCGCGTCGAGCACTCGACCGACGCGGCGGCCCGAGAGCGAGGTGTCGACCTCAATGGCCAGGCATTCTCGCGTGGCGTCGTCGACGACATTGAGCGTGCGAAAGACCCGACCACTCGCCAGCGTGTCGCGCATGAAGTCCAGCGACCACTGGATGTCGGGGCCGATCGGCACGACCCGGGGCAAGCGATTCGCCTGCGCGACGCGCTTGCGCTTCTTTCGCCGCACGGCCAGGCCGAGCTCCCGATAGACGCGGTAAACCCGCTTCCGGTTGATCTTCCATCCCTCGCGCTTCAGAAAGACGTGCAGCCGGCGATAGCCATACCGTGGCCGCTCGGTAGCAAGCTCCAGGAGTCGCTCTCGCAGAGGCTTGTCAGCCTTGGCACGCAGGCTCGTGCGTCGAAACGACGAGCGGCTGTAACCCACCAATCGGCACGCGCTGCGCTCGCTCAGCTGATGCTGCTCCCGGAAAATGTGAGCTGCCGCGCGCCGGGCCGCGGGCGTCACCATTTTCTTGAAAGCACGTCTTTCAGCGCCTGCTCTCGAAGCGTCAGATCCGCGACCGCAGCCTTCAGCCGACGATTCTCGACCTCGAGCTCCTTAAGTCGCCGCGCTTCGTTGACGTCCATCCCGCCGAACTTCGATTTCCAGGCGTAGTACGTCCCCGTCGCGATCCCGTGCTCCCGGCAGACCTCCCGCACCGTCTTGCCCGACTCCACCTCCTGGAGCACGCGGATGATCTGCTCTTCGCTGTACCGACTCTTGCGCATCGGTTCCCCCTTCAATCGGCCAGTTTTTCATTCTCCACTGGGCCGAGTTACGGGGAGCAGGTCAGACTTGCTAATCGGGTGGCACCTCTTCGCGCATTAGTTCGTGGACCAACTGCCCGAAACGTGCCAGCCGTTTGGCGGACGTCACGGTGTCAGCGACTTGCCAATCGACTAGCACCCTTTCGGGACGCCCACCGGATCTTGAACCGTAGGAGCCAATGCTGAAGAGCGCGAAATCCGAAAGAGGTCGAGTAGGACCCTCAGAACTGTACTCATTTCAACGACTCAGACACCTCAACCAGTCTCAACGCGATCGCTATTGATCGGGGATCATTGCTGGGAGCTGACCGCGCCTTTAGATATGTGCCAATGTTCGAAACCTTCGCGTTGAGCGCAGCATTCTTGCCGTCCAGCGACCCAGTCGCCTTCTTCAACCTTTCCAAAGACGCGGGGCTTCGATGCCCCAGGAAATTTCGAAGCGCAACGACGAAGTCCAGGAACTGCGAATCCTCGATTGGCAGGGTGAAATGTTTCGCATATTGGGCGGCCAGCATCTCGTTAGCTCGCTTCTTCAGATGCTCTGACGAGTTCACGGTCAGGTTGTAGTTCTTCGGATCGGCTAGCCCTGCGGCACTTGATAGCGACAGCGACCTTGGGGTGTCGATAGACACGAGGCGCTCCGTACGTGGCCCAAACCTCTGCTCTATCGACTGCAGGACGCGGAGTCTGAGCGACTTCAGAAACCGCGTCGGGGAAGCAACAAGATACGCGAGCAGCAGGTCGCTGAGGAACACCTCCCAAAGAACCGCTGCATTCAATACGAACTGCTCGACAAGCATTGTCTCAAGGGCCGCTTGGTGAGTCTTCAGATGAACTGCGAGCAGAAGCTCGCGGTGAAGCCCAATTCCCTTCTGCATTCGAGCCGAAAACTTGCGGACGACGCCATTGCTGTCAAGTGCCATCGCGCGGCCTAGATTGAGGCACCCAGCAGTTCCAAGAGAATCTCTGTCCGCTCCTCTCGTTTAGACCGCTTGCTCGCGCCTTCAATGACCGTGCTGTAGTAGCGAGCTGCGACACCCGTAAGGAGGTCCGGCTCGCCTCCGAGCTCCGTCTCGAGATGAGTCAGCCCACCGATTGAGGGCGAGAGATCGACTGCCCGCTTGGAATTCTCATTCAGCCGCGAGGTCGCAGCAAACAGTGCGTAGAAGTCTGCACGCTTCTTGAATCGGCTAGACTTAAGAAATTCTTGAATGGTACGGAGCGACTGCAACGTTCTCCTAAATTTCGCTACGTACTGGCCCCGCTTCGGGAAGACCACATCATAGTCAGAATAGAACTTGTCAAGAGTCTTCTGGCCCTCTTGTATGCCGTCGATTAGAAGAACAAAGAGCTCACTGACGAATTCAACGTCTTTCATCCGCTGGGAATCGCGGCGCGTGAAGAAGGCTAAATCGTCCCAGAAGTCGTCACGTGCAAGCTCTTCGACAGCCTCGACGAACTCACCAAAGTATTGAGAGTGCCTAAGCTCCTGCTTACTAAGTCGCTCGACAACGTAGTTGAGCCTACGGAAGAGCGCTCGTATCTCGGAGTCCGTCCATCCCCGCAGCTCTTGGACGGCGAGCGGATAGTTCCAAATCGCTTCCTGTAGCTTCGGTGGCAGTTCGGAGTACCTCTTACCGATGTGCGGGCCGTACGACCCAGAAACCGGATACGACTTGACCGTGGTCCTGATAAGGGGGTAGGAGTCATTCATGAACTCCAGAATCGCCCGCAGTCGCTGCTGGCCGTCCACTACCTCGTAGATGGTACGCCGCTCACGACCAGCCATCTCATTCTGGATGTTTATGAAGACCTGGGGTATTGGATTGGACGAGATTAGACTGTCAATGAGAAAGCACTTTTGACCAATCGACCAGATCGGATTGCGCTGGTATTTTGGAGCAAGCCGAAGCGAACCCTTCTTGTCTTCCCCATAGAACCAGCTCAGCGCTTGCGTATTCGGCTTCGGTAGTTCTCGTTCTGCCATCTGAATGCTCCTCGGTGAGTTAAGTATCAATCTCAGGGCACTAGGAGGAGAGGTCCGAGCCGCGCGACAGAGCGCCTTGGTGGAATAGAACCAGGAATCGTCTCGCGAATCTCGCCCTGTCAACGAGATAGGAGATGATCCTACCGATCAAAGCTGGCGGCCGAGGTAGCGCCGGCCTGCGGCGTGCCCTCCGCCCGCAGAAGGGATTGCCCCTGACTACTTGACCAGCCCGCTCCATGGAATCTTGCAGCGAAGACTCAGATGGAAGAGACTGCGCGCGAACTTCGTCCACAATCGCGCCGGCCATTAGATTCGCTCCAAACCACCGTAGCTACTCCTCCGCTGCGATCTGGTATTGCTCGAGTTTGCCGTCGGGCCAGGTGAAGGTGGTGAGGCGGAGGTTCTTGGTGCCGGCCTTGACGGAGTACTTGCGGCAGGTCATGCCGCCGCGGTCGTATTGGTCGGTCTGCTCGAAGCTCGTTGGCTTGCCTAGCGGATGCAGGCTTGATTTGAAGTCGGCGATGGCTTGGGGGGTGAGGTAGGCGTTGGCGTTGGGGCTGAAGAGGGTGCGGTCGAGGTTGCCCTGGCGCAGGCCGTCGTAGATGGATTTCACTTCCGCCAGGGCCGCCTCGTCGGTCGATTGCAGGAGCAGGTCGCCGATCTTGCGGGCGATGAGCGTCGCCGCGCTCGTCGCGTCCAGGTTCACCTGGCAGACCACTGCAAGCTTCGCGTCCGGGTAGACGTCGTTGCGCGCCGTGAAACCCGAGACCTCGCCGCCGTGGGTCAGCAGGCGACGGCCGTTGCGGGTCGTCACGGTGATGCCCAATCCGTAACCCGTCGCGCGGCCGTCCTTCAGGCGGACGTCCGTCTCGAGGTCGTGGTACGACGCCGGGCTGAGGATCTTCTGGTCGATCATCGAGACGTCCCAGAGCGCCAGATCGTGCGCCGTCATCGCCAGCTCGCCGGCCGCGAACATCCAGCCCGGGCCCTCCTTCGGAGCGGGGCGCGGCGGGCCGAGGGCGTAGCGGAGATAGCGCGTCGCGTCCGACTCCGGCAGGGCCGCTTCGTCCGTGTTGTAGACGCTCGTCATGCCGAGCGGGCCGAAGACCTTCTCGCGCAGCAACTCCCAGACCGACTTCCCGGCGAGTTTCTGGACCAACTCGCCCGCGATCACGTAGTTCGTGTTCGAGTACTGCCAGCGCGTGCCCGGGTCGAAATCGAGCGGCTTGCCGCCCCACTCCGCCAGGATCGCTCCGGGAGTCACCGGCTTCAGCATGTTCGGCATCACGTAGTCCTGCGGCCAGAAATCCTGGTAGCCCGACGTCATCGAGAGGAGCTCGCGCACCGTCACCTCGTCGGCGCGGGTCAGATCCGGGAACCAGCGGACCAGCTTGTCGTCCAGAGTCAGCTTCCCCTGCTCGGCCAGCAGCAGGAGCATCGACGACGTGAACTGCTTCGAGATCGAGCCGATCGAATAACGCATCGCCGGGCTGGCCGGCACCTTCGGATCGAGCCGCGCCGAGCCGTAGGCCTGCGTGTAGACGATCGCGCCGTCGCGGACCACCGCGATCGAGGCGCTCGGCGCGCCGCTCGTCGCCAGCAGATCGCCCACCGACGCATCGATCTTCGCGCGCTGGCCGGGTGACAACGTCTCGGCTGCCGAGGCCGGCGCGGTCGCCGCCAGCACGGCGACGAGCGCGAAGCAGGAAACCAGGATCCTACGCATCGAAGACCTCCCGTTCAGAGAAAGATCAGGCCTGCGCCTTCTCCCGGATCGCGGCCTGGGCCGCCGCCAGACGCGCCACCGGCACCCGGAAGGGCGAGCAGCTCACGTAGTTCAAACCCAGCTTGTGGCAGAAGGCGATCGACTTCGGGTCGCCGCCGTGCTCGCCGCAGATCCCGATCTCCATGCCCGGCCGCTGCTGGCGGCCCAGCTCGACGCCCATCGCCATCAGCTTGCCCACCCCCTCCTCGTCGATCGAGGCGAACGGGTTCTCCGGCAGGATGCCGCGCTTGATGTACTCCACCAGGAAGCCCTTCTCCGCGTCGTCGCGCGAGATCGCGAAGGTGGTCTGGGTCAGGTCGTTGGTTCCGTACGAGAAGAACTGCGCGTACCGCGCCAACTGGTCGGCGGTGAGCGCGGCGCGCGGAATCTCGATCATAGTGCCGAACTTGTAGGCGACCTTCACCCCCTGCTCGGCCATCACCTTCGCCGCTTCCTCCTCCAGCGCCGTCTGCTGGACCTCCAGCTCGCGCCAGTGACCGGCCAGCGGGATCATCACCTCCGGGTGCACGTCGACGCCGTCCTTCGCGCAGGCACAGGCGGCTTCGAAGATCGCCCGCACCTGCATGCGGGTCAGCGCCGCCAGGTGGATCCCGAGGCGCACGCCGCGCAGGCCGAGCATCGGATTCGACTCGTGCAACTTCTCGATCGAGGCAAGGAGCTTCTGGCGCTCCTTCAGACGGTCCGGATCGGCGCCCGTGTTCTCGAGCTCCTCCACCTCGCGCGCGACCTCCACCTCACCGGGGAGGAACTCGTGCAACGGCGGATCGATCAGCCGCACGATCACCGGCAGACCGTCCATCGCCCGGAAGAGCCCGTCGAAGTCGCTGCGCTGGCTCGGCAGCAGCTCCGCCAGACACTCGTCGACGATCTTCGGGTCCTCCTGGTTCAGGATCATGCGCTGCACGTGCGGCAGGCGCTCCGGCTGGAAGAACATGTGCTCGGTGCGGCAGAGGCCGATCCCCTGGGCGCCATACTCGCGCGCCCGCTTGGCGTCCACCGGGTAATCCGCGTTCGCCCACACCTGCAGGCGCCGCAGCCCGTCGGCCCATTCCAGCAGGGTCGAGAGCCAGGGATCGCGGATGTCCGGCACGACCGCTTCGAGCTGGCCCGCGTAGAGCTCGCCCTTGGTGCCGTCGATCGAGATCCAGTCGCCCTCCTGCAAGGTCCGCTCGCCCACCCGGATCTGGCGCGACTCGAGATCGATCAGGAGCGCCGTCACCCCGACCACCGCCGGCTTGCCGAATTGCCTCGCCACCAGCGCCGCGTGCGAGGTCCGCCCGCCGCGGCTGGTCAGGATGCCGTTGGCCGCGAGCATGCCGTGCACGTCGTCCGGCTTGGTCTCGGGACGCACCATGATGACCTGGCGCCCCTCCTGCTTCGCCCACTTCTCCGCCGTATCGGCGTCGAGCGCGATCTGGCCGACCGCCGCGCCGGGCGAGACGTTGAGGCCCGAGGCGAGGTGATCGCCGCCCTGCTCCGCCGCCGCGAGAGCCGCGGCCGTGAACTGCGGATGGAGGAAGAAATCCACCTGATCGGGCGTCACCCGCAGCACCGCCTCCTCGCGCGTGATGAGCTCCTCCTGGGCCATCTCCACCGCGATCCGCACGGCGGCCTGGGCGGTGCGCTTGGCGTTGCGGGTCTGCAGCATCCAGAGCTTGCCCCGTTCGATGGTGAACTCGAGGTCCTGCATCTCGCGGTAGTGCTTCTCGAGCTTGCGCGCGATCTCGTCGAGCTCCCCGTAGACCTCCGGCATCTCCTTCTTCAGGAGCTCGATCGGCTTGGTCTGGCGGATCCCGGCGACCACGTCCTCGCCCTGCGCGTTGGTCAGATAATCGCCTTCGATCTCGTCCTCGCCCGAAGCGCCGCTGCGGGTCATCGCCACCCCGGTCGCCGAGTCGTTGCCGAGGTTGCCGAAGACCATCGTGCAGATGTTGACCGCGGTGCCCAGATCGTGCGCGATCTTGGCCGCGTTCCGGTAGTCCACGGCGCGCCTGCCGTTCCAGCTCTTGAAGACCGCCTCGGTGGCGAGCCGGATCTGCTCCTGGGCATCCTGCGGGAACTCCCGGCCGGTGCGCTCGCGGAAGATCTTCTTGAACTCTTCGGTCACGCCCTTCCAGTCGTCGGCGGCGAGCTCGGAGTCCGTGGCCACTCCAGCCCGCTCGCGGGCCTGCGCGAGGACCTCCTCGAACGGCTCGTCGTCGAGATCCATCACGACCGAGCCGAACATCTGGACGAGGCGACGGTAGCTGTCGTAGGCGAACCGGGCGTCGCCGGTGAGCTTTGCCAGGCCTTCGACGACCGCGTCGTTCATGCCGATGTTGAGGACGGTGTCCATCATCCCCGGCATCGAGAACTTGGCGCCCGAGCGGCAGGAGACCAGCAGAGGATTCGACGGATCGCCGAACTTCTTGCCGGTCTGCTCCTCCAGCCGCGAGAGCGCCGCTTCCTCCTCTTCCCACATGCCTTCGGGGAACTTCCCGCCGGCGCCGAGGTAGGCGTTGCAGGCCTCCGTCGTGACCGTGAAGCCGGGCGGTACCGGCAGGTCGATGCGCGTCATGTCCGCCAAGTTGGCGCCCTTGCCGCCGAGCAGCCCGCGCACCCCGTCCCAACTCCCGTCCATGGCCTTCTCGGCCGCTTCCACTTCGTCGAAGCTATAGATCCAGCGCTGAGTCATGCGTTCTCTCCAGGAAAAATTCGCAACCGGACAAGTCTATCGCCGCGCATCGCGGGCAAAGGTCGAGGTCCATCTTTGGGCCTTGGCACTCGAGCCGCTCGTGCCGAGAGGGACCGGTGCGCCGCCGGAGGAGCTGCGGTCCGGCTCCCCCGCGCTCCTCTTGGCTCCCCACGGCCCCCGCCCTCTATGCGCGGCTGGGCCCTCGGACTCTCCGCTCCTCCGGCGGCGCACCGGCCCCACGACTCACGGAGGAGGGCTCAGCGGTATTCGGACTTGTCGACCGCGAGCTGGGAGAGGTCGGCGAGCTTCAGGATCGAGGCGTGGAGACGCTGCAGCAACGCCAGCCGGTTGACTCGCTTCGCCTCGTCCGGATCCATCACCAGGACCTCGTCGAAAAAAGTCTCCAGGGTCGGCGCCAGCTTGGCGATCGCCGCGAATCCGGCGGCGGGGTCGTGCCGCCCCAGCGCGGCGTCGAGCTCTCCCTCGAAGGACTGCGCCGCCGCGAGCAGGGAGCGCTCCGCCTCGAGCGCCAGGGCCTCCGGGTCGAGCGTGCCGGCCGGCTGATCCTTGCTGATGTTGGCGATCCGCTTGGCGGAGAGGACGACCGACAGGAACGACGCGTCGCTCCGCGCCCCTTGCAGCGCGTGGGCGCGCGCGAGCGCCTCGCGGAAGGCCAGCGTCTCGCGCAGACCGGTCGCGCCGCGCGCCGCGTCGATCTCGTCGTAGGCGAGGCCCGCGAGGCCGAGGAGGTACTCCGCGCGGTCCCACAAGAAGTCCGACAGCGGCGTTGCGCCCGCGAGAGCGTGTCGCGGGTCCCATTCGACCGCGGCAGCTCGCTTCTTCGCGTCTCGCTGGCGCGTTTCGCTCTCACGCTGGGAGTCCGTCCAGCTCGCGCTCCGGTCGCCGTAGAGCTCGACGGCGGTACGAAGCACCGCCGGCAGATCCAGCTCGAGCCCTCCCTCGATGGAAAGGCGTACGACTCCCATGGCGGCACGCCGCAGGCCGAACGGGTCGCGACTTCCAGAGGGCCAATACTTCGGGCCGAGGCTGAAGAAGCCGACCAGGGTGTCGATGCGGTCCGCGAGAGCCACGCTGCGACCGATCGCGCCCCTGGGCAGCGCGTCGTCGGAGCTCGCCGGGCGATATTGATCGTAGACCGCTTGCCAGACGCCCTCGGCTTCTCCGTCCTGTCGAGCGTAGATGCCCCCCATGACCCCCTGCAGGCTGGTGAACTCCCGCACCATCTCGGTCACCAGGTCGGCCTTGGCGAGCCGGGCCGCGCGCCGCGCCTGGCCGGCATCCGCGCCGCCATGCTCCGCGATACGGCTCGACAGGGCGCCGATCCGCTCGGTCTTCTCCGCGTAGCTGCCCAGACGTTCCTGGAATGCAAGTTGATCCAGCTCGTCCACCCGCGCCGCGAGAGGTCGTGTCCGATCCTTCTCCCAGAAGAACCGTGCGTCGGCGAGCCGCGCCGCCACCACCCACTCGTTGCCGGCCCGCACCCGGCCGGCCGGGTCGTCCGGGCGGTCCATGACGGTCAGGAACATGGGCAGGAGCCGGCCGTCGCGCTCGACGGTCAGGGCGCTCTGGTGGTCGCGCAACGAAGTCGCGAGCACCTCGCGCGGCAGGTCGAGCAGCGCTTCGTCGAACGAGCCTTCCATCACCCCCGGGATCTCGCAGATGGCGCCGAGCTTGGCGAGGAGCTCGGGGTCGTCGACCAAGGTCCCTCCCGCCTCGCGCGCCCGTTCGGTCATCCGCTCGCCCAGCCGTCGGACCCGCTCGTCGGGACTGACGACGATGCCGAGCTCCGCCAGCGCGCGCCTCCACTCCGCCGCGTCGTGCACGTCGATGGGCGCCGGAGAGAGAATCGGATGCCCCGCCGTCGTCCGCCCTGACGACACCCCGAAGAGCTCGAATGGAACGATTTCGCCCGCGAAGATCGCGACGACCCCGTGAACCGGCCGCACCCAGGGCCCGACGCCTTCTCCCCACTTCATGGCCTTCGGCCAGGAGAGACCTCTCAGAAGGGACGGCAGGAGCTCCGCCAGGATGTCGCGCGTCGCTCGACCCTCGTAGCCGACCTCCAGGAAGACGCGCTCGCCCCCCTTGGGAAAGCTCTTCCTGCCGAGCGAGCCCACCTCGTGGCCGAACTTCTTGGCGAAGCCGAGGGCCGCCGGCGTCGGCTTTCCGTCGGCATCGAAGGCGACCGAGACCGGCGGCCCGATCTCCTCGACCGAGCGGTCCGCTTCCTTCAACGGAACGTCCTTCAGGACGAGCCAGAGCCGGCGCGGCGTGAATCCGGTCTCCATCTCGGGCGGGGTGAGGCCGCGCTTGACCAACTCCTCGAAGAGGCGGGTGGCCAGCTCGCGGACCGCGTCCGGGAGCATGCGGGCCGGAATCTCCTCGGCCCGGATCTCGAGGAGCAGCTCGCCGCCGCTCATGCCTCACCTCCCGCCGGCGCGACCTTCGGATCGTTCGCATCGCCGAGCAACGGAAAGCCGAGCCGCTCGCGACTGGCCAGATATTCCTTCGCGCAGGCGATCGCCAGATCGCGCACCCGCTTCATCAGCGCCACGCGCTCCGTCACCGAGACCGCGCCGCGCGCGTCGAGCAGGTTGAAGGCGTGCGAGCACTTGAGCGCCGCCTCGTAGGCGGGCAGCACGATGCCCGCCGCGAGGCAGGCCCGCGATTCGCCCTCCCAGCCGTCGAAGATCTGGCGCAGGAACTCGACGTTCGCGACCTCGAAGCCGTACTTCGACATCTCGACCTCGTCCTGGTGACGCACCCCCCGATAGTCGATGCCGTCGGGAACCCAGCGGATGTCGTAGATCGAGCGCTCCAGCCCCAGGAACATCGTGATGCGCTCGAGGCCGTAGGTGAGCTCGCACGAGATCGGGTCGAGCTCGAGGCCGCCCGCCTGCTGGAAGTAGGTGAACTGGGTGATCTCCATGCCGTCGAGCATCACCTGCCAGCCGACCCCCCAGGCGCCGAGGGTCGGCGCCTCCCAGTTGTCCTCCTCGAAGCGCAGGTCGTGCTGCGTGAGATCGATCCCCATCGCCTCGAGGCTGCGCACGTAGAGCGCCTGCACGTCGTCGGGGGACGGCTTGAGCACCACCTGGAACTGGTAGTGCTTGCCCAGCCGGAACGGATTCTCGCCGTAGCGCGCATCGGCCGGCCGGCGCGACGGCTGGACGTAGGCGACCCGCCAGGGCTCCGGCCCGAGGACCCGCAGGAAGGTGTCGGGGTGCATGGTGCCCGCCCCGACCTCCAGGTCGAGCGGCTGCTGCAGAACGCAGCCCGCGCCGGCCCAGAACTCCGAGAGGGCGAAGATCAGCTCCTGAAAACTCTTCATCGTCGCTCCGCTTCTTCGAGGCCCGCCAGCGTGCGCCGCAAGACCTGGTAACTCCGTATCTCCCCCTGCAGGAAATGGCGGCGGATTCTTCCCACCACCTTTTCCACCTCGGCGAGCGTGCCGCTCGCCGGCGGCCGCTCGGCGACCCGGGTGAGGCTCTCGTGGCCGATCCGCCGCCAGAACTCGAGCGCGGCGGGCGAAATCGGCAGGAACCCCGGATTCTCTCCCGCGCAGCGTCGACAGAGAAGGGCCTCCCCGCTGGCGACCAGCGCGGCGCCCTCCGCGAGCGGCCGGCCGCACTGGGGACACTCCTCCGGAAGCGGGAAGATGCCGCTCAACCGGAGCAGCCAACTCTCGAAGTAGCGGAGCGCCAGCTCGCGGTCCACATCCGATTCCAGCGCGCTCACCGTGGCGTCGAGCAGGCGGAAGATGCGCTCCGCCGGTTCTCCCTCGGGGGCGAACGTGGCCACCGACTCGCCCAGGTAGGCGCTCGCCAGGAGCCCTTCGAGGGAAGTCTGAAGCCGCTTGGGGGCCCGGATCAGCTCGACCGCCGAGATGCGGACGAGATCTCGCCCCTCCTTCTCGAACCAGTGCACCCGCGCCCGGGCGAGCGGCTGGAGCTCACCCGAGAAGCGGCTGAACTTTCGCTTGGCGCCGCGCGCCGCCCCCCGCTTCTTGCCGTATTCGCGGCTCAGGAAGACGACCACCCGATCCGCCTCCTGCAGGTCGTTCACCTCGAGCAAGAGCGCCTCGCCCTGGTAGCTCCGCATCGCGCCGACGATACCGCGCCCCGACCCGGAGCTCGCGCCGCCCATCGCGCGATCGCGGGATGCCGCTGCGGGGCGCCCCGCGCTAGATTGGCCGCGTTCCAGAGAGGGGATCCGCATGTCCTTTCGGCGCTCCGGCTTGGTCTGGATGGCCCTGGCGCTCTCGCTCGCGAGCGCCCCGGGGACCGCCTCGACCACGACCGAAAGCGCGGTCGCCGAGAAACTGCGCAAGATCCTCGAGAGCGATCTCGAGAAAGAGGACGCGCAACTCGTTCCCAACACCAACACCGAGACTGCCCGCAAGGACGGCCCCGACGACCCGACCGTGCGCAAATGGCTTTCGATGTTGTCGCGAGCCGACGTCGTCCGGCTGCGCCAAGCCGCGGAGCAGTTCGCGGCCGGCGAATACGACGCGGGCGGGCAGGGCGTGCTGCAGTGGGGCTTCGGAGAGATCTCCAACAAGCTCCAGGAGAGCATCGAGGAGAAGCTCGACAAGCGCGGCGCGGGGCTGTTGGTCTTCAAGAGCATCGCCGCGCACGGAGACAGCCTGAAAGCGATCGGACGCGCGATCCTCGACCCTCGTCGGGACTGGTGCGAGGTCGCCGACGTGGCCTGGGAGCGCGCCAAGACGGACATCCAGACGGCATCGGTCACGGCCGCCGAGACGCTCGCCCGCGAGGTCGTCAACTACGCGGTGGGAGGCGGCAGCGGCGCCGCCGCGACCCTCGGCGTCAGCCCGGGACACGTCTACGTGGCGGCGCTCGAGCTCGAGAGCGAGTATTTCCGAGGGCTCGGCCACCAGATCGAATACCGCGCGGGCAACCGCCTCTACCAGTCCTACGCCGCGAAACGTCGGAGAGGCGTCAGCCCGGACGCCGCGTATCAGTCGATCGAGGACTCGCTGGTCACCGGAAGCCGCGTCTTCTCGAGCGACGGCCGTCTGAGCCTGGGCTCCGACGCCTACTCGACGTTCGCCCGTGCCTACCCGGACGTCCGGAAGTTGTTCGAGAGCTGCTATCCGACCGGCGACCTGCTCTTCTGCCTCGACCACGACGTCACCACGGTCCAGAAGGAGGCCCGGAAGTCCTGGTGCGACGAGCTGCGGGCCAGCGCGCAGCCGACCCGTGGCGCTCTGCTCACCGTCGAACAGCGCCTCGGGGTGATCTGGAAGCGGCTCGGCGGCACGCCTCCTCCGCCGGCTCCGGCCGGAGTCGCCGACCAGGGGGCGATCGACGCCGCCCGTCAGCCGCTCGACGACCTCGATCTCTTCGCGCAGTCGGCCGAGAATCTCTGTCAGCTGCTGCCGGCACGCCTCCGGGACGCCACCGCGTCTTGCCAGGCCCTGCACGATCTGGAAGCGCGGACCCGGGGAGTCGACGACGACCTGCGGACGCTGAGCGACTGCCGGACGGCGACCTCCGGTGGTGGACCGGCGGCCACGGAGTCGGCGCCCGACCTTGCCCGCCGGGTGGAGGAACAGGTCGCGGCGGCCGACGCGGCCAGCACCGCGGCCTGCGATTTCGCTCCGACCACATCGCTCGACGCCGCGCGAGCGAGCGTTCGCCAGGCCGCGGATGGCGGTGCCCGGGTGCGAGCCGCCGCCCAGGCCGCGCGCTCCGCACTCGCCAGGCTCGAGCAGCTACGCGCGGCCCGCGAGTCGCGGCCGACGGATTCCGGAGAATCGCACCTCGAGGGCGCCCGCCAACGGCTGCGGGGAGCGATCCCGCTGCTTTCCGAGAGTTCCCGGAGGTCGGCCTCCTGCCGCGCGACGCTGGCCGCTTTCGACGCCGTCGCGGGCCGGATCCGACGGACCCAGCTGCTCGCCGAGGGGCGGGCCGCGAAGGCGCGCGAGGCTTTGCGCGACGCTCGCGGTGAGGAGGCCCGACACCTGCAAGAGCAGGCGGAACGCCGGCTCGGCTCGGTCGGGGACTGTTCGGCGCGCCTCGACGCCGCGGTGCAACAGCTGTCGGGTCACCTGGGGGCTCCTGGCGAGCCGGCCAACGTTGCGAGCTCCGAGGAGGTGCTGTCCGAGCGATTCACGGCGGCTCGGGAGACGATCGAGCGCTGTCCCCCCGAGCCCGCGACGACGAGCCCTTCGCCCGATGCGATCGAGAGCGCGCTCGCCGCGGCGCGGGCCGAGATCGTCCGCCTCGAGGCGGACGAGAGTGCCGCCGAGATCTGCGTCGGCGCTGCGCTCGACCAGATGAGGCACGTCGGCCAACCTGCCACGCCCGTTTCACCCCCTTCCCCGTCGACCGCTGGCGGAGCTCCGCCTTCCGTCGCGGGGGGGTGGCAGGCCGGACCGGTGCGAACGACCGGTGGGACCGCGGGCTCCGACGGAGACGACGACGCGACGCCGTGGATTCAGGGAGCGGTCGATGCGGCGTCGGCCTGCCGCTACGGCGATGCGCTGCGCAGCGCCCAGGAGCTCGGCCGTCGCCATCCCGACCATCCCTGGCTGTCCTCGAACGAAGCGAGGCTGCGTGATCTCGCATCCCGCCAGGAAGAGACGGCGAGCCTGTTGCAGCAGGCCCGGAGCGCCGCTCTGGCCAACGACTATAAGCACGCCGGCGCCCTCGCCCGCCGAGCCACCCAGGTCGCGCCGACCTGCATGTACGACGCGGTCCGGACGGCAGCGAAAGCGATCAACGACGGATTCAACGCCCACCTCGTCCACTCGCAGGAGGCGTCGCGGCAGGCGGCTGCGGCGCTGCTTCCTGCCCTGCTCCAGGTCCTGAAGCAGGTCAGCCCGGGCGGGGGAACGGCTGCCGCTCCGCCGGCGGCGGCACCCCGTGCCTCCGGGGCTCCAGCCCGTAGCGGCGGACTCGACCGCTGCTCCACCCAATGGAAGTTCGCGAACGCCTGGAGCCCCGAACCGACCTGCACCTGTCCCGGCTACCGCTGGCTCAAGGGTCTGTGCGTCAAGGTTCCCGGTGGAGGCTCCGGCGCGGGGGCCGGGGCTGCGGCCTCGTGGGCGGTCTACCTCCTGCCTGGCGAGTACACCTGCTGCAAGGGCGACGCCGCCTTCCGCGACATCTATCCCTTCGTCCGCCCGGACGAGGTCCCCCAGCCTCTGCACATCGGCAAGAGCGGCCAAGCCCCGAACGCCCATGTCCTGCGGGGCGGCTTCGCGAGCGAGGAAGCCGCCAAGAGCTGGGTCTGCGGCCAGAAGATCCGCGGAACTTCCAGTTGGACGTCTAACTTGGCGCGGATCGCGGGCGTGCTCGTCTCCGAGACCCCCTGTCGACCCAACGTCTGAGAAACAAAAGGAGACTACAACCATGCATCCGAAGCGATTCCCCCTCTGCCCGTCGACACTCGGCAACCTTCTGGCCACCGGCGGTCTGTTGACGACGCTTTTCGCATGCGCCGCCGCTCCCGCTCCGGTCCACCCGAAGTTCCCGGATCGCTCCCCCGACCAGGAGCGGATCACCGCCGACGTCTCACCCGCTCCCTCTGAGGCAGCGCCGGCGAACTTCGAGATCCTCGCCGTCTCCGTCCGTCCGCCCAAGGTACGGCGCGGCGACCAGGTCGAGCTGGTGGTGAGCTACCGAACCGGTGCCGGGGCCCGAGTCTCCGAGGACCGGATCCTGTCCAAAGACGGCAAGGTCATCATCCAGCTGCACGACGCGCTCGATCGCGACGCCGGCGACCACGTCTCGTCGAAGCCGGTCCGCGTCCCGCTCGACGCCGCGCCGGGTCTCTACACCTTCGACGTGACCCTGGCCGCCGGAGGGACCCGGATCGACGGGAGCGCCCTGTTCGAAGTCCGCTGAGCCTCGATCCGGCGCCTCCGTATCCCGCATTCCCGGGATGTGGGAGGCGCCTCCCACTGGCTAGCCTCGAGGGCACTCCCAGAGGAGGTTCCGATGCGATCACGCGCCACTCGCCAGTTCCGGTTATTCGCTCCGGCCGCGCTCGTGCTGGCCCTCGCCTCGCCCGCCGCCCGCGCCGTCACCTTCACCGTCGACACCACCGACGACACGGTCGACGTCACCCCCGGCGACGGCACCTGCGCGGACACGAACGGCCACTGCTCGCTCCGCGCCGCCGTCATGGAGACCAACGCCCTGGTCGGCAACGACGAGATCGACCTGCCCGCGGGAACCTATCTGCGCACCCTGGACAAGACCACTCCCGACACGGAGGGGACTGGGGACCTCGACATCACCGACGGCCTCCTGATCCGCGGAGACGACGCGCGGACGACGATCATCGATGCGAACAACATGGACCGGGTCCTGCAAATGGCGCTCCTCCCCAGCCTGCAACCCGTGGAGCTGCGCGACGTCACCCTCCAGCACGGCTACGAGGGGGATGGGGCCGGGGGCGGCGGCATCTACAACCAGGCCCCGCTCACGCTGACCCGGGTGCGCGTGCTGGACAACCACGAGAACGGCAACGGTGGCGGCCTCTACACGACCTCGAATCCGACCTATATCTACGATTCGGCCATCGAGAGCAACACGGCGAGCGCCAGCGGCGCCGGAATCGACGTCTACCAGACGCTGGTCGAGATCCACCGCGGCTCGATCTCGAACAACATCGCCTCGTGGTCGGGCGGCGGGGTCGTCGTCGCCAGCAACGCCTCGTTCGTCGCCCAGGACCTGACCATCTCGGGCAATCAGGCCAGCACCTCGAGCGGTGGCGGAGGCGGCATCTCGACGGGCAACACGACGATCCAGATCATCCTGCGCGACTGCACCGTGACCGGCAACAGCGCCTATATCGGGGGCGGCTTCTACAAGTGGTCCAATACCGTCTTCCTCTCGAACACGATCCTCGCCGGCAACAGCGCAACAACGGGGCCCGACTGCCACGCCTATACGGCCTGGACCTCCGAGGGATACAACCTCGTCGGCTCGACCAGCGATTGCCCGATCGGGGGCGTCACCACGGGCAACCTCACGGGAGTCGATCCTCAGGTGGGCTCCCTGCAGGACAACGGCGGCCTGGGCCTCAGCCAGCTCCCCCTGCCCGGCAGCCCGGTCGTCGATGCCGGCAACCCGGAGACGCCCGACGCCGGCGAGACCTGGCTGTGCAGCGACTCGGACCAGGCGGGACAGACCCGCCCGCTCGACGGCGACGGCGACGGCACGGCGCGCTGCGACATCGGCGCGGTGGAGATGGTGCCCTTCGACTTCGGCGACGCGCCGGACTCCCCCTACCCGACCCTCTTCGCGGACGACGGCGCGCGGCACGCCATGGTCGGAACGCTCTGGCTCGGCGCCACGCGCGACGGCGACGGCGACGGACAGCCCAGCGCCACCGCGACGGGCGACGACTCCGATGGCAGCAACGACGACGACGGCGTGAAGTTCCCACTCCTCGTGGTGGGCCAGTCGGGCGATCTGACGATCACCGCGACCGCGACCGGGCTGCTCGATGCCTGGATCGACTTCAACGGCGACGGCATCTGGGGAGAAGGTGCCGAGCGGGTCGCCACGAGCGTCCCCGTCACGGCCGGCGATCAGGCGCTGACGGTCGACGTCCCCGCGGACGCGACGCTCGGTCTCACCTTCGCGCGTTTCCGTCTCTCCACCGCGGGTGGACTATCCCCGCTCGGCGCCGCCGATGACGGAGAAGTCGAGGACTACCAGGTTCGCATCCTACAGACGGTCTTCGTCAGCTCGTTCGACTCCGGCGACTTCACCGGCTGGAGCGTCGTCCAGACACCCTGAGCGCGGGGCGCGGCGGCGTCCAGCGCCGGCTCAGGAAACGAAGCGTCTCAGCAAGAGGGCGGCGAGACCGTAGTAGATGAGAATGCCGGCGATGTCGTTGGCGGTGGTGAGCAGCGGGCCGTTGGCGATCGCGGGGTCGAGACCCAGGCGGGCCAGCAGCGAGGGCACGGCCACGCCGAAGAGCGCCGCCAGCTCCAGGGCCAGCAGCAGCGCGACCCCCACGAGCAGGCCGAGCAGCACGTTCCCCTTGAAGAGCGCCGCCGCGCCGCCGGCCAGGCCGCCGCAGACGAGACCCAGGATCGCCGCCACCCGGAGCTGTTGCAAGAGGAATGCGGCGACCGGACGCGCGGCCTCGCCAGCGCCATGCTTGCTCGTGGAGAGCCGGCGCAATACGACCGCGGAGGCCTGGCTGCCGATCGAACCGGAGAGACCCATGATGACGGGCACGAAGGCGAGCAGGAACATGGCGTCCTGGAATCGCACCTGGAAGCGTTCGAGCAGCACTCCGGTGACCAGCAGACCCGCGAAGCTGATCAACAGGGAAGGGAGACGAAGGCGGGCGATCGAGAACGCCCGCCCTTCGTAGAGCAGCTCGCTCTCGGACGTGCCCGCCATCTTGAGGAGATCCTCGGTGGCCTCCTCCTTCACCACGTCGATGATGTCGTCGACCGTCACGATGCCGACCAGGTGGTTCTGGTCGTCGGTGACCGGAACCGCCAGCAGGTCGTAGCGCGCCGCCTGGCGAGCCACGTCCTCCTGGTCCGTGTCCACGTGGACCTTGATCACCGAGCGCTGCATGATGTCGGCGAGGGTCTGGTCGGGTTTCGAGAGCAGCAGCTGGCGCAGCGAGGTCACCCCCACCAGATGACTGTCGCGATCGACCACGTAGAGGTAGAAGATCATCTCGACGTCGCGCTGCTCCTGGATCGCCTCGATCGCCTGACGCACCAGAGTGGTCTCCGGCAGGGCGAAGAACTCGGTATCCATGAGCCGGCCGGCGCTCGAATCGCGGTAGCCGAGTTGGACCTGCACCGCGGCGAGATCGCGCAGATCGACCAGCTCGATCAGCCGGTCGCGCAGATCGGGGGGGAGCGAGTCGAGAACGAAGACCGCGTCGTCGACCGGGATGCGGTCGAGAATCGTGGCGACCTGCTCGGCCGGCAGCTCCTCGAGCAGGGCGAGGCGCTGGGCCGGCTCCATCTCGGTGAGGACCTCGCCGGCCGCGTCGGGAAACTCGTCGATCAGGATCCGAAAGACGGCCAGCCGATGGTCCGGCACGAGGCCGCGCAGCAGCACCGCCACGTCCTGGGGACGGACCCGTCCGAGAAGGCGCGCGACGTTCGCCTGCGCCCCCCGTTCGAGGTACTTGGCCAGGGTCTCGGCCAAGGCTTCCTGACGACGCGCCATCTGGCCTTCCATGGGGCGCGGCAGAATAGCATGCGGAACGGGGCGACCCGGCCCGCTTCGAGCTACACTCTCCCCCGCCCATGAAGCCCCTCGCCCTGCTGGTCGACGACGAAGCCGCGATTCTCGAAACCCTCTCCGGAGTGCTCTCCGACCAGGGATTCGACACCCTGGTCACGGACTCCGGCGAGAAGGCGCTCGAGCTCTACCGGACCCACCGCCCCGACGTCGTCTTTCTCGACGTCTGGTTGCCGGACCGGGACGGGCTGGAAACGCTGACCCTGTTGCGGGAGTTGGACCCGGAAGCCGCGGTGGTCATGTTGTCGGGGCACGGCACGACCGCGACCGCCGTGCGGGCGATCAAGATGGGCGCCCACGACTACCTCGAGAAGCCCCCCTCTTACGACCAGGTGGTGGAGGCCGCGCGCGCGGCCGCCGCCGCGCGCCGCGCCGCCGCTCCGGGCGCGACGGCTCCCCCTTCGCTGGACCGCGCGCCGACTCCGAGCGACCCCGTCCGCGTACCGCCGCCCCGCCTGCGCCATCTCGTCGAGAGCTCGATTCCGCAGCGCTCCCTCCGTCAGTCGACGGTGCTCTACGGCATGGGGCTCCATTCCGGCGGCCGCACCGGCCTCGTCCTGCAGCCCCTCCCTCCGGGGAGCGGGATCCATTTCGTCTCCCTGCCCACCGCGGAATCGATCCCGGCCCACGTCTCCGCGGTCGGCGACACCGACTACGCCACTACGCTCGGCACGCGCGGCGCCACGATCCGGACCGTGGAGCACCTGCTCTCCGCGCTGCACGCCGCCGGGGTCTCCAATCTCCTCGTCAAGTGCCACGGCGAAGTGCCGGTGCTCGACGGCTCGGCGATCGAGTTCTGCCGCGCCCTGGAGGAGGTGGGCGTGGTCGACCAGCCCGAGCCCCGCCACGAGTTCGTGGTCGATCGACGCTACGAGGTCGGAGAGGCCCCGAAGTCGCTCGTCCTCGAGCCCTACGACGGCTTCGCGGTCTCGTATTCCCTGCGCTATCCGGCGCCGATCGGCGAGCAGCACTGCGACTTCGAGCTGACCAATTTCTCCGCCTACCGCGACGAGATCGCGGGGGCGCGCACCTTCGGATTCATGCGCGACCTCAAGATGATGAACGAGCTCGGTCTCGGCTCCGGGGGGCGCCTCGACAACTTCATCCTGGTGGGTGAAGACGAGGTCATCAACACGGAGCTCCGCTTTCCCGACGAGTTCGTGCGCCACAAGATCCTCGACGTCATCGGCGATCTCTACCTGCTCGGCTTTCCGATCCGGGGTCGCGTCATCGCCCGCTACACGGGTCATCGCGACAACATCGCGATGGTGCGCAAGCTGGTCGCCGAGAATCCCCTCGCCTGAGCGGCCCGCCGACGCCGTCCTGCTCGGCCGGCTCAGGGCTCGGCTCTGCGGACGAACGCGACGAAGGCCAGCAACGCGACGAGAGAGAGGACCCAGCCGGCCGTGCCTCCCGGCGTCGCATAGTGGAAGACGATCCGGCGAGTCCCCGCCGGCACGTGCACCGCGAGCAGGAAACCCTCCGAACGCAGGACCCGCGCCGGCCGGCCGTCGACCTCGGCGCTCCACCCCGGATCGTGAGCCTCCAGCAAGCGCACGTAGCCGGCCTGCGCGGCATCGACGTCGTCGACTTCGATCGAGTCCGGGGTCGGGCGGCGGAAAGTCAGCGGACGGCTCCCCTCCCCCTCGTGACGCTCCGCGCTCTCCGGCTCCCGGGCGAGCCGCAGGTAGAGATGCCGGTCGAGACGGGTGTCGGGCCGGCTCAGCAGCGTCGGCATGTCGCGCTCGCTCCACAGGCGGACCGAGCTCTCCGGGAAGAACGAGGCCCGCGCCACTGGACGTTCGACTTCGTAGAGCGGCACGCCTCCTTCGACGAAGAGGAGCTTCAGGTCGGGACGTTCGACGAGCCCGGAGACGTAGCGGACCCCGAGATTGGCCAGCGCGGGCGCCGGCAGTTCGCGCGCGCCGGAGAAGTACTGGACGCTCGCGGTCGGCGGCGCCCCGGCGAGGGCGAGCAGCGCCCGATAGGTCGACGCCAGCTGCAACGAGCTGAAGAATCCGACGTCGTCGTAGCGCCGCGTGGGCGCAATCGGCAGGTTGTAATCGAAGGCGACCCGCGACGCCCCACCGTCTCGCGCCAGCACCGCTTCGATGCGCGGGCGCGGAGCGCGGAGCGCGACGGTCGAGCGCACGAAGGGCGCCGCGTGCACGACCAGGTCGCCGGCCTGAAGCGCGATCAGCACGAGCGCCGCCCCGAGCCCCAGCGCCCCGGCGCGAGCCCCGAGCCGGTCGACCGCGAAACCGAACGCGAGTGCCAGGGCGAGCACCGGAACGATGAAGAGACGGGCCGGGCTCCGGAAGACGAGTACATGAATCGCCGCCAGCGGAGCCTGCGCGAACGGCATCGCCAGGATCACGCAGACCAGTGGGGCGACGACGTAGAAGAGGGCTCGCCGCGAGATTGGCTGGCGACGCCAGACCACCAGGACGGTCAGTACCGCGAGCGCCACCCACGGAAGGAGACCGACGTAGTCGGAGGTCTCCCAGAAGACCGCGTCGGAGACGAAACCGTGGAACGCCACCGCCGGGTGCCGCAGCACGGCTGCCGGCCAGCCGTCCCTCCAGGGAGCGAAGAGCGCGGCGAGCCGCGCCCAGGGAAACGGCACGTCGTTGCCGGGACGGGCGAGCGGAAGCGCACGCGCGCTCCGGATCACCAGGAGAAACGCCGGCCACCAACAGAACAGCGTGGTCGCGCCACCCAGCACCATGGCGGCGAGAGGCCTCGCGGCGCGACGCCCCGCCCGCCAGAGGAGGTAGATCGCCGCCAGGACGATCGAGTATGCGGGAAACTGAGGATGGCCGGTGAGCGCGACGCAGGCCGTCGCGACCCCGAGCGCCACGAGCCGCCGGCGCGAGTCCGCCGATTCGCGCCTCACCGCCCGCTCGGCGAGGAGGAGCAGCAGCGGCAACGCCGCGTACCCGTCGAGATTCGGGAGCTGCCCCGCCATCACCCGCGAGGCGAACATCCCGCTGGCGGCGAAGGTGAATCCGACTGCCGCGCCAGCCCAGCGCGAGAGCCCGAGCTCCACCGCCAGGAAGTAGGCCGCCAGCAATGCCGCCAGGGCGTCGAGCAGCACCCCGGGCGCGTACGCCGCGGCGGGTGGCAGGAGAAGCAGCGGCAGCCGGGTGGGGCTCCACGGGAAATTCTGCGGATCGGCGCGAAACGGCGTGCCCATGGCCTCGCGCGGGTACCAGGCCGGCACCCGCCAGTAGCCGCTGGACACCGCCTCGCGGAAGAACTCGAGGCGATACTGGTGGGTCTGCAGAAAGTCGGCGCCGTAGAGCTGCCGCCGGCCCGTCATGACGTCGCGCGGCAGGTAGAGGGCGAAGATGCCGACCACGGCCGCGACCAGCGCGGCGCCGCCGAGGAGTCGCGAGCGCGCCGCTCTACTCCCGGGGCGCGTGGAGGTCACGATCGAGCTCGCCGAGCAGTCGTGGGTTCTCGCGCCAGCCGGGCTCGTGCTTGACGCGCAGGTCGAGGTGGACCTTGCGCCCCAGGAACTCCTCGAGATCCAGCCGCGCGGCCGTCCCGATCTCCTTGATCCGCTCGCCGCGCCGGCCGATCAGGATGCCCTTGTGGCTGGACCGCTCGACCAGGATCGAGGCGGCGAGCCGAAGCGCTCGTGGCGGGCCGGGATCGTCCCACTCGTCGAGCAGCACGGCAGTCGTGAACGGAAGCTCCTCGCGGGTCGTCTGCAGAACCTTCTCCCGGATGCGCTCGACGACGAGAAAGCGCTCGGGATGAAGGGTGAGCAGCTCGGGGTCGTAGAGCGGCGGCCCTTCGGGCAGGAGCTTCCAGAGCTCCTCGAGCACCTCCTCGGCGCCGTCGCCCGTCATCGCCGAGACCGGCACGATCGCCGCGAAACGGTCTCCTTTCGCGTAGCGGGCGATCTCCGGCAAGAGCTTCGGCTTGGCCACGAGGTCGATCTTGTTGAGGATGGCGACCTTGGGCTGACGCGCTTGCGCCACCAGATCGAGCAGAAAGGCTTCCCCCTTGCCGAACGGTTCCGAAACGTCCCGGATGAGCGCCACGACATCGGCCTCGGAGAGCGCAGCCCGCGCCTCTTCGACCATTCTCTTGTTCAAGCGATGCAGCGGGCGGTGCACGCCCGGCGTATCGAAGAAGACGATCTGGCCGTGCTCGGTCGACAGGATGCCGATGATCCGGTTCCGGGTGGTCTGCGGCTTGTCGGAGACGATGGCCACCTTCTCGGCGAGCAGCCGGTTGAGCAGCGTCGACTTGCCGGCGTTCGGGCGGCCGATCAGGGCGACCGTGCCCGCCTTAGGAGGCATCGCCGGTCTCCGTGGACGCATCGGGACGACGCACTCTCAAGGCCAGGACCCGGCGGTCGTCCGCGTTCTCGATCTCGAAGCGCAGTCCCGCATAGTCGAAGGTCTCGCTCTGCTGGGGTACCCGGCCGGCCAGCCCGGAGACCAGGCCTCCCACGGTCTCGATCGACTCCCCTCCGATCTCGACCCCGAAGAACTTCTCCAGTTTCTCCAACGGGGCGCGCCCGTCGAGAAGCAGGCTGCCGTCGGCGAGCAGCCGGTTTTCGGGCTCGCTCTCGTCGTACTCGTCCTGGATCTCGCCCACGATCTCCTCCACGAGGTCCTCGACCGTCACCACGCCCTCGGTGCCACCCCACTCGTTGATGACGATCGCCATCTGCTGATGCCTGGCCTTGAACTCGCGCAGGAGGTCGCCGAGCAGCTTGGTCTCGGGCACCAGGAAGGGGGGCTTGGCGAGGTCGCCGGCGGCGGGTCGCGGGTCGTGAACCAGGCCGGCGAGCAGATCGCGGATGTGGAGGATGCCCACGATCTGATCCATCGATTCGCGATAGAGCGGCAGCCGCGAGACCGCATGCTCGACCACCAGGCGCACCAGCTGTTCGAGCGGCTGGTCGAGGCGCGCCGCCACGACATCCACCCGCGGCGTCATGACGCTCCTCACCTGGGTATCCCCGAAGTCGACCACGCCCCAGACCAACTCGCGGTCCTCGGGCTCCAGAATGCCCTCCCGGGTTCCGACGTCGATGAACGCCTCGACCTCTTCCTCCGATGCCTCCTCCTCCGGCTCGTCGGAATCGACGTGCTCGACGGCCCGCGGCACGAGTGGCGCCGCGACGAGCACCAGAGGCGTCAATGCGAAGAGCATCACCCGGTAGAGACCGGTCATGCGGCGCAGCGCCTCTTCCGAATCGCGGCGCACCAGCCGGCGACTCGCCAACTCGCTGACCGCGACCGCCGCCGCGACCACGCAGCCTGCCAACGCCAGAGGATGTCGCTCGCCGGCGAGCTGCAGCGCTCTCGCCAGAACCCCGAAGAGCATCAGTGGAGCCACCTTGGCGAGCAGGTTGAGCAGGTATCGAAAGGCTTCGAAACGCGCCGGGCGTTCGTAGAGCGAGCGCAGACGCCCCCCCGCCTCCTCCACCCAGTGGCGCATCCGGATCAGACCGGAGCGCTCGAGCAGCGCGGTCGACATGGCGAGCATGGGCACCAGGGCCAGCAACACCAAGCCGGACCAGATCCAGACGCTCATGGCAGGTCGATCCAGCGGCGGCGCAGCCGCCTCTCCAGCCGGCTCATCTCGCCGTCGTCCGTCTCGTGATCGTGCCCGAGACAATGGAGCAATCCGTGCAGAAGGAGAATCCGCAGCTCGCGCTCGACCGAGTGCCCCTGTGCCGCCGCCTGTCGACGCGCCTCCGGCACCGAGATCACGAGGTCGCCGAGGTGTCGACCGTCCGGCGTCGCACCGCCCGGAAACGAGAGCACGTCCGTCGTCTTGTCCTGGCCACGAAACTCACGGTTGAGGCGCCGCATCGTCCGATCGCCGACCCAGCGCACGGCCAGGCTGTCCGAAGCCGGCGCGAGATCGCCCGTCAGACGCTGGAGCCATTCGGCGAGCCCCGGGCCACCGGCGTCCGGAAAGCGCGACCGGCCCAACAGGAGCACCTCCACGTCGTGCGGAGATCGCGCCGGGTCGGCGGCGTTCACTCCTCCGCCTCGGTGCGGCGGGAGTAGCGCTCGTAGGCCGCCACGATCTTCTGGACCAGGGCGTGACGCACCACGTCGCGCTCCTCGAAGGCGACGAACCCGATGCCCTCCACGCCATGCAGCACTTCCATCGCTTCCCTGAGGCCCGAAGTGGTGTTGCGCGGCAGGTCCACCTGCGTGATGTCGCCGGTGATGACGGCCTTCGATTGGTTCCCGATGCGGGTCAGGAACATCTTCATCTGCTCGCTGGTCGTGTTCTGCGCTTCATCGAGGATCACGAAGCTCTCGTTCAGGGTCCGGCCCCGCATGAAGGCGAGCGGCGCCACCTCGATCAGGCCCCGTTCCATCATCCGCGCCGCCTTGTCGAAACCCAGAATGTCATACAGCGCGTCGTGCAGCGGCCGCAGATATGGATTGACCTTCTCGGCCAGATCGCCGGGCAGAAAGCCGAGCTTCTCGCCCGCCTCGACCGCGGGGCGTGCCAGGACCAGACGCTTGACCCGCTTCTCGACCAGCGCCGCCGCCGCCGCGGCGACCGCCAGGTAAGTCTTGCCGGTCCCCGCCGGTCCGATGGCGAGGACCATGTCGTGGTCCGCCATCGCCCGCACGTAGATCTGCTGATTGAGGCTGCGGGGCTGGATGAGCCGGCGGATCGAAGCCGCCGGTCCCCCTTCGAGGAAGAAGTCGATCAACGACGCGGCGGGATTCTCGCTCACCACCCGGATGGCCGTGGATACGTCCTCCGGCTTGATCCGATAGCCGCGCTCGACCACTTGCGAGAGCTCGCCGAGAACCCGCTCCGCGGAGCTCACTCCGGCCGGCTCGCCCGACACGAAGACCTGGTTGCCGCGTGCCGAGACCTGAACGCCGAAGGCCGCCTCGATCCGACGCAGGTTCTCGTCGCGAGTTCCGAACAGCTGTTCGATCCCCCCCTCGGCGAGGGTCAGTTGATTCATCGCTGGACGAGTGGGGCGAGACGGAATCGGAAGGGACTCAAGCTGGCGGAAATTTTATCAAATCTCCCGAAGTACCCGCCCCCGCGCGGCGTGGCGACCCGGCGGGCCTCGTCGCCGTGCCGCGCGGGCTCGGACGGCTACTTCTTCGAATAGTCGTAGAAACCCCGGCCGCTCTTCTTGCCATGCCGCCCGGCCTGCACCATCTGTTTGAGCAGCGGCGGCGGCGCGAACCGCTTCTCCCGGTACTCGTCGAACATGATGTTCGCGATGTAGTACGTCGTGTCGAGCCCCACGAAGTCGAGTAGCGTGAACGGTCCCATCGGATAGCCGCAGCCCAGCTTCATCGCCTCGTCGATGTCCTCGACCGAACCCACGCCCTCTTCCAGCGCCCGGATGGCGTCGAGGAGATAGGGGACCAGCAGACGGTTGACGATGAAGCCCGAGTTGTCGCGGCAGGCCACCGGCGTCTTGCCGAGGGCGCGACAGAACTCCGTCACGTCGGCGAGCGCCGCCTCGTCGGTCATCAGCGTGCGCACCACCTCGACCAGCTTCATCACCGGAACGGGGTTGAAGAAGTGGAGGCCGACGAAACGATCCGGATGGCGGGTCGACATCGCCAGCTGGGTCACCGTGAGGGAGGAGGTGTTCGACGCCAGGATCGCGCCCTCCTTCGCCACCGCGTCGACGGCGGCGTAGACCCGCTTCTTCTCCTCCACGTTCTCGATGATCGCCTCGATCACCAGATCGCAGTCGGAGAGGTGGGTGAAGTCGGTGGTGCCGCTCAGCCGGCCGAGCGCCGCCTCGCGATCCTCGGCGGACAGCCTTCCCTTTTCGACCGCCTTGTCCATCGAGCGCCGGATTCGCGCCATCCCCTTCTCGATCACGTCCTGCGCGACTTCTCGAACGACCACGTCGAATCCAGCCTTGGCGGCCACTTCGGCGATGCCGGAACCCATCAGGCCGCAGCCCAGAACTCCAATCTTGCGAATCGCCATCTTCCTTCTCCTCGCAGAGTCTCTGCGTCTTCCAGATTGATCGGAGAGCCGCTCCGCTCAGCGCGGCAGCGACGTCATTTCACGTAACTCCCGGATCCCCTCGTCGTTCGCGATCGCGACGATCAGAGCCCCGGGCACATCGAAAGGCAACCGTTCGGGCCACTCGACCGCTTTGACGCCCGGTCCCAGCAGCACCTCCTCGAAGCCACCGGTGGCGACCTCCTCGGGTCGCAGCCGGTAGAGATCGAGGTGAATCAGCCGCGCCGCCTCTCCACGATGCTCGCGCATCAGGGTGTAGGTCGGCGATTGCACCTCGCGCGGATCGACTCCCAGTCCCGAGGCCAACCCCTGCACCAACACCGTCTTGCCGGCCCCGAGGTCGCCGATCAACAGGAGCGTCCGATCGGGAAGCAGCTCCGCGGCCAGCTCGCGGCCGATCTGTCGCGTCTCCTCGACGCTGCCGGACCTCCAGGCTCTCATGCGCGAACGAGGGTGGCGAACGCTCCGCCATAGTCGGCGAGCAGTTCCGCCGCCGGCACCGCGGGCCCCTCCAGACGAGCCCGAGCGAGGTCTCCCGCGAGGCCATGCAAGTGTACCGAAAGGCAGGCCGCAAAGGCCGCTTCGTCCCCTTGAGCCAGGCGCGCGGCGATGAGCCCGGTGAGGACGTCGCCGCTCCCCCCCGAGGCCATGCCCGGATTCCCGGTCGTGTTGACCCAGGTCTCGCCGTCGGGCGTGGCGATCAGCGTCCGCCGTCCCTTGAGCACCACCACGCCGCCGCACCGCCGCGCGGCCTCCCGCACCGCGCCCAGGCGGTCTTCCTGGATCTCCGCCGTGGTGCGTCCGAGCAGGCGAGAGAGCTCGCCCGGGTGCGGCGTCAGGACGCTCGGGCTCGAGCGCGCCGCGATCTCGTCGAGCCGGTCCTCGAAGGCGTTCAGCCCGTCCGCGTCGAGCACCAGGGGTCGCGAGACCTCGGCCACCAGGCGGCGCACCAGGCTCGCCGTGCCCGGCGCGCGGCCGATCCCCGGACCGATCGCGAGAACGCTTCGTTCGGCGGCCGCCTCCAGAATCGATTCCGCCGCGCTCTCCTCGAGCGCTCCGCCGGCGCTCTCCGTCAGGACGATCGACATGGCCTCCGGGCAACCGGCCGCGAGCTCGAGCTCGAGCCCGGCGGCGAGCGCCACCGTGGTCAGGCCCGCCCCGCCGACGACCGACGCCCGAGCCGAGAGAACCATCGCTCCCGCCTTGCCGCGCGACCCCGCCACCAGCAGGACGTGGCCGAAGCTCCCCTTGTGCGCGTCGGCGGCGCGCCGCGGGACCGCCGCGCCCAACTCGTCGCCGATCAGGACGTGGAGGGCACCCGCGCCTCCCCCTTCCTCGAAGCGGAATCCGAGATCGCCGACGATGACCTCGCCGGCCAGATCGCAGGCCGGCGGCAGGACGAGAGCGGGCTTCGGCGCGAGCAGGGTCACGGTCGTCGCGGCCGCGATGCAGGGGCCGATCGAGTGTTGGCGGTCGCCGTCCAGGCCGCTCGGCAGATCGACCGCCAGGATGGGCGCTGCGGACGAATTCAAGGCTTCGACGAGACGCGCGTAGACACCGGTGAGGGGCCGCGTCAGCCCGGCGCCGAAAAGGGCATCGATCCAGAGATCTGGCGGCTCGAGCTCCTGCAGGGGGCTCGCCGAGTCGAGGTCGGCGAGCTCCGTCACCTCGATCCCGAGGTGCGACAGGATCTTCCGCTGGGTCGCGCACTCGGCGGATGGCGGACGCTCCCCGGGAGCGAAGAGCACCTGGACGTCATAACCGCGCGCGTCGAGCTGGCGGGCCACCGCCAGGCCGTCGGCGCCGTTGTTGCCCGGTCCCGCCACCACTCCGACGCGGCGCGCTCCCGGGTAACGGGAACCCACGGCCTCGACCACCGCGAGCGCCGCGTTTTCCATCAGGACGAGACTCGGAATCCCCGTCTCCTCGATCGTCCGCCGGTCGAGCTCGCGAATCTCCTGCAGAGTCAGAACGCGCACGATTCCCTCACCTTGGCCGGGCTCGTGCCGGACTCACGAAGGCGTGGATCCGGGGGCCGGCCGGCGCTCAATTCTAGCCTTCGCTTACAATGCCTGGAGGGTAGACCGCCCACCGAGAGGGCGGCCGGGAGATCCCATCATGACGAAGTGGGAGTACCGGATCATCAACATTCGGAGCGAGAACTATCGCCTCGACCCCCATGCGGCGGAAGAGATGAACCGGCTGGGCGACGAGGGGTGGGAGTTGGTCGCCATCACCTCGGTCAACTTCAAGACCGGCGCGACCGACAACATCGCCATGGTCTTCAAGCGCCCGCAGGGCGCCTGATCGAGCGCTCCGAAGCTTCAGCGTCGGCGCGCGAGGCGGGGCAGGTTGCGACGCAACGCCAGACCCGCGACCAGCCCAACCGCTCCGGCCACCAGTGGCAGCGCCCAGCGCGCGATTCGGGGTGCCGCGCCGAACTGACGATCGATCTGCCGTCGCAGGTCGTCGAGCGAGGTCTCGAAGCGTTGGCGGCTCGCCGCCACCCGATCGCTCATGGTTTCACCTCCGGACCATCCGGTGACGTTTCCTCGGGATCCCCGCCCGCGACACGATCCCTCCACCATCGGCGGTGGTCGTCGACTCGACGGCGCACCGTCTCGGCGGGCGACTCGACGGCGCGCAGCCGACCGCGCACCAGGAGCGCCAGCACCAGCAAGGTGAGCACCAACGCGCCCAGCACGACGCCGACCGCGCCCCACCTCGGCAGGACCAGAGCGAGCAGCTCGATCGCGAAATAGAGCATCAACCCGAGGGTCCAGAAGCCCACGCCGGCCGCCACGCCGAGCAGGGCCAGGGCGCGGACCAGCGCGCGACCGGAGCGACCGAGGTCCTCCGCGAGCGCCGCGAGCTCCGACTTCCAGACGCCGACGAACGCCTCGCCGACTTCTCGAACACGAGCCTTCATGGCGCCTCCTCCTCTCATCTCATCCGCCGACCTGGATCGACTTCACGACGAACGACGACACCTGCCCGAGCTCGTCGCGCATGCCGACGGCGATCCGCTGTGGACCCTTTCGCATCATCAAGGGCACGTCGTACCGCCAGGTCTTGCCCAGGGCATCTTGCAGCTTGTCGTCGGGAACCTCGATCGGCACGCGCGCCTGCTGAACGTCGGAGACTCCCCCCTTCTCGTCCATCGCCGCGAAGAAGAGTCGAATGCGCGCGACCTGCTGCTTGCCCTGCGGAATCAGGACCAGCTTGCCGATCGGAATATGGATCGAGAACGGCACCGTGAAGTACCCGTCGTCGCGCGGCACCTCGCGCCCACGATCCACGATCAGGCCGAGCGGGTTGTCGGCCACGTCGTAGGTGAGGGCCGCCATCACGCCGTCCGACATCCGGGACTCGATCGACTTGTCGCGATAGCCGTCGCGGAAGCGGACGACGAGGTCCTTGCGCTTCGTCTTGACCTCGATTTTGTGGTAGCGCCCGTCACCGGCGTGGGCCGGCGAATAACCGAGCGAGTAGTAGTTCTTGAAGTCACCGGCGATCCGGGTCAGGCCGACCGCCGGGTTGTTCGTGTTGACGATCGAGATGCCGCCGGTGCGGTCGGCCATCATCTGGATCGACTGCTGGAGGTTCGACCAGTAGACCGAATCGATGAAGGAGCTGGCACCCGGCTCGCGGTCCTCCGCGGAAGCGGCCGACGAGATGCGAAGACCGCCCGCATCGAGCGTGTAGAACGAGATCCGATCCGCGTTGGCCGCCGAGATGAGCTCGCGGAAACGGGCGGAGAGGTCGTACTGATGCGCGTCCAGGATCACGCTCGTCGCTTGCGGATATTTCTCCTGCAGAGCGTGGAAGGCATCCTCCCCCGGCACGATCTCGAGGCCGTCCGAGACGTAGAGGATCGCCTTGCGGCCGGGCAGGCCGGCGAGCGAATCCACCAGATCGCGGATCGAATTGATCGAGAAGTCGAGGTCGTTGTGGAGTGACTCGACGTAGGAGCGCACCCGGGCGTAAGCGGAATTCATGTCCTGAGAGTTCTGAATGACGTTCAGGATCTCCCGGCGATCCGAGTCGAGCCGCGGGCCGTTGGCGGAGATCTTCTCGATCTCGAAGAGGGCCGACGCGATGGACGCGGTATCGGCGGTGAACGGGCGCCGGATGTGCGGCGAGCGGTCGTAGGTCATCAACATGACCCGATCGCCCGGCGAGAGCTGGGTGCGCAGGAAATTGCGGATGCCGATGAAGACCCGGTTGCGGTCGAACGGCTTGATGTTCCAGTTGTCGATGTAGACGACCAGATGAAGGCGCTGGTCCTCGGGGAGGTCGCCCTCTTGCGGCGTCATGGCGGGCGGCGGCGGCGCGGCCGTCGGCGACGCTCCGGGTGCCGGAGTCGCCGCGGCCGCCTTCTCGTCCGCGGTCGGATGCCCCCCCTCGACCGTGTAGAAGTTGCTGATCTTGACCGGCTTCCGGTCCTCGAAGAGCTCGAAATCGTCTTTCTTCAGGCCCTTGATCCGTTTGCCATGCTTGTCGGTCACGTAGACGTCGACGTTGACGACGTTGACGTCGATCGACTCGAAGAACTGTCCTTCCGGAGCTTCCCCGCTCTCGGCGCTCGTCGTGCCCACCGTGCTTCCCGCCTCGCTCCCCGAGGTCGGCTGGGTCGTCGCCGGAGGCGTTCCGGCGCCCTCCGTATTCTGCGGACGGGCCGGCGCCAGGATCATCGCAAGGCCGGCGACGGCCCAGGCCAGTGCCCGAATCGGTCGTGCTTTCATGATTCTTGTCGTCTCCCCTCGCGGCTCAGGGACGCACGTCGGCGGTGGCCGACCAGAGGGTCCCGGAAACCGGATCGTATACCGCCACCACCACGTGGTTGCGGGTCCGGCGCAGCTCCAGGGTGGTCTCGAAGCGGGCCCGGGCGCTCGGCGACCGCTCGTCCGGCACCGACAGCCGGATCGGCACCACCGGCATCTCGGAGCGCGCCCCCCGCTCGTCGACCGCGGCCACGCGGAGCTCCAGGTCGGCCGTCCGGGCCCCCTCGCCCGGCAACAGGGTGAGGGTCGAGGTGGGGATCGACAGGGACATCGGCACCCGCATCGTGTGGCCATGGTCGCGGGTCGGCTGGCCCAACATCAGATCGAGCGGCTGGACCCCAGGTCCGCTCCCGAAGAGCAACACGCTCTCCACTTCGGCCGAGATCTCGCTCTTGCGGGAGAAATCCACGTAGCCGCTCCGCGCGCGGGCCGTGAGGCCGGGCTTGCGCACCCGCACTTCGACCTGATGCCGCCGATCGTTGCCCTCCCACTGCGGCACGAACCCGATCCAATAGTAGGTCCGCGTCGCCGTCTCGGCTCGCACCAGCGCCTGCATTCGCTGCGAGTTCAAGAGCGCCTTTCCACCCGTGCCGCGTGCCACCCGCTCCAGGGTGTACTGCTCGTTGTTCTCGCGCAGAAAGCCCGAAAATCGCTCGCGGTCGCCGGGCACGGAGTCCACGTCGCTCACCGCTTGCGACGTCATCCCCGGAACATCCACCGGAAAGACCGTGTAGCCGACCTGGTTCGCGGTATCGATCAGGGGAGCGAAGATCTTCTCGCCCGGCACGATGGAGGGATCGGTGGCGAGACGACTGGTCTGATTGACCACGAACTGCACGACGTCGTACGGCCACCCCCCCGCCAGCAACAGCAGCACCTTGCGGCCGGGGGGGTTCGCGAAGCTGCGTAGCGCCGCCGTCACCGCCGCGACCTCGTTCCGCAGCTGGTTCTGCAGCGTGTCCGCATAAGCGCGTTCGCTGAGGTCCAGGCGGGTGTCGAGCGCCTCGCGGCGGGACGCCGCGAGGCTCGGGAACTGTTGGCGGAAGGAGCGGTCGGAGAGCAGGCTGCGCCGCTCGGCCAGGCGGCGCAGGCCGCCGGCCGGCCGGTCCATCGCATCGCGAAACACCCGCTCGAGGTCGCGCGACGACTGGGTCCAGCTGGTCAGCATCTCCAGCTTCGCGCCGTCGTATGCGACGACCGCCATCCGGTCCTCGGGTTGCAACCTCGCAACCTGTTGGCGCAGCGACGTGAGCACCCGATTGCGATCGCGGGAGAGTGCGAAGAAATCGTCGACGAAAACCAGATAGCTGGTCCCGACCGGCTTCCCCGGTACCAGATCGGGCACCCCGGCGACGGTCTCGGTTGAGGGCGTCTCCGCGGCGACGGCGCTGCCTCGGCGAATCTCCGTGAAGTACTTGACCGGGACCTCGGATCCGTCGATCGACAGCTCGAAGTCCCCCGCTGCGAGTCCGGTCACCGGAACGCCGTTGCGATCGGTGACGGTCACCTCCAGGTTGACCACCCGGACTTCGACGGTCTCGCCAAAGACCGGCGCCGGCGGAGGGGCAGCCGGCGGGGCGGCGAGACTCGGGCCTCCGGCCAGGCCGAGCAGTACGACGCAGCTCAGGAAGCGACTCATGCTGTGGCTCCTCCTCCTCCGCGGCCGGCGACCCTCGTGGAGTGCAAGGGCCGTTCCGGACCGACGGCCTCCTCTGCGTTCAGCTCGACGGCGCCTCCGGACGCGCGATGACGCCGAGCCGGGCGAGCAGATGGCGGACGATCCTCACGCCGTGATCGCGCGAGTTCTCGATGAAGATCTTGTGGGTGTCGCGTCCCGCCTGAACCGTGCCGGCCACGTAGAGTCCCGGCACGTTGGACTCGCAAGTCGCCTCGTCGTACTCGGGCACGAGGGTTCCGGTATCGACGGCGACCCCAGCGCTCGCGTAGAGCTCGGTGTACGGCCGATACCCGATCAGGACGTAGGCCGCTCGAACGGGCAGTACGAAACGCTCCCCGGCGCGCTCCACCTCGACGCCCTGGTCCCCGAAGGCTCGCACCTCGCTCTCGAAGTAGGCGCGGATCGAGCCTTCGGAGATCCGGTTCTCGATGTCTGGGCGGACCCAGTACTTGATGGTGGGCTTGAGACTGGCCCGACGGTGCACGATCGTCACCCGGGCGCCGTGACGCCAGAGCTCGAGCGCCGTCTCGCAGGCGCTGTTGCCTCCCCCGATGACCGCCACGGACTCTCCGAAGTGTCCCCACGGCTCGCGATAGCGGGCTTGCACCCATGGCAGGTCCTCGCCTGGCACGCCGAGCTGCCGCGGCCACGCGAAATAGCCGGTCGCGAACGCCACGGCGCGCGCCCGGCGATCGGTCTCGCCGGTGCGGCGGCGGCCGCGCACCCGGAACTCGGCACCGTCCCGCTCGACCGAGGTCACCTCCTCGAACAGAGCCAGGGGAATCCGATCGTGGGTGACGATCCCCTGGTAGTAGGAGAGCGCCTGTCGCCGGGTCGGCTTGTCTTCCGGGATCGCGAAGGGCATCCCGGCGATCTCGAGCTTGTCCCGGGTCGTGAAGAACGTCATGTCGGTCGGAAAGCCGACCAGGGACGCCGCCAGGGGGCCACGATCCACCAGCAGGACGTCCAGCCCCGCGCGCCGGGCCTCCGCCCCGATCGCAATGCCGGCCGGACCGGCGCCGATGACCAAGAGGTCCAGCGTCTTCGGGTCTGCGGTCATGCAAATCTCCCTTCTCTTCTCAGCTTCCACAACGGATCGAGCGGCGCGGCACCCGAGCCCAGCCGCGGGGCGTTCTCGAACGCGCCCTGCAGCCATTCGATGGCTCCGCCGCAGGCGGCCACCAAGGCCTCGCCCCGCGCCAGCCGGGCCACGATCGCCGCCGAGAGCGTACAACCCGATCCGTGGCCGACGCGATTCCGGATCCGGCGGTGCCGGAATTCGTGGACCTGTTCTCCATCCCAGAGCAGATCGACGATCTCGTCTCCATCCGCCGCGTGGCCACCCTTGAGGAGCACCGCCGGACTCAGGTTCCCGAGCTCACGGGCCAGCTCGGCGAGGTCGTGGCGCTCGTCGTGTCCGACCTCCAGGAGGCATTCCGCTTCGGGGAGATTCGGAGTCAGCAGAGTCGCCAAAGGAGCCAGCCGCTCGCGCAACGCGGCGAGAGCCGCGGCTTCGAGGAGGGTCTCTCCTCCCGTCGCGGTCAGGACCGGATCGACGACCAGCGGAACCCGCGAGACTCCCTGCAGTCGGTCCGACACGACCTCGACCAGGGGACGCTCGGCCAGCATCCCGACCTTGATTCCGTCCACCCCGAGGTCCCCGAGCACCGCATCGAGCTGCGCCGCGACCATCTCCGGAGAGGTGGCCGCTACCGCTCGGACGCCGATCGTGTTCTGGGCGGTCAGCGCCGTCACGACGCTCATCCCGTAGGCGCCGTGCGCCGCGAAGGTCTTCAGATCCGCTTGAATTCCGGCGCCACCGCCCGAGTCCGAACCGGCGACCGTGAGCAGCCGCCGAGGGCCGCCCGTCATCGCCTGGGCGGCGGCGCGGTGGTCGCGGCCTCGCGGGCCGTCGCCCGGCGCCGCCATCCGATGACGATCACCAGCACGAGGACCGCCAGGCTGATCGCTTGGGCCAGGGTGAGCGGCCCGAGGAAACGGTCGTCCTTGGCGCGCAGGATCTCGATGCCGAAGCGCTCGACCGCCAGCAGCCCGAGAACCGGCAGCGCGACCTCCCCGGGATGGCGGCGCCGCTCGAGCAGGCGCCGGCCGACCAGCCAGATCGCGAGGGCCAGCAACAGCTCGTAGAGCTGGGTCGGATGCACCCGGAGCAGCGTCGCGTCCGGGACCGATGCCGGAATCGCCACGCCGAAGTCGTGCCTCAGATTCCACGCCGTGGTCGGAGGCAGACCGTTCGCGAACGCGACGCCCCACGGGAGGTGGGTCGGGATGCCGTAGTCGTCGCCGACCAGAAAGCATCCGATCCTGCCCAATCCGTAACCGAGCGCCAGGGCCGGGGCCGTGGCGTCGAGCGTCCCCCAGAAGGGCAGCCGGCGCCGGTGCATGGTCCAGAGCAGGGCGGCCGAGCCGAGCACGAAGCCGCCGTACCAGACCAGCCCGTAGCGCTCGAACAGAAGGTGCCAGTCGGCGTAGAGGATCGCGTAGTAGACCTTGGCGCCCACGATGCCGCCGACTCCGCCGGCGAAAACGAGCGCGCTCGCGGCGTCGGCGTCTCCGATGTGGAGTTGCCGTAAGCCGTGCGAAAGTTGAAGATAGGCGGCCCCGAACGCCACCACGAGCATCACCCCGAACGGGCTGATGGCGATCGGGCCGACGTGAAACAGCTCCTGAATCATTCGTTTTCATCCTAACATCGGCCCAATGTCCGAACCCCTGGTCGTCGAGCGCTCCCACGGGGGGCTTCAGGGACAGCGTCAGCGCATGATCCTGCGCCTGCTGCGGCGGCCCGGGGACAAGCCCGCGCGCCGCCTGATCGCGCGGCTCCACCCCGCCGATCTCGCCCAGTACATGCCGCTGCTGACCCCCGACGAGCAGTCGGCGCTCTGGGACGTCCTGTTCGAGCTCCGGCTCGGCGCCCGGACGCTGCGCGAGATCGACGGCGAGACCCGCAAACGCCTCGTCGAGCGCTTGAGCGAGGACCAGCTGGCGCTCGTCGTCCGGCGGATGACCTCGCACGACGGCGTGGATCTGCTGGAGAGCGTCGAACCGGAGCGCCGCGACCTCGTTCTCGAGCGCCTCGAGCCCGCGAGCGCGGGACAACTGCGCAATCTGCTCCGTTACGGCCCAGCCACGGCTGGCGGCCTGATGGATCCCGACGTGCCGCGCTTCTTCGCCGAAGAGACCGTGGCGCGGACCCTCGAGCGGGTCCGCGCCCTCGCGGAAGGACGGCGCCTCTTCTATCTCTATGTGGTCGACGACCGCGAGCACCTGCTCGGCATCGTGTCGCTCTGGCAGCTCGTCTCGGCGTCACCCGAGCGCAAACTCCGCGACGTCGTCTCCGGCGAGGTCGCGACGGTGCGCGTCGACACCGCCGAGGAAGAGGTGGCGCGGGTCTTCGCCCGCTACGACCTGCTCATGATGCCGGTGGTCGACGATGACGGCCGTCTCGCCGGCGCCATCCACGTCGATGACGTCCTCGACGTCGTGCAGGAGCAGGCCACCGAAGACCTCTATCGCCTGGCCAACCTCGATGTGCAAGAGGATCTCGGCACGCTGCCCCTGCGTTCGGTGCGATTGCGTCTGCCCTGGCTCCTGGTCAACCTGGCCACCGCCTTCCTCGCCGCGTGGGTGGTGTCGCGATTCCAGGCCACGATCGCCAAATACGTCGTGCTGGCGGTCTTCATGCCGATCGTCGCCGGGATGGGCGGCAACGCGGGCACCCAGACGCTGACCGTCATCGTGCGCGGCATCGCCCTCGGCGAGATGGACCTCCGGCGCAGCGGCGTCGTGCTGCTTCGCCAGACCGCGGTCGGACTCATGAACGGACTGGCCACGGGCAGCGTCCTCGGGCTCTGCGCGCTGCTCTGGGAACGCAACGCGGTCCTGGCCGGCGTTCTCGCCTTCGCCGAAACGATCAACCTCACCGTGGCGGGCTTCTTCGGCGCCGCGGTGCCGTTGGTGCTCAACCGCTTGCGCCTCGATCCCGCTCTCGGAAGCTCGATCTTCGTCACCACCGCCACCGACGTCGGCGGGTTCCTATCCTTCCTCGGCACGGCGACGCTGCTGATGTCCTGGCTCCTGCCTTGACCGGGCTTTCCGCGCCGCCGACACGTTCGGGACCGCACCGTCCGGGCCGGTAAACTCGGTCGCTCGCCCACCTCGCGACCTTTCGCTCAGGAGACTCTCGATGACTCGACGGACCTCGATCGCCCTGCCCCTGCTCTTGGTTGCCCTGACCTGCGCCAACGTCCCGGCGCGGGCCGACGACACCTACGCCCGCGACCCACGGCAGCCGATCGACTCCGCCTACACCAAGAAGATTCAGCAGTACACGACCGATCCCTCGTTCAATTCGTCGCTGACCGACTACCTTCCGGCGTCCGACACGGTGCCCACGCCCGCGGCTGTATTCGGCGACGTCGCCGGCGCGCCGAACATCCTCCCGCACTCCGACGAGATCTACCGCTATTTCCGGCTCCTGGCCGAGAAGAGCCCTCGGGTGCGCGTCTTCTCGATCGGCCAGACCGAAGAGGGACGGGAGATGATCGCCGTGGCGGTGGCCGACGAATCGCTGCTCGACTCGCGCGAGCAGAACGACGCACGCCTCGCGCAGCTCGCCGATCCGCGCACGATCGGGCTGGACGACGGCGTGGCCTCCAAGCTGATGGCCGAGTCGACGCCCGTCTACTACATCACCGGCACGATCCACTCGCCCGAGACCGGCGCGCCGACCGCGCTCGCCGAGCTCGCCTACCGGCTGGCGGTGGACGATACTCCCTACGTCAAGTACATCCGCTCCCACGTCATCACCCTGATCACCCCGATCGTCGAGGTCGACGGCCGGGACCGGATGGCCGATCTCTACGCTTGGCACCGCGCCCATCCGGACGAGCAGTACCCTCGCCTCGTCTATTGGGGCCACTACGTGGCGCACGACAACAATCGCGACGCCATGGCCCTCACTCTCGACTTGAGCCGCAACGTGCTCGACACCTATCTCGGGTGGCACGCCCAGGTGCTGCACGACCTCCACGAATCGGTGCCCTTCCTCTACGACAACACGGTGGGTGACGGTCCCTACAACGCCTGGATCGATCCCATCCTGGCCAACGAATGGCAACTGCTCGGTTGGGACAACGTGCAGGAGATGACCAAGCTCGGCATGCCCGGCGTCTTCACCCATGGCACGTTCGACACCTGGAGCCCCGGCTATCTGATGTCCCTGGCCGCCATGCACAATGGCATCAGCCGTCTCTACGAGACGTTCGGCAACGGCGGCGCCGACACGGTGGAGCGCACCCTGAGCCCGCGCCAGTACGAGCGCACCTGGTACCGGCAGAACCCGCCCTTGCCCAAGGTGCTCTGGTCGCAACGAGACAACAACAACTACGAAGAGACCGGGCTCCTGACGGCGCTGCACTACTTCGCCGAGAACGGGCACCTCTTCCTGCAGAATTTCTATCTGAAGAGCAAGCGTTCGATCGAGAAGCCGCGCGACGCCGGCCCGGCCGCGTACGTCCTGCCCGCCGACGAGACCCGCCCGGGCGCTCAGGCGGCGCTGCTCCGGATCCTCGAAGCGCAACACTGTGAAATCGAACGCGCTACCGCGCCGATCCGGGTGGAGATCCCCGCCACCGGCTCGCACGAGAAGACCGAGAGCTCCACGAAGCCCGCCGGCACGGAGCAGACCGCGGCCGCGGCGGCGCCGACCATGGAAGCGAGAACGTTCCCGGCCGGCAGCTACGTGGTGCGCATGGATCAGCCCTACAGCCGCATCGCCGACGCGCTGCTCGACCGCCAGTACTGGTCGCCGGACGATCCCCAGAAGACGCCCTACGACGACACCGGTTGGTCGCTTGGCGATCTGTTCGGCGTCGAGGTCGTCCGGGTCACCGATCCCACGGTGCTGAAGGGCGCCATGCAGCCAGTGGACGGCGCGGTCCTGGCGTCCGGCGGCATCGCGGGCAACGGAAACGCCTACGTGATCGAGAACCGGGCCGAGAATGCGCTCGTCACGCTGCGCTACTCGCTTCCCGGCGCCGACGTGCGGATCGCGGACGCCGCATTCGACCTCGACGGCCATCACTACGAGCGTGGCGCCTGGCTGGTGAGCGGGGTCGATCGCGAGGCGCTCGACCGCACGGCCCGCGATCTCGGCGTGAGGGTGCACGCCACCCACGCGGTGCCGGACGTCGCCGCGCACTCCGTGGGCACGCCGCGCATCGCGCTGATGCACACCTGGCTCAGCACCCAGACCGAGGGCTGGTGGCGGCTGGCCCTCGACAAGCTGAAGGTGCCCTACGACTACATCAGCACCCAGGACGTCGCCCGCGAGTCCGACTTGCGCTCGAAATACGACGTCGTGCTGTTCGGACCGGTCGACTGGGGCTCCACCCGCCTGATCGTCGACGGCCTCCCCAAGTGGGGTAACGCGCTCCCCTGGATGAAGAGCGACCTGACGCCGAACCTCGGCCGCATCGACTCGACGCCCGACATGCGGCCCGGTCTCGGGCTCGACGGTCTGGCGAATCTCGAACGGTTCGTCGAGAGCGGCGGCTTGCTGGTGACCTCGCTCGACAGCGCGCAGTTCGCCATCGACACGGGCCTGGCTCCGGGAGTCTTCACGACCCCGACGCATTCCCTGAGAGTGGTCGGCAGCGTCCTCTCGGCCAAGATCGTGGACGGCGCGAGCCCGGTCGCCTACGGTTACGCTCCCGACTTCGACCTCTACAGCGCCGACGGCATGTCGTTCACGATCGCGAACTCGCTGTTCGCCGGCCGCCGCCACGGTGGGTCGAGCGACCGCGAGCGCCCCACCGGCCGCGGTGGACCGAAGGACCAGGACATCCCGCAGGGACGGCCGGTGGTCACGCCTCCCCCGCCGCCCGAGGCGAAGCCCTGGCAGGCGATGCCGCTCGGCGCCGAGCAGGAGCGGAACAATCCGTTCGTGATCCCCGAGCGCCTCCGTCCGCGCGCCATCGTCCGTTTCGGAGATTCGGACGGCCTCCTCGTTTCCGGGTTGCTCGAAGGGAGCGGAGAGCTCGCCCAACATGTCGCGGTCGCCCAGGCGACGCTCGGTTCCGGACACGTCCTGCTGTTCGCGAGCAATCCCATCTATCGCGGCGAGACGATCGGCACCTACCCACTGGTCTGGAACGCGGTGCTCAACTTCGACCACCTCGATCTCGGGGCACCCGAGTCGTCGGCCCCGAGCGCCTCCGACTGAGCCGGCGACCCGGCGCGGGCGATCGGACAGAATGCCCGTCATGGCTTTCGGAGTCGACCCGCGGAGTCTCGGTCTCGAGGTCCTGGCGCCTCGCCACCTGGAAGCCTTGCGAGAGACGCTGGGCCCCGGCGTCCTGATCGAGGATCCGGATGGAATCGCTCGCTTCTCCCACGACGAGACCGAGCAGCTCCGCTTCGCGCCGGGGGTTGCGGCGCTTCCTGCCTCCGTCGCCCAGGTCCAGGAGATCCTGCGGATCGCGCACGCGGAGCGCTTGCCGGTGGTGCCGCGCGGCGCCGGAACCGGACTCTCGGGAGGCGCGCTGCCGGTCTGCGGGGGCATCGTCCTGTCGCTCGAGCGGCTCGATCGGATCCGCGACATCGACGAGCGCGATCTGGTCGCCGAGGCGGAGAGCGGCGTCGTCACGGCGCGGCTTCAAGCGGCGGTCGAGGAGAAAGGGCTCTTCTACCCTCCCGATCCGGCGAGTCGGGAGTCGTGCACCCTGGGCGGCAATCTGGCCGAGGATTCGGCCGGACCCCGCTCGTGCAAGTACGGAACGACTCGCAAATGGGTGCTCGGCCTCGAAGCCGTCTCGGCCGACGGCACGCTCGTCCGAACCGGCAGCCGCAGCCGCAAGGACGCCACCGGCTATTCGCTCACCCAGCTGCTGATCGGCTCGGAGGGAACCCTGGCGGTCATCACCGCGGCGACGTTGCGCTTGACCGCGCTGCCGCGCGCGACGCTCACCGCCATACTGCCGTTCCCCACCCTCGAGAGCGCGGCGAGCGCGGTCGAGCGGCTCTTCGTCGAAGGCATCGACCCGGCCGCCTGCGAGTTGCTGGAGGCGGCCGCGCTGGCCGCGGTTGGCCGCGTCGAGCCCTTGCCCGAGGCGCTGACCGGCCACGCCGCCATGCTCCTCGTCGAGCTCGACGGCGAGTCGAGCGAGGAGCTCCTGAACCGGGCCGCAAAGCTCGAGAAGCTCGCCCGCTCGCTCGGCGGCGGCGAAGTCCTGGCCGCCGACGACCACGCGGGGCAGCGCCGCCTCTGGCAGATCCGCCGCAAGGTCGGAGAAGCGGTCAAGCAGATCTCGACGTACAAGGAAGCCGACACGGTCGTGCCCCGATCGCGCCTCGTGGAGCTGGTCCGCGAGGCGCGCCAGATCGCTCGTGCGCACGGTTTGACGGCGATCCTCTACGGACACGCGGGAGACGGCAACCTGCACGTCAACCTGTTGCGCGGCGCGCTCGAGGAGGCCGAATGGGAGCGGCGCCGCGACGCCGCGGAGGAGGAGCTCTTCCGCGCCGTCGTCGGGCTCGGGGGCCGGCTCACCGGCGAGCACGGGGTCGGCTGGACGCAACGCCACTTCCTTCCGCTGGCTCTCTCTCCCGCCGAGATCGAGCGCCCATCGTGGGATCAAGCGCGCCTTCGATCCGGTCGGCATCCTGAACCCGGGCAAGATCCTGCCGTGACCTTCCCGACCGGTCCTTCGTTCGACGTCGGTCTCGCCTTTCTCCTGGGAATGGCCGGCCAGGTCCTGGCACGTCATCTCCGGGTGCCGGGCATCGTGGTGCTGCTGGCCATCGGCGTGGGCGCCGGACCGGACGGGATCGGGCTGCTGCACACCAGTGAGCTGGGGGCGGCGCTCCCGGCCCTGGTGTCGTTCGCCGTCTCGATCATCCTCTTCGAGGGCGCTCTGGCTCTCGACTTGCGAGACGTGTGGCGGCATGGCGGGACGATCCGGCGCCTGATCACCTTCGGGGCGCTCACCACCGCGGTCGGCGCCGGCTTGACGGTGCACCTCCTTCTCGGATGGGAAGGGCCGCAGGCCGTCCTCTTCGGAACGCTCGTCGTCGTGACCGGCCCGACGGTGATCCAGCCGATCCTGCGCCGCATTCGGGTCCAGGATCGAGTCGGAGCCATCCTCGAAGGCGAAGCGATCCTCGGTGACGCGGTGGGAGCGACCCTCGCCGTCCTCGCCCTCGAGCTCGTCCTGGCGCCCTCCTCCAGCTCGCTGGCGGCGGGGCTGCGCGGCTTCGGGGAACGCCTCGGCGTCGGCGCTCTGGTCGGACTCGCCGCCGGCGGATTGATCGCGCTCGGCTTGCGCTTCGAGAAGGTCGTGCCCCTCGAGGTCCGCAACGGCATGGCGCTGGCCCTGGTGGTCGGCTCGTACCAGGTCGCCGACGCGGTGCGACACGAGAGCGGCATCGTCGCCGCGATCGTCGCCGGCCTGCTGGTGGGCAACCTCCCCGTCGGGCGCCGCGCGCGCGGCCTGCACGAGTTCAAGGAGGAGCTGACGACACTCCTGCTCGGGCTGCTCTTCGTGCTGCTGGCCGCCGACGTCCGATTGTCGGAGATCGGCCGTCTCGGTTGGGCGGGCGCCGGCGTGGTGGCGACCCTGATGTTCGTCGTCCGGCCGGCCAACGTCTGGCTGTCGACCCTCGGCAGCGATCTGTCCACCGGCGAGCGCTGGTTCCTCTCCTGGCTGGCGCCACGCGGCATCGTCGCTGCCGCGGTGGCGTCCTACTTCGCGGAGGTCCTCACCGAGCAACGCCTCGCCGGCGGCGGCGAGCTGCGGGCGCTGGTCTTCCTGGTCATCGCGGTGACGGTGACCCTGCAGGGACTGACCGGCGGCTGGGTCGCGCGCCGGCTCGGCGTGGCTCGACCGCCCCGTTCCGGCTGGGCGATCCTGGGCGCCAACGGGCTGGCCCTGGCGATGGCGAAGCGGCTCGGCAGCCGCGACGAGATCGTCTTGATCGATTCGTCTCACGCCCACTGCCGGCGGGCTCGCGAGCACGGATTCCGGGCCCTCGAGTCCAACGGGCTCGAAGAGGAGACCCTTTTCACTCCGGAGGTCGAAAGCCGGCTCCACTTTCTCGCCGTGACGCCCAACGAAGAGGTCAATTTCCTGTTCGCCCGGCGGGTGCACGAGGTGCTGCGCGGCTCCGAGCTCTGGATCGCGCTCCGCCACGGTCACGAGGGCATCCGCCCGGAGATGCTCGATGAGCTGCGCGCGCAGACCCTGTTCGGGGGCGAGCGCCGCCTGGCCACCTGGGCGCTGCGTTTCGATCGCGACCTGGTGATCGTCGAGTCCCGCGTTGCCGCCGAGACGACCGAGCCGCTGGCCGATTCGGAGGAGGGTGAAGGGGCCCTACTCCCTCTCGTGGTGCACCGGGACGCGTCCCGGTTCCCCTATGTCGCCGACTACCGGCCCAAGCCCGGCGACCGGGTCGAGTTCGCCCTCTTCTCCGAGCGTCGTGACCAGGCCGAAGATCAGCTCACGGCGGCCGGCTGGCTTCCCGCCGCGACCCCGGACGGAGATCAGCCCGCGTAGAGCTGGACCTCGCGGGCCACCCGATCGGCCAGCGCGAGAAGCGTCTTCAGATCGGGATGGCGGACGACCACGTAGCCGTCGCCGACCAGGGTCGTCTTCCAGTCGCGGCGCGCCGCGCCGACCGGCGTGAGGTTCGCTTCGACCAGCAGTGGACCGAGCTCGGCGCGCAAGCGGTCGAGACCTTCGATCCGTTGGATATGACCTTGGCCCTGGGCGCGCTTGAAGGTGATCGCCACGTTCCACCGGCGCTCGAAGCGCTGGCGGAGGCGGCCCCGGCAGACCGCCTCCGCCCAGGCGGCGTAGGTGTCGCCGTCGGTGCAGTAGTTCATCAGATCGACCAGGCGGGCGCCCGGCGGGCGTGCCCCGATCTCGCCGAAGACGACCTCGCCGCTCGCCTTGCGGTACCACTCCATGTGGGTGAAACCGGTGCGAAAGCCGAGCGTCGCGAGCACCCGGCGGCCGAGCTCGCGGCCCCCCTGGATCTCGGGCAGGTCCAGATCCCGCAAGGCGAAGGCCTGGGGGCTGACCCACTCGAGCTGACGCTGATCGAGTGGCCGCGGCTTGTACCAGCAGACATTCTCGAACGCGAGCTCGCCCCCCACGCAGATGGTGTCGAAGGTGAACTCCTCCGCCTCCACGAACTCCTCGACCGAGACCTCCTCGACATGCTGGACCTGTTTCAAGACCCGCTCCAGATCGGCCCGCGAGTCGCATCGGTGCGTATCGGCGGAGCCGGCGCCCGCGATCGGCTTGACGACGATCGGGTAGCCGATCCGCTGCGCCGCGTCGCGCACCTGGTCCGCGGTGTAGGCGCGGGCGTGCCGTGGGGTGCGAAGGCCCGCCGCGTCGAGGCGCTCCTTCATGACCTCCTTGTCCCGATAAGGCACGGTCTCAGCGACCGTCATACCGGGCAGGCCGAGCGCCTCGCGCAGTTTCGCCGCGAGGAGCATGCCGGGCTCCCAGAGGCACTCGATGCGGTCGAGGTGGACCTGCCGGGCGAGTTGCTGCACCTCGTGCAGAACCGCGCCCTCCTCCCACATCGAGCGGACCTGGAGGTGATGGGTCAGATGCTGGCGGGCAAGCTCCGGAAGCGACTCCTTCGCCTGGTCGCCGAGACCGATGACTCGCGCCCCGACCCGCGACAGGCCACGCACGAACGAGGGCATCTCCGCCGGATAGGCGGGCGAGAGGAAGAGCACCGTGAAGGTCATCCGACGACCACCTTCACGTTGGAGACGATGTGGGAGAGCGCGCGCTCGACGACCGTGGTGTCGGGATGCCGCACGATCACGTAGCCGTCGCCTTCGTAACCGGACGACGGTGCGGCGCCCGGAGCCGGGACGCTCTTCTCCATCACCAGAGGGCCTAGATCGGCGAGTACCTTGCGCAGACCGCGCACCCCGCGGATCCGGCCCTCGCCCTGACCCCGGAGGTAAGCGCATCCGGCGGCATAAGCACGGCGCGGCGGCTCGAAACGATCGTTCACGACCAGGTCCGCCCACGCCCGGTAGAAGTCGACGTCGTGCGCGTAGGAGATCAACGAGGTGATCTGGGCGCCCGGGGGCCGCGCTCCGACCTCGGAGATCAGCACCGATCCGTCGGGTCGCCGGAACCACTCCAGGTGCGAGAGCCCCGTCCACATGCCGAGCGCCTCGAGGGCCCGGAAGGCGACCCGCCGGATGTCGTCATAGCGCGGGTCGTCGATCTCGCGCGGCACCAGCACGCACCACTGGATCCACGGATTGTCGACCACGTGCAGAGGGGGCGGCAGATAGTGCGACAACGAATGCCAGACCGCCTTGCCGCGGATCGAGACGGTGTCGAACGAGAACTCGCGGCCCTCGACGAACTCCTCGACGACGGCCGGGCGCTGCGCGGCCGGCCGCGCGCCGCGCAAAGCCGCCTCCAGCTCCCGCTGGTCGACGATCCGGTAGGTGCCTTGCGCTCCCGCTCCCGCGGCGGGTTTGAGCACCACCGGGTAGCCGATCCGGCCGACGAACTCCCGCGCCGCGACCGCGTCCTCCACCCGGGCATGACGGGCGCAGGGCACGCCGGCCGCCGCGAGCACGTCCTTCATCCGGTCCTTGTCCCGGAAGTTGCGGGACGCCGCCGCCCCGAGTCCTTCGATGCCGAGCTCGTCGCGCACCTGCCCGAGCGGGACCTGGAGCTGCTCGAGCGTGCCCACGAGCCGGCTCACGGTTCCGATCTCGGTGGCCAGATCACGCACCGCCGCCGCGATCCGGCGCGGATCGAACGCATCGTTCAACTGGCGGTGGGCGGCCAGTTCGCTCCGTACGCCGGTCTCCAGCCGGTCCAGCGGATCCTGGCTCACCAGGCCGACCCGGACACCGGGCAGGCGGGCCACCGCGGCGACGAAGCGGAGCGTGGTCTCGCGAAAGAACGGAGCGACGAAGACGACGGAAGTCATGCCGCGCCCTTCCTCACGCCGCGAAGAGCCGGATGGTGCTGCCCAGCTCGTCCGCCATTTCGAGGGTTATGGCCAGATCCGGATGGCGGACCATCACGAAGCCGTCCGAAACCAGGGTCTGGCGCCAGTTGCGGCGCGGCGATCCCACCGGCAAGAGGTTCTCCCACACGATCGCCTCCTCGCCCCAGCGCCGCCGGAACTCGTCGAGGCCGACCACCCGCTGGATCACGCCCTGCCCCGAGGCCCGCTTGTAGACGCTGGCCACGTTGTAGCGCCGCTCGACGGTCTCGGAGAAACGCCCGAAGCAGACCGCTTCGGCCCAGCCCCGGAAGACGTCGATATCGCTGGCGTAGTTCATCTGGTCGACTTGGTGCGCGCCCGGCGGCCGGCCGCCGATCTCGCCGAACACCACCTCGCCGTCGGCCTTCAGGTACCACTCCATGTGGGTGAAGCCCGACTCGAAGCCGAGCGCCGAAAGAACGCGGTGGCCCATCTGCACGCCGCCGGCGAGACGGGCCCGATCCGGGTGACGGAGCGCCACCACTTGCGGGCTGATCCATTCCTGGGTGCGCGCCACCAGCGGGCGGGGCCGGTACCAGGCCACGTTGTAGAAGACCGGCGCACCGCCGACCGAGATGGTGTCGAACGTGTACTCCTCGCCGTCGACGAACTCCTCGACGGAAACCTGCTCGACATGGGAGGTCGCCGCGATCGCCGAAGCGAGATCGGACGCGCTCTCCACCCGATAGGTGTCTGCCGCGCCGGCGCCCGCGATGGGCTTGACGATGAGCGGCCACCCGATGCGCTCGGCCGCCGACCGGATCTCCTGGTCGCCGCGCGCCGCCGCATGGCGAGGCGTCCGGAGCCCGGCGGCATCGAGCGCCAGCTTCATGCGCTCCTTGTCACGGAACGGCAGGGTTCGCTCAACCGAGAGCCCCGGGACTCCGAGAGCCTCACGCAGGCGCGCGGCCAGAATCATGCCGGGCTCCCAGAGACATTCGACGCGGTCGGGGACGCGGTCGCCCAGCCACTCGCGCACCGCCTCGGTCACGGCCCGTTCGTCCCAGAGCGAACGGACCCGGAGGTAATCGGAGAGCGCCGCCCGGATCCCGGGCGGAAGCAGACCGCGCGGCTGATCGCCCAGGCCGTAGATGGTCGCTCCGACCGCGCTGAGGCCAGCGACGAAATGCGGCATCTCGGATGGATAGCCCGGGGAGACGAAGAGAACGCTCGGCACGGAGCCAGACCTCGCGGGTTCGAAAGGGCGCGCATCCTAGCAAACCGGCGCCCCACGGACCGGATGCTAGGATGCCTGCACGATGCCGAGCGACCTGACGAGGGCGAAGTTCGCCGCCTTCGCTCAACGGGTCGAAGGGACGGCGCATGCCAGCCGCTGGCTCGTCCTGACCCACGACAATCCGGACCCCGACGCCCTGGCCTCGACGGCCGCGCTGGCGCTGATCCTGCGCCGTCGCTTCAAGAGGCGGGTCACGATCGCCTACGGGGGGATGATCGGGCGCGCCGAGAACCGCGAGATGGTGCGCGCCCTGCGCCTTCATCTCTCGCACCTCCGGCATCTCAAGTGGAAGAACTACAAGCACTTCGCCATGGTGGACTGCCAACCGTGGACGGGTAACAGCCAGCTTCCCGAGGGGGTCATACCGGACGTCGTCTTCGACCACCACCCGCAGCGCAAGGCCACCGGGGCGGTGGGATTCGCCGACATCCGTCCGGATTGCGGAGCCACCGCCACCATCTTGGCGGAGTACCTCGAGGTGAGCGGCGTAGCGCCCACTCGAGCTCTGGCGACCGGATTGGTCTACGCGATCCGCTCCGAGACCCAGGACTTCGGCCGCGAGGCGGCCAGTCCCGACCATGCCGCCTTCGACCGCCTGCTGCCCAAGATCGATCGCCGGACCCTGGCCCGAATCCAGACCGCGCGGCTGCCCCTCTCCTATTTCGGCAATCTCCATCGCGCGATCGAGGGCCTCGCCGGGGTGGGGAGCCTGGTGATCTCGAACCTCGGCCGCGTCGACCAGCCCGACATCGTCCCCGAGATCGCCGACCTCCTGCTGCGCATGGAAGGCAAGACCTGGTCCTTCTGCACGGGTTCGCACGGCGATCGCGTCTACGCGTCGATCCGCACCACCAACCTCAGAGCCGACGCCGGCAACCTGATGCGGCGTATCATCGGGCGGTTGGGCAAGGGAGGCGGACACGGCACCATGGCCGGGGGCTACGCGAACATTCCGAAGACCGCCAACGACGGCGGCAAGGCGCTCGAGAAGCTGCTCTCGAAACGCTTCGTGAAGGCGCTCAAGAAGAACCCCGACCGCCTCCAGCCGCTCGCCCTGGCCAAGCCCGAAGCCGCGCCCCCCCTCGAACCCGCCCGTCCGGCGGCATCTCCAGCATGAGCCGCAAACCCACCAAGCCTCCGACTCCGCCGCCGGCGGAGCCGGGGCCGAAGGCTGAGCGCGAGACTCGCAAGCGCCCCGCCCCGCCCCGACGGAAACCGAAGAAGGCGGCGCCGAAGCCCGGCAGGAAGGTTCTCCCGGAGACCGGAGAGAGCGCGCCGAAGGCTCGCCCAGGCGCGGGCCGGCGATCCCAGGGCAAGCGCCCGCCAGCGGCGAAGTCCCGAGCCCGTCCGCCGAAAACCGAGAAACCTCGCGCCGGCCACGACCCGGATCTGTCCCCGGAAGCGGCCGACCGGCGGGTTGGAGTCGGGGCCCCCGACGAGACACGCCCCATTGCCGCCGGGAAGACGAGCCGTCCGATCTCGCGGGACGAGATCCGGCTCGAATTCGCGCAGCGTCCGCTCCTCGAGCCGCCCTATCCGGTCGAGCCCGCCCGGCGGGGGCGCCGTTCGACGCCTCGCCGCCTGGCGTTCGTTCTCCACGCCCACCTCCCCTGGGTGCTCGGTCACGGCACCTGGCCGCATGGAGAGGACTGGCTGGCCGAAGCGATCACGCACTGCTATCTGCCGCTGATCGATGCCTTTCGGCGGCTGGCGGATCGCGGCCGGACCCGTTTCGTCACCCTCTCGGTCACCCCCGTGTTGACCTCGATGTTCACCGACCGGCGAACGGCGCCACTCGTCGACCGATACCTCGCCCAACGCACTCAGGCCGCCTGGGAGGCTCGCACCCGCCACCCGCTGGCCATCTGGTGGCATGGGGAATTCGAACGTCTGCGTGCCATCTGGGACTCGATCGACCACGATCTCGTCGGGGCGCTGCGGGAGCTCTCCGACCGCGGCGCGATCGAGCTCTCGACTTCCGCGGCGACCCACGTCTACCTGCCGCTCGCCCAGACTTCCAAGCTCGTCCGCCTGGCCCTGCGGACCGGCCGGGAGAGTCATCGCGAGTCCTACGGCGTCGATCCGCGGGGATGCTGGATGCCGGAGTGCGCCTATCGCCCGGGAGGGCCGTGGCGGCATCCGGTCACCGGCGCCTCGGAGGAGTCGCGCCCCGGCAACGAGGTCTTCCTCGGCGAGCAGGGTCTACAGTGGACCGTTCTCGACGCGCATCTCCTGCGCGCCGGCGACCCCGCGTTCCCCTACCTCTCCGACCTTCCTCCGGAGGAGGTCGCCGAGCCCGGCGGTCCGCATCCCAAGCCCTACTGGATCCGCCGCAGCTCGGTCGCCGCCTTCCTGCGCGACGCGCGCACGGCGGCCCAGGTCTGGTCGCGCCAAGGGGGCTATCCGGGCGATGGCGCCTATCTCGACTTTCACAAGCGCCACTGGCCCTCGGGCCTCCGTTTCTGGAAGGTCACGGGCGACCAGACCGACATGCTCGACAAGCTCGTCTATTGGCCCAATGACGCGATCGAGCGGACGCGCGAGCAGGCGGAGCACTTCGTGGACCTGGTCTCGGGGCTCGAGGGGCTCGGCGGCGGCGTGGTCTGCGCGCCTTTCGACGCCGAGCTGTTCGGACACTGGTGGTTCGAGGGGCCGCTCTGGCTCGAGCGCGTCCTCGAGTTGACCGGCCCCGGCTCGGCGCTCGAAGCCACCACCCCCAGCCGCGAGCTGGATGCCGGTCCGTCGCTGCGGCGTGCCTTCTTCACCGAGGGATCGTGGGGCGCGGGGGGAGACCACAGCGTCTGGGTCAACGCCGAGACCGAATGGTTCTGGCGGGAGCTCGCCGAATGCGAGCGGCGGGCGTTCGCCGCCGTCCGCTGGGGTGGCGGCCGCAAGTGGCGCCGCGCGGTCCTCAACCAACTCCTCCTCGCCGCCGCGTCGGACTGGCCTTTCCTGGTCACCATGCAGACGGGCAGGGACTACGCGGAGCAACGCTTCCGCGAGCACGTGACCCGACTGCACGAGCTCGTCGAGCTGGGTCCGCGGGCGCGCGAGCTGCCCGCCTGGGTCGACGCCGACCTGCCGTTTCCCGAGATCGAGCCCGAATGGGCGTGGCCCCCCGAGCAGTGACAGACTCCGCCGCCGTGAGCGACCTTCCCTGGAAGCGCATCGCACGCCTCCATACCGCCGACATCGACTTGCCGCAGGAAGTGGACGGGCTCTACGAGCTCGCCTACAACCTCTGGTGGAGCTGGAACCATCGCGCGCGGGAGCTGTTCAGCGCCATCGACACGCGTTCCTGGGCGATCTACCACAACCCGGTCCAGGTCCTGATCGGCGTCGACCGCGCGCATTGGCAGCAGAAGCTCGAGAATGACCTTTTCGTGACGACCTGTCAGTCCGTTCTCGACACCTTCCAGCGTTATCTGCAGGGCGAGCGCGAGACCTGGTACGCGCGTCACCACGCGGAGATGGAGGGTCCCATCGCCTACTTCTGTATGGAGTACGGCCTTCACCAGTCGCTGGCCCTCTATTCCGGGGGGCTCGGCGTGCTCGCGGGCGACTACCTGAAGAGCGCGAGCGATCTGGGGCTGCCCCTGGTCGGTGTCGGGCTCCTCTATCGAAGCGGCTACTTCCGCCAGACCATCGATGCCGACGGCCGCCAGCAGAACCTCTATCCGGAGCTCGACTTCTCGCGCCTTCCCGTGCGTCCGGCCGCAACCGCGACCGGACGCGAGGTGCTGGTCCAGGTCCCTTTTCCGGACCGCGAGATCTCGGCCCAGGTCTGGGTCGCCGAAGTCGGCCGCGTGCCCCTGGTGCTGCTCGATACCGACATCCCGCAGAATGACGCCGCCGACCGGCCGATCACCTCGATGCTCTATACGCCGGGCCGCGAGCTGCGCCTCGCGCAAGAGATCGTCCTCGGAATCGGCGGCGCCCGCGCGCTCGCCGCGCTCGGCATCGCGCCCCAGGTCTGGCACATGAACGAAGGGCATTCCGCGCTCCTCCAGTTCCAGCGCCTGCACGATCTGATCGAGAGCGGACGCGGGCTCGACGAGGCCTTGCGGGCGATCCGGGCGCGATCGGTGTTCACGACCCACACGCCGGTGCCGGCCGGCAACGAGTCCTTCGACGTCGCCCTGGCGCGCCGCTACTTCGCGCCCTGGTGCGAGCAGGCCGGAGTGCCTCTGGAGCGCTGGCTCGGGCTCGCCAACGAGGACCACGGCGCGCCCGACCAGCCGTTCAACATGACCGCGCTCGCGCTGCGCACCAGCGCTCGTCACAACGGGGTCTCGAAGCTCAACGCCGAGGTCGCCAACAGGATGTGGCTCCATCTCTTCCCGGAAGGCACGCCGGACGAGGAGCGGATCCGCGCCATCACCAACGGCGTCCATCCTCCGACCTGGATCGGCATGGAGCTCCAGGACCTGTTCGCGCGCTGGTTCGGCGAACGGTGGCCTCAGGTGCTGGGCAGCGAGACGGGACGGGTGGCGATCCTCGACTCGTCGGACGAGGACCTGTGGGAGGCGCACCGCGCCCAGAAGCTTCGCCTGGCCCGCTTCCTCCGCTCGCGGATGCGCCACCAGTTCGCGCGCCACGGAGTGGCTCCCGACGAGCTGCGCACGATCGAGCAGATGTTCGATCCCGAGGCCCTGACGATCGGCTTCGCGCGGCGCTTCGCCACCTACAAGCGCGCCGGCCTCCTTTTTTCCGACCTCCATCGCCTGCGCAAGCTGGTCCACGATTCCGAGCGCCCCGTGCAGCTCCTCCTCGCCGGCAAGGCGCACCCCGCCGACAAGCCGGCCCAGGAACTGATTCAACACCTCTTCCACCTCTCCCAGGAGGGTGAGCTGCGGGGACGCGTCTTCTTCCTCGAGGACTACGACATGCGGGTCGGGCGCATGCTCGTCCAAGGCGTCGACGTCTGGCTCAACACGCCGCGCCGTCCGATGGAGGCCTCCGGCACCTCGGGCATGAAGGCCGCGATGAACGGCGCGCTCAACTGCTCCATCGCCGACGGCTGGTGGCCGGAGGCCTTCGACGGCAAGAACGGCTGGGTCATCGCCGGCAAGGACTGCGGCGAGGACGAAGCCGGCCAGGATCGGGAGGATTCCCTGGCCCTCTACCGTCTGCTCGAGGAAGAGATCGTGCCGGCCTTTTACGAGCGCGACGAGGATCGCCTGCCGCGGCGCTGGATCGCCATGATGAAAGAGGCGATCGCGACGATCTCGCCCCGCTTCTCGAGCGACCGGATGGCGCGCGAATATTGCGAGCAGGCCTACCTTCCGCTCCTCGCCGATTCGACGCAGGAGTCGCTGGCGTCCACGCCGTCTGCCAGCGCGGACGACTGACCGGCGACCGGGTCAGCCGCTCAGCGGAGGAAACCAGGAGACCAGCGCCAGGGCGACCGCGATCCCCGAAGCGAGCAGCAGGATGGCCGCCGCGAACCTCGGGACCCGCGGCGTCAGTCGAGACCTGATCAGCGCCAGAAGCGCGAGGCTCGCCGCCAGCAGGGGCAGCTCGATCAGATTGTGAAGGCTCCTTCCGCGCCGGTCGAGATCGATCAGCAGCAGCCAGAGCAGACCCGGCAGGACCAGCGCCACGAGGTCGAGCCAGAGCCAACGCGCTCGTTTCATGTTCCAGGCCACGACGGGTCCTGCGAGCAGGAGCAGCGGCAATAGAAACGCCGGCAGGTAAATGAACCACATTCTCGAATCTCCCCACAGACAGCTTACACAGACGCGACTCGCCCCGTTCGACCGGCCAGGCGGGTAGGATTCGCGCGTGACACGGTCGCAACGCCGGTTGACTTGGCTCGGCCTGGGAGTCGTGGGGCTGCTGCTCGGCTGCGCTCTCGCCTACCAGTTCGGGATGACCTTTCTCGAGGGGCGGCCGCGCGACTTCTGGCGAGCCCTCGAATGGGCGGCGGAGAGCCTCTCGACGACCGGCTACGGAGCCGACTCGACCTGGACCCATCCGGTGATGGTCGTCTTCGTCGTGGTCGTCCAGTTCGTCGGCGTCCTCCTGGTCTTCCTGGTCGTCCCCGTCTATCTCATCCCCTTTCTCGAAGAGCGGTTCGAACGCCGCCTTCCCAAGGAGGCGCCCTCGATCGGCGGCCACGTCGTGATCTATCGATCCGGCGCCGCGGTCGAGACCCTGGTGACCGATCTCCAGGCGGCCGGCGTGTCGCCCCTCGTCATCGAGCCGGACGAAGGAAGGGCGCGGCGACTCCTCGAGCGCAAGGTGCCACTCGTGTTCGGCGACCTGCGCGACGGCGTGCTCTCCCGGGTCCGGCTCTCCAGCGCGCTGGCCTTGGTGCTGAACGGTAGCGACGACGAGAACGCCCTCGCGGCCCTGGAGGCACGCCAGAGCGGCTTCGCACGCGATGTCGTCGCGCTGGTCGAGGAACCCGAGCATCGCAAGGCGCTGCAACTCGCCGGAGCAAACCGCGTCTTCACCCCTCGTCATGCCCTGGGTGCCGCGCTGGCGGCACGGGCCAGCCGTAGGGTCCACCCTTCGGTGGCCGGCCTCGGGGCGCTCGGGAGCAAGCTCCAGGTGGCCGAGCTGCGGGTCACGGCGAAGAGCCCGGTCGCGGGGAAGTCGCTCGCGGAAGCCGGAATCGGCACCGAGTTCGGAGTCACCGTGCTCGGGCTCTGGGCGCGCGGAAGGCTGGAGCCGGACGCCGGCGCCGAGACTCTCCTCGAGCCCGGGAGCATCGTGATCGTGGCGGGTAGCGAGGAGCGTCTGGCCCGCTTCGCCGAGATCCTCACCGCCAACGAGGAAACGCACCGGCCCGGCCGCTTCCTGATCGCGGGGCTGGGTGAGGTCGGCAGGACCGCGCGAGATGTCCTGGTCAGCGTCGGCGAGGAGGTCGTGACGATCGATCGTCGGGCGGAGACCAAACCCGACATCGTTGGCAACTTCCTCGATCCGGAGGTCGCCGGACGCGCCGATCCACGCCGCGCCGATGCCGTCCTGCTGGCGCTCGACGCGGATTCCTCGACGCTCTTCGCCGCCCTGGTGGTGCGCGACCTCGCGCCCCACGTGTCGATCGTCGCGCGCGTCAACGAGGCCGCGAACGTCGAGCGCATCCACCTCGCGGGCGCCGACTTCGCCCTCTCCATCTCGCAGGTCGCCGGTCAGATCGTCGGCCACCAGATCCTGGCCGAGGAATCGATCTCGGTCGAGCCCGGCCTGCGGGTGCGCGCCCTCCACGTCGACTCGATCGCCGGACGGACCCTGGGCGAGCTCGGGCTACGGGAACGCACCGGCTGTTCGGCGGTCGCTCTCGAGCGCGGCGACGAGCTCCTGGTCCGGCTCGCCGAAGCGACGCCCTTCGAGCGCGGCGACAAGCTCTACGTCTGTGGCTCCGCGGAATCCATCCGCCGCGCCTCCGCGCTGGTGAGTCCGAACGGTCAGCCGCCGGCCGCGTTCTCCAGCAAGCGCGCGTAGACCCGCACCGCCAGAGCGAGATTGTCCACCGAGATCCGTTCGTCGGTGCCGTGGAAGCGGGCGAAGTCCCGGGGCCGCAAGAGGATCGGCTGGAAGCGGAAGATCTGATCCGAGAGCTTCTCGAAGTGGCGCGAATCGGTCGCCGCGATCATCAGTCCCGGAGCCACGACGGCGCTCGGCACGATCTCGCGCAGGCTCCGCTTCAGAACGCCATAGCCCCATCCGTCGGTCGAGCTGACTGGTGAAGCCTCGGACTGCATCCCGCCGGGAAGCGGACGGAGCGCGACCCGCCGATCGTCGATCCGGCGTTCGAGCTCCCGTTGCGTACCGCGGCGATGGTGTCGCCGGGCAGAAGCCGCAGGTTGACCACCGCGCGGGCCTCCTGCGGCAACACGTTGTCCTTGACTCCCGCTTGGACGATGGTGGGCGCCAGCGTGGTCCTCAACATGGCGTCGGTGCTCGGCTTGGCGGCGAGCTGGCGCGCGACGAGGGGCCGGAAGAGCCATTCGTTCGCGAGCACCAGCCGGCTGGCGAAGCCGGCCGCCGGAGCGACTGCCTCCAGCATGCGCCAGGCCGGAGCGTCGGCGCGCGCCGGCAGCGGGCGCACCGTCAAGCGCGACAACGCCCCCGCCAGGATGGAAATCGCCGTCTCGTGCGGCGGCATCGACGAGTGCCCTCCCGCGGCCGCGACCGAGAGCTCGAACGACGCGTAGCCCTTCTCCGCGACTCCGATCAACCCGACCGGCCTTTCGACGCCGGGAAGTTGCCCTTCCACGAACGCCAGCCCTTCGTCGAGGACGAGCGCCGGATGGATGCCGCGCTCCGCGAACGACGCCGCCACTTCGCTGGCGCCCTTGCCGCCCACCTCTTCGTCGCAACCGAACTCGAAGATCACCGTGCGATGCGGCGCGAAGCTCTCGCCGAGCAGGCTCTCCGCGGCGGAGAGCAGAGTTGATCACCGTCCCCTTGTCGTCCAACGCACCGCGGCCCCAGACATAGCCGGCGGCGATCGCGCCAGAGAAGGGGGGCTGGGTCCACTTGCCCTCGGTCCCCTCGTCGATCGGCACCACGTCCTGATGCGCCATCAGCAGCACGGGCGCCAGGTTCGGGTCGCTCCCCTTCCAGGTGAGGGTGAACGCACCGCCAGGATAGTCCTCGCGGACCAAGGTGGCGAAGACCTTCGGGAAGCGCGTCGCGAGGTAGGTCTGCAGATCGGCCAGCGTCTGCGGCGGAGGTCCGGATTCGTCTCGCGAGACGGTGGGAATCCGGATCGCGCCCGCGAGGGCTTCGGCGACCGCCTGCGTGTCGATGGTGCGCTGTGGCACCGACGCGACGGGCCGGGGCGTGCGATGCATCCAGACGGCCCGGCCGACGACGACGAGCGCGAGCGCGAAGATCACGACCACGACGAACTGGGAGACGCGCTTCATCTTGTCCACCTCCGAATCCTGGCCTGTCATCCTACCCGCGTGGCGCTGCTACACTGCGCGTCGCGTGACCGACCTCGATCGACTCCCCCGGCCCACCACCGTCGTCCGCGCCTCCCGCCTCTCCGAGGCTCTTGGAACCGAGGTGACCCTGCTCTCCGAGACCTTCCAGGAGACCGGCAGCTTCAAGTTCCGCGCCGCCTGGAACGTCGTCAACAATGTCCCGAACGAGCTCTTCGTCACCGTCTCGTCGGGTAATTTCGGTCAGGCTCTGGCCCGCGCCGCGGCACTCGCGGGCAAGCGGGCCATCGTGGCCATGCCCGGCCAGTCGGCTCAGGTCAAGATTGCCGCCGTGCGCGCCTGGGGCGCCGAGGTCGACCTCATCGACACCAGCCGGGTGTCGCGCGCCGAGCGCCTCGCCCAGCTCGCCGAGGAGCACCCGGACGCCTACGTCGCGAGCCCCTACGACGATCCGCTCGTCATCGCCGGCAACGCGTCGCTGGGGCGCGAGATAGCGGCACTCGGCGATCAGTTCGATGCGGTGCTCGTGCCGGTCGGGGGCGGCGGGCTCTCCTCCGGCGTCCTGACAGGTCTACGGGAGGCGGGATCCGCGCTCGCCGTCTGGGGCGCCGAGCCGCTGCTCGCCAATGACGCGGCGCGCAGCCTGCGCTCCGGCCAGCTCGAGCGCAACGAAGGCGAGCCGCCGACCCTCGCCGACGGCGCACGCACGCCTTCGCTCGGTCGCCACAACTGGGAGATCCTGCGCAAAGGACTCGCCGGCATCGTGGAAGTACCCGAAGAAGCCATCCGGGCGGGCATCCGTCTGCTCTTCATGCTCGCCAATCTGAAGTGCGAGCCGACCGGCGCGCTCTCCGTCGGCGCCCTCCTCTCCGCCCGCGACCACTTCCACGGACGGCGTGTCGCGTGCGTCATCTCCGGGGGAAACGTCGACTCGAAGCTCTACGCCGAGCTCATCGGCTGAGCAACCGGCGCAGATCCAGTCCCCAGGCGTCCGGTGGCGGCGGGCTATCATGCCCCGCCATGTCGCGTTCGCCCGGCCGTGCCCGCCTCGCCGCGCTCGGCGCCGCGGCCCTCTTCTCGACCGGCGGCGCGGCCATCAAAGGCACCGCCCTGGCCGCCTTCCAGGTCGCCGGATTCCGCTCCGCGGTCGCCGCGGTCGCCCTCCTGCTCCTCCTGCCCGAAGCGCGGCGCGGTTTCGGATGGGACCTGCTGCCCTCAGCGTTCGCCTATGCCGGAACGCTCGTCTGCTTCGTCGTTTCGACCAAGCTCACCACTTCGGCCGCGGCCATCTTCCTGCAGTCCACGGCGCCCATCTGGGTCCTGGTGCTCGCTCCCCTGCTCCTCAAGGAGCCGATCCGAAAGAGCGACCTGCCCTACGTCGGAATGGCGGCGTTCGGCCTGTTGCTGGTCTTCCTCGGATCCCGGGATCCCGCGGCCACCGCGCCACGGCCCGAGCTCGGCAACGTGATCGCGCTCGGCGCCGGGGTCTTCTACGCGTTGCTGATTCTCTCGATGCGGCGGCTCGCTCGCGAGGGGGGCGAACGCGATCGCTCTCTGCCGGCGACCGTCATCGGCAATGCGCTGGCCTGCGTGGCCTGCCTGCCCTTCGCGCTGCCGGTCACCCACGCCTCGACGCACGACGTCGTCTCGATCCTCTATCTCGGCGTCGTCCAGATCGGGATCGCGTACTGGCTCTTCACCCGCGGGTTGCGCACCTTGCCGGCCCTCGAGGTCTCGCTCCTGGTGCTCCTCGAACCCGTCCTCAACCCCATCTGGACCTGGTGGCTGTACGGCGAACGACCGAGCGCCCTCGCCACGACGGGCGGCGCCGTGATGCTGACCGCCCTCGCCGCCCGTACCCTGCTCGACCGTCCGGTCCGCCCGGTCGCCGCGCCGCCCGACTGATCGGCGCGGGCCCCGGACGGGTCCCTCGATCGAGCCGCGAGCCCGGCCGCTTCGGGTACGTCTCCGACCCGTCGAATCGAAGTCAGAGCGAGATGGAGCCCTTGCGGAATTCGGACTTGGCGATATGGGCGTTGATGAGGACGGGGTGTCCTTCTCTCGACCAGGCCCTCGCCTGCGCGAATGCCGGCCGGATCTCCTCGGCACGTTCGATTCGGATCCCCCGGCCGCCGAGACCTTCCGCGACGCGCTCGTAGGCGGTCGGCGCGAGGGTGGTGCCGACATCGTCGCCCAGCGCCGGCACCTGATCTCTCGCGATCTGGGCCCAAGACGCGTCGTTGCCGACCAGCGCGATGGGCGCCAGACCGTGGCGGACGAAGCTGTCGAATTCCATCAGGCTGAAGGCGACCGAGCCGTCTCCGTACAGAATCCAGGTCTCGGCGTCGGGGCGCGCCAGAGTCGCGCCGAGCGCGAAGCCGCCGCCCACCCCGAGGGTGCCGAACGCCCCCGGGTCGAGCCAGGCGAGCGGCGCGCGGGCGCGCACGACGTACGACGCGGTGCCCACGAAGTCGCCTCCGTCGGCGACCAGCACGGCGTTGGCATCGAGAAAGTCGTCCAGCTCGCGCAGGAGGTGCAGGGGGCTCACCCCTCCCGCCGCGGGAAGCTGCACCGCCTGACGGGCGATCTCCGCGGCGCGCTCGGCTTCGCGCGCCTGCACGATCGCCAGCCACGCCGCCCGATCGGGCGGCGCCGGGATCCGTTCGGCCAACCCCCGCAGAAAGAGCGCCGGATCGCCGTGCACGGCTACCGACGGCGCGCGGTTCCTGCTCAGCTCGACGGGATCCCGGTTCACCGAGATGAGCCGGGCATGCCGAGAGATCGAACGTCCGTAGTCGAGCCGGAAGTCGCACGGCACCCCGGCGAGAAGGACCAGGTCCGCCTCGCGCAACGCCTCCTTGCGACGATGGCGGAAGAGCAGCGGATGCTCGGCTCCCAGCAGCCCGCGCGCCATGCCCGAGAGCCACACCGGGATCCCGAGCCGCTCGATCGCCGCAACCAGAGCGCCGACCTCCGATGCCGCGAGGGTCGCCTGGCTCCCCACGACGAGCACCGGCTTGGATGCGCGTTGGAGGGCGCGTGCGGCGCGCCAGAGCGCGAAACCGGGAAGCTCGATGCCTTGCCGGAACCGCCGTGGCGACGCTCCCTCGAGGCGCCTCTCCTCGCCGGAAGATCCTCCTCAGGTGGAGGTCGAGGTAGACCCGTTCGAGGCGCTTGGCGAGCGCGACTCCCGCGAGCGGCTTGGTCACTCCGTACCACTCGCGCACCAGCGCCTCGGGATAGAGCAGATCGACCGGGCACTCCACGAAGACCGGTCCAGGAACGCCTTCCGTAGCGTGCCAGAACGCCTGCTCGACGAGTGGCGCCAGCTCCTCCATTCGACGAGCGCTCGCCTGCCACTTGAAGAGCGGCGCCGCCAGCGCCTGCTGGTCGATGTCCTGGAGCGATCCCCGTCCCTTGAGCACGGTCGCCGTCGCGCCGCCGAGCAGGACGAGCGGCGACTGAGCCATGCGCGCGTTCTGGATCGCGGTGACGCTGTTGGTCAGACCCGGTCCCGCCGTCACCGCGGCGACTCCCGGAATGCCGGTCAGCCGGGCGGTGGCGTCGGCGGCGAAGACCGCGTTCGCCTCGTGCCGCGTGTCGACGACCCGGATCCCCGCGCGCTTGGCTCCGACGAGAATGGGCGAGATGTGACCGCCGCAGAGCGTGAACAGCCGCTCGACTCCGTGGCGCACCAGGACCTCGGCGACCCGGTCCCCGCCGTGACGAGTCGGAACGGTCACCGGTCTTGCTCCCGGGATCGATCGAGGACGTGCACGGACGGTACGACGCAGAAAAAATCGCCTTCGAAGACCGTTTCTCCTCGACAGGTCACCGCGACGTGGATCCGCTGCTTCTTCCCTTCTCCGGAAATCCTTTCGGCCCGCGCGTCGAGTGGATCTCCCACGACGACAGGCGCCAGGAATCGGCACTCCGAGCCGGCGAGCACCACCGTCTCCTCGTTCACCGCCAGCATCGCGGCGTAGTCCGCCAGTCCGAAGACGAACCCACCGTGCACCAGGCCGCGCGGGTCGGCCGCCATCCCGGGCCGCGTCATCAAGCGGACGCGAGCGCGCCCGTCTCCCAACTCGACCGGCGACCCGACCCAGAGCGGATCGATCGCGGAATGCGTTCGGATGCCTTCCATGGCTCGACCGAAGAGCGCCGCGGAGGAACGCCGACCGGCGCGCCTACTCTTCGTCCTGGTGCGGGTAGGCGACCTCGGTCGGAGGTACGAAATTCTCCTTGAGGGTGCGCATCGACACCCAGCGCACCAGGTTCCAGAGCGAGCCCGCTTTGTCGTTCGTCCCCGAGGCCCGGGCGCCGCCGAACGGCTGCTGGCCCACCACGGCGCCGGTCGGCTTGTCGTTGATGTAGAAGTTGCCGGCCGCGTGACGGAGGCGCTTCGTCATCTTCACGATCGCGCCGCGGTCGCGCGCGAAGACCGCGCCGGTCAGCGCGTAGGGGCTCGTCGTGTCGCAGAGCTCCAGGGCGTCGTCGAGCTTCGCGTCATCGTAGACATGGATCGTCAAGACCGGCGCGAAGATCTCCTCGCACATCAGCTTGAGCTTCGGATCGTCGGTGCGGACCACGGTCGGCTCGATGTAGTAGCCCGTCGACTTGTCCCCGTTGCCGCCGCTGACGATCTCCGTGCCGGTGGACCGCTTCGCGTGGTCGATGTAACCCATCGTCTTGTCGAAGGTGGCCTCGTCGATCACCGCGCACATGAAGTTTCGGAAATCGGTCGGCGGCCCCATCTTGATCGCGCCGAGCTCGGCGCGCAGTTGCTCCGCGACCTCTTTCCACATGGACTTCGGCACGTAGGCGCGCGACGCGGCCGAGCACTTCTGCCCCTGGTACTCGAAGGCGCCCCGCACGAGGGCGACGACGAGCGACCGGACGTCCGCCGAGGGATGGGCGAAGACGAAGTCCTTGCCGCCCGTCTCCCCAACGATTCGCGGATAGCTCGCGTAGCTCGGCAGATTGCCCGAGATCGTCTTCCACATCCCCTGGAATGTCGAGGTCGACCCCGTGAAGTGAAGACCTGCGAATCGGGGACTGGCGAAAACCGGATCGCCGACCGAAGCGCCCCGGCCCGGCACGAAGTTGACGACGCCGGGCGGCAACCCCGCCGCCTCGAGCACCCGCATCAGGTAGTAGTTCGAGAGGATCGAGGTCGAGGCCGGCTTCCAGAGCACCGTGTTGCCCATCAGCGCCGGCGCGGTGGGAAGGTTGCCCCCGATCGAAGTGAAATTGAATGGCGTCACCGCGAAGACGAAGCCCTCCAGCGCCCGATACTCGGCCTGATCCCAGATGCCGCGCACCGACATCGGCTGGTCGGCATAGAGCCGGCTCATGTAAGAGGCGTTGAAGCGCCAGAAGTCACAGAGCTCGGCCGCGGCGTCGATCTCGGCCTGGAAACAGGTCTTCGACTGTCCGAGCATCGTGGCCGCGTTGACGGTGTCGCGCCAGGGCCCGGCCAGCAGGTCCGCGGCCTTGAGCAACACCGCGGCGCGCGCCTCCCAGGGCATCTCGCTCCATTCGTGCCACGCCTCACCCGCCGCTTCGATCGCCTGCTCCACCTCCGAGCCGCCCGCCTGGTGGGCGATCGCGAGAACGTGCCCGTGATCGTGCGGACAGACTTGATTCAACGTCTTGCCGGTACGAAGCTCGCGCCCGCCCACGATCACCGGGATCTCGATCCGATCGGCCAGCATCTCGGACAGACGTTTCTTGAGAGAGGCGCGCTCGGAGCTGCCCGGCGCATAGTTGCGAACCGGCTCGTTGGCCGGAGAAGGAACTTTGAAGATTCCGTTCGACATCATCGATCTCCTAAGACTCGGACGACGAGCCGCCGCGCCAGAGCGCCACGGCCGAAAAGGTGAAACCCAGAATCATGGCGGCGCCGCCGAGCGGCGTCAGCGCGCCCAGCCATCGGGGTCCGCCGAGCGCCAGCGCACCCAGCGTCAGGGCGAAGAGAAGACCTCCCGACAGAACGGCGACGGCTCCCCCGCGTCCGCGTTCCGCGATGCCCAGCGCCAAACCGCCGAGACCCGCGTAGGCGAGATACCGGCTCGCCGTCTGCCAGAGCTCGAGCTCGTGGGTGGCCAGCCTGCCGCTCAGGGCGTGGGCGCCGAACGCTCCCGCGCCCACCGCCACCGCGGCGACCAGCGCCCCGGCGCCCGCGACCCGCGACGACATGGTTCAGATCTCCGCGAGGCGGCGTACCGTCACGACCTGGGCTGCCGGCACCAAGGTCTGGCGGTGATTCGGAAAGACGCCGAAGCGGCGCGCTCCCTCCAACCATTTCTCGCGCGGCCGATCCGTCTCGCCCTGGCGATGCACGTCGGCGTCCTTGAGGATCACTCCCGCCTCGACGATGTCGTCGCAGCGCCCGATCCAGAGATCCGGACCGCTCGTCTCGACGACGACCGTGATGCCGTGCAGCTCGTGCTTGTGCTCGTGGCTCGCGAAGGTTCGCACGTTGGGCTCCGGCCCGATCAGGCCGGCACCGGGCAGTGCTCGGCGAAGGTGGCGCGCAGATCGCCGGCCACGTCCAAGGCGTCCCGCCCTTCGATCTTGTGGCGCGGCAGGAACCAGACGAGCTCGCCGTCCTTGAACAGCGCCATCGACGGCGACGACGGCGGAATGTCGGCGAAGTAGCCGCGCGCCTTCGCGGTGGCCTCGACGTCCTGGCCCGCGAAGACGGTCACCAACCGGTCGGGCCGCGGCCCTTCCTGGAGCGCCAGACGGACACCCGGGCGCGCCATCCCGGCTGCGCAACCGCAGACCGAGTTGACCACGAGGAGCGCGCTCCCTTGCTGGCCGGTCATGAAGCGGTCCACTTCCTCGGGCGTGTGAAGCTCTTCGAATCCCACCGCGAGCAACTCCTCGCGCATCGGGCGAACGAGAATCGGGCTGTAAGGCATGTCGGGGATCTCCTTCGGAGGGGCTCGACGGCCGAATCGCCGGCGAATCCCGTGGTCGGGATTCTAACCGACCCGACCGGTGCTGCCGATCAGTGCCGGAGCTGCGAGAGCACCGGAGCGAGGGCCGCCCGCACGCGGCCCGGGTCCAGGAACTGGACGCCCATGCCGCTCATCTGGTTCCGGCCTTCGGTGCCGGCACCCGGATCGAAACGATGCACGACCCGCGCGTCGAAGCGTAGCGGATGCTCGAGGCGAAGCGGCGGACGGAGCTCGATGGTCACGGTCGAGTGCAGCGGCGCCGGGGACTCCGTGGTCACGAAGAGTCCGCCGGCCGCAATGTCGCGCTCGTAGACCGCCAGGAACGACCCGCGGTCCACGAACTCGACGGGGACGACGCTGGAAGACCCGGCGGCCACGGGAGGCGAAGGCTCGGCCGCCGCGGCGGGGCTGTTTCTTCCGTCGACGGAGCTCGCCGCCGCGGGAGGCGGAGTGAGCGCCGTCGGGGGCGGCGCGGACGGCGGACGGGCCGACCCAGGCCTCCTGCGGCCTTCCCCGAGGAGGGCATGCACGAGGTCGGCCGGAGGCAGGAACCGCACTCCGATGCCGGCCTGCTCCAGGTGGCGGAGCGCCAACGACACCCGGTGGATCCGGGCCACCTCTCCCTCCACCACGAAACCTCGCTCGTGATCGAGCAGTTCCAGGCGGACCCGCTCGCCCGGCCGCAGCATGATCGTCGTGCCGAGAAAGAGCCCGCTTCTCGACACGTCGATCGTGAAGCCCGAGTGAGCCTTCGTATCCCCCCGGCGCCAGAAGCGGACTTCGATTCGGCGCGCGTGGCGCTCCGATGTGCGACGAGTCACCCGCCAAGTCTATCCAAGATCGAGTCCGGGTCGGACGACCCCGCCGATCTAGCGTCGGAACGCGGACGGCAGCGCAGGCGGCCGCAAGGCCTCCTCGCCGCCCGCCGGCAGCGCTTGCGGCGTCGAATCCGCGCGCAGGGCTCCGAGGTCGAGGAGCAGCGACATGGGATCGACCGCCTGCCAATCGCCTTCGCTGTCGCGCCGTCTCACTTCGTAATGCAGGCGCGGCGTCGGGGCCCATCCCGAAGTCCCGACGGTGGCGATCGGGTCGCCCGACGCCACCCGCTGGCCGACCCGGACGAGAATGCGATCGCAATAGCCGAACAGGGTTCGATAACTCGAACCGTGCGCCAGCACGACCACCTGACCCAGTCGCCACCAGGCCGCACCGGCGCTCGGCGGCGCGTTTCCAGCCCATCGCACGACACCCGCCGCCGGGGCGCGGATCGGCGCACCCGCGGGAGCGGCGAGCTCCAATCCGGCATGGAAGGTCGGGCCTCCGGTTCGATCGTCGCGGCCTCGTCCGAAGCGACTGAGCAGCACGACGTCTCCTCCCGTCAACGGCAGGACCGCGGGCACCGTCCGCGCGGCATCGGGATGCGACGCTTCCCACTCACCCAGCGACGCGACGAGGGCGTCGGTGCGCGAAAGGTTAGCCTCCATGCCGGCGACCAAGCGCCGCGCATAGAGAACCGCTCCCGCGAAGATCGTCGGCGGCCACGGCCGGACGTCGTGCGGACCCAGCGGACGGGCCGGCAGCTCCGGCAAGCCGTAGAGGGCTCTCACCCGCTGCACCCGCTCGCCATGCATACGCACCTGACCGGCGAGCAGCTCGGCCCGGCGCACCAATCCGTGCAAGCGCTCGCCGAGCTGCGCGCGCCGCCGCAAGGCGACGTCCATCTCGCGCGACCTTCCGGCTCGGTCGAGCGCACCCGGTAGCAACGCCGTCAGCACGATCAATCCGATCGTGACCGCTCCGATCAGCCCCGCCGCCAGAGTCGCGGCCAGGCGCCCGAGGTGCCAGCGCTGCTCGCGACCGCCGGGATGGACCCAGAGCAGCTCCAGCGGCTGGCGCCGAGCCGTCACCGTCCCGACCCGGTGCCGCGCCCGACTCTCTGATCCACGGCGGATTCGTCGGCGCCGATCGCGCGGGCGCTCGCGAGCAGATCCGCCGCGACGCCCGGAGGACCGGCGAGAACGTTGCCGGAGCCGAAGCATCCCCCGCCGCCGTCGAGATCGGTCACCACGCCCCCCGCCTCTTCGATCAGGAGCGCTCCCGCCGCGATGTCCCAGGGCGACAACCGGAATTCGAAGAAGCCTTCGTAAACGCCCGCCGCGGTGTAGGCGAGGTCGAGCGCCGCGGCTCCGCACCGCCGGATGGCGCGGGCGCGGCGGAAGACCGCGCGGAAGAGATCGAGATAGATGTCCAACGCGGCGTGCGCGCGAAACGGGTAGCCGGTGGCCAGGAAGGCTCCGTCGAGCCCCGACTGCGCCGCGACCCGCATCGGAGATCCGTTCCAGCTCGCGCCCTGGCCGCGCACCGCGGTGAACGTGTTGCCGCCGCACGGATCGAGGACCACCCCGGCCAGCAGCTCGGACCCGCGCCGGCAGGCGATCGACACCGCCCAGACCGGAAGGCCGTGCAGGAAGTTCGTGGTGCCGTCCAGGGGATCGATCACCCACTCGAGATCGGAGGTGGCGGCGCGATGCTCGGTGCCCTCCTCGGCCAGGATCCGATGCTCGGGGAAATGTCCGAGGATCACCTCGACCAGCGCCTTCTCGCTGGCCCGATCCGCTTGGGTCACGAAATCGTTCTCGGCCTTGGTCGAGACCTCCAGATGACCGCTGCGGAAGTGCCGCTCGAGGATCGCGGCCCCGACCTGCGCCGCCTCGACCGCGACGGCGAGCAACGCCTCGCCGCCAGGTCCGGTCCGATCAACCGTTTCGTCGCTATTTTTCGAGTCGCTCATGCGAGCTGGAATTCTCTCAGAGATGCTCCGCCGGAAGGCTGGACCTCCCGGCGCGAAGCCGCCAAAAGTCGCTCTCGTCGAGGTGGCGCTTCAGTCTTCGGCGCGCCAGACCAGACGGCCGCCGACCAGGGTGGCGACCGGAGCGCCGCGCAACTCCCAGCCTTCGAAGGGGGTGTTGCGGGAGCGGCTCCGGAAGCGGGCACTGGCGACCTCGAAGGGCCGCTCGAGGTCGAGCAGCGTCACGTCGGCGATGCTGCCCTCCGCGAGAGTGCCGCCCCGCAGTCCGAAGATCCGGGCCGGCGCCGTGGAGAGCAGCTCCACGAGTCGTGACAACCCGAGCACCCCGCGCCCCACCAATCGGTCCAGGCAGATCGACACCGCGGTTTCGAGGCCGACCACCCCGAAAGGCGCGGCCTGGAACTCGAGCAACTTCTCGTCGACCGTGTGCGGAGCGTGATCGGTCGCGATGACGTCGATCGATCCGTCGGCGAGCCCGTCCAGGAGCGCCTGCGCGTCACGCGCGCCCCGCAATGGCGGGTTCATCTTGAAGTTGGAGTCGAAGCCGGCGGCGAGAATCGCCTCGTCGGTCAACACCAGATGGTGAGGGGTCACCTCGCAGGTCACGGCCAGGCCGCGCTGTTTCGCCCAGCGGACCAGATCGAGGCTGCGCGCGGTCGAGAGATGCGCCACGTGGTAGCGCCCCCCCGTTTCCTCGACCAGCACCAGGTCCCGCGCGATCATCGTCTCCTCGGCCACGCCGGGTATCGACGGCAGGCCGCAGCAGGCCGCGGTCACCCCCTCGTGGACCACGCCTTCGCCCGACAGATCAAGGTCCTGCGCGTGCTGCACCATCGGAATGCCGAAGTGCAGCGCGTACTCGAGCGCCCTCCGCACCAGTTCGGCGCTCTGCACCGGCCGGCCGTCGTCCGAAACCGCCACGCAGCCGGCGTCGACGAGCTCGCCGAACGGAGCCAGCGTTTCTCCCGCCAGCCCCTTGGTGACCGCGCCGATCGGATAGACGCGCGCCAGCCCGGCGCGCTCCGCCGCCTGGACGATGCGATCCGTCACCAGGCGTGAATCGTTGACCGGCGAGGTGTTCGCCATGCACGCCACCGCCGTGAAGCCGCCCGCCACCGCGGCGGCCGCGCCGGTCGCCACGGTCTCCTTCGCCTCCTGGCCCGGCTCGCGCAGATGGACGTGCAGGTCGATGAAGCCCGGCGCCACGATCCAGCCAGTGGCGTCGAGAATCTCCCCGTCCTCCGGTTCGGGCAGACGCTCTCCCAAGCGCGCGACATGCCCGTCTTCGATCAGCAGATCGAGCTTGGCGTCGATCTCCTGTGCCGGATCGACGACCCGGCCCCCTTGCACCAGGAGCTTCATGCCCGCCGCTCCCGCGCTCCAGCGAGCAGGTAGAGCACCGCCATGCGCACCGCGACGCCCTGTCCCACCTGGTCGAGGATCACCGACTGCGGCCCGTCGGCGACCTCGCTGGTGATCTCGACGCCGCGGTTCATCGGTCCGGGATGGAGCACGATCGCGTCGGGGCGCGCCAGCTCGAGCTTCTCGACGGTGAGCCCGAACAGCCGCGCATACTCGCGCAGATCGGGAAACAGCGTCGCGCGCTGGCGTTCGAGCTGCAGGCGCAACATCATCACGACGTCCGCGCCCCGGATCGCCTCGTCGAGCGAATAGCAGACCTCGACCCCGAGCCGCTCGATGCCACGCGGCACCATGGTGCGCGGTCCCGCGACCCGGACCTTGGCGCCGAGCCGGGTCAAGAGGTGGATGTTCGAGCGCACGACGCGGCTGTGCGTGATGTCGCCGACCATGGCGACGGTGAGTCCCGCGATCCGTCCCTTGTGCCGCCGGATCGTCATCGCGTCGAGCAGCGCCTGGGTCGGGTGCTCGTTGGCGCCGTCGCCCGCGTTGATGACACCCGCCGAGAGCTCCCGCGCCAGCATGTGGGGCACGCCGACGTGCTTGTGCCGCACCACCACGAAATCCGGGAACATCGAATTCACGGTCCGGATCGTGTCGCGCAACGTCTCCCCTTTGTTCTGCGAGGAGGCCAGCGCCTCGAAGTTCACGATGTCGGCCGAGAGGCGCTGAGCGGCGATCTCGAAGGAGACCCGGGTGCGGGTCGACGGTTCGAAGAAGACGTTCACCACCGTCTTGCCGCGCAAGGTCGGAACCTTCTTGACCGGCCGCGTCGCCACCTCGGCGAACGACTCGGCGGCTTCGAGAATGCGCTCGATTTCGAAAACGGAGAGATCGGCGATGCCGACGAGGTCCTTGCGCGTCCAGGGACCGTCGGTCATGCGCTGTCCGAGCGCTCGAAGATCTGCACCTGGTTGCTCCCGTCGGTCGCTTCGAAGCTCACCTTGATGACCTCGTTGGCCGAGGTGGGAACCTTGCGCCCGACGTAGTCGGCGTGGATCGGCAGCTCCCGCCACCCGCGATCGATCAGCACCGCCAGCCGGACCGCCCGCGGGCGGCCGAAATCGAGCAGCGCGTCGAGCGCCGCCCGGACCGTCCGTCCCGTGTAGAGCACGTCGTCGCAGAGGACGAGGGTCCGGTTCTGGATCTCCTCCGGAAAGTCCGTCCCCTTGACGACCGGCTTGGGGGCGACCAACGACAGATCGTCGCGGTAGAGCGTGATGTCGAGCGTCCCGAGCGGCGGGCGGGCTCCCTCGAGGCGCTCGACCTCGTCGGCCAGCCGCTCGGCCATGGGCACGCCGCGGGTCCGGATGCCGATCAGCATCAACTCGTCCACCCCGCGCATCGACTCGGCGAGCTCGCCCGCCATGCGACGCAGGATGCGACGCATCTCGTCCGCGTCGAGGATGGTGGCTTTGGAGACCAGGTTCACTGCAATTTTCCGGGTTGTGGCCGGTGCGCGATCGTACGATCCGAAGCCCCGCGGAGTCAATCGACGTGGCCGGGCGGGCTCGAGCGGGCGGATCTAGATCTCGTGGCCAGACCGGGAGCGGCTACCAGATCTTGTGCGGATTCCCACTCATCTGGTACCTTGCGCCGGTTCCTTCGAGGTTTCGTTCCCATGCTCAAGTTGGATCGTCTGGTGCTTTCGGGTTTCAAATCGTTCGTCGATCCGGTGGAGGTGCGCTTCGCCGGCGGGGTGACCGGCATCGTCGGGCCGAACGGCTGCGGCAAGTCGAACCTCTCCGACGCCATCACTTGGGTGCTCGGCGAGCAGAGCGCCAAGTCGATGCGCGGCGACACGATGGAAGACGTGATTTTCAACGGTTCGGAGAAGCGCAAGCCGCTCGGCATGGGCGAGGTCACGCTCACCTTCGTCGGTCCCCCCGGCTTCGCGGGGAGCGACGACGGAAAAGTCACCCTCTCCCGCCGGGTCTTCCGCAGCGGCGAGAGCCAGTACCGGCTCAACGGCAAAGTGGTGCGCCTCAAGGACGTCAAGGACCTGCTCATGGACACCGGGCTCGGCGTGCGCGCCTACTCGGTGATCGAACAGGGCAAGATCGGCATGATCCTCTCCGGCCGGCCGCAGGAGCGCCGCCGGCTGATCGAGGAGGCGGCGGGCATCACCCGCTACAAGGCCCGCAAGAAGATCGCCGAGGTCAAGCTCGAGGAAGCCACCGCCAACCTGCTGCGTCTCGACGACATCATCTCGGAGGTGGAGCGCAATCTGCGCTCCCTCAAGCGCCAGGCCGGAGCGGCGCGGCGTTTCCAGGAGCGCCAAGCGACCCTCAAGGAGCTCGAGCGCACGGTCCTGCTCGGCCGCTGGGCGAACCTGGCGGGCGAGCTCTCCTCGAACCGCATCGCCCTCGGCGAGGCACAGAGCGCCGAATCCGACCTCGCCGCCGAAGTCCACCGTGGCGAGGCGACGCTGGCCCGCCTGCGCGGCGCGGTCGACGCCCGCGCCGACGAGCTGGCCGGCAAGGCACGGCGTCAAGCCGAGCTCGCGGCCACCATCGAAGGCCGCCAGCAGTTCCTCTCCGGGGCCCGGCGCACGATCGGCGAGATCGACTCGCGGCGCGCCACCGGAGAGTCGACGGCCGCGCGGCTCGGCGAGGAGATCGAAGGCCATTCCCGAGCCCTCGCCGAGCTCGCCGAGCGCCGTGGCGGACTGACCGGCGAACACGACGAGGCCGCCGCCGCGGTCGCCGCCGACGGCGAGGCGCTGCGCCGCGCCGAGCGCGCCGCCGCCGAAGTCGAGGCCCGCCTGGAGGAGCTGCGGCGCGACCTCCTCGCCTCCCTGGCCGAGCTCAACGAGCTGCGCGCGCGCTCGCATCGCCAGCAGATCGAGAGCGAGAAGAGCTCGTATCGCGACCGCCATCTCGTCGAAGAGCTCGAGCAGAAGACGCACGAGCGGATCGAGTTGGACCACGAGATGGCCACCGTCGAGACGCGCCTGGAGGAGCTCTCCGCCCTGGTCGCCGACGAGGCCTCCGAGGTCGAACGGCTGCGCGCCGGGCAACAGTCGCTGCTCGACCGCGAGCGCTCGACCAACGAGCAGCTGCGCGCCCTCGAAACGGCGCACACCTCCACCTCGGAGCGCCAACGCCTGCTCGCGGACCTCGCCGCGGAGGAGGCCGACCAGGGACGCGCCTGGGAGGAACGGCTGGCCGAGGCCGGGGTCGCCGACGCGCAGCGCCTGCGCCAGCGGGTGCGCGCCCTGGCCGGCTGGGAGCGCAGCCTCGACCACTTCCTCGGCGCGCTTCTCGACGCCATCCTGGTGCCCACCGGGGTCGCGCCGCTCGAGCTCGCCGCCCGTCTCGCCGCCGGTGGCCGGGCCGCGGGCGTGTTGCTCGTGCCGAGACCGTCGTCCGCCGCCGGTGGCCGGGTCGACGATCCGGCGGTCCTGGCTCCCCTCGGCGAGGCGCTGGGTCTCGCATCCGACGTCGCCGCCGCTCTCCCCCCCGCCTACCTGGTGGAGAGCGCCGCCGACGCCGAGCGGCTGGCCGCGCGCCATCCCGGCGTCGCTTTTCTGGCTCGCCAGCACCTCTGGGCGCGGGACGGCCAGCTCTGGCTCGAAGGCGAGGAAGTCCAACCAGGCTACCTCGAGCGGACGCGCGAGCTCGACGAGCTCGCCGCCCGGCTGCCGGCCCTCGAAACCGACATCGCCGCGGCACGCGACCAACTCGCCACCCTGGTGCGCGAACGCTCGACGACCGCCGAACAGCTGCGCGGCTCCGAGACCCGCCTCGGCGCGCTGCGCCAGGAGGACGCGGTCCTGCGTTCGCGCCACGATCAACTCTCCAGCCGGCGCAACCGCGCAGCGGAGGGTGAGGCCAACCTGCGCCGCGAGCACCAGGCGCTGGCCGGACAGCTCGAGCTCCTGGCCACGACGCGCGACGAGACCGCCGCCGAGATTTCCCGCCTCGACGGCATCCACGGCGAGCGCGAGAGTCGGTTCGACGCCGTGCAGAAGGAGGCCGAGGAGGTGCGGCGCGAGCGCGAGTCCCTGCGCGCTCTGGGCGCCGGCCGGCGCGGCCAGCTCGACGTGCTCACCGAGCGTCTATGCGCGCTCGAGCAGCAGAGCGCCCGCCTGGAGCGCGAGCGCGACGCCGCGCGGCGGGATCTCGCCTCCTGGGAGGAGGAGAAGCGCGGCCTCGGCGAGCGGCGTGGCGAGCTCGAAACGGGCATGGAGCGAGCCGAGCTCGAGCTGCAGGAAGCGCTCGAGCTGCGGGCGCGCGGCGAGGAGATTCTCCGCGCCGAGCAGGAGGAGCTCGAGAGCGAAAAGCAGCGGGTGCGCGAGGCCGACACCGGCGTCGCCGAGGCACGCCAGCGCCACGACGCCGCACGCGCCCGGGTGGAAGAGCAGCGCGTCACCTTGGCCGGCCTCGAGCACGATTCGGGACACCTGGCCAACGAGCTCCGGGTGCGCTGCGCCCAGGCCCCGCCCGAGGTGGCCGGCGAGCCGCCCGCCAACCTCGCCGAGCTCGAGGTCGACTACGAACGGTTGCGCGAGCAGGTCGAATCGTTCGGCCCGGTGAACGTCCTGGCCGCCGAGGAGTATGGCGCCGAAGAAGAGCGCCACGCCTTCCTCACCACCCAGCGAGCCGACGTCGCCAACTCCGTCGAGTCGCTCCGCCAGACCATCCGCGAGATCAACGTCACCTCGAGCGAGCGCTTCCGGGAGACTTTCACCGCCGTCAACGAGCAGTTCTCGAAGACTTTCGTCGAGCTCTTCCGGGGCGGCGAAGCCGAGATGCGGCTGATGGACGAAGAGGACATCCTCGAGTGCGGCATCGAGATCGTCGCCCGTCCCCCCGGCAAGCGGCTGCAGAACCTGATGCTGCTATCGGGCGGCGAGAAGGCGCTCACCGCCATCGCGCTGCTCTTCGCGTTGTTCCGCATCAAGCCCTCGCCCTTCTGCATCCTCGACGAGGTCGACGCGCCGCTCGACGACGTCAACACCCTGCGTTACGTCGGCATGCTCCGGCAGCTCGCCAAAGAGACCCAGTGCATCGTCATCACCCACAACAAGCTGACAATGGAGGTCGCCTCGACCCTCTATGGCGTCACCATGGAAGAGCGCGGCGTCTCGAAGCTCATCCAGGTCGAGCTCGAGGAAGTCCACCCCGCGGCCCAGACCGCCTGAAACGCGGGAGGGCGCCTTGCCTGCAACCGGGCCAGCCTCTAGAATTCCCCGGCTTCGCGAGTGGCGCTCCGCGCCCATCCGGATGCCGACGTAGCTCAGCGGTAGAGCAGCTGATTCGTAATCAGCAGGTCGTCCGTTCAATCCGGACCGTCGGCTCCATCTCGCTCCCTTCTTCCCTCCCCCGCGACGCCGCCGCTCCATACGGGTGCGAGTCGCCGCTAGAATCCCCCGCATGGACGAGACGCGGAGCACGTTCCGCCTCACCGCCACCGCCAGCACCGGCGGTTGAGCGGCTAAGGTCGGTCCGGGGGACCTGACCTCGCTGCTGTCTCGGCTGGCCCGTTCGGCCGGCCCTGGAAGAGGTGTGCTCGTCGGGCCCGAATCGGGAGACGACGCGGGCGTCTATCTGCTCGGCGACCAGGCGCTGGTCGCGACGGTCGACTTCATTCCTCCGGTCTGCGACGACCCGCGACGCTACGGCCGGATCGCCGCCACCAACTCGCTGTCGGATCTCTGGGCGATGGGCGCCGAGCCGATCTTCGCGCTCAATCTGTGTGGCTTCCCCGACTCGCTGCCCGACGGGGTCGGCGGGGAGATCATGGCGGGCGGGCTCGACGCCCTCGAGGCGGCCGGTGCGGTGCTGCTCGGCGGACACTCGGTGCGCGACCAGGAGACCAAGTACGGGCTCGCCGCGGTCGGGCGGGCCGACCCCGGCTCGCTGCTCACTCTCTCCGGCGCCCGGCCCGGCCAACGCCTGGTGCTGACCAAGCCGCTCGGCACCGGCGTGCTGATCAACGCCTTCAAGTTCGACCGTCTCGACGCCGCCGGCCTCGAGCCCGCGCTCGTCGAGATGGAGCGGCCGAACGCCGAGGCGGCCCGGCTTGCCCGCGTGCACGGAGCCAGCGCGGCCACCGACGTCACCGGCTTCGGGCTCGCCGGGCACGCCTGGAACATGGCCCGCGAGTCGAGGGCGCGCTTCGAGATCGACGCCGCGGCGCTGCCGCGCTTCGATGCGTTCGCGCGCCTGGTCGCCGCCGGCGTCTCGACCGGCTGCACGCCCAAGAACCGGCGCTACGCGGAGCCCAACCTGAAGACCGAGCGCGAGCTCTCCGCCACCGAACTGGAGCTTCTGTTCGATCCGCAGACCTCGGGAGGATTGCTCGTCGCTCTTCCCGCCGAACGCACCGACGACCTCGTCGCCGCCTTGCGATCGACCGGTCACCTCGCAGGCGAAATCGGCGTGGTGCGGGAAGGTCCTCCGACCCTCCTCGTTCTCTGAGGGCTCGGGGAGTCGCGGTCCTCGCCGACGGCCCGAGGCGCGCTCTGAGAGATACTGTGCGTATGCGGTCCGTCCAGTCCCCTCGCTACGATCGCCGGCAGCGGCGCTCGCGGAGACGACGATGAAACGTGTGGTGACGGCGATTCTCGGCGGCGGGCAAGGTTCGCGCCTTCACCCGCTGACCAAGAACCGCGCCAAGCCCGCGGTCCCGGTGGGCGGCAAGTTCCGGCTCATCGACATCCCGATTTCGAACTCGCTCCACGCCGGGATCGACCACATCTACGTCCTCACCCAGTTCAACAGCGAGAGCCTCCACCGGCACATCGCGCAGACCTATCGCTTCGACGTTTTCCGCGGCGGCTTCGTCAACATCCTGGCCGCCGAGCAGAGCCTCGACAACCGCGACTGGTACCAGGGTACCGCCGACGCGGTGCGCCAGAACCTGACCCGATTGATCGACGACAACCAACCGTCGGAGGTCCTCGTCCTGTCCGGTGACCAGCTCTACCTGATGAACGTCCGGCAGTTCATCGAGACCCACCGCGAGCGGAAAGCCGACCTCACGATCGCGGTCAAGCCGGTGAGCCGCGCGGAGGCGCCCGGCCTCGGCATTCTGCGTCTCGACGACACCGGGCGCATCGTCGAGTTCGTCGAAAAGCCGCGCACCGACGCCGAGCTCGACGCATTCACCCTCGACGAGAAGACCCGGCAGGCGCTCGGATTCGAGGTACCGAAGGGATCGCTGCTCGCCAGCATGGGCATCTACGTCTTCCGCACCGAGGTGCTGCGCGAGATCCTGACCGGCAGCCCGTATACCGATTTCGGCAAGGAGGTCATTCCCGCCGCGCTGTCCCAGATCCGCGTCTTCTCTTTCCCCTACGACGGCTACTGGACCGACATCGGCACCATCCCGAGCTTCCACCAGGCCAATCTCGACCTCACGATCCCGTTGCCACCGCTCGACCTCTACGACCAGGACCTGCGCATCTACACCCATGCCCGCTTCCTGCCCGGCACCAAGATCAACAAGTGCGTGGTCTCCTGCTCGGTGATCTGCGAAGGCTCGATCATCACCGGAGCGCATATCGAGGATTCGGTGATCGGCATCCGCGCGGTGGTCCAGCAGGACACCACGATCGAGCGCTCGGTGCTGATGGGCGCGAACCACTTCGAGAGACTGGACCAGGTGCCCTCCGGGATTCCGATCGGGGTCGGCCGGGACTGCCGGATCCGCAACGCCATCATCGATTTCAACGCCCGCATCGGCGATGGCTGCCGGCTGCTCAACGAAGATGGCATCGTGGAGGCCGAGACCGAGAACTGGTCGATCCGCGGCGGCATCATCGTGGTGCCGAAGAACGCCGTCCTCCCTCCCGGAACCGTCATCTGATGGGCCTCAGGGTCTGCCAGATCGCGGCGGAGGTCACTCCCTTCGCCAAGACCGGCGGCTTGGGCGACGTGGTGGCCGGCCTGTCGCGCGCCCTGGGCGACAAGGGTCACGACGTGCGGGTCTTCCTCCCCTTCTACGCACCGGTCGCCGAGCTCGACTTCCCGTTCGTCGAGGTCGACTTCCTGAAGGATCTCGACCTCGCGCTCGGGGAGCGCAAGTTTCGCTATTCGGTGCTGACCACCCGGCTCCCCGGCTGCGCGGTCGACGTCTACTTCGTCCACTGCCCCGCCCTCTTCCACCAGAACCGTATCTACAGCGGCGACTGGGACGAGTACCTGCGCTTCGGCCTGCTCACCCGCGCGGCGCTCGAATGCTGCCAGCGGATGGGATTCGCGCCCCAGATCGTGCACGTCCACGACTGGCACACCGCGCTGGCGCCGCTCTACCTGCGCTCCGTCTACGACTGGGACCGGCTCTTCGCGTCGACCCGCACCGTGCTCACGCTCCACAACCTGGGCTTCCAGGGAATCTTCGGCCGCGCGGCGATCCGTGAGCTCGGCTTCGCCGAGCTCACCAGGCAGCTGCCCCAGGACGACCTGGCGGGCGGCAAGATGAGCTTCCTCAAGACGGGCATCCTGCACGCCGACGCCCTGACCACGGTCAGCCGCACCTACGCCCACGAGATCCAGACCCGTGAGCACGGCTTCGGACTCGACGCCATGCTGCGCGCCCGGGCCGATCATCTGGTCGGCATCGTCAACGGAGTCGACTACGGAGAATGGGATCCCGAGCACGATCCTCGCCTGCCCCATCACTACTCGTCCGACGACCTTTCCGGCAAGGAAGAGATGCGCCGGGCCCTGCTCGACAAGGTCGGTCTGCCGGCGACGCCCCGCGCGCCGGTGATCGGTCTGGTCTCCCGCCTCACCGGCCAGAAGGGGATCGACCTCCTCTTCGACGTCCTCCCCGATTTCCTCTCCCAACGCGATCTGCGCTGCGTCGTGCTCGGCAGCGGCGAGTCGCGCTACGAGTCGTTCTTCTCGTGGCTGCAGAGCAGTCATCCCGGCAAGGCCTGGACCTTCCGCGGCTATAGCGAGGAGCTCGCGCACTGGATCGAGGCCGGTGCCGACCTCTTCCTGATGCCGTCGCGCTACGAGCCCTGCGGGCTCAACCAGATGTACAGCCTGCGCTACGGCACCGTGCCGGTGGTGCGCCGCACCGGAGGGCTCGCCGACACGGTCGAGCCCTGGAATCCCGTGGCGCGCACCGGCACCGGCTTCCTCTTCGACCACTTCACGCCCGAGGGTCTGCGCTGGGCGCTCGACACCGCCCTGTCGACTTGGCGCGATCACGCCGCCTGGAGACAGCTGATGCGTAACGGCATGGCGCAGGACTTCGCCTGGTCGAGGCAATTGGCGGCCTACGAAGAGCTTTACGCTAGGCTCACCGGATAGACCTGATTTCGCGGCGAGGGAGAGGAGCCCTCGCCGTGCGACGCGCATTTCCCGAGGTAGGAGGAGGGACTCAGCATGGCTCTCGTCTGTCGGCGCCGGCCCGCGGAGACCGCGGTGCTGACGCTTCTGCTGGTGGCCGCAGCTCGGCCGGCGCCTGCAACGTGCTACCAGAGCGCTTGCGACAGCACCGCCTGCGGCTCCACCTGGGCGGGCTTCACCCAGTTGATTGGGCCCACCGACTATCCGGACTATCTGGAGACCCCACAGATCCCGGTCGAGTTCCTCGACCCCGCCGACGGGATCGCGCACCGCTTCGTGGTCTCTCATACGGGCAAGATCTGGTCGTGGAACGCGAAGTCGCAAGCCTTCCACTCCACCCCTTTCCTGGATCTGACTTCGTTGATCACGACGGAGGAGGGAGAGCAGGGCATTCTCGCGGCGGCCCTGGACCCCGATTACCGAACCAGCGGGCAGCTCTACGTGAGCTACACCCGCGCCAGCGAGAATGCAGAAGAGCTGGGCGACATCGTGCTCGAGCGCTTCTCGCGGCTCACCGACGAGACGGCGGACCCGCTCTCGGGCCAGGTCCTCCTGGTGATTCCGCATCACAGCCGCCAGAATCACAACGGCGGCCAGCTCGAGTTCGGCGCGGACGGGATGCTCTACATGTCGGTCGGCGACGGCGGCAACTATTGCGACGAGGCCGACGACACGCCGCATGGCCAGGACATCCACTCCCTGCTCGGCAAGCTCCTGCGGTTGGATGTCCGCGGCGTCGATCCGGGCGCCACCGCGCCGGAGTGCGACGGCGGGACCGGCGCCTACAAGATCCCGGCCGGGAACCCCTTCGCGGGCGCGGCGGTGGACGGCTGTGGGGAGATCTGGGCGCTCGGCCTGCGCAACCCCTGGCGCTTCAGCGTCGACCGTTCGAACGGCGACATCTGGATCGGCGACGTCGGACAGAGCAACTGGGAGGAGGTGAACTGGATTCCCTCCGACTACCTGCCCTTCGACCCGGGCCAGGCGATGAACTTCGGCTGGCGCTGCCGCGAGGGCTGTGCGGCCTCGTCGGCCGGGAAGTCAGCATGTTCGATCGGAGCCGGCGAGTGCCTGACCGGCTTCGATTCGAACACATGTAGCTACCCGTCGCTCGGCTCCGAGAACGTCTACCACGATCCCGTGCTCTGCCACGACAACCACAATTTCAAGCTCGGCACCGAGCCCTATTGGCAATCGATCATCGGTGGCTACCGGTATCGGGGCTCGGCGATTCCGGAGCTCGCCGGCCGATACGTCTACGGCGGCGCCTTTTGCGGGCAAATCTGGGCGACCACGAGCTTTTCCCCCTCCGATCCCACCGCCGCGACCGCCTCGTGCCTCGACGCCGGGCACGCCGGGCTCTACAGCTTCGCCCAGGACTCCGCGGGGGAGCTCTACGCGCTCTTCGGCGACGGCACCGTGCTCTGCGTCAATGACGGAGACGGTTGCCCCTGGGCCTCCGACGCGAGCCTTTTCGCGGACGGCTTCGAGAGCGGCGATACCTCCCGCTGGAGCGCCACCATACTGCCGCCCTGACGTCGACGGGCGTCCCGTCAGGACTCTCTCGAAGGGCTTTCTGGATCAGGCTCGACGCAACAGGTTGGCGAGTCCCGCGAAAGCGACCTCGTCGAGCAGGATGGAGCGCACCGGAATCTCCGCGAGCCAGGACCGGAAGCGGCCCTTCGCCGCGAAGCGCTCGAGGAACCTCCCCCGGTCGAACGCCGATCCGAGGCCCGCAAGCGCGCCCCCGGCCAGGTAGATGCCGCCGCGCGCGCCGGCGGTGAGCGCCAAGTCGCCCGCGAATGCTCCGAGCCACCCCGAGAAGAGCTTCCGTCGCCTCGCGCGCCCGTCCATCTCCCGCGCGCGAACGCTCGGCGATCTCGGCGCCGTCGGGAATCGACTCGTCCTCGCGCGACGCGGCCGAGTCCCCGTCGAGCTCTCGCAGGGCCCACCAGAGGTTCGGCAGGCCCGACCCCGAGATGCATCGCTCCGCCGAGACGTGCCCTCCGAAACGCCTCGCGAGCTTCTCCACCACCCGCCACTCCCGTCCGTTCGAGGCCGCCAGGTCCCGGTGGCCGCCCTCCGAAGACAGGACCAGGACCTCCCCGGCGGAATGGATCGGGGCCACGACGGCGACGCCGAGGCCGGTGCCCACCGCGACGACCGCCGCCGGTCTCGCGACTTCGCTCTCCCTGCCGGCTTGGAGCGTCTCGGTATCGCCAGCGCCGAGCGTCGGCACCGCCCAACCGTGGGCGACCAGGTCGTTGACCACGATCAGCCGGTCGAGGCCCAGTGAGCGCCGCGTCTCCTCGATCGAGAAGCGCCAATCGACATTGGTGGAGCTCGACGCGATCGCCGTCGACCGGTCCGGCCACCGCGACCGCGGCCGCCCGGATCCCGCCGGCGCCGGTGAGGGCGGCGCCCAAGCGCTCGATGCCCGCGCCCATCGGGGCGGCGAGATCGTGGAAGTCGGAGCTCGGCAGATCGACCGTCGGGCTCGAGATCCCGCCGTCGGGCCGCAGGAGCGCGAAGCGGGCGTGGGTACCGCCGACGTCGGCGAGGAGCGCGGAACGGAAGTTGGCCGTGGCCCTCTCCTAGTCGTCTCGCTGGATGTCGTCGCCCTCGAGCTCGAGGATCCGCTTCCGCACCGCCTCGGGCAGCGGCGCCTTCTGCCGCGCCCGGTAATCGAACGAGACGATCAACCCGCTCCCCTCGCAGGCGACGCGGTCGAGCTTGCGGCTGCGCACCACGTAGAGCATGTCGAACCGATCCTCGCGGAGATCGACCGCCCGCGTCATCACCTCCACCTCGTCCGGCCACTCGAGCGGCGCCCGGAACCGCGCCTGCGTCGAATGCAGGATCGGCCCGACCCCCGTCTCCTTCTCCACCACCCACCACCCGATCCGCCGGAAATACTCCATCCGCGCGCTCTCGAACCAGCGAAAGTAGACCGTGTTGTTGGCGTGCCCGTAAGAGTCCATCTCGCCCCACTGGAGCGGCAGGACGACACGCACCGAAAAGTCTTCGAGCTTCGTCTCGGCCATCGAAAAAACGCTAACACGCCCGCCGTGCCGCGAGCGGAGTCGATCTCAGGCGGGCGATGCGCTCCGCTCCTCGGTCTCGCGCCAGCGCTGGATCAGGCCCCAGAAGCGCTCGGTGAACTCGTCGATCTCGTGCGGCGGGAAGAGGGCGGTCACCTTCTGGCGCACCGCGTCCTTGGCGGCGGGCGAGCCGAAGAACTCCCAGGCGACCTCGTCGAGGTGCGGGAGCCGCTCGGCGCAGAACTCGACGAAGCGGTCGGTCTCGAAGTGGGACCGCGCGAGCTTCGCGTACTCCCGCAGCTTGAGCGGGAAGGGCGCCTCGCCGTCGGCGATCCGGAAATAGGGCTCCCAGTCGAGGTTCCAGCGCATCCGCCGGCGGGTCGCGGCGACGAAGAGCGCCCATTTGAGCTTCGCTTTGACCAGCCATGGGAAGTGGTAGTGCAGCGACGTCACTTGCGAGTCGGGGCAGGCGTTGGCGAAGTCGATCGGGTGGAAGACGCCGTCCTGACGGAGCGCCTCGCAACTGTTGAAGTCCCAGCCGAAGAAGGCGTTGATGGTCAGGCAGATGTCTTCCATCGTGCGCCGCTCGGCGTCGGTGACGAAGTCGTGGGCGACCTGGTAGCGCTCGTGCAGCGGCGCCGACGGCTCGTACTTCATGAGGCGGACCTGCGGCCCCACGCCGAGGGCGCGCACGAAGAGGTCGTAGGGATCGATCGCCTTCTGCAGGTGCATGATCCGCTTGCCCGAGGCCTCGTAGGCGGCCACCAGCTCCTCGCGGCTCGAGATCTTAGTCACCCCCACCCAGGCGCCGCCGTCGAACGGCTTGATGAAGAGCGGATAGCCGATCCGGTCGCCGATCGCGCCGAGGTCGAAGAGCTTCGCGTAGCGATCGAGTGTGACCGCGAGGTCCGCCTGGGACTCGTAGTCGTACTCCTTCGGCGGCACCAGCCAGGTTTCCGGGATCGGCAGGCCGAGGCGCATCATCGCCGCATAGCTGGTGTGCTTCTCGTTCGACTGGATCGACCAGGGGTTGTTGAAGAGGTACGTGTCGTTCATCACGACCGCCTTCTTCAGCCACTCGCGGCTGGTGTGGTACCAGTGGGTCAGGCGGTCGAGCACCACGTCGTAGCGCACCGGCTGGCGGAGCGCGAAGGGCTCGATCGACACCCGCTCCACCTCGAACCGGACCGTGTCGCCGTCGACCGGCAGGGCGAGCCTCGACCGCTTCAGGATCTCCTCGAAGCAGATCGGCCAGCAAATGTCGGCTCCCAGCGACAGCCCGATGCGACGCACCACTTCGGCCATGACGATGTCCCTCTCGAATCCGCGAACGAGCCTAGCAGGAGGGCATCGAGAACGACCCCTCGAACACTTTCACTCAAACCCTCCGATGGCGCCTCGCTACGCTCGGTTCCGGTGGCCTCGGGTCGGGCCAGAGACCTCCATAGAAGAGAAGGGACCGGATCTCTCCTCCCGAGTCGTCGCTCGAGCGGTGATTCACCGGGCTCGCTATCTCCCCTCCCAAGCGAGCAGGAGATTCGGAAACGCGTCCACCTGGTCTTTCGGGTGCCCACGTACGAGCGTCTCCCCGGTCAGCGGATCTGGAGTCTTTCCCTTCTCTGAAAGTCTCTGTCCCGAAACGTCCGTGGCGCCCGTCCCGCCACAACCGCGGAATTCCGGCTTCTGCCTTCTACTCGTAGATCATCCAGAGCGGACCCGGGAAGAGCCAGGAGAGCGCCTCGCGCAGCCGGTCGCGCCAGTTTTCCCAGTTGTGGCCGTCCCACGCCTCGACGTAGCGCACCCGCATGCCGGTGTGCTCGAGAATCGGGACCAGCGAGCGATTCTCGTAGATCAGCGACTCGTAGACGCCGCAACTCACGTACACCCGCTCCGCCACGGCGCGGGGCTTCTCGCGGTAGGCGTTCACGAACGCCACCACCGGATCCAACGCGGGCCCGCGCTGGGACGGGCCGATGTCGGTGAACGCGAACGATCCCGACTGCAGGAGCAGCCGCCCGAAGCGCTCCGGATAGCGGACCGCGGTCGAGAACGAGGCCACGGCTCCGAAGCTCGCGCCCATCAGCCCCCGGTTCTCGGAACCGCTCGAGAGCGGGTAGCGTTCCTCGAGACGGGGCACCAGCTCCTCGGCGACGAAGCGCGCGTGACGAGGGTCGGCGCCGTACTCCCGCAAGCGCTCGGGCGACTGGGTCAGGGCCACCACCAGAGGCGCGATCTCGGCGCGGTGGATCAGATTGTCGAGCACCGTGCGCAGCGCCGAGTAGCGCAGATAGTCGGGACCGTCGTGAACGACCAGCAAGGGATAGCGCCGGGTCGGACGGAAGCGCGCCGGGAGATAGACCGACGCCTCCACTCCCCGTTCGAGAGCGCGCGAGTGGAAGGCCAGATTCTCGATTTCGCCGGGACGCGCTTCGGAATCGGGCTCGACCCAATCCGGCACCCGGTACTCGGCGCCCTGACAGACCGAGTTGGCGCCGAACGGATCGTGCGCGAGTCCCGGGTTGAGCGGATCGCGGATCAAGCGCGCCTCTTCGCCCGTGCGGACCTCCAGTTTGTACTCGAGGCGCGAATGCACGGGGATCTCCTGCACCAGGTACCAGAGGTCGGTTCCGTCGATGCGCGCGAATGGCTGCGCGGACGGCAGGCCGAAGATCCAGTGCTGCAGAAAGACGCCATCGGCCTCCCCCCGGTAGAGGAAGGTGACCGTGCTGCCTTCGACGACGGGCACCGCGTGCCCGGCGAGAAAGCGATCGATCGACTCGGCAGAGAGCTCCCCGGAGTCGACCAGCTCCCGGATCGCGAGCGTCAAGCGACCTCCACCGGGCGAAGCTCGCCGGACGGCAGCAGGCGGCGCACTCCGGACGCGCCGAGCGGGACGCCGTCGCGCGCCATCCAACGGGCGCCATCCTCCAGAGCGAGCGGCTCGTCGGGAGCGAAGCGGCGCGCGAAGAGCTCCACCCGTTCCCGGTCCTCGAGCAGCAGGCGCCGCCGCGCGTGGGGCAGCGGCAGTACGCCGCGCACCCATCCCAGCCCCCGGTCGAGAACCTCGGGGATACCCTGACCCTGTGGCGGCGTGTCGTGAAAGAGGACGATCCGCTCCGCCGCCACCATGGCGCCGGCCGACCAGGCGAAGAGCGTCCGCTCCCCGAGCCGCTCCCCGATTCCGAAGAGCCGCAGACGATTCAGCAGGGTCGCCACGTGGCCGCCCGCCACCGCCATCCCCTCCGCGCCCGTGAAAAGCCTGTCGATCGTGGCCAGATGACGCTGTACCGCGGGCCTGGTGACGGGACGCCAGCGGCGCTCGAACTCGTCGTTGACGGCGCTGACCCGGAAGAGGTGATGGCGGTCGAGCCGCGCCATCGACGCCACGGCGTCCTCGCGCTCCGGATCGAGCAACGACGGGTCACCCACCGCCGAGAGCAGACGCCAGGCGGCGTCGCGCAGCGGCGCCAGGCGCGACCGGTAGAGCCGCTGCAACTGGCGCAACCTCTCCTGCTTCTCCCGGTGCGCCGCGAAGAGCTCCGGGTCGCGCTCGAAGACGTCTTCGGCCCTGGCGTACAGCATCAGGTTGACGGTGCGCTCACCCAGGTGCTCGTGGAGCTCGAGATCCTCGGCCTCGCGCTCCTGCCAGCCGGCCGTGACCGAGACCAGACGCCCCTCCACGCCGGCCGCCGCCACGGCCTCGCCGAGGGTGGGCGTGAAGCGCTGCGGACCGAGCAGGACGACCGTAGGCACGGCCGGCGATCCTATCGGTCTTCGCCCGCAGGCTAGAATCGGGGCAACGAGCGCGCGACCGGGATCGGGGTGGGTCATGCACGTACTGTTCGTCGAGCCGAAGTTTCCCGCCAACCAGCGGGAGTTCGTGCGCGGGCTGCACGCCATCGGCGCGCGCGTCACCGGGATCGGCGAGGCGCCGCGCGAGGCCCTCGACGAGGAGCTGCGCGGCTGGCTTGGCGGCTACGAGCGGGTCGGCTCGGTGGTCGACGAGGATGCGATGCTCGAGACGGTGCGCCGTGTCCAGGCGCGCGAGTGGGTCGATCGGCTGGAGGCGACCGTGGAGGCGCACATCCTGCCCGCCGCCAAGGTCCGCGAAGCCTGCTCGATTCCCGGCACCTCGGTACCGGACCGCGTTCCTCTGCCGCGACAAGCCGGCCATGAAGGAGGCGCTGCGTGAGGCCGGCGTGCCGTGCGCGCGGTCGAGCGCCGTCTCCTCGCCGCAGGAGTTGCGCATCTTCGCGGCCGAGACCGGCTTTCCGATCATCCTCAAGCCACGCAGCGGCGCCGGCGCCGCCGGCACCTTGAAGATCGATAACGATCGCGAGCTCGAGAGCGCGATCGCGGAGTGGGGGCTCGACCGCGGCGGGTCGGTGGCCGCCGAGGAGTTCATCGAGGGCCACGAGGGCTTCTACGACACCCTCGCGGTCGGCGGCCGGGTGGTCCACGAGTTCATCTCGCACTACTACCCCAACGTCCTCGAAGCGATGCGCAGCCGTTGGATCTCGCCCCAGATCGTGACCACCAACCGGACCGGCGCCTCGAGCTACGACGAGCTCAAGCAGTTGGGCGCCAAGGTCATCGAAGCGCTCGGAATCGGCACCTCGGCGACCCATATGGAATGGTTCTTCGGAACGCGCGGCTTGAAATTCTCCGAGATCGGATGCCGGCCTCCGGGCGTCGGCGTGTGGGACCTCTACGCCGCCGCCAACGAGATGGACATCTACCGCGAGTGGGCGACGGCCGTGGTGCACGGGCGCGGCGGCCAGACCGCGACCCGCCGCTACTCGGCCGGGATGATCGACCTGCGCCCACAGCGCGACGGCAAAGTCGACCGGCTACGAAGGCATCGAGTCGATCGAGCGCATGTACGGCGAGTGGATCCTCGACTCCCACCTGCCGCCGGTGGGCACCCCGACCCAAGGGGTCGAGGCCGGCTACATGGCCAACGCCTGGATCCGCATGCGCCACCCCGACTACGACCAGTTGCGCCGCATGCTCGACCAGATCGGCCGCACCGTGAAGGTGCTGGCCGGCTGAGCAGGGTCAGGACGGCGATTCGCCTTCCGGCGCCCAGGCGACGAGAATCCGCGCCGCGCCCGGCGCCACCGCCAGGTGGGTCGTCTCGTAGGCCAGCAACGGCGCGGCACGCGGCGAGAAGATCTCCTGGCCCGCGGGTTGCGCCGTGTCGAGACGGAGTCGCCAGCGGCGGCCGTGCTTCGCAACCGGCAGTGGGAAACGGACCGGCGAGCTGCCAGCGTTCACCCCCAGCAACCAGATGGCCTCGCGCGCCTCGTCAGCGTGGACGAGCAGGAACGCTCCGCGCCGGGATTCCGCCGGTTCCCCACCGGACTCGTACGGCTCCGCGTACGCCGGCCCACTCCACCGCGCCTCGCCGACCAGCTCGCGGCGCAGCGCCAGCAGCCGGCGCACGAAGGTCTGCAGGCGCTCGCCCTCGGCGGTCGGCGTCCAGTCGATCCAGCCGGTCTCGTTGTCCTGGCACCAGGCGTTGTTGTTGCCGCGCTGGGTGCGGAGCCGCTCGTCTCCGGCGCTGAGCTGAAGGGTGCCCGGCGCGGCGGCCAGCAGGCTCCAGAGGAGCCGGATCTGGCGCTGGCGCTCGAGGGCCAGCGGGGCGAGCTCGGCCGGGCCCTCGACGCCGCCGTTCCAGGCGACCTCACCGTCCCAACCGTCGCGGTTCTCCTCGCCATTGGCCTGGTTGTGTTTCGCCGCGTAGGCGACCACGTCGGCGAGCGTGCGCCCGTCGTGACAAGCGACGAAGCGGACCGCACGCGCGGGGGAAGGATGCCGGCCCATCGCCAGCCGGCGCGCCAGCGGCCGGGGATCCGCGTCCAGGCCGCCGACCAGACGGCGGGTCCCATCGCGAAACTCTCCGTCCCACTCCTTGAACGGCTCCGCGAAGCCACAGGCCGGACGAAATCCCGCGGCGTCCCACGGCTCGGCGACGAGCAGTCTTGCGGCCAGCTCGGAGTCCGCCGACAGCTCGTCCACGAGCTCCGAACGATCGAGCTCCGCGCCGCTCTCGCCGCGGAAGAAGACCGCCGCGAGATCGAAGCGGAAGCCGTCGACCCGGTACTCGTCCGCCCAGTGACGGAGCGAGTCGTGGATCATCCGGCGGGTCACCGGATGGTTCGTGTGGACCGTGTTGCCGCAGCCGGTGAGATCGAGCGGCTCCCCGGTCGCCGGGTCGAGCAGGTAGTAGGCCGCGGCATCGAGCCCGCGCCAGGCATGCAGAGGGCCGGTCGCTTCACCTTCGGCGGTGTGGTTGTAAACGACATCGAGAATCACCTCGAGGCCGGCCCGGTGAAGCTCGCGCACCAGCTCCTTGAGCTCCCGCGTCGCGGCGCCGGGATCCCGCGTGCTCGCGAACCCCGCCTTCGGCGCGAAGAACGACACCGGACTGTAGCCCCAGAAGTTGAGCAGCCGTTCGGCGGTCAACGGGTTGACGCGCCGATTCTCCGTTTCGTCGAACTCGAAGACCGGCAGGAGCTCCACGGTCGTCACCCCGAGCTCGACCAGCTCCGCGAGCTTTTCGCTCAGTCCCGGGTAGGTCCCCGGCTTGGTGACGCCCGCCGAGGGGTGGGCGGTGAAGCCGCGCACGTGCAGCTCGTAGATGATCCGTCGCGAGGCCTCCACCCGGGGACGCTCGACGCCCTCCCAGTCGAACGCCTCTTCGTGAAAACGCGACCGGTAGATGCGGCCCACTCCGGGCGCGATCCGGTCATCGCTCCGTCCCCAGGTCTCGCCGCCGGCGAGCGACTTCGCGTAGGGGTCGAGCAGCGGCGGTCCGCCATCCACCCGCACCACGTAGTCGAAGGCATCCGGTAGACCGGCGAGATCGGCGGTCCAGAGCATCCAGGGCTCGGGAGCCGTCGGGTCGGGATCGAGATCGACGGTGCGCAGGAGCGCCTCGCTTCCGAGCTCGTAGAGATCGAGCTCGACGCGGCGCGACGCGCGCGCGTGGATCGCGAAGCCGAAGCGCTCGCCCTGGCGCCGGAAACCGAGGAACCCGGGCTCGAAGAACGAGGCGACGCCGGAGTCCGTCCTCATGCCCGGGCTCAGGAGATGGTGCCGTCCTCGTGGACGGTCCAGGTGTCTCCGGCGCGCAGCAGGCTCTCGAGGCTGCCGACTCCCTGGCGCGCCTTCTCCGCCTCGATCTGCTCGACGACCCGGGTCTCGTACGGTTCGGTCTCCACCCGCCGCAGCACACCGATCGGGGTCGGGAGGGCGGGACGGCGCATCTGCGCCGCCATGAAGGCGATCGCCGGGTTGGGCCGCGTCTCGTCCCAGACCAGACAGTCCTCGGGCTTGAAGCCGTCGGCGAAGCGCACCACTTCGAGGTCGACGCCGTTCAGCCGGATGCCCTGGTCGCGCTCCTTGCCGAAAACCAGCGGCTTGCCGTGCTCGAGCACCACCAACGCCTCGTCGCGGACCTCCCGCTCGGTCAGGTGCGCGAAGGCCTCGTCGTTGAAGATGTTGCAGTTCTGGTAGATCTCGACGAAGGCCGAGCCGCGATGCGCCGCGGCGGCGCGCAGCGTCTCCTTGAGATGCTGCTGCAAGATGTCGATCGAACGCGCCACGAACGTCGCGCCGGCGCCGATCGCCACCGAGAGCGCGTTGAACGGATCGTCCACCGAACCGTATGGCGTCGACTTGGTGCGCTTGCCGAGCTCCGAGGTCGGCGAGTACTGCCCTTTGGTCAGACCGTAGATCCGGTTGTTGAACAGCAGGATCTTCACCCCGACGTTGCGGCGCAGGGCGTGGATCAGGTGGTTGCCGCCGATCGAGAGCGCGTCGCCGTCGCCGGTCGCGATCCAGACCTCGAGGTCGGGGCGCGTCATCTTGAGCCCGGTCGCCACCGCCGGCGCCCGGCCGTGGATCGTGTGGAAGCCGTAGGTGTTCATGTAGTACGGAAAGCGGGACGAGCAGCCGATCCCCGAGATGACCACGAACTTCTCGCGCGGAATGCCGAGCTCCGGGAAGACCGACTGCACCGCCGAGAGGATCGCGTAGTCGCCGCAACCCGGGCACCAGCGCACATCCTGATCGGTCTGGAAGTCCTTCTTGGTCAGCGGATCGGCGACGCTCATTTCGCGCTCCCCATCAAGTCCTGGATCCTCTCGAAGATCTCGTGCCGGAAGAAGGGCTTGCCCTGCACCTTCGGGTAGCTGATCACCCGCTTGAGGAATCGTCCCTGGAGCAACAGAGCGAGCTGGCCGCTGTTCAGCTCCGGCACCAGCACCTGCTCGAAGCGCTCCGAGCACCGCACCGAGATTCGCGGAAACGGGTTGAGGTGATGCAGGTGGGCGCGCGACACCGCCAGCCCCTGCGCGGCGCGCCATGTTCACGGCGCCGGTGATCGCGCCGTCGGTCGATGCCCCAGCCGAGCACCAGCAAGGGTCCGCCCGCCGGCTCGCCGTACACCTCGAGATCGCGGAATCTCGTGCGCGACCCGCGCGACCTTCTCGGCGCGCAGCTCGACCATGCGCTCGTGGTTCTGCGGATCGTAGGAGACGTTGCCGGTGACGTCCTGCTTCTCCAGGCCGCCGATCCGGTGCTCGAGCCCCGGCGTGCCGGGAATCGCCCAGGGCCGCGCCAGCGTCTCCGGGTCGCGCGGTAGGGCGCGAAGCTCTTCGGGATTCGGTCGCGGAAGCTGACCTCGATAGTCGGGCAGATCGTCGACCCGCGGGAAGCCGCCAGGGCTCCGCGCCGTTGGCGAGGTAGCCGTCCGAGAGCAGCACCACCGGGCGTCATGTAGCGCGAGCGGCGAGCGGCACCGCCTCGATCGCCGTGCGAAGCAGTCGCCCGGCGTCGCGGCGGCGAGCACCGGGATCGGCGACTCGCCGTTGCGGCCGAACAGCGCCTGCAGCAGATCCGCCTGCTCGGTCTTGGTCGGCAGCCCGGTCGAGGGCCCGCCGCGCTGGACGTCGACGACGACCAGCGGCAGCTCGACCATGACCGCGAGACCCATCGCCTCGCTCTTGAGCGCCATCCCCGGGCCGGAGGTGGAGGTGATGGCGAGCGCGCCGCCGAAGGAGGCGCCGATCGCGGCGCAGACCGCGGCGATCTCGTCCTCGGCCTGGAAGGTGGTCACGCCGAAGTTCTTGAACTGAGCCAGCTCGTGCAGCAGGTCGCAGGCCGGGGTGATCGGATAGGAGCCCAGGAAGAGCGGCAGACCCGACTTGCGGCTCGCGGCCACGAAGCCCGAGGGCGAGCGCCGCGTTCCCGGTCATGTTGCGGTAGGCCCCGGGCTCGAGCCGCGCCGGCTGCACCTCGTAGCGCGCCTGGAAGACCTCGGTGATGTCGCAGTAGTTCCAGCCCGCCTTCAGGACGCGGATGTTCGCCGTCGGCGAGCTCGCGGCTTGGCGGCGAACTTCTTGTCGAGCCAGTCGATCGTCGCATCGAGCGGGCGGGTGTAGAGCCAGTAGATCATCCCGAGGGCGAAGAAGTTCTTGCAGCGGTCCTGCGCCTTGGCGTCGAGGCCCGCTGTCCTCCAGGCGTGCGCTTGGTCAGCGTCGCGAGCGGCGACCTCGAAAACCCGGTAGGCGTCGAGGCGAGTCGTCCTCGAGCGGGTTCGCGTCGTAGCCCGCCTTCTTGAGGTTGCGATCGCTGAAGCGTCGGTGTTGACGATCAGGATGCCGTTCGGCTTGAGGTCCCGCAGATTGACCTTGAGCGCCGCCGGGTTCATCGCCACCAGCACGTCGGGAGCGTCGCCCGGCGTGTGGATGTCGTGGCTCGGCGAAGCGGACCTGGAAGCCGGAGACGCCCGGCAAGCGTCCCCGCCGGCGCGCGGATCTCGGCAGGGAAATCGGGGAAGGTCGCGAGGTCGTTGCCGACCAGGGCCGATGGTGGTGGTGAACTGGCTGCCGGTGAGCTGCATGCCGTCGCCGGAGTCCCCGGCGAAGCGGACCACGACGTCATCGACTTTTTCGTGCGACACGGGGCGCTCGTGCGTCCCGGAATCAACGATCGGTAAGGTCATCGAACTCCTCGGTGGGCTCGGGAACGCCGTCGCGACCGATTCTCGACGAAGCGCGCCACGATCGCGCGAGATCCTAGCAAAGCGCCTCGCGCGGGAGTGCGGGAAGCATCACTGGGCGGGGGCCCACGCCGCCGTGCGGTAGGTCTTGCCGGAGTCGTCCGGAGCATGCACGACCAGCGGGACCGGCGCGCCGCCGGCCAGGCGGTCGGTCCGGTACCAGAGCATCGAGCGTCCGGCCAGCGCGCCCAGCGCGCCGGACAGATCCGCGGGCCGGTCGACGAGCTCGCCGGCGGTCGTCGCGACGAGCCGCCGCAGGGGAGCCATCCAGATATCGACGAACTTCGAGTACTCCTGCGGGCTCAGCGGTTGCTTGCGGTGCCGGTCGAGGACGTTGACGCCGAAGGTGTGCTGATCGGAGCCCGGCTCGGTGCGCGGCTCCTCGATGTAGCGCTTCGATTCCCCCTCGGGGGTGGGCGTGATCGGCGCCGCGAGCACCACCCAGCCATGGGTCGCCAGACGTTCCGCGAACGGATCCACCTCGGTGTCGGAGGGCGGCGTTGCGCGGGCGCCGCCGGCGCCGGGGCTCCGTCCCCAGCCGGGTCCGGCCCAGACCAGCAGGCAGGGCGTCTCTGGGCAGGAGAGTTGTGCCGCATCCAGTTCGATCCGGGTCAACCGATCCGCCGGAGGCGGAGTTCCGCACTGGGCCTCCCGGGCGACCCGGCTCAAGGCCGCTGCGAGGGTCGAGCTCGACAGCGTCGCGTCGAGCCGCGTCTCCAACCGCTCGCCGAGCAGATCGACCTCGACCGGTCCGAGGGCGACCAGCTGCGCCGCCGCCGCGCCGAGCGCCGACCCGGCAGTGTGCAGGACCTCGGCGCTGCAACGCTCGGTGTCGAACACGATCAAGACCCGCGAATAGGAGCTGGTTCCGCCGCCGCCCAGGCCGCTCACGCTCATCGGCTGGCGTTTGACGCCCCCTTCGACGATCACGATTCGCTTCGCCAAGTCATCGGCGGTCCGCCCGCGCAGGGAGCCCGGGAGATCGGCCACGACGCCGACCTCGCGCACCTCCACCTGCTCGTGCACCACCGGCGCGTCCGTTGGGGCGCCAATCGCCCGGGCCGGACCGGGTCGAACGACGAGCGCGGCGAGCAGCAACGCACCGAGCAGCGAGAGAGAATGGGTGGCGACTCATCGAGGACGACGATACAACGTCCCGGCCACCCGGTGAATGCCTCGAACCGGACGCGCGGCCGCCATCCTGGATTCAGGGTCCGCCGACGACCTTCGACCAGTAGCGCAGATCTCCCTTCTCGAAATTGCCGTAGAAGATGTCCTTGTAGCTCGGCTGGGCGGCCTTGATGTCGGTGCAGAAGGTCAGATCGTCGCTCTTCGCGCTCCAGACTCCCGAGGCTTCGTCCAGCTGGTGCATCGAGCCGTCGTAGCTGTACGGCGGCGGCGGCGTGGCAACCCAGGCGAACTCGCACTCGGTGCCGTCCGGCAGACTGCCGCCCCACCACCGTTCGATGCCGATCCAAGAAACCTCGGTCGCGTCGACCGGGTCCGCCAGGGTCGCCGCGTACTCCTCGACGTAGACATTGAGATCCACGCAATCCCAGCAATCGCTGGTCACGAAGTACGACGGCACGACCGTCCGCCGAGCCAGCACTTGGCCCGGCTCGCCACCGTCGTCGGCGTAGAAGACCAGGTCGTAGGGCGTGGCGGCGACATCGTCCTTGTCGCAATAGGTGTACACGAAGCCGGGCAGGGTGGGGTCCCAGATGATCGAGACCCCCCACCAGCGGAGTTTGTCGAGCGCTCCCGCGCCGAGCGGCGCGATGTCGAAGCTCACGTCCAGAGAGGAGTCCGCGGGCTGGTACAGGCCAGTTTCTCCCGTGTACGCCTTGTAGCCGTAGTAGTAGTAAGCGAACGGCTGCTGGTAGCCCGAATAGTCCGAGCAGTCCGATGGGGCGGGCGCCGCCAAATCCCTTCCCGATCCGGGAGCAGCAATCGGCGGCCGCCCGGGCATCGACGCGATGGTGGCCGGGACGGACGATTGGCCCACCGGTACGGCGGCGAGACCCGGCGAAGCGCCGGCGGCGACGACCACCACCAGTGCCGCGGTCCAGGCGGTCCAACGGTGCCTCGAGGGCCCCATATTCATCGGCACCTCCTCCTCGCATGCCACACGGCGAATATTTCGGTTGCTCCTGAAGCGGCAGGAGAACTCACGGGATGTTGCTGACGACCAGCGACCAGTAGCGCCAATCTCCCGCCTCGAAGCCGTCGTCGAAGAGGTCCTCGTAGCTCGACTGGGCAGCGCCGATGTCGGTGCAGAAGGTGAGGTCGTTCGCCACCGTGTTCCAGACACCCGACGTCTCGTTGAGCTGACGGAAGACGTCGTCGTAGGAGTGCGGAATCGCCGACATCCAGGTGAAGTAGCACTCCATGCCGTTCGGGAGGCTTCCCCCCGCGTGACGCTGGATCCCGATCCACGCGACATTCGTGGCATCGACCGGGTTCGTCAGAGTCGCCTCGTATTGCTCCACGTACGATTTGAAGTCCGTACAATCGAAGCAGTCGCTGGTGACGAAGTACGAAGGGACGACCGTCCGCTTCGCGAGCATCTTCCCCGGCGCCCCGCCGTCGTCGGCGTAGAAGACCAGGTCGTACGGAGTGCCGGCAAGGTCGTCTTGATCACAGTAGTCGTACTTGAGGCCAAAGCTCGGGTCGAAGACCAGCGAAACACCCCACCAACGGAGCTTGTCCAGGGCACCGGCGCCGAGGGGAGCGATGTTCGACGACAGGTCCAGCGACGAGTCGGCCGGCAAGTAGAGTCCGGCTTCAGCCGTATAGGCCTCGCTGCCGGCGCCTTGACCCGTGAACGGTTGCGCATATCCCGAATAGTCCGAACAGTCGGAGGGAGCCGGCGTAGCGGAGGCCGTCCCGTTCAGCGCGATTGCGCCTGCGATTTTCCCCGGGGCCGACCTGGAAGAGGCCACCACGGAGGCCGCGCGCTGAGGTGAGGCAGCGAAGCCGGGACTCGCCATGACCCAGGTGCCCGCGACAGCGACACACGTGTAGGCGATCCAACGGCGACTCGAGAGCTCGATACCCATCTGGTTCCTCCTCGCGGGCCGTCCGGAGCTCCCCGCGGGTTCCGGTACGACCGGAGCGCCGAGAGTTCGCTGGACAACAGTGGACGCGGCGCTCTCCGCGCCCGATTGGACCTCTATCGGATAAGGCGCAGAAAGCGGCCCGAGGGGGCCAACCGTTACGGATGCGAGATGGGCCGAAGCGTGGTGCCGGCGATCCGGTCGAGCACGTCGAGGATCGCCGAGCGCACCACCTGTGGGTCCCGCCAGACCACGAAGTGGGTGGCTCCCGGGATGCGGCGTACGTCGAGGCGTGCAGTCGTGAAGGCCTGTTCGGCGTAGTCGGCGTTCTTCGGCGACACCAGCTTGTCCTGGTCCCCTTGGATCACCACCACCGGCACCCGTACCCGGGCGAGGCCGGGCTCGAGGGCGAGCAGTTGCTTGCGCAGCGGCCAGATCTCCCGGTTGCTGGTGATCCAATCGACCGGCAGGAACCACTGCACCACGCTCATCGAGCCGGCGACGTTGAACCAGCGGTGGTGCTCCACGTCGGGATCGATCGACGGCGCGACGAGCACCAGACCGGCCACCAGATCGGGGCGGTCGACCGCCAGGCGGGCCGCGACCGGTCCGCCGAGGCTGTGCCCCACCACCACAGCGGGTCCGGTCCGCTCGGCTTCGAGCACCGCTGCCATCGCGGCCGCCTGCTCCGCCATCGACGCCACCGCGTGGCCGCGCTCCGAGCCCCCGAAACCGAGCCGGTCGGGAGCGATCAGGTAGGCCCGCTCCCGCAGCGCTTCGTCGCGCAGATAGCCCCGCCAGGCTTCCCAGGTGCCCGGAGAACCATGGATGAAGAGGACCGCGGGAGCGCCATGGCGCCCCGCCGAGACATAGTGGATGCGGTCGCCCTGGAACCGCGTGAAGCGGCTGACCAGGCCTTCGGCGACCATCTCCGGCGTCGTGATGACGGGCTTGAAATCGTCGCCCAGAATCGTGCAGCCGGCGACGCCCAGCAGGGTGAGAAGGACGAACACAACCCCGCCCACGAGCACCCGGCGCCGGCGGCGCGGCCGAGTGGCCTCGCGGGCGATCACGTCCGGCTCCCCCCGTCCGTTGCCCATATCGGGATCAGCGTACCTCAGGCGAAGGCGTGCGACACCGTTAACCTCGCCCCCTCTGGATCGTAGACCTGGGTGTACGGCGCCTCGGCGCCGACTTTCGAGAGGAGATCCCATGGAGTTTCTGGCACCGATGCTGGTCATGATCACCGCCGCCCTGACCATCGGCTCGATCTGGCGTTCGCACATCGTCAACCGCCGCCTGCGTGAGAACGCTCGCGTCTGGGCCGATCTGCAGAGCAAGCTGATCGAGCGCTTCGACGACGCCGCCGAGGTGGTGCGCTATCTCGAGAGCGACGGCGGCCGTCGGCTGCTCGAAGGACAGAGCTCGGCGCCGAACCACCCGCACAGTCGAGTCCTCGATTCGGTGCACCTCGGCCTGCTGGCTACCGCCGGCGGGATCGGCATGTTGCTGGCGAGCGGCGTCTCCGAGCCGCAGGTCTCCGAGTTCATGCACGTCATGGGGCTGATCGTCGCCGTGGTGGGCGTCGGATTCCTCGCCTCGGCGACCGTGTCGTGGGCTCTGCTGCGCGGTTGGGGCCTGCTCGGACGGGACGAGCACCCCACCGAGGTCGACCTCCGAGGCTGAGTCCCAGCCGTGGAGACTTCGGTCCTGACCGCGACGCGCGAAGGCCCCGGCGAGGAGCGTGACCTCCCCCTGGTGGAGCGGCTCGGCGAGGAGGAGCTCGCCGGCTTCTACCGGGAGGTCGCGCCCCGGCTCTGGGCCTATCTGCTCGCCCACGGCCGGGACCGCGGCCTGGCCGACGATCTCTGCCAGGAGGCCTTCACCCGGGTGCTCGCTTCGCGTCTCGAGCCGCGGAGCCGGGAGCATCTGACGCGTTACCTCTACAAGACGGCGATCCACCTGCTGCACGACCGGCACCGGCGCTCGCGGCGCGAGCCGCCTCTGGCCGGCGACGCCGAGCTCCGGACGGCCGAGGCTCCGGCTGATCCCGGCTTGCGGGCCGACCTGGGTCGCGCTCTGGCGGCACTCGACCCGAGACAACGGCGGCTGCTCTGGCTCGCCCACGTAGAAGGGTTCGACCATGCGACGATCGCCGCCACGCTGGGCGCGCGCCCTGGCAGCATTCGCGTGATGTTGCATCGCGCGCGCCGCAAGCTTGCCCGGTTGCTCGGACGGAATCTCGAGAAGGAGACGAAGAGATGATCCGCGACGCCTGTTCTCGAACCGAGGAAATGCTCAACAGCCTGCGCACCGCCGGCCTGAGCTCCACCGAGCGCGTGCACCTCGCCGCCTGCGCGGACTGCTCGGCGGCCATCCTCGCCGAGGAGACGCTCACCGGTCTGGCGGGCGCGCTCGGCGCGGAGGCGCGGTTTCCCCCGGTCGCCCTGATCCGCTTTCGCGCCCGCGCCCGGGCGCGGCGGGAGCTCGCCGAGCGCTCGTTGCGGCCGATCGCCGCGTGGCGCGTCCTGGCATCGCTCCTCGCCGCGGGCGCTTCGCTCGTCGCGCTGGTCAGCTCGGGGTCCTTCTTCGCGGGCCTGACGAGCGGCGCGGTAGCGAGCCGCCCGACCGGGGAGCCGCTCCTGGCCTGTCTCCTCCTGGGACTGCTCGCCCTCCCCTACTGGGCGTGGCGGCGCACGGCGCGCGACTCGAGCTCCGGCGGCTTCGGCTTCAGCGCCCACTCATCAGCCAGAGACCTCCCAGGCAGAGCACGAAACCCGCCGCTCGACGGACCGAGAAGCTCTCGCCGAACGCCAGAATGCCGATCGGCAGGAGCACCAGCGCGAGCAGCGAGCCGGCCGACAGCGAGGCGGTCGAGATCGGCCAGCCGGCCCGGTAGGCGAGCAGGAATCCGACCTCGATGCCGACGATGCCGACCCCGATCAGCGCCACGCTCCAGTGCGCCGCCCGCGCCGCCTCGGCGCGCGACGGCCAGGAGGCGACGATCGGTATCAGCGCCAGGGTGGTCAGCCCCGCGACCAGGTACATGCCGAGCGTGGCGATCATCGGCCGCACGTCGCGCGGCACGCTCTTCTGACCGAAGTGATAGGCGACGTTTCCGAGCACCACGAGAACGATCGGTAGCCAGCGCATCGCAACCCCCTGATCGAGGCGGCGAACGACCCCGCTGCCGGTCCTGGTTCGGGCGGTCGTCGCCTCGGGTTCCTCCTAGCCTAGCCCGGATCCCTCGCCCGGCCCCGTCGCGAGCGCGCTCCGCTATAGTCGCGCGGTGCGCCTGCTGGTCGTCGAGGACGAGCGCCGCCTTGCCGAGCGCGTCGCCCGCGGGCTGCGCGAGGAGGGTTTCGCCGTCGACACGGCGCACGACCTCCCGGCGGCGCGCGACCGCGCGATCGAGACCCCCTACGATCTCGTCCTGCTCGACCTCAAGCTCCCCGGCGGCTCCGGGCTCGACCTGCTCGCGGAATGGCGGGCGGCCGGCGACAACATGCCGGTCCTGGCGCTCACCGCGCGCGACCGCCTGGAAGAGAAGGTGGCGGGTCTCGACGCGGGCGCCGACGACTACCTCACCAAGCCCTTCGAGTTCGAGGAGCTGCTGGCCCGCATCCGGGCGCTGCTGCGCCGCAAGGCGCTGCCGCCCCACAACGTGCTCGCGGTCGGCGACCTGCGGCTCGACCGCAACGCGCGCCGGGCGGAGCGCGCCGGCCGGCGGCTCGCGCTCACCCCGAAGGAGCTCGCGTTGCTCGAGTTCTTCCTCCTCCACCCCGGCGTCGCGCTCTCCCGCGAGGCGATCGCCGAGCACGTCTGGGACGCCGCCTACGAGGCGCGGAGCAACGTCATCGACGTGATCGTGGGGCGGCTGCGCCGCAAGCTCGAGGAGGGCTCCGGGCCGCGCCTCCTGCGGGCCGTGCCGGGAGTCGGGTGGGCGTTGCAGGACACGGAGCGAGGCATCGATTGAGCGCCCGCCCTTCGCTCGAGACCGGCCTGACGCGCTGGTTCACCGCCACGCTGGTGGTTCTCTACGCCATCGTCGCGACGGCGGTCTGGATGTCGGATTTTCGCAGCCGACACGACTTCGCGGTGTTGACCCTGAAGAGCGAGGCCGAGGACGTCGCCTCGTACCTGGCCGCACGGGGCCGGCTCGACGCTCCGGAGCTGGCCCAGCCCGAAGACGCGCCGTTCCCGATCTGGCTCCGGGTGACCCGCGGCAGCCGGGTCCTCGCGGCGACGCCGGGCATCCCCGAGATCGCGCCGTCCGTGATTCCGGACGGCGGCCAGGTGGTCGCCGTGCGCGGCCTCCCCGGACCGGGTCACTACCTGGTGGTCCGCCACAGGGTCGGCGGCCGGGTGGGTCGCTACGGGCCGGGCCTGGCGGTCGAGGCGGTCGGCTCGCTGAACGACTTCGTGGGCACGGAACGGAGCCTCGCGGCCATCCTGATCGGCCTCGGCCTCGTGGTGCTCCCGATCGCCACGACGGGCGGCCGCCGGCTCGGCCGCCGCGCCCTCGCTCCGCTCGCCTCCCTGGTGCGCGGCATTCAGGAGCTCGCTCCGGCGCCCGGTCCGGCGCGACTCGACGTGCCGGGCGGAGCGGTCGAGGAGGTGGCGGTGCTGGCCGACGCCTTCAACGACGTGCTCACGCGGCTCGAGCGCAGCGTGGCCGCGATGATGCGTTTCACCGCCGATGCCTCGCACGAGATCCGCAATCCCCTCTCGGTGATGCGCACCGGCCTCGAGGTCGCGCTGCGCCGCGAGCGCGGCGCGGGCGAGTACCGCCAGGTGTTGGAGGAGAACCTGCAGGAGGTCGAACGTCTGCAGTCGACTCTCGAAGGCCTGCTCACCATGGCGCGCACGGCGCCGGGTCAGGAACCGCCTTTTCAACACGAGGCGGTCGATCTCTCGAAGCTCCTGCACGAGACGGCCGGCAGGTTTCACGTGCTCTCCGCGGAGCGCCGCGCGCCGATCGAGCTGCGGGTCGACCCCGGCCTCGAGCTCGCGGGGGACCCTCGCCTGTTGCGTCTGGCGATCTTCAACCTGTTGGACAACGCCCTGAAGCACGGGCCGGAGGGTGCGCCGGTCGAGCTTCGGGCGAGCCGCGACGGCTCCGAGATCCGCATTCGGGTCTCGGACCTCGGGCCCGGGATTCCCGAAGCGCAGCGCCAGCGGATCTTCGAGCGCTATTACCGGGTGGGCGGATTGGATGCGGCCGCGGCGGCGGGCGGCCTGGGGCTCTCCGTCGTGCGCTGGGCGGCGGAGGCGCACGGCGGCTGCGTGGCGGTCCTCGACTCGGAGCGCGGCACGACCTTCGAGGTCCGGCTTCCCCAGGAGCGCGCCGCATGAGCCAGGATCCCGCCGCACGCCGCGACGCCGTGAGCCTGCGGCGCGGCGCTTCGCCCGAGACGATGGAGCGGGTGATCGTCCGCGAGACGCTGCTCGTCATCCGGATCCTCGACGGCGAGCAGTTTTCGCTCATGCACACGCCGGGCGAGGAGAAGGAGCTCGCCCTGGGGTTCCTCCTCGCGGAGGGGTGGATCGAGTCGCGGCAGGATCTGGCGTCGATCGAAGTCTGCGCGGGAGGGGACAGCGTGAAGGTCCGGCTCGCGCATCCGCCGGACCGCTCGTCGTCTCCCGCCCGCTCGCTGGTCCTCCATCCTTCGTGCGGCTTGTGCGGCCGCGAAGACACCGTCCCCTACCTCGCCGCGCTCGAACCGATCCCGGCCGCGCCGCCCTTCCCGCTCGCCGCGCTCTGGGGTCTCTCCGACCGGTTGCGCGAGCGGCAGCATCTCTTCGCGGAGACCGGCGGCTGTCACGCGACGGGGATCTTCGACCGCGCGGGCCGGATCGGCGAGGTCGCCGAGGACATCGGCCGCCACGCCGCCTTCGACAAGATGATCGGCAAGGCCATGCTGAGGGGCCACCCGACCGCCGGCCTCGGCGCCGTCCTCTCGGGACGCTCGAGCCTCGAGATGGTCGCCAAGGCCGCCCGCGCCCGCCTCGCCCTCCTGGTCGCGGTGGGCGCCCCGTCGGAAGCCGCGATCTCTCTCGCCGGTCGCCTCGGGATGGGCCTCGCCGGCTTCGCCCGCGGCGACGAGCTCACCGTCTACGCCGGGCAAGGGCGCTTCGAGATCTAGTAGCCCGAAGATCTTGCCGCGGGACCCTCTCGGCGTCTAACTTCCGTATCCTTGCCTGGAAAGGAAACTCGAACGATGAGAGCTCCCCACCTCGCGAGCGTGGCCGCCGCGCTCCTGTTTGTCGCCGCTCTTCCCGCATCCGCGGCCTCCACTCCCCGGCCGCTCCAGCTCGACGATCTCGCCCGGCTGCGCAATGTCTCCGATCCGCAGATCTCGCCCGACGGCGCCTGGGTGGCGTACACGGTGGGCACGATGGACCTGGAGAAGGACACCCGCGACTCGGACGTCTGGATGACGAGCTGGGACGGCAGCCAGCAGATCCGGATGACGACCAGCAAGGACGCGGAGTCGCATCCGCGCTGGAGCCCGGACGGCAAGTACCTGGCGTTCCTGGCCTCGCGCGGCGACGAGGCGGAGAAGAAGCTCGGCGGCCAGGTCTGGCTTCTCCACCGCGCCGGCGGCGAAGCGGAGCGGCTCACCGACCTGCCGGGAGGCGTGGACGATTTCGCCTGGTCGCCCGACGGCCGCAAGCTGGTGCTGGTCGCCGACGATCCGAATCCGGCCGACGAGCCCGAGAAGATGGAGGGCTGGAAGCGCAAGGCGAAGCCGCCGATCGTGATCGACCGCTATGCGTTCAAGAGCGATGCGAGCGGCTACCTGCAGCACTTCCGCTCGCACCTCTATCTGTTCGATCTGGACTCGAAGAAAGCCGAGCAGGTCACCTCCGGCGATTACGACGACCGTCTGCCCGCCTGGTCACCCGACGGCATGAAGCTGGCGTTCGTGAGCGTGCGGGCGCCCGCCGATCCGGACCGCGATCCCGACTCGGACGTCTACGTGGTCGACGCCAAGGCCGGCGCGTCGCCGGTGCAGATCACGACGTACAAGGGCTACGACAACGGGCCGCTGGCCTGGAGCCCGGACGGCCAGTGGATCGCCTACCTCGAGGGCGACGCGACCCGCTTCTACGCCTACAACCTGAACAAGTTGGCCGTCGTCCCGGCGGCGGGCGGCGCGCCGCGCATCCTGACCGCGGCGCTCGACCGCGCGGTGCAGCATCCGGTCTTCGCGCCGGACGGCAAGTCGATCTATCTGACGGTGGAGGACGACCGCGCACAGTATCTCGCCCGCGTTCCGCTGGCCGGCGGCCCGGTCGAGCCGCTCACCCAGGGCCGCCGCGTCGTCGATGCCTTCTCGATCGCTCACGGCGGCCGGATCGCGGTGCTCGAGTCGACGGACGGCATCCCGTCGCGGGTGGACGCTCTCGACGGCGGCCGGCTCCGCCCGCTCTCGCTCCAGAACGTCTGGGTCGACGAGCTGGCACTCGCGAAGGTGGAGGACGTCACGTTCGACGCTCCGGACGGGACGAAGGTGGACGGCCTGCTGACCACGCCGGCCGGCGCCGCGCCCGGCGCGAAGTTGCCGCTTCTCCTCTGGATCCACGGCGGTCCCGACGCGCAGAGCGACCATTCGTTCTATTTCGACCGCGAGCTCTTCGCGGCGCACGGCTACGCGGTGTTGCAGGTGAATTACCGCGGCAGCTCGGGGCGCGGCAGCGCCTATCAGAAGGCGATCTACGCGGACTGGGGTCACCTGGAGGTGATGGATCTGCTGGCCGGCGTGGATTGGGCGGTGAAGCAGGGCATCGCGGATCCGGAGCGGCTCGGCATCGGCGGCTGGAGCTACGGCGGCATCCTGACGGATTACACGATCGCGACGGCGCCGGACCGTTTCAAGGTCGCTTTCTCGGGCGCGGGCAGCGCGCTGCAGCTTTCGATGTACGGCATCGACCAGTACATCTATCAGTGGGACACGGAGGTCGGTCAGCCCTGGAAGGCGGAGGCTCTCTACCTGAAACTGAGCTACCCCTTCTTCCACGCGGACCGCATCAAGACACCGACGCTGTTCATGGGCGGCGCGCTGGATTTCAACGTCCCGCTGGTGGGCGGCGAGCAGATGTACGAGGCGCTACGCAGTTGCGGCGTGGAGACCCAGCTGGTGATCTACCCCGGCCAGCACCACGGCATCCGGCTCCCGAGCTACGTGCGCGACCGCCTCGTGCGCTGGCTCGCCTGGTACGACCAACACCTCATGCCGGCCACGAAGACGCCGCAGGCCGCAAAGCCGCAGTAATCGCCTCGACCGCGGCCCCCGATGGGAAACATTCCGGCGCCATCCGCCAAGGTCGCGGATGGCGTCCACACCGGCCTACTCGTCGTGTTTGGCGTGGCCTTTCTTGGCCATGTACACCATGGCCGCGGCCGCGACGACGGTGTAGAAGAGCAAGCCGAGCACGATGATGGCAACGTCGAAATCTTTGAACACGAAATCATGCTACACCTCGCACGGCGCTGACCTGCTCCCCTCCGCGCCCCGCCCTCCCACCTCGACCCATGGCGACCAGCCCAACTCCGGGCATATGGGACACTGGCCCCGCCAACGCCATTGCCACACGTCCCGTGTCACACGACAAATTCAAGACCCCTTGCCCCAGACCCATCAGGGGCCGGGCGTCACTGAATACATAGTTCGACCACTGCCGGCACATTTGTGATGTCTGCATGGCTGCTTTTCGGAGTCGTCGCTGCCGTCGTCGCACTCATTTTGCTCGAACGACGCCGCCAAACTCGTAGATACGGAAAAGGCAGCGGCACCGCTGCCCTTCGAGCGGGGATTCTCGACCTTCAGCGCCATCTGGAGCCGGAACGGAAGGTCGCAGTTCTCCTCGAAGCGCACGATGAAGCCGTCGAATCCCACGCCGGTGAACCGCCGGTCCCGTAGACCTTCGTGATTTCCTGGAAAGGACGAAAACCATGAGACACACCGGACTTCTCTTCCTTGTCGCGCTCCTCACGCCCGCTTGTCTTCTGGCAGCTTCGGGAGACCTGGCGCACTACAGCGGCCCAGCCTATGGATTCAGCTTCGATATTCCATCCCTGGGCTCCCCATCAGGGGTTGGAAATGTCCACCGCATCGCCGCGACGGGTCCGGCACACGATGGTTTCGCACCTAATTGCGGCGTCCAGGTGCAGTTCGTCAAGATGACCCTCGACGACTACCTCGACCTCAGCAATCGTCAATTCGCGGCGGCCAAGCTGACTACAGTTGCAGAACAGAAGATCCGAGTTTCAGGCCGCCCAGCGGCAACTTTCGAATACAAGGGCAGTATGCAAGGAAGGCAGCTTCACTTCCTGTCTCTCGCTGTCCATGCAGATGACCGCATATGGCTCCTTACCTGCGTTGCGCTCGAAGAATCCTTCTCTTCCTTCAAAGACGACTTTTCTCGGGCCGTCGAGAGTTTCTCCGTGCAACCGCCAAAGACCGAGCCCTGAACCTCGACGCATGGAGGATGTTCGGCTTGATGGCAGGTAGGTAACGAGCGCACTCGTAGCCCCGGCCCCTGAGTGAGGATTCTCTTCTCCTGGCCAAGATGGGAAGCGCACGCAGGGAGCCAGTCGTTCGGAACGGCGCGTTGTCGCCCGGATGGTTATCGGCTCGCCCCTGGGTGGGTCGGACCTGGGATGCCATCGGTTCGAGGCGGTGCCGGCACCCACGGCGCAGCGTGGCCGAAAGATTGGTAGCCTGTCCTCAATCAACATTCGGGCGGACGGGCACGAGGGGCTCGTTTCGCTTTGCTCGCTGAGCGCCCTGCTGGCTCGCGGCCCGATTCGGTTCCGTTCGTCAGCATGCCGTCTCGTTCGACGGAAGCGCGAGCCGTGAGCCCGCCGAACCGAGAGAAAAGAGGGAAACTTCATGAGCGTCATGGTCCTACTCGAAGCGCCGGTCAAGTCGGACGAGGTCTCCACGATGAAGGTGTACATGGCGGAGATCCTCCCGGGCACTCGTGACTACGACGGATGTCAGGCCATCAACGTGTACTTCGCCACCGAGGACGCAGACAAGATGGTCATCGTCGAGCACTGGGACTCCCGTTCGCAACATGAGAAGTATCTCGGCTGGCGCACCGAGACCGGAGTCATGGGCAAGATCGGTGCGATGCTCGCCGGACCGCCGAGCATCCGATACTTCGAGAAAGTCGACGCGTAGCCTCGACCTCGCCCACGCGTTCGACACTTCGTCTGGCGACCGAACCCCGGTGGCTCGGTCCATCAGGCGGCACGACGAAAGGAGGATGGCATGCGCACCCACTCGATGCTGAGGCATCCCAGCGCCTTCGTCCCTCTTCTCATGTCCTTCACCGCGCTCGCCGTCGTGCTCGGATTCCTGGCCTGGAATGGATCGGCGCCCCAACCGGACGAGGACGCCCCGCCGGGGGGCGATCACGCTCGCGCTCCAGATCGCGGCGGCGCTCCTGGCAATGCTGCCGGTCTATCTCCTCGGTTGGTAGCGCGGGCGCGCTAGGCTCGCGTCTCGCCGAGCCCGAGAGCCCATGAGCGTCGCCGTCTGGTACGTCACCACGAAACCCGTCCCCCGCGCCACGGCGGATCGTCTGCTCGCCGAGGCGGAAGCCCTGCCGCCGCTCGTCTGGTACGAACCGATCCAACTGACCGCCGAGGGCGAGGACTCCGTGATCGTCAAGGGGTGGAGCAAGGGGCCGCCGATGAGCGTCGATCTGGAGGATGGGACGCTGATCTCGGTTCCGTTCTCCGACTGGGTGTTCATGGACTACTGGGACTTCAGCACCCTGGTCGCCCGGCTCGAAGAGCTCTCCGAGAAGTGCGGGGTCGATTGGCGCCTCACGGCCGAAGGCCGGCGGCTCGGCAAAGTCCGGAAGGGCCGCGCCAACTGGCGGCTGCGCGGGCACCTCGGCTCGATGGCGCACCTCGGGGGGGCGAGCGCGGACCCCGATGCCGACGAACGGCGCGCCGAGGAGCTGCGCTGCCGCTACCCTGCCCTGGCGGCCACGCCGGCGGGCGAGGCCTGACGGCCGCCCCCGCCGGCGTCTCTGAGTCGCGGCTCAGCGCGCCGCGGCGGCGGCTTTTTCGGACTTCTGCTTGGCGGCGGTGACGAGGTCGAAGGCTTCCTGCCGCATCCGGGCGCGCTGCTCGGCCTCTTCGGGGTAGTAGGGGCGGTAGCCGAGGCGGGTCGGATCGAAGGTGTACGGCTTCATCAGGTCCGCCTTGCCCACCACCGACTGGTCCCGGTTGTAAAAGGCCATGTCGTAGTTGTTCGACATGATGATCGCGTCTTCCGGGCAGGCGTCCACGCAATAGCCGCAGAAGACGCAGCGCAGCATGTCGATCTCGTAGACCACCGGGTACTTCTCGATGTTCACGTCGCCGGTTTCGCCCGCTTCGATGTGGATGCACTCGGCCGGGCAGGCCGTGGCGCAGAGGAAGCAAGCCACGCAACGCACCGAGCCGTCCGGGCGCGTCGTCAGGATGTGGTGCCCGCGGTAGCGATGGCTGTACTGACGCCGCTCCTCCGGGTACTGGATCGTCACCCGCTTGCGGAATCCGAACAGATTGCTGAAGAAGTGACGGATCGTCACCCCCATCCCGGAGAGCAACGGCAGATAGAGCCGCTCGCCGAAAGTCATCCGGTGCGGCCGCGGAACCTTCGGATGATCCTGGACGCCGGGCAGCTCGAGGGCCTTCGGATTCACGCTCATCGCTCGAGCTCCCCCGCGATCACGTTCAGACCGCCCAGCGACACCACCGCGTCCGAGACCGTGTGTCCGATCACCAGCTCCGGCCAGGTCGACATCAGCGGGAAACAGGGCGGCCGCACTCGCACCCGGTACGGCTTGCCGCCGCCGTCCGAGACGCAGTAGAAACCGAGCTCGCCGTTGGCGCCCTCGACGTAGCCGTAACGCTCGCCGGGCGGCACCTGGATGCCGTCCATGATCAGCTTGAAGTGATAGATCATCGACTCCATCTGGTTGTAGCAGGCGTCCTTGGGCGGCAGGGCGATGTGCGGATCGTCGACGATGTGAGACCCCGCGGGGACGCCCCGGTCGACGAGTTGTTGGATGATGCGGAGCGACTGGCGGATCTCCAGCATGCGGATCTTGTAGCGGTCGTAGACGTCGCCGCCGAACAGCACCGGGATGTCGAAATCCACCGTGTCGTAGAGATCGTAGGGGTGCGCCCGCCGCACGTCGTAGGCCACCCCCGCGGCACGCAGACAGGGACCCGTCCAACTCCAGTTGACCGCGTCCTCGCCCGAGATCGCGGCGACGCCGACCGAGCGATCCATCCAGATGCGGTTCTTGTCGACCAGCGTCTCGACGTCGTCCATGAGCGGCGGGATCATCTCCAGGAGCCGCTTGCAGCGCGCCAGGAAATCGTCCGGCAAGTCGTCGATCAAGCCGCCGATCCGGCACGCGGAGACCGTCAGCCGCGCCCCGCACAGCGACTCGAGCAGACCGTAGATCTCCTCGCGGGGCTGGAAGAAGTACCAGAAGTTGGTCAGCGCGCCGGTGTCGACCAGCGTCGAGCCGTTGGCCACGCAGTGATCCATGATGCGCGAGAACTCGGAGAGGATGGTCCGCGCCCAGACCGCCTTCGGCGGCGCCTCGACGCCGAGCATCTTCTCGACCGTCCTGCAGTAACCGACATTGTTGATGAACGACGAGCAGTAGTTCAGCCGGTCGGTGTAGGGAATCACCTGCTGCCAGGTGTGGGTCTCCGACATCTTCTCGAAGCAGCGGTGGAGGTAGCCGATCTCCACGTCGGAGGCGACGATCTCCTCGCCGTCGAGCAGCGCCATCAGCCGGAAGGTGCCGTGCATCGCCGGGTGCGACGGGCCGATGTTGATCGCCATGCGCTCGAACATCGAATCGGGGCGATCCGGGGCCTCGAGCTTCGGCCGGTAGATCTTGTCCTCGGTCAGGATCCAGCGCCGTGCCGCGTCGTAGTCCTTGCGCAGCGGATGCCCCTGGAACGCCTCGTGGGTGAGGATCCGGCGGAGGTGCGGGTGGCCGGTGAACTGCAGGCCGAACATGTCGTAGGCCTCGCGCTCGAACCAGTTGGCGCCCTTCCAGACCGGGGTGAGGGTGGGCACCGTGGGATCGGATTCCGGCACGCCGACCTTGAGCCGCAGACGCTCGCCGGTCGGCATGGAGTAGAGGTGCATCACCGACTCGAAGCGCCCACCCTCCTCGTCCGAGCGGTCCGGGTAATCCATCCCGAAGAGCTCGAGCAACATGTCGAAGCGGGGCGAGTCCTCTCCCTTCTGGAGAGCCCGGCAGAGATCGAGCAGCACGTCGCGGCGAACCACCCAGGTCTCCTGGTCCTGCGGAGCCCCGGGTCCTTCCTGCCGCACCACGCTTCCCTCGGGAAAGCGCGCGAGGAGCGCGGACGCCTCAGGCGGCATCCTGCGGTTTCCTCTTCTTCGCCGCCTTGCGCCGCGCGGCGCGATCGCGGTCGATCTTCTCCTTGACCTGGAGGATGCCGTACATCAGACCTTCGGGAGCGGGCGGGCAACCCGGCACGTAGATGTCGACCGGGATGATCTCGTCAATGCCCTGCATGACGTGATAGGCGCGGTAGAAGCCTCCCGAACAGGCGCAGGCGCCCATCGAAACCACCCACTTGGGGTCGGGCATCTGGTCGTAGATGCGCTTGAGGACCGGCGCCATCTTGTCGGTGATGGTGCCGGCGACGATCATCAGATCGCTCTGCCGGGGGGAGAAACGCACCACTTCGTAGCCGAAGCGCGCCATGTCGTAGTGCGACGAGACGGTGCTCATGAACTCGATCGCGCAGCACGCGGTGCCGAACGGGAGGGGCCAGAAACTGTTCTTGCGCGCCCAATCGAGAAACGGCTCGAGTCGGGTCGTGAGCCAGGATTCGCCTTGAACTTCCATCGCGAAAATCCTACTGCATGTACCTGACGGTCACAAGCGAAGCGCGCCGATGCACGGGCCCTCGAAGCCTTCCCGTCAATGGAAGTTCTTCGGTCGGACGGGAAAACGTAAGTCGTTCTTCCCCCGACGCTTCGGCGCTCAGGCGGACACGTCTCCGGTCGAGGCGTCGAGCTCCTCGAGCAGCCTTTCGAGGCGCGCCGCGTGATCCTCCTGCCGCGCCACGACATCCTTGAAGATCGACGCCGTCTCGGCGTCGACGTCGTGGATCATGCGCGGATAGAGGCTCGCATTCTCGTAGCGCTCCTCCGCCACTGCGGTGGCGAGCGCCTCTTCGGGCCCGCGCACCTGGCCGGCGGCTTCGAGTTGGGTCAGGGCCAGGGAATCCTTCTCCTCCGCCAGGGTGCGGAGCGCGCGCGCCAGGATGGGCTTTCCCTCGCGGTCGGCGCGCACCGCGACGGCACGGAAACGGGCCGCGCTGGCGGCCTCGGCGTTGAATCCGGTCTTCAGGAACTCTAGAGCACGCGGCAATCGGGACACTTCGCGATCCCTCCGGGAATGAACGTCGAATCGGCGGGCGGACCGGTGTGGTCTCGCCCATGGAACCTATTCTAGGCTAGTGACTCCATAGAGCCACCCCTTTCCGGCCAAGAACCCTGACTTCGCTCATCCGTAAATGAACCTGGTGCCCCCGCCCCCCCGCCCGAGCTGGCTGCATCGGCGACGCTGGCTCGTCGCCGGGTTCGCCGTGGCCTACGCCGCGTTCTTCATCCTTCTCGCGAAGATCGGCCATCCGCCGTTCGTGGCCGCGTTCGCCAAGCTGGCTCTCGGCGGCCTCGCCGTCCTGCTGCTCGTCTGGCTGCTCCGTCAGGTCTGGCGGCGGATCCTCTGGCGGGTGGGACGCCGGCTCGCCTTCTCCTATCTCCTGGTGGGGCTCCTGCCGCTCGCGCTCCTCGCCTTGCTGGCGGTCCTGGCGAGCTACATGCTGGGCGGCTTCCTGCTCGGCCACCTCTATCGCGACGCCGTTTCGGCCGCCCATGGCGACCTGGAGATGGCGGCGCTGGCGCGCCTTCGCGGAGCGGCCGCGACCGGCTCCGGGGCGCCCCTCGACGAGCATCTCCACTTCGCCGAGTACTTGCGGGGCGAGCGCATCGCGGGGGGTGACCAGGCGCCGGCCGAGTGGCCTGCCTGGCTCGCCGCGGCCGAGGACGAGGCCACTGCCGGCGGCGAGCGGGGACCGGTCGCGGCGCCCCTGGTCGCCCTCCACGACCAGACGGTCTCGCTGGCCGCGACGGCGGGGGACGCTCGCCACGGCGTGGTGGCATGGCTCGACGGGGACCTCGCCGCCGCCCTGCGCCGGCGCTCCCGGGCTTGGGTCGAGATCCTCCGCGCCGACGATCCGCGCAGTTTGCCGGTGACCCACTTCGAGCTCGGCGGCACCGACCTCGTGCTGCGCGGCTTCAGAGCGGGCCAGGACGCCGCGGCGGCGGACTTCTACCGGCTCAATCCGCCGCACGAGCCCGGCCACCCTTCGTGGACCGAACAGCCGTTCATCGTCTGGATCGGCGGCGCGGGAGCGATCCGGGAGTTGGCCGGAGGAACGAGCGTCGCCGACTCGACGGTGGTTTCGCTGGCCGCCAGCCCCAGCTTGATCTTCCACTCGCTCCTCTCGAAGTCGCGGCAATCCGACTCCACGCCCTGGATCGCGCTGGCCGGCGTCTCGGTGCTCCTGTTCGAGATCTGGGTGGTCGCGGCGGGCGTCGCGATCTTCATGATCGTCGGGCTTTCACGGGCGGTCAACCGGCTCTCCCGGGCCACCGAAGCGGTCGGGCACGGAGATTTCTCGTTCCGGATTCCAGTGCGCCGCCGCGATCAGGTCGGCGAGCTCCAGCGCTCCTTCAACGACATGGCCGAACACCTCGCCGAGCTCGTCGACACGGCGGCTCAGAAAGAGGCCCTCGACAAGGAGCTGGAACTGGCTCGGCGAGTCCAACGCGACCTCCTGCCCGACCTCATCGAGGCGCCCGACCAGGTGGACATCGCGACCATGTTCGAGCCCTCTGCCGCGATCGGCGGGGACTACTTCGACATCCTGCCGCGCCCCTCGGGCCGACTCGCGGTCGTCATCGCCGACGTGGCCGGTCACGGCTTGGCGGCCGGGCTCCGCATGGCGATGGTCAAGTCCGCCCTCGCCCTGCTCGCCGACGAAGAGCTCACGCCGTCCGAAATCCTGGAACGGTTGCAGCGCCTGATGCGCAGCCGGCCGGGCGAGCGCGGCTTCGTGACGCTGACGCTGTCCGAGTTCTCCCCCGCCGACGGCGAGCTCTCGTTGATCAACGCCGGCCATCCGCCCTGCTATCTGGTGCGCGCCGCCGGTCAGGTCGAGGAGATCGCCCTACCCAGCTCGCCGCTCGGCGGCCTGCCCGGCCCCCCCTCCTCCACGCGGGTCCGTCTGGCCTCGGGCGACGCCGCGGTCTGGCTCTCGGACGGTATCCCCGAGTGCAGCTCGGCCGCCGGCGACCCGTTCGGCTACGAGCGCCTGCCCGCCGCCCTGGCGGGACCGTTCAGCTCCGCCACGGAGCTTCGGGATCGATTGTTGACCAAGCTGCGGAGTTATTGCGGCGACGTGCCGGTAGAGGACGACCGGACTCTGGTGGTGCTGCGCTACGACCCGCTGGGCGGCGTCAAGCCGAGCCGCGCGTAGACGCGCCGCAGGTAGTCGAGCGTCTCCCGGTAGGGCGGGATCCCGCCGAACTTCTGCACCGCGCCCTCGCCGGCGTTGTAGGCCGCCAGCATCAGCGCCAGGTCGCCGCTGTAGCGATCGGCGAGCTCGCGCAGGTAGCGCGCGCCGATCTCGAGGTTGGTGCGCGGATCGAAGAGCTGGCGCGGCTTGACGCCGAGGCGGATGCCGGTCGACGGCATGACCTGGAGCAGACCGCGGGCGCCCTTGTTGGACACCGCCCGGGCATCGAACCTCGATTCCACGGCCGCGACGGCGGCCAGGATCGCGGGATTGAGGTCGTTGTCTCGGGCCGCCGACCAGATGCCGTCGGCGTAGGGTGTGTCGGGACGCTGGTGACCCGGCGCGAAGCCGAGCGTGAAGCCGGCCGGCGGCTTGGGCCACGGCGGATCTTTCTCTTTCGCCACGATCTCGTCGGGGATGGCCCGGTCGATCAGCTCGATCGAGACCGTCATCTGGCCGCCGCCCGGCAGCGTCAGGACAACGTTGTTGCCCTTCGCCCGGTAGGCGTCAACCTTGATGACGCCGCCGTCGGTGAGCACGATGAGATCGGCACGCGCCGCCCCGCTCGCGAGCCACGCTCCCGCCAGGGCGAGAAGGACGAATCCTTTACGCCCGCGGGTGGAAGCGGTCGTAGACCTGGCGCAGCCGCTCACGATGGACGTGAGTATAGATCTCCGTCGTCGAGATGTCCGCATGGCCGAGCATCGCCTGGACCACCCGCAGATCGGCTCCGTGCTCGAGCAGGTGGGTGGCGAAGCTGTGCCGCAGCACGTGAGGAGAGAGCGGACGGTCGATCCCCGCCGCCCGGCCGTAGCCCTTGAGGAGCTTCCAGAAGCCCTGCCGGGTCATGCCGCCGCCCCGCCGGGTGACGAACACGACGTCGGTCCGCCCCCGCACGAGGACCGGCCGCACCTCCGCCAGGTAGCGCCGCACCGACCGCTCGGCCGCCTCGCCGACCGGCACGATCCGTTCCTTGCTTCCCTTGCCGAACGCCACCAGGAAGCCCCCGTCGAGACGCAGTTGGGCGAGCCGCAGGCCGACCAGCTCGGAGACCCGCAGCCCGGTCGCGTAAAGCAGCTCGAGCATGGCTTTGTCGCGCAAGCCGTTGGGGCGCTCCGGATCGGGCGCCGCGAGCAGACGTCCGACCTCGTCCTCGGTCAACACCTTGGGTAGTCGCTGGATCCGCTTGGGCGCCTCAAGGTGGGCCGTGGGGTCGTCGGCGCGGTTTCCCTCCTCGATCCGGAAGGCGAAGAAGCCACGTACCGCGGAGAGCCGGCGCGCGATCGAGCGGGGCGAGAGGCCGTCGCGGTGCAGCGATCGCAGGTGCTCCGCCAGCTCGCCCGCGGTCGTGTCGGGCAACTCCTTGTGATGGCGCTTCTCGAGCCACTCGCCGAGCCGCGACAGGTCGGCGCGGTACGCGGCGATGGTCCGGGGCGAGAGGCCCCGCTCCACCGCCAACGCCTCGAGCCAGAGCTCGACTTCGCGGCGCCACGGCGCGGTCGCGGCCGGTCCGGCCGGTTTCGGAGGGTCGCCGGCCATGGCGGTCAAGGCACGAAGTGGGCGTGCAGGCCGACGAACGGATTGTCGCGGCGCTCCGCCTCGAGGGTCGTCTCCGGGCCGTGGCCGGGCAAGAGGCGCCAGTCGCCGGGCAGCCGGAAGAGCTTCTCCTGGATCGAACGGCGGAGGGTCTCCCAATCGCCGCCCGGCAGGTCGGTGCGACCGACGCTGCCGGCGAAGAGGGTGTCGCCGACCAGGATGGTGTGCGAGGCGTCGTCGATCAGGCAGACGCCGCCCGGGGTGTGTCCGGGCGTGTGCAGGACGCGCAGGCGCAGCCCCGCGACATCGATCTCCTCCCCTTCCGCCAGGAACCCCTCGGGCGGCGGGCAGGGCCGGGCGCCGAGCAGCGCCTCGAAGCTCAGGCCACTGGGGCCGCTCGAGATAGGGCAGATCGTCGCGATGCACGACGAGTCCGATCCCGTAGCGCTCGGCGACCTGCGCGCAGTGGGCGATGTGGTCGACATGGCCGTGGGTGAGCAGGATCGTCTCCGGCTCGAGCCGCATCTCCTCGATGCGCCGGAAGATGCGCTCGCTCTCGGCGCCCGGGTCGACCACCGCGCAGCGCGGGGCGGCGCCGACCAGGTAGCAGTTCTCCTGCAAGGGTCCGACGGTCAGGGCATCGATCAGCATGACGGCGTCTCCGACCGGCGGATCTTCTCACCGAAGGACGACGAGGCTGGCGATTCGATGGAGAATACGGAGCCTTGAGCTTCGGATCCCTCACCGAGCGTGGCGGCACCGGCCGCGACCTGCGCCTCGACCTGCTGCGCGCCGCCTGCGTCCTCGTCATGATCTTCGATCACCTCTCCTGGCACGAGCTGGTGATCCACGTCCGCTTCGGCTTCGTGACCATCGCCGAGTGCTTCTTCTTCATCTCGGGAGCCACCCTCGGCGTGGTCGCCAAGCGACGCCTGGAGAAGGTCTCCGCCCTGGAGTTCGACCGCCGCTTGGTACGTCGCGGCGTCTGGCTCTACGGCGCGAACCTCGCCGCCGTCGCGCTCGCCCACCTGCTCGAAGGCTCGCGCTCCTTTCCGGGCAACTATTTCGACCGCTATTGGGGAGCCACGACCACCCTCGAACGCTGGCTCTCGTTCGATCAACCGTCGGTCCTGAACGTGCTGCCGCGCTACGCGGCGTTCCTGGTGGCGACCCCGCTCGTCCTGGCGCTCCTGCGGCGCGAGAAGTGGAAGTGGGCCGCCGCGGGGGCGCTGGCGCTCTGGGCGGCCAACTTCGCCTCGTCGGGCGCCCTGCGGTTGCCGCTCTTCGAATCCTCGCGAGCTCCCTACCCCGCCGCGAGCTGGCAGCTCGTCTTCTTCGGTGGTCTGATCTCGAGCTGGCTCCTGCACCGCCGCAACGAGCCCCCGCCACGGGCCTCCACCGGACGCCGGATGGTGGTCGTCGGAGCCGTTCTGATCCTCGCCGCCGCCATCGCCGCGCAGCGGGGACTGGTCCCCTGGCCGGCCGAGATGGCCCGGTGGACCGGGCGGGCGCTCTATGGGCCGATCCGTCTGGTCAACTTCGCCGCCGTCGCGGTGCTCGCCTGGCAGCTCGCGAGCCGCTGGACACCTGCGTTGACGGCTCTGGCGGGCCGCGCGTTTCTGCCCTTCGGCCAGTTCGCGTTGCCCGCGTTCCTGCTCCACATTCCGTGGGTCTGGGCGCTCTTGGCGATGCCCGCGATCGACACCCGGCCGGACCTGCGCAAGCTCGCCGCGCTCCTCATCCTCGCGTCGCTCTGGCCGCTGCTGCGTTGGCCCTTGATTCAGCGCTGGCTGCGACCCTGATCGAGGGCACTGCGGCCGACGACCCGCCCGACGGTCAGCGGGCGACGGCGGCGTCGTGCTGCCGGCAGAGCTCGAGCAGGCTCTCCTCGGAGAGCGTCGCGGTCGCCTGCTTGGCGGCGGCGAAGATCGCCTGCACGAGCTCGGGGCGCGGCTCGATGCCCCGCTCCTGCAGCCAGTAGGCGACGTTCGCCTGGCCGCTCATCGGGCCGACCTCGACCTGCTGCCGGCGCCCGACCAGGGCGGCCGGAATGCCGGAGTAGATGCGATCGGCGAGCCAGGCGTCCCCTTTGGCCTTCGCCTTGAGGATCGCCGCGGCGTGGACGCCGGTCTGGGTCCGGAAGGCGTCGCGGCCGACGATCGGATAGCTGTCGGGGATCGGCACGCCGGTGGCGCGCGAGACCAGCTCGCAGAGCTCGGCCAGCGGCTCGACGTTGCGCCGGCTCCAGCCGAGCAGCTCGAAGTTGACCAGGATCTGATCGAGCTGCGCGTTGCCGACCCGCTCGCCGATGCCGATCAGGGTGCCGTGGATGCGGTCGGCACCCGCCTCGGCGGCGGCGATGCAGTTGGCGATCGCGAGCCCGCGATCGTTGTGACCGTGCCAGTCGATCGCCACCTGCTCTCCGGTGCCGTCGACGACCTCGCGCAGGAAGGAGACCAGGGCGCTCGTTCCGCGTGGCGTGGCGTGGCCGACCGTGTCGGCGACGCAGATCCGGCGCGCGCCCGCCTCCACGGCGGCGGTGTAGAGAGCGCGTAGATCCTCCGGCCGCGCCCGCGTCGTGTCCTCGGTGACGTACATCACCGGCAGACCCTCGTCCGCCGCCATCGCGACCGCGCTCCGGGTCAGTTCGAGCAGCCGCTCCATCTCCCACCCCTCCGCGTACTGGCGGATGGGCGACGAGCCGAGGAAACAGGCGACCTCGATCGCGATGCCGGCCCGCTGCGAGATCTCGACAATCGGCTGGATGTCAGCCGCCAGGGTCCGGGCCGCGCAGTTGGGCGAGATACCGAGGCGCTGGTCGGCGATTTCGCGAGCCAGCCGCAACACGTCCTTCTGTACGTGCGGTCCCGCTCCGGGCAGGCCGATGTCGAGCGCGTCGATGCCGAGCGTGGCGAGACCGTGCAGGATCTCCAGCTTCTGCTCGATCGTCGGCGTGCGCACGGAGGGCGACTGCAGGCCGTCGCGCAAGGTCTCGTCGTTGAGCTCGACCTTGCCGCGGGCCGGCTCGGCGGCGCCGTCGCTCAGATTCCAGTCGTGAATCAGCTCCTGCTCGGAAAGCTCCATGTTCACCTCCTTGGGGTCGTCGCACCCTTTCGATCCGGCAGATCGGAACGGAGCGGCGCGCCTCGCACCGCGTCTGCCGCCACCCAGGGACCTGGCCCGCGGTCCCTTGGAGAGACGGGCTCGGAGAGCTATCCCTCGCGCTGCGCCGCGACGGCGCTGTCTCGCGTCAAGGCGTGCGAGATCTTCTCCCCCACTTCGTGAGTCTTCAGCTTGCCGCCGAGATCGACCGTGGTGTCGCCGCCCCGGATCGCCGCCGTGACCGCGGCCTCGATCTCGCGGGCGGCCTCGAGGTGTCCCAGATCCTCCAGCATGAGCGCCGACGAGAGGATGGCGCCCATCGGGTTGGCGCGTCCGGTGCCCGCGTACTTCGGCGCCGAGCCGTGCACGGGCTCGTACATCGATACCCGCCCCGGATGCCGGTTGGCCGACGCGGCGACGCCCAGGCCGCCCTGCAGGGCGGCGCCGAGATCGGTGACGATGTCGCCGAACATGTTGTTGGTGACGATCACTTCGAACTGTCCGGGCGCCTTGATCATCTGCATGCAGAGGGCGTCGACGAACAGGTGCGAGGCCTCGATCTCGGGATACTCCTTGGCCATATCGAAGAAGACCCGCTGCCAGAGATCGTGACCGTAGCGCATGACGTTCGACTTGTCGGCCATGACGACCTTGTGGCGTCCGTTGTCGCGCGCCCAGTCGAAGGCGGCGCGGCAAATGCGTTCCACGCCCTTGTGGGTGTGGATCTCTTCCTGCACGGCGACCTCGTCCGGAGTGCCCTTCTTGAAGTTTCCGCCCATGCCGACGTAGGCGCCCTCGGTGTTCTCGCGGAAGACCGTGAAATCGATGTCTTCGACGCCCCGGTTCTTGAGCGGGCAGAGCCGCTCGTCGTAGAGCTTGCAGGGTCGGAAGTTGACGTAGAGATCGAGCTGGAAGCGGATGCCGAGGAGAATGTCCGCGGCGTGCTTCATGTCCGGGATCCTGGGGTCGCCGTAGGCACCGATGAAGATGGCCGCGTAATTCTCGCGGAAGTCCTCCATCTGGCCCGGCGGCATCGAGACGCCGGTCTTCAGATAGTGGTCGGCGTCGTAGGGAAACTGGACGAGCTCGAGGGGCAGCGACCAACGCTCGGCGGCGGTTTCTAGGACTCGAACCGCCTCCGCGGTGACGTCCTTGCCGATACCGTCGCCCGGCAGGATCGCGATCTTCTGGGGGTGTTGTTTCTTCGGATCTAGAGGAGACATTTCGGGCGGGATCGTAACACGCGATCCCGCCCGGAAAGGCCGCTCCTCAGTGCTTCCCGGCGCCCGGCGGGGGCGGCGCGGGGATCGACTCCGGCACGGCGTTGTGGATCGGCGGAATCGACTGCAGGTAGACCCAGACGGCGTGCATGTCCTGATCCGTCATCGCCTGGACTTCCTGCCAGGGCATCGGCGGAAGAATCGGCCTCCCGTCGGCGATGCCGAGGTGCTTGCCGGTGCGCATCGCGCGCACGAACTGCGGCTCCGTCCAAGCTCCCAGCCCGTAATCCTTGTCCGGCGTCAGGTTGTGCGCGTAGCTGATCCCCCACGGTCCGGCGAAAGCGGTCAGCGTCGTGGCCCCGGCCCAGTTCCAGGGTGCGTCGGGCGCCATCTGCGGCGGCTTCGGCATCTCCATCCCGGCAGGATGCCCGGAGAGCAGACGGGACTCGTCGGGCCCCCATCCATTCGGTCCCACGACGTGCGGCGTATGGCAGTCGTTGCAGTGTCCGATCTCGACGAGATAGCGACCGCGCGCCACCACGGGGTTGCGCACCGACGTCGTCGCCGGTTTCGATTGTCCCGCCGCATGCTCGGGCAGCAGGGCCATCAAGCCCGCTCCGGCGAGCACGGCGACGACGGCGGCGAGTGCGGCATGCTTCGAAGGCAACAACTTCATTTCTCTACCCCCGCTGATTGATTTGTGAGTCGGTGGATTCTTCAGGCCGGCACGCCCGGCGCGGGAACACGAGCCGCGATTCTGCGCACCGTTTCCGGCGCCGTCTCGACCACCAGGCGCGTGGACGGCGCCAGGAAAGCCGAGTGAGGCGTCTGCCAGGTCCCCTCACCCACCTCCGGCAGCCTCTCGGCCAACCAAGCCGCGCACTCTACTTCGATCCGCATCGGCTGCACAGCTCCCCCACCGATCTGGGCGTCGATGCGGCTCAGGCCTCGGGACGTCTCGACGTAGGCGCGCGGGCGTTCGCGAAAAAAGGTGACGGTGCGTGGCCACGCCCCGAGCCGGGGACTGCCGACGGCCGGCGCCGACGGGGCAGCGCGGATCTCCAGGCGCGACCGTGCCGAGAGCTCCCATCGCCAATCGCCTTCGGCGTTTCTCGAAGCGCGAAAACGCGCCGCGGTCAGCGGCTGACCGGCGACCACGCGCCCGAGCGGGACGGCCCAGAAGGGCGCCGCCTGATCGAGCAACCAGACCGACGACACGTGATCCGGATCACAGACCGGAAGGCGAAGGTTGCACTGCGCGAAGCTCAGCCGCGGCCAAGGCAGCGCCGCCGTCCGCAGCGCGTGCTGACGAAAGAGAACCAGGGTGACGAACCCGAACGACCGGTCGCCGTCGACCGCCGTCTCGAGCTCCAACGGCGCCGGCGGCGTGGGCAGGAGCGAAGGTTCCACCGCCCAGTTGACGTAGAGCGCGTCCTCGAGCTCGGTTCGGAAAATCACCACGCGAAACGCTAGCGGTTGGCGTCGTCTTCGGCAAGCGCCCCGAGGTGCGTGCACCGGCCACCCCTGAAGCGCGCGTCGCCCCCCCCCCGATCTCGCTATCGAGGCGAACGAGGCTCAGAGGTCGAGCGACCGGCCGAGGTGCTCCTCGGCGGCCACCGCGATCTCGCGCCGGAAGCGCTCCTCCAGCCGCCGCTTCTCTTCGTCCGGCAGGAATGCGTGGCGCACCGCCGCCAGGGCGAGCCCGACGAGCTCCTCGGCCGAATAGTCGAACGCCTCGGCGAGCTTCCGGTATTCGGACGACAGATCGGTGTTGAACAACGCGGGATCGTCGGTGTTGACCGACAGCTCGAGACCGGCCCGGCGCAGCCGGTCGAACGGGTGGCGCGACATCTCCGGCGCCACGCCGAGACAGAGGTTCGAGGTTGGACAGATCTCCAGAGGCGTCCGCTGGCGGCCGAGCAGGGCGACCAGCTCCGGATCCTCGATCGATCGCACGCCGTGGCCGATGCGCTCGGCGCGGCAGGCGTCGAGGACGGAGTAGATGGACGCCGGTCCGGCGTGCTCTCCGGCGTGCGCCGTGCAGTGCAGACCCTGTCGCGCCGCTTCGGCGAAATGCTCCGCATAGGGTTCGCTCGGAGACACCGCCTCGCGCCCGGTCAGGCCGAGCGCCACCACCAACCCCGCCTTCGCTCCGGCGAGCGCCCAGTCGAGCGTCGGATCGGCCGTCTGGGCGCCCACGTCGCGGACGATGTCGGGGATCAGACGGAGTTTGACGTCGGACTCCTTCTCCGCCGCGCCCACCGACTCCGCGATGGCGTCGAGGATCTCGTCGACCGGCAGATGGTTCTGCCAATGGGTTCCGATCGTGAAGTGAACCTCGCTGTAGCGGACGTTCTGGCGCGCCTGGTCGGCCGCGAAGTCGTCGATCAGAACCTGGAAGTCCTCGGGCCGTTTGAGCACCGAGGAGCAGGCCAGGTAGATCTCCACGAAGTGATCGAAATCGCGGAACCGGAACCACTCGCGCAGCCCCTCCACGTCGTCGGCGGGCAGCGACACCCGATTGCGACCCGCCAGCGCGAGCAAGGTCTCCGGGCGCATCGCCCCCTCGAGGTGGACATGCAGCTCCACCTTCGGCATCGCGCGCAGGAAGGAGTCGAGACTCAGGAGTCGGCCTCTCGCGAGCCCGGCAGGCGGTGTGCCATGCGCGCCAGGACCGTGGGGGGAACCAGACCCTCGAGATTGCCACCCAGCCGAAAGACCTCCTTCACCAGCCGGCTGGAGAGATAACTGTACTCCTCCTTCGGCATCAGGAAGACCGTCTCGACCCGGGCGTTGAGGTGACGGTTCATCAGCGCCATCTGGAACTCGTATTCGAAGTCCGAGATGGCGCGCAGGCCGCGCAGGATCGTCTCGGCGCCCGAGCGGTCCATGAAGTCGACCAGCAGGCCGGAGAAGCTCTCGACACGGCAGAACCCGTCACCGCCGACCAACTCGCGGATCATCTCCATGCGCTCGGCGACCGAAAAGAGCGGTTGCTTCTCCTCGTTCTCGAGCACCGCCACGATGACCTCGTCGAAAATCGAGCGGCAGCGCGCGATCAGATCGAGATGCCCGTGATGAACGGGGTCGAAGGAGCCGGGATAGACGGCGGTCCGCCGGTTCACTTGCGGAGCTCCGCCGAGAGATCGAAGGTGCGCAGATTGAACGCCGCATCGCTGACCCGCAGGAGAACGATGCGCGTCTTGGCGGGCAGATCGGGGAGCAGAATCACCTCGCTTTGTCCGTCCAGCAACCCGTCGGCGGGCGCCACGTCTCGCCATTCGCCGCCGTCGATCGACAACTCCGCCGACCGCAACGGGCTGGCTGCATCGTATACCGTGGCGGCGAGGCCTCGTCCCCGTCGCGCCACGCCGCGCAGCTCGGGCGGGGTGTTGTCGATCAACACCGGTTCGCTCCCACGTTCCGCGGTCAGCGCGGCGCCCGCGACGTTGTCCTTCGCGTCGTCGGCGGTCAGACGGAAGCGATAGAGACCGTCCGGCAGGGCCCGCGAGTCGAAAGACCAGTGCGTGGCGTCCAAATCGTCGACCATCTTCAGCCACCCTCCGGCCGCGCCGTCGGACTTCACGTCGAGCCGATAGCGCAAGCTGTCGTCGTTCGGATCGGAGGCCTCCCAGCGCAGGGTCCGCCAGCCCTGCTTCCAGACGGTCTTGAAGCGATCCTCGTGCGACGGCGCCGCTTCGAGGGTGGTGAAGATGCCTCCCTTGTCCGGGCTCACCGGCTCGAAGACCTGGTCGCCCGGGTTGAAGCCGGTCGGTACCAGGATCTGCCCCGGATCCATGGCGTAGAAACGCCGGATCGCCGGGCGCAGGTTCTCCTGGCGATAGGAAAGCTCGGTCGTGGAGACCTCCGGCCCCGCGCCGTGACCCGCCGCGAGCTCCAGCCGGTACTGCACGAAGCGTCCCCGCGGGAGCGCTCCGAGCGCGAGCTCGGAGCCGGAGCGCGGCGCGCTCCAGTCCGACCACGTCTCGTCCGGCTCGGCCGAGAAGCCGCTCCGGAACGAAGCCGTGACGCTTGCGCCTTCGGACATCTCGCCGCGCCATCGGAAGACACCGAAACGGGAGCTCTGTCCCGCGTCGAGGGCGGCGCTGGTGTAGATGCCGCGCGCCTCACGCTGCTGGGTGAAGCGCCAGAGCGAGGTCCCGTTGGTAGTCAGCGCGACCGGCCCGTCGGCCGCGGCAGCCAGCCCGACGACCTGCTTCTCGTCGAAGTCCCGCACCAGGCGAACCCGGTCGTTCTCGACCCGATAGAGGTGTCCTTCGAGCCCGGTTCCCATCCAGAGCCCGTCCCGGTCGGCCAGCAGAGAGAAGATCGTCTCGTCATCCGAGGACCAGACGTTCTCGCTGGCGCCACTCGCCAGGACGCGAACCAGCTGACTGCGCGGCGACGTGGAGCCGGCGGCTCGTCCCGTCCCGCTCGAACCCGTCACCACGACGACCGCGGTCCCCGCGCTCGCGCTCGCGGTCGCGGCGGACGCCGGCGCGGGCTTGGGCGTGAGGTCCGTCAGGCTCGCCTCGGAGGTCAGCAGGGCGGCCCAGACCGCGCCGTCCGGCGCTGCCGCGAGGGCCGCGACCTCCGACGCCTCGGAGTCGTAGATCGTCCGCACCTTGCCGGCATGCCAGCGCAGGATGCGCCCGTCGCCAGCGGTTCCGAACAGCAGATCCCCGTCCTTCAGGGGCAGGAGGCTGCGCACGTGGGTCGCTCCGCCGTCCCATGCTTTCTCGGCCTTCCCCTGCGCGGTCACGCGGTAGAGGCGGCCCGGCGAGCCGGTGGCGACCCAGAGCGCGCCGTCCGCGCCGCGCGCGATCGCCCAGATGTAGGTCTCCTCGGGGTCGAAATAGACCTCCGAGCTCCCCTTCGAGATCCGGTAGACCTTGCCGTCGGGCGAGCTGCCGGCGAAAAGGGTCCCGTCCGCATCCGCCCAGAGCGCGAAGATCTCCGCCTCCGGTGCGTCGAAGAGCACGCTCGCCTTGCCGTCGTGCCCGAGGCTCATCACCTTGCCGTCGTTGCCGGTCCCGATCGCCCAACCGTTTCGCGTCGCGACGAGCGAGAACGCGAAGGGCTCGCCGAGCTCGGCCAGACGCTCGGCGTGCGGCGCCAGAGCGAGCCCTCCCGAATCGCCGACCGTGACGCCGGCCAGCTTGCCGGCGAGAAAGGCATCCGCGCTCTGCGACCGGAAGATCTCGACCTTGGCCGCCCGCACGGCGGAAGTCGCCACGAACGCGGTCAGCACAGCCACCACCCAGATTTTCGACCGGCTCCCCGTCACTTCGCTCCTCCCCTCTTCCCGGCGTTCGGCCGCGAGCTCCCCGGCGGGCCGAGCGCCGGGTCGTCGGCGTCGAGCGTCTGCGGCCGCTCGACCTCGAAGTCGACCCGCGCGAGCCCCGTCACCGGACGGCGTTCGGCGATCCGATCCTGTTGCACGATCGCGGCGCGAAGCACCCGCGACGACGGCGCTCCCGCGGCCCAGATCGACCGAATCGATGGCGGCAGACGAGGCAACGCGCCGGTCTCCGCGACGACGCCCCCACCCGGCGCCACGCCCAGGTAGCCGAGCTGCCGGGTGGAGCCCAGCGAGCTCAGCACCTTCAGGGCTCCGTCGAGACTCGTCGGCACCACCGGCTCGAGCGCGAAACGGATCGCGTCGAGGCTCGCGCCATCGCCGACCATCAACACGTATTGCCCCGCCGGAAGATCTTTCGGAATCTCGACCTCCAGCTTCTGTCGTTCCACGGCCCCCCGGTAGTCCCGCAGGTCGACCGTCACCGCGGTCTTGTCGCCCGGGTGGACGCGCGGGTCGTCCGGATGCGCCGCCACCACTTGCGCGGCGCGCTGGGTGTCGAACGGCCGCAGACGGAGCTCGAGGCGCTGGAGATCCGGCTCCGCCAAATCGTTGTGGACCAGGAAGTCGACCACCGCGAAGAGGAACTGGATCGCATGGCCCGCCGCGCCGGCACCGTCGAAGCTCTGCGACAGCTCCAGCCGGCGGCCGCCCGCCATCTCCACGGAGAGATCGAGGTCGAGCCCCTGCACCCCCCCCGCCGACGTCGCGGCGTCGAGAGCACTGAAGGCGCCGATTCCGGTCAGTACCGGAATCAGGTCCGGGATGCGGGCGAGCCGCATCGCGTAGCGGCGTTCGATGGGACTCTCCACGGTCACGTCGAGCGCCACCGTGCGGGGCATCCGTCCGAGCTCGCCGAGCGTGCCGGACGCGTGGTCGCGCACGAAGGTGCCGACCACCGGGCCGGTGTTCGAGAGCTTGAACGAGCTCATCGTGGAACCGAGCACCGTGACGATGTCGGCGGAGGCCATGGGCAGGTCGATATCGCCGAGGCCGGCGATCGGATGACCGAAGGCGAGGATCCGGTCGCCGTCGCGCTCGGTGACCGTCCCGGTGGCGGCGAGCTGGAAGTCGCCGTCGATGAACACCGCCGCGACCGCTGCGCCGGCGCTCAGGTTCGTGGGAGCTTGCGAGCTCTTGCCCGAGATCCCCGGCGCCAGCGCCGGAATGGCGCGGGTCAGACGGGCGACGCCGCGTTCGCTCAGGCCGCGCATGCTCCACTCCACCGCCGGCCGCGCGTCGAGCCCGTCGGCCGAGACCAGGCGCTCGGCGGCCCGCGCGAGGAGGTCCTCGGGCAGACGCCGCGACAACAGTTCGTTCCACGACGCGGCCGGCGCGCCCGGCGCCCGCCCCCAGGGCGCCGCGCTCGGGATCGAGCGCATCGCCGCGATCGGCGTGATGCCCGCGATCGCCTCGTGCGAGAAGGGCCACGCGAAGGCCACCGCGCCGGCCAGCTTGCCGTCGATCCAGACCGGGCTGCCGCTCATTCCGGCGATCACTCCGGTCTGCTCGAGATGATGTCCGGTCAGGCGCGCCAGGATGTAGCTCGAGCCCGGGGAGATGTCCCGCAGGACGCCGAGCACTTCGACGTCGAAGCGGTCGACCGCGGTGCCTTCGAAGACCGACTCTCCGTAGCCGTGCATACCGGCCCGGACCGCGTCGACGCCGATCGAGGGAGCCTCCTGCGCGCGCCCGAGCGAGGTCGTGAGCGTGAGGAGGAGCGCGACGATCCAGGTCGCCCATCCGATCCGAAGTCGGGTCCACATTCCGCTCACTCTACGCAACTCGAAACCTCCCCGCCCTCAAGACCACCGGAGCCTGCCCGCGCCAAGCGACCAGCGTCGAGGGGGGGCCACCCGCCAGAACGCCGCCGTCCACCACCAGCCCCTCGACGCCCGCGCTCTCGAGCCACCGCGCCACGACCGCCGGATCGAGCAGCCCCTCGGAGCCGCTTCGATTGGCCGAGGTGGCGGTCAGCGGCCGGCCGAGGGCCGCAAGGAGAGCCCGCAGCTCCGCGTGGTCAGGCACCCGCACCGCGAGTGAACGGCCGCCCGCCGAAGCGGGAATCGGCTCCTCGATCGCCACCACGACGGAGAGCGCCGCGGGCCAGAACCGGGCCGCCCAGCACAGCCCCGGATCGTCCGGCGAAACGCCGAGGGAAGTGAACGCCGACGCTTCGGCCCCCACGGCCAGCAGCGGCTTGCCGGCCTCGCGGAGCTTCAACCGGTAGATCGCCGCGACACCGGCCGCATTCCGCGGATCCACCGCCAGGCCGTAGCTCGATTCGGTCGGAATCGCCACCACGGCACCGCGGTCCAGAGCCTCGGCGACCTGCTCCGGGGCCTCGTCGAACCGCCAGATCGGAACCGCCGAGCGCGGCGAGATCATCGCGCTTCGCGCTCCACGCCGGAGAGCATCTCGGCGGCGTGCTGCCGCGAGAGGTTCGTGATCTTGGAGCCCGACAGCATGCGCGCCACCTCTTCGATCCGCGCGTCGCCCTCGAGCGCCGTCACCGCCACGAACGTTCGTCCGTTTCGCACCTGCTTCGTCACCCGGTGGTGGCGGTCGCCGAAGCTGGCGACCTGGGGCAGGTGGGTCACGGCGAGGATCTGACCCCGGCGGGCCAGGCGGCGCAGCTTGCGCCCGATCGCCGCGCCCTGCGCGCCTCCCAGTCCGGCGTCGATCTCGTCGAAGACCAGGGTCGGGCCACCGACGGTCTCGTCGCCTCGGGTTGCAAGCTGCAAGGCGAGCGCCACTCGGGCCAGCTCACCGCCGGAGGCGATTTTGACCAGCGGCAGCATCGGCTCTCCCGGGTTGGGCGCGAAGCGGAAGACGACGCGATCGAAGCCGGCGGGGCCGAACTCGCAGGCCTCTCCCTCGACTTGGAGCGGGCTGCCGGACCGCGCGGTCCGTTCGAGCCCGACCTCGACGCGCGCCTTGCCCAAGGCCAGGTCGCCGAGCTCCCGCGCCATCTTCGTCGCGAGCTCGCGCGCCCATCCCCGGCGGGCCCGTGAGAGCTCCAGGGCGCTCTCTCGATACGCTTCGAGGGCGGCCCCCGTCTTCACCTCCAGCGCCTCGCGGTCGCTCTCGTCCCCCTCCAGATCTTCGAACTCGCGCGCGATCTCGGCGCGCCGCGCCAGGATTCCCGTGCTGTCGGAGCCGTACTTGCGGATCAGACGCTCCAGAACGGCGAGGCGCGATTCGATCTCGTCGAGCCTTCCGGGCTCGACCTCGAAGCCGCTCGAGCGGGCCGCCAACGAGCGGCCGGCTTCGGCGAGCCGGGTCGAGATCTCGGCCAGCTCCGGGTCGAGCTCGCGGGCCAGCGGCTCCCAGTCCGCGACGTCGCCGAGCGACGACCGGGCCGCCTCGACCCCGTCGAGCGCGGCGCCTTCGTCCTCGACGAGCCGGGCGTAGGCCGTGCTGAGCGCCTGCAGAATCGACTCGGCATGGCGGAGCTGATCGCGCTCGCCGCGAAGCTCCTCCTCCTCGCCCGCCCGCAAGTGGGTGTCGTCGATCTCGCGGGCCTGGAAGCGGAGCAGGTCGACCCGTTCCCGGCGCAACTTCTCGTCGCCGGAGATGCGATCCAGGCGCTCCGCGAGACGACGGTAATCCTCGTAGCGCAAGGCCGTGCGGCTCGCCAGATCTCCTCCCTGGTCGCCTCCGACGCGATCGAGCCAGGCGCGTTGCAGCTCGGGATCGGCCAGCCCGAGCTCCTCCCTTTGCCCGTGGATGCGGAGCAGCGCTGGGCCCAGCTCCTGCAAGAGGCGCAAGGTCGCCGGCTGATCGTTGACGTAGATCCGGTTCCGCCCCTCGCGGCTGATCTCCCGGCGGACCACCACGTCGTCCCCCTCCGCGAGATCGATCCCGGCCGCGGTGAGACGCTCGTCCAGCTCGGGCGCGCGGGCGAAGGCTCCGCTCACCGTGAGCGTCTCCGCTCCCTCCCGGATCAGCTCGCTCGCGGCGCGGGCGCCAGCCAGGAGTCCCAGGGAGTCGACGACCAGCGACTTGCCGGCCCCCGTCTCTCCGGTCAGGACGTTGAGTCCCGCCTCCAGCTCGACATCGCCGCTCGCGACGACCGCCAGGTTACGAACGCTCAGGCTCCTCAGCAAGGGGAGCGCACCTCGGGATGCTCGATCATCGCCGGGTGAACGACGGCACGTACTCCGGATCCTCCAGGGCGCGGCGCTCGGAGCTCAAGAAATCGTAGAAACCGCACCGCGCCGTGCCGGGGTACTTCCTGCAGATCGCGGGTCGCGCCCCATAGATCGTGCACTGGCGGGACTCCTTTCCCAGGAACCGGCAGGCGCTTCCGAAGACTTCGTCCTCACGATGGCGGAGGATCCGCAGGCTCCCCTTCTCCACCTTCTTGGTGAAGCGCTTCTCCGCCACTTCCTCGGAGACCTCGAAATGCCGCGCCAAGCGGCTCAGATCACGGTCGGTGACTTCGATGTGGTCGTAGGTGCAACAGTAAGCAGGACATTTTGCGCAATTGAACTGGAGTCGTTTCACCGCGCCATTCTATTCGCTGCCCGTGACGGGCTGGGCTCGTCCGGACACGATCACCCAGACTCCGTTGCGGCCTTCCCGCTTGGCCCGGTAGAGCGCGCCGTCGGCGGAGCGCAGCAGATCCTCGATGCCGCGGTGCTCCGCCGCGAGGCCGGCGACCCCGAACGAGCAGGTCAGATCGATCCGCGCGGCCGTGCAGTCGAACGGCTCCGCCTCGCAGATCCGCCTCAGCGCCTCGGCGTGCCGCGCCGCGCCCACCGCGTCGGTCTCCGGGCTCAAAATCGCGAACTCCTCGCCCCCCAGGCGGGCGAAGACGTCCTCCTGTCGGACTCGACTTCCGATACGGCTGGCGAGTTGCTTCAACACGGCGTCTCCCGCCAGGTGTCCGTAGCTGTCGTTGACCTGCTTGAACTCGTCGATGTCGATGAGCGTCAGGGCGAGCGACCGGTCGTGGCGCTGCGCCCGCACGACTTCGCGGTTCGCCTCCTCGAGGAACTTGCGCCGATTGAAGACTCCGGTGAGTCCGTCGCGCACCACCATCTCGTAGATCGCCTCGTAGTAGGCGTGCTCGACGTCCTTCTCGTGGAGGAACTTGAAGTGGACCGCTCCCACCTGGAAGCGATCGCCGCTCGCCAGGCCGACGGGTCGCCGGACCGACCGGTCGTTCACGTAGGTGCCATTGCGGCTCCCCAGATCCTCGATCGTGACCTCGCTCCCCAGGTAGCGGATCCGGGCATGGGTGCGGGACAGCGACGGCACCTCGGGCAGGCTGATCTGGGTGGCCGGGGAGCGCCCGATCTCCAGCGTGGTGCCCGGGGTCAGCCGGAATCGCGTCCCCAGCCGGCGGTGCTCCGGATGCGCGATCAAGATGATCGCCGCCTCGAAGGCGACCTCCTCGCGAGGCGCCGGTCGCTTGCCCTCGATCGTCGCTCCCGACTCGGTCTCCTGGGTGAGCGAGGAGAGGCTGTCGACGTGGATGCCCTGGGTCGAGGTGTCCTTCATGTCCAGCGAGTCCGTGTCCTCGCGCGGCCGCGCGGTTCTCCGCCCGACGGAATGACCTTTCGACTGCGATCGATCGCGCACCCTATCCCCACCCGGGGCCGGTCACGGTCGAGTCCGTCGCGAGAGGAGGGCCCGCATCACGTGGCGGGCGATGCGCGGATTCTCGCGTAGCCGGCGTAGAGAATAAGGGTACCAATCCTTGCCGTACGGCACGTACACGCGGAGCCGATGTCCCGCCGCCAAGAGGATGGAGCGCAGTTCCGGCTCGACGCCGAGCAGCATCTGGAACTCGTAGCGCTCGCGCGGCACCCGATAGCGATCGAGCAGGGCGAGGGCGCCGCACACCAGGTGCTCGTCGTGGGTCGCGATGCCGACGTAGATCTCCCGCGCGAGCAGCTTCTCGAGGGCACTCAGGTAGTTGAGCCGTACCGTTTCGTAGGCCTTGTAGGCCACTTGCCGGCTTTCGATGTAGATCCCCTTGCAGAGGCGTACGTTGGCGCCCTGGGCGGACAGGCCTTCGATGTCGCCCAGGGTGCGGCGCAGGTAAGCCTGCAGAACGATGCCGACGTTCGGATGATCCGCGAAGATCTGCCGATACATCTCCAGCGTCGCGTCGGTCGTCGACACGTCTTCCATGTCGATGCGCACGAAGTTCTCGTGCCGCGCCGCGGTCTCGAGCAGACGCTGGACGTTGGTCCGGCAGAGCTCGGGGTCGATCTTGAGACCCAGGGAGGTCGGCTTGATCGAAATGTTGGCCGGCAGGCCGCGCTCCGCGATGGCGTCGAGCATGCGCTCGTACTCGGCTACCGCGCGGGTGGCCCGATCGCGGTCGCGAACTTCCTCGCCGAGCAGGTCGAGCGTCGCCATGGCGCCGTCCCGAGCGAGCCCTTCGATGGCGCTCAGCGCGTCCTCGAGGGTAGATCCCGCGACATAGCGCATGGCCACCCGTCCCACGACGAAGCGGGGGACGAGCGGCAATCCACGAACGATCAGCCAGTCGAAGAGGCCCATCGGGATCTCGCCGCCTGCAGGTCCGGGAGAGGGCTCAGGCGGCCCCGACCGGGAGCTCGACGCTCTCTTCGGCCACCCAGCGCACCGCCCGCGAACAGGGGCAGACGCCGCCCACGCGGCGCAGTTGCGGCATCTGGTGAGCGGCATCCTCGGCGGTGCGAGCCCCGCTCGCCACCTCCCGTTGGGCGTCGACGAAGTCGAGGAAATCGCGGGTCGCCCGGTAGCCGTCCGGCAGAGTGGCCACGAGGTGCTTGAGGTACGCCTCGACGTCGTCGAAGCGCTCCCCCTCGGTGCCGATCATGCGGAACGCCGGCTCGCCGCGGCGCCGGAAATACTCCACATGCGGAACCCGGAGAAGATCTTCCGCGCTCACCCCCTCGTGCCTGCCGCGCTCGCGGACGAGCGTCGCCAGGACGCTCTCGGCCTCGCTCGCCGAGAGTTTGGGCAGGCGGGCGCGCAGATAGCGGATGTTGAGGTCGTGCACCACCTTGCCGACCTCCTGGTAGTACTGCTCCTGCGCCTCGCGATTCTTCATCGGCTTGAGGCCGAATTTGACGTTGGTGCCGCCCCCGCGCTCGTCGCCGAACATCTCGACTCCGCGCGGCACCCACTTGTTGAAGTGCTTCTGGATCACCTCCATGGTGATCATGGGCGAGCCGGCTGCGGCCTTCACCACCCAGCGGCGCAACGGGACGACGCCGGTCGCCAGGTGAAACGCCTCCTCGCGCAACATCTGTGGCATCGACTCCGCCATCGGCGAGTAGGCCGAAACGCGCTGCATGGAGAGCTGGTACTTGCCGACCCGGTCGATCAGGCAACAGAAGACGATGTTGTCCACGAAGGACTCGAAATCGATGTTGAAGGCGCCCAGGACGTGCGAGCCGGTCTGCATCGACAGGATTTCCTCGACCATCTGCTCGTTCGACTGGCCGGTGATCGGCTTCCACTCGTCCGACACGATGAGCGACAGCATCTGGTAGCCGTGGCGGAGCTCCTCGGCCATCATCCGGAGCACCATCGCCTGCTCTTCCTCCTCCTGGGCGCGTGCCAACGTGAGCTGGTGCTGCTGGATCGAGCCGAACTCGGTCGAGGCCTGCGCCCGGATCGCACTGATCAGGTGCTGGGCCGCCTCGGGCCGCATCTCGCAGGCGCGCTTCGCCTTCGCCTTGCCTTCGTCCTGACCGACCTCGATCGAGCTGCACATGCCGAGCTCGCGGAAAGCGCAGAGCCGGAACTTCGGGTCGCGCGGAAAGAAGCGCTCCCAGTTGTCGATCAGGTAGTCGAAGTCGGGCAGGTACATCTGCCGCCAGTGCTCGACCGCGTCGTGGAATTTCTTCGGAATCTCGGAGGTGGTGACGTTGGCCATATGAATCTCGGGTCCTCAGTTCTCCAGATGCTTGACGAAAGACCGCAGGTCATCGGGCTCGAAGCCGAGCGCCACGAAGAACCGCTCGATCTCCGGCATCGATCGATCCACCATCGTGCGAACACGCCGCACGCCTCCATCCCGATAGCGCTTCAACATGGCGTCTCCGAGCGCCCGCCCGACGCCTCGCCCGCTGAAGTCCGGATCGACGCCGATGACCTCGATCCAGCCGCTCGGCTCGGCGAGTCCGAACTCACCGGAGCGCACGTCGCCGAGCATGAACCCGACCACCCTGCCGTCGAGCTCGGCGACCACGGAGCCCTCCGGGTCGCGACGCAGATAATAGGTTACCCGGTCCTCCCAGAGGTCCGGCTCGTAACTCTCGCGGGTCTGCTCGACGATGCGGACGATATCGTCGAGGTCGAGCTCGGACAGGGAACGGATTCGGACGGCGGATTCGGACACTCGCACCTCTTGCTCCCATTCTACAGGTCTGCAAGCCGCTGGCTCCCGCTCGCGCTCCGCAACGTTTCCGCGGTCCGGGCTGACGAAGCCGAGGGTCGTTCCCGCACCGTTCCCGAGGCTCGTTGGTATCGTGCTCATCATTCAGTTCCTCGAGGAGATCCCGCGATGAGAAGCTCCGCTGCCGCAACGCCATCCTCTTTCCGGCTCGCCGCCCTGGCGGTGGGAGCGCTCGTCCTCTGGCCTTCGCTGGCCGCCGCCGATGCCGCCTCGTCCCAGGTCCTCATGAGCAAACTCCAGTGGCGCAACATCGGCCCCTACGTCGGAGGCCGCGTGGTGGCGGTGAGCGGCGTCGCGGGTCACCCCAATCTCTTCTACATGGGAAGCGTCGACGGCGGGATCTGGAAGAGCACCGACTACGGCATCGAGTGGAAGAACATCAGCGACGGCTGGCCGAGCGCCAGCGACAGCATCGGCGCCCTCGCGGTGGCGCCTTCGGATGCCAAGGTCCTCTACGCCGGCACCGGCGAGAGCGACATTCGCGGCGACATGATCACCGGCGACGGCATCTTCAAGAGCACGGACGGCGGCGAGACGTGGGCCTACGCCGGACTACGCGACACTCACACGACGATGGGTCTGGTGATCGACCCCGGGAATCCGGACGTGGTCTACGCGGCTTCGATGGGCCACGTCTTCGTCCCCGGCGAGCAGCGCGGCGTCTTCAAGACGACCGACGGAGGCAAGAGCTGGAGCAAGGTCCTGTTCGTCGACGACAAGACCGGAGTGGTCGACCTCGTCATGGACCCGGCGAACCCGCAGGTCCTCTATGCCGCGGCGTGGCAGGCCGAACGGACCCCATGGCGTCTGGCGAGCGGCGGACCCGGCAGCGGCATCTACGAGACCACCGACGGCGGCGCCCACTGGACGAACCTCTCCGCCCGGCCGGGCTTGCCGCCGGGTCCCCTCGGCAAGATCGGATTGGCGGTCGCGGCGAGCCACCCGGGCACCGTCTACGCCGCGATCCAAGCCAAGGAGGGCGGCCTCTTCCGATCCGACGACGGCGGCGCGACCTGGAAGCGCGTCAACGACGAATGGAAGCTCCGCCAGCGCGCCTTCTACTACACCGCGGTGTTCGTGGACCCGAAGGATCCGGACACGGTGTACATGCCGGAGGTCGGCGCCCTCTTCGTCTCCCACGACGGCGGCAAGTCGTTCGCCAAGCTGCACACCCCGCATGGCGACAACCACATCGTCTGGATCGATCCCGACGACACCAAGGTCCTGCTCGAGGGCAACGACGGAGGCGCGACCGTCTCCACCGACGGCGGTGAGACCTGGAGCAGCGAGCACAACCAGCCGACCGGTCAGTTCTACAAGGTGAACCTCGGCGATCAGTTCCCGTTCCATGTCTACGGAGCCCAGCAGGACGAAGGCGCGACCGAAGGTCCGAGCGCCACCGCCGAGCATCGGATCCCGCTCGCCGCCTGGCGTCCCGCCGCCTACGGCGAGAGCACCTATGTCGTGCCCCAGCCCGGCAACCCGGAGATCACCTACGGGAGTGGGTACTTCAGCATCTTTCTCCAATACGACGCGGCGACCGAGCAATATCGCAGCGTCAGTCCGTGGCCGCACTTCCAGGAGGGCGCCGCGGCGGACGAGCTCAAGTATCGCTTCGCCTGGACGCATCCGATCCTGTTCTCGCCGAGCGACCCTCGGGAGCTCCTGGTGGGCTCGCAGTACGTGATGAAGAGCGCCGATCACGGACAGAGCTGGGAGGTGATCAGCCCCGACCTCACCCGCAACATGGCTGACACCGAGGCGCCGACCGGTGGAGCGGTCGACCTCGACCAGTCGGGAGCGGAGATCTACCCCAACGTCTCGGCTCTCGCCGTCTCGCCGCTGAACGGTCGAGTGATCTGGGCCGGCTCCAGCGACGGCCTGGTGCACGTGACCACGGACGGCGGCACGAACTGGCAAGACGTCACTCCGGCGGGACTGCCCCAGACCTGCGACATCAGCTCGATCGAGCCCTCGCACGTCGCCGAGGGCACCGCCTACCTCACTGCCAGCCGCTACATGTGGGACGACTTCTCGCCCTACGTCTACCTGACGACCGACTTCGGCCGCAGTTGGAAGGCGATCACCGACGGTCTGCCGAGCGATGACTACGTCCTGGCGCTCCGCCAGGATCCGAACGACGCCGATCTGCTCTTCCTGGGCGCCAAGAACACGGTCTTCGTGAGCCTGGACGGCGGGAGCCACTGGCAGCCGTTGACGCTCAATCTGCCGCACGCGCAAGTCCGCGACCTGGCGATCGACCCGCGCCAGGGCGACGTCGTCGTCGCCACACACGGACGCGCTTTCTGGATCCTGGACGACCTCAGGCTGCTCGAGCAGCTCACCACGCGGGCCGCGAGCGACGGGACCGCGCCGGAGCTGTTCGCTCCCCAGCCGGCCTGGCTCAGTCCGGCCTACGGCAAGCCGGGCGATCCGAGGCGGCGCGAGGGCGCCGGGGAGAACCCCGCCTTCGGCGCAACCGTCTATTTCCACGTCCCCGCAAGCTACGACGGCAAGACGCCGGTCACCCTGCGGTTCACGGATTCGACCGGGCAGTTGATCCGCGGTTTCGACCTGCACCTGAAAGAGCCCGGGCAGAAGAACGAAAAGGCGGACGCGAGCGAGCTGACGCCGGCCGAGCGCAAGGCCGCCGCGGAGCGCAAGGCGACCGCGATCGAGCCCGGCATGAATCGCTTCCAGTGGGATCTGCGCTATCCGGACGCGACGGAGGTCGACGGCTTCTACGTGCCGATCGCCGCCGGCGGGCTGCCCGACGAAGTGAGCGGGCCGGTCGTCGCTCCGGGGACCTATCGGGTGACGCTCGACTTCGGAGGGCAGCCGTCCGAGCAGGAGCTCCAGGTCGCGCTCGATCCGCGCATCGACAGCACTCAAGCCGATCTCGAGGCCCGCCTGCAGCTCGCGCTGAAGATCCACCAGACGCTCGACTCTCTGGACCGGACGCTCAACCAGGCGCTCGCGGTCCGGAGTCGACTGGAGAAGCTGACTGTCGGGCGTGGCCGCACGGCGCGGCGCGCGACCTCCGCGATCGCAGGACTCGATCGCGCCATTTCTCCGCTCGTGCAGCTGAACGTCCAGTCGAGCGAGGGCACGCTGCTCCACGAAACCAAGCTGCGCAGCCATCTGGCCTACCTTCAGGCGGACGTCGAGCTGGCCTACGTCAAGCCCACCGCCGCGCAGGTCGCCGTCTTCGAGGCGCTGGCGGCGAACGCCGAACAGGGAGAGAAAGCGCTCGGGGCCGCGATCGTCGACGGCAAGAAGATTCTGTGAAGAGAGCGCGATAACGCAACGGCGCCGCGGCCGCGCGGCGGAATCAGCCTGCGGTGTGATGCACCGGCGCGGCCGGAGCGCGCGCCACTTCCCGCAGCGGCCGATCGACCTGCTCGTGGGCGTGGTAGCTGGAGCGCACCAGGGGACCCGACTCGCAGTGGGCGAAGCCGAGCTCGGCCGCATACGCCTTGTACTCGGCGAATTCGTCCGGGTGGACGAAGCGGTCGACGGGCAGGTGTTTCGTCGTCGGTTGCAGGTACTGACCGATGGTCAGCACCTCGACGCCGGTGGAGCGGATGTCGCGCAGGGTGGCGCGAACCTCGTCCGGCGTCTCGCCCAAGCCCACCATGATGCCCGTCTTGACCCGGCCCGCGTACTCGCCGGCGGCGCGGCGGCGGGAGGCCTCGGCCAGTAGCGCCAGCGTGCGGTCGTAACGCGAGCCCGGACGCGCCGAGCGATAGAGGCGCGGCACGGTCTCCGTGTTGTGGCTGAAGATCTCCGGCGCGGCCCCCAGGACGACGTCGAGGGCGTCCGGCACGCCGCGGAAGTCGGGAGTCAGGACTTCGACCGAGCACTCCGGCACCCGGCCGTGCACCGCCCGGATGACCGCCGCCCAGTGTCCGGCGCCGCCGTCGCGCAGGTCGTCGCGGTCGACCGAGGTGATCACGGCGTGACGCAAGCCCATCTTCTCCACCGCTTCCGCCAGGTGCTCCGGCTCGTCGGGATCGGGCCCGGCGGGCGGGCGCCCCGAGGTGACCGCGCAGAATCCGCAACGGCGGGTGCAGACCTCCCCCAGGATCATGAAGGTCGCGGTGCCGTGGCTTCCCCAGCATTCGTAGATGTTGGGACAGCGGGCTTCCTCGCAGACCGTGTTCAGGCGCAGCCCGTCGACCAGTTTGCGGACCTTGTGGTACTCGGCCGGCGTGGCGAGCTTGATGCGTAGCCACTCGGGCCGCGGCCGGCGCCGCTCGCTGGCCTGTCCTTTCGCCACGCCGATCTGAACCAGATTCTCGCTCACGACCGGTATCTTACGACGCCGATCCGGCTCCCGAGACGCACCCAGCGAGACTCGGTCGAGCCCATCCATCCCGGACGGGCCGGACGAGGCCGCGCCTCAATCGACTTCGAAATCGAGCGCCACGTCGAGCGCCGGAGCGCTGTGGGTGATCCAGCCGACCGAGATCAGGTCGACGCCGGTCTCCGCGATGGCGCGGATCGTGTCGCGGGTCACGCCCCCCGAGGCTTCGAGCGGCACCCGGCCACGGGTGGCCGCCACGGCGGCACGGAGGTCGTCGAGCGAGAAGTTGTCGAGCATCACCACGTCGGCGCCCGCGCCGATCGCCTCGTCGAGCTGCGAAAGCACGGTGATCTCGGCCTCGACCTTCACCAGGTGCCCGACGTTCGAGCGGGCCCGGCCAATCGCCTCGCCCACCGAACCCGCGGCCACCACGTGGTTGTCCTTGATCAGGACGGCGTCGTCGAGGCCGAAACGATGATTCCGGCCACCTCCGCAGCGCACCGCGTATTTCTCGAGCGCTCGCAACCCAGGTGTCGTCTTGCGCGTGTCGACGACCGTCGCCTTCGTGCCGACGATTTCGTCGACCAGTTTCCGGGTCGCCGTCGCGACACCAGAAAGGCGACCGAGGAAGTTGAGGGCCAGTCGCTCTCCGGCCAGGACGGCGCGGGTCGGCCCGTGCAGGACGGCGAGTCGCCGCCCGGCCCCGACCCTGTCGCCATCCGCCGCGAGCAGCTCGCAGGAGACGGCACGATCCAGCCGGGCGAACACTTCCGGCGCGAGAAAGAGCCCCGCGAGGACTCCGGCGCGCCGCGCCACGAGGACGGCGCGAGCGATCGCATCCACCGGCACGGTCGAGTTGGAGGTGAGATCCCCGGCCCGTCCGAGATCCTCGGCCAGCCCGAGGTCGATAAGCGGTCGCCAGGTGGAAGCCGGCGGAGGGACCGGCGGACTATTGTTCATGCGGGTACCTCCTCGATGCTCCGGTCGAAGCGAATCGCGATCTCGTCGCCCGAGAAGGACGCGGTCAGAGTCTGGCGGGCTCGCCAGATCTCGAGCGGCTCCGGATAGTCCGATCGGAAATGGGCGCCCCGACTCTCCCGCCGGCGGCGGGCCGCCGCCGCGATGAGCGTCGCGGCGGCGGTGAGATTCCGCACCTCGGAAGGCCCGTCCGGGAGCTCTCGCCAAAGCTCCGCCAGCTCTTGCCGGGCCGCGCTCAGGCCGGCTTCGTCGCGAGTCAGACCCAACTTCTCCCAGGCTAGCGACCGCAGCTTGGCGCGCTGCTCCGGCGCCACGGTCACGGGATTTCCGAAAGTCGGCTCGTCATCCACAACCTCCGTCGAACGCGCCGGCGACACCGAGCCGGCGCTCTGGGCCACCCGCGCGCCGAAGACCAGTGCCTCGAGCAGGGAGTTGGAAGCGAGGCGATTGGCGCCGTGCGCTCCCGTCGAGGACGCTTCGCCGCACGCCCAGAGACCGCTGACATTCGAACGCCCCCAAGCGTCGACCGCGACTCCGCCCATGTAGTAGTGGGCGGCGGGTACCACGGGCATGAGCTCGACGCGCGGATCGATACCGGCGGAACGGCACTCCTCGAAGACGCTCGGGAAGCGAGCTGGAAAGCGATCGCCGACTGCTTGGCGGGCGTCGAGATAGACCCTTCGGCCCACCTTCAGGCGCCGCCAGATGGCCCGCGCCACCACATCGCGTGGCGCCAGCTCGGCCCGCGGATCCTCGCCCGGCATGAAGCGCTCTCCCTGGTCGTCGACCAACCGGGCGCCCTCGCCCCGCAGCGCCTCGGTCAGCAGCGGCAGCGGGTCGGCGTCGATCGCCAGCGCCGTCGGATGGAACTGCACGAACTCGACGTCGATCAAGGTCGCGCCCGCCGCCGCGGCGAGCATCAGACCGTCGCCGGTGGCCTCCGGTGGATTCGTGGTGTACCGATAGAGCTGGCCGAGGCCGCCGCTGGCGATAACGACCCGCGACGCGACGTGCAGAACGGGGCGGTCCTCCCGGTGAAGAGCCAGAACGCCGTCGATCCGGCCGCCGCGCGAGAGCAGGCGATAAGCGAAGGCTCGCTCGAAAACCTGGATCCGCTCCTCTTTGCGCAACCGGACGCCGAGCGCGCGCACGAGCTCTGCGCCGGTGGCATCGCCGTGGGCATGCAAGATGCGGCTGCGGCTGTGAGCGGCCTCGCGGCCGAGCGCCAACTCGCCCCGCTCGCCGTGATCGAACTCGGCGCCAATGTCGATCAGCCGCTCGACGGCGATCACGCCGTCGCGGGTCAGGATCTGCGCGACCTCCGAATCCACCAGGCCGGCTCCTGCCGCCACCGTGTCCGCCGCGTGCAGCTCCGGTGAGTCGCCCTGCCCCACCGCGGCGGCGACGCCCCCTTGCGCCCATCGGCTGGAGCCCGACTCCAACGCGGTCTTGGTCAACACGTGGACGCGCAGACCCTCGGCGCCCAACGCCGCGGTCATGCCCGCCACGCCGGTGCCGACCACGATCAGGTCGGCTTCGATGCGCTCGACGCTCGACACGCGGATCGACGCCGGACTCAGTTGGGCGTTTCGGCGCGGCCGACTTCGAGCATCCGTTCGACCGCACGACGCGCCCGCGCCGCGATGCCGGGCTCGACCGTGATCTCGAACTGCATCCGCTCGAGGGCATGCTGAATCTTCGGCAGGGTGATGCGCTTCATGTGCGGACAGAGATTGCACGGCCGCACGAACTCGACTTCGGGATACGCCGCGGCGACGTTGTCACTCATCGAACACTCCGTGATCATCACCACCCGGCTGGCGCCCGAGCGCCCGACCTCGCGAATCATGCCCGAGGTCGACCCCACGAAATCCGCTTCCTCCAGCACGTCCGGCGGGCACTCCGGATGGGCGAGGACGAAGACGCCCGCGTTCGAGCTCCCGGAATCGTCGGATCTCCGGTCCCGTGAAGCGCTCGTGCACCTCGCAGTGCCCCTTCCAGAGCACCAGTTCGACATCCGTCTTCGCAGCGACGAAACGCCCCAGGTACTCGTCCGGCAGGAAGATGACCCGGTCGCTGCCCAGCGACTCGACCACCGCGACCGCGTTCGCCGAGGTGCAACAGACGTCCGACTCCGCCTTCACGTCGGCCGACGTGTTGACGTAGGTGACCACCGGGACGCCCGGATAGCGCTCGCGCAGCAAGCGGACATCGGCGCCGGTGATCGACGCGGCCAGCGAGCATCCCGCCTCGAGGTCCGGCAGCAGGACGGTCTTCTCGGGCGACAGGATCTTCGAGGTCTCGGCCATGAAATGGACCCCGCATTGCACGATGACGTCGGCGTCGGCCCGAGCCGCCTCCTGCGCCAGGCCGAGCGAGTCGCCCATGTAGTCGGCGACGCCATGGTAGATCTCGGGCGTCTGGTAGTTGTGGGCCAGGATGACCGCGTTGCGCTCGCGCTTGAGCCGCTGAATGGCATCGATGTAGCCGGCGTGCACCGGCCACTCGATCGCGGGGATGACGCGCAGCAGACGCTCGCGTGCCGCGAACGTCGCCGCGTCGGTCACGCCTCCGGTCTCGTTCATGGTTTTGGCCCTCTTTATGCTCAAAACGAGAATATATAGTACCCAAAAAAGCCGGCGGGGAGACCGCCAGCCCATTTATCCTAGAAGTGAGTATTAGTCGAAGTCAAGCGTCCCGTTCTCAGCCGTGAGTCCCGGCGCCGGGCAGGCCGACACCGGGCGCCGGGCGCTCCCGCAGGACCTCGCGGCGGAAACGGAAGAGCTCGGGGGGACGGCCCCGGGGTCTCGTCTTGAGCTTCCCGGTGCCCTCCACCAGACCGCCGGATTCGAGAAGCCTCCGGAAGTTCTGCTTGTGCAGGCGCCTCCCGGCCAAGGCCTCCACCGTGCGCTGCAGGCTCAACAGCGTGAAACGGGCGGGCATCAACTCGAAGACCAATGGCCGATAGCGGAGCTTGCCGCGCAACCGCCCCAGGGCGCTCGCCAGGATCCGGCGATGATCGAGCGCCAGCGGCTCTCCAAGCCTCAGACCCAGGTCCTCCGGCGCCGACACGGCCTCCTCCACGGCGACTTCGCCCCGCCCTCCGCCGGCCCGCCATGCCTCCTCCACCATCCCGGCTTCGTAGAGGATCTCGTAGCGGTGCAAGACCCTCTCGGCGTCCCAGGGGGCGCCCCGCAGGCCGAACGCGATATCCGAGCGCTCACGCCGGGCCCGCGCGAGGGTGCGGCTCGGAGCGGCCCGAATCCACTTCTGGAGAGCCGGCTCGATCGAACGATCGATCACCGCGGGCCGCCCTCCCCGCCAGTCCTCCCAGGGCAGGAAACGGTAATTGTCTCCCCACCGTGCCGCGACACCGGCACCCAAGGGCGCTTCGTGGATCAAGGCGAGGTAGGCGATCGAGACGACGCGCGGACCCCCTCGCCGTTCGTCCGGATCGCGGAACCGGTTGCCGAAGGTATAGAGCTGCTCCAGGTAGCCGAGCTCGAGCCCAGTCTGCTCGAGCGCCCAGCGTCGCAGGGCGAGCTCGAGCGTCCGGTCGTGGACCGCGTCGAGAGGACCCGAGGGAAGCGCCAGCTCGCCGTCGCGTGGCACCGCGAGCACGCGCGGCGTCTCGCCGGTCACCGCCACGACCACGGCGATGAGATCCAGCCGCACTGGCCGGTTCGGCATCGACTCCGACGTGCTCACCCCGAGACCTCCGACGAGAGATTGGACGCGGTTCGCGCGAAGGCCGGGTCCTCCCGGACATCGCGCCCGAAGACCTCGGCGAAATGACGCACCACGCGGTCGGCGACCTCCTGCAGGCTCGGGCGCTGCATCGACTCACGGGCGAGCGAAGTCATCTCGACGTTCGGCAGGCCACAGGCGACGATTCCACCGAACAGGGCGAGATCGGTCTCGACGTTGAGCGCGAACCCGTGGGTCGTGCGCCAGCGCGCGAGGTGGATACCGATCGAGGCGATCTTGCGCTCCTCGACCCAGACCCCGATCCTCTCGCCGGTCCCTCCCCGGGCCTCCACGCCGAACTCGGCCAGCACCCCGATCAACAAGGACTGCAGGTCGCCGACATAGCGCCGCAAGTCGCGACGGTCCGGATTGAGGTCGAGAATCGGGTAGCCGACCAGCTGACCCGGGCCGTGATAGGTCACTTGCCCGCCCCGGTCTGTCACCGCGATCTCGACGCCGCGGCGCGCCAGCGCGTCGGGCGGCTCGAGGATGTCGTGCTCCGTCGCGTTGCGGCCGAGCGTGTAGACGTGCGGATGCTCGAGCAGCAACAACCGCTCGGGAGAGTCACCACGAGCCAGAGCCTCGCGCACCTCCACCTGCAGCTGCGCCGCTCTTTCGTATCTCATCCGCCCCATCCAGGACCAGCGCGTGATCCTCCGTTCGCTCACGGAGACATTCTCCTCTAGAATCGCACCTCGCGTTCTATCGCGCGTGTCGAGAGCACGGCGTTGCACGGTCGCCGTTCCGTCCACTCTCCGGCTCCAGGGAAGGAAGAAAACGATGGCCCAGGCTCCGGTTCGCGAGTTCATCCGGCGAAATTTCCGCCATTTCAATGCCGCCGCGCTGGTGCGCGCCGCCGCCGACTACGAGAAGCATCTGGCGGCCGGCGGCAAGATGTTGGTGGCGCTCGCCGGCGCGATGTCCACGGCTGAGCTCGGCTTGACTCTCGCCGAGATGATCCGCCGCGGGTTCGTTCACGCCATCAGTTGCACCGGCGCCAACCTGGAGGAAGATCTCTTCAACCTGGTGGCGCACGACCACTACGTCCAGGTGCCCCACTATCGCGACCTCACGCCCGCGCAGGAGAAGGATCTCCTCGATCGGCACCTGAACCGGGTCACCGACACCTGCATCCCCGAGGACGAAGCGATGCGGCGGATCGAGCGGGCCATTCTCGAGGAGTGGAAGGCCGCCGAGAGCGCGGGAACGAGCCGCTTGCCCCACGAATTCCTCTATCGACTCATCCGCTCGGGGGTTCTGCGCGACCATTATCAGGTGCCGCCGGAAGACAGCTGGCTGGTGGCGGCCGCCGAGCGCGATCTGCCCATCGTCGTGCCGGGATGGGAAGACTCGACGCTCGGGAACATCTACGCGGGACATCTCCTCAAGAAGACGCTGAGCAGTCCGCACACCGTCAAGTCCGGCGTCGAGTACATGACATTCCTCGCCGACTGGTATCGGCGCGAGTCGGCCAGCTCCTCGATCGGCTTCTTCCAGATCGGCGGCGGAATCGCCGGTGACTTTCCGATCTGCGTGGTCCCCATGCTCTACCAGGACATGGAAATCCACGACATTCCGTTCTGGGCCTACTTCTGCCAGATCAGCGACTCGACGACGAGCTATGGTTCTTACTCGGGAGCCGTCCCCAACGAGAAGATCACCTGGGGAAAGCTCGACATGGATACGCCGAAACACATCATCGAATCCGACGCCACCATCGTGGCGCCCTTGATCTTCGCCTACCTGCTCGGACTCTGAGTCTCGCCGGCAGCGACGCCGGAGCCAGGGGTTCCGAAGCCGCGGCAGATCACTCCGGATCCGGCATCGCGGATTTGTGGAGAGGAATCTCCACGACGGCTCGAGTGCCGCGCCCGACCTCGCTCTCCAGCTTGACCTCGCCACCCGCTTCCTCGACGAGGCTACGCACGATCCAGAGACCCAGCCCCGCGCCTCGCTGATGCTGCTTGGTCGTATATCCAGAGTCGAAGGCGCGCTCGAGCCGGGAGGCATCGATGCCAGCGCCCGAATCCTCGATCTCGAGCCGCCAGACGTCCGGCGTGCGCCGGGTTCTCAGGACGACCCGGCCGCCCGAAGGCATCGCCTCGCGAGCGTTGCCCGCCAGATTGAGCACGATCTGCTCGACCGCGCCTTCAGGTAGCCAGAGGCGCGAGCCGGGCGCGCCCAGGAAACAGTCGAAGCGTGTCTTGGCTCCGAGCATCAGGCAGAGCAAGCCGTCGACCGCTTCGATCGCGCCGTCGGGGTCCACGTCGCGAAACCCTCGATCGCCCGCTCTCCCGAGCTGAAGCAGGCGCCGGACGAGAGCGGCGGCCAGGCTGGCGGCCTGTTCGACCAGACGCGCGTAGCGCCCCGAGACGGTATCGGTCGTGTGCAACGTGGTGAGGAGCTCGGCGTGGCCGAGGATCGGCTGCAGGAGGTTCGAGAGGTCGTGACTCGCCGAGACCAGAAGTCTTCCCGACCCGGCATACCGACGTGCCTCGTCCGCCCACTCGGGGACCGTGCCCGAACGCTCGCGAAGCGCCGTGAGATCGCGTTCAGCGCGCTGCCGGCGGGCCAGTTCGAAAGCCAAGCGAAGCGAGCGAACGAGGTCGTCGCCGCTCCAGGCTTCGCGCTCCAGGGCATCGCAGCATCCGGCCTCCAAGGCTCGTTTGCCGTGCTCCTCCCAGGGCGAGGCGACCAGCAGGACCAAAGGAGCAGGTCCCTCGGCGCTTCCCAGGGCTCTCAAGAGCACGAGGAGCTCGACGTCCTCCAGCGGACCACCGACCATCGCGATAGGGACGGCCTCGGCTTCGCGGGCTCGCCGGATGTCCTCCGCGGCGGCACGGGCCCGATCGACCCAGACCGTCCGGCAGCCCAACGCCTTCTCGACCCAATGCGCGTTGCGTTCCAGCTCGAGGCGGTCCAGACCCGAGACACCTGCCACCACGAGCCGCAGCTGCCCTCGCTTCGGTGCCGCCCCCCCTTCCAGCCGTGTCAGCGGATCGCCCATACCTCCCCCTTTCACTTAATACGTTGCCTGGGGAGGCCGAAACGTGACATCCCGACCCCAGAAATCTCATTCACGAGAAAAAAAATGGCGTCGGATGTCACAGTTCGGCCTCCCCAGGCAACGGTATTAGTGAGAGGGGCACGACTGCGCCATGACGGCCGGGACTGCGGCCCCTCCCATGGGAGAACGTCATGAGATCCAATCGTCGCCGCTGGATCGCCGCCGCCGTCGTTGCCCTCGGGATCGCCTCCGCCACGGGTGCCCAAGCCATGCCCGGGATCTTCGGGTCGACGAATCGCTCGGAGAGCGGAGTCACCCACGTCACGGCCGTGCAGTCGGGTCTTTCGGACTGGCTCGGCTCGTTCTGGACTTCGCTCGTATCGGTCTTCGCCGCCGACAATGGCAGCATCACGCCGGGAGGCGGTAGCGGCAACTGATCGGAAGCGGCCGTCGCCGTAGCTGACCGGGTTACCCGTCTGGGTGCCTCCCGATGCCGCTCTTCCGCCGTCGTGGACGGCGGCAGCGAGGGTGCTACACTTGGCGCACATCCTAGGGAGACAGGGAGTGCGTCAACCCATACCAGGAGCCCATCCCGGAGACCTCGGAACGATCTTCGCCGAGGCCGAGGGTGAGCTTCGCGCCGTCCTGCGGCGCTTCCACATACCCGAAGAGGATGCCGAAGATCTTCTGCAGGACACCGCAGTCGCTTTTCTGACCCGCGCCGACTCGGTCTCCGCACCGCGGCCTTGGTTGATCGCCGTTCTGAGGCGGAAGTGTCTGCTGTTCTGGCGTTCTCGTCGACGCCGTCTGATCGACGCTGTCGACGGCAGTCTGCTCGAGCAATTCGCGGAAGAGGACGGAAATTCGAGCCGCTCCGACCTGAGGCGAGACCTGAGCAACGCGCTCTCTCACCTTCCCCGCCGCTGCCGGACCATTCTCGGCATGCGTTACGGTCTCGAGTGCTCGGGCCCCGAGATCGCGGAACGGATCGGCTCGCGAGCCGACGCCGTCCGTCAAGCCACCTTGCGCTGTCTCTCCGCGCTGACCCGCCGGCTCGTTTCGGTGGGCTTCGTCGAGGAGGCCCCATGACGACATACCCGCACTCCGAAGTCGTCTGCTCTGTTTCAGACGATGCCCTCTTCCGCTTCGCGGAAGGTCAGGCTCAGCGAGCCGAACGACGCGAGGTTCTCGAGCACCTGCTGCGCGGATGCCATCACTGTCGCGCGATCCTCGATCGCATTCAGACGGCGGAGACCGAACCGTCCATGGAGATGGGAGACGACTCGACCATGGCGCGCGTTCTCGCGAATCTGCGCGACAAGACAGCCTTCGTCGAGATGGAGCGGACCAAGGCCGCCAGTCAGATCGCGGGCTTCATGGAGCATCCGAGCCCTCGCCAATGGACCCTGATTCGAAACTCCCACCGATACGACTCCAGCAGCTTCTGCATCCTGCTCCTCGACCGAGCTTTCCAGGCCATCTATGACGACCCGAGACGATCGAACGACCTCGCGGAGATGGCCCTGACGCTCGCCGAGCGCCTCGACTCGGCTCCCGCCGGCCCGGGCATCATCGTCGACCTGATCGCGCAGGCGCATGGCCAGATCGCCAATTCACAACGTGCGCTCGGCAACCTGGCGGAGGCGGGGCGACTGCTGAGCCTGGCCAAGCGGGAGATCGAGGACGGTACCGGTGACCCTCTTCTCGAGGCACAGCTCCACTACTTCGAGTCGTCTCTTCATCGCGCCAACCGGGACTTCCCACGAGCGTTGCGCAGCGTCCGAACCGCCGCGCGTATCTACAGGGAGCTCGGAGACGACCACCACGAAGGACAGTGCCTCGTCAACGAAGCCGTCATCTTGAGCATCGACGGGAAACTGGAGGATTCGCTGCGTCTCATCGAGGTGGCGTTGCCTCTCGTCGACCCCGAGCGCGACCCTCACCTGGCCCTCGGAGCTCGCCATAATCTCGTCTGGCGCCTCATGGATCTCGGGCGCGGCGACGAAGCGCAGGAGAAGCTCGACGAATTCCGCGCCGACTATGAAGCGCTTGGCGACCGCGTCTCGCTTGGCAAGCGTTCGTGGCTCGAGGCGAAAATCCATTGCGTGACAGGGCTTCCCGCGGAAGCGGAAGTCGCGTTCGAGGATGCGATCGCCGTCTTTGCCGACCTCGACCTTCCCTACGAGGTGGCGATGATCTCGCTCGACCTGGCCGGACTGCTGGCGGAACGGGGCCGCTTCGCCGAGATGAAGGAGCTCGCCGCGGAGACCCTGGTGATCTTCCGTTCTCTCGGTATCGGCCGCGAAGCGATCGCCGCCTGGCTCGCCTTCCAGAGCGCCGTCGAGGCCGAGGCGGTCACCGCTTCGCTCATCGGCAAGCTCGCCAGCTACTACTCGGAAGCCAAGCTCAAGCCCGAGCTCGCCTTCCGGGGCTGATCCCGGGGCGCCGAGCCGGCTCGGCGCCGCCGCTCCGTCAGGAACCTCAGTAGAAGGGCTCGAGCTCCGGCCAAGCGTCGGATTCGAGGGTCTTCTTGACGTCGTTCATGAAGTGATCGGCGTCGGCGCCATCGACCAGGCGATGATCATAGGTGATCCCGAAATACGACATGACGCGGATCGCGATGGTGTCGCATCCGTCGGCGTCGGTCATCACGACTGGCCGCTTCTCGATCGCCCCGATGCCGAGGATCGCGACCTGCGGCTGATTGATCACCGGGGTGCCGAACAGAGAACCGAAAACGCCCGGATTGGTGATCGTGAAAGTCCCCAGCCTCACCTCGTCCGGGCTCAACTTCTTCGTCCGTGCGCGATCGGCCAGGTCGTTGGCGGTCTTGGCGAGACCGATCAAATTCATGGTGTCGGCGTTGCGGATGACCGGCACGAGCAGCCCGCGATCGAGCGCTACGGCCATCCCGAGGTTGATGTCCTTCTTGAAGACGACGTTGGTGCCGTCGATCGAGGCGTTGAGCTTCGGGTTCGCTTTGAGCCCATCGCAGACCGCGCGGAAGATGAACGGCATATAGGAGAGCTTCGTGCCGTTGACCTCCTGGAATCTCCGCTTGGCTCGCTCGCGCGCCCTATGCACCTTGGTGAAGTCCATGTGGAAGACCGTCGTCACGTGCGCCGAGGTGTCCTTCGAATAGCGCATGTGCGCCGCCGTGATCTGGCGGATCTTCGACATCGGCTCGATGACCACGTTCTCTTCCGGCAGATAGGCGGGAACGTGGAAGCCCGAGTCGACCTTGCCGGCGCCCGCGGGAGCGGCCTGCGCCGCGGCGGCAGGAGCGCTCTTCCGGCGCTCGATGAAGGCGAGGATGTCCTGCTTGGTGACTCGTCCGTGGATGCCGGTGCCCTCGACCTGGCCGAGGTCCACCTGATTCTCGCGCGCGATGTTGCGGACCAGGGGTGAGGAAACCTTGCGGACGCGCTCCGCGAGCGAGCCGGCGGGTGCCGCGGACGCCACCGCGGGAGACCGAGGGGTGGCGGCGATCGGCGCCGCCATGGGGGTCGGCGCCGCGCCGGGGGCCGGCGAAGGCGCGGGGGTCGGTTCCGGCGCCTTCTTCTCCGCCGTCTTCGCGGCCGCAGGCGCGGCCGCCGCGACGCTCTCGCCCACCTCGCCGATCACGGCCACGACCTCCTGGATGGGCACCGTCTCGCCTTCTTGCCGGCGGATCTCGAGCAGCACGCCCGCGGTCGGGCTCGGAATCTCGGCGTCCACCTTGTCGGTCGAAATCTCGAACAGCGGCTGATCTCGCTCGACCGTGTCGCCGACCTTGACCAGCCACTTGGTAATGGTTCCTTCGGCGATCGACTCGCCCATCTGCGGCATCACGACTTCCGTCGCCATCTTCGCTCTCCGTCCGTCTTCAAATTCGCGGCGACGAGCGCCGAAGCCCGCCGTTCCGACGAATCAGCAAGGCTATCAAGTCGCTACGAGCTCCCGGATCTGCGCGCTCAGCTTTTCGGCATTGGGCAGGTAGTAGTCCTCGAGCGGCGGGCTGTAAGGAACGGGCGTGTCGAGGCAAGTGACTCGAACCACCGGGGCGTCGAGGTGCCAGAAGGCGCGCTCGCCGATCCGCGCCGCGACGTCCCCGGCCACCGAGCCCGAATAGGGTTCCTCCGACAGCACGAGGGCGCGGTTGGTCTTCGTGACCGAAGCGACCAGGGTCTCCTCGTCCATCGGCTTGATCGTCCGCAGGTCGACGACCTCGATCTCGACGCCTTCGCTGGCGAGTTTCTCCGCCGCCTCCAGCGCCACGTGCACCATCGCGGCCCAGGTCACGACCGTCAGATCGCGCCCTTCGCGAACGACTCGCGCCTTGCCGATCGGGACCGTCTCGAGCCCTTCGGGAATCGCACCCTTGATCCGGCGATAGAGGTACTTGTGCTCGAGGAAGAGCACCGGATTCGGATCCCGGATCGCCGACCGGATCAAACCGTACGCATCGTCGACCTGGGAGGGATAGACGATCTTCAGGCCGGGCGCCCGGTTGTAGTAGCCCTCGGGGTTGGCGCTGTGAAAGGCCGAGCCGGAGACCCGGCCCCCGGAAGGGCCGCGCATCACCATCGGCACGCACTGCCCCCAGCGGTACCGGTTGGTCCCCGCGAAGTTCACGACCATGTCGAACGCGTTCGCCATGAAGTCGATGAACTGGTACTCGACGACCGGACGCAGGCCCATCATCGCGGCGCCGATCGCGGCACCGGTGAACCCGGATTCCGAGATGGGCGTCTCGATCACCCGCCCGGCGCCGAACTCCTCGAGGAATCCCTTGGTCAGCTTGAACGCACCGCCGTAGCCGCCGATGTCCTCGCCGATCAGGAAGACCCGATCGTCGGCCCGCATCTCGTCGCGCAACCCCTTCTGGATCGCTTCGAGGAGCGTCACCTCGCTCACGAGCCCGCCTCCTCGTAAACACCCTCGGCCGCGCGCTCGGGCGGCGGAAACGGCGAGTCGAGCGCGAAATCGACGTCCGCGTCGAGCTGCGTGTCGAGCTCGGCGACGATCGCGTCGAGCTCTTCCTGACGGGCCAGGCTCTCGCCGAGCAGGTGACGCTCGAGGCGCCCGATCGGGTCCTTCGCCTTCCACTCCTCGAGCAGCTCCCTGGGAACGTAGGAGGCGTCGTCGTGCTCGGCGTGCCCTTTCATGCGAAAGGTCTTCATCTCGATCAGGCGCGGGCCACCGCCATTACGGGCGATCTCCACCGCCCGCCGGGTGACCTCGTAGACCGCGAGCACGTCGTTGCCATCGACGATCTTGGCCGGAATCCCGTAGGCCGCAGCACGCTGGGCGAGGTCCCGAATCTTCATCTGGCGGGCGGTGGGCGTCGAGTAGGCGTAGCCATTGTGCTCGGCGATCACGATCAGCGGCACGCCGAGGACCGCCGCCAGGTTCATGCCTTCGTGGAAGTCCCCCGTGGAGGTGCCGCCGTCACCGATATAGGTGAGTCCGACGTAATCCTTCTTCTGGTACATCGCCGCGAGACCGACCCCGGCCATGACGGGAATGAGCGCCCCGAGCATCGAGATCGGAGAAATCAACCCTCGCGACAGATCCCCGAAGTGCAGGTTGCAATCCTTGCCGCCGGTCGGGCTCGTGCCGCGCGCCAGGTACTGCGTCAACACCTCGCGCGGCGTCACGCCGCGGACCAACATGGCGCCGAGATTGCGAATCAGGGGCGCCACGATGTCCTGGGGCTGGAGCGCGTAGGCGGTGCCCACCGAGATCGCCTCTTGACCGCGTGACGAATAGAGACCGCCGACCACCTTGCCCTGGCGGTAGAGGTTGGTCAGGCGGTCCTCCACCATGCGGTTGAGCATGAGCCACCGGTAGAGCTCGAGCTGCTGGTCGCGCCCGAGCGAGGTCGTCGCCAGTTTGTCCTCGGACCTCTCCGCGTCGCCCGGATGGAGCGGGCCGAGCCGGTTCGGACTCAAGAGTGGATCGCCGCGCCATGCGAAGCGTGCGCGGCCTCCATGATCGCCTCGGAGAGCGTCGGGTGGGCGTGGATGGTGCGGAAGAGCTCCTCGGCCGTCGCCTCGAGCTGCAACGCCACGCAAGCCTCCGCGATGAGGTCGGTGGCGTGGGGGCCGATGATGTGAACCCCGAGCACTTCATCGTATTCCTTGTCGCGGACGATCTTCACGAAGCCCTGCGCCTTGCCCAGGATGCGCGCCTTGCCACTGGCGCTGAACGCGAATTTGCCGACCGCCACGTCGAAGCCGCGTTCCTTGGCCTTGGCCTCGCTCAACCCCACGCTCGCCACCTCGGGTTCGCAGTAGGTGCACGAGGGCGTCCGGTCGTAGTTGAGCGGTCGCACCTCCTGGCCGGCCATGTGCTCGACCGCGAGGATGCCTTCGGCCGACGCGATGTGCGCCAGCCAGGGCGTGTTCACCACGTCGCCGATCGCATAGACGTTGGCGAGCTGGGTCTGCATGACGCCGTTGACGGGGATGTAGCCCCGCTCGGTCTGGATCCCGACCTTGTCGAGTCCCACGTCTTCGCTGACCGGCGCGCGTCCGACCGCGACCAGCAGAATCTCCGCCTCCAGACCCGCCTCCATGTTGCCCTGCTTGAGCTTCATCTTGACGCCCGGCCCGCCCCGTTCGGCCGAGATCAACTGGGTGGAGGTCATGACTTTGATGCCACGCTTCTTGAGCTGTCGCTCGAGCTCCTTCGAGACCTCCTCGTCCTCGATCGGAAGCACCCGCGGCAGCATCTCGACGAGCGTGACCTCGGAGCCGAAGGACTTGAAGACCGACGCGAACTCCGTGCCGACGGCGCCGGCCCCGAGCACCACGATCGACGCCGGAACCTTCTCCAGCTCGAGCAGATGATCGGAGTTGAGCACCGCCTCGCCGTCGGTCGGCGCCACCTTGATCTCGCGCGGCACCGAGCCGGTGGCGATGATCACGAAGCGAGTGGTGACGGTCCGCTTCGAGCCGTCGTCGGCAGTGATCTCGACCGAGTTCGGACCGGTCAGACGGCCATGACCCTTGATCCCGTCGACCTTGTTCTTCTTGAAGAGGAACTCGATCCCCTTGACGCTCTTGTCCACGATGTCGCGCTTGTAGGCGTGTGTCTTGGCGACCTCGAGCTCGGGCTCGGGAACGGCGATGCCGAACTGATCGACATGCCGGATCTCGTCCAACATCTCGGCCGCGTGCAGAAGGGCCTTCGTCGGAATGCAGCCGCGCAGCGTGCAGGTGCCGCCGAAGCGGGGATCCTTCTCGACACAGGCGACCTTGAGGCCGAGCTGGCCGGCTCGGATCGCCGCCACGTAGCCGCCCGGACCGCTGCCGATGATCACCAGGTCGTAGTCGAACTCTCCCTGTGGCGCGGCGGGCCGAGGAGCCGTCGCCGGAAGAGGGGCGGGTTTGGCCGGAGCCGTCGGCGACGGCGTCGCGGATTCTCCCGCCGGCGCAGCGGCAGGAGGACTCTCCGGCGCGGCTTTCGAGGCGGGCGCCGCGGCCGCCGGTTTCTCACCGGCCTCCCCGATCAGGGCGACCACGGTCTGGATACCCACCGTCTCGCCCGCCTGGTGACGGATCTCGAGAAGGGTTCCCGCCACGGGACTGGGAATCTCGGCGTCCACCTTGTCCGTGGAAATCTCGAAGAGCGGCTGGTCGCGCTCGACCGTCTCACCCACCTGCACCAACCACTTGGTGATCGTTCCTTCGGCGATCGACTCGCCCATCTGCGGCATCACGACTTCCGTCGCCATCTCGTTCTCCGTGCGGACTTCTCGAAGTTGAAGGACTCGGGTCCGGCGGACGGCAGAGGGCCGGACGAAACGGTACCTTATCAGCCGGTCCGGTCGCTCGCCGGCTCACGGAGGCCCGCAAACAGGTCGGTCTCGACCTCCCTGCCGCCGTTCACCAGCGAGTGGACGCGGTAGAGGGTCTGAGTTCCCCACAGGGCTTCGTGGAGGTCGGGGGGCAGCTCGGCGAGACGCTCGTAGTTCGAGATCTGAGACTGATGACACTGCACGGCTCTCCAGACCGTCTGCCAATGTTCGCGCGTATCGATCCGGGAGGTGACCGACCAATCGGGCCACGGGTTCGCCCGCCGCTGGACGCCGTCCACCTCGGAGACCAACTCCTTGAAGGCCCACTGGTATGCAGCCCATTTGCTCGGCGTCGTCACGAACCAATAGAGCTTGCTGACCGCGTGTGGCGACTCCGGCAGATCGCCTCCCGGCGGCCGATAGGCGGAATTCGCTGCGGCGAGCACCGCCGCCCCGGTGAACTGCGAGATGGCGATGTGATCCGGATGTCCGTACGCGCCGTCGGACGCGAAGGTGACCACCACCTGAGGTCGGATCCGGCGCAGCAGGGCCGCGATCTTCGAGATCGCCGCATCCGGTTCGACGCCGTCCAACTCGCCATCCAGGTGGCCGAGCAAGTGGAGCTCCCGGACGCCGAGCGCGTCGACGGCACCGCGCAGCTCGCGCTCCCGGATCGGCGCCGCGATTGCGGCGCCGGGCCGTTCGTTCCCGATCCGACCCCGTTCGCCCCGGGTCGCGGTGATCAGGTAGGTCTCGACGCCCTCCGCGCCGTACTTGGCCAGCACTCCCCCGGTGCCCAACGATTCGTCGTCGGGGTGGGCGAGCACGCAGAGCAGGCGGAGGGGGGAGGTCACCTGGGATGAGGGGCGGAGCCTGCCGGGCGTGGCGCAGCGGGGACCTCATAGCGAACCAGGTCGATGATCCGTTTCACGCCGTCGACTGCCGTCGTGACCTGGATGGCCACGTCGTGCGCGGCTTTGCTCGGCTGCAAGCCGCGCAGACTGACGATGCCGTCCACCGCCTCGACCTCGATGGCGCGAGCGAACGAAAGGCCCTCGCGCTGCAAGGCGCGCTTGACCCGGATCTCGAGCAGGGCGTCGTGCCAGCCGTTCTCGAGTCGGGCCATGAAGCGGTCGGGATCGCTCGCCGCGACTATCCGGTTGGCCGTGCTGCGCACCCCATCGCAGCTCAGCGCCACCTCTTCCGCGAGATCTCGGGTGGACCGACTCTGCACGCGGCCCGTGAGAATGACGCGCGAACCTTGGGCTTCGGCATGGATGGTCTGCGCGTCGGGGCCGAGCCAGGCCACCAGCTTCGACTGCACGGTCGCCGAGCGCCGGGCCTCCTCGTCGTCGGCGCGGGCCTGGGAAGCTCAGAGCCAGCAGAGTCGCCAGCGTCGCGCCGATCAGAATCCTCTTCGTCGTCATGGTGTCCTCCTCGACATCGCAATCCGGAAGGCGCCCGAGTGCGCACGGCCCTGCTCGAACTCGACAGTCAGACGGGTCATTCTAGGCCCGACTTCTCTCCAAGCTCGTGAATTCCTGAACTCCGGACCCTGAAGCGCCTCCAGAGGACCTCTCGCCTGCCCTCCTGCGGTAGCCTCTCGAACCGTTACCGAATCCGACGGAGAACCGATGACTTCGCAACGTCCCCTGCTCATGATTCCCGGTCCGGTCGAAGTCTCGCCGGCCGTTCTCGAAGCCCTCGCGGATCCCCCTCCGAGCCACCTGGCGCCCGACCTGATCGCCGCCTTCGGCGAAGCCCTGCGAGCCATGCGGGCCATCTGGCGCGCCCCGGCGTCCGCCCGTAGCTTCGCCGTGCCGGGCGGGGGCACCTTGGCGATGGAGGCCGCGGCGTGCAATCTGGTCGCTCCCGGAGAACGGGCCCTCGTCGCGGTCACCGGCTATTTCGGCGACCGGATGGCCGAGATGCTGCGCCGGCGCGGCGCCGAGGTCGAGACGATCGCAGCCGATCCCGGGGAAGTGCCCGATCTCGATCGCCTCGAAACCGAGCTCGAGCGTGCCGTCCTCGAGCGTCGCGCCTACAAGGCGCTCTTCGCCACCCATGTCGACACCTCGACGGGGGTTCGCGTCGATCCCGAGCCCCTGGCCCGGCTCGCCCGCCAGTTCGACGCGCTCTCGGTCTTCGACGGCGTTTGCGCGACGGCCGCCGAGCGCTTCGAAATGGAAGCCTGGGACGCGGATCTCTACTTCACCGCCTCGCAGAAAGCGGTCGGCCTGCCTCCCGGGCTCGCCCTCTGGGTTGCCGGACCGCGAGCCCTCGAAGCCCGTCACGCGCTCGCCGCTCCGCCCCCCATGACGCTCGATTTCGACGCCTGGAGCCCGGTGATGGAGGCCTACGAGGAGGGACGAGGCGCCTATTTCTCGACCCCTCCGACCGGTCTCGTCATGGCTCTGCGGGCATCGCTCGCGGAAATCCTCGCCGACGGACCGGACGCCGCGAGCGCCGTGACGGCGACCGTGGACCGGCACCGGCGTGCGGCCGAGGCGCTGCGCGCCGCGTGGTCCGCATTGCGCCTGCGCTTCGTGCCGAGCCACGCCGAGCAAGCGGCCAACACGCTGTCCGCCCTCCACTTTCCCGAGGGGCGCGGCAATGAGGTCCTCGCCGCCATTCGCGAGCAGGGCGTCGTGGTGGCGGGAGGCCTGCTTCCCGCCCTGGCGGGCCGCTATTTCCGGATCGGACACATGGGCCACGTGACACGTAGCGCCGAGCCATTGCTGCGCACGGTACGCGCCGTGGCGCTGGCTCTGTACGACGACAAGATGGCCGACGGGGCGCAAGCGGCCTTCGAAGAGCGATGGGATGCGAGCCCGAGGGAGCTGCGCCCAGCGCAAGCCTGAACAGCGCGCCAGCGACGCGGCCCCCAGGCCGTCGGCGCCGACGCGGCGGGAACGTCTTGTCACGGTGAAGGGTCGGTGGTCGTGCCGACCGAAGTCGATCAGACCGCGTCGGAACGATCTTCCGGAGATGCGATCTTGCCCTTGAGGAAGGCTTCGAGAAAGGGGTCGATCTCACCGTCGAGCACCGAGTCGGCGTCGCCGACCTGCTCTCCCGTGCGGTGATCCTTGACCATCCGGTAGGGCTGCAGGACGTAGCTGCGGATCTGGCTCCCCCAGGCGATATCCATCTTCGCGTCCTCGAGCTTGTCCTGCTCCGCCTTGCGCCTGCGCAACTCCAGGTCGTAGAGGCGCGCCTTGAGGACCTTCATGGCGGTGGCGCGATTCTTGTGCTGGCTGCGCTCGTTCTGGCACTGCACCACGATGCCGCTCGGCAGGTGGGTGATGCGCACCGCCGACTCCGTCCTGTTGACGTGCTGGCCGCCGGCTCCCGACGCCCGGAAGACGTCGATCTTGAGATCCTTGTCCGAGATCTCGATGGCGATCGAATCGTCGACCTCGGGAAGCGCATAGACCGACGCGAACGAAGTGTGCCGCCTCGCCTGCGAGTCGAACGGGCTGATCCGCACCAGGCGGTGGACTCCGCTCTCGCCGCTCAAGTAACCATAAGCGTACGGCCCCCGCACCGCGAGGGTGGCGCTCTTGATGCCGGCTTCTTCACCGTCCTGCCGGTCGAGCAGGTCGACGTCGAAGCCCTTCTTCTCCGCCCAGCGCACATACATCCGCACCAGCATCTCGGCCCAGTCTTGCGACTCGGTTCCTCCGGCGCCGGAGTTGATGGTGAGGATGGCGTTCTTATCGTCGTCGGGTCCGGAGAGCTTGATCTGCAGCTCGAGCTGCGCGACCACCCTCTCCACCCGTTCGGTGAAGGCGACCGCGTCGACGTCGGCGGGTCCGCTCGTCCCCTCGAGCAGGTCGCGCCAAGCCACTAGATCCTCCTCGTCGCCGCGCAGCCGATGGAGGGTCTCGACCTTCCGCTCGACGGCGCGGCGCTTCTGGAGAAGCTCGGCACTCTGTGACGGCCGGTCCCAGAAGCCCGGCATCTCCATCTGCCGGTCGATATCGCTCAGCTCCGCTTCGACGCCGGCTTCCTCAAAGGTACCCCCGAAGGAGCTGCAGTCTCTCGGCGAGATCGTCGAGGCGACGTTGGAGGTCGGATACGAGCATCGGGGAGATCCTTTCGGCCGTTTGATTCAGGGCGCGCCGCGGACGCGGTGCGCGCGAACGATAGCAGCCGCCGCCAGGGCCACGCAAAACGCCGGCACCAGCCAGGGTAGCCGGGAGTAGGGTGAACGCGCGGCGTGTCCGGCGATGTCGATCGAGATCGTGCCGGTGCGACCCACCCCCAGCTCCCCGGCGATGGAGCCGTCGGGACGGATCGCCGCGGAGATCCCGGTGACCGCGGCGCGCAACATCCAGCGCCCGTTCTCGGCCGCCCGAAAGCGGGCCGCGCGAAGGTGCTGGCGGGGCGCCGCGGTGTCTCCGTACCAGCCGTCGTTGGTCACCGTGAAGAGCACCGTGGCGCCGTGGGCGACCAGATCGGTGACCTCTCCCGGGAAGATGACTTCGTAGCAGACCGCGGCGCCGAGCCGCTCGCCGTTCCAGGAAAGAAGCTCCGTGCGCTCGGCCGGCGCGAAATCCCCGACCGTGCGGGCGATCTTGCCCAGGAATGGAAGCTCGCGGCGGAAGGGCACGTATTCGCCGAACGGCACCAGGTGACGTTTGGCGACCACCTGGACATCGTGTCCGGCCGCCTGCGGTTCGACCAGGAGCACCGCGTTGTAGTACTTGCCGCCTCGATGGTAGGCGGAGTTGAGCAGCACCGCGCAACCCTGCCGGGTGAGCGCGTGAACGTCGTCGTCGAGACGGGGATCGTCCTGCCATTCGCGCGGCCAGGTCGCGCTCTCCGGCCACAGCACCAACGCGCCGGGGGTGCAAACGCGACGCGTCATGGCCAGCAGACGCTGGTAGTCCGCTTCGTTGGCGGCGGCATCGAAGACCGCCCGGTCCGGGATGTCGGGCTGCACGAGCCGCACCGGACGGAGGGGCCCCCGAGGATGATTGGGATGGGAGAAGCGCGCCGAGATCGCCAAGAGCGTCGCGGCGAGCAGAACCGTCGCCACCGCACCTTCCCACTTCCGCCGTCGCCATGCTCGGGCGAGTCCCAGGTTGACGGCCACCACGACACCCGAGACACCCCAAGCGCCGATCCAGGCCGCGAGCGGCAGCGCGCCGGGCAGAGCGACCCAGGCATAGGCCGCGAGATTCCATGGAAATCCGGTGAGGAGATGGCCGCGCAAGACCTCCAGAGAGACCCAGAGCGCCGGCAACGCGACGAGCGATAGGACATCACCGGATCGCCAGAGCCGCGCGCCCAGGCCGGCGAATGCCGCGCCGTAGAGGCCCAAGAACGCCGCGAGTGCAAACAGCGCCAATCCGGCCAGCCAGCCGGGGATGAAGCCGTAGGTCGTCAGGGTCGGGACGATCCAGGGCAGCGACACGCCCCAAGCGACCGTGCCGAAGAGCCAGCCGAAGAGCGCGGGCCGCCGCCGATCGAGCAACATCATCATCGGAACCAGCGCCGCTGCGCCGAGCAGCGGCAGGGTGGCACGCCCCTGGCAGAGCCCCCAGGCCGCGCCTCCCAAAACCGCGAACGCGAGCGAGCGCCACGTCGAGCCGCCCTCGGGGTCCGGCGTTCGGCGGGGACTCGAGGAGCTCATTCGTCTTCGGATCCTACCGGTCGCGCGACGAGGTCTCCGATGGAGATGGCGAGCGCTCTCGTGTCGCCGTTCTCGAGCACCCGGTCGGCGACCACCGCTGGATCGCGGGTCGAGAGCTCGATGGGATTGGCTCCCGGCAGCAGGTCGATCGGTCCGACGTCGACGACCCGGGGCTCGAGACCGGCCCGGATCTCGTGTTCCGCGCCGCCACGCAACGGGACGAGACGAAGCGTTCTCGGCCCGGGAAACCCGTTCACGACCATTCGCAGTCGCGCCGAGATCGGCTGCGCAGTCCGGTCGATGACCGTCAAGCGGGCCCGACTGCCCATCCATCGATAGCTCCGCGAGCCGAAGTACTCGCGGAGCTGGAAGCCCGGGCCGAAATCGATCTCGAGCGGCGGTGGTGCGGCCTCGACCCCGAAGAGCAGCGCGTCGCGGAACGAGCCGACCGGACGCAGCCCGGGCGGGTTGCCGCGCCTCTCCAGCCAATCGCTCACCGGGGCGCCGCGCCGCACGATCAGGTGCCGGAAGCCCCGCGCTGCCAGCTTGGACGCGAAGTCCGCCTCTCCACAGTCTTCGCCTGGAGCGAGCAGCCGCAGCCCGGGGCCGAAGAGATCGATGGCGGAGGCCTGCGCGGAGTCGGAATCCGGCACGCAGTCGAGCGTCGCCCCCTGCGCTCGGTGATCGATCAGCCAGCGGTGCGCCGAGGTCGGCATCACGTCGCGTCCGTGCCATGGAGGAAAGGGCGGTAACTCGACGACGAACAACGCGACCAGCCCGAGAGCCACGAGCCGTGCGCCCCGCTTTTCGGCGCGGAGCAGCGCACCGAGACCCAGGCCGGCAGCCAGCGCGATGGTCAGCTCGACCGCCATCCCGAAGCGCGCGTACGCACGGAACATCGGCGCCAGCCGATGGAGCCAGCCCGCAGGGCGCGGGACGACGATTCCGGCCACCGTCCAAGTCGGCGAGAGCGAACAGACGAAGGCGGACGCCGCCAGGATCGCGAGGTACGGAACGTTCTGCAGCCCATCGCTGCGCCGGCGGCGGAGCCAGAGCGTTCCCGCGACCGCCGCGAGCGCGAGCAATCCCCACCCGAGCGACAGCTGGCGCTCGAGGATCTCTTCGTGCGCACCCTGGCGAGCCCACCAGGCACGGACCTCCGCGCCGACGATCGGCTGCCAGACGGGCGGCATCAGATAGCTCGTCCAGCGGGCCGTGTAGCGCTCCACATCGCTCGCCGGAAAGGCGAACGAGCTGGGCCGCACGAGGACCCGAGGCGCGAAGGTCCGCACGTATCCGTAGCCGAGCGACCCGATCAACGCCAGGGCTCCCAGCATCGTGACCGTCCTCCGGCGAAGGTCAGGCGTACCGGCGGCCCTCTCCGACAGCGCCTGTCCCACGATCGCCAGCGGCGTCAGCACGGCCAGGATCAGCCCCGAGTAGAAGCTCGACAGAGCCGCGAGCGCCGCTGCGAGCGCGAGGAGCGTGATCCGCCGCCCAGTCGGCCGTTCGAACGCAGACCAGAGCGCCAGCAGGTAGAGCGGGATCCATTGCACCTGGGCAACCTGAGGATGGTAGGCGGAATGGGCGAGGTGAAAGGGAGAGAACGCGTAGGCCAGAGAGGCCAGCCAGGCGCCCGGCTTGGACGCGCCGAGGCGGCGCGCCAGCAAGAACGTGAAGAGAGCGGCCAACGGAAAGGTCGCCAGAACGACGACGTTGTACGCGGCGACGCCGCCGACGAGCGGCGCCAAGGCCGCGCCCAGGTAATCGGTCGCCGGTTGCGTGTAGAGCGTGGGGCGGGTTGGATGCTCGAACCAACGGATGACGGTGAACGGATCGTGGAAGCGGCCGACGATCTCGCTCCCGAACAAGCGCTCGCTGGGCGCCCGCAGCACCGGCGCCGCCATCACGAGCGTCAGCACGGATGCGGCGAGAATGCATCCGGCGCCACCCGAGAGGAGCTCGGCCCATGCCGCCCCGCGACGCACCCACCGTCCCCCTCCCGGCTCCGGGCTCCGCGGTTCCCCCTCGCGCGTTCGGTTCACTCGCCGGATCCTACCGATTCGATTGCCAGCGCCGGGAGCCCTGGGAGCACTCGTCGCGCCCGCGGTCGAGGGCGACGGCAAACGACCCGGATAGACTGTCCGCCCGGCTTCTCTCACTCTCGCTGGGGCTCTGGCCGACGAGAATGCACGATCCGGAACGACCGCCTCGCGACACGCCCACCGAACCGCCACCCGGCGGCTCCGCAGCCCTGCCGGCACCGCCCCCGGTTCCGAGCGCTGTCAATTTCCTCGTCACGGCCCTGGGCGCGACGCTGCTGCTCTTCGGGCTCTTCCGGGTGCCCTGGATCCAGAGGCTCGCTGTTCGTCCCCTACGCGCAAGCCCAGCAGGCCCTGGCCGGACGGCTGACCGGGCTCCACCACCTGCCGGTCTTCGTCGATTTCAGCTGCACGGGCGCGGACGTGATCGCGCTGCTCGTCGGCGCGGTCGCGGCGTTTCCGGCACCGCCGCGACGGCGCATCCGGGCGATCCTGCTCGGTTTCGTCCTGGTCTCGATCGTCAACACCCTGCGGGTCGGCTCGCTTTCGCTGCTCGCCGGCCGACCGCAGATCTTCGACCTGCTTCACCACGTCGTCTGGCCGGCGATCCTCATCACCCTGGTCACCCTCTACGTCTTCGCCTGGATGCGATCCACGATTCGGAGCGGCTCGGTCGGAGCCCGGCCGACCGCCCCGAGCCATCGCGGCGGCATCGCTCCCCTCCGCTTCGCGCTCTGGCTCACGGCCGCAGTGGCCGTTTTCTTCGCGGCGTCGAGCTGGTATCTCGACAGCCATTGGCTGCTCACCGTGTCGAGCTGGGCGGCCCTCAGTGGCGCGGTGCTCCTCCATGGGCTCGGAATCGACGCGAGCGTTACCGGCGCCGTACTCTCCACACCACACGGTGGGTTCGTCGTCACTCCGATCTGCATGGCGACGCCGCTCATTCCGGTCTACTTCGCCGCCCTGGTCTCGCTGCCGATGCCGGGCCGCCGCCGTCTTGCCCTCCTGGTGGTCGCCCCTTTCCTCTTCTTCGCGCTCGGCACGCTCCGCCTCCTGGCCCTGGCGCTACCCGACGCGCTCGTCCACTCTCGACTGGAAGCGATTCACGCCTTCAACCAGGTGGTGTTCGCGGCGCTGCTGGTCATCGTCGCCGCCCTCTGGCGAGGTCATGGGTCGGGCGAGCGAATCGGCCGTCGGTGGCGGCGTGCCGGGCTGGCGCTGGCGCTCGGAGCGGCGGTCGCGCTCACGGCCATCCCGCTGCTCCGACTTCTGCTCGGCCCGACCGTCGGGGTCGCCGGCTTCTGGCTGGGCCTGCCGATCTCGGCGCTCCCCGACCCGCAGGGCGCGCTCGCGATGTCACCGGCTTTCGAGCTCGCTCTCTGTGCTGCGCTGGTGACGGCGTTCGGGAGCCGCATCCGCTCGCGGCAGGCGGCGGCGGCCGCGGGAATCCTGATCGGCGGTCACGTACTCCTGGTGCTCGGCCTCGGCGAGCTCTGGCGACATTGGGCGTGGTCGCCCGGCGTGCCCGCGATCCGCGGTTGGGCAGTCATGTTCCCCATTCTCGTCGCCGCTTGGCTCTGCGGTTGGCGGCGCTTGGCCGCCATCGGTCGACGAGGCCCGGATTTCCGTCCAGTGAACGCCGCCAGCTCCTGAGAAACGACGCACCCTGGGGGCCGGTCGCCGGGGAAACCTGAGTCCTGAAGAAGGTCGGACGGGTCCGTCGCTCCCAAAATGACGGCCGCGGTCGCGACGCCGCTACGGTTGGTCGGTCACCCAGGTGTCGAGCCGGAACTCACGGCGCAGCCGGGCTGCGGCGAGATCGGCCTTCTCGCGCGTGTCGTAGGGCCCGACCCGCACCCGGTAGGTCGTGCCACCTCCCACCGAGGTCTCCAGCACCTTGGTCGCGAAGCCGTTGCCGCGCAGGTTGGCCGCCAGCTCCCGCGCCCGCGAGCCATTGCTCGACGAATAGACCTGGATCCAGTTCGCCGCTGCGGCGCTCACGCTCCCACCGGATGCCGCCGCCGGGGCCGGCTCGGCAGGGAGCGCGGCGGTCTTGGGTGAGGCTTCTTCGGAACGCGCGGCTTTCGCCTGCGCCTTCTCCTCGTGGGTTCGCTTGACCCGGGTCCCGGGAGCCGCCCTGGAGGAACTCTCCGGCACGGCGTCCCGGTTCGCGTTCATCTCCGCCTCGATCGTCCGGCGAAGCTTGTCGGCCTCCGTCTCGGCGGGTGCCGGAGTGGCCGCCGGAGGCGGAGCCGCCTCGGGCGTGGACGCCGGTAGCGCGGACGGAGTCTTCTCCACGGCCGCCGGCGCGGTTTGCGCCGCGGGCGTCGTCCCCTTGTCTTCGTTGAAGAAGGTCAGCTTTTCGAGCTTCTGATCCGGCGTCGTGACGGCGGAACCGGTCTCCGCCGCCGCACTTCGCCCGGAGCTCGGCTCGCCCGCTTGACCGAACCAGACCCCGGCCAGGAACGCCGCCACGAGGCAGGCGAGCAAGACCACGAACGCCACCATGACCTGGCGGTTGGTCAAAGCGACTTCGTAATAGCTCGGCTCGCGCTCGCTCGATTCCAAATGGGTTCTCCGGTCGGTCCTTGGCTCAGCTGCGATCCATGTTGAACATGCCCTTAAGCAGGTCGACCGGCACCGGGAAGATGATCGTCGAGTTCTTCTCGGTGGCAATCTCGGTCAGGGTCTGCAGGTAGCGCAACTGGAGGGTCACGGGATTCACGGACATCACGTTCGCCGCCTCGCCGAGCGCCTTCGAAGCTTCCAGCTCACCTTGGGCGTGCACGATCTTGGCGCGCTTCTCCCGCTCGGCTTCGGCCTGCTTCGCCATGGCGCGCTGCATCTCCTGAGGCAGGTCGACCGCCTTGACCTCGACCATCGACACCTTGATCCCCCAGGGGTCGGTGTGCAGGTCGATGATCTCCTGCAAACGCTCGTTGAGCTTGTCCCGTTCCGAAAGCAACTCGTCGAGCTCGGCCTGGCCGAGCACCGAGCGCAGCGTCGTCTGCGAGAGTTGACTGGTGGCGTACATGTAGTTCTCGACCGTCACCACCGCCTTGTTCGCGTCGACGACGCGGAAATAGACCACGGCGTTGACCTTCACGGAGACGTTGTCCTTCGTGATGACGTCCTGGGGCGGCACGTCGAGCACCACGGTTCGCAGGGTGACCCGGACCATGGTGTCGAGAGGCCAGAAAATGAACACCCACCCCGGCCCCTTGGGCTCCTGGAGCAATCTGCCCAACCGGTAGACGACCGCCTTTTCGTATTCCTTGAGGATGTGGACCCACTGCTTGAGAAAAAACAGTACGGCGATGACGATGATGAAGGGAAAAGCCATGAATTGCATGATCAGCTCCTCGTTGGGGGCCGTCGCACTCTGAGGGTCATGCCGTCGACGGCGACGATCTCGACTTCCTCACCCGCGGCGACCGCCTCGTCAGAGACCGCGTTCCACCACTCTCCCTGCACGAACACCTTGCCCGCCGGCTCGAGGGCCGTGCGCACCACCGCACGCTCTCCGAGCAGCGCCACGCGACCGACCGCGACGGGCGCCCGGAAAGCTCTCGTCACCAGAAAGATCCCTCCCGCGACCACGATGGCTGCGGTCAGAGCCAGAGCGGCGATCAGCGAACGCGAAACCTGAAGCGCCGGCTCCGGACTGTGAAAGAGCATGCCCAATCCGAGCACCAGGGCGATGATACCCCCCACCGCGAGCGCCCCGAAGCTCGCCACCTTCACTTCGGCGACGAAGAGCACCACCGCGAGGATCACCAACGCCACGCCAACGTAGCTCACCGGCAGCACCGAGAGCGCGAAGAACGCGGTCAGGAGGCAGATGCCCCCGACCACGCCCGGAAGCACCGCACCGGGATGAGCGAGCTCGAAGTAGAGACCGAGCAGACCGATCGTCAAGAGGATCGAGGCCAGATTGGGGTCGGCGATGCGCGACAGGAACCGCTTGAAGGGTGTGAGCTCCACCAGCTGAACCGGCCGGCCGGCGAGATCGAGCCGGCGCTTCGTGCCCGCAGGCTTCTCGAATTCCCGCCCGTCGAGCGTCTTGAGGAGGCTCGGCAGGTTGCCGGCCACGGCGTCGATCAGCTTGTCGTCGAGCGCCTCCTGGGCGGTAAAGCTGCGGCTCTTCATCACGGCCTCCTCGGCCAAGGCGACATTGCGACCCCGCCGCGTCGCGAAGGCGCGCATCGTCGCCGCCGCGTCCTCCTCGGTCTTCTTGCCTTCGGTGCCCTTGATGTCCGAGCCACCCGCGCCCACCGGGTGGGCCGCGCCGGTGTTGGTCGATGGCGCCATGGCGGCAAAGTCGGCCGCCTGCAGGATGAAGAAGCCGGCCGAGGCGGCCCGGGCACCCTCGGGCGCCACGTACACGATGACCGGCGTCTTCGCGCCCAGCATGGCGGTCGTCATCTCGCGCATCGACGTCATCAAGCCGCCCGGTGTGTCGAGCTCCACCACGAGCGCCGCCGCGCCCTCGCGGTCCGCCCGCGCCAGCGTGTCGACGAGGTAGGCGGCCGCCACCGGATGGATGATGGAGGAAATTCGAATCTCGAGGATCTCGCCGGAAGGGGAATCCGCGCTCGGCGCAGCGGCGTATACGGTACCGACGGCGATCCCGAGCGCCGCCGAAAGCGCCCATCGAATGACGTGATGGATTTTTGAAGTGGCCATCTCGACCGCTAGGATAGCCGAGCTGGGCACCGGAAGGCGGGATTGGCCGCTTGACCCGGGGCGCCCGCCGGGAACATCATCCCCGGGCCCTCCGGGCGCGAAAGGGAACTCATGGAACGCGAAGCGGTCATCGTCTCCGCCAATCTCGCTCTGCTCGAACAGGGCGCCACGCTCGTCGACCGGCTTTCGGACGACGTTTACGCTGGCGGGAATGGACCCGCCAAGCCGGTCGGGCCCCACTTCCGTCACGTCCTCGAGCATTACTCCTGTCTGCTGTCGGGCTTGGCCGACGGCCGCATCGACTATGACGCGCGAGCCCGCGAGGTCGCGCTCGAGACCCAACGCGGCGCCGCCCGCGAACGCATCCGGGAGCTTATGGCGGCCTTGATCGAGATCGACGGCGCCGACCTGGACCGGGCGGCGGAAGCGCGCCTCGAGTGCGGCGTCGGGCAGGAGGCTGATCAGTGGAGCCACACCTCGGTGCGCCGCGAGCTCCATTTCGTGCTCTCCCACACCATCCACCACTACGCGCTGATCGGGCTCCTGCTCGCCCAACGTGGGATCGATCCGGGTGAGGAGTTCGGGGTCGCTCCATCCACCCTCAAGTACTGGCGGCAACAGGCCTCGTGTGCACGGCAAGCTGGCTGAAACGCGGAGACTCTCTCCTCCTCTTCTTCAATCGCGACGAGCTGCGTGATCGCGAAGCGGCCCTGCCGCCGACCGCGCGGCTGGACGCCGGGGTGGGCTGGGTCGCCCCCACCGACGGGCGCGCCCACGGCACCTGGATCGGAGCCACCGAGCGCGGCTTGGCGCTGGCCCTGCTCAATCGGAGCGACGGAAACCGGCCGGCCGAGGCCGAGAGCCGAGGTCGTCTCATTCCGACCCTGGTCGATGTGGAGGACGCGGAGCACCTCGCGGCCCGGCTCGCTCGTCACCGGCTCGAGCGCTTCGCTCCTTTTCGGCTGCTCGCCCTCTGGCGCGGCGCGGAGAGTGCCCTGATCGCCGGCTGGGACGGTGAGCGGCTCGACTTCGACACCGCCGACGCGGAGCTCGGCCTCCTCTGCTCCTCGGGGCTCGGCGACGAGCGCGCGACCGCAGCCCGTGGCGCGGTCTGGGAGCGCTGGCGATCCGATTCACCCGCCTGGGAAGCGCGGAACCATCGCGAGTTCCATCGCGACCACACCCCCGAGCCTTCGGCCTGGTCGGTCTGCGTGCACCGTCCCGAGGCGGCCACCGTGAGCTTCACCGAGATCGAGCTCATGCCCGGAGGCGCGGAGCTGCGCTACCGTCCCGGTCCCCCCTGTCTCCCCGCCGGGATCCACGCGGCTCGCATCGGCACGGCCGAGGGCTCGCGCGAACCGGAGCCCGGGCAGGAATAGGCTCGGGTACGAGTGCATCTCACCTCTCTAGAGACGGCAGTCGGCGCCGTCGCCGCCAGCGGCGGCCTGGCCGCGACCCTCAAGCTCGGCATCGGCTTGGCTCTGGCCACCTACCTCGCCGAGGATCTGACCTGCATCGGGGCCGGCATCCTGGTCTCGCAAGGGGAGATCTCGCTCGTCGCGGCCACCGTCTCCTGCTTCATCGGGATCCTGTCCGGCGATCTTCTGCTCGTCGCCGCGGGCCGCTGGCTCGGCCCGTCGGCCTTGCGAAAACGCCCACTGCGCTGGGTGGTCTCCGCCGCGAGCGTCGAGCGAAGCCGCCATTGGTTCACGCGCAGCGGCGCCAAGGTGGTCTTTCTTTCCCGCTTCGTGCCCGGTAGCCGCTTGCCGCTGTTCGTCGCCGCCGGCATCGTGCACGCGCCTCTCGGCCGCATCGCCGCTCTGCTCGCCGCCGCCGCGGCGCTCTGGACGCCACTGCTGGTTGGCCTCTCCGCGTTCACCGGCGGCGCCATTCGAGACCAATTCACGCTCTGGGAAAAGCGGGCCCTTCTGGTCGCCCTGCCCGCCATCGCCCTGGTGCTGGTATTCGACAAAGTGCTGATTCCGTCGCTCACCTGGCGCGGTCGCCGGATGCTGGTCTCCAAGTGGCGCCGTTGGACGCGTTGGGAGTTCTGGCCGCTTTGGCTCTTTCAAGCGCCCGTGGTCCTGCACTGGATCTGGCTCGGCCTGCGCTTTCGACGCCCGACCTTGTTCACCGCTGCCAATCCCGGGATCCCGGCCGGCGGATTCGTCCTCGAATCGAAGAGCGAGATTCTCGGCGCCGTCGGTGAGCAGGACGCCGTGCCCCTCTTCACCAAGCTCGTCCTGCCCCAGTCGATTCCGGAACGGATCGCCGTGGTGCGAAGCGCTCACGCCGATCTCGGATGCGGGTTCCCGGTGGTGGGCAAGCCCGACGTCGGCGAGCGCGGCGAGGGCGTCGAGATCCTGCGCTCCCCCGCCGAGCTCGACCACTGGGCCCAGCACGCGCCACACGAGAGCCTCCTCCAGGAGTACGTCGACGGTGAGGAATACGGCGTCTTCTACGTGCGGCATCCCGGCGCGCGGCGGGGCGAGATCATCTCGGTCACGCGCAAGGTTTTTCCGGAAGTGGCTGGAGACGGCACGCACACCATCGAGGAGCTCGATCCTGGCCGACGATCGGGCCGTCTGCATGGCACCTCTCTACCTCGCGAAGAACGTCGACCGGATGGATGACGTCCCAGCGTCGGGAGAGCGAATCCGTCTCGTCGAGGTCGGCAACCACTGTCGGGGAACCGTCTTTCGCGACGGACGGTCGTTGGTGACCGCCGAGTTGCTCGACCGGGTCGAAGTCATCGCGCGCAGCTTCCCGGGATTCTTCTTCGGCCGCTTCGACGTCCGCGTGCCGAGCCGAGAAGACTTTCGGGCCGGGCGTGGTCTTCGGATCCTCGAGATCAACGGCGTGACTTCGGAGGCGACCCACATCTACGAGCCGGGCTCGAGCCTCTTCGCCGCCTACCGGACGCTGTTCGCGCAATGGCGGCTCGCCTTCGAGATCGGCGCCGAAAACGCCGCCCGAGGCGCCCACGTCACTCGGCTGCGCGAGCTCCTCCACCTGCTCGCCGAACGCCGCCATCGGGCGCGGCGCGCACAGGCGGTTCCAGTGGACGCCGTTTGAGAGCTAGACTCCCCTCTCTTCAATCCAGGAGCCCCCATGACTCGAATCCACCTCCTCGTTGCCACGGCTCTCCTCTGGCCCGGACTCGCGGTGGCCTCCCCGTCGAAGGCGCCCTCGCCCCGCTCGACCGGGCAGATCGAGAGCACGATGGCCGCTCCATCGACGCGCTCCACCGGCCAGGTCGAAAGCACCGTGGAAGCGCTCGTGCCGTTGCCCGCTCCGATCCCGCTCACCTTTCCCAAGGAGAAGCCGATCGTTCTCCAGCAGGGCAAGGTCTCGGCGGCGCACCCGCAACTCTTCGAGTTCGAGACGATCCCCCATCAGCGCATCGAGATTCGCCTGCAATCGCCCGCCCAGGTGGCGTGGATGAGCGTCCTGCTCGACTCGTCGGACAAGCCGGTCGTCGGCACGGGCCCGGGCACGGGATGCATCGGTTGGATCAGCACCACCGCCGGAGGCGGCAAGATGCGAGTGGCGGTCTATGCGCCGTCGACCGACGAGACGCCCTTCCGTCTCGCCATGCGGATGACGCCCGAAAAGAAGGACTAGCTAGCCGAAGAAGAGGCGGCGCGCGCGGTCGGACAGCGCCTCGACATCGAACAGGATGAAGAAATCGATCGTCTTGAAGTCGCGGTCGATGACCGGCGGCCCGACCACCCGACCGGCGTAGCGCAGGTAGATCTCGAACAGAGGCGGCAGCTCGAGCTCGGTGGCCTTGGCGGGATCCGGATCCTCTCCTTCCCAGACGCACTCGTAGCCGGGTTGCGCGGTCACGACCAGATCGCGGCGCAGCTTGTCGCGCCGATCGAGCAGATCGAGCGCCCGCTTGCCGTCCCACGGATCCTGGCTGGTTAGAGAACAGGGACCGATCAGCCAGCGCCGGCGGTTGTGCGCCATGTAGCGGGCGAGACCTTTCCAGAGCAGGAAGAGGACCGCCTTGAGCCGGTGGTCGCGCTCGATGCAGGCACGCCCCACCTCCACCGCCTCGTCGAGGATCTCGCGAGGCAGCCGGGTCAGATCGAACTCGCTGGCGGTGTAGAAACCCCGCGCCGCCTCGGCCATGTCGGTCGTCTGGATCCGGTACGTGCCGATGATGCGCTCGGTCGGCCGATGGACGACCACGAGATGGTGGCACTGCGCATCGAAGGGATCGACATCGCGGCCGGAGAGATAGGACACATCCAGACCTTCGTCGAGCTCCAGGTTGAAAACCCGGAAGCGAAGTCGCAGGAGCTCGTCCAACTCGGCCGGGCTCGCCGCGAAGCGGACCGCGTATTGGCCCTCGACCAGCTCCCCGGCTGGAATCCGGCTCGCGGCCGGCGGATAGGCAGCCAGTTCCGGATGCGCGTCGAGCAGGCTGGGCAGGACCGATTCCGCAGGCGGGGGCATAACGCGTCAGATCTTACGCAGTTTTTCGGCGACCGGCGAACGGCCCGGCGCTCAACCGGTCGTCGTTCTGCGACGATCCCGTTACGGCCCGAAGAGGAGCGGCGGATGTGCAGGTGCCTTCGCGCCCCGTCGCCGGGCGTCAGGCAAGGTATCCTTCGCGGGGGAAATCGTGAGTCCACCGCGCATCCGACGATCCCGCATCGAGCTGCCGCTAGGTGGTGAGCCCACTCGGCGCGCCAGATGCCGTTTTCTGCCGGTCGGCCTGATGCTCGTTGTCGGGCTGGTCGCGATGGCATCCCGAGCCGCCCAGCCCCCGGCGAAAGGTTACTCGGGCGGCTCATCGGTGCGCGCGGGCTACCTCGCAGACTGGCCGCCCGACTATCAACAGCGCGCCGACGGGGGCCCGGGAGGACTCGCGGTCGAGGTTCTCGATGCGCTCGGCGAGCGTCTCGGCATCCGCATCGACTACCGACCCTATCCCGACTACCCTGCCGCGGTCGCGGCCCTCGGACGCGGAGAAATCGACGTCCTGCCAAGCCTGGGCCTCGCTGCCGGACGCCAAGATCGCTTCCTCTTCACGTCCTCCTACGAAACTCAGCCGGTCTCGCTCTTCGTCCGCAATTCGACGACCGGCGTCCAGAATCTGGCCGATCTCCAGGGCGCCCGGGTCGGCGTGATCCGATCCAACGTCGGCGTCGAGCTAGCGAGCGGGCAGCAGGGCATCGTTCCGGTCGTGTTCGCACAGACCGGCCAGGCTTTGCTCGCCCTGCTCGCCGCGGATATCGACGGTCTGATCTATCCGCAGGACACACTGCTCGAGCTGGCGCGGAGGGCCGGCGTCGAATCGAAGATTCGTATCGCGGGACCGCCCCTGCTCGAGGTCCGCCGCTGCATGGCCGTCCGTCGTGACGCCCCCGCTCTCGCGGAGCGCCTCGATCACGCGCTCTCCGCCTACGTTCTGACACCCGAGTTCCGGAGCTCTTATCGCCGCTGGCACCCGAGCCCCGCTCCGTACTGGACGACCCGGCGCGTACTGCTCGTCGCCGGCCTCGTGTTCGCGCTCTCTGTCCTGGCCATGGCGCTCTGGCGGATGACGTCGATGCAGCGCCTGAATCGCCGCCTCGCGCAACAGGAACGTCGCTCCCGCGTGTTGCTCGATCATCTCGCCGAGGGCGTGGTCTTTCTCGATCGGGCTCGGCAGGTCGACTACGCGAACGAGAGCTTCGCGCGCCTCGTGGGACAGCCGGTGGAGGAGCTCGTTGGGACGCCGCTGGTTCGCTTCGCCGCCGATGTCGCCTCCAGCTGCACCCTCGACCAACTGCTGAGCGAGAGCGGCGAAGGGCCGTCGCGCCGCCAGGAAGCTCGGTTGTCACGCCGCGGCGGCGGAGTCACGGTCGTCGAGGCGCAGGCGGCGACGATCGTGGGCGACACCAAACCGGAGGTCGGTACGCTGGTTTCCTTCACTGACGTCGGCGAACGCAAGCTCGCCGAGCAGCGGCTGCGCTTCGAAGCCAGCCTGCTCGAAACCGTCGGCGAGGCGGTGATCGCCTCCGACGTCGAGGGTCGCGTCACGGCGTGGAACCGCTTCGCGGAACGGCTCTATGGCTGGAGCGAGAGCGAGGCACTGGGACGCGAAATCGCCGACCTGACGCCGAGCGATGCGTCACGTCACGAGGTCGAAGCAATCGTCACTCGTGTGCGCGCCGGAGAGACCTGGCGCGGGGAGGTCGAGCTCCGGCGCCGCGATGGTTCGACCTTCATTGGCCAGGTCACGGAAACGCCGATCTTCGACGCGCACGGGGAGGTCGTGGGCGCGGTCAGCGTGTCGTCCGACCTGACTCAGGAGAGAAGGATTCAAGACGCTCTGCGCCAAGCACAGAAACTGGAGGCCGTGGGTCGCCTCGCCGGCGGCGTCGCCCACGATTTCAACAACCTGCTCACCGTCATCCTCGGCGAGGTCGAGCTTCTTCTGGACGAGCCGTTCGGAGGGGAAGCGGCTCACGAGGCTCTCCGGTCGGTTCGCGACCAGGCCGAGCGCGCCGCCAATCTCACTCGCCAGCTACTCGCCATCGGGCGCCGCCAAGTGCTCGCGGCGCGGGAGATCGACGCCGCCGAGATCCTCCGTACCGTCGAACGCCTACTCCGCCGGGCCCTCGGCGAGAACGTCCGGCTCGAGATCGACATCGCCGACGATCGCTGTCCGGTCGTGGTCGACCCGGCGCAATTCGAGCAGGTGCTGCTCAATCTCGCCGTCAACGCCCGCGACGCAATGCCGTCCGGCGGCACGTTGACGATCACGCTCGACCGCGTTCACCTCGAAGCCGCGGCCGCCATGGAGCTCCACCTCGAGCCGGGGGACTTCGCCCGCATCGAGGTCCGCGACAACGGCGCAGGGATTCCGCCCGAGCACCTCGGGAAAATCTTCGAGCCCTTCTTCACGACCAAGGGCCCCGAGAAAGGCACCGGGCTCGGTCTGGCAATGGTTTACGGGGTGGTAAGTCAATCCGGTGGCTGGGTGAGTGTCGAATCGCAGCCCGACCGTGGCACGACCTTTCGGATCCTGCTGCCGGGAGCCGGCGGCACCTCCGCGCCGGGCTTGGACGAGTCGCGGGAGCCGGCAGGATCGCCATCCGGCAACGAAACGCTGCTCCTGGTCGAGGACGAGGAGGCGGTACGTTCTCTCCTCCGGCGCAGCCTCGAGAGCCACGGCTACCGGGTCCTGGCCGCCGACGACGGCCCTAACGCGCTCACCCTGTTCACCGAGCGCGGCAACGAGATCTCCGCTCTGCTGACCGACGTCGTGATGCCCGAGATGAGCGGCATCGAGCTCGCCCGCCGTCTGCGTGCCATCCGGCCCGACCTGCCGATCCTCATGCTCTCCGGCCACGCGCAGGAAATGATCGATTCGCAAGGCTCTCCGGTCGAGGGCTCGCGCTTCCTGACCAAACCGGTCGCGCTCGGCAAGCTCGCATACGCTGTGCGTTCGCTGCTCGACGGAGATAACGACTCGGCTTGACTCGAACCCTCCTCGCAGCCGCGCGACGGCCCGGTTCGCTCCAGCGAAGTCTGGCATGATGACTCTTCACCTTCCGGGAGCGCACACCATGCCCGAGCCCAATTGGGTCGACGTCGGCGACGCCGAAGAGCTTTCGCAGCGTCCCCTCCGACAGCTGGTCGTTGGCCACACCCGCATCGCCCTCTCGTTCAAGGACGGTCGCTTCGGCGCCGTCTCCGGCAACTGCAACCACGTCGGCGGACCGCTCGGCGAGGGCACGCTGCGTGGCGACTACATCGTCTGCCCATGGCACGGGTGGACGTTCCACTGCGTGACCGGCGAGGGGGAGCCCGGCTTCGAGGACGACCGGGTGCCTTCCTATGACGTCAAGGTCGAGGGGGGCCGGGTGCTTGTCGACATCAACGCGCGTACGACGCGGCACCGGCTACCGCACGAGGCCCACCCGCTGGCGCGCAAACCGGCGAGAGAGCCGGGCCCGATCCGCGTCGCCGGCATCTCGACCACGATGATGAACAAGGATCTGCCGCGCTTCTCCACTTCCGAGGAGCTTCTCGACGCGGCGCTCGGCCACGCTGCAGGCGAGCTCGGCTGTGACCAGCGACTCATCCGATTGCGCGACCTCTCCTTCCGCCCTTGCGAGGGCTACTACTCGAAATCGGCGCGCGCCTGCACCTGGCCCTGCTCGATCACCCAGATGGATCCCGAGGACCAGCTCGACCAGGTCTACGAGGCTTTCGTGCACTGGGCCGACGTCCTGCTGATCGCCACGCCGATCCGCTGGGGAGCCGCCTCGGCGCTCTATTACAAGATGGTCGAGCGCATGAACTGCATCCAGAATCAGGTCACGATCGCGAACCGGACGCTGCTCAAGAATAAGGTCGTGGCGCTCGTCATCACGGGCGGGCAGGACAACGTGCAGGCCGTGGCCGGCCAAATGCTGGGATTCTTCGCCGAGCTCGGCTGCGTCTTCCCGCAGTACCCGTACATCGCCCACTCGCGCGGTTGGGACGCCGAGGACATGGAGCGCAACGTGGTCTTCGTCCAGCAGAGCGCCGAGCTCCACGTCGCCGCCCGCGAGCTCGCCGCCCGCGCCGTCGACATGGCCCGCGTCCTCCTCGAGACCTCGATCGAAGACCGCCGCATGTCCCGCCGAGGCCGCAAGGCCTATGCGCCGGAGCGCCTGAAGGGCCTGCACGAGACCTCGTGACGAGCGGGATGGAGACCACGAACGTGCCGCCTCTCCGCTACGCGGATCCAGAAGCGGACTCGACCGATGCCACGCTCCCTGCGCAATTCCCAACTGCGAGGCGGGCGTGGTAACGGCCGTCCGGATCCGCTGAGCAGCCCAGATTCATCGCGACCACGACCTGAGGCACGACGACTACTCGTCGGCCAGGCGCGACTGGCCCACGACCCTTCGATCGTCCGACTCGCTGGAGCTCGCGTCGGATCGGTCCCATCTCGGCCAGAAGTCCGACGCGGCCGACGGCCAGCTCCTCGACCTCAGCGAACGAGAGCGCTTGGGCATCGACGCCCATGCGCGGAGCTGCCGCCAGATAGCCGGCGAGGATACTCGCGATGTTCTCGATCCTCGTCGCGTCGCGCACCGCCTCGAGGCGCGCCAGCGCGGCTCTCCAGGCCGGGCCGCCGAGAGCCTCCCGGGCGCGCTCGATCGCCGCCGTTACGCTGGCGAGATCGGGCTCCGTATAGAAAGGGTAATCCGGTCCGAGCATCTCGAGCGCACTCTCATCGCGCGTCGTGATCAGTCCGGCTCCGCAAGCCGCAGCGGTCGAGACCTTGGTGCCCGGCTTGTAGAGGAACTCTCGACGTGTCTCGCGGATCGAGATGTGACAATTGAACTTCGGGGCCTGCGCGAAGTAATCATGGTCGATGCATGGGGTCGATGGCAATCGACCCCAGAGCGAGCGAAGCGACCGTTCGAGCCCCAAGTAGGCCGGCGAGAGAATAGATTCGCCGGCCGAATGACGTCGATAACGAGGGTCCCACTGATGATAGATGACCGCACCGAGCTGCCTGGCGCCTCCGAAGTCTCTGAGCTGGCGCCGGTTCTTGAAGATGAGACCGTCGTAGAGCCAGCGATTCTTGATATGGCGCTTGAAACAGACCGTGTCCTGGACGTCGAGAACGAGCAAGTTGCCGCGCCGTTTCGCGGCGACGAGGTCCGGGAGCTTGGACGTCTTGATGAACACGATGATCGAGTCGCGCACTCCCGCGAGCTCGTGAACAGATGCCGACGAAGCGTCCACCCCCACCAGGCGCAGTGCCTCTGACATCTGATCGCCACCCATGACGGTGGAGCCCTTCTCGTAGTACTTCGCGAAGAAGACTCGACTCATGCCGGGTCCCCTCTCCTCGTCGGAAGTTCGGAGAAAACTCTGAACAGTTTAGCACGCGATGTCGGTCGAGGAGACGGAGACGCGAAGAGCGACAGTCGCAGTCGATCCGGAGAATCCTATGTCCCGCCGAGGGGCGTGGTGAACTAGCCACTCCGTCGTACGTCGCCCGTTCCCACGAGCGCGGCACGCATGGTCGCGATTTCTCGCGGGCCGGTGCGGCAGCAGCCACCGATCAGGGAGGCGCCGAGCGCTCGCCACTCGCAGCTCGCGGCCGCGAAGTCCACCGCCCGCGCGGCGGGCAGCCAGCGCTTCGCCGTGACATCGTAGGTCTCACCCGAGTTCGGGTACACGACGATCGGCTTCGCCGTGATCGCCCGGGCGCATCGGGCGAGCTCACTCGCGTGCTCCGGCGCGGCGCAATTCACACCCAACGCGGCCAGGTTCGGTTGGCACTCCACCTCCCGAACGGCCACCTCGAAATCGGTGCCATCGGCGAGGTGCTCGCCGTCCCGGCACGAAAAGCTCATCCACGCCCAGGCCTCCGGATACTCATCGAGCAGACGGAGGAGGGCGCGCGCTTCATCGAACGACGGGATCGTCTCGCAAGCCAGGAGGTCGGCGCCGCTCGCCGCGAGAAGACCGATGCGACGCCGGTGGAAGCGGACGAGCCCTTCCTCGTCGAGGTCGTAATCTCCACTGTACTCGGAGCCGTCGGCGCGGGCGGCGCCGTAGGGACCGACGCTGGCGGCCACGAGAGGCCGGATGCGGCCGGTGCGGCGCGTCGGGTCGTTCCAGAATTCGTCGCGGGCGTCGAGCGCCAACCGCACCGAAGACAACAGGAGCGCCGCCGCCTCGCCCTCGGTCGAGCCGCGACGAACAAATCCTTCGAGGGTCGCCTGGTAGCTGGCTGCGGTGACGCAATCGGCGCCCGCCGACAGGTAGTCGAAATGCAGCTTTCGGATCGCCTCCGGCTCTTCGATCAGCAGCCGCGCCGACCAGAGCGCGTCGTCGAGGTCGTACCCCCGGGCTTCGAGCTCGGTCGCCAATCCCCCGTCGAGGATCATCACGCCCTGAGCGTGCAGGAATCTCGAGATCGGGTTGGGCGTCATCCGGAGTTTGTCCGACCCGGCCCAAGCCGGGTACCGAGGTGCAGTCTAGCTCGCGCCTCCCTCCCACTTCGGCGCGTCGCCACCCCTGCGCTACACTCGCGGCTTCATCTCGACAAAAGGGAAAAACAATGAGCGAGAAGTCGTCCCCGAAGCAGCAGTTCCTCGACACCTACGAGAAAGAGCACCAGACGACCATGAAGGTCTTGCGCGCCTATCCGGCCGACAAGATGGAGCTGCGCCCGCACGCCAAGTGCAAGACGGCGCGGGAGCTCGCCTTCGTGTTCGCGGTCGAGTGCGGGCTCGGGGCCCTGGCGATGCGCGACGAGCTCGGCAAGGGTGGCCCGATGGAAATGCCGCCGACGCCGGAGAGCTGGGACGACGTGCTCGCCGCGGTCGAGCAGGCGCACCAGGACTTCGGGAACCTGATCCGCTCGTACAGCGAAGACGACCTCATGGCGCCGGTCAAGTTCTTCTCCGGCCCGCAGCAGCTCGGCGACTGGCCTCGCCTGCATCTCCTGTGGCACCTGCTCCACGACGAGATCCACCACCGCGGTCAGTTCTCGATCTATCTCCGCATGGCCGACGGCAAGGTTCCTTCGATCTACGGACCCAGCGCCGACGAGCCCTGGATGTAGAGGCGACGACGCCCCCGGCGCCGGGTGCCGCTCACATGACGGAGCCTTCCACGGAGTCTCTGCGCGACGTATCCGACACCGCGCTCTGGGTCGCGGCCTACCGCGCCGAGGAGAGCGAGCGCCCCGATGCGCTCTTCCGCGATCCGTTTGCCCGCCGGCTGGCCGGCCAGCGGGGGTTCGACGTTCTCACCGCGATGCCGAAGGGGCGGAGCCTCGCATGGCCAATGGTCGTGCGAACTCTGGTCTTCGACCGCTTCATCCGCGACCGTCTCGGCGAGGGCATCGACCTGGTGCTGAACCTCGCCGCCGGCCTGGACGCACGCCCGTACCGCATGGAGCTACCGTCCGAGCTCACCTGGGTCGAGGTCGATCTACCGCACATGATCGAGTACAAGAGCGAGATCCTCGCCGGCGAGCAACCGGCCTGCAAGCTCGAACGGATCGCGCTCGACCTCGCCGATCCGAAGGAGCGTCGAGCCCTTCTCGAGGACGTCTCCGGCCGTTGCCGTCGCGCGCTGGTCGTCACCGAGGGCTTGTTGATCTACCTCGATCGCCAGTCGGTGGAGTCGCTCGCCGACGAGCTCGCGGCCGCCGGATCCTTCCAGTGGTGGATCACCGATCTCGCCTCGCCCGGCTTGCTGAAGACCATGGGCAGGACATGGGGCAAGGCGGTGGAGGGCGCCGGAGCTCCTTTCCGGTTCGCGCCCCCGGAAGGCCCGGCCTTCTTCGTCGAGCACGGCTGGAGCGCGACCGAGATCGAGAGCTCCTTTCACGTCGCGGCGCGCCTGAAGCGCCTGCCCGCGTTCCTCCGCCTTCTCGCAGCGCTCTTTCCCGAACCCAGGAAGTTCAACCCGAAACGAATCTGGTCGGGGCTCTGCCTGTTCGAACGCGCTCTTCGGAGCAGCTAGCCGACCCTCGGGGCCGGCCGCGGGCGGAGCCTCGGTCTCCGGCTCGGAGGCCGCATCAGGCGCGGCGTGAGAGTGGCCGGGTCAGACAGGTGGGGCCGCCGCCCCCTTTCAGGCTGATCTCGTTCCCCTCGTACGTCAGAACTTCCACGCCGGCGCTCTCGAGTCGCGAGCGGGTCTCCGGGTTGCCTTCCAACATCACGCAACGTCGAGGCGCCACGGAGAGCACGTTGGCACCCATCGTGTCGAATTCCTGGTCGGGGACTTCGACGAGCTCGATGCCGCGCGCCAACAGAAGCTCGCGGAAGGGAACCGGCAGGAGCGGCGCGTAGACCACCGCGAGATCGCGGTCGACCGGACTGACGATCGACATCAGGTGGAAGACGTCGCCCGCACCGCGCCAGTGGACGAGGGGCACGACGATCACCTCGACGTCGTCGCCCAGGATGGCGCGGAGCTGACGGATTCCTTGGTCGTCGGTGCGGTAGCCGCGGCCGACGGCGACGGTCGCCCCATCGAGCCAGACCAGGTCGCCTCCTTCTAGATGGCCCGGCTCGCGGATCTCGCCCGCGACCTGGATTCCCCATTCGCGGAAGGACTCGGCCTGCGCGGCGGGCTCGCCGCGCCGCTGCGGCTTGCCCATGTTGCAGAGCACCATGCCGCGCGGCGTGACGACGCTCGCATCGCGGACGTAGATGGAATCGAGCCCCACTCCCCTCCCGGCTGGCAGGCGCAGGAGCTCGGCACCGGCGCTCTCCAACAGAGCCAGAAAACGCTCCGACTCTCCGATCGCTCTCCCCGAATCGGGCGGCGCCGTGAAGCCTAGGTCACGCCACTGCGCCGCGATCGCGTCCATATCTAGAAACGCGTCGCGCGCCGTCTTGACCGCGACGCGCTCGAGAAGCCCGACTTCGTCGCATGAGCTCAGTGTTTCACTCTCGCGATGTTGTCGTTTCACCCAGACGTAGACCGGCAACCCGGCGACCAGCAGCAGGAAACCCCAGTAAACCGTGTCGGCCCCGGCGCCGCCGATGGCGGCCAGCGAATAGAGGAACGCCAGCGTCGCGACGATCGAAATTCCGAGCCGCGGCATCGCACCCCGGCGATCCGCCGGATCTCCGGTCAGGAAGACGGCGAGCGAGCAGAACGTGTAGGGAACGAGGGTCGAGAGCGTCGCCAGGAGAATGAAGAACGTGAAGAGCGCCACCAGCCCGCGGGTGTAATTCGCGGCGACCAGCAGGCTCGCCAGCGTGGCGCCGAAGAGCAGACCCGGCACGGGTAACGCTCGCCGGGACAGACGCGAGAAGAGGCGCGGGAAGAGGCCGTCGTCGGCCACCGCGAGCGGAAAATGTCCGGCCAGCAGCGTCCAACCGTTGAGAGCGCCGAAGCAGGAGATCGCCGCGCCGGCAGCCACCGCGAGCGCCGCGCCGTGCCCGAACAGGACACGCGCCGCGTCGGCGAACGGCGCGGTCGACGAACCGAGCGATTGCGGGTCGATCGCCCCCATCACCCCGGCGGTCGAGACCATGTAGATGAGCGCCGCGATCGCCGTCCCCGCGACGGTCGCCCGGGGAATGGTGCGCTCGGGATGACGCACGCTCGCTGCCGGAATCGTCGCGCTCTCGAGCCCGAGGAAGGCCCAGAGGGTCAGCGTCATGACGCCGGCGATCGCTCCGCCGAGGCTCTTCGCGCTCGCCAGGTGTTGCGCCGGAATGGCGAAGTGCGAGGGCTTCAGCACCACGAGCCCCGCCAACCCGACCGCGGCGAGCGGGAGGATCTTGAGGAGCGTCGTCGCGATCTGCAGGCGCCCGGCGCCTCGCAGGCCGCGCGCGTTGACGCCGGCGAGCAGCCAGATCGTCGCGATGGCCAGCGCGGCCGCACGACTCGGCCGCCGCACCAGCTCCGGCGCAAAGGGATCCAGGTACCCGACAAAAGCCACCGCGAGCGCGGCCAACGTCGCGATGATCGACAGCCAGTAACCCCACGCCACGAGAAACCCGGCGACGTCTCCGAAAGCGCTTCGGGTGTAAGCGTAGATCCCACCCGCCTTCGGATTGAGCCGCGCCAGCCGCGCGAAGACGAGCGCCAGCATCATGCTGCCACCGGCCGAGATGCACCACCCGACCAGGCTCAGCCCCCCGTAGTTCGCCAACGACGACGGCAACAGGAAGACGCCCGACCCGATCATGTTTCCCATGACCAGCGCCACGGCCGTCCAGAAGCCGATGACGCGAACCCGCTGGCCCGGCGAAGTCCCCAAGCTCATCTCCCGCTCCTTCCCGAGTGACTGCAGCGAGAGTCTCTCAGAGTCCGAGCGAGACCCGGCGACCGATTCCGAACATTCGACTGGACGCGAGTCGGCCGGCGAGCCGTTCACATCTCGGAGCGCAGACGGCGGGGGGTCCCCATACGACCCGGATCAGATCGACCATGGGGTTCCCCGCAAGCGGAGAGATGCGAACGGATCGCCGGCCGACGCCCCGTGCACCAGCGGCACCTACCGCGACAGATGCTCCCAGTTCATCACCGCGTTCATGACGAGCGCATACTGCCCTTGCGTATTCGCCCGCCACATCGGATTGATCGACATGAGCAGGATGTGCCCCTGCCCGCGTGGTGCGTCGATCACGGCCGGCTTGCCGGCGATCTCGTCGCCTCCTTCGAGCATGCCGGAGAGAAAGAGCGCGTCGCCCTTGGCGAAGGAAACCACGACCCGGGGCCGATCCTCTTCCTTCGGCAGGTAAGGCGCATAGAACCAGGGCGCGTCGTCCGGAACCTCGAAGCCCTCCTCGCCCGGCGCCGCCTTGGGCTGCTCCGGCGTCGCGACGAAGGGCCGCCCCTGCGGCACGTCGGGATCGTCCTTGCCGCCGCGGCCGCTCGGCCGCGGGGCCGGCGGCCGATGCCGGAAAATTCCGACCCGGAACACCGGTCCGCCCGAGTAGTAGACCGGCAGCGTATCGTCGTAACCGTCCGCCACGGCACTCTTCTTGTCGGTCACGTCGGCCAGGAGCAACGTGCCGGGCGCCTTGAGCTTCTGCGTGTCGATCTTGGTCACCCAGCGCGCCAATCCGTATTGCACGGCGAGCTCCGAAGTATCGGCCGCGGTGACGAGCAGACCGCCCTGCTCGACGAAGTGGAGCAAGTGCGAGACGCCGGCGAGTCCCAGCCCCGGACGCATGTCGTCGGTCGAATCGATGACGCCGAGGTTCGGCGTCAGGTCGCTCTTCTTCCAGGGCAGGGGCGCTCCGGGGGCCATCCCGTTGACGATGTCGACCGGATCCTCCCCAACCGGCGGAAAGAGCAGCACGTCGAAGCGCGAGCGGAGGTCGGGATCCGCCGCCACGTCCTGGGTCGAGAGGTAGGTGTAGGGAACGCCCAGCGACTCCAGCCCGAGCCGCCACCACCCTTCCTCCTGGGTGTCGAGCCAGGTGTGGATCAATCCGATGCGGGGCGCCGTCAGCGGATGGGTCGCCACCGCCGGCATCGCCGGGAGGGGCGTCAGTTTCAAATGGAGGCCGGCCAGCGCCGGCCCGAGCTCCCCGACGTCGGCGAGCACGGTTCCGGCCGGGAATTCCCGCGCATCCTTGCCTTCACCCGACTTGAACGCCGCGTCGCTCACCTCCAGGCGAGCCGACGGCGCCGCGAAGCGCAGACGAGCGAGATCGACGTCGGCCACGTTCGCGATCGCGACCGGTCCGGACGGCACCGCGCTCCCCGCCTCCATCTTGCCGTTCCAGGCGTGCATCTTGACCTTCAACACGTCCCGGTTGACCACCCGGTCGACGGTCACGTTCTTCAAGAATCCGAGCGTCCACCCGGTGTCGTCGTAGACCCGCTCGTCCCCGCGCACGTACTGCGTGTCGAGCAACGTGTCCGCGAGCCGCGAGTATGGCTGATCCATTCGCACCACGAACGACCCCGACGGAATCACGTATGCCGTCGTCACCGCACCCTTCTTCTCGCCTTTGCCCGATTCATCCGCAGCCTTCGTCTCGAAGTCCTTTCCCGAGATGAAGGTCTGCGCCTTTCCTGCGGCGCTCTTCGTGGCTGCCGGCTTCTCCTCCGGCTTCGGCGGCCAGACCCGCTCGATCGTCGCCGCCGCGTCGGTCAACGAGACCTCGATGCGGTGCCGGCGGAGCAGATTCAACAGGTCGGCCACCTCGCCCTGCCGCTTCTGGTCCCCCGGGATGACGTAGGCCGCCGGCCCCTCGTTGGCGGCCTTGGCGACCGCGCGCTCTCCGATCTCGTAGAAGCGCTCGAGGAAGTGGGCCCCATGCTCGGCCATGTAGGAGAGGCCGAACAGCAAACCCGACTCCTGATAGTTGATGTTGTCGCGGAACGACCACTTCACCTGGGGCAGCGGCGGGTTGGGCCGGTACCACTGGCGGTCGCTGAAGTTGCGCACCACCCGGTCGGCGGTGATCGGCCAGCTGTTGCCGAAGGTCTCGTAGAAGCGGCCGATCGCGTTGTAGCCCATCCCCGCCCAGATCATGTAGTTGGGCGCCCAGCCGTCGTAGAAGCCGTGCGTCCAGACGCCGGGCAAGCCACGCTCGGTGCAGCTCGTCGACCTCGTGGTAGGCGAGCCGTTGCCAGGCGTCGATGGTGAGCGGATCGAGGGCCGGGTTGTAGGGACCGGTACCGGTCGAGATGTAGAGGAACGGGATCGACTCGTGCAGGTCGTGGATGACCTGCGGGTGGAACCGGAAGAACGTGTCGGTGACGTGCTGACTGAGCGCCAGCGCCATGCCGATCTGGTCCCGGTTGTTGTCGTGCACCACGTAGTGCCCCCAGTAGACGAGCGGCGGCGTGGGCAGGTCGGGATGCGCCTCGCGGTAGTGCCAGAGGTCGACCTTGCGGTCGCGCCCGTCGGTCTCGACGACCGGGGTCAGGAGCACGATGACGTTTTTGCGGATGTTCTGGACGAACGGCGACTCCTCGACCGCCAGCCGGTAGGCGAGCTCCATCATCATCTCGGGGCTGCCGGTCTCGGGCGAGTGGATGGACCCGGTCGCGTAGTAGAACGGCTTGCCCTCCGAGACCAGCTGCTGCGCCTCGCGCTTCGTGAGCCTGCGCGGATCGGCGAGCTTGGCCGTGATGTCGCGATAGTGATCCAAGTTGCGAATCGTCTCGGCGTCGGAGATTGCGACGACGATCATCTCCCGGCCCTCTTCACTCTTCCCCATCGAGAAGACCTCGACGCGCGGCGAAGCCTTCGCCAGCGCCCGCATGTACTTGGCAACGTCTTCGGCGTAGGTCAGATGCCCCTCGGCGCCGGCGATGTAGCCATGGTCCGCGAGCGGCGACGGCACCGTCGAAGAGGCCGGCAGGTGGTTCACCAGCTCGGTCATGAACCGGGGCTCGGTGGTCTGCTGCCGGATCGCCGCGGTATACGCCTTGTCGACCGGCTGCTGCGCGACCAGCGTGGCGGCGGCGAAGAGCGAGACGGTCAGGGTCGAAGCGAGCTTCATGAGGTTCTCCTCCGAGGTGTCGTGGCTGCCGTTCAATACTGCTGGGACGTGTCGAAGCCCCGAAAGACTATCCGGAAAGCTCGAATCCGACACCGCCGCCCGGGCGGCGGTGCAGCCATCGCCCCGCGCCTGCCGAGCCCTCAGACGCGTTGCTGGTCGAGGTAGGCCGCGAGGCGGCTGCAGCCGTCTGCGGCGAAGCTCACGAAGCGCAGACCCAGCCCGTCCGGCCGGTCGCCCGAGCCACTGACGTGTCGCACCACCTGGGCCTCGCCGAGGAGGCTGTCGCCCGTCCCCGAGAGATGCAGCGTGAACTGAATCGGCGATCCGATCGGAAATCGCGTCTCGGTGATCACGAACATGCCGTTACGCGACAGATCGCGCGTCTGGCAGAGGATCTGCGAGGCGGCTCCGCCCAGGCGAATGGTGAGGCGGGCCATCACCCGGAGCTCGACGCGCACCTTGGCGCGCAACACTCTCAGGACGATCGCCTGGGCGTCCGCCGAGCCGATCGACGTCGGCAGCACCTCGCTGGCTCCCGCCGACAGATAAGCGCGAGTGAGCGGCGTGTCTTCCGGAGGGAGGAAGAGGACGACACTCGCTCCGGAAGAAGGAACGCCGGGCCGACGCAGCGCCACCAGTAGATCCTGGAGCTCTTCCTCCGGCGTCTCGCTCCCGATGAGCACCGCATCGAAGCGAACCCGTTCGAGTAGCTTGAGCGCCTCCTCGAACGAGTGGACCGCCTTGAGCTCGAACTCGTCCCGGCCAAGCACCGGCGCCAACTTGCCCTCGGTGTCCGTGCGCAGGCAGACGGCGAGGACGAGCTGGCGCTTGCTCAAGCGGATTCTCTCTCCGAGCGCCGGAGCACCCGGATTCGTCGTATCGAGCACCACCTGATCATGGTCGATTGCCGGTATCCAGACTGTGACCAGCTGCGCTCTCTCGTTCAGCGGAGAAGGGTCGCCGACCGGCCTCGAGGGCTCATCCGGGCTCTCCGAGCCTCCCGAGAGGTCGATCGCATCCTCGAAGCGGCCTGCCGTCTCCTCCCCCTACTCGAGCACGTGGATGTTCTTGCGGGCACAGATCTCCTTGAGCTCTTGCGGCCACACGGTCACGCTCACCTCTCCCAGGTGGGCCTTGCGGAGCAGCAGCATCGTGGTCCTGGACTGACCGATGCCGCCGCCGATCGACAGCGGAAGGCGATCCTCCAGCACCGCCCGGTGGTACGGAAGGCGCAGGAAGTCGAGTTGGCCGGAGAAGCTCGAGCTGCTGGCGCAGTGTCTCCTTGGTGACCCGGATGCCCATCGAGGTGAGCTCGTGACGCCGCTTCGTCACCGGGTTCCAGACCAGGATGTCGCCATTGAGGCCGTGCATCGGGCGCCCGTCTTCCGACCGGGTCGGGGTCACCCAGTCGTCGTAATCGGCGGCCCGCATCTCGTGCGGATAGCCGTCGGCCAGCACCCAGCCGATGCCGATGATGAAAACTGCCGGGTGCTTCTCCGACAGCAGCCGGGTCTCCCGCTGCTTGCGCGGCAGGTCAGGATACATGTCGAGCAGATCCTCGGCATGTACGAAAACGAGCTCGTCCGGCAGATTCGGGTAGCGCGCGTCCTCCAGTGCCGGAAACTCCTCGTGGATGAAGCGCTCGGCGCCCTTGATGACCTTCCAGATCTTGCGCACCACCTGCTTCAGGGTGTCGATATTGCGCTCCTCGGGCACGATGACGCGCTCCCAGTCCCACTGGTCGACGTAGGCGCTGTGGTCATGGTCCAGGAAGTAGTCCTTGCGCACCGCCCGCATGTCGGTATTGATCCCTTCACCGGGGCGGCAGCCGAACTCCGCCAGGGCCATCCGCTTCCACTTGGTCGCCGCCTGAACGACCTGGGCCTCGATCCGTTTATCGAGCCCGAGCCCACACGGGAATTCCACCGGGGTTCGCGATCCGTCGCGGTCGAGATAGTCGTTGACGCCGCTCTCCTTGCTGACGATGAGCGGCACCTCGACCGTGAACAGGCCGAGCTCCTGGTTGAGGTTGTCTTCGATGTAGCGCTTGAGCGCGAAGAGCGCCTTCTGGGTCTGCTTCGGGTCGAGCAACGACCGATAGCCGGCCGGCAGGACCTTGTCGACTTCGTCGTAGGTTCCGATTCCCGGGCCGGCAAGGTCGGCCGTCTTCAGCATGGACATTTCTCGAATTCCTTTCTCGCGATCGGCGGATGAGGCCCAGCGCCCGGGTCCGGCTCGACATGCCGAGCGATGTCGCGACCCGGGCTTCTAGGAGACTGCTGCTTCCAGCCCGACTTTGCGCCCGCAACTGCACCGGCCGGCCACCCCGCAAGGCGGGGGCCCAAACCCCGTCGGCGGGCGGCTCTGAGCTTCGTTCGTGGCGGCGGCGCTCAGGGGGACGGGCGCGGCTGGCCCGCCTTTCGAGTCGAGGTCGAGAGGACGTACCAATCGACGATCTGCTCACGCAGCCGGGCCGCTTCCTCGGGGCGCCGGGCGCACAGGTTGTGGAGCTCGTCGGGATCCGCGGCCAGGTCGTAGAGGAAACAGCGGCCCGCCCCCGGATCGCGGAAGCGGTCGCGATCGACGAAGAACTTGAGATCGCCATGCCGAACGCCGATGAACTTCGGGAAATCGAGACGCACGTCGCTGAGCAGACCGGGACGCCCGCGACCGAACGTCAGGAAGTAGACGGCGCGCGGGCCGTCGGGCAACCGGGTCAGGTCGCTCCCCGGCATGCCCTCGCTCGGACCCGGCACTCCCAGCGCCCCCAGCAGGGTCGGCTCGAAGTCGACCTGCGAGACGTTGGCGTCCCGATACCGAACCCCTGGAGAATCGCCGGGGGCATGGATCATCAGCGGAACGTGCTCGGTCTCCTCCCAGACGTAGATCGAGTGCTCGAAGAAGAGCTTCCGACTCTGGCTGGCCGAGAGATAGGGGTGCTGTCCGAAGGCGTCGCCGTGGTCCGCGGTGACGACGATCAGCGTGTCGTCGAGATCGCCCCGTGCCTCGATCGCCGCCAGGAGGCGGCCGATCTGTGCGTCGACTCCGTGGATGGCGTCGTCGTAGCGATCGAGCAGGAATCCTTTCGACGTGCTCATCCGCCGCCGCGCCCGGGGCCAGAGATCGGGCGGGTAGCGCCGGCTCCAGTAGGCCTCCATCGCCGCGTGGTCGGAGGAGGTCCCGTTCCAGGTCTCGTCGCCGCGCGGTGCATAAGGCACGTGGGCGTCGGCCAGGTTGAGAAACAGGAAGTAGCGGTCCTCTTTCTTCAGGCCATGCAGATAATCGAGCGCGGCGTCGACCGTGGCGGCGCTCGTTTGCCGTCGTTGGCTCCGCATCGTGTCGCCGAGCAGCCAGGTCAAGGAGCGCGGGCCGTAGTACTCCGGCATCGCGTCGACATAGCGGTCGAATCCGGTCGCGTAGCCGAAGCGCGCCTGCAACGTCCAGATCGAGGCGGCGCCGAAGGTCCGCCAGCCGGCCGCGCGGAGGATCGACTCCACGGTTTCCTGGGACTTCGGGATGGTCAGCCAATTGCGCACCGCGGTGAGCTTCTTGAGGCGCAAGGAAGCGGGCTGAGCGCGCAGCTTCTCCTGATAGCGCTCGAGCTCGGAAACTTCTTCGGGTTGCTCGAGCTCGCTCCAGTTCGCGATCAGGTCCTCACCGCACCAGGGAACGCCAACCTCCTGCGGATAGAGCCCGGTCAGCATCGCGGCATGAGACGGGTGGCAGGAAGGGCTCACCGCGGTGAGTCGCCGGTAGACCGTCCCGCCGTGAAGCTTCAGCCACCCGGCGAGCTCCGGCATGGTCCGACGCGGATATTCGTAGAAAGAGAGGTGGTCGGCCCGCAGCGAATCGATCGAGATCAGGACGGCGTTGCGAGCTCGGGCCGCCGGGGCCGCCGGCGGCGAAGCCAGAGCGGCGCTGGCGGCCCAGCCGAGACCGAGAGCGAGAGCTGCCAGAGAGGATCGACCCACTAACGGGTCATGTTACCGGCCTTAGCCCGCCGGTCCAGTAGGCTCCCCGGGCAGGGTCGGTGTCGCCATCCTTCCCTTTTCACCGAAACCGTGAAAGACTCCCGCTCCTCACCCGTTTTGAAGGCCAACACCCGCACGACATAATCCCACGCACAATCTCGAACTGAGTTCGGGGACCACTTCCGGTCTCCGTAGGCTATGGCCGGAAAGTCCGGTCCGCCCCTTTTTATTACCCAAGCAGTCAGGAGCACAGCATGACCGAGCAAGGCACCGTCAAGTGGTTCAACAACGAGAAGGGCTTCGGCTTCATCTCCCGGGAGACCGGTCCGGACGTCTTCGTCCATCACACCGCGATCCTCGCCGAGGGCTACCGTAGCCTCAACGAGGGAGACCGCGTCTCCTTCGAGGTCGTCCAGGGCCAGAAGGGCCTGCAGGCGCGAAACGTCGTCCGCATCTGATCCGAAGCATCTCGTCTGGTTGCCTTGGCCCCGCCGGCTCCGAGTCGGTGGGGCTCTCTCTTATGGGGATTTGAGGCGATCGGGCGCCACGACTGCTATCCTCGCCCGACGAAGCCGGGGGTGCCGACGTCCGCGAGACCTTTCACCCCTGACCGATCATCGACGATAAGGGGAGAAAGCATTGGCCCGACCCAATTATCAGTACGGCAAGCGCATGCGAGAACTGGCCAAGAAGCAGAAGCGCGAAGCGAAGATGCAGCGACGCCTCGAGCGCAAGCAGGCGGGGAACGAGCCACCCTCCGACGAGGCGGCCGAGGGGGCGGAGACCGAAGAGAACGCGTCACCCGACGACGGCGACGCGGAAGTCGAACCCACCGAAAGCATGACCGAAACGCCTCCGGCCTGAGCCGTCGAGCTCGGCCGCACGGTGCCGACAGACCTCGCCTGCTGGTCGCGGGGCGGGGACAGTCCGCAGGATGCGATGGTTGTTCGGGGTGCCTTCGCACCGCGCGCCGCCGGAGCGCGAGCCCCGAGAGACCGCCCGCAGGCTCGTCATAGGGGCCTGCGGTTCGGCCGCAGGACCGGCGGCAGAGACGCCGGATCGCGTTCGCGAAGCTCCAGCAGCCGCTCCACCTCCTCCTGCTCCACGGTCGGCTCGAAACGTTCCGCGACCGCGCGCCAGAGCGCCTCGCTGAGCCGTTTTCGGTCGGTGTCGGCGATCGGCTCCTCACCGAAATTCAGCCTGGCCTCGATCGAGCTGAGGCTGAGGAATCCCTTGAGATGCGCGAAGAGCGGCATGTCTCCCCACCAGGAAACCGCGAGGTGGGCGGGAGTCTCCCCGGCCGGCACCCGGTAGGTGATCGACGCGTGGTGGACCGGATGGTCGAGGCGCGCCGGCAGATCGAGCAACGGAGAACGGAACGGCATCACCGCGTAGCCCGCGGAGGACGTACCTTCGGGAAAAATGACCACCCCCTGACCGGCCTGCAGCGCGTTCTCGATGCGGGAAAGGATGCGCGGTAGATCGCGCTTGGCCTTGCGGTCGATGAAGATCGTGTTGACGGAGCGGCAGAGCGCGCCGAAGACTGGCCAATCGTCGATCTCCGCCTTGGCGACGAAGACGCAGGGAAGCTGCGTGCCGAGCACCAGGATGTCGGCGTAGGAGAGATGGTTGGCGACCAGGAAGAAGGGCGGCTTCGGCGGCGAACCGGTCGCCCGCACGCGGATCCTGAAGATCCGACAGAGGGAACGGCTCCAGGCCTGGTAGGCCCTCCCCTGCTGCCGCGCTCTGGCCCGCGGCCAGGGCGCGAGGACGAGAGAGGCGATCAGCGCCCAGCTATAAGCGAAGAGCGTCGCGGGAACCGCGAGCAAGAGACGAAAGAGAGCGCGCGGACGCATGGTCAGGAGAATCCCCTGGTGAGCGGCCGGACGCTGGCGCGATCGGTGACCAGGAGCTCCCGGCCGTCGAGACGCAGCAGATCACCCGTGACCTCGACCGGTTCGGCCACCACATCGAGCAACTCCCGCCCCAGCGGATGGCCGTCGCGTCCGACCAGCCAGAGGACGGCCGCGTCTCCGTCGGTGGCCCGCACCACGAGTCCGGCCGGCGTGCCGCCCGAGAGACAGCGGATCGCGCACGCTTTGTGGCTCTTCAGGTCACCCGGCTTCATGACCCCCAGGTAACACTTCAGGTCCACGATCTCGCCGCGCAGCCGGGCTGGCCCGAGCCTCACCCTCATCACCTCGGAGCGCTGAGCCGCCGCGACCGCCGGCTCGGCGGGCAGGACTCGGCGCGCGAGATCTCGAAGAGCGTTTCCGGTCCTCGCCGGATCCAGCTCCCGGTCGCACGCACCCGATGACCCGAGAGCGCGAGAATCTCCGGCGCCGGAGCATGCTTGCCCACCCCAACCAAGGGAACGACCTCGACGGTCCCGGGCCCGCTCAGAGTCGCCACGCCTGGCTTTCCGGCGCCGGTCACCCGCCAGAGCGCCGGCATGGGGTCGGTCCGGAGCACCCCCTGGAGCTCCGTCTCCACGCCGAACTCGTAGCTCCCGCCTCCGAGCGCCCGTTGCCGCGCGGCGATCCCCGCGCCGACGGCGACGAAGAGCACCGCGAGCACGGCGACGCTCGCGCGGAGGAAACGGCGGAGCGGCGCGGGCAGCGGCAAGTAGCCCACGAAGAAGGCCGTCCGGTCCTCGGGTGCCGGTATCGCCGGATCGAAGGTCGCAGGAGCGACCGGAGTCCCCGGCGGCAGGGGTCGCGGATCGACCAGGACCCGGCCGTCGACGACCTTCGTCCGGAAAGTGGGCACCTTTTCGCTGAAGGGTGGCGGCGCGCAGCCATCGACCGGCCGGTACTGGAACCCATGCCACGGACAGGTCACGCAACCGTCGATAATCCGGCCCTCGCCGAGCGGACCGTTCTGGTGCTGGCAGACGTTGGAGAGCGCCGAGATCTTGCCGTCGTAGCGGAAGACGGCGACCCGCTCGCCGGAGAGCGTCACCACTTTGGCTCTCCCTTCGGGGATCTCCTCCACCCGTGCCGTTTCCGTCCACCCGTCCTCGGCCGCGGCACCCACCTCACGGTCGATCCGCCGCTCGCGCCAGGCCGCCGCGAGGTGCAGGCTCAGGATGGCGACGAGTCCGGCCCCGACCATCCCCGCGAGCCAAGGCGAGCGCTCGTCTTGAAGGGCTCCCAGGGCGACATGCGCGACGAGGAGAGCGTAGGCAGCGTAGACCATCATGTGGAGCGCTTTCCAGACCGGCGCCGTCAGGTTGGCGAGCCAGAAGTCGTGCGAGGTCGCGGCCATCACGAAGAGGATGACGAGCGCCAGCGCGCCGAGCGGCTGGAACGGGAACTGGGCCAGCGAGCCGAAGCTCCGGTTGGCGGTGAGCAGCGAGACCAGCGGGTTACGATCGCCGAAGGCGTGTAGCTGGACGAGCGCCAGCGTCCCGTGGGCGAGCGCACAGAGGAACATCGTGACGCCCAGGTGACGGCGGTTCCAGAGCCAGGGGAGAAAGCGGCGGTCGAGACGGGCCAGCGGTCCGACCACGAGGACGACATGAAGGAGCAGGAACGCGGCGCTGCCGAAAGCGCGGATCAGCGCCGTCTCGATCGTGATCTCGGGCCGGATCGCGGCGGTCACGCCGAGAAAGGCCACCAGGTAGAGAGCGAGGAGCCCGCCGAGCGTCGCGTCGTAGATCCGCTTGCCGGGCGACCACTGCACCGCCGCGTAGCCCGCGCTCAAGGAACCGCCTCCCGGTCGGGCGCCGTGACCGCGCCGCGCGGCAGCGATTCCGCTCGTGGCCAGTCGGGCCGGGCGCGCAGGGCGAGCCAGAGGAAGAGAGGCAGCAAGACCGCCAGCGCCAGGAGGAGGCGACGATGGCGCCTTCGGTGCGCTGCGATCATTCCGGACGACGCTCCGCCGCCGCACGTCGATGCGCGTTCCGTTCGACGGGCGGCGCCTCCGGCCCGGAGAGCCACCGGCGCAGCAACCAGGGCCAGAGAGCCACCGTTCCGGGAAGGACGATCATGCGGAATCCCCAACTCGCGTCCCGCGCTCCGGGATCGATCCGCTCGATTCCCCGGGTGACGAACCCCAGCGCGAACAGCAACCCGAGCGCGGCATAGGCTCCGAGCGCGCGAACCAGCCAGAGCGCCGCCGAGTCGACCGTCATCGCGGCATCTCAGGGCAGGGGAATCTCGACTTCGGCGGCGGGAAGGCAACGCCCGTCGCCGCAAGCCAGAAAGCGCAGGATCAGCGCCGCGCGCGGCGCCTCGGTGCGCACCTGCCCTCGCACCTCGATCGCGCCAGAAAAGCCCGCCTTCACCGGGTCGGGCACCGCTCCGGTCAGCGGCCGCTGGGGCGGCCACTCCACCCCTTCCAACGTCGCGCCGGAGCCCTCGAGGCGCGGCAACCCCTCTTCCACGACCAGACTCCAGCCGGCGCGAACCCGAAACGTCAACACGAAAGGTTCGAAACTCCCCCCCTCGCCGCGCGGACTCTCCAGATGAAGCTCCTCCAGCAACGACTTCGCGAAAGACAAAAAGCTCTCCATCGAAGGGGTGACGGTGGAGGGAGCATTGTCGGCTGCCTGGTTCACGGAGTCCGCTTCACCCGTCGTTTCCCGGAATCGAGTCTCACGCGACTCGACGCTCGCCCCGACCACTCCCATCCCTTCAATGGAAGCCTTTCCGTCTTTGTCTCGGACTCCGCCGTGGCCCTTGTCTTTCTGCTCCGCGAAGCGGGACAGAGCGAGGCTCAGCGTGCGGGCGCCGTCGGGATGGGTCGCGACGAGGGGCACGAAGGCGCGCAGGGTCCGCTCGGCTTCCTCCAACCAGCGGCGCTCTCCCGTGGCGGCGTGGAGGTCGAGCAGATTGAGCGCCGCGACGCCGTTGGCGGACGGCATCGCGCCGTCGAAGATCTCCTTGGCCCGGAAGAGCAGGTCCTCCGCCTCGGCGGCGTTGAAGTACCCTCCGCGCGGCGACTCGAGCCGGCGCGCCTGCTCCTCCTGCAACCGGATCGCTTCGTCGAGCCAGCGCCGCTCTCCCGTCGCCTCGTGCAGGCGAAGGAGCCCGCGCACCAGGAACACATAGTCGGAGAGGAAAGCGGCGATCTTCCCCGCTCCGGCGCGCCAAGCATGGAGGAGCGTTCCCCCCTCGCTGCGGCTCGCGCCGAGCAGGAACTCGGCGGCGCGGACGGCACGGGCGACGAGGTCCGGCCGGTCGAGCTCCCGACCCGCCACCGCGAGGCCGGCGATCGCCGTCCCGTTCCAGTCGGTGAGGATCTTGTCGTCGGTGGCCGGACGGGGCCGGCGCGATCGCGCGTCGAGGAGCTTCGCGCGCAGCGGCTCGATCTCCTCGAGCAAGGCGTGACGGGTCGTGTGGCGCTCCCGCGCCTGCACCTCCAAGGGCCGCGGCAGATGAAGGACGTAGGCCTCCTGCTCGAAGAAAGGCTCGCCGTCGAACCCGAGCAGGGGCGCTAGAAAGGTCGCATCTTCGGGGCCCAGGGCCGCTTCCAGCTCGTCCCGTCTCCAGACGTAGAAGGCGCCCTCGTGGCCCTCCGTCTCCGCGTCGATGGCGCTCCAGAACCCTCCCTCGGGCGCGCTCATCTCGCGATCCAACCAGTCGGCGGTCGCCAGCGCGACGCGCTCCGCGTCCGGATTGCCGGCGCGTCGCCCCTCGCGCGCGTAGAGCTCGAGCAGGAGGCCATTGTCGTAGAGCATCTTCTCGAAGTGCGGCACCCGCCATTCGCGGTCCGTGGCGTAGCGGTGGAAGCCTCCGCCGAGCTGATCGAAGAGGCCGCCCCGCGCCATGCCGTCGAGCGTCGCGGAAAGCATCATCGAGGCGGCCGCGCTCTCGCCGGCGAGCGCCGCGAGCAACCAGAGATTCGACGGCGTGGGGAACTTGGGTTGTTGGCCGAAGCCTCCCCACGTCGGATCGAACCGCTTCCGCAGGCCCTTGAAGGCCTGCTCGAGAAGCTCGCGCCCCGGCAGCGCATCCTTCCAGGGTTCGATCTCCTCGAGATGGTGGCGGATCGCCTGGGCGAGCTCGCCCGCCTGCTGCTCGACCTCCGCCCGACGTTGATGCCAAGCGTGCAGCATGGAATGCAGGATGGTCGGGAACCCTGGACGGTCGTGCAGGTCGGCGGGCGGGAAGTAGGTGCCCGCGAAGAACGGCTCGAGGGCGGGTGTGAGGAAGACCGAGTTCGGCCATCCGCCCTGGCCCGCCAGGATCTGGGTGGCGAGCATGTAGAGCTCGTCGAGGTCCGGCCGCTCCTCCCGGTCCACCTTCACGCAGACGAAGTTCCGGTTGAGCTGCTCCGCGATCCCCGGATCCGAGAAGGACTCGCGCTCCATCACGTGACACCAGTAACAGGTCGAGTAGCCGACCGAGAGAAAGATCGGCTTGTCGTCGTCGCGGGCGCGCGCGATGGCCTCTGCGCCCCACGGATACCAGTCGACCGGGTTGTGGGCGTGCAACAACAGATAAGGCGAGCTCTCGCGCGCCAACCGATTCGTCGAGCGAGTCTGATCGTTCACGTTCGAATTCTACGTGCGATCCGATGCGGCTCGTTCATCGGCCGTTCACAGCCCGACTGGTTCAATCTCGAACTCGCTCGGCACGCCTTTGAGGCCGACTCGGGTTGCGCTTGCTCGTCCCGAATTTCTTCGCGGCAAATACCACAATCTACTGGCGTTATAAGCCACTGACTCGATCGTCCGCAACCTCTATCGTCGTCCCGCTCGCGCAGAGTCGAGGCGGTTTCGACCGGGGGGAGACGGGAACGCGGGGATGAGGCGGTGGACGCTCGCACTTCTGTACATCGGCACGTTGGCGATCGTCGCCGCCTTGGGCTGGCACGGTCAGGCCTACTACGTGCTGCCGCTCGTCGAGCGGCCTCGGGCCCCGCTGCACTGGCAACTGAAGCCGGGCGGCGAGCTGGGGCGCCTCTACGGCATCGTCGGACTCTCGATGATGGTCGCCATGTTGAGCTACAGCGTGCGCAAGCGGGTGCCCGTCCTGCGAAAGATGGGCAATCTCGGCTCGTGGCTCGACGTCCATATCTATTTCGGTGTCGCTGGACCGCTGTTCATCGTCCTCCACTCGGCGTTCAAGGTCGGTGGATTGATCGCCATCGCCTTCTGGTCCATGGTCGCCGTCGCTCTGTCGGGCATCCTGGGCCGCTTTCTCTATGCGCAGATTCCACGCACCGCCGCCGGTGACGAGCTCTCGCTCGAGGAGGCGCGCCGACTCGAGAACGGTCTCACGGCGCAACTGCGCGACGAGTTCGGGCTCTCCGAGGAGGAGATCGCCGAGCTCGCGCCCAGCACCGGCAGCTCGACCTCCCCTTCCATCTTCGCGACGCTCTTCGGACTTCTCGTCGCGCCCTTCGTGCTGCGTCGGCGAGCCACCCGCTTCCGCCGCACCCACCGGCAGGTACCCCGCCCCGCGGCCGCTCGACTGGTCCGGGTCGCGCGGCAGCGTGCCCTCCTGCACGACCGCCTGGCCATCTGGCGACGACTGCACGAGCTCTTCCACTACTGGCACGTCTTTCACAAGCCGTTCGCGGTGCTGATGTATCTGTTCGCCGCGATTCACGTGGGCGTGGCCTACGCGACCGGCTATGCCGGGAGCTTCGGTTGAGGCGACGGGCGATGCGCTGGCTCGCCGGAGCGAGCCTCGCCGCGGCCGGCCTGGGTGCGCCACTCGGCGCTCAGATTTCGCCCGGCCCGCTGTCGCTGCCGCACGCCAAGCTCGATGGCAACGAAGCCTGTCTCTCCTGTCACAGCGCCGAGAAGGGAGTCGACCGGGCGCTCTGCCTGAAATGTCACGTGGCGCTGGCCGACCGCATCGCCGCCGGCCGGGGGCCGCACGCGCGGCCCGACTTCGTGGCCTGCGCCCACTGCCATCCCGAGCATGGTGGACGCACGTTCCAGTTGATCGATTGGCCGGGCGGACGCGACCACTTCGACCATCGCGAGACCGGTTGGACGCTCGAAGGCAAGCACGTCCGGATCCCGTGCGCCGACTGCCACAAGCCCGACCGAGTCGCCCCGGCGGTGCTCCGGCGCGAGCCCGGGCTCGATCCCCGGCGCACCTTCCTCGGCCTCACGACCGGCTGCGTCGACTGCCACGTCGACCCGCACCGCGGCACCATGACCGCGGCGACCTGCACGGGTTGTCACGACCAGGAGAGCTGGAAGAACGTGCGTGGCTTCGACCATTCGCGCACCCGATATCCGCTCGACGGCGCTCATGCCAAGGTCAAGTGCCTCGATTGCCACAAGCAGCCGGCGCCGCCGCCCGGTCAGGAAGGGTCGGCGAAGACCCTGCTCTTCGCCCAGTTCAAGGCCGCGGGCGGCCGGCCGGCCTGCGCGCTGTGCCACCGCGATCCCCACCAGGGCCGTCTGGGCAACGCGTGCGCCAACTGCCACTCGACCACGACCTTCCGCTCGACGTCGACCGCCACGGTCCGTTTCGATCACGATCGCACCGCCTATCCCTTGCGCGGCAAGCACCGGAACGTCGAGTGCGCGAAGTGCCACCCGGCTGGCCGCGAGCTCCGCGTCCCTGGATTCGAACGCTGCGAAACCTGTCACCGTGACCCCCATCTGGGGCAGCTCCGCAAGGTTTCCACGGGAGGGGCCTGCGCCGACTGCCACGCGGTCGACGGATTCGCTCCCGCGCGCTATGGCCCACGCGAGCACGAGAAGGCCCGCTTTCCGCTCGCAGGCGCCCACCTGGCGGTGCCCTGTTCGGCCTGTCACCGGCTCGTCGCACCCGGCGCGCTACCGCGCTCTGCGCGCGCCTCCATGGACTTCGGCGGGACGGCGCGGACTCGCCAGTTCGAGTTCGACCGCTTCCGGTGCAAGGACTGTCACCGCGATCCGCACGGCGGCGAGCTCGACCGATACGCGGCCGACAAGGGCTGTGCGGCGTGTCACGACCAGAACGCCTGGCGTCCGGCACGGTTCGATCACCAGCAGACCCGCTATCCGCTGCGCGACGCCCACCTGCGGGTGGCCTGCGAGAAGTGCCATCCGGCCGCATCGGACGGAACCCGTCGCTTCGACGGACGGCCCCTCGATTGCGCCGGCTGCCACAAGGATGTCCACGCGGGGCAGTTCGTCGTCGCCGGCAATACCGACTGTGCGCGCTGTCACGACGAGCGGAGCTTCCGTCCCGCCTCACGCTTCCAGCACGCCGCGAGCCGCTTTCCGCTCGACGGCCGCCACGTCAAGGTCGCCTGCGCGGGCTGTCATCCGACCGAGTCGACGCCAGCCGGTCCCGTCGTTCGCTACCGTCCGCGTCCGGTCGAGTGCGCCGGCTGCCACGGGGCGAAGAAGGCGGCCGCATGATGTTTCTCTTCGAGCTTTCCTCCACGCTCGTCTGGGCGATCTCGCTGACTCTCGTGGCGCTCGTCGTGCTGCCCTACGCGTTTCGCTTCCACCGCCAGCGTCGGCGCGATCGGGTGCGCCTCGACGAGGCCCGCGTGCTCGGTATCGACCGGCCGGTCGCCCAGTATCCGTTCATCGATCCACAGCACTGCATCGGCTGCGGATCCTGCGTGCGTGCCTGCCCGGAGGGGGACGTGCTGGGCGTCGTCGGCGGCGTGGCCGTGGTCATCAATGGCCTCCGCTGCGTCGGCCACGGCCGCTGCGCCGACGCCTGCCCGGTCGGAGCGATCGAAGTCGGCCTGGGCGACCTCGCCGCGCGCCGCGACGTGCCGTTGCTCACCGGTGAGCAGGAGACCACCCTGCCGGGCGTCTTCGTCGCCGGTGAGCTGTCCGGCATGGCATTGATCCGTAACGCGATCGAACAGGGGGAAACCGTGATCGAGACCATCGCTCGGCGTACCGCCCGCGCTCCCCGGCCGACGGCCGACGACGACACCCCGGACGTCCTCATCGTGGGCGCCGGACCGGCGGGGATCTCCGCCGCCCTGGCGGCCCGCGAACGCGGCCTGAGCAGCATCGTCTTCGATCAGTCCAGGGAGTTCGGCGGCACCATTCTCCACTTCCCGCGCCGCAAGATGGTCCTCACGCGGCCGGTCGAGCTCCCCGGCGGCGCCGCGTTGTCGCGCGAGGAATACTCCAAGGAGGAGTTGCTCGAGCTCTTCCGCGAGCAGATCCACGAGCGCCGGCTGGCGGTGCGGTTCGGCGAGAAGCTCGACTCGATCGAACGCCTCGACGACAAGCTCGTGGTTCACACGTCCAGCGGTTCCCATCCGGCTCGCCACGTGATCCTGGCGCTCGGCCGGCGCGGCACGCCGCGCAAGCTGGGCGCCCCCGGCGAAGAGAGGTCCAAGGTCATGTACCAGCTCCGTGACGCCGCGAGCTACCGCGGTCAACGCATCCTCGTGGTCGGCGGCGGCGACAGCGCCGTCGAAGCCGCGGTCGGCCTGGCCCGCCAGCCGCGCAACGAGGTCACGATCTCCTACCGCAAGAATGCTCTCTACCGGATCAAGCGCAAGAACAAGGCGGCGCTCGAGAGCCTCGCCAAACGCGGCAAGATCCGGCTCCTTTTCGAGTCCCGAGTCGAGTCCATCGACGAGGGCCAGGTGCGGCTGCAGGTTTCTGGGCGCGCCGAGACGATCGAGAACGACTACGTCTTCGTCTTCATCGGCGGCGATCCACCGTTCGAGCTGTTGCGCCGCTGCGGCGTGCGTTTCGGCGGCGAGGCGCCGGCCGAGCCGGAAGCGCCACACCGCCCCCGGGCGGCTACCGTGGCCGGCTTGGCGGCCGCTCTGATGCTCACCCTGGGCGGCGGCCTGCACGCCCAGAAGAGCCCTCACGGCGATCTCGCGATCGCCTGCACCCAATGCCACACGTCGAACGACTGGAGCGTCGCGCGCAAGATCCCGTTCGACCACCGCACGACCGGATTCCCCCTCGCCGGCCGGCACGCCGTCGCAGCCTGCCGGGAGTGCCACCAGGACATGGTCTTCTCGCGCGTCGCCACGGCCTGCCAGGACTGTCATCGCGACGCCCACCTGGGCGAGCTCGGGCTCGCCTGCGCGACCTGCCACGACACCCGGCGCTGGGACGTGCGTGCGGACTACTACCACGAGCACTCGAAGACCCTCTTCCCGCTCCTCGGTGCCCACGCGCGCGTCGATTGCGAGGCTTGCCATGGCGGTCAGGCCCCCAATCAGTTCCGGCTGACGCCGACCGACTGCGTGGTCTGCCACCGTCAGGATTTCCTCGCCGCCAAGACTCCGGCCCATCCCGCCCAGCCGACGGATTGCCGGCAGTGCCATGGCGCCTTCCCGGCCACGTGGAGAACCGCCAGCTTCCACCATCCCGATCGCTTCCCCCTCACCGGCGCGCACGCCGCGCTGGCCTGCGAGGAGTGCCACCGGGGACCCGCCGGAACCACCTCGCCGGAATGCCTGGCCTGCCACCAAGCCGACTACAACGGCACCCGGGACCCGAACCACCGCCAAGCCGGCCTTCCGACCGCTTGCGCGAACTGCCACACGACGGCCTCCTGGACCACCGACGTCTTCGATCACGCCACGACGGGATTCCCGCTCGACGGCGCGCACCGTACCGTTTCCTGTGGCGAGTGCCACAAGAACGGCTACGCGGGCACGGCGCGAGACTGCTATTCCTGCCACCAAGCGGACTACAACGCGACCACCGATCCAAACCATCGAAGCGCGGGCCTACCCACCGCGTGTCAGCAGTGCCACACGACGGCTTCCTGGGGCTCGGGAAACTTCGACCACGCCTCGACCGGCTTCCCACTTACCGGCGCCCATGCTTCGGCGGCCTGCGCGAGCTGCCACCAGAGCGGCTACGCGGGCACGCCGACCGAGTGCGTGGCTTGCCACCGCTCGGATTACGACAAGACGACCGACCCCAATCACGCCTCGGCCGGCTTCCCGACCACCTGCCAGACCTGCCACTCGACGGCGTCCTGGGGAAGCGCGACCTTCAACCACTCGAACACCGGCTTCCCACTTACCGGCGCCCATGCCTCGGCGGCCTGCGCGAGCTGCCACCAGAGCGGCTACGCGGGCACGCCGACCGAGTGCGTGGCTTGCCACCGCTCGGATTACGACAAGACGACCGACCCCAATCACGCCTCGGCCGGCTTCCCGACCACCTGCCAGACCTGCCACTCGACGGCGACCTGGGGAAGCGCGAACTTCAATCACTCGAACACCGGCTTTCCGCTCATCGGCGCGCACGTGAACGTGGCCTGCACGACCTGCCACAAGAACGGCTACGCAGGAACGCCGTCGGACTGCTATTCCTGCCACAGCGACAAATACAACCAGACGACCGATCCGAACCATGCCTCGGCGGGCTTCCCCAAGACCTGCCAGACCTGTCACAGCCAGTCGAGCTGGAGCGGCGCAACGTTCAACCACTCGATGACCGGCTTCCCGCTGGTCGGCGCGCACACCCGGGTCGCCTGCTCGAGCTGCCATCAGAACGGCTACGCCGGGACTCCGACCGATTGCTACTCCTGTCACCGCTCCAACTACGAATCGACGCGGGATCCCAACCACGTGGCCAACAACTACTCCCATAACTGCCTCAACTGTCACAACCAGAACAGTTGGGGCGACGCCGGCGGCGACTGAGCCAGGAGACGGATGCCCATGCGAATGCCGACATCGAGACTCCACCGGATCACGAGAGTCGCGCTGGTGGCCGCGACCGGTCTCGCGCAAGCCGTGCTTGCCTCCGATCCGGTGCCACGTCCCATCTCCGTGACCTACCTGACCGCGACCACGGTCTACGTCGACGCCGGCCGCGGGGAAGGTCTCGGCGCCGGAGATCACCTCCGGGTGGTTCGCAACGGAGACGCCATCGCCGAGCTCGAAGTGGACTACGTCGCCGAGCACTCCGCGTCCTGTCGAGTCGTCGCCCAGTATCAGTCGGTGAAGACGGGGGACAAGGTGGTCGTGCTCTCGAAGGCGGCTCCGGCAGAGGGAGAGACGGCACCGAGCGCGCCGCCGAAGCCCGAGCCGGAGACCCCGCAGGCTCCAGCGGCCCCTTCGACCTACACCTATACGCCACCGAAGGCTCCCGCCATGCGCGCCTTCGGATCGATCAGCTTCGGCTACGGCACCTTCAGCGACTCGCAAGGCCCGAGCTCCAATGAGTCGACCGGACGCATCTCCCTGCGGCTGAGGGACATCGGCGGTCAGCCGTTGCAGCTCAGGGTGCGCGCCCGCTCGCGCTCGATCACCCGCAGCGGCTATCTCGGGCAGGCCGCCGATAGCACCCAGAACGTGGATCGCCTCTACGAGCTTTCGCTCGCCTACGAGCCCCCGAAGGGACGCGTCCATCTCTATCTCGGCAGGCTCGGCGCCGGACCCTTCCTGGCGCTCGGCGATCTCGACGGGTTGCTCACCGAAGTGCGGGTCGTGCGCGGTCTCTGGTTCGGCGCTTTCGGCGGCGCGCGTCCCGACTTGACCCGGCTCAGCTACTCGACCGCCGGACGCAAGTACGGCGCCTTCTTCCACTACCTGCACCAGAACGACTCGAGCCCCACCTACGCCGAAGTGGTGCTCGGCGGCATCACCGAGAAGGCCTCGACCGGCGAGACGAGCCGCGACTACGTCTCGCTCGAGAGCCGCTTCGGTTCCGGCGCCCTCTGGTGGATCTCCCAGCGCGCCGAGCTCGACCTGAACCGGGGCTGGCGCAAGGACGTGGCGGGCCAGAGCTCGCAGATCTCGAACGCGGCGCTCGCCGCCTCCGTCCGACTCTCGCCGACCTGGCGGGCCGGGATCTCCTTCGACCAGTACCGCAATCTGCTCACCTGGGAGACCCGGCCGCTGCCCGAGGAGGTCTTCACGCGCTACTTCCGCGAAGGGGGACGCATCACCCTCGACTGGCAGTCGCGTTCGGGTTGGGGCGCTTCGTTCGGCGGTGGCGTCGAGCGCGCCGACTCGGGATCCGACTCGACCAACACGGCCTTTCTCTCCCTGTTCGACAGTCGCGCCTTCGGCTGGCCCCTCTACCTGGGCGGCGATGTGTCGACCTACAACGGAGGGACCGCCGACGGATGGGTGACCAACCTGCGGGGCCGCTGGATGTTCACCGGCGGACACGATCTCGGGCTGACCGTCGGCGCTTCGCAGACCCGTCTGCCGACCAGCTTCGGTCCGTCTCCGCGCTCGAATCACTGGGCGCGCCTGTCCGGCGATCTCCAACTCCCCTATCGCCTCTGGCTGTATGGAGAGTACGAGATCGACCGCGGCGACGACTTCGACGGCAGCCGCGCCCTCCTTCAGCTCGGCTACCGCTTCTGAAAGCGCGTCGAGCCGCGCGTGCGGGCATGCACTAACATCGCTGGCCCGTGCACGAAGATCCCCAGTCCTCGAGCGAGCTCCGCCGGCGATTGAGCACGCCCGTCTACGACGGCGACAGCTTCGGTGTCGGCACCTTCCGCTGTCCGGTCGACGAGCCGATCTTCGAGGACACCGGTCCGATCGAGCGGTTTCTCGTCGTCTTTCCGCGCACCAGCGTCTGGATCCAGCACCGCGACGGCGAAGCCTTCGTGGCCGACCCGCTCGTCACCACGATCTACAACCGGGGGCAACGCTACAGGCGCTTTCCGATCTCGGCCGACGGCGACCGCTCGGATTGGTGGGCACTTTCCAACGACTTGGCGCGAGAGGTCGCCGCGCGCGTCGAGCCGCGGTCCGCCGATACGCCGGAACAGCCGTACCGCTGGGAACGAGCTCCGTCCAACGCGGCGCTCTACCGTGACCAGCGGAGTCTCTTCCGGCGCATTCGTGCCGGCATCGTGGAACCGCTCGAGGTGGAAGAAGGCATCCTCTCGATCGTGTACCGAGTTCTCTTCTCGGCGGCACGCGACCGCCGCGGCGCGGAATGCGTGCGCCCCCGCCGGCGACGCGCCAGGGAGCTTGCCGACGCGGCGAGAGAGTTGCTCGCCAAGCGTCTCGAGACGGCGGCCCGTCTCCACGACCTGGCGACCGAGCTCGACGTGTCCCCCTTTCATCTCGCGCATGTCTTCAGCGCCGTCACGGGAACCTCGCTCCACGCCGCGCGTCTCGAGCTGCGGCTCCGGGTCGCCCTCGAGAGGATCACGGGCCGAGACACCGACCTATCGGGTATCGCGCACGATCTCGGCTTCTCGAGCCACAGCCACTTCACTGCGGCCTTCCATCGCCGATTCGGAGTCGCTCCGTCGAGCTGGCGAAGGCTGGGCCGTTTGGCCCCTCAGGGAGTGGCGCTGCCGGGTCGGCGGACGTAGATCAGGTCGTAGTTCACGCTCCACGTCTTGCCGCCGTCGGTGGAGCTCTCGCTGAATTGGCGGACCTTGTCCGGTCCGAGCCGGAAGAAGCTCAGGCGGGTCGGCAGGCGCATGACCTGCCCGGGACCGCCGGGCGTCGTGCCCTCGAGGATCATGTCGCCCTGCGGGTCGGGATTGCCGTGGTATTCGTGCAAGGCCCCGCTCGAGTCGACCCAGGTCTGGAACCACTCTCCGCGACTGGCATCGAAGATATTGAAGCTGGATCCGGTCACTCCGCTGCGACCGGTCCAGTGCTCCACGACCACGCAGCCGTCAAATTCCAGCGTCACCACGTTCTCGGAAGGGGGCGTCGAGTCGGGGGCGCCGTTTGGACGAACGTCCCAGGTGCCCAGCCAGAAGTCGAACTGACGGTACCGCGCGTCGTTCCGGCAGGGATGCTGCGCCTTCTCGATCGCCGCCTCGATCTCCGCGTACCGGGCGTCGGAACGCACCGCCGCGAGCAGCGGCTCGCCGGTGAGCGCCCGCGTCTGGACGAAGCCGGCCGCGACCGCTCGACGGAGCGCGCTGAAAGCCTCGTCGAGCCGGCCGAGGGCCGCGTCGGCGCAAGCTCGCCGAAACTCCACCGCGAAGGCCGGATAGCCGAGCTTCGCGGCCTCGTCCAGATGCGCGAACGACTGCTCGGCTTCGTGCCGGTGCATGAGCGCCACCGCCAGGAAGAAGTGGGCCTGGGCGCTGTTCACGTTCGTGGTCAGCATCTCGAGCGCCGCAGCTTCGGTGGCCGGCCAGTCCCGGGCCTGATAGGCGGCCGTGGCCCGTTGCGCAGCGTCCGGTTCGGCGGCCAACGAAGCGCCGCTCACGACCAGCGCGGTCAGAATCGCCACGAGGAGGCGTGAGGTCGAAGTCATGTCTCTCTCCCTTGCAAGCTGCGGAAATTGTCCGCCGTGCGTCGACCGGCGGCTATCGAAAAGTTGCGGTCGCGGTCGCCCGGGAGGGCGCAATCCGACATCAAATCCTTCGCTTATAAGAAGTTGCATCGCATGCCGCGATTTCGTCCGCCGCCTCGCCTGGACCAGGCAGCGGACCCGGCGCGAAACCTTTCGCCGCCTGTGCCGGTACAAGGAAGAGCAACCCACGAAGGGAGGGTCAATGCTCCAATCTCGTCAACGCTTCAGTCCGCGGGGCCTCTTGAGGCCCGTTCTCGCCGGCGCGACCCTGGTCGCGATCGCGGCTTCCCCACTGCTCGCCGCCGCGGTCGAGCGCCCGTTCGACCGCAGCTTCGACGCCGGCTCCATCCACCGTATCCACGTCGAAAACCTGGTCGGCGAGATGACCGTGGTCGGCACTTCGGGAGACAAGATCCACGTCTCGGGCACCGTCTACGCGGATCCGTCGGACGGCGCGACCGCCGCCCAACTCGCGGACGGACTGAAGGTCGAATTCGAGGTCAGCGGCGAACGGCTGACCGTACGCGCCGTCTATCCGACCGGCCGGCACTCCCGCTACTACTACCCGCGCCACCCCACCCGCGACGCCGATCTCCCCTGGTTTCTCTCCTGGGGCAACAACTCGAGCGTTCGCTATCTGGGAGAACGCGTGCAGGTGACCGGACACCCCTCGTCCGACGCCGCGGTGCTCTATGCCGACTTCCGGATCGAGGTCCCGGCGAGCGTCGAGCCGTCCGGCCTCGCGATCGAGGTCCGCAATCAGGTCGGTCTGCTGCACTCGCGCGACGTGGTGGCCGACCAGAAGCTCGATGCCGCCTCCGGCGGCGTCGAGGCGAGCGGCGGCAAGGGACGGCTCGCCGTCGATACGGGTTCCGGTGACGTCGTGGTGACCGGGCACGAAGGCAGCGTCGACGCCGACACCGGATCCGGCGACGTGCACATGCAGCGGGTTCGAGGCGACAAGCTGACCGCGGACACCGGGTCGGGCGATGTCGAGATCGTCGACTGCCAAGGCTCGATCGACGCCGACACCGGATCCGGCGACGTGACCGGACGCAACGTCGTGGTCGGCCGGCGCTTCCGCGCCGATACCGGTTCCGGCGACGTGCGCGTGGCGGGCGACTTCGGCGCGGTGCGCGATCTCTATGTCGACACGGGCTCGGGCGACGTCACGCTGACTCTGTCCGCCGTGCCTTCGGTTCGGCTCAAGGTCTCCACCGGAAGCGGCGACATCGATCTCGACGTCCCGAACGTGCGCATCCACAGCCTGCGGCATCGCGACCTGGTGGCCGACCTCGGCGCCGGCGACGGGTCGGGGACGATCGACACCGGCTCCGGCGACGTGCGCCTGCGCACCGCCGACTGACGGTCTTCAGAGCCGCGACTCGAGCCAGCCGCAGACCTGCCCGGCGAGACCGGGCGGGCCTCCCGTGCCAAGATCGAGCGACGGCGGGAAGCCGCCGTGCCCGCCGCGCTTGGCCCAGGTCATCTCAGTCGAGCCCGAAATCCGCGCGAGAGCCGGACGAAGCGTCGCCGGCGGCACCATCGGATCCCCCGGCGCGGCGACGATCCAGGTCGGCACTTCGATCCGTCCCAGCAGCGGCCCCACGCTGGCCCGCGCGTAGTAGTCCTCGGCCGACGTGAATCCGAAACGCGGCGCCACGACCAGCCCGTCCCAGACCCGAATGCGGCGCGCCGCGCGCACCCGCTCGAGCGGCGTCGGGGCGCGCCGCCGCATGGCGACCTGCGTGTAGATCTCGTTCATCGCACGCAACAGGTAGTGGCGGTAGAGCCACGCTCGCGGCGCGTCGATCGCGCCGGCGCTGCGGTCGAGATCGAGCGGCGCGCAGATCGAGACCACCGCGTTCGGCGTTGGAAGTCCGCGCTCCGCCGCGTAGCGGAGCGCCAAATGACCGCCCAGCGAGACCCCGACGAGAACGATTCTCTCCGCTCCACCGAGCGGCGGCGCGGAGAGAATCCTCGGCAGGTCGTCGGTAAAGCCGGCATGCTGAAAGTCGTCGCCGCGCCGGTCCGCTCCGCGCAGGTTCACCCGCAGCGTCGTCCAGCCGCGACCGACCAGAGCCCGTTCGATGGCGAAGAGGTAGCTGCTGTCGGCACTGCCACCGAGCCCGTGGATCAGCAGCGCCGCGCCACCGTTCGAGCCCGCCGTCTGGACGCCGGTGAGGGTGATCGAACCGACGTCCCGGTCGACGAAGTCGAGCGACCAGGGATGCGACGTGGCGCCTGGGCGCGGCTTCCGCAGCAGCGCGGCCACCACGGGCCGAAGCGTCCAGTAGTGTCCGCCGATCGACGCCATCATCGAGGCGCCCCGGAACGGGGACCGAGGCGACGCAAGCGAGGCGCGTCCGGCCGCTCAGCCAGCTCGATCAGGAGGTCGGCGACCGTCGCCGCGACGCGGGAGCCGCCCTCCATGTTCAAGCGGCCTGCCTTGTCGCGCGGGGTGTGGTAGTCGGGATGCCCACCGGTGCTCAGATAGAGCATCGGAACGCCGGCGAGGAGGAACGAGATGTGGTCCGACGGCCCGACGATGTTGAGCGCCGGGCGGCAGGTCAGACCATGCCGCGAGCAGGCGCGAGCCACCTCTCCGTTCCAGCCGGCCGCGGCGTCGAGCCCCGTGACCAGCAAGGTGTCGTTGCGCAGCCGCCCCACCATGTCCAGATTCACCATTGCGAACATACGGTGCCGCTCGAGTCCCGGAGGGGGGTGGCGCACGAACCGGTGCGACCCGGCCAACCCGCATTCCTCACCCGAAAAAGCGACGAAGAGGACCGCACGCGCGAGCCGCACTCGCTCCCGCGAGAGCGTCCGCGCGGTCTCGAGGAGCGCGGCCACTCCCGAGGCATTGTCGTCGGCGCCGCTGTAGATCTCGCCCGGAACCGAGCCCGTGTGTCCGAGATGGTCGTAGTGCGCGCCCAGGATCAGCAAGCGATCATCGCGCGGCGTGGCCCCGGGGTCGAGGCGCCCCACGAGGTTGAAGGCCGGCGGGCGCTCGCCGCCGGGGATCGCCGCTCGCACCACCGGCGGACAGCGCGCCGGGTCGACCGTGAGACTCTGACGGTAGCCGTCCGCATCTCCGGCCGGCCGCAAGCCGAGCTTGCGGAAGCGCTCCTCGATCCACTCGCCCGCCGTCTCGAGTCCCGGCGTGCCCACGGCCCGGCCGAGCAGCTGGTCATCGGTCAGCCGGGAGACATCGCGCGCGAACCGCTCCGTGGCCGCCGGGTCGACCGGCGGGCGCGGCGGACGCGGCGCGCGGCCGCAACCCGTCGCGACGACCGTGGCGACGACGAGCAGCCTCAGCGCCGCGGTGAATCGAAGGCGGTGGCCGGAGAGCCCGCGCCTCATCTCAGATGCGGCGCGACGCTTGACCGAACTTGATCTGCACCTCGAGGCGCTTGCCGTCCCTCAGGATGATCGCCAGCGCCCGCTCGCCGGGATGCGCCTGACGCAGGACGTAGACGAAATCCTCGACATTGCGGATCTCCCGGCCGGCGAGGCCGATCAGGATGTCGCCGCGCCGTAGTCCCGCCTGATCGGCAGGTCCGCCCGGACGGACTCCCGCGAGAAGCACACCGGTCCGGCCTTCGCCCGGGCCGCCGTAATCCGGGATCGTCCCCATCGAAGCGCCATAGCTGCGCACGTCGCCGGATGGAGGAGGCGGCGCGGGCGCCTCGCGCAGGGTCGGCGGCCGATCCCCGGTATCGATGTCGAAGACGAAGCGCGCCGCCACTTTCGCGATCTCGGCGCCTCCGGTCGCGTTGAGCAGAGCGGCGTCGTCCGACGGCCGATGGTACTGGTCGTGAGTCCCCGTGAAGAGGTAGAGCACCGGCACGCCGGCGGCGTAGAAAGGCGTGTGGTCGGACGGCCCATAGCCGTCTCCGTTCAGCTGGCAGTCGAGGTGCTCGCTCGCGCAGACGCGGTCGACCTCGTCCTTCCACTCGGCCGCCGTGTCGATCCCGAAGACGGTCAGCTTCTGCTGGCGCAGCCGGCCCACCATGTCGAGGTTGACCATCGCCGCCAGCTTGGCGACCGCGAGACCGGCGGGCGGATGGCGCACGAAGAAGGTCGAGCCGAGGGTGCCGCGCTCTTCGCCGGAAAACGCCACGAAGACGACCGGCCGGCGCAATTCGCTCCGCCGCGCAGCCAGCGAGCGGGCCGCTTCGAGCACCGCCGCGACGCCGGAGGCGTTGTCGTCGGCGCCGTTGTGGATCTCGTGCGAACCGGGCTCGAGCGAGGCGGGCCCGCCATACCCGAGGTGATCGTAATGCGCTCCGATCACCACCACCCGGTCATCGACCGGAGAGCCCGCCGGATCGAGACGACCGACCACGTTGAAGGTGGGCGCGTAGTCGCGCTCGAGCTGCACGGCGAGCCGCGCCGAATGGGCGCCGTCGAAGAGCGGCCGCGCCGCGTCCCGAGTCAAGACCACGACCGGAATGCCGACGTCGCCGCCATCCTCCGGGCGCAAGCGCGGCAGCGGAGCGTCCGGCGGTATGTCCTCCGGGTGCGCGGGGTCCGGGATCGGCAGGTCGGCCACCAGCAGGGCCACGGCCCCGTGCTCGCGGGCGTTGAACGCTTTGTAGCGCAGGTCGCCCCAGCGGCGCTCCATCTCGGTGCCCCGGAACTCGTCGCCCGGCGGCACGAACCGGCGCACCAGGACGACCTTCCCCTTCACGTCGAGTGCCGCGTAGTCGTCGTGTTTCGGCTCCTGCGAGGTGATGCCCCAGCCCGCGACGACCAGATCCCCGCTCGCCGGTCCCGGCGAGGCAAAGGCGGTCGGCACGTACTGGTCGGCCGCCAAGGCGCGTCCGTCGAGCTCCACCGACGTCTGCGCGGCCGAGCGCACCTCGGTCTCGACCGAGAACGGCTGACGATAGCTCCCGTCCTCCCCCGCCGGAGCCAGGCCGAGCGCCCGGAACTGCACCTCCAGCCAAGCGCCCGCGTCGGCGAGCCCTTGCGTGCCGATGCCGCGCCCTTCCCGCGCGTCGTCGGAGAGCCAAGCCGCGGCGGCCTGGAAGCGGTCCGCCGGGAGCTCGACCGTCGGTGTGACGGGGGCATCGGTCCAGCGGGCCACGTAGATGTCCGTCTCCCCCGGCTGGGCCTGGTTGCGGTTCGACGCGAAGGCGAGCCACTTGCCGTCGGGAGAAAAGATCGGAAAACCGTCGAAGCCGCCCGTGTAGGTCAACCTTTCCAGCCGGGTGCCCTGGACGTCGATCGCCCAGATGTCGAACTCGCGTCCCTTGGGGTCTCCGTAATTCGACGAGAAGACGATTCGCTGGCCGTCCGGATAGAAATAGGGCGCGAACGACGCGACGCCGAGGTGGGTCACCTGGTGGGCGTTGCCGCCGTCGGCGTCGGCGACCCAGAGCTCGAGCTGAGAGGGCCGGACCAACCCCTGCGCAAGCAGCTTCTGGTACGTATCGAGCGCTTCGCCGCGTGGCCGCGAAGCGCGCCAGACGATCTTGGAGCAGTCGGCCGAGAAGAATCCGCCCCCGTCGTAGCCGGGCGTGTCCGTCAGCCGCTTCACGTTCGAGCCGTCGGCGTCCATCCGGTAGAGGTCGAGATCGCCGTCGCGGTCGGAGGTGAACAGGATCGAGCCGTCGCGCGAGCAGATGGTCGCCTCGGCGTCGTAGGCGCGATTGTCGGTGAGTCGAACCCGGTGCGAGCCGTCCGGATCGGCGACATAGATCTCGTAGTCCGGATCGACCCGCCAGACGTAGCCCTGCGAGAGGTCGGGCCGCGGCGGACAGGCGCTCGCGTGATCGTCCGTCGCCGACCAGAGGATCTTCTGGTCACCCGGAAAGAAGTAGGAGCAAGTGGTGCGCCCTCGGCCGCTCGACACCAGTTTGGCTTCTCCCTTCTCGAACGCCGGCATCTCGAAGATCTGGTCGCAGTCGAAGGGCTTCCGGGTCGACTGGAAGATCAGTCGCGTGCCGTCGGAGGACCAGTACGCCTCGGCGTTGTCGCCGGTGAAGGTGAGCTGGCGCACGTCGGCGAGATGCGCCTCGGCGGGATCGTGCAGGGTGCCGGCGACGGCGGGCGCGGCCGCCAGCGCCGCGACGAGAATCGTGGCGAGTCTTCGGGTCATGGTGGGCGCATCGTATCGGCTCGGGCGCCGGCGCGAGCGACACCTTCGGGCGGGAGCCCGCCGCCCGTCGGCGCGAGCTCCGGGAACGACCGCGGTCAGCCGGCCGCGCCCGGCTCCGCCGCCTCTTCGCCCCGGATGGTGGCGCGGAGCCAGCGCCACGCAGCCCGGAGGCCGCGCACGACCCGGCCGTCCCGGACCTCGTCGGCGCCGAGCGCCTCGCGCAAGGCCTCCTCCCGCCCGCGATAGCGGGGTGGGAACCGCGCCAGGGTCGGCTCCCGCACGGCGCCAATCCGAAACAGCGACGGCGACAGCCAGCCGCGACGGATCGCGCGACCGTCCCCGGCCGGCAGGTCGATGCGACGCCGCGGCAACAGAAGCCAGGGCCGCCAGACGAAGCGACGCCGCCCCTGCGGGTCCGCCTCGAAACGTCCATAGCTGCGCACCGGCGCGCCGGCGAGGCCGCGCCCCGAGAAGGCCTGCGGACTCGCGACCGAGGCGCCGCCCGTCTCCGTCCGGGATCCGAAGAGGAGGTCGCGCGCGAAGATGCTCCCCAGGACCATGAGGCGGAACGCCCAACCGGCGATCAACGTCGCCGCGAAGAGAATCAGGAGCCCGAACGCGGCGCCGACGTAGGGGTGAACCGAGGCCGCCATCGCCGCGGTGATCAGCACGGCGAAGCGGAAGCCCCGCAGGCCGAGGTCGAGCAACGCCGACGGGGAGAGCGCGATCAAGACCTGGATGGCGTGGAAGGCCAGGAAGACGATCGCGAAGATGGTCAGGAAGAAGAGGCCACCGGCGAAGGTGACGATGCCGTGCAGCAAGCCGGCACCGAGGCCGGCGAGCGCCGCGGCGCCCGGAATGGAGTGTGGCGCCGCGCCGGCTTGAAGCGGCGGCAGGCCGGCCAGTATGCGGTGGATCTCGAGGAGCACGATCGGGCTGGCGAGAAGCGCCGAGACTTGGTTCTCGTAGTGCTCGACGAAGTCCATCGGCTTCTTGAGGCCGGGCACCAGGCCACCGATCGTCGTGTTGAGCGCGAAGAGCAGCGCCAAGGCGACGCCGAGGCCCCACGCGCCGGGGTGAACGTACCAGGGAAGCCCGTCGCGTAGCGGCCCGGGCGTCACCCACCAGCGGTAGGCGAGCAGGCCGGAGACCCCGAGCAGCGGCGAGATGGGAACTCCCGTGGCGACGGTGATCGCCTTCGCGAGCTGTTGTCCGGCCTGCCAGTGCCGGCCGGCCGCATCCGCCGGTGGCGAGGACGCGGCGGCGGCGCGGCCCGTGGCCGTGACCAGCAACGCGAGCACGAAGAGCGAGACGAGTCGCCGCCGCGGACTCGTGAGCGCCGTCCAGCCGGTGCTCCGCACCCGCGGTTGCGCCCCGCCGTCCGTCACGCGGTACTCCCGAAAGCGGACCGATCTCCTGCTCCGCCATGTCGCGCCACGAAGAGCGCCGCGGTCGCGAGTCCGGCGCCGGCGGCAACCACCAGAAGCGCGACGACCTCGGTCCATTCGCCGATCGATGTGGGGCGGAAGAACGCCGCGGCGGCCGCCCCGAGATCGAAGCCGGCGCCGGCGTGGGAACGGAAGACCTTGATCGCCCGCAGGAGGATCATCCACGCGCCGCCCAACAAGAGCGTGCAGAGCGCTCCGGCGACTCCCCGCGCGCCGATCTCTCGCGCGCTCATCCGGCGGCGCTTCACCTCGACCTCCGCGTGGAACTGCGGCTCGCGAACGCCGATCGGCGAGAAGCGCTGCAGCATCAGCAGGCCGGGCACGCCCGCTGCGATCGTCACCCAGAAGAACCACCGCCAGCCGGCCGCATCCACGATCAGACCAGTGACCGGACCGGCGAGGATGCGCGGCAGGCCGAACAGGCTCGAGAAGAGCGCGTACTGAGTCGCCGAGAAGCGCTTTTCGGTGATTCGCAGCAGCAGCACGCCGAACGCTCCCATCCCGAGCCCGCTCGTGATGAGCTCGAACGACATGGCGCCGTACATGATCGGACGTCCGCCGGGCCAGTAGGTGATCAGCACGTAGCCGATGTTCGAGAAGATCTGCAGGAATCCGAACACCCAGAGCGCGTTGCCGAGCCCTATCCGATTGCACGCCATGCCGCCGAGCAGCGTGCCGACGATCGTCAACGCGACTCCGACCGTGCCCAACACGAAGCCGCGGTCGAACTCGTTGTAGCCCATGTCGTGAAGGAAGGGCCGCAACAGGGATTGCGACAGGCTGTCCGACAGCTTGTAGAGCACGACGAAAACCAGGATCTCGACCGCGCGATGACGCGACAGGCATTCGAGAAAAGGCTGCCAGATCGCGTCCCGTAAAGAGCGTGGCTCGGCCGCCGGCTCCTCCGGCTCGGGCGCCCGCCAGGACACGAGGATCAGCGGCGCGTAGACGAGGGCGAGGACCAGATTCACGGTGCCCCAGCCGAAGGCGGACGCAGCCCAGATCGAGAGGCCGCCCGCCATGGTCATCCCGGCGCGATAAAGGGCGGTCCGCAGTCCCACCGCGACGCCGTGCTCCTCGCGACGCAGGACATCGACCGCGTAGGCGTCGATCGCGATGTCTTGCGAGGCCGCGGAGATCGAGATGGCCAGGGTCAGCGCCAGAATCACCCAGGGCGCTTCGGGTCGATCGCCGGCCCCGGAGAGCAACAGGCCGCAGGCGAGCAAGGCCGCTTGCGCGAGCGCGATCCAGCCTCGCCGCCGCCCCCCGAACGGCAGGTGATAGCGGTCCATCAGAGGCGACCAGACGAACTTGAACGACCAGGGCGCCTGGGCGAGCGTGAAGAGGCCGACGACTCGAATGTCGACCCCGATCGATCGCATCCAGTCGGGAATCGCGATCCAGACGAGCCCGAGGGGCAGCCCGGAGGAGAAGGAGAGCAGAACGACGGCCGGGACGCGGCCGAGCAGGCCTCGCCGGCGGGAGTTCGAACTCGGAGCGCTCGGATTCTCGACGGATCCCATGGCGGAAGGGGCGATTGTACGGGCTTTGGCCTCGCTCCAGGAGTCGGAGCGCCCAGACCGGCGCATCTCGTCGCCGCGGCAACGCGTCACCACCACTGGGCGCCAAGGGAGAGGGCCGCCGTCTGATAGATTCCGCCGGCTTCGCGCATCGCCCCGGGACCCTCTTGGACAAGATCCACGACTTTATTCACCTGATCACCACCGTCGAGGGGATCACCCAGATGATCCGCTGGGGCGGGCTCGGCGTCCTGATCGCGATCGTCTTCGCCGAGACGGGTCTCCTGGTCGGCTTCTTCCTGCCCGGCGATTCGCTCATGGTGACGGCGGGCTTCGTCGCGGCGACCACCGACGCCCTCGACCTGACCGAGATCCTGGTGGCGCTCTCGATCGCGGCCATCGTCGGGGACTCCACCGGCTATTTCATCGGACGCAAGGCCGGTGCGGCCCTCTACCACCGCCCCGAGAGCCGGTGGTTCAAGCGTCGTCATCTGCTCGAGACGAAGAAGTTCTACGAGAAATACGGCGCGGTCACGATCGTGCTGGCGCGTTTCATGCCTTTTGCCCGCACCTTCGCGCCGGTGGTGGCCGGGATCGGCGAGATGAAGTATCCGAGGTTCGTCGTCTACAACATTCTCGGCGGGATCGGCTGGGTCTGCGCGATGACCCTGCTCGGCTACTACTTCGGTCAGATCCCGTTCGTGCAGCGCCACATCGAGCAGGTGATCGTGCTGGTCATCATCCTCTCGGTCCTGCCGGTCGGCATCCAGGCCTGGCGGATGCGCAAGAGCTCACGCGCCGAGTCGAGCTAGGCCCGCCTCCGGTTCAACCTTCGCAGGCTTCGAGAAAGCCCGCCACGGCATGGCGGAAGAGGTCGGTCCATGCGTGCCCGCCCGGGAAGACCAGGGTCTCGACCTCGACCCGGCGCATCTCGAGCAGGGCCTGGTCGGCTTCCAACTTTGCCCCGCTGTACCAATCGTCGGCATCGCCGCGCGCCAGGAGCGCTCGCTTCGGAAACGCGCTACCGTCCGGAAGGTTGGCCATCTCCGGGGGCACGTCGCCGCCCAGGGCGATCGTCGCTGCGATTTCGTGTCCCGCGAGAAGCGCCGCCCGCCAAGCCATCGAGGCGCCCTGCGAGAAGCCGAGCGTGACCACGGGGAGCGTCCAGCCGAAACGACGCCGCACCGCGTCGAGCACGCCGCGCACGTATTCGACGTTGTCGCGAATCGCCTCGTCGCGCAGGTCGCGGGTCATCCAGCCGCGCACGACCCTGCCGTCTCCCGAGCTGCGGGCGAAGAAGGCATGCAGCGCGTCGACCGCCACGCGCGCCCACCCGGCCGCGTCGGGAATCGAATCGAGCTCGTCCATGTGCCGGGCCGCCGTCTCCTGGTAGCCATGGAAACCGACCAGGATGCCCACGGCATCGGCCGTTGGCGGGCGGACCAGATACCTGCCGTGCGTCCGTGCTTCGACAACATGGGTCTCGACCGGCATGTCGGGCTCAGTTTCCTGCCGATTCCTCAGCGAGGCAAGTGCCGGGCCACGAGCCGCCTGCCTGCCTTTCGACGGAGAGGTCCGATCGCGGATTCGATCTCGAGCTCCATCTCGCCGCGCTAGCGATCCACGCCGTGGACCGCTTCGGCGAGCCGCTGCGCCCGCTCCTGCACCAGCGACACGAGATTCGCCTCGTCACCGTGCTCCCCGACGATGCGGACCAGGGCGCTGCCGACCACGACCCCGTCCGCGATCTGCGCCACCGCGCGCGCCTGCTCCCGGGTCGAGATCCCGAACCCCACCGCGACGGGAAGGTCGACGCGCTTGCGCACCGACTTGACCTGGCGCGCGAGCTCCTCGGGTAGCTCGCCCCGTTCTCCCGTCACGCCGGTACGGGACACGTAATAGACGAAGCCGGTGCCCACCCGCGCCACGGCGCGCATCCGATCCGGGGTCGAGGTGGGAGCCAGGAGGAAGATCGTGTCGAGGCCGGCCCCGTGCAGCGCCTCCAGGTACTCCCCCGCCGCTTCTTCGGGGGGCAGATCCACACACAGCACGCCGTCGACGCCCGACTCCGAAGCGTGCTCGGCGAAGCGCGCCAGTCCGTAGCGCAGCAGCGGGTTGAAGTAGGTGAAGAGAACGATCGGCACGTGGCACCGCCGCCGGACGGCCGCGACTTCTTCGAGGATGCCCACCAGGGTGGTGCCCGACGCGAGGGCGCGCGCCGCGGCGGCTTGGTTCACCGGTCCGTCGGCGATCGGATCGCTGAACGGCACTCCGAGCTCGACCAGGTCGGCGCCCGCCCGCTCGAGCGCCACGACCAGCTCGCCGGTGGTCCGGAGATCGGGGTCGCCCGCGGTGAGATAAGGGACGAAGGCGGCGCGGCGTTCGGCTCGCGCCCGGACGAAAGCATCGCGGACGGCGTTCATGCGAGCCCCTCCCGACCGTGCGCGCGGTCCCAGGCGAGCACGGTCTCGAGATCTTTGTCGCCACGGCCCGAAAGATTGACCAGGAGGACGCGGCTCTTGCGCATCCGCGACGCGCGCCGAACGGCTTCGGCCAAGGCATGAGCACTCTCGAGCGCCGGCAGGATGCCCTCGGTCTCGGCCAGCAGGTGGAAGGCGGCGATCGCTTCGGCGTCGCTCGCCCGCGTGTATTCGACCCGGCCGAGGTCGGCGAGCAGGGCATGTTCCGGGCCGACCGCCGGGTAGTCGAGACCGGCCGATACGGAATGGGTCGGCAAGATCTGTCCGTCGGCGTCCTCGAGGATCCGGGTCTTGGTGCCGTGCAGGACGCCGACCCCGCTCCCCGCCGCGCCGAAGCGCGCCGCGTGCTCGCCCGGCGCCTCGCCGACTCCGCCAGCCTCGACGCCGATCAGACGGACCCGCGGGTCGTCCAGAAAGGCGGTGAACAGGCCGAGCGCGTTCGAACCGCCGCCGACGCAGGCCACACAAGCGTCGGGTGGGCGGGCGATGCGGCGCTGGAGCTGCTTCTTCGCCTCGATCCCGATCACGCGATGGAAGTCGCGCACCATGCGGGGGAAGGGGTCCGGACCGAGCACCGAGCCGAGCAGGTAATGGGTCGTGCGGACATTGGTGACCCAGTCGCGCATCGCTTCGTTGATCGCGTCCTTGAGGGTTCGGCTCCCGGCTTCCACCGCCACGACCTCGGCCCCGAGCAGTCGCATGCGTTCGACGTTCGGATGCTGCCGGCGCATGTCCTCGGACCCCATGTAGATCGTGCAGCGCAGGCCGAGCAGCGCCGCGGCGGTGGCCGTGGCGACGCCATGCTGGCCGGCGCCCGTCTCGGCGACGACCCGCTCCTTCTTCATGCGGCGGGTGAGCAGCGCCTGCCCGAGCGCGTTGTTGAGCTTGTGCGCGCCGGTATGCAGCAGGTCCTCGCGCTTGAGGTAGATGCGCGCGCCGCCCAGCTGGCGCGACAAGCGCTCGGCGAAGCTGAGTGGCGTCGGGCGACCGGCGTAGCTCGCCAACAAGTCGTGGAGCTTGGTGCGGAAGGCTCGATCGCGGCGCGCCGAGTCGTACGCTTTCGACAGCTCGGCGAGCGGCGCCATGAGCGTTTCGGGAACGAAGCGCCCGCCGTAAGGTCCGAATCGGCCGGCCGCGTCGGGCTGCTTCTTCCAATCTCTAGTTCGCGACACGTCGAATCTCCTCGAAGAGCCGGACCATTCTCTCCCGATCCTTGATGCCGGGTGCTCGCTCGACGCCAGACGCCACGTCCACCCCGTCGGCGCCGCTCGCTGAGAGCGCCTCGCGAACGTTCTCCGGGCGGATGCCGCCGGCGATCAGACGGGGCCGATCGTCCTGCGGCAATTCGCGCAGTTCCGCGAAGCTCCAGCTTCTTCCCGTGCCACCGCGCGCGACGCCAGCGGCTGCGTCGAGGAGAAATCCCCGAGCGGCCCCCCAAGCAGAAAAAACTTCCATAGAAGGGAAAGACGAAAAGGCTCTCAAGACAGGAGCGCCAAGTCCATCGGCCAGCTCCGGCGGCTCCTCGCCATGCAGCTGCGCGAGTTGGAGGCCGAGCTCCAGACAGGTTTCGCGAATCTCCTCTCGGGAAGCATCGACGAAGACGCCGACGACGAGAGCCTGGGAACCTGCTGCGGCGACGATCTCGCGGGCGGCTGCCCGGTCCACGTGGCGGGAGCTGCGCGGCCAGAAGTTGAGGCCGATGAGATCCGCGCCCAGGTCGATCGCGGCGCGGGCGTCCTCGGGTCGCGTCAGGCCACAGATCTTGACCAGCGGGCGATGCCGCGGCCACTGGAAAGGGCTGCCTTTCATCCCAGGAGCTCCGCGAGCTGGGCGGCGGGGTCGGGAGCCAGCAGCAAGCTCTCGCCGATCAGGAAAGCGTCGAAGCCGGCGTTCCGCAAACGCTCGACGTCGGCGCGACGCGCGATGCCGCTCTCCGCCACGCTGAGCGCCCCCTCGGGCAGGCGGGGACGCATCTCGACCGAGTGGTCGAGATCCACCTCGAAGGTACGCAGGTCGCGGTTGTTGACGCCCACCACCTCCCAACTCGCGCCAGCGAGGGAGGCAAGGTCGGAGGCGTCATGGATCTCGACGAGCGGCGCCAGGTTCCGTTGGCGGGCCAGCGTGGCCCACCGGGCGAGATCGTCCGGCCGATAGAGCGCCGCGATCAGCAGGATCGCGTCGGCGCCGGCCTCGGCGGCCTCATCGAGCTGGCGAGGATGCACGACGAAGTCCTTGGCTATCGTGGGCAGGTCCGCCGCGCGCTTGGCGCGTCTCAGCAGATCGACGCTGCCGCAGAAAAAATCGGGCTCGACCACGACCGAAAGCGCCGCCGCGCCAGCTCTCGCGTAGGTCTCCGCCTGGCGCTCCGGGTCGACGCGGTCCACCAGGGAACCCAGCTTGGGCGAGCCGAGCTTGACCTCGGCGATCACCGCGCGGCCCCGCCTCGCCGCGAGCGCGCCCAGGAATCGATGGCTCGCCGGGTCGAGGCGGGCAAGCGTTCCCACGCCTTCCGAAAGAACGTCTTGCGCCTCGCCGACCGCGTACCGTTCGCGGCGCCGCGCCACGATCTCGCGCAGAATGTTCGGCAGGGGACGCACGTTCGTTCCGTCGCCGCTCGGCTCAGCGGAAGGTCCGCAGGTCGGAGAGCTTCTCGGCGGCGGCGCCCGAGGTGAGAATCCGGCGTGCCCGTTCGACGCCGGAGCGCAGATCTTCCGCCTCTTCCGCGACGTAGAGCGCCGCGCCGGCGTTGGCGGCGACGAGCTCGGCCAACGGACCCGGCTCGCCGGCGAGGAGCCGCCTCATCGTCGCCGCGTTCTCCGCGGGCGTTCCGCCGGCATGATCGGCCGGCCGACCCCGCCCGACGCCCAGTTCCTCCGGCGTGACCTCGCGAACTCTCACCCCACCCTTCCCCACCTCGGCGACCCGCGTCGGTCCGGTGGTCGTGATCTCGTCGAGACCGTCCGAGCCGTGCACGACGAGCGCGCGCTCGGCGCCCAAGTCGGCCAGCACGCACGCGATCGGCTCCACGAGGTCGGCGGCGAAGACGCCCATCACCTGACGTCGCGCCCCGGCCGGATTGGTGAGCGGACCGAGCAGATTGAAGATCGTGCGCACGCCGAGCGCCCGGCGCACCGGCGCCACCGCCTTCATGGCCGGATGGTGGAGCGGTGCGAACAGGAACGCGAGTCCGATCTCGTCGAGCTGTCGAGCCGACACCTCGGGCGCGATCTCGATCGGAACGCCCAGCGCCGCCAACACGTCGGCGCTCCCGGAGCGCGATGAGATGGCGCGGTTGCCATGCTTGGCGACCGCGATGCCCGCGGCGGCGGCGACGAAAGCCGCCGCGGTCGAGACATTGAAGCTGCCCTGCCCGTCGCCGCCCGTGCCGCAGGTATCGATGACGTCGGGGCGCGAGTGCGGCACTTCTCGCACCCGGGAGCGCATGGCGCGCGCCGCGCCGACGATCTCGTCCACGGTCTCACCCTTCATCGCCATCGCCACGAGCAGCGCCGCCATCTCCGACTCGGCGAGCTCGCCGTCCATCAGACGGCCGAACAGCGCCTCGACCTCGGCACCCTCCAGGTTCTGGCGGGCCAGCAGGCGGCGCAGGGCGGGCGTGGCGCTCAAGCCGCCCTCCCCGCCCATGCGGCGCACAGGGAGAGGAAATTGTCGATCAGACGGGGACCCGCCACGGTCAGCACCGATTCGGGATGAAATTGCACACCCCAATAAGGAAGCTCACGGTGGCGAAGCCCCATCATCACGCCGTCGTCGCTCCACGCCACGGCCTCGAGCTCCGCGGGAAGCGAATCCCGCCCGACCTCGAGCGAATGGTAGCGCGTCGCCTCGAAGGGATCCGGCAGCCCGGCGAACAGACCCTTGCCGTCGTGACGCACCCACGACGTCTTGCCGTGAACCGGCACTGCGGCGCGGCTGACCTCGGCGCCGAACGAAGTGCCGATCGCCTGGTGCCCGAGGCAGACGCCGAAGATCGGGACGCCCGGGCGCCGGGCCAACAGCTCGAGGCAGACACCGGCTTCCTCGGGACGTCCGGGCCCCGGCGAAAGGAGGATTCCAGTCGCTCCGCGCGCCAGCAGGTCGTCGACCGTCGCCGCATCGTTGCGGACCACCTGCGGATCGGCGCCCGCCACGGCGAGGAGCTGCACGAGGTTGTAGGTGAAGGAATCGTAATTGTCGACGACCAGGATCACCCGCTCTCCTCCAGCACCTCCGCCAGGGCCACCGCGGCGAGCATCGCCGCCGCCTTGCTCTCGGTCTCCCGCCGTTCGTGCGCCGGCACCGAGTCGGCCACGATGCCCGCTCCGGCGGTCACCGCCACCTCGCCGTCGCGCAAGAAGAGCGTCCGGATCGTGATGCAGGTGTCCAGGTCGCCACCGAACGAGAAATACCCCGCCGCGCCCGCGTAGTAGCCGCGTGCCTCGGGCTCGAGCTCGTCGAGGAGCTCGATCGCGCGGATCTTGGGAGCTCCCGAAACGGTGCCCGCCGGGAAGGTTGCCAGCAGCGCGTCGAGCGCACCGTACGCCTCGCTCAGGTCTCCCTCGACGCTGGAAACCAGATGCATGACATGGCTGTAGCGCTCGACTTCCAGAAACGACGCCACGTTCACGCTGCCCGGCCGGCTCACCTTGCCCAGATCGTTGCGGCCCAGGTCGACCAGCATCACGTGCTCGGCGCGTTCCTTGGGATCGGCCAGCAGGTCGGCGGCGGCCGCCTCGTCCTCGCCCGGCGTCGCGCCACGCCGCCGGGTGCCGGCGATCGGCCGCGTCCAGACGCGCCTTCCGGTCTTCTTGACGAGCATCTCGGGCGAAGCGCCGATCAACGCGACCTCGGGCAGATCGAGCAGCACCATGTAAGGGCTCGGATTGACCCTTCGCAGGGCGCGATAGAGAGCCAGCGGGGAAGCCGACGTGCGCCGCCGGAAGCAGCGCGCGAGCACCACCTGGAAGATCTCCCCCGCCACGATCTGCTCCTTGGCGCGCTCGACCGCGCGCTCGTAGGCCGCGCCGTCCAGACTCACGGTCTCCGGCTCGGCGGTCGGCAGCTCGCCGTCCGGAAGGCGCAGCGGCCGAGCCACCGCGCCTTCGGCGAGCGCCGCCTCGAGCCGGTCCAGCCCTGCTCGCGCTTCATCCGCCGAGCGCTCTCCCTCGATTTCGTTGGCGATGAGGAGGAGCTTCTGTTGCGCGTGATCGAAGGCCACGATGTCGTCGAAGCGCCCGAGCGTGGCGACCGGCAAGCCCCAGGGATCCGGCGGCCGCGCGGGCAGACGCTCGACGAGCCGCACCACGTCGAACCCGAAACAGCCGACGAATCCGCCCGCGAAGGGCAGCGGCGCGCCCTCGGTCGTCCATCCGTCGAGTCTCTCGTGCAGGGCGGTGAGCGCCGGGCCGGGCAAGCATTCGCTCGCCGCGCCGCGCTCGACTTCGAGCCGGTCGGCAAAGAGCCGCAGCGTCTCGCTCGGCCCCGCGCCGAGGAAGCTGTAGCGCGCCACCTGCTCACCGCCGGTGACGCTTTCGAGCAGGAAGCGGCGTGGCGAGATGGCCGCCAGTCGCTCGTAGGCCGCCAACGGGGTCAGCGTCTCCGCCAACAACTCCCGAACTCGCGGCCGCGCCCGGCGAGTCACTCGCTCGCCTCGAGCCCGAGCTCCCGGCGGGCCATCTCGACCGGCAGCTCCTGCCCGGTGAAGATTCCGAACTGGGTTCGCGCCTGCTGGAGGAGCACCTCACGGCCGTCGATCGAGAGCAGCCCGCGAGCCCGCGCGCTCGCCATCAGCTTCGTCGGAACCTCTCCATAGACGAGATCGACGACCGCCGCGCCGTCAGGCAACGCCGCCACGTCGAACGGCGATTCGTCGACGGCTTGGCGTCCGACCGACGTCGCGTTGACGACAACCTCGAAGCGCGACAGATCGGCGTCGGCGAGGGGGACGAACTGAAGACCGAGCAACCGCGCCGCGACTCGGCCACGGTCGACGCTGCGGTTCACCAGCACGACCTCGGCGCCGGCATGGTCGAGCGCCAGCGCGGCGGCGCGACCCGCGCCACCGCAACCGACCACGACCGCGGCCCGGCCGCGCACCTCGAAGCCGCGCTCGCGCAAGGGACCGAGCACACCCTCGCCGTCCGTGGATTCCGCTTCCCAGACGCCCCGGTGAAGGACCAGCGTGTTGGCGGCCTGCAACCGGTTGGCGAGCGGGCTGGCCGCGCCGGCCACCGCGAACGCGACCTCCTTGTGGGGAGAGGTGATCGAGAGACCCGTCAATGGAATGCCCATCCGGGCGAGCAACTCCCCTTCCACGACCTCGAGCCAGAAATCGCCGAAGTGCTCGACCTCGAACGGCACGTAGAGGGCGTCGAGGCCGAGCTCCCGATACGCGGCATTGTGCAATCGCGGTGAAAGCGAATGGAGCGCCGGCTGTCCGACCAGCCCGAACAGTCGGGAAGCCGGGCGGAGCTTCCGGCAGGCCCCAGTCGCGGATCAGGCGCGCGATCGAGAGCTGACCGGGGGCGGCCGGCGTGTCGCCGACCGATCCGTAGACGACGGCGGCGCCGAGCCGGGGCGCCACGAGGCGGGTCCACGTTCCGATCTCGCCGCCGGCGAACGCCACCACATCGCCGCGCCCGAGCTCGAACAGCATGGCGAGCGGTGCGAGCTCCTCGCCCGAAGCGCCGGCGCGCGGCACCAGCTTGTAAAGCGCCGCCTCGGTGCGAGCGAGATGTGCGAAGCGACTCTGCAGCGCCGCGAGATCGGGCGCCGCTCCGTGCCAGGAGACGATCCGGCGCTCGGGAGGAATCGCGGACAGAAGCTCCGGGATGAGATCGCGCTCTCCCTCGAGATCGACCCGATCGAAGCGCAGAGCCGACTCCAGGAATCGCTTGCGCCGGCGTTCCCGCGAAGCGGCGAATTCTCCTCCCTCGGCGCGCGAGCGCAGCGTATAGAGCAGCTCACCGGAGAACCGGTCGCGCAGCCAGTCGGGATCGAGATCGCCGACCCGGTCGGCGCGCACCTCGAGCCAGTCGGCGACGCCGGCGAGGCGACGAATCTCCTCGCCGTCACTCGACGGCGGCTCGATCAATGAGGCAACGAGGGTCGCGCGTGCCATCCGATTCTCCCGAAAACTCGAAACCTCCTTCGGAAACCCGGA